>CAWCUG010000001.1:0-848504 GCA_963798785.1 uncultured Alphaproteobacteria bacterium
ATGAAGTTTAATCACCTGGTCAACGACTGGGTACCTCCGCGGCTACAGCGCATTGCCAAGCGACTGAACCCGTTCAGGTGAAAAGAGACCGTTATCTCTTGTCGCTAATGACTTCTGCTCCCGCGGTGTTCGATACAGACCGAGGAATGGCAGCGGCGTTGACGCGCCTCGCCGAAGACCAGGCGGTGCGGAGCAAAATGGCGGCAAATGCCGAGGCGAGGTCGCAAGAGTTCACCTGGGCCAAGTTGGCAAAGCGACGGTACGAGCAGCTTTGCCAGGTCGTGAGAACCCGGTGAACAGGCCGAGCACATCTTCCGCTTCGGCTACGGCGCCACGTCAGCCTTTCGGGGAAGCTCACATCATCAATTTGGTCGATCGGCTAGACCGCAGGAGAGAGATGGAGCGCCAGATCGGCACCTTGGGCAAATTTGCCAAAGCGGTTCGCTTCTACGGCGCAATGCGCCCGACTACCGCCGGTAAATTTCCGAGCGTCGGGGCTAGGGGCTGTTTCGAAAGTCACCTCCACATTTTGCGCCGGGCCAGTTCCGCTGGACTCCAGAGCCTCCTCATCGTCGAGGATGATTTCGACTTCTCCCACACAAATCGTGCCGCGGCTGTGATCGATCGCCTGGCCGAAACGGATTGGGACCTGTTTTACGGCGCTCACCTGCTGCCGCACGACACCGAGAACTCGGTTGCTCCCGTGGCTCCTGACCAACCGGTGATCACCTCGTCATTCATTGGTTTTCGCGGGCGTGCGCTGCCCGAAATCGTGCAGTTTCTGGAAGACATGCTGAAACGCCCGGCAGGATCGCCCGATTATGGCCCGATGCACGTCGACGGCGCCTATTCCGTCTTCCGAATGCTGCATCCGCAATTCCGCACCGTCGCAGCATTTCCGCCGTTAGGAGAGCAACGCAGGTCACGGTCGGACATAACTCCGAAGCTGTTCGATCGACTACCCGTGATGAAACAATTCGCGGGGTTCCTAAGGGGAGTACTCAGGCACTTTCCTTAGCGGCAGCCGCACTTGAATTCCGGCGTTCTGACCACAGCTTTCAGTCGTCCCCTTGCATACTCCGACACAGCTTCAGCGGCGGATACTCACGCTGGGATTGTAACAAACGACTGGTGAAAGTTGAGGGCGCAGGGTAATCTTCTTCCGTGGCAATCTCCATCGGCACGAGGGCAGCAGCTGCTTCGCTAATGCGACGACTACCAGTTCGCGTTCGGCGGCTGCGGATGTGGAGAGAACGCGCCTACCGTGCGCTCGGCGGCGGCGGGTGGGCGGAGGAAGACGCAGGAATTCGAGCAACTCTCGCTGGCCCACGGGCCTTCACGTTGTGCGCGGCCGAGTGACTGGTTTGCAAATGGCCCTTGATTTGACCGATTGGTGCCAACGCCGAACATATTTTACAGGGCGTTACTATCAGGAAGATCTCGAAGAATTGATGTCGAAACTCATTCGAGAGGGCGACACATTCGTTGATGTCGGCGCCAACATGGCTTAGTGACTTTCACGCAGCGAGCCTCGTCGGGCGCTCGGGGGCTGTGTGGTCGTTCGAACCCACAGAGGGTCTCGCGAGACTTGTGCAGCACCTTCTCTTGAACGACCTGCCTACCGATCGCGCCCTCAACGTGGGTCTTGGCAACAAGGCGGGTGCGCTGACACTTAAGCTCTTTGGTCGCCACAGCGAAGGCCACGCTCGTCGACCGCGAGGAGGAGCCGACCAGCACGAGCATTGTGCAAATCAATCGCGGTGACGAGGTAATCAGTGGGCTTGTCGGACCAACTATCTTCAAAATAGATGTCGAGGGTTTTGAGGCGGCTGTCCTCGAGGGGCTAGGCGACCTCCTCAGCGGCGACGTCGCGCTAATCGTCGAAGTATCTCACAGTTGGCTTCAAGCGGCGGGAAGCTCGGAGAAGAGTTGCACTCCATTCTGGAGGGGCGAGGCCTTTTGCCTTTTCGCTTCGCGCTACGCGAAGGAAGAATGGCGGGTCATCTGGTCGTTGAGCCAGTCTCTGGCCCATTGGTGGATGACTAGTACGAGTGCCTCTTCATGCGGCGCGGATCAGTGTTTGAGGAGCGATTGGCAACCTAGGCCCCAGTTGGTGCCCACGACATGGCGAGGTGCGGCCGAAGTTTCTTCGCGCAGGATTATCGGCACTGTTCAATTTCGCCCAGGAAGGGCGCACTCCGAGTGCAGTTTAACCGCCGGAGTGCGTACTGCGCCCATACCGTGAGCCTTCCGCTCTACTTACTCACAGATCGCCATACAGTGCCAGCGCCTGTTTCGCGACAAATTCCGGGTCAAGTTTGCCGAGCCACGCGCTCGCGGGCGGCGGCCCCCATTCTCGTGAGCTCGGCGGGGTCGGAAAGCATCTCCACAATCGCATCTGCGAGATCGTCTGGTAACCCGGCCGCTGACGCCGTCCTGCAATGAGTGCTCGACCGCCAATGGTATCGGACGAGAGGACGGGCATTCCGAGCGCCATCGCCTCCGCGATCGCATACGAGAAGGTCTCAAACCGCGATGCTGAAAGGTACAGCGACGACTGCAGGCGCAGCTCAGTGATCTTTTCGGGCGGCAGCTTGCCCAAAAAGTGAACCTGCGGGGGCGCTGAAACCGGCTCTCCCGGGACCGACCATCAAGAGCTGCATGCCAGGGCGCTTCTCAAGGGCGGTCGTAAATGCCGTCAAGTGCGACATCGGCTCCCTTGATGTGGTCGATCCTTCCAACAAAAAGCACTTGATCCGGCGTTTGCATTCCCAACGTCCCACTGCGCCGCCGGAAGCGGCATTGGGTTCGGTATTACGCGGCTGTTGGGAAGAGGCTCCGGCGCGAAAAGTTCGATCCAGAAGGTCCTGCGTTGGGGAAGTCACGGCGGCTACGTTTCGAGCCGCCGCTTCCTCGGCCCGCACGCGGTTCACATCGACGCTGCCGGTCATTCACAAAGCGATGTGGCCCATGAAGCCTCATGACGACTGGGACCCCAGTCAATCGAGCTGCCCAGCCATGCGTCTCCTCGATTTCGAAGACGTCAATTCCGGCGCGCTTCGCAGCCGCGAACGCATTGAGCACGTGCGCCCGAACCCACGGATGTGAGCCGTCCCGTTCTGCGCGCGTATTCGAGAAAAATCTTCGCTCGTGAGGGGCGCGGAAGCCTCTGCACTCGCCCATCGCACTCTATGTGCTCGGTCGTCACAACGACAACAGAGTGGCCGAGTGCCCCGCAAGGCATCACGCATCGTCCGGACATAGGTCACGATACCGTTCGGGTCGCCCGAGTCCGGCAGCGAGGGTGAGAAGAAGCCAATGCGCAACGGTGCGTTTCCCTTATCGTCTGTCGGATTGCGTACCCTAGCCGCGGGTGACTGGGCAATTGAGGTCGGACGACCCATCTGGCGATTGGCTGCGACGCCGTTAATAGGTGGCGGGTAGAGGCTGGCGTTGCGGTAGCGGAGGCGCCGCACTCGGCTCAGTCGTCTTCGTGACCATGGGTCTCGTTAGAAGGGGTGCAATGGCTGGCGCTTTTCTCGCCACAGGGCTGCAACGGGTTCGGCTGACGGGAACGTCGGCCATTGCGCTCAGCACCGTAATCACAAACTTCGTGCGCCTCGTCAGCACCGTCGTGCTCACGCGGCTGCTGGCGCCGGAGGTCTACGGCATCACCGGCATCATCATGTCGGTGTTCTACACGATCAACATGGTCACGGACATCGGGCTGCAGGCCTATGTCGTCCGCCACGCCCGTAGCGAAGACAATTCGTTCCTCGACGCGGTTTACACGATGCACGCGGCTCGCGGGGTCGGGCTCGCCCTTGTCGGAGTCGCCGCGGCATGGCCGCTTTCCCTTCTGCTCGGGAAGCCGGAAATCCTGGCGCCGCTTGCCGTCACGTCGCTCGTCTTCATACTCGACGGGCAGGTGTCGCTGCACCAGTTCAGGGCGTTGCGAGCAGGAGCGGTCCAACGCTTCGCGATGATCGACCTGATCGCCGGGGTCACGCAGACCGCTGCGGCGATCGCCCTCGCATTCGTCTTCAGGAATGTCTGGGCAATCGTCGCGTCACTGTTTGTCGCGAGCGCGATGCGTGTTTGGGCGACCTATTTCCTTTTTGACGGAGGCAGGCACCGCATTCGGTTCGACAGGGCCATAGCCGGTGACCTGTGGCGTTTCTCCCGCGTCGTGGGCGTTTCAAGCGCGCTCACGCTGGTTATCGCCCAATTGGACAAGCTGGCTTTGGGTCGCATTCTGTCGCTCAGCGAGTTCGGTATCTTCATCATCGCCTCGTCACTGGCGGCTGCTCCTACAGCGTTCGCCTTCAACTATGCATCGACGATCGTTTACCCGGCGATCGCATCGGCATGGCGCGACGAGCAATCGATTCAAAGTGCTTACTATCGCTGCTGGGGGCGATTCTTCTATTTATATGCGTTCGCGGCCGGCGGGCTGATCGGAGCAAGCGGTCTTATCGTGGCTTTGCTCTACGACGACCGATACCTGCCTGCCGGAAACTATCTTGCCATTCTCGCGATCAGCACGGCCTTCGCCATCGTCACTCGACCAATGGAGGCGGCTCAGGTGGCGAGCGGACGGCAACGTGCGGCGATCGAGTTCAATGCGCTGCGGCTGGTGTGGCTTGGGACCGGTGCCGCAGTCGCGCTGGCACGGTCCGAGCCCATGGTCCTGGTTTTCGCGCTCGGGCTACTCGAAGTGCCAGCTTACTGTTTCGGCTTGTTGAAGATGGCGCGCCTGCAGCAGGTTCGCTGGCGTCGCGAGCTGACGTTCCTGGCGACAGTTGCAGCAGGGGTAGCGGTCGGATGGGTCGGCAAGATCGCGGTCTTCAGCCTCCTTACGCACCTGCAGCTGATGTGACTGCAGCCGCGGGCTCGGTGACGAGGCGGCTCTGCGAGAGCGGGGCTTCGCAGCCTTGGTTCGAACCGGACGCGGGACTGCCGCGGCGGCTCCGGCGATGAGGAAGATGAGTGAGAAGTCCCATGCCGAATTCGGAATCGCGTCCACGATGTAAACGGCCAGCAGGAGCGCCAGGCCGCCGCGGTGGACGTTCGCCGGCGTAAGCTCCTTTCCGGTCCCTCTGAGGGCGAGGAATTCCGCAGCCGCGAGAAGCCCGAACAAGCCGAGGTAGCCGACCCAGCCGTAAGTCCCATATTGGATGATCCAGCCACCGTCTGTCACCGAAATGTCCTGACCATTCCACGGGTCGTAGATCCGGTTGCGACCCCAACCGCCCCATCCGAGCAGCGGCTTCTGATTGGCTTTCGCAAGCAGCTGCTCTTCGTTCTGCAGCGCGCACTTGGAACGACGCTGCGCGATCGGCGCTAACCGAGCGGGCGAGGGACGTGACTGCATCGATGGGCGAGTGACCCGTGCTTCGTAACAGCGGGTAGGCGCAGACGAACAGCGAGGCTGCGCAGCCAATCTTCACCCACGTCCGCGGCTTCGTCAGCAGGACGACCGGGCCGAGGGCGACGGCGTACAGGGTCGGGCCGAGCGATTTGCAGAGCAGAAGAAGTCCACTCAGGTACGTCGCGGTCAGCCCCGCCCAATATCCGAAGATGCGCGTCCGGCTCCTCACCAGGACGAGCGCCGCAAGCAGTGCAACGGCGGTGAACAACGCGAGAGCCAGCCCGTGCGAGAAGAACACGACAGGGCGGAAACCGCCATCCCTGATCTGCTGCGCGAAGCTCGCGTGGGGGAAATAGCCGTAGATCCAGCGATGGAGCTGCGGGCTCATGCGGATCTCGAACAGCATCGGAAGGCTGTAAAACAGCATGGCCGTCGGGATTGCGGTAAGCAGGACTGCGCGCGCCTTGTCCGTCGTGAGGTAACGGAACCCGATGTACATCGGGACGAGCAGCAAGAGATTGCGCCCGGCGAACTTCAGCGCCGTGAGCGGGTAGAATCCAGGGATGCTCTTGCCCCCGGTCTGCAGTTCGTAGCTATTCGTGAAGCTGCTCAGCATCGGTGCGACGACGAGTGCGACAGCGAACAGCAACAGCAGGTACGACGGTCGGGGCCGGGGTATGCGCCCGCCGTAGACCCAGCAGAGCACCAGCACGCCCAAGGCGGTGACGCTCATCTTGTCGACCGGCGGGAGTAGCGGGCCGTCCACCTCAAGGCCGGACGGAAGCAGCATGTAGCCGCCCAGCATCGACCAGACGACTGCCTTTTCGAACGAAAGCCTGTTGAACAGCACGACGCAGACAAGCGGCCAGCCAAAAAGCGCTAGATAGGCAAATGCGTTGGCGATCGCGTCAAACTCCAGCGTCGGGACTATGGCGTGGATAGTCACGCCGAAGCCAACTGCCTCAACGGCCAGTCATGTTGACGCCGATTGCTACCCTCGAGGCTGTCTACGTGCCTCCGTGCGATCAGATCGTCTCGCGTCGCGCAAGCTCACCTCAAGCGCCTGGCCTCGGGGGAACCGGAACGACCTGGTGCGTCGGTCGCGGGTTGGGTCCGTCGATCATCTGCGTTCCATCGCCCAGTTCGCCGATGTTGCAGCTCAGGTGCTTGTCGAGGCAGTTGTTCGTCCAGCGTTCCTTGATCGCTGGCGACCATGCCTCGATGTAGTCGAAGTGGAATGTCTCGCCCGCGACGACATTGTGGCCCATCTGGCGCATCATTTCATCGCTGGAGAACAGCCACTTCCCGTCGACGAACTGCTGGTCGACGGTGAAGTCGATAAACCCGCCGGGTGAAGGCAGCACATACGGATGCGTCTTCTGGGCAGGTGGGGAAGCTGAACGCCGGGATCGTTGATGGTGTAGGACAGGTGTGAGCGGTGATCTGTGCTATCGACGTTCTTGCCGTCCCAGCAGCCGGTCCACCAAGGATAAGACGGGCGACATCGCCCACCTGGCATAGGCCGCTGTCCATCAGGCTCTGCAGCGTGCGATACTCCCACCCGTCGGCTTTCAGCGTCTGAGATCGCCCGAGTAACATTGCCACCAACTCGCCCAATGAAACCCGCTGTTCGGGTCGGTGCACGCCGCCGCTCATCGTGTCCATGTTGTAGCCGATGACGAACCTCAGTCCGTTCGGGATAGCGACACAGTCCGCCCGCGAGCGACGTGCAGACGGCGAGCCCTTCGGCTCGCGCTTGTAATAGAGGTGCCAGTAATCCGGCTTCACCACCCCGCCGATGCCGTTGAGCATCGCCGGGAACCAGTAGGCGCTGCGGTTCACCGGACCGCCGTTGACGTTCTGGCATGTGCTTTGGCCGCTGGTGCGGAGGCTCTGATACGTCGAATTGGCGTCCGTTCCGGTGTTGCCGACGAACTGGTGAAGGTGCGCCTTGCCCGGTTGCCCAGGCATCAACCACCGGATCGTCGTATGCGAGATGCCCAGGCTGGCAGATCAGGCGGAAAGAGCCGTTGGCGTCAGGGCTGTCAGCCGGGATGCCGCGCCCGTTGGTGTAAACGCCCGTGTTCGTGTCGAAATTGTCGGCGATCGGGGACAATCCTACTCCGACAGTTGTCTGGCCATCCGAAGTTGGCGCTGGATCTGGCGTGGTGGTGGTGGAGCCGGTTCCCGATGCATCGGGGCAGTTTTGCGTGCTGCCGGGGACTTGGCTGCCTCGGGGCACACGACGACGGCCATATCCGGGGCGCTCGCTCGCGCGCCTGCCGAACCACAGCCTTGCATTGCCACCGCGCCCATCAACAGCGGACACAGCATGATTGCGCGCCTCAGCAGCCCGTTAAACATCGATTATCCCACCCGCAGTTAACAGAAAAACGCCACATTGCAATGACTTATTGGGCGTAACCTGCCTATGAGACTTGAGAAGAGGTTAACGTGCGGGTTGAGACGGAGTTAATCACGCCGACTCGAAAGTTGCAGGTTTCGTCGCAATTCGACAGCGCAAACGGGGAGTTCCCGACGGACACGTTTTACAAACACGCTGATGAATGCGACAAAGATGTGGACTGCAGCCGGTAGCTCCTGCTTTGCGGACGTTGCCGTAATAATGATGCGGAGCAGTTAGAACTCTATGCCCCAGATCTCACCGATTGGCACCGTCTTCTACGCCGCTGTCGCTGGTGACGTGCGCGGAACGTTTCAACAATGGCTGCATGGAGAGCGGGACAAGTCGCAGCTCGCGTTCACCTATTCCGGGATGTTCTTCGATTTTTGTAAATCGGTGCGTAGGCACGGCGTTGCTTATCCTGCCGAAGAACTGAGCAGCACCGGGAACAATGACGTGCGGGTGATCGGTCGGCCTGTTCGACAAGGCCACGGCTGGCGATACCACCTTGCCATGTTTCAGAACGCGCGGTGCATTCTTCGGCAGGCTAGGCAAGCCGGTGCATCGGACATGATCGTGATGGATGGCGTGACGTATCGTTTATGCTTACCCCGGCTTACCTGCGTGGGATCGGGTGTGGCCTTCACTCCACACGGTACTCTGGGCGAAACGAAGACCACCCAGCCGTTTAAAGTCGCTGTTATTGTATCTAGATGGTCTTTTTCTTAAGAGCTGCGCGTCGGGTATTCTGGCCGTCTCTGAGGAGATTTTAGAGCAGGTCAAAGAAGTCTGCAGAAGGCAACTCCAAACGCGGAGGTTTTTACGCCTACTTGGTCTAGAGCGCGTTTCATTCCCGCTGCCGAATTGGACGCGATGATCCTTTTCGGGTGCTTTTCGTCGGGCGCGTTGAAGAAGACAAGGGTGTTCTGGACTTTTTACGGGCTGCTGCGAAGTAATTGGTTATTCATCCCGCAACTTCGAATTCGAAATTTGTGGAGAAGGCTCGGCGGACGGGGCTTGTGGGCCTTGCCGTAGCAGATCTCGAACTATGCGGGCTCAGCATACATTTCGGGACATTGTGACAGGGACACTCTTTTGGCGAAGCTCTGATCATTCGTGTGCGTCGTGCCCACTCAGGGGAGTTTCCGAAGGGGCTCAAAAGGCGGCCGTCGAGGCTGTCCTAGCTGGGCGACCAGTTGTTGTTTCTTCATGCGTCCCGGCAAGGCGACTGTTGACGCCAGCTGCCACGGAATTCGAAGAAGGAAATACGTCGCAGTGGAGGACGATTCAGCTCGCGAGTTTTGCGGATCTAAAAGAAAGTTTCAGCGCAGTCGCGCCGAGAGAAAAATTCTGGAAGAACGCATCCGCTTGGGGAAGCGGCCTCGCGCGCCTGATGAGAGGCAAGGGATTACGCCGAACGCGGGTTCTATGACGTGAGCTGGACTTATGAACCGCTGAACACTATTTCCTGGCGCCCCAGCCGGTTTGAGCCGTTTCGTCTGGGTCGGGGCGGCATGATGCGAGTTACAACGCCGTTAATTTATTCACTCGACTTCGCGACGACAGCAACGGCATTCGGATCATTTCGCAGGCTGCAGTCAGGACCAAGCGGAAAAGGAAGATTGTCGAGCTATTCCTGTCGAGAGCTATGTGGACGTATGAATAGAAGACGTGCGCGTCGCTCACTCGGCCGAAAAGCCGTATCAGCGATCTATCGGAAAACTCGGAAGCGTCACGCGGGCATAACCTCCCTTTATTTGCCAAAAGATAATGCGAAGCTGATCAGAAAAGACACCGAGCTAAGTGGTCTCTTCTACGGTCACACCGGTCGAATCATCAAACAAATGGACACACTATCTCGAGCTCTACGACCGCCACTTTAGCCGCTTTCGAAGTACCGCCGTAAAGATGCTGGAGATCGGCGTATTCGAGGGCGGCTCACTCGAGCTCTGGCGCTCAATATCTT
Source organism: uncultured Alphaproteobacteria bacterium (assembly GCA_963798785.1). Taxonomy (GTDB): domain Bacteria; phylum Pseudomonadota; class Alphaproteobacteria; order Sphingomonadales; family Sphingomonadaceae; genus Sphingomicrobium. The sequence continues at coordinate 9,742 of CAWCUG010000001.1, forward strand.
GGCGAAAAAGCCACAATATTTGGAATTGACATCGACCCGCAGTGTGCGGCGAAGGTCGATGAACCGAACCACGTTCGGATCGGCTCCCAGGAGGACCCTACTTTCCTCCGCTCGGTCGTTAACGAAATGGGCGGCCTCGACCTTGTTCTCGACGATGGCTCGCACCGCGGGCACCACATTATCACCAGCTTCAGAACGCTCTTTCCCTTGCTGTCGGACGGCGGCCTCTACGTCATCGAAGACATGCACGATGACTATTCCGAGTGGCCGGGCACTCGGAAGAACCAGTCGCTTCAGCTGGTGAAACGTCTCATCGACGACATGCACACACATTTCCACGGCTTGCCGGCGCAGGAAAGCGCGTCAATTGGCGGGCTTCACGTCTTTGATTCCATTGTCTTCGTCGAGAAGGCGGAACGCCATGAGACGGCCAACACCACGGTTGGTTCAGGACCATAGCTGTTGAATGCGGCCATTTGCTTCCGCTCATAAGGTAACCAGCCACGGGCGCAAGCTCCTGCTTCTGTTCCGCGGCGGGTCGAACGGGCGGGACGGATTCGCCAGGTCGCTGGAGGAGCGGGGTTGGTCGGTGCGGCAGGTCCCTGTCAGCGAATCCGCACCATTGCGCGGAGTCTGGGACGTGCTTCGCCGCCGCGACTTTCACCGATACGATCTGGTGGCCGCCAGCGAATATTACCTGACTTGGGCCGTTTGCCTGCGCCTGGTGCTGACCAGGCGCAGGCCCAAGGTTGCCGCATTGGGCTTCAACCAGTCGCGAAGGCTGCTGCTGTCCGGCGTCGGCTTCATCGACCGCCTGCTCAACAGGGTCTGGAGGCGAGCGTCGCTCTTCCTCGTCCACTCGAAGGCCGAGGCAGCGCTCTTCGAACGCATTCACGACATTCCCGCGGACCGCTTTGTCTTTTCGCACTGGGGCTATGACCTGCCCGCCCACGACCCCGCGAATACGCAACTCCCCGAAGAACCGTACGTGACGATGATCGGGCGCAACAATCGCGACATTGCGACCTTTTGCGCCGCACTTGAGCGGACGGCAATCAAGGGAGTCCTGATCACGGCTCAATACATGCTGGACGGCTACGACGGGCCGAAGCCCCAGAACGTCGCAATCCTCGCCGACCGGCCCATGGAAGAATGCCTGAACTATGTCGCTGGCTCCTTCGCGCACCTCGTCCTGGTACTCGACGCGGACCGCGGCGCGGGGCACATTAGCGCGGTGAGCGCGATGTTGCTCGGAAAGCCGCAGATATTCAGTGACGTCGCTCCGATCCGCGATTACCTGTTCGATGGCTTCAACGGAATTGCAGTACCGGTCTGCGGTATCGAAGATGTCTCCAAGGCGATTGTGAGGCTTCGCGACGATCTCAGTCTTCGCGCGGAGCTTGGCGAGAACGGGCGGCGCTTCGCGCTCGATCAACTGTCGTTTGAAGCATCGGCGAGCCGCTCGGCCGCTGCGCTGGAGCGGGTGTGCGAGGGGTAGTGATGCGACTTTCGGCCTTTCGTCATGCTGCCGGCAGGAGGAGGCGTAATCTGCTTCGCAACCGCGGTGGCGGCGAGGGGCGCGACTTCGTCGCGGATGTGAAGGAGCGCCTCGCGCACGTGCCGATTGGGACCATCTTCGACGTCGGCGCAAATATCGGTCTGACGGCGATCGAGTTCAGCGACGAATTTCCGCGCGCCACTGTTTATGCATTTGAGCCGCATCCGGTGAACTTCAAGCGAATGAGATCGAACCTAAGCGGAAAGCCTGACATCAAAATCTTCCAGCTAGGCCTAGGCTCAGAGGCGGGCACGCTGCCGTTCCATTTCGACCCCGAGCACCCGTCGATGGCAAGAATCGCCGCCCACGGAGAAAGGATCACGGACGAGATTCCTGTCGAGACGGTGGATGGCTTCTGCAAGCGGCATGGGATCGACCAGATCGATCTGCTGAAGATCGACGTCGAAGGACATGAGCTGCCGGTGCTCCAGGGAGCAGAAGGGATGCTGTCACAGGCGCAGATCCACATCATCCGAGTAGAAGCGGGCGTCGATCCAGACGTGCCGTATCACACGCAACTTGCCTCGATCTGCGACCACCTGTTCCCGCTGGGCTACCGCCTCTTCCGCTTCTACGACCAGAACGAATTTCCGCCGGAACCCGCGAACGCCAAGCTCCGGCGTGTCGACGCGGCATTAATTTCTGCCTCAATTCAGCACCGGCCGCAGCCGCTTCGTTCCTGCTAAAGAACGAAGTCGCCGCTCGTCAGGCTGTGCGATCCGTCTAGCCGGATCATGAAGTCGGCGATGCCGTCGCCGTTCGTATCGCCCATCACATAGGTGTTGCCGCTGCTCTCTTCGTACCGAAGCTCGCCAGCGATATTGTGGAAGGCGTCGGTGCCGATGAAGGCAAATGCCTGATCGCCGCCGGTGGCAGTGTCGGCATCGACAAAGTTCAGGCGCATGACGTCGCCGTCCGAGTGGCTGAAGTCCTTGATCTGGTCGCAGGTCGAGGTGGTCAGACCGGCAAAGTCGCCGTCGCGGAAGGCGAACGTGTCCGCGCCCGTGCCGCCGTAAAAGACGTCGCGGCCGCTTCCGCCCTCGAGCCAGTCGTTGCCGGCTTGCCCGCGAAGCGTGTCGTCGCCACCAAGGCCGTATAGCTTGTTCGCGCCGGAATTGCCGGTGAGCACATTGTCGATGTCGTTGCCATAGGCCCAGAGGTTCGCCGTGGCGCTCAAGGTCAGCTTTTCGATGTTATCGGAAAGCTTGTAATTGGTTGACGCGAAGACGCTGTCGGTGCCCTCGCCGGCGTTCTCGAAGATGCTGTCGCGGTAGTTATCGACAAAGTAAGCGTCGTCGCCGGTCCCGCCCCACATCCTGTCGATTCCGGCGCCGCCGTCGATTACGTCGTTGCCCGCGAGGCCGAACAGCTTGTTGTTGCCGCTATTGCCGGTCAGCATGTTGTCCAGCCCGTTGCCATATCCCCAGATTCCGGTGCTTCCGGTCAACGTCAGGTTTTCGACGTTGGCATCCAGGCGGGCATTGTCGCTTGAACGCGTCAACGGAGATAAAGTCACCGTCGCAAGTTGAGACATCTCTTCGATTTTCGACTCATGGTGGAAACCACGTGCGCGACGCCCGCAACCCGATGGGCACCATCTCGCGAACGTCGTTCAACACTGCCGGTTATCTTGAGCGAGAGAGCAGAGCCTTGCGCGAATACGGCAACTCTGTAGGGATTTTGAGCTTGTCAGTGAGGCCGCTCTTTTCCTTCCGCTTTTTTCGCTGGGCCGTGCACACTAGCCGGTCTGTGACCGACTCCACAGTGCTGCGCATGAAATTCATTTTCGCTGCCCTGCGGAATCCCGGACCGTCAGAGCGGCTCTGCAATGCCGACAAGTCGACGCCGTTTGGCCGGTTCGTGCTGGAGAACCCAGAAACAGCGATCAACCTGTTGCAGCCGTACCAATGCGCAGCTTGGGGAGTTCGCGAGCGGTTCGACCGGATCGAGCGTCACGTTGACGCTGTCGAGCGGCTGGGGCTGAGGATCGGTCCAGATGAAAAGCTGCTCCTGGTCGACCTTGGATTTGTTTGCGAAGGCGTAATGCTAATACTCGACCGGCCGCCCTGGTTGGCCCGCGAAGGTCACCTGACGCTCAATCTATTCAAGGAGAATTTCCGGGCATTCAGCCTTTCCTTCTCACTGGCTGACACACCCGAGCGCAGTGTTTTTATCGGCGGCTTACAGGGGCGAGACATCGAGAGTGCGCTTGACCTGTATCGGTCGCTGACGAAGGAGTTCCACGGAGTCAGGCCTCGCGACCTGATGATCGAAATGGTGAGGCTCGTTTCGCAAAAACTGCGCGTAGAGCGGATATTCGCAGTCGCGGATGATTGTCGCATCGCGACCCACGCCTATTTTGGTGCCCGCCAACCCGATCTGAGCTACAATCGTGTTTGGGAGGAGCGTGGCGGCCGTAGAATCGACGAGACGCGCTTCGAACTGCCGCTTGAGATACAGCGGCGCGATCTCGAGGAAGTCAGTAGCAAGAAGCGGAACATGTACAAGCAGCGGTACGCGATGTTCGACGCAATCTCTGACGCGCTCCCGCGACAGCTTTCCGATGCCCGCCGGCTGTCGTTCGAAGCGGCCTAGCGCGTGTTCTCCGAGCGCCTCCTGAGCAGCATACGCGACTACCAGCAACATGCTGCAGCATCTTCCGTCACTGCAACCGTTCGCCGTAAAGTTGCGCGGGCGCGGCACCTTCTGTGGACCGTCGTCACTCAGGCCGATATCGATCCGCGCGCACGCATAAGCTTCGATCTGAAGCTGCCGCACCCGAACGGAGTCGTTATTCATGGCGACGCCGTCATCGGGACGGGGTGCATGTTGATGCAACAGGTTACAATCGGGATGATCGGTGACGGCGAGGTCCCGGTGATCGGGAATAACGTTTATATCGGGGCCGGCGCGAAGGTCCTCGGCCGTGTCGCGGTTGGAGACAACGCGCGAATTGGAGCGAATGCGGTGGTTCTGGCTGATGTGCCTCCGAACTGCACCGCCGTTGGAATACCGGCTCAAATCTTGAGCGAGCGCGCCACGCGCGAACGTGGCGTTCGCGGCAGCGGCAGGAAGAGAAGCAAGCATTCCACCGCTCTGCCTTAGGATCACCTCATCGGCGATTCCACCGCAGGCTGTTCACGCGCCAACCTGTCAAACTCGCGAGCCATTCTGAGCAAAAAGGGCGCTTCGGGCGTCCCGAGGTAAGCGAGCGCGCGCTTTCGGCACTTCTCTGCCTCCTGGTTCAAATTGAAGCTGTCCATCCGCCGGGCTTTCGTTTGCGGCCCCGCCCGAGGTGGGTGGCAGCGGGCGGGGCCATTCGACCGCAGTCTGTAGGGCGGCACTGTTACGGTTTACCGACGAACGGTGAATGGCTGGTCACTTGAGATGGTAAAAGCGACTGTGAGCACGACAGCATCGCTGAAGTTCCCGAGCGCCGCGCCAGCTACTTGTACTCGATGAGCTTCTGCGGGCGGCGACGTGCTTTCCGTAACCAGTAGCTGATTTGGCCCTGCACATGAGGAAACTTACCGACGAGGATGTGACTGGCATAGGCAGCGCCATGTCGCCGCTGAAGCCTGAGCCACTGGAACGGCCAGAGGAGCCACGCCGGTGGGAGGGCCCAAAACAGGTTGCTTGTGACAGCCCGAAGCGCCTCCCTGTCGCCGGTCCCACGAAGCGAAAGCGCTTGGGCCGCTGCGTGGCCACTCCGCTTCCCTCGCAACCACCATTGCCCGATCGTCGTCATCGCCGCGTCGTGAAGTGCCATCGGTGCATCGATTTTGTGGACTGACCAACCGCTTCGTCGAAGCCGGAAACACAGATCCGGCTCTTCTCCTGCAATTAAATCCTCGCGAAATCCATTCTCATCGCCAAAAGCGGAGCATCGAAAAATCGCGATACCGCCCGAGGACGAGACTTCGCCGGCCGGCACCTGCCATTCCAGGTCGCAGAGATGATTGAATACACTGGCAGCGGGGTCGAGCTCACGGAGCGTGCCGCAGACCACCGCGGCCTTTTCATTGTCCCGAAGAAACTGGGCGCCTGCACCAATCCAGCCAGACTGCAGCACGGAATTCGGCATCGACAAACTGGATAAATTCGAGGTCGGGGAAAGCTTCCGTCAGCCAATCGAAGCCAGCGTTACGGGCGCGTGCGGCGGTGAACGGAGCCGCCGCGCTGAGCGCGATTACCGGGAAACCGTGGCTACGCGCGATGCCAATACTGTCATCGCTCGAGCCGCTGTCGACATAAACCCTGGCGTCCAGATCCATTTCTGGCGAAGATAGGCAGCTGGACAGGCGTGCGCCTTCGTTGCGACCGATTACGACCACTCCGATCGTCGCCTTCACATTCATCTGGTCCGCTCCAACCACTGCGGGGGAGCGCCTGGAATGTCCATCCAGGAGGTCGGGCGGTTCGGGTGATCCCGAAGCCCGACGAGACAACTGCGCAATATCCCCCGCAATTCGCCCTTGACCGGGACATGGCCTCCGCGGACCCCGAGAATGCGGCGCGCAGTCCAGAGCCCATGACCCGCCACCCACGCGGAAGCAGCGAACCACGATGCGCGATGGCCATAAATGCGGTCAAACATCAGCCGCCGTAACTCATACCAGTAGGCAGGTCGCGGCGGCCGTATCTTCTTTTCTGAGTGCGCTTCGCGGATGCCCGTGGCTGCGCCGCCCTCATGGCGCACTCGACTTGCCGGTTCGTGCCAAGTGCTCCAGCCTTTGAGTCGAAGTCGCCACATTAGCTCGACCTCTTCGTGGTAGAGGAAAAAGGAGTTGTCGAAGAGTTCCAGTCTCTCGAAGAGCATCCGCGCGAAGCATCACGCTGGCTCCTGTCACCCAGTCGACTTCCATTGCATGTTGAGAGCGGGGGACAGGTGCCTCGCTGAGGCGCAGGAGCCGATTCAGTGCGTTGGTGGCTGCGCCGCGGCCGAACTCGCCGAGAATGGTCGGAAATCGGAAGGCCGATGCGGCGCATGTGCCATCCAACTCAACGAGTTGGCTGCCCACCGCACCAATGCGCGATCCGTTCCTTAGCCGGTCGACCAGAGCCGTCCCACTGTTCTCGAGTAGTTCGGCATCAGGATTGAGCAGGTGAATCGCGTCTGGCGGATTTGGCCCTTGAAGCAGCCGTAGCATCGCCTGGTTGTTCGCCCAACCGAAGCCACCGTTGATGGGGAGTGGCAGTAATTCGACGAAGTTGCTGAATCGCGGCTTCTGAACGATGGACTGCAGCTCACCTAACGAGCCGTCATCAGAATATCCGTCAACGACGACCACTCTGACATCATTCATTGAATTCATAGCCCAGCGAGATCGAACTGAGGGCGCGTTCCACGAGGCGCGTGGTGCGATAATTCACAATTACGACAGCAACTTTCATCGCTCAGTCAACTCACCCACTTAAGAGGTTCCCAAGCTCAACTGCGCTTGAGATGGATAGCCCACCCGACCGCTAGAGCCTAGCGGGACAGACCCATCTTGACACAGTTGCCATAAAATCCATCCGATGCACCCCATGAGACAAGCAATCTCGGCTATCAGCAGGTGCTCAACACCGGCATACGACGTGCAAGGCAGTTCGCGTACAGTCCCGGTGCTGACAGGTGAATCGAAGGAAACCGAATGGAAGTCGCTTATCTCGCGAGTGAATACCCCGCGATATCTCACACCTTCATAAAGCGCGAGGTAGCGGCTCTTCGCGAGCGCGGCGTCACCGTTCACACGTTCAGTGTGAGACCTTCGCAGTCTGCCAAGCTAACGCCGGACCTTTCCAAGGAGGCAAGCCAAACGTTCGCGATTCTCGGTCAGCCAGTGGCCAGTATAGCGAAAGCGCACTTCAAATCGCTTTTTACCAGCCCCGCCGCTTATCTTAAGACGGCTTCTCTGGCGGTTCGTCATCGGGCGCCAGGGGTGAAAGGCTTACTTTTGGGGGTCGCCCATTTCGGAGAAGCGGTGGTGTTGGCGCACGAGCTTCGTCGCCGTTCAGTTCGTCATCTCCACACTCACTTTGCAAATGCTGGCGCCACAGTGGGCCTGCTGGCGGCCAAAATGCTGAACATCTCCTGGAGTTTTGTCATGCATGGCCCGTCAGAAACGGATTATCCCGCGGGCTATCTTCTTGGGCGAAAAGTTGAAGCGGCCGAAATGGTCGTTTGCGTATCCTGGTTTGCGCACTCTCAGTCGATGAGGTTGGTCGGGGCCTCTCATTGGAACAAGTTTCGGCTGGTCCGCTGTGGCCTCGAAATGGACAAGCTGCCAAAGATAAACCCAAGGGGCAGGGACCCGAACACAATTGTCTGTGTCGGCAGGCTTTGTTCTGACAAGGCGCAAGCGGGACTCCTGTTCGCCTTCTCCAAGTTGAAAAAGAGATTCCCTCTGGCGAAGCTGCGGTTTATCGGCGATGGCCCGGATCGCTCAGAACTGGAGTTGCTTGCGTCCTCGCTAGGAATCGGTTCGCAGACGACTTTTCTCGGCCGTTTGCCCGAGAGCGAAACGCTGGAGGAGGTCTCGAAGGCTGGGGTTTTCGTCCTCCCCAGCTTTTGGGAAGGGCTTCCCGTCGCGATCATGGAGGCAATGGCGCTCGGAGTTCCGGTGGTCACCAGCCGCATAGCGGGCGTGCCAGAACTCGTCGTCGACGGCGAGAACGGACTATTGTTCGCTCCCTCGAATTGGGATGAACTGGCTTTGCAACTCGGGCGATTGCTTGAGGAGCCTGCGCTCGGCGAGAAGTTGGCTGCCGCCGCGCACATTGCAGTCAGAAAGCAGCACGACGTGGCAGAATCGGCGAAACTCCTTGAGGCACACTTTGCCAAGATTTTGCAGAGATCCCGGGCCTGACCAAGCTCTGCCTGCCGGCAAACTGCAGAGATATCCGCTGCGGCAGTTCCACAATTGGACCGTTCTCCATTCGGCTCTCCGCTGCTGTTCGAAGTCTGCGTCAAAGACCGAGCGGATAAGTATTGCCAAAGCTCGATGAGGTCCGCTTAGCCTTTCGTTAACCACCTGCCGCCATCAGTAGGGCAGGGGAGAAAGTCTCGTGCTGATCCGTGCATCAATCGAGGAGAAGGCGTCAGAAAGGCGCTCATCGGTCAGGCGTGTAATTCGACTGCAGAGCGTTGTGACCAGCATCGAGACAGCCGACGAAGCCACAGTCCACATCAGGGATCTCTCTGCGACGGGTATCCTGCTGCAAACGAGCTTGTGTTTTGCTCAAGGTGAGAGGATCGCGGTCCAGATAGGTGACGCCACGGCGAACGCAGAGGTTGTATGGCATTCTGCCGAATTCGTTGGCTGCCAATTTTCTCGCAGCCTGTCCAAGGCCCAGCTCAGCGCAGCGCTGCTCAAGAGCCAGCCGGTCAATGAAGGCCGCCAAACAACAGATTTACAGCTCAGGTTGCAGAACGCGTCAAAGCAACTGGACGGGATCCGTGAGGAGTTAGCCGCTATAGAGCGGAACTTGGTGAATCAGCGCACGGACGAAGTAGCCGCTCCGGAAGAGGCTGCTGTCCAGCTTGAATCCGAACAGCTTGCGCCAGCATCGAAACTGGAAAAGAGGTTTCCGCGTTACGTCGCCGCCTGGACGGTCCTGCTTACGTCGCTGCTCCTGTGGGCCCTGCTTTTGTGGGCGTTGGGTGTGTTCTGAACGTATTGGCGGCAGGTTCAAAACTGCGTCGCCAGCCCCGCGCGAACCAAAAGGTAGCCATAGCTGCTGGACGCGCTGCTCAGTGACTCGTTCGAGTATTGTATCTGAGCCGAAGGCCTGTAGTTTACCTGACGCGGCTGGGCTTGAAACTCGTAGGTCAAGAAGCCGCGCATGCTGCCACGGGCCGCTTGTAGCCTTCTGCGCGCCGTAGCCCACAGCGGCGAGGTACATCCAACCCGCGCGATCGAAACGGCGCATCTGCAGGACAGGCAAAATTTGCACAAAATCACGGGGCGAATAATAGTCGAACTCTCCCGGCCTGGTGGAATGGAAGTAGCGCCCGCGTAATTGAGCGCTCAAACCGATATCCCGCTTGAGCACGTGAATGTATGAGCCGCGCAGGTGAAGCCGCTCGTTTTTGCCGGTGAAGGTCTGAATGCCGATCATCGTGTTGAGGACGTCGCGCTTGCCATCGAGCACATCCAAGCTCGCACCTGCGAAGGTATAGTAGATGCCTTCGCTGACACCGCGAGGCGTCTCAACTAGCTCGCGTTCAACGAAGAACTCCTTCGACCAATCCGCCGTACGGATTGAAGCTGAGCCGAGGACGGTGCGTTCGTCAATGCCGACCCGTGCTCGCCACAGCCATTTTTTACCAATGTCGTCCGCGAGGTCGAGATATACGCGTTGGCTCCTTAGCGTCGGCTCTCCCTGGGGGCGAAAGTAGGCCTGCTCGACGGCAATGCCCTGATAGTGATCGCGCCCGTTGAGCTTCCAGAGCGCACGCCCCATCAGCTTCACGACGTCAGTCTTATCAGTATCTGTGCTCGACCAGAGTTCGACCCCGATCGCCGGTGCAAAAGACGAAGACTCGTGGGGGCTGTCTTCACTGGTGTCGCTGGCCGCAACTGCCGGCGAGGCTGCAGTAACCAGGCTGATGCCAGCCGCAAGAATCGCTTCGCCCCACCGCATTACTTCGTGCCCCATTTCTTCCGCTGTCCCGTGAGCTCCGAAATATACCCCCAGAGGCAGACCGGCTGCATGACGATTGCGTAGAAAAGAATGTAGAAGAGCAGACCGACAACGTTCCGCCGTACCCTTAGCCCTTGCTCCTGGAACATCCGTTTCTGGATTCTGAAGATTACTCCGTTCCAGACGATGGCCAGTGGGAGCAGAAGGAGTGTCAGGAGTTCCGGCGATCCAAAAATAGCCGAAAAGCGCTGCAACCAGCCCCGGAATAAAGACGAGCGTGAACGTCAGATCGAGTGGCAAAAAGAGGAGATTCCACCACACGAAGAGGGTGCTCAAGCGCGGCTTGAACAGCAACTTGTGATGCCGTTGAAGTGCTTCGATGAGGCCACGCGACCAGCGCTTGCGCTGTCGGTAGAACTGGCCGAATGACGTCGGCGCGTCCGTGAACACGATGGCGTCTTCCGCGAAACCCACACGATGACCACGCTCGAGCAGCGCCCATGTCATCACGATGTCTTCGCCTACGGAGTTCGGCCATCCGCCGACTTCCTGCAGCGCGGACTTCCTGTACAACGAGAACGCGCCCTGGGCGACCAACGTGCCATGGTACATGCTCTGCATGCGCTTGACAGCCGAAATGCCGTGGAAATAATCCCATTCCTGCGCTGCGGTAATGAGTGTAGCGCGACTATTTCTGACCAGCACGGCGCCGGCGACCGCCACAGTTCCTGGTGGGTCGGACAACAACCGCTCGACAATTTCCTTGAGGCTGTCAGATCGAAGTCGGCTGTCGCCGTCGATCGTGCATATGAGCTCGTGGGTTGCATCCTCCAAACCACTGTTGAGTGCCGCGGCCTTGCCACGATTTTCTTGGAAATCGAGCAATCGAACCGAAAGGTTGGCGGGGAAATCGACCATCGCCTGCGCCGCTTTGACGTGTTCGACGGTGGCATCAGTTGACCCGTCATTGATTACAATCGCTTCAACCGCCCCTTCATAGTTCAGCGACGCGACGCTGCTGAGTGTGGCGTGGATACCAGCCTCTTCGTTGTACGCTGCGATCAGAATGCTCACACCGGGATAGGCAGGCGGTTTCCGACGCGGTGGGCGTTTGTCCAGAAGCAGCGACGTCGCGAGGAAGGCATTCATGAATCCCGGTACGAAGGCGATGAAAGTGAGCGCCCACAGCGCGACAAAGGGGTTGGTCAGGGCACCGAGATCTTCCCGCCACGGGTTGGCAAGATAGACGCTGAGGAGGGTCCAAGAGATCGCCACACAAACCGCGATCGCGAATTTCCAACGGATCGGCACATAGCGACGGCGATAATGCGAAGCCCGCTGGAGTTGCTCCAGTTTGATGGGGGCGTTCATGGGTTCTGGCCTACCGGCGCCCCACGCGTTTGGGTCCTCCGACGCTCGCTCGACGCATCAAAGGGACGGGCGCTCCCCGCGCCAATTCGCGTGCGCGTGCTGGGGCGAAGCGATTGCATCGGATTATCCGCCGTTCGGTTGTTTGTGGGGGAGGTTCTAGTGCTTGAAGGTAAAGAGAGCGTTAGGGCCCCCATGACGAGCACCGCGGGTGCCTCGGCGACGAAGCGAAGCAAGAACTCGCGAGCTGGCGTCAGATTGTAACACGCGATTCAGCGCAATCGATTGTCTTGCCAGAAAAATCCGACCTCTCGAATGTCCGCTAAGGCCACGTGCGACTGCGGGCCGGATTTGAAAAACTTCAGGGGATGCTCTGGCTGTCTCGGGCGGATTTCTCGCCTATCTCTCGCCGCGAATCCACTGCTTCGGCGCTCCAATGAAGAGCAACCGCAAGTAATGCGGTATCTTCCAAACGATGTAGATCGGGGCGAGCAGCAGGTCCCAAATGGACACGATTTCTCGTCCGTGCCTCAGCCAAACGAGAATGACACCCACCACAGCCGTCGAGAAGGCTGCGCCATAAACAAGGTTTGGCCATGGCTGGATCAGACCGGCGAGGTTCGCAATCTCAAAAAGTGCAATCACAGAGATATCCAACGCTGCGAGCAGCGCGACGGGCGGCACGAACAGATCCAAAGCCCCGAAAGCGGCGCCCAGGTCTCGGCTTCTAAGAGCTTTCATAGCCGCTTTGGGACCGACTGCGGTAGCCACTCGCAGAAAGCCGCCTTCCCATCGCTGTCGCTGGACCAGCGTGCCTGCCGCCGTTGCAGCCGGGCTTTTTACAACGGCGCTTTCAACGAGAATCGGCGTGTAACCGCGGTCGGACAAGCCGAGGCCCATGGATAGATCCTCCACGATGTCGGCACTGGCCAGATCTGTCGACGCAAACACCGGCCATGGAAGCGCCATGCCTGTCCCGGTGAGGTGAACGCGTCCCGCGAGCCGCTGTAGTGCCCGCTGCCGAATGAGGTTTTTGACGAGGAATGCAAAGGTTGAAATGCGCACCATTGGTGATCCTGCTTCGGTGAGAACCAGCAGGTTGATCGCCTGGCAGGGTAGAGCAGTTCGAACGCTCTCGGCCGCTAAGCTCCGGAGGCTGTCGGCGTCAGTTTGGCAGTCGGCGTCGAGTACAATGACAACTTTCGGTGCTAGGAGAACGAGATGCTTTTTCGCAAAATCAAGGGCAAATGACTTGCCTTGTAACTGACGATTCTGACGCTCAACGACCTCTGCTCCCGCCGCACGAGCCAAAGCAGCTGTTCCGTCGCTGCAGTTGTCGGCGACGACTAGGAGTCTCGTTCCAGGGTCCTGGAGAAACGGCCGTAGCATAGTGATCGTAGTCGCAATGCTCGCTTCCTCATTGTGCGCTGGGATAACGATGGTGGTTCCAGGCGGCGCCGACAGGGCCGTTGGCGCACTTGGGAGCGGCTTCAGACCAGCGAATAATTCGATCGCGAATATCAAAGTGATCAATAGTAACGGCGAAAACACAAGTGCGAAAAGAAAACTCACTGCTCAGCCCCTCCGGTTACTTGCCGATATCAGCATGCGCGTCTGGTGAAAATCGGTTGCACGAGTGCTGATCCACCCTTAGCGTTTGACGAAATGCTGCTCACGAGGTCTCCAACTCCCGCTGATGCGGGCATTACACGAGGGGCAGGCCGGCGCACCGCCGGGTCTATCGTGGGTAACGCGGTTCTCGTGGTGGGGCTGGCGGCGCTTGCTGTCCCGACACTGCTCGACGTCGCGAAGGTCAGTTGGTCGACGGAGCAAGGAGGGCACGGTCCTCTGGTCCTTGCCTCCGGGCTCTGGCTCCTGTGGCGCGAAGCCCGGAAAGCGGATGCATCACTGCAGCCCGGCAAACCTGCGATTGGTTTTTTTGGGCTGTTTACGATGCTGGTCTTCTTCATGCTCACGAGGATTACAGGAATCCTCGAGGTTGAGGCTTTCGTAATGTACGGCGCGCTGCTTTTCGTGGCTTACATTCTCGTCGGCGGCGCGTTCTTGAGGGCCGTTTGGTTTCCACTGGCGTATATGGCCTTTGCGTTACCTCCCCCGGAATCGCTAGTCGCAGCTGTAACGCAACCGGCGAAAATCTGGATATCTGAAACTGCCGTTACGCTTCTCCATTCCGTCGGCCTTCCAATCGCGAGTTCGGGAGTAACGATCCAGATTGCCCAGTATGAACTGCTTGTTGCCGCGGCCTGCTCAGGATTGAATTCACTCGTGACATTGGGAGCTTTGTCCGCGTTCTACGTCTACCTGCGGCACGGCTCCAATCCGCTGGCGTTCGCATTGATGTGTTTGGCAGTCATTCCCGTAGCAGTCTTTGCCAATCTCGTGCGTGTCATGGTCCTCATTCTCGTCACTTATTACTTCGGCAACTCTGCGGCCCAGGGGATTCTCCATGACGGCGCCGGGCTTCTCCTTTTCGCGGTTGCGCTCGTCACGATTTTTGCAATCGACAGGCTTCTTTCGCCACTCATAAACCGCTTTCGCCGTCGATCCGTGGTCGGAGGCGAGGTCTGACGATGTCGCGGACTTTCCCTCCTGGGCGCTCGTTGACGCGACGCAAGCTCCTGATTGGTCTTCTCGCCGCCGGCGCTGCAACTACTGCGGCACTCGCGCGTCCACGGAAGAGGCTCGACTACCTCGGCAGCGATGCCCTTGACGATATCATCCCCAAGCAAATCGGGCAGTGGGAATTCGCTACGGCAAGCGGGCTTGTCGTGCCGCCCGAAGATGACTTCTCGAAGAGCATTTACAGTCAGCTTCTCACGAGGGTTTACACCAATGGGGTGAACCCGCCTGTCATGCTGCTCATTGCCTACAGCTCAGGCCAGACCGGCATCCTGCAAATACACCGTCCCGAGGTTTGTTATCCCGTCGGAGGTTTCCAGCTGTCTCCAATCACGACCGTTCCGCTGACTGTGGGTCAGACGGTCGTACCGGCCAACCGGCTCAGCGCGACCGCAGAGTCCATCACCGAGCATATTCTCTACTGGACGAGGGTAGGCAACAACATGCCGGTAAGCTGGCGCGATCAACGGATCGCCGTTGCCGAAGCAAACCTGCGTGGAGTCATACCCGATGCAGTCTTGGTGCGCGTGTCCACTCGCAGAGCCAACGCCCGCGAAGCCCAAACGACGCTTGAGCAATTCGCGCGTGAGCTTGTGATGTCTCTGCCGCCAGGACGACGATCCGCGCTGATTGCCTAGTCAGTGGCGCCGCCTGTCACGCGCCTCTCGATCGGAACGGCTTGAGGAAATAGAAAACGAAAGCCAATGTTGCGACGATCAGCGCGATCGCAACTAGGTGATAGCCTTCGTTGCCCAGATAGTTTGCACCAGCGCACCCGACCCCGGCTGTGAGGTAAAGGAGGAGCGAGTCGTTGCGTTCGGTCTGCGGCTTCATCGATCGTTCGAGAAAAAGAACTATTAACCCGGCGAAAATCCCGAGGGTGACCCAATCGTAGACTGTCTCCATAAAACCCCCTCCTGCGGCTAGCACCGCCCACTACCCCATGCTATTGACCAGCGAAAGGCTCTCGAGTTTGGGGGATGGGATGTTTTACCGAGCGGGTTTGGCGTGCGCGATCGCTCTTGTCTTGTGCTCATGTGGACGTAAAGCAGAGGGGCAGACCGTCGCCATTGTCGATGGCGAGGAGATCACTGCATCAGAGTTGAACGCCGAGCTTGAGCGAGCGAACTTGTCACCCGGCGAAGCAAGCAAGGAAGCGCGAGCGCGCGTCCTTCAGCAGCTCGTAACGAGAGAACTTCTGACACAGCAGGCGCGCGAGGCCGGCATCGACAAATCACCGGAGTTCGTCACTAAACAGCGGCAGGCAACGGACAATCTTCTGATCAACATGCTGGTTTCACGACAGTTGAACACGGCTGAATTGCCGAGTGCTGGCGAAATCAAGAAGTTTGAAGAGGATCATCCGCAGGTATTCGCGAAGCGCGAGGCGTGGACGCTTCAGCAGCTGCAGTATACCACACCCGCGAGCGCAGCGGTCAGAAAGAAAATCGAAGCAACGAAATCGCTGGACGAAATCGCGAAGATTCTCAACGAGAACGGAATTCGATTTACGAGAAGCACTAACCGCGTCGACACGGCTTATTTTCCCAACGAAATCTACAATCAAGTCGCTGCGCTCCAGAAGGGAGAGCCGTTTGTTATTGCTGCCAACAATCGCACGGTAGCAAACGTGATTACGGATCGGGAACCTGCAGCCCGAACGGGGGAGCAAGCGCGGGCCGAAGCGTTGGCGGCTATTCGCAAAGCCAAGGCTGATGCAGTCCTCAAAGAGCGACTAGAAACGGCGAAAAAGTCGGCGAAAATCACATATCAGCCGGGCTTTGAACCTCCGGCGAAGTAACGTCTGAGCTGTAGTAGCCCGCCACATAGTAGTCTTCGATTCCGCGTCCCTCGCTGATCAGTCCACCGCGGTACTTGTTCAGAATGACGCCTGCGAGCCGCTCCTCGCCGAGCACATCTACGGCCAACTCGATTTCGCGCTGTGTTGTTTTCCCTTCCTCGGAAATCAGGATGTAGCCATCGAGAAGATCCATCACAGTTGACGTGTCGTCGTTCGCGAACACCGGTGGCAGGTCGAAAAGGAAAAAATTATCCGGACTGGACCGGCGCATCGCGTCGATGAGCCGGGCGGCCTTCTCGCCCGCCAAGAGTTCAGCAGAGTTGACCTGCCCTGGGACCGTGGGAACAACGATCAGGTCCTGGCCTCTGGGGACGAAGGCAGAGGGTGGTCCGACCCAGTCACCTGACTGGAGGTAAGTCTCCAGCCCCGCTTCCGGTGACAACCCGAAGATAGATGCAGTTCCCCCGCGTCGCAGATCGAGGTCAACGAGGTAGGTCTGCCACCGGGGGTCGCGACTGAGAGCGGCAGCGACGTTCGCAGAAACAAAGGACTTTCCAACGCTTGGAGTCGCAGAAACAAATGCCAGCATTCTCCAGTCACGATCACGCCTGAGCGAGGACAAGCGCCCGCGAACAAGATTGAAGCTACGAGACCGGCGGTCGTTGCTCGCAAATCCATAAATCCCATGGCTACGGGCGATCGCAGTGCTCCAGGGAAACTCCGCGGCATCTGCCCGAGACGGAACGTACAGCGCGTGATTATCAAGGGCGCTCACGACGGTCGGATTGCGTGTGAATTCAGGCTTCAAGACGTGACTCCCGCCATCTGGCGAACCGTGAGGGCTTCTTTTGATCGAGAAGCGGGACGAGGCCGATCACCGGAAACCCCAAGCGCTCGATCTGCATCGGACTTCGGATCGGCTTGAAAACCAGCTCGATCAGTAGCGCGAGGAAGAGGCCGAGGCCGAGACCTGCAGCGGCCCCGGCGAGAATCAGGAGCGGCCGATTGGGAGAGAATGGCCGGTCGGGGAAGCTGGCCGGCTCCACCAACGTCAGGCGTTCTGCGCGTTGTTCAGACGCCATTCTCGCGCTGTTCTGGGCCTTCAGGAGGTTCTCAGTGATACCTTGGTACTGGGACCGCAGTGTACTTGTGCGACTTTCCAGCTGCATTGCTTGTTCCATGACAGCCGGCGCGCGTGCCTGGCCTGCCATCGCCGCGTTTGCACGTGCAAGAGCTGCATCCCTTTGCTGCATCAGCGATTGGATAGCCGCGTTGTTTGCGGCGATTTGGTCACCGATGAAATCCGTTTGATTTCCGTTTCGTGCTATTTGTCGCAGTCGGGCGACGCGCTGGCGTGCCTGGACGACGTCGGGATGCGAGTCGCTGTACTTCGCAAGCGCTGTGGCGAGCGCTGCTTCGGCTTGGGCAAGATCCGAGTTGCCGCTTGCTCCTTTGCGTTGGGAAAGCAGCTGCCGGTTCTCGTTCTGCAAAGCGGTGATTTGCGCGCTGTAGGTTCCGGTGTCGATGAAGGCCGGTGCGCCGCTGCTCGCTAGCGCCGCTCCGTTGCGGGCTTTAAGCTCGGTCAATTGCCTTTCGAGGCTCCTGATCTGGCTTTGCAGCTTGTCTGCCTGGTCCTGAAGGAATCGGACGGTGAGGTTTGCCTGCTCTTCGACTTCCTCGTTGTTCATGGTCAGAAACTTCGAGACGAAACTCTGCAAAACTGTCTGCGCCAGTGCCGGATCAGGATAGTCGAACAGCATTTGGATCGCGACCGTATTGTTCCTGCTATCCGCACTTTGCCCGATATCGCCCGCCTGAGCTTGAACTGCCGTGGAATGACGCATTTTTTCGATAATCTCGGAGAGAGGCTTCGTCTGGCGCTCTTCCGGATACAGGTTGTTTTGTTCGATGAGCTGGATGAGATCGCCCCGGCTCAACACCTGCTGGCGAATGCGTGCGATCCGTTGGTCAATCGCTCCTGTGGTCGGCGAGTCGACGGAGACTCTTCGGCAGTTCTTGCAATTCGACCAGCAGGGTCGCAGTCGACCTATAGGTGGTTGGAAGGGCAAAGGCCGCGACGATCCCCACGACGGTGAGAAAAACGAACGGCAAAAAGATGACGTATCGTCGTTGCCACATGATCGTCGGCAGGTGATTGAAAAGCCATGCTGGTGAGAAACCGGCATGTTCTGCGGTTTCAACTCCGGTCAAAAGAGGTCTCCGAGGCGGTAGCGGAGGAACACCGAGGCGCTCACGTCAGCGCGAGGGTCAGGCCCCGGTTGTGCGAGCTTACGGGCACTGGCATTTACTCCAGCCGACAATCGCGGCGAGATGCGCCTCGTGTATACTGCAGAGGCTGTGAAGGAATCGTTTGATTGAACCCGGAAGTTCGGATCAAGTGGCGCGGCGCCCGAATATTTTACTGCACTCGCTGAGAACGCCAACGTCTCCTGGTTTCCGAAACTCATTGAATAGCTGACTGATGCCGCCAGTGAATTGGCAGGTCCAGCAAGGCTTGCGGTTTGCTGGTCGCGGGAAAGCGTCGCGCAAAGCTGGTCATGCTCACCGGAGTGACAGATGGAGAGATTGGCAGCCAATCCCACGGAGCTGTCAGACGTCGTTTGGGTTCGGACATTTGCGAAAGACGCGCCCAGCGCGCCGCTGAGCCGTGTGCGTTCGGACAGCATCAAACTTGCAGTTACTTGGGGAGTGATGACGGTGGCGCGGCCGTCAGGCTGGTAGTCGGTGCTTCGCGCCGTAACAACGGCCCCAGCACTCGTTCGTTCACTGATGTGCCGATCGTAGGCAGCGGATCCGAAGAACTCAGATTCGTCCGTGTCGAACGTCGTTCCGCGGGTGGCTGCTCTGGTAAAACCTGTCCGGAGCGTGATGCTGTCTCTTGAACTAGGCGTTATCCTCGAGCCAATCTGGCCGGTCGCGTGATAGGTCTCGCCGGTCAGAGCGTTGTAGTCGAGGGGGACACCGGGCAACGGCGGAAGCTGGATAGTTCCGGGCTCGACCGGACCGGGTGTGCTCAGCAGCCGTGTTCCCAACTGCCCGCCACGGTCATACGCAGCAGAAACGTCCCCGAAAAACGTCACCTGTTCGCTAGCTGCGAAGTCATGGCTCGCTTGTAGCGAAGCTATTTGAGTCGACCCGGATCCTCCGGAATAGGTCGTATTCTCGACATATGCAGACAGATAGGTGTTGCTTCGGACAGAATGGCGCTCGTGAACAGCCCGAGCGCCGAAGCGGGCAAAAGCGCGTCCCGCACCGTTGGAATAGCTCAGGAGCGGGTTCGTGGCGTAGCCAGCGCCCCCGTCGAGATCAAAGTAAGTGATCGAATGTTGCGCCGAAGCGACCTCGCCGGTGTCGTGAAGTCTCGGACGGAGGGGTCTGCCATGCGACGCTTGCTGCAAGTGCGACGACGAAGGCCATCTAGGGAACCACCAGAGTGTCGCCGCTTTGAATGCGCGGTATTTCGTCGGACGAAACGTTAGCGGCGTCGCCTTTGAGAGCACGCGAGAGCTCCACCCGCACATTCACGAGGCGATCGCCTGTCTTTCTAACCAGCTTGATCGCACCTGTATTGGCGAATTCAGTCGGGCCGCCGGCGATTGCGAGTGCTTCAAGGGCATTCACGTATCGACCCGGCGTGAATGTTCCCGGATTTCTGACCTTTCCAACGACGGAAAACTGGTACCCCGTCGCTTTCGCCACCGAAACTGTAACCTGTGGTACCGTCCCGCGGTACTGTGGCTGCAAACCGGCCGTGATGATGCGCTCGATCTCCGTTGGAAGTTTCCCGGCTGCGTTTACCTGCCCCACTAGTGGGAAGGCAAACGTGCCGTCGGGGAAAATCAGGACTGTCCGCTGGAGACGATCCTCACCCCAAACGAAGATATCGAGCTCATCACCCGGGTTAACGCGGTAAGGTGTCGTCGCAAGCGCATTTTGCGCGGCAGCCTGGGACGGGGGCGCTTGGGAAGTCGGCGCCTGAGACATAGCAGGCGTGGCGAGAGCCCCGAAGAGGCAAAACCAGAGCAAGGATGTGAGCCTCTTGAGGGTCATGGGTGTGCCTTTCTGATACACCAGTTCACACGCAGTGCGAATGGCCTTTCAATTCACCCCTTATTCCGTGTATTACGCTCATAAATAAAGAAAAGAATAACCGGACGAGCACGCAACGTACCAAAAATGGACATCCGACCCGCCTTTTTCGCTGCCTTCGCCGCAGCTGCCTCGCTGCATCTGGCCGGCTGCAGCTCGCGAGAATCACGCGTTGCGGCGGCCTATGCCGATTATCAGTCGGCAGCGGCAAAAAATGATCCGATCGCTACCCGCAATGCACTTCTGGCGCTCGTCGCCGCCGATGAAGCCAATCTCGATGCTTGGCTCGCCCTGGGGCGCTTTCAGCTCTCACAGGCCGAATATGGCGATGCCTATAGTTCGTTCAGCCGAGCTTATGAACTTGACCGAAGCAACCCGGAGCTGCTGCAAACCCTTACCAGAATAGCTCTGATGAGTGGCAATTTCGCGCTCGCAAAACAGCACGCGGATCAACTTGGGGTTCTCGATCCTAGCGACGTCTGGGTCCAGCTCACCGACGGCTTCACTGCACTTGAGCAAAAAAGCTTCGCCAAGTCGCTTGCCACCGCCGAGGATGTCCTGAAGGACCGCCCCTTTGATCCGGCGGCGACAGTCCTCAAGGCACGTTCTCTCGTGGGATTAGGCGAGACAGAAGATGCGAAGGTCGTGTTGGAACGACAGTTGGATTCGCAGCCAACTGATTTGGGCTCGGCGAGACTTCTAGCGAAGCTCTACAAGCTGGATGATGATTGGTCGAACACCCTTAGAGTCGCGCGCCGAGTTCGCCGATCTGGAGCAGACCGTCTCAGCCAAACTCTTCCTTGTTGAGGCCGCGTTCAGATCGCGCAACTTGGCAGAAGGTCGCACCGACTCCCTCTCGATTCTGAACCACGAGCCGTCACTGCACGATGTCAGGGCAGTCTTGGACCTGTGGCGAAGAAGGTGGCCGTCCTCACAGCGCGTCGTTGATGCAGTTCGGTTGGGCACGCTTGAAACGCGCACGCCGGTCCGGCTCGCCTATGCCGACTTTCTGACGCAAGTAGGACGTCCGGCACAAGCAATGTCAATTGCGGGATCAGCGGACCTGCCGGTTAACGCCACCAATGCCGAGGCAAACGCGATCGT
This sequence comes from uncultured Alphaproteobacteria bacterium, assembly GCA_963798785.1. GTDB lineage: Bacteria > Pseudomonadota > Alphaproteobacteria > Sphingomonadales > Sphingomonadaceae > Sphingomicrobium. The sequence goes on from CAWCUG010000001.1 coordinate 30,951, forward strand.
TGGTGCTGCGCTCGTTGAGGCAGGCCAACCAAGTGCGGCCAGGAGGCGTTTGGACGCGGTGCTAGCGTTTGACTCTGGGAATGTGACCGCCTTGCGCGGCCGAGCGAAACTTCTGGTGCGCACAGGTGATCCTGCCTCTGCTGTCCACGATGCCCAAATGCTAGTTGCTGCAGAACCGACCTCAGCAGAAGCGCGTCTTCTTCTCGTGCGCACGCTCGAAGCATCGGGAAAGGCCCGAGACGCGCAGAGAGTGCTCTGGGACGCCTTCCAGACCATTCAAGCTGACGAGTCGCTGTTCCGAGCTCTGCTTTTAACTAGTGATCGGACGGGTGAAGCGACGCTGCGCCGGGAATTCGCTGCTCAGCGCGCGAACGAATTGAGCCGGGAGCTCCTATGACTGCCCTCGATCCCGCACCAATTCCTCCGGCTTCGTTTCCGGGCACTGGGCCGGCGCGCCCACGAAAAACGGTGAGGTTCACGTCGAACATCGCTGGGCCGATCTACCTGCTTTCGGACTTTGCCTGCTTTATCCTGAGCACCCCTGTCGCGGTCGTTGCCTATGGCCTCATCCGAGGCAAGCCGATCGTGCCATCGCCACATCTCTTCGCGCTTGTCTTGATGATTGGCAGCTTCTTCATGATCCGCTCGTCGCGGCGATCCTACGAGAGGAGCGCTTTTGAGCAGGTTGAGGACCTTTCCGTCGTCGTCTTCGATGCGGTCGTAAGCTGGCTCATTGCGTCGGCGCTCATCTGGCAAATCGGGATGATCGAAGACTATTCGCGCGGTCTTGCACTAGCTTTCATCATCAGCTTGGCCTCGTGTTTGGTGGTTTCGAGGCCTCTCGTACGTCGGGTTGTCACGCATTGGGCGGCGAAAGGATACATCCAGCAAAGAATTGCCTTGTACGCTGCAAATGCTGATGCGGTTACAGCCGTTCACCGACTGATCACGTCGCTAGACCTTCAGCATGTGCGGATCGTCGGAATCGTCGACGAGCGATCTCGCGATCATTCGAATGACCTGCAGCTGATTGGGGGCATCGAGCAACTCCGTCGGCTAGCCCGCAACGGTGATGTCGACCAGGTCCTGATCTGCGGTTTGAACTTCACAGCAGCACGCCTCGCTGATGTTGTCGAGCAGCTCAGCGACGTCGCGATCGATGTCTCGGTTATCCCGCGTGAGGCGATTGACTTTGAAGGTCCCTACAAAGTGAACCTTCTTGGTACTTGGCCCGTGATGACGCTCTGGCAACGTCCGTTTCGGGACGTGAACCAGGTCGTAAAGCGCGGTGAAGACGTGGTGATCGGCGGCGCTGCAGTTCTGCTCCTGCTGCCCGTTCTTTTGATTGCGGCACTTCTGGTGCGTTTCAGCAGTCGCGGGCCGGTCTTGTTCGTTCAGCCGAGAGTTGGCTTCAACAACGAAGTCATAAATGTGTTCAAGTTTCGCACCATGTATGCGGAGCACACCGACGTCGGAGGTAGGGTCACCACGTCGAAACAGGACCCGCGTATAACGCCGATCGGCAGAATCTTGAGGAAACTTAGCATCGACGAGCTTCCGCAGCTGTTCAACGTCCTGAACGGCAGCATGTCCCTTGTCGGACCGCGGCCGCATGCTATCGAAATGAAGGTCGGGGACCGATACTATCACGAGGCTGTTCGGGGATATGCGGGGCGTCATCGCGTGAAACCCGGCATAACCGGCCTCGCACAGGTTCGCGGTCTTCGCGGCGAGGTTCGCACGATCGAGCGCGCGAAGAAGCGAGTTGAGCTCGACCAATACTATTTGGATAACTGGTCGTTGTGGCTCGATGTCAAAATTCTGTTCGCCACTACCAGAGCAGTGTTCTTTGACGGCGATGCCTACTAACCGGGTCAACTTCCTCGGCCTTGGCTTCGACTCGCTCGACTTTCGCGAAGTTCTCAAGCTGCTCGCCGGACGTACTGAATGCTACCGGTACGTGGTTACTCCGAACGTCGATCACGTCGTGAGGCTGCATTCACAACCAGATCTCATGCCGGTCTATGAAGCAGCGGACCTTTGCGTCTGCGACAGCCGTGTTTTGCGTGCCCTCGGTCGGCTGGCTGGTCTGAAGCTCCCGGTTGTCCCGGGAAGCGACCTCACTGAATCGCTGTTTCGTGGCGTAGTGGAGGAGGGGGACCGGATCGCAATCGTTGGCGGGACATCGGCCGTCTTATCCAAGCTGCGAAAAGTATTCCCCGACGTCGACTTTACGCATCATAGCCCGCCGATGGGCCTGGCGACCAATCCGTTCGCGCGTCGAACTGCCGCTGAGTTTATAGCGAACGCAGACGCGAGATTTGCTTTCATAGCTGTCGGATCTCCGCAGGGCGAAATGATAGCCCACGAAGTGATGGCTATAGACGGTGCTCGAGGAACAGCCTTGTGCATAGGAGCATCGATCGAATTCATTACAGGGCACCAGAAGCGTGCACCCAAGTGGCTTCGCGTCCTCAGTCTTGAATGGGCGCATCGGCTGGCACTTAGCCCGCGACGACTTTGGCGCCGTTACCTGCTTGATGGAATGGCCGTTTTTCCAATCTTTGCCCGCTGGAGTGTTCGCCAGCACAAATTGAAGATGCTCGGTGGTGGAGTGCTCGTCGTGCTCTCCACTGTCGGGCTGTATGGTTGGGCGTTTGCCAATCGTTCGACCGTCGTGGAGGCGGCGCTTGCGCCGGCAAAGTATCGCGCGTCGGTTGAAATCACGCTGCCAGACCCGGGCCTGTATCGACCGCTATCGCCCGAGGTCGCTTCGGCAGTAAATTCCCAGCGGTCGTTCGTTCAACGGCCTGACGACGCAGCGCGCGAATTCGTGCTGAGCGGCGATGCGCAGTCGCGGGAGCGGGCCGGGTTCTGCCTTGCACAAGCCATTTATTACGAAGCCGGCAATGAGCCGGTTGATGGAAAACGAGCGATAGCGCAGGTGGTTCTCAATCGCGTGCGGCACCCTGGATTTCCCGCGAGCGTATGCGGCGTCGTCTACCAAGGATCGGAACGTCAAACCGGTTGTCAGTTCACCTTCACCTGCGACGGCTCATTGAGGCGACCAGCCGTCGGTCGGGCATGGTCCGAGGCGCAGGCGTTGGCTCGAGCCGCGCTGAGTGGATCAGTCTTTGCTCCAGTTGGTCACGCTACTCACTACCACGCCGTCTATGTCTTGCCTTATTGGGCAGATTCGCTGGACAAAACGTTACGGATCGGAACACACCTGTTTTATCGGCTTCGGGGTGTACTGGGCGATAAGAGAGAGTTCTCTGAACGTTACGCTGGCGCCGAACGAGTTCCGAGCGTTACTGAGCGTGCCACGACCGCAGATGACCCGTCAGCTGAATCACTCCTGCAGGTGTTGGTGGATCCTGGTCGCGGAGCCGAGGTTCAGCCGGAGCCCGGCCGACAGGAGCAGCGACTTGTCGCTGACGCTACAGCTGGCACGCTGATCCTCGGCTCAGGCTCGGGGACAAAGACAGCCGAGCGAAGTCGTGAGCAAAGTTGCGGCGAGCGGGACAGGCAACTCCAGCCGCTACAGGCCAATGACCTCCAGTCGGCCGCAAACGCAGCCTGCTGAGAGAACCGGCGCCCTCACGCCTCCTCCGCTCCACCCACTGTTCGTTTTTTCGCAACGGAAATCTGGACTGAACGTGCTGAACGACCAAAGTGGATTTAAAGAAAAGAAAACCCGGCCCGCGTAAAAGCGGACCGGGTTCCAACACTCAGCGACGTGGTCGTTAGGCTACTTGCAACAGCGCTGGCCGGATCTTCCGACTGCGACGGACTGCGAATCCGACGGCGCCAAAGCCGAAAAGCATCAGAGCCCAGGTTGCTGGCTCAGGAACCGCCGCCACGCGATATAAGACGGCATTTGACCATCCCTGGGTGTCCGTGAGGTGAATCGAGCCAGGCGCAGCATCGTCCCAAAGGTAAAATCCTGAAACGTTCCCGTAGGCGCCAGGAACATTGCCCCAGTGCAAACCGATCAGAACCTGCCCGCCAGCGCCGGTCAGCAAGTTGTTTAGCTCCGTCAGGCTGGTAACCACGAGTCCTGCGTCCACCAAGGCATTCCAGTCGACCGTGTAATTTCCTTCCCCGAGCAGCAGGTCGATGGCGTCCTGTTGCCGATCAATGTCGGTATCGCTGTTGTTGAACGCGTTTTGAGAATAATATCCCGCACACGAGTTCGCGGGCGGCGCGAGCGGACCGGTCGCGCAGCCGACCGAGGTAGGTGCTGAGACCTCAACTGTCGCCATTGCGGGGGTGGCCAGGCTCGCCGCAGCAGTCACGCAAGATAGAAAAAACAGCTTCTTCATCGCTGGTCCCCTTCAAAACGGGCTCGAGCCTGGTTTACGACTCGCTAAGTAACGGGTGATTAACGTATTCTCAACGAGATCGAACGCGAATGGGAAGCCCTATCGAAAGTTAAGCCATCGAATGTCGGTGGTTTTTGTATCAATGTGGGACAAACTGTCCCATTCTGGGACGGTGCCGGCCAAAAAGGACCGCAGCGCAGCAATTCGACTTGTCGGCGCTCGCAGGTCCAATTCGACAGCGCTCGCTGCTAGTGTGTTGACAAGCTACAGCCCGGCTAGTTCGCGAACAACGCTGCGCATTCGCTCGGCTTCCGCCTCAAGTTCGACAGCACGCTGCTCGAATTTCGCGTCAGCCCGGCTCTGTGTCAGCTCTTTTGATAGCCTGCTAATCCTTTCAAGCCCATCGACAAGTGCTCGCCCCAACTGTTTAGCCAGACTATCGATTTCAGCCTCGGCCGCAGCTTGAGTTGCGTTGCGGCTGTTGTCGTCCGGAGCTGAACCACGCGAGCGCTTCGACGGAAATGCGAGGGCTTTCTCGACGTCGTCCCGACAGTGGGCGATCGTGTCCAGCACACGCTGGAGCGGCCAGTGGAACAGCGACATCGCACTGTCCGCGCTCCCGTCCGGCGAAGATGGAGGACTTTTCTCGTCCCCAACCCGCTCGTAACAATCACCGGATTGCGAGACCGAAGGACTCGTGCCACCCAACCTGCTGCGCAAATCGGTGGTAAATAGCTCGGGCGCTCCGCCAATTGTTTCAAGAAAACGAATGCAAGGGGCAGTGGCGGATCTGCGAACGAGAGCCCATTCCGCAGCGCGGAGTCGCGCACGCGACAGCACAGGCGCGGCGATAGAGAGCGGCTGAGCGACAAAGAACGCCACCAGCTCGACTGGCAGGACATGAGAGGAAATAGCGGTCGCGGTTGCGGCGCGAATGGCCTCGTTTACGAAAGGCGCCTCGCTTGCGATTTCATCAACTGCTTCACAGAGCAATCCAGAGTCCAGGATTTGCCAACGATAGGAGATGAACTCGACCAGCCACTTCCACCGATGTGCTCGCTCAAAGTCGTTAGATGGCACCCCGATCAGCTTCGCTCGAAGCTTCAGATCTGCATGATTTGGGCGGCCGAGATCTCTCGGCACTGCTAACGCTTGGTGATACACCTATTGCCGCCTGCGCGAGTGGGTCATTGATAACTATTCAAATTCAGCAAAGGTTTCTAGGCTCCTCATATGATCAACATCAGTGGCCGCGAAAACGCACAGGAATGCGACTCGTCGGCGGCAGGTTTCAACAACCTCGACGGCGGCACACGGTTAATTGCCAAGCTGCAAACGCAATCAGCACTGTCGTTTCCTTTTGATCTACGGGGGCTACGGTGAAGGTAAAGCCACTGATCCTTTGCGGCGGTTCCGGAACGCGCCTTTGGCCTATCTCGCGGCAGCTATTCCCAAAGCAGTTGCTGCCACTTGGGTCCGCAGAGACCATGCTGCAAGCAACCGCACTGCGTACCGTGGGCGACGATTTCACTGCGCCGATCCTGGTGACAGGAGAGGAACACCGGTTTCTGGTTCAGGAACAACTTGCAGTGGTCGGGATTGCTCCCGAGACGATCATCCTCGAGCCGGATCGCCGCAACACCGCTCCGGCGATCGCGATTGCGGCCGTCCGAGAAGCAAGAACAAACCCGGACCAGCTTCTTCTTGCTATGCCTTCCGATCACGTCATTGCCGATCCGAGCTCGTTTATCGCCGCAGTTCGGAGTGGTGCCCCGGCGGCGGCAGCCGGTTCGATCGTGACTTTCGGGATTTCAGCCGACGCGGCCTGAGACCGGCTATGGCTATATTGAAGCCGGACCACATATCCCCGACTGTCCAGGCGTTCGCAAAGTTGCCCGCTTTCGCGAGAAGCCGGACATGGAAACGGCGCGAGCGTTCGTGTCCAGCGGTCGGCATTTCTGGAACGGAGGCATATTTCTTTTCCAGACCCAAGCGCTGCTCGATGACCTGGCGAAGCACGCGCCCGACGTGCTCGCCGCCTGCGAGGCAGCAACGTCTTCTGCCTCGATGGACGGGATATTCATGCGCCCCGACGCCAAGACCTTCAGAGCGTCTCCTGCAGTTTCTATCGACTACGCGCTGATGGAAAAGACGGAGAAGGCCGCAGTCGTGCCAGTATCCATGGCATGGTCGGATCTCGGCTCGTGGGAAGCGCTGTGGGAATTGAGTCCAAAGGACGATTGCAACAACGTGACTTCTGACGATGTCGTTGCGGTCGAGTCCTCCGGCTGCCTGTTGCGGTCCGAAGGCGGCAGCACGATTGCAGCCATCGGCGTAGAGGATCTCGTCGTTGTGGCGACGCGCGATGCAGTGCTTGTTGTTCCGCGTTCCAGATCGCAAGAAGCAGACAAGGCCGTTGAGGCGCTAAGGCGAGCGGGCATCGAAAAAACGGTCGCCCATACGCGCGTTTATCGCCCGTGGGGATCATACGAGGTGATGGACAGAGGCGACCGTTTTCAGACCAAGCGGATTATCGTGAAGCCTGGTGGAGTACTGTCCCTGCAGATGCACCACCAGCGATCGGAACACTGGGTCGTCGTCAGCGGAACCGCTCGAGTCACCATTGATGACGATGTTCGACTGCTCCAGGAGAACGAATCGACATTCGTGCCGGCTGGAGCAACTCACCGGCTACAGAACCCCGGCAAAATTGAACTTCACCTAATCGAAATTCAATGCGGTCCGTACCTCGGCGAGGACGACATTGTTCGGCTCGAGGACAATTACGGTCGAGCACCCCGATGAGAAGCGACAGCGACGATCGCGCCTGTCCCAGATCAAATCCGCCAATAAACAGCGATCCAGATCAGATCGGCATTTCGCCGACCACGTTGCCCGCACGTGTGTAGCGGCAGACCAGCACGTCTTCCTCGTGTCCTGCTGCCAACGCGCACCCGACCTGGTCAGTCTTCGCCCAAATGACCTGTGTGTAATGCCCGACATCCTCAACATTCCCGGTGGTGCTGTTGAGAGGAAACGCCGCCGGTCTGAAGTGCCGCTTCTCTGCAATCCAGAGACCTACCATCGCCTCTGGTTGATAATAGCCCTTGGTTCCCGCCCACAGGTTTTCGCCTTCGGGAACGGGGCCGTCTGGCGAATGAGCAAAGGAACCAGTCGCAGCGAGATGTTGCGCCCACTTTCTGGCGTTTTCGGCCAACGCAGGATTCCATTTCAAGGGTGGAGCGCCAGCCAGCTCGCGTTCGCGGTTATGAGCGGCAAGAATGCGCATATCCAGATTTTCTCGCGGCCCCAGCGCTCCGAGTAGGAGAGGGGTACTCGCTAAGAGTGGCATCAGCGCAAACAGCCGCTTTTTGAGTTGTGGGTGCATGAGGCCTTTCCGTCGACCTCAGTGCATCTCAAACTTTCGTCACTAAAAGGTTACGTCCGAGCACAACGCTCGTGTCGAATCAGGAACGAAGCAGTGCGCGCACGTAGTCGCCATACCTGCCTTTGCCGAGTTGATCACTGGCAGCGGAAAGCTGCACATCGTTGATGAACCCGCTGCGCCACGCTATTTCCTCAGGACAAGCGATCTTCATGCCTTGGCGCCGCTCCAGCGTGCCTACGAATTCCGCAGCTTCGAGGAGAGTGTCTGGTGTACCGGTATCCAGCCAGGCGTAACCTCGTCCCATCAACTCGACTTGAAGCTGGCCGTTGTTGAGGTACGCGCGGTTCACATCCGTAATCTCTAGCTCACCGCGGTCGGAAGGCCTGATGTTGGAAGCGATGTCTACGACCTGGTCGTCGTAGAAGTAGAGCCCCGTAACTGCCCAGTTGGACTTCGGGTTCGGCGGCTTTTCTTCAATGCTCAAAGCGCGCATCTCCGCGTCGAACTCAACCACTCCATAACGCTCCGGGTCGGCAACGCGGTAAGCAAATACGGTCGCACCCGAGACGCGCTCGCGAGCCTTCCGCAAGACTTTCGGCAGGCCGTGGCCAAAAAAGAGGTTGTCGCCGAGAACCAGACAGGATGGGCCACCGGACACGAAGTCGGCCCCGATGGTGAAGGCCTGGGCAAGCCCTTTTGGCTCCGGCTGCACTGCATAGCAGATATCCATCCCCCATTGAGAGCCGTCCTGAAGAAGGTAGCGAAAGGCCTCGGAATCATGAGGGGTTGTGATGACTAACACTTCACGAATACCTGCCAGCATCAAAGTGGTCAGAGGGTAATACACCAGCGGTTTGTCATAAATTGGCATGAGCTGCTTTGAGACTGCGATCGTCATCGGGTACAGGCGCGTCCCGCTGCCCCCGGCAAGAATTATCCCCTTCATTTCGTAGTCCCCGCTTCTGACTGGTCTCGAATCAAGCGCCGTACGACTTGGCTGACAAACTCCGGCCACGCGGGCAGTGACACTCCGTGAACTGCGGCAAGCTTTTTGCAATCCAGTCGCGAATTGGCCGGCCGTTGCGCAGGAGTCGGATATTCAGCTGTTGTAATTGGAACGACGGTGGACGTGGGGCCGCCCGAAAGCGCCGAAGCTGCGAAGATTGCGCTTGCAAACTCGGCCCAACTCGCGGTCCCGGAAGCCGTACAGTGAAAAATGCCGCGCAACCGCGAATCCCCGGACGCCAACAGGTTTGCTGCGATCGCCAAAATGGCGTCAGCGAGATCGAGTGCGCTCGTTGGGTTGCCCTGCTGGTCACCGACCACACGCACGCTGTCGTGCTCGTCTGCGAGCCGCAGCATGGTCTTAACGAAGTTCGCGCCAAAGGGACTATAGACCCAAGCGGTCCTCAGGATGACGCTGTTTTCGTGGCTCTCGCGAACCGCTGTTTCACCACTGAGTTTTGACTGCCCGTAGACCGAAGGTGGTGCCGCGCAATCCTCTTCGCGGTACGGGGACGTTTTGGTTCCATCGAACACATAGTCCGTCGAAAGGTGAATGAGCGGGACGTCGAGATCTGCTGCTGCCAAGGCAACTGAAGCCGCTCCCTTCTCGTTGATTAAAAAGGCGCAATGTGGGTCCGCTTCTGCCTTGTCGACGTTCGTGTAGGCAGCTGCCGAAACGATAATATCGGGCGCAGCTTCGGTGATGATCTGAACGACTGTCTCTGCGCCAGCTGAAAGATCCAACTTTGGTCGTCCAAGCGAAACAACCTCCTGTCCTTGAAGTGGTCCCCTCTCAAGCAGAGACCGAACAACTTGGCCGGTGCTACCCGTGACAGCAATCCGCATCAGGCTTTGCTTTCAAGCCCAAGCCGCTCGCCTGAATAACGCTCGCGCAAGGGGCGCCACCACCACTCATTGTCCAGATACCACCGGACCGTTTTCTCGATTCCGGTGCCGAGGTTTTCGCGAGCGCGCCAGCCAAGTTCATTTTCAAGTTTTGAGGCATCGATCGCATAGCGGGCGTCATGTCCTGGCCTGTCTGCAACGAAGTTGATCAAGTCCGTACGCGGCTGATTGCGTGGATCGAAGCGGTCGAGCACGTGACAAATCGCTTTGACCAAGTCGATGTTGCGGGACTCGTTTCGACCGCCAACATTGTAAGTCTCCCCCAGACGTCCGCGCTCAATAATAGCCTCAAGTGCTCGCGCATGATCGTCGACGTAAAGCCAATCGCGAACATTTTCTCCCTTGCCGTAGACCGGCAGCGGCTCGCCGGCGACGGCATTCAGAATTGTCAGCGGAATCAGCTTTTCCGGGAATTGATAGGGCCCGTAGTTGTTGGAGCAGTTTGAGATGACGACGGGAAGTCCATAGGTGCGATGCCAGGCCTTCGCCAGGTGGTCGGAGGAAGCTTTCGAGGCGGAATAAGGTGAGCTTGGATCATACGGAGTTATCTCGGTAAAGAGGCCGTCGGTCCCGAGCGAGCCGTACACTTCATCCGTTGAGACGTGAAGAAATCGAAAGCTGTGTTTCTGCGGCTTGTCGAGACTTGACCAATAGTGGCGGGCCACTTCCAACAACGTGAACGTTCCAACGATGTTAGTTTCGATGAAATCAGCCGCGCCAGTAATGGACCGATCGACATGGCTCTCCGCTGCGAGGTGAAAGACTCGATCGGGGCGGAAGTCATTAAAAGCCTGACCCATCGCCGCACGATCGCAGATATTTTGTTGAAGGAAGTGGTAGTTGGAACGATCTTCAACTGATCGCAATGACTCGAGAGATCCGGCGTATGTGAGCGCATCGACGTTGAGAACCTCACATTCTCGTTCGAGAACGAGGTGCCGAACCAGAGCAGATCCAATGAACCCGGCCCCTCCTGTGACAAGGACGCGCGTCACTTCCAGTCCAACCAATAGTCGGCGGGAAAATCGGCAACACTTGGCTGAGCCCGGTCCTTTGCAGAAAGGGTGTCAGGATTTGCCGTGGCCGGCCAGTCGATATCGATGTCTTTATCGTTCCATGCCACGCCCTTGTCGTGTGTGGGGCTGTAGTAAGAGCTCACGCGATAACTGACGATCGTGGACGGCTCGAGCGTGCAGAAAGCATGACCGAACCCGACCGGTACCCACAGTTGATTACTCTGCTCGAGCGTCAGTACGGTCGAAATCCACTGCCCGAAGGTCGGCGAATTGCCCCTGAGATCCACGGCGTAATCAATGAGGCTCCCGGAGAGGCAGCGAACGAGCTTACCCTGTGCAGCAGGGGCCAACTGGAAATGGATACCTCGAATCGTGCCCGCGTGCACGCTTAGCGACTGGTTCTCCTGAACAAATTCAACGGCGCCCGCGAGTTCGGAGAATCGGTTGCTTCGAAATACTTCCGCGAAGTAGCCGCGCTCGTCGGTGATCTTTTCCGGCACGATTTCGAACGGACCCTCGATCGGGAAAAAACGGAAATCCATCTACTCACCAGTCCCCGCACACTCGGTCGAGACGCTCGCCGATCAGCATAAGTCTTATTGCCTCTGAAATTCTTGTTAGCACAGACTCACAAGATGAGAACTTCATCTCCGACAGCGGCTTGGGCGAAGAGCTTCTTTGCGAAACCCATTGGAACGCCAACACAGCCGTGGGTCGCCGCGCCCCAGCGAACATTGCTGCCGTGGATGGCCACTCCATCCGCGGTGAGCCGCAGCGTGTAAGGCATTTCTGCGTCGTAAGTACTGGAGGAGTGCTGCTCGAACTTCGCCAAGATCGGGAAGACGCCAGTCGGAGTTGCGGTGTTTTTGGAGCCGTAAAGAATGACCGCCGTCCCGATTTCATGGCCATCACGAAACACCGAAACGAGTTGATTGCCGCGATCAACGCGGATCCACACGGATCCTGCGGGGACTCCGTCGTCATTCCAGACGAATTCCCCGTACCGAAGGGGCGACTGAACATTCAAGACGGACTTCACTGGGAATTCGTTGGCGTCTGGCGTGCCTTGGAGCGGCTGCTTCGCCAAAAGGATCCGGCTGCCCTGTGGCTGCCTCAGCGGCGATTCGGAGCCAGGCGCGGGACGAGAGGCCGCCCACGTTGCGAGCGGTACCGCGGACGCAACCGCGGACCAGACCAAGACAGATTTTAATTTCAAGCGATGGCCGGGGGCGCGTCAACTCGGCGCCGCAGCATTGAACCCATGATCACGAAGCCGAGCAGCATCAGCGCCCAACTGCCGGGCTCCGGCACGGCTGGAACAGGTGGGGGTGGTGTGGGAGGCGTGTCGGGGGTGGGGCCTCCACCGCCTCCACCGCCTCCACCGCCTCCACCGCCTCCTCCACCACCTCCGCCTCCGACAGGCGAGCTAAACAGGGGAGGGGTGATCGAAGCGATCTGCATCAGAGGGAAAGAGGCATCAGCTGGAGTAAGGGCCAAGGGAATGTCGCCGACTTGCGGGGCAGTCGGCACGAGGGCAGCCATGAATTCGGGCGGAAGGTCGGGAGTGCGGACTTTGGCAAGAGCTCTCTGATGCGGCTTTGTGAGAACCCTCGCGGCCTTTGTCTTAGTCAACTCCGCTGAGGTTCGCTCGCCGGGCGAGCGGTCCTTCATCAGAGACAAAAATTCCCGTGCGTCATCAAGAGTCGGGATTGTGGTCTCGGTGAACTCGCTGATCGCGAACGGGACTGCCACCACCGCCAATCCTGCCGCAGCCAAGACTATTCGTCGTTTCCCCGACGCTAGTATATTTAGGCCGGATAATGCCATGTCACCCTTGGTTCAGAGATTTCCGTTACACTCAGATAAACTTAACTCACAGTTTACCGTGAGGTTCAACGAATTTGAGGGAGAGATCTCGTTTTGGGACGCTTTGAGTGCTTGCTTGAGGATGTGTGTCGCATTCTCGTCGCGGGCAACAGGTGCGGAATAAGTGCTGATGACCGAGGATTGGTGTGCGTGACGATGACGAGCATCATCGGCTACGTGCAACAGTGAGAGTCCCGTGCGAGCCGCTTCGATCCGAAGCGGTCAACAGGTCCGGTCCTCTCTCCTTAGCCCATTGGCGATAGCCCTCACCGGCCCTCGAGCGGCCTCGCCCAACGCCTCGAAATACTGCTGACCTTCTCCTGGTTGACTGAATTTTAACGGATCGTCGCCAAAATCTCCGAAACGGACGATTCACGTGGAGTGGGCACATGCACAAGGTGGTTACGGTACTATTGGTCGCCGCGAGCGCGGTCATTGCACAGCCTGGGCTAGCAGCTACGCAAGGCTCCATCGGGTCAACATCGACGGGCTCCGTCTCAATCAGCGCGACGGTCCCTGGGCGAGTGCAGATCAGCAAGCTTACCGACATCAATTTCAATGTCGTGGATCCCACGACTGCAGCATCCGCGCAGGAGGACGTCTGCGTCTGGAGCAATACCAGCGGTAAGGGTTATCAGATTACCGCGAGCGGCGATGGCGCTTCCAACGCTTTCACCTTGACCAATGGTACCGACACGCTCGCCTATGATGTTCAATGGGCGGATACTGCGGGTCAGTCGTCCGGGACTGCACTTGTAACTGGCTCCGCCCTTGGAACCCAAGTCTCCAGCGCGACTAATCCCAGCTGCTCGGCAGGGCCTCCGGCCACCGCGAGTCTGGTCGTGAACATGACCGCGGCGAACCTGCAGGCAGCGGTAGCTGGTGCTTATACCGGTACTTTGACCCTAGTCGTCGCTCCTCAGTGAGCGAGCGACACCATGGCGCCCGCTAACGCTCGCAAAGCTCGCGCGGCCCAATGCGGAGTCCGTTGGCGATTTGCGCCTATCGCCGCTCGCTCCGCAGCCTGCGTGCTCGCCTTCTTGGCGGCGCCTGTCACGGCTGGCGACCAGGTTCGTGTAAGTGCCCTTTCGGACGTTGCATTTGGCACGATTTCCAGTTTCACCTCCGATTCCGTCCGAAGCCAGAGTCTTTGCCTGTATGCAAAGAGTTCCCCGAACAATTATTACCGGATCACCGGCAGCGGCTCTGGCGCCGGCGGCGCGTTCCTGCTCAGCTCCGGCACCGGAACTCTCCCTTACGATGTTCAGTGGGCGGACAGCCCCGGGCAGACGACCGGAGCGCAACTCGTTGCCAACCAGCCACTGACGACACAACATAGCTCTGTCGGGTCGGGGGACCCGGGTGATTGCTCCAAAGGTCCGGCTACGAGCGCGAGCCTGATAATTGTCGTACGTTCTGCAGCGCTCGCTGCCGCGTCCAGCGGCACCTACAGCGGCACTCTCACACTCCTCGTCGCTCCGGAATAATCGGACAACGTCGTGGCCCGATTCCTTTCATCACTGTGCCTTTTCTCGTTAACCATGTTCGCCAAGCCTGCGCAGGCAGCGGAAGTCGCGACGGCCCGAATCAATTCCGTTGGAGTGCCCTCCGGTTTTGCCGAGTTGACGCGCGAGCACGAGATTCTCAGCGACGTCTATTTCGGCGGCCAGAAGGTGGGCGAGGCTCGAATTCTCGTTCGACCGGGTCATGTTCGCTTCAAGCACCCCACGGAAGTCCTCGGGTTCGTTCCGAATTTAAAGCTTTCAGAGGAACTTGCTTCCGCAGTGGCGGGCGATTTGCCGTCGAACGCTGCATTCGCCTGTCCGGAAAGAAGCACGAACAGCTGCGGCTCCCTCTCGCCCGAGACGTTCGGGGTCATTCTGGATGAAGACCATTTCCGCCTTGATGTTTTCGTGAACCCCAAATTCCTGGCCCTCGTGTCCGTCGCTAAGGAACGTTACCTCTCCACCCCAACGAGTCCATTATCGTTGACCAGCTCCAGCGGATTGGCGCTGTCTGGTTCGAATGAGACATCGACGATCTACAATGTTCAAAACCGAACGATCGTTGCGTATCGTAACGCCAGGGTACGCGCAGACAGCTCCTTCGCATCGAAATACGGCCTCGTCGTGGACACGTTGGCGGGCGAGCTGGATCGTCCCGGCATTCGATATTCTGCAGGACTGTTCTGGGCACCGGGCTTGGAACTGACCGGACACCGTCGAATTGCAGGTTTCGGCGTTTCGACGCAACTCGACACGCGGACCGACCGTGAAAGCTTGATCGGAACGCCTCTCGTCCTGTTCCTTCCGCAGCCGTCACGGGTCGACTTTCTCGTGGACGGACGGCTCATCCAGTCGCACGCCTACGAAGCTGGGAACAATGTTCTCGACACGTCCACGCTTCCGGACGGTTCATACCTCCTCGTCCTTCGCATCCACGACGCGAATGGCATTGTTCGTGAAGAGCGGCGATTTTTCGCAAAGAACACGCAGGTCGCCCCGGTCGGGCAGGCTATTTATTTTGGTTATGCGGGTCTTCTCGCGAATACGCAGCCCGGTCAGGCAATCAGCGTGTCGAACCGCATTTACTATCAATTCGGCGCTGCGCGTCGGCTGAGCAATGCACTTGCGCTTGACCTCTCCGTAGTCGGGACCGGCAGCAATCCGCTCGTACAAGCAGGAGCATGGGTTCTCACGCCGCTTGCTCGAGTCCGCTTGGCAGGCCTCATCTCTCCTTCTGGCGATCACGGCCTATTATTGCAGGGCATCGGTGCCAACACCGGACGCCTCAGTGTCGCGTTCGACCTACGGCGGGTGCGAACCCATGCTGGGAGACCCTTGATTCCATTTTCCAACTACATCGACACGTTCAACTCTGTTCCGCTGAACGGAAGACAATTCGGGAACGGTTCTTATATCCAGGCGAGCGGTAGCATCGGCTACCATCTGGGAGCTGCAAACGTTGCACTCGTCGGCTCGCTCCGCAAAGACGAGGGCCTGCGTCGTGATTACAGTATCGGGCCAAACATCAGCTGGCCGATTATCAATTCAAGCGGATTGCAGGTGTCGCTCCAGGCTGACGCTCAGCTTACCCGGACAACGACCGCGGCATACGTGGGAGTACGAATGTTCTTCACCTCTCGCGGCTTTTCAGTCGCGAGCGTTGCTGGAGGCCGTGCTGTCGCGAGCAGGGATGGTTCAGCGCCGTCACAGCAGCGCGCCGTTGGCGATACCACTGCCCACTATTCCTACAGCGATGACAAAAGGACCGAACTCTCCCTTGCGGCGGGGCTCACTCGCGAACTCGATTCAACCGCGGGCCATGCAGACGCTTTCGTTTACAGTCGCTTCGGCAGCGCCCGCGGTGAGATTGTTCACGACTTCGAAGGCGATAAGCGAACTCAGTACAGCCTGTCCGTTCAGACCGGAGGAGTTCTCAATCGCAACGAGGCTCTCTTGGGCGGACGCGATGTCGGTGAGAGTGGACTCGTGATCTCGATCGACGGCGAAGGTGGGTCAGAGTTCGAGGTGCTGATCAACGGACAGCCGCACGGACGAGTGCAGGCCGGCGAAAGGCTGCCCATCTTCCTCGAGCCATATCGAGCCTATTCGGTGCGACTTCGACCCGTGAATGCGCCTTCGGTGTGGTACGAAACAGCTGCGCGCGAGTTCAATCTTTACCCAGGAAATGTAGAGCATGTGGAGTGGCACATCGAGCATCTGCTGACGGTTTTTGGGCGGGCCGTGAAAACGAATGGGGAACCCGTTGCTAACGCCAGCATCTCCGGGCATCGCGGCAATGGGCAATCGAACTACGAGGGCTTTTTTCAGATCGAGACCGTTGCAAATGAGGTTTTGTCGTTCAGCACTGGCGCTGGCGAGCACTGCGAGGTCACAGTCGGGCAATTGGACAGTGGACGGGACTATCAGGCTCTCGGGAAGGTGGTGTGCAAGTGAAGCTGTCAACGATCGCGATTGCTACATCAATCATGTGCGCGGACATCGCTGCGCCGTTGTGCGGAGCTCGCGCCGAACTCGTGTTGAGCCAGCTCGTCGTCGAGATCTCTGCGCGAGATCACTCCCGAGGTGATGTTGAGGTGTGGAACAACGGGGACGACCGGACCTTCGTTTCTGTCGAGCCTCGCGAGGTGATTGCACCGGGCACAGCGTCAGAGTCTCGCAACGACAACCCGGATCCCGAGAAGCTCGGGCTGCTGGTTTCCCCAGCACGACTGATTCTTGAGCCCGGAGAACGCCGGTTGGTCCGCATCGCTGCGATTGCGCCGCCATCTGATTACGAGCGCGTCTACCGGGTCACCGTGAAGCCTGTCGTTGGTGAGCTGACCTCAGAGCATTCGGGCCTTAAAGTGCTGGTTGGTTACGACGTCCTGGTCCTCGTGCGACCGCACCGTCTGAACGCGCACGTTTCGGGTAGCCGCTCCGGCGATCTATTAACGCTCCACAACGACGGAAATGTCAGCGTCGAGCTGCTTGGAGGGCAGCGATGTGATCGTGCGTCAAAGGTGTGCAAATCACTGCCCGGGACCCGGCTCTATGCGGGAGCTACGACCCAGGTGGCGGCAGAACCGCACGAGGCGATTCACTTCGAAGCCAGAGCCGGGACAAACCTGCTGTCGCTCGATTTCTAGCTCGATCAGCGCCTGACATCGCGAAAATATGAGATTGTTCGCTCTAGTCCCTCATGAAGATCCACTTTCGGCTCCCACCCAAGAAGCTCATGAGCGAGGGCGACGCTGGGCTGGCGTTGTTTGGGGTCATCTGCGGGAAGTTCGCCCGTCTCCACCTCGCCCGCCGTGCCCGTCTTCGAGATAACGAGGTCAGCGAGCTCCCTGATAGTGAATTCGTCGGGATTACCAAGATTGATCGGCCCGGTGACCTCGTCGGGTGAGTTCATCAGGCGAACGAGGCCGTCGACTAAATCGCTGACATAACAGAAGCTGCGGGTCTGGGATCCATCGCCGTAGATCGTGATCGGCTGATCCTCGAGAGCATGAACAATGAAGTTCGACACTACGCGCCCATCGTTGGGGTGCATTCTGGGCCCATAGGTGTTGAAGATCCGAGCAACCTTTATCCTAAGGCCGAGCTGCCGGTGGTAATCAAAGAACAACGTCTCCGCGCACCGCTTTCCCTCGTCATAGCAGCTTCGCGGTCCGATAGGGTTCACGTTGCCCCAATATTTTTCAGTCTGCGGATGCACTGCTGGGTCTCCGTAAACTTCGCTGGTCGAAGCCTGGAGAATTGGAACGCTCAGCCGCTTCGCCAGGCCGAGCATGTTGATGGCGCCGTGGACGCTCGTCTTCGTGGTCTGAATCGGGTCGTGCTGGTAGTGGACGGGAGACGCTGGGCAGGCGAGGTTATAGATTTGGTCGACCTCTACGTAGAGCGGAAAGGTGATGTCGTGCCGAATCACTTCGAACGCAGAATTATCCATCAAATGCAGGATGTTGTCCCGCGTCCCTGTGAAGAAGTTATCAACGCACAGAACGTCGTAGCCGTCGCTGAGCAACCGCTCACACAGGTGAGAACCGAGAAACCCAGCTCCGCCTGTCACCAGAACGCGCCTGCGGCTCGAATAATCGCGTCCCATTTGGTGGCGCCTAGTTGAAGAAGAAGGAAAAGGAAATGCTCGTGACCATCACCGCCCCGCCGGGAAGCCTGGCCAGCGGTGCTGTGCGAGTGATTCGAGCGAGACCTGCTCCGTGCGCTCGAGCCCCTGATAGACCCACAGGTTCCGCATCACCGCCGGAATGTAATAGCGGGTTTCCCAATAGGGCACGCTCTCGATCCACAGCAGCGGGTCGCCCTTGTCGGGGATCGTCGCCCAGCGGCCAACCGGAAGCGGCCCCGCGTTGTACGACGCAATAACCTTCGGAAGTTGGTCGCCGGTGTAGGGTGAGCGGCGCATCCGCTCGATGAAGCTCTGCCCGAATTCAAGGTTCATCGACGGGTCGAACAGGTTGGAAAGCGAATAGCCAAGCCCGTCGGCGCTTGCGATCGACGACGCAGTCGAGGGAAGGACCTGCATGAGCCCCACGGCTCCGGCCGCGCTGACCGCTTTCGCCCGGAAATTCGATTCCTGGATGATGTGTGCGTAAGCGAGCGCCGGGTCCACTCGCCATCCGCGCAGCGGGTTCCATGACGGCCGCGGGTAGCGGGTGGCGATGTCCAGGCGCACTCCCGGCTGGCCATTGGTCGCAAGCCAATATTGCGCTCCGGCGAGATTGAGCCGCCTCGCCACTTCGACAAGTGCCCGATGGTCGGCGGGCGACCCGATCCGCGCCTGGTGGCGAAGCATGTCTTCGGCGAGCGCAGTCTCGCCGATCGCTGCCAGGGCCACGGCACGGCGCACATTGGGCAAGGAGTCGACCGCGGCGGTCGACACCGCGGGAGCGGCAGGAATACGCGTGTCGGTCCCGAGGGTCTCGCGGGCAATCAGGCCGTAAAAGCTCTCCGGCGATGCCGCTGCGGCCGCGAGCAAGGATTGTACCGCTTGCGGGCGCCGGCACGCCTGCTCGGCGCGTGCCGCCCAGTAGTATCCTCCCGCCGCGAGCTCGCGCTGGGTCGCTTTCGCAGCGACTTCGCGAAAGGCGGCTGCCGCCGAATTGCAGTCTCCTTGGCGCCATGACGCCAATCCCGACACCCAAGCTGCCTGGGAGCCCCATTCGCCGCTTGCCCCGGTGCGCCAGTAATCGGCCACTCGCCGGGCGTCGGTGTCCTGGCCGAGAATATAATAGATCCACGCCACCCGCTGGGCAGCCTCGGCGCGGGCATCGCCCGACAGGTAGGGCGCCTGGGCGACGAACGCCGCCTCGGCGCTGGTCGCGTCATCCGCCTTCACATAGGCGTCGAGTTGCGCCCGAAGCGCGTCTGCCAACGGCTCGCCGCCGACCGGTTTGGCGCGGTAGCGGCGGGGCCCGGAGCCAAGCCCGACGACCTGCTTTTCGGGAATGACGAGCGGTGAGGTCGGTGCCCCGCGGACGATCGCCAATCGCGCCAGCTGGTCGGCATTCGGCAGGTCCGGCGCTTCCTGGAGCACTGCCTGGAGCCGCGGGAGGTCGACAACCGGAGAGCCCTTGGCGGTGTAAAGCTCGGCTTTTGCGACGGGGGTCAGCACATCTGCGGGAAGGGCGGTGATTCCAGCCTGCGCGCCCGCCCAATCGCCGGCACGGATGGCCGCGAACACGCCGCGCCAGTCGCTGGGCACGACAAGCACCGGCCGTGCGACCGGCAGCTGTTGCCGAGGCTGGGCGAGCGGCGGCTGCAATTGCGGAGCCTGCACCTGCGGTTGCTGGGACGATTCCACGGGGACGGGAGCGGTCGGCTGCGGCCTTGGTAACGGCGCCAGCGGGTCTGAAGAGGCCGGGGCCGCGCCGGCAAGTGCCAGGCCGAGTACAAGGAATGCGGTCACTGCGAGTCTTCCATGAGCAGGAGCAGGTCTTTCCAGGCGAGCGCCTTGTCCGAGGATCTCTTGAGCAGCTGGCGCGGGTGGAAGGTAGCTATCGTTCGTACACCTTCGACCATGTGAACGTGGCCCCGGGCCTCTACCAAGGACTTTCCGAGAAGCGCGCGCGATGGCGCATCGCCGAGGAGAAGCAGCCGCTGCGGCCGGGCTAGCGCAACGTGGCGACGCGCCGCTGCCGCGCATTCCTCGAGCTGCGAGGGGGAAAGTCGGGCTGCCGGCGAGTGGAAACAGGCGAGGTTGGCGCTGTAGGCCTTGCCGACGAGATCGATAGCGGCGAGCATCCGCTCCATCAGCTCGCCCGGCTCCCCGCCAATCGGCTCGCCGGCGGCAATTTCGTCGCGCCCGGGCGGGTCGGACAGCAGCATGACCTCGGCACCTTCTTCGCCCGACGGGCGCACGGCTTTCGATCGGGCGCCGGCAAGGGGCGCTGCCGGGTCGCTGGCAATCCACTCGCGAAAGCCGGCAAGCGTGTCGGGAGTGGCCGCCAGCGGCGCCGGTTCCCCTGCGGCAGCCGGAGGGGGAGGGGTGGCCGCTTCGAACCAGTTCCGCGGCTGTTCCTGAAGGGCGGCGTCGACGCCCGTCTCCATCCACCAGCGCAACACGCTGGCGGCCTGACGCGCATCGATCCTCATACCGGGCCCACCCATGATCCGGTTCTCACCAGCATTGCCGGTGGCGTCAAGAAAGTCCCTGCGGCATAGAGGGCCAAAGCGCCCTTGTAACAGGCCGGACGGTGTGAAAACGGCCCGTGGCTGGCGACGAGAGGAGAAAGAGTGAGCGAACGCGAGTCAATGCAGTACGACGTGGTGATCGTCGGAGCAGGGCCGGCCGGGCTCTCGGCGGCAATCCGGCTGAAGCAGCTCGCCAGCGACGCCGGGCGCGACGTTGCCGTCTGCGTACTCGAGAAGGGCAGCGAGGTTGGCGCCCACATCCTTTCAGGCGCGGTCATCGACCCCAAGGCGCTGGACGAGCTCATTCCCGACTGGAAAGACAAAGGTGCTCCGCTGACGGTGCCGGTGAGCGAGAACCACCATTGGGTGCTGACCAAGAGCGGCAAGTGGGCAATTCCCCACCTCGCTCTGCCGCCGTTCATGCACAACAAGGGAACGTTCACGCTTAGCCTTGGCAATTTGTGCCGCTGGCTTGCCGGCCAGGCGGAAGAGCTCGGAGTGGAGATTTTCCCCGGCTTTGCCGCCGCCGAGGTGCTGTTCAACGACGACGGCTCGCGTCAAAGGGGTCGCGACCGGAGACATGGGCGTGGCGCGCGACGGCACCAGACGTCCCGATTACCAGCCGGGAATCGAACTCCATGCCCGCTACACGTTCCTCGCGGAAGGCGCGCGCGGTCACCTGACCAAGGAAGTCACCCGGCTGTTCGGCCTTCGCGATAAAAGCGGACCGCAACATTTCGGCCTTGGCGTCAAGGAGTTGTGGGACGTTCCTCCCGAGAAACATAAGCCTGGGCGAGTGATCCACACCCAGGGCTGGCCACTCGAAGACGCCTGGGGCGGCGGATTTCTCTATCACCAGGACAACAACCAGGTCGCGCTCGGCTTCGTCGTCGGACTCGACTACGAAAACCCGTATCTGTCGCCGTTCGAGGAATTCCAGCGCTGGAAGACCCACCCGGCTATCCTTGCCGAAATCGAGGGCGGCCGCCGCGTTTCCTACGGCGCCCGCGCAATCAACGAGGGCGGCTGGCAGGCAGTGCCCGAACTGGTGTTCCCGGGCGGCGCCCTCATCGGCTGTTCGGCGGGGTTCGTGAACGTCCCGAGGATCAAAGGGACGCACACGGCGATGAAGTCCGCGATGCTGGCTGCGGAAGCGGCTTTCGAAGCCATTTCGGCGGACCGGAGCAGCGACAAGCTCGAAGTCTTATCCGCAGGCACTCAACTCGAGCTGGGTGGCGAAGGAGCTCAAACTGGTTCGCAATGCGCAGCCCGCCGTCACCCGCTGGGGCGGTTTTGCCGGGACGCTTTATTCGGGGCTCGACATGTGGATGGGTGCCATCGGCCTGTCGCTCCCGTGGACACTCAGTCACAAGCGCGCCGATCACGAGACGCTCAAGCGCAAGGACCAGGCCAAGCCAATCGCCTATCCCAAGCCCGACGGCGTGATCACATTCGACCGCCTGTCGTCGGTGTACCTGTCGAACACCAACCACGAGGAGAACCAGCCGGTTCATCTGACGCTAAAGGACACCGCCATACCGGTGGCCGTGAACCTCGACGAGTACGCCGGTCCGGAGCAGCGCTATTGCCCGGCGGGCGTTTACGAATTCGTCGAGGAGGGCGGAGAGACTCGCTTGCAAATCAACGCCCAGAATTGCGTTCACTGTAAAACCTGCGACATCAAGGACCCCATGCAGAACATCAACTGGGTCGTGCCCGAAGGCGGCGGAGGACCAAATTACCCGAACATGTAGCCTCGCTTTCGCCTTCACGCTCCTCGCCACCGCGGGCGCACCGGCGGCTGCCCGGGTGGTCGAGCCGGTCACCGACCCGGCCGTCGCCTATGTCGCCGCCAGGGCGGCTTCGATCAGCGGCAACCACGCGCAAGCCGCGGAAATCTACGCTCGACTGGCGGCTACCTCGCCGGACAGCAGCCTTGGCCAGCGTGCGATTTCCGAAGCGATCAGCGCCGGCGACATGCCGCTGGCGCTCCGGCTCATCGGCAGGAGCGGCGAGGCCTCGACGGTCGATTCGAAACTGCTCCTGGTCGCGAATGCACTGAAGCGGGGGCGGTTTGCGGAGGGTGCCCGTTATCTTGCCCAGACCGGAAAGGGCGCCAACCTCAGCTTTTGGGAGCCGCTGGTCCGCGCCTGGGACGCAGCGGGGCGGCATGACTCAGCCACTGCTCTTGCGATCCTGACGCAGGTGCCGCGGAGCAGCGCCTTTTCGCCGTTCGTCGACGAGGAGAGCGCGTACATCCTTCTCAAGTTCGGCGACTCGGCTCGTGCCGAACCTTATGCTCGCCGCGCCATCGGCAGTGCCGGGGCGCGGGAGTTCCGGGTCAGGCTGGCACTCGCAGCGGGATTTGTGGAAGCCGGCGACCGCGAGAGAGCCGCTGCAATGCTCGATGGGCTCACCGGCGACACCAGCGCAATCAGGCAGGCAATCGACAGCGGCAGGATCAAGGGCCTGGCGATCGACAGCGGGGCGCGCGCTTTTGCCGACCAGCTGATCGCGCTTGCGCTGCAGATGCGAAACTCGGAACGCGATCCGGAATCGGCGCTGAACATCGTCCAGATCGCGCGTTTCGCCGCCCCGGAAAGCAGCTCCGCGGCAATCCTGCTGGGTACCGCGCTTGCCGACGAAGGACGGTTCGACGAGGCACTTGCCGCACTCGATTCGCTGACTGCAGGCGACCCGCTGAAATCGGAAGCCCTCGATGCCCAGGTGCGTGTGCTCTTGGGCGCCCAAAAGGCGGACCAGGCCCTTTCACTGGCGAAAGCGGCTGCCGATCGCCCCGGCGCGACAGCGGACGATTTTGCGCGTCTCGGCGACGTTTATAACGGCATGGATCGCCAGGAGGACGCCGCCGCCGCTTACGCGGAGGCGATTGCTCGCCTCGGCAAGGTTGACCAGTCGCGGATATGGCCGCTGCTCCTGCTCGAGGCGAGCGCGTTCGAATCCTCCGGTCACTGGCCGCAGGCCAAGGCGGCTCTCGGCTCGGCAATTGCAATGGCTCCCAACGAGCCGCTGGTTCTCAATTTCCTCGGCTATGCCAAGCTCGAGCATGGCGAGGATCTCGAATTCCGCCGAGGCGATGATCCGGCGGGCCAGCGAACTCGCGCCCGACGATGCCTCGATTACCGATTCGCTTGGTTGGGCGCTCTACAAGCGCGGTCGCTTCGACGAAGCGATCGACGTTCTCCAGAAAGCGGCGGTCGGCGATCCCGCGCAGGCGGATATTCAGGAGCACCTCGGCGACGCGCTGTTTGCCGCAGGACGCCGATTCGAGGCGCGGTTTGCCTGGCGGGCGGCACTTGCCACGGCCGACGAAAAGGAGACGGCGCGGCTGCGGAGCAAGATCGAGACCGGCCTCACCAGCGCAACCGCCGCGCCTTGAGCGAATTTGCCGAAACGGCGTTCGCCAAGATCAACCTGGCGCTTCACGTCCGCGAGAGGTTGCCCGACGGATTTCACCGGATCGAGACCATCTTCGCCTTTTGCGAAAACGGCGATCAACTTACCGCCGAAGAGTCGCAGGTTCAGTCGCTCACCATTTCCGGCCCTTTCCGCCATGGCCTTTCGGAAGGTGACAATCTCGTCACCAGGGCAGCGGACGCCCTTCGCGACGCGACCGGGTGCGAAAAGGCGGCGTCTTTCCACCTCACCAAGAACCTCCCGATCGCGTCTGGCCTTGGCGGCGGCTCGGCGGACGCCGGTGCGGCTCTTCGGCTGCTCGACCGACTGTGGGGGCTTGACCTCGGTATCGAGCGTCTGGCCGAATTGGGTGCCGGTCTGGGCGCCGATGTTCCCGCCTGCATCCGCTCCGAAACGGCCCGCGGCGATGGCAAAGGCGATGAAATCGAGCCGGTCGAGCTCGGTTTGTCCGGAACCCCGGTGCTGCTTGTGAACCCGAGGGTCGAACTGTCGACGGCCGATGTCTTCGCGAAGTGGCACGGCGATGACGGCGGCGCGCTGGGGGACTGGAGGCAGGGCCGCAACGACCTGGAATCCGCTGCGACGGCGATCGCTCCGCAAATTGGCGGAATATTGGCCTGGTTGTCGGCGCAACGCGGAGCCAGTCACGTGCGCATGTCTGGCAGCGGCGCCACCTGCTACGCCCTCTTCGAAAGCGACGCCGCCCGCGACGCAACGCAAATGGCAGTGCCGCGCGAATGGTGGCATTTGGCGACTCGCCTGCGCTAAGCCGCGCCGGATGACCGCACGCCCAATCCTCACCTCCAAAGAAATGGCCGCCGCCGAGCGGGCGGCGATCGCCGCCGGCGCATCGGTCGAGCAGCTGATGGAGCGGGCGGGCGCTGCCCTGGCGGAGGCGGCGCTGCGATTTGCCGGGCCGCTACCGGCGCTGGTGCTGTGCGGTCCCGGCAACAATGGCGGGGACGGCTATGTTGCGGCGCGGCACCTGGCCGAGAACGGGAGCGAGGTGCGGGTCGCGGCGCTCGCCGACCCGCAAACGGACGCTGCCAAGATGGGCGCGCTCGACCTTCAACGGCGAGGTGGAGACTCTGGCGGAGCAGACTCCGTCGGCGCCGCTGCTGATCGACGCCTTGTTCGGAACCGGCCTCAAGAGGCCCGTCGAAGGCGATGTCGTGCGCGACCTGATGCGCCTGGCGGGCTCGGCATCGGTTCGCGTCGCCTGCGATCTTCCAAGCGGCGTGGACAGCGATAGCGGCGTGCTTCTCAACGACGTGCCGGACTTCGATGTCACGGTGAGCTTCGGCGCCCTCAAGCCCGCGCACCGCCTGATGCCGTCGATGCACAAGTGCGGGCGGGTCGCGCTTGCCGACATCGGCATCGACTCGGCGGGCCCGTGGCAGGAAATCGGGCGGCCGATACTGTCTCCGCTCGACCCGAATGGCCATAAATACGACCGCGGGCTGGTTCACCTGCTCGCCGGCAAGATGCCCGGCGCGATCGCCTTGGCGACGACCGCAGCGGCGAGGGCGGGCGCGGGCTATGTGCGGGTGAGCACGTCGCGGACCATCGACAATATTCCCTCCGCGGTCGTCCAGACGGACACCGCCCAGCTCGACGACGATCGGATCGGTTGCATTGTCGTCGGTCCGGGCATGGGCGACATTCCCCAGCTCCTCACGCTCGCGCTGACCTCGAAAGCCCCCAAGGTCATCGACGGCGACGCAATCGGGCAGCTTGGCGAGCCGGAGCGGCTGCAAGGGCAGAATGCGATCCTGACGCCGCATGCCGGCGAGTTCCGTCAGCTGTTCGGGACTCTTTCGGGCAGCAAGGCCGACCAGGCGCTCGAGGCGGCGAGGAAATCGGGCGCGGTCGTCGTCTTCAAGGGGCCGGACACGCTGGTCGCAGCGCCCGACGGGCGGCTCGGCTTTGCTCCGCCCGCGCCCGCCTGGCTCGCGACGGCGGGAACCGGGGACGTGCTTGCCGGGACCGTCGCGGCGATGGTGGCACGGGGAATGCCCGCTTTCGATGCAGCCTGCGCGGCGGTGTGGGTGCACGGCCGGGCCGCCGAAATTGCCGGCCGCCAGATGATCGCCGACGACCTCGTCGCTTCACTCGCCGACGCCCTCGATCTTTGTGAATGAGCTCGTCGTTCGAATCGCCGCCCGGGGCGATGGCGTAACCGCCAGCGGGCGGCACGTCGCTTTCGCAGTCCCGGGCGATGCCGTCCTCGATGACGGGGCGCTCGCCTTCGGTACCCATCACCAGGAGCCGCCGTGCAGCCTGTTTCCGCAATGCGGTGGGTGCCAGCTCCAGCACGCCGACGACGAGGCTTACCGTGGCTACCTGGAGTCGCGAGTGGAGACGGCGCTGGCGCAGCACAGCCTTGCGACCGAGATCCGCCAACCGCACCTGTCGCCTCCCAACAGCCGCCGGCGGGCGACTCTCAAGGCACTAAGACAGGGAAATAGCGCGTTGGTCGGCTTTCACGCCGAAAAATCGCACCGAATCGTCGACATGACGGAGTGCCACATCCTCAGGCCCGAGCTTTTCGCGCTGGTCCAGCCGCTGCGCGA
This sequence comes from uncultured Alphaproteobacteria bacterium, assembly GCA_963798785.1. Lineage (GTDB taxonomy): Bacteria > Pseudomonadota > Alphaproteobacteria > Sphingomonadales > Sphingomonadaceae > Sphingomicrobium. The sequence continues at coordinate 57,627 of CAWCUG010000001.1, forward strand.
GCTGTTCGCGCGCTTGCTCAAGCCCAGGCATGCCGCGGAAGCGCAGCTGACGCTCGTCGACCAGGGCGTGGAGGTCGTCCTACGAAACGTCGCGGCCGACAGCTTGCGGACGATCGAGGCGCTGTCGGACTTCGCGCGCGCCCATTCCCTTGCACGGCTGTCGATCGACGGATCGGGCGCTCCCGAGACGCTGTACGAACCGGTTCCGGCGACCGTCAGCTTGGCGGGCGTTCCAGTGCCGTTTCCGCCGGGCGCCTTCCTGCAGGCGACCGAGGACGGAGCGGCGGCGCTTGTCGCTTGCGTGGGTGAATGTGCTGCCGACTCGCGTCCGGTGGCCGACCTGTTCGCCGGCCTTGGCACTTTGGCGCTCGCGGTACGCGCCTCCTATGCCGCCGAAGCGTCGCGCGACGTTGCTGCCGCGCTTTCGTCGGCTGCACCGAACAGCCAGGTCGAACATCGCGACCTCTATCGCCGGCCACTGCAGGGCGCAGAGCTCGATCGATTCGCGGCGGTCGTCCTCGACCCGCCGCGCGCCGGTGCAGCCCAGCAAGTGGCCGAGCTTGCCGGATCGCGGGTAGGGCGAATTGCCTATGTGAGCTGCAACCCGGCGACCTTCGCCCGCGACGCGCGGACGCTCGTCGACGGGGGCTATTCACTCGACTGGGTGCGTCCGGTCGGCCAGTTCCGCTGGTCGACGCACGTCGAGCTCGCCGCCTGCTTCTCGCGCTAGATCAAGCCGCAGTCGTGGAGGATCCGCAAACCGGCATGGATCGTCAGGGCGAGCAGGCACAATGAGGCAAGGGTGAAGACCAGGAAACGGTAAGTGACGACGTTCACGGTCGCCTGAAGCACGCTGTGGACGATCCTCAGGCCGACATAGCCCCAGGCCAGCCAGTAATTGATGCCCGCGCCGAAACCCATCAGGGCAAGGGTGAGCGCGATCGCATAGAAGATCGTCGGCTGCTCCATCAGGTGCGCGTAATTGTGGGCTTTCCAATTCGCCTCGTCGGGAATCGCGCCCTCGAGCGCGCCGCCGCGCGTGCCGACACGGCCCTTGAGACTGATCCCGGCGCTTTTCATCGCCGCGAATTGGCTCGCGTACATCCAGACCTGCATCAGCAGGCTCCAAGCGACGAGCGCCACGACCGGCGCAAGAATTGGACTGTACGGCATGAAAGACCCTCCCCAGAGCAGCTCCGCAGGGAAGGGTGCGTCAGATTGTTACGGTTGGCAATCGATTCGGGTGTCGCGGACGCTAATTGCCTGGCGGGTTTGCGTACTGATGGACGAAGCGAATCACATAGCCCGTTTCGCCCGCTGCGCGGCGGGCGGCATTCGTGATCTGCTGGTCGAAAATGAACAGCGATTCGCGGCGGTTGTCGGCCAACCGCTTTTGCTCGCCAATTGCGTGGACGTGAATGTCGCCGACGTCGTCGTCGTAAGGGTCGAGCGCGGAAAACCCGCCCGTGCGCGTTTCGTAGCGGTCGGCAATTTCGCGGTAGGGCGAAAAGTCGCCCATGGCCGTCGAATTCCAGCGGATCGAGCAGGCGTGGAACGGCGGAAGCTCCAGCCAGACGGTGGTGTTGCCGTCCGGAAGGCTCCAGGCGCGGCCAGGGTCGTCTCCAAGCGTCACTTTGACGTCTTCGGCGGCCATCGGCACAGCCCCGTGGGCTTTCGCGGCCTTTTCCATCGCCTGGTCGTCCGGAAACGCACGAAGGCAGATTTCGTCATACAAAGCCGCGTTCCTCGCGAGAAGCTGGTCGGCCTCTGGCGAGCTGGCGATCGATAACGTTGCGAGTACGATCAACATCGGCGACTGCCCCCCTGCTGGGCACAGCGTCGTGCACGAAAGCGGGTTTGTCCAGCGTCCTTAGTCGAACAGCTTGGAAAAGCGCCGCTTCTCCCGATTCCGCCACGCACCGCGATGCCAGGCGTCGCTGGCCAGCAGTGGAAGCACGCTCGTCGCTTCGGCGAACACCATCTGCTCCATCGCCGTGTCGACCTTGCCCCAGCTGCACGCCTCCTGGAGAGTGGAGGAGCTGCAGGCTCCGTCGCGCGTGTCGGCAACGGTGATCTGCACCGCATATTTGTGCATCTCGACGTCCTCGTGACCGAGGATTTCGGCGCAAACGACGGTGTCCTGGGCGAAGTTCTTGGGCACTCCGCCGCCGATCATCAGCAGGCCCGTCGTTCCGGCCTTGATCTTGATGTCGGTGAGCTCGCGGAAGTCGGCGATGCTGTCGAGGGTCATGTAGTGACCGCCGCGCTTCATCGCATCGACCTGGTGCTTGACCAGCCCAAACCCGGCCGAGCTGTCGGTGAACGCCGGGCAGAAGATCGGAACGTCATTTTCATAGGCGAGCTTGACGAGGCTGTTGTCCTTCTTGCCGTTGTTTACCAGCCACTTGCCCATCTCGCGGATGAAGGCGCGCGAGCTATAGGGGCGCGGTTCGAGGCTCCCGGCGATCTGGGCGATCGTGTGGTCGGTCTCCTGGAGCGATTGCTCGTCGATATAGGTGTCGTAAATGCGGTCGATGTAGAGCGAGCGCAGTACCTTGTCGTTCGGGATTTCAAGGGCTTGGTAGTGCTTGTGGCCAAGCGCTTCGAAGAAATCCATGTCGACGATGGTTGCCCCGGTGGCGACGATTGCGTCGACCATGTTCGACTTCACCAGCTCGGCGTACAAATCCATGCAGCCGCCGGCGGAGGTCGATCCGGCAACGACGAGGATGATCGAGCACGACTGGTCCTCGATCATCGTGTTGTAGATGTCCGTCGCGCGCGCCAGGTCGCGGCTGGTGAAGCTCATCTTGCCCATTGCGTCGACGATCGGGCGGGCATCGAACTGGGTGATGTCGATGTGCTCGACCGGGCTCGACAGGAGCTCCGCCTTGCGGGTGTCGTTGATCTTCGTTTCCTCGTTCATTCCATGCTCCAATACTTCGTCATTCCCGCGAAAGCGGGAAGTTGGCGAAGAAAACAACTGGCTCCCCGCGCTCGCGGAGATGACGATCGCTCGTCGTCGGCCGCTACAGCCTCACGACCTTCGAACGGTCGAGTCCACGGCTTGCTCCGTAAAGCGTGGCCATCGGCTCGTCGTCGACGATTTCGGTGCTCTGCACGCCGAACCCGTTGAACGCGGTTCGCATCGCGCAGCCATAAGCGCCGAGCATCCCGATCTCCACATAGTCGCCCGCCTGGATATCGGCGGGAAGGTCGAATGGCCCGGCCATATGGTCGAGATCGTCGCACGTGGGGCCGTAGAAGCTGAAGCCGACCGGCTTGGCGTGCGATGGGACATCGCGAAGCGCGGCAACCGGGAAGCGCCAGCCGACATGGGCGGCATCGAACAAGGCGCCATAGGCACCGTCGTTGATGTAAAGCTCCGCCCCGCGGCGCTTTTCAACGCGCACCAGCAGGCTCGCATATTCAGCGCACAGCGCCCGGCCAGGCTCGCACCACAGTTCGGCCGAATAGCTGATCGGAAGTGCCTCGAACGTCGAGTGGATGACCTGGAAATAGGCCTCCAGCGGCGGCGGCTCCATTCCGGGGTAGGTGGATGGAAACCCTCCGCCGACATCGACGATGTCGACCGTGACGGCGGCTTCGACGATTGCCTGCCGAACCTGCTCCATCGCGTCGGCATAGGCCGCCGGACTCATTGCCTGGCTGCCGACGTGGAAGCACAGCCCGAGAGCATCGGATGCCTGGCGGGCAGCCATCAGAAGCGCCTTGAGCTCGGCCGGCTCGGCGCCGAACTTCGACGCCAGGCTATATTTCGCGTGCTCGGACGAGACTCGCAGCCGGACGAGCAGGTTGAGATCCTCGGCCCCGTTCGTCGCCCGGACGATCTTGTCGAGCTCTTCCATCGTGTCGAGGCTGAACGTCTTCACGCCGTAGTCGAAATAGGCTTCGGCAATGGCCTCTTCGGCTTTCACCGGGTGCATGAAGCATAGCACCGCCTGCGGAAGCATCTCGTGGACGAGGCGAACCTCGCCCATCGACGCTACGTCGTAATGCGTAACGCCCGACTCCCACAGAACCTTCAGGAGGTCCGGAGAGGGATTCGCCTTGACCGCGTAGAGCGACCGCCCGGGAAAGTTCTCGATAAAGAACCGCGCAGCGCGGCGCGCAGCGTGGGGACGCAGAAGCGTCACCGGCTGGACCGGACGTGTCTTGGCGATATCAGCAGCCCGACGAAAGGCGGTCGGGGATGTCGCTAGCCCCAGCGGGCGATGATGCTTGTGCAATTCAAGGGACCTCCAACGGGTAGTTCGAGAATGGAGCTGCCTTGCGGTTGGAAGTCCCATGGGGCAGCGGAGGCGCGATATATGTACGGGGGTTGCCGCTGTAAAGATTTATCGGTCCGCAACACGCTGTTTCCAGCCCGTATGTCGCTGATGTGCAACGTCTGATCGAAAGGGTGAAATATCAACGCCTTAGCAAAAGCCGATATTCCCTGCCGAGAGGACGTGGTTGCCGCCCGTGCGCGAATCAAGGGGCTGGTCGAACAGACGCACGCTAATCGAAACCGCGATTGACGGGAAACGGCTGTGGCTGAAGTGCGAATGCCTCCAGACCGGGCAAGGCTTTCAAGCTTCGCGGCGCAACCAACCGGCTCCTGCAGCTGACCGACGAGCAGCGATTGCACGGTGTCGTGGCCTTTTCGTCGGGCAACCATGCGCAGGGTGTGGCGATAGCTGCAAAACGCCTTGGTATCCCGGCGGTAATCGTCATGCCTTCGGATGCGCCGGCGGTGAAGGTGGCCGCAACGCGAGCACATGGCGCCGAGATCGTCTTCTACGACCGCCGCACCGAGAGCCGCGAGGAGATTTCGCAGGCGCTTGCAAGCGACCGCAAGGCGGTCGTCGTGCCCAGCTTCGACGATTGCGCGATCGTTGCAGGGCAGGGGACCGTCGGGCTCGAAATCCTCGACCAGATGAAGCGCCCGCCCAAGCGGATCGTCGTTCCCTGCGGAGGCGGCGGGCTGGCATCGGGAATCGCGCTCGCCTGCCCGGACGCGGCAATCACCATCGTCGAGCCGGAAGGCTGGGACGACATGAAGCAGTCGCTGGCCAAAGGTGAGATCGTCCCTGTCGGGCCTGACGCGCCCGATACGCTTTGCGACGCCCTGCAGACACCGCGGGTCTCGCCGATAACATTCGGTATCCTGCGCGACCGAAATGCGGTCGCGGTGGCAGTCACCGACGAAGAGGCGAAGGCGGCGGTCCGCTTCGCCTGGCGCGAGCATAAGCTGGTTGTCGAAGCAGGCGGCGCGGTTGCGCTTGCTGCGCTGCTGGCGGGCAAGGTCGAGCTTGTCGACGGCACCGTCGCGATCGTGTCGGGAGGCAATATCGATCCGGAGCTTCACGCCCGGATCCTCGGCGGGTCCTAAGCGGCGGCGGTTTTCGCCTTGTACTCGCCGGGCAGGACGTGGACCGGGCTCGATCGCTCGACGGCCTGCGTGAGCTCCTCGAGCTCGGCAGCGAGGATCTGGAGCTCGGCCGCAAGCGCCTTAGGATCGGTTTGGGCGGCGCTTGCCGACGCATCGAGAAGCGTCTCGAGCATCATCGCGATGCACGGGAGAATGGTTTCCTCGATCCGCTCGAAAGCTTCCTCGAGTCGCGCCTGTTGTTCAGCGATGTCCACGGTCGCAACAATGGACGACATCGGTTAAGCCTTGGTGAAAGGAATCCCGATTTTGGAAACACTTACCTCGGCGGCACTGGCACTGGCAGTGATTTGCGCTTTCCTGCTGGGATTCGCCGGCGTTCGGATCGTCACCGGTCGTGCCGACCGGGCGAAGGGCGCGCTCATGCTTGCCGCCGCCGCCGTCCTTCTCGCTAACGTCCTGATTTGGTCGTTATAGCCGGTCGCTTGGGATCGGTCGCAAGACGCATGTCGAGATAGTCGTCGACGCTCTTCATCAACAGGTCGAGTTCGCTGGCGAAGAAGTGGTTTGCCCCGGGAATCACATCGTGGGTGATAGTGATGTGCTTTTGCGTCCGCAGCTTGTCGACAAGCTTCTGGACTGCGCCGGGGGTGACCACCTCGTCATTTTCGCCCTGGATGATGATTCCCGAGGACGGGCAGGGTGCGAGGAAGCTGAAATCGTACATGTTCGCCGGCGGCGCGATCGAGATGAAGCCACGGATTTCCGGACGCCGCATCAGCAGCTGCATGCCAATCCAGGCGCCAAAGCTAACCCCGGCGATCCACGTCGTCTCCGCTTCGGGATGGATTTGCTGGACCCAGTCGAGCGCACTTGCCGCGTCTGACAGCTCGCCGATGCCGTTGTCGAACGTGCCCTGGCTCCTGCCGACTCCCCGGAAGTTGAACCGAAGAGTAGCAAAGCCGCGCTTCACGAACGTCTGGTAGAGCAGCTGGACGATCTTGTTATTCATCGTCCCGCCGGCTTGCGGGTGCGAGTGGAGGATCATCGCGACCGGCGCGCGTGGGCGCGGTCCTGGATGGAAACGGCCTTCGAGGCGACCCTCGGGACCTGGAAAAATGACTTCGGGCATGGTGTGCGGCTGCTCGCGTGACGTGAAATGGGGCCGGACGACGGTGCGCCGCGGCTGAAGGTCCTATATAGGGTGGGGACTCCAACAGGCAATCGGCAGATATCCGCCAAAATGACTCAGCGAATTTACCTCGACCACGCCTCCACCACGCCGGTTCTCGATTGCGCGCGCGAAGCGCTTCATCGCGGGCTGGCCGAGTGGGCGAACCCCAACAGCCCGCATAGCGAGGGGCGCAGAGCGCGCGCCTTGCTGGAAGAGGCACGCGAAACGCTCAAGGACGCGCTCGACTGGCGCCATGACGTCGTTTTTACCTCGGGTGCGAGTGAAAGCGTCGAGATTGCAGCGCGCTGTGCGACACCGTCGGGGCGGGCGCACGGAGCGACCGAACACGCGATCGTCGGCCATGCGATGGGCGAGGGCTCGACCGTCCTTCCGGTCGACTCCGACGGGCTTATCGACGAATCGGCGTTGGAGTCGGTGCTTGCGAAAGGCCCGGCGCTGGTTGCCATCCAGCAGGTCAATAACGAGACCGGCGTGATCCAGCCTCTCGAGAGGCTTGCCGCCAAGATTCGCGATTCGGGGAGCCTGCTGCTGGCCGACTGCGCGCAGGGCGCGTCGAAGCTTCCGCTCCCGGACGCCGACTTCATCGCCATCTGCGCCCACAAGCTCGGCGGTCCGCCGGGTATAGGCGCGCTCCTGGTTCGCGACCTGTCCAACCTCCAGGCCTGTGGCGGGGGCCAGGAAAAAGGCTACCGCCGCGGCACCCAGGACGTCCCTGGAGCGATGGCGTTCGCAGCAGCGCTTTCGGCCAGCCCCTATGACATGGAGCGGCTGGCAACGTTGCGAGCGCGGCTGGAGGACGGGGTCAAAGCGGCGGGCGGAACCATTATCGCCGAAGACGCGCCGCGAGCCCCGACGATTGGCGCGGTTTCGCTCCCCGGAGGGACGAGCGCAGCGCTACTCGTCCGTTTCGACCTGGCCGGCTTTGCGGTTTCGGCGGGAAGTGCCTGCTCGTCAGGGAAGGCAAAGGCCAGCCACGTTCTCGCGGCGATGGGCGTCCCGGAGGAGGTGTCGGCGGGGTTCCTGCGGATCAGCTTTGGCCCGGGCACGAGCGAAGCCGACATCGATGCCTTCCTCGCCGAGTGGGCTCGAATTGCGCAAGAGGCATCCGCGAAGGCGGCATGATCTATCTCGACTACCAGGCGACGACCCCGCTTGCTCCCGAGGTGGCGGCGGCGATGCGGCCATGGCTGGAGGACAAGTACGCCAATCCCCACTCGCCCTCGCGGCAGGGGCGGGAAGCTGCCGCGGCAATCGCAATCGCCAGGAAGCAGGTCGAGGCCGCGATCGGGCTGGAAGGCGGCAGCATCGCCTTCACCGGAAGCGCCACGGAGGCGATCAACTGGGCAATCAAGGGCACGATCGCCAAGGCGCCGCCGGGGCGCAAACGGATCGTCACCGTCCAGACCGAGCATGCGGCGGTTCTCGACAGCTGCAAATGGCTCGAGGGCAGGGGAGTCGAAGTCACCTACCTTCCGGTCGGGCGCGACGGCCTTGTCGGTCTCGACGACGTGGAGGCAGCGCTGGACGAGGATGTCGCGCTGGTGGCGGTGATGCTGGTCAACAACGAGATCGGGGTGATCCAGCCGGTCGGGGAAATTGCCAGCCTAACTCACCAAGTCGGCGCTCCGATGCTCTGCGATGCGGTCCAGGCACTCGGCAGGGTTGAAATCCCCGACGGTCCCGACCTGGTCGCGGTCTCGGCGCACAAGATCTACGGGCCGAAGGGCATTGGCGCGCTGTGGATTCGCAACGGCTGCGAGCCCGAGCCGCTGATCCATGGCGGCGGACAGGAACTCGGGCTTCGTTCAGGCACTCTTTCGCCGGCGCTGTGCGTCGGTTTCGGAGCAGCCGCCAAGCTGGCTTCCGAGCGCCGCGATGTCGATCATCGGCATGTCGAGCGCCTTTGGAGCGCGGCGTTGGGCGCTCTCGGCCCCGACTGGGTGGTCAACGGAAGCTGCGATCAGCGCTTCCACGGAAATCTCAATATACGTCGCCAAGGAATTGATTCGGCAAGAATTCTTTCAGACCTTCGCGATATCGCATTTTCGCTGGGAAGCGCCTGCGCGAGCGGATCGGGCCGTCCGAGCCACGTTCTCAGGGCAATCGGGCTGAGCGATCGCGAGGCGAGCGCGTCGATCCGGATCGGCTTCGGCCGCTATACGAGCGAAGAGGAGCTGACGGGCGCGCTTGTGCGGATCAACGCGGCCGCAGAGTCGCAAGGGAAATTTGCCGCGTGACCCGGGTGCGTTTCTATAAGCCCGACGGAACGCTCGACAAGGAAGTCGAGGCAAAGGCGGGCCAGCGGCTGCTCGACGTCGCCTGGGCCGCCAAGCAGCCGCTCGAAGGCGCGTGCGAGGGCGTGATGGCCTGTTCGACCTGCCACGTCATCGTCGACAATGCCGATTTCGAGAAATTGCCGCCGGCCAGCGACGAGGAGGAGGACATGCTCGACTTCGCCGCGCACGCAACGCGGACATCGCGGCTCGCCTGCCAGATCATCCTCACCGGGGACATGGAAACCCTCACCGTGCGGATCCCGCCGAGCGCGCGCAACTGGTTGAGAGGGTAACGGGCTTTCCCGCCGTAGCTTCAGCGGAGGCGGGTGGGAACCGGAACGACCCGGGACGAAATCACTGTGGCTGCTTCCTTCCGGACCTGACCAGGTTGGCGACAGCCCCGTCCGCCCGGCTCCCGGGCGCCATATGGGGGCAGTTTCGCGCTTAGGCAACCGCTCGCAATCGAACGAAGCGGTGCCTACAACAGGCACGATGACCGACGAATCGCCTGCACTTGGACTCGACCTGCCGGAGGCTTCGGCCCCGGCCTCGCCGTACCGGGTCCTCGCCCGCAAATACCGCCCGCAGACGTTCGACCAGCTGATCGGGCAGGACGCGATGGTGAAGACGCTCGCCAATGCCATCGAGCGTGACCGGATCGCCCACGCTTTCCTGCTCACCGGAGTGCGCGGAGTTGGCAAGACCTCGACTGCGCGGCTGATCGCAAAGGCGCTCAACTGCATCGGGCCCGACGGGCAGGGGCAGCCGACCATCACCCCGTGCGGAGAATGCGAGAATTGCCGGGCGATCGCCGAGGGCCGCCATATCGACGTGGTCGAGATGGACGCCGCGTCGCACACCGGCGTCGACAACATGCGCGAGATCATCGACGCGGTTCGCTACGCCTCGGTTTCGGCTCGCTACAAAATCTACATCATCGACGAAGTGCACATGCTTTCCACGGCGTCTTTCAATGCCTTGCTGAAAACTCTTGAGGAGCCGCCTGAGCATGTGAAATTCCTCTTCGCCACCACCGAAGTGAACAAGATCCCGGTTACGGTACTGTCACGCACCCAGCGTTTCGACCTGAGGCGAATCGACCCAGCGAAGCTCGTCGCCCATTTCGCGCAAGTCGCCACAGCGGAAGGCGTGGAAGTCGAACCGGATGCGCTGGCAATGATCGCCCGCGCCGCCGAGGGATCGGCCCGCGACGGTTTGTCTATTCTCGACCAGGCGATCGCTCATGGAGCCGGCACGGTCACTGCCGAACAAGTCCGCGACATGCTCGGGCTTGCCGACCGCGGGCGAATCCGCGACCTGCTCGAGCTGGTTCTGCAAGGCGCGTCGGCGAAGGCCCTGGCGGCCATGGACGAGGCCAACGACCTCGGAATGGACCCGGCGTCCATCCTTCGCGGGCTCATGGAAGCGCTCCACTCCGCGACTCGCGCCAAGGCCGGAGCGCAGGTCGACGCCTTGCTGTCGGCCGAGCAGCGCGATTTTTCCGAGAAATTGGCCGACCGGCTTTCGTGGGGGCAGCTTCACCGGCTGTGGCAGATGCTCCTGAAGGGTCTTTCGGACGTCATCATTGCTCCGGACCCGCAGGAAGCCGCGACGATGGCCATCCTTCGGCTGATCCACTCCGCCGACCTTCCCGACCCCGCGACCGTGCTAGAGGGCCTGTCCGGGGCCGCGATTCCCGCAGGAGCGCCGTCGAAGTCGGCAGCTGCCCCGCCGCCGCCATCGTCGTCCTCGTCGCCGCAGCTTCCAGGTGACTTCGCTTCCCTCGTCCGGGCGCTGGAAAGCGCCGGAAAGCACCAGCTCGCCGTGCAGCTTCACGACCAGGTCGGCCTGGTGCGCTATGCCGCGCCAGAGCTTGCCGTGAAGCCGCTTCGGCCGATGGGTGCGGACTGGTCCCGCGAGATTGCGGCGGCCTTGAAAGGGATCACTGGAGCGACCTGGGTTGTTTCAATCGCCGATGAAGGCGCCGAGCCCTCGCTCCTCGAGCAGGAAAAGATGGCCGAGGAAAAGGTCCGCGCGCAGGTCCTCCAGGACCCTTCGGTCGCCGCCGCCGTCGATGCCTTCCCGGAGGCCGAACTTGAATCGTTTTCACTCACGAAAGGTGCATGACAGATGCCCGACATGCCGAACCTCGATGAAATCATGAAGATGGCCCAGGACGTCCAGGCCGAGATGGAAAAGGCACAGGAGAATCTCGACAAGATGGAGGTCGAGGGCGCCGCCGGCGGAGGGCTGGTGAAGGTCCGGGCTTCGGCGAAGGGCCGGATCATCGCAGTCACGATCGACGAAAGCCTCCTCAAGCCGTCGGAAAAATCGATGCTCGAGGACCTGGTTACCGCGGCCCTCAACGACGCCAAGGCGAAGGCCGATGCGGCCGCAGCGCCCGAACTGCAGAAGATGACCAGCGGAATCCCGCTTCCGCCAGGGTTCAAGCTCCCGTTCTGACGAGCCTCAGGTCGTCACCCCAGCGAAGCTGGGGTCCAATCCCTTGTTCGCCGCGCGAATTCGGGCATGATGCCGCGACCATAGCCGGGGGGCGGCAAGATGAGCTTGGGCGCAATGCAGGACTGGCCACTGCGCGTGATGCGGTTTGTGGACCATGCCGAGCGCGAGCATCCCGACGGGGAAATCGTTTCCGCCTGGGCCGACGGCTCGCTGACACGGACAAACTGGTCCTCGGTAGCCCGCGAGGCGCGGCAAATGGCCCAGGCGCTCGAGCGGCTCGGCATTCGTCCGGGCGATCGCGTTGCGACGCTCGGGATGAACCATTCGCACCATCTCACCGCCTGGTATGGCGCCTGCGGGATGGGCGGCGTGCTCCACACGATCAATCCGCGGCTCTTCGACGACCAGCTCGATTACATCGCCAACCACGCGGAGGATCGCGTGCTTCTCTACGATCGTGCCTTTGCGCCGATCATTGAACGGATGAAGCCGCGCTGGCGAACCATCGAGACCTACCTTTGCTTCGAAGACGATTTTACCGGCTGGATTGCCCCTGAAAGCGGCGACTATGGCTGGTTCGAAGGCGACGAGCGCGATCCGTGCGGCCTTTGCTACACGTCGGGAACGACTGGCAATCCGAAAGGGGTGCTCTACGAGCACCGCTCGACCGTACTTCACACGATGGCATCGATGACCCCGGACGTCTTCGACCTGTCGCGGCAGTCGGTCGTGCTTCCGATCGTGCCAATGTTTCACGCCAACGCCTGGGGAATCCCCTGGTCGGCTCCGGCGAGCGGCGCAAAGCTGGTGCTTTCCGCGGACTATCGTCCGGAACGGATGTGCAAGCTGTTTCGAGACGAGGGGGTAACCCACTCGGCCGGAGTCCCGACCGTGTGGCTGACGATGATCGAATATATCGAGCGCACGGGCGAAAACCTTGGGGCGCTTCAGCAGGTCACTATCGGCGGCTCGGCTGCGCCGCGAGCGATGATCGAGTGGTTCCGAAACCGCAACATCGACATCGGTCACGCCTGGGGAATGACCGAGACATCGCCGATCGGGACCTGCCGCTCCAAGCCCGCCAACTGGCGATCGTTGAGCGACGACGAACAGCTCGACCTGATCGCCAAGCAGGGCAAACCGCCGTTCGGGGTCGAACTGCGGGTCGTCGACGACGAGGGCGAAGAGCTTCCTCGCGACGAAGTCTCGTCGGGCCGACTTCAGGCGCGAGGGCCGTGGATCATCAAGCGCTATTTCAAGGACGACAGCGACTCGGTCGACGAGGATGGCTGGTTCGATACCGGCGACGTTGCGGTGATCCACGCCGACGGGACCATGCAGATCACCGATCGTGCCAAGGACGTCATCAAGTCCGGCGGCGAGTGGATTAGCTCCATCGATCTCGAAAACGCGGCGGTCGGCTGCCCCGGAGTGGCGGAAGCGGCGGCCATCGCCATTCCCCATCCCAAGTGGGACGAGCGACCGCTCCTGCTCGTGGTTCGCGCCAAGGGCAGCGACGTCACGGTGCAAGATATCCGCGAGCGTTTGGCCAAGCATGTTTCGAAGTGGTGGCAGCCCGACGCCATCGAGTTCGTAGAAGAGCTGCCGCACAGCGCGACCGGAAAGCTCTCAAAGAAGACTCTTCGCGACCAATATCGCGACTATCGCTTTGCCGATGCCGAAGCGATGGTCGGCCGCGACTAGAAATCCGGGGCCGCGTCCACTACTTCGCGTGGCGACTTTCCATACTCTTTGAAGGATACCCGCGACCCCATGGCCGCCCAGTACAGCTTTGTGATGAAAGGCCTGACCAAGGCCTTCCCGGGCAGCAAGCCCATCCTCAACGGCATTAACCTGCAATTCTACCAGGATGCCAAGATCGGAATCGTGGGCCCCAACGGTTCCGGCAAGTCGACCCTGATGAAGATCATGGCCGGCCGCGACAAGGAGTTCAGCGGCGAGGCCTGGGCAGGCGAGGGGATTACCGTCGGCTATCTGGAGCAGGAGCCGCAGCTCGACCCGTCCAAGACGGTGAAAGAGAATGTCATGGACGGAGTCCGCGAGATCGCCGACATGATCGAGCGCTTCAACGAAATCTCCGCGCAAATGGCCGACCCAGGCGACGATTTCGATTCGCTGATGGCCGAAATGGGCGACCTCCAGGAGAAGATCGACGCTGTCGACGGCTGGACCCTCGACAACCAGCTCGAGATCGCGATGGACGCATTGCGCTGTCCGCCAGGCGATTCCTCGGTCGAGAAGCTGTCGGGCGGCGAGAAGAGGCGAGTCGCGCTAACCCGGCTGCTCCTCGAAAAACCCAAGATACTGCTGCTCGACGAGCCGACCAACCACCTCGACGCCGAAAGCGTCCAGTGGCTCGAAAAGCACCTGATCGACTATCCCGGCAACGTCATCCTCGTCACCCACGACCGCTACTTCCTCGACAATGTCGTCAACTGGATCCTGGAGCTCGATCGGGGCCGCTATTACGTGTACGAAGGAAACTACTCCACCTATCTGGAAAAAAAGGCAAAAAGGCTGGAGCAGGAAGAGCGCGAAGAGACTGGGAAGCAAAAAGCGATCTCCGACGAGCTGGAGTGGATCCGCCGCTCGCCCAAGGCCCGCCAGGCCAAGTCAAAGGCGCGAATCAAGGCATTCGACCAATTGGTGGAGGCGCAGGACAAGCGCGCGCCGACAAAGGGCGAAATCCTCATCCAGGTCCCCGAGCGGCTGGGCGGAAAGGTCATCGAAGCCAACGGCCTGACCAAGGCTTACGGCGACAAATTGCTGTTCGAGGACCTGTCGTTCAGCCTGCCGCCCGGCGGGATCGTCGGCGTGATCGGGCCCAACGGTGCCGGCAAGACCACGCTGTTCAAGCTGATCACGGGGCAGGAAACTCCCGATTCGGGGGAAATCGACGTCGGTCCGACGGTCCACCTCGGCTACGTCGACCAGAGCCGCGATGCGCTCGATTCGAGCCACAACGTCTGGGAAGAAGTCTCGGGCGGGGTCGACATCATCAAGCTGGGCAAGTTCGACGTGAACAGCCGCGCTTATGTCGGCGCGTTCAACTTCCGCGGGCCCGACCAGCAAAAGAAGGTCGGCCAGCTGTCGGGCGGCGAACGCAACCGCGTCCACCTGGCGAAGATGCTGAAGGAAGGCGGTAACGTCCTACTCCTCGACGAGCCGACCAACGACCTCGACGTCGAGACCTTGCGAGCGCTTGAAGATGCGCTGGAGAATTTCGCCGGCTGCGCCGTCGTCATCAGCCACGATCGCTTCTTCCTCGACCGGCTTGCGACGCATATCCTCGCCTTCGAGGGCGACAGCCACGTCGAGTGGTTCGAAGGCAATTTTGAGGCCTATGAGGAAGACAAGCTCCGGCGCCTCGGCCCCGAAGCGGATCGTCCGCACCGGATGACGTACCGGAAACTGACCCGATAGGTGGCTGAAGCGGGCGGCGCCCCGCAGCGCTTTACTCGCTGGCCCTCAGCTTCTCGGCGGTTTGCGCATAGCCCTTGGCCATTTCGGCAAGGATTGCCGCCGCGCGCGGGTCCGTCGTCGCACGCGCGAGGCGCCGGCAACGCTCCGCTTGCTCGGTCAGTTCGGCCGCCTGCTCGTGCGTGACTTCGATGATGAGGTTGATCGCTCCGTCCAGTTCGCCATCACGGTTGAAATAGGGCGTCGGATAGGGGCGGCAGGCCAGTCGGTCGCCGTCCGGGCGCTCGACGATGATGATTTCGTCGTGGACCGGGCGCTTTTCATGGATGGCGCGGGCCATCGGGCACTCGTCGTGCGCAAGCGGCTCTCCCGAAACCGTGTACAGCTTCCAGGTCACGCACCAGCGATCTTCGCCCATTTGCGGCTCACGGCCAACGAGTTCGGCGCAGATCGAATTCCAGTAAGTCACTGCGCCCGCGGCATCGGTCGTGTAAATCGGCACCGGAATGTCGTCGAGAAGGGCGCGCCAGTCGCCCGCGCCTTCGAGTGCGTCAACTGCGGTTCGCAGGAATTGCTGGGTTGCCCCGGTTGCGACCATGTCCCGTTCGTTCGAGTGACTTGGGTTAACGCGCTCAACCCCTGCCCGAAGAGCCGGTTCCACAATTCACCGCATCCGCCGCAAACGCCTCCGAAGCGTGGCTACGGGGCAACAGTCGTGCGTTGGCGCCTAGTCGCGCTCGGTGACGACTTTTGTGGCCGGGTGCGAAGGGGTCTCGCCCTGGCCGTGCGCGATGTGGTCGCCCTTGGTGACGCTTTCGTCCGCATCGGGATCGGTCGCTCGCAGCTTCTCGGCCTGGGTGCCGACGTCCGTCTGCAGGTTGCCGCCCTCGCGGCCTTGCTGCTCGGCGGCATCGACTTCCTGCTTCTCCGCTGCCTTGATGATGTCGCTGTCGTCGTTGCGGCGCGCGCTTTCTGCCCTGCGCTCGCTTCGGTCCTGGGTATCGCTCATATCGTCACCTCCGCCCGGCTGTCGTCCATCTGTTGTGCAGGGTCGCGGCCGGTCAGCTTGAACCAAGCCGTCTTCAACGCCGACGCAGTCCCTGCGTCCCACACATCCGCCCGATCCGCGTCGAAGCGCAGCAAGACGAGATCCGGGTCGTTTTTTCCCTTGTCGTACCAGGCCGCGATCAGCGGGTTCCACAACTGGTCGATCTTGGAGCGGTCGTTGTCGGGGACCAGTTCGCCTTCCATCGAAGCGAAGAAGTCGTGGCCGTTGCTTGAATAGGACGCCACCGCCTGGCGCGATTCCGACAGTCCTTTCACCAGCTCTTCCGAGCGCGACGCGAAAAAGTAGATGTTCCTGTCGTCGTCGGTCTGCACGGTCATCGGCCTTGTGAAGCCGCTGCCTTTGAGACCAAGCATTACGAAGGGGGAGTTCTCGATCGACTCCCAGAATTTGGATTCGAGCTCCTGCCGCCCGTCGGCCATTGAAGTCCTCCTGTCTGTTGCTTCGGCAACGGGCAGGGGCGAGCGCGGGTTCCCTTAGCGCAGGCGCTTGACGAGGAGACGGTCGTCGGGCCCGGTCTTCACGTCGAAATTGGGTATTGCGCGAAGCAGGTCCGACAGCCGCGTGTAGCCGTAGTTGCGGGTGGCGAAGCTCGAAACCGCCTTCGCGCGTTGGCCCAGCTCGGACAGCGTCGTGTACCCGTCTTCGTCGCGTTCGGATGCCTTGTAGGCGTGGCCGAGCACCTCGAGCAGGGCAGGGTCCACCGGCCGTTCCGCGACTTCCTTCTCCGTCTGTCCTTCGACCGGCTGGTTGGCGACCAGGGCTGCGATATCGAAGAAGCGCGTGCAGGCCTGCCGGAAGCTCAGCGGCGTTTTCGAGGTGCCGAAGCCGTAGACGGGCTGCCCGTCCTCGCGGATTCGCTGCGCCAGCGGCAGGAAGTCGCTGTCCGACGACATGATCCCGAAGCCGTCGACATTGCCCCGGTAAAGCAGGTCCATCGCATCGATGGTCATCCGCATGTCAGTCGCGCTCTTGCCCTTGACCACGTCGAACTGCTGCATCGGGACGATCGAGTGGAGCCCGGAAAGGTCACCCCAGCCCTTGAGGCTCGCCTTGGCCCAGTTGCCGTAGGCGCGGCGGATGTTGATCGTGCCGAGCTCGCCCAGGACCAGGAGAACCTCGTCGAGGTGGTCGGGCGAGGCGTTGTCGGCATCGATCAGCAGGGCGATGTTGGCCTCGCGTTCGTTCGCACTGCCGTTACTCATCTACTCAATCCCTTCGTTCCGGCGCGTATTAGCCCATTAATTCGGGAACGAAACGCCTTCTCGCGCACTGAATCTCCACAGTTGAGGGGGTGGATACTCTGGAGGACGAACAATGAAACGTCTCGCACTTACGGCCGCAGTCGCCGGCGCAATCGGACTCACCGGCTGCGCCACGAACCCGTACGGCTATAACGACCCGTACGGCTACAACAGCCCCTATGGCTATAACCAGCCGTACAACAACGATAACGGCCAGCTCGGCCGCGCTGCTGCGGGTGCCGCGATCGGCGGTGCTGCAGGCGCAGTCGGTGGAGCGGTTCTCCCGGGCGTGAGCACGGGTGAAGGCGCGATCGCCGGTGCCATTCTCGGCGGCGTTCTCGGCGCTGTCATCAACGGCCACCAATATTACCGCGATACCCGCGGCTATTGCTATTACGTCGACCAGTACGGTCAGCCGCACTACAACTACAACGTACGCTGCTAAGCGAAACGGCTCAGGCGGGGCGGAAGTTACCTTCCGTCTCGTCGAGCACGTACAGGCGCCCCTCGGAAATCGAGAAGTGGGCGCCATGGACTTTCAGGAGGCCGGCCTTTTCGCGTTCGGCTATCCAGGGAAATGTCCGCAGGTTTGCAAGGCTGAGCTTCACCGCTTCCCACTCCATTTCCAGGGCGGCATCCGCATTGAGCTCGCTGTGCTTGGCCCGGACGCGGTCGCGCACCGGATGAAGCATGGATACCCAATTGGCTATGAAGCGGCCTTCGCCCGACGGGGCTCCGTCGAACTGGCCGGTCAGCGCCGCTGCGCATCCGCCGCACGATCCGTGGCCAAGGACGAGGACTTCCTCGACCTCGAGCTGGGTCACTCCGAACTCGAGCGCTGCCGACACGCCGTGATAGCCAGCCGTCGTTTCGAACGGCGGAGCAAGGTTGGCGATGTTTCGAACCACGAAAATCTCACCCGGGCGGGTGTCGAAAATCTCCGCTGGATCGACCCGGCTGTCGGAGCAGGCGATGACCATGACCTTCGGGCTCTGCCCCTCGGCAAGCTCCGACCAGCGCTCGCGCTCGTTGGGCCAGCGGCTGGAGCGGAATCGGCGGTAACCTTCGATCAATCGCGTAAGTCTGGGCATGCCGGTTCCGCTATATCGGCGATGCAGGACTGGCAAGCGGCGGTAGCCGTCGCTATCTGGCCGGCATGAACGTTCCCGCAGGTATCCCGCCCCAAGCGCCAGCTCGCCAGCGCAAGCCCGACTGGATTCGAGTCAAGGCACCCACAAGCGAAGGCTATCACGCCACGCGCCGGCTAATGCGCGACCTCAACCTGGCGACGGTCTGCGAAGAAGCTGCCTGCCCCAACATCGGCGAGTGCTGGACCAAGAAGCACGCGACCGTGATGATCCTGGGCGACACCTGCACGCGCGCCTGCGCCTTCTGCAACGTCAAGACCGGGATGCCGCGTATCGTCGACCCGCTGGAGCCGGAGCACGTCGCGACCGCTGCGGCCGAGCTCGGGCTCGAACATATCGTCGTCACCTCCGTCGATCGCGACGATCTTCCCGACGGCGGTGCGTCGCAGTTCGTCAAGGTGATCGAGGCGCTCCGCCGAAATACGCCCAACACGACGGTCGAAATCCTCACGCCCGACTTCCGCAACAAGGCGGAGAGCGCAATCGACGCCATCGTCGAGGCTGGCCCGGATGTCTTCAACCACAATTTGGAGACGGTTCCGCGCCTTTATCCGACGATCAGGCCGGGGGCCCGCTATTATGCCTCGCTCAGGCTGCTCGAAAGCGTCAAGCGCAAGGCACCTCACATCTTCACCAAATCGGGGCTGATGGTCGGCCTTGGCGAACAGCGCCTGGAAGTTCACCAGGTAATGGACGACATGCGCTCGGCAGGCGTCGATTTCCTCACCATGGGGCAATATCTGCAGCCGACTCCGCGTCACGCGAAGGTCGACGAATTCGTTACGCCCAAGGCGTTCGACGCTTATGCCGCCATTGCCCGTGCCAAGGGCTTCCTGCTGGTCGCCGCCTCGCCGCTCACGCGCTCCAGCTATCACGCCGGGGACGATTTCAAGGCAATGCAGGCCGCGCGTTCGGCCAAGCTGGAGCGGGCGAACGGCTGATGCCCCGGCACAGCGAAACGCGCCATCTCCCTTATTCACCCGAACAATTGTTCGACCTGGTCGCCGACGTCGGCAGCTATGACGAATTCCTGCCGTGGGTTGTGGCGGTACGAATCCGCTCGTCGAGCGAAAAGGAAACAGTCGCCGACCTCATAGTCGGATTCAGTGCGTTCAAGGAACGGTTCACCAGCCGCGTCGTCAAACAGCGGCCGGACCGGATCTGCGTCGACTATGTCGAAGGGCCGCTGAAGTTCCTTCACAACGAATGGAACTTCGATCGCGCCGATGACGGCGGGACAAACCTTCACTTCAGCGTCGACTTCGCGTTCCGCTCGCGGGTTTTCGAAGCTCTTGCCGGGCAGATGTTCGATCGCGCGTTGCGGCGAATGATCGACGCCTTCGAGCGCCGCGCCGCAGCGCTCTACGGCATCAGCAAGTCGAGCGCGCAAAGCGCCGCCTGAAGCCGCACGGCGGCGCGGCCGTCGCAGTCGAAATGCTTCTGGTCGGCGACGATCTGCGACGGGTCGGCGCCGCGCTCTGCACAGGCGAACACGACCGTTCCGACCGGCTTGGTCGGGGTTCCGCCGCCAGGACCCGCTATGCCCGTAATCGCCACCGCGACATCGGCCTTGCTGGCGGACAGGGCGCCTCTCGCCATTGCCCAGGCAGTGGCGACGCTGACCGCTCCGAACGTCTCGACGACCTCTTCGCTGACGCCCAGGTCGTCGATCTTGGAGGCGTTCGAATAGGTGATGTAGCCGGCTTCGAAGACTTCGGACGAACCCGGGATTTCGGTCAGTGCGGCGCAAACCAGCCCGCCGGTGCAACTTTCGGCGACTGCAACGCGCCGGCCCAGCTTGCGGTTGGCGTCGACCACCTCTTTGGCCCTGTCGTACAGTTCCTGCGGAAGCAGCGATTGCGTCACCGGCGGCTCTCCAGGCGGATGGTGGCAACTGCCTGCGCCGCAATCCCTTCGCGGCGCCCGGTAAAGCCCAGCCCTTCGGTGGTCGTGGCCTTGATGCTGACCTGTTCGATGGCGATTTCCAGTATCTCCGCGATGTTGGTCCTGATTGCGAAGCGATGCGGCCCCACCTTGGGTTCCTCGCAAATGACCGTGCAGTCGACATGATCGACGATTCCGCCGCGTTCGCGGATCAGCGTTGCGGCATATGCCAGGAAGCGATCCGACGACGCGCCTTTCCACTGCGGATCTGACGGCGGGAAATGCTCGCCGATGTCACCGAGCCCGGCGGCCCCGAGAAGCGCGTCGGTAATGGCGTGGAGGACGACGTCGGCATCGCTGTGCCCGGCCAGCCCGCGCGAGTGCGGGATTGCGACCCCGCCGAGCACGATCGGGCCCTCGCCGGCGAAGGCGTGGACGTCGAAGCCCGTGCCGGTTCGGGCCACCAGGCGGAACTCGAGCCATTGCTCCGCCCGCGAAAAATCCGCGGCGGTGGTGATTTTCTCGAGCGCCGGATCGCCCTCGATTGCTGCGACGGTCAGCCCGGCGGCGCGGGCGACGGTGGTTTCATCGGTTGGCGCGGAGCCCGACCACTGGCTGTAGGCGCGGCGGAGGGGATCGAGCCGAAACGCTTGCGGGGTCTGCACTCGAACCACGCCGCTTCTCTCGACCGCTTCGCCGATCGCACCCGAAGGCGCGCGCGCCAGCGTATCGCCGACAGGCCACGACCGGGGCGGCTCCATCATAGAATTCGAGCGAGGCAAGCAAGCGGTCGATAACGGCCGAAGGGCAGAAAGGGCGGGCGGCGTCGTGGACCATGACCGCATCGCCGGACAGCTGCGCCAACCCGGCGCGAACAGAATCGGCGCGTTGTGCACCGCCCTCGATCAGTTGCCCGACGTCGAGGCCGGTCAGAGCCTCGCTTGCAAGCTCCTGCTGGCCGCTGCCGATGACGACGCGGACGCTGGCGACTGCAGGATGCGAAGCGAAGGCTTCGACAGCCCTCCGAAGCACAGGCTTTCCGCCCAGCAGCCGGTACTGCTTGGGAAGTCCGCCGCCGAGCCGCTCGCCTTTTCCGGCAGCGACGATGAGTGCGGTCGTTGTCACAGGGCGGGCGTCTAGGCGCGCTTGCCTTGTCCGCCAAGGGTTGTTCCACTATCTCCCGCCGGCCCATGGTTATGTTGAAGCCAATCTCAGATCGGTCCGGTGCGGATCGACGCGCCGGTGATCCTGGCGCCGATGACCGGCGTCACCGACCTGCCGTTCCGCCGCGTCGTCAAGCGCTATGGCGCGGGCCTGACGGTCAGCGAGATGATCGCCAGCCAGGCGATGATCCGTGAGACTCGCCAGTCGCTCCAGAAAGCGCTGTGGGACCCGTGCGAACAGCCGGTCTCGCTTCAGCTTGCCGGTTGCGAGCCCGGGGTCATGGCCGAGGCGGCGAAGCTCAACGAACAGCGCGGCGCGGCGATCATCGACATCAACATGGGCTGTCCGGTTCGAAAGGTCGTCAACGGCGACGCGGGCTCGGCGCTTGATGGCCAACCTGCCGCTTGCGACCAGCCTCATCGACGCGACGGTGAAGGCCGTAAGCATTCCTGTCACGCTAAAGATGCGCATGGGCTGGGACCATTCGAGCCTGAACGCGCCCGAGCTGGCGCGGATTGCCGAGGATCTCGGGGTCAAGATGATCACCGTCCATGGCCGTACGCGATGCCAGATGTACAAGGGATCGGCGGACTGGGCGTTCATCCGCAAGGTGAAGGACGCAGTATCGCTTCCGGTCATCGTCAACGGCGACATCTGCTCGGTCGACGATGCCCGCGAGGCGCTAGGCCAGTCCGGTGCCGACGGCGTCATGATCGGCCGCGGAGCGTACGGCCGGCCGTGGCTGCTGGCGCAAACCATGGCGGAACTCGCCGGCGCCTGTGCGTGGACCGATCCGTCGCTCGACGAGCAGCTTGAAACAATGCTTGGGCAGTATGACGAAATGCTGTCGCTTTACGGCCGGCAAACGGGCGTGAATCTCGCCCGCAAGCACATCGGCTGGTACACCAAGGGGCTGCCCGGTTCCGCCGAGCTTCGCAATCGCGCGAACCAGCAGGACGATCCGGCGGTGGTCATCGCCATGCTTCGCGAATTCTATGCGCCGTGGCTGACTCGCAAGGCCGCCTGACCGCAGACATATTCAGGAGGTCGCGGTGACCGCGTACCTGAAGCTGATTGCGGTATTTTGTACACTCTCCGTCGCCGTCCCTTCGCCAGCGCTGGCCCAAGGTGCAGCCCTCGACCCGCTGTCCGCGCGCCTTCTCGCCGCGCACAACAGCGAACGCGCCGCAGCCGGAGTCCCGCCGCTTGCCTGGGATCCGGCGCTGGTTGCCGCCGCCGCGTCTTACGCTCCGGCTCTCGCCGCGATCGGACGCCTGCAGCATTCGCCCAAGGAGAGCCGCCCCGGTCAGCGCGAAAATCTGTGGATGGGCACGGCCGGCGCTTATGGGCCCGAGCAGATGGTTTCGACCTGGGTCGCCGAGAAGCGTTATTTCCGCCCCGGCATATTCCCCGCCGTCAGCACGACCGGCAACTGGCTCGACGTCGCGCATTACACGACGATGATCTGGCCGACGACGACCCGCGTCGGATGCGCGATCTACAGGGCCGGCGGCTGGGATTACCTGGTTTGCCGCTACTCGCCGCCCGGCAATATCGACGGCCGTTCCGTCCCCTAACGCGCTTCTGGCTATTGGCGCACAAGACAGGCTAAGCACCTTGGCTGTTACCGGGGGCCGAAAATGACGATTCCTTCAATCCTGGCTGGGCTGCGACTGCCGGTGATCGGCGCGCCGTTGTTCATCATTTCCAACCCGAAGCTGGTCATCGCCCAGTGCACCGCGGGCATCGTCGGAAGCTTTCCCTCGCTCAATGCGCGCCCGGCGTCTCAGCTGGACGAATGGCTTCACGAGATCACCGAAGCGCTCGACGCGCACGATCGCGACCACCCGGAGCGGCCGTCGGCGCCGTTCGCGGTCAACCAGATCGTCCACCGCACCAACGACCGCTTCGAAACCGACATGGCGGTTTGCGAGAAGTGGAAGGTGCCGCTTGTCATCACCTCGCTCGGCGCTCGCGAGGAACTGAACCAGGCGGTCCATGGCTGGGGCGGCATAACTCTCCACGACATCATCGACGACAGGTTCGCCCGGAAGGCGGTCGCGAAGGGCGCCGACGGACTCATCGCGGTCGGTGCCGGGGCAGGGGGGCACGCCGGGCGTTGGTCGCCCTTCGCGCTCGTCCAGGAAATCCGCGCCTGGTTCGACGGCCCGCTCGTCCTTTCCGGCTCGATCGCAACCGGGTCGGCAGTGCTGGCGACGCAAGCGATGGGGGCGGACTTCGCCTATATCGGCTCGCCATTCATCGCCACGCCCGAAGCCCGCTGCTCTGACGAGTATCGCAACGCGATCGTCGCGGGAGGCGCGGCGGACATCGTCAACAGCGCGCTGTTCACCGGCATTCCGGGAAATTACCTTCGTTCGTCGATCGAGCGCTCGGGGCTGGATCCCGATGCCCTCGACAAGCTGGACTCGCTGCCCACAGAATTCGGCTCCGACGGGTCGACCAAGAGCAAGGCCTGGCGCGACATCTGGGGTTCCGGCCAGGGAATTGGAGCGGTCGAAAAAGTCCAGCCGGCGGGCGACTATGTCGCCCAGCTCGAGGAGCAGTACACAGCCGCACGGGCGCGGCTGTGCGCTAGCTGATCGCTTCCAGTTTCCGGCGCCACCTCGCGGGAATCGGAACGGGCCGGCGGCTCGCCCGGTCGACCGCGACATGGACGAATTCTCCCTCGGCCGCTGCCGTCGGCGAATTCTCGGCGAAGACTCCGATCCGGTAGCGGATGCTCGATTGGCCCAGCGCGGCAACGGCAATCCCGATCTCCACCGGCTGCGGGAAGGCGAGCGGTGCGGCGAAGCTGCAGCGGGTCTCGACGACAAGCGCGATAGGCTCGCCGGAGTTCTCGTCGAGCATCCCCTGTTCGATGAGCCAGGCGTTCACCGCCGTGTCAAACCACTCGTAATAGACGGTGTTGTTGACGTGCCCGTAGGAATCGTTGTCGGCCCAGCGCGTCGTCAGCGTGCGCCAAACCTTGAAGTCATTGCGGCCTGCCGGCTCCCTCCGGCTCACCACGCGGCCTCGTACAGGCGCCGGGCGTCGTCCTCTTCGATCGGGCAGGGGTTGTTCACCAACAGCCGAGACTGCTTCATCGCCTCGGCCGCGAGCAAGGGCGCGTCCTCGAACGCGATTCCGTAATCACGCAGCCGAAGCGGAATTCCCGATTGCTCCGCGAGGCGGTCCAGCCGGTCGATGAACAGCACGGCGCGAGCCTGGCTTCCCTCGTCCGGGCACTCCGGAACGATTATTCCCGCAAGTTCGGAATAATGCTCGCGGGCGGCCTCGCAATTGTGAAGAAGCACGTGGCGAAGCATCAGCGCGTTGCTAACGCCGTGCGGCAGATGGTGAAGCCCCCCGAGCGGGTAGGCGAGGGCGTGAACGCCTGCGACGGGCGCATTGGCGAACGCGATCCCCGCAAGGTGCGCTCCAAGAAGCATCGCCTCGCGCGCGGCGATGTTCGACGGCTCCTCGCAGGCGGTAAGCAGGTTATCGCCGAGCAGCCGAAGCGCTTCGCGGGCAAGGGCGTCGGAAATCGGGTTCTTGAGCCGCGCCGACGTGTACGCCTCGATGGCGTGAACCATCGCATCGATTCCAGTCGCCGCCGTGACGTGGCGCGGAAGGCCCAGCGTCAGCCGGGCATCGAGAACCGCCCAGTCGGCGACCAGCGGCCGGGCAACGACGCCCATCTTCACTCCGCCTTCGCAGGTGATGATCGAAATCGGGGTCGCCTCCGACCCGGTGCCCGCGGTGGTCGGCACCAACGCCAGCGGCAACCGCTCGCCTTTCGCCTGGTCGACCCCCCAGATCGAGTCGAGGTCGTCGCCTGACCCGAGCAGGTAAGCGGCGAGCTTGGCGACATCCATCGGGCTTCCACCGCCGAATCCGACGACCGACTGCACCTTGGCCGAGCGCCCGCACTCGACCGCAGCTTCAAGCGTCGCGCGGGACGGATCGGCCTCGACCTCGTCGAACAGGATCGGCTCGCGTCCCGATTGCTTAAGCGCATCGCGCCAGGCGTCGGTCACCCCAAGGTTCACCAGCTGGTCGTCGGTGACGAAAAGGCAGCGGCCGCCAGGTAGCTTCTCGGCCAGTTCGCTTGCCTTGCCGCTTCCGGCGATCAGCCGCGGTCCGGGGTTGAATGTAAAGCTGTGCATCGCGCCCGCGATGCTAATCGCGCTCAGCCGGAATGGCCACTCAGCCCACGCTCCAGGCGGCCCATCAGCGCCCGCGCAGGGCTCGCTGCCGGCTCGTCGGCAACGCTGCCCTGGTCCAGGCGCTTGACGCGTGCGTAGAGGTCGCAGCTTGCGCTGACGAGGCGCTTGGCTTCCTCGGGCAGGCGTTCGACGACCGCCGGATCGCTGTCCTGCGCGTGGCCGAGGCGACGTTCGGGTCGGCGGCCGTCACGAAAGGCGATCTCGCCGCTGTCGATTGCCCGCTGGGTCAAAAGCCAGGCGACGATGTGCATGATCCGAGTCGTCACCTTCAGCGACTCGCAGGCGAAGCTCACTCGAACGAAGGGGTCGAGGGTGCCGCGTTCAACGCGTCCGGCGTCGTCGAAATAGGAACGGGCTTCGTCGGCGAGCACCATCGCTTCCGTATACAGCGCGCTGACCAGCCGCGACGTAATGCGGACTTCCGTTTCGGGTATCTCGTTCAACTCGTTCATCACCATCAAAATGCCACTTCGGTTGGGCTTTGGAAAACGATTAGAACGCCGCGACCGTGCCGCTTTGCCGCCGATATGTCTCGAAGCGGGACGCTTCGGGCTGCGCCGGCCAGCGGGATGGGCTGCACAATCTGCCGGGTGAACGGATGTTTCAGAAACGAGACAAATTGCGAATTTCGTGGTTTATTAGTCCGGCTGTCATTCGTGTTGAAAGGAACAGACACCGATGGACAAGGTACAGGCGGAGACTCTCGAATCGAAGCACGCAGCGCTCCACGCGATGATCGACGAAGAGGAGCATCGATCTCACCCGAACGAAGACCTTCTCCATGAACTCAAGAAGGAAAAGCTCAAGCTCAAAGACGAGCTTGCCGGCCATTACGCCCACTAGCCAGGCATTCCGGCGCGGCCTTTAGTCGTCGCGCGAAATCTTTTCGTCCCGCTCGTGGCGCTCCTGCGCCTCAACGGTCATCGTCGCGATCGGCCGCGCTTCGAGTCGCGCCAGTGAAATCGGATCGCCGGTCACTTCGCAATAACCGTATTCGCCTTCGTACAGGCGGCGAATCGCGCAATCGATCTTTGAAATCAGCTTGCGCTGGCGATCGCGCGTGCGAAGCTCGATTCCCCAGTCGGTCTCGCTCGAGGCACGGTCGGCGATGTCCGGCTCGCGCAGCGAATCGACCTGGAGCTGCGCCATCGTCTGGCGCGATTCCTCGACGATTGCTTCCTTCCAGTCGGTTAGTTTCCTGAGGAAGTACGCCCGGTGCAGATCGCACATGAACTCTTCCTTCTCGGACGGGCGATAGCCCTCCGGAAGGATCTTCCGGTTAAACGGAACCGGCTTTTCATTGAAGAAGTCGACTAGGGCAGTCGCCATTTTACAACCCTCCCACACAATCCATCGGGCTTTGCCCGAAAGAACCCCCGCACGGCCTCCGTCGCTGCTGCGACCGGGCCACCGGTGCAGCCGGAGGCGGATTCAACAAGACTTTCCCGGGGTTTATCGCCGGGTAAGTCGGTCATCCCCGAACGCGCCTATAAATAAGCGCCGGGTCGTTAACAAGCGTTGACGCCAAGTCATCCCCGAAATCCACAAGCTGTTGCTGATATGGCGCAATTTCGATTTCCGCGGCCCCGTGTTGCGGGGCAGCGCAGGGCCGCTATTACCGTCATCGATGCGCATTCTCCTGACCAACGACGACGGAATAAACGCTCGCGGGCTCGACCTGCTGGAAACGATTGCGCAGTCTTTCTCCGATGACATTTGGATCGTTGCTCCAACCGAGGAGCAGTCCGGGGCAGGCCACTCCCTGACCCTGACCCAGCCGGTGCGGTTGCGAAGGCATGACAATCGCAGGTTCTCCGTCACCGGAACTCCCACCGACGCGGTGATGCTTGCGCTTGCTCATGTGATGAAGGACTCGCCGCCCGACCTGATTCTCTCGGGTATCAACCGCGGCGCGAACCTGGCCGAGGACGTCACCTATTCGGGGACGGTATCGGCGGCGATGGAGGGCGCTCTTGCCGGCGTCCCTTCGATTGCGCTCAGCCAGAGCTATTCGCGCGAAGGCATGGGCGACCTTGTCCCCTTCGCCGCGGCCGAGGCGTGGGCGGAGAAGGTACTTTCGCCGTTGATCGGCTTCGAGCCGCCCCCGGGCACTCTCCTCAACGTGAATTTCCCGGCGCTGCCGCCGGAAAAGATCAACGGAATCCGGATTTGCCGGCAGGGAATCCGGGACTACGGCAGACTGCGAATCGTGCAGCGAACCGATCCGCGCGGGTACGATTATTTCTGGTTCGGGCTCGGCCCGATGGTGCAGACCCCAAGCCATTCGACGGATCTCGAGGCCATGGACGATGGCTATGTCAGCGTCACCCCTTTGCACCTCGACCTTACCCACGATCCGTCCCTCGATCTGCTCCGGCAGCGATTCAGCTGATTTATTTCGCTGGATGCGCGGTAACTTTTCCACGGCAGTGGCGTTAACAGCGGCAACTTAGGAAGGGGGCTCGTCTGCAACTGCGTCGTTACCTCATTGCTGGCGGGCTCGTCCTGGCGGCCTTCATCTTGCGTTTGGCGATCTCTCCGCTGGTCGAGGGCCATGCCATCTTCCTGTTTTTCGTTCTCGCGGTGCTCGTGTCCGCGGTCCGGCTTGGAACGGGACCGGCGGTAGCGGCAGCATCGCTGGGTGCAGTTGCCGCGACCTTCGCGTTCGTACCGCCCTATTTCGCTTTTCTTCCCCTCAGCACCGATGAGCTCACCAGCCTGCTCTCGTTCGTCGTCGTCTGTGCAGCGGTAATCGTCTTCGCATGGCGGGTCCTGGAACAGCGCGTGGAAATCGCCGGACGGCAGGAGAAGCTGGACAGGGACATCCGCGAGCAGCGCCTGATCGACGCCGCGCAGGACTATGCGATTTACGAACTCGACCGGGAAGGGCGGATCCTGACCTGGAACAAGGGCGCCGAACGCTTGAAAGGGTGGAAGGCGGCAGAGATTATCGGGAAAGCCCTACAACATCCTCCACACGCCCGAGAGCCGTGCCAAAAACGCCCCCGGGCGCGAATTGAAGGTTGCCGCAAAGACCGGGCGCTTCGAGGAAGAAGCCCCCAGGATGCGCAAGGACGGCACCATTTTCGCTGCGCATGTGAACCTGTTTCCGCTTCGCGACGAACGCGGCGACGTTACCGGCTTCGTGAAGGTCACGCGCGACATCAGCAACCGCACGAAAGCCGGCAAGGCTATCCTCGAAACCCGGCGGCGAATGGAAGCCATCGTCCAGTCGGCGATGGATGCGATCATCACCATCGATGACGAGCAGCACGTCGTCCTCTTCAATCCTGCTGCGGAGAGGATCTTCGGCTATTCGGCGGACGAATATCCTGGGAAAGCAGGTCGCGATCCTGTTTCCGGAAACCACGCGCGGCGAGCAGACGGAGAAGCTTCACGACTTCTTCAGAAGCGGGGAGTCCAACCGTTTCCTCGACGGCCCGCGTGCGTTCGTCGCCGTTCGAAGCACGGGCGAGGAATTCCCGATCGAAGCCTCGGTGTCGCAAGTCACGGTTGGCGGCGAGCGAGTTGGCACCATCATCCTGCGCGACATCACCGAACGGAAGATCAACGAAGAGGCGCGGGCGCTGCTTGCCCGCGAGGTCGATCACCGTGCCAAGAACGCGCTCGCTGTCGCCCAGGCACTTGTCGGCCTCACCAAGGCGGAGACGATCGAGGAGTTTGCCGAAGCCATTCGCGGCAGGATCGCCTCGCTCGGTCGAGCCCACTCGCTGCTCTCCCAGTCGCATTGGCGCGGCGCTCCACTCGACCAGCTGATCAGGGACGAGATATTGCCCTACGCGAAGGACCGGCAGCTGCGCCTCGACGGGCCGCCGGTGCAATGCGACGCCAACGCCGTTCAGTCGCTCAGCCTGCTGTTCCACGAGCTTGCCACAAATGCCGTCAAGCACGGCGCGCTTGGCCGGGAAAACGGCCATGTCGCAATCGAGTGGCGAGTTGACGGGCGATCGCTGGTGGTGTCCTGGCGTGAGCACGACGGGCCACCGGTGGTTGCACCCAAACGCCACGGATTCGGAACCAGGCTGCTTGAACAGGTCAGCGGGCGCCAGCTCAACGCCGAGCTCGACTTCGACTGGAACCCAGGCGGCCTTCGCGTTCAAATCCGCCTTCCGGCGGAAATGTTCGCGATCGGCGCGGGCGACAGCGGCGAGGCGGTCGCCGCCCCGGAAGCTGAAAATGCCGCGGCCAAAGGCGGTGAACAGCGGCGCATCCTTGTCGTCGAGGACGAGGAACTGGTCGCGCTCGAACTCACTCAGGAGCTGTCGCGGCTGGGCTGGTCGGTGATCGGGCCTGCGGCGACGCTGAGCGAGGCGCAGTCGCTGCTTTCCAAACCCTTCGACGCGGCGGTACTCGATGTGAACCTGCGTGGACGGTCCGTCTATCCGGTGGCGGAGGCCCTCGCGGAACGCCATGTCCCGTTCTTGTTCTGCACGGGCTATGAGCTGGCCGATCCCGAAGGCCGCTTTGCCGATGTGCCGGTACTTCGAAAGCCGGCCCATCCGGCGGCTGTGAGTGCTGCCCTGGCCGACCTGTTGAGGTCTCGCGCGAACTGAAGCGCCGTCACTGCAGGCGCTGGCGCAGCTCCGAGACTTCCCAATAATCGTTGCGGCTGAACGGAAGCAGCGACTTCAGCGCCGCGAAGCTGCTTTTCCCAATCGCGCTCCGCAGCCCTTCGAGTTCGGCGAAGGCAGCTCGGACCGCCGCTTCGTCGAAGTTCGCGTCGCCCGCCGCTTCTTCCATCATCACGCCTTCAGCCTGGATGACGAGCCACGCCTGCAATTCCCAATAGCGGCGGATTCGCTTTGCCGATTCGCTGTCCAGGCGCTCGGCTAACCCGGCGATCTTTTGCCCCGCCCCAGTATCTGGCCAGCCGCCGCCGCGAAGCGACTCCAGCTGCGCCTGGTGCTCGGCGCGCTCGGCAACCAGCCAACGCTCCGCCTCCGCCGTCCCGAAATGGAAGATGCCCATGATCGCAATCGGCGCAAAAACAACGGCGCCCATCATTGCGAGCATCGGGCGATCGGGAAACTGGTTGAAGGCAGTGTGGAGAGCAACCGCGAACAGGTAGCCGGGAACGAACCAGCCGAAGCTGAAGTCGAAGTTGGCGGCCGCCTCGCGAGTCTCCCTTTCCGCAAGCTCATGGGCAATCGCCGCAAGCACGGCGAGGGTCGTGCCGTGCATCACCGCGGTGCCGAGCCCGCGGACCAGCCACGTGCCGGTTCCGTATTCCGGGAAGATCGTGAGATAGATGATGTTCTCGACGACGGAGAAGCCTGCGCCGATGGCAAAGCCGGAGATGACGGCGTCGAGCTTGTAGCCGATGCGGTTGAACCAGAAGAGGCCGATCATTACAGCTGCCTTGAGCGCTTCCTCGATCCACGGCGCGACGAACCGACTGTAGCTGGAGAAGCCGATCGGCAGCGTGTCGATCAGCCGTCCGCTGACCGGATAGGCTGCGACCGCACAAAGCCCGCCGAGCACGAGCAGCGTCAGGATTTCGCCAAAGTTCATCAGGTCGAACGCGTCGAGCCAGACGAACAGCGCCAGCATGACCAGCACGGGAACCAGCGCCACCCCCCAGTGAAGGACGTCCAGCGCTATCGCCATCACATGATCTTCAGCGAAACGAGCCACTCCGTCTTGCGGTAGTGGCCGTCTTGGAAGCCGGCGGCTGCTCCGACGGAAAGCGCCATCGGAAGCCGCAGCATGACGGTGAAATCGAGATCGAACTGCGCCCCGACGTCCTGGTAGGTGCGGTTGAAACCGTCCTGCGTGTTGGCCGCCATGAACCCGGCGAACACCGCCGGCCTGACGTAGCTGAGGTAAAAGCTGGGCGTCCCCACCTCCGCGAAGCGGATGGGCGGGAGGTTCACTTCCCCAGTCACCCGTCCGAAGCGCCGGACGGCGATTTCGTCGATGTCGAAGCCGGGGAAGCTTTCCATCTCGCGGTACCGTTTCACCGGCCGGTCATCGACGTAATTGTTGCGAAATGCGCCGAAGTAGAAAGCCCCGAGCGGGTGAAGCCGCTCGCCCCACGATTGTCCGGCGCTCGCGTACACCCAAAAGGAGCTGTTCGGGAACGGCAGAGGCAGGCCGTAGTCGATGCCGCCATAGACCTTGGGGAAAGCAAGCAATTCGCTCGGCGAGTAATCGAGGTCGGCAAGAGCGCGCCACTGGATTCCCTTTTCGTGGTCGACGCTGCCGAGCGCGGACCTGGTGTTGCGATATTTCACACCGGCCTCGAACGAGGCGACGCTGCTCGGGCTGGCGATATTCTGGGCGGTGGGAAGCCGCTCGAGCCCGGTATAAATCGCTGCCGATCCAAACAGGTCGAGCTGTCGCGGCGGATCGTAGATCTTCGTCTTGTCGAAGCTGATCGTCAGGTTGTCGCCGCGAAGGCTTCGTTCGACCGGACCGAACAGGTCGTAGAAGTCGGCGCCGTTGTGGCGATACTTCACTGTCCAGTTGAGCGACTTGAGCTCGATCGTCGCGTGAATGCGGTCGCGGTCGCGCATGTGGTCGAACGGCGAAACGCTGAAGCTGGCATTGATCTGGTTGAACTGCATCGGGTCTTCCCAGTGGAGGAAGTACCCAGGCGAGATCGCGCCCTTGTAGCCTTCGACGATCGGATACAGCCCGGCGAGCTTCATCCGCCGCGAGCTGTTGTACTTGCTGCGCGCCGTGACGAGTTCGTCGAGCGGGATCTTGGCCGGAGACCCCACTCCCCAACTCTTTAGCTCCGGCCGTTCCTTAACGACTCGAGTGCCGAGGAACTCGACGCTTGCAAGGTCCTCCTGGACCTGTGGCTGGAGCCGGACCGGCTGCAGGCCCTTGCCGCTATACTCATAGGCGATCAGCGACCCGTCGGGCTGCGGATCGGGGCGGAAAAAGCCGGTCGAAGCGTTGGTGACGATGTCGTATTTCTGGGTCGCAATGTCGAAACGGACGATGTTCGAAACGCCGGTATAATAAGCGGTTCCGTACATCGTCTTGCCGTCGGGAGCGAAAACAAATCCCTCCGGTACGGCGGGCGGCATTTCGAGCCGTGCGACCTCGGTAAGCTCGTCGGCCTGCAGGTCGTCGAGCTTCCACACGCGAACCGTCTGCTTGGCATTCACTTCGCCGAACGAGGCGGAGATCAGCGACCCGTCGGGCGAGATATCGAGGTCGAACGGGACCTCGCCATATTTGAACGTATGGATCTGGTTGAAGCCCGCGTACGGCGGCGGGATTCGGACGATGGTCGCAAGCCCGTTCTGGTGGCGGATTCCCCAGATCGACTTGTCGGCAGGGTTGACTGCCATGTCGCCGATGCGCGCGTCGCGAAGCAGCATCTGCTTCTTGCCGGTATCGACATTGACCGCGACTAGGTCGCGGAACGCGTAATTGTCCTCAGTGTAATAGGCGGTCCGGGCATCGGCGTCGAAGGCCATGCTCGTCACCTTGTAGAGCATCATGCCTTTGATTTCCTGGAGCGGCGTGAGCTTGCCGGTGGCAAGGTCGAGCCGGCCGACGAAGCCGATCTTTCCCGGAAATCGGAAGCCGGCGATGAGGCTGTTCGACTTGGCGTCGACGAAACCCCTCGAGATCGAACCGAGCCCAGTCGGGCTGATCGGAACCGTTTGGGTCAGTGGATATTGGCCGAGCTTGGCGAGGTTCGCCTTCTGGTATTCGTGCTCGAAACCGATCCAGTCGCCCCAAACGTCGTCCAGGCTGCGCCCGAAGACGTGCTTGAATTGGCTGGCGTAATAGGCCTTGCTGTCCTCGCCCCTGCGGAGCCAGGCGACCGCCTTGTCCGGCCCGTATTTCAGGGCGAGGTAGGAGAAGAAGCGGGTGCCGTAGAGGTAATCGTTGACGCCGACCTGGAAGTCGACCGCGGTGCCTTCGGATTCCAGCCCCAGCGGTGAGAAGAAGCGGTCGTCGTCGCGGACCTTCGCCCGCCAGACCATCTCGTCATAGCCGCCCTGCGCACGCCCGAAGCCGCCAGACATCCATGTCTCGAAGAAGACTGCGCTGCCCTCAAGGTACCAGCGCGGCACGTTATTCCTCGGGGTCCCCAGGAAATTCCACAGGATCAACTCCGGATGCTCCTCGATCGGCATCGGCTTTCCGTGGAGGAAATGTCGCCAGCCGGCGTCCTGCCGGTTCCACACGTCCATCGTCGCGACGTGGGCAAGCTCGTGGTTGAGGATCGTGAAGAACCGCTCGCCGGGCGTGAAGGTCTCCATCGAAATCGAAAGCGGTGCGACGTCGATGAGAACGGCGTTGTTCGGCGATGCCCGGGCACCCGCGTTGGCGGAGTCGCTGAAGTCCTTGAGCAGGACCGTCGTCGGCTCCCACGGCTCCCAGTTGAACATCTTCTCGTGGAACTGCAGCGCGTTCTCGAAAGCCCGTGCGATGTACGGCGTCAGGTACGTCTGGACGGGATCGAAATAGAGAAGGTCGAGGTCCTTCGTTTCGAGCGTCGTCAGGTCAATTCCCGATGCGTCCGGGGGGACGTGGGCGGGCCCCTGGTCAGCCGGCTGCTCGGGTGGCGCCGGGGGAGGGGCCGTTTCGGGAGCTGGAAGCGGCTCCTCGATTGTCGTTGGGTCGGTGTCGGTTTGATCGGAAGGCGACTGGGGAGATTGTTGAGCGAGCGCGACGGAGGCGCTCCCCGAAAGGAGCGCCGCGACCACGCCGAGCAGGGCCCTGCGTGGCCGCCGCAACTCGCTCATTATTCCCCCAAGCCGCCCTTACGGGCGCCCAATCAGTTCGCCATCGCCTTCGCAAAGCTTCCGCTCTGAAGCGCAGCGGCAAACGACGGGTTTGCTGCAAGCGCGTGGAACGAAGGATTCTGCCCGAGCGCGGCAAACGCCGATGCGTTACGCGCGAAGGCCGCCAGTGCTTTCGGGTTGTTGGCCAGCGATGCGAACGCCTTCGGGTTGGCCGACATAGCGGCAAACGCCTGAGGGTTCGATTGCATGGCTGCGAACGCCTGGCTGTTGATCTTCCCCTGCGACGACAATGCAGCGGCAGCCGCGGCCGAGTTGAACGCCTGGGCCGACAGCGATGCATTGGCCAGTGCGCTCGAGTTTCGAGCCATGGCTGCAAACGCGGCCTGGTTCTGTGCCATTGCCTTGGCTGCAATCGCGCTGCTCTGAAGCGCCGAACTGTTCGCCGTCAGGGCCTGGAAAGCCTTGGCGTTGGTCCTGAGCTGCGAGAACGCGGCCGCATTGTTGGCCGCCAGGGCCGACATCGCCTTGGAATCCGCAGCAAGGGCGGCAAACGCCTTTGCGTTGCCAGCCATTGCCGGATTGCTCCCGGTCGACGCCGCGCTCTTGAACGCCGCGAAATTCGACGCGTACTGGGCAAAGGCCTGCGGGTGCGACGCCATTGCCGAAAACGCCTGCGCGTGACCTGCAAGTGCAGCAAACGCCTGCGGATTCGACGCAACAGCCGAAAGCGCCTGCGGGTTGGATGCGAGGTTGGCAAACGCCTGCGAGTTCACTGCAAGGGCGGAAATCGCCGACGCGTTCAGGTTTGCGGCTCCGAGTTGCGACGCGATGTTCTGCGCCGCCGTTGCTGCCGCGGAAAGCGCACTGGCATTGGCTGCAAGCGCTGAGAACGCCGCGTGGTTTTGCGCCATTGCGTCGATCGCGTGGGCATTGGCCGCAAGCGAAGCGCTATTCGCGGTGAGCGCCTGGAACGACTTTGCATTCGCCGACAGAGCGGAGAAAGCAGCAGCGTCGCTGTTCAGCGCGGCCATTGCCTTGAAGTCAGCGGCAAGAGCGGCAAACGCCTTGGCATTTGCAGCCATGGCCGGGTTGGTTCCGCTCGATGCCGCATTCCTGAAGGCGGCGAAATTCGACGCGTACTGGGCGAATGCCTGCGGATGCGAAGCCATTGCCGAAAATGCCTGCGGGTGGCTCGCCAGCGCGGAGAACGCCTGCGAGTGTGAGGCGAGGGCGGAGAACATCTGCGGGTTCGTCGCCAGGTTAGCGAACGCCTTCGAGTTCATGGCCATCGAGCTGAACGCAGACGCCTGCGCCTGGCTCGCCGTTGCGGCAGCGGAAACCGCCGACGCCGATGCCAGCATTTGCTGGAACGCCGACGGGTTCTTTGCGAGCTCCGCAAAGGCCTTCGGATTTGCAGCCATCGCCGACATTGCCTGCGGGTTCGAGGCGAGGGCGGAGAACGCCGGATCGCGCGCGAGTGCGCGGAAGTTGGCGTCGTGGACCATCACTTCGAAAGCGTCGGTCTGCATCAGCTCGGGAACGGAAGTGTCCCCAAGAGTGACGTCACCTTCGCCGACCTGGCTTGACTGATACCGCTCCGCCGGCGCGATTGTGCCGGCAGTGGGGCCGAGCGGAGGATAAATCCTGCCAACCCCATATGCTCCACCTGCGACGAGAACGAGCGCCGCTCCAGATATTAAGTATTTACGATTGTTGGCCGTGGTCCCGGTCATGGCTCAACTCCCCTGTCGTCAACCGGAATTGGTTAACCGTCTAGCGGTATCACCAGTTAACGGAGAGTCAACCAAGTTGACCCCTAGAACAGATCGCGCAATATAGGTTGTCTATAAGTAAAAAGCACTTGCCGACAAATGCTAAACACCATCGAAGGATATGGTGTCTACGATATTGGATTCATTGGGAGTCTTTAACAGAATCAATCGGGTGCATTGTGGTGCTGTTCGTTTGTGGCTCCAGCGAGTGGAAACAGCAATAACGGTGTGAGCACTTTGAACTCTCGAAGAAGCGGGGCTGTGGCAATTTGGACGGGCGGGCTTAAACACGCTCTTGGGGAGCGACTCGCGCGACTGGGAAAGTGGGCTGGAAATGGTTCCCACGGCGGAACGTAAAGTTTCATGCTGAGGGCGGCTCCATGGTTGCGGTTAGCGGCCGCGGGAGCCCTTCTCACGCCCTCTGCCATCGCCGCGCAAACGCCGCCCCCGCAACTGCCGCCCACGCGTGAAGAGGTCACTCGCAGCGACGTGCCGACGCAGCAGAACCAGGCGCTCCGGCTGGAAATTGAGGGAGAGGGCAAGCGGGCGCCGTGTGCGCTCGACAACCCGAAATTCAAATCGATCCGCTTCACCTTGCGCGGCGTTGAATTCGATGGCCTTCAGGAAGTGACCGCCGGCGATCTCGCCGATAGCTATTCGTCTCTGGTCGGCACCGAGCAGCCGATATCGATCGTCTGCTCCATTCGCGACCGGGCAGCGGCGAACCTGCGCGAGGCGGGATACATTGCCGCTGTGGAGGTGCCGGAGCAGCGGATGACGGACGGAGTTCGTTCGTTTCCGAGTCGTTCTGGCCCGGATCAAGCAGGTTCGGGTTCGCGGCGACGCCAGCGGCGCCGAGCGGCTGATCGCCGGTTTCCTCAACCAGCTCAAAGAGCAACCCGTATTCAACCGCAAGCAGGCCGAGCGCTACCTGCTCCTGGCCAGCGACCTTCCGGGCTACACCGTCCGCTTGACCCTCCGCCCGGCGGGCGAGGAGGCGGGGGAGGTCATCGGAGACGTCACCGTCCAGCGAACTCCGGTGTACGCCGATGTCACGGTTCAAAACGGCGGGTCGCCAAGCCTCGGTCCATGGGGCGCGTTCACTCGTGCCCAGATATTCGGGCTGACCGGCCATGCCGACCGCACCGTCCTCGCGACATTCGCGACTGCCGATCTCAAGGAGCAGCGGACGGTCCAGCTTGGGCACGATTTCGGGCTCGGCGCAGAGGGCCTGCGTCTTGGCGGGCTGTTTACTTACGCTTGGGCCGAGCCGTCGATCGCGGGCGGGTCGAGCGTAAAGGCGCGGAGCCTCCTTGCCACCGTCCAGGCCGACTATCCGCTAATCCGCAGTCTCGCGCGCACCGTTCACGCTTATGCCGGCCTCGATCTCGTCGACCAGGACGTCGACTTCAACGGCAGCAGCCTCAGCCGCGATCGCCTGCGCATCGGCTTTGCGCGCCTCGATGTCGACGCGGTGAGCACGAACTTCAGTTCGGGCCGATCGCTCGTCGAGCCGTTGTGGCACTTCAATGGCCTCGTCGAGGTTCGCAAGGGGCTGGACATACTGGGCGCCAGCAAGCCCTGCGGCGGGACACTTTCCGGCTGTTCGGCCTCGGTGCCCCCGACCCGCCTTTCCGGAGACCCGACGGCGACGGTCGTTAGGGCGCTGCTCTACGCCGAATACCGGCCGATCCCGAAGCTGACCTTCTCGCTTTCGGCGCGAGCGCAATATGCGTGGAAGCCGCTGCTGAGCTTCGAGGAGTTCGCCGCCGGCAACTACACCGTCGGGCGCGGGTACGATCCGGGAGTCATCCTGGGTGACCGTGGATGGGGAACGCAGGCGGAAATCAGGATCGGAAGCACCGTCCAGGCCAGCGCTCGCAAACCGGCGGCCGAAAGCTACCTGTTCTGGGATCATGCGAAAGCCAGCGATCTCGACGGGCAGCTGACCTTCGGTAGCAATCGAGTTGATTCCGCAGGCGCCGGAGTGCGCGTGGCCTTCGACCGTTTCTTTCTCGACACGTCGCTGGCGGTGCCCCTGTCGCGGGTCGGCCTGCCTGGCAGGACACCGGGCGCGAGGTTCCTCGTCTCGCTGAGGACCCGCCTTTGGCCGTGGCAGTACAGATGATCACGTGGCGCGCCTGTTCGCCAGCCGGGCGGCGCGCCGAAAGGAGGGGCTCGTGCGCAAAGCCGGAATAGCCGCTGCCGTCTTGCTCTCGCTGGCGTGGGCGCCACCCGGGCCGGCAGCTCCGCTAAGCGTCCGCGACAGCTTCCGCATCGGAACCAGCGGGTCGAGCTATTGCTCGGCTCAGCCGGTCGCGATCGACCCGGTTCTGATCGGCATGTTCGATGTCGCATATTCGGTCACCTGCAGGGATGCGGCACTTCCGGTCGGGAAAATCTACTCCTTCCGAAGCGCTGGCAGTCCCGCCGACCGGCTGGCTCGAGCGCGGCAGAAGACGGTCACCTGTCAAACTCCTGGGACCGACTCGATCGAGGACCTGGGCCCGGTGCGGGCGATCCAGTGCACGCTCTCCGGAGCCGACGTTGCCTACGTCGTTTACGAGTTTTCGAGAGGCGGCCAATTCTACGCCGTGGAAGGGCTAGGCGGGTACGACAGTGCGCTCCGGCTCGGGTTGCGAAGCGTCGTCGCCGACCGTCCCGTGGAAGGCGAAGTGTCGATCGCCACGACCGGCGCCGGTGACCCGGCCTCCTTCGCCCGCGTCCAGGCAGGAACGCTCGATCCGACCCGTGCGCTTGCCGAGGCCTATCGCCGCAACAATGTCGGCAATTATGCGGATGCGGCGGAATTCTTCGCCGCCGTCGGCAACGCTGGCGACGGCCCGATCGGGCGCGCCGAGGCGCTAATCAATGAGGCCCTCCAGAAGTCCAACCTGGGGCGCTACGCCGAAGCCGATGCCCTGTTCTCGCGAGCCGAGGAGCAGGCGCGCGGCGATGCAATCGACGGCCGCCGCCTGCGCAATTATCGCGCGATGCACCTTCTCAACCAGGGACAACCGGACGAGGCGCTCAAGGAACTCGCAAAGCCGGTTCCGAAGTTCGGTGCCGCCGCCGCGGCGGGCTCCGGCGCGAAGCTTGAAATCGACGCACTGACGGCGCAACGCCTCAACGCCGAAGCCGCCGCCGGGCGCAAGCTGGGACAATCGTCCGACGACCTGCTTCCGGAGGAGAAGGCGGAAATCCTCGACGGACAGGCGCTTCAGCTGCGCGGGACGTCGCTTCGACTCAAGGGTGACTATGCTGCCGCTCGAGAGGCGCTCGAGTCCGCAGAAACTAAGCTCCAGGCCGTTCGCGACGGCCGCGTCGCATCGATCGCATGGATGCGCGCTCAGATCATCGGTGACCTCGCCGCAATTTCCGAGGAAGCGGGCGACGTTGCGGCGGCCGACAAGCTCTACCGCGAAAGTGTCGCGATCCTCGACACCAATTATCCCGGCTCGGCGGCGCTTCTGAACTCCCGCGCTCGGCTGGCAGGTTTCCTTGCCCGCAGCGGACAGACCGACCTCGCCGAAACCATGTTTCGGGAAATCGTCCATTCGCAAGCCGATGCGAGCGCTCTTCCGCCGTCATTCGCCCGGGTGTTGCGCCCCTATGTCGACATTTTGCTCGAAAAGCCCGCGACTGCGGAAACGACCGCAGAGATATTCGCGGCGATGCAGCTGATGATGCGGCCCGGCCTTGCCCAGACACAGGCGGTGCTCGCGCGCGAATTGACGGGTGGCAGCGGCGAAGCCTCGCGCCTGTTCAGGCAGGCGGTGACCTTGACACGGCAGGTCGAGCGGACGCGCGTTTCGCTGGCGCGGTTCGAAGGCTTGCCGCGACCTTCGCCGGAGGAAATCACCAGGGCGGCCGCGCTTCGCGACGATCTCGGCGTGGCCGAAAAGGAGGCGGTCGCAACGCAGGCCGCGCTCGCCGCTTTCCCGCGCTATCGCGCCGTTGCAATCGAAATCATCTCGCTTGCCGCTCTGCAAAAGACGCT
Source organism: uncultured Alphaproteobacteria bacterium (assembly GCA_963798785.1). Lineage (GTDB taxonomy): Bacteria > Pseudomonadota > Alphaproteobacteria > Sphingomonadales > Sphingomonadaceae > Sphingomicrobium. Next base: position 97,636 of record CAWCUG010000001.1, read on the forward strand.
CCGCCCTGGCGAAGCCTATTACAAGATGACCATTGTCGACGACGGGATCTACGCGCTGCTTGCAACCAGCACGTCGGCACGGGTGATGAGGCTCGGGATTTCCGCCGACGAACTCGACTCCGAAGTGACGTCACTTCGCGAGACGATTTCGACCGTGGAGCGCGGCCAGCAGGTCACCTACGCCTACGACGTACCGCTGGCCCACAAGCTCTACAGCGATCTTTTTGCGCCATTCGATACCGAACTCGCGGGCACTGCCCACCTGGTGTTCGAACCGGACGGGGCGATGCTTCGAATGCCGCCCAACGCGCTGGTCGTCGACCAGGCCTCGGTCGACCTTTACCAGCGGCGAGTGAAGGCGGACCCCAGTTCGGACTTCAATTTCACCGGGATCAGATGGTTCGGCCGCGATGTCGACATCAGCACCGCGGTTTCGCCGCGCGCGTTCATCGACCTGCGCAACGCGCCGCCATCGTCGGCCAGCCGGCTCTACCTCGGCCTCGGGCACAATACGCCGCCATCGGACGGCGCCGCCGGACCGATTGCCGACAGCGCCGATCGCGACTGCATCCTGCCGTTGTCGTCGTGGAGCCGCCCGATCTCGGGTCGCGAACTGCACGTCGCCGGCGACATCATGTCGCAAATCGATCCGAACGGAGTCCAGATCGTCACTGGCGATGGCTTTACCGATACCGCGATCGACAACCGAAAGGATCTCGACCAATACCGGATCATCCATTTCGCAACTCATGGCGTCGTGACCGCCACCCGGCCGAAATGCCCGACCCAGCCGGCGCTGCTGACCAGCTTTGGCGGGGAAGGGTCCGACGGGCTGCTGACCTTCCGCGAGATATTCGACCTGAAGCTGGATGCGGACCTGGTCATTCTCTCCGCCTGCGACACCGCTGGCGGGGCAACCGCACTGGCAACGCGCAGCGCCGGGCTTGGAACGGGCGGCGATGTCGCTCTCGATGGCCTGGTTCGTGCCTTTGTCGGCGCCGGCGCGCGCCTGGTGATTGCCAGCCACTGGCCGGTTCCGGACGACTTCAACGCAACGGAACGGCTCGTCACCGGATTGTTCACCGCGCCGCCGGGGACGGCGACAGTGACTGCGCTTCGCCTTTCCGAGCGCAAGCTGATGGACGATCCAAACACGTCGCACCCGTTCTACTGGGCGGCGTTCGCGGCGGTCGGCGATGGCGAAATGGCTGTGGTTAGAGCGCCGGCAAAAATCGCTCAAAAGTAGGAAGCGGGACCGCTTAGTTGCCCGGGTTTTGGCCGCCGCAGCGGCAGCTCGTCACGCGCGCATGGCGAGCCGGCTTCTCGCTCGACTCCTGCTGCTGATCGGCAGGGGAGGACGTCCTTACCTCGTCCGCGGAAGCGACGGCGAGTTTCTTTGGCTGCTGCTGCTCGGCAAGCGGTTCGCTTGCCTTTTCGACGGGCGCGCTTGGTGGTTGCGCCGCGACCGAACTGGCGAGGCAAATGCCGATTGCAATCTTCACAAGCCGAGCGCGCATCACCGCTCCCCATCATCAAACCGACGCAAGAATGCGCCGGAATGGTTTCCAACTTGCTAAAAGGAGAATGGAACCGGGCCGGAACGGAAAAGGGTGGTGGACGCACTAGGGCTCGAACCTAGGACCCGCTGATTAAGAGTCAGCTGCTCTACCAACTGAGCTATGCGTCCACACTGCTGTGCCTATGGTGGCGAAAGGCGCCGCGGGCGGAGGAAATCCGCCAAGTGCGGCGCGCCGGTAGCATGGTGCCAAATGGTGCGCAACCACAGTCTCGTTCAAGCGGGAATGCGAGTTGTCGAAAGCTCGCTCGATCCGCGCTGTTGCCGTTCGATCGCCATCAACAGGCCGATACACAGCATCACGGTCATGACCGCCGACCCGCCATAGCTGACGAGTGGCAGTGGCACCCCGACCACCGGCGCCAGCCCCATCACCATCATCAGGTTGATCGACACGTAAAAAAAGATCGTCGCCGACAGGCCCGCCGCCGTCAGTTGCGCAAAGCGGCTTCGCGCCCGCACGCTGACCTTCATTCCCCAGCGGATGACGAGGGCGAAAGCGACAATGAGGACGAGCCCGCCGGCAAATCCCCATTCTTCGACCATCGTGGAAAAAACGAAATCGGTATGGCCTTCGGGCAGGTAGTCGAGATGACTTTGGCTTCCCTGCAAATAGCCTTTGCCGAACAACCCGCCCGAGCCGATTGCGATTTTGGATTGCGTGATGTGGTAGCCGGCCCCCAGCGGGTCGTTTTCCGGATTGAGGAAGATCAGCACCCGCTTGCGCTGGTATTCGTGCATCATCGTGAAAGCGACCGGCGCCGCAATCGCCACCGCAGCAAAGGCGCCGCCGAACAGCCACCATGGAAGCCCGGCAACGAACATGACGGTGACGCCGATCAACAACACCATTACCGCGGTACCCATGTCGGGCTGGACCAGGATCAGGAGCACCGGCACGCCGAGCAGCAGCGCGGCCGGCCAGATCGCTCGCCATCGGCGAATGTCTCCAGGCGGCAACAGGTCGTAGAATCGCGCAAGCACGAGGACGATGGCCGGCTTCATGAATTCGCTCGGCTGAAGGCGGATCGGCCCGATGTCGAGCCAGCGCTGCGCGCCCTTGCCGACGAAACCGAGCAGCTCGACCAGGACCAGCATCAGGACGATGACCGCGTAGAGCGGGAACGCCGTCTGCTTGATCGTCGATTCCTTGATCCACGACATTCCGATCGCAACCGTCAGGAAGAAAGTGAAAATCATCGCCTGCTTGAGCGCCCATGGGTTCACCGACGCGCCGGCCGCGGAATAGAGCGTCAGCAGCCCGATGGTCGCGATCCCGGCTACGAGGAACAGGAGCCGCCACGGAAGCTTTGCCAGCGGCTGGGGGAGGATTGCCGAGCCGATCATGCGCTGTTTGCCCGCGCTGCGGCCTTGAACTGGCGAAGCTGCGCTTCATTCCGCTCGGCAAGGGTGCCGCCCCACTGCTTTTCGAGTGGCGCGAGCGCTTCGAACGCCTTTTGTTTGTCGAACAGGTAGGTCATCGTGTCGCGAACCACCGGAGCGGCTGCGGAGGCTCCGAACCCGCCATGCTCGATGATGCAACCGATTGCGTAGCGCGGCTTGTCCGCCGGCGCGAAGGCAATGAAGAGGGCGTGGTCGCGAAGCGCCCAATTGGATTCATGGCCACGCTCGCCAAGTCGGAAAACCTGCGCGGTCCCCGTCTTCCCCGCCATCAGAACGCCTTCGAGCGGCAGCTTGGAATAAACTGCGGTGCCGTGGCCGTTCACCACCGAAGTCATCGCCTTTCGCACATAGTCCAAATGCTCGGGGTCGATTGATAGCGGCGCGATCGGCTTTCGCGAGCCCATCAGCAGTTGCGGATGAAGCAGCTTGCCCGACGCAATTCGCGCCGGCATCACCGCGAGCTGCATCGGGTTGACCAGCACATAGCCCTGGCCGATCGACGTGTTGGCGGTGTCGTACGCCTGCCATTTGCGGTGGTATTTCTTCTCCAGCCATTCGGGGTTTGGCATCGTGCCATAGCGCTGCGTCGGAATCGGCAGGTCGAACTCCTCGCCATAACCGAGGTAGTTGACCATTTCCGTCGTTTGTTGCGGGTCCGTCTTGAGCCCCATGGCCCAGAAATAGGCGTTGCAGCTGTGTTCGATGGCCGAGTGCATGTCGACTCTGCCGTGCGCCGCATCGTCACGGAAATAGCGGTTGCCGATCTGAACACCGCCGGAGCAATAATAGGTCTGGTGGGGGTCGATGCCCTGCTTGAGGAAGCCGAGCGCCATCGCCGGCTTGATCGTCGAACCGGAAGGGTAAAGCCCCTGGGCGACCTTGTTTAGAAGTGGGTGGCGGTCGTCATTCGACAGCATCCGCCACTCGGTTTGGCCGATGCCGCCGCTGAAGCTGTTCGGGTCGAACGCCGGCATCGACACGAAAGCAAGCATGTCGCCCGTCAGGACATCCATCGCCACTAGCGCGCCCGACTGGTCGCCGAGCCGGCGAGCGGCGTAATCCTGGAGACCGGAGTCGATCGCCAACTGGACCGTCTCGCCGCTGAGGTCGGGCTTGGGGTCGAGTTCCTTGACCAGCCGTCCCGACGCGGTGACTTCGATCCGTTGCCCGCCAGGGGTTCCGCGGAGCCGTTGTTCCAGAGTTTTTTCAAGGCCCTGCCTGCCGATCTTGAACCCCGGCGTAAGCAACAGCGGGTCCTTTTCCTTGTCGTAATCCTCGGCAGAGGGCGTTGCGACATAGCCGACGAGATGGGCGACCGCAGGGCCATCGGGATAGTATCGCGAAAAGCCGCGGGTTGCCTGCACTCCGGGAAGCTCGGGAAGACGGACGGTGACCGCGGCATAGCCTTCGTAGGAGACGCTCTCCGCCACCTGCACGGGCTGGAATCCGCGGCTTTGCTTGAGATCCTTGATGATCCGGCCGAGCTCGTCCGTATCGAGCTTGAGAAGCCTGGCGAGCAGCTTCAGCGTCTGCTCGGGGTGCTCGAACTGTTGCGGGATGATGTCGACCCTGAAATCGCTGCGGTTGATCGCGATCGGCTTGCCGTTTCTGTCCACCATCCAGCCGCGGCGGGGCGGGACGACGATCAGCTGGACGCGATTGTTCTCGCTCATCAGCTGGTATTTCTTGTTTTCCGCCACCGCGAGCCAGCCGAGCCGACCGACGAGCGCTGCTCCAACCGCGGCCTGGGCGCCGCCGAACACCACCATCCGTCGCGAAAAGGACAGCGACTGATGAACGGAGGTGAACCGCTGGTGCTTCACTGTCTTCCAAGTCTCCACGAGTTCGAGCCGACCGACTACCCAGGCGGCGATCGGGAATGCCGCAATCGAGATGAATATCGGCGGAAGCATGAACGTGAAGGGCACTCGGGCGCCCGTCCATGCGGCAACCTGCCACTGGGCGGCTTCATCAAGCAGGATCAGAAGCGAAGCGAGCGCCCATTCGATCCAGTAGTCACGCCATATGGTGCGGCGATCGAGCAAATCCAGCGCCAGCATCGACGCCGTCCACACTGTCACCGACAGGCCGAGCGGGTGGCCGGCGGCAAGATCGTTGAATAGCCCCAGTGGCGCCGCCCACCAGCTTGGCCAGACGTCGGCGCGGCGCAATCGCCACGCGATCAGCATCAGGAAACCGAAGCTCGGGAACCAGCCGTTCACCGCGATGATCGGCAGGATCGCAAACAGGGAGCCAAGGATCACCGATAGCGCCGGGACCAACATTGCCCCGTTGACCGGCCCCTGTCCGATTTTCCGTTTCGAGGCGAGCGCAGAGCGGACCATCAGGGGAGGGTCTGGTCCTTCTCCGACAATGGGGCCAGCGCCTCCGGTTCGTAGGTCTGCTCGACGATTGCGAAACTGACTGCGCCGGGGTCGGCGAGGGGGATTGCGATAGCATTGTCACCGTCCAGGCGCGCGACCCGGGCGACGGGCACCAGCGGCGGGTAAAGACCGCCAGTTCCGGACGTGATCACCACGTCTCCCGGACGAAACGGGTTTCGTCCCACCTCCAGCGGCTTCAGCTCGACGCTGCCGTCTCCGCGGCCCTGGGCGATCACCGGCTGGCCGGTTCGCAGCAGTCGGGCGGGAACGGTGCTCGCCCGGTCGGAGACCAGCAGGACGCGCGAGGCGGTGGAGCCGACGTCGATCGTCCGTCCGATCAGGCCGGGCGCGGCGCGGACCGGCATTCCGATCTTCACCCCGTCACCCGATCCGACCGAGAGGATTGCAAAGCGGCGCGGGCTCTCGAAAGAGCTTCCGACAAGGCGCCCGCTGGCGACCGTATCGGGCATTTTCTCGCGCAGCTGCAGGGCCGCTTTCAGCTGTCGGTTCTCTTCCAGGATCGCTCGTGCGGTGAGCAATTGTTCGCGCACCTGGTCGCGTTGGCGTCGCAATCGGGCGTTCTGGTGCGCCGCGTCCCAGTAATCGCCGGCTCCGGAGGCGAGACCGTTGGCTGTCGCCCTAACCTGGTCGAAAACGGCGGTGACCGGGGTGGTGGTGTCGAGAGCGAAGCCCTTGAGATCCTTGAAGTGGCTTGGAGCCGCGATCGAGAAAGCGAGCAGGATAAGCCCGATCGCAAGACCGCCGATCGCCGCAATGAAGCTGAAAAACAGCCCGTATTGCGCACGTCTGGACCAGCCCGGGCGCGGCGCCGCCACCGCTCAGCCGCCCCTCAGGCGGTCTGCAGGACGCCGCGGAACTGCTCTTCCTCGAGCGCTCGGCCGGTTCCAAGGGCGACACAGGTTAGCGGGTCTTCGGCGACTGTGACCGGAAGCCCGGTTTCGTCGCGAAGGACCTCGTCCAGGCCCTGAAGCAACGCGCCGCCCCCGGTCAGGACTATTCCCTGGTCGCAGATGTCGGCGGCCAGTTCGGGCGCGGTGTTCTCGAGCGCGATTCGGACCCCCTCCACGATCGTTCCGACGGGCTCCGAGAGCGCTTCGGCGATCTGACCCTGGTTGATCGAGATTTCCTTTGGCACGCCGTTGACCAGGTCGCGGCCCTTGATGTGCACCGTCTTGCCGATCCCGTCGGTCGGCGGCTTGGCGATGCCGACTTCCTTCTTGATCCGCTCCGCAGTCGCTTCGCCGATGAGGAGGTTGTGGTTGCGGCGGACGTACGAGCTGATCGCTTCGTCCATCTTGTCGCCGCCGACCCGGACCGAAGTCGTGTAGGCGAGGCCGCGAAGCGACAGCACCGCGACTTCGGTGGTTCCGCCGCCGATATCGACGACCATCGACCCGATCGGTTCGGTGACCGGCATGTCCGCACCGATCGCGGCCGCCATCGGCTCTTCGATCAGGAAGACCGCGCTTGCGCCCGCGTTCGACGCGGCGTCGCGGATCGCCCGGCGCTCGACCGAGGTCGAACCGCTGGGCACGCAAATGACGATTTCCGGGAAGCGCCAGGCGCGCATCTTGCCGCCATGCACCTTGTGGATGAAGTGCTTGATCATCTGCTCGGCGACATCGATGTCGGCGATGACACCGTCGCGAAGCGGGCGAATGGCCTCGATCTGGTCGGGCGTCTTGCCCATCATCAGCTTGGCGTCGTCCCCGACGGCCTTGACCTTCTTGACGCCGTTGACCGTCTCGATCGCGACCACCGACGGCTCGTTGAGAACGATTCCGCGACCGCGGACGTAAACGAGCGTGTTGGCGGTCCCGAGGTCGATCGCCATGTCGTGCGACATCCATTTGAACCAGCGCGTCCAGAACATTGTTTGCTTATCTCTCCGCCTTGCCCGTCCGGCAGCCGGACTTCCCCCCGGCCTCGGAAATGAAAATTAAACTCTTCCCATTGAATGCAAACTGAATTTCTTGGCGCAAATCAGCGCTTCGCGGGACGGTTCGGATTGGGCTAGAGCTATTAACATGTCAATAAGAAGACTTCCGTCCGAGCTCGTCGACAGAATCGCTGCCGGTGAAGTCGTGGAGCGCCCGTCGAGCGCGCTCAAGGAGCTGGTCGAGAACGCTCTCGACGCAGGAGCGAGCACCGTCGCCATTCGCTTGTCCGGCGGGGGTACGGGCCTGATCGAGGTGGTCGACGACGGCTGTGGAATGGGGCCCGGAGACATGCGGCTCGCACTGGAGCGGCACGCGACCTCGAAAGTTCCCGACGACAGCATCGAGCGGGTAACCAGCTTTGGATTCCGCGGAGAAGCGCTGCCCTCGATCGCAAGCGTCTCAAGACTTACTCTCGAAAGTCGCGAACGCGGCAGCGACGGCTGGCGGATAGAGATCGACCACGCAAGGCAAGTCGGTGAAGGCCCGGCGGCACTCCCGCCCGGCACGCGCGTCCGAATCTCGGAGCTGTTCGAGAAAGTGCCGGCGCGACGCAAGTTCCTGAAGTCGGCACGCGCCGAATATGCCGCCAGCCTCGACGTGGTGAAGCGCCTTGCGATGGCGCGCCCCGACGTCGCCTTCTCGCTCGAACATGACGGGCGCAAAATCCTGTCGTTGCAGCCCGCCAGCCCGCCCGTGCGGGTCGCCACCTTGCTTGCGGCCGAGCTGGAAAAGCACGGCGTCGGCATCGATTGCGTCCGCGACGGTCTCGGCCTCACCGGCGTCGTCAGCCTGCCGACCTTCAACCGCGGAGTGGGCGACCAGCAATATCTGTTCGTCAATTCCCGGCCCGTGAAGGACCGGCTCCTCGTCGGAGCGCTTCGCGCCGCTTATCGCGACCTGATCGCCCGCGACCGCCACCCGATCGCAGCCTTGTTCCTCCACGTCCCGCTCGACGAAGTTGACGTCAACGTCCACCCGGCCAAGACCGAGGTACGTTTCCGCGACGCTGCCGCGGTGCGGGGGCTGATCGTCGGCGGCATACGCTCCGCCCTCGACGTCGAATCCCACCGAAGCGCCGCGCACGAGCAATCGGCAGCCCCGGTCGTTTGGACGAACAGCGTTACGTCGACTCCGACTGCGCCTGCGGGCGTTCGGGAGGAGAGGGCGCTGTTCACCGGAATCCGGGTCGATCCGGCGGCCCGTGCCGAAGAGGCGCGGGAGCCCGTGCAATCCTATCCGCTCGGCGTCGCGCGCGGGCAGGTGGCCAGTACCTATATCGTAGCCGAAGCCGAAGACGGGCTCGTCATCGTCGACCAGCACGCCGCCCACGAACGCCTGGTACTCGAGAAACTTCGCGCCGCCCGCTGCGGCGGGACAGTCCCGCGCCAGGACCTGCTGATCCCGGAGGTCGTCGAACTCGACGAGCCCGATTGCGACCGCCTCGAGGGAGCGGCCGCTTCTCTTGGCGAACTCGGCCTAGAACTCGAGCGCTTCGGGCCGACCTCGATCGTCGTGCGATCGGTCCCGGCAGCGCTTCGCGGGCCGGACATCGCCAGGCTTCTCGCTGACCTCGCCGGCGAAATCGCCGAGCTCGGCTCGGCCTTGTCGCTCCAGGAGCGGCTCGACCATGTCGAGGCGACCATTGCCTGCCACGGGTCGGTGCGGGCAGGGCGGGTGCTCTCGGTTGCCGAGATGAATGCGCTGCTTCGGGAAATGGAAGTCACGCCGCGTTCCGGCCAGTGCAATCACGGGCGCCCGACATGGGTGAAGCTGGCCCATTCGGATATCGAAAAGCTGTTCGGGCGAAAGTAGGAGAGGGCCGGTGGACAAACGAGCCGAAGAGGGCGCCGCACTGATGCGGATCTACACGGACGAGCAGGCTCGGGCCGGTCATCAGGCGCTGTTCGAGGCGATCGTCCGCAAGGCTCGCGACCGCAAGCTGGACGGCGCGACGGTGCTTCGCGGTCCGATGGGCTTCGGCCGCAGCGCAGTGATCCAGAATGCCTCGATCCTCAACCTTTCCGCAAACCTGCCCGTTGTCATCGAGATCGTTGACGAAGAGGAAAAACTGCGCGAATTCCTCCACGAACTGGAGGGTCTGGACGACATCGGCCTGGTAACCCTCGAAAAAGTGCAGGTCCTCCATCGCCGAGCGCGGCAGGGGACGATCTGATTGCGAGTGCGGCCTCAACGGCCGAATGGCAGGAGCAGGGCAATGCAACAGCAGGACGGCGGCAAGGATCGCGCTTATTATGCGCAGCGCGCAGCCGAGGAGCTCGAGCTCGCCCAGTCGGCGGGCGATGAGGACGCGGCTGCCGCCCATCGCAAACTGCAGCGGGCCTACCTGGAGCGTGCTTCGGTCGGCGAACGCCCGGGACCGGTCACCGACGAAATCGGCTAGTCGCCGGAAAGCTTTCGAAGGCGCTGGTAGACCGCCTCGATCGGCTCCGACCGGGCCGCCTTGCGTGCCTGCTGCAGCCGCGGATAGCCGTTCTCGGCCTCGCTCCTTAGCGTTCGCGCAAATTCGCCCGACCGTACGGACTGCAAGACCGAGTCCATGCGCTGGTGGACATCGGGGTCCGACGACGCGCGGCCCGCCCAGGACGGCGCCGAGCTCGGCGGTGTTCGAAATGACTTCGCGCATTCCGGCGATTCCGCGCTGTTCGATGAGGTCGGCGAGAAGCTTCAGCTCGCCGATGCATTCCAGGTAGGCGACTTCCGGCGCGATTCCGGCTTCGACCAGCGTTGAGAAACCCGCCCGAAGAAGCTCGGGGACGCCGCCCCACACCACCGCGTTCTCGTTGAACAGGTCGGCAACGGCTTCTTCCTCGAACGAAGAGGCAATCAGCCCGGCGCGCGCGCAACCGATCGCCCGACCGTAGGACAGCGCGATCTGCCTTGCCGATCCCGATGAGTCCTGCGCGACCGCCCACAAGGCGATCATCCCCTGTCCAGCCTCATAGAGGGAGCGCAATGCCGTTCCCGGCCCCTTTGGTGCGACCAGGTAGACGTCGAGGTCTTCGCGCGGCGTCAGCAGTCCAAAATGGACCGCTAGGCCGTGGCTGAAGCCGAGCGCCGCGCCTTGCCGAAGATGCGGCTCCACCTCGGCGTACAGGTCGCCGAGAATTTCGTCGGGGGCGAGCATCATCACGACGTCGGCCGATTCGACGGCCGCTTCGAGGAGATCGACCTGAAGCCCTGCCGCCTCGGCCTCGGTCGCGCTTGCCGAGCGGCCGCGAAGCCCGACCACGACGTCGATTCCGCTGTCCTTGAGGTTAAGCGCCTGTGCCCGGCCCTGGTTGCCGTAGCCGAGAATGGCGACTCGCTTGCCTGCGAGCGGCCCGGGATCGATGTCGGTGTCTCTGAGTAGGTCCATCTGCCGTCTGTCCTGAGCTTGTCGAAGGGCCGCCCTTCAACTCCGCCCCTACAAAGAATCGTGGTCCTTCGACAGGCTCAGGGCAGGCGGGGCGGAGCAAGCAACCGGAGCGCCTCGTTTGTCGTGCTGTCGTCCAGCGGCTGTTCGAGCCGCGGCCAGTCGGCTGGCGGCTGGTGAGCAAACCAGGTGTATTGTCGCTTTGCGTAATTGCGCGTCGCCTGGCTCCCGCGGCGGATCATTTCATCGCGCTCGATCTCGCCGGACAAAAAGGCGGCGATTTCGCCGAACCCCGATTGCCCGCATCACCGGAAGCTCAGGATCCAGCCCGAGTTCGAGCAGCCGCTCCACCTCGCCAATCGCGCCGGCCTCGATCATCGCCTCGAAGCGCGCGTCACAGCGCGCGTAGAGCCACGGCCTCGGCGGCAGCAGGATCGCCGCCTTCACGGTCATCTCGCCGGCGATCCCGCCCTTCCTGCGCGCCTGCCAGTCGTGAAGCGAGCGCCCCGTCGAAAGCACCACCTCCAGCGCCCGCGCAATTCTCGCGGAGTCGGCGGGGTTGAGCCGGTCCGCCGCCGTCGGATCGATCCGTTGCAGCTCGTCTCGGTTCTCTTCGACCGGTCGCGCGCGCACACGGTCGCGAATGTCGGGATCGATTGGCGGGACCGGCGCGATGCCTTGAAGCAGCGTTCGAAGATAGAGCCCGGTTCCACCGGCCAGGATCGGCAGGCGCCCGCTTTGCTGCACGTCGGCAATCTGTTCCTTTGCCATTCGTGCCCAGTCGGCCGCCGAACAGGGCTCGGCGCCATTCACCGTACCGTACAGTCGATGCTCCGCGCGCTCGCGGTCGGCGGCTGTCGGCGCGGCGCTCAGGATCGGCAGCTCGCAATAAACCTGCGCACTGTCGGCGTTGACGATGACGCCGCCGGTCTTCTCGGCGAGTGCCAAAGCAAGAGCCGACTTGCCGCTCGCCGTCGGCCCGGCAATTAAGGCAATCATGCGCATCGCCACTTTGATAGCAGCGGGACGGCTGGATGACAGGCTCATCGACCGCGCTCTCGGCCTCCTGCGCGAGATCGACCCCGCGGCGAGCTTCGGCGCCTGGATCGATGACGGGGACGCCGCCGACCTTCACGTTACCGGCGATGCCCGGGCTATTTGCTGGGCACTGGAATCGCTTCCGGCGACCGACGTGGTCGTGCAGCCGCCCGAGCCGCGGTTTCGAAAGCTCCTGGTTGCCGACATGGATTCGACCATCATCGGGCAAGAGTGCATCGACGAATTGGCCGATTTCGCCGGGCTGAAGCGTGAAGTCGCCGACATCACCGAGCGGGCGATGCAGGGCAAGCTCGACTTCAAGGCCGCGCTCCGCGAGCGGGTGGCCCTGCTTTCCGGTCTCGAGGAAGACGCAATCGCCCGCTGTCTTGCGGAGCGCGTGGTGCCCAATCCCGGGGCCGCGACCCTGGTCCGCACGATGCGGATCGGCGGTGCCAGCGCATTGCTGGTCTCCGGAGGCTTCCTATCCTTTGCCGAGCCCATCGCCAGCCTCATCGGCTTCGACCGCGTTCGCGCTAACCGCCTGCTTTTCGACGGAACCCAGCTTAGCGGCGCAGTCGAAGACCCGATCGTCGATGCCCAGGCGAAGCTCGACGCCCTGACCGAGGTGCGCGGCGAGCTCGGGCTTTCGGCAGACCAGGTGCTTGCCATCGGCGACGGCGCGAATGACCGGTTGATGATCGAAGAAGCCGGGCTGGGCGTCGCCTATCGCGCCAAGCCGGTGCTGGCCGAAGTGGCCGACGCACGAATCCACCACCACGGGCTCGACGCGCTTTTGTGGGCCCAGGGCATCCGCAAGAAGGAGTGGGTGGGGGGCTGATCAGTTTCCCGGTACCGGGAAGCAGGCGTGGCCCTTCGCGGAGAGCGCCGAACAGGCCGAAGCGGCCGCTGCGCGCGAGGCAAAGCCGCCGACCTGCAGCCGGGTGACTGCACCTGCCGGCACGTAAACCGGCTGGTGACCCGCGATCGGCGCCGTCGCCGACAATGCCTTGTAAAGCGCTTCGGCAGACGCCCGCTTCGAAAAGGCGCCAAGCTGGATCCGCCACTTGCCCGGCGCCGCTACTTCGGGGGCAGGTTTGGGCGAATTTGCGGCGGTCGCGACCGGGGCAGCCTTGGCCGGTGGCCGTGCCTCCTTGTTTGCCGGGGCCGGTTTCAGCTTGGCTTTCCCCAGGGCGATTTGCACGCCCTTGCGCCGGACATCGACCGGCAGGATCGAATCCATCTGTTCGAGGGTCGTCTTCGCCGGCTCCAGTCCCTGCGCGGCGGAGCGGCTGACATAAGCGTAGGCCATGACCTGGTCGCGCGGGACTCCGTCGCCGTTGAACAGCGCGGTACCGTAGACCAGCATCGCCCTCGGCTCGCCTTTTTCGGCAGCCTTTCTCAGCCATTGCATCGCCGGTTCGCGGCTGCCGCTGTCGAACAGGAGCAGGCCGAGCGTAGTCTGCGCGTCGAGGTGGCCGGCGCGCGCCGCCTTTTCCAGCCAGATTTGCGCTTTTGCCAGGTCGACCGGAGTTCCGCGCCCGAGGCGATAGGCCTGCCCCAGGTTGAAAGCCGCGTCCGCGTCGCCTTTTTCGGCCAGCGGCCGCCAGATTGCGACCGCAGCGGAATAATCGGCGCGCTGCCAGGCCGCGATTCCGTCCCTGACCGTCTTTGCAGGTTGCGCGGCGGCAATCGACGCTGCCCCGAGAGCAAGTCCAATGAAAACCGCGGATTGCCTTAGCTTCATGCCCGTCCTGTCTCCTCGCCGCCGAGCCTACCCAAGTTCGTGCGACGGGCAACAGCGTCTTGGCAATATTAACCAGATTTTAGAGCCTTGGGTGTCACTCCACTCTCGATCGATCGAAATAAGGGCAGGGGAAATCATGCGCGTACTTGCTATGGCATCGCAGAAGGGCGGATCAGGGAAGACTACTCTTTCCGGCCATCTGGCGGTGCAAGCTCAGCTTGCGGGCGCAGGTCCCGTCTGTCTGATCGACATCGACCCGCAGGGGAGCCTCGCGGACTGGTGGAACGAGCGCGAGGCCGACATGCCCGCCTTTGCCCAGACCACCGTTGCCAGGCTCGCCTCCGACCTCGAAGTGCTTCGCCAGCAGGGCTTCCGCCTCGCGGTCATCGACACCCCCCCGGCAATCACCATGGCCATCCAGAGCGTCATTGCCGTCGCCGAGCTGATCGTCATCCCGACTCGCCCGAGCCCGCACGATCTGCGCGCGGTCGGAGCGACTGTCGATTTGTGCGACCGCGCCGGCAAGCCGCTGATCTTCGTCGTCAACGCGGCCACTCCCAAGGCCAAAATCACTTACGAGGCAGCCGTCGCGCTGTCGCAGCACGGGACCGTTGCGCCCGTCACCGTTCACCACCGCACCGACTTCGCGGCGTCGATGATCGACGGCCGGACCGTGATGGAAGTCGATCCCAACGGCCGCTCCGCAAACGAGGTCGTCGAGCTGTGGGAGTATATTTCCGACCGGCTCGAGAAGAATTTCCGCCGGACCGTGTTCTCCGCTCCGAATGCTGCGCCGGGCATCGCCCAGGCAAGCCCGCGTCCCGTTGGCGGCTTCGGCCGTCGCGTGGTGGGCCAGTAACAGGGGGAATGCGTGAACACCGAGCCAAAGCCTCTAGCGTCACTTTCCTCCGGCCTCCTCGCTCGCAAGGGCGCGGCGCGCCCGGCCATGCGTCCACAGGGCTTCGGCCAAGTCGGCGCCAGCCTGGAAGACCTCGGCTGGAACGACATGGGTTTCGAGCCGCCCAAGCCTGCGGCGACGGCTGAGGCCGACGCCGACCACGACGCTTTCGGCGAAGTGATCCCGGCGCACCCGCACAATTTGGGCGGCCTCACTCCGGTCGACTCGCCGGTGCACGACCAGCAGGCACAGCTTGCCGGTCGCCTGTCGGCTTACACGCCGGACGATTCGGACGAGGACGAAGACGTCGACGACACCGCCGAAATCTACGACCCCGAATCCGAGGTCGAAGCAGACGACGAAATCGAAGCCGAAGCCGAAACCGAATCGAAGGCCAGCCTCGAAGACGCCGCGGAAGAAGCGGTCGTCCCCGTCGTCGCTTCGAGCACGGACAAGCTCGTCGCCAAGCTGCCGCCTGCGCAAGACAGTCAGCCGCAACCGCGCCCGAGCCGCGCTGCACCGGCTTCCCGGCGCCTGCACGCCCCGCGAGCAGCGCCCGGAAGCAAGGCGAAAGCCGCGTTCACGCTTCGACTCGATCCGGAACGGCATCTCAAGCTCCGGCTCGCCTGTGCAGTGGATGGGCGCTCCGCCCAGATGCTCGTCACCCAGGCTCTCGACGAGCTGCTTGCGTCCATGCCCGAACTCGAGGCGATGGCCGGCAAGGCAAAACGGAAGGGATAAGCCAATGATCCGCCGCACCCCACTCGGAACCGCAGTTTCCATCGTCGCCATCGCTGCCGCCATTTCCGGCTGTGCGATGGGCACTCAGAAGCACGCGTCGATGTTCGGGATGAAGGTGTCGAAGGAAAAGATGGGCCTTGCCACCCGCGCCCAGGCGCAGCTTGCCGGCGGGGACGTGGCGAGCGCCGTCGATCTCGCCGAACAGGCTGTCGAAGGAACGCCGAACGACGCCGGTTTCCGCGCGCTTCTCGGCAATTGCTATTTCGCTGCCGGACGCTTCGCTTCGGCCGAGCAGGCCTATCGCGATTCGCTCAGCCTCGTCGCGGCGCAACCGCAACTCATTCTCAAGCTCGCACTGGTCGAGATCGCGCAGGGCAAGGATTCGGATGCGCTCGGCGCGCTCGATGCCGCCCGGGGCGTTCTCGATCCCGCCGATTTCGGTCTTGCTGTCGCCCTTGCCGGGCGCCCTGACGAAGCGGTTTCAGTTCTCAACCAGGCGGCTCGTGCGAGTGGCGCCGACGCCCGTGTCCGCCAGAACCTAGCACTTGCCTACGCCCTTTCCGGCGACTGGACGATGGCCCGCACGGTCGCCGCCCAGGACGTTCCGCCCGAACAGCTTGACGCCCGCATCCAGCAGTGGATGGCAATGGCGACTCCGTCCAACGAGTCGGACCAGGTGGCGATGCTCACCGGCGTTCACCCGAGCGCGGATCCCGGCCAGCCGGTTCGGCTGGCGCTCAAGAGTGCCCCGGAAGGCGAGCGATATGCGCAGCTGGTCCTCCCGCAATCACGGCCCGCAGCCCCAGCCCCAGCCCCAGCCGGAAGCTCCGGCACAAATCCCGGCGGTAGCGCCGCCGGCCCTTGCCGATCCGGAGCCCGCACAGGCCAGTGCCATCACCGCCGAGACCGTCGAAGGCGTACAAGCGCCGCTCGTCGCTTCGCTGATCAAGCCGGTCGCCGACCCGCAGGAAGACGCGCCGGAGCTGGCGCAAGCCGATGCTCCTGCCGTTCCGGCAGTTGCGGTCCAGCCAGCGGTCGCGCCGGCTCCGACCCGTTTCGACACGCCTGTCGAGCCGGCCAAGTTCGTTGCCGTCACCGACACCGTCCGCCGGGCAGCCGAAGCTGCGCACCGCGTCAACGGCCGCTCGAACTCGGTCGTCCAGCTCGGCGCCTACAGCTCGGCCGATCGGGTCGGCGTCGCCTGGGACCAGATCACGAAGCGCTATCCCGCGCTTGCAAGCTACACGCCGGTCCGGGCGCGCTTCGACGGCGCCAAGGGAACCGTCTGGAGGCTGTCGATCAAGGGCTTTGCGAGCCAGCAGGAAGCGATCGCCCGTTGCGAGCTTCTGCAGAGCCGGGGCGGCAAGTGCTTCGTCCGGCGGGTCGCCGGCGATTCGCCGGTGCAGTTCGCCTCGCGCTGATCAGGCGCCGGTTTCCCGCGTCACCAGGTCGAGGCAGGCCATCCTGACGGCGACTCCGGTTTCGACCTGCTGCTCGATCAATGACCGCTTCGGATCGTCTGCTACGTCGCTTGCGATCTCGACTCCGCGGTTCATCGGCCCCGGGTGCATGACGACGGCGTTCGGCGCGGCCCTGGCCAGCCGTTCGCGGGTCAAACCATAGCGGTCGAGATATTCTCCCGGAGCATCGCCCAGATCCTTGTCCATCCGCTCGCGCTGAACTCGAAGCATCATCACCACGTCGGCACCGTCGATGGCTTCGTCGACGGACATCGACTGCGCACCGTCGGGAAGCAGCGCGTCGGGGCCGGCGAGGCGGACCTGGGCGCCAAGCCGGGGCAACAGCTTCATGTTCGAATGCGCGACCCGGCTGTGCTTGATGTCGCCGCAGATCGCGACCTTCAGGTCTTCGATCCTCCCGAAATGCGATCGCATCGCCAGTGCGTCGAGGAGCGCCTGGGTCGGGTGCTCGTTGGTGCCGTCGCCGGCATTGATGACCGGGCAGTCCATGATTTCGGCCACTCGCCCGGGCGCGCCATTGTCGCGGTGGCGAATGACCAGTGCGTCGGGCCGCATCGCGTTGAGCGTCCGTGCCGTGTCCTCCAGGGTCTCGCCTTTGTTCACCGACGATTGCTCGACCGGAAGAGTGACGACGCTTGCCCCGAGCCGATGCGCGGCGGTGGCGAAAGACATCAACGTCCGCGTCGAGTTTTCGAAGAAAAGGTTGAAGATGATTTTGCCGCCAAGCGGTTCACCCGAATGGTTGGAGCTTCGCACCAGGTCGAACCAGCGCGCACCGTCTTCAAGAATACGGGCGACGTCGTCGTCGGCCAGCGAGTCGATCGAAAGAATGTCCACGAACGCTCGCTTATTCCGCGGGCGGGAGATTGGCCAGCGCGTCGATCGCGCCCTGCAGGATGTGCGCCGCGGCCAGCGAATCAACTTTCTCGGCGCGGCGGGCGCGGCTGACATCGGCGTCGATCATCGCCCGCTCGACCGCCTGCGTCGACCAGCGCTCGTCCCACAGCAGCACCGGCAACTCAAGGGGGGCGAGATTGCGGGCGAAGGCGCGCACCGACTGGGTGCGCGGGCTGTCGCTTCCGTCCATGCTCAGCGGAAGCCCGACGACCAGGCCGACGACATGCTCGCGGGCGACGAACTCGCGCAATGTCTCGAGGTCCGCGGTGAACTTCGTCCGGCGAATGGTCTGCGAAGGGCCGGCAAAGTTCCACCCGGCATCGCACAAGGCGAGGCCGATCGTCTTCGTCCCGACATCGAGCCCGGCCAGCTTGCCGGCTTCGGCAAGCGCGGCAGTGAATTGGCTCGTGTCGGCGGTGATCAACGCTGCCATGCCGCCAGCCTCCGCTGCGAATCGCGCCGAATCGCGCCCCAGAAGAGTGCGTAGTCGTAAACGTGGTAATTGTTGCCGGGCAGGACGTAAGGCCCAAGCGGCGGAATCGCGCCGTCGAGTATCAGCAGGCCGTCGTCGCAATGCGCCCCGAGAGTGCTTTTCACGAGGCCCGCGCTGGAAAAGTCGCCGTTGGGGACAAGCGTGCCCGGGTTCGCGGCCGGTGGCGCAGCGGCTCCTTCGGTTCCGGTGATCGGATTGACGCAGACAATCTCGCCGGGTTTGCGCTCGCCGCCGGTCAGCCCCTTCGTCTTTTGCCAATCGTCCAGGATCAGCCCCGCGTTCGGCGGATCGCCGAAACTCAACCACGACAATATGCACCCGGCCTGGTCGGCCGCCGTGCAGGCGGGGCCGAGAACTGGAACATCGGAGCGCTCGTCCACTGGCCAGCCGACCACGTAAGCGGCAACAAGGCGGTTGCCGATTTGGGCTTTGCGCTCGCGCAGCAACCGAATCAGGTGAAGCGCGCCCTGGCTGTGGCCGGCGAGTATGATCGGACGATCGCCCGCTTCCTTCAGGAACTCGTCGAAAGCGGCGGAGATATCGCGATAGGCGAGGTCGAGCGCCTGTTGCGCGTCCTCGCTCTTGAGCAGGAAAGACCCATAGGCCGCCTGCCGATAGCGCGGAGCCCACACCTGTCCGGCACCGTTGAACGCGCTCGCCTGGCTTTGCACGAACAGCTGGTCGCGCCAGCCGCTCTCCGGCTCGTAAAGCGGGGCGTTCCAGCGGTCGCCTTCAAGATAGGTGGTCGGATGAACGTAAAAAACGGCGGCAGGTCCCGTTTCGTCGCGTTCGACCCCTTCCGGCAGCCACAAAGCAGGATTGTGCGGGATGTCGGGACGGGCGATCCACGAATCCGCCTGGCTGTAGTCGGGCCCGCTTCGCGGCGGGGGAGGGGCGTAGTGGCCAACCGGAGTGAACTGCTGGCGAAGGAGGTTCCCGCCGAACTGGAAAACCGCGAACGCTCCCGCAACAACCAGCAAAGTCAGGATGGTGATCGCGATGAGGAAACGGCGGGCGCACATGCGAAACGGCGGTTAGGCGAGGGGCCGCCATCGGGCAACTGCCCCCGCCTTGAGCCTCAGCTCTCCTGGCCGCGGGCCTTGGCGATGATCTCGTTCAGCTGGCGCTTGATCAGCGAACCGGCAAAATGCTCGTCGATCGCGCTATATTGCTCTTCCTTGAGGCGACGGCGAATGTCGTCCACCGCGTGGCACTGTCCAGATCCGGCGAGCTCGAACGCTCTCTCGATGACTGATTTCCTGTTCACTCCCGCCACATAAGCAGGCTTTTGAGCGAGCGCCAGATTGTTTGGTGACAAGTTGACACAGATAAGCCGCTTCGCTGATCAGGGAGCGCCGCGGTCCCGCGCTCGTTGGATGATTTAGATGACCCAATTCGACCTTTCCCCCCGACCGACGACCAGCTCGACGAGCTGAAAGCCGACCTTACCAATGAGGAGCGCCGCGTGCTCCTCGAACACGGGACGGAGGCGCCGTTTTGCGGAACCTTTCTCGATGAAAAGCGCCCGGGAGTCTTCACCTGCCGCCTGTGCGGCCTGCCGCTGTTCCACGGTGGCACCAAGTTCGAAAGCGGCACCGGCTGGCCCAGTTTCACCACCCCGTTCGCCGCTGACCACCTCGATACCATCCGCGACGTCAGCTACGGCATGGAGCGCGTGGAGATCGTCTGCGCGCGCTGCGGCTCTCACCAGGGCCATGTCTTCCCCGACGGCCCGCCGCCGACCGGCGAACGCTATTGCATCAATTCGGTGAGCTTGGCCTTCACGCCCGACGGCGAGCCCTTGCCCGACAAGCTTGGCCGAGGCGCACCGGAAGGGGAGGAGTGGCGCTTCTAAGCGGCCACCTTGAAGCGACCCCCTTCGGCAGCTATCGGCCCGCCAATATGTCAGTTTCCCCCGAACAGGTCCGCCACATCGCCAAGCTGGCACGAATCGCGACCAGCGATGAGGAGATCGAGCGCTTGGTTCCGGAGCTCAACAATATCCTCGGTTGGATTGAGCAGCTCGACGAGGTCGACACCGAAGGCGTCGAGCCGCTGACCGCAGTCATTGACCAGAAGCTCCGGCTTCGAGAGGACAAGGTAACGGACGGCGACTGCCGCGACGAGATCCTGGCCAACGCTCCCGATGCGGAACATGGTTTCTTCGCGGTGCCGAAGGTGATCGAGTGATGGTGACCCAAGGGCAGCACTCGATGATCCCGGACCGCGATCCGAGATCCAGGAAGAAGAACTCGTGAGCGACCTGACGTCACTTTCGATTGCCGAGCTTCGCGACGGGATGCGCGGCGGGGACTTCAGCGCCCGCGAGGTGGCGGAGGCTTACAACGCCGCCGTGGCCGGAGCCAAAGCGCTCAACGCCTACACAGTTGAAACGCCCAGCGACGCGCTCGCCGCTGCCGAAGCTGCGGATTCGGGCAAGTCGACGGGTCCGCTCGCCGGCATCCCGCTAGGCATCAAGGACCTGTTCGCAACCAGGGGCGTGGACACCACCGCCGGAAGCCGCATCCTCAAGAATTTCAAGCCGCCCTACGAAAGCACCGTTGTCGCCAATCTGCGCAAGGCCGGGGCAGGGATGCTGGGCAAGCTCAACATGGACGAGTTCGCAATGGGCTCGTCGAACGAGACCAGCGCCTACGGGCCGGTGATCTCCCCGTGGCGGCGCAACGACGGAAGCAACGCCTCGCTCACCCCCGGCGGGTCGTCGGGCGGATCGGCGTCAGCAGTCGCGGCGGGCATCGCTCCCGGCGTCACCGGTACCGACACCGGCGGCTCGATCCGCCAGCCCGCGGCGTTCACCGGCATATGCGGAATCAAGCCGACCTACGGCCGCTGCTCGCGCTGGGGAATCGTCTCGTTCGCAAGCTCGCTCGACCAGGCGGGGCCGATGGCCAAGACCGTTCGCGACTGCGCGATCATGCTCGGGGCGATGGCCGGTTTCGATCCCAAGGATTCGACGTCGCTCGACGTTGCCGTGCCCGATTGGGGGTCGGCTTTATCCAGCAATCTCAAAGGTAAGCGCGTCGGTATTCCCAAGGAATATCGTATCGACGGAGTGCCGGAAGAGATCAACGCGCTATGGGACAAGGGCATCGAATGGCTGCGAGACGCTGGCGCTGACATCGCCGAGATCAGCCTTCCGCACACCAAATATGCGCTCCCGGCCTATTACATCATCGCGCCCGCCGAAGCCTCGTCGAACCTCGCCCGCTACGACGGTGTCCGTTACGGCTGTCGTGTCGAGGGCGAAAAGAGCCTCGACGACATGTATTGTGCGACTCGCGCGGCCGGCTTCGGCGACGAAGTGAAGCGGCGGATCATGATCGGCACCTACGTGCTGTCGGCGGGCTTCTACGACGCTTATTTCACCAAGGCGCAGAAGGTGCGGGCGCTGATCAAGCAGGATTTCGCCCGCGCGTTCGAGAAATGTGACGTCATCCTGACCCCGACCGCGCCGTCGGCCGCATTCGCGCTTGGCGAGAAGAGCGACGATCCGCTGGCGATGTACCTCAACGATGTCTTCGCGGTCCCGGCGAGCCTCGCGGGGCTTCCCGCAATGAGCGTTCCAGGCGGTCTCGACGGGCAGGGTCTCCCGCTCGGCCTTCACCTGATCGGACCGGAGCTGGACGAGCAGGGGGTCCTCAACGCCGCACTCGCGATCGAGGAACGGGCCGGGTTCACCGCACGCGCGGAGAAATGGTGGTGAGCGACTATCGCCTCAAGGGCGCAACCGGAGAGTGGGAGGTAGTCATCGGCCTCGAAGTCCACGCGCAGATCACTGCGACGGCTTCAAAGCTGTTCTCGGGCGCCGCGACAGCCTTTGGCGCAGAGCCGAACACGCAGGTGAGCCTTATCGACGCGGCGATGCCGGGGATGCTCCCCGTCCCCAACCGCGAGTGCATTCGCCAGGCGGTGCGCACCGGAATGGCGCTGGAAGCGAAGATCAACCCGTGGTCGCGCTTCGATCGCAAGAACTATTTTTACGCCGACCTTCCGCAGGGCTACCAGATCAGCCAGCTCTATCACCCGCTGGTCGGCGAGGGCGAAGTGGAAATCCTGCTCGACGAGCAGGACGAGAGCTCGGCCAAGCGCATCGGCATCGAACGCATCCACGTCGAGCAGGACGCCGGCAAGCTGATGCACGACCAGCATGCGACGATGAGCTACGTCGACCTCAACCGCGCTGGCGTTGCGCTGATGGAGATCGTGTCGCGCCCCGACATGCGTTCGCCAGCCGAAGCAGGCGCTTACCTGCGAAAGCTAAGGGCAATCCTCCGCTTCGTCGGCTCGTGCGACGGCAATATGGAAGAAGGCTCGATGCGCGCCGACGTCAACGTCAGCGTGCGCAAGCCGGGCGGCGAATTGGGCACCCGTACCGAGACCAAGAACGTCAACTCCGTCCGCTTCGTCATGGCCGTCGTCGAGCATGAAGCGAAGCGGCAGATCGCGGTCATCGAAGAAGGCGGCGAAGTCGCGCAGGAAACGCGGCTCTACGACCCTGACAAGGGCGTGACCCGGACCCTCCGTTCGAAGGAAGATGCGCACGATTACCGCTATTTCCCCGACCCCGATTTGCTTCCTGTCGAACTCGACGACGCGTTCCTCGAGGAATGCCGCGCGAGCCTTCCCGAGCTCCCGGACGCCAAGCGCAAGCGCTACGAAGACCTCGGAATCACCCCCTATAACGCCAGCGTCCTGACCGCCGACGTCGACATCGCCCGCTGGTTCAATTCGCTGCTGGAGAGCGGCGCCGAGCCCAAGGCCGCGGCCAACTGGACCGCATCGGAATATTTCGGAGCGCTCAACCGGCTCGAGCTGACCATCGACAAAAGCCCCGTGAGCCCCGGCCAGGCCGGCGAATTGCTCAAGCTGGTCGGCGACGGCACTCTTTCGGGAACGCTCGCCAAGCAGGTGTTCGAGATCATGCTCGAAACGGGCAAGGACGCCGCAACCATCGTCGAGGAGCGCGGCCTCAAGCAGACGTCCGACACCGGCGAGATCGACGCCCGCATCGACGAGGTGCTCGCCGCCAACACTGACAAGGTCCAGCAATATAAAGACGGTAAGCAGCAGCTGTTCGGCTTCTTCGTCGGCCAGGTGATGAAGGCGATGGCCGGCAAGGCCAATCCGAAGGTCGTCAACGAGCGCCTTCGGGCGAAGCTGGACGGCTGAGCAAACACGAACGGGGAGTATTCGGCCAATGAAGCGTGTGGCATCGGCAGCAGCGGCACTTTGCGTTCTCGCCACCGCGTGCGCACCGCTTCCTCCTCGGCAGTCGACTATCGCCCGCGACTTGCCGGCGGCCGCATCATCTCCAAAGCTTGTGGTCGTCATTTCGATCGACCAGTTCTCCGCCGACCTGTTCGATTCCTATCGCCCCCACTTCACCGCCGGGCTTCACCGGCTGGCGAGCGGAACCGTCTTCGACAATGCTTACCAGGGTCAGGCAGCGACCGAGACCTGCCCGGGGCATTCCACGCTCCTGACCGGATCGCTTCCGGCGCGCACCGGAATCATCGCCAATACCTGGATCGACCAGTCGGTCGGACGGCCGGACAAGCTCGTCTATTGCGCAGAGGACGAAACCGCACCCGGGTCGAGCTCGACCAGCTACACCGTCTCGCCCGTTCACCTTCGGGTGCCGACTCTCGGCGATATCCTCAAAAGACTGTCTCCAGGCAGCCAGAACGTCGCGGTTTCGGGCAAGGACAGGGCGGCGGTGATGATGAGTGGCCACGACGCCGACCAGCGCTGGTACTGGAAGGACGATCGCTTCGTCACCGACCTTTCCGCCGCTCCGGTGCCAAATGCGGTCAACGCGATCAATTCCGGCGTTGCCCGGGTCATCGCCGCAGGAGAGCCGGCCCTGCAGCCGCCGCCGCTCTGCCAAGGGAAGGCGCAGCCGTTCGATCTCCCCGGTGGCCAGGAGGTCGGCAATGGCCGTTTTGCCCGTGCGCCGGGTGACGCCGCGGCTTTTCACGTCACTCCATCGCTTGACGGTGCAACGCTGGCGCTCGCTGCCGGACTTGTCGAGGAACTGGGCCTCGGCCGCGACGCCAGCCCCGACATTCTCTCGGTCAGCCTTTCGGCAACCGATTACGTCGGCCACGCCTACGGCAACGGCGGCGAGGAAATGTGCCTCAACCTGCTGTCGCTGGACCGGGAGCTCGGCGACTTCCTTAAGGTGCTTGACCGCGACCAACTCGACTATGTCGTTGTCCTGACCGCCGACCACGGGGCCGAGGACCTTGCCGAGCGACTGCACGCGGAGGGGCAACTGCAGGCGGTGCGCGCCGATCCCGCACTGGCCGCGACGACCGTAGGCAAAACAATCGCGGACGAGATGGGTCTCGCCACCCCGGCGCTGATCGGCGGCATCGGCGGCGACGCTTACCTTGCCGGCGGCCTGAGCCCGCAACAAAAGCACGCGGTGATCCAGTCTGCGCTAAGCTTCTATCGAGCGCAGCCGCAGGTCGAAAACGTGTTCACGAGCGCCGAGCTCGCGCAGATGCCGATTCCGTCGGGTGATCCGACGAAATGGTCGCTGGAGCAGCGTGCCCGCGCCTCTTTCGATCCTTCGCGCTCAGGCGACCTTGTCGTTATTCTCAAGCCCTATGTCTCGCCCATCGCACAGCCCGGCAAAGGCTATGTCGCGACGCACGGAAGCCCGTGGGATTACGACCGGCGAGTCCCGATCGTCTTTTGGAGCCCGCAAGTGGCGAGCGTCACCCGCCTGGATCCAGTCGATACGGTCGACATCATGCCGACGATTGCGGCGATGATCGGAGTGCCAGTGGACCGCGCTACGATAGACGGCCACTGCATTAGCGGTGTTGGAGCGAACTGCCCGGCTGACTAATCTGGCCTTCCGAGCTTCGTAGAGTCGCGGCTGCCGGTCAGGCGATCGGCGTTCCGGGCGGCTGTCCCGGCGGTTGCACGGGCTGGTCGGGGCCGGGAAGCGGCGGCTGCGGCGGTTCGGGCACGTCAATATCCGGACGCGGAGGGGGCGTTTCCGCCGGCGGCTGCTGCGGCCGTCCGGGTGAGGGTGGCTGCGGAGTTTCCGGAGGCGTTTGCGGCGCCGGAGTTGCGGGTGGGCGTTGCGGCTGGCCTGGCTGTTGCTGGATCGCCTGTCTCCTCGATCAGTAAAACGCCGCCGTGTCGTGAGGGTTGCAGTGATTGCGCCGCTTGCTCCGCCGCCCAGCCTTGCTATAGGCCCGCCACCTTTCGAAGCGTCCGCGCGCGTGGCGGAATTGGTAGACGCGCTGGATTTAGGTTCCAGTGTTGAAAGACGTGGGGGTTCGAGTCCCTCCGCGCGCACCATGCTCACGCACAGGCGGTCCGGGAGGGCCGCCGAGCACGAGCATTGCCGCCGCTCGGACTGATTGAGGAATTGCAAACGTGACCATCAAGACCGTCGAGACCGAAAGCGAAGGCCTGAAGCGCGCCTTCATGCTGACCATTCCGGCAAAGGATATCGACGCTCGCGTCGAGCAGGAAGTGAAGCGGCTCGCGCCGCAGGTGCGGATGCCCGGCTTCCGGCCCGGTAAGGTGCCGCCGAACCTGATCAGGAAGATGCACGGCGACAGCCTTCAGCGCGACGCGCTCAGCGGTGCCGTCCAGGACGGTGTCCAGAAGCTGCTCGAGGACAACAAGCTCCGGCCGGCAATGCAGCCGGAAGTCGAGCTCGACGAAAAATATGCTCCAGGCAAGGACGCCGAAGTGCGGGTCCGGCTCGAAGCACTGCCCGAAATTCCGCAGCCCGACATCAGTGGCCTCAAGCTCGAGCGCCTGGTCGTCGAGCCGGACGAGAAAGCTGTCGACGAGCAGATCGACCGCCTTGTCCAGTCCAACAAGAACTGGACCGATGCGCCGAAGGGACACAAGGCCAAGGACGGCGACCTCGTGGTGATGGATTTCGAGGGCAAGCTCGACGGAACGCCGTTCGAAGGCGGCAAGGGCGAGGACATGTCGCTCGAGCTCGGCTCGGGCCGCCTCATCCCCGGCTTCGAGGAGCAGCTGATCGGCGGCAAGGCAGGCGACGAGCGCGAGGTGAAGGTTACCTTCCCGGACGACTATCCGGCCGAGAACCTGAAGGGCAAGGAGGCTGTGTTCGACGTCACCGTCAAGCAGGTGAAGGTCGCCGGCAAAGCCAAGGCGGACGACGAATTCGCCAAGTCGCTCGGGCTCGAAAGCCTCGACAATCTTCGCGAAATTCTCCGTGGCCAGCAGGAGCAGGAGCTCAACGGCCTCACCCGCACTCACATGAAGCGCCAGCTGCTCGACCGCTTGGCCGAGCGAGCGAGCTTCGACGTCCCGCAATCGATGGTCGACGCCGAGTATGAGAATATCATGCAGCAGCTGCGCCACGAAGCGGGGCACGAAGCCGACCCGAAGGCGGCGCTTGCCGAAATCGAGAGCGAGGCAGACGATTACCGGAAGATCGCCGAGCGGCGGGTCCGGCTCGGATTGCTGCTCTCCGAAATCGGCGGTGCCAACGGAGTGGAGATCAGCGACGCCGAGATGAACCGGCTGATCGCCCAGGCGGCGTCGCAATATCAGGGCAAGGACCGCGACCGCTTCATCCAATATGTGCAGCAGGAGCCGACTGCGGCTGCGCAGCTGAGGGCGCCGCTTTACGAGGACAAGGTCGTCGATTTCCTGTTTTCGAACGCCGATATCTCCGAACGCACCGCAAAGCGCGAAGAGCTCGAAGCCGATCTCGAAAGCGAAGAGGGGCATGTCCACGGGCCGGGCTGCGGGCATGACGTCGGGGAAGCCAAGCCGAAGAAGGCTGCCAAGGGAAAGAAGACCGCCGAGGCCAAGAAGCCGATGAAGACGAAGTCGGAGCCCGCTCCGACGAAGGCGAAGCTCACGCCCGCAAAGACCGACAAGGCGAAGGCCGAAAAGCCGCTGAAGAACGAGCCGTCGAATGCGGCCGCGGCCAAGAAGGTGGAGAAAAAGCCCGCGGCCAAGACGGCGGACAAGAAACCTGCGTCGAAGAAGCCGGCAAAGAAGGCCTGACTCGAGTGAATCGGATTGAGCTCGTCTGTACCGAGCTCGGTCCGGCACTAGACCTGCTTCGTTCCTCCGGACTCCGGCTCGACAGCCTCTATCCTGCCGACGACCCGCACACGGCAATCCTGGCCGGCGATGACGTCACAATACGCCTGACGTGCCGACCGGACGCACCGGCGCCGGGCGACGGCCTGCCGGCATTCGATCCCCACTTCGTGTTCAATCGCTCCGGCGGATCTGCGGTCGAGGGCAGGGCGGGGATGCTCTACCGCGACCTCATCCCCGGCCGTCTCGGCGGGCGTTACATCGCATCGCACATCACCATCCCCGATGGCGGCCCGGTCGCCGACTGGGTCCATTACCACCGTGTCGCCTTTCAGGTGATCGTCGTTCGCCGGGGTTGGGTGAAAGTCGTCTACGAGGACCAGGGCGCCCCCTTCGTCATGAACGATGGCGACCTCGTCCTCCAACCGCCGGAAATCCGTCACCGGGTGCTGGAGAATTCGCCGGGCCTGGAGGTGGTGGAAATCAGCTGCCCGGCGGTCCATTCGACCTTCGCCGAGCATGAGCTGGAGCTTCCCAACGGCGGGGTCGACCGCTCGCGAAACTTTTCCGGCCAGCATTTCCTTCACCATGTCGCAAGCGAAACGCCGTGGACTGGATTTCTCGATGCGCAGGCGCAGGAAACGATGGTCGACGCAGCGACCGGTGGATTGGCGCAGGTGCGGACGATCGGCGCAGTGGCCGGGTCGCTCACGCTTCCCGCCCACGACGGCGAGCTGGTTTTCGGCTTCGTTCTCGACGGTAGCGCGCGGCTCGACTTCCGGGGCGAACAAGCGATGGCGCCGGGCGACGCCTTCGTCATCCCGCCCGGCGAGGAATGGGGTATCGGCGCCGCGTCGGCGGACTTCCGACTGCTTCATGTGACCACTGCGCGGCTCGACGACTAAAAAAATCGCCCTAGCGGCGCTCCGCCTGTCGCCTCTATACGCGACCGGGAATCCTTGGGGGAAGAATTGGACAGTCCGCAAGCTCCGCGAATTGCCGTGCTGCTGCCGTGCTTCAATGAAGAAGCGACGATCGGCGCGACGGTGCAGGGGTTCCGTGCCGCGCTTCCCGGCGCGACGGTCTACGTCTACGACAACAACAGCTCCGACCGTACTGGCGAGATCGCCGCGAGCGCCGGCGCCGTGGTTCGAAGCGAAACCCAGCAGGGGAAGGGCCACGTGGTCCGGCGAATGTTCGCCGATATTGATGCGGACGTTTACGTGATGGCCGACGGCGACCTTACCTATGACCCGGCGGCCGCTCCGCAAATGGCTGAGCTGCTTGTGTCTGGTCCGTTCGACATGGTCGTCGGCACCCGCAAGCACGAGGAAAAGGCCGCCTATCGCGGGGGCCACGTGCTTGGAAACCGGGTCTTCACCGGGCTTCTCGCCGGTCTTTTCGGGCGCAGCTTCAACGACATCTTTTCGGGCTACCGGGTTTTCTCGCGGCGCTTCGTGAAGAGCTTCCCGGTCCTCTCGTCCGGTTTCGAGATCGAAACCGAGATGAGCGTCCACGCTCTCGAGCTTCGAATGCCGGTCGGGGAAATAGAAACCCGCTACCTTGCCCGTCCGGAAGGCTCGGAATCGAAGCTCTCGACCTTCGGGGACGGATGGCGAATCCTCAAGACCATCGGCACCCTCTATCGAGTGGAGCGGCCGGTGCTCTTTTACGGGAGCATCGCCTTGTTGCTGATGCTTGCGGCAATCGTCCTGTCGATCCCGCTGATCGTAACGTACCTGCATACCGGGCTGGTGCCGCGCTTGCCCACCGCGATCCTGGTCACCGGGATGACCATTACTGCGGTGCTGTGCTTCTTCGCCGGGCTCATCCTCGACACCGTCACCCGCGGCCGCCGCGAAATGCGGCGATTATTCTACCTTTCGCTCGAGGCGCCCTCGGCGGAGCGTTAGGCGGCTTGAACCTTTCCTGCTCCCGCCCGATGTAGGCGACGAAGCTTTTCACTTGAGGACAATCACCAACCATGGATCATCACGACATCGTCTCGCAGCTCGTTCCAATCGTCATCGAACAGTCGAACCGCGGCGAACGCAGCTTCGACATCTATTCGCGGCTGCTTCGTGAAAGGATCGTTTTCATCACCGGCCCGATCGAGGACCACATGGCCAGCCTCGTCACCGCCCAGCTGCTCTTCCTCGAGTTCGAGAACCCGAAGAAGGACATCTTCATGTACATCAACTCGCCCGGCGGCGTGGTCACTGCCGGAATGGCGATCCACGACACCATGCAGTACATCCGGCCCAAGATCGGCACCGTCTGCATCGGCCAGGCCGCCTCGATGGGAAGCTTCCTCCTCGCCGCCGGCGAGCCTGGAATGCGCGTCGCGCTATCCAACAGCCGGATCATGGTCCACCAGCCGTCCGGCGGCGCCCAGGGCATGGCTGCTGACATCGAAATCCAGGCACGCGAGATCCTGCGCACGCGAAGCCGCCTCAACTCGCTCTACGCGAAGTACACCGGGCAATCGATCGAGAACATCGAAAAGTCGATGGACCGCGACAAGTTCATGGAAGCCGACGAAGCCAAGGAATTCGGGATCATCGACGAGGTCTTCGAAAAACGCCCTGACCAGGGCGACGATTCCGGCACCGGGGCCGCAGACGTCACGCCGTCCTGACGCGCTGGGCCGGCGCCCGGCTTTCCACTTTCCGCCACGCTGCTAAGCTCCCCCGCGCCGAGTCCTTGGGGGAGTAAGCGGCCATGCGTCGAGTTTTACAGTGCCTTGTGGTGTCGGCGCTATGCGCCGGCGTGGTCCCGGCAGCCACGTCGAGCGCGCAAGCGCGGGGAGCAACTGGCTGGTCCGCCGCCGCCGACGACGACGCCTTCGAGACCTTCGACACCGCGCTCTTCGACAAGCGCTTCGACGATGCGCTGAAGGCCGCGAACGCGATCAAGGTCGATTTCGGACAATGCAGAGGGCAGGGCACTCGTCGCCGCGATGCGGGCCTCGGCCCTTCTCGGCCTCAACCGCGATCGCGACGCACGCAAGCAGATTGCGATCGCCGAGCAATCCGCGCCGAAGATGGCGCACCCCGCCACGCTCGTCTTCCTCGCCGCGCTACTCGCGAACCGGATGGACATCGCCGGCGAGATGCTCGACCGGCTGATTGCCAATTTTCCCGACGACGCCCGCGAAATCGACCGCGACCTCATCTTCTATTTTTTCCGCAACGAGCCCGACGAGATGAAGGATCGTAACGACGATCGCCGGATCGCGCTCGCCCGCCTCGGCTTCAACGGCGACACTGCAACGGCCCATTATTTCGCCGCCAATGCCGTCGGGATATTGGTCAAGCGCGGAGACTTCGCCGGCGCGGCAAGCTTGCTCGATCGCGTCAGGGAGCCGGTGCCGATCGAGAACATGCTGGTGCAGAAGCGGTTCGCCCCGTTGTGGCCAAAGCTGGAGGAGATCGCCGGTCCGCATCTCGCCAAGATCCGCGCCGCGTCGGCCGCCGCCGCCGCCGCGACGTTCCGCAGCGATCCCACCGATCCCGAGAAGCTGCAGCTCTACGTCAACGCGCTGCGCACCGCCGGTCGTTACCGCGACGCCGTCGCGCTGAAGTCACAAATCCCCTCCACTCCGACCGAGATGGCCGGCGCTGACGAGAATTTGGGCTGGGCGGTCAATAACATCGCGCTTGCGATGCATAGCGCCGGGCAGGCCGACCAGGCCGACCAGCTGTTCGCACTTCTCAACGACGCGAAAATCCAGAACGGGGAGTGGCGGGTGAGCATGAAGATCAACCGGCTCGAACTCCTGGTCACCGATGGCCGCTTCGACAAGGCCAGGCCGCTCATCCAGCCAACCGAGGATTTCGGCGAAAGACGAGGGTAGCCCGTTCGCCCGCCAGCTCGTCCGGCGGCTCAAATATTGCATTGAGTCGAGGACTGGAGCGCAAGCGGAAGCGGACAAGCTGCTTCCCGACCTGCTCGAGCACGCAAAGGACGCGTACGGGCCAACGATCGACGGCCTGCTGTGCGCGGGCAAGGTCGACAAGGCGGAGGAGCTTGCCCTCACCGCCCTCAAGCAGGACCGACCGGAGGATTTCCAGGAGTTGCTGGTCCGAAGCCTGCAGCCGCGGCCGCTGACTGCCGACGATCCGTCGGTGTGGCAGGAAGGCTGGACCGAGCTGCGGAAACGTCCGGCGATCGCGCAGGCCTACGACCGGCTCGGCCGCGACATGCCCGAGGAATTCCTGCCAGACTCTTCGGACTAGCCGGCCACGCCCGAGCGCGCCCACTTGCCTTGCGCGGCCAATGTTTACGGTTGATGGGTTGCGCTGGGGCGAAAGGCTGTCATTGAACTGTCACACTCATCGGACGAACAGGGGTTCAGATGTTTGCCTGGTTCCAAAAGCTGCTTCCATACCAGGGCAGCTTCTTCGAGATGTTCGAGGAACATTCGAAACGCCTCGTCGCGGCTGCCGATTCGATGGTCCAGCTTGCCAATAGCGGTGCCAGCAACAAACGGGCGATCAAGGCGATAAACGACCGCGAGCACGAAGCGGACCGGATCATCCGCGAAGTCCTGACCAGCGTCCGCCGAACCTTCCTCACCCCGTTCGACCGTGGCGCCATCACCAAGCTTATCGCGGCAATGGACGACGCCATCGACGAGATGCAGTCGGCTGCGCGGGCGATCGAGGTCTACGACGTCGAAAAGTTCGAGCCGGAGATGGTCGAGATGGTCACGATGATTGTCGAGTGCGCGGGATTGACCGGCCAGGCGGTGCCGCTGCTTCGCGATGTCGCCGGCAACGGCTCGAAAATCCACAGGCTGACCGAGCAGATCGTCGACCTGGAGGGCGAAGCGGACGACGTCCACGCCAAGGGGCTGAAGCGCTCGTTCCAGCAGCACCGGGACGGCAACGCCATCGATTTCATCGTCGCTCGCGAAATTTACAAGCATCTCGAGCGGATTACCGACGCCTTCGAAGACGTCGCGAACGAGATCGACGGTATCGTCATCGATCACGCCTAGGCTGAAGGGGAGGGACGGCCGGGATGTACGAACTGGCAATGCCGCTACTCGTCGGCCTCATCGCCGTCGCCTTCCTGTTCGATTTCCTCAACGGCCTCCACGATGCCGCAAACTCGATCGCGACGGTGGTCGCGACGCGGGTGCTGAGCCCGATCTGGGCGGTCGCCTTTGCCGCTTTCTTCAACTTCGCCGCTTACTTCCTGTCACTTGCCGTGCCCCAGCTTCACCGGGTCGCGGAGACGATCGGCGCCGGGCTGATCGACAAGAACCTGATCACTCCGGGCGTGGTCTTCGGTGCTTTGGTCGGGGCGATGTTCTGGAACGTCGTGACCTGGCTCAAAGGCATACCCTCGTCATCCAGCCACGCGCTTGTCGGCGGGATCATCGGCGCCGGAGTTGCCCATGCCGGCGTTGCCGGAGTGCAGTGGACCGGTCTCAACAAGACCCTGATCGCGATTGTGCTGTCGCCGCTGCTCGGGATGATGCTGTCGATGGCGCTGATGCTCGCCACCAGCTGGATGGCGGTCGGGGCGAGCTCGCGCGGGGCCGAGAAAAGCTTCCGCGCCCTGCACCTGTTTTCGTCGGCGACCTATTCCATCGGCCACGGCCTCAACGACGCCCAGAAGACGATGGGCATCATCACCGTCCTCCTTTACTCGACCGGCCACCTCACCGGGAAATTCCACGTGCCGCACTGGGTGGCGATCAGCTGCTACATCGCCATGGGCCTGGGCACGCTCAGCGGCGGCTGGCGGATCATCGAGACGATGGGCGCCCGCATCACCAAGCTCTCGCAACAACAGGGCTTCAGCGCGTCGCTCGGCGGCTCGGTGATGCTGGTGTCGGCCTCGTGGCTGGGGATCCCCGTCTCGACCACCCACACCATCACCGGCTGTGTCGTCGGCGTAGGCGCCGCCCGCCGCGCTTCCGCCGTCCGCTGGCGCGTAGCCCGCGACGTCGGCATAGCCTGGCTGATCACCATCCCCGCCTCAGCCGCGGTAGGGGCCGCGTTCTATCTGCTGACGTTGTTGTTCTGAGGAAGCTGCTCGGCAGGACCGAAGCGAAGTTGACGGTCGGGTCACCGCGGGGATTCGCTCCGCATCGGCTTCGTCCGACAACAGCCGTTTTCCCGTCTTTTCAACAGAATATCGGAAGGCAAGGCAGTGCTCGCCCTTGCCGCGCCTTGCCTCGCAATCCATATCTGATGCCGAACTGGCACAAGTGCAGCGCGCGTTAACCCAAGGCGAAGCTTGCGTGTGCTATAAATCCGGTTAGCGTGGACGGGTGCGGAGCCCTTCCGTGCCACAAGGCAGGACTCAAGGATCTCAATGACAAAACTCTCGGGCAGCGACGGCAAGAGCACCCTCTACTGCTCCTTCTGCGGCAAATCGCAGCACGAAGTGCGCAAGCTGATTGCCGGGCCGACCGTGTTCATCTGCGACGAATGCGTCGAGCTGTGCAACGACATCATCCGCGAAGAGACCAAGTCCGCGCTCGTCAAGACGAGGGACGGGGTCCCGTCGCCGGCCGAAATCTGCAAGGTCCTCGACGATTATGTGATCGGGCAGGACCGCGCCAAGCGCGTTCTCTCGGTCGCCGTCCACAATCATTACAAGCGGCTCAACCACGGCGCCAAGACCGGCTCGGAGGTCGAGCTCGCCAAGTCGAACATTCTCCTGATTGGCCCGACCGGCTGCGGAAAAACGCTGCTTGCGCAAACGCTTGCGCGTATTCTTGATGTTCCGTTCACAATGGCGGACGCGACCACGCTGACCGAGGCCGGCTATGTCGGCGAAGATGTCGAGAACATCATCCTCAAGCTCCTCCAGGCGTCGGACTACAACGTCGAGAAGGCACAGCGCGGCATCGTCTACATCGACGAAATCGACAAGATCAGCCGCAAGTCGGACAATCCGTCGATCACCCGCGACGTCTCCGGCGAGGGTGTCCAGCAGGCACTCCTGAAACTCATGGAAGGGACGACCGCTTCCGTTCCTCCGCAAGGCGGCCGCAAGCACCCGCAGCAGGAATTCCTGCAGGTCGACACCACCAACATCCTGTTCATCTGCGGCGGTGCCTTCGCTGGGCTGGAAAAGATCATTTCCGACCGCATGGAAGGCAAGTCGATGGGCTTTGGAGCCCACGTCGCTGCTCCCGACGAGCGCAAGACCGGCGAAGTGCTCCAGCATTGCGAGCCGGAGGATTTACTCAAGTTCGGGCTGATCCCCGAATTCATCGGCCGACTGCCGGTGATCGCGACCCTGCTCGACCTCGACGAGGAGGCGCTGATCAAGATCCTGGTCGAACCGAAGAATGCGCTGGTGAAGCAGTACCAGAAGCTCTTCGACATGGAGGATGTCGAGCTTGCATTCAGCGACGACGCTCTTGGAGCGGTCGCCCGCAAGGCGATCGACCGCAAGACCGGGGCCCGTGGGCTTCGCTCGATCCTCGAAGGAATCCTGCTCGACACCATGTTCGACCTTCCGGCGATGGACGGAGTCGATGAAGTCCACATCGACAAGGACGTGGTCGAAGGCCGCAAGGATCCGGTTCGAGTCTATGCCAAGAAGGGCAAGACCGGCGACGCTGCGTGAATGACGACGGCGTGACCGTCACCGCTGCCGTCGGGCCGCACAGCCCGCTCCGCTTTCTCCCCTCGGCACTTCGGATCCCCGAGCACCCGCTTCGGGCCATCGCCGTCGGCTGGCTCACCGCCTTCCCGGTAAGCATGGTCTTCGCGCTGGCCGGCGCGATGATCCTGCCGCACGCGCAGCAGCCGCAGTTTGCCGCCGCCGGCCCCGCCGCGCTGTTCGCGCTGGTGATCGTGTCGCCGGTGATCGAAACCCTCATGATGGGCGGCGTGCTGCTCGTCCTCGTCCGACTGGTCCCCGGCTGGCTCGCCGTGCTCTTCAGCGCCATCGGCTGGGGACTCGTTCACTCCAGCCTGGTGCCCATCTGGGGCTTGGTCATCTGGTGGCCGTTCCTGGTGTTCTCGACGCTGTTTGTTACCTGGGAGAGGCGCTCGTTGCTGCTGGCCTTCGCGATTCCGATGAGCGTTCACGCGCTCCAGAACCTGATCCCGGGGCTCATCGTCGCCTATGGAGCGCCCGCCTAGTCATTCGCCGTCAAGGGGAAGCGTGTCGCGTTCCGCTTGCGGCGCTCCAAGCTTCTCCTCCGTGTCCTCGACCTCCTCGTCGCTCGGCGGTTCGGGAAGTGCGGTTTCCCCAGGTGCCAGGCTGTCGTCGGGGATTCCCGGTGCGGTCCCGGCGATATTCTCGTCGATCGGCTCCGCGTTCGGACCAGTGCTGATTTTCTCACGCTCGCTCATTTACGGC
Organism: uncultured Alphaproteobacteria bacterium; assembly: GCA_963798785.1. GTDB lineage: Bacteria > Pseudomonadota > Alphaproteobacteria > Sphingomonadales > Sphingomonadaceae > Sphingomicrobium. The sequence goes on from CAWCUG010000001.1 coordinate 133,041, forward strand.
CTCCGCGCTGCCATCGCCCGACGCGGCCCGTTGGTTCCCTAGTCCGGCAGTTTCAGCCGCTTTCGGGAGACGACGTAAGCATAGTCGCTGGAGATTTTGTCGAGCTCGGCCTTGGCGGCGCGGGCGTCAGCAGCGCTAAGCTCGCGCTGCAGGCGCCGGAAATCGTTGGTCACGGTAACCACGCCGTCTTTCATCGTCACCGTTCGGCTGATCTTGGTTCCGGCGACGGTCTTGTCGATGGCCTCCGCATCCACTCGAAAATCCTTGCCGCCGTTGGGAAGCACGATCGATTCCGTCGAATGCTCCCAATAAGGGAAGGCGAGGAGCACGGGCGCGTTGTTGCCGTCGCCGTCGTCGTCGCGATCGAACTCGCCATCCCACGACACGGTCGTCTGGCTGAACTCCATGCGATTGCCCTTCATCCCGTCGACCGGGCGCCAGTCGATCGACGCGGTGCCCTTGAACTTGGCAACGTAGCTGCCGTCGGCGGCGTTCGGTTCGGTCGAGACCAGTTCGAGCGCCTTGTTGGAGACCCCGGGGACCTTGGATTTGAGCGTTTCGACGAGCTTGTCGTGATCGGTGCTGGTCGCGGTCTTCGCACGCATGTCCGCGGCTGCCGGTCCGCGCAGGGTCAGAGTCGCGGTGAACGGGATGTCGTCAGTGACCCCGCCACTTGCGTCCCACACCAGTGCCGCGTCCTGCAGCGGCTTTGAGGGCATGACGTCGGGGATGGTCACGAGCGACGTTCCGGCGACCAGCGGAAGCACGTGAACAGTGGTTCCCATCCGCAGCTCTTCCAGGGTGCGCTGCCCATAGTCGGTGCCGTCGAGATAGTAAGTGGCATCGCCGATCCGGGCGCGGGCGTAGACGTGGTCAAACATGGCCAGCGACGGCAGCCGATGCTCGAGCCCGTCGTCATACTGGACGGCGGCGAGCATCGGCTCGGCCTTGATGCCAAGCCTGTCTAGGAGCGCCAGCAAAAGCGCCGTCTTGCCCTTGCAGTCGCCGAACCGCCCGGCCCAGACCTCTTCGGCGCTCATCGGCTTGTAGTCGCCGTCGCCAAGCAGGAGGGCAACGTAGCGGACGTCGTCCTGCACTGTCCTCAGCGCCGCGAGCATCCTGCCCTCGACATCGGAATGTGTCGTCGCAATTTTGGTCGCGAGCGCAGCCACCGCCGAATCGTCGGCGACTTTGCGGGCTTCGTCGAACATCGGGATCAGCGGATCGGCGACCTGCTGCCACGACTTGTAGGCCGAAACCTGGATGATCTTCGTCTTGAGCCGCGCCGGAACGAACGAGCGCTCCTTTGCCGGCACCATGTTGTCGGAGATGAAAAGGCGCTCGTGGAATCCGGGAATGCCTTTTCCGGTCAATTCCTTCGCCGACGGGTCGACCGCCCAGTGCACCGGCAGGTCGTCCGCGATCAGGAAACGCCGTACCGAGCGGCGAACGGGAAACGAATAGTCGACGTCCTGGACTTCCTCGGTGGCGCCGAACCGCGACTGGAGATTGAAGGTGAAGCCGACCCGAAGCTTGTCGCCCACCTGCAGTCCGCGCACGGGCATGACCACGGTTCGAACACCGGTCAGCGTCGACTTTTCGAGTCCGGTTTCTCGGCGAATGACCGAGACGTCTTCGCGGCGGAGTGCGTCGATGACCTTTCCCCCACGCTCGATCGTCACTGCGTTGAGAGTCAGGTCGGCGCGGTTGATGTTCCAGGGGATGACAACGGTGCCAATCGCCTGCAGTCCGGCCTGGTTGGACGGCTGCACCACATATTCGACGAAATTCTCCACTCCCTTCGCTGTCAGCCGTTCCTGTGAACTGGTCAGCAGGAAATGAAACGGAGCGTCCTTCTCGGCTGAACCGGCGGACGGGGAAGGCTCGCTTTTCGCCCACGACGGAGCGGGACCGAACTGGGGTGACGGTTCGCCGGCTGCCGGATCGAGCGCGCTTGCGCCGGAGTTGGCGGTACTTGAACGTGACTCAGCGCCACTCGGTGACCCCGCCAGGCAAAGCAGCCCGGCCGCGGCGAACGCAACGCGATATTTCATTTTTACCCCCAACACTCCGACAACGCCGAGCGAAGGCAGGCTAGCACAGCAGCGACCGGCTGCAACTGCGTTCATTGCGGAAGCGGGAGCCTCCGCCCATATAGCGGACATGACTCGTTTTCTCCCGCTTCTCCCGCTCCGCGACATCGTCGTTTTTCCGCAGCGGATCGTGCCCCTGTTCGTCGGGCGCGAAAAATCCGTCGAGGCCCTGGAATCGGCAATGGCTGCCGACAAGGAGCTGTTCCTGGTTGCGCAGCTGGATCCGTCCGAAGACGATCCGGGCCGCGACGATCTGTACGATCTTGGAGTGGTCGCGACCGCAATGCAGCTGCTCAAGCTGCCGGACGGAACGGTTCGAGTGCTGGTCGAAGGAGCAAGGCGGGCTCGGCTAGTCGACCTTGTCGAGCGCGACGGTTTCGTCGCTGCCGAAATCGAGGAGGTCGAGGAGCAAGGCGCCGACGGCCCCGAGGTCCAGGCGCTGATGCGTTCTGTCATCGAGCAGTTCGAAAACTACGCCAAGCTCAACAAGCGCCTGCCGCCGGAGACCGGAATCCAGCTTGCCGAGATCGAGGATCCGTCGGTGCTTGCCGACGCCGTTGCTTCGAACCTGTCGATCAAGGTTGCCGACAAGCAGGCCGTGCTTGGCGAACTTGCCCCGGGGCGCCGGCTGGAAATGGTTTTCGCCTTCATGGAGGGCGAGCTCGGAGTCCTGCAGGTCGAAAAGAAGATCCGCAGCCGCGTGAAGCGGCAGATGGAGAAGACGCAGCGGGAATATTATCTCAACGAGCAACTCAAGGCGATCCAGCGCGAGCTTGGAAACGAAAGCGAAGAGGGCGGCGACGAACTCCAGGAGCTGGCCGCCAAGATTCGCAAGACGAAGCTGCCCAAGGAAGCCAAGGCTCGCGCCAATTCCGAGCTGAAGAAGCTCAAGACGATGGCGCCGATGTCGGCCGAAGCGACGGTCGCTCGCAATTACCTCGACGTCCTGCTCGGGCTTCCCTGGGGCAAGAAATCGCGGGTCAAGAAGGACATCGGCGAGGCCCAGCAGATTCTCGACGAGGATCATTACGGGCTTGAAAAGGTCAAGGAACGGATCGTCGAATATCTTGCGGTCCAGGCCCGAACCAACAAGCTGAAGGGTCCGATCCTGTGCCTCGTCGGCCCGCCCGGCGTCGGCAAGACCTCGCTTGGCCGCTCGATCGCCCGCGCCACCGGCCGCGACTTCGTCCGCCAGTCGCTTGGCGGCGTTCGCGACGAAGCGGAAATTCGCGGGCACCGCCGGACGTACATCGGCTCGCTGCCGGGCAAGATCATTGCCAACGTGCGCAAGGCGGGCACCAGCAATCCGCTGTTCCTGCTCGACGAGATCGACAAGCTTGGCCAGGACTTCCGCGGCGATCCCGCATCGGCCCTGCTCGAAGTTCTCGACCCGGAGCAGAATGCCCGCTTTCAGGACCACTATTTGGAGATCGATTACGACCTGTCGGACGTGATGTTCGTCACCACCGCCAATTCGCTCGACATGCCGCAGCCGCTGCTCGACCGGATGGAGATCATCCGCCTCGAGGGCTACACCGAGGACGAGAAGGTGGAAATCGCCAAGCGCCACCTGATCCCCAAGCAGATGGACGCCCACGGAGTGAAGCCCGAGGAGTTGAGCTTCACTGACGATGGCCTGCGGGCGATGATCCGCCACTACACGCGCGAAGCCGGCGTTCGAACGCTGGAGCGGGAACTTGCGAAAATCGCTCGCAAGACTCTTCGCAAGATCCTGGAAGGCAAAACCGACAAGGTCGAGCTGACCGCCGAGAACGTTTCCGACTTCCTCGGGGTTCGCCGCTATCGCTACGGAATGGGCGAGGACGAAGACCAGATCGGTGCCGTTACCGGCCTCGCCTGGACCGAGGTCGGCGGGGAGCTTCTCACCATCGAGGCAGTGACTGTGCCCGGAAAGGGCCAGATCAAGACGACGGGCAAGCTTGGCGACGTCATGCAGGAATCGATCCAGGCGGCGATGAGCTTCGTGAAGGCGCGCTCGCCGTCGTTCGGAGTGAAGCCCAGCCTGTTCAGCCGCAAGGATATCCACGTCCACTTGCCCGAAGGCGCGGTTCCCAAGGACGGGCCGTCGGCAGGCATCGGAATGGTCACCGCGATGATCTCGACGCTGACCGGGATTCCGGTTCGCCGCGACGTTGCAATGACCGGAGAGGTCACGTTGCGCGGACGAGTGCTCCCGATCGGCGGCCTGAAGGAAAAGCTGCTGGCCGCGCTTCGCGGTGGGATTACCACCGTCCTGATCCCGTCTGAGAACGAAAAGGATCTCGCCGAAATTACCGAGTCGGTGAAGGAAAGCCTGACGATCATTCCGGTGAGCCATGTCGACGAAGTGCTCGCTCACGCGATGACCGAGCCTATGCGGCCGATCGAATGGACCGACGCCGACGAACATGCGGCACAGCCGCCGATTCCGCCGGTAGAGCCGGGCGGTGAGCCCGCCGTCCGCCATTAGCTCAAAGGTGCGACAATTTGAGCGAAGGGCTTTGACTTCGAGTCCGAGTCTGGCCTTTAGTCGCGACCAGTAACAGCGCGAGTCTCGCGCGAGTCACCGGGGAGCAGCGAGGGAATGAACAAGCAGGAACTGATCGGCCATGTCGCCGACCGTGCCGGGCTGAGCCGCAGCGAAGCGGGACGGGCGGTTGAAACGATGCTCGCCGTAATTGCATCGGCGCTCAAGCGTGGCGACGAAGTCAGGCTGGTCGGTTTCGGCAATTTTTCCGTCACTCGCCGGAAGGCATCGACGGGGCGCAATCCCCGCACCGGGGAGCCGATGCAGATCAAGGCGACGTCGCAACCGAAGTTCCGCCCTGGCAAGGTCCTGAAGGACGCCGTCCAGAGCTAGGTCGCTGTTGAAAGCTGGACAGTCGCGCGGCGGCGTTTATATCGCCGTCCTCCGTCGGCTGCCGACAGGCGGATTTCGACATGGTTGGGGCGCGTAGCTCAGTGGTAGAGCACTGTGTTCACACCGCAGGGGTCGCAAGTTCAATCCTTGCCGCGCCCACCATTTCGAAGCTGGGCCTTCAGTCGAGGTACGAAGACTGAAAGCTCGCGATCCGGCGAAGTTCGCGCCAGTCGCAAAAGGCAATCTCGCGCCCGCTTCGCTGGATCAGCTTCTGGCGCTCCAGGTCGGCGAAAACCCTGTTGACGTTGACCGACGTCTGCCCGGTAATGTCGGCGATCTGCTGCTGGGTGAACGGGTTCACCATTGTCTCGGTGGCGGCATCGACTCCGCTTCGGGCCGCCGTCTCGCATAACAGGTGCGCGACGCGGGCTGTCGAATCGCGGCGCCCGCAGTTGACCAGCCATTCGTAACTGATGGCTTCCTGGCGCTGCATTCGGTCGCAGAGGAACTGGTTGAGCTGGGGGAATTTGTCCACGACTGCGTTGAAATCGGCGGCGCTGCCAACCAAAACTTCGCTTCGAACGATCGCCCGGATGCCATAATTGGCTGGCCGGCTCGACGGGAGGATTCCTTCACCCGGGAAGCGCAGGGCGACGATCTGGCGCTGGTCGGAGCCGTCCGCCTTGAACTTTGCGAGAATCCCGGAGCGCACGAACATCACTTCGTCGCGAGCGGCACCAGCCTCTCGAAATGAGCGGCGCGGTTCGACATGGACCACCTTGTGGGCGATCTGCTCAAGTGCTTTCGCAGCAGCCGCGTCGAGGCCCGCAGAGGCGAGAGCATCCCCCAACACGACACCTTGAGCAGCGGCGGATCGAGGCCGGCAACTCGACGGCATTCGCTTGTTCTCCCCGCTCGCTGAATGCCCGCACCGCTGCGCTCGCGCAAGCGGATTGGCTGCCCGTGCCGTTCTTTGGCTAGAAGTAGCCTCGAATCGTGGCCAGCAGGCGGTCCAGCTGGTCGGCGTCGAGGTCGACAGCCGGCTTGAGTTGCGGCGGGCCGGGCCAGCCCCGGTCGTGGAATTGGAGGCCGTTCCACTGGCGCGGCTTGGAATAGCGCGGGATGACGTGAAAGTGGACGTTCGGATCCACCATCATCAGCATCAGGTAATTGAGCCGCTCGTAGTCGCAGAAGCGGGAGAGGGCGCTCTCGATCGCGTGCACTGCTGCCGCCAGTTCGGCAAATGCCTCGCCCGGCAGATCAGAAAAGGCGGTCACGTCGCTTTTCGAGGCAAGGACCAGCGAGCCAAGAGTCACCTGCGCTGGCCGAATGAGCACCACCCACTGCTCGAACTCGCGCAGGAGCGTGTTCGGATAGCCAAATTTTTGCATCGTCGGATTGGCCATCTCGTCTCCGTTCGGGTTGCGTTCACAGGCGCCCAACCCTAAGGAGCGCGCGCGCTTTGGGGAACCTCCGACGGTGACCCGACGGCGCACCGTGGCGATCGTAGCTCAGCTGGTTAGAGCACTGGTTTGTGGTACCAGGGGTCGGGGGTTCAAGTCCCCTCGGTCGCCCCATTTTCACTTCGAGCGGAACGGATATCCGAACAGACATGGACACGCCCTGGGGTTACCCCGATTTCGACGCGCATGAGGTCGTCCACTTCGTCGATGAGCCCGAGCACGGCTTTCGCGCGATCATCGCGATCCACTCGACCCACCTCGGCCCGGCCGCGGGCGGCGCCCGCTTCTGGCACTACCAGGATCCGGCGGACGCGCTGACCGACGCTCTCAGGCTGTCGCGCGGGATGAGCTACAAGAACGCGATGGCCGGGCTTCCGCTCGGTGGCGGCAAGTCGGTCCTCCTCGCCCCGCCGGACCGCCAAAAGTCGCCCGAGCTGCTCGCTGCGTTTGGCAAGGCCGTCGATCGGCTGTGCGGCCGCTACATCACCGCCGAAGATGTCGGGATGAGCGTCAAGGACATGGTCGAGGTCAGCCGCCAGACGAAGTACGTCGCCGGCCTTCCGAGCGAGGACCAGGGCGTCGGCGGAGATCCCGGCCCGCATACGTCGCTCGGCGTCTTCCTCGGGCTCAAGGCGGCGGTTCGCCGGGCGCTCGGGAAGGACAGCGTGAAGGGGCTCCACATCGCCATGCAGGGCGCCGGAAGCGTCGCCACCGGCGTCGCCATGCACGCAGCGGCCGAAGGTGCGAAGCTGTCGATCGCGGACGTCGACCAGGCCAAGGCCAAGAGCCTCGCCGACCGCGTCAACGGCACCGTCGTCTCCCCCGATGAGGTGCTTTTCCTCGAAGCGGACGTCCTCAGCCCCTGCGCACTCGGTGCAATCCTCAACGAGACAAGCATTCCCAGGCTGAAGGCGCCGGTCGTCGCGGGCGGAGCCAACAACCAGCTTGCAACCGACGCCGACGGCGCCCGCCTCGAGGAGCGCGGCATCCTGTATGCGCCCGACTATGTGATCAACGCGGGCGGCATCATCAACGTCTGCACCGAATATCTGGACGACGGCGACTCCAGCCTCGTCACCGAGCGTATCGAAGGAATCCCGGCCCGGCTCGAGCAGATCTGGACGGAAAGCGCGGCCAGTGGGCGCAACCCGGCCGAAGTCGCTGACGCGATGGCGCAGCGGCTGATCGGAAGGGGGTAGGTCGAGCGGCCATGCACGCGCTCGCCAACCCGGCGCGTTTCCTGCGCATTGCCAGGCCGGCTACCGCGTGGCTGTTCTGGCCGGGGCTGGCGCTGGCGCTTGCCGGAGTGGTCGGCGGGCTGGCGCTAAGCTCTCCCGACTATCTCCAGGGCGAGACCGTGCGCATCATGTACGTCCATGTCCCGGCGGCGTGGCTTGGGATGGCGGGCTGGGCCGGTATTGCCGTCGCCGCACTCATGCATTTGGTGTGGAGGCATCCGCTTGCAGCCATTGCCGGCCGGGCGATTGCCCCGTGCGGAGCGACGTTCACCGCCATCTGCCTCGTCACCGGCTCGATCTGGGGTCGCCCGACGTGGGGCACCTGGTGGGAATGGGACGGGCGCCTGACGTCGATGCTGATCCTGTTCTTCCTCTACCTCGGCTACATCGCGCTTGCCTCTGCGGAAAACGAGCGCAGCGGCGAGGGCCGGATCACCGCGATTTACGGCCTCGTCGGGGCGATCAACTTGCCGATCATCCATTATTCCGTCCTGTGGTGGCGGACGCTTCACCAGGGGCAGAGCATCAGCCTGTCGGGTTCGACCATTGCCCCGTCGATCCTGTGGCCGCTTCCGCTGACGCTGTTCGGCTTCACGTTGATCTTCGGCGCCACGGTGCTGATGCGGATGCGGGCGCAGCTGGCGCAGACTCGTATCGAGGCGCGGTTGCGAAGGAGCGCCGCCCAGTGAATCCGTGGCCGTTCGTCATCGCCGCTTATGCGGTTGCGCTTGCCGGCACGACGGCGCTGGTGTTGCTTTCGTTGGCGTCGATGCGCCGTTTTGAAGCGCGCGCCGAGAAGCTCCGCCGCGATGATCGCTAAACCCAAGCACCAGCGGCTTGTCCTCATCGTCTTTGCCGCTGCAGCCGTTCTTGCAGCGGTCCTGCTGGCTATGTGGGGCCTCAGGGACCGCGCCGCTTATTTCTACACCCCCGCCGAAGTCGCCGCAGGCAAGGCGTCCGTCGGCCAGGCGATCCGGCTGGGCGGAATGGTCGACGAACGGCTCGATCCAGAACCTCCCCGACGGAGTGACCATCCGCTTTCGTCTCGGCGACGGCAAGGACGACGTCCCGGTGGTGTACCGCGGTATCGTGCCCGACCTGTTCCGCGCCGGAAGCGGAGCGATCGCCGAGGGCCGCCTCAACGCCGATGGCACGTTCGTCGCAGACAACATCCTTGCCAAGCATGACGAGCGCTACATGCCGCCCGAGCTTGGCAACCAGGCCGCCGAGCACAAGGCAGCAAAGACGGTCGAGCGGTGATTGCCGAGGCCGGCCTTGCGGCACTGTGGCTCGCCGCGGCGCTGGCCGTGTTGCAACTTGCGCTCGCCTTCGGCCCGGCGCCGCTGCGGACGCTGGGCAGCGGCCCGGTCCGCTCGGTAGCGATCGTCGAAGGGCTCTTGACCCTGTTCGCGATGGCGATGCTGATGCTGGTCTTCGCCCGCACCGATTTGTCGGTCCTTTTGGTCGCGGAAAACAGCCACAGCGCCAAGCCCTGGCTGTACAAGGTCGCCGGGGCCTGGGGGAACCACGAAGGCTCGATGCTCCTGTGGGTGACGATCCTTGGCGTTGCCGGCGCTGCCCTGGCGATCTTTTCGAAGCGGATCGAAGAGCGCACGCTCAGCGCCGCGCTCGGAGCGCAGGGCGCACTGGCTCTCGGCTTCTTTGCCTTCCTGCTGTTCTCGTCGAACCCGTTCGCGCGGCTCAACCCGCCGGCATTCGAGGGCAGGGGGCTCAACCCGCTGCTCCAAGACCCCGGCCTCGTCTTCCACCCGCCGACGCTTTACCTCGGCTATGTCGGGCTGTCGGTCGCCTTCAGCCTCGCCGTGGGCGCACTGGTCAGGGGGCGGGTCGATTCGAGCCTTGGCAAGGCAATGCGCCCGTGGGTGCTTGGCGCGTGGGTCCTGCTGACACTCGGAATTACCGCGGGCAGCTATTGGGCATATTACGAACTTGGCTGGGGCGGCTGGTGGTTCTGGGACCCGGTCGAAAACGCCTCGCTGATGCCCTGGCTTGCAGCGACGGCGCTGCTCCATTCGGTGACCGTCCTTTCCGCCCGCGATTCGCTCCGGGCGTGGACGGTGATGCTGGCGATGGTCGCCTTTTCGATGTCGATGGTCGGCACGTTCCTGGTCAGGTCGGGGATACTGACATCGGTTCATTCCTTCGCGGTCGATCCGCAACGGGGCACGTTCCTGCTGGCCCTGCTCGCACTGTACGTCGGCGCTGCATTCGCATTGTTCGCGCTTCGATCGGGCAAGCTTGCCGAAGGACCGCCGTTCGAAATCGTCAGTCGCGAGGCGGCGCTCGTCGCCAACAACCTGCTTTTGACCGTCATTCTCGGAATCGTCTTCGTCGGCACCCTCTACCCGCTGTTCGTCGAGGCGGTGACCGGGGCGAAGCTTTCGGTCGGCGCGCCCTATTTCAATTCGGTCGCGGGGCCGCTGGCGCTCCTGCTCGCGGCGCTGATCGGGGTCGGGCCCTTGCTCAACTGGCGCCGCGAATTCGGGCGACAGGCTGAAGCGGCTGATCATTCCGGCGCTGGTTGGAGTGACCGCGCTTGTCATTGCCCTCGTCGTCTTCCCCGGCGGAAGCCTCATCGCCAGGGTCGGGCTTGCAGTGGCGACGATGCTCGCGATTGCCGCTTTCCTGCCGCTGATCGGTCGCAAGTTGCGCCGCACTCCGCTGTCCACCTGGGGCATGGTCGTCGCCCACTTCGGGGTTGCCGTAGCGATTGCCGGAATGGCGGTCAGCACGCTTTCAACCAGGGAAGTCCTCACTGCGGCGCGCCCGGGCGAGCAGGTCAGTGTCGGCCCGTGGACGGTCGAATTCGAATCGGTGACTCCGGTAGCAGGGCCCAACTGGACCGCCCTTGAGGCGCAGCTTCGTGCGTCGCGCGGAAACGGCGTGAGCGTGCTCAAGCCGCAATCGCGCTTTTACACCGACCCGCCGACGCAGACGAGCGAGGCGGCAATCAAGACCGTAATGGCCGGCCAGCTCTACACAGTGATCGGAAAAGCCGGCGAGGACGGCCGCTGGCAGCTGCGCCTGTGGTGGAAGCCACTGGTGACCCTGATCTGGCTCGGCGGCGCCCTGATCGCTGTTGGTGGCGCGCTGGCGCTTGCCGGGCGGGCATGGCGTGGCTGGAGGAAGGAGAGGGAGCGATGAAGTCGATCCGCTTTCTCCCGCTTGTTCTCGCCCTCTTGTTGGTCGGGGCGCTCGTCTGGCGGCTTGCCAATCCGCCCGATACGGCCGTGGAGTCGGGGATGGTCGGAAGCCACGTACCGGCCTTCGCAGCGCCTGCTGCCTTGCCCGGAACTGCCCCTGTGGCTTCTGCCGACCTGGCCGACGGCACTCCAAAGCTGGTCAACTTCTTCGCCAGCTGGTGCGTCCCGTGCATCGGCGAGGCGCCGGTCCTGGCCGAGCTCGAGCAGCAGGGCGTTCCGATCGTCGGAATCGCCGTTCGCGACAAGCCCGGCGACTTGGCTCAGTTCCTTGCTGCAAACGGCAATCCCTTTCAGCGGATCGGCGCCGACCGCCAGAGCGAAGTGCAGCTCGCCTTCGGGTCCGCCGGGGTTCCCGAGACCTTCGTCGTGGACGGCAACGGGGTCATCCGGATGCAGCACATCGGCCCTATCGAACCGCAGGACGTTCCGGGCATTCTCCAGACGCTGAAGGGCGCGCAGTGAAACAGCTGGTTTTCGCGCTTGCCCTTTTGGCCGCGGCACCGGCGCTGGCCGATTCCTCGCTTCCTGCCGCTTACTGGGCGAACCGCCAGCTTCCCGACAGTCGCGAAGAGAGGCAGGCGCAGGCACTGATGGAAGAAATCCGCTGTCTCGTTTGCCAGGGGCAGTCGATCGCCGATTCCGATGCCGAACTGGCCGGCGACATGCGCGACATGGTGCGGCGGCGGATCGCGGCTGGAGAAAAACCGGCGGCAATCCGGTCGTGGCTGATCCAGCGCTACGGCGCGTGGATCACCTTCCGGCCCGCCCGCCGAGCCGCTGACCTGGCCGCTGTGGCTGGCGCCGCTGGTGCTGCTCGTCGTCGGCGCAGCAATCGCCCGAACTCGTATCGCACGGAGGCGCGGCAAATGAACGGTTGGATTGCTCTTGGCTTGCTCGTTGCCGCGTCAATCGGTGGGCTGTGGCTGCTAAGGGTACGCGGAGCGGTTCTCATGTTCGCTTTGTCGGCGCTGATCTTCGGTTGCGTCGGCTATGTCGTCCAGGGGCAACCGATGCTCGCCGGATCACCGCGCGAGGTTCAGATGACGCAAGCACCGCCAATTCCGCTTGCCGAGGTCCGCCACGCCTTCTTTGGAAACTTTACTGGCGTCGAGCACTGGCTGCTGATGTCGGAGGCACTTGCGGCGCGCGGCGAAACCGAAGATGCGGTCGGTGTCCTGCGAGCCGCCGTTCGCGAGCATCCGCGCAGCCCGCAGATTTGGGTCGGGCTCGGAAACGCACTCGTCGATCACGCGGGGGTTCTCACGCCGGCAAGCCAGTACGCCTATCAGCACGCGGCCGAACTAGCCCCGGGGCATCCGGCGCCGATGTTCTTCATGGGTCTCGCACTCGCGCGCTCGGGAGATCGCGAGGGAGCTCTTGCCCTGTGGAAGGAGCTTCTCGCCTCCGCCCCCGCGGACGCGTCCTGGCGGCCAATGGTCGAAGACGCAGTCGCGGCGCTTGGACCAGCCTCGGCCGAGCGCTAGTCGCCGCGCCCGGTCTTTTCCTGCAGCGCGTCGATTTTTTCCGAAGCCTCCGACTTGCTCAGGCCGGGGTCAAACTCTTCGCCGGCCTCCTCGGACAAGGTCTTCAGGTACGACGCCTGGGCGCCGGTCATTGCCTCGTCGGCGGTCACCCAGTCGCCGGGGTCCTTCTGCGCGTTACCGGTCGGATTTTGCTTCGGGTGGTCTGAAATCTTCTCGGACATTGCTGTGCCTTCTTCCACGGACGTGTCGGAGTGGAAACGCCAGATGTTCTTTCAATGTTCCAGTCCGAGAACATGCTCGAAGGGCATGTCGAGCGCTTCGGCGACGGCTTCGTGGCGGATCTTGCCGCCCGACACATTGAGACCGTTGGCCAGGTGCGGGTCGCGGCGCATCGCCTCCTCGGCACCCAGGTTCGCGATCTTGAGGACGAAGGGCAGGGTGACGTTGTTGAGCGCGAACGCCGAGGTGCGAGCAACCGCGCCCGGCATGTTGGCGACGCAATAATGGATGATGCCGTCGATCTCGTAGACCGGGTCGGCATGGGTAGTCGCGTGGCTGGTCTCGAAGCAGCCGCCCTGGTCGATCGCGATGTCGACGAGCACCGATCCGCGCTTCATCGTCTTGAGCATGTCGCGAGTGACCAGCTTGGGCGCCGCGGCTCCCGGGACCAGCACCGCGCCGATGACCAGCTCCGCCTTCTGCACCGCGCGGCGATCGCCGCGCGCGAGGCATAAGCGGTCTTGATCTGGCTCGAAAAGAACATGTCGAGCTCGGCCAGGCGCTCCATGTTGATGTCGTAGATCGTCACGTCGGCGCGCATTCCGACCGCCATTTGCGCGGCATTCACGCCGGCAACTCCGCCGCCGAGGATCGCGACCTTCGCCGGGCCCACGCCGGGCACTCCGCCAAGCAGGACTCCGCGGCCGCCCTGTTCCTTCTCCAGATAATGGGCGCCGACCTGGACCGACATTCGTCCGGCGACTTCGCTCATCGGCTTGAGAAGCGGCAGCGACCCGTTGTTCGAGGTCACTGTCTCGTAAGCGATGCAGGTCGCGCCGGATTCCATCAGTCCGAGTGTTTGCGTTTCGTCGGCGGCGAGGTGGAGGTAGGTGAACAGTATGTGGCGCGGCTCGAGCAGCGCGATTTCCTCGGGCTGCGGCTCCTTGACCTTGACGATCATGTCGCTCGCTTCGAACACCTTGGCTTCGTCGGGCAGGATCTGCGCACCCGCCTGCTTGAAGGCCGAGTCGGGGCAGTCGATGCCCATCGCCGGCGTTCGTTTTCGACGAAGACCTCGTGACCGGCGGCGACGAGGTCGGCGACCGAAGCGGGGGTCAGGCCGACACGAAATTCGTTGTTCTTGATCTCTCTCGGCACCCCAATTCGCATCGCTCAGCTCACTCCAATGATGGTTTTGGCGGCGCCTATAGACGGCCTTTGCCGTCTTGTAAGCAGCGATTGCAGCGCAGGAAGGCGAGTGCTAGGCCGCGCGCCTCGCGACAGCAGTGGAGCGAGGCGAACCCAGGTGCGCGTTTCCGGAAAGTCTAGGCCGATTTTGCACGCATGAGCATCACCGAGACCGGCGCCGCCGAAGAGGTGACGCTTAACGAAGACCATCATCCGCACGCGCAAGGCCCGCTTCACAAGCTTGCCGTTGCGGCGATCGGGATCGTTTACGGCGATATCGGCACCAGCCCGATTTATTCGTTCCGCGAGACATTCGCCGGGACACCACACGCTCGTCCCCGACCAGCTTCACATCTGGGGCGTGCTGAGCCTCATCTTCTGGTCGATGATGATCATCGTCACCGTGAAATATGTGACGGTCATCATGCGCGCCGACAACAAGGGCGAGGGGGGCAGCCTGGCGCTGCTGGCGCTGATCAACCGTTCGCTCGACGGCCGCGCGAAGTGGACGGGCGGAATCGTCCTCCTCGGCGTATTCGCGACCGCGCTTTTCTACGGCGATTCGATGATTACTCCGGCGATCTCGGTGCTCTCGGCGGTCGAGGGCCTCACGACGGTCAATCCGGTCTTCGAACCGCTCGTCATTCCGCTTGCCGTGGTGATTCTCGTCGGGCTGTTTTCGCTCCAGGCTCGCGGTACGGCGAAAGTCGGAGCGCTCTTCGGCCCGATCATGATTTTCTATTTCCTGACCCTGGCGGTGCTTGGGGCGTGGCACATCCTCGACCGGCCGACGGTGATCCTCAACACGCTCAACCCGTGGAACGCAGTCAATTTCTACGTGCAGGAACCGGTGCGCGCATTCGTCGCAATGGGCTCGGTGGTGCTTGCCGTGACAGGTGCCGAGGCGCTCTACTCCGACATGGGTCACTTCGGCCGCAAGCCAATCCGCGTGTCCTGGCTCTATTTCGTCATGCCCGCGCTTCTGATGAACTACATGGGGCAGGCGGCGATGCTGCTCTCGGAGGACCCGGCGACCGCGGTCGAAACGGTGAAGAACCCGTTCTTCTACATGGCCCCCGACATGCTCCGCCTTCCGTTGGTGCTGCTGGTGATGGTCGCAACCATCATCGCCAGCCAGGCAGTCATTTCCGGCGCATTCTCCGTGACTCAGCAGGCGATCCAGCTCGGCTTCATCCCGCGGCTTCGGATCACGCACACCAGCGAATCGGCCGCCGGGCAAATTTACATCCCGGTCATCAACTGGGCGCTGCTGGTGATGGTGGTGTTGCTCGTCTTCACGTTCGGCAATTCCTCCAACCTGGCGGCCGCATATGGAATCGCGGTGACCGGGGCCATGCTCATCGACGGAGTCCTGATCAGCGTCGTGCTCCTCGTGATGTGGAAGTGGAACCGCTGGCTCGTGTTCGGGCTGCTCTTCCTCTTCTTCGGAATCGACCTCCTCTACTTCTCGGCGAACCTGTTGAAGGTGCCGCAGGGCGGCTGGTTCCCGCTTCTTATCGGAGTCATTGCCTTCACGCTTCTCACGACCTGGGCGCGGGGGCGGCAGCTGATGATCGCTCGAATGAACGAAGCGACCCTGCCGATGCAGATTTTCATCAAGTCGGCGGTGCCCAGCGCAGCCCGCGTCCCGGGAACCGCGGTTTTCATGACCAGCTCGTCCGACGGCGTGCCGCACGCGCTGCTCCACAACCTCAAGCACAACAAGGTGCTGCATGAGCGGGTGTTCCTGCTCACGGTCAGGATCGAGGACGTGCCGTTCATCCGCTCGAAGGGGCGCTGCTCGGTCAAGGATTACGGCTCCGGCTTCTACCGGGTCGTCCTCCGCTACGGGTTCATGGAGG
This sequence comes from uncultured Alphaproteobacteria bacterium, assembly GCA_963798785.1. Lineage (GTDB taxonomy): Bacteria > Pseudomonadota > Alphaproteobacteria > Sphingomonadales > Sphingomonadaceae > Sphingomicrobium. Next base: position 148,672 of record CAWCUG010000001.1, read on the forward strand.
AAATCGACGTCCCGGCAGCGCTTGCCAAGATCGAGGGCGTCGGGCCGACCTGCAAGATGATGGACACCAGCTTCTTCCTCGCCCGGCAGACGCTTCTCGCCTCGGCCCGCCCCGGGATGGCAATCTGGCGCGAGAAGCTGTTCGCCTGGATGCTTCGAAACGCCGAAAGCGCGATGGAGTTCTTCAAGCTTCCGACCAACCGCGTCGTCGAGCTCGGCAGCCAGCTGGAGATTTGACGCGAGCGCGCTGATCGTCACTGCCGAGCTTGGCAAAGCCGATTTCAGGCGCCTCGATACGCTGAGAAGGCGCCACTATCCGACTGGACGCAACCGGGTGCCGGCGCATTTGACGCTGTTTCGGACCTTGCCGCCGTCCGCCGAAAGCGAAGTTCGCCGCAGTCTCTCCAGGGCCGCGCAAGACGATGCCCCGAAGGCCAGCGCGGCCGGGATTATGGACCTGGACAGCGGCGCCGCGATTCGAATCGATTCGCCCGGGCTAAACGCCATTCGCGAACAGTTGGCCGACGAGTTTCACGGACTCCTTGCCGCTCACGACCTGGGTCCGTGGACGCCCCACGTCACCATCCAGAACAAGGTCCCGCCGCGGACTGCTCGAGCGCTCGTCCGCCAGCTCCGCGAAGGTTTCGAACCGCAGCCGCTGGTGATCTGCGGGATTGAGCTGATCCGGTACGTGGAAGGGGAGTGGGAGCCGCTTGCGAGCTGGCGTTTCCGGTCCGCGGTAACTAGGTGACCTCGCCCATACCGTCGCAATTGAGATCGAAGGCCGCGAGGCCCGCCTCGAGCACGGACGGAAGCATCGGCATTTCGAGAAGTTCGTCGATGATGGCCTCTCCGCCGCCGTCGTCGTGCATTTCCTGCGCTTCCTGGAGCGCGTCGTTCCAGTCCGACGCCTCGTAATTGCCGGCCCCGACCCAGCACAGCGCGAGCACTTCCATCAGCTGGTCCTCGCCGAGGTCCTCGAGGATCGCGCGAAGCTCCTCCTCGACGCTGTCGTTGATCGAGTCGTCGAGAACGGACAGCGAGCCCTCGTCTTCGTCGTCGACATTGTCCGCGGTCTCGTCCGCGTCATATTCGGTCGGGGTCTGCGCTTCATATTCGCGCGCCCTAAGGACAATTCGGCAGAGCGTTTCGAGCGGGGTTGCAGTGTCCATCAAATCTCTCTCGTTTCGATCGCCTCAACGTGAGCAACCGTAAGCGGTTCCTGACCGCATGTCGTTCGTTGACCGCCTCACTCGTCGCTCTTATAGCGCCGCCCGCGCTCACCACGAGCGCTGCCTCCACGCACACCGCACTGAATGTCGCGCGGTTTCGGTTTGGGGCGGAGTAGCTCAGCTGGTTAGAGCAGCGGAATCATAATCCGCGTGTCGGGGGTTCAAGTCCCTCCTCCGCTACCACCTCGACAGCAGGAACATCGCCGGCCCCACGCCCGTTTCTACCTCGAAGGAGGACAAAAATGGGCGATACTTACACGCACGATCATCCCGGGCAGGCGGAGCCGCGCTCGCATGGCGAAACCCACCACGAAGACCGCATCGTCGACTTGAACACGGCCGACGCAAAGACGCTTGCGGACCTGCCCATGGTCGGTCGCGAGCGGGCAGGCGATCTCATTCAGAAGCGGCCGTTCAGCAGCTGGGACGACGTCGAGAAAATCCCCGGCTTCGACCGCGGCATGATCGACGACCTGAAGAGCGGCGGCGCGCAGATCGGGAGCTGAGGGCGGCCGCGACTGAAAAAGCAAACGCCCGGACCGCGTTGCGACCCGGGCGTCCTGCGTGACGATTGCTCGTCAGCCCCCTTGACGATTTGCCGCTGAAGGTCGCCGCGCGGGCGGATCAGCCAGCAAGTCAAAAAGCTAGACCCCGCACGCTCGGCTTGTCACGTTGCGAATGACACTTGCGCAACTTTGCCACACGGCTGTGTCGCTCCGGCCACATGACCAAAGCGGGCGCCGCGTCCATTGCCTTGCCACTGGCATCGCCTTAGGGCTTCGCCCCGAACAGCCATTCGAGGAACTTAGCTTGCGTTTTTCCCGCGCTTTTCTGCCGGTCATGAAGGAAAGCCCGGCGGACGCACAGATCGTCAGCCACAAGCTGATGCTTCGTGCCGGCCTGATCCGCCAGACGGCGGCGGGAATTTACGCGTGGCTGCCGATCGGGCTTCGGGTGCTGCACAAGATCGAGCAGATCGTCCGCGAAGAGCAGGACCGCGCCGGTGCCCAGGAAATCCTCATGCCGACGATCCAGTCGGCCGAGCTGTGGCGGGAAAGCGGCCGCTACGATGCCTACGGTCCGGAGATGCTTCGAATCCGCGACCGCCACGACCGCGAGATGCTCTACGGGCCGACCAACGAGGACATGATCACGGCTCTGTTCCGTGACGAGGCCAAGAGCTACCGCGACCTGCCTCGAACGCTCTATCACATACAGTGGAAATTCAGGGACGAGGTGCGACCACGGTTCGGTGTCATGCGCGGCCGCGAATTCCTGATGAAGGACGCCTACAGCTTCGACCTCGACGAGGCTGGCGCGCGGTTGAGTTATTACACGCAGCTGCTCGCTTACCTTCGGACCTTCTCTCGAATGGGAATCCGTGCAGTCCCGATGGCGGCGGCTTCGGGACCGATCGGCGGCGAGCTCAGCCACGAATTCATCGTCCTTGCCCCCACAGGCGAAAGCGAAGTCTTTTACGATTCCGCCTTCGACGAGATGGACTGGAGCCGCTCCGACCTTCGCTACGACGACGCCGCGGGGCTCCACAATCTCTTCAGCGACGTCAGTTGCACCTACGCGGCAACCGACGAGACCCACGACGAGGATCGCTGGGCGGACATTTCCGATGAGCGCAAGCGGACCGGCCGCGGGATCGAAGTCGGCCACATCTTCTATTTCGGCGACAAATATTCGAAGGCCATGGGCCTCAAGGTCTCCGGGCCGGACGGCCAAATGGTCACTCCGATGATGGGAAGCTACGGAATCGGCGTCTCGCGCCTGGTCGCGGCGGTTATCGAGGCCAGCCACGACGACGCCGGAATCATCTGGCCCGAAGCCGTCGCTCCGTGGAAGGTCGGGATCGTGACGATGCGGCAGGACGACGACGCCACGGTTGCCGCGGCCGAGGATCTCTACGCGAAGCTGCAGTCCGCCGGGATCGAGGTTCTCTACGACGACCGCGACGAGCGCGGCGGAGTGAAGCTAGGTACGATGGACCTGATCGGGCTGCCTTGGCAGGTCGTCGTTGGGCCGCGCGGCGTGGCGAACGGAAAAGTCGAACTGAAGCACCGGGCGAGCGGCGAAAAGCAGGAGTTAAGCACCGAAGCGGCTCTGGCGAGGCTGACGGCGTGATCCTGAATTCGTACGAGCGCATGGTTGCTCGGCGGTACCTCCTGCCCGGCAAGGGGGAGGGCTTCATCTTCCTCGTCGCGTCGATCAGCCTGCTCGCGGTAGCGCTTGGGGTGGCCGCCCTGATCATCGTCATGAGCGTGATGAACGGCTTTCGCGCCGAGCTGTTCGACAAGATCACGGGCCTCAACGGCCATGCGATCGTGCAGGGCTATGAGGGGCAACTGCCGGACTGGAAGCAAATCGCCGTTCGCGCCCGGCAGCTCCCCGGAGTAACCTCGGCCACTCCACTGATCGAACAGCCGCTGATGGCTTCCTCGAACGGACGAGTCGAAGGCGTCCTGGTTCGCGGCATGCGGCTCGACGACATCCAGCACAATCCTGTCATCGCCGGTAACGTCAAATCCGGGGACCTGAGGCTCGTCACGCCCGGCAGCAACCGCGTGGCGATCGGTTCGCGCCTGGCGGAAGCGCTTGGCGCCTATCCGGGAAGCACCATCAGCCTGATCAGCCCCGAAGGGCGATCGACGGTGGTCGGAACGGTGCCCCGGATCGTCTCCTATACGGTCGCCGCGGTATTCGAGGTCGGGATCTACGACTATGACAACAGCTTCGTCGTCATGCCGATGCAGGATGCGCAGAACCTCCTGCTGATGGGCGATAATGTCAGTACCATCGAAGTGCAGACGACCAATCCCGACCGCGTCGATTCCATCCTCGCGCCGCTGCAGCCGCTGGTTCGCGGAAAAGGCATCCTGATCGACTGGAAACAGATGAACTCGGCGCTGTTCGACGCCCTCGAGGTCGAGCGGGTGGCGATGTTCGTCGTCTTGTCACTCATCGTCCTGGTCGCGGTGTTCAACATCCTGTCGTCGCTGATCATGCTGGTGCGCGCGAAGATGCGCGACATCGCCATCCTTCGGACGATGGGCGCGAGCCAGCGGGGGATGATGAAGGTTTTCGTCACGGTCGGGGTGACCATCGGCTCGCTGGGCATCATGCTCGGCCTGGTGCTCGGCGCAATCTTCCTTTTCTTCCGCCAGGGCGTCGTCAATGCGATCCAGTTCCTGACCGGCCAGAACCTGTGGGATCCATCGGTTCGCTTCCTGACCGAACTGCCGTCGAAGACCGATCCGGTCGAAGTCGCTGTCATCGTCATTACCGCGCTCGTCCTGTCCTTCCTCGCCACCCTCTATCCCGCGTGGAAGGCGGCAAGCACCGATCCCGTCCAGGTTCTTCGCTATGAGTGAGCCGGTCCTCCAGACGCGCGGGCTGAAACGGAGTTTCACGCAGGGCGACGTCACCATCGAGGTGCTTCGTGGAGTGGACCTGACGGTCATGCCCGGCGAGATCGTCGCGCTTTTGGGCCCGTCAGGATCGGGCAAGTCGACCTTGCTCCAGGCAGTCGGCCTGCTCGAAGGCGGCTTCGAGGGCTCAATCCGGCTTCAGGGGCGCGAAGCCTCCGATCTCGACGACCAGGGACGCACGCGCGTCCGGCGCGACGCGCTCGGCTTCGTCTACCAGTTCCATCACCTTCTCCCGGAGTTCAACGCCCGCGAGAATGTAATCCTGCCGCAGCTTGTCCACGGAGCGGACACCGCGGCAGCAACTGCCAGGGCCGACGAGCTTCTGGGGACGCTCGGCCTGGCCGACCGCCTCGAGCATCGCCCGTCGAAACTCTCGGGCGGTGAGCAGCAGCGGGTTGCCGTTGCCCGGGCGCTTGCCAATCGCCCTCCACTGGTGCTCGCCGACGAACCGACCGGCAATCTCGACGAGGCGACGGCCGACACGGTCATCGGCGAGTTTTTAAATCTGGTTCGTGGCGAGGGGAGTGCGGCACTGGTCGCTACTCACAACGAGCGTTTGGCGCGGAGGATGGATCGCGTGGTTCGTTTGCACGAAGGCGTCCTGCAAGAGAATGGCTGACGAAGACATCGACGTTGAACCAGTTGCGGAGCGCCGCCGCCGCGTGAGCCGCTGGCTCATCGTCGGCCTGGTCGCCGCGGTTCTCATCGGGATATTGCTGGCAAGCAGCGTCTGGCAGGGCGGAGTCCCGGGGGCGCTGGAAGAGCCGAAGAATACTGCCGTCGCCGAGAAGCAGGTGGACCCGGAGGCCTGGTGCGCTGCGCAGGCGACCTATGATGCGATGCGCCGGGAACTCTTCCGCCGCGCAGCGCAGGTCCGGGGAAGCGACGACCAGGCGTACACCCGGCTCGCGGATTTCGCGCTGCTCCGGGTGAACGGACCGATCGTCCGCGGGATCGACGATCGGCTGGACAGCGTCAGTTGCAGCGGCACCGCGGTGCTGAGCCTTCCGCCCGGAGTCGCCGTCAGCGGCGGCAGGCGATCGCTGTCGGCGGACATCGACTACATGATCCAGCCGGCGGCAGACGGGTCGGGCAAGGTCGTTCGGCTCGGCAACGCCGATTCCATCGTCGTTCCTCTGGCGACCTTGTCGAGGATCAGCCAGGCACAGGGCACACCGCTATTCCCCGACCAGAACAGCGCGGCCACCGAAGAGGTAGATGCCGATCAGCAGGCAGCGCAGAACCAACAGCAGGAACAGCAGCAGCAACAACAGGAAGATCGCCGGGTCGCCGCGGCCGCCACGCCGAGCTTCGACTGCAACGCCGCAAAGACGGGCGGTGAAGTCGCGGTGTGCAACGATCCAGGGCTTGCCGGGCTCGATCGGCAAATGGCGGCGCAATTCACCCGTGCGCTCACTCACGCCGACAGGAGCCAGCGCAAGCTCCTCGAGCGAACGCGCGACCGCTTCCTTTCCTATCGGGACCGTTGCGAGACGAACCAGTGCATCGCCGAAACTTATAGGAGCCGGATGCGCGAGATTGCCGACATCATGGCCGACCGCTGGCGTGGTTGACGCGAACTAAACCATCCCCGTCATGATTTTGTTATGTGATCTGGATTAACCAGTGTCTAAAGATAAGGTAGCGAGTGTGGCGTTCTAAGGGGGCGGGCAATTGGCCGTGTATTGCGTAGCTTTCGATTTGCAGCAGGATGACTGCGACTACGGTGGTTTGCATGAGGTGCTGGGCCGATACGACAGCACTCGGCTGCTCGACGGTGCCCATCTCGTCGAAACTCAGACCGACGCCGATACCCTTCGGGAGCACCTGGAAGCACATGTCGCTCCCGGCGACCGGATCTGGGTTTCGCGCGTGGACGAGAATCATTCGGGATTTGTCATGGCGGAAGCTGCGCGCTGGCTTGACCAGCACAAGCCTCTTTGATCGCGACGCGATAGCGAATCCCGCTGCGGGACGATCTGGTCGGCGATTCACCCCCGAACTCCCCACTCTTGGGTATTGCCGGTAACCGGCATGCGCGTACCGTTAACGGACGTTAACCGGAGTTGTATTGCGTGGGGGCATCAAGCGAGCAGACAGGCGAGAGGCGTCGGGCCGGCATCATGCCGGTTCGCGGAGCCGCTGCTTTTGCCGCCGCCGCAATGATGGTCGCTACGGTGCTCTCGAGCGCTGTCGAGGCCGCTCCGCAACAGAAGAATCCGCCCGTGCAGCGCCGGATCGCCGCCGTCTCACCTGGACGACATGGAGATCATCAAGAAATCCGACCTCAAGTTCGGGCGGCTCGTCATGCTGGGGGGTAATGGCGGCTCGGTGACCGTTCGCGCGAACGGGCTTCCCACCTATCAGAACCTGGTGTCGATCGAATCGACGCCGCAGCCGGCAGTGTTCGAGATTCGCGGTCCGGCCAATCGCTCGGTGGAGATACAGCTGACGTTCCCGCTTGGCGGAAGCTACGGCTTCACCGGGACCGCCAAGCTCGACGGGCTTTCGGTGGCAGCCGACTACACCACCGGGTTCCACCAGGACGGCTCGCTGATCCGGCTCAAGCTCGATTCGAGCGGGGTCAACCAAATTGCGGTCGGCGGGAAGCTGACCTTGACCGGTCCCTATGCCGGCCGAACCGAGATCCTGTTCCCGCTATCGGCGAGCTTTGTGCAATGACCCGGCTGCTGTCCGCGCTTCTGCTCGTTTCGGTCGGCGCCGTTCCGCTGTCGCCGTTGCTCGCCGAGGCGGGCCCCAAGGCGATCGCCAACGGCACCGCAAGCGCCGAAATCGTCGCCCGCGAACTCAGCCTGACGCAGTCTTACCAGCTCATCTTCGGCCTCGTGAAAAGCAACAACAGCACCGCGGGCACCGTGGTGGTTTCGCCGGGGGCGACGGTTACGCGGTCGCCGCTTGACGGGGCCCGGACCGTGGGCTCGGGGCCGTGCCAGACCGAATGGTGCGAGGACGAGACGAACCCGAGCAACCCGGACAGCGCGTCTTACTGGGGGCCGGGCGTGTTCGTCGTCACCGGAAGCCCCGGCGCCCGCTATCAGGTGGTTGCCACCAATTCGACCGCGACGGCTTATTGGCGCACCCCGGCGAACGGGCGCGAGCCGGCGCTTCAAGTCACCGACTTCACCTTTGCGACGAAGAGCAGCGGCTATGCCAGCACCATCGGGACGCTCGATGCCAACGGCAACGACACGGTTCGGGTGGGCGGCACCCTCGTCGTTCCAGGTGGAATGAAAACCGCAAGTTACCGAGTCGATGTTCCTCTGACGATCCAGTATAACTGACCGTCAGACGAATTCGCATTTCCAGTTACGGACACAGCCTGCAGTCCAGGCTGTGAATTCGTGCGCCTGGATACTGTCCCGCGATTGCACAGTCGGGCATACAAATGACTGTTCTACGACAAATGTTTCCCGGCAATATACCCTGTTTGGGGGAGTGTGCGGCAGTTACCTTTCGTTAACTTTGCGCTCAGCGACTTGAGTCGCCCAAGCGTGCGATCGTCAGCTCCCAGGGGGGATTTCGACGGGGACACGTCCAGGAACCAAGGGAGTAAAGTAACATGAAAGCACTTCTCGATTTCGGCCGCAGCGATCGGCCTTCTTTCGGCAGCTCCGGCCTATGCCGGTGCCGGCCCGACCGACACCACCCAGGGCACCGCGGATGCCATCATCGTGCAGCCGATCAGCGTCACCGTCGACCAAGCGAACGGTGGAAGCCTGAACTTCGGCAAGATTGCCGCAATCGCCGGTACGGTTGTCGTCAACGCCAACACCGGCGCGTACAGCTCGTCGCCGAACATGATCGTCGATGCGAGCAACATCCAGCGCGCTCACTTCAACGTCAGCGGCGAAGCCGGCCTGGCCTACACCACGTCGCTTCCGAGCTCGACCGACCCGGTCACGCTCAACGACGGCAATGGCGGTACAATGAGTGCGGACCTCACCCTCAGCAGCAACGTCGGCCACACCATTGGCGATAGCGGCTTCTGGGTCGGCGGAACGCTCAGCGTTGCTGACGGCCAGCAGGTCGGCACCTACCAGGGCACGTTCGACGTCACGGTCCAGTACAACTGAGGCAACTCCTGTCCTGAGGCGCCGGGGCTCACCGGCTCCGGCGACCTCAATCCGATGAGGAGGAACTCATGAAACTGATCCTGACAACCGCAGCACTAGCTGTCGCGATCGTTCTGCCTTCGGCGGCCTCGGCCGCTCCGGGCGGACCGACGATGACGGTACACGGCACGGCAACCGCCGAAGTCGTGGCGCCGTTGGCGGTCAGCTGCTTGCCCATGCACTGGGGCAAGTTGGCGCCGCTCGCGACTGCTACGTATGTGGTCATGAATGCGCAGGGCAACCCGCTCGACGACCCGAACAATGTCGTCGTTCCGGGAAGCCGCACAAATGCGCAGCCGGGTCATTGCGACGTCACTGGCGAAAGCGAGATGACGTATCATGTGACCCTGCCGACTTCAGAGACGCTGTCGAACGGGCAGGATTCGATGACAATGACGGATTTCACGATCTCGTCAGACTTCGATTCCACGCCTAGCGACTGGCTGAACCGGATTCTCGCCGCCACCACCAGCGGTGGTGCGGACGGGTTCGGAATCGGTGCGAAGCTCCATATTGGGGCGGACCAACCGTCTGGGGTTTACACCGGCACCTATACTGTTAGCGTGCAGTATAACTAAGGTTTAGCGCGTTTCTTCAGTGACTTGCGTTAACCATTAGGGACCGGCGGGGCATCATTGCTCCGCCGGTCTTCTGCCCTCCGGGGGGAGGGCGCGTGCAAGCTTTAGCCAGGGGGGTTCTCCGATGAAATTTCGTGCCGTAACCGCGTGCGCGGCCGTGCTGGCGGCCATTTCTGTCAGCGCTGACGCCCAGGACACGACACCGCCAAAGGCGCAGGACAGCGCCGCGCCAAGCGTGGCGACGTCCCCGGACGTCAACCTCACCCCGAAGCGGGTCATTTTCGGCCCCAACGACCGCGGGGTGAAGGAAATTACCGTCTTCAACAGGACCGACGCCACCGCGACCTACACGATCGTGCTTCTCGACCAACTGATGACGCCGGAAGGCGCCATCGTCGCACCCGAAAGGGCACCCGAAGCCGAAAGGGCGCGCATGAAGAGCGCCACCGACTGGATCCGCTATTCGCCGAGGCAGATGGTCCTGGGACCCCATGAATCGCAGACTGTCCGGCTGATGGCGCGCCCGCCTGCGGATCTTCCCGCCGGCGAATATCGCACGCACTTCTCGGTCACAGCAGTTCCGCCGCCAAGCACCGGGACCGACATCAACGCGGCGGCCAGCGGGGAAACGAGCAAGAATCTCCAGATCAAGCTGACCCCGGTGTACGGGATCATGATCCCCATCATCGTGCGCACCGGCGACCTTCCTGCCCAGGCGAGCATCGCAGGGGTGCACTTCATCAAGGGGCAGGGCCGCAACGGCATCGCGTTCGACATCAACCGTTCGGGCGCTCGCTCGACCTACGGGAACGTCGAGGTCTTCCTTCTTGGCAACGGTTCTCCGAAAAAGGTCGCCGGAATCAAAGGCCTAGGCGTCTACGGCGAAATTGATAGCCGCGAAATCATGCTGCCGTTCGACAAGGACGCACCTGCGGTCGGCCCGGGATCGCGCGTCAAGATCGTCTACACCGATGACGAGCTCGACGCCGGCAAGGTCCTCGCCGAGACCGAAGCGACGCTGTCGTGAACCCCCGGCGGGGGTGGTGGCTCCTTGCCACTGCCTCCGCCGTGGTAGCCCTCGGTCCGACCCCGGCGCGGGGCGAAGCGGCGGACGCATCGGCAAGTTCCTCATCTGGCGACAGCGGCGGCCGGTCTGCCGGCAACGCGACGCGCTCGGCTCTTCCGCAGGTGCCGACCCTTCGCCCGCAGGAGGAGCTTCTCCTACAGGTCCGCACCTCCAGGTGGATCCTCGACGAGGCTTTCTCCGGCTATTCACGCCGACGGTAGCTACCTCCGCTCGGCGCTTTTTCGCGGTTGCTCGACTTTGCCATCGTCCTGGACGGCAATTCGGGGCGCGGGGAAGGGTGGTTCCTCGACCCGAAGAACACGTTCCAAATCGACGTAAACGCCGGTTTCGTGGAGGTGAAGGGCGTGCGAAAGCCGCTCAAGGCCGGCGACGCGATTGCTACCATGGGCGATATTTACGTGCGGCCGTCGCTTCTCGGCGAATGGTTTCCGCTCGAGGCGAAGGTCGACCAGCCGACCCAGCAGGTTCAGCTCAAGCTTCTCACCACGTTCCCGTTCGAAGCGAAGATAGAACGCGAGCAAAAGCGCGGCGACATCGGCTTCCACAGCGTCACGCAGCGAATTGCCTATCCCCGAGAAGCCACGCTTTACCGGATGATGAGCACGCCCGCTCTCGACGTGAACGTTCGGGCGACAACCGGAACCAGCGCAGGAAACGACCAGCCAGTACGACATTCGCGCCTCCGGCGACCTCGCGTTCATGAGCACCGACCTGTTCCTTGCCGGCGATCGCAAGCACCCGCTGAACGACGCGCGGTTCGTGATGCGGCGGCGAGACCCCGACGGAGAGATGCTCGGGCCGCTCGGGCTGACGCTGATCGAGCTTGGCGACACCTCGAGCATTGCCGAGCCGATCGGCGTTCGGTCGCGCACCGGCCGCGGCTTCGTCTTCGGCAATATCCCGATCGACCGCGGCTCCGTGTTCGACAAGATCGACCTGCGCGGCGAGCTTCCAATCGGCTATGAAGTCGAACTCTACCGAAACGACGTCCTCATCAGCTCCGTGAGCGATGGCGTGGACGGCCGCTATGAGTTCACGCAGGTCCCGCTGGAATTCGGACTGAACGTCCTTCGCCTGGTCTTCTACGGCCCGCACGGCGAGCGCCGGGAGGAAGTCCGCCAGATCAACGCCGGGCAGGAGCGGCTGTCGCCCGGCCAGTTCGAATTCGGCGTGAGCGCGGTCCAGCAGGACGAAAACCTGATCCCGATCCATCGCCAGGAAATCGGGTCGTCGCTGATCGACAAGGGCGATGTCCGGGCGGTGGCGTCGGCTCGGTACGGGCTGAGCACCGGGATAACCGCGGTCGGCGGTCTCGCTACCTTCACCAGCGAAGGCGAGCGCCGGGTGCAGGCGATTGGCGGGATTCGGACCAATCTCGGCTCGGCAGCGCTCCAGGTGGACGCAGCTTTCCAGGGGAAGGGCGCAGGCGCGCTTCAGCTGGGGCTAGCGGGGCGTCTCCTTGGCACCTCTTATGTTCTTCAGCACTCCGAATATCGCGGCGACTTCGTCGATGAGCTCCGCGGCGCCCTTGGCGGGTCGTTCCGCCGCTACACGCAGCTGCGGATCGACCGCGGTTTCAAGCTCGGCGCGCGGATGCTGGCCACCAACCTGGTTGCCGACCGAACCCAGCGCGCCGAACTCGACCGAGTGGAACGCGACCTTCCGAGCCTCGACGAGCCTGGGCCGCTGGCTTGCCTCGAACAGCTTCAATTACCGGCGCTTCGACAGTGCGGGATCGTCGAGCCAGAGCATCGACGGGGCGTTCGAGGTCAACGGCATCGTCGCCCATTGGGGCGTTCGGGCGGGAATCGATTACCGGCTCAACCCGGGATCGAAGCTTCGAAGCCTCAACATTGCCGTCGATCACGATCTCGGCGGCGGAGCGCTCATACGCGCCACCGTCACTCACCAACTGAGCGAAGGCCACAGCACCAGGGCGGGTTTGTCGCTGTCGAGGAGGATCGGGTCCTTCGACTTGGGCGGCGACGTCGAATACGACAGCGCCACGTCCGACTTCGTCGTCGGATTGCGGGCAAGCTTCAGCTTCGGGCGAGGGCTCGGCGGATGGCATTTCTCGCCGCCCGGCCTTGCACGTGGCGGATCGCTGCTGGCGGTCGCTTTCCGCGACCTCGATGGCGACGGGGTGAAAGAGCCGAACGAACCGCCAATCGAGGGCGTCGCGTTCCGCGGCGGCGTTGGCGACAACAAGACCGATTCCGATGGACGGGCGCTGATCACCAACCTTGGCGACGGGCGGCCGACGCAGGTGTCGATGCAGACCGACAGCCTTCCCGATCCGTATCTTTCACCGACCAAGCCGGGGGTGGAAGTGGTCCCAAGGCCCGGCCGGACGGCGCTGGTGATGTTCCCGGTTGCGACGGTGAGCGAGTTGGAAGGCCACGCCTATTTCCGAACCGACGACAGCAAGCGCGCGGTGTCGAACGTGCAGCTTCAGCTGGTCAATTCCGCCGGGAAGGTCGTTGCCAACGCAAAGACCGAATATGACGGCTACTTCTTCCTCGATAAGGTCGCGCCGGGCGAATACCAGGTCAGGATCGATCCCGACCAGGCGACGAAGCTCGGGATTGCGCTTGCTTCTCCGGTCAAAGTCAAAGCGACGAGCAGCGGCGGACTGATCGGCGATGTCGACCTGAATATCGTCCGGCAGTCGGAGGCGGCGGCCAATTAGGCCGGGTCAACCGACCATCAGCTTCATCATCGTCGAGAAAAGCTGCTCCTTCGAGCTGACGTTCAACTTCAGATAGGCGCGCTTGATATGCGTGCGGACGGTCAGCACAGAGTTGCGAAGCTCCTCCGCAATCGCGGTCACGGACAGGCCCTGGAGCATCATCCCGACGATCTGGTTCTCCGTCGGAGTGAGACTGTAGAGTCGCATGAGATCGGGGATTCCGTGAAGCGCACGCTGAAGCGCGCGAACGGTAAGGGCGATGAGCTCCGACGACTCCGACGATCGTTGCGCGGTCACCAGCAGTTCGGGGATTTCGTTAGCCGCGCTCGCAAGAAGCGTCTGCACGGGCTCGCGCGACGAGAGACAGTCGGTCAAAAGGTTCTTGAACAGGCGTTCGCTGTGGCGGGTGCGGCCAGCGATTCGGCCATCGATGATGGCGATGCAGGCGCTGGTTGACGCGAGAATATCCTCGCCTCCGCACCTCCAGAGTACGCGGCCGTTGCTGTCGAGCACCAGGCGATAGCCGTCGCTCCGGAAGAGAAAGGAAAGACCGCGAACGTCGCTGTTTTCGGCTTCTGCGGGGCGGTTGCGGGTGGAGCCCGCCACGAACGCCGATTGGCGCGGATTGCGACGGCCGACCTGCGCGCCGAGCCCGGAACGGCCGGCGAGTGCACCTGAATACATTGAGAAACGCCCCCTGGTTCACTTGGCGCAACTGCCGCCACCCACTCGCCAGCTGCAGTCGTCATGATTCCATGCCGAGCCAATCCTGTCACTAAGAAATTGGTTAACGCCAATCAGTTGACGCAAAATGAAACAGTCAAGGCTCGGCCCGGCGGCTACCAACTATCTGTGGAAAAGGGCCGCGAGAGCCTTCACTGTCGCAGCCGCCGTGGCATAGTGGCGCTGTGACCGTGCCTTATGTCCCGCTACGGGTTTTTTCCTGTTTCACGATGCTGGAAGGGGCGATGGAGCCCAAGTCGATTGCCGCCCAGGCGGCGAAGCTCGGCTTTCCGGCAGTCGCGCTCACCGACCGCAACGGGCTCTACGCGGCCATGCCCTTTACCGACGCCTGCACGGCCAAGGGCGTGCAGCCGGTCGTCGGCACTGCTCTTGCCGTCGCCCGCCCGCCGGAGCTCGCCGCTCGGAAGGGTCAGGACGAGCGGGTGGGGATCGACTGGCTGGTCCTGCTCGCCAAGGACGACCAGGGCTACGCGAACCTGTGCAAACTGGTCTCTGCCGCGCATCTCGATCGTCCGCTGAGCGAGCAGCCGCACGTTGCATTCGACAAGCTGGACGGCCTTAGCGAGGGGCTAATCGCGCTTACCGCGGGATCCGAGGGCGCGCTTGCCCGGCTCGTCGCGGACGGACAGGCGGCTGGCGCAGCACGCTATCTCGACGCGCTTCAGGAGCTGTTCCGCGACCGGCTGTACATCGAGCTGACGCGCCGCGGAGACCCGGTCGAGGAGGCCGCCGAAGAGACGCTGGTGGCGCTTGCCTATGAGCGCAACCTGCCGTTGGTGGCGACCAATCCCGCCGCTTACATCGATCCCAGCTTTCATGCCGCGCATGACGCGATGCTGTGCATTGCCGCCGGGGAATATGTCGAAAGCGGCAACCGGAGCGCGACATCGTCGCCGGAGGCCTGGCTGAAGAGCAGCCCGATGATGACGGAGCTGTTCGCCGACATTCCCGAAGCGATCGCGAATACCGCGGTGGTCGCCCAGCGCTGCGCCGTGGGTGCCCCGAAAAGAAAGCCGATCCTGCCGCGGCTGAGTGATGACGAGGAACAGCAGCTTCGCCGCGACGCCGTCGCCGGGCTGGAGGCGCGGCTCGAGGGGCGGAGCGAAGACGAGCGCCGCGGCTATTTCGAGCGGCTTGAGTATGAGCTCGACATCATCGTCAACATGGGGTTCGCCGGCTATTTCCTGATCGTCGCCGACTTCATCAAGTGGGCAAAGGCCAACGATATTCCGGTCGGCCCGGGGCGCGGGTCCGGCGCCGGTTCCGTGGTTGCCTGGGCGCTGACCATCACCGACCTTGATCCGATCGAGCTCAAGCTGCTGTTCGAGCGCTTCCTGAACCCGGAGCGGGTGTCGATGCCCGACTTCGACATCGATTTCTGCGAAACCCATCGCGACAAGGTCATTTCCTATGTCCAGGGGAAATACGGCCGCGACAAGGTCGCCCAGATCATCACCTTCGGACGCTTGAAGGCGCGGGCAGTGCTCAAGGACACCGGGCGTGTGCTGCAGATGAGCTACGGGCAGGTCGACCGGCTCGCCAAGCTGATCCCGAACCACCCGACTGACGCCTGGACCCTTGAGCGCTCGCTCAACGGCGTTTCCGAGCTTGCCGCCGAGTACAAGGGCGAGGCTGACGTCAAACGGTTATTCGACCTGGCGATGAAGCTGGAAGGGCTACCGCGGCACGCCTCCACTCACGCGGCGGGCGTGGTCATCGGCGATAGGTCGCTCGACGAGCTGGTCCCGCTCTACCGCGACCCGAGATCGGACATGCCAGTCACGCAATTCGACATGAAATATGTCGAAGCGGCGGGGTTGGTGAAATTCGACTTTCTCGGTCTCAAGACGCTGTCCGTGCTCAAGGAAGGGCAGAGGCTGCTGGCGGAGCGCTCGGTGGAGGTGGATTTCGCAGCGCTCCCGCTCGACGACCCGAAGGTCTATGAACTCCTCCAGCGGGGCGACACGGTCGGCGTGTTCCAGCTCGAATCCGAAGGCATGAGGCGCACGCTGGCGGCGGTTCGGCCAACCGGTTTCGGCGACATCATCGCGCTGGTCGCGCTCTATCGACCGGGTCCGATGGACAATATCCCGATGTTCGGGGACCGGAAGAACGGGCGCGCCAGGATCGAATATCCGCACCCCTTGCTCGAAGAGATATTGAGCGAGACGTACGGGGTTTTCGTTTACCAGGAGCAGGTGATGCAGGCGGCGCAGGTGCTCGCCGGCTATTCGCTCGGAGGAGCCGACCTGCTTCGGCGCGCGATGGGCAAGAAGATCCAGAGCGAAATGGATGCCCAGCGGGCGACGTTCGTCGAGGGATGCGCAACGCACAATGGCATCCCGGCGGCGAAGGCGAACGAGCTGTTCGACTTGATCGACAAGTTCGCCGGATACGGCTTCAACAAGAGCCATGCTGCCGCTTACGCGCTGGTCGCGTACCAGACGGCCTGGCTCAAGGCTCACCACGCCCCCGAATTCTATGCCGCCTCGATGAGCTTCGACATGGCCCAGACGGACAAGCTGGCGCTGTTCGTCGAAGACATGCGCCGGGGAATGGTCGAGTGCCTGCCGCCGTCGATCAATGACAGCGATGCCTTCTTCACCGTTGAAGAGGGGGCGGTGCGCTACGCGCTGGGTGCGCTCAAGGGCGTCGGCGAAAAGGCGATGGATTCGATGGTTGCCGAGCGCGACGGCAGGGGGCCGTTCAAATCGCTCGACGATTTCGCCGAGAGGATCGAGCCGCGCCTTCTGAACCGCCGGCAGATCGAGAGCCTTGCCGCCGGCGGCGCTTTCGATGCCTTCGAATCCCAGCGCGCATCGGTCTTCGCTGCAGCGGAAACCATTCTCGCCCATGCCGCGAGCGCTGCGGACCAGCGTGAGAGCGGGCAGCACGGGTTGTTTCAATCGGGCGATTCGAGCCTTCCGCCGATCCACATGCCACCAGCGGAATGGTCGTTGTCGGAGAGGATGGCTGCGGAACGGGAAGCATTCGGCTTCTATTTTTCGGCTCATCCGGTCGATTCGCACCGGCACCTGCTTTCATCGCAGGGAGTCAGGACCTTTGCCGAGCTCGCCGAGATGCAGGTTTCCGATGAAGGGCGGACGAGCGCAACAATGGCCGCCCTGGTCGAGACGACACGGTGGCGCACGTCGGCAAAAGGACGACGGTACCTGATGGCGACGCTCAGCGATTCGTCCGGGCAGTTCCAGGCAATGGCCTTCGACGACGATGCGATCGAAGCGCTCGAGAAAGCTGCGGGGGACGGCGCCTGCGGGCTGCTTAGCGTCGAGCTTGACCGAAGGCCGGGCGACGAGCTCCCACGGGTCGCGGTCAAGCGAGTGCAGCCGCTGGAATCGCTGGCCCGGCGAACGCGCCTTCAGCTGATTGTCAAAATTGCCGACGAAAGCTCTGTCGCCAAGGTCGCCGCCGAACTGTCCGCCCACCGCGGCGGCAACGGCGTGGTTCGCCTTCTGCTGCCGCTGCAGGGCGGTGGAGAGGCCGTTCTCGTCGTCGGCCGCGACTTTGCCCTCGACGCCGAAGTCGCCGCGCGGGTCGAGCGAATCGCAGGCGAGGGCAACATCGAGCTTGCCGTCCAGGAGCCGCCGAAGCTGGCGCTGGTCAGCTGAGCCGAAGCGCCAGGCCCACGGTCGCGCGGCGCTCGCTCAGGCCATCATGAATCCGGCCTTGTTCACCATCATGGTGAGCTTGGAGCTGGTATCCTCGTTGAGATCCTTTCGAAACGCGGGGAAGACCTGCTCTTCTTCCATCCGGATGTGCTCGGAAACTAGGTCGCGGAACTTGCGAACGGTCTCCAGCCAGTTGGGAGCGTCGGCTTCCATCTGCTTGAGCTGGAATATGAAGGTCTTGATGTGACCGTGCTCGGCATCGAGCTCGTCGGCCTCCTTGGTGTCATTATCCTTGCGAAGCGCCGGATAGATGACGGTTTCCTCTTCATACGCGTGCTTGTCGAGCTTGTGCGCAAGCTTGAGCAGGAGAGCGCTGCGCTTGAAGGTCTGGCTTTGGTCGGTCGCAAGCATCTGGTCGAAGGTCTTCAGGATCTCGTCGTGGTCCTTCTTCAGCATCGCTTCCCAGTCGCCGGCGCTGGCCTCCATTCCCTGCATGATCGCCTTGCGGCCGAAATGGGCGGCAAAGCCAAGCACGGCGCCGGTCGCGGCTGCGCCGGCAAGGGCGCCCATGTGATCGGACGCCCACGAAAAGGCGCTCTTTTCGTCGCGATTGCGGTTCGAGCTACGCGAATTCGATTTCGATCGAGTTGTCATGTTTCATCTCCAAATGATTCAAGGAATCAACGAGATGTGCAGTGCGGTCGTTCCGCCGGGCCACGCAGATCGTCGCTCGGCGCGAGCTTCTCGTCAGATCGTGTTCTGAGGTGCCGCCTGGTTCGCCGGCGCAGGAGCCGGCGTTGGTTCGATGACGGCAGGGGCCGAGACTTGCGGCTGGGTCGCTTCGGTGGCGGAGTTCACCACAGTCTCCGGTGCGGCCTGCGGCGCCGGGGTCGCGGTTTCATATTCAGCGCCGGGCTGCGGACGCGCCTTGCGCGTGACCGCGGGAGGCTCCCGGTTCGCCGGAGCGGCCACGCCCTGGTAAACGCAGGAATCGAGGCCATCGCGCGAAACGACGCCGATTCGGGCGGCGATGGTATTCCCGTAGCGACGGGTGAACCCCTTGGGGGCGATGACTCCGCGCTTCTTGGGTAGCGGGAGGATGGCGGCGATTCGCGCCGCTTCGCTTCGGCTCATCGCGCTTGCGTCATGGCCGAAATAGCGTTGCGCGCCGGCGTTCACTCCATAGGTGCCGATACCGGTCTCCGCGAGGTTGAGATAAAGCTCCATGATCCGCCGCTTGGGGTACATGTGCTCCATGAGGAAGGTGAACCAGGCCTCGGCACCTTTGCGGGCATAACCGCCGCCGTTCCACAGGAAGGCGTTCTTCGCCGTTTGCTGGCTGATAGTTGAACCGCCACGAATTCGCCCGCCAGAGGCGTTGCGCTTCATCGCGTTCTCGATCGCTTCGATGTCGAATCCGTTGTGCGAGCAGAACTTGCTGTCTTCGGCGGCGATTGCGGCACGAACCATGTCGCGGTCGATCCGGCTGATCGGCATCCACTCACGCGTTGCGCCGCGCCCGGCAACGACGTCGCCGAGCATGGTCACGGTGATCGGTGGATTGATGAACCGGTACGCAAGCACCCACAGGAGCGACAGGACGACAAAGGCCAGGACGATGCGGACGATCCAGCTGGCGATTCGCGCCAGGGCGCCTCGCTTGCGCTTGCGTTTGTACGCCGGGATCGCGGGTTTGGATCGTCTCGCCATTGTTGATGGTTAGCGGCGCTCGGCAACAAAGGCTACGGCATCGCCTTGCCGCAGTGCAGCAGCGCATTTACATCGCTTGGGATGACCTCAACCAACGACGTCCGCCGGTCCTTCCTCGAGTTCTTCGAAAAGAACGGTCACGCGCGGGTGCCGTCGGCGCCGCTTGTCCCGCACAACGATCCGACGCTGATGTTCGTCAACGCCGGGATGGTGCCGTTCAAGAACGTTTTCACCGGGCTCGAAACCCGGCCTTACAGCCAGGCGACGAGCTCGCAGAAGTGCGTCCGTGCAGGCGGCAAGCACAACGATCTCGACAACGTCGGCTATACCGCGCGGCACCACACCTTCTTCGAAATGCTCGGGAATTTTTCGTTCGGCGATTATTTCAAGGACCGGGCGATAGAGCTTGCCTGGACCTTGGTCACGAAGGAGTGGGGGCTCGATCCCGACCGGCTGACCGCGACCGTCTATCACACGGACGACGAAGCGTTCGACTTGTGGAAGAAAATCACTGGCCTGCCGGAAAGCCGAATCATCAGGATTCCGACCAAGGACAATTTCTGGGCCATGGGCGACGATGGCCCGTGCGGCCCCTGCTCGGAAATCTTCTACGACCATGGCGACCATATCCCTGGCGGGCCACCGGGAAGCCCAGATGAGGATGGCGACCGCTTCGTCGAGATCTGGAACCTTGTCTTCATGCAGTACGAGCAGTCGGCGGGCGAGATCGTTTCAGAGCTGCCGAGCAAGAGCATCGACACCGGAATGGGGCTGGAGCGCATCGCTGCCGTCCTCCAGGGCGTGACCGACAACTACGATACCGACCTGTTTCGGGCGCTGATCGAGGCCAGCGAGGAACTGACCCACACCCGCGCGGAAGGCGAGAACAAGGCCAGCCACCGGGTCATCGCCGACCATTTGCGGGCCGCAGGATTCCTTGTTGCCGACGGCGTGCTGCCGGCCAACGAGGGCAGGGGCTACGTTCTTCGGCGCATCATGCGCCGGGCAATGCGTCACGCACACCTGCTCGGAGCCAAAGAGCCGCTGATGTGGCGCCTGGTTCCGGCGCTGGTCTCCGAAATGGGCGCCGCTTACCCGGAGCTGGTGCGCGCGCAGCCGCTGATCGAGGCGACCCTCAGCCAGGAGGAAGCGCGGTTCCGCCAGAACTCTCGCGACCGGGCTCAAGCTGCTCGACGAGGCGACCGGCGATCTCGCCGAGGGGGATACGCTGGCCGGCGAAACCGCTTTCAAGCTCTACGACACCTACGGCTTTCCCTACGATCTCACCGAGGATGCGCTTCGCGCCCGCGGCTTAAGCGTCGACCGCGACGGCTTCGACAACGCAATGGCCGAGCAGAAGGCGAAGGCTCGCGCCGCCTGGAAGGGATCGGGCGACAAGGCATCGGACGAGCTCTGGTTCGACCTGGCCGAGGAATTCGGGAGCACCGAGTTCACCGGCTATTCCGGGGACGAAGGCGAGGGCGTGGTGCTGGCGATCGTCAAGGACGGCAAGCGCGTCCAGGCGGCCGAAGTCGGCGAGACGGTGCAGCTTTTACTCAACCAAACACCTTTCTACGCAGAGAGCGGTGGACAGGTCGGAGACAGCGGAACACTAACCAATATCAAAGGCTTCCAAGGCATAGTTGAGGACACGAGCAAGCCGCTGGGACGCCTCCACGTTCTGCAGACGAAGATCGCCGCCGGAGAGTTGTCGCTGGGCGATGTCGTCCACCAGAAGGTAGATTCCGAGCGCCGCGATCGAATCCGCGCCAACCACAGCGCCACTCATTTGCTTCACGCGGCGCTTCGTCACCGCCTGGGCACTCACGTAAGCCAGAAGGGCAGCCTTGTTGCGCCCGACCATTTCCGGTTCGATTTTTCCCACCCGAAAGCGCTGACTCGCGGGGAAATCGAGGCGGTGGAGGCTGATGTTAACGCGCAAATCCGCGGCAATGAACCGGTGAGGACCCGGCTGATGACTCCGGACGAGGCGATCGAGGCCGGCGCGATGGCGCTGTTCGGCGAGAAATATGGGGACGAGGTGCGGGTTCTCAGCATGGGGCAGACGGGCGAGGGCGACTATTCCGTCGAGCTTTGCGGCGGGACTCACGTGCGTGCGCTCGGCGACATCCAGCTATTGAAGATTATCGGCGAGAGCGCCGTCTCCTCCGGCGTCCGTCGGATCGAGGCGTTGACTGGCGAGGCCGCGAGCCAATGGCTGAACGACCGCGATGCCAAGCTCCGCGAGGCCGCGGCAACGCTGAAATCCTCGCCCGACGAGGTGCCGGCGCGCATTGCAGCGCTGGTTGAGGAGCGAAAGCGGTTCGAGAACGAACTTGGCGAGGCGAAAAAGGCGCTGGCAATGGGTGGCGGGAGCAAGTCCGAAGCCATCGAGCCGGAGGAGGTTGGTGGCCGCAAGTTCCTGGGACAGGTTGTCGAAGGGTTGAATCCCAAGGACTTGCGATCGACTGTTGACGACATGAAGAAGCGTCTCGGGTCGGGTATCGCAGCCCTCGTCGCGGTCAACGACGGGCGGGCAAGCGTGGCGGTGGGGGTCACCGACGACCTTGCAAAGCAATTCAACGCCGTCGAGCTCGTCAAGGCGGCGGTCGCCGCGCTTGGCGGGCAGGGCGGCGGCGGGCGCTCCGACATGGCGCAAGGTGGGGGACCCGACGGCGACAAGGCCGGCGAGGCGCTTGCGGCCGTCAAGGACGCGCTTGCGAAGGTCTCGACCTAAGTCGGAGCCGAATCCCGAAGCGTTCGCCGTCCGAGGCGGCGCGGCTCTTCTTCAAGGTCCGCCTCCTGCTTGATCCGGGCGCGAAGCTCGTCGCGCTTTTCGTGGATGGAGGCGATGACCGGGCCCATCGCGACGCCGAGGTCGACGAGCGCCGCCTCCGACAGCTGAAGTGACGCCTCGAGCGTTTCGGGCACGGCGTCAGTGACTCCGGCCTTGTACAGTTTCGCGGCATGGGCTGTGTCGCGGGCGCGGGCGACAATCGCGAGCTCCGGGAAGGCCTGCCGAAGCCTCTTTGTCAGCCGCGCCGCTAGCACCGGGTTGTCCATGGTCAGTATGAAGGCCGACGGATTGCCTCGCGTCAGCCGTTCGATAAGCTCCGGGTGCGCAACGTCGCCGTAAACCACCGGATAGCCTTCTGCCGCCGCCGAGACGACAGAGTCGATATCGGAGTCGATGGCGAGATATTCCTTGTCGTGGGCATCGAGCATTTGCGCGACCATCCGCCCGACCCGGCCAAAGCCGAAGATGACCACCTTCGACGTTCCGCCAGCCTGTAACGTGCGGGCAACGCGAGTGGGCATTTGCCGGTCGACCCTTCGACCGGCGAGGCGCCCGAGACGGGCCAGAAGCGGCGTCACGGTCAGGCCGATTGCGGTGACGATCTGCCAGAAAGCGGCGGTCTGTGGCAGGATCAGCTGCGCAGTCGTCGCTGCGCCAAGCACGATCAGGGTCGTTTCCGACGGAGAGGCCATCAGCACCCCTGTCTCTGCGGCCACGGCGTCGCGCGCCCCTTCCAGGCGGAGGAGAATGCTGGTGACCGCTGCCTTGACGGCGAGGACTCCGACGACGGCGAGCAGGATCTCCTGCCAGTGGCCGTAAACCAGGCGGACGTCGACGCTCATTCCGACCGTGATCAGGAAAATGCCGAGGCCGAGGCCGCGGATCGGTGCCGTCATGACTTCAACTTCGCCGCGATATTCCGTCTCGGCTATGACGATGCCGGCGATCAGCGCGCCGAGAACCGCGGAAAAGCCGATGGCGGTCGTGATCAGGCTGGAGGCAATGACGACCAGCAGCGAGGCCGCGAGAAACAGCTCGGGGCTTTTCGTGCGCGCCGCCTGCGCGAACAGGCGAGGCAACAGGAAGCGCCCGGCAAGGAGCATTCCGACCGCGGCGAGGCCGCCGAGCGCGAGCGTGACGAGTAGCGGCGCCACTCCCGAACTGGTCGCGTATGGGGCCATCGCACCAAGCGCGAAGACGATCGGGACGAGCGCCAGGTCTTCGAACAGGAGCATCGCCAGCGCCGAGCGGCCGACGGCGCTTCGAGTCCCCGTCAGCGGGATGACCAGTGATGTCGACGAAAGGGCGAGGGCGAGGCCAAGTCCGATCGATCCGGGCCAGCCCTGGCCGATCAGGTGGAGAGTGACCGCGATGATTGCAGCGGAAACGAGAAGCTCCGCTGCGCCGACCCCGAAGACAAGCCGCCGCATGCCCCAAAGCCGCTGGAACGACAGCTCGAGCCCGACGGAGAACAGCAGCAGGATAATCCCGAGCTCGGCAAATGGCGCCACCGCATCACGGTCCGAAATGGTGACATAGTTGAGCCAGCGGTATTCGCCGGCGAGCGAGCCGAGTCCGGCGGGGCCGGCGGCAAGGCCAACGAGGATGAAGCCGATGACAGGGCTGATACGGAATCGCGCGAAGGCCGGGATAACCACGCCGGCCGCCCCGAGGACGACCAGCGCGTCGTGAAGTCCGTGTCCGCCTAGCTCACCTGCCATGACCTGTTCTAAGCAGTGGCCGCCATGATTGTCACTGCGAGGGGCCAATGAACCCGGATTTCGATCTCGTCGTGGTCGGCGGCGGTCCTGCGGGGATGATGGCAGGGCTGTTGTTCGCCAGGGCAGGGTGCCGAGTGCGCGTGCTCGAAAAACACGCCGACTTCTTCCGCGATTTTCGCGGAGACACGGTCCACCCGTCGACGATGGAGATCCTCGACCAGCTCGGAATGCTCGACCGCTTCCTGAAGCGCCCGCACAGCGAGTTGAAAGGCGCCGAACTGCAACTTGCCGGACGGACGTGGAAAATCGGCGACCTGTCGCACCTGGATACGCCCGCCCCGTTCATCGCGATGATGCCGCAGTGGGACTTCCTCGATTTCGTCCGCGACGAGGCGAAGGCCTTTCCCGGATTCTCGCTGGCAATGGACGCGCCGGTTGGCGCTTTCCTGGAGGATGAGGAGGGGAGGGTCAGTGGCGTTCGCCTCCGCGACGGGACCGAGTTGCGCGCAAAGCTGACCATTGCCGCCGACGGCCGCGATTCGCTCGTGAGGAAGCTTGCGATGCTGCCGGTGAAGACCCTCGGCGCGCCGATGGACGTGTTCTGGTTCAGGGTTGCCAAGAAACGCGGCGGGGACACGCTGCGCGGGAGCTTCGAACGCGGTCGGCTTCTCGTGCTGATCGATCGAGGCGATTACTGGCAGTGTGCCCTGGTCATTCCCAAAGGCGCCGCAGAGAGGCTCAAGGAGAAGGGGATCGGCCCCATTCGCGACGCAATCCATGCGGCTGCTCCCGATGTCGACCTGAGCGATCTCGACGATGTCGACGACCTGAAGTTGCTCAGCGTCGCGCTTGACCGGCTGACCTGCTGGCACCGTCCAGGCTTGCTCGCGATCGGCGATGCCGCGCATGCGATGTCGCCAATCGGCGGAGTGGGGATCAATCTTGCCATCCAGGATGCGGTGGCGGCAGCGAATGCGCTTGCCGGGCCGCTGGCGGCGGGGAAAGATGTCGATCCGCTGCTGCACCGGGTGCAAGACCGGCGAATGTTTCCAACGCGATTGATCCAAGGCGCCCAGAAGCTCGCTCAGGACAGGATTATCGGCCGCCTGCTGGGGCCCGGAGAGCCGATCAGGAAAGCGCCGCTGTTAATCCGGCTTTTCGATCGCTTCCCGCTGCTCCGGCGCATCCCCGGGCGCCTCATCGGCCTTGGCGTTCGGCGGGAGAGGGTGAAAAGCCCCGCTCAGCCGCCGCCGGGCGGCTGAGGGGCAATTCGGGGAGCTTCGTCCTTGAGCGGTTCGTGCCCCTTCTTCCGCTTCTTCACGGAGAGATCGTAGAGATCGAATCGGCGGTCGGCGAGGTTGCGAACGGTCCCTTCCGCGCGCGCCCAGCGAAGGTCGGACATGTTGACGTCACCGATGGTGAGAAGTCTCGACATTGTCGCTCGCTTCGGCCGCGATTCCGTCCCTTGCGAAGGGAAAGTCGCAGGGAGTCAGGATCGCGCTTTGGGCGTACTGGATGTCCATGTTCTGCACGTTGGGCAGGTTTCCGACATTGCCGGCCATTGCAACGAAGCACTGGTTCTCGATCGCCCGTGCATGGCAACAATACCGAACGCGCATGTAGCCCTGCCGGTTGTCGGTGCAGAAGGGAACGAAGAGAATCCGCGCGCCTTCGTCGACCACTCGACGGACAATCTCCGGAAACTCGCTGTCGTAGCAGATGAGTACTGCAATCGGACCGCAATCGGTCGGGATCGCGCCAATCTTGTCGCCGCCCTGAATGTTCCACCAATAGCGCTCGTTGGGCGTAGGGTGGATCTTCTCCTGCTCGTGGACGGCACCGTCGCGAAGACAGACGAAGCCGACATTCTGGATTTCGCCGTCCGGAGTGCGCGTCGGATGAGATCCGCCGATGATGTTGATGTTGTACTTCATCGCCATCCTGGCGAGCGCCTTGCGGATCTGCGGTGTGTAGGTGGAGAGCTTCTCGATCGCTTCGACCGGTGACAGCTCTCCTTCCTCGAACGAGAGAAGCTGAAGCGTGAAGAGCTCTGGGAACAGGATGAAGTCAGAGCGGTAATCGGCTGCGATATCAACAAAATATTCTACGTTACTAAGGAATTCATCGAAGTCCTTCACGGCGCGTGCCTGGAATTGGCAACAGGCGATTCGGACACTTTCGACGCCCAGTGCGAGCGCGGCTTGCTTGACGTCGCCGCTTTCGACGAACGGATTGCGCCAGACCATCAGCGCCGCTTTCCCGAGGGAGCGCTGGTCCGAGGGCAGATAGTCGTCCAACACTGCAATCGGCTGGAACCCATTGGCGAGCTGGAATCGGATCACCGGGTCGTGGATTTTCCCGGCCTCGACCTTTTCCAGGTAGTCCTGAGCATCCTCGACCCGCTTTCGACTCCGGGAGAGGTTGGGCATTCGCCCGCCGAAGGCGATTCCCTTGAGGGTGAGGCTCTCGGCGAGCTCCCGTCGCGCCTCGTACAGCCGACGGCCGAGCCGTCGACCGCGAACGCCCGGATCGACACACATCTCATAGCCGTAGAGCCAATCGCCCTTGGCGTCGTGGCGAGCGCCAAGGCCCCCGCCGGTGATCTCGCGCCAGGTATGGGGCTTGAGAGCGACCTCCTCGGGGACTCGAATCGAGGCGCAGTAGCCGACGACGTCGCCATCGAGCTCGGCGACGAAGCAGCCTTCGCCGAAATTGTTGATCTGTGCCCGGACCTCGGCGTCGGTATAGCCGGGCAGCTCGGTGTAGCTGCGATGGACGAGATCGACGATCGCGGGGACATCGCGCCAGTTCCGCCCGCCGAACCTCTAACCGCGCCTTGTTTTTCTGCCTGGCCATGTCTCTCCCGGGGTCAGGCCCAGGCGGCCATCGCCGTTTCCAGATTGGTGCGGATCGCCTCGAAGAATTGCTCCGTCGTCATCCACGGCTGTTCCGGGCCGACCAGGATCGCGAGATCCTTTGTCATCTGCCCGTTTTCCACCGTGTCGACGCAAACCTTCTCAAGCGTCTCCGCGAAACGCACAACGTCCGGCGTCTCGTCGAACTTGCCTCGATATTTGAGGCCTTCTGCCCAGGCGAAAATCGACGCGATCGGATTGGTCGACGTCGCCTTGCCTTGCTGGTGCATACGATAGTGACGAGTGACGGTTCCGTGAGCAGCTTCCGCTTCGACGGTTTTGCCGTCGGGGCTCATCAGCACGGACGTCATCAGCCCGAGCGAGCCGAAGCCCTGGGCGACCTGGTCGGACTGGACGTCGCCGTCGTAATTTTTGCAGGCCCAGACGAACTTGCCGCTCCACTTGAGCGCCGAAGCGACCATGTCATCGATCAGCCGATGCTGATATTCGATTCCAGCTTTCTCGAATTTCGCCTTGTATTCGCTGTCGTAAATCTCCTGGAAGATGTCCTTGAACCGGCCATCATAGGCTTTCAGGATGGTGTTCTTCGTCGACAGATAGAGCGGCCATTTGCGGTTGAGGCTGTAGTTGAAGCAGGCATGGGCGAAATCGCGGATGCTTGCGTCGAGATTGTACATCCCCATCGCGACGCCCGAGCTCGGGAAGTCGAAAATTTCGAAATCCATCTCGTCGCCATTTTCGCCCACCCACTTCATCGTCAGCTTGCCCGGGCCGGGGACTAGGAAATCCGTGGCACGGTACTGGTCGCCGAACGCGTGGCGGCCAACGACGATCGGGTCCGTCCAGCCGGGAATCAGCCGCGGGACGTTGGACATGACGATGGGTTCGCGGAAGATGACCCCGCCAAGGATGTTGCGAATGGTCCCGTTGGGGGAGCGCCACATCTTCTTGAGGCCGAATTCCTCGACCCGCGCTTCGTCGGGGGTGATCGTCGCGCATTTGACGCCGACGCCGTGCTCCTTGATCGCCTCGGCGGCGTCGACAGTGATCTGGTCGTCGGTCTCGTCACGCTTCTGGATCGACAAATCGTAATAGAGCAGCTCGACGTCGAGGTAGGGCTGGATCAGCCGTTCGCGGATCCACTGCCAGATGATTCGGGTCATTTCGTCGCCGTCGAGTTCGACGACCGGGTTCTTTACCTTGATCTTCGCCATGTCTGTCCTGCTGTCCTTTGGTTGGCGAGCGAATAGGCGAACCGTCCAAGCCAAAGCAACCGCGGCCGATTGTGAATGGTTTCCAGCCACTCTAAGGGCAGTCGAATGCCTGAGCTCGAAAAGCCGGACAATCCGCTCGCGACCACGAATACCAAGTGGCGGTTTCCCTCGGTTCACCCCGAAGGCCGCAAGTTCCTGCTGATTGCCGCCGTCGTCACCTTCGTCACCTACACCGCCCTGAGCCATTTCCTCGGATGGCTGCTTGTCGGTGTGACGATTTGGGTCGCAGCCTTTTTCCGCGACCCGATCCGAACCACGCCGCAGGGGTCAAGGCTGGTGGTTGCGCCGGCCGACGGGTTGATCACGATGATTGCGAAGGTGCCTCCGCCAAGGGAACTGGCCGGCCCGGGCGGTCTCGAGGACGCCGAGATGACCCGCGTGTCGATTTTCATGAGCGTCTTCGACGTCCACATCAATCGCTCGCCCATCAGCGGCCGAGTGCGCAAGATGGCCTATGTTCCCGGAAAATTCCTGAACGCGGACATGGACAAGGCGAGCGAGGACAACGAGCGCCAGCATTTCCTCATCGACGGTGACGGATTTGCGCTTGGAGTCACGCAAATCGCCGGCCTCGTCGCCCGACGCATCCTGACCTTCGTCCACGAGGGCGATGCGGTCGAATGCGGGGAGCGCATCGGAATGATCCGCTTTGGAAGCCGAGTCGACGTCTATCTTCCCGCCGGAACCGGTCCGCAGGTCCTCCTTGGCCAGCGGGCGCTGGCCGGAGAGACCCTCCTTGCGGAAATAGGCGTGGAGCCCGCCCTTACCGGGCGAAGCCAGTGAGCAAGGAAGCGGCGGCCGGCGGGATACCGTTCCGTGCGCTGGTTCCCAACGCCGTTACGGCGCTCGCGCTCGGGTTCGGCCTGACGGGAATTCGGTTCGCAATCGGTGGCGAATGGGAAAAGGCGCTTGGAGCGATCATCTTTGCCGGCGTTCTGGACGGAATGGATGGCCGGATCGCGCGCTTGCTAAGGGCGGACAGCCGCTTCGGCGCCGAGCTGGACAGCCTCTCCGACGTCATCGCCTTTGGAGTTGCGCCGGCGCTCGTCATGTTCCTGTGGTCGCTGTCGGCGGCTCCGCAATTCGGCTGGACCGCATCGCTGGCGCTGGCGCTTGCTTGTGCGCTTCGCCTGGCGCGGTTCAACGCAAAGATCGATTCCGACGATCAGCCACACAAGTCGGCGGGATTCCTGACCGGGGTACCGGCCCCTGCGGGCGCCGGGATCGCGTTCATTCCGATCTATCTATGGCTGGTCACCGGGGCAGGGGTGTTTCGCGCATGGTACGTGACAATGCCATGGGTCTTGTTCGTTGCGCTGCTGTTGATTTCCAGCGTTGCCACATTCAGCTGGTCGAGCCTTCGGATCCGGCGATCATCGCGCCTGCTTGCAATCGCCGGAGCGGGCCTGCTGGGCGCGGCGCTGGTAACCACGCCGTGGCTGACCTTGTTGGCTATTGCGGGGCTGTACCTGGCACTAATCCCGTTCAGCGTCGCCAGCTATGCTGGGGTCAAGCGCAGGCGCGCGGGAGGCGCTTCGCACCGCCGCGCCCGCTGAGGGCCTCGAGAATGTCCGAGCGGCTGTCGTAGAGTTGCTGGAGTACAAGGCTCCCGGCTATCCAGAAGCAGCCGAGAAAGAACAGAGCTGAGAAGCGGTGCAAGCATTGGTCATCGTTCCTGTGTCGAGGCTGCCGAAGTGGCGCCGGGACGAGTGAATGTTCCCTTTTTGTTCTCGCTTGTCAAGCAGCGGCTCGTACCTATCTCCAAGCAGTTGAACCCGAGGCGTTCTTCGGCTAGGGCGCGCGGCATTCCACAGGCGGAGCTGACATACCGGTGCTGGCCGAAAGGTCGGTGACTGGCTCCGCCGAGGCTAAACCGGAAGGAGAAGACCTATGGCGGCTACTGTCGTCACAATGCAGCAATTGCTCGAGGCCGGATCGCACTTCGGCCACCAGACCCATCGCTGGAACCCGCGGATGAAGCCGTACATTTTCGGCGACCGCAACGGCGTCCACATCATCGATTTGTCGCAGACCGTGCCGTTGTTCGCGCGCGCCCTCGACTTCGTGCAGCAGACCGTCGCCCGCGGCGGCAAGGTCCTGTTCGTCGGCACCAAGCGCCAGGCGCAGGATGCGATCGCGCAAAGCGCCGAGGCGTGTGGGCAGCATTACGTCAATCACCGCTGGCTCGGCGGAATGCTGACCAACTGGAAAACGATTTCCAATTCGATCAAGCGGTTCAAGACGCTCGAGGAGCAGCTTTCCGGTGACACGACCGGACTGACCAAGAAGGAAGTCCTCCAGCTCACTCGCGAGCGCGACAAGCTGGAAAAATCGCTTGGCGGAATTCGCGACATGGGCGGCCTTCCCGACGTCATGTTCGTCATCGACACGAACAAGGAAGAGCTGGCGGTCAAGGAAGCGAACACGCTTGGCATTCCCGTCGTCGCCATCCTCGATTCGAACAGCGACCCGACGGGAATCGCTTTTCCGGTACCGGGGAACGACGATGCAAGCCGCTCGATTCGCCTTTATTGCGACTCGGTCGCCGCTGCGGCGAATGCCGGACGTACCGGTGAAGCGCAGTCGAAGGGCGAAGACATCGGCGAAATGGTCGAGCCTCCCGTCGAGGCCGCCGCTGCGGCAGCAGCTGCGGCAGCGGTCGAAGCTTAGCTCGACCGCGTTCCTGCAAGCGCAGGGACCGAAACCTGTAGCAGACATGGCTGGGCCCCGCCTCAAAGGGGCACAAGGAAGGATTCAAAATGGCTGAGATCACTGCCGCCAACGTGAAAGAACTTCGCGAGCGCACCGGCGCCGGCATGATGGATTGCAAGAAGGCGCTCGCCGAGAACAACGGCGACATGGAGGCGGCTGTCGATTGGCTCCGCGCCAAGGGGCTCGCCGCTGCCGCCAAGAAAGCGGGCCGGACGGCTGCTGAAGGGCTGATCGGAGTTGCCGTCGAAGGCGCTCGCGGCGCTCTTGTCGAGGTCAATTCGGAAACCGACTTCGTTGCCAAGAACGAGAAGTTCCAGGAGTTCGTCAGCAACGTCGCCCAGCTCGCGCTGCAGACCGGCGGAAACGTCGAAAACCTGCTTGCGGCAACCTATCCGGGCGGCGGTACCGTCGAGGAAATGTTGACCAACAACATCGCCACGATCGGCGAGAACCAGTCGCTCCGCCGCAGCGCGGTGCTCCAAGTGTCGAAGGGCGCGGTCGTCGCCTACGTTCACAATGCCGTTGCGCCGGGTCTCGGCAAGATTGGCGTCCTCGTCGCTCTGGAGAGCGGGGCGGATTCCGATACGCTGCAGAACCTCGGCAAGCAGATCGCAATGCACATCGCAGCGTCGAACCCGCTCGCTCTGAGCGGTGACGAACTCGATCCCGAGCTCGTTGAGCGCGAGCGCGGAATCGCGATGGAGAAGGCCAAGGAAAGTGGCAAGCCGCAGAACATCGTCGAGAAGATGGTCGACGGCAGCCTGGCCAAGTTCCGCAAGGAGAACGCCCTGCTGTCGCAGCTGTTCGTGATGGACAACAAGACCCCGGTCTCCGAAGTCCTCGCTTCGGCGGGCAAGCAAGCGGGCAGCGACATCGTGATCAACGCATTCGTCCGCTTCCAGCTTGGCGAGGGCATTGAGCGCGAGGAAAGCGACTTCGCCGCCGAAGTCGCCGCAGCTGCCGGCCAGAAAAAGGACGAGCCAGTCGGTTGAGCGGAGCTGGACGGCGTAAAGCTGTTGGAATCGGGGCGGCTCCGCCATAAAGGCGGGGCCGCCCTTATTTCAACTGTCAGGATAGCCGCCCGATGACTCGCCCACGCTTCAACCGAATCCTGCTGAAGCTTTCGGGCGAGGCCTTGATGGGGCAGGGGCAGTTCGGCATCGATCCGGAGACGGTGAACGGGCTCGCCGCTGAAATCGCCGCTGCGAAGGCGCAGGGACACGAGCTCTGCCTCGTCGTCGGCGGCGGCAATATCTTTCGCGGGATCGCTGCGGCAGCCAAGGGCTTCGACCGGACGAGCGCGGACTACATGGGCATGCTGGCGACGGTCATGAACGCGCTGGCGCTTCAAAATGCCCTCGAAAACCAGGGCATCGATACGCGCGTGCTTTCGGCAATCCCGATGTCGGCCATTTGCGAGCCGTACATCCGCAGGCGGGCGATGCGGCACATGGAGAAGGGCCGGATCGTCCTTTTCGCCGCCGGCACCGGAAATCCCTACTTCACTACCGATACGGCCGCGGCGTTACGAGCCGCCGAAATGGGCTGCGATGCGTTGTTCAAGGGGACCAGCGTCGATGGAGTCTACACCGCCGATCCGAAGAAGGTCTCCGGGGCCAAGAGGTACGACCAGCTGACTTTCAACCGCGTCCTTGGCGACGACCTGAAGGTCATGGACGCAGCCGCCGTCGCCTTGTGCCGCGACAACCACATTCCGATCGTCGTCTTCAACATCCGGCAGCCAGGCAACCTTGCCGAAGTGCTCGCCGGGGCCGGTACTGCGACGATCGTCCAGAACGAGGAGTAAGACATGGCAACGAGCATCGACAAAGCGGACCTTGAGCGCCGCATGCAAGGGGCTGTCGAGGCTTTGAAGCACGACCTTTCGGGGCTTCGCACCGGGCGTGCCTCGACAGCGCTACTCGATACCATTCACGTCGAGGTTTACGGATCGAACATGCCCCTGAACCAGGTCGCGACCGTCTCGGTACCGGAGCCGCGGATGCTGACCGTGCAGGTGTGGGACAAGTCGAACGTCCAGCCTGTCGAAAAGGCGATCCGTTCGGCGGGGCTCGGCCTCAACCCGGTTACCGACGGCCAGCTGGTTCGGCTGCCAATCCCCGATCTGACCGAGGAGCGGCGCAAGGAGCTTGCCAAGCTGGTCGGTCAATATGCGGAAAAGGCGAAGATTGCCGTTCGCAACGTCCGCCGCGATGGCATGGACCACCTCAAGCAGGACGAGAAGAAGCACGACATCAGCGAAGACGAGCGCAAGCGGCTCGAGCAGGACGTCCAGAAGCTTACAGACGAAACCATCGCGGAAATAGACGAACTCGCCGAAGCCAAGGAAAAGGAAATCCTCGGCAAGTGACGTCCACGCCCCGACAGCTCGCCCCAGGCGACGTCGAGGGGCGTTCGCGCGATCTACTTTCGACCGAGACGGGCGGCGGTAAAACCGTTCCGCGACACGTCGCAATCATCATGGACGGCAACGGCCGCTGGGCAAGGCAGCGCGGGCTTCCTCGAGCTGCCGGGCACAAGGCGGGCGCCGAAGCCGTCCGGCGAACCCTTCAGGCCGCGGCGGACGCCGGTGTCGAGGTCCTGACGCTCTATGCCTTTTCTTCCGAAAACTGGCGCCGGTCCGACGAGGAAATCTCCGACCTCAAAGGCCTGATGCGCCACTATGTCCAAAAGGAGCTGCAGCGCCTCGTCGACGAGCGCGTGAAGCTCAGGTTGATTGGCGACTATCGCGCATTCGGACCGGACATGGCCCGCCTCCTGGAACAAGCGGTCGAGACTACGGCGGCCAACGACCGGCTGACACTCGTCGTCGCGCTGAACTACGGCTCGCGTTCCGAAATAGCTGCTGCTGCGTCAGCGCTTGCGCGGAAGGTGAAGGCAGGCGAAATCGATCCCGCTGAGGTCGACGAAACTGCTCTGGCGAGCGAAATGTCCACCGCCGGGCTGCCCGATCCAGACCTGGTGATCCGGACTTCCGGCGAAGTGAGGCTTTCGAACTTCCTGCTTTGGCAGGCGGCGTATGCGGAGCTGCTCTTCACCCCGGTGCTTTGGCCCGACTTCGACGAGCAGGCATTCGGCGAGGCACTCGAACAGTTTTCGGCGCGCCAGCGCCGCTTTGGGGGCCGATGAGCGAGCTCCTCCTGCGCACCGGCACGGGCGTGCTGATGGTGGTCGTGGCGCTGCTTGCGACGATGCTCGGCGGCTATGCCTTTGCACTGCTGTCGGCGGCGGTCGCGACCGCGGTCTTTTACGAATGGACCAGGATCGCGAAGGGGTGGGGGGCGCTCTGGTACGCTGTCGGCTTCGCCTATGCGCTTGCCGCGGCGGTTTCGCTGTTGTGGGTGCGTGAGCGGGCGGACAACGGGATAAGCGTCGTTTTCTGGCTCTTCCTCGTCGTCTGGGCGACCGACATCGGCGCCTACTTCACCGGGCGCGCCATTGGCGGCCCGAAGCTTGCTCCATCGATCAGCCCGGGGAAAACCTGGGCTGGGCTTTATGGCGGCGTCGCGGCGGCAACTCTCGTCGGGGGTGTCTGGGCGCTGTTCGTGGGGTTGCACCCGCTCGTCCTCTTGCTCGCTCCGCTGTTTGCCGTTGCCGCCCAGGGCGGCGACCTGTTCGAAAGTTGGATGAAGCGGAAGGCAGGGGTGAAGGATTCGGGACGCTGGCTTCCCGGGCACGGCGGCGTATTCGACCGGGTAGACGGCCTGCTGCCGGTTGCGATCTTGACGGCCCTCGCTGTGATGGCGGGCGTGGCGTGAAGCGGAGAGTAGCAGTCCTTGGTGCCACCGGGTCGATCGGCCGGTCGACACTCGACCTGCTAGAAAGGTCTCCCGAACGATTCGAAGTGACGGCGTTGACTGCTCATTCGAACGTCGACGCGCTTGCCGACGCAGCCAAGCGCACCGGTGCCAAGCTGGCGGTTATCGCTGACTCGTCGCGTTTCGAGGCTCTTCGCGAGAAACTGGGGGGAAGCGGTTGCCGAGCGGCGGCAGGACTTGAGGGACTCGTCGAAGCCGCGACGTCCGAGGCGGACTGGGTGATGGCGGCAATCGTCGGCTGCGCAGGTCTGCTTCCGACAATGGCGGCGATCGAGGCCGGAAAGACGGTGGCGCTCGCAAACAAGGAGGCCTTGGTGACGGCGGGCCCGTTGATGCTCGATGCCGCCTCCCGCAGCGGATCGACCCTGCTTCCGGTGGACAGCGAGCATAACGCCATCTTCCAGTGCCTCGCCGGGAGCCGGCGGGCCGATGTCGCGCGGCTGGTGCTGACGGCCAGCGGCGGTCCCTTCCGCGAATTCTCGGTCGAGGAGATGCAGCGTGCGACGCCGGCCCAGGCTGTAGCCCATCCGCGGTGGTCGATGGGGGCGAAGATTTCCGTCAATTCGGCTACGCTGATGAACAAAGGGCTCGAACTTATCGAAGCGCACCACTTGTTCGGCTTGAAGTCGCAACAGATCGACATCGTCGTTCATCCCCAATCGATCGTCCACTCGCTCGTCGAGTTCGTCGACGGGTCCCTCCTCGCGCAGCTTGGCAGCGCCGATATGCGGATCCCGATCGCCTATACCCTCGCTTGGCCCGAACGGATGGAGACGCCGGCAAAGCGCCTGTCGCTTGCCGACGTCGGAACGCTTCAGTTCGAAGCTCCAGACCCGGTGCGTTTCCCGGCGCTTCGCCTGGCGCGCGAGGTCATGGAGAGCGGGGCCGCTTCAGCGGTGATTCTCAACGCCTCCAACGAAGTCGCCGTAAGTAGCTTCCTCGCCGGCCAAATCCGTTTTTGCGAAATAGTCGAAATGGTCGAAGCGGCGCTCGATCGAATCGACGCGCCGGCACTGGAGTCCATCGAAGCAGTGGTTGCGCTCGACCAGGAAACGCGCGAACGCACGTCGGCACTGATCGCGGAAAACTGCTGCTGATGTTTGCCCAACCACCGATCTGGCTGATCGTCGTCGCCTTCATCTGCGCGATCGGTCCGCTCGTCTTCTTCCATGAGCTTGGTCACTATCTCGTCGGCCGGCTGTTCGGGGTTGGCGCAGAAGCCTTCTCAATCGGGTTCGGGCGCGAGATAACCGGCTGGACCGACCGCAGCGGCACTCGCTGGAAGGTCGGTTGGCTGCCGCTTGGCGGTTACGTCCGCTTCGTCGGCGACGAGCACCATGCGGGCGAGGGCGAGAGTGAGCCGGCGAGCGGCCGAAGCGACAGTTTCGCTGGAAAGCCGGTCTGGCAGCGATTCCTCATCGTGCTCGCCGGACCGATGGCGAATTTCCTCCTCGCGATCCTGATTTTCACCGCCTTCTTCACGATGCTGGGAGCGCCGCGAACCAACGTCATCGGGCAGGTGAAGCCCGATTCCGCCGCGGCCGAATCCGGAATTCGCCCCGGAGACCGGATCGTCGCCATTGCCGGACGCCCGACGCCAACCTTTGCAGACGTCTTCAATGTCGTTGTCATGCGTCCCGGTGAAGACGTGGCCGTCAAAATCGACCGCGGAGGAACGGTCCGCGAGTTCCCGGTCCATCTCGGGACGGACGAGATGAAGGACCCGACCGGAACCACGTTCAAGCGCGGCTTGCTCGGGGTGTATCCGACGACTGAGGTGCAGGGGCCGGTCTCCGTGTTCGAGGCGGTGCCGATGGCGGCCACCTACACCTGGGGAATGACTCGATCGATCGTCGACGGGATCGTCCAGCTGGTGCGCGGCCGAATCTCGCCCAAGCAGCTCGGCGGGCCGATAAAGATTGCCCAGGTCGCAGGCGAAGGGGCACTTCAGGGACCGCTGTCGTTCGTGAGCCTGCTTGCGCTGCTCTCAATTAATCTCGGATTCATCAACTTGTTGCCAGTCCCGATGCTGGATGGCGGTCACCTCCTCTTTTACACAGTGGAAGCGGTCCGTCGCCGACCTCTCAGTGCGCAGGCGCAAGAATGGGCATTTCGTGGCGGACTGGCATTGCTCCTTGCCCTGCTTCTGTTCACGACGGTGAACGACCTCGGGTCATTCGGCGTCTGGGGACGCCTAGGGCGCTTGATTGGCTAGGGCGCTTGGGGCAGGGCAGCACATCCATTCGGCCGCAGCGTTCGCGAAGCGGTTCAGCACATTCAAGAGCGGGGAACGCGTGACTCCACACGAAGCGAAAATCTCGAGGCGCGCAGGTGCGGTGCTCATGGTCGGCACCATCATCGGCGGCTGGTCGACGCCTCTGCTGGCGCAGCAAACCTCGCCAGAGGCAACCAGCCGACCCGCTGCCGCTCCCGCGCAAGAGCTGACTCTTGCCGCCCCGGAAGCCGCCGGAGTGATTCGTTCGATCGCGGTCAAGGGTAGCCAGCGGCTCGAGCCGCCGACCATCATCTCCTATTCCGGGCTGACTCCCGGGCAGACCTATACGGCGGAAACGCTGGATCAGGCGCTGAAGGACCTCTACGCCACGGAACTGTTCACCGACGTCGTCATCACCGGCGCGGAAACCGGGAACCTGGTGATTACCGTCCAGGAAAACCCAGTCATCAACCGCATCGTGCTGGAGGGCAACAAGCGCCTCAAGGACGACAAGATCTCTCCGGAAATCCAGCTAAAGCCGCGCGAAATCTTCACCAGGTCGAAGGTCCGTGCCGATGTCGACCGCATCATCGAGCTGTACAAGCGCCAGGGTCGGTTTGCGGCCCGTGTCGAACCGAAAATCGTCAAGCTCGACCAGAACCGCGTCGACCTCATTTTCGAAATCTACGAAGGCCCGGTTTCCAAGGTCCGCAAGATAAACATCATCGGCAACGATGCCTTTGGCGATGGCCGCCTGGTCAAGGAGATGTACACTCGCCAGGCCGGCGGGATTCTCGGGTTCCTCAAGTCGAACGATAGCTACGATCCCGACCGGCTCGCGGCCGACCAGCAGAAGCTCCGCGCCTTCTACCTGACGCAGGGATATGCCGACTTCCGAGTCGTCTCGGCCCTCGCCGAGCTTACGCCCGACCGGCGCGACTTCATCATCACCTACGTCATCGAAGAGGGGCCGAGGTACAAGTTCGGCACCGTTGAGGCGCAAAGCGCATTGCGCGACCTTCCCAAGGAGAAGGTCATGGAGCTCGTCGACGTGCATCCCGGCGAGTGGTTCAACGCGAAAACGGTCGAAGACACCGTCACGTCGCTGAACGAGCTGGCCGGCAACCTCGGCTATGCGTTTGCCGACATCAGCCCGGCGTACACGCGCAACGCGGACGCACGGACCATGGATGTGACCTTCCGGGTCGGCGAAACGCCGCGCGTCTATGTCGAACGCGTTGATATCAACGGCAACACCGTCACCCACGACAAGGTCGTCCGACGCGAGTTCCGGGTCAACGAGGGCGACGCGTTCAACGCGCTGAAGATCAAGCGGTCGCAGGACCGAATCCAGTCGCTCGGCTATTTCCAGGAGAATATCGAGGTCAAGCAGAGCGAGGGCTCCGCGACTGACCGGGTCGTGCTTGGTGTCGATCTCGAGGAGAAGGCGACCGGGCAGCTGCAGTTTTCCGCCGGCTATTCGAGCCTCGAGAAGTTCCTCGTTTCACTGGCGGTCCAGCAGACGAACTTCCGCGGAATGGGGCAGATGCTCGATGCCGGTGTCAGCTGGTCGCGTTATTCGAAGTCGATTTCCGCGGGCTTCACCGAACCTTACCTCTTCGACAAGCAGATCCTGCTTGGCGGGCAGCTGTTCCGCCGCGACTACAACAGCTTCAACTTCATCGGCGGAAGCCGCAACACGACGTACAAGCAGGTCAGCACTGGCGGCGGCCTTCGGCTTGGTTTCCCGCTCACCGAATATATGACCTACGGGATCCGTTATTCGCTCACCCAGGACCAGGTGTCGCTCAGCAAGGCGCTCTACTTCACCGATCCCGACGGGACGGGCCCGCTCGAGGCCGAATGCGACCCGCTCAAGGCCGGACGTTATCTTTGCGACGAAATCGGCAACCGACTGACGTCGTCGATCGGCCATTCGCTCGCTTACGATGATACCGACGGCATTCACCCGACCCGGGGGCAGAGATTTACCTTCAGCCAGGACTTCGCCGGCCTCGGCGGCGATGTCAGGTACGTTCGCACCCGCGCCGACGCGACAAAGTACAAGAGCTTCGGGGGAGGGTGGATCCTTTCCGGGCACCTCGAGGGCGGATACATCTATGCGCTGCAAAAGGGCCCGGGGCCGGGACGCGATCCGATCCGGCTGACCGACCGCTTCTTCGGAAGCCAGATGCGCGGATTCGACATTCGCGGAATCGGTCCTCGGATCATCAGGATCCCGTACGATGCCACGGGCGCGCTTACCGATGTCGACCTCAACAACGTCAATGCCAAGACCAGCAATGGCGGGCGCCTGGTTAGCGACGCCCTTGGCGGGCACGCTTATTACATGGGCAGGATCGAGCTCGAAGTGCCGACAAGCTCTGGCGTTCGCAGCCTCGGGCTCCGTCCGTCCGCATTCGTCGATGTCGGTTCCGTATGGGGGCTGAAGACGCCGAACCTGATCGACATCCCGGGCACCTGTAACCCGACCGACTTTACGAGCGGGAATCCGCAAATCATCCTCGACCCGGGCCAGGTCGCTACCGATTGCCCGGCCACCGGTTACGTTTTCTCTCCGGGCTTCAAGGAAGTCTTCTTGGGGAATTCCGCCAAGCCGCGCCTTGCGATCGGCATTGGCGTCAACTGGGTATCGCCGTTCGGTCCGCTGCGTATCGACATCGCAAAGGCGCTGTTGAGCCAGAAGGGCGACGACACGAAGCTGTTTTCATTCAACGTAGGAACCCAATTCTAATGCGCAATTTGATCATCCTCACCGCCGCCGTAGCAGCGGTCGCGGTCCCCGCCACGGCCCAGGCGCAACGCGTGCCCGCCGCCGTCGTCGTCGTCGTCGACACCGACAAGGTCTACAGCGACTGCAATGCCTGCCGGACGGCAAAGACCCAGCTGCAGGCGCAGGCCCAGGCTTTCAAGAACCGCCAGCAAACGCTCAGCAACCAGCTGCGTCCGGAGGCCGAGGCCATCCAGAAGGCGGTCCAGGCGCTCAACGGGAAGGAGCCCGACGCGGCCCTCCAGAAGCGTGCGCAGGACTTCCAGGACAAGGAGCAGCAGGCCAACCAGGAGCTGCAGAACATGCAGCAAAACCTGCAGTCGATTAACGCCAACGTGATTCGGCAGATCGATGCCAAGTACAACCCGGCCGTCAGCCAGGTGATGACCCAGCGCGGCGCAAACCTTGCCGTCGATGTCGGCGCGACGATCGCTCACGTTCCCGCCCTCGACGTCACCGACGCCGTGATCGCGGCAGTGAATGCAACGCTGCCGGCAGTCAGCCTGACCCCGCTGCCGCAAGCGCAGCAGCAGCAACAGCCGCAGGGCCGGTGAGCGAAGCCGCGGAAGCGAACGCCGTAGGCCCGCTGGACGTCCGGCGGGTCATGGCGGCGCTTCCGCACCGCTACCCCCTGTTGCTCGTCGACCGGGTCGAAACTCTCGAGCGCGACCGCTCCATCGTCGCCATCAAGGCAGTGACGATGAACGAGCAGTTCTTCCAGGGCCACTTCCCCGGGCGTCCGATCATGCCTGGAGTGCTTATCGTCGAAGCCCTGGCCCAGGCCGCGGGCATTCTCGCGGTGGAATCTCTCGGCCTCGCCGGGACCGGCAAGCTGGTCTATTTCATGGCCATCGAGGGAGCGAAGTTCCGCGCGCCGGTCGAGCCTGGAGTTCTCCTTCGCCTCGAGGTCGAATTCGCACAGAAGCGGCCGACGGTCTGCAAGTTCACCGGTCGAGCGCGCATCGACGACAAGGTCGTCGCCGAGGCGAATTTCACGGCAATGATCGCCGACCCGCCGGCGGAGTAATTCCTTAGCGGCCGGTGAGGCGAATCCCGGCGTAAATGGCACGCCCTTCGGTGCGATACCCGAATACGTCCTGGTAATCGGCGCCTAAAAGGTTGGCGATTCGACCGAACAGCTGCATCCGCGCGTTCACCGCATAGGCAACGCGAGTGCCCGCGAGGACGTACGGCTTCAGCCGAACCGGTTGGGCCGGGAAGGAATCGAAGTTGGTGTCCTTTCGGGCGCCGACATAAGCGATGGATGCGCCGTAAGTGATCCGTCCCGACTGTCCGTCGAGAGCAATTGAACCGCTGTGCTCCGGGCGGCGCACTTCCCGCATCTGCAGTGACGGAACGGCGCCAGGCTCGGTCGCGTCGAGATAGGAATAGGTCGCGCTGACCCTCAGGCGATCACCGAGCGTCCACCCGATCTGTGCCTCAGCGCCCGACCGATGGCTGACGCCGCCCCTGTTGGCGGTGCTCGATTGGAAAGTCGCCGGGTCGAACACGTCGACGATCTCGTCCCTCAAGCGCTGCCTGTACCCGGTAAGCGATGCGTCGAACCGGCCGGTGCGATAGCGAACCGACGTCTCGAACCCTTTGGAACTTTCCGGCCTCAGTCCTGGATTTCCGGTAAAGTTGCCCGGAAAGAAGCCGTAGAGATCGAAAAAAGTCGGCTGTGCGATTCCTTCGGAATAGGACGCGGCGAATGTCATGCCCGCTCCCGCGTCGAAAAGAAGCGAACCGCGCACTGTGGTCGCATCGCGATAGGCGCTGAACACGTCGCGGCGGACCGCGAGATCGGTGACGAGCGGTGCAAGCTCCGCGCGCCACTCCGCCGTCAGCGAATAGTGGCTTCGCTGCCGTTCCTGGTTGCTTGCGCCCGAATAGATGACGTCACTGGCGCGGAACGTCTCGCGGTCGTGGTCGAGCGCGACGACGACGACGTTCGCAACCGGCCCTGCACCGAAGCGGTACTGAAGCTGGCCATTGGCGCTCCAGCGATTGCCGCTGGTGCGGTTGATCTCCTCGCCGCTGACCAGGTTCCGGTTTGTCGACCCGAGCAGGGTCGTCGCCACCGTCCCGCTCAAGCCTGAGTCGCCGCGCCCGACGGCAATCCACAGCCGCCCGGCGGAAAGCCGGTTGCGGGTGCTGTCGAACGTATCCGCGTGGACGAATGTCGCCGGATCGAAACCGTCGAACTGACTGCGGCCGCTGAGCGAGAAGGCAGATCCTCCGACTTCCACGCCAGCGGCGGGGCGCCAGCTGCCTCGCAGCCGGCCGGAAAGGTTGCGGTAGCCGTCCTTGTCTCCATGGCCGTCAAAGCTGTCGATGCCGGTCGCCCGCTGATAGCCCACGGCGCCTTCGAGGTCGGCCGTTTGCGTCACGAGCGCTCCCGAAGCGCTGGAACGGGCAAATCCGAACGAGCCGCCTTCGAGCGCTGCCGACCAGGACGTCCTCTCTGGCGCGAGGCCGTTCACCGCGACAACTCCGCCGATCGCGTCGGACCCCCAAAGGGCGGACTGCGGCCCGCGAACGATTTCCATTCGGGAGGCAAGGTCGGCGTTGAGCAGCTCGAATCGCGGCGTGTCATTGGAGGCCGGGTCGTTCGCGCGGATGCCGTCGACGAAGAGCAACGTGTGATTGGCCTCGGCGCCGCGGATTCGAACTTCGGTGATTGTCCCTGCCGGGCCGCCGGTTTCGACGGCGGCGGAAGGGGTCAGGCGGACAAGCGAGTAGAGTAGCGGCTCTCCCAATCGGTCGATCCGCTCCCGATCGATGACAGTCGTACTTGCCGGCGACTGAGACTGCTCTTCCGGGGCTCGCGAAGCGGTGACGACAATTTGCGCTTGCGGATCGGCGATCGCGGCAGCGCAAGCGAGCATCAGGGAAACGGGCATTGGCACCTCCTTCAACGACTTCGAATCGTCGTCTCGGAGGAACTGCACGGCCAAATGGCCGGACAGCGCCACGCATCCTCGGCTGGACCCGGCCAGGTGCGGACGACCGACAAGGGCAGGTTCCTGGCTCGGCCGAATTCTCGGCCTGACAGTTGCGGGCACAGCGCCGGTTTCGCACCGGCTTCCCTTTTAACCGCCCCCGACGAGCAAGCTCGCGGGCGGCACCTTCGTCGGCATTCGGCTACGACCGGGCTCCAGCGATTGTCAATCGGGCCGCTGCTTGGCTATTAGTCCGGCGACATGGAAAACCCGGGATCGACGATGCGCAACAACGCCCGCCTGCTGGCGCTTCTCACCGCCATTACCGCGGCTGCAGTAATGCGGCTTGTTCCCCATCCGCCGAACTTCTCGCCGATCGCGGCGATGGCGCTGTTTAGCGGCGCCTATCTGCCGAAGAGGGTGCTTGCTTTCGTTGCACCGTTCGCAGCGCTTCTTTTGAGCGACCTGGTGCTCGGATTCTATGCCGGCATGAACTTCGTTTACGTCAGTTTCGCGCTGACGGTACTGATCGGCTGGGCGGTTGCTTCCCGCCGTTCGCCGGCGGTCGTCGGCGCCGCGGCAGTGGCGAGCTCCATCCTCTTCTTCGTCCTCACCAACCTGGGGATGTGGCTGTTCAGCGGTTTCTACCCGCACACGGGCGAGGGGCTGGTCGCCTGTTACGTGGCAGCGATCCCGTTCTTCCAGAACACGCTTGCCGGCGACCTGTTCTACACGGCGCTGCTGTTCGGCGGCTTCGCTCTTGCCGAGCGGCTGCTGCCGCCGATCCGCAGGGCGGCTCCGGCCCGCATCGCGGCATAGCAGCTTTGGTTGCATCGCGCGGGCTCACCATATAAGGGGCCGCGACACCTTCGGCTGGTCGGAAACCAGCCAATCTCGAGGAATAGACAATGAAATCCGGTACCCACCCCGATTACCACATGATCACTGTCGAAATGACTGACGGAACCAAGTTCGAGACGCGCTCGACCTGGGGCAAGGAAGGTGACACGCTTCACCTCGACATCGACCCCAAAGTTCACCCGGCGTGGACCGGCGGCAATCAGAAGCTGCTCGATACCGGTGGCCAGGTGGCCCGCTTCA
The DNA here is from genome assembly GCA_963798785.1 of uncultured Alphaproteobacteria bacterium. GTDB lineage: Bacteria > Pseudomonadota > Alphaproteobacteria > Sphingomonadales > Sphingomonadaceae > Sphingomicrobium. Next base: position 192,178 of record CAWCUG010000001.1, read on the forward strand.
ACAAGCGCTTCGGCGGCCTGAAGCTCTCCAAGAAGTAATCGGTGCAATTTTCGCCGCTGCCCTCGGCTCCGCTGCTGGAGACCGAGCGCTTGCGCTTGCGCTCATGGCGTAGGGACGATCGCGAGAAATATTTCGCGATCCTCCAGGAACCGGCTGTTTTCCGCCACTTCGGTCCGGAACCGATAGGAATGGAGGAATGCTGGCGACGCCTGCTGGCAGCATGCGGCGGCTGGCATCTCAACGGCTTCGGCGGCTGGGCGGTGGAGCGCAAGAGCGATAACAAGCTGCTCGGAATGCTCGCGCTTTTCACCGCGTGGAGAGGCCTGGATCCCGAATTCGGCGACGAGCCGGAAATGGGCTGGATATTCCGGACCGATGCCCATGGGCACGGATTTGCCGGGGAAGCGTGCCGGGCGGTTATCGACTGGGCCGAGGCCAATCTCGATCCCACGCCGGTGTGGGCCATCATCGCGCCCGCGAATGAGCCCTCATTGAAGCTTGCGAGCAAGCTCGGCTTCGAACGTGTCGGCGAGACGCTCTATCACGACAGTCCCACGATCGTCCTGAAACGCCCGGCCTGGAAGCAATAGCGTCACCAGCCGCCGCCGCCTCCACCGCCGCCACCGCCGCCTGACGAGCCGCCGCCGCCCGAACCACTGCTGGAGCCGGGCGCGGTCGATGCCGAACTGACGGAGCCGGCGAGCGAAGAGCCGACGCTGCCGACGAATCCGCCAGTATCGTTCCACGGACTGTTGGTCCCGGAATACCAGGCAAATCCCTGCTGCCCCTGAGCGGCAGCGGCGGCGAGCACGGGTGCGAACCGGTCTGCCCACCTGTTTTCCACGCCAAGTGCTATCGCGTAGGGCAGGTATTTCTCGAACAGCGCGGGCGTGTCCTGCGGGGGAGTCATCCGGTCGAGCCGTTCGCGCTCGGCAGTCGACAGATAGAGTTCGAAGCCGGCGACATGGTCGAGCACCCTGCGACCCTCTGGCGTGGGCGAGGAAATCCACCAGAAGGCGGAAACCACGATGGGAAAGGACAGCGCCGGGAGGAGGAGCGGAAACCACCAGCCGGTATCGAGCGCCTGGAAGAAGAGCGGAGCGCCCAGCGCCAGTGCGGCAAAGCCGAAAAGGAAGCTCGCGATCACCAGCAGGCATTTCCCGCCGGCCCCCGCATGGTTCTGGAGAACCAGGAACAGCACCGTCGCCACGGCAGCGCCGATTGCGACAGCGATTTCCAGCGAGCCGGCAATGCCGGTAGCGAGCGCAACGCAGGCGGCGGCAAGCCAGAGCGAGGTCAGGAACACGCCGAGCCCGGCAATCGCCCAGCCATAGTTCCGCTTGAACATCCGGCCTTCGTACTTTTTACGAAGTATACCTTCCAACGCAATCTTTGCAGACGAAAATTTCGCGTGGTTCGCTTGCTTCATGGCGATGACTTCACCAGTCGAGAGGAGCTGGTCGAGAACAGCATCTTCGTCTTCGGGTAGCTGCGTTTCGCTGGGCAGGCGCTCAATCAGTCGCTTGTCGGCCGAGAGCCATCCGCCATCCTCTTCGGATATCCTGATGTGTCCGCGCACACCCATGTCGACCAGGGCGGCCGCGAACGCGCGATTGTCGGCTCCCATTTCACGGACGAATCGCATTCCCGCCGGGCTCAGGTCGTCCGGAGGCACGAACATCGGAACGACCGTCCCCGCGCGCGGGTCGCGGCCGGCGCGGTGCCAGGCAACAAAGTAAAAAGCTAGCACTCCGATCAGCCCCAGCGCCCCGGCCAGGGGCGGGCCATTGTCGGCTAGCCACCACCCGAACTTCGTTCGCTGTTCGGGCTCGGCGACGACGCCTTTGGGCCAGGCGACGGCGACGGTCAGCCCTTCGTAGGGGGGAAGCGGCCACGTCGTCCTGAACGTAATATCGCCCGGCGCTTCGGCGACGACTTGCGCATTCGAGTCAGTGGAGCCCTGCGGGCCGGTGTAGGCTGCTCGCTGGCCGAACTCGCCGGGTGAGGGCAGGTGGATTCGCGCTTCAGCGACATCGATCGGAAACGCCCATCCGTTACCGGTCGCGTTCCAGTAGAGCTCGTCAAAGTCGCGAAATCGCCCGACCTGCCGAGTGGTTCGATAACGGATGACGTAGCGATGGTCGCCAGGATCGACGGTCGTGTCGGCGCTTCCCAGCTTGATCCTGACGCCGTTCGAGAGGGGCTCGACCGTCGCCGGTTCCACCTGCCCGTCGCGCTCAGCGCTTTCGAAGCTGAAGCCGACCCGGACGCGCCCGCCGTTGCGGTTGGTGTAGAGCGTCGGAAAGTCGCGATAGATGCCGTGACGAATTCGCTCGCCTTCCGAGTGGACGTCGATGGCCTCGGTGACCTCGAGTGCGGAATCGGGCTGAACGGCGACATCGCTTACGAAGCTGGTGATCCGCTCTTCGGCCGCTGCGGGAGCGGCGGCGAAGAGCAGGAGGGCCGCGAAGGCCCGGATGTGACTCATGGTCACGCTGCCGGACGGGAAAAGGCCACCTTCGGCGCGGTCTGGATACTCTCGTCCGAATCTTCGTAGAACGGCTCCTCGGAAAAGCCGGCAGGCCGCGCAATGAGTACCGGCGGGAAGCTCTGGACCGTCGAATTGAGGTCGCGGACCGTGGCGTTGTAGTAGCGGCGCGCGCCCTGCAATTCGGTTTCGATGCTGGCAAGCTGGTCCTGCAATTGCAGGTAGTTCTGGTTGGCCTTTAGCTCCGGATAGTTTTCCGCAACCGCCATCAAGCGGCCGAGAAGCCCGGTCATCGCCGCGTCGGCCTGAGCGGTTGCTTTCACGCTTCCGGCGCTGGTCGCCTCGGCGCGCCGCGCGGTAACCTCGTCAAACACTTCGCGCTCATGCGTGGCATAGCCCTGGACGGTCTCAACCAGGTTGGGAATGAGGTCTGCTCGGCGTCGGAGCTGGACGGTGATTCCGCTGAACGCCTCCTTCACCAGCGCGCGAAGGCGCACCAGCCGGTTGTAAATCCCCACTGCGTAGAGAAGCAGCAGGACGATAATGCCCAGGACGATCCAGCCAATCATGTTCGTAACCCCCGTTTGCCCGGGGAAAGCTTAAGCGGAATCGCGGCGGTCCGCTAGAATGCCGGAATGCCGGTGATTGCCCGGCCCAGGATCAAGGCATGAACGTCGTGCGTGCCTTCATAGGTGTTCACCGTCTCGAGATTGGCGGCGTGACGCATCACCTGGAACTCCGCTGAGATGCCGTTGCCGCCGTGCATGTCGCGAGCCGTTCGGGCGATGTCGAGCGCCTTGCCACAATTGTTGCGCTTCAGGAGGCTGATGTTCTCGGGAACGAGCTCTCCCGAATCGAGACGGCGGCCGACGCGCAGCGCTGCCTCCAACCCAAGGGTGATCTCGGTGATCATGTTGGCGAGCTTGAGCTGAACCAGCTGCGTCGATGCCAATGGCTTTCCAAACTGCTTGCGGTCGAGCGTGTAGAGACGGGCGGCGCGGTAGCAGAACTCTGCCGCACCCATCGCACCCCAGCCAATTCCGTAGCGGGCGCGGTTAAGGCAGCCGAACGGGCCCTTTAGCCCTTCGACATTCGGGAGGAGGGCGTCCTCGCCGACCTCGACACCGTCCATCACGATCTCGCCGGTCACCGAGGCGCGAAGCGACAGCTTTTCCTTGATCTTGGGCGCAGAGAGGCCAGTGGCGCCCTTGTCGAGGATGAAACCGCGGATCTTGCCGTCGTGAGCGTCTGATTTTGCCCACACCACGAACACGTCGGCAATCGGCGAATTCGTAATCCACATCTTGTTGCCGCTGATCCGATAGCCGCCGTCGATCTTCTGCGCACGAGTGCGCATGCTTCCCGGGTCGGAGCCCGAATCCGGCTCGGTAAGCCCAAAGCAACCGACGATTTCGCCGCTTGCGAGGCGGGGGAGGTACGCCTTGCGCTGCTCCTCCGAACCATAAGCGAGGATCGGATACATCACGAGGCTGGACTGTACACTCATTGCCGAGCGGTAGCCGCTGTCCACCCGCTCCACTGCGCGGGCGATCAGGCCGTAGCTGACATAGCCCAGGCCGGCGCCTCCATATTCCTCGGGGACTGTGGCGCCGAGAAGCCCGAGTTCCCCCATCTCCGTGAGAATGTCGCGGTCGAAGCTCTCGTTGAGATAGGCGTTCGTGACACGCGGCTGCAGCTTTTCCTGGGCATAGCCCTCGGCTGTATCGCGGACGAGCTTCTCTTCATCCGTAAGCTGGCTGTCGAGGTCGAACGGATCGGCCCAGTCGAACGGGAGGATTGCAGGCTCGGCCACGTGGAAAAATCCCCTGAATTGGCGGAAAGTCGGCGCTCGTCTAGCGGTACAGAAACGAGTCCGCCACCCCGGGTCAGGTCACAGGGCTTCCCGTTGGCGCGCCGCCGAAACTTCGCTTCACGGTGAGACCGAAGCTCGCGTGGATGTTGCGCTCGCGAAATTCCTCGAACTGCGGATCCGCTTCGCTGCGGTTCGGCCGGAACAACAACCGCCGTGCGGTCGCGTTCGTATCGAGAATATTGTCGGCGTCGAAACGGATGGTCGTCCGTGCGTCGGGGCGATACTCTACGAATGCCGTCGCGTAAGGGCCACCGTTCCAGTTGCTGTAGATCTCATCGGTCCGGTACAAATAGAATTTGTCGCGGTCGGACATTGCGACCCCGTAGGAGAAGGCGCCCGAATCGCGCCGAAGCTCCGAGTACCAGTCAAAAGACGGCCAATAGTCGGTCCAGCGGCGCTGTGTGTGCCAGATCGGGTCCTCAACCCTGGTCCGCTGGAGAGTGACGTTGCCCTTCCACCGAACGCCTGAAAGGCCGAGCTTCGAAAGCGGAGCATCGAAGGTCAAGGTGACGAACTGCCGTCGGCCCGTCCCGATGTTCCCGGGCGCATCGAAGGCGCCCTCGGGGGTGACGATCAGGACTCGGTCCTGGAGCATCTGAACCAGATCGTAGCCGAGCTCGAGCTTGAGCAAGCCTTCGCCGAGGACCGGCTTCTCGGCGAGAATGCGCGCTTCCCAACTCCGTTGCGGTTGAAGGTCGGCGTTGCCGCCGTTGACCCGATCGTTCGACAGCTCGGCCGAGCTGATGAAGTCATAGAAATCGAGCTGGGCGACCGTTCGCCTCAAGCTGGCCTGGGTGTGCCAGCCATTCCCTGGCCGCCAATCCACGGTGACGCTCGGCTTCAGGAACCTCAGCGTGCGATTGGCGGTGGCATCGCCGCGGACCTTCAGCTGCGACGCCTCATAGCGCAGGCCAAGGTCCACGCGAACGGTCTTCGAAAGCGCCCGCCCGGCGTTGAGATAGCCTTCGCCCCGAAGCTCGGACACGGTCGCGCTGTCGATTGGAAGGTCGATGCGTGTCCTGCTGCCGTCGCCGTCGAGGAGGAACAGGTCGAGATTGGAGTTGAGCTTGTTGAAGGCGATCTCGGCGCCGCCTTCGAAACTGAACCCGAACAGCTTGGGCCGGGAGTAGCTGAGTCGCGCTAGCGTCTCCTGGAACGTTGCCTTCTGGGCCTGTTCGAACCCGCCGAGCACCGGTGATCCCCCGACGTCCCGGTTGTAACTCGCGTCGAAATTGTCGCGCTTGCGCCGCGTTACCAGCCCGACCAGCTTCACCGCACCATCGCCGAGAGGCCGTGAAATGTCGCCACCGAGTTCGATCACCGGCGTCTTGTAGTTCTGGATTAGCAAGTCATCGCGCTCGGGACCGCCAAGCGGAGTCACATGGTTGGTCTGGCGCAAGTAAAAACTGCTCGGCGCCCAGCGGCCGTTGAGGTGGATGGCGTTGTTTTCGCCTTGCTCCAGCGCCCAGCTGCCGGAGAGAAACGGATTGTGCTCATCGATGGCGTTGATCTTGCGCCGATGCTCGAGGAGCCCACCGCTGGCAAAATCGTAAAAATCGTCCGTCCCTTCCTCGGTTCGGTCGTTCCGTCCGGTGCCCGCGGAAAGGGTAAAGGTGGAGTCGCCGCGCTTGAGCAATGCCGTGCCCTCGGCGTTCGGAGCGATCTCGCCATTGTAGTGGCGCGTTGCGGAAACGCTGACCTCGCCGCTCAAGCCTGCTTCTCCGGACATCACGATGTTGAGGACCTGTCCCTTTCCGGCGTAATCGGCGCCGTAGAGGTCGCCGGGCCCAACTTCGACCCGGCTGACCTGGCTCGCGGGAATTCGCGACAGCAGCGTTTCGAGCGATTCCGATTTCGAGCTTGGGCGAGCGCCGTTGATGACCACGTTTCCGACGGCGCCGGCGAAGCCACGGACGTCCGAATTGCCGAGATCGAGGCTGAACCCCGGAACCTGGCGGGCAATGTCGAGTGCTGTTCGGGGGGCGAAGGGCGCGAAAAACGACGCTTCGTACTGGATGGTCCGGCTGGTCGACGGAGTCGAAGAAGCTGTCGCCGCTCCGGCAGGTGCCTCGCCGGGTAGCGGCTGGTCGGCAACGGTGCTGGCCTGGGCTCCTGCCGCTCGCCCCGCGACGAGCGCGACAACGGCAAGCGACGGCCAAAGACGATACGAATGCATAAAGAAACCCCTGCCTTGATGGATAAGCCGCCTAATGACCCGGCTCCCGCTCACCAGCGTCGTTCGACGAACCGACAGGAGGACTTGCAAACCGCCTGTCCGGATCGACGCGCGGCCGGGCGGGTGGCCCGGTGAAGCCTAGAACGTTCCTTTGATTGAGAGATTGAAGAGCAGGCCCACGAGTTCGTCCTGCTTTTGGAAGAAGGCCAGCGGAGTGCGGTCGCGGTAGCCTTCGTAGACCCAGCGCCATTCCTTGTGACGCCCGTCGAGCAGTCCGTCGAGGACGTTGTCCACCGAGAAGCGAACGGTCGTTCCCAACACATTCTTGTCCTCGATGTAGAAGCCGCCGATCCACGGGAGGTCGAGCGTCCTGTCGATCTCCGTCAGCAGATAGCTTCGGGCGTAATCGTTATATTGGACGTAGGCGCTCCACGCGAGCTGGGTTCCGGGAATGTCGTGGCGAACGCCGATATTCGCCCATTTCGTGCGAACGCCGCTAATCGGCCTGCTTTGGCCGGTCAGCGGATCCTCGACCGAAGTCCATTCGGCTCCAAAAGCGACGTCCACCTTGGCTCCGGTCCAACCGATCGGTTCCATCTGCAACGTGCTGGTGCTTTCGAAGCCATAACGGTCGGCGCGCGGCAGGTTCCCCACGCCTTCGCCGTCAACGCCAATGGGGATGAAATCGACGATGTCTTCGACCCGGTAATAATGGAGGTTGAGCCTGGTCTTGCCCCAGGGACCAAGGTCGCGAGCGAATTCCGTTTCCACTTCCCAGCTTTGCGGCGGCACCAGTTCGGGATTGCCCGCATTTTCCCGGTCGTCGCTAAGCTTCGGCTGGGCGAGAAAATCGTAAAAGCTGATCTGGCCGACGCGACGACGGAGCTTCAGACTGATGTCCCAGCCAGGCGACGGTCGCCAGCCCAGGGTGATGCTGCCCTTGGGCCGGAAAAAATGCCGCGCGGGCTGGTCGTCTTCGACGCGGTCCAGGTCCGAAATCTCTGCTCCTCCGGCGATTTGCAGGTCGAGCTTGGGAGTGAGCGGCCGGCTGAGCGTCGCCAGTCCCTCGTAGCGGACTTCGGTGACCTTGCCGGTTCCCTGAGGGAAGGGGACTTCGACGAACTCGCCCGCCGGATCGAGGTCGAACAGGGCGCCCTTCTGATCGAGCGAGTTGAACGCGCGCTCGAGCGATAGCTGCCAGTCGTTTACGCCGCTCTTCCAGTGATACTCGCCTCGCGCAATCGTTTCGCCGATATGGGTGTCGCGACTGAACCTGATTCCGTGGTCGGGTGCGCCAGTGGTGAGGAACCGCATGACGAGATCTTGCGACAGCGGTTCGTGCTCCCAGTGCCGGAGCCCGATCAGCTTCAACCGGCCAGGACCGAGCGCGAATTCGTAGTCGCCGTTGATGTTGCCGACATAGCCGTTGAGGCTTGTGTCGATCGTCCGCGCGCGCTCTTCGCCAGTGTCGAGCAACAGCCGCCGATCGTCCTGGTGCGCGGGGTTCCAGTAGGGCGTGTAGCCAAGCGTCAGGTTGGCAACCGACGAGCCTGGAGCATCCAGCCCCAGTTTCACCTGCATGTTCGCCTGGTCGTATTCGGAGTGATAGCGCTCGATCCGCCTTTCGAGCACGATACCATCGCGATCGTAGATCAGTACGGGCCCCCCGAGTGCGCCTCTGCCCGGCTCGTTCTTGAGAGACACCGTGTAGTCCAGCGGTCCGCTCTGACCTGTGTAGCTGATCGAACCGGCGAGAAAGTCCGGCTTTGCGAAATGCGCGCGCCAGTTGGGGTTGTACTCGAACTGGCCCGACGCTTTCTGCACCTCCTTGAGGATTACATTGGCGACCTGGCCGGTCAGACCGGCGATTCCGAGGCTTGCGGCGTCGACGATCTCGAGTCGCTCCACGTTGGTCGCCGGAATGTGCTGAAGCTGGTCGATCGCACCGCCCGACTTGTTGGCGACGCGCTGTCCATCGATGAGGACGTTCTCGGAGGCCTGTCCGAGGCCACGCTCGGAATCGGCACTCCTGATCGAGAAGCCCGGCACCTGTTTGAGCATGTCGTAGGCGGATTTCGGCGCGAAGCGCGTGAAATCCGCAGCCGTGTAAACCGTCTTCCGGCCAGCTGGAGTGGCGACGGGAGGCGCTACTGCGGCCGCGTCGCTCGACTGCGCCACCGCAGCGCCGCTGAAGGAACATAAAGCCACGGAAGCCAGCAGTGCACCTTTGAAACAGGGCCTTGTGCGCGTCATGATCCCGACTCCTGGCAGGGTCAGTGGTTGCGGACGTCGCGGCCGAGGGCGCGAAGCTGGACGAGGTGGTCGGGAGAGGGGAGGGCATCACCCCGCTGGACCGCCCGGACGAATTCGGGAGTGACGTCCAGTGCCTTGAGCTGAAGGAGCGTTCCAACCGGAAGTCGCCCGTAACCGATCCGCTGGAATCCGGCGACGTATTGAGGTGTGATCTCAAGCGCCTTGAGCTGGACGAGTTCGTCTGCCGAGAGGTCGCCGTAGCCCGCTCGGACGAAGGCGGCGACATAGGCAGGAGCGATTTTGAGAGCGCCGAACTCGACCAGTCCACGAAGCGATTCCGGCCGATATCCCTGGCCAGACAGCTCGCCGATATAGGCCGGCGTAACCCCAACAGCGGTAAGCTCGAACAGATTCTGGATAGTCGGTGTCGGATAGCTGGCCTGCACCAGTGCGCTAATCAGCGCCCGGCGCACGTCGAGTGCGATGAGGCCATAGGTTTCGTCCAGGGTCGGGCGATGAATGCCGCGGGCGGCGAGGAAGTCGTTGAAGCCCCGGTCCGCGGTGATCCTGCAGCTGCCGCGTGCAACGGCATTGCCTCCGGTTCCGGCACAGTCGACACGGCCGGCATCGCGAACGATCGCAAAGCGGATCGGGCGAGTGCCCGCGCCATTCAACGCGCCGACATCGAGACCGGCGAGCTCGGCAGGGCGAAAGGACGAGCTCCAGTTGCTTTCCGAGTGGCCGTTGCGATCGCGCTTGAACCGAAGCTCCAGCTTGCCGGTCTTGCCTGCCGGCGAAAGCGTGAAGTGCAGTGGCTCCGTAATCCCGGCAACGCAGGCCGAGGATATCGTGAGCGCACTCAGCAACAGTGCTGCCATGAAGGCGAGCATCCTGTTCATTTTACATCTCCTTTTTCGTTTGTTGCGGGCAAAGTGCGCCCGTCCGCCCCAGCGGGACGCTTTGAAAAATGCGTGCAGTCAGTCAGGCTAGGAAGTGGGTGCTCGCCCGGTCAGGGGCCGTAGCTTTCGCTCGCCTTGAGCTCTTCAGGCGTGATTCCCATCACCTTGAGTTGAACCAGCTTGTCGACATCGATGTTCGTATAACCGGCTCTGCGAAATCTCTGGACGTCGGCCGCCGTTACGTCGACGGCTCGCATCGCCGTGAGCTGTTCAAGGGGCACGCGGCCATAGCCCACTGACGCCATAGAGCGGATGTAGTCGCCACGGACCCCGACCGCATAGGCGCCGGCAATGTCGCCGCCGTCCACATCGCGATAGCCGAGGCGAGCCAGCTCCTGGATGAAATCGGGCGTTACGCCGACCGCCTTCAGCGCGACAAAATCGCCATCGTGAATTCGAAGCTGCGGAGCCGCGCGGCGGATTGCGTTCATATATTCGGGAGTCGCCCCGACCGCCTTCATGGCGATCGCGCGCTCGACTGCGCTGTCCGCCTGCGCGACTGCCGTGTGCCCGGCTGTGATCGCAGCATGAGCAGCGGCAATGCTTGCCTGCGCGGTAGCCCGAGCTGTCGCAGGATCCGCGTTCGCGATCCGAGCGATAATAGGGCGATTCGCCGGAGATCGGCTCGCTTGCCGCCACCGCGGACGCGACTGGCGCGTTCGCAGCTTCGACTGTTCGCGAGGCCGCGCCAGGCTCGGCAATGGCGGTGGAGGGGACGAGGTTGAAAGCGGCCACGGGCACAGCCATTCCGGCCGCGAAGAAAGCCGCCGCAGAGCCCCACCTCCATCCGCCTGGAGCGCGTTTCACTGCGCCATCGAGGACTCGTTTCACCCGTCGAGCGAGCGAGTTCTTGCCCGGAGCGACCCCGTGGGCGCCGATCAGGAAGCCGCGGCACTCGTGGCGAGCGACGCCGACAAGCAGCTTCGCGTAGTCGGTTTCGTCAATATCTGTCGAAAGGACCGAATCGTCGGCAGCTTCCTCGCGCAACTGGTGTGCCTCGCGAGCAAGCAGCCACACGAATGGGTTGAACCAGAAGATCGCAACCACAACGCGGGCGAGCAGAAGCTTGGCCCAGTCGAGGCGTGCGACATGCGCAAGTTCGTGGGTGATTATGGCTTCGGCCTCGTCGTGCGATTTGGCGGCCTCGCTGTTGAGCAGGATTACCGGCCGAACGACTCCCCAGCTGATCGGCGATGGCAGTTCGTTGCTCGTCAGAAGTGCCGTGCCATGCTTGAAGCCCATGCGCTTTTGCGCCCGAGCCATTGCAGTGAGCCAGCGGCCGTCGACGAGAACCGTTGCCCGCGACTTGAGCACGAGCAGCCGTACCAGCGACATTAAGGTGAGCAGGAGGAGCAGAGCCGCGGGAGCCGAATAGGCCCAAAAGGGCCAGTTTACGGGCGCGCTCCCGGCACCCGGCTCGTCCGCCACGGGCGCGGAGGTTGTCGTTGGCGACGCCGTCGGCGCGCTCGCTTGCGGCAAGGCCGAGACAGGGGAATGAACCTCGGGATCGCCGACCAGGAACGCCGGACCGGCGACGTCGAGCGTCGGGAGCGCAAAGGTCGCCACGGGAAGCAGGAGCAGCCCCGCCAAAGCGAGGTGGGCCACCCAGCTCCGATCCGCAGCGGAACGCGAGCGGAGAAGCTTGAGGAGCAGCAGCGCTCCACCTGCGATTGCGAAAGATTTCGCTGCGAGGAGTATCAGCCAATCCATCATTTTGCTCCTTTCGCCTTGCGGGCACGGGCGATCATCGCTTCGAGTTCGTCGAGGTCATCTTTGCTGAGCTTGTCCGACATCCCCAGAAGCGCACTCGCTGCGCCGGCGGCCGAACCGTTGAAGAACACGCGAACGATGTCGCTCAGCGCGGAGGTCGACGCCGCAGCTTCGGAGACCGCCGGGCTGTAGAGATAGCCGCGATCCGAATCGGACCGCGAAACGTAGCCCTTGTCCTCGAGCCGCTTGAGCATCGCCCGGACTGCCGATCCGCTGATCTGGTCCGGAAGGTGATCGCAAACTTCCGCGGAAGTGAGCGGACCTGCCTCGTAGAGCACGTCGACGATCTGTCGTTCTCTTGGCGGAAGCTTGCTGAGCATCTGCGAATCCACGTCCTGGCTGCCGCTACATTTGTAGCTTGTGCTACATTTGTAGCGTGGATGCAAGCTCAATTATCCGCGCCTCAATGGCTCGTGGCGGAGAGGGTGGGATTCGAACCCACGGTGGGCGTGAACCCACGGCGGTTTTCAAGACCGCTGCCTTAAACCACTCGGCCACCTCTCCGTACGCCGTCCCGAATTGCGCTCGGGCTGCTCCCTTAAGGCGGAGGCTGATATCGCCGGTCGAGCCGGGACGTGCAAGCGGCGCGACCAAGCTTGTGGCCGGGAACAGTCGCCGCCCCTAGGCTGTTGGGATGAGCGGGGCAGGGAGAGTGATGTTGCGTTGGACAATCGGTTGGACTGTGGCAGCGGCTGCAACGCTCGCGCTTGGCCCCGCCGACGCTCGCGACGCTCGCACCCCCGAGAAAAAGCCCGCCGCAGTTGCGAAAGCCAAGCCGATCGCGGTCGAACTGGCCCAGCGATTCTCGGCTTCACCGCCACCAGCGCAACAGGCAGCAAGCCCGTTCGATCAGTATAAAGCCTATCTCACCGCCAAGGCACGAAGCGCCGGCGTGCGCGAGTCGACGATCCAGTCGGTGATGCCGACGCTCGACCTCAATAGCCGAGTCATCGAGCTGGATCGCGCGCAGCGGCCGACCAGCCGAAGCGACGACGATCCGTTCCCGTCCTTCGGCCCGTACCTGGCTCGCCACATCACCGGGTCGCTGATCCAGCGTGGAAGGGCGCGGTATTCTTCGCACCGGGGGAACCTGGCACGAATAGAGCAGCGCTATGGCGTCGACCCGGCCGTCGTCATGGCGATTTACGGCAAGGAGACGAGCTATGGCTCCGTCACCGGCGGCTTCGACCTTCTCGAAGTTCTCGCCACCCTTGCCTACGAGGGTCGCCGCCGTGCGCTGTTCGAGAGTGAGTTCGTCGCTGCACTCAAGCTCTTGGACATCGGTGTAAGGCGCTGGCAGCTGAAGGGCAGTTACGCCGGGGCGACCGGTTACCCGCAGTTCATGCCCTCGGTAGTCCTGCGATTGCGCGCCGACGGCGACGGCGACGGCTACGCCGATGTCTGGGCCAACGAGGACGATGCCTTTGCCTCGATTTCGAACTACCTCCGCGACGCCGGCTGGAAGCGCGGACTGCCGTGGGGCGTTCCGGTGACGATCCCCTCCAATCTCAATCGGACCGCGATTCAGTCGCGGGTGCACCCGACGCGCTGCCCCGCGGTGTTCAAGCGCCACAGCCGCTGGCTAACTGTCGGCGAGTGGAGGTCGCTCGGTGTGGTACCAACCGGCAAAGGCCTTCCAGATACGGAGCTCGCGGCGCTGATGGAAACTCCGGGGGCCTACGCGCCGGGATATCTCCTCACGCAAAACTACTACGCAATCCTCGATTACAATTGTTCCAACTATTACGCGCTTTCGGTCGGCCTGCTCGCCAACGCAATTGCCGGCGGCTAGCCCGGGCGCGCTTTCGACAAGCCCCTCGCGCGCCGTCCATTGGCGCGATAGACACAATCCACGCATAGCTGGAAAAAGCCCGCAAATTCGAAAGGACGAATCGGCCGATCATGAAGCGCTCACTCATTCTCGCCACGACCGCAGCCACCCTCCTGGCCGGAGCGGCCCCGGCAAAAGCGCCGCAGTTCGACACGCCGGCGCCCATCGCCTTTCTCGTCGACGTCAATTCCGGAGCGACTCTGTTCTCGAAGAACCCCGACCAGAGGTTCGAACCCGCGTCGCTGGCGAAGATGATGACGAGCGAAGTGGCGTTCGAACTGATCGATTCCGGCCAGCTGTCGCTCGACAAGAAATGCACGGTTCGGCCCGAGACTTGGCAGAAGTGGCATGCGCAGGGGTCGACCATGTTCCTTTCGGCGGGCGAGCAGGTCAGCGTCGAAAACCTCCTTCACGGCATCATCACCCTTTCCGGGAACGACGCGTCGGTGGTCCTTGCCGAATGCATCGCCGGGACCGAGGAGGCCTTCACCGACCAGATGAACGCGCTCGCGAAGCGCCTGGGAATGAAAAGCAGCCACTTTGGGACTGCGAACGGCTGGCCTGACGAGGGGCGGACTTATGTGACGGCGAGGGACCTGGCGACGCTCGCCCAGGCGACGATCCAGCGTCACACCAAGCTATACAAGCAATTCTACAACCAGGAGAGCTTCACCTGGGGCAAGACGATGGCCGGCAACGAAATAACGCAGGCCAATCGCAACCCCATTCTCGGTCACGTGGCGGGAGCCGACGGGCTAAAGACCGGGCACACGGAGGAGGCGGGCTACGGCTTTACCGGCTCCGCCGAGCAGAACGGGCGGCGGCTGATCGAAGTTCTCGGCGGCATGGCCAGCTGGAACGAGCGCGTAGAACAATCCACTCGGCTGATGCAGTGGGGGTTCAACGCGTGGCGCGACAAGCCGCTTTTCAAGAACGGCGCCGAAGTAGCGAAGGCCAAGGTCCAGATGGGATCGAGCAGCGAAGTGCCGCTCATCGCGCCGGAAGATTTGGCCGTCACTCTTCCCGCCGGGCTCGCGACCAGCACGGTGCAGGTAAAGGTCCACTATGATGCGCCGATCAAGGCGCCCATCAAGAAAGGCGATGAGATCGCTCAGCTGGTCGTCACCACCGGTGACACTGCGCCCCAGGTGGTGCCGCTGGTCGCCGGCGAGGACGTCGGCGAAGCTGGCTTCTTCGGCCGCGCCTGGATCGGCCTGAAAAGCTTGCTCGGGATCGCGTGAGCAGTCGCGGCCGGTTCATCAGCCTCGAAGGCGGGGAGGGGGTCGGTAAGTCGACGCAGGGCCGCGCCCTTGCCTGCAAAACTGCGCAGCCGCGGCTTGAGCGTGGTGGAAACGCGAGAGCCTGGCGGAAGCGAAGGTGCGGAAGCAATCCGCAAGCTGCTGTTGCAAGGCGACGACGGACGCTGGTCGATCGAGGCCGAAGCGCTGTTGTTCGCTGCAGCCCGGGCGGACCATGTTCGAAAGACGATCGAGCCGGCCTTGGACCGTGGCGAATGGGTGCTGAGCGACCGTTTCATCAACTCCTCGCTGGCCTATCAAGGCGGTGCGGGCGGTCTCGGGATCGAACGGGTCAGGGATTTGCACGCATTCGGCAGCGGCGGCCGCCTTCCCGATCGCACGCTGGTGCTGACTCTCCCGGAAGGAAACGAGCGAGCACGCGTGCGCGACGGTAATAGTGGCGACCGAATCGGCGGTCGCAGCGCCGAATTTCACCATAAGGTCGCGCTCGCCTTCGAAATCATCGCCGCGGAAGAGCCGGACCGGGTGAAGCTCGTCGATGCGTCCGGTGCAAAGGGCGAGGTCACCGAGCGCCTCCTCGGAGCAATAGCGGACCTGCTTCCATGATCGCCGGACACGAGAGCGCGATCGATCAATTCCGGCGCGCCTGGGAGGCCCGCTCGCTTCACCACGCGTGGCTGCTCGCCGGGCAGCGCGGGGTGGGGAAGGCGCATTTTGCCAAGGCAGCCGCACTTTGGCTGCTTGCGCGCGGTTCAGGGCCGCAGTTCGACCTGCCGGGGCTGGACACTCCTGCCGATCACCCGACGGCGCACCTGGTCACCGCCGAAAGCCACCCCGATATGCGCTGGCTCAAGCGGGTCGAGAACGCCAAGACGGGCAACCTCAATCGCAACATCACCGTCGCCCAGGTTCGCGAGCTCGGCGACTTCCTGTCGCTTACCCCGGCTCTTTCGCCGTGGCGTGCAGTGGTGATCGACAGCGTCGACGAACTCGAGCCCTCGGCGGCGAACGCTCTTCTCAAGATGCTCGAGGAACCGCCTCCCAACACGGTCTTCCTGCTCGTCAGCCATTCCCCGGGACGGCTGTTGCCGACGATCCGCTCGCGCTGCCGGCGGCTGGAGTTTCGCCCGTTGAGCGATGACGCCATGGCGTCAGTGCTTTCGGCGCAGCTCCCGAACCTTGCCGAGCGCGAGCGGGACGCGCTGATTTCCCTCGCCGGCGGCTCGCCCGGGCGGGCGTTGGCGTTCGAATCACTCGACCTGGCGCCGCTTGAAGAGGATGCGCGGAAAATCCTTCGCCAGGGCGATTCCGACAACAGCAAGCGATCCGCGCTTGCGAGCCAGCTTGCACGCAAGACTGCGGCAGACCGCTATGCGGCGTTTCTCGCGCTGCTTCCGGGCCTGGTCGCACAGGAAGCCCGAGATCTGGACGAGCCGCAGCGGGAACGCGCTCTCGAAGCCTATGGCCGGGTGCGTGAAATGGTCGCTGCCGCTCCCCGCCTGTCGCTCGACCCCGCCGCAACGGTTTTCCAGCTCGGCGGAATCCTGGCCTCGGTTGCCGAGCCGCGGCTTTCTTGAAGGGGCGCACCGGTCAGGGTAGGGCGCTGCCCGTGTCCGAGCCCTTTTATATCACCACCGCCATCAGCTATCCCAACGGCGCGCCGCATATCGGCCACGCCTACGAGGCGATCGCGGCCGATGTCATCGCCCGCTTCCAGCGCAGCCGCGGCCGCGATGTGCGTTTCCAGACCGGCACCGATGAGCACGGGCTCAAAATGGCCCAGGCGGCACGCTCGCAAGGCGTGGAGCCGCAGGCTTTCGCCGACAAAATGTCGCGTCTTTTTCGTGACATGTGCGATACTTTTGAGGTCTCGTACGACCGATTCATCCGGACTTCAGAGGCAGAGCATCACAAGGCCAGCCAGGCGCTGTGGACGGCGATGGCGGACAAGGGCGATCTTTACCTGGGCCGCTACGAAGGCTGGTACTCGGTTCGCGACGAGGCCTATTACGACGAGACTGAGCTCAGCGACGGGGAAGGGGGCGAGAAGCTCTCGCCCAACGGGACCCCGGTCGAGTGGACGGTTGAGGAAAGCTGGTTCTTCCGCCTCTCGGCCTACCAGGACAAGCTGCTCGAACTCTACTCAAGCAAACCCGGCTTCATTCGACCCGAGAGCAGGCGCAACGAGGTAGTGCGCTTCGTCGAGGGGGGCCTCTCGGACCTGTCGATCTCGAGAACCAGCTTTGATTGGGGTGTGAAGGCTCCGGGCAGCGAAGGCCACGTGATGTACGTCTGGCTCGACGCGCTCACCAACTACATCACCGGTCTCGGCTATCCCGAGGACACGGAGCTGTGGCGGCGCTACTGGCCGGCCGACATCCACCTGATCGGCAAGGACGTCGTGCGGTTTCACGCGGTCTATTGGCCGGCTTTCCTGATGTCGGCGGGGATCGCGCTTCCCGCGCCAGGTCTACGGCCACGGATTCCTGCTCAGCCGCGGCGAGAAGATGTCGAAGAGCATCGGCAATGTCGTCGATCCGTTCGTCCTCGCCGACAGCTTCGGAGTCGATCAGCTGCGCTATTTCCTGATGCGGGAAGTCACGTTCGGACAGGACGGGACCTATTCTCCCGAAGCGATCGTCAACCGGGTCAACGCCGAGCTCGCAAACAGCTTCGGCAATCTCGCACAGCGCACCTTGTCCATGGTTTTCAAGAATTTGGACGGGGTCATTCCCGCACCGGGCGAAGCCAAGGAGGACGCCGACCTCCTTGCCGCCGTCGACAGTGCGATCGACGATCTTGAGAAGCGCTTTGGCGAGCTGGCCTTTTCAGCAGGGCTCGAAGCGTGGATGGGCGCGGTCTTCGCCTGCAATGCATATATCGACGCTGCCGCCCCGTGGGCGCTGCGCAAAACCGATCCCGCGCGAATGGCCGACGTGCTCGGGACGTTGGTCGCCGCGATCCGCAAGCTTGCACAAGCCGTTGTCCCGGTGATCCCATCGTCCGCCCAGCGGTTGATCGAGACGATCGACAGCGGCCTTCATGGCGCGCTGGAGCAGCCGCAGCCGATCTTCCCGCGGCTCGAACTGCCGGAGGAGGAGGGCGAGGCCGCGTGACTCTCATCGATAGCCATTGCCATCTCAACTACGAAGGCCTCGCCGACCGCCAGGACGAGGTGCTGGCCAATGCAAGGGCGCGCGGCGTGCGCGGATTCCTCAACATCTCGACGCGTCAGGCCGAGTGGAACGACGTCGTCTCTGTCGCCGAGTGCAATGCCGATGTCTGGGCGACGGTCGGAGTCCATCCGCATGAAGCCGACGCCCATCCCGATCTCGGCGAAGCTGCGTTGACCAAGGCAGCAGCCCATCCGCGGGTTGTCGCAATAGGCGAATGCGGCCTCGACTATCACTACGACAAATCCGATCGCTCGGCGCAGCGAGCACGATTCCAGTCGCACATCGATGCTGCGCGAGCTTCCGGCCTGCCGCTGGTCGTCCACACGCGCGATGCCGAGGACGACACTGCCGAAATCCTGGAAAAGGCGGTGGAGGAAGGCGGCGTCACCGGCGTGCTTCACTGCTTTACCGGGAGCGCGGAGCTGGCGCGAAAGGGGCTCGATCTCGGATTCTTCATCTCCCTGTCGGGGATCGTCACGTTCAAGAACGCGCAGGACCTGCAGGCGACCGCCAAGTGGATCCCGCGCGACCGGCTGCTGGTAGAAACCGATTTACCGTTTCTCGCCCCAGTCCCGCACCGCGGGCAGATCTGCGAGCCGGCGTTCGTCGCAGACACGGCCGCCTTCGTCGCCGATCTGAGGGGGGAGGCGCTGGACGTCCTTGCAGAGGCCACAACGGCGAATTTCTTCAGCCTGTTCGCCAAGGCGTCCGGGTGAAGCTAACGATCCTGGGCTGCGGCACATCCTCGGGAGTGCCGAAGATCGGGCCCGACTGGGGCGAATGCGATCCGCTGGAACCCCGCAATCGCCGCTCCAGGTCTGCCTTGGTCGTGGAAAGTGAAGGTGAACGCCTGCTCGTCGACTGCGGCCCGGACCTTCGCAGGCAGCTCCTCGACACCGGGATCAGCGATATCGATCGGCTGGTCGTTACGCACGACCATGCCGACCATTGCCACGGGATCGATGAGTTGAGGCCAATCGCGCAGCGGCGACGAAAGCCGGTGCCCTTGTACGCGCGCCAGGACGTTATCGACCAGCTGCGCCTCAGGTTCGGTTACGCCTTTACCGGATCCGGCCTGTATCCGCCGGTCATCGAAGCGGTTCCGCTGGGGCCGGCCGTGGAGTTCGGGTCGGCAATGGCGAAGGTCGTGGACCAGCCGCACGGCGATTCCACGTCGCTCGGCATTCGGCTTGGCGAAAGCTCAGCTTCGGCAGTTTACGCAATAGATTTCAACATGATGTCAGATGAAATGTTCAGCCTGTACGAAGGCGCTGACGTGATGATCTGCGACTGCCTTCAGCGGCGGCCGCATCCGACCCACGCGCACCTCGACGCGGTTCTTGGTTGGTCCAGGGACCTGCGGGTCGGGCAACTCTATCTCACGCACATGAACAACAGCATGGACTATCAGACGCTTGTTCGGGAACTCCCGGACTGGGCGGCGCCCGCATTTGACGGGCTGAGCGTCGTCCTATGATGCCGAACGACCTGATGCTCGGCGGCGTTTACCTGCTCATGGCGATGATGCTGGTGCTCAGCGCGCTCATGGTGCGCAGGGAGCCGGCCGCCAGGCTTCTGACCTACGGGTTGGCGTGGGTCGCCATCTTTGGTGCAGGCTTCGTGCTCTTCACCTTCCGCGACAATCTCGACTGGGTCTGGCAGCGCGTTCGAGCCGAAGCCACCGGCGAACCGGTTCACGTCGGCAAGGAGCTGCGGGTACCCATGTCGATCGACGGACATTTCTGGGTCGACGGCAAGGTAAACGGCACAACCGTCAAGTTCCTGGTCGATAGCGGCGCCACGACGACGACGATTGACGCGAAAAGTGCGCAACGGGCAGGTGTGCGGGTCAGTCCGACTTCAACTCGCATCGTGCGAACCGGCAACGGCTTCGTCCGCGTAGCGATCGGGCGGGCGGATTCGCTTCGCGTCGGGAGCATTGAAAGAGACGATGTCGCGCTGGACATCGCCGGTAGTGATGATCTCAACGTGCTTGGAATGAACTTTCTTTCGACTTTGAGTCGCTGGAGCGTCGAAGGAAGGTGGCTGGTGCTTGTCCCCTGATATGCTGGATACTTTACATAATACATATTATCAGACTGACAGATGCGAGACACCGGACGCTCGAGGAGCCCCCTCGTGACTGAAAGTGCCGGTCTTCACCGCCTGGTCGCGATCATGCGGCGCCTTCGTGATCGCGAGCACGGTTGCGAGTGGGATTTGCAGCAGAGCTTCAAGACGATCGCCCCGTACACAATCGAAGAAGCTTACGAGGTCGCGGACGCTATCGACCGCGGCGACATGGACGCCCTTGCCGACGAACTCGGCGATCTTCAGCTGCAGGTCGTTTTCCACGCCCAAATGGCCGAGGAGCTTGGCCTGTTCGCGCTCGATGACGTCATTTCCCGGATTTGCGACAAGCTGGAGCGGCGACATCCGCATATCTTCGGGGATTCGGCCGAAAGCCCCGGTTGGGACGCGATCAAGGCAGCGGAACGAAAGGACAAGGGTGACGACAGCGCCCTGGCCGGAGTTGCAGCAGCCCTGCCTGCCCTCGACCGCGCGGTGAAATTGTCGCGACGCGCCGCAAGCACCGGATTCGACTGGCCGGACCTCGCCGGTCCGCGCGCCAAGGTCGACGAGGAGCTCGAGGAACTGGACCGGGAAACGTCCGACCAGCGACGGACAGAGGAACTCGGGGACCTTCTCTTCGCCGTCGCCAACTTAGCACGGCACCTGAATATCGATCCCGAAGAAGCTCTAAGAAAAGCCAATCTCAAGTTC
Organism: uncultured Alphaproteobacteria bacterium; assembly: GCA_963798785.1. Taxonomy (GTDB): domain Bacteria; phylum Pseudomonadota; class Alphaproteobacteria; order Sphingomonadales; family Sphingomonadaceae; genus Sphingomicrobium. The sequence continues at coordinate 212,747 of CAWCUG010000001.1, forward strand.
GAGAGACGCTTCCGCGAAATCGAGCGAGCGCCCGGCTTCGAGGCAATGACGCTCGATGAAATGGAGCGGCTGTGGACGCTCGCCAAAAACAATCAGAGCGACTGAAACCGCGCCCAATTCTCCGGTGAAAGACGCACCTGCAGGTGGACCTCGCTGGCCCGGGTTTCCTGTTCCAACACGTCGCCCCTCGCGTGAAGCCAGGCGATGCGGTTGCCGTCGCTTGCCGGAACGCTGACGCTATGCAGTTGGGAACCGCTATGGAGCAGGTCCGCGATACTTTCGCGCAGGTCGTCGATGCCGGCACCGGTAAGCGCCGACACCGGCACCACGTCCTTTCGGCGCTGTGCCTCGGCAACCAGCCTTTCGCGCTCGTCCGGTGCAATCAAGTCGATCTTGTTCCACGCTTCGAACCGCGGCGGCGCGCCCTCGTCCTCGCGCCCGACTCCTAGCTGTTCCAGCACCTCCTCGACGTCTTCGCGTTGGGCGTCGCGGTCCGGGTGCGCCATGTCGCGCACGTGGACCAGCAGGTCGGCCGAAGCCACCTCCTCGAGCGTTGCCCGGAACGCCGCCACGAGTTGCGTCGGAAGGTCGGAAACGAAGCCGACCGTGTCGGACAGAATAGCCTTGTCGAAGCCGGGGAGCCTGACTTCGCGCATGGTGGGATCCAGCGTTGCGAACAGCATGTCTTCGGCAAGCACCTCGCCACCAGTTAGGCGATTGAAAAGCGTCGATTTTCCCGCGTTGGTGTAGCCGACAAGGGCAATCACCGGCCACGGTGCGCGCTGGCGGCGGTCGCGGTGAAGCGAGCGCGTCCGTTTTACCTGCTCGAGCTCCCGCCGAATTCTCGCCATTCGATCGCGGATCAACCGACGATCGGCCTCGATCTGCGTCTCGCCCGGACCTCCCAGGAAGCCAAAACCGCCCCGCTGCCGTTCGAGGTGGGTCCAGCTCCGAACGAGCCGTCCTGCCTGGTAGTCGAGATGCGCGAGCTCAACCTGCAGCCTGCCCTCCGCGGTGGCCGCGCGCTCTCCGAATATTTCGAGGATGAGGCTGGTGCGGTCGATGACCTTGGCGCCGATCTGCTCCTCGAGCGATTTCTGCTGGACCGGCGTGAGGGCTGCGTCGACAACGACGAGCAGCGCATCCTTCTCTTTGGCCATGGCCGCAATCTCGTCGACCTGGCCTTTGCCGAGCAACGTCGCCGGACGCGGCGAGCGCAGCCGAAAAGAACGGTGCGCAACGACGTGGATTCCGATTGCCTGGGCGAGGCCCACCGCTTCGTCGAGACGCGCGGCGGAGGAGCGGGCCTCGCCCTGCCCCATTCGGTCGACGCCGATGACTACGGCGCGTTCGCCGTGGGTGACGTCAAGCGCCCCCGAACTGTTGCCGATCGTTATGCTCATTCCGGGTCGCGTTTGTCGCCGATTCCCAATGCCTTCAGCTTCCGGTGAAGCGCCGAACGCTCCATTCCAATGAACGACGCCGTTCGAGAGATATTGCCTGAAAAGCGGCGTATCTGGATTCGGAGATATTCGCGCTCGAACAATTCGCGGGCTTCCCGAAGCGGGCTTCCCATGATCGTCATCGCCTGGCTGGAAAGTCCCGGCGAGTTCTGGCTCTCGAGAACTTCCGACGGCAGCATGTCCGCTTCGATTTTCTCGACTCGCTCGCACGGGGCAAGGATTACCGTCCGCTCGATGATGTTTCGAAGCTGGCGCACGTTGCCCGGCCAGTCGTGAGCCTGAAGGGCCGCCCCGGCCTCGTCGGACAGTAGTGGCGTTGGAATCCGCCGGTCCGCTGCAAATCTGGCCAGGAAGTGATTGGCGAGCTCCGGAATGTCCTCTCGCCTTTCCCGCAGCGGCGGCAATCGAACCGGAACAACGTTCAGCCGATAGAAAAGGTCTTCGCGAAAGCGGCCGGTAGCAATCTCCTGGGCAAGGTCGCGGGAGGTCGCCGAAAGGACTCGAACGTCGACCTTTACCGGTCGCTGGCCGCCGATCCGCTGGTAACTCTGGTCGGTGAGCACGCGCAGGATCTTCGCCTGCGTGGTTGGCGGCATGTCGGCGATTTCGTCGAGGAAAAGCGTGCCGCCATGCGCCTGCTCGAGCAGTCCCGGCCGGCTGCCGTCCTCGCTGTCCACGCCGAATAGCTCTTCTTCGACGCGCTCCGGGGTCATCATCGCCGCCGAGACCACCACGAACGGCCCATTGGCGCGGGTGCTCCACTGATGGATCGTTCGAGCAGCGACTTCCTTGCCCACTCCCGCCGGGCCGGTGATCAGGACTCGGCTGCCGGTCGGCGCGACTCGTTTCAGCGTCGCTCGCACGGTGTTGATGGCGACCGAGTTGCCGCTGAGGACCTCGTCGTGGACGACGTGCTGGCGAAGGCTTTCGTTCTCGCGGCGGAGGCGCTCGGTTTCGGTTGCCCTCGAGACCAGGTGAAGCAGGTGGCGTGCCTCGAAAGGCTTTTCGATGAAGTCGACGGCGCCCTCGCGAACCGCGGCAACGGCAGTGTCGAGGTTCCCGTGTCCGGAGATCATCAACACCGGCAGGCTCGGGTCGTTTCGCTTGACCTCCTGGAGAAGCTGGATTCCGTCCAGTCGCGATCCCTGCAACCAGACGTCGAGCAGGACCAGCGACGGGCGCCGATCCTTGATGGCGTCGAGCGCGGAGGAGCTGTCCGCGGCCGATCGAACGGAATATCCCTCGTCCTGGAGCACCCCGCTGACCAGGTCGCGAATGTCTTCTTCGTCGTCGACCACAAGCACCTCAAGGGCCATCAGCAAAGCTCCTAAATGTAATTTCCATCTTCATCCTCGTCGTCCGAGACAGACTGCGAATCCTCCCCTTCCCTCTCGGCAAGCTTCTCGAGGTCGAAGGCGATCCGGACGTGCGTCCCGCCGCCCTGTCGGTCGAGAAATGCGATTTCGCCGCAATGCTCCTCGACAATCTTCTTCACGATCGCGAGCCCCAGGCCCGTCCCCCGGACCCGGGTCGTCATGTACGGCTCGGTCAATCGCTCGCGGTCATCGGGCAGGCCCACCCCGGTATCGGTGATGTCGATGACAAGCTGGTCGGAGTCGCTTCGAAGCCGCAATTCGACGCGATCGCCTCCGAGGTGATGCTCGCCGCGGGCGCGCCGTGATTCAATGGCTTCGACAGCGTTCTTGACGACGTTCGTCAACGCCTGCCCAAGCTGCCGGCGATCGCAGATCATCGGAAAATCGCCAGCAGGCGGGTCGACGACGAACTTCACGTCGGGGTGGGCGACTTCGTGAAGGAACAGCGCCTGCCGCGCGATGTCGTGGACGTTGTCGACCCGGAACACCGGCTTGGGCATCCGCGCAAAGTTGGAGAATTCGTCGACCATTCGCCGAAGGTCACCGACCTGCCGGACGATGGTCCCGGTAAGCCGCTCGAACGTCTCTGCGTCCGAGGCGACTTCGCCTCCAAAGCGCCGCTGGAGCCGCTCCGCCGCGAGTTGGATCGGGGTTAGCGGGTTCTTGATTTCATGGGCGATCCGGCGGGCGATGTCCGACCATGCGGCGCTTCGCTGGTCGGATAGCTGGTCGGTGATGTCATCGAAGGTGAGGACCGAACCGTCCTGGTAGCGCACCCGCTTCACGGCCAGCGTACGCCGCCCCCTCCCCGTCTCCACGTCGACGTTCGCTTCGCGCTCCTCGCCGTGCATGAATTCGTCGAGTTCCGGCGAGATATTGGCGAGCGGCGTTCCTTCGAGCGCTTCCTCGCCGGGTTGGAGCAGGGCCTCGGCCGACCTGTTGCTCAGCAGGATCGCATTCGCCGAATCGACCGCGATGATGCCGGCGGTGACGCTCGAGAGTACGGCTTCGATGAACGCGCGGCGGGTATCGAGCTGCTTGTTGGCGGAGCGCAGTTCGCCTGTTTGTTCCTGCAGCCGGTCGGTCATCTGGTTGAACGCGTGCGCCAGCGTCTGGATTTCATCCTCGGTCCGGGTGATCGGGACTCTCGCGGTAAAATCGCCCTGTTCGATGCGCCCTGCGGCAGTGGCGAGATGCCCGATCGGGCGAACCAGGCGGTCGGCGAGCCGAAGCGCTGCAAAAATGGCGAGGCCGACGATGAGCAGCGCACCTAACAGGAGAGCGGCATTGAAGCGAAGCTGATTGACTCGCGAACGGGCGAGCAGCTGGCGATAATCAGCGACCACCCTGTTCGCACGCTCGATCTGCTGGCGAAACTCGGGGTCGAATACATGGGCTTCGTACAGGTAGGTATCGGGAGCTATGTCGAGCCGGGTGACGGCGCCGATCCGGTCGGACGACGTGATGGGGACGACCTTGCGGTTGCGAAGCTCGTTGATCTTGCCCGCAGGAATGCTCTGCTGGAGATCGCGATCGTATGGATTGACGAGCGCAATGGTGCGGATCTGCTTGTCTTCGCCGTAGGTGAAAATAATCGCCTCGGAGAGCCCGCGATTGAGCACCTGCAACTTGGCAAAAGCCTCGGGAAACCGCGGGTCATCCATCAGCCCCTGGTGATAATATTCGGCAAGGTTGCCGCTCGCGGCAACGGTTTCGGCCGACACGCGGTCGACCTCTGTGTCGTACGTCGACTGCGCGATATGGGCCGTGTTCTCCAGCATGTTGCGTGCCCGGTCCGAGAACCAGAATTCGAGCCCGCTCTGGAACAACACTGACGCGAAAATCACCACCAGCACAGTCGGGACTGCCGCGATGACTGAGAAGAGCGCGACGAGGCGCGTGTGCAGCCGTCCGGAAGCCACCCCTTCCCTGTTGGCGCGGGCCATCGCAATGCGCCTCGACAGCAGGACCATCAGTGCGATCGCCGGGATCAGGTTGGCTATGAGTAGCGCCGCAATCAGCGGCGGCTTCAGCAGCGTCCCGGGCGTCGCCGGCCGTTGCAGCACCCAGACGCTGAACACGACTGTCAGCAACAGCAGCGCCGCAATCCCGATCGTGGCGTAGCGGAACACGCGCCCGCTAACCCGCTCCTGTTCGAGCCAGCTTGTTTTGGGTGAACCAGTCAATTCCGATTCGGCTGCAGGGGCATCCATTGCCTCTGCCGTAGCACGCACCGTTGCAGAAACAACACAGTATCCGCACCACGGCGCACCTCTGGCCGAATCTGCCGGTGTTCTCGCCGCAAATACCCCGCTCGCAGCGGTCCTGCTGGCGGACAAGCGCCCGCAATGGAGGCGCGCGAAGGGCTAAAGCAGCAGCGGGCGGAAGATCGCCAGGAGCGGGAACGACTGGAAAATCTTCTTCTGCGCTTCCTTGATCCTGGACCCGTCGACGATGACGATGTCGCCGGAGTAGACCGGCGGATCCGTCATTTCCCCGTGCTGAATGCTGAGCAGGTCGAAGGCGGCCGCCTGGCGCTTGCCGTCGATCGTTCGGAAAACCGCCACCCTGTGCATGTTCGCGGTCTGCGGGTCGGCACCTCCGGCAAGCGCGACTGCCTGCATCAGGGTCATCGGCCCGGCCACCGGGAACGACCCGCCCTTTTTCACCGCGCCGTCGACCGTGACGATCCGTCCCGCGGACGACTTAATGCCAACGCTGATGTCGGGATTTTCGAGGTATTTCTCGCCGTACTTCTTCGTCAGGGTCTGGTCGAATTCGCCTGGGGTCATGTCGACTGCCGCGACGTCACCGATCAGAGGCATCGAGACGTTTCCGAGCAGGTCGACCTGGTAGTCGCCCGTCAGGTCGGGCATTCCGAACACGCGAACGGACAGCAGGTCCATCGGCGCGATCTTGTAATTTTCGTCGAGTCCGACGGTCGAGGGTGCGTCGGGCTGTCCGAAGCTGCTGACGTTGTAGGGAATCGCGCCGCCCCGGCTGTCGGTGCAGCCGCCAAGCGCAAGCGTAAGTGCCGCCATGCAGGCGACCGCGAAACCGCGCAATTCAGACACTCGGACATACCGCATTGAAGCACCTCTCCAAAGTACTCGCGCCCACCTATCCCACTTGTCGGGCAAGCGAAACCCGTTGCCTCAAACAAGCTCGTCAAGTTGCAGCCGCGCCGTTTCTTCGGCCGAGGTTTGGATCAGCCAGCGTTTCGGGCCGTCGATCGCCAGCGCGCTCAACACCCCAGTGGCGAAGGCGCCGGTATCGATCCCGATGCGATTTGACGTCACGTCGACGGCGTTGCTGATTGTGTGTCCGTGGACGACGACGAAGCCGTGATCGGTCGAATCGTCCAGGAAGGGTTCACGAATCCAGCGCAGGTCGGCCTGGCTCTGTTCCGAAAGATCGATGCCGGGCCGAATTCCGGCGTGGACGAAAACGTAGCTTCCGAACGAGATGCTGTCGGCAAAACCGCCAAGGAAGTTCCTGTGCGCCGGCGGTATCGCACGGCGAAGTGTGGCCTTCAGGTCGTCGTCTTCCATCTTCGCCAGCTTGCGCGGCTCGAGCCCATAGCTCTTCAGGGTTTCGGCGCCTCCGAATCTGATCCAACTGGGCAGGAGGTCCGCTTCGCCGTTGAGGACCCTGAGCATCACCTCTTCGTGATTACCCATGATGAAGTGAACGGTTGCTCCCGATGGCGAATAGGTTCGAAGCCGCTCGATCACCTGCGCCGATGCCGGGCCGCGATCGATGATGTCGCCGAGGAAAACGATGCTCGTCTTCGGTTTGGGATTAGCCGCTATCTCGACTTCGATCCGCGCCAGCAGCCGATCCAGCAACTCGAGGCAGCCGTGGACGTCGCCGATCGCATAGGCACGCCGCCCTCTCGGCCCGGAGGGCTTCTTGGAACGCGAGAAAAACTTGCCGCGAATCATCTGCGACCCAATCCTGTCGAGTGACACATAGGAACAGCGCCTTTCTATGCAGTGAATGCCTTGCGTGCCCGGCAGGCGCATCGAAAGTGGCCGATTCGGAACCTGTTGCTTCCGATTCGATGGACGAAGTGTAGCATCAGGACAACAGCGGACCCGTTCAAAGGCTGAATTGGGCTACACGGTGGGTTCCAAGGTCGGCCGAGGTGGCGCTCGCTACCCGATGTCGTCGCTGACCAAGCACCCCGCAGCCAAAGCTGAAGAACGTGGAACCTCAGGCGGCGCTGGGTTGCTGCCGAACTTCTTCGCGATCGTAACGGCTTAGTACCAACCAGAGAAAAGGAGGCGCCACTGATTTGCGGCAGGCCGTGAGCGCCATGGCGTCATCAGCCCGATGCCGCAAAGCCGGCGCGGGGGTGGTTCCCGAATTCCGTCAACGCGCCCCTCCGTACAATTAACTTTCGAGATTATTGAATTGTGCTTTGCGTTCTGTTCATTTTGGTGCCAATAGCGTCCAATCTGGCAAAACAGGAGTTCCGGATGACTTGGGCAATCCGTAGTGGTGCATTGGCTGTCGGGGCGGCAGCTTTGCTTTCAACACAGGCCGTTTACGCGGCACCTGTCTCGAATCGATCGGCAGGGGTTGACCCGCTTGTCTCCCTCAGCGTTCTTGGGACCTCGCAGTCTCGCGGAGCAGTTTGCTCCCGGCGCCACCTTCGGTGGAAAAGCGGTTTCGACTTCGGCATGTGGCATTCCCGCCAGTGTCGCGTCCGCATCTGCCGCAGCCGCGGCAGCACAGGGTGGTCCGCCGCCCGTATTCAACCCGCTGTTTCTCCTTCTCGGAGTGGTTGTTATCGGCGGCTTGATCGCAGCGGTCGTTTCCGGTGGTGGAAGCGCGAAAGGCAACCTGACGCCGGTCAGCCCGGCCTAGATCCACACACCCAAGAAATAAGGGCGGCCGTTTGGCCGCCCTTTTTTTTGCCCTCGTCAGCCGCGTTCGCCGGCGCTTCGCTGGATCGGCGGGTTCGTCGATTGCGGAAGGAACGTCGTGACCTGCTGGCACGAGCTGGTCAGCGCCATTTGGCGGCCCGGCTGGAACGGTTGCGAATAGGGCCAGCATTCCTGGCCGCCATTGGCGTTGAGGCACAGCATGTTGTTCGCCGCCGACCAGGTGCCCGGAACCGTAGTCCCGGTCGGCGTGGTAATCGTCGCCGATCCGTCAGGCGCGAAATAGATGTTGTTCACGATCCCGTTCGTCTGGACCTGCACGGTCTGGCCGACGATTTCCGAACCAGGAGTCCATGCCTGGGCGGCCGCGGCACCGATGGGCACGCTCGCGGCGGCTGCCAAGAACGCAGCTCTCAAGAATAGTGAATGGGCCATCGGGTGCACTCCTTCCCCTGTTTGTTCGTGAGACTCGGTAACCATCCAGAACGGACATGGTTTCGCCTCGTCTGAATGTTTCACCGCCGCCGGCCTGGTTCGCCCGAAGCTCGATGGTGCCGACCAAACTTATTCCGAAGTGACGCAACCGATCGCCATCACCCGCGTTACATCCATTCTGGAGCGTTTTGCCGCCACACCTACGAAGACTGATAGAACGGGGAAATTCAGCCATGTCCAAGATCCGCACCGGCGTTTTGACTGCAGGTCTCGCCGCACTTTTGTCGAGCCAGGCAGCCTATGCTGCGCCCGCATTCTCGCGGACGGTGGATCCGTTGGTGTCGCTGAGTGCGCTCGCTAGCACCGCATCGAGAGCAGCCGTGTGCGCCGGCTCTACAGCTGCTGCATCCGGATCCGCAGCAGCCGCTGCCGCGGCGCAGGCGCCGGGTGCCGGCTGCGTCCTCCCCGTCACCGCTGCCCCCGCCCCGCCTCCAGTCGTGCAGCCCGCCCCTGCCCCGCTCGCGCCGGTTGCATCGGGACCTGGCATCGGTACGCTTCCGCTTCTCTTGGGACTCGCGGCAATTATCGGTATCGCGGCGCTGGTTCTTTCCAACAATGGGCACAACAAGGGCAACGTCACCCCCGTCAGTCCTGCCTGAGCTGCGAATTGATCGTTCCAAAGGGGCGGCCACCGTGCCGCCCTTTGTCGTTTGGAGCCCGCGCTCTTCAGCCCGCCGGGGCGATTAGCGCGAAGTGGGGAATGGCCACGTCGAAAAGCGAGCCGATCTCGTCGACCATCCGGTAGCTTCCGCTCATCGATCCCGAGGGTGTGTCGAGCGGGCACCCGGAAACGTAATCGAAGCTGCCCCCAGGGGCGATTAGCGGCGTTTCACCGACCACGCCCTCGCCGTGCACCTCGTGAACCGAGCCTCGGCCATCGGTAATTTCCCATCTCCGCGACAGCAGCTGCACGGAAACCTCGGAGACGTTCTCGATTCGAATGTGGTAAGACCAGAACCAACGGTTGAGCACCGGGTTCGACTGTTCGGCAAGGTAGCTGACGGCGACCCTCACGTTGATGTCGCGGGTGGTCGCCACTTTCGGGAATAGTACCGAGAGCGCATCGGAAGCCATGAGAAAGGGTTACGAGGCGGGCCCGGATCAGACAAGCGCCCTTCTCAGGCGCTCGACCAGCCGGTCGCGGCTGTCATTGAGAGATTGCGTGCGTCCGGTCAGGATCTCACCGAAAACCTGCTCACCCGATAATCGCAGCGCGGCAATCGTGTCCCCGGGAATTTCGCCGGCACGGCCATAGCCAAGTTCCGAGACGAGGAGCAGCTCGAAGCTGGCGATTGCACGACCCCAGCCGCTTGCTGCCGGCGCAGCCTCGATCGCGTCGAGCAGTCCCGACATCGCCGAATAGACCCGCGGATGCGCTTGCCGCTCGGCCAGCGCCGAAGCGACCAGCGCCGTCACCCAGTCGATCGCAGCCGACTGCAGTGGCTCGCTGAGAATTGGTGCCCGGCTTCGCGAAAGCTCGAGGGTCGCCTGCGGTAGCTGCGCCTCGGTTCGCGACCGCAGCTGCGCCGAAACCATGTTGCCGGGGATGAGGATCGGGCTCATCCGCCGTCCGCGGCCACCGCGCACGTAAGCGGCAACCAGGCCGTGCTCGGGAGTCATCAGCCGTACCACAGCGCCATGTTCGCCGTGGTTGAGCACGCCGCACACGATCGCGTCGGTACGAACGTCCAGCATCAGCCGCGCGGGTGGAAATGGTCGTAGACCTGGCGAGCGATGGTCCTCGATATACCTGGAGCGCGTTCCAGATCCTCAAGTGCCGCGCCCTTCACCGCCCTCGCCGTCCCGAAATGCATCAACAGCGATCGCTTCCGGCTTGGTCCGATTCCCGGCACATCGTCCAGGCTCGACGTCGTCAGGCTCTTTGCCCGCTTCTGCCGGTGAGTGCCGATAGCGAAACGGTGCGCCTCGTCGCGGAGCCGCTGCAGGTAGAACAACAACGCCGAATTGGGCGGCAGGGTCAGTTCGCGCCCGCCGGGCATGTGGAAAGTCTCGCGACCGGCGTTGCGGTCGGGGCCCTTGGAAACCGCGACGACCGGTACGTCGTGAACCCCGGCTTCTTCCAGCATGTCGCAAACGACGGAAAGCTGGCCCTTTCCGCCGTCGATGAGGAGAAGGTCTGGCCACTCGCCGCTGCTTCGGTCGGGGTCCTCTTTCTCCAGGCGGGCGAACCTGCGCTCGAGCACCTCCCGCATCATCGCGAAATCGTCGCCCGGCGCGGTCTCTGCGCGCTTGATGTTGAACTTGCGATAATTGTTCTTCCGGAAGCCCTCCGGCCCGGCGACGATCATCGCACCGGTGGCGTTGGTGCCCATGATGTGACTGTTGTCATACACTTCTATGCGCTTTGGGATGTCGGGCAACTCGAAGGTCTCGGTGAGCTCGCGAAGAACCTTCGCCTGGGTCGCGGTTTCCGCCATCCTGCGGTCGAGCGCTTCCTCCGCATTGCGGCTGGCCTGCTCGATGAGTTTGACTCGGCGGCCGCGCTTGGGCTGCTCGATTGCGACCTTGTGCTTCGCCTGCGCGCATAATGCTTCCTCAAGCAGTCCGCGGTCGGAAAGGTCCCGGTCGACAAGAATGCGCCTCGGCGGAGGGACGTCCTCGTAGAATTGCACGAGGAAGGCGGCGAGCACTTCCGCCTCCGGAATCTCGCTCGTGTGCGCCGGGAAGAAGGCGCGATGGCCCCAATTCTGGCCGCCGCGGATAAAGAAGGCCTGGATGCACACGGCCCCTGCCTTGCTTGCGAGGGCGAAAACGTCGGCATCGCCAAGCGATTGCGAATGGACGCTCTGCGTGCCCTGAACATAGGTCAGCGCCCGCAACCGATCGCGGAAAACCGCGGCAAGTTCAAAGTCCTGCCGTTCCGCAGCTTCAGCCATCGAACGCCCGAGCCGTTGCTGCACCCCGGTGGAGCGTCCGGCAAGGAACGCCTTGGCGTCGGCGACCAGCTCGGCATAATCGGCCTCGCCGATCCGGCCGACGCACGGAGCGGAGCAGCGGCGGATCTGGTAGAGCAGGCATGGCCGCGATCGATTCTCGAAAAAGCTGTCGGAACAACTTCTTAGGAGGAAGAGCTTCTGAAGCGCGTTAAGAGTTCGAGTGACCGAGCCGGCGCTTGCGAACGGGCCGTAATATTGTCCTTTCGAGCGCCTTGCGCCGCGGTGCTTCTGCACTCGCGGGAAGGCATGGTCTTCTCGCAGCAGAATGAAGGGGAAGCTTTTGTCGTCGCGCAGCAGGACGTTGTACGGCGGCCGGAAGCGCTTGATCAGCTGCGCCTCGAGCAGCAGCGCCTCGGCTTCGGTGCGGGTGGTGACAATCGTCATCGAGCGCGTCTGCGACACCATCCGCTGCAGCCGCTTGGGAAGCTTGGTGACCTGAGTGTAATTGGTGACCCGGTTCTTCAGCGCCCGCGCCTTGCCCACGTAGAGCACGTCACCGCGCGAATCCTGCATTCGATAGACGCCCGGCCGCGCCGGGAGCGTCTTCACGACGTTGCGGATTGCAAGCGCCCCCCTCTCCAGGTCGGGTTTTTCGGCTCCGCGCACCGCATAGGTGGCCTGGTCCTCGTTGAACCGCTCGGCAGCGCGCGGATGTTCCGGCCGGTCTGCAGGGGTTCGGTCCATGCGCCGTATCTAGGCGGCGCGGGCGCCCATTGCGAGACTAAGCCGCCGCCCTCGCCTCGCCTTCGCTCGACAGCATCCACTCGACGGCGGCACGGGCGTGGATCGCGGTGCTGTCGTAAACGGGAATAACGTTCGCCCTTGTATCCACGGCGAGCACCAGCTCGGTACAGCCGAGGACGACGGCACGGACTTTCTGGCGAGCGAGTTCGGCGATCAGCGTCTTGAGCTTGCGCTGGCTGTCGCGGACGACACGCCCGGCTGCCAACTCCTCGAATATGATCCGGTCGACTTCGGCGATCCACTTGGAATCGACGTCTGCGATGGTGATCCCGCGCGATTCGAGGCGGGAGCGGACGTAGGGCTCGGTCATGGTGAAGCGGGTGCCGAGGATGGCAACCTGGTTGTGACCGTCAGCAATCAGTTGATCGGCGGTCGCGTCGCCGATGTGGAGAACCGGGACCGGAACAGCAGCGGCGACTGCGTTGAAGCATTTGTGGCCCGTGTTGGACGCGATCAAAAGCCCGTCCGCGCCAGACTTCACCAGCCGCTTTGCAGCGTCGCTCTCGACAGCGGCGACGCCGTCCCAGTCGCCGGACAGCTCCATTTGCGCGATCGGTGCCAGGTCGAGGCTTTCGATCGACAGCCGCGCGCTGTGAAGGCCACCCAGACGACGGGCGACTCCCCGGTTGATATGATCATAGTAAAGGGCGGTGGACGCCCAGCTGGTACCGCCGATTATTCCGAGCTTGCGCAAGACCTGCCCTCCGTTCCGGCCACGCCTCCAACCGGGCGACCGGCTGGGGGCTTGAACCCAGATGCGACTTTCGTGCCGCTGAACCGCTGCGCAACTCAGGTAGCGACCTGACATTCGGGCAAATTGCGTCCGCGGGCAAGCGCTCGGCGGCGGAAATTGTGGAGCGATTGACGTCATCTCTCGCGCAGCCGAAATCGGTGCCATGGAGACGCAGTCCGCAGATGCCGTCCTGCTGGTCCGCCCGGCGGCGTTCGGCTTCAATGCCGAGGCTGCGCGTTCGAACGTCTTCGCTCATCAATCGCCGGATCCTGAAGTCGCCCGAAAGGCGCTCGCCGAGTTCGATTCGCTGGCGCTTCGGCTTTCGGACTGCGGCGTCGAAGTGCTTGTCCTCGACGACACTCGCGAGCCGGTGAAGCCGGACGCGCTGTTTCCCAACAACTGGCTGTCCTTCCACGGCGACGGCACGATGGCTCTCTACCCGATGGCGAGTTCGCTGCGGCGTCTGGAGCGAAGACCCCGAGAGGTGCGCAAGCTGGTCGAGCGTGCCGGGTTCCGAGTAGACCACGTCGTCGACCTGGCCGGGCACGAGAGCTCCGGCACCTTCCTCGAGGGTACGGGAAGCCTGATCCTCGACCATCCCCGCCGCCGTGCCTTCGCCAACCTCAGCCAACGCACCGACCGCACGGCCATCGAGGATTTCGACCGGCAGCTAGGATACCGGACGCTGGTCTTCGAAGCCCGCGATCCCGGCGGGCGGCCGATCTATCATACCAACGTCCTCCTCAGCCTCGGCACCCGCTTCGCGGCCATCTGCCCCGAGGCGATTGTCCCGGGCGATCGAAGTCGGGTGATGGAGGCGATCGAAGAGAGCGGCCGGGCGATCGTCGAAATGACCTTCGCCCAACTTCGCCGCTTCGGCTGCAACCTCCTCGAACTGCGCAGCCAGAACGGCGAGGCGGTGATCGCTTTATCGGCAAAAGCGCTTGCCAGCCTTCGGCCGGACCAGGTGCGCGCGCTCGAAGCGTTCGGAACCCTGGCTGAGACTGACGTCCCGACGATCGAGGCGGTCGGCGGCGGAAGCGTCCGCTGCATGATCGCCGAAGTGCACTTGCCGCGCGGCTAATCCAGCGCTTTTACAATCTCTTCGACCATCTTCTTCGCATCGGACAGAAGCATCATCGTGTTGTCGCGATAGAAGAGCTCGTTGTCGACTCCGGCATAGCCGACCCCGCCCATCGACCGCTTCACGAACAGCACGGTCCGCGCTTTCTCCACGTCGAGCACGGGCATCCCGTAAATGGGCGAGCTCTTGTCGGTCTTGGCCGCCGGGTTGGTGACGTCATTGGCGCCGATGACGAAGGCGACGTCAGTCTGCGCGAATTCACTGTTGATGTCCTCGAGCTCGAACACCTCGTCATAGGGGACGTTTGCCTCCGCGAGCAGGACGTTCATGTGACCCGGCATTCGCCCAGCGACCGGGTGGATGGCATATTTGACCCGGACCCCCTTCTCCTTGAGCTCGTCGGCCATCTCCTTGAGCGCGTGCTGCGCCTGGCTGACCGCCATTCCGTAGCCCGGGACGATGATCACCTGGTCGGCCTGGCTCATCAGGAAGGCGGCGTCCTCGGCCGAGCCGCGCTTGAACGGGCGGTCGATCGCCTCTGCGTCTCCTGAACTTGCAACGGCTCCGAAGCCGCCGGCGATGACCGAGATGAAGCTTCGGTTCATCGCCCGGCACATGATGTAGCTGAGGATCGCGCCCGAGCTTCCGACCAGAGCGCCGGTGATGATCATCGCGCTGTTGTGGAGCGTGAAGCCCATCGCCGCCGCGGCCCAGCCCGAATAGCTGTTGAGCATCGAAATCACGACCGGCATGTCGGCGCCGCCGATCGGGATGATCAGGAGGAAGCCGATCGCGAAGCTCAGCCCCATGACGGTGAAGAACACCCACGGGTCCTGGTCCTGCGTGAAGTAAGCGATCAGCCCCAGGATTGCCGCGAGCGTGCCGAGATTGATGACGTGCCGCGCCGGCAGAAGGATCGGCTTGCCCGACATGTTGCCGTTGAGCTTCAGGAAGGCGATGACCGAACCCGAGAAGGTGATCGCGCCGATGGCGACGCCCAGCCCCATTTCGATCCGGCTGACCTGCAAGATGTGCCCGGTGGAATCCGCAATCCCGAACGCGGAAGGGTTTAGATAGGCCGCCGCTCCGACGAGGACCGCCGCCATCCCGACCAGGCTGTGGAAGGCGGCAACCAGCTGCGGCATCGCCGTCATCTGGATCTTGCGGGCGGTGACCAGCCCGATTCCGCCGCCAACCAGGATGGCGGCAAGAATCTCAAGGGCGGTTCCGGCCTGGATGGTGATGTTGATCTCGTCCGGCCCGACGATTTCCCTTTGCATCGGAAAGTGAATGATGAGCGTCGTGACGACCGCAATCGCCATTCCCAGCATTCCGGCTCGGTTTCCGCGCCGGCTGCTTTCGGGATTCGACAAGCCTCGCAAGGCGAGGATGAAGCAGATTCCGGAGATCAGGTAAGCGAGAAGGACCCACGCCGGGGCCGGCGCGGCGTCATGCATTGTTGGTCCTCTCTGCTGGGCGTTCCTTCTTCTTGTACATCGCCAGCATCCGCGCAGTGACGGCGAAGCCGCCGAAGATGTTGACGCTGGCAAGAGCGACGGCGGCAAGGCCGAGCCACTTCGAGCTCGGGCTTCCGGCCGCTGCCGAGGCGATCAGTGCGCCGACGACGATCACCGAGGAAATGGCGTTGGTGACGCTCATTAGAGGCGTGTGGAGCGCCGGGGTTACCGACCAGACCACGTAATAGCCCACGAAACAGGCCAGCACGAAAATCGACAGGATCGAGATAAAGTCCATCGATGTCCTTTCACTCGCTTAAAGTCGCAAAAGTCACGCGGTCAGGCGCCATTTCATGGGACCTTAGCGCGCACTGCCGCGAACTCGTCGGTCGAATGTTGCACGATTGACGGCGTGTAGGACAGAGGCAAGAGGCGAAGCGGATTTTTCCGTTCACTGGTTTAGAGTTTCCGATTTCCTAACCTTTGTGCGCGCATGTGGGCGCGGTGCACACTCGCAAACGAGAAAAATCAGACCGGAGGCCCTGGCGAGCACTGCTGTGCATCGCCATCGTGGGCCTGCTTTTCGGCGTTCTCGGACTGGCCTCGACTGCCGAGGAGTTCCTGAGGGCCGGACGCAACAATCTTCACATGCACAAGGCGAGCGGCAACATCGTCGTCGTCAAGATCGACGACGATTCGCTTCGGGAGATCGGCCGCTGGCCGTGGCCGCGGCGGTATCACGCGCAATTGATCGACGCGCTGACGAAGGCCGGTGCCAACCGCATTTTCTTCGACGTGCTCTTCCACGAGAAAAGCGACCCGCAAGATGACGCCGCGCTCGCTCGATCGCTTCAACGATCGGGCCGCGTAATACTTGCAGCTCGCGGACGACGTCCAATTCGGGCGATCGTAAACGGGACGGCGGAGCTGCCGTCCGCCCATTTTTGCAGCACATGCACAGGTCGGCGACGATCAGCATGCACTTCGACGGGCTCAACATCATCAACGAGCTGCCGTTTGGGCTCTCCAACGACGGAAAACCGGTCGCGCTCCTATTCGTCGATTCTCGTCCGGGCGGTCGGGCCCGCCCAACACATGGTACAGGCCGGACTACTCCACCGACATGCGCTCGATTCCGTCAATTTCCGCCGCGAACGGTAATTCACGGCAGATTTCGATCCAGACGCAATTCACGGGAAAGACGTTATCGTCGGCGCAACTACCCATGCCCTTGGCGACAACATACTTGCTTCCGGGCCTCGGTCAGGTCGGCGGCGTTATTCGTCCACGTTATCGGCGCAGAGACGCTCAAGTCCGGGAGCGCCAGTGAATCTTGGCTGGATGCCGATCTTTATCCTGGCCTGCACGGCTCTTGCGGCGCGCACTTCTTATGGGGCGTAGCCGCCGACATCGAGTTCAGTTCCGTGCTGCCATGGTGCGCCGGGTGTCGTGGTGTTGCTCGGACCCGCCATGCTCGAGAGCGCAGTCTGATCTTCGTGGACATCATTCCCCGCTGTCCTCGTCCTGATTTTGACAGCGGCGGCCATCTCGCCGACCGTTTCCGCAAGCGCGGCTTCGTGGATCCGGTTTCAGGGCTGCCAAACCTGATTGCGTTGAAGTCGAGCTCGTGCTTGGACGGGACCGGGCGCTCATCGTCGCCCGGGTCCTCAATTATGCGGAAGTCGTCGCGACGCTGCCTGTCGACCGATGAGCGCCAACTCGTCGAGCAGATCGTCGCCCGCTTGTCTGTCGGCGCTCGCGACCGAACACTCTACCAAGGCGACGACGGCATCTTCGCCTGGTTCGACGAGCCGACGAAGCCATTCGGGCACCACCTGGAAGCGCTTCACGCGCTGTTCCGAACCCCGGTTCGCGTTGGCGGAATGTCGATCGACCTGTCGGTGAGCTTCGGTGTGGAGATCGGAAGCAGCCGCTCGCTTGCAAACCGCCTTGGAAGCGCCCTGCTGGCGGCCGAGGAAGCAGCGCACGACGGGCTCAAGTGGAAGTATCACGACCCGGATTTACTCCAGGACGCCTCCTGGAAACTGTCGATGCTCAGCCAGCTCGACGATGCCGTCGATCGCGGCGAAGTCTGGGTTGCGTACCAGCCCAAGGTCGACATCAAGACGCGCAAGATCGTCGGCGCGGAAGCGCTCGCCCGTTGGACTCACCCTGAAAAGGGACCGATTGCAGCCGCAGAGTTCGTCGCGGCTGCCGAACAGCATGACCGAATCGGAAAGCTGACCGCATTCGTCCTCGACAAGGCGATTACCGCGGCAGCGACGCTGAACAAGAACGGCCGCAAGTTCGAAATGTCGGTCAACCTTTCCGGGCGCCTGCTCGGCGACAAGGCACTGGTTGGGCGGATCGCAATCTTGCTCGAGCGGCACGGGGTCGATCCCAGCCAGTTGACCCTGGAGCTGACCGAAACCGCCGCCCTTGCCGGGAGCGGAGAGGCCCTCGACATGCTGAACCAGCTTCGCGAGCTCGGCGTCCAGGTGTCGATCGACGATTACGGCACCGGACTGTCGACGCTGGAATATCTCAAGAAAATCCCTGCCGGCGAGATCAAGATCGACCAGAGCTTCATTCGCGGCATGGTCGAGAACCGGAGCGAACGCCTGATGGTCAGTTCGACCATCGCCCTCGCCCACTCGCTTGGCCGCAAGGTTGTCGCCGAAGGCGTGGAAACGCGCGAGGCGCTCGAGCTCCTCGCCGAAATGGAGTGCGACATCGCCCAGGGCTTCGTTACAGGCCGGCCGATGGGGCTCGAGAGCCTGCGCCGCCGACTCGTTTCCGACCGCCGATCCAAGGTCGCCTAAGCTTCCAGGAACTTGAAGTTGCAAACCGCGCGAGCGCTTTCGCGCGCGGCCTCTTTGGTGAATTATTTGCTAACCAAGTTCGTTAAGGTTAATATCCTCCCAGCTGCCGAATCGCAGTGTTCGACACGGGGATACGAAATGAAAAAGCAACTTCCGGCCCGCTGGAGCTTCTGGAACTGGCTCACCGGTACGAATACCGGCGACACAGGCGTCCACGGCTAAGTCAGCAAGCGAAACATTACTGAACTACCTAAGCGCCTGCGAAAGCAGGCGCTTTTCGTTTGAGTTGAACTCACGGCCAAGGCTGTGGTTGAACCGATTGGAATGCTTCAACAGGCCACCACAACGCTAAAACTTTGCGCGCCCGAGGCTGGGCTGCACGAGATTACGGCGCAGATTCGCCGCTGGATCGACTCGCAGCGAATCGGGGACGGACTGCTAACCATTTTCTGCGCGCACACGTCGGCATCGCTGCTCATCCAGGAGAATGCGGCGGCCGCGGCAAGGCGCGACCTGGAGCGTTTTTTCGAGCGAATCGCGCCCGAGGACCCGGCCCTCTACACCCACAATGACGAAGGCCCGGACGACATGCCGGCGCACATCCGAAGCGCCCTCACTCAGACACAGCTGTCGATCCCGGTCCAGAACGGCGCCCTGGCGCTCGGCACCTGGCAGGGCATTTTCCTGTTCGAGCATCGCCGCGACCCGCCCGAGCGGCGACTGACGCTTCACCTCCTCGGCGAGGCTTCTCCGAAGTAATCGAGTGTCGAGCTACGGCTGGCCGGAAAATCGCTCTGGGCCGAGATCCGCCGCGGCGACATCGGCCAAGGGCCAGGGCGTCCCGGCGATCAGCGAGGCGGTAACGGCAGCCATGGTCGGCGAGGTCTGCAGGCCGAAACCGCCCTGCCCTGCGAGCCAGAAGAATCCCTCCACCTGAGGGTCGAAGCCGGCGACCGGCTTGCGATCGGGCGCGAAGGTGCGAAGCCCGGCCCATTTGTGGACCACGCGGTTGACGGTCATCGTCGTCCGCTCCTCCACCCGGTGAGCGGCGAGCGCGACTTCGTAGTCATCGGGCTGCGCATCGCAGGGGTCGCTCGGCACTTCGTCCATCGGCGATGCGAACAAGCGGCCCGATTCCGGAGCGAAGTAGAGCTCGTCGCCTACGGTCTTTGCGAACGGCCAGCCGGCCAGGTCCGCTCCATCGGGACCGTCGAAGGTGATGATCGTCCGGCGCTTCGGTTCGAAGCCGAGCGGCGCCACGCCCGCCATCCGCGCGACCGTGTCGGCCCAGGAGCCGGCGGCGTTGACCAGGACCGGAGCCGAAAAGCGCTCGCCGCGCTCCGTTTCGACCTGCCAGGCGCCCGCGGTGCGGCCGATCGCGCTCGCTCGCGCCGATGTCGCAACCGAGCCGCCATTGCCGCGAAGTGTTCGCGCATAGCCCTGGAGCAAGGCGTGGGGGTCGAGCCTGAGGCCGTTGCGATCGACCAGACCGCCGACAGCGCCGCCCTCGCCCGTCTTCAGCACCGGGCACAGCGCGTGCACTTGCGACTCGCCGATCCGCTCCACGCTGGCGAACCGGCTGATTTCGCGGTCGAGATCGTCGAGTTCGGCGACTTCGTCTTCGCGGGCGTGAATGAGCACCGGCATCGTTCGGCCAAGCGGCACGTCGGTGAAGCCGTTCGGCGGGTCGTCGAAGAAGTGGCGGCTAGCCAAGGGTGAGCGAACGCACCAGCGGGTTGCCGAGCGCGTAGTGGAGCATCGTCGCGCTTCGCCCCGACGAATGGTAGCCGATCGACTCCTCGCCCTCGAGGACGGTCACCCGCGCATGGTCGCTGAGGAAAGCGGCGGCCGAGAGCCCGGCAACGCCGCCGCCGATGACGAGAATATCCGGCGAGTGGGCCGTAATCAGGCCTCTGCGACCCTGGCGTTCACGACCTTGCCACCGTTGGTCAGGCGGATTGCCTGGACGATTTCGTCATCGTCGGGAAGTTCAGGCGCATTCTTCTCTTCGCTCCAGAATGCACTAAGGAAATTGTACAAATTGCGCGAAAACAGTGCCGAGGAATCGGCTGCGAGGCTGCGCGCGAGGTTTGAGGCGCCGATGATGGTGACCGAGTGTTTTTCGACCGTCTTGCCCGCTTGCGTCCCCTCGACATTGCCGCCCGCTTCGGCCGCAAGGTCTACGATCACGCTTCCCGGCCGCATGGTCGCGACCTGGGCATCGCTGATCAGCCGGGGCGCCGGCTTACCGGGGATCAGCGCGGTGGTGATGACGATGTCCTGCTTGGCAATGTGGCTGGAGACCAGCTCGGCCTGCGCCTTGCGATATTCGTCGGACATTTCCGTCGCATAGCCGCCCGTCCCCTCGCCTTCGATGCCGGAAACCTCTTCGACGAAGATCGGCTTGGCACCGAGCGACTGGATCTGCTCCTTCGTTGCCGAGCGAACGTCGGTTGCGCTGACCTGCGCCCCGAGCCGCTTGGCGGTCGCGATCGCCTGAAGGCCGGCAACTCCGACGCCCATCACGAAGACGCGGGCAGGACTGATCGTGCCGGCGGCGGTCATCATCATCGGGAAAGCCCGGCCATAGGCGCCCGCCGCCTCGATCACCGCCTTGTAGCCGGCGAGGTTCGACTGCGACGAGAGGATGTCCATCGACTGGGCGCGGGTGATCCGCGGCATCCACTCCATCGCAAGCGCCTGGAGCCCGGCCCTGGCATAGCTTTCGACGCGGTCCTTGTGGCGGATCGGATCGAGCGCTCCCACGAGAAGCGCGCCCTTCGCGGCCGGGGCAAGCGTCGCCGGGTCCGGGCCGTCGACGCACAGGATTATGCCGGCACCATCGAGCACCGCCTTGCGGGCGCCAACGGTCGCCCCTGCATCTTTGAAAGCGCTGTCGGGGATTGCGGCGGTCTCGCCCGCGCCCTTTTCGACCGCGACGTCGGCGCCCAGCGCGATGAACTTCTTCACCGTCTCGGGAATCGCGGCGCAGCGGGTCTCGCCTGGCGCCGTTTCCTTGAGAACCGCGATTTTCACCCTGCTGTCGCGCTAGCTGATGATGAAGAGAACGACGAAGGCGGCGATCACCGCGACGATGGCTCCCCATTTCAAGAGCCAGATGAACCGCGAATAGTCATTGACGTGGCGTGCAACTTCCGGCGTTGCCGGATGCGTCAGGATCGGGTCTTCGTCGTTCGCCATGTGGCTCCCCATTGTGTTGTGGCGGATTGCATAACAATCCGGCCGCATTCCCCCAAGAGCCAATTCCGCGCCTTAAGGCCGCCTTTACCGCTTCTCCCTACAAGGTGCGCACGAGGTGCACCATGCCGAACGAGCCTGTCCGATCGCTGCTTCTTGTCGACGCGGATCCCGCGGAACGGCGGCGTATTTCGGCGATCGCGTCGCGTGCCGGCTGGACGGTGGTCGGCGCCGACGGCGTGGAGACTGCCACCGCGATCCTGCAGGGGCCCTATGGCCCGGAAGTTCGAGTCGCCTTGCTCGGCAACTGGGACAAGGACGGCGCGGGACCGCTGATCAATTCGCTGCGCTCCTGCCACCCTGGCCTTCCGGTGCTCCTGCTTGCAGACAAGGACGCCGTGCCTTTGGCATTCGACGCAATCCGCGGCGGGGCTACCGATTTCCTCGGGCGGCCGGTCGCCCCCGAGCGGCTGCTGGAGGCCCTGAGCGCTGCTTCCGACCGCCGCCGCCCGACCGGCGAGCTGGCGCCAATCGCGGAAAAGCTTGCAACGCCGCTTTCGCTCGACCAGCTGGTTGGAGCGACGCCGGAGTTCCGCTCTTCGCTCGCCTGCGCTGCCAAGGCGGCGCGCAACCGGCTTCCGATCCTCATCGTCGGTGAGCCGGGCACCGGCAAGGAAACCTTCGCAGCGGCGATCCACGCCGCCAGCCTGCGGTCGCGCTCGCCACTGGTCACCCTCGATTGCAAGGCGATGCCGGCCAATATCGTCGACAGCGAACTCTTCGGCCATGAGGCCGGCGCCTTCCCCGGTGCCTTCTCGGCACGCGACGGAAAGCTTCTCGAGGCCAACGGCGGCACCCTTCTCCTCGACGACATCGCCGCTCTTCCGGAAACGACCCAGCAGGCGCTCGACCGAACTCTGCCACCGGCGAAGTGCGGCCGGTCGGCTGCAACGGCAGCCATTCGGTCGACGTGCGCCTGATTGCGACGTCTTCGAGGCCACTGGACGACAGCTTCGACCGCGGCCTCCGCGAACGGCTGGAAGGAACGGTGGTCACCCTCCCCCCGCTACGCGAGAGGAGCAGCGATATTCCCGCCTTGTCGCGGCACCTGCTGGCGCGCTTCGCCGAGCAGCAGCTGATCCGGCAGCTTACCATCGACAATGGCGCGCTGACGGTGCTGATGCGCTACGGCTGGCCCGGCAATGTCCGCCAGCTGGCAAGCGTTCTCCTTCGCGCCGGAATCGAGTGCGAGGGCAGCTTCCTGGAAGCGGAGCATTTCCCCCACATCGCAACGCAATCGCAATTCACCGGGCGTTCGACCGACGTCACACCGAGGATCAGCCAGCAGTCGAGCGATGCGGCGATGAACGGTGTCGGCGCAATCACGATTTTCGACGAAGGCGGAGACATTCGCCCGCTCGAAGAGATCGAAGCCGACCTCATCCGGCTTGCCATCGGCCATTATCGCGGCCGAATGACCGAGGTCGCAAAGCGGCTCGGGATCGGCCGCTCGACGCTGTACCGGAAGCTTGCCGAAATCGGGATCGATACCAGCGCGGCCTGAACTTTACCGTCACGCTGACGCAGGTTACCTTCGCTGTTCGCTAAAGGGGGCGCTGCATGGATCCCGGCCCATATCATCCGCTGCTGTTCTGGCCGCATGTGTTCCTCGGGATCTCCAGCGTGTTGTTCGCGCTTGTCGCGATATTTGCGCCAAAGGGATCCCTCCTTCATCGCTCGGCGGGGCAGACCTTTGCGATCTTCATGGGTGCCGCTGCGGTCAGCGCGATCTACTTCGGCTTCGTGAGGCAAGCTCCGGCACCGATCATCTCCGCATTCATCGCGCTTTACGGAATCGGCGCCGGCATCCTGACCTTGAGAGCGCGAAACGGCGGTTGGCGAGCGCTGCAGTGGCTGCTGATCCTGATTCCGGCGGCCATCGCACTTTCGACCATCGCCCAAGTCGTGGGTGGCATTGTCGCAGCCGGGCTGCCTGCGCTGCTCGTGGGATTGCCCTTCCTGGCCTTTGCCGTCTTTTTCGCCGCCTTGGCCTGGGGAGATGTTGCGTACCTGCGCGCTCGGCCCGACGATCGCTTTCGTCAGTTCCGCCGCCATGCCTTGAGAATGGCCCTGGTCGCGACGGAAACGGTGCGGGCGCCATTCATGTCGTTCGGACCGCCGCTTTTCGGCAATCAGCAAGCGACGTTCGCGATCTATTTCTTCGGGACGTTGGTGCTGCTTCCGATCATCTATTATTTCGCGATGCCCGACTGGGTCCGGCGCGGCGAAAAGGCGATGCTGGAAAGGCACGAAGCCGCGAGGCTCCAGGCCGCATAGGAGCCGCGTGGCTCCCCGCTTTTACCGGAACCTCGCGCCAAACGGGCGCAATCAGTGGCCGACGGTCGTATTCTGCAATACGTCGATGAGGCCGAACGCATCGAGCAGCCAGACCACCAGCAGGATCACGACGACCGCGTTGAGAATGGTCTTTATCGTCGACTGCATCGGGATGTAGCGATTGACCAGCCACAGAAGCACGCCAACCACGAGGATCACGATCAGGATTGTGAGAACGCTCATCTTGGTCCCTTTTTTGAGAACAGTGCGATGAACGTTGCGCCACCGGCACGGTTCCGGCGCCAGCGCAAATCAGGACCGCGGCGTTAGCGCCTGGTCGCGCAGGCCGCGCCAGACCTTGAGCGCCTGCACGGTTTCGGGAACGTCGTGGACCCGGATAAGCTGCGCGCCCTGCTCCGCCGCTTTCAGGGCAAAGGCGATACTGCCGCCGAGGCGCTCGCCGGCGGGCGCTTCGTTGGACAGCGCGCCGATGGTGCGCTTCCTGCTGGCGCCGACGACCAGCGGACAGCCGAGCCCGTGGAAAAGCGCCAGGTGGTTCATCAGCTCGAGATTGTGGCCAACGCTCTTGCCGAAGCCGAAACCGATATCGACGAGGATCCTGGACCGGTCGATGCCGGCTTGCTCGGCTGTGGCGATGCGCTCGGCCAGCCACAGGTACACCTCGACGGCCACATCCTTGTAGGTCGGGTTTTCCTGCATGGTTTCCGGTGCGCCCTTGTGGTGCATGAGGACGACCGCGACGTTCGTCGAGGCAACCGTCGCCGCCGACCGGTCGTCGTAGGTCAGCGCCGAAACGTCGTTGACCATGCGCGCACCCGCGGCGATCGCCGCCGTCATGACGTCAGCCTTTCGCGTGTCGGCCGAAACCGCGACCCCGCCCGACGCGAGCTGACGAATGACCGGTTCGATACGGCCGATCTCGTCACCCTCCCACACCGGCTTTGCCCCTGGCCTGGTCGACTCGCCGCCGACATCGACGATTGCCGCGCCTGCCTCGGCCATTCGGGCCCCGGCGGCGGCGGCTTCGGACGAATCGGCAAACTGGCCGCCGTCGGAAAAGCTGTCGGGGGTGACGTTGACGATTCCCATCACCTGGGGCTGGTCGAGCCGAACCGTCCTGCCGCCAAGGTCGAGTGCAGGGCGAGAACTCGTCAACCGCTCCCACTGAGCGGAGAGATCGCCATCAAGACGCGCCTCAAGGTCCTGTACGGAAACGAGTTCCGTCGAAACCCTCTGCTTTCCTTCGATCTCCAGCAACTCGACCGCGGCGAACCAGTTGAGCCCGCCAGCGAGCCTGGCCACCAGTCCGTCATGCCCGAAGGGAGAGTCGACGAACGCAGTCGGGCGGATCAGTATCTGCATGATGCCGCGCTATAGCGCGGACAGGTGACGCTGGCGCAAGGCGTCAAGCGGCTCGAGCGATCCCGCGCCATCCACGTGCCAGAAGGTCCAGCCATTGCACGACGGGCGCTCCCTGCAGCGCGGCTCCGACCTTGTGGATCGAGCCGGTGTGAGAGCCCGATTCGACCGACCCGTCGGCCCGAACGCGGGCGGAAAATCGCCGTTTTGAATCGACCAGCACCGTGCCCGGCGAGCACAGCCCGTTTTCCACCAGCAGCCCGAAAGCGACACGCGGCGCGGCGCGCTTGTCGGCCATGGTCGCCATCGCGCTTTCGTCGAGCGGAAGCGTGGATTCGATGCGTTCCAGGGCGACTTTCACATAAGCGGGCTCGCGCTCGATCCCCACCCAGTGGCGGCCGAGGCGGGTGGCGACCGCACCGGTCGTCCCGGTCCCGAAGAAGGGGTCGAGGACAATGTCGCCCGGCTTCGTGCAGGCCAGCAATATCCGGTAGAGCAAGGCTTCGGGCTTTTGCGTCGGATGGGCCTTGGCGCCATCGTCGCCTTTCACCCGTTCCGACCCGCTGCAGATCGGAAGCACCCAGTCCGATCGCATCTGCAAATCGTCGTTGAGCGCCTTCATCGCCTGGTAGTTGAAGGTGTAGCGCGCCTTTTCGTCCTTGGCGCACCACAGCAAGGTTTCGTGAGCGTTGGTGAAGCGGGTGCCGCGGAAATTCGGCATCGGGTTCGACTTGCGCCAGACGATGTCGTTCAAAATCCAGAATTCGGCATCCTGGAGAAGCGCTCCGACGCGGTAGATGTTGTGATAGCTGCCGATCACCCAGATCGTGCCGTCGTCCTTGAGGATCCGGCGCGCCTCGTGAAGCCACTCGCGGGTGAAATCGTCGTAGACGGCGAGGCTGTCGAACTTGTCCCAGTCGTCGTCAACTGCGTCGACTCGGCCGCCCTCGGGCCGGAACAGGTCGCCGCCGAGCTGGAGATTGTACGGCGGGTCGGCGAAGATCATGTCGACGCACTTGTCGGGAAGCCGCGCCATCTCGGCGATGCAGTCGCCGCGAAGGATGGTGTCGAGCGGAAGCGACCGCTTTGCGACCGTCCGCTTGCGGACTGCCGGTTGCGGCCCGTGTACTCGAGCAAGCAGGTTCATCTGATCTACGCCCCCTGGTGAGGGCGAGAAGGTGAGTCAGCGGGGACTCCCGGTCAACAACGCAGAGGTTAACGGCGACGATTCAGCCGCAATGGCTATGCGGCCGGGCGTGGCGAGACCACAACATGTTGAGTCTCGCTGGCCTCGCGGGACTCAACCTCTGGTGTGTGTGACTCAAAGGACTCGCTGACCGGCATTTCGACCAGCTGGAGTTCCGGCTGGGCGTGGCCAAGCTCGATCGCGCGCACTGGAGCGAAGCTTCGGCGGTGAAGCGGTGTCAGGCCAAGCGTGCCGAGCGCCCGGTAATGCTGCGGCGTTCCGTAGCCGCGGTTGGTCTCCCAGCCGTAGCCGGGATAGTCGCTCGCCCACTGCGCCATCATGCGGTCGCGGGTGACCTTGGCGATGATCGACGCGGCGGCAATCGAGCGGCACTTGGCGTCGCCTTCGACGATCGCCTTCGACGGGCGTTCCCAGCGCGGGGTGGCGTTGCCGTCGACCAGCACCCACGCGGGTTCGATGCCAAGCGCCTCGACGGCGCGGGTCATCGCCAGCATCCGCGCCCAATAAATGTTGATCCGGTCGATTTCCTCGACGCTTGCCACGCCGACTCCCCAGGCGGCGCACTTGGTTATGCGCGCGTAGAGCGACTCGCGCTTTTCCAGCGGCAGGTTCTTCGAATCGTCGATTCCACGCGGGAAGTTATTTCGGTCGAGGATGACTGCCGCGGCCACGACCGGGCCGGCAAGCGGCGCGCAACCCGCTTCGTCGACACCGGCCAGCGGTTGCGGAAAGTCGAGTTCGAGCTTGAAGGAGCAGCGGCGGGGCATCGAGTCGCTTAGTGGACCGCCGCGGCGGGGTGGGTCCAGACTCTCAATTCACGGAAGTTGTGGAAAAGTCAGGGTTTCAATCCACCCGCCACGGCGGGAATCGCCGCGCTTCACCGGCCTTGTAAAGAAAAATGATGTTCCCCGCCGGGTCGCGGAGCCGCGCCTCGCGCCACATCCACGGCTGGTTGCGCGGGCCGTGTTCGAAGGTGAGGCCGGCGCGGGCGAGCTTTTCGACCCGCTCGTCGAGGTCGTCGCATTCGAGATAGACGGCGGTCGTCGGCGAGATCGTCTCGTCCGGGTCGATCTGGACCGACAGGGTCGCGCCGCCCGCGGTTTCAAAGCGGGCGTAACCGTTCTCCGGGCTATCGACGATCTGCCTGAGGCCAAGGGTGCGGTAGAATTCGACCGACTTGCGGTAGCTCGTCCCGGTGACGGTTACCTGGTTGAGGCGCGGTCCGGCGCCGACGTCGAGGCGGACCCGCCCCTGGCCGATGGGACCGGCGCCCTCCCCCAGGTCCGGCGCATCGTGAAGCGCAAGCCTGACGAACGTGCGCGCCCGCTCGACCGCCGAGGCGAGGCTGTCGCCCTGGCCCAGAAAACAGGCGATGGCGCTTGCCAGCGTGCAGCCGGTGCCGTGGGTGTTGCGCGTCTCGATCCGCTGTCCCTGCCAGCTTGTCATGTTGTCGGTCTCGATCAGCGCGTCGGCAAGCGCTTCGCCCTCTTCGTGGCCGCCCTTGATCAGGACCGCACAACCATGTTGCCCGACCAGGTGCAGCGCCGCGGCGACCGGGTCTTCCTCGCTGGTCAGGCGGCCAAGCTCCGGCAGGTTGGGCGTGACGAGCGCGGAAACGTCCATCAGCTTGCCGAAAGCCGCGACTGTCGATTCGTCGGCAAGGGGCGCCCCGCTGGTGGCGACCATCACGGGATCGAATACGATCGGAACGTCCTTGAATTTGCGCAAGCGCTCGGCGATCGCCTCGGCAGCGAAGGCCCCCGGGACCATTCCGACCTTGATCGCGTCGACTCCGATGTCGCCGGCGATCGCGTCGATCTGGGCGATGATCATTTCTGCCGGGACCGGGTGAACGGCGTCCACTCCAAGCGTGTTCTGGGCAGTGATCGCGGTGATTGCGGTCGTTGCGTGTCCACCGAGCATCGTCACGGTCTTGATGTCGGCCTGAATCCCCGCCCCGCCCCCGGAATCGGAGCCTGCGATAATGAGGATTCGCGCCGTCGGCGTCACTGTCGCCGCTTTCGACCCGCTCCCTGGGGCGAAGTTCTCCATGTGCACGGGCCTGGCGATAGCAGCGGAATCACAAAGAAAGTGTTCACGCGGCCGCCCGCACAGCCTCGCAGATTTCGTCGACCACCCTCTCGACGAGCGCGGGATCGTCGCCTTCCGCCATCACCCGGATCAGCGGTTCGGTCCCCGACTTTCGGATCAGCAGCCTACCGCGGCCCTCGAGTTCCCGCTCGGCACCAGCGATCCGCTCCTTGACCGCCCTGTCGTCGAGCGGGGCGCCGCCGTTGAAGCGGACGTTCTTCAAAAGCTGCGGGAGCGGCTCGAACTGGCGAAGGACCTCGCTCGCCGGCTTGCCGCTGTCGACGAGCGCGGCCAGCACCTGGAGCCCGGCCACGAGGCCGTCACCGGTGGTCGAATAATCGGCGAGAATGATGTGCCCCGATTGTTCTCCGCCGACGTTGCAGCCGTTCTCGCGCATCGCTTCGAGCACATAGCGATCGCCGACCTGCGTCCGAAGGAGCTCGATTCCCTCCTCCGCCAGCTTTCGCTCGAGCCCGAGGTTGGACATGACGGTGGCGACGACGCCGCCCTTGAGCTCGTCGCGCTTGCGGCGGTCCAGGGCGATCAGCGCCATCATCTGGTCGCCGTCGACCAGCTGGCCCTTTTCGTCGACGACGACGAGCCGGTCGGCGTCACCGTCGAGGGCGAGCCCGATGTCGGCACCTTCGGCGACGACCCGCTCGCACAGCGCCTGCGGGTGGGTCGACCCGCAGCCGTCGTTGATGTTCATTCCGTTGGGCGAAACACCGATGCTGACGACCTCGGCCCCAAGCTCCCACAAGGCGTCGGGAGCAACGTGATAGGCGGCACCGTTGGCGCAATCGACGACCACCTTGAGGCCATCGAGCCGGTGCCGCTCCGGGAATGTCGCCTTGGCGTGGTGGACATATCGGCCGCGGGCGTCGTCGATCCGTTTGGCACGCCCGATGAGCTCCGGCTTTGCAAGCTGCGGCGGCTTTTCGAGGCGGCGCTCGATCGCCCGCTCGGCATCGTCGCTGAGCTTGTAGCCGTCGGGACCGAACAGCTTGATCCCGTTGTCGTGGAAGGGATTGTGCGACGCGGAGATCATCACGCCCAGGTCGGCGCGCATCGACGTCGTCAGCATTGCAACCGCGGGCGTGGGCATCGGGCCGAGCAGGACGACGTCCATGCCGACGCTGGTGAAGCCGGCGACCAGCGCCGATTCCATCATGTAGCCGGAAAGCCGCGTGTCCTTGCCGATGACCACCCGGTGACGGTGATCGCCGCGAAGGAAATGGGCGCCCGCCGCCTGGCCGACGCACAAGGCTGTCTTGGCCGTCATCGGCTCGCTGTTGGTGAGGCCCCGGATTCCGTCCGTGCCGAAGAAATTGCGCGTCATTTACAATCCATAGCCGTCATTTCGGCCGCGCCAAAGCGGCCTAGTGGCGATAGGCCTCCGGAAGGTCGCGACGGGGAAGGTAGCGATAGCGCTCGAGCAGCCGTGTCTGGTGAGTGACGAGCGGCTGGCGAACCCCATCGATATAGACCTGTTCGGCAGCGCTGCGCGGGTCGAGCGGATCGCCGGACCAGATGACGACGTCGGCTCTGCGGCCGGGCGACAGGCTTCCGATCTCGCCGTCGATTCCAAGCGCCTTGGCGGGGCCGGACGTAATCGCTTCAAGCGCTTCGCCCCAGCTCAGCCCGGAAGCGCCGGGAAGCCTGGTCAAGGCGACGAGGTTGCCGGCATATTGCCGCTCGTAGAAGTCCTGGCGGCTGTCATTGTCGTCGATCATGCCGATGGAGACGTTCACTCCCGCCGCGCGCATCCTGCCGACGTTCGACTGGGTCGCCGCAATCTGTTCGAAGCTTGCCGGCAAGTCGTTGACCGCGGAGGCGATCACCGGGAGTCCCGAACGCGCGATGTCGGAGGCGACGAGCCAGCCCTCGCTGGCCCCGACAATGACGATCTTCAGCTTCGGGAATTCGCGTTTGAGATCGATCACCTGCAGGATGTCGCTTGCCCGCTCGACGTGGACGAGGAGCGGCTGCGCGCCCTGCAGCACAGGCACCAGCGCCGCGGCGTCGAAGCGGGTGAGGAGCACGTCTTCGCTGCGCCGCGCATCGGGGCGATACAATCGCCCTTCGTTGGGATTGGCGACGACTGTCCGAAGACGCGAGTCCTGCGGTTCGACTCCCCCGGCCTTGACGCTCCCGTAGCGGCTGAGCTCGCTCGCCTCGCGAAGGGCGTTGCGGAACAGCACGTGCGCGGAAGGACGCGATCCGCCGGCCTTGCCCGCCCCGGTTTCGCCGAGCTCGACGAACTGGAAGGCGCGCGCCTTGGTGATCGGGTGCTCGTCGGCGCCGGTGTCGATAATCGCCCCCTGGCCGGCAAAAATGCTTCGCGGGGCAGCCGGAGCGACGACTGCCCGAGTGACCCCATCCGCGCGGTTCACTTCGACGGGCGTATATTGCGGGTTGATGGCAGTGGAGACATCGATTGCGGCGCTGAACGGGCCGTTGATCGCCTGCGTGTCGTCGGCGCCCTGGGCGCTGAGGTCGACGTCGGCGAGCCCGAGCCGCGAAAAGCCGGCGACGATTCCCGGAGTGACCCACTTGCCCGCGGCGTCGATGACCCGGGCACCGGCTGGGATCGCCACACCCGGGCCGGCAGCGACGATCCGGCCGTCGCGAATGACGACCGTGGCACCCTCAACCGGACCCGACCCGTCGCCGATGGCGACCGTGCCGTTGGTGATTGCGACCGTCTCGGCAGCCACAGGTGCGGCGGAGCACAGGAGCACGGCGATGATTGCGGAGCGGATCATTTGACGTCTCCTTCGCCGGGCTGGCCTAGTTCGAAATCGCTGACCGGACGACGCCGTGGGTCATTGGCATCGTACATCAGGGCGCCGTCGATCCACACGCGTTCAGGACGGGCGTAGACGCTGAACGGATCGCCATTCCAAAGGACGACGTCGGCCATCTTCCCGGGTGTGAGGCTTCCGGTACGCTCGAAGATTCCCAGCGCCTTGGCGGGATTGGCCGACAGCCATTCCCAGGCGACGGCTTCCGACAGGCCGGGGATTCCTGCACGCTCTCCGTCGGCAAGCGCCTTGGCGGCTTCCTGGTTGAGCCGCTGGATACCGTTGGGATCGTCGGAGTGGACGATGGCGCAGGCGCCCGCATTGTGGACCAGCGGGATGTTTTCCTTGATCGCGTCATAGGCTTCCATCTTGAAGCCGTACCAGTCGGCCCACATCGCCGCGCAAATCCCGTTCGCCGCCAGCAAGTCGGCGATCTTGTAGGCTTCGACTGCATGGTGGAACGCCGCGATGTGATAGCCGAACTCCTTCGACATATCGATCATGTTGGCCATTTCGTCGGCGCGATAGCAGTGGTTGTGGACCAGTATCTTGCCTTCGAGGACGCCCTTGAGCGTATCCATCGCCATGTCGCGTTCCGGCATTTCGCCGCCGGTCTTGTAATATTTGTCCCACTTGCGCTTGTACGCCTGCGCTTTCGCCCAGGTCTGGCGGGTCAGCGCGATATTGCCCATCCGCGTCTGCGGCATATTCCCTTTGGAGCCGTAGACCCGCTTCGGATTTTCGCCGCAGGCCATCTTCAGCCCGTAGGGAGCGCCGGGAAACTTCATTCCCTGGGCAGTTCTCGCGGGCACGTTCTTCAGCACCACCGAGCGGCCGCCGAACAGGTTTGCCGAACCGGGCAGGATCTGGAGGGTGGTGACGCCGCCGTTGATTAGCGCCCGCGAAAAGCCGGGGTCCTGCGGCCAGACGCTATGTTCGGCCCACACTTCGGGGCGCACCGGCGAGGTCGCCTCGTTGCCGTCGGACAGCGATTCCACGCCCGGCGAGGGATAGTCGCCGAGGTGGCTGTGGACGTCGATGACGCCGGGCGTGACGAACTTGCCCGTGCCGTCGACCAGCTGCGCACCGGCGGGAACAGGAAGGTCGGGCCCGCCGATCGCCTGCACCACCCCGTCGGCGAAGACGACCGTGGCATTGTCGATCCGGCCTCCGACGCCGTCGAACGCGGTGGCGCCGCGAATTGCGGTGACCACTCCCGGATAGGCCACGTAGGTCGAGGGATAGGGATCCTCGTTGACGTGGATTGCCGGCGCATTCTTCTTGGGCGGCGAAAGCGCCGCGCAGCCGGACAAGGCCGTGGCGGCGAGCGCTGCCGCCGCAATCAGTCGAACACC
Source organism: uncultured Alphaproteobacteria bacterium (assembly GCA_963798785.1). Taxonomy (GTDB): domain Bacteria; phylum Pseudomonadota; class Alphaproteobacteria; order Sphingomonadales; family Sphingomonadaceae; genus Sphingomicrobium. Next base: position 245,139 of record CAWCUG010000001.1, read on the forward strand.
CATTTTTACCCCATTCGCTTTAATCAGATTTTCTGCGGCCCCGGCTTGGATTCCCGCTTCGGGAACATCCCCGCTTCCTGGTTTTCGACGCCGAGCTCTTCGTAGCCGGCGAGCTCGTCATCGTCGCGCAACGTGTCGATGTGCGACAGCTTCTTGACCAGCGGGCTGACCAGAATGACGACGACTCCGATCCCGACCGCAAGCAACCCGATCGTCCAGTAAACGTCGAGCGCCGCTTCGCGGGTGATGTCGCCGCCTTCCCCTTCGCCCATGATCGAGCCGAGGAAGCCGGCAAAGTAATTGCCGCCCGCAGTTCCGAAGAACCAGGCGGCCATCATCAGGCTGGCCATGTGCCGGACCGACAGCCGGTTGATCGCCGAAAGCCCGACCGGCGACAGGCAAAGCTCGCCAGTCGTCGAGAGCAGATAGAAGAGGAAAATGAACACCACCGGCACCATCGCTGCACCGGCCGAATTCGCGCCCCAGACGAGAACCACGAAGGCGAGCCCCATCTGAACGATGCCCAGCCCCATTTTTGCAGAGGTCGGCGGCTCCCATCCCTTGCGGACGAGGAATTGCCAAAGCATCGCGAACAGCGGCCCGAGCAGGATGATGTAGATCGGGTTGATCGACTGGAACAACGAAGCTGGAACGCCTTGCCGGTCGACGAAACGGTCGGTGAACAGGTTGATCGAACCGCCCGCCTGCTCGAACAGCCCCCAGAAGATTGGCTGCAGCAGGATGAAGAAGATCATCGCGAACACGCGATCACGAGCGTCGTGGTCGAGCTTAAACGCCTCCACGAGCACATAAACCAGCAGCGCCGCGCCCGAGACCAGCATCAGCCAGCCGATCACCGACTGGTACTGGATCAGCGCCCAGATGATCGCCACTCCGACGAAGCCGGCCAGGTAGAGGAACCATTCGAGCTTCATCCCGGCAACCTGCTCGTTGAGCTTCGCCGGTGCCGGCGGCTCGCCGCGCCCGCGAAGCAGTGGCTTGCCCAGCACGAACACCACTAGCCCGAGAAGCATTCCGACGCCGGCAGCGCCGAACCCGTACGCCCATCCGATCGTCTCGCCGAGGTAACCGGCGATGATCGTTCCGATCGCTGCGCCGACGTTAATCCCGATGTAAAAGATCGTGTAGGCGCTGTCGCGGCGGACGTCGGTGCGCGGGTAGAGTTGCCCGACGATGACCGAGATGTTGGCCTTGAGGAAACCAGAGCCGACGATGATGAGAGCCAGCGCCAGCCAGAAGACGTTGAGCGCCGGATCGTTCTGGTATCCCGAACCATTGCCTTCATACGCCATGCAGAAATGGCCCAGGGTCAGCAGAACGGCGCCGAACAGCACGGCCTTGCGCTGGCCCAGGTAGCGGTCGGCAAGCCAGCCGCCGAGCACCGGGGTGATGTACACCAGGCTTCCGTAGGCGCCGTAGATGATCGTTGAATCGCTGTCGGAGTAGAGCCAGTGCTTGACCAGGTAGAGAGTCAGCAGGGCGCGCATTCCGTAGTAGGAGAATCGCTCCCACATTTCGGCGAAGAACAGGACGTACAATCCCTTGGGGTGGCCGGCGAACTCCGGCTCCTTGCGAGTGACCGCGTAGGCGCCGATCGCGAGGAAGATCAGCAGTGCGATCGATCCGATCGCCGCGATCCAGTCGGCTTCGTTCCACAGCGAAACGTCTTTAAAACCAGTCACGGCGTCACTTCTCCCCAGCTGTGGCCCGTCCGAACGGCACGAAGTTCGCCAACCTAGCGGCGCAAACCCGCTTGTGAAGCCGATTGTTGCACGAACCGCCCAACTGCCTAGATGGACGGGCGTGTTGAACGACCGATCTTCCCTGCTCTCGCTGCTGCTGACCCGCCGGTCGGCGACCCCGCGGTTGTTGGCCGGGCCGGGGCCGACGGGGCAGGATCTCGAGCGGATTCTCACTGCGGCGAGCCGGACTCCGGATCACGGAAAGCTCGAGCCGTGGAGGTTCGTGATCGTCGAAAACGACCAGCGCGACGCTTTGGCGACACTTCTTCGCCAGGCGCTGGCCGACGACGGACCCCGCAGCGATTCCCGCCCGCCACGCGAAGGAGGAGGAATTCGCCCACTACGGCGGCACCCTCGTGGTGCTCGTCTCCGCTCCCGTTCACGGCCACAAGATTCCACTTTGGGAGCAGGAGCTGTCGTGCGGCGCGGCGGCAATGAACCTGCTGACCGCGGCAACCGCGCTCGGCTATGTCGCAGGATGGGTGACCGGCTGGCGCGCCTACTCGCCGAGAGTGACCGCGCAATTCTGCGAGCCTGGAGAGCGCATCGCCGGGTTCATCTTCATCGGCCATTCGCCAGTCGAACTGGAGGAACGGCCCCGTCCCGGGCTCGCCAACGTGGTCCGGCGATGGCTGCCACGCCTAAGCGCGGGGAATAGTTGACGAAATCCCGCACTGGTGTATTATCACACCATGACGCTTAAAACGCAGCACGAGAAGCCGGTTTACGTCCGCCTTCGCGAGACCATCGCAAACGCGATCCTGGCCGGGGAATATCGCGACGGAGACGCTTTGCCCTCGGTGCGCGCACTCGCCGCCGAAGAGCAGGCAAACCCGCTGACCGTCGCCAAGGCCTACCAGGGATTCCAGGACGAGGGCCTGGTGATCGTGAAGCGCGGAGTGGGGCTGTTTGTCGCCGCAGGAGCGCGTGCGCGGCTGAAGGATTCGGAAAAGGCACGCTTCCTCACCGAAGAGTGGCCGGAGATCCGCAGCCGCATGGACCGGCTCGGGATCGATCCCGCGCAGCTCCTCGACCGGGAAACGGCCTGAACTTCCGCCCGGGCGGCGAATCCGGTAGCGCCGCCGCATGGCGCACAAGGTCGCAACCCGAATTCTCCCATTCAACGACGAGGCGATCGCCGAGGCTGCGCGCCTCGTCCTTGCCGGCGAGCCTGTCGCCGTACCCACAGAGACGGTCTACGGCCTCGCCGCCGATGCAACGGACGCCGAAGCGGTCGCGAGGATTTACCAGGCCAAGGGAAGACCATCCTTTAACCCATTGATTGTGCATGTTTCCAGCTTGTCAGAAGCGCAACGGATCGCCGATCTCGGGCCGCGTTCGACAAGTCTTGCGAACGAGCATTGGCCGGGACCATTGACCATCGTCGCGCCGCTGAGGCCGGAAAGCGGGATCGCTTCGCTGGTGACCGCGGGACTGCCGACGGTGGCAGTGCGGGTGCCAGGCCACCGCGCGATCCAGGCGCTCCTTCGCGAGGCCGGGCGCCCGCTGGCGGCACCGTCGGCAAACGCAAGCGGCTCGATCAGCTCGACCCGCGCCGAACACGTCCTGCGGAGCCTGGACGGCCGAATTGCGCTGATCGTCGACGACGGCCCCTGCCCCGGTGGAATCGAATCGACGATCGTTGCCGAACGCGGCGGCGAGCTTCGCCTGCTTCGCAAAGGTCCAGTCGAGATTGCCGGGGCCAAGCCCGTCTCGGACGAGCGAATCGAGGCTCCGGGCCAGCTCGCGAGCCACTACGCGCCCTCGAAGCCGCTGCGGCTGGAGGCGAGGGAAGCCCGCGAGGGCGAATATCTGATTGGATTTGGCTCGGTCGACGGCGACTCGAACCTGAGTCCATCGGGCAGCGTGACCGAAGCGGCGGCGCGGCTCTTCGACCTGCTTCACCGCGGCGACCAATCCGCGAAGCCGGCGATAGCGGTGGCGCCGGTCCCGCACGGCGGTCTCGGTGCGGCAATCAACGACCGGCTGCGCCGGGCGTCCGCTCCGCGCTAGATCTGCGCGGACTCGCTTTTGACGCGGGCCTGGAAGCTCTTGCGCAGCTTCTGCAGCTTTGGCGGGATGGTTGCGATGCAATAGGGGTTCCGCTGCCCCTCTCCCTCCCAATAGCCCTGATGGTCGCCTTCGGCGGGCCACCATTGCGACTTCGGCTCGATCGAGGTCACGACATTGCCGTCCCAATCGCCCTGCGCGCGGTCCTTTGCCTCGTGCGCTTCCTCTTCCTGCCGGGCATCCTGCGGGAAGATCGCCGAGCGATACTGAGTGCCGACGTCGTTACCCTGGCGGTTGAGCTGCGTCGGGTCGTGGGTGGCAAAGAAGATATCGAGAAGGTCGCCGTAGCTTAGCGTGTCGGGATCGAAGGTAATCCGGATCGCCTCGGCGTGGCCGGTGTCGCCGCCGCATACCTGTTTGTAGGTGGGATTGGCGACCGAACCACCGGTATAGCCGCTTTCGACGGACTTCACCCCGATGACGTCGTTGAACACCGCTTCGGTGCACCAGAAGCATCCACCTGCAAGAACCGCGACGTCTTCGGCCATGGCCAGTCTCCTTTCAAAGTGGAGATAGGCACGGGAGCGCGGGTTTGCGAGTGGTCAGTCGCGCTGGAAGCTTGCCTTCAGGCTGGCGACCTCAAGGCGCTTGCCGACCCATTCGGCGAGCTCGTCGAATTCGAGCGGCCTGTCGAAGATGATTCCGGCGCGGCGCTCCGAAAACCAGCGGACTTCGCCCTTGATCGGCTTGAGGCTCTCGACAACGACGACGACCTTGCGGCCAACGCAATATTCCTCGATCGGCTCGACCTTCATTCCGCCCAGCGAAACGTCGTGCACGTCGACCGAATAATAGACGTTGCCGACGCGGACCGACGCCTTGCAGTTCACCGTCAGGCGCGGTGGGCGCGGACGAAAGCCGTGGCGCGGCTTGCGGCCCGCCAGAAGCTCTCCGAGGTCGACATCCTGGTCGAACTTGATCCCGGCCAGGCCCTCCCTGATCCAGGTGACCGTGGAAGGGATCTTCTGCGACGACAGCTCGACCGCAACGTGCTCGCCGACTGCCGGGCAATCATTAACCTCGCCCATCACTCCGCCGGCGGAGATGTTGCGCAGCCGCATCAGCCGCTCGCCGCTTTCGCTGGTGATCTTGGCGATCTTGAGTAGCGGGACCAGCCGCTCGTCCGAGCGCCGCTCGACAGGCCGCGGAACCGCCGTGGTCAGCGAAAAGGTGGTCGATTCGAACGCAGCCTGATCGCTGGCGAAGGACTCGCCCCGCTTTCGCCGGATTATCGATTCAAACATCCGCTGCCTTCCTGATACCCGTAAAAGCACTTCTGTCTCATTTTGGACGCTTCACGGTTAAAAAGCGGTTTCAATCGTTTCGGACGAGGCGCAAAGCGCGACTTAGGCGGTAGGAGCAAGCGATGAGGCAGCCGCGGCTGCTGGTGATTGACGATGAACCGGCGCTCGCCGACTTCGTCGCACATGTCGCCCGCGAGTGCGGGTTCGACCCGATTCTCACCGCCAATGCCAACTCGTTTCGCGAAGCCGCCTGCGCCGAACGGCCCGACATGGTCGCGCTTGACCTTGGAATGCCCGGAATGGACGGAGTCGAGCTGCTCCGCTTCCTTGCCGACGAAAACCACAGCGCGCCGGTGCTGATCATCAGCGGATTCGACCGCCGGGTCCTCGAGTCCGCGTTCCGTCTCGGTGAGGCGCTTGGGCTGACGATGGTCGGGCCGCTGGAAAAGCCGGTCCGCTTCAACGACCTGGAGCGGCTGCTTTCGACCATGCGGTCGAGCTTCGTGGAATGAAGGCCAAGCACGACGCCTCGCTGGTACGCGGGTTCGAGCGGGCGCTCGATCGCGGCGAGCTTCACATGGTTTACCAGCCGAAAGTCCGGATGGACACCGGCGAGCTTACCCGCCTCGAAGCACTGGTGCGCTGGGACCGGCCGGAATTCGGGCCGGTGGAGCCCTCACGATTCGTGCCGCTGGCGGAAGACCATGGCCTGATCGCGCCGCTTACCGACTGGGGTTTGCGAACGACGCTGACCCAGTGGAAGGCGTGGCGCGACCAAGGACTGGACACCAACGTCGCCTTCAACATCTCGGCGATCAGCCTGCAGAGCCTGGATTTTCCCGACCTTGTCGAACGCGTGTGCAACGAGCTGGACGTCCCGACCGACCGGCTGGTGCTGGAACTGACCGAGGGTGCGACCCAGCCGCTGATCAAGCTGATGGACACGCTCACCCGCTTCCGGATCAAGGGCATCGGTCTTGCCATCGACGATTTCGGCACCGGCTATTCTTCGCTGATGCAGCTTCGCCAGCTGCCGTTCACGGAGGTGAAGATCGACCGGCTGTTCGTTCGCGACCTTCCCCACGCCCATGACAGCTGCGTCATCGTCAAGGCCATCGTGGAACTTGCCCACGGTCTCGGTCTTGTCGCCACCGCCGAAGGGATCGAGACCGCCGAGCAGCTGCGTTTCCTGCGCGGGGTGAAGTGCGATGTGGCCCAGGGTTATCTCATCGCGCAGCCGCTCGACGGCGCCTCGCTGCGCCAATGGTGCGACGATTTCGAAGCGCGGTGGCCCAAGCTGATCGGCTAGGGCGCGACCTTGAATTCGATCCCCTGCGCCAGTGGCAGCGCATTGCCGTAATTGATGGTGTTGGTCTGGCGGCGCATGTAGGCCCGCCAGGAATCGGAGCCGCTTTCGCGTCCGCCGCCGGTTTCCTTTTCGCCGCCGAAAGCGCCGCCAATCTCCGCTCCCGAGGGACCGATGTTCACGTTGGCGATGCCGCAATCCGATCCGCAGGCCGACAGGAAGCGCTCGGATTCCCTAAGATCGGTTGTGAAAATAGCCGAGCTAAGACCCTGTGAAACAGCGTTGTTGATGGAAATTGCCTCGTCGAGCTTCGAATAGCGCAGCACGTAGAGGACCGGCGCGAATGTTTCCGTGAGAACGACGCCTTTCTGCTCGGCAACTTCGACCAGAGCCGGGCGGACGTAATAGCCGCCATCCACGCACTCCACGCGCTCGCCGCCGTGTACCGCTGCCCCCTGCTTGCGCGAGCGGTCCAGCGCGGCGTTCATCGCTCCAAAGGCTTCGCCGTCGATGAGCGGCCCTACCAGCGTTGCGGGCTCGCGCGGATCGCCGACGGCAACCCGCCCGAATTGCGCACGGAGGCGCTCGACGAGGTCATACGCGATGCTTTCGTGAACAATCAGCCGGCGAAGCGTCGTACAGCGCTGCCCGGCCGTGCCCGCAGCGGCGAAGACGATGGCCTGGACCGCGAGGTCGAGATTGGCCGATGGCGTGACGATCGCCGCATTGTTGCCGCCGAGCTCGAGCAGCACGCGGCCGAACCGCTTCGCCACCTTCGGTCCGACCATTCGCCCCATCTTCGTCGAGCCAGTTGCCGACACGAGCGCGATGCGGGCGTCGCCAACGAGCGTTTCGCCGACGGAGCGGCCGCCCTGGAGGCACTGGAGAAGGCCTTCGGGAGCGTCGCCGAAGCGGTCGAGCGCACGAGCGGCAAGCGCCATGACCGCTTGCGCACACAGCGGTACCTTTTCGCTTGGTTTCCAGATCACCGGATCGCCGCAGACCAGCGCAAGCGCCGAATTCCACGCCCACACCGCGACCGGGAAGTTGAACGCGGTGACCACGGCCACCGGCCCCAGCGGATGCCACTGTTCGAGCATCCGGTGGTCTGGCCGCTCGCTTGCGATCGTCAGCCCGTAGAGCTGTCGCGACAATCCGACCGCGAAGTCGCAGATGTCGATCATCTCCTGGACTTCGCCGAGGCCCTCCTGGAGGATCTTGCCGCATTCGAGCGTGACGAGGCGGCCAAGCGGCTCCTTCGCCGCACGGAGCTCCTCGCCGAGAAGGCGCACCAATTCGCCACGTCGCGGAGCGGGGACTTTGCGCCACTCTTCGAACGCAGCGACCGCTCGCTCGCATGCGCCGGCGACGTCTTTTGCCGGTGCGACGCTGCCGATCAGCGAGCCGTCGATGGGGGAACGGCTCTCGAGCGACCCGCGACCGCTGCCTCCAAGCTTCTCGAGCAGCGCGCGGGTTTCTTCCGCCGGGCTCATCCGAAAAGCGCCTTCGCCCGCTTCATCGCCGCGATTCCGCTGTCGAGAGTCTCGTCGCGCTTGCCGAAGCACAGGCGCACGATGTGCCGCGGCGGGTCGGTTTCGGCAAAGGCGGAGACCGGCACCACGGCGACGCCCGCTTTCTCAACCGCCGCAGCGGCGAAGGCTTCGTCGTCGACCTTCAGTCCCGACTGTTCCAGGTCGACGCACAGGAAGTAGGTCGAGGCTGCGTGCAGCGTGGCGTAACCGGCGCTGTCGAGGCCGCTGGCAAGCCTGTCGCGGGCACGCGCAAACCGCTGCCGCATCGGCTCGATCCAGCTATCGCCTTCTTCCATCCCGAAGGCGACCGCCGCCTGCAGGTTGGGAGCAGTCGAGAAAGTCAGGAACTGGTGAGCCCGGGCAGCGATGTTCGCCACCCCCGGCGCCGCGCAGATCCAGCCGACCTTCCACCCGGTCAGCGAGAAAATCTTTCCGGCCGAGCCGATCTTCAACGTCCGCTCGCCCATTCCGGGAAGCGTGGCCAGGGGAGTGAACTCCTGCCCGTAGAGGAGGATATGCTCCCACACCTCGTCGCTGATGACGATCAGGTCGTGCGCCGTCGCCGCGTCGGCAATGACCTGCAATTCTTCACGGCCGAACAGCCGCCCGGTCGGGTTCTGCGGATTGTTGAACAGGATGACGCGGGTGTTGGGCCCGATCGCGGCTTCGACGCTCTCCCGGTCGATCCGCCATTCGGGTGGGTGGAGTGCAATCTCGCGGACCTTGCCCCCTGCCCGCCGGATCATCGGTGCATAGCTGTCGTAGGCGGGGGTGAAGACGATCACTTCGTCGCCCGGGGTCACCGTCGCCAGTATCGCGGACGCCAGAGCTTCGGTTGCGCCCGAGGTGACGCACACGTTCTGGGCATCGAGGCTTTCGCGGAACCAGCGATTGTAGTGGCCGGCAATGGCTTGGCGGAGCTTTGGAAGCCCGCGCGACGGGGCATATTGGTTGGACCCGTCCTTGAGCGCCCGTGCGGCGGCGTCGAGGATCGCGTCCGGCCAGCCGAAGTCGGGAAAGCCCTGCCCCAGGTTGACGGCGTCGTGAGTAGCGGCGAGCGAGGACATTCGCTCGAAGACGCTGGTCTGGATTTGCTGGTAAACCGGATTCAAGTGAGCACTCCTTCGCGGCGCAACGCGCCAATTTCTACCTCCGAATAGCCGATCTCGCCGAGAATCGAGTCCCCATCCGATTTCGGGCGCGGCGACGACGGCTCGGCGGTGGACGAGCGGGAATAGCGCGGCGCCGGCGCTGGCTGGACGACCCCGTCGAGGTCGATGAAGGTGCCGCGAGCGGCATTGTGCGGATGCTTGGGCGCTTCCTCCATCGTCAGCACGGGGGCGACGCAGGCGTCGATGCCCGCAAAGCGGCGAACCCAGGAGTCGCGGCTGTCGAGCGCAATGGCCGCGGCCAGTTCGGCGGTGCCGGCACCTTCGGGGAGACCCAAGCCCGCGAGGAGCGCGCTCCGGAACTGCGGCTCGATCGCCGCCACCGCCAGGAATCGTCCGTCGCTGCAGCGATAGACGCCATAGGCGGGGTCGCCTCCGTCGAGCAGGTTCGATTCGCGTTCGTCGCTCCAAAGCCCGGCAGCGCGCATCCCGTAGGTCAGCGCTCCAATGAGGGCCGCTCCATCGCTCATCGCGCAATCCACGATTTGGCCTTCGCCGCCGCGCTGGACCTCGAGGAGCGCCGCAACCATGCCGAAGGCGAGCATCATCCCGCCGCCGGCAAAATCTGCGATGTAGTTGATCGGAACGACGGGCCGTTCCTTCGGGCCGATTGCGTGGAGAAGCCCGGTGAGCGCGAGGTAATCGAGATCGTGCCCCGCCGATTGCGAAAGCGGTCCCTCCTGCCCCCAGCCGCTGACCCGGCCGTAGACCAGTTTCGGGTTGGTGCTCAGTAACTCGTCCGGGCCGACGCCGAGGCGCTCGGCAACGCCTGGGCGCAGGCCTTCGATCAGACCGTTGGCCCGGGCGGCGAGCTTGCGGACGACGTCACGGGCGCCCGGCTTCTTGAGATCGAGGCCGATGCTTCGCCGCGACCGCAGAAGGGGATCGCCGGGAAAGCCGATCAACCCTTTACGCTCCACGCGGATGACGTCGGCCCCATGGTCGGCGAGCATCATCCCGGCGAACGGCGCAGGCCCGATTCCGGCCAGCTCGACAATCGACAATCCGTGAAGCGGCCCGGCCATCGCAGCAGTCATGCACTTGGCACGTGCCGCAACTCAAGCATGGTTCACTGTGTGCCGAGGGCAGCTTTCACGGTTGCAAGCGGCTTCGAGAGGATCTGGTACACGTAAACGGCCGCCCACGCAGAAATCGCAGCGACGATTGCGAGAGTGGACCCGAACTCGATCGCCCGCGCCCGCGCCCGGCTTCTGCCGTCGTCGCGCGGCACCGTGCGGCGTTCGATCGCGACCGCCCTTCCTTGCGTCGCAGCGGCGATGGTTTCGTCGCTGATCAGGTCCTGGATGTGGACTTCGGGGCTCCAAAGGCCGATTCGCTGGTTCTTTCGCCAAACGATCCTGGCAATCACCAGCTGGCGGCCCCGGCGGATCTCGACGAACTGCCCGGGCTCGGCAGTGGTGTTCGAATAAACCAGCAGGCCGTTCGAGGAAATGTTGAGGATACAGGCGTCGCTCCACCCCGACGCAGTTCGAACCCGCGCCGGAAGCATCACCCGGACACGCTCTTCCCTGCGTGGAAATGCCTGATCGGAAGCCTGCTGAACCATCGCACAGCTGTTGTGGCGAATTGGCTCTCCGACCGATTAAACCATTCTCCGAAATGGAGAAATAAGCCTTCGCGATGCTGGCTTGCCCAGCCGAAGCTTGCGAAGCGGAGCGAAGGCTGGCTGGGGCGGCAGGATTCGAACCTGCGAATGGCGGCACCAAAAGCCGCTGCCTTACCACTTGGCGACGCCCCAGCAGCGTGAGGCGGCCATATAGCTGGCTGCGCCCCTATTCCAACCCGGTTCAAGCGTTCGAAAGGCGCCCGTTCACCAGGTCGTCGTAGTCCTTGGCCAGCTGCAGCGTCAGGTCGCCGACTTCGAAACTCCACGGGCCCACCGAATCCCACCGGAGTGACTTCGGCGGCGCTTCCGGTGAGGAACATCTGCTGGAAGCTTTCCAGCTCCTCGGGCCAGATCGTCCGCTCGACCACCTCGACCCCGCGCTTGCGGGCAAGGTCCATCACGGTTCGGCGGGTAATCCCGTCGAGGAAGCAATCCGGTGTCGGAGTATAGAGCGCGCCGTCGCGGACGAAGAAGGCGTTGGCGCCGGTTGCCTCGGCCACCTGCCCGCGCCAGTCGAACATCAGCGCATCGTCAAAGCCGGTGTCTTCCGCATGCTTCCGCGACATCATCGCGATCATGTACAGGCCCGAGGCCTTGGAATGGACCGGCGCGGTGTAGGGCGCGGGGCGGCGCCACGGCGCAATCGTCAGCCGGATCCCCTTCTTCGCCTTTTCGGGCGAGAAATACTTACCCCACTCCCAGGCGGCGATCGCCATGTGGACGCCGGCGCCGCTCGGCGACACGCCCATCCGCTCGGAGCCGAGCCAGGCCACGGGGCGCATGTAAGCATCGACCAGGTCGTTGGCCTTGAGGACCTCCTTGCAGGCGGCGTTGATCTCCTCGACGCTCCACGGGATTTCGAAACCGAGCATCTTCGCGCTTCGGTGCAGCCGCCGGCTGTGATCGTCGAGCTTGAAGATTTCGCCGTTGTAGGCGCGCTGCCCCTCGAACACCGAGGACGCATAGTGGAGCGCGTGGGTGAGCACGTGGACCTCTGCTTCGCGCCACGGCACCAGCTTGCCGTCGAACCAGATAGAGCCTTCGCGGTCGTGATAGGGCTGCGGGTCTGACATGACCTAGCGCCTAGGGCAGACCGCCCGAGTCGTAAAGTTCAGGCGACCTGTTCGCCGCGGGCTTCAGCGGCCAGCTCCGCCCCGCGCCGGCGCGCTGAATCGATCGTCTTGCCGATGAGGGTCTGGAGAGCCGCTTCCCGGTCGAGAACCGCCAGCCCCGCCTCCGTCGTGCCGCCGGGGCTAGCGACTCGCCGGGCGAGCTCGTCCATGGTTTCACCGGTCGAGGCGGCAAGCCAGCCGGTGCCCAGCACCGTCTCCAGCGCGAGCGTCGAGGCGAGTGCCTGTGGAAGCCCCTGCTGCGCGGCCGCGTCGGAGAGGGCGTCGATGAATCGCGCAACATAAGCCGGGCCGGCACCGGCAACCGCGCCGATCGATCCAAACGCCTGCTCGCTTTCGGCCCACATCGCAAAGCCCAGCGCAGCAAAGGCGTCGCCGAGCTGCTTGCGGACGGCGTCGTCGGCGTCCTTGCTGTAGAGCGCGACCACCCCGCGGCGTACCGCGACCGGCATGTTGGGCATCGCCCGCACGATCACACCCTTGGCAAAGCGCTGCCGAAGGCTTTCGGCCTCCACTCCGGCGAGGATCGAGACGACGATGGTCTTGGAAGTGATCCACGGCGCCAGGTCCCCGGCGACCTCGTCGAGCTTCTGCGGCTTGACGCCGAGAACCGTCATCGCCGGCGCCGGCCCTGCCTCTTTGAGCGAGGAGACGGTTCGAAGCCCGGTGACGGGCTTACCGCTGGGGCGAATCGCAACAGCGCTGGACAGGTCGACACCGGCGCTTCGCCAGCCTTCAACCATCGCTCCGGACATGTTCCCGCAGCCGACGAACCAGGTCGGGGACGGTAATTGCATCATGCTTCTCCGTGGGTATCGATCAGTGCCGCAGCAAGCGCTTCGCCCGGGCTCTTCCCGCCCCACAGGACGAACTGGAAAACGGGGTAGAATCGCTCGCATTCTTCAAGCGCGGCTTCCGAAATCGCTTCCGCCTGTTCGATGCTAAGTCCCTCGCCGTCGCGGGTGTCGAGAACGGTCGAGTGGCGAAAGACGATGAGGCCGGATCCCGACCACATCTCGAAATGGCCGAGCCACAGCTGCTCGTTCATCAGGCCCAGGGCTTCGTAGATAGCCGAGCGCTTTTCGGGCGCGACCTTGATGTCGGGAAAGGCGAGGAACTGGAGCACCTGGTCTTCCGGGCGCCAGACGCCGCGAAGCTCGTATTGCGCCCAGCTTCCGCTCGCCGAGGCGACGATTTCGCCATCACCGGAGCGCTCGCACGGCCAGCCGCGAGCCTCGAAATATTGCTCGAGGATTTCGATCGGAGCGCCGTCTTCGGGCGCGTCGGTGACGTCGGCTTCGGTCAGGATTTCGCTCCCGGCTTGCGCTTGGGCGCGGCCTTGGGCTTGGCTGCACCGCCGGCTTTCGCCTCGAGCGCGGCGACACGCTGCTTGAGGGCCTCATTCTCCTCGCGGGCCTTGGCGGCCATCGCCTTGACCGCATCGAACTCGTCGCGGGACACGAAGTCCATTCCGCCGATCCACTCGCGCATTTTCTGACGAGTTCGAACTCCTCGGCCTCGCGGCCCATTCCGGCCATCGTCCCGGCAAAGCCGTTCACCATCTTCACGAAGTCGTCGAAGATCCGATTTTCCGACTGCATGACTGTCCTCCTGTCAACCGAACAGCGAGTCTGCGCCCGGGTTGAGATTGTCGATCGCGGCATTCAGCGCCGCCGCGAAGCACAACCATGCCAGATAGGGAAGCATCAAGCCGCCCGCTACCCGTCGAATGTGCCAGAATTGACGTGCCGCCATGGCGGCAATGGCGGCCATCACAAAGATCGTAACCAGCGCAAGCTTCACCGCGTGGGCTGCGAAGAACAGCGGCGACCAGGCGAAATTGAGCGCCAGCTGGACGAAAAACAGCAACAGCGCTTTCTTTCGAGCGGGCGATTCCGGCTCGGCGAGGATCATCGCCAAGGCGATCCCGAGAAGGATGTAGAGAATCGTCCATGCGACTCCGAATGCCCATCCCGGCGGCATGAAGAACGGCTTGTTGAGGTTGTCGAACCAGCCATTCCCGAAACCGGAATTGGAAAGCCACCCGCTCGCCGAACCGCAAATCACGATCCCGGGGACCGTCACCAGCGCATATCGCCACCATTGCCCGCTCGCCGATTCAGCCATTCTTGATCGCTCCCAACAGGAATTCCACATTGCCCTCGGGCCCGGTGATCGGGCTCGTCGTGAGACCAACAACACTCCAGCCCTGGCTTTCAACCCAGTCTTTGGCCTCGGTACAGACGCGCTCGTGAACTGCGGGGTCGCGGACCACGCCGCCCTTCCCCACTTCCGCTCGCCCGGCTTCGAACTGTGGCTTGACCAAAGCGACCAGCCTGGCGCCAGCGCGCGCGAGGTTCAGTGGCGATTCCAGTACCTTGGACAATGATATAAAGCTTGCGTCGCAAGTAACGATGTCGGGCGGCTCGGGGACTATGCTGCTGTCGAGATGCCGGGCGTTGGTCTGCTCGTGGACGATCACCCGCGGGTCCTGCCGGAGCTTCCAGGCAAGCTGGTTGGTGCCGACGTCGACGGCATAGACCTTCGCCGCGCCTCGGCTGAGCAAAACGTCGGTAAAGCCGCCGGTCGAGCTTCCGATGTCGAGGGCAACCGAGCCGGCGACGTCGAAACCGAACTCGTCGAGTCCGTGAGCAAGCTTGATCCCGCCGCGCGAAACCCACGGATGATCCTTGCCGCGCACCTCGAGCGGCGCGTCCCCCGCCAGCATGTCGCCGGCCTTCGCCAGCTTCCTCTCGCCAGAATACACCGCGCCGGCCATGATCAGCGCCTGCGCCTTGGTCCGGCTTTCGGCGAGACCCCGGCTCACCAGCAGCTGGTCGGCGCGAACCTTGGCTACGCCCGAGCCTCCTCGACGCCGGCGCTGTTGCTGCGCAGGGCCTTGAGCACCGTTTCGACGATCTGCGGCGCGTTGAGGCCGGCTTCGTCATACTGCTTTTCGGGCTTGTCGTGATCGATGAAGCGGTCGGGCAGTCGCATCGTCCGGATTTTGAGGCCGCCATCGGTCAGGCCCTCGTCGCTGGCCATCGTCAGCACGTGCGCGCCGAGGCCGCCGATCGACGCTTCCTCGACGGTGACGGCCACCTCGTGCGTCGTCAGCAGCTTGCGGATGAGTTCGTCATCGAGCGGTTTGGCAAAACGCAAATCGGCCAGCGTGGTTGAAAGGCCCTTCGCCTCGAGCTGGTCGGCGGCTTTTTCCGCCTCCTCCAGTCGCGTCCCAAGCGACAGGATTGCGACCTTGCTTCCTTCCCGAACGATCCGGCCCTTGCCGATCTCGAGCGCCTGCGGCTCTTCGGGCAACTCAACGCCCCTGCCCGCCCCGCGTGGATAGCGAACCGCGATGGGGCCGCTGTCGTGCAGCTCCATGGTCTTCACCATGTGCACCAGCTCCGCCTCATCCGACGGCGCCATGACGACGAAGTTCGGGAGAGTACACAGGTAGGCAAGGTCGAAGCTGCCGGCGTGGGTTGCACCGTCGGCGCCGACCAGGCCGGCGCGGTCCATCGCGAAGCGAACCGGCAGGTTCTGGATCGCGACGTCGTGGACGACCTGGTCGTAAGCGCGCTGGAGGAACGTCGAATAAATGGCGCAGAACGGCCGATAGCCTTGTGCCGCAAGGCCAGCGGCGAAGGTCACCGCATGCTGCTCGGCTATTCCGACGTCGAAGGCGCGATCGGGATGCGCAGCGGCGAATTTGTCGACGCCCGTGCCGGACGGCATCGCGGCAGTGATCGCGCAGATTTTCGGGTCCGTGTCGGCGAGCTTCGCCAGCGTCTCGCCAAAGACGTTCTGGTAAGACGGAGGCCCGCCGCTCGACTTCGCCTGCTTGCCCGAAACGACGTCGAACTTGACCACGCCGTGATATTTGTCGGCTGCCTGTTCTGCCGGTCCATAGCCCTTGCCCTTCTTGGTGACGACGTGGACCAGCATCGGCCCTTCCTCTGCGTCGCGGACGTTTTCGAGGACTTCGACGAGCGCGTTGACGTCATGGCCGTCGATTGGGCCGACGTAGTAGAAGCCGAGCTCGTCGAAGAGGGTGCCGCCGGTGAACATACCGCGGGCATATTCCTCCATCCGCCGCGCGGCGACGTGGAGCGGCTCGGGCATCGCCCGTGCGAATTTCTGCGCCAGCTTGCGCGGACCGAGGTATTTGCTCGAGCTAACCAGGCGGGCGAGCGCGTTTCGAAGCGATCCGACCGGCGGCGCGATCGACATGTCATTGTCGTTGAGGATCACGATCAGCCGGTTACCCGCGGCCGCTGCATTGTTCATCGCCTCATAGGCCATTCCCGCGCTCATCGCACCGTCGCCAATGACGGCGATCGCATGATGCGGATCGCCGGAAAGCTTGTTGGCGATTGCAAAGCCAAGCGCCGAGGAAATCGACGTTGAGCTGTGGGCCGCTCCGAACGGGTCGTATTCGCTCTCGCTGCGCCTGGTGAAGCCGGACAACCCGCCGCCCTGGCGAAGCGTCCGGATGCGGTCGCGGCGACCGGTGACGATCTTGTGCGGATAGGCTTGGTGGCCGACGTCCCAGATGAGCTTGTCGTTGGGAGTGTCGAAAACGTAGTGCAGGGCGACGGTCAGCTCGACCACTCCAAGGCCCGCACCGAGATGGCCGCCGGTCACCGAAACGGCGGAGATCACTTCCTGGCGAAGCTCGTCGGCAACCTGCTCCAGCTGCGACTTGTCGAGCTTGCGAAGGTCCCCGGGCACGGTGACGGTGTCGAGGAGCGGAGTATCGGGGCCTTGTGACATCGCCTCGCCTCTAGCCCCTTCTTGAGACGCGGGAAAGCCGAAGCCCCGGACGTAAGCCGAGGCTCCGGCGATTCACGTCGACCCGCTGGACTACGTCAGGTCGTCAGTTTCGCGGGCCGCTACCGCGCCAGCCAGGGTCGGCGCTGCAAGAGCGGCGCCGATTAGTGCCGCAACCAGTCCCGCAAGCGAACTCCAGAACATGTACCAGGCGAAATCGGCGGTAACGTCGATCGCAGTCTGGCCGACATCCTCGGCAACGTTGCCTAGCTGGTTGGCGGTATTCTGACCCGTCGAGCGGATATTCGTCCACGCGGCGTTCGCCTGCCCCTGCCAACGCTGGGCAATCTGCTGCGCTTCGTCACGCGAGACGCCAAGGCGATTGGCAATGACCGTGACCAGGCGATCCTGTTCTTGCGGAGTGAGAGCCGCATTCGGCCCGCGGAAAAGCCGGTCGATGAGTTGGCTCAGATCCTGCGGAATGTCTCCGGGCGTGCGGATCATGTCGCGCGCGGCTGCACCGACCGCATTTTGGGCGGCACTGACGTTCTGCTGCCCCACTCCTGCCTGGTTAGCAATTCCAACGGCCTCGTTGCGAATCTGGTCACGCGTCGGCGCAACGCCGCTCGGGACCGCGGAAACAGCCGCTCCGCCGCCCTCGACGGCAAGCGTTCCTGCAGTGCTGACGACGCCGCCCGCGACGTTCGCGGTTGTCGAAACTGCCTGGCCGGCGAGCCCGAAAGCGAAGCCGATTGCGGAGGCTGCAAGCCATAGGGTGACCAGGCTTGAGACTGCCCACACTGCAGCACCGTGGAACATGCCCGTAAGCGGGTTGGGAATTCCGGCCAGTCGCCCGGCCACGAATGCGCCGAGGCCGGTGGCTACAATGCTTGAGACTGCCCACCACAACGCGGTGGCCGTCGGAATATCGTTGACCGGTTCGCCGATCTGGATGCTGTCGAAGCCGATTGCGACGCCCAGGAGGCTCAGAAGCGCCATCAGCGCGACGGCAATCACGGCTCCCGCAAAGATCGCGCCCCACGACACTCGCTTTAGCAACGATGGCGGGGGCAGAAGGGCGTCTGCTTCCCTTTCTGTCCGAATATCAACCACGTAGCTCCTCCTGTGTGTTAACGTCTTCCTATTAACGGAATGAACGTCTGTTCAGGAGGTTCCGAGTGCTGTTTCGGCACCGGAGCGATTAATGGTCGCTGCAATCCCCGCAGGTGCCGCGAACCTCGATTACCGGCCGCTTTGCAGCGAATCCGGCAGTGGCGGCGGCATCGCGGATTCCGCCGGACAGAGTGTCGTTGTCAATGTGGGTCGCCTGCCCGCAATTGTCGCAAATCAGGAAGATGCAGTCGTGAAGGCAGTCGGGGTGCTGGTTGGCGACGTAGGCGTTGGCGCTTTCCACCCGTCGAGCAAGGTTCGAGCCGACGAACAGGTCGAGGATTCGATAGACGCTATTCGCCGCAATCCGCCGGTCCTGCGACTTGGAAACCGCCTCGGCGATGTCGTAGGCGCTTGCCGGGCGGTCGAATGACGCAAGCGCGTCGAAAACCGCAGAGCGCATGTCGGTCCACTGCTCGCCCTTGAACTCAAGGTGCTCGCGCGCCGCGCGCCGGAGGGACTCGCCCTCGTGAATCTGGTGATCGTGAGACGTCATCTCGTATCGCTTGAAATAGGCCCGCGAACCGGGCTCGGCAAGGTTACTCGGAGGCAAGGAAGTTGAGCCGGTGGCCGAGCGCGAGCAATCCCACGCCGACGACCGTGTAAAGCGCTTCGGTGCCGTCGTGCGGCAAGCCCAGCGCTCCCGCCATGACTTCCAAGCCCGAGCGCGCCAATTGCGCTCGGCATCATGAACCCGTGCTCGAGCACTCCGCGGCCAAGGGCCACCGCACCGAGCATCATCGCCAGTGACAGTCCGACCTCGTGGACGATCGGCGACCCTAACAGCCCGCCGGCACTGGCCAGGAGCGCGAGGAGCACCGCCGTTCCCAGGCAATGGACGAGGCACAGGCCGGACAGGCCAATTGCCAGCCGGTCCAACAGCCCGGGTTTTCGAAGAAGCGCAACCATGACGAAGACGCATATATGCGCGTTCTCGTTACGATACAATATTACATTGCACGAAAAATGGCGGCTTGCCGGCAGGGATTTCACGTGGGCATAGCCCGCGACGATGGACCACGCCCTTCCGACTCGGAGCGCCGCAAGCACGACCGCGAAGCCGTGCGCGCTCGCCAACCTGCTGTACCTCACCGCCGCACTGGTGTTTGCGATGGTCGTCATCGGCGGGATCACCCGGCTCACCGAAAGCGGGCTTTCCATCACGCAGTGGCAACCGGTAACCGGCGCGGTCCCGCCGCTCAGCCACCAGGATTGGCTGCACGAATTCGACCTCTACAAGCAGACCCCGCAATACCGGCAGGTGGCGGGTCCCGGCGGGATGGATCTCGCCGGATTCAAGTTCATTTTCCTGTGGGAATGGGCCCATCGCCTGCTCGGCCGAGTAATCGGACTGGTCTTCTTCGCCGGTGCGCTGTGGTTCGCCGCAAGGCGCGCAATTCCCAAGGGTTTCGGCTGGCGGCTGGTGGCGCTGTTCGTGCTTGGCGGGCTCCAGGGCGCTGTCGGCTGGCTGATGGTGCTCTCCGGGCTTGAGGGCCGGACCGAAGTCAGCCCCTATCGCCTCTCCGCACACCTGCTGTTCGCCCTTTTCCTGATGAGCGCGCTGATCTGGACCGCGCTCGACCTTCGCGCCATCGGCAACGACCCGCGGGCAAGGCCGGCGCGGCTCACCGGCTGGTCGGCGGCAACGCTTGCGGTCCTTTTCCTGCAGCTGCTTCTCGGCGCCTGGGTGGCGGGCTTCAGGGCCGGTTACGTCTCGAACACGTGGCCGCTGATGAACGGGCACTTCTTCCCCGAGGGTGTCGACTGGTCCAACGGCATGGCGTTCGCCTTCACCCATGACCCGTTCCTCCTCCACTTCCTCCACCGCTGGTGGGCGTGGGTGGTCGTAGCCGCGCTCGTCCTGTTCGCGCGCAACGTGAAACGGGCCGGCTCCCGGCCGGCGTCGATCGCCATCCATTCGACGTTCGGAACGCAGATCATCCTTGGCATTGCGACGGTGATGACCGGAATCGCGCTTGCAGTCGCGGTACTTCACCAGGCGGTCGGAGCGCTCGTGCTGGCGTCGACCGTATGGGGCGCGCACGTCGTTGGCGAGAAGCGAAGATGACGGTCGTTTCCGTCTACGCGGTGTTCGCGACCGACGAGGAGGCCGGGCGCATCGGACGCGGCGCGATCGAGGAGAAGCTGGCCGCCTGCGTCAACATCCTCGCACCCTGCCGTTCAATCTATCGATGGGAAGGCAAGGTCGAGAGCGCTCGCGAAGTGCCGGCGATCTTCAAGACCGACAGCCGCCGTGCCGACGCGCTCGTCGCGCGCATTGCCGAGCTTCACAGCTACGAGACGCCGTGCGTCGCGGTTTGGCCCGTCGACAAGCTCCTGCCGAGCTACGCCGAGTGGGTCGAGCGATCGGTGCGCGACTAGGGTTCTTCGCGCTCCTTGAGGTGGCCGCGGGCGGCGATCATCCCTGGAATCAACGGTAGCCACAGGGTGAAACCGCGAAACAGCAGCGTTGCCGAAAGCGCCGGCGCAAAATCGACTCCCATCGCCCGCAACGCCAATACGCTTGCGGTCTCGAACGTGCCGAGACCCATCGGCAGCGGCCCCAGCGTCGACACGATCTTCCCCATCATGATCGCGGCGAACCCCGCCTCGAACGACGCCGGCACACCCAGCGAAAGCAGGCAAAAGTACATTGTCAGCCCGTCAAGCGCGACGAGTGCCACGTTGAGGGCGGTCAACTCGGCGATCATCGAGCGATCGCGGACCATGTCGTCGGGGGCCTTGGCGATCATCTCGAACAGGTCGTGGACCGGCCCGAATTTGCGAAGCCAACCGGGAATTGCGCCACTGCCCTTCTTCTGAAGCCACAACGCCAGCGCGGGAACCGCCGCGGTCAGCGCAAGGAAGGCGCCGATCAGCGAAACTACGATCCAGTTCGTGTCCCCGCGAAACCAAAACAGCACCAGCGCAGCGACCGCTCCGATCGCATAGGATGCGAAATAGGCGAGGATGGCGAGGATGACCGCGGCAACCGCGATCGCCCGCCTGGCGCCGAGTGAAATCAGCCGATCGACGACGACGACGTTGCCGCTCATCCCGGCGGTCGGCACCATCTGGTCGGCGAAATGCTTGGCCACCGTCAGCGACAGCAGCTTGCCCATCGGCCGCGCGCAGTTGCCGGCACGAAGAACGATTTGCCACTGGAAAGCGAGCAGCCCGTATCGCGCCAACTGCGCAACCAGCGCGGCAAGCAGCCACAGCGGCCGCGCATTGCGCACGAGCTCGGCGAATTTCTTGACGTCGCCCCAGTGGAAAGCGGCGAACACAAGGGCCGCGATCAGGAGCAGCCCAAGAAGCCACTTCCGCCAGCTTGCGCCAGCGTTCCCCAAGCGACTCCCGCCCTCCTCTGATTGGGAGTGATCGTCGGCAGTCGCGGTGAAGGAATCCTTGGGCATTGGCTTGGGGAACGCCGCTACAGCCGTTGCGGTGCCGTAAAATCGCCGCCTAAAAGTCGTGCTTGTCCATCTGCAGGTATGCGGGGTCGAACTCGGCCAGCGCCTCGAGCGTCTCCCTGTCGAGGATGGTGATGAAGCGGTTCTCGGCCTCCACGATTTGCCGCCGGCGAAGCTCCTGAAGAGTGCGATTGACGTGGACAACGGTCAGGCCAAGGCACTCCGAAAGTTCGCGCTGGGTAAGCGGGAATTCGAAGCTATTGCCGCGGGTCTTACCGACGATCCCGAGGCGAACGTGCATTTCGCAAAAGACGTGCGCCATCCGCGAAATCGCCGATCTCTGGCCCAGCGAAAGCGCCATTTCGCGGGTGATCGCGGCGTCGATGTTGTTCTGAAACCAGTAGATCCGTGTGAGCCGCGGATATTGTTCGGTGAGGAGCCGAAGTGAGTCGTGGGGAACGATCCCGATCACCGATTCGGTGATAGTCGAAATATCATGGTCGAGCCGCTTCAGGGTGAAGCCGTGAAGGTCGGGAAAGTCCCCGGTGACATGGATTTCGAGGATCTGGCGTTCGCCGCTTGGAAGGTCTTTCGTGCGGACCACCCAGCCATCGAGAAGCAGCATGCTGTGGTGAAGGGTCTCGCCCGCTCTGACAAGGATTTCGTCTGGCGCGAAACGGCGGGTGTCGACGACAAGTCCGCGAATAACCCGCTCTTCCTCCGGGCTGATCGTGGTACGCAGTCTCAGCTTCTTGAGGTGAGCAGTGATCATTGGGGACGCCTATTGCAACGCTACCGGAAACTTGCGGCATAACCTGGGTTACACCTCCGTTACGTTTACGAAAACTGTGGCTTTTGAACAGCCTACAATACGCAACCAGTAACATGCGTTAATCAGTTTCTCCGTCAGAACGTCCTATGATGGCCGCTCACCAGGGGCGAGTAACCGTGCCAGCGTACAGGCATTATCGGCTCGACGGAGCCGGAAACATCCACGAGGCTGAATGGCTGACCGCAACCGACGACGAGGACGCGGTGCAACAGGCCCGTGAACGGCGCCTCCCCGTCGCTTCGGAGCTCTGGCAGCGGAGGCGGCGAGTCGCCGTCATCGACCCGACGGATCCGGCCTAGATCCGCTCCGGTATCATATTACCCGCGAAGAACACCCCGTTTTCCTTGACTTTTTGACGTCCCCCCGCGAATAGCGTGGCCACCGGCGACGCCCGATGGCCCAGGCCCTTAGCGTCGCCTTTCGCATTTTCAGCAAATCGTTCTTTTTGGGAAAGGATCAACGCCATGAAGGCGCTGATGAAAACGACCAAATCGGCCAAGCCGGCCGAGGTCGAAAAGAAATGGCACCTGATCGATGCCGAAGGGCTGGTCGTGGGACGCGTTGCGAGCATCATCGCCAACATCCTGCGCGGCAAGCACAAGCCGAGCTACACGCCGCACGTCGATTGCGGCGACCATGTCGTCGTCATCAACGCCGACAAGGTGAAGTTCACCGGCCGCAAGCTGGAACAGAAGATCTATTACAAGCACACCGGCTATCCGGGCGGCTTGAAGGAAACCACCGCGGGCAAGGTGCTCGAGGGTCGCTTTCCTGAGCGAGTGCTCGAAAAGGCGGTCGAGCGCATGATCCCGCGCGGCCCGCTCGGTCGCGACCAGATGCGCGCCCTTCACCTCTACAATGGAACCGAGCATCCCCATGCCGGTCAGAACCCCCAAGTGCTCGACGTCGCGTCGATGAACCGCAAGAACAAGGTGGGCGCATAATGGCCGACGAAGAAGTCCGACACCCGCGAAACGATTGCCGACCAGCTGGCCGGCGGAACCGAAGCTCCGGTGATCACGCCCGCCCAGGAAGAAGAGGCGATCCCCGCCCCCGCAGTCCAGGAAGAAGCGCCGCTGCGCGAGCAGCAGCTCGACAAGCAGGGTCGCGCCTACGCCACCGGCCGCCGCAAGGACGCGATCGCTCGCGTTTGGCTCAAGCCCGGCTCGGGCCGGATCCTCGTCAACGGCCGCGAGCAGGAGGTCTATTTCGCAAGGCCGACGCTTCGCCTGGTCATTAACCAGCCGTTCGACATCGCCGACCGCCGCGGCCAGTATGACGTCGTCGCAACCGTCAAGGGTGGCGGGCTTTCCGGCCAGGCCGGAGCGGTCAAGCACGGCATCAGCCAAGCGCTGACCCGGTTCGAACCGGCGCTTCGAGCAGTCGTCAAGGATGCCGGTTTCCTCACCCGCGACCCGCGCGTCGTCGAACGGAAGAAGTACGGCCGCGCCAAGGCTCGCCGAAGCTTCCAGTTCAGCAAGAGGTAAGCTCTCGAGGGACAGTTCCTCTGCACGAGGGACTGTCCCCTTCGCTTCGTTGGCCGGAGCGATCGCAGCAGCACGACTGGCCCGCTAACCGAAGGTAACTCGACAGCCGGCCTACCGGAGCTAACAGCAAGTCGGGGCTCGCCATCGTAGCCGCCAGAACTGCTTCCGACCGGCGAGCCTCACCCCGCCATCAGCGGGCTTTCGCGTGAAAAGCCCTTCCCTACGGCACCTGCGTGTGGTCCATTGCCGTACATGGACACATGCTCGAAAAGTCGACCGGGACGGCTCGGATCTCGCCTGCGCGTGCGCCGGCGCGCGGCCTTTGCGAACATTCGCGCTGTCGCGGCTGCCTTTGCCGCGCTGCTGATCGCCGCCCCAGCCACCGCAGCGACGATTCTCCTGCATCCCGCCCGGGTCTTTGACGGCGTCAACCCGCAGCCGCATCCCGGCTGGTCGGTCCTTGTCGAAGGCGACAGGATCGCCGCCGTGGGCCCGAACGTCACCGCTCCGGTCGGCGCGAAGGTCATCGATCTGCCCGGCACCACGCTCATGCCCGGGATGATCGAAGGCCACTCCCACCTCTTCCTTCACCCGTACGACGAGACCTTGTGGGACGACCAGGTGCTCCACGAGCCGCTGGCGCTTCGCACGGCGCGTGCAGTCGTCCATGCCGAAAAGACTCTCGACGCCGGCTTCACCACCGAGCGTGACCTCGGGACCGAGGGCGCGGGCTATGCCGATGTCGGCCTCAAGCTGGCGATCGACGAAGCGATCGTCCCTGGCCCTCGCCTGCTGGTGGCGACCAAGGCCAATGTCGCGCGCGGCGCGTATGGCCCTAAGGGTTTCGAGCCCGGCGTCGCGATTCCGCAGGGAGCGGAGGAAATCAGCGGCGCCGACGAGATGACCAGGGCCGCGCGCGACCAGGTCGCGGCCGGCGCCGACGTCATCAAGATGTACGCCGACTATCGCTATCGCCCCGGGGAGCCGAGCCGCCCGACGATGACCCAGGCGGAACTGGCCGCGGGAGTTGCGGTCGCCCACGACGCGGGAAGGCTGGCCGCCGCCCATGCGACGACGGCCGAGGGAATGCGCCGCGCGATCCTGGCCGGGGTCGACACCATCGAGCACGGTTATGGCGGCACTCCCGAAGTGTTCGCGATGATGGCGCAGCGGCACATCGCCTTGTGCCCGACGATTGCCGCGTCGGAAGCCTACGCCCGCTATTTCCAGCACTGGAACGGCCAGGAACCGGCGCCCGACAGCGTCGAGCAAAACCGCCAGGCGTTTCGCGAGGCGATGAAGGCCGGAGTTCCGATCTGCATGGGCGGCGATGTCGGGGTCTTCACGCACGGCAAGAACTGGCTGGAGATGGAGGCGATGCAGCGGGCCGGAATGTCTCCGCCGCAAGTCCTGATTTCCGCGACCTCTGGCAACGCTCGCATTTTCCACCTCGCCGACCGCGGCGCTATTCGACCCGGGCTTTTAGCCGATCTCGTCGCCGTCGAGGGCGACCCGACCAGCAACGTGTCAGCGGTCGAGAACGTGCGGATGGTGATGAAGGGTGGCGAGATAGTTCGCGGGCGCTAATGAGCCAGCTTGCAATCCGGGTCACCGCCCGTTCGGCAAAGCCCGGCATCGGCGGCTGGCGCACCGGGCCCGACGGTCGCGACGAACTGGAGGTCAGGGTCGCCGAAGCGCCGGCAGATGGAGCGGCCAACGCAGCGGTCTTGAAGCTGCTGGCGAAGGCGCTCGGGGTGGCCCGTGCGGAAGTGACGATCGCTTCGGGGCACTCAAGCCGGCACAAGCGCGTTGCCCTTCCGTTGGATATCGACGAAGCGCGCCGCAAACTAGGCGCCTGAGCGGGAGAAAAAGATGAAAAAGCGGACCCTTGGCAAGAACGGCCCTGAAGTCTCGGCGATCGGCCTCGGCTGTATGGGCATGAGCGAATTCTACGGCGCGACCGATGAGCAGGAATTGATTGCGACCATCCATCACGCGCTGGATGAAGGCGTCTGCTTCCTCGATACCGCCGATATGTACGGCCCGTTCAAGAACGAAGAGCTGGTCGGGCGGGCAATCAAGGGCCGCCGCGACGAAGTCTTCCTGGCAACCAAGTTCGGCAACGTGCGCGGCGAGGATGGCGAATTCCTGGGCGTTCGAGGCGACCCGGATTACGTCCGCTCCGCTTGCGAGGCGAGCCTGAAGCGGCTCGGGGTAGAAACCATCGATCTCTATTACCAACACCGTGTCGACCCCAAGGTCCCCATCGAGGACACGGTCGGCGAAATGGCGAAGCTGAAGGACGAGGGGAAGGTCCGCTTCCTCGGCCTGTCCGAAGCGGCTCCGGACACGATCCGCAAGGCTCATTCGACCCACGAGATCACAGCCGTCCAGACCGAGCTTTCGCTGTGGAGCCGAGACGCCGAAGACTTGGTGCTTCCCTGCGTTCGCGAGCTTGGGATCGGCTATGTCGCTTATTCGCCGCTCGGCCGCGGCTTCCTGACCGGCCAGATCCGCTCTCCCGAGGATTTCCCGGAAAGCGACTTTCGCCGGTTCCACCCGCGCTTCACCGGCGACAATTTCCGGAAGAACATCGCGCTGGTCCGCGAGGTCGAGCAAATGGCGACGACGAAGGGTTGCACCGCCGCCCAGCTGGCGCTTGCCTGGGTCTTGGCCCAGGGCGAAGACATCGTCCCGATCCCCGGCACCAAGCGCCGCAAATATCTCGACGAGAATATCGCCGCCCTCGACATCGACTTGAGCGACGACGAACTCAAGCGGCTCGACGACATCCTTCCGCCGGGCGCTGCCGCCGGCGAGCGCTATCACGAGCGTGGAATGCAGACGGTAAACCTCTAGGCGGCATCGGTGAGCAGCGATCGCAGACATGTCGATTCGAAGCTGGTCACCGGCGGGCGGCGAACGGAATGGACCGGGCGGCTGGTCAATGCGCCGGTCGACCGCGGATCGACGGTGCTGTTCGACAGCGTCGAGGAAATGCGCGAGTCCGGACCCGGGCTCGGCCGTCACTATTACGGCTTGCACGGCTGGCCGACCCAGTGGGAGCTTGCCGAAGCGCTGACCGAGATCGAGCCGGGCGCCGCCGGGACGGCACTAGCCGAGACCGGCCTTGCGGCGGTGACGGCAGCGCTCTGCGCCGTGCTCGAGGCCGGCGACGAATTGCTGATGGTCGATTCCGTCTACGGCCCGACCCGGCGCTTCTGCGACGTCGTCCTCGCCCGCTTTGGAATTTCCACCCGCTATTACGACCCGCTGTCCAGTGCAGAGGACGTCGAGGCGCTGCTGACCGACAGCACGCGCGCGATTTTCCTCGAAAGCCCGGGTTCGCAGACGTTCGAGGTGCAGGACGTCCCCGGCATCTGCGCGATGGCGCGTCGCCGCAAGCTCGTCACGCTTCTCGACAATACCTGGGCCACCGCGCTCTACTTTCCGGCGATTGCGCACGGAGTGGACATCTCGATACAGGCGTTGAGCAAATATGTCGGCGGCCACTCCGACCTCCTGCTAGGTGCGATCAGCGCCAACGCCGACTGGTACGAACGGGTTCAGCGTGCCGTTTTCGATTTCGGACATGCGGCGGCTCCCGACGACGCCTGGCTTGCAGCGCGAGGGCTGCGGACGCTGGGAGTGCGGCTTAAGCGGCACGAGGACAATGCGCTCGAGGTGGCCAACTGGCTGGCGGAACAGCCGCAGGTGGCGCGGGTCCTTCACCCGGCATTCGAGGACTGTTCCGGGCACCAGTTCTGGAAGCGCGACTTTTCCGGTTCGACCGGACTGTTCACCTTTGTCTTCGGCGGCGCTGATCCGGCTGCGCGCGACCGCTTCGTCGACAAGCTGGAGATGTTCGGAATCGGCTACAGCTGGGGCGGGTTCGAAAGCCTCGCTGTTCCCTCCGAGCCGTTGCGCACAGTCAGCACCAGCGATTGGGAGGGGCCGATGGTGCGGCTTCATATCGGCCTGGAAAACCCCGGCGACCTTATCGCCGACCTGGAGCAGGCGCTCGCCGGAATGGACAGCTAGTCCATCACGACCGCCTGCTCGCCCGCCTTCTTCGAATTGCGCATGAACAGGAGGAGCGGAAGCACCAGGAAAGTCACGTACATCATCAACTTGAAGTCATCGAGATAGGCGATGAACAGCGCTTGGCGGGTGATCTCGGCATTTAGGAATGCGGTGACTGCCGTCGCCTGGTGCCCGAACGTCTGGAGGACGTTGGGATCGAGAGTGGGAATCTTGCTGTCGGTGATGTGACTGGCCATGTCGGCGTGGGCGACCTGGGTCATCCGCGCCAGTTGAACGCTGACGATGGAAATGCCGACGGAGCCGCCGACATTGCGGGCAAGGTTGAGCAGCGCTGCCCCGGTCGTCCGGTCGCGAGCCGGAAGTGTGGCGAAGGCAAGCGTCTGCAGCGGAACGAAGATCAGTCCCAGCCCTAGCCCTTGTACGACCCCGCTGACGATCACCGGTCGTGACGGCTGGTCAATCGCAAAGCCGGTCATCAACCATAGCGAGACGCCCATCAGCACCACCCCGATTCCGACCAGGATGCGGGCGTCGATCCGGCTCGTCAGCCGCCCTGCCACGAGCATTGAAATCAACGTCCCGACACCGCGCGGGGCGGTGAGGAACCCCGACTGGAGCACCGAGTAGCCGTAAAGTTTCTGGAGCAGCGGCGGCAGCAGGGCGAGACCGGCAAGAAGGAGCACGCCGGTAATGACCATGAACACCAGCGAACTTCCGAAATTGCGGTCGGCGAACATCCCCTTGTCGAACAGCGGGTGCTCGGACGTCGCGGTGTGGACGATGAACATCCAGAAACCGGCAATCGCCAACCCGACCTCGACGATGATTTCCCAGCTGTCGAACCAGTCGTTCTGCTGTCCCCTGTCGAGAAACAGCTGGAGCGAGCCGAGCGCCAGCGCCAGCAGGGCGAATCCGAGCAGGTCGAAGCGGCGCTTGTGCGTGTCGGTCGTCGGCATGAAAGCCGTCATCAGGAAGAAGCAGATGACCCCGACCGGCAGGTTGACCAGGAAGACCCAGCGCCAGTTGTAGCTGTCGGTGAGCCACCCGCCGAGGACTGGCCCGAGGATCGGACCAATCATCACTCCCCCGCCGAACAGCGCCATCGCCTGTCCGTGCTTCTCACGCGGGTTGATGTCGAAAAGCGTCGCCTGCGCAAGGGGCACGATGAACGCTCCGCTGACACCCTGGATCGCTCGAAACGCCACCATTTCCGTGAGCGAAGTCGCCATCGCACACAAAGTCGAGGCTGCGGTGAAGCCGATGACGGAAATCAACAGCAGCCGCTTGCGACCGACCCGATCGGCCAGCCAGCCGCTCATCGGAAGTGCGATTGCCGAGGCGATGATGTAGCTGGTCAGGACCCAGTTGATGGTCTCCTGCGTGGCACTGAGGCTCGCCTGCATGTGCGGCAGGGCAACGTTGGCGATGGTCGTGTCGAGCACCTGCAGGAGCACCGCCGACATCACGCCAACGGTGACGATCAGCCTCTGCCCGGTCGGCAGCGGATGGGTGGCAGTCAGGGCCGTGGCCATTCCTCGGGCCCGCTATTCAGTGTCGACTTCGACGTCTGCCGAGAGCCCGGCGATCATCGGCTTTGCCGGTTTTCCATCGAATGCAATCCGCACCGGAACCCGCTGCGTGACCTTGACCCAGTTGCCGTTGGCGTTCTGCGCCGGAAGCAGTGAGAATTCGCTGCCGGTGCCGGCGCCGATGCTGGCAACATGCCCCTTGAAGGTTACTCCGGGATAAGCGTCGATATCGATCGTCACGGGCTGTCCGGGCCGCATGTCGGTGAGCTGCTTTTCCTTGAAGTTGGCCTCGACCCACGCGCCGTCGCTGTGGACGATCGAAACCGCGCCGACGCCGGAAATGATCTGGGTGCCGACCTGGAGCTTGTCGGCATTGGCGACTTCGCCGGACATCGGCGCACGCACCGTCGTCCGTTCGAGGTCGAGCCTGGCCTTGTCGACCGCCGCCTGGGCCTGGGCAATTGACGGCTGTTCGCCCGGAGCGATTGCCGCATTGGCATTGGCGGCCCTGGCCCTCGCATCAGCAAGCTGGGTTTCGGCGGTTCGTACCTCGTTGAGCGCGTCTTCATAGTCGGCGCGGGTGGTGAAGCCCTTGTTCAACAGCTGCCTCTGACGGTCGAGCGCGTTCCGCTTGATCTCGAGATTGGCCTGGGCACCGGTAATGTCCGCACCGGTGCCGCTTGCCTGGGTCCTCAGCTGCTGAGTCTGCAATTTCGCCGCTGCAAGCTGCGCCTGGGCCTGCTCCAGAGCGACCTTGAACGGTTCGGGGTCGATCTTGAAGAGGACGTCGCCCTTTTCGACGTGGTCGCCATTCTCCACTCCGACCTCGACGACCGGGCCGGTAACCTGCGCCGTCACCGAGACGATATCGGTTTTCACCTGGGCATTGTCGGTGGATTCCGAACCGCCGCTGGTCAGCCACAGATACGCACCGCCAATAAGGAGCAGCGCCGGGACGACAAGCATCAGGATTGTTCGAAAGCGCGATTTCTTCGCCTTCTCGGCTTTGCGAGAAGCCTTGGCGATCGCTGCCGCCTCTTCGGGAGTTTCCGCCGCAGTCGCAGGGCGCTCGGCGGCCTCGCTCTTCATCCTGTTCATGCCCTGCCCGCCCTTGCGCGCTGCTCGCCCGGCCGCGCTACATTTCCTCGAATTGCTGCAAGCCGTTCCTGCAAGTCGCGAAGTGACACCTCGTCAATCCCTTCCAAGGCTTCGCTGGCCAGCTCGCGAGCGAGCTCCCGAAGCCGTTTGACCACCGGCGATGCCTTTTCGGTAAGCTCCAGCCGCCATGCGCGCCGATCCGAAGGATCCGCCTTGCGCTCGACCAGCCCAGCCTCCGCCAGCCTGTCGACAATGCGACACAAGGTGATTGGCTCCATATCCAGGCGCTCGGCAAGTTCGACCTGCCTCAGGCCCGGTTCCCTCTTGAGCCGAGCGAGGACTCGCCACTGCGGACGAGTAACCCCTGCCGCTGCGGCGCGACTGTCGAACGCCCGGCGAACCGAGCGGGCAGTCTCATTGATTTCGAACAGCAGGTCTTCCATTGCGTGCCTATATAATAAGCACGCTTACTAAATCAACAACGCCGAAAGAGTTCCCGAGCCGCCTTAGAGAGGCGGTGGCGGCGGTGGAGGTGGCGGCGGCGGCGGAGCCGGCGGCTCGCCGAACTTGACCCGGATACGAGCGGCAAAATTCCACTCGTCTAGATGGTCGGTCGTCAATTCGGTATGGCGCCCGTCGATGAAAAGGTCGTTGCCGGACGATGGATTCCAGGCACCCCCAACCTTCGAATAATAATCGTAGCGGGCGCTGGCGCCGATACTGAGCGTCGGGCTGATCGCATAATTGAGGCCGATTTGCGCGTGCGGGTGCCATCCCCAGCGATTGTCACTCTCGTTGATACCGATGGTGAAGTCGTTGTCCGGCGCGCCGGTGAAATTGTTGTGGTTGGTTTCAAGCGAATCGAGCGTGCTGTGCAACCGGTACATCTGTGCACCGAGTTCGAGGTTCAGCGAGGCCTTGCCGCCAAGCGGCAAGTCGGTACCAATCAGGCCGCCCAAACCGTACATATCGTTCTGGATCGTTTGCTTCCGAGTCTGGCCGGCGTCGTATTGGAAGCCGCCCAGGTCGCCGGAGAAGCCGGCGGTCATGTCGTAGCGGATGCGGTTGTAATTCCACGAGATGCAGGGGCCGCCGTAGAACCAGAGCTCCTTCGACTTGGCCTCATATTCCCTGTCGGACATGGCGTCGCCGAACATGTCGAGGATCCAGCACAATTCCGCTCGGGCCTGGCGCATCTCCACGTCGGTGGTCCCGCTAAGCCCGAAATAAGGCTGGATGATCCCTGTGCTGCTGCTTGGTGCGAAGTCGCCGTAGACGAGGCCAAAGTCCATGGTCGGCGAGGCCGGCAGGTCGAATACGCTGTGTCCGGACCCTTCCATGTAGCCGCCGCCAAAGCGGACGATTCCAAATCTCGCGACTGGGAATTGGATCTCGGCGGAGCCGCCGTATTTCGTGAGACGGCGCGGCGTCAGGCCGGCGAAATGTTCGCTGCCACCGCTGCTGACGACTCCGGTTCCGGCCTGCGGAGGCCCGGCGCGGGCAACATCGAAGCTACCTGTGATCGCTGGAGCAACGGCCGCGTGTTCCGGCGGCGGGACGGAGGGGCCGCAGCTCTTCCTGGCCTCCTGATAGTCCTCCAGCGCTTTCAAACGCCGCCGCCACTCCTCTATCAGCTCCGGCGGGTAGTGAACTCCTTCGCTGCCGAACTCAGCGTTTTTGAGCATGCCTTTCACGAACTCGAGGCCGACCCGGATAGGACCATATTTCGGTGCTAACGTCGTCGATACACTCGCCCCTCGCGCGGGCCGCCTCCGCCTCTTTCAGAAAGTCTTCGATGACGCCGATCCTGATCTGTTGAAGCCTGAGCGGGTCGCCCCCTACTGGAGTGACTTCCTGAGCCGGAGGCGGTGCTACAGCTGAGGTTTCAGCTGGCTGCTGTGCGGGCGGGACAGTTTTGAAGCGGCAAGCTCTTCGCCACCGCGTGCAGATTGGCGACGGACTGATGCACTGCCTCGGCCTTCGCTGCGTCAACTTGTGAAAACTGCCCGGCGGTCTTTGCCGCCTTTGCCATCCTTTTGCTTTCGGTCTCGAGCCGCGCGAGCGTCGCTTTGGCAGCATCGAGTGAAGCCCCATCACAACGCGCTGCAGCGGAGACTGCGGTTCCATGCGCCTGGGCCGCTTCTGCCATGATTGCGTTGAGCCGGGCGGTTCCCGGATTCACAGGCACGGGCGCGAGTTGCGCGTACGCGGAGGCGCTCCAGATGGTTGCAGATCCCGCGAGCAATGCCGCGAATACCAAACCCCGATTGCGAGTCATGAGAGCCCCCCGTTTGTGTGACAGCGACCAGTCTCGCAACGGGCGCGGCGGCAGTCTTTCCGCAATTCTGAATTTTCCTGAATTTGCGCGCTAAGCTGCTGAATTGACGCAAGCTGGCGAGTGGAAGTATCCAGAGCTCTTGGGGGGTGCCGTATGGACAACGGCGTTCAACGATTTGGCAGAGTCGAATTCGATCCGTCGCGACGCCGGCTGTCCGTCGCCGGACGAGCAGTCGACCTCGACCGCCCGGCAGCCGCCATTCTCGCTCTGATCTTGAATGAGTTCGGCCGTGACGTCGACAAGAGCCGCCTTCTCGATGCCGGGTGGCCGGGACGAGTCGTCGACGAAAATTCGCTTGCAAAGGCAATATGCCGCGTCCGCAGTGCGCTGGGCGACGACGGCGAGGCCCTGAAGACCGTCCACGGCTATGGCTATCGACTTGACGCGGAGGTCAGCAGCAGCCCCGGCGCAGCTCGCCCGAAGCGCATTGAGCGGCAGCTTTTCCTGGTTGCCGGAATGGTGGCCGTGGCGCTGGCGATCTGGCAGTGGAACGGCTGGTTCTCTGTCTATGCAGCCGGTAGCGACAAGGTCATCAACGGCGAGCCCGCAGACTCGGTCGGACGCATATTGTGGGTCGACGATCATCCGGAAAACAATTTCGCCGAAGAGCGCTTCTTCAAAGAACACAAAATCGGCGTCTATCGTGCCAGGAGTACGAGCGAAGCGCTGACGTTACTCCGCATGTACGCTTACGGAGCCGTGGTTTCCGACATGGGTCGCGCCGACGACCCGCTGGCCGGAGTGGAGTTGCTGAAGCGGATGCGATCGAGCGGCGATGGCCGCCCGTTTTTCCTCTACACCGTTCACACGTCGCAGGCACAACGCAAGCTGATCGCCGATTCTGGCGGGCAGTCCGTCGCCGAGAGCCCGCAGGAGCTCTATCGCGCCATCTTCCCACTGTTCGGGAAGACCGAAGAGGCGAAAGCTGGAGCGGGTAGCGGGAATCGAACCCGCGCGTTCAGCTTGGGAAGCTGACAGGCTACCACTACATCATACCCGCATGGCGGCGGCCGAATTAGGTGCTACCATTTCGCCCGTCAACGCACTCGGCACACGGGGGAAGCCATGAACCAACGAACGCTCTGGATCATAGCGGCAGCGCTGCTCGTCATTGCAATGATCGGCTATATCGTCCGCGACTGAGGCAGCTGTTCACTCGGCTTCGGCGACGCTGACCTTCGCATTTTTGAGGCGCTTCCTCAGGTCGTGCGCACAGGCTTTCGCCAGGTCCTCGTCTTCGCTTCGAACGACGAAGTCCGCACCATAGATGCCTTCCCTGTAGAAGGGATAGCTGCCGATCATCACGCCTGGATGGTCATCCTGGACCTGGCTGAGAAGCTCGGCAACGTCGCTCTCGGCGGCGTGAGCGCGGACCGTCAGCGACAGGACCGGCCGACCCCCCTCCAGTTTCCCGTCCAGGGCTTCCAGCATCGCCTTGGCGACGTTCGGCACACCGGCAAGGATGAAGACGTTGCCGATCTTCACGCCCGGGGCGCCGGAGGTCGGATTGGGAATCAACTCGGCTCCGGCGGGAACGCGGGCCATGCGTAGCCTTGCTTCGGTCAGCCCGAGCGGGCGGTCGCGATAATAGTCTTCCAGCACCCGGCGCGCCTCGGGATGGACGATCACCGGCACTTCGAACGCGGCGGCAATCGAATCTACGGTGATGTCGTCGTGGGTCGGGCCGATGCCGCCGGTGGTGAACAGGTAATCGTGCACTGGGCGAAGCGCGTTCACCGCGGTGACAATCGCGGCTTCGTCGTCGGGGACGACGCGCACTTCGGAAAGGCGAATGCCCTGGCCGTTCAGCCATCGCGCAACCTGGGCGACATTCTTGTCCTCGGTCCGGCCAGACAGGATTTCGTCGCCAATGACGACAAGCGCGGCTGTCCAGATTCTCGATGTCGCTGCCAACTGGCGTCCTCCGGTGACTTCGTCGCCTCGAATGCCTATCTAGGCGCCATGACTCAATATATCACCGTCGCTGCCGACGACCGGGTCGAGGCCCGCAACGGCGTCATCAAGCTCCATGGTCCCGAAGGCTTCGAAGGCATGCGCCGGGCCGGACGGCTTGCCGCCGAAATCCTCGACGCCCTCGTTCCGCACGTGGTGCCCGGAGTGACCACCGACGAACTCGATTCGATCGTCTACCGCATGACGACCGAGGGCGGCGGAGTTCCGGCAACGCTCGGCTATCGAGGATTCACCCGCAGCTGCTGCACGTCGATCAATCATGTCGTGTGCCATGGAATTCCCGGCGAGCGGGTGCTCAAGGACGGCGACATCGTCAACATCGACGTGACTCCGGTGGTCGGCGGGTGGCACGGCGATACCAGCCGAATGTTCCTGGTTGGAGACGTGCCGATCAAGGCGAAGCGGCTGGTGGACGTCACCTACGAATGCCTGATGCTCGGCCTCGAAAAGGCAAAGCCCGGCAATCGGCTGGGCGATATCGCGGCGGCAATCCAGCGCCATGCCGAGAAGAACCGCTACAGCGTCGTGCGCGACTTCTGCGGCCACGGTGTGGGCCGCCTTTTCCACGACAGTCCAGAAGTCATTCACGCCGGCCGTCCGGGCACCGGTCCGGAGCTCAAGCCGGGAATGATTTTTACCGTCGAACCGATGATCAACATCGGCCGAGCCGACGTGAAGTTGCTCGAAGACGGCTGGACCGCAGTAACCCGCGACCGCTCTCTGTCGGCGCAGTTCGAACATTCCATCGGGATTACCGACAG
The DNA here is from genome assembly GCA_963798785.1 of uncultured Alphaproteobacteria bacterium. Taxonomy (GTDB): domain Bacteria; phylum Pseudomonadota; class Alphaproteobacteria; order Sphingomonadales; family Sphingomonadaceae; genus Sphingomicrobium. The sequence goes on from CAWCUG010000001.1 coordinate 280,399, forward strand.
CGGCTGCGAGATTTTCACCAAGAGCCCGAAGGGTCTCGACAAGCCGCCTTACTGACCTGCCTGCCGGCAGTTCAGGCGGTCCGCGAGACCTTGGACATAGCGGCTTCATCCCATTGCTCGACAAGCCTGCTGGCGCGCTCGACGTCTTCGGGGAAGTCGACTTCGCCCCATTGCTCGCCGCTGATGTCGAGCGTCCGCACGTCCGATTCCTCTGCAAGGTGGTGGATCACGCGAAGATACCAGATGGTGGTTCCCTCGGCGGTGCGGATGTCGCGTTCGATCGCTTCGCGGAAGCGCTCGGCGCCTCCACCGCGAAAAGCGAGGAGGCCGATCGATTCGCCGTTCACGCCTTTGGGGATGCGCTTGCCGATCGCCTTCAGCCTCCCGTCAGCCGCAACCACGACCTTCATGTCGTCGTCGTCGTAGAACTCCTTGCGGTCGATGGTGACGCAAATGCCCTGCCGATCGTCGGCGACGACCCGCGCCATCAGCGAATCGGACACGAGCGTGTCGCCGTTCCACACCAGGCAGTCGCCCGCCAAATCTTCGCGAGCGATGAACAGCGATCCGAGATTGTCGGCAACCTTGTAGAACGGGTTGAACACGGTTCGCACCGACGGACCGCCGCTTCTCCGGGCGATGGCTTGGTTGACGAGCTCATCGTGAAAGCCGGTGACGACGATCGCTTCGCCGACGCCGTTCGCCTCCAGTGTGTCGAGCTGGCGATCGAGAAGCGTTCGCCCGCCGAATTCGATCAGGCATTTGGGTTTGTCGTCCACGAGATGGCCGAGACGGCTCCCCTGCCCCGCTGAAAGAATGATCGCCTTGTCCATGAAGCGGCCGTGCCTTTCAAATGCGGCGGCGATTGGGCATTAGCCGTCAGCGCCAGTGGAGATTCACGTGAAGAAGATTGAAGCGGTCATCAAGCCATTCAAGCTCGACGACGTAAAGGACGCGCTTCACGACGTCGGCGTTTCCGGGATCACCGTCACCGAGGTCAAGGGTTTCGGCCGACAGAAGGGGCATACGGAGCTCTACCGCGGCGCCGAATATGTGATCGACTTCCTGCCGAAGGTGAAAATCGAAGTTATCGTAGAGGACATGCTCGTCGAGAACGTCATCGAAGCCATCATGCAGGCGGCGCGCACCGGGCGAATCGGCGACGGCAAGATCTTCGTCTTCCCGGTCGACGAAGCGGTTCGAATCCGCACAGGGGACCGCGGTCCAGATGCCATCTGAGCCCGCGCCAAGGGACGAGATGCTGGCGTCCATGGCGCCGGACGAGCTGAAATCGGCCATGCGGACGCTCGGCTATCGCACGCAGGCGGACCTCGCCAACGCGATCGGGGTATCCCGCTCTGCCGTCAGCCTGTGGCTGGAGGGAAAGGTCGGCGTGCCGCGTCCGGTGGCCATGCTTCTGCGGATGCTGATCAGGGCGCAGCGCCGCGCCTACTGACGCGCAACCCCAAGCCGCTCCCGCTCGTTAGGCCTGCAAAACGAAAGGGAGCAACGGCCGTGCTTGGAACAATTCTCATCATCCTCCTCATCCTGCTGCTCATCGGGGCGCTTCCAAGATGGGGCTACAGCACCGGCTGGGGCTACGGCCCGTCCGGACTTCTCGGCCTGCTGGCGATCATCGTCATCGTCCTGCTTCTGACCGGCAACCTCTAGGCAATCGATGTTCGGGCTTGCAGTCACCCTCCTCGTCATCGCGCTGATTGCCGCGATCCTCGGGTTCGGCGGACTCGCCGGGGCGCTTGCGAAGATCGCAATCTTCATTTTCGTCGTCGCGCTGCTGGCCGGGGTCGTCCTGCTGTTCCTCGCCTGGAAGGCAGGAAAGGCGATCGTCGACTAACGCATCAGCCTTCGAAGAAGCGTCCACACCGACACCGACGTTCGATTGTAAACGCGATTGTAGAGCGCCCGCTTCGGATTGGTGATCCAGCCGAGCCCGCGCGGCGCCTTCAGTCCGAGGCGATGGCGGACGAACCGCGCCGGCGACACGCGCGCGGCAACCATCTTACGAAGGCTGGGTTTGCGGATACCGAACTTCATCGCCGCCGAGGGATGCGCCCTGCCCGCGCTCTGCACAAGCGCCGAGGTTGCCGGTGAAAAGTTAACCGGCATCTGGATTTGCCGCGGCGCCGGACCGACATGTCGGACCCAAGCTCCGGATTCGCGAGACTTGCCCGCAGAGTGACGCTTTCGCGGGTGCCGCCACGCATTGTCCGAAGCGCGCGACGACGACATTCCAGGGAGCAGCACGATGGCCGACGCAGGCAAGATCCTTTCGAAGATCAACGACGAGGAAATCGAGTGGGTCGATCTCCGGTTCACCGACCCGAAGGGCAAGTGGCAGCACCTGACCATGGCCGCCGGGCTGATCGACGAGGACCAGCTCACCGACGGCTTCATGTTCGACGGAAGTTCGATTGCGGGGTGGAAGGCAATCAACGAGTCCGACATGATCCTCAAGCCCGACCTCGACGCTGCCTATGTCGACCCGTTCAGCGCCACACCGATGCTCATCTTGTTCTGCAACGTCGTCGAGCCGTCGACCGGAGAGCTCTACGGCCGCGATCCTCGCTCTACCGCCACCCGCGCAGAGGCCTATCTGAAGCAGACGGGAATCGGCGATTCGATCTTCGTCGGCCCCGAAGCCGAGTTCTTCATGTTCGACGACGTCCGTTTCGAGGACGGCTACAACGTCAGCTGTTTCCGGCTGGACGACATCGAGCTGCCGACCAATTCGGGCCGTGAGTATGAGGGCGGCAACATGGGCCACCGGCCGCGCGCAAAGGGCGGTTATTTCCCGGTCGCGCCGGTCGACAGCGCAATGGATATCCGCGGCGAAATGGTCTCGACGATGATCGAGATGGGCCTTCCGATGGACAAGCACCATCACGAGGTGGCGCCCTCACAGCACGAGCTGGGGCTAACCTACGGAAGCCTGGTCGAGACCGCCGATCGGATGCAGATCTACAAATATGTCGTGCAGATGGTCGCTCACGCCTACGGCAAGACCGCAACGTTCATGCCCAAGCCGATCGCTCGCGATAACGGCAGCGGAATGCACACGCACATGTCGATCTGGAAGGGCAAGAAGCCGCTGTTCGCAGGCAATGGCTATGCCGGGCTTAGCGAGACGGCGCTCTATTTCATCGGCGGCGTGATCAAGCACGCCCGCGCCCTCAATGCTTTCACCAATCCGACGACCAACAGCTACAAGCGCCTCGTTCCGGGCTTCGAAGCGCCGGTGCTTCTTGCTTATTCGAGCCGTAACCGGTCCGCGTCATGCCGGATCCCCTACGGCGCGGGCGAGAAAGCCAAGCGTGTCGAGTTCCGCTTTCCCGATGCGCTCGCCAACCCCTATCTCGCTTACGCGGCGCTGATGATGGCCGGGCTGGACGGGATCCAGAACCGGATTCATCCCGGCGATCCGATGGACAAGAACCTGTACGACCTACCGCCCCAGGAGCTTGTCGACGTTCCGACGGTGTGCGGAAGCCTCCGCGAGGCGCTGGTCAGCCTTCAGAACGACCGCGCGTTCCTGACCCGCGGCGACGTGTTCAGCGACGACCAGATCGACGCCTATGCCGAGCTCAAGTGGGAAGAGGTGATGCGCTGGGAAACGACCCCGAGCCCGGTCGAGTTCGACATGTACTATTCGAGCTAAGCGCCGGGCCGAAACGCCTCGCGCAGCTCCTCTTCGCTGGCCTCGAAGGTTCGAACGACGCTTTCGGGCGGCGGCGAGCCGGCGAGGCTGACGAGGACGGCCGCAGCTGCGCAGGCGAGGAAGCCGGGGACTATTTCGTAAAGCTCCGAACTCAAGGCCTTCCCGCCTTCGAGCACCGGTGCATACATCCAGAACAGTACCGTCACCGCGCCGGCGACAATTCCGGCGAGCGCTCCGTTGCGGGTCATCCGCTTCCAGGTCAGCGATAGGATGACGATGGGGCCGAATGCAGCACCGAATCCGGCCCAGGCATTGGAGACGAGGCTGAGGATGCTGCTGTCGGGGTTGTAGGCGAGGAATATCGAGACCAGCGCCACCGCGATCACCGACAGCCGCCCGATCATGACCAGTTCCGTCTGGCTCGCCTCCTTGCGCAGATAGAGCCGGTAGAAGTCCTCGGTAAGGGAGGAAGAAGACACCAGCAGCTGTGAGGAAATCGTGCTCATGATCGCCGCGAGTAGCGCCGCCAGCAGAAAGCCGGTGATCAGCGGGTTGAACAACGCGTCGGCAAGCACGACGAAAATCGTCTCCGGATCGTCGAGCGTGGTGGCGGTGCGAAGCACGTAGGTTACTCCGATCAGGCCGGTTGCGACCGAGCCGATCAGCGCGATGCCCATCCAGCTCATCCCGATGTTTCGCATCGCCGGGACGTCGCGGACCGAGCGCACGGCCATGAATCGAACGATGATGTGGGGTTGCCCGAAATAACCCAGCCCCCAGGCTAAGGATGAAATGATGGTTAGCGTCGTCATTCCCGCCATCATGTCGAACGCGCCCGGCTTCGCAGCCTCCAACGCTCCGTTGAACTCCCACCCCAGGTCGTAGAACGCGACCGCCGGAAGCAGCACCAGCGCGACGAACATGATGCAGCCCTGGACGAAGTCGGTCAGGCTGACCGCGAGGAATCCGCCGAACAGGGTGTAGACGACGACCACTCCGGCAGTCAGCCAGAGGCCGAGCGTGTAATCGGCGCCGAACGCACTTTCGAACAGTTTGCCGCCGGCGACCACTCCCGCCGACGTGTAGAGAGTGAAGAAGATCACGATGACCACCGACGAGATCACGCGCAGCGCGTGGCTTTTGTCCTCGAACCGCTTCTCGAAGAATTCCGGGATGGTGATCGAATCGCCCGTCCGCTCGGTGTGCACTCGAAGCCGCGGCGCTACGATCAGGTAATTGGCGAAGGCGCCGATGAAGAGACCGATTGCAATCCACGTCGCGCTGAGCCCCGCTACGTAGGCAGCTCCCGGCAGTCCCAGCAGAAGCCACCCGCTCATGTCCGACGCGCCGGCGGAAAGCGCGGCAACCTTCGGGCTGAGGTTCCTTCCTCCCAGTAGGTAACCGTCGATGTCGTCGGTGGATTTCTTCCAGGCCCATAGCCCAATGGCGAGCATCAGGACGAAATAGGCCGCGAGCGAGACGAAAACGCCGGTTTGCATGAAGCGCGAACTTCCTTTCAATCGAAACGGAAATACTGGTGGGCGGACGTTGCCCGGGGCCCATCCAGCACATGCGGCACCGGTTGGGCAACCCGTGGACCCGTTCAGTAGTCCTTGCTGACCCTGACGCTCGCCTGCACTCGCCCGATCGTCGAAACCGTCGACAGCACCGAAAGCCAGCGTGTGATTTCATATTCGACTCGAGTCGCGGAATATTCGTGACCGTCGGTAATCACTTCGACGTAGAGCTTGCGGGTAATGTATTTTCCGGCCGCGATCGCGGTCTTCTGGCCGGTGGCAATGTCCGCCGGGAGTATCCTGAGCCGGTCCAGCCCGACCGCCCGCCTAAGCGCGTTTATCGGGTCGAGGCTTCCCGTGCCCGAGTTGAGCGCGGCGACTGCCGAAGCGAGCTGGATAGCCTCCGGCGCCGACAGGTTGGTGATCGAGGTGCCGAACAGGATCCGCGACAAGAGCTCGTCCTGCGGCAGCTGCGGATTGGATGCGAAGCTGATCTCCGGCTTGAGACCGGTACCCTGGACGAGGATCGTTGCGTCGAGCCCCTGCACCTGCGCCAGCGCACGGATGTCGAGGAGCGGATTGGGCGGATCTTCACCGCGGAAACGGATGACTCCGCGATCGAGCCGGAAAGTCCGCCCGGCAAATTCATAGTCGCCGCGAACGAGGTCGGCCCGGCCTGTGAACGTTGGCGAATCGGCAAAGCCGCCAACATGGAGGTCGGTCGTCCAGGTGCTTCGGATGCCGAGCCCGCGAACCTGCAAATTACCGCCGGCGAGGTCGACGTCGAGCTTCCACGGGTGCAGCTGCGCCGGTTCGATGACGTCCGCTTCATCAAGGCCGGTATGCTTGACGTCGAGCTGGGGGACGGAGGCGGCGCTACTCGCCTGGCCGAGCGTGAAGCGGCCGGAGTTAAGCTTGAACTTGCCCGAAATCGTCCCGCCGCCAGCGGCGTTAGAGCGGACGGTCAGGGGGCCGGTGACCTTCGCAGCGACATCGTCGCGATTGAGCAGCTGCGCCTGGCTGGCGTTGAACGAAAGGTCGAGCGCGGTGCGCCCTTCGGCAAAGGTGATGGTGCCGGACCCGGCGATGCTCCCGTCGCCGCTGGTTTGGCCGGAAAGCTTACTGAACAGGAATTTCGACCCCTGGAAACGACCCTGCACCGCAAGGTGGTCGATGACGGTGCCGGTGACCGGGCTTTCCAGCCGGGCGCCATCGGTCAGGAGCGATCCGCGAATAACCGGGTTGTTGAGCGTACCGGTGACGTCCGCACCGATCGCCGCCGGTCCGGTGAGATCGAACATCTCGATGCCCGAAAGCCGCCACAAGGTGTCCGCGGGTCCCTGGTAGCGAAGCTGGGCAACGAGGGGAGCATTCATCAGCGCGGTCACCACCGACCCGTTACCAAGCGGTGCGAAGCGCGCCTGCGCCCGGCCGATGGTCTTGCCGTTGCTGACCGCGACGGCACGAACCCCGGCTTTGTCATTGGTCAGGATCGCTGCCACGCCGAGATCGATGGGTTCCGACTGAAGCACTAGGCCGGAGCGGCTGAGGCCGCGTATGGTGAGGTCGAGCTTGCCCGACCGGGCGCCCTTCCACGCGTAATCGAGCGATCCGCTGGCCCGCCCGTTCATGTCGAGATTCGGCCAGGCGAGGTTGAGCACGGCAAGCGGCATCGACTGAAGCTGCGCGTGAACGGTCGGCCGCGACCCGCTGGTCCCTGAAACCACCGCATGCCCGCCACCGAACGAAATACGAGTCGGTGCCAGCGCCCATCCGTCGCCCGACCGGGTCACCACCGCCGCCTGCTCGAGCACGAGAGGCTTGCGCGCGACTTCGCCGTGACCGGTCAGCCGGATGGCGTCGGGAGAAATTTCGGCAAGCACCGCCAGGTCGAACTCTGCCCCGCGACTGCCGGCAAGCGCCGCTCGAACCTGTCCGGAGCCGTTGACGAGATTGGCGTTGGCGGTGAGCCGGGCAATCGAGATGCCGTTCATCTCTACGCCGCGAGCGGTGACGACGCCGTTGACGGTGGTTCGCTCGTCGCCAAGCACCAGACTACCGTCGACCCGCCCGGTACGCACTGACAGCGCGTCGGGGAAGCTGACGTGATCGGCGTTCAGGTGCGCCTCGATCTTCTGCGCATCGCCGACGGGAGCGAAGGCAAGGGTTCCGGAAAGCCCGCCGCCGGCAATGTCGAGAGTTCCCTCGAAGCCGCCGGGTTCGGCACGAAGCGCGCCGCTTGCGTGGGTGCCGCCGACGTCCAGCGAAGCGACGGAGATTACCGTGGTGCCGCCGTGCGGCATGAGGATCTGACCGTTGCTGGTGAACTGGCCCAGTCGCGATCCGCCGCTCGCCCGATAGTCAAACCCGGCTCTCGTCGGAGCAAGCGTCAAGTGGACATCCTTGAGGCCGAGCGACTCGTTGGGACGCTCCAGGAACAGTTCGACGTGCGGCCTGGAGATATCGCCGTCGACGACAAGGCGCACCGGCCCGTACTGCGCCTGCTGCCCGTGGGCCTCGATGTGGAAGGTGCCGTCTCGGCGGCGGATTCCGCGACCCGCCAGGCGCAGCTTGGGCGAGTATAGCTGCAGGTTCTCGAGGTGAAGCACTCCATCGGGAGTGCGGGTGAGGCTTGTTTCGATTCGCGGAAGGCCGCCGGTTAGGCTTCGGAAGAAGCTGTTGTCGAGACGCCGGACCCAGGCTTTGCCGGTGCCGGTCACGAGCGTGCCGCGACCGCCCGCGCCCGGCACGACACGCAAATCGGTGAGGACATCGACGATTCCCAGGCCGTCGATGAAATAGCGGTGCATGCCGCCGGACAGCAGCACTTCGAATTGCCCCGTGGCGAGGTCGAGCAGCAGCGACAGCTTGCCGTTCACCTGCGCGCTTCGAAGCTCGAGGCCTTCGCCCCTGACCATCTCGGGCGTAATCGTCAAAAGCCCGTCGATCCGCGTATTGGCAAGTATCGCGCCCGCAGTATCGCCGACCCCGGTGATTGCCCGCGCTTGCAGGTGAAGCGGAACGCGCATTGGCCACTTCGACAGCTTGCCGCGCCCCTCGGCGCGAACGTCGACAAAGCCGGTATCGTCGAACTTAACCCCCGGCGACGTTAGCCGATAAGCGAAGTTCGCGGTTGCGAACGGCCCGTTCAACGTGACGAGCATTCGCACGTTGCGCCCAGTCATGTTGGTGAACAGGGCCTGCGGACGAAGAAGGTCTATCCCGATCCGCACCGACCGGAACCGGTTGTTCGCCAGGTCGACCGCACCGCTGGTCGCGACTCGAAGTGCGTTCGAACCGAGGACCAGCTTTCCGTCCAGCATGCGGTTTTTCAAACTCGCGTTACCCGTCACCCTGACGACCGGCGAGGTGATCCGCATGAGCCGCCCGTGAAGGAACTGCGACGGCTTGAGAGCGCCCGAAAGGCTGAAATCGCCGTTCGAAGCCGCCAGCGAAAGCCGCGCCGCCGGCAATCCCGACAGGTTCAGTGCTGCACGGCCGCTCCACCGCTTCCACGTCCCGTCGCCGGTAATCACCGCATCGAGCGACCGTTTCGAACCGAGGAGCGCCGGAATCACTCCCCCGGTCGCCGAGTGGGCGCGAAGCTCAATGTCGAACTTGTCCCCGTCTGGCTCGGCGTCGAGATCGACCAACAGGCGGTCGGAGCCGTCGATCGCCGCCTTCAGCTTGACCATTGCCCGCCCCGAGCGGACGTCGGCGCTCCCGTACAGGCGCCCGGTTCGAGCGGTGCCGGTCACCGCTTTTCCAACCTCGAGGCGGTCGATCGAAAGTTCGCCGATGTGAATGTCGAAGCCCGGAAGCGTCGGCCCCTTGCTCGTGCTCGGCTTGAGCTTCGGAAGCCGGATCAGGGTCGCCCGGTCGGCGTGCAGCCGCTGGATCGACAGACGGTTGTTGAGCCACGCCCCGGGCGTCCAGTCGAGGTCGATTTCGGGCGACTTGAAGAACGTGCCGTTCTGGTCGCGGATCTGGACGTTCTTCAGCTGCGATTCGCCGAAAATCGATCCTTCGATCCGGCCGATCTTGAACTTGAGCCCGGACGAGGTTTCCACCTGCGCGATTCGATCGACGATCCAGCGGTGGCCCGGCGCCGTGTCGAGGACGAACAAGCCAAGCGCCAGGAGCAGCACAAGGCCGAGCAGGAGCGCCAGGAATTCCCGAAGCAGCCGGCGCGCCCAATTCGGCTTGAGCCGGTAGGGCGGCCGGCTCTCACCGCCTTCGGCAACACTCGCTTCGGCTGCCTCCATCAGAACGCCTGCCCGAGCGAAACCGCGACAGCCACGGGGCCATCGCCCTTTCGAGGATTGAGCGGGGTTCCGATGTCGAGCCGAATGGGGCCGAAGCTGGAGTAATAACGAAGACCAATTCCAGCTCCGAACTGCCAGCCGTTGAAGCTGGGCGTCACCTTGTTGGTGAGCGCGCCGCCGTCGAAGAATGGGACGATGCCGAAATTGCCGCCGAAGGACTTCAGTCGAAAGCGCGCTTCGAGGGAGAATTCAGTCAGCGTCTTGCCGCCGACAGGATCGTTCTGGAAATCGCGCGGGCCCACCCGCTGATAACCGTAGCCGCGAACCGAGCCGCCACCGCCCGCATAGAAACGCCGCGACGGGGCGATCGACGGCGCGTCGGCCCCGAAGATGCTGCCCAGCCGAACTCGCCCGGCAAGCACCGTGCTGTCGTTGACCGGGTAATAGGCGCTCGCGTCGAGTTGCGAGCGCGCATAAGCGAACGACCCGCTTTTCGCGGAAATCTCCGGGCTGACGTGGACGCCAAGGCGGAATCCGCGCGTCGGATTGAGCAGGTCGTCGGTGCCGTCATAGGCCACGTTCGATGGCAAGGCGGCGATCAGGAACGTCTTGGTCTCCTTGACCGTCGGATCGTTGAATACGCCGCGCTCGTCGGTGGCGAGAAGCTCGGTTCCAATTCCCCACGTCCAGCGCTTGCGCCAGATGATATTGCTTTGCCGCTCGATGCTGGCGAACGCGCGGAGGGTCCGCGCTTCGTAGGCGTCGAACCTGGTGTGGCTTGCGCTCAGCTGAAGATCGAGGATCCGGTCGCGCTTCATGAAATTGTTGCGGCGGAATTCGACTCCGGCAAGCTGCTCGCGAGTGCCGGCTATCCCACGAAGGGTCAGCGCGCCTTCCGGATTGAAGAAGTTGCGGTCCTGCCAGCTGACGTCGAGTTTGGCGCCCTCGCCGGTCCCGTAGCCAAGTTCCCCGGCGATGGTGTGGCGCGGCGCGGGCGTGAGCTTGACGTCGAGGTCGACCCTGCCGTGATCGGGCACCGGGACCACCTCGACATCGGCAGTTGCAACGAGGCTGGTCGCGATAAGCGCCCGGCGAAGGTCATCGACCTTGTCGCGTTCGAAGCGGTCGCCAGTCTCGAATCGCGCCATTTGGGCCACGTGCTTGGCGCTGAACGGAGGCTTCCCGCTAACTCTGATTTCACCGAAATGAGCGATCGGTCCAGGGTCGACTGGAAGCACCAGGGTCGCCAGGTGAGTGCGATGATCGACGGTGATTTGCTGGTCGCCGATGGTGGCAAGCGCGTAGCCCTGTTCGCCAAGCGCGACTTTCAGCGACAGGTCCGCGGCAATGACGTCCTCGGCAATGACCGGATCGCCCGCTTTGACCGGGAACTGCTCGCGAAGGGCTTCCGCTCCGGGTCCCGCGGCTTCGAGGCCGGGAAGCTGGACAGACTGGAAGCGGAACTGGCTGCCGGGGTCGGCGGCCAGCGTCACCTTGAGAATCTGCCCCTCCGGCTCGATGATCGGCTCGACGACCACGTCGTAATAGCCCTGGGAGCGAAGAAGCTCGGCAAGAAGGTCGGAATCGTCTTCGGATCGGCGCTGGATCTGGGCTGCGTTCGCTTCTTCCTTTCGGCCCTCGAACAGCGCCGACTGCTTTTCGAAGGAATCGACGAGATCCTGCGCGTTACCGATCCGTTCGAGGCCGGTGATCGCAATTTCGTATGGCCGCTGCGCCGCCGTGTCGGTCATCGTTCCAGTCGACGCAGCGGGCGTCCCGGGCTGCAAGGGCTCGGCGGGCGACTTCCCTAGATCGGGCCAGTCGACGCCAAGGTCGGGCATGGGGTCGAGCGGTGCCGAGGGGTCGAGGGGCGCCGGATCCGGCGGGAGCGGCTGTTCCTGGGCGGCGGCGACGGCCGGACAAAACGCAGCGGAAGCGGCCGCACACAGCAGGTGCGCCGCTCGAATCGCAAACAGGTCTTGTCCGCGGGGACGCCGTCCGCTTTCCCGCTTACCCCGCTCATTCATCGCGCCAGACTAGAGGGCGCACATGAACCGCGCCAGACCGGCGCTGCAATTTAGTGAATGGTTCCGCGCACTTCTTGGTTGGTCAGGGTCACGATCACTCGCTCGATGTGGCGCCAGTGGCAGAAGCGGGCGACATTTCCGGAGTCGCGGCTCTGCTCTGCACGAAGCGCCGCCTCGAGGCCGGCATCGTCGCCATAGACCGAAATCAGCTCGGTCGCGTCGACCAGTGCCGGGCGCCCGGAAATGAAGGGAGAGTCCATGGGAGATGCGTATACACGGCTGTCGTTTCCGGACTGCCGACAAGCATCGTCAACGCAACGGTAACCGTGCTTTCCTGCCCGATTGCGTGCGCACTGCATCCACAATAGAGTGCGCGTCCCCGGGGGATCGCCGAATGAGCGATGTTTTCGTCTCGTACAAGGCCGAAGACCGGAGACGGGTGAAGCCGCTCGTCGAGGCTCTGCAGGCCGACGGATATTCCGTCTGGTGGGACGAGCAGATCGGCGGCGGCGCGCAATGGCGCCACATGATCGAGGCCGAGCTCAACGCTGCGAAGTGCGTCATCGTCATCTGGAGCAAACGTTCGGTCGGGCCGCAAGGTACGTTCGTCCAGGATGAAGCCACGCGCGCGCAGGAGCGTCACGTCTACATTCCCGTCCTGCTGGACAAGGTCCATCTTCCGCTTGGCTTCGGCGAGTTGCAGGCGCTTCCGCTGAGCGGCTGGAAAGGCGACCGCTCGGACCCGCGTTACCTGTCGCTGGTCGACGCGGTGAAACGGTTCACGACCAGCCGAGCCGGGCAGGACACAGCCGGTGACGACGCAAAGCCGCGCTTTTCGAGGCGGGCTATACTCGGCACCGGCGCGGTTGCTGCGGCGGCGGCCGCCGGAGCGGGGGGATGGACTTTGCTCCGGCCAACCGCGGCCAGGGCCTCCGACAGCATCGCGGTCATGCCGTTTGCCAATTTGAGCGGCGATCCCGCGCAGGCCTATTTTTCCGACGGCCTCGCCGAAGAGCTTCGCAACGCGCTTTCGCGAATTGGCCAGCTTCAGGTCGCCGCCCGGACCTCGTCGGAACTGGTCCGGGACGAAGACGCCAAGACCGCAGCTTCAAAGCTCGGAGTCACCAACATCCTCGCCGGCAGCGTCCGCCGGTCACCCTCGACAATCCGGATCAACGCGCAACTCGTCGACGGAAAGACGGGGCTCGAACGCTGGTCGCAAAGCTTCGACAGGCCCCTGGGCGACTCGCTGACGATCCAGACCAACATCGCAGAGGATGTTGCCGACGCCCTGAGCATCCGGTTGGGAGCCGCAGGCAAGGCAGCCCTGACTGTCGGCGGGACGAGCAACATCGCCGCTCACGACCTGTTGCTGCAGGCCGACCAGTCGACGAACGACGACACCCGGGAGGGAGTGCTGCGCACGCTGGCGCTGATCGACTCCGCGATAGCCGCCGATCCCAACTACGCGAAAGCTTATGCGCGCCGGGCGTCGATGCTCAACGCTTACAGCGGCTTTTTCGCCACCACACTGGCGGAGTCTGCTGCGGGCATGGCGAAGGCGGCGTCGATTGCCCGGCATGCGATCGCTCTTGCTCCAGGACTTGCAGATGCTCACGTGTCGCTTGCGCAGGTGCTTCGAAACCAGGTCCAGTTCAGAGAGGCTTTTGCTGAAATTCAGCGCGCGGTCGACCTTGGCGGCAGCGAAGCCGATACGCAGCGCACATACGCCCTTTTCCTAAGCCAGATCGGCCGGCGGGATCAGGCCTGGGCGGCAGCGAGACGTGCTGAAATCATGGATCCGCTCAGTGCCCGCCCGTTCGTCGTGGAGGCTGACGTTCTTCTCGCCGCGCATCGGTTCCCCGAATCGGGGGCGCGTGCCCGCCGCGCGCTCCAGATCGCGCCGGAATTGGCGCGAGTAAGAGGCATTTTGGGTTTCGCGCTGTTCATGCAGGGGCGCCTTGGCGAGGCGGAAGCGGAGTTTCGAAAGATGCCGGCGACGGACGTGCATGCGTTGACGGGGCTCACCATCGTGTCTGCCCTGGCCGGCGACCGTGGGAAATCCGACTCGCTGCTGTCCAGCATGCGCGGAATCTATGGCGACACCGCCAGCTATCAATACGCCCAGATCCACACCCAGCGGCGGGCGCCGGAGCTCGCGCTGGCAAGCTTGGACAAGGCAATCGCCATTCGCGATGCAGGGCTGGCCGGGATTGTCGTCGATCCCCTTCTCGACCCGCTGCGTGGCGACACGCGGCTGCAAGCGATCATTCGCGGGCTCGACTTCCCCGCCTGACGGCTGGCGCTCGTCGCCCCGCTCTGCCATTGGCCGCGCATGGAACCTCGACACACGCGCGCCGGCGGCTGCTTCCTGATGGGCGGCCTGATTGCCGGATTTATCGCCGGGCTGGCGATGCGCAACCCGCTTCTGGGCGTCTGGATCGGGCTGTCCGCGGGGATCGTGATCGCGGTCGTCATGTGGCTATTCGATCGCCGCCAGGGCTGAACCCTCAGCCGAGCTTTCGACCCGCCCAGATGACCCGGCCGATGCAGTGGACGGCATCGATTTCGCAGTCAGGCCAATCGGGATAAGCGGGGTTGTCGGACTGGACTGTGACCCGGCGTCCGGTCGGGTGGATCGCAAGGCGCTTCACCACCAGCACATCGTCAGCGCGAAGAACGTAGATGCCGTCGCGAAGCCGCTCCATCGAATCGCCGAGATCCACCAGGATGTCGTCCCCGGCACTCAGCGTCGGCGCCATAGAGTCGCCCTCGACCCGGATGATCGAAAGCTTGGCGGACGCTGACGAGGTGAGAGTCCGAAGCCATCGGTCGTCGAAGGCGATGTAGGGGCCTCCCCTCTCCTCGCCGGCAAAGGCGCCGTGACCCGCCGACGCATGCACCAACGTCCGCTTTACAGTGACCAGGCCGGCTGGAGCATATTCGGCTTCGGCAGGCCCGCCGAGCAGCGCCTCGGAAATGCCGAAAAAGCGGGCGAGCTTCTTGCGCTCGTCCTCCTTCAACTTCTTCGGGACTCCGCGGCGGACGAATTGCTGGATGTAGGCGGGGTTGCGGCCGAGCATCCGCGACAAGCCGGCAAAATCTTCTCCACGTTCGGAACAGAGGCGCTCGAGCACTGCGCGGGGGTCGGTCTGCATGCGTAACGTATAAGTGTAGGCATGTGCCTAGACAAGTAGGAAATGCATTGGGAATGGATGGGCAGCCGAGTCGTCAGACACGTGGGGAATGAAGAGTGTACCTGTTGAGAGAAGTCGAGAAGTTTCTACGCCATCGCCAGATCGCGCCGGCCAGGTTCGGCCGCGACGCAGTGGGCGATCCACGCTTCGTGTTCGATCTGCGCAGAGGAAGAGAGCCGCGCCCTCAAACGGTTGAACGGGTCAAAACCTATCTGGAAGCGGCGCAATGATGCGCCTGGCCTTGTCTCCGGCCGCCGCCGGACTGCTCCGTGCCCTGCTCCGTCGGGCAGGTGTCGCCCGCGATAGGATTTTGCTTACCGAATTCCGTTCAACGGATTGGCAATCATTAACCTTTATAGGCGAGCAACATAGAATCCGCTTCCGAATCCCTGCGCCAGGTGCGGCCGAAATTGCCGCCGTCCTGGTTAACGGGCTCGGCGAAACGGAGTTCTCGATACCCGGGCACATCGTCGCCGACGTGGCCCTTGCGGGAGAACCGGAGCGCCAGGCCGACGATTCGATCGTGCTCACGATCGAGGCGCTGACCGTCGAGGACTAGCTGGCAAGCGAGCGGCGCAAGTCGGCGAGCGCGTTGCGCAGTTCCTCGGCCGGATCGATCGGGCGCTGTTGCGGATCGCCCGTTCGAGCAACCTCGAGGTGGGTCTCAATGGTTTCGCGCAGCTCGCCCGGCGTCGGAAGCGGCTGCGTCAGCGCGACGATGTTCGATTCGCCGGCAACGGGAGTCACGGCGCGGTCGAGAAGCAGTTCGTCCATCTCGCCCAACTGTCGATAGTGGAAAGCGAGCGGCGCCAGGTCGAACTCCGGCAGTGCAAAACTGCGTCGAGCGAGCAATCGGGTCAGTAGCGTCATGTCCTCGACTGCTAAACGCCAAACCTTGCCGTTCGGTTAGGCGTTCGCGGGCGTCATTGCATTTTCAACTGCATCGATCACCGCGTCGGTGAACGCCTCGACATCGTCCGGCTTGCGGCTGGTGATGATGTTGTGGTCGATGGCGACCGGCTGGTCGACGACGTTGCCGCCGGCGTTGAGAAGGTCGGTCCGGATCGACGGCCATCCGGTGACGGTGCGGCCTTTGACGAGGTCGGCTTCGACCAGCAGCCAGGGACCGTGGCAGATCGCCGCGATCGGTTTTCCGCCGGTATGAAAATCGCGGATCAGGGCGATGACCGACTTGTTCGTCCGCAGCGCGTCCGGGTTGCGCACGCCGCCCGGCAGTATCAGCGCATCATAATCGGCAGAGCGGGCGTCGGTGATCGTAATGTCGGGGCGGATGGTCTTCCCGGGGTCGTCGTGGACGGTCGCCTGGATGGGTTTGAGGTCGGGCGAGGCAAGCGTCACCTCGGCTCCGCGGTCGATGAGAATCTCGCGCGGACCGAACAGCTCCGACTGCTCGAAGCCGTCGGTGGCCACGATCAAAATCTTCGAATCAGAAATCTTCGGCATTCGCCGCTCCTTTCAGGAACTTAGAAGCCTCCCCGCTCGCTATGTCCGCCAATGCCGGAACAGAAGCAAAGGTTGCGCCACAGCAGCGATAGCGAGCCAGGCTACACCCGCAAGCGGATGGGCCGTTACTGGGCATATTTCGACGAAGACGGAAAGCGCGTCACCGATCGAGAGACGATCGAGCGACTGAACTCGATCGCTCTCCCGCCCGCGTATACCGACGCCTGGTTCTGCAAGGATTCGAACGGGCATTTGCAGGCGACCGGGATCGATGACCGCGGTCGCAAACAATATCGCTACCACGAGCGTTTCCGGGCCCGCGCCGACAAGAAGAAGTTCGCCGGCCTCCTCGACTTCGGGCACGCGCTGACCAGGATTCGAAGCCGCGTGGAAGACGACCTTCGAACGCGCCAGCTCAGCCGCGAAAAGGTGCTGGCAACCGTCGTCCGCCTTTTGGACACGCAGTACCTTCGGGTCGGCAACGACCGCTACGCCAAGGAAAACAACAGCTTCGGGGCGACGACCCTTTTGTGCCGGCACGTCAAGACCAAGGACGGCAAAGTCCGGATGCGCTTCAATGCCAAGGGCGGAAAAGCGCGCGAGGTGGTGATTACCGATCGCCGGCTGGGGCGAATCGTCCGCCAATGCCAGGACCTGCCGGGGCAGCCGCTGTTCCAGTACATCAACGGCGACGGACAACCGCACCCGATCACGTCAGCCGAGGTCAACGACTATATCCGTGAAATCAGCGGCGGCGACTTCACGGCCAAGCATTTCCGCACCTGGTGGGCGAGCGTCATCGCCATGGGCCGGATTCTCGACACCGAAGAACAGCGCCGGGTGAGCGTCAAGACGGTCATCGAGCCGGTCGCCGAAGCCCTTGGAAACACGGTCGCAATCAGCCGCAAGTCCTATGTCCATCCGGCGATCGTCGAGGCGGTGAAGGACCGCCCTCGAGACCCGCTCAACGGGCTCAAAAGACCGCAGGACTGGAAGTGGCTGTCGTCGACGGAAGTTGCCTTCCTCAAGTTCCTCGAGGGGCGGCAGAGCGGGCGAAAGAAGCGCGCGGCTTGATTTCCAAGTGCCGCAGCGGCCATGAGCGGCAGCAATGGACGAACGCATCCTCTGGCCGTCGCGCGTCGCCGCCTGGCTGACTCAAAATGCGACCGAGCTCCTGATCGGCGGAGCGGTCGCAGCCGGCCTCGTCGCCGTCATGCTCGTCCTGAGGCGCGTGGGCGAAGGCATCGTTCGCGAAGACCCGCACTTCAGGACGTGGCGGTCCGTCCTCGGCCGGGTGCTGGCGAAGACGACCGTGATCTTCATGGTCCTCGCGGCGCTCGACATCGTCGCCAATTACACCGTTCCCCCGCCCAAGATCGCGCACCCGCTCGACGTCGCCTTCACCATCGCGATTACCCTCCAGGCGGCGATCTGGGCGCGCGAGCTCATCATGGGAATCGTCGCTCGCGAAGCCGGAGAGGAAGTCGGCGAAACGGCGCTCGACAACGCCCGGTCGGTCATCCGTGTCCTGGTCAGCGTTGCCCTGTTCGCGATCGCCCTGCTGGTGATTCTCGACAACCTCGGGGTCAACGTGACCGCGCTGGTCGCCGGCTTCGGAATCGGCGGAATCGCCATCGGCCTGGCTGCTCAGGGCATTTTTTCGGACTTGTTCGCCGCCCTCGCGATCTTGTTCGACAAGCCGTTTAAGCGAGGCGACCTCGTCAAGTTCGGCGACACCGGGGGAACGGTCGAGCGGATCGGGCTCAAGACCACCAGAATGCGAACATTTTCCGGCGAGCAGCTGGTCATGGCCAACAAGAACCTGCTCGAGAAGGAGCTTCGCAACATGACCGACGCGGACCTTCGTCGGACGTTCCTCAACTTCGGGGTCATTTACCAGACGACCCCCGACCAGCTGCGCCGGGTCCCGGAGATTGCCACGGCGGCGATCGAAAGGCGCACCGGCTGCTCGCTGTTCCGCTGCTCGATGACCGGCTTTGGCGACTCCAGTCTCGATTTCGAGCTGATCTACGACAATTCCAACCTCGATTTCGGGATCATCGCCGCCGATCGCACCGCCATCATGATCGAGCTGATCGAGACGTTCGCGAAGGAGGGCATCGGATTTGCCTATCCGACCCAGACAACTTTCACTGCGGCGCCGGACGGGACGATGATCATGCCCTACCCTCAAAATCTTGCAGCAGCCGTCGGTGCCACTCGCCAGTCTTGACCACATCCGCTCGCGGGTCGGCTCGGAGGTTGGAACCTCCGGCTGGATCACCGTCGACCAGGAACGGATCACGACCTTCGCGGAGACGACCGAGGACCGGCAGTTCATCCACGTCGATCCCGAGGCTGCGGCACGCACTCCGCTCGGCGGGACCGTCGCCCACGGTTTCCTGACGCTGTCGCTCCTGTCGAGGATGGCGTCGGAAGCGATGATCGTTCCCGAATCGACCAAAATGGCCCTGAACTACGGGCTCGACCGCGTTCGCTTCCTGGCGCCGGTGAAATCGGGAAAGCGCGTTCGCGGGCGTTTCACGCTCGAGGCCGTCGAGGAAAAGGCGCCAGGGCAGATCCTGATGCATCACCTGGTCACCGTCGACATAGACGGGGAAGACAAGCCGGCGCTTTCGGCGCAATGGCTCACACTGCTGTTCACTTGAGGAGTTCCCAATGGCCCGCGACGCCGTCATCGTTTCCACCGCACGAACCCCGATCGGCAAGGCCTATCGCGGCGCATTCAACGCCACGCTCGGGCCCACTTTGGGCTCCTTTGCCGTAAAGGCCGCTGTCGAGCGTGCCGGTGTAGACGGTGCCGAGGTCGAGGATTGCGTGATGGGCGCGGCTCTGCAGCAGGGCAGCCAGTCGCCAAACATCGGCCGCCTGGTCGCGCTCCGGGCCGGCCTTCCCGTGTCGACCCCGGGAATGTCGGTCGACCGCCAGTGCGCGTCAGGCCTGATGGCGATAGCGATCGCGGCCAAGCAGGTGGTCGTCGACCGGCAGGACATCGTAGTCGCCGGCGGGCTGGAATCGATCAGCACCGTGCAGACCGCCGAGATGCGTGTTCAGCCCGACCAGGAACTGATCGGAATGCATTCGGCGATTTACATGCCGATGCTTCAGACCGCCGAAACGGTAGCCCAGCGCTATTCGATCGGTCGCGAGGCGCAGGACGAATATGCCCTCCGCTCGCAGCAACTCACCGCCAAGGGGCAGGTCGACGGCAAGTTCGACGACGAAATCGTCCCCGTGACCACGACGATGATGGTCAAGGACAAGGAAACCGGCGAAGTCTCGAAGCGAGAAGTGACGATCAGCAAGGATGAGGGCAATCGTCCCGAGACGACTCTCGAGGGATTGACCCAGGTTCAGCCAGTCCTCGGCCCGGGAACGAGCATCACCGCCGGCAATGCAAGCCAGCTTTCCGACGGCAGCTCCGCGTCGGTGATCATGGAGGCGTCCGTCGCCCAAAAACGCGGGCTGACGCCACTCGGCCGCTACGTCGGAATGGCCGTCCACGGAGCCGAGCCGGACGAAATGGGAATCGGCCCGATCTTCGCCATTCCCGTGCTTCTCAAGAAGTTCGGGCTGAAGGTCGACGACATCGGGCTGTGGGAGCTGAACGAGGCATTCGCAGTGCAGGTGCTCTACTGCCGCGACAAGCTGGGAATCCCCGAGGACAGGCTGAACGTCGACGGCGGCGCGATTTCCATCGGCCACCCTTACGGAATGTCTGGAGCGCGGATGGTCGGGCACGCTCTGATCGAGGGGAAGCGCCGCGGCGCGAAGCATGTCGTCGTTACAATGTGCGTCGGCGGCGGAATGGGCGCCGCAGGGCTGTTCGAAGTCCTCTGAAACCCAAGCCTTCGACGCGGGTTTCATTGTCGAAGGAGAACGACATGCCGGTATCGGAGAAACCGCTGGTCGAGCGAATGGCGCGGGTTCTTGCAGGGTCAGAGCTCAGCAGGAACGCCGATGGGAGCGATTCCTCTGCCGGCCCCGAAGTCGACGATCAATGGCGTGACCACGTCAACCAGGCGCTCGCCGTCCTTCACACGATGCGTGAGCCGGACGAGAAGATGGCCGCTGCGGGCGATCCGCAAGTGTGGGCGCGAATGGTCGAGACGGGAATCGCGCAGTTCCAGCAGCGGGACTAGCCCGCTTTCGCGATCCACTTCTCGACGACCGGAGCGATCACCTCGCGCCATTTGCGGCCGTTGAAGATGCCGTAGTGGCCGACGTTTGGAGCGAGGAAATATTTCTTCTTCGACTCTGCCAGCTTCGGCGCGAGGTCGAGCGCCGCCCTGGTCTGCCCGATTCCGGAAATGTCGTCGCGCTCGCCCTCGATCGCCAGCAGCGCTGTGTCGGTGATTGCGTTGGGATCGACCTTTCGCCCGCGATGCATGAACTTGCCGCGCGGAAGCAGGTGCTTCTGGAACACTGTCTCGACGGTCTGCAGGTAGAATTCGGCGGTCATGTCGCAGACCGATCGATATTCGTCGTAGAAGCCGCGGCTCAGGTCGGCGCTCTCCTCGTCGCCGGCGACGAGGTGCTTGAACATTTCCCAGTGGCTGACGACGTGGTCGCCAAGGTTCATCGCCATGAACCCGGCAAGCTGCAGGAAGCCCGGGTAAACCTTGCGTCCCGCTCCGGGGTAGATGGCCGGGATCGTCGCGATGACGTTCTGCTGGAACCAGCTTAGCGGCCGCTTGGTCGCCAGCGTGTTGACCGCGGTCGGTGCCTTTCGGGTGTCGACGGGTCCGCCCATCATCGTCAGCGTCTTGGGCCGCCACTTGTTCTTGTCGGCGTTCATCAGCGCGGTCGCAGCAAATGCCGGTACCGACGGCTGGCAAACAGCGAGCATGTGCGGCCGCTCGCCGGTTCGCTCGCCGATGGTCTCGAGGAATTCGATCAGATAATCGATGTAATCATCGAGATCGAAGCTTCCCTCGCTCACCGGCACCATTTTGGCGTCGCGCCAGTCTGTGACGTAAACGTCGTGGCCGGGGAGCATCCGCTCGACCGTTCCGCGAAGCAGGGTCGCGAAGTGGCCCGACATCGGAGCGACGACCAGTAGCGGCGGACCGCCTTCGACGCCTTCGCGAACGAATCGCTTGAGCTGGCCGAACGGCTTGCGAAGGACGATTTCCTCGCGGACGGCGACTTCCTTCCCGTCGACGCGCGTCCGATCGAGGCCGAACGCCGGCTTGCCGCGCGGTGCCGCGGCATGGGAGAAGACCTCGAGACTGGCGGCGACGAGCGGGCTCGTCGTCACATAGGCCATCGGATTTGCGGGATTGGTGAGCCAACCGGCTCCGAGCCCTGCCAGCTTGCTGGCCCCGGCAAGGAACGAGCGCTGAACTTCATAACTGTCATAAAGCATCTGTCGCGGGTGTGGCGGCTATTTCGCACTCGCGCAAGTTTCATGCTGCAACGCAACAGCCGACGCTTCAGCGCCGTCGTTGAGGGAAGCGGCAACGGCTGCTAGGCGCGCACTATGGTTGCAACGTCTGAGAAGCGGAAGCGAAGCTTTTCCAGCCTCGGGATCGTCTGGAGAGCGGCCGGAAACTATCCGTGGCACATTGCCGGGGCCCTGCTTTTCCTCATCCTGTCGTCGGCGGCGACGCTGGCAATCCCCTATGGCTTCAAGCGAATCATCGACCGCGGATTCGGCGGGGCGGGAGCAAGCCCGGAGGCAGTCGGCACCGCGTTTCATTATTTGCTGATGGTCGTGTCGGTGCTGGCGCTTGCCACTGCCCTGCGCTTCTACTTCGTGTCTTGGATTGGCGAGCGCACCGTCGCCGACCTGCGCGTAGCGGTCCAGAAGAACCTGCTGACCCTGCCGCCGCGCTTCTTCGAGGAGAACCGCCCGTCGGAAATCGCCTCGCGACTGACCGCCGATACGGCAATTCTCGACCAGGTCATCGGCTCCAGCGTGTCGATCGCGCTCAGGAATATCGCCACCGGGACCGGCGGCATCATCTACCTGTTCGTCCTTGCGCCGAAGCTTGCCGCGATGCTGGTGATAGGAATCCCGCTGGTGATTGGCCCGATCGTCCTGTTCGGCCGAAGGGTTCGCTCGCTAAGCCGGTCTTCCCAGGATCGCATTGCCGACGTCGGCTCCACCGTTTCGGAAACGCTTGCGGCGATGAAGGTCGTCCAGGCTTTCGGGCAGGAGAAGCGCGAGCTCGAGCGATTCCGCGAATCGGTGGAGAATGCGTTTCGAATTGCCCGCCAGCGGTTCACGCTGCGCGCAGTGATGACCTTCACCGTGATCCTGCTGATGTTCGGCGCCATCGTCATGCTGTTGTGGGAGGGGGCGATCGACGTCGCTGCCGGACGCATGACGGGCGGCACCATCGCAGCCTTCGTGTTTACCGGCGTCCTTGTCGGGGGAGCGTTCGGGGCGCTTACGGAAACCTATGGCGAGCTGCTTCGCGGGGCCGGCGCCGCAGGACGGATCCACGAACTGATGATCGCCAGGCCGGAAATCGAGGCGCCGCCGAACCCGGTTCCGCTGCCGCAAGTTCCGCTCGGCAGCCTCGCGTTCGAGGCCGTGACCTTCCGCTATCCAACGCGGCCGGACGACAGGGCCGTCGACGACTTGTCGCTGGCGATTGCTCCGGGTGAAACGGTTGCCGTCGTCGGCCCGTCGGGGGCCGGCAAGTCGACGCTCTTCCAGCTGGCGCTTCGATTCTACGATCCGCAGCAGGGCCGCGTGCTGGTGGACGGGGTGGACGTTCGTGACGCCGACCCGGCGGCGGTTCGAAGCCGCATTTCGCTGGTCCCGCAGGAAACGGTCATCTTCGCGGCCTCGGCGCGCGACAACATCCGCTACGGCCGCTGGGATGCCAGCGACGAGGAAATCGCGGAAGCTGCCAAGGCGGCCCACGCGGACGAATTCCTCGACCGCCTTGCGGACGGATACGACACGTTCCTCGGCGAAGGCGGGGCGCGCCTCTCGGGCGGGCAGCGCCAGCGGATCGTCATCGCCCGCGCGCTTCTTCGCGACGCGCCGCTGCTCCTCCTCGACGAAGCGACCTCTTCGCTGGACGCGCACAGTGAAAAGCTGGTGCAGGAAGCGCTCGAGCGGCTGATGAAGACCCGAACCACGATCGTCATCGCTCACCGGCTAGCGACGACCCGCGCGGCCGACCGGATCGTGGTGATGGACAACGGCAAGATCGTCGAAGAAGGGACTCACGCAAGCCTGACGAAGGCGAACGGCCTCTACGCGAGCCTCGCCAACCTGCAGTTCGCCGGGCAGGCCGCCTAGCTTTTAGCGGTCGTGCCCTTGCGCGCAGGCGTTCGGCGCTTCGTTGCAGTTGAAGACTTCGAGGCCGTTTTGCGAGCGCCCGCGCTGCTCTTCGCCTTGGTCCCCGGTGTCTTCTTGGCGCTGGTCTTCCGCTTCGCCGCGGGACGTGCGGATTTCGGCTTCGCGCCCGTCGATGCTCGACTGGTCGTGCCGCCGCTACCCTCGTCGATCGGCCACTTGCCGGACATTACCCTCTGGGCAGCATCGGCAACGGCTTCGGCGATCAGAGAGCCGAGCTTGGTCGCGCTTGCAGCGACCGACCTGGCCGCCTTGTCGGCGCTGTCGGCAGCATCCATTCCTGCTTCCTTGATCGCCTTGCGAGCCTTGGGGCTGGCGCTGATCGCGGCTGCTGCGGCAGCTAGCCCTGCGGCGAGCATTTCCTTGCTCATTGCCGCCTTGGCGATCTTGTCCATGGTGTCATTCGACTTGGACGATTTCGAGGAATTCTTGGCTTTACTCGACTTTGCCATTCGCGAACCTCCGTTTCGATTGCTTGCACATACAAACGAGCAAACAGCAGTTCCGTTGCGCCCGCGAAAAGATAAGCGCCTCACGGGCACAGATGTCAAAGGGCGGTTCCGCGACGTTTCTGTGAGGCAGAAACGTTAAAGGGGACCGCTGCCGTGCAGCGATCCCCTCGAACATGGTCAGCGGCCGGAAGTGACGGCCGTCCGTCCAGCGCTATGGCCGACGAACACCCCTTTCCGACCTGCCTGCTGAACCATGAGACATCGGATCACCTCCTTTCGCTGCGTTGAAGCTAGGGAGAAGATGATTGGCGATGGCGGCAAGCGCAAGTCTTGTAATGCGACTTTGTTTCGGCAATTCTCTTTGACTTCGCGCTTCCGACTCGGTCGCTAGCGCGCTCAGGTCCGGCAATCTTCGATTACCCTGGTTGCCTCCGGCCAGGCCGGGACGGCGACCATCGGCGCGCCCGCGGCGGCCGTCGCAAGGCGTCCGCGGGTGAAGGCGATCGCGTCGAGCAGCGGGTCGGTAGCTGGAATATCGGCGATCAACTCCTTGGTTGCCAGGAAGCGCGCGGGGACGCTTCGAGCAACGGTGCTGGTCCAGATCGACAGCATTGGCGCTGCGGCGGGCACTCCGGTGCGGACGATCGACACGATGCGCGCGGCGCGGTTGCAGCGAACTGCCAGGCGAACGACCGCAGATCCGTCGATGAAATCGGCCTCGCTGCCCCCACCGATTGCACGATAGGACCAGGTGCCTGGAATCGGCTGAACGGCGTCGAGGTCGACCACGGCGGGAACCTGGGCGGAGGTCGGGGCAGAAAGGGGCAGCGAAACGGCCGCTGCCAACGCAAGAAGTACGGTTTTCATTTGGTCAGGCGTTCGACTTTTTCCTGGAGCTTCGCAAGCTCCGCGCGCAGCTCCTCGAGCTCCTTTTCCGACGCGGCGGCAACTTTCTTGGCGCCGCCGGTGAATGCCTGGGCGGCACCCTCGAACATCGACATGTTTCGTTTGGCGACGTCGGCAAAAGCGTTGCCGCTAAACGCGTCGCCAAGCGCCTTCTGGTTGCGCTTGAACGCCTCCATTGCGGCATCCAGATATTCGGGAACGACGGCCTGCATCGAATTGCCGTAAAGCCCGATCAGCTGCTTAAGGAAATTGACCGGAAGCATCGTCGATCCGCGCGATTCCTCGTCGACGATGATCTGCGTGAGGACTTGCCGGGTGATGTCCTCGCCGCTTTTCGCGTCCACGACGACGAACTCCCGTCCCTCGCGAACCATCTCGGCGAGCCGGTCGAGTGTGATGTAGGCCGAGCTTTCGGTGTCATATAGCCGCCGGTTGGCGTACTTCTTGATCGTCACCTTGCCGCCAGATTTGCCCATGAACCGCTCCGATGATCGACAGTGCAGCGTATCAGACCCGGATAGTGCGGTGCAACAAATGCACGCGCCGCGACCGCTGCCGCTGTTCCTGGAGCTCGTCCGGATGGTTTCCGAACACGACCGGGAGCTTGCCGCAGCTGCGTTGAGGGGGCTCGCCAGGTACCAGCAAGCGCCTCGGCGAAAAAGACATCCCGAGCGCCCCGCGGCCTTCAAAATGGGGCCGGCGAGCCTTCGCGACGTGGGCGGCAACGGCCCGCCGGCAGTGCTTGTCCCGTCGTTGATCAATCCGCCCGACGTCCTCGACCTCGACGAGACGGTCTCGCTGGCAAAGGCGCTGGCCGGCGGCGGCCGCCGAATCTATCTCCTCGACTGGGGCGCCGCCGGTGAACGCGACCTCGACCTTGGCGGCCACATTGCGGAGCTGGCGATGCCGCTGCTACGTGAGCTCGACCGGCCGCCGGCGCTTGTCGGATATTGCCTGGGCGGGACGATGGCGATCGCGATCGCCAACCTCGTCGACGTCGAGCGGGTAGCGACGATTGCCGCGCCTTGGCACTTTTCCGCTTACCCGAAAGCGTCCCGCGATTCGCTGACGTCGCTTTGGAAGTCCGCAAGTGCGACCGCCCGGCAACTCAACGCGCTGCCGATGGAGGTGCTTCAGGGCGCTTTCTGGTCACTCGACCCGGAACGAACGGTCGCCAAGTTCGCAAGCTTCGCGGCATTGCCGCCGGATAGCGCCGCGGCGCAGCGATTCGTCATCCTGGAAGACTGGGCGAACGAGGGCGAGCCCCTCCCCTTCCCCGCAGCCCGCGAGCTTCTTGAGGACCTTTTCGCAAGCGACTTGCCGGGCAGCGGCCGGTGGATGGTCGACGGCAGGCCGGTCACCGACTCAATCGCCTGTCCGCTGCTCAACGTCACCGCGTCCGGCGACCGGATTGCACCGTCGGCGACCGCCCCTTCGGGATCGTCGGCTCAGGTCGAATCGGGCCATGTCGGGATGATCGTCGGCTCGGCCCGCACCAAGCTTCACGAACAGCTACGGGGGTTCCTGGCGGAGTGAAGTGGCGCACCCAAGAGGATTCGAACCTCTGGCCTCTGCCTTCGGAGGGCAGCGCTCTATCCAGCTGAGCTATGGGTGCGTGGCGGTTGGACTTAGCGACGGCGGTTGCGCCCGACAAGGTGGAGCTTCGATGGGCTCCGGTTTGCGCTCCGGGAATTTCCGTATACTCCCGGCGACGGCTGCCGGAGGCGACAATGACCACACGCGCAAGGGACGTAGCGCAAGCGATCACTGCGACCGCCGCGGGAATCGCGCTGCTCTATTTCCTGCGCCCGATCCTGCTGCCGTTCGTGCTCGCGCTGGTGCTCGCCGTGCTCGTCAACGCCGTCGAGCGCTTCCTGAGGTCCCGGTCGCCCAAGTCGCCGCGATGGGCCGCCTCGGTGGTCGCGGCGCTGCTCGTCTTGCTGGGCGCCGTCGTCGCATCGATGGTGATTGCACAAGGGGCGGCGCAGATCGTCAGGCAGGCGCCCGCCCTTCTCGAGCGGATCCAGGACATCGTCCGCCAGGTCGCTCACGGAATGAGCATTCACAGGAACATCAGCCTGGAAACGCTCACTGGCGACATCAACATCCCGCAGCTCGCCGGCGAGTTTGCGGGGAGCGTCGGCAATCTCGCTTCCGCGCTGCTCCTGATGCTGACCTATTTCGTCTTCATCCTGGCCGGACGCGCGAACGTCGACAGGAAACTCGCCAACCTGTCGGAGCTGCCGCAACCGTCGACCCGCATCCAGTCGGCGCTCGGCCGGATCGCCTCCGACATCGAAACCTACATCTGGGTGCAGACGGTGACCGGCCTCATGGCCAGCGCGGCCGCGGCTGCGGTCATGTTCGGCGTCGGGCTCGACAACGCCTTGTTCTGGACGATCCTCCTGTTCCTGCTTTCGTTCATACCGATCCTCGGCGTCACCGTGGGATCCATCGTCCCCGCGCTGTTTGCGCTCCTCCAGTTCCCTAGCTGGTGGCAGGCGGCGGCGATTTTCGGAGTCATCCAGGTCGCCGCCTTCATTGTCGGCAACCTCATCTATCCGCGAATGCAGGCGGAAACGCAGAACATCGATCCTGTCGCGACACTCCTCAGCCTGGCCTTTTGGGGGTGGTTGTGGGGAATCGCAGGGGCATTCCTGGCGGTCCCCCTCACCCTGATCGTCATGATGATATGTTCGCACTTCCCGCAGACTCGTTGGGTCGCAATCCTGCTGTCCAACGACGGGAGAGTCGCTGCCCCGGATGACGGGCCCGGGATGGCGCGCGCCCGCTAAGCGGCCGTTCATTTCGGAGGTGGCACGAACGCTCCGCCTCCGACGAAAGTGACCGAAATGCTGCTTGCCCTTCTCGCCTACTTCGGCGGTGTTCTCACGATTCTGAGCCCGTGCATCCTGCCGGTGCTGCCATTTGTCTTTGCCCGTTCCGACCAGCCGTTCGTCCGAAGCGGCCTGCCGCTCCTCGCCGGAATGGCACTGACATTCGCGATCGTCGCGACACTCTGCGGCAGTCGGCGGCGGCTGGGCTGTGCAGGCGAACGCAATCGGCCGGTGGATTGCGCTTGGCCTGCTCGGCCTATTCGCACTGACGCTGATCTTCCCGGCGCTGTCGGACCGAATGACGCGCCCCTTTGTCGCGTGGGGCTCGCGGCTGACCGAGCGGACCGGCGGCAAGCGCGGCGTCGGATCGTCGATGCTGCTGGGAGTGGCGACCGGATTATTGTGGGCACCGTGCGCCGGCCCGATCCTCGGGATCATCTTCACCACGGCGGCGCTGAGGGGCGCCAGCGCCAACACTACCCTGCTTCTTCTTGCCTATTCACTCGGCGCGGCAACCTCGCTTGCACTGGCGCTTCTTGCCGGAGGCAAGATCCTCGCGGGAATGAAGCGCTCTCTCGGCGCCGGCGAGCTGATCAAGAAAGCCTTGGGATTCGCCGTTCTCGCCGGTGTTGTTGCAATCGCCGCCGGCCTGGACACGCGCGTGCTTGCAAAGCTCTCAACGGCTCAGACGGCCGGGCTTGAAAGCGGGCTGGCGCACTTGCTGGGAGCGAGCGACAGCATGGACGAAGCCGCCCCTGTTCGAACCAGCAACGGCCGCCTCGTCCTTCCCGTCGAGGGCGAGCTTCCGCCGCTGACCGGGGTCGGCCCGTGGATCAACTCGCCTCCGCTCACTCGCGAGCAGCTCAAGGGCAAGGTCGTGGTCATCGATTTCTGGACCTACAGCTGCATCAACTGCATCCGCTCGATTCCCTACGTCCGCGCCTGGTACGACCGCTACAAGGACGACGGGCTGGTGGTGATCGGGGTTCACGCACCCGAGTTCGCGTTCGAGCGCGATTTCGCCAACGTCAAAAAGGCGGTCGCCGACCTGGGAATCCGCTACCCGGTCGCCCTCGACAACGACTTGAGCCTGTGGCGGGCGCTGAAGAACAATTACTGGCCTGCCCACTATTTCATCGATGCCCAGGGGCGCGTCCGATATCACCACCATGGCGAGGGTTCGTACGTGGAATCTGAGCGGGTCATCCGCCAGCTTCTCACCGAAGCCGGCCACCCGCCATCGGCGCGGATGGCGGGCGCTCAGACTGGCGAGGCGGCGGAAATGGCAGCGTCCGGCAAGGTGAGATCGCCGGAGACATATGTCGGCTATTTCCGATCCGACCGCTTTGCGTCCCCCGGAGGAGAAGCACGGGACGAACCGAAGACCTATTCGATTCCTGCCCGGCTCGATCTCAACGACTGGGCGCTCGGCGGACGCTGGAACGTCGGTCGACAGGCCGCGACAGCGCTTTCGCCGGGGTCGAAGATCGCCTTCCGCTTCCACGCGCGGGATGTCCACCTGGTGCTTGGGCCGGCAGCCGACGGACGTCCGGTGCGATTTCGGGTGACCATCGACGGCAAGGCACCGGCTGGGAGCGCCGGTAGCGACGTTGGAGCAAACGGTTCGGGCGTGGTCGATTCCGAACGGCTTTACCAGCTCGTCCGCCAGGAAGGCGACGTGAAGGACAGGACGTTTACGATCCAATTCCTCGACCCGGGAGTCCGCGCCTTCTCCTTTACGTTCGGCTAGTCGTCCTCGCCCGGAATAGGCGTTTGCGTGTGCAGCGCTTCGACGACGTACAGGCGCTTGACCATGACGTAGGCGACCACGGTCATCGGCGCGGCGAAGAGGATCCCGACCGCGCCGAGAAGCATTGCGAACGCGAGCAGTGAAAAGAGAAGCACCACTGCCGGCACTTCGACCGCGATCTGCTGGATAACCGGCTGGATGAAATAGGCCTCGGCGTGCTGGACCGCGAAGTACATCAGCGCCGTCCACAGGGCGAGCTCGGGGCTGTGCAGGAGCGCCACCATCACACCCGGGATCGCCGACAGGATCGGGCCGGCATATGGAATGAATTCGAAGATCCCGGCGAGAATGCCGAGGACCAGCCATGATTGGACGCCAAGCAGCCAAAGGCCCGCAGCTGTAAGCGCCCCGATCACGACCATCGCGATCAGCTGCCCCTTCAGCCACATTCGGAGCGCATTTTCCAACTCGTCCATCGCTTCGGCGAGGAGCGGGCGCTGCGTTTCGGGCACCAGCTTGATTGCGCCGGTCCGGTAAAAGCCGGGTTGGGAGGCAAGAAACGCGCCGCCGGAGACCACGATCAGGAAAGCGGCAAGAGCGCTGGTGCTCGTCGACACCCACCCGCCGAAGCGGGCGACGAGCTGTTGCCCTTGGTTGTGAAACTGGTCGATGTAAGCTTGGATCGGGTGGTTGAAGCCGAACTGCGTCAGCCACTCGTCGACGTTGTCGATGGCGCGGGGCAAGGTTGCCGCGAGCTCGTGCGCCTGGCCCGAAAGCTGCGTTCCGAAGAGCCAGCCAGTTCCTACAACGAGACCCACGATTGCAAGGAAGGCGGTCAGGACCGCGAGCGAGTCGGGGAAGCGCAAATAGGTGCGGAATGGGCTCGCGACCGCTCGGATGATGGTGGCGACCAGGATCGCTCCGAAGAGCAGCACGACGACGTAGCGCAATTGCCATAGAAGGAACGCCGCGCCGGCAAGGGCAATTGCGATCAGCGCCTTTCGCACGAACGGGCCGGTCTGGGTCGTTTCGGGCATCGGCACTTCAACCCATCGACACTGCAGCCGTTCCGGGCGCGTACGGGTCAGGCGGCTGGCCAGCCCTCGAGGATCTCAACGAAGCGGGTCAGCCATGCGTTCGTCTGGTGCCCGTCGACGACGCGGTGATCGATGGTCAAAGTCACGTACGCCATCGGGCGCACCAGGATCGCGTCCTGGCCGTCGATTTCGCGAACGACCACCCGTTTCTCGAGCTTGCCGATGCCAAGGATTGCCGCCTGCCCCTGGTGGAGGATGATCGGCGCTGCAAGCAACGAGCCGGAAACCCCGTGATTGGAGATGGTGAAGCTGCCGCCCGAAACGTCGGCTCCGGTAAGCTTGCCGTCGCGAGCCCGGCGGGTGAGGTCGTCGAGCCTGGCGCCGACCTGTTCGAGACTCAGCTTGCCCACGTCCTTCACGACGGGAACGATGAGGCCCTTGTCGGCAAGGGCGGTGCCGATTCCGATGTCGATCGTCGGCGACACCGCGATCCGATCGTCTTCCCAGCGGCCGTTGATCGCTGGAGCGACAGCCATCGATTCGGCCGCCGCCTTCACGATATAAGCGGTGTAGCTGAGCTTGACGCCGCGTTTCAAAAGCGCCGTTTTGTGATCCGCAACCGCCGAGAAATCGGCTTCGAAAACGGCGGTTACGTGTGGTTGCTCAGAAACCGCATGAGCCATATTCTCGGCGATCTTCAGCCGCATCCGGTCGTGCGGTATGTCGCTCGGCGAGAAATGCCGCGGCTGGGCCGTTCCCTCGCTTCCGCGCACCTCCACGACCGTCGCCTGAGCGACCGCTTTGTCGACGTCCTCGCGCGTGATCCGGCCATTGCGGCCGGTGCCGTTGATGTGGGCCGGATCGATGCCGTTTTGCTGGATGGCGCGACGCACCGATGGCGACAGCCGACTTTCGATATTCTCCGGCGCAGGCCGGGGTCCAGGAGCGCCGGAAGGCGCTTCATTCTTTCTCGCGGAGGTTGCAGGCTTCGCCTCCTGGGCCCCGGCCTTCGCCGGGGAACTGGCATTGATCCGACCCAGCACCGCTCCCGGGAGCGCCTCTGCATCGGTGTCGAGCAGGATCTCGCTCAGCACTCCGGCAATCGGGGCTGGCACCTCCTGCGTGACCTTGTCGGTTTCCAGCTCCACCAGCGGGTCGTTCTTGGCAACGCTGTCGCCGACCTTCTTGAGCCACGAGCGGACGACTGCTTTCGTCCCCTCCTGCTCGTCCGGAACGCGTACGTCGGTCATTCCTAGAAGCCCACCAGTCGATCGATCTGCGCGCGAATATCGGCAGGCGACGGCACTGCCCAGTCCAGAAGCTTCGGATGGTGCGGGCTCGGGATGTCCGGCATCGTCACCCGGGCGACCGGAGCGTCGAGGTCGAGAAAGGCTTCATCGGCGACGACAGCGGCGATTTCCGCGCCGAACCCGCCCGTCCGCAAGTCCTCGTGAACGACAAGGCACCGCCGGGTCCGTCGAACGCTCTCAAGCACCATCTCGCGATCCCATGGCATCAGCGTGCGCAGGTCTATCACGTCGGCGCTGACGCCTTCGGCAGCGGCTTCGCAGCGCGGCACCATCGCGCCCCAGGTGACGATGGTCAGGTCGTCACCTTCCCGGGTCTTCTTTGCCCGCCCGAACGGCAGGACATAATCGTCGCCCGGCCACGGCCGCCGCGCCCACGAATCGTCGTACATCGCGCGGTGCTCGAAGAAGACGACGGGGTCGTTGCCGCGAAGCGCGCCGCGGAGCAGGCCGGCCGCGTCTTCGGCATTGGACGGCACCGCCACCTTCCAGCCGACATTGTGGACGAATTCGACCTCGTTCGTCTGGCTGTGCCACGGGTCGCCGCACTTGAAGAAACCGCCCGGAATGCGAAGCACTATCGGCGCTGCGAAGCGGTTGTTGGTCCGCCAGCGCATCGTCCCGCAATCGTGGATCTGCTCGGTCGCCGGCTCGGCATATTTGCGGAATTGGATCTCCGGCACCGGCATCAGCCCGGCAAGCGCCATTCCCACGGCGCGACCGACAATGCCCTCCTCGTTGAGGCTGGTGTCGAACACCCGCGTGCGCCCGAACTTCTCCTGCAGTCCGAGGGTGACGGCATGCACGCCGCCCTTGGGGCCGATGTCCTCGCCGAACAGGAGCATGCGCGGGTTCGACTCAAGCTCCTGGTCGAGAGTCTTGCGGATCGCAGTGACCATGTTGATCCGCTGGCCCTGCGGCTGAGCTTCGTCGGTGGTGCCGTCGGTGCTGAGGCCGGCGTTTCCACCGACCGCCTGCATCTCGCCTTCGAAGAAGACGTTGCCGGTGACTTTCTCGGGATCGGAAATTCCGCGCTCCTGCGCGGTTGCGAGAGCCGCCGCGACATCTCCTTTGACGTCGCGCTCAATGTCGCTCCATTGCTTGTCGCTCAGCCCGCTGTGCGCCTTAAGCTTCGGAAGCGGGTCACGGGCCCATTCGGACGCGATTTCGTCCTTGCTCTTATAGGCCTGCGTATCCTGCGCGCTGTGGCCCTCGAGCCGGGGAACGGTCAGCCGCAGGAGCACCGGCGCCCGCTTCGTCCGCACATGGTCGACCGCGTCGGCCACGAGCTTGGCCGCCTGTTCGGGCTCGGTCCCGTCGCCGTTGAAGATCGTCAGTCCGCGAAAGCTTGCAAGGTTGGCGGCGATGTCCCGTCCGGGCGTCTGGTACTCCGACGGAACCGAGATTCCGTAGCCATTGTCTTCGATGTAGATCAGCAACGGCAGCTGCTGCGTCGTCGCGATTGTCAGGGCCGACCAAAATCCGCCGGTCGCGGCGCTTGCATCGCCACCCAGCACCAGCGCGATCGCGTCCTCCGGCCCTTCGTTGAGGACCTCGTTCTTGTAGGTGATCGCCTGCGCCCATCCCGCGCCGGGCGTATATTGAGCGCCAACGCCGCCGCACATCGGCAGGGCGTGAGCGCCTCCGGGATTGGGATAGTTGAACACTACGCCGATATCGCGCCCGTCGGAATAGCCGCCGGCCAGTCCCATTCCCGAGCCGAGTGCGTCGGCAAGGTCGACCCCGAGCGCGAGAAGCATGGGCCGCGAACGATAATAACCGCACGCGGCATCGCCGTCCTTGAGCTGCATCCCGAGCAGCACCTGCGCCATGTCGTGGCCGCGCGCCGAGAATTGGTAGAGGACCTTCTTTTGAGGGACGAGCTCCTCTTCCTCGATCCGGTCCATTTCGCGCGAGGTGAGGACGAGTCGGGCAACCCGGTTCCAGTCCATCGTCGAACCGGCAAGTTTCGCCGCGTCCGCTTCAGCCATCGACAACCTCTAGTACTGCCGCAGCGAAGCGGTCCACTTGCTCGTCGGACAACCCGCAAATATTGAACCGGCCGCTGTCAGCCATGTAGATTGCGTGTCTCTCGCGAAGCTCAAGCACCTGCTCCGGCGTGACCGGAAGCATCGAAAACATGCCCTTTTGCTGCCCAATATAGTCGAACATCGGGTTGGCCGCCGCAAGGCGCTGGCGAAGCGAGACGATCCGCTCGCGCATGCCCTCCAGCTCCATTCGCCAGTCGGCATTTAGCTTGGGATCGTCGAGAACGATTCGAACGGACGCGGCGCCGTGATCGGGCGGCATCGACCACATCTCCCGTGAAATCTGGAGGACGTGACCCATCGCGGTATCCGTCGCCGATTTGCTGGGGGTCTTGAACCACACGGATCCGACGCGGTCGCGATAGACTCCGAAATTCTTGTCGCAGCTTTGGGCAACCACGACCGTCTCGCACGCGGCAAGAACGCCGCGCAGGCCTGCCGCGTCCGGAGCGAGGCCGTCCCCGAATCCCTGGTAGGCGATGTCGACCACGGGGAGCAGTCCCCGCTCTGCGATCAGGCTCGTGATCTCCGCCCATTGGCTCGCGTCGAAATCGGCTCCGGTCGGATTGTGGCAGCAGCCGTGCAGGAGGACGACGTCACCGGCGCGAGCGGACTTCACCGCTTCGACCATCTCGTCGAAGCACAAGGTTCGCGAATCGCGGTCGTAGTGGCGATACTCGACGATCTCCAGATTACAGCCGCGAACGATCGGCACGTGGTTGGGCCAGGTCGGTGTCCCGATCAGCACCCGTGCGTCCGGGTTTGCCGCTTTGATCAGGTTGAAGGCGAGCGAGAGAGCACCGCAGCCGCCGGGAGTCTGCAACCCGGCAATGCGGTCGTCGCTGGCGTGCTCGCCGAGGAGAATCGGCCGGAGAAGCTCCGCGAAACGAACATCGCCGCGGCCGCCGAGATAGGCTTTCGTCTTTTGGGTCTCCAAAAGGCGCCGCTCGGCTTCCTTGATCACCTTGAGGATCGGCGTGTTGCCGGCGCTGTCGCGGTAGACGCCGACTCCGACGTCGATTTTTTCCGAGCGCTGGTCGGCATTGGCCAGATCGATCAATGCGAGCAGGGAATCGCTCTTCACAGGCGTCAGATCGCCGATCGATCGAGTGGCGATTTCCGGTTGGTCCAACATGCTGAAGCGCTTAGCGCACTACTCCCCTCCCTCCAAGGGAGCGGGAATCACGCGTCGTAATCGACCGCCACGCCCTCGCCCGCCGGCACCGATTGGCAGGTGAGGATGTAGCCGTCCTCCACTTCCTCGTCAGTCAATCCATAGCGGGCGGCCATCTCGACCTTGCCGCTGACGACCTTCGCGCGGCAGGTGGCGCAGACGCCGGCCTTGCAGGCGAATGGCGCCGGAAGTCCGGCTGCGCGGGCGCTGTCGAGGATATTGTCTTCGCTGAAGGGGACTTTGCGCGTGCGGCCGTCGAGAGTCACCGAGACGGTCAGGCCCGATGCTTTCGTCTGCAGGCCCGCCATGTCCTTGAGGAGGCTTTCCTTCGGCCGGTCTGCGGTGAAGCGCTCGATGTGGATTCGGCCGCGCTCGATGTCGCGGTCGATCAGCGCGCTTTCCGCCGAATCCATCATCGGGCCGGGCCCGCAGATGAACCAGTCGGCGACGTCGGCGGGCAAATCGATAAGCCGGTCGATCGCCTCATCCAGCCGCGAGCGGTCGAGCATCCCGTTGAACAGGTCGACATCGCCTTCTTCGGCATCGAGAAAATGGAAGAGCTGGAGCCGCCCGAGATAGCGGTCCTTCAACCTTGCAAGCTCCTCGAGGAAGATGATCGAGCTGGAATCGCGATTGCCGTAAAACAGCGTGAAGCGGCTCTCCGGCTCGGCCTTCAGGATCGTGCGCAGCAACGACATCACCGGAGTGATCCCCGACCCGCCGGCAATCCCGACCACGTGGCGCCTGGCCGTTGCGTTCAATTCCGTCGTGAAGCTGCCGTGCGGCGGCATCACGTCGAGCGTGTCGCCGGCCTTCAACCGATCGCCCACCCAGTTGGAGAACAGGCCATCGGGAATCCGCTTGACGGTCACCATCCAGTCGCCGGAGTCGGGCGTGGTGCACAGCGAATAGTTGCGGCGGACCTCTTCGCCGCCAATTTCGGCTTTCAACGTAAGATGCTGGCCTGCCTTGAACTCGAACGAGTCGCGAAGCTGGGGCGGAACGTCGAAACGAATGGAGTTGGCGTCGGCCGTCTCGGGGACGACCTCGACGACGCGTAGGGGATGGAAATGGGCACTCACGCGGCGGCCCTACTTCACCACTTCGCGTCCGGGTAGGTACGCTGGAGAAACTGCATTGGCGCGAGAATATGGCCGAGATGCTCGCTGTGATGGCCGCGCCGCCCGCCGACGATCGGCCGCTGGTCGGCGGGGAGGTCGAGCTTTGCGTCCCCGAGGATTTTCGCCAGCGCCGAACGATAGTCGGCTTCGAACTCCCGCGGGTCGGGGGCGACGCCGCTGTCGATGAGCTCTTGCAGGGTCTCGTCGACCTCGAACAGTTCGGGAATCAAGCGCCAGCACCAGTCGAGACCGTCCGCCATTCGCCGGGCGCTCTCGTCGGTGCCGTCGCCGAGACGAACCGTCCATTCCGTCGCCAGCTCGCGGTGATAGGCGACTTCCTTGACCGCCCGCGCAGCGAACTGCGCGAGGAACTGGTCGGAGGACTTGCCCAGGCGCTGAAGGAGCATGTGCTGCCAAGTCGAATAGAGCAGCTGGCGGGCCATGGTCCGGGCGAAGTCGCCGTTGGGCTGCTCGACGAGCAGGCAATTTTTGAAATCGAGGACGTCGCGGTGAAAGGCGAGCCCGTCCGCATCGCCGATTTCGCCGAGAAGCACCGTCGCCTGTCCGACGAGGTCGAGCGCGAGGTTCGCCAGGCTAAGGTCGACTTCGAGCGCCGGCGCATGGCCGCACCACTCGGAAAGCCGCTGCCCCAGGATCAGCGAGTCGTCGCCGAGCCGGAGCAGGTAAGCGGCGCGAGCGTCTTGCTCGCTCACCACCACAGCTGGCGAAGCGGCAGCCATCAGATGTGCTTCACCTCATCCGGGATGTCGTAGAAGGTCGGGTGGCGGTAAATCTTGGTTTCCGCCGGCTCGAACAGCTCGCCCGAGTGATCAGGGTCGGAGGCGACGATCTCCTTCGAAGGAACCACCCACAGGCTCACGCCTTCGCTTCGCCGGGTGTAGGTGTCGCGCGCATGGGCGATCGCGAGCTGCGCGTCAGGAGCATGAACGCTGCCAACGTGGCGATGCGAAAGGCCGCCCTTGGAACGGACGAAAACCTCCCAAAGCGGCCAGTCATGACCACTCACGCTGCCTTCCTCGCTTGGCGCTTCGCCGCATGCGCGTCGGCGGCCTCGCGGACCCAGGCACCGTCTTCCCACGCTTGCCGTCGAGCCTCCATCCGCTCTTTCGCAACCGGCCCCTCGCCTTTCACGACCGCGTAAAACTCGTCCCAGTCGATCTCGCCGAAATCATAGGCGCCCCTGTTCTCGTTCCACTTGAGGTCGGGATCGGGGACGGTGAGGCCAAGGAAATCGGCCTGCGGAACAGTGATGTCGACGAATTTCTGGCGAAGCTCGTCGTTGGTCTCGCGCTTGATCCGCCAGCGCATCGATTGCGCCGTGTTCGGCGAATCTTCGTCCGGCGGGCCGAACATCATCAGGCTCGGCCACCACCAGCGGTTAAGCGCGTCCTGCGCCATCCGCTTTTGATCCGCGGTGCCGTTCGCCATCGCGATCATGATCTCGTAGCCCTGGCGCTGGTGGAAGCTTTCTTCCTTGCAGACCCGGACCATCGCCCGGGCGTAAGGTCCGTAGCTGGCCCGCTGTAGCGGCACCTGGTTCATGATCGCCGCACCGTCGACCAGCCAGCCGATGGCGCCGATGTCGGCCCAGGTCAGCGTCGGGTAGTTGAATATGGTCGAGTATTTCGCCTTCCCGCTGAGCAACGCCTCGGTCATCTCGTCGCGCCCGACACCCAGGGTTTCGGCGGCGCAGTAGAGGTAAAGCCCGTGCCCGGCCTCGTCCTGCACCTTCGCCAGCAGGATCGCCTTGCGCCGAAGCGTCGGGGCGCGGGTAATCCAATTGCCTTCGGGGAGCATTCCGACGATTTCGCTATGCGCGTGCTGCGAGATCTGCCGGATCAGGGTCCGCCGGTACGCCTCCGGCATCCAGTCCTTGGGCTCAATGAATTCGTCCGCGGCAACCCGCGCCTCGAACGCCTCGACGAGCTTCGGATCGTCCAGGTTCTTGATATTCGCGCTCTTCTGAAGCTCGGTCGTGTACATAGATGTCGCTCTAACTTGTCATTTCTCAATCTTCAAACGGACTATGGCGCGTTCATATCCGAGAAAGCTATTTGCTGCGTCATTGCGGCTCCGTCACCATTGTGGGCGTTTCGATCATGCGCATTCGGCCTCTCGTACTGCTGCTGGACAGGATTGCGATTGCAAGGCGGATTGGCGGTTGGCTCGGCGAGCTTCGCTTTCGGGCCTGGAAGAAGCGCAATCCCGACAAGCCCTTCAGCCAATTCTACGTGGACGACGTGATTAGCAGGATTGGCAGGGGTAAGGGTCATCCCACGCTCGGCAGCCGCGGTTATGTTCGCGCCAACGCGAGAACGGTAAGTTGGACATTGGAAAGCTTTGCCGAACGCGGCCGCGATCAATGGGCCTATTATTCGCGGGTCACAGGCCTCTCTGCGGACAAGAAATGCGTGGATTTCGGCTGCGGAAGCTTGCGCGTCGGTCAACATGCGATCCGCGAGTTGGAACCCGGCCATTATTGGGGGCTGGATGTTACCGACGCGTTTGTGAAAACGGGCATGGAAATGCTCGACCCAGCGCTTGTGAAAGCGAAAAACCCACGCTTTTCGGTGATCAGCGAGCAAAGCATCGACGACGTCCGTGGGTGGGAACCGCAGGGCATTTTCGCGAATGCTGTCCTGCAGCATGTTCCGCCCAGCGAACTGAAGCCGTTTTTCCAGAGAATTGCACGGATTATGGGCCCCGGAGCGGTCGCCGCCATCGTCTTCATCGCCGACGTGGACATCAGCCGGGTAAAAGCCATGAGCTGGGCCTATCCCGACGAGGTTTTGACCTCCGCGGTGCTAGAAGCGGACCGTAAGCTAAAAGCTAAATGCCTGCCGATCGAGGGGGGTGATGCAAATGCCTTCAAGTCGGGACGACGGCTGTTGCGGATCGAAAAATCTGGCTGAGCGCAGATCATAAATCGACAACCTGCCCGCCTATGGTTCGCGAATAGCCGGTGAACTCAGCGATATTGCGGCCGTCACTTGTCCTTACCGAAACGCGGGTCACCCCGCTTCGACCGGAGGTAGCGACCTCCTTGCCCTCGGCGATGAGAGTTTCCCCTGCTTCGGCACTTCCGAGGAAGACGATCGAGGCTTGCGCGGCGACAGTGCGCTGGTTGTCGCCGTTGCAGATGTACGCGAACGCGGTGTCGGCGAGCGCAAATACCATGCCCCCGTGGGCTGTGCCGTGGCCGTTCAGCATGTCCTCGCGAAGGTCCATCGAGAGGCGGCAATAGCCCTTGCGCACTTCGTCGATCCGGACACCCCAGCCGGGGCCCGTGCCTTCTTCGGAGAGCATTTGATGCGCGACCCGGCTTGCAAGTTCGTTTGCGTCCACTGCCCCTCCTTGGCTAATCCGGGGCATGGATTACGAGACCATCGAGTTCAAGCTGCACGAGTCCGTCGCGCGGATCACGCTCAACCGCCCCGACCGCCTCAACAGCTTCACCGCGCAAATGCACGAGGAACTTCGCGACGCGCTTGCTCACGCAAAGGAGGCGCGAGTCGTCGTCCTAACCGGCGCCGGGCGCGGTTTTTGCGCGGGCCAGGACCTCAACGACCGCGCGGTCGGCGCATCGGAGAAATCCGTCGACCTTGGAGTGACGGTCGAGACAGGCTGGAACCCGCTTATCAAGATGCTGACGACCATGCCGCAACCGGTGATCGCGCAGGTCAACGGAGTGGCCGCCGGCGCCGGTGCCAACGTCGCGCTTGCCTGCGACCTCGTCGTCGCAGGCCGGTCGGCCAAATTCATCCAGAGCTTTGCCGCGATCGGCCTGATCCCCGACAGCGGCGGTTCGTGGATACTGCCGCGCCTGGTCGGGCAAGCGCGGGCAATTGGGCTGGCGCTTACCGGCGAACCGCTTTCCGCCGAAACCGCCGAGCAATGGGGGCTGATCTGGAAGTGCGTCGACGACAATTCGTTGTCGGGTGAAGTCGATGCGCTGGCGTCCAGGCTGGCGTCGCTGCCGCCGCTCGGACTGGCCGCAATCAAGTCGATCGTCCGCTCGACCTGGTCGCGAACGCTCGACGAAGAGCTTCACCTGCAGCGCGACGAAATGCGCCGGCTCGGTTTCACCGAGGACTATCGCGAAGGCGTCGCCGCGTTCCTCGAGAAACGCTCCGCGAAGTTCGCAGGCCGCTAGGACTGCGGCTCCTCGTCGCTGGCCGCCGAGCGCTCCGTCGGTTGGGTCGTGAACCCTTCCAGGTCGCCGAGTTCGGCAGCGTCGCGGCTGATCTCGACCGGGCTCGATGCATAAGCGCAAACCAGCTTCGCAATGCTCTCCAGCGCGTTCATGTGGATCCGCTCGTAACTGTGGCTCGCGTCGATCCCGAAAGTCATGAGCGCCGTTCGGACATCCGCTCCGCCGCCGATCGCCGAAGCACTGTCGGACCGGTAGTATCGAAACACGTCGCGCTGGTGCGGGATGTGCTCGCTCTCGCACAGCCGTATGAGCTTGCGCGTCAGGTGATAGTCGAACGGGCCCACCGAATCGGCCATTCCGATCGTCACCCCGGTCTCGGCGCTGTTCTGGCCGGGCGCGGTCGTGCCGTTGTCGATCGAAACCATCGCCACGACGTCCTCCAGCAGGACTGACGACGCCCCGGAGCCGACCTCTTCGGTGATGGTGAAGATGAAGTGGATGTCGACGGGCACCTTCACGCCCGAATCCTTCATCGCCTTCATCGCCGTCAGCATCGCCGCCACCCCCGCCTTATCGTCGAGGTGACGCGAAACGATGTAGCCGTTGTCGAGCATTTCGGTCCCTGGATCGAAGGCGACGGTGTCGCCGACATTCACTCCGAGAGCCTCGACGCTGGCGCGATCGGAGGCGTCGGCATCGATCCGAAGCTCGACATGGCTCCAGCCTACCCCTTGGGTGTCGATCTCGTCGTTGAAGGTGTGGCCCGACGCCTTGAGCGGGAGGACTGTGCCGCGAATGAATCCATCGTCGGTGAATAACGTGCAACGGCTCGTTTCCGCCGCCCGCGCCGACCAGGTCCCGATCGGCACCATCTCCAGCCGCCCGTTCTCCTTGATCCGTTTCACCGTCGCGCCGAGCGTATCGAGGTGCGTAACGATGGCTCTCGCGCCTTCGCTCTTCTCGCCCTTGTAAAGAGCAAGGATTGCGCCGCGTCTCGTCGCCGACACCGGGATGTCGATCTTCTCGAGCTCCTCGCAGACGCAGTGCACGATTTCATCGGTGTAACCGGTCGGGCTGGGCACGGAGAGCAGCCTGCCCAGCACGTCCTTGAGATACTCGCAGTCAATCGGCGGAAGCATGTGTTTTCT
Organism: uncultured Alphaproteobacteria bacterium; assembly: GCA_963798785.1. Lineage (GTDB taxonomy): Bacteria > Pseudomonadota > Alphaproteobacteria > Sphingomonadales > Sphingomonadaceae > Sphingomicrobium. Next base: position 321,838 of record CAWCUG010000001.1, read on the forward strand.
TGCCTTGTCGGGACCGGACGGGCCGGCTGAGTGGGAACAGGAGGTCGACGAAGCGCTGCGCCGTCGGCTGCGGCTCGTGATTGGCAAGCCCGGGCCGCTCGTTCGCTTCGATGAAGACGTGGTCGGGCAAGGACACGCTCGGCACGATGAAATCAACTCCGACGACCGGAATGTCGATTGCCCGTGCGACCTCGACAGCGGCCTCGGCGAGGCGCGGGTGCAGAATGTCGGTGACGTCGTGGATGGTTCCGCCGGTATGCAGGTTCGCGGTTTTGCGGACGGCGAATGTCTCGCCGCTTCCGGGCACTTCATCGAGTTCGTATCCGGCACGCCCTACGCACCGCTCGGTTTCGGCGTCGGTCGGGATCGACAATTCACCACCGGTCGCTGCGGAGCGGCGGCGAGACTGTCGCTCAATGAGTTCGCGAACGGTGTGGCGGCCGTCTCCAACCACCGAGGCCGGACGGCGGATGGCCGCCGCTACAACCTTGAACCCAATGACGATGATCCGCAGGTCGTCCCCGGCGTGGTAGCTTTCGACCAGCACCCGCTCCGACTGTATCGAAGCCCGCTTTATCGCTGCTGTAACGTCGCGGATGGTGGTCAGGTCGACCGCCACCCCGCGCCCCTGCTCCCCGCGCGCCGGCTTGACGACTACCGATTTGCGTCGCCGGAGCAGGTCGCGCACTGCGTCCATGTTGCTGCCGTCCACCTCTTCGGGAACGTCAACTCCGGCCGCTTCGACGATCCGCCGGGTCATCGCCTTGTCGTCGCAGATCGACACGGCAACCGCCGTCGTCAGGTCGCAAAGCGATTCGCGGCAGCGGATGTGACGGCCGCCGAATCGCAACTCGAACAGCCCGCCCGCGGCATCAAGTACTTCGGCATCGATTCCGCGCCGGCGAGCTTCGTCGATAATGATCCGCGCGTACGGATTCATCGCCTCGGCCGGGTCGGACCCGACGAACAGCCGTTCGTTGATAACGTTTCGCCGCTTGACCGTGAAGAGCGGCAGACGGTGGAAACCGAGTTTCTCGTAAAGCGCGATCGCCGCCTCGTTGTCGTGCATCACCGACAGGTCGAGGTAAGCGGCGCCGCGGGTCTGGTAATGCTCGACCAGCCAGCGGATCAGCGCTTCGCCAACCATCGCGTGAGGTGTTTGCGGATCGACTGCAAGCGCCCACAGCGAGGATCCCTCGGGGTCATCGAAAGCAATCGAATGGTCGATCCCGGTCACCGTCCCGATAATCGCGCCGCTGTCGCTGTCCTCGGCGACGAAATAGGTGAGCAGCCGCCGATCGTCCTTTAGCTGCTCGGCGAAAAAATCGGAGCGTACCTGCACCATGTTCCGGGCGGCGTAGATTCGGTTGACCGCTTCGGCGTCGCTTTCCGGAACCATTCGCCGGATAAAGAACCCAGCCGGCCGCCGACGGGACGGACGATAGGTGTTCAGGTTCAACCGGTAGGTGTGCGACGGGTCGAGGAAGAGTTCCGCCGGGGCGGCGGCAAGCAGGACGTGCGGGTCGGTCACGTACATCGCGATATCGCGCTGCTCTTCGCCCTCGGCCCGAAGCTCGCTTAGCAGCGCCTGCGGGCTGTCAAAGGTCTGCGCGAACAGCACTCGCCCCCAGCCGACGTCGACGCAGGCATTGCTCCGCGGCTGCGGCGCAGTCGGGTTGTGGAGATAGGGGAACAGGCGGTCGGGACGCGGATTTCGGACTGAGCGGACCATCAGCCGACCCCGTGCTTCTGAAGCCAAAGCTCCAGGAGACCCACCTGCCACAGTTCGGAGCCCCGAAGCGGCGTGATATGCGCCTTGGGGTCGGCGAACAGGGAATCGAGATAGTCCGGCGCGAACAGCCCCCGCTCGGTCGCGGAGCGGCTCGTCAGGGCGTCGCGGACGAGGTCCAGATAGTCGCCCTCGATATATTTGAGCGCCGGGACTGGGAAATAGCCCTTGGGGCGGTCGATGACCTCGCTCGGGATGACGTCGCGAGCGACATCCTTGAGGATGCCCTTGCCGTCCTGCGCGAGCTTGAGGTCGGGCGGGATTCGCGCCGCAAGTTCGGTGAGCTCGTGATCGAGGAACGGCACCCGTGCCTCTAGCCCCCAGGCCATGGTCATGTTGTCGACCCGCTTTACGGGATCGTCCACCAGCATCACCGTTGAATCGAGCCGCAGCGCCTTGTCGACAGGATCGTCCGCGCCGGGCCTCGCGAAATGATCGCGGAGGAAGTCGAGCGGAGCGCCGCCGTTACGCCACTTGCGCCCGACCTGGCGATTCAGGGTCTCGGAATCGCGGTCGAAGAAGGCGCGGGCATAGGCCGGGACTGCGTCGTTTGCCGACGCCATCGGCGGGTACCAGTGATAGCCGGCGAAAATCTCGTCAGCGCCCTGGCCGGACTGCACCACCTTGATGTGCTTGGCGACCTCACGGCTGAGCAGGTAAAAGCCGATATTGTCGTAGCTGACCATCGGCTCGGACATCGCGTTGATCGTGTCCGGCAGATGTTCGAGCAGCTCCGCCGAGGGAACGTGGATCTTGTGATGGTCGGTTCCGTAATGCTTCGCGATCAGGTCGGAATAGACGAACTCGTCTCCCTTTTCGCCATGCGCTTCCTCGAAGCCGATCGAGAAGGTGGAAAGCCCGTGCTGCCCAAGCTCGGCAAGCAAGCCGACGATCAGGCTTGAATCGAGCCCGCCCGAAAGCAGCACGCCCACCGGCACGTCGGCGACCATCCGCCGCTTCACCGCGGCGCGAAGGCTGTCGTGGAGAAGCTCTTCCCATTCGCCCTTGCTTCGCGTTGCGTCGCCGTCCTTCGGCCCGAACGCCGGATCCCAATAGAGCGTGTCGGTGAAGCGCCCGTCGTCCTCGTAGACGCGCACAGTTGCCGGCGGCAGCTTTCGAATGCCATTGAGGATGGTCAGCGGCGGCGGCACCACCGCGTGCCAGCTCATGTAAAAATGCAGCGCCGTCCGATCGATCGACGTGTCGACATCACCCGCGGCAACGATCCCGGGCAAGGTCGAGGAGAAGCGGAGCCGCTGGCCGACCCGGCTATAGTAGAGCGGCTTGATGCCGTAGCGGTCGCGGCCGAGCACTACCCGCCCGCTCTCGCGCTCGTGAATCGCAAAAGCGAACATGCCCTTGAAGCGGTGGACGCAGTCGATACCCCAGGCGTGGTACGCCTTGAGTATCACCTCCGTGTCGCCGTCGGAGAAGAAGCGGTAGCCCTTCCCCTCCAGATCGTCGCGAAGCTCGCGATAGTTGTAGATGCAGCCGTTGAAGACGAGGTCCAGGCCGAGCTCCGCATCCACCATCGGCTGGGCCGAGTGGAAGGACAGGTCGATGATCTTGAGCCTTTGGTGGCCCATTCCGACCCGGCCGCGCATCAGCTGACCGCAGGCGTCCGGCCCGCGCCGCGCCTGCTCCCGCATCATCGCGGCAACCGCTCCGGCATCGGCGATTTCGCCGTCGAAGCGGACTTCTCCCGCTATGCCGCACATAGGCAGTTCCGCGCCCCGAAACGGGCGAATATGAGCGTCGATATAACGATTATCGAAGGATAGGGGGTCGCGCCCGAAAATCCAACCTCAGCGGGCAATCAGAGAGGCGAACTTCTCCAGGTCGATATTGCCGCCCGACACGATACAGACGATCGGGCCGTCGCCCGCCTCTCCGGCCAGCGCCACTGCAAGGGGAAGCGACCCGGCTCCTTCCGAGATTACTCGCGCTTTTTCGGCTGTGACCCGCATCGCCTCGCGCACCTGGTCGAGAGTGACGGTGACCGTTCCGTCGACCACCGCCTTCATCCTGTCCCACATCCGCCCAGTGACGCTCTGCCCGCCGGCACCGTCGACGAACGAGGACTCCCACCCGGGAAACTTGCTCGGGCCTCCCTGCCCCAGTGAATAGGCATAGGGCGATGCCGTTTCCGGTTCGGCACCGACTATTCGAACATCCGGCCGGAGTGCCTTGAGAGCGCTTCCGACGCCGGTGATCAGACCGCCGCCGCCAATCGCGGCGATCACCGTTCGAACGTCCGGCGCGTCTTCGACGATCTCCAGGCCCATGGTGCCGTGACCGGCGATAAAATCGTGATTGTCGAACGGGTGGATGAATGTGGCTTCGAGCGATTCGAACGCATGTGCTTCGGCCGCCTTCCACGCCTGCTCGTAGGACACCGGGATGATGGTTGCCCCGAGCGCCCGCATCCGGTCGAGCTTGTTCTGCGGGGCAGTCTCGATCGCTACGACCGAACAGGGAATGCCGGCGGCCCGCGCCGCATAAGCGACGCCCTGGCCGGCGTTGCCGGCGCTGATCGTCCACACGCCGCGCCCCCGCTCCTCGTCGGACAGGCATGCGACCGCATTGACTGCGCCACGGATCTTGTAGGCGTTCGTCGGCTGCAGGTTCTCGAGCTTCAGCCGGATGTCGGGACCGTCGGGGCCGAGGTCGAGCCTTACAAGCGGCGTTCGAAGCACCGTCCCGGCGATCCGCTCGCGAGCCGCCTCGATGTCGTCGATTGAAATCGGCCGTACGGGATCGATCATTGCCACTCCCCGCGCGCGGCTGGTGCCCAAAGCGCGATATTCTTCTAGAGGGAGCCGATGAAGACTTAACAATTGCTCAATTACGAACGCGACCGCTGGATCGCCGGGACCAGCGGCCTCTCCGAACTGCCGAGCGCAATCGACGGCTCGCCGGTTGCAATCACCGGATCCGGCGGAGTGGATTTCGCGGCGATGCTCGCCCACGCCCGCGACGTGGGCGGCCCCGCGCTGCGCAATATGACGTTCCACGAGCGAGCGCGAATGCTCAAAGGCCTCGGCCTCGCCATCATGGAGCGCAAGGAAGAGCTGTACGAGCTCAATTACCAGACCGGCGCGACGCGCAAGGACGGCTGGATCGACATCGAGGGCGGCGCAGGCACCCTCTTCTCCTTTTCCTCCAAGGGCCGCCGCGAGCTTCCCGACGCGCATGTCCTTCTCGACGGCCAGCTCGAGCAATTGTCGAAAGGCGGCAGCTTCGTCGGCCAGCATATTTACACGTCGCTTCACGGTGCGGCCGTGCACATCAACGCTTTCAACTTCCCGGTCTGGGGAATGCTCGAAAAGCTCGCCCCCACCCTGCTCGCCGGCATGCCGGCAATCGTGAAACCGGCGTCGGCGACGGCCTACCTGACCGAAGCAGCGTTCCGGGTGATGATCGAAAGCGCGCTCCTGCCCAGCGGCGCCATCCAGCTGATCGTCGGCGGTGTCGGCGATCTGTTTGACCATCTGACCGGCCAGGACGTCGTCAGCTTCACCGGCTCCGCCTCGACCGCGCTGAAGCTTCGAACCCACCCCACCGTCATGCGCGAAAGCGTCAAGTTCATCGCCGAGCAGGACAGCCTCAACGCGTCCATCCTCGGTCCCGACGCCGCCCCGGGCACTCCCGAGTTCGACCTGTTCGTCCGGGAAGTGGCGGTCGAAATGACCGTCAAGGCGGGACAGAAGTGCACCGCAATCCGCCGGGCGCTTGCCCCCGCAGCGCACATCGACGCAGTCGAAGAGGCGCTTCGGGACAGGCTGGCCAAAACGACGGTCGGCGATCCCCGCGCCGAGGACACCCGGATGGGCGCTTTGGTCAGTGCCAGCCAATGCAGCGACGTCCGCGCGAAGATTGCCGAGCTGCAAGCTGGCGGAGCGCGGATCGTCGCCGGCGATGTCGCGTCCAAAAGTCCGGTGAAGGGCGGCGCTTTCCTCGAACCGATCCTTCTTCGGAGCGACGATCCGTGGGCCTGCGACGCAGTCCACGACGTCGAGCCGTTCGGCCCCGTCGCGACGATAATGCCCTACAAGGACCTCGACGACGCGATCGCTCTCGCCAATCGCGGCAAGGGCAGCCTGGTGTTGTCGCTGTTCACCAACTCGCCGGACGCTGCGCGCGACTTCGTCCGCGGCACAGCCTCGTTCCACGGGCGGATGCTGGTCGTGGACCGCACCAACGCCAAGGAATCGACCGGCCACGGCTCGCCTCTCCCGGTGCTCGTCCATGGCGGCCCCGGGCGAGCCGGCGGAAGCGAGGAAATGGGCGGCATCCGCGGCGTGAAACATTACATGCAGCGCACCGCCCTGCAGTCCTCGCCCACGATGATCGCGGCAATCAGCGGCCAATATGTCGCCGGCGCGCCCAAGCATATCGTCGATGTCCACCCGTTCCGGCTGAAGATGAGCGAGCTCAAGATAAGCGACACTTGGGTGACCGGCAGCCGCACGGTGAGCGTCGAGGACATCGAGCATTTCGCCGAGTTCACCGGCGACAATTTCTACGCTCACATGGACGAGGAAGCGGCAAAGGCGTCGCCGATTTTCGAAGGGCGAGTGGCCCACGGCTATCTCATCCTGAGCTTCGCCGCCGGCCTGTTCGTCGATCCCGATCCGGGTCCGGTCCTGGCCAACACCGGCCTCGAGAACCTGCGTTTCCTGACCCCGCTCTATCCGGGCGATTCGATGCGCGTCGAACTCACCGTCAAGTCCAAGTCGATCAAAACCGAGGACACCGGCCAGGTCCGCTGGGCAGTCGAGGTCTTCAACCAGGACGACGAACTCGTCGCCACCTACGACCTGCTGACCGAGAACGTGCCCTGACTGTGGAACGGCGGCTTACAGCCGTTCGTTTAAGTCGCGAATTTCCGAAACAGGAGAAAAGCGATGAAAGTCAGCCAGGTCATGACTCGCGACGTCAAGACGGTTCGCCCCGACCAGAGCGCCAGGGAAGCCGCAAGCTTCATGCTGAGCGAGGACACCGGGTCGATTCCCGTCAGCGATGGCGACCGGCTGATCGGGATGATCACTGACCGCGACATTGCCGTTCGCGGAGTTGCCAATGGCTACGGCCCCGACACGCCGGTTCGCGAACTGATGAGCGATGACGTCGTCTGCGGCCGCGAGAGCGATGATGTCGAGGAAATCGCCACCAAGATGAGCCGTGCCCAGGTTCGCCGCATGCCGATTATCGACGCGACCGAGAAATTGTGCGGGATCGTCAGCCTTGGCGACCTCAGCCGCGAAGGCGACCGCCAGTCCGCCGACCAGGCCCTGCACGGAGTGAGCGCGCCTGGCGACAAGCATCACCAGGGCTAAGCCCTAGCGCTTACCCATTTCCTTGATGGCGCCGCCGACCAGCGCCGAGTCGGCCTTCGCGTCGACCCGCTCGGCGATCAGCAGTGCGGCAGCGCGAGCTGCGGCATCGGCCGCTGCAGTGCGTACCTGTTTGACCGCCGAGCGCTCCTCGGCGGCAATCTTCTCTTCCGCCATCCGGCCCCGGCGTTCGACCAGCGCGTCGGCATCCTTGCGCGCCTTTTCGAGCATCGAATCGGCTTCGTGGCGGGCGCGGTCGACCATCGCCGCAGCCTCTTGCTCGGCCGCTGCAGCCTTGGCTGCATATTCCGCCTTGAGGGCCTCGGCTTCCTCGCGCAGCTGTTCGGCCTCGGAGAGCTGGTCGCGGATCGCCGCAATCTTCCCGTCCAGCGCCTTGGCAACCGCTGCCGGCACCTTCTGCCAAAGGAAGACGACGAAAACGAACAGCATCGACATCGCCACCCAGCCGTAGGTGTCCAGGCCCATGTAGGTCTGGTGCACGGCTTCCGCCGCCGACGCGAGGCTTGCGATACTTGTCAGGTCAGCCATTCAGAACCGCCTTCACCGTTCGGGTCGCTTCGGCCGCGGGAACGGTCTTGCCGGTCAGCTTGACCACGATCTCGCGAGCCGCTTCGGCCGCAACGCTTTCGACTTCCGACTGGGCCGATGCCGAGGCCTTGCGAATCTTTGCCTGGGCTTGTTCCAGCTTGCGGTCGATTGCCTCAGACGCTTCGGCGACCTTCTTTTCGGCCTCCTGCGCACCCGCGTTCTTCGCCTGCTGGGCAAGCTTCACGGCCTCGCTCCGGCTAGCGTCCATCTGCTCGCGATAGGCGGCTTCGGCCTTCTCGGCTTCGTCCCTCGCCCGCTGCACCTCTTCGAGGTCAGCCGCGACCTTCTGCTCGCGGGCATCGACCGTTGCCTGGATCTTCGGGACCATGCCCCGCGCGATCACGAAGAAAATGAAGCCGAGCGCCACCGCCAGCCACAGGAACTGTGACAGCGTGACAAGCGGCAGCTGGGTAAGCTGTGGCATCGGTCAGGTCCGGGTCTGCTCCGTCGCGATCAGATCGCGTAGAGGATGATCATCGCCACGGCGAACGCCATCAGGCCGAGAAGCTCGGCGGCGGCGAAGCCGATGAACAGGCGGCCCTGCTGGCCGTCTGCTGCAGCCGGGTTGCGAAGAGCGCTCTGGAGGAACGATCCGAAGACAAATCCGACGCCGATCGAGGCGGCACCGACTCCGATGGCGGCCAGTCCGGCGCCGATAACCTTGGCGGAAGCGAGATCCATTGGTTGAACTCCTTGTTGAAAGTCGTTGATCAGTGAAGGTTGACGGCGTCGTTGATGTACAGCGACGTCAGGATTGCGAACACATAGGCCTGGATCGCGGCGACGAGCAGCTCGAGCGCGTTGATGAAGGCGAGGAACAGGAAACAGAGGATGGAAATCGCGATTCCGCCTCCGCCCGCCTGCAGCCCCTGAACCACGAAAGCGCCGAACACGTCCAGCAGGATGTGCCCCGCGAACATGGCAATGAACGGCCTCAACCCAAGGCTGAACGGCCGAACCAGGAACGAGATAAGCTCGACCACGAAGATGAGCGGAATCATCACCTTCGGCGTTCCGTGCGGAACGAAGAGCGAAAAGAAGTGAAGCCCGTGCTTCCAGAAGCCGACGACGAGTACGATCGCGAAGCTGATGAGCGCCATCACTCCGGTGACCGTGAACTGCGCGGTGACCGTGTACGGATGCCACGCCGAAACGATTCCGGTCGGCATGTAGGCCATCAAATTGGCGAACAGCAGGAAGACAAACGCCGTGAACACCCACGGCATGTACTTGCGGCCCTCCGGCCCGATGCTCGCGTGGACCGTGTCGTCGACAAAGCCGATGAGCCCTTCGACCGCGACCTGCCAGCGGCCGGGAATGAGCTGTCGCTTCATCCCGCCGAACATGAACAGCCAAATCGTGCCGAGAATGATGAGCGTCCAGATCGCGCTGTTGGTCAGCACGAGCGCGCTTTGGCCGCCGTTGAACGAGCCTGCGATCGGCTCGATCACGAACTGCTCCATCGGGTCGATTTTGCCGGCCACTGTAATCCTCTACAATCCGATGCCGGAATCGCTGCCCGGCCCCGTTTTTGACATTCGAAGGACGTCGAACACGCCCACTGCGAACCCCACGAAAAGCATCGTCAACATCAGCCACGGCCTGGTGTCCAGCCACCGGTCCAGCAGCCACCCCAGGATGCCGGCGCCCAGCGGGGCCCCGACGAGGTGGCTAAGAACCAGCTGGCCTGCTCGCCAGCTCGGGTCGCCCTGCCGCTTTTGAGCCCGTTTCACCTCCGCCTGCTGCAAATGCTCGAGTCGCTTGTCGAGCGATTCGAGCCGTGCGTCTGGCGGAAGCTTCGGGGCCTCGTCGAATTCCTGCTTTGCCATGCCTCTCCCTGTGCGTAGCCCCTGTTCCGTATCAAGGGCCACAGCTCCGGGGCGAAGAACATGGCGGGACCAAGAGCTCGCCAAGGCGCGGCCCCTTTATGAACCGCCGCCCTGCTAGTCAACCGCGCCGCAGCTCGAGTCGAGCTTCTCGCCTTAGCGCCCGCAGTAACTCGGCACCGGCGCTGGATGGCCGGGCATTCGCCGGCGCCACTTGCCGTCCTTCAGCATATAGGCCTGGCCAACCCCGACCTCGGCCAGCAACTCGCAACCGGCGGCGATGCCGACCTCCTCGACCGTTGCATTTCGACGCTCGGCGAGGCCGCTGTAGAGGCTCCGCCGTTTGATATTGACGGCTCCGGCCTGGCGCCGGACCACCGGTTCCGGGCTGGCAGCGAAGCCGAGGTAGCCGTCAAAGCGCTCGCCAACGATGCCGGCGCTTCGGGCGGCATCGATCGCCGGCGTTTGCGCGGCTGCCGGGGCGGCGATGACGGCCAGTCCAATCAGTCCACGAACAGCAAGCTTCACGGCGTGCCCCCGGACGGCGACTGCGGGAACGCCTCGGGATTGTTCTTGATCAGCTGCTGCACGTCCTGCTGAAGCCTGACGACCACCTCCTGGCGGATATCGACGTTGAGGTTGATCTCGATGGGCTTTTCCGGCGCCTTGACGGTGACGCAGCTCGCCAGTGGAACGGCCATTGCCGCTCCGCAGAGCAGCCGCATCGTTCGGTGCAGTCTGGTCCTGGTCATCTCACTTCTCGCTTTCCGGTGGGGGTTTAGTGGAAACGTCGACCTCGTCGATCGGAGTTGTCCTGGTCTGGTCTTCTTCCTTGTTCAGCGTTCGGGTCTCGGTGACGATCCCCGGCGCGTCGAGCGGGAACGGCATCACCGGCGCGATCGCGGTCGTCGGGTCCTTGAAAGCTTTCGCCATCTGGATGAGCGCCCGGAACGGGCCGTTGATGTTGAGGTTGACGACCAACGGCACCTTGCTGAACGCGCCGCGTACCAGTCCGGCGACGAATCCGCCCTCTTCACCCAAGGCAATCTCACGGATCGTGAAGCGGGTCGCGAATTCACCGGCCAGGTCGCCGTCCAGGCGGACGGTCATCGAGCCGTATTTGAGGTCGCTGAGCAGATCGAAGGCAAGGCCGGCGACCATCCCTGCGTCAGGCTTGGTGCCGGTATAGCGGAACTCGCCGCCTGGCGGCCGCGAATCGAGCCGTCCGCCGACGATTCGCCCGCCGTTCTCGTCGAAGATCATCGGCAGCACGCCATCGAACGTCCCGGTAATCATCAGGCCCTGGAAACCGAGGCTGTCGATGAACTTCTTGGCGTCGAAGCCGACGAGCTCGAACGTCAGCCGCTTGGGAGCGTCGCTCCCGAAGTTCAGGATCGTCTCGTGAAGGATCAGCTTGCCGCCCATGAACGGCCATTCGCCGCGCTCGATCTTCACCAGCTGGTTGGGCAGGATTTGATAGCGGATCACACCATTGTCGACGATGATCCCGGCGTTGACCGACTGCACCGTCGCAACTTGGCCCGGCGCCGTTTCAAGCCCCAGGAGATCGGTGAAATGAATGCTGGTCGTAAGACCGGTAACCGGCCCGAACGGCGCCGCCAGGTCCATGTTGTGGGTTGAGAAGTCGCCGCTCGAGGTGACCTCTCCCGATCCGCTCCAGTTTATCTCGCCGTGCCCCTGGACAGTGCCCTGGACCAAAGCGACGACACCTTCGGTCAGCGGCGTCAGTTCTTCGGGCTGCAGCTGTTCGCCGAACTTGATCCCCGGAACTTCGATGCCGGCGTGACCGCTTCCATCGCCGAGGTCGTGGTCGACCCGAACATCCATTACCTTCGTCCCCGTGGCCGGGTGGCGAAGCGTGCCGGTCGCGGTGATTGCGTTGTCGGCGAGGACGAAATGCACGTCATTGCTTTTCAGCGGGTAGAATCGCGGCGGATCGCCGCGGTCGCTGACCAGCATCGACCCGTCGATCGTCAAATCGCCGCCCGCCAGCGACCACTGGCCGTCGATGTCGCTCATGCGAAGCGGGACATCGCCGATCACCGCGGTCGCGTTGCTCAGGTGGCCGCTGATGCCGGGCCCACTGAAGCTCCCGGTCAGGCGACCGGCGGATATCAGGACCGGCGATTGCGGGTCGCCGAGCCGGGCATCCACTCCGGAGGCGGCGAAATCCTTGACCCCCGAGAAGGTCAGCGAATTGGCTCGGGCGTTCAGCGGAGCGCTTCCAATCCGTCCCGACAGCTCCGGATTTGCCACCCTCGCGGCAAACGACAGCTCGCCGCCGGGCCGCCGGTAGAGGATCGCCGGCCCGGCCGGGCAGACCGGAAGCTTCGTGGGGCCGAGATGGACGTCGCGAAGGTTCAGGCTGGCAAAGCTGATCGTCGTGCAGGATTGGCCGACCAACAGGCCGCCATTGGCACCGATCACCCCGCTTACCGGCACTCGAAGCTGGCTCACCCGGCCTGACGAAAAGCCGCCGGTGACGGTTGCCGTCACGGCGAAGCGCGTTGCCCCGTTCGGCTGGGCCTGGAAGCGCAGCGAGTTGAGATCGACGCGGTTGTTTCCAACGACGTACGGCTGGAACTGGCCATAGCCGCTGAAGCCCCCCGAAGGGCTGGAGTTCAGCCGCAGCGTTCCGGTCGGAAGCCCGCCGCCCGACGTTTGGATGATCCCGTCGATGCCGAGCCGTCCGGAGGGCCAGCGATAGGTAATCCCCGTCCCGTCAGAGATGTGGATGTGGCCGCCCGTTGCGGTGGTCGCGTCGGCACTTTCGATCCGGATAGCCCCGCCGCCTGCTGCATTCATCAGGCGCAGCCGCCCGTCGACGTCGAATGAGCGAGCACTCCGGGCGATCGCTTTCGCCATGTTCTTCGCCACCGGCCCGATCGGCGTCGAATCCGTCGCCATCAGCGCGCTTGTGAAGCCGTTCACCATCGTCGGGTCGAGGCTCGCATTCCTGGCCGCGTAAGCGCCGGTCATCGCCAGCGTGCCGTCGGCGACGCTCAGCCGGTACGTGCCCTTAACCCTAGTTCGCTCGGCGTGAATCGAGGCGAGGTGCGACTGCCGCGCGGAAACGTCGACCCGGCCCTCGGCGTGCTTGGGAGTGCCTTCGAGCGTGATCGTCCCGTTGAGCGCCGCCAGCCCGTTCACTCCGGCGGTCAGCTGCTGCGACATCAACCGCGCCTTGGCGTCATAGCTGTCGAAGGCCTCGCCGAAGCGCGCATCGAGCTCCAGCCGCGGCTTCACGATTGCAAGGTGGCTCGGCGGGCAGGCAAAATAATCGGCAGTCAGCGGGCCGGTGACATGCGGGTGCCGGGCCTTCACTTCGATCGCCGCCGAGCCGTGGATGTCGCGTACGACGCAATTCCCGGTGACCAGCTTCGGGCTCGACGACACGAAATGGCCTTTGAAGCCGCCGGTAAGGTTGCCGCTTCCGCGTACCGCAAACCCCAACGGCCCCCACGGCGTCTGGAGCGAAATGCTGCTGTCGGCGATGTCGACGGCAACGTCGGGAAGCGAGAATGGTTTTCCGCTCGGCGCCGGCAGGAGCTTGTCGATCTGGCCCCAGCTGACCTGGCCGCTCGGAAGCACCTTCCCGTGGAGGCGAACCCCGCGGGCGACGATCCGGTAGACGTCGATGCTTCCGTTCCATTTCAGCCGCATCTGGACCTGCACGCGCTTGGCAGTGACGTCCGGATTGTCGGGATCGCCGATCCGAAGGTTGCTGATCTGCTGGGTTCTCAGGCCGACCCGGTCCAGCGTGAAGCTTCCCTGGACGCCCTTGCTCTCCAGCTGCCGCTTGATGACGTCGCGGGCGATCGGCCGGCGCTCGATCCACACGATCGCAATCACCGCCAAGATGAGGATGAGCACCCCCACGGCAACCCAGATCAAGATCTTGCGAAGGCGATGACGGTGGTGAACGACCTTCACGTCGCCCTCTTCGTCCCCGCTCTCTTCCGGCGCGTCAGCCATTGCAGCTTTCAACCCGCGCGCCGGAGAGCCGTTCCGTCACCGGCACGATCGAAGTTTTTGACGACAGCATCTGTGCGGCTACTATCCGTTTTGCTCGGCACTCAGAATTGGAATCATATGCGCGGGCAAATAGCGGAAGTGGCGGATAGCGGCAGCGGGCATCGGGCCAGGCTTCGAAAGCGCCTGTTCGACGGCGGCGGCAAGGCACTTCTCGATCACGAACTGGTCGAATATCTCCTCGCCCTCGCGATCCCACGCCGCGATACCAAGGACCAGGCCAAGGAGCTGATCGCGAAGTTCGGCGGCATCGGCCCGCTCCTCGGCGCCAGTGCGGACACGCTGAAACGCGAAGGCCTGAGCGACACTGTCATCGGCGCGCTGAAGATCGCTCAAGCAACCGCGCTTCGACTGCTCGAGACGCGGACGGAAGGGGCGCCGGTGCTGTCCAGCTGGGACGCCCTCACCGATTATCTCCACGCGGCGATGGCCCATTCACGGACCGAGCAGGTCCGCGTGCTGTTCCTCAACGCAAAGAACATGCTGATCGCCAACGAAGCGATGTGGGAGGGCTCGGTCGACGAAGCCGCCGTTCACGTCCGCGAGATCATCGCTCGGGCGATTGCACTAGGCGCGACCGCCCTGATCATCGTCCACAACCATCCCAGCGGCGACCCGACGCCCTCGAACCAGGACATCCGAATCACCCAGGACCTCATCGAAGCCGCCCGCCACATGAAGATCGCCGTCCACGACCACGTCATCGTCGGCGCTAGCGGGCGAACGAGCATGCGGGCGATGGGGCTGATTTGAAGCATTGAAGCCCCTCTGCTAGCGGCTCGCCATGGTACCCCGCTATTCCCGCCCCGAAATGACCGCGATCTGGTCGCCTGAGAACCGCTATCGCATCTGGTGGCAGATCGAGGTGTTCGCGGCGGAGGCGATGGGCAAGATCGGAATGATCCCCGCCGACGACGCCAAAACGATCCGTGCCGCTTACGACAAGGGCGTGCTTGGTGAGATCGACGTGCCGGCGATCGACGCTATCGAGGCTGTCACCAAGCATGACGTCATCGCCTTCCTGACCTGGGCGGGCGAGAAGCTCGGCGACGAGAAGCGCTGGCTCCACCAGGGGATGACCAGCTCCGACGTTCTCGACACCGCGCTTGCGGTCCAGCTCAAGCAATCGGCGGACATCCTGCTCGCCGATCTCGACCAGCTTCTCGACGTGCTCAAGCGCCGAGCCCACGAGCACAAGCGCACCCCCACCATCGGCCGAAGCCACGGAATCCACGCCGAGCCGACCACCTTCGGGCTCAAGCTCGCCCAGGCCTATGCCGAGTTCGCCCGGAACCGCGATCGCCTCGCCGCCGTCCGCGAAGACATCGCCACCTGCGCCATTTCTGGCGCAGTCGGCACGTTCGCCAACATCCCGCCCGCTATCGAAGAGCATGTCGCCAGGGAACTCGGTCTCAAGCCGGAGCCGGTCTCGACCCAGGTCATCCCCCGCGATCGCCACGCGATGTTTTTCGCGACGCTGGGAGTCATCGCGTCTTCGGTCGAGCGGCTCGCCACCGAAATCCGTCACCTGCAGCGCACCGAAGTCCTCGAAGCCGAAGAGTATTTCTCGCCGGGCCAAAAGGGCAGCTCGGCAATGCCGCACAAGCGCAACCCGGTACTTAGCGAGAACCTCACCGGGCTGGCCCGGATGGTCCGCGCTTATGCCCTGCCGGCGATGGAGAATGTTGCCCTCTGGCACGAGCGCGACATCTCGCATTCGTCGGTCGAGCGCTTCATCGGGCCTGACGCGACGGTCACCCTCGATTTCGCCCTCGCCCGCCTCACCGGGGTGATCGACAAGCTGCTCGTCTATCCCGAGCGGATGCAAAAGAACCTCGACCGGATGGGCGGGCTCGTCCATTCGCAGCGGGTGCTTCTGGCGCTCACGCAGGCAGGACTCAGCCGCGAGGACGCCTATTCGCTGGTCCAGCGCAACGCGATGAAGGTTTGGGAGTCCGACGGCGAGCTGTCGCTTCTCGAATTGCTGCGCGAGGACCCGCTGGTCCGCGAGCGGCTGACGGAAGGGGAGCTCGAGGCGCTATTCAACCTCGACTACCACCTCAGCCAGGTCGACGAGATTTTCGAGCGGGTGTTCGGCAGCGCCTAGTGCGCGTGCGGTGACGGCGGGTTCTTCAGGCTCTCGTAAACCGTCTCGACGAACTTGTCGGGTGGAATGAACCCGTCGGGCATCCCGTAAGCCGCCGCCGGGCTGGTCGCCTTGATCTGCTCGACAGTTTTGCCCGCGGCCATGCCCGCGGCGACCTTGGTGCGAATGTCTACCAGCATGTCACGATAGGCGACGAGGTCGGCGCGCGTGCCCATCGGCCCGTGGCCGGGGATGATTTTCGTGTCCGGCCCGGCGAGCTCCAGCCCGGCATTGGCAGCGGCAATGGCGCCGTCGATCGAGCCGCCGGACTGCAGATCGATGAAGGGGAAGCTGATTTTGTTGAAGAAAGTATCGCCCATGTGAAGCACGTCGGCCTTGGTCCAGCGGATCAGTGAATCGCCGTCCGTGTGGGCATTCTCGACGTGGATGACGCGCAAGTCGTCGCCGTTGAGGTGGACGGTGACTCCGTGGCCGTAAGTGATGACCGGAAGCGCCGCTTTCGGCGCCGGCTCGATCGGGGAATCGCCGGAGGGGCGGCCGGCGATCAGACGCGTCCGGACATTGTCCTGTGCGATGATAACCGCTCCCGAACGGCCGAAATTCGCATTTCCGCCGGTGTGGTCGCCGTGCCAGTGGGTATTGATGACGAACTTGACCGGGTCCGGGTCGAGCGTGTGGATCGCGGCAAGGATCTTCTCGGTCAAAGGCGCGAACTGGTCGTCGATGATGACGTTGCCGTCCTCGCCATAGGACAGGCCGATATTGCCGCCGGCCCCGAAGATCACCCCGACGCCCGGGGCGAGCTGTTCAACCTTCATCTCGACCTTGGAGAAATCCCGGTCCTGGGCAGCGGCCGGAGCCACGGCCAGGGCAGCTGCGCAAAGGAGTAAGCCAAATCGCATTTCGTCCTCCGATCGCCGGAGGTTGTAGACTATTCGTTTCGCTGGTGAAATGCCGCTTGCCGTCAGGCGCCCAGCATGTCGCGGACGCGCCCGAAGAAGCCCTTGCTCGCCGGGCATTCGTCGCCGGTTTCGGTCTTCCGGAAGTCCTCGAGGATCTTCTTTTGCGCCTTGCTCAGCTTGGTCGGCGTCTCGACCAGGATCCTGGCGACGAGATCGCCCCTTCCCCGCCCGTTGAGAACGGTCATTCCAGCGCCGCGCTGCCGAAGCTGTTCGCCTGACTGGACTCCGGCCGGGAGCTTCATCTCCACCTTTTCGCCGTCGAGGCCGGGAAGAGTGATCGATCCGCCCAGAGCTGCGGTCGTGAAGGTAACCGGGCAATCGGCGACGAGGGTCGTGCCTTCGCGCGCATAAACCGGGTGCCGTTTCATGTGGACGAAGATGTAGAGATCGCCCGGCGGGCCATTGCGAACGCCCGCTTCGCCTTCGCCGGCAACGCGGATGCGCGTACCCTCGTCGACACCGGCGGGGATTTTCACGGTCAGCTTGCGCTTGTTCAGCGTCCGGCCCTCGCCCTCGCAGGCCCGGCACGGGTCGGCAACGATTTCGCCGCTTCCACGGCATGTCGGGCAGCCGCGCTCGACTACGAAAAATCCCTGCTGGGCGCGAACCTTGCCCATTCCGCCGCAGGTCGAGCAGGTGCGCGCGCAGTCGGCGGAATCGGTGCAGCCGTGGCCGTGGCAGTTTTCGCAGGTGGAAAGTGCATCGACGGTCACGGTCGCTTCCTTGCCCGCGAACGCCTCCTCGAGGCTCAGCTCGAGGTCGTAGCGAAGGTCGGCGCCACGTGCGGGGTTGGCCCGGGCACCGGCGCCGCGATCCATGAAGTCGCCGAAGATCGAGGAGAAGATGTCGGAGAAGCCTTCGAATCCGGCCGCACCGAAGGGATCGCCGCCACCCGGCCCGCCATTCTGGAACGCAGCCTTTCCGAAGCGGTCGTAAGCGGCGCGCTTCTGCGGGTCGCGAAGGCAATCGTACGCTTCGCTGATCGCCTTGAACTGCGCTTCCTTCTCGGAGCAGCCGTTATGGCGGTCGGGGTGATGCTCCTTGGCAAGGTTGCGATACGCAGCCTTGATCGTTTGCAGGTCCGCGCCGCGGGAAACGCCCAGCAGCTCGTAATAATCCTGCTCCGCCATCATACTCCCCCGATACGCGAACTGGGTGCCGGCGCTGGAGCCGGCACCGCGTTAGCCCTTGTTCTCTTCTTCGACCTCGGAGAATTCCGCGTCGACGACCTCTTCGCCCTCACCCTGTTCTGTATTCGGTGGCGAGGTGCCGGCGTCCGGTCCGGCTGCAGCTTCCGTCTCCGCCTGCTGCGCCTTGTACATCGCCTCGCCGAGCTTCATCGCCGACTGCGCGAGAGCGTTGGTCTTCTCGGTCATCTGCTCGGGATCGCCGCTTTCGACCGCCTGCTTGGCTTCCGACAGGGCGTTCTCGATTTCCGACTTCACAGCCGAATCGACCTTGTCGCCATGCTCGGACAGCTGCTTTTCGGTGGAGTGGATGAGGCTTTCGGCATTGTTCTTCGCTTCGGCCGAAGCCTTCCGCTTCTTGTCCTCTTCGGCAAACTGCTCCGCTTCTTTGACCATCTTGTCGATGTCCTCGTCGGCAAGCCCGCCGGACGCCTGGATGCGGATCTGCTGTTCCTTGCCGGTTCCCTTGTCCTTGGCCGAAACGTTCACGATGCCGTTGGCGTCGATGTCGAAGGTGACCTCGATTTGCGGCACACCGCGCGGAGCGGGCGGGATTCCGACCAGGTCGAACTGGCCAAGGACCTTGTTGTCCGCCGCCATTTCACGCTCGCCCTGGAAGACCCGGATCGTCACCGCGCTTTGGTTGTCGTCGGCGGTCGAGAAGACCTGGCTGCGCTTGGTGGGGATTGTCGTGTTGCGGTCGATCATCCGGGTGAACACGCCGCCCAGGGTCTCGATGCCCAGCGACAGCGGAGTGACGTCGAGCAGCAGCACGTCCTTGACGTCGCCCTGCAGGACGCCGGCCTGGATCGCAGCGCCCATGGCGACGACCTCATCCGGGTTGACGCCGGTGTGCGGGTCCTTGCCGAAGAAGTCCTTTACGACTTCGCGGACGCGCGGCATCCTGGTCATTCCGCCGACGAGAACGACGTCCGCGACGTCCTTCGCCTCGATACCGGCGTCCTTGAGTGCCTTCTTGCACGGCTCGAGCGTACGGCTGATCAGGTCGCCGACCAGCTTTTCGAGGTCGGCACGCGTGATCGTCTCGACGAGGTGGAGCGGCGTCGTGCTCCCGCCTTCCATGCGCGCCGTGATGAATGGCTGATTGATTTCCGTCGAGGAGGCCGACGACAGCTCGATCTTTGCCTTTTCGGCGGCTTCCTTGAGCCGCTGGAGAGCAAGCCGGTCGGTGCGAAGGTCGATGCCTTCCTTCTGCTTGAACCGGTCGGCAAGATATTCGACGATCTTGGCGTCGAAGTCCTCGCCGCCAAGGAAGGTGTCGCCGTTGGTCGACTTCACCTCGAAGACGCCATCGCCGATCTCGAGGATCGAGACGTCGAAGGTGCCGCCGCCAAGGTCGTAAACGCCGATCGTCTTGCCGTCCTGCTTCTCAAGTCCGTAGGCAAGAGCGGCAGCGGTCGGCTCGTTGATGATGCGCAGCACTTCGAGGCCGGCGATCTGCCCGGCGTCTTTCGTCGCCTGGCGCTGGGCGTCGTTGAAGTAGGCAGGAACGGTGATCACCGCCTGGGTGACGGTCTCGCCGAGATAGGCCTCGGCGGTTTCCTTCATCTTCTGGAGGATGAAGGCCGAAATCTGCGACGGGCTATACTCCTTGCCGCCGGCCTTGACCCAGGCGTCGCCGTTCGAGCCCTTGACGATCTCGTAGGGCACCAGTTCGGTGTCTTTCTTCGTGATCGGGTCGTCGAAACGGCGGCCAATCAGGCGCTTGACCGCGAAAATCGTATTGTCGGGGTTGGTGACCGCCTGGCGCTTTGCCGGCTGGCCGATCAGTCGCTCGCCGTCCTTGGTGAATGCGACCACCGACGGGGTGGTGCGTGCGCCTTCGCTGTTTTCGATGACCTTGGGCTTGCCGCCTTCCATCACCGCAACGCAGCTGTTGGTCGTGCCCAGGTCGATGCCGATTACTTTCGCCATATCTCCCTCTCGTCCCCTCTTACGGCCCTTCTACTAAGCGGCCGGGTGATTGAATTTCGGAGGCGATATAGGTGGCGTTCAGCTCTCTACAAGGAGTGCCGAAGCCGCTGCGGCACGCTCGATTTGCCCAATTTTAACGGCTCTTCTGTAGTCTCGGCAGGTGACCGAAGCATCCCAGCAAACCCGAAGCAACGACAGCGCCAGCTGGACTGTAGTCGCCGCGATGATCGCCGGCCTTGTCGCCGTCGAGCTTTGGTCTCCGCTCGCGATCGAGGTCACCAGCCTCGCCAATCTTGCGATCGCCTGTGTCGCGCTCGGCGCAGCGGCAATTTTCTACGCTCGAGTCCGAATCAACCCAAAGCTGAGCGCAAGCTGCGTGTGCCTTGTGCAGGCGCTGTTGTTTTCGACCGCCGGTTCGATTCTGTCCTACCTGCTGGCGCGGAGCGGCGGGGTATTGTGGGATGCGACTTTCTTGCAGTGGGACCGGGCGCTTGGCCTCGACTGGATCGGCTACGTCCGCTTCGTTGATGCGCACGCCTGGACGGCCCTTGCATTCCGCTTTGCTTACGCATCGCTGATCCCGCAGATCGTTGTCGTCATCCTTGCGCTCGGGTTCAGCGGCAGGCTCGACCAGCTCCGCGCCTTCGTTTTCGCGGCCATTGCCAGCGGGCTCATCGCGATCCTGCTGTCACCGCTGTTTCCGGCGCTTGGCAATTATGCGCACCTGGGTCTGGCGGCGAGCGACTTCCAGCGGGTCTGGCCATGGGCGAACCTGGCCGACGTTCGCGACGTGTTGGCGCTTCGAAGCGGTCAGCTCGCCAGCATCGATGTCGGCCGGATGCAGGGAATTATCGTCTTCCCCAGCTACCACGCATGCCTTGCCGTGCTCACCTTGTGGGCTTTCTGGAAGAGCGGCATCGCAGCGCTCCGCTGGATCGGCGCCGCGGTGGCGCTGACCACGCTTGCCGCGACTCCGGTCGACGGCGGCCATTATTTCGTCGACGTGATCGCCGGCATCGCAATCGCGCTCGCAAGCATCGCAGCCGCCACGCGTGTCGTTTTCGTGAAGGTGCGGATGCCCGCGCTCAGGGCATTGCCATCCCGCCGTTCACGTGAAGCGTTTGCCCGGTGATATAGCCGGCTTCGCGGCTGGCGAGATAAACGCAGGCAGCACCGATGTCCTCGCCGCTGCCCATCTTGCCCATCGGGATTCGTGACAGGATGCCGTCGCGCTGCTGGTCGGTCAGGGCGTCCGTCATAGCCGACGCCATGAATCCGGGAGCCACGCAATTGGCGGTCACCGACCGGCTCGCAAGCTCCTGGGCAACGGCCTTCGTCATTCCGATCAGCGCCGCCTTCGACGCGACATAATTCGCCTGGCCCGGGTTACCGGTAACGCCGACGACCGAGGTTATGGACACGATGCGCCCGAAGCGGGCCTTCATCATCGGCTTTGCCGCCGACCGCATCAGGCGGAAGGCCGCTTCGAGATTGATCTTGAGGACCTCGTCGAACTCCTCATCCTTCATCCGCATCAGCAAATTGTCGCGAGTGACGCCGGCATTGTTGACCAGGATGTCGAGCTTGCCCCCCAGCGCATCGAGAGCGGAGGGGACCAGCGCGTCGACCGCGTCACCGTCGGCCAGATTGCAGGCGATTGCGACGTGGTCGCCGCCAAGATCTGCCCGAAACCGTTCGAGCTTCTCGGAATTGCTTCCCGAGACGGCAAGCCGGGCCCCTTGGCTGGCAAGCGCCCGGGCGATCGCACTGCCCAGCCCGCCCGAGGCACCGGTCACCAGCGCCGTCATTCCTGAAAGATCAAACATTCACGCAATCTCCTTGGCAAGCGCTTCAACGTCGTCGATCGTGACCACGCTGGTCGCCTTCGAATCCGGCGCGATCCGCTTGACCATGGCGCCAAGGACTTTCCCGCCGATCTCGACGAACTCGTCCACGCCCGAATTCGCCATGTTGGCGACGCTTTCGCGCCAACGCACCATCCCGGTCACCTGCTCTACGAGCTGGTTGCGGATCGTATCGGGGTCGCTTTCCGCCTTGGCGGTGACGTTGGCAAAAACCGGAACCGCCGGCGACCCGACGACGACGTAGGAAAGCGCATCGCTCATCGCCTCGGCCGCCGGTTGCATCAGCGGGCAATGGAAAGGCGCGGACACGGGCAGCGGAACGGCTCGCTTTGCGCCCATCTCCTTGGCCATCTCGACAGCGCGGTCGATTGCGCCCGTGGCTCCGGACAGGACGACCTGCGAGGGATCGTTGTCGTTCGCAACGGTGCAGACTTCGCCCTGGGCGGCGGCTTCCGCGATCCGCCGCGCCATCGCCAGATCGGCGCCGAGCAGGGCACACATCGCGCCCTGCCCCACCGGCACCGCGGCCTGCATCGCCTGGCCGCGAAGCTTGAGCAGCCTGGCGGTTGTCGCCAGATCGAACGATCCGGCAGCACAAAGCGCCGAATATTCGCCGAGGCTGTGGCCAGCGACGAACTGCGCGGCCTTGGCAAGCTCGACGCCGCCTTCTTTCGTCAGCGCCGCGAACACTGCCATCGAATGGGCCATGATTGCCGGTTGCGCATTCTCGGTCAGCCGGAGCTCCTCGTCCGGCCCCTCTTTCATCAGCCTAAACAGGTTCTGCCCGAGAGCCTCGTCGACTTCGGCAAAGACGTCGCGCGCGGCCCGGCTCGCTTCGGCGAGTGCCGCTCCCATGCCGACGGATTGGCTCCCCTGGCCGGGAAAGAGAAAAGCGCGCATTGACACACCCCTGAATGGTCCGCCGCGGCGACTAGGACGCAAGGCTGCGATTGCCAACCCCGCCAACTGCTGTCACGACCTGTCAATGCAGCCCGAGCCAGCCACCGCGTCAGCGCCCCCCAAATCACAACAGCTCGGCTTCTGGATGGTCCTCGCGCTTGTCGTCGGCACCTTCATCGGGTCGGGCATCTTTCTGTTGCCCGCACAGCTTGCGCCCTACGGCTGGAACTCGGTCATTGGCTGGATCGTGACCGGCGCCGGAGCGATCGGCCTGTCCTTCATCTTCGCCGCACTGGCGCGCTCCCTGCCCTTTGCCGCCGGCCCTTATGCCTATGTCGACGAAGCCTTCGGGCGGTTGCCAGCCTTCACCGTCGCCTGGGCCTATTGGGTGTCGATCTGGGTCGGCAATGCCGCAATCTCCATCGCTGCCGTCAGTTATCTCTCGCTGTTCTTCCCCGCCCTTTCGAGCATGGAGGGCGCCGGAGCGCTGGCCAGCATTGCGATCCTCTGGGCACTGACGCTTGTGAATTGCCTCAGCGTTCGCGCCGGCGGCGGCGTGCAAGTGATCACGACCCTGCTCAAGCTGGTTCCGATGCTGGCAACAGTGATCATCGCCGCCCTGATCCTCGCATCGCCCGAGCCGACGGCGATGCCGTCCTTCGATGCTGCGGACATCAAGCTTACATCCGTCAATGCGGTTGGAGCGTTGACTCTTTGGGCCTTGCTTGGGTTCGAGGCGGCGGCGATCGCTTCGCGCAACGTTCGCAATCCTTCACGCACCGTGCCGCTCGCAACCGTCGTTGGGACATTGATCGTTGCGACTCTCTATCTCCTGACCGCCACACCGGTGACGATGTTCCTTCCGGTCGACCAGGTTACCAGCTCCAACGCTCCCTTCGCCCTGTTCATCAGCAGCTATGCGGGCGCCGCGTTCGGCGGGATCGTAGCCGCTTTCATCGCGATCAGCGTGATCGGGACGCTCAACGGACTGATCCTCATTTCCGGAGAGCTCCCTCGGGCGATGTCCGACGATGGCTCCTTCCCTGCCGTTTTCGCGAAGCTGTCGGCTCGCGGAATCGCGGTTCGCGCAATCCTGTTGTCGAGCCTGCTCACGAGCCTTCTGATCGCCAGCAATTACAGCCGCTCGCTCGGAGGATTGTTCGCCTTCATGGCCCTGCTTGCGACCGCTGGAACCCTCGTTCTCTATTTTGCCTGCGCGCTGGCCGCTCTCAAGCTGCAGCGGACGGGCGAACTGCCGAGGTCGCCGATCATCACGATCGTCGCCTGCCTCGCGATTCCCTACACTATCTGGACGTTATATGGCGCCGGTTCGGAAGCGCTGATCTGGGGAGCGGCGCTTCTGGCTGTCGGTGGCCTGCTTTACGCCGTCATGCGGCAGCTTCGCGGCTCCACCCCGCGGGCGGAGGCTTCTCCAGCCGCGCCTGCGGAACCAGCCGCCTGAGTTTGCTCGCGAAGCTCCGAAGACACACTTCGCTCATTCCAAGCGGGCCGGGCCGGTAGGTCGCGCTTTCCATTCCCTTCTGCACGCGCGTGATCAGCACGGTATCTTCGGTATTCACCTGCCGGTTTATCCGCCAGTTGAGGTATCGCGCCGCTTTCATCTCCCGCCGCTCGTCCGGAAGCGCGTACGAAATCTCGCGGATCACCGTCTCGGTCGCGCTTACCGGCAGGAACTGCATGAAATCGACCTGGTCGGGATAGATGTCGAAGGCGACGTTGGGGAACAGCTTGTAATAGAGCCACTTGCGCTGGTGACTTGCCGGCAGGTGACGGACCGGCGGCAGCAAGCGCTGGTACGCGCGCTCGGACGGATTGGCGCTGTCCTTCTCGACCAGGTCGCCCTCCATCCGGTCGACCCACTCCTTCGCCTCGATCTTGTAATTGCGCTCGAACAGCCGGGTCAGGCCCGGATGCCCGACCGGGATATGCAAGTGATCGGAATAATTGTCGGCGATGGTCTTCCAGTTGAGCGGCCGCGGTCGGCTCGTCACTCGCCCGATCGCGCGCAAATCCTCGAAGCGATACGGCGCGACTTCGTCTTCATAGGGCGCCATCATCTCCGCGACGCTCGGAAGCCCATCCTCCAGCCGCACGAACAGGAACCCGCGCCAGCTCTCCAGCGCGACCGGGAACAGCCCGTGATCCTCTGTCGAAAGACCCGGATATTCGTGCCGGTGCGGCACTCCGACCAGCCGGCCGTCCCGCGCATAGCTCCACGCGTGATACGGGCAGGTCAGCACCTTCGTGCAGCCGCCGGTCCCGTCCACCAGCCGCGATCCCCGATGACGGCAGACATTTGAAAACGCCCGCACCAGTCCGTCGTCCCCGCGAATCACGATCACGCTCTCGCCCAAATATTCGAGGCTCCGCCACTCGCCCGCCCCGCCAATCTCGCTTTCGTGGCACACCACCTGCGGAGCAGCGCGAAGGAAAGCGGCCTTTTCCGCCTCGAAGAATTCCGGGTCGCAATAGAGCCAGCCGGGGAGGCTGAGTGCTTCCAGCGGGTCGGCTGTTTCGACGGTGCGCAGGTGCGTGGCCATTGCCATCGTTTATCCGTTCGCCCGGAGCTTGTCGAAGGAGCCGCCCCACATCGTGCGGCTGTTGGAACCTCGCTGTGCCCAAGCTGTTGGCGGCGCGAAAGAAAATGGGAGAAGCAAAGTGAAACTCATTGTCCACGCCGCACTGCTCGCCGGGGCCTGCCTTCTCGGTGCGTGCAGCAACAACGGGAACGATGGCGCGGACGGCGACGCCAACCTGGTCCTGAAGAACGATATGGCGCCGGTGGTGGTCCCCGCCGACGGCAACACCATGAACGGCGTCTCCGCGGAGACAGCGTCGACACGGCGTTCCTCACCGACGCGATCAAGGGCGACAACAGCGAGATCCAGCTCGGCCAGCTGGCCCAGAACACCGCCAGCGCGTCGAAGGGCGTCAAGGAGTTCGGCCAAACTCTCGTCACCGACCACAGCAATGCCAAGCAGCAAGCGGCCCAGCTCGCCCAGCAAGCCGGGATGCAGGTCCCCGACGAGATCAAGGATGCAGCGAAGCAGGAAATGACGAAGCTCAAGGGCATGTCGGTCAAGGCCTTCGACCAGGAATTCGCGTCCTACATGGTCCAGGACCACAAGAAGGACATCGCCAAGTTCGAACAGCAGGCCAATGGCACCGGGCCCACAGCGCAACTGGCGCAGCAGACCCTGCCGACGCTGAAGAAGCACCTGCAAATTGCTGAAAGCCTGAACAAGTAGCTTTCGTCTTCACATTGTGACGCGCTTCCTTTAAGGGCGCTGGCGCGTGGGGCGGCTGCGGCTGCCCCATGCTCGCATTTGAACGACAGCCGGAGGGGCGTCGCATTGGGCGGCGTCAGCGATCGGCCAAAAGAGAGAAGCATAAACATGCCGCTTTACGAGCATGTTTTCCTAGCGCGTCAGGACCTGGCCCAGGCCCAGGTCGACAGCCTAGCGGAAAACGCAACCAAGATCCTCGAAGACAATGGCGGGAAGGTCGTGAAGACCGAAACCTGGGGCCTCAAGTCCCTCGCCTACAAGATCGCCAAGAATCGCAAGGCGCATTTCGTCATGCTCGACGTCGATGCCCCGGCGCCGGCGCTGGCCGAGCTCGAGCGCCAGACCAATATCAACGAAGACATCATCCGCTACATGACCATCCGCGTGGACGAGCATGAAGAGGGCCCCTCTGCGATGATGAAGCGTGAGCGTGGCGGCCGTGGCCGTTCGCGCGACGACGACGGAGAGTAAGAGACATGGCACGAGCCTTTTTCCGCCGCCGCAAGAGCTGCCCCTTCTCCGGAAAGGATGCTCCCCGGATCGATTACAAGGACGTCCGCCTGCTCCAGGGGTTCATCTCCGAGCGCGGCAAGATCGTCCCGTCGCGGATTACCGCGGTGTCCTCGAAGAAGCAGCGCGAGCTGGCCCGCGCGATCAAGCGCGCGCGCCACATCGGCCTTCTCCCCTACCTCGTGAAATAAGGAGGGCAGTCACATGGACGTGATCCTGCTCGAACGAGTCGAGAAACTGGGCGGCATCGGCGATGTCGTCAGCGTCAAGAACGGCTTTGCACGCAATTACCTGCTGCCGAACAAGAAGGCGCTTCGCGCCAACGAGTTCGAACCGCAAGGTGTTCGAAGCCAACCGCGCGCGAATCGAGGCCGATAACGCCGAAAAGCGAACCGAGGCCGAAAAGGACGCCAAGGGCATCGAAGGCAAGACGGTCCAGCTCATCCGGCAGGCGTCGAACACGGGCCAGCTTTATGGGTCAGTGTCGGCTCGCGACATTGTCGACGCGCTGGATTCCGATGGCGCCAAGGTGACCAAGAGCCAGATCATCCTGGCCCGGCCGATCAAGTCGATCGGAATGCACGACGTGAAGATCGCTCTTCACCCCGAAGTGGCGGTTACCGTTCACGTGAACGTCGCCCGCTCGCCCGAGGAAGCCGAGCTCCAGGCCCAGGGCATCGACGTCATTGCGCAGATGTTCGAAGACCAGGCCGCGCCGCTTGCAGCCGAGGAACTCAAGGCCGAGGCCGCTGAGGCCGAGGCGGAAGGCGCCGAGCCGGAAGGCTATGTCGCCGAGGTTGAGGCCAAGGCCGAAGCCGCCGAGGCCGACGGAGACGAGGCAGCTACCGCTCAGGCCGGCGAAGACGAAGCTCCTGCCGCCGAGGACGGCGAACAGCAGGCCTAGCCGTCAATTCATCGCATCGGGGCGGGTGGCGCGGAACGACGAGCCGCCCGCCCCGGTTCTCCTCATAGCAAGTGAGGAGACAGGCAATGGCCGAACGCAACAACGATACCCAAAGCAAAATCAACGAAGAAGACCGCGCGATCCAGCAGCGGCAGCACAGCGACGAAGGTCGCAAGGCCGACGATTTCCAGGGCGGGTCGAGCTCAATGCCCGGCGGTGGCAGTCCCGAAGGCCGGTTTGCTCATCAGGGAGATGCCGCAACCGGCGAAGCCCTCGACGGCGGCCCCGACAGGACCGGCAATACCGGCGCTGAGCTACCCGGCGGAGCTCAAAGCGAGTTCGCCCGGACGAGTGGGGGCCAGTCCGATGGAGTCACCGCCAGTCCCAGTGCATCCAATCCGGCAACCGGCGCCGGTGGTGCGCAGCCCGGTGGCACCAACCGCGGCGCCCAGGGCGGCTCCATGCAAGGCACCACGGGCGAGCAGGCCAGCGGCGCTCCCGGCGGACAGGGCGTCGGCTCGGTCGGAACGATCGGCGGAACCCCCAGCGATACCACTGCGACCGGCGAAACGTCGGCAGTAGGCGCGAACCAATCGCCCGCCGGAATGGGCGGTGGAAGCGAATATCGAAGCGCAATCGGCAGCTCGAGCCAGGAACCACTCGGCGCCGGTCACCAGCAAAGCGCCGACGGCGGCTCGGTAACCGCTGCAGCCAGTGGAAGCACGAAGCCGGGTCCCGGCCAAACCGGAAGCGCAAACAGCAAGTCGGAACGAAGTGATAGCGACGCGACTTCAGACGCTTCCTAAGCTGTAGCCGCGCGGGGAGGCCGCTGTCACAACAGCCGCAACTGGTCTCCCTGCGGCGGCTCGAACAGATCGGTGCGAAGCGGGAATTTCGCCTGGCGAAGGCCGTGCTTCTTCACCGCGATTTCGAACCGCGTCCTCAGCAGCTCCGCCCATGGTCCCTGCCCGCGCATCCGGCTGAAGAAATCAGGGTCGTTGTCGCGCCCGCCCCGCATCTGCCGGATGACAGCCATCACCTTGCCCGCCCGGTCCGGGAAGTGGGTCTTTAGCCAGTCGCGAAACAACGGGGCGACTTCGTGCGGAAGCCGCACCGGCAGGAAGAACCCGCCTCGCGCTCCGGCAGCGACCGCTTCCTCGACGATGCTCTCCAGTTCGTGATCGGTGACCTGCGGGATGACCGGTGCAATCGCCACGTAACAGGGCACGCCTTCGTCATTGAGCCGCTTGATCGCCGCGACCCGCTTTCGCCCGGCGGGCGCCCTGGGCTCCAGGATCCGGCTGAGTTTCGGATCGAGCGAGGTTACCGACAATGCAACCGAGGCGATCCCGAGCGCCGCTGCCGGCTTGAGGATATCGAGGTCGCGAAGCACTCGATCGGACTTGGTGGTAATGGTGAACGGGTGCTTGCACTCGAGAAGCAACTCGATGACGGACCGTGTGATTTTCCACCGCTCTTCGATCGGCTGGTAAGGATCGGTGTTGGTGCCAAGCGCGATCGGAGCGCAGCGATAGCCCGGCTTCGAAAGCGCCTGGTGAAGAAGCGCGGCGGCATCCGGTTTCACGAACAGCCGCGATTCGAAATCCACGCCCGGCGACAAGTCGTGGTAGGCGTGGGTCGGCCGGGCAAAGCAATAGACACAGCCGTGCTCGCATCCGCGATAGGGATTCACCGACCGGTCGAAATTGATGTCGGGCGACTGGTTTCGCGTGAGGATGGTCTTTGGCCGTTCGATGGTGACGGTGGTTCGCCAAGTCACCGCCCCGTCCAGCGCCTCGACGCTGTCGAGCCAGTCGCCGTCGCTCGCCCGCTCCTTCAGGTTGAAGCGCGTCGGCGTGGAATTGCGGGTGGCGCCGCGCCCCCTGAACTCTTTTGAACGCATCAACTCGACCGGCATTGCGCCAATCTACGCCGGCCTTGGAACAAATCAAGAACACAAAGGAACGCAACGAGCCGGAGCGCGCGCTTTTCAAGAAGAACAATTCTGGAACCGTTCAGGTGCGGCTGGTAAAGTCGGCGGCATGAAGGTGGGATTTGCTATTGCCGCGGCCTTTGCCGCTCTCGTCTGTTCGCCTGCGCTCGCCCAGGAGCAGCCGATCGAGCCAGTCGACCTGCCGCCGAGCATCGAGCAAGGCGTCGACCTGATTTATATCGACCCGGAGATCAAGCCGGAGATCGACCGCCGCAACGAGCTTCTGCAAAGCTTCGGGTTCGAAGACTGGACGGGCGCTCCGATCGACCTCTTCGTCCCGGTCAACGACATCTACACCGACCTTCGCCGCGGGCTGATGAAATACAAACAGCGGTGGGGCGCACTTCCGCAGGTGCAGATCCCGTCCGGCCCGGCGATGCGGCTCGGCGGCAAGGACGAGCGTGTGCCACTCCTTCGAAAGCGCCTCGGGCTTGCCGACGGCGACAGCTTCGATGCCGCGCTCGACAAGCAGGTCCGCGATTACCAGTCCGCGCACGGCCTCGGCTCCGACGGGATCGCCGGCAACGGCACGATCGCCTCGCTGAACAAGGGAGCGGACTATTACGAGCGGCTGATCATCCTCAACATGGAGCGGGCGCGGCGGCTTCCGGCGGCCTCGGACAAGGGCCGCTACGTCCTCGTCAATTCAGGGGCGGCGAAGCTTTACATGTACGAGAACGGCAAGGTCGTCGACAGCATGAACGTTATCGTCGGGGACAGCGACCGGCAGACCCCGATGATGGCCGCCGAGCTTCGCTACATCCAGCTCAACCCCTATTGGAACGTGCCTCCGGACCTTGCCCGGACGCTGGTCGCCAAGCGCGTTCTCGAGCAGGGACTCACCTATCTTACCGACCGCGACTACGAAGTGTTCGCCGACTGGACCGACAATGCCGAGAAGCTCGATCCGGCGACCGTCGACTGGCAGGCGGTCTACGACGGGCGGCTGGACGTTTTCCTTCGCCGCGGGCCCGGTCCGTGGAATTCCATGGGCGACATGAAATTCATGATCCCCAACGATTTCGGCATCTACCTCCACGACGTGCCGGACGCGGAAAACCCGATGTTCAAGACGGAGGAGCGCTGGATCAGCAACGGCTGCATTCGCCTGTCGGACGCCAAGCGCCTCGAAAAATGGGTGTTCGGCGACCCTCCGAAGCCGAGCGGCCAGGCCGACGAGCGCGTGGATGTCCCCGACCCCGTTCCCGTCTACATCACCTATTTCACCGTCGCCCCCGGCGACGATGGCGTGGTGTTCAGGCCCGACCGCTACGACCGCGACTCCAAGCTGCTCGCCCGCGTCAGGCTCGACAGCGATACCCAGACGGCAGCCGCCGAGTAGTCAGCAGCTGCACTTGGGCTTCTTTCGCGGCTTGGGCGCGGTGGTTGCATATTCCGGACGGGTGAGGCGCCCGTCGCGGTTCGAAATCGGCACCATGGAACTTGTCGATCGTGGTGTGCGCCCACTCCGTGAACGACAATTTCCCGTCGGCGTCCTTGTCGAGCTTGGCGAAGCTTTTCCGCCGCGGCTGAAGAAGCTCGTCGAGGACGATAATCCCGTCATTGTCGCGGTCGGCCCGATCGAACCTCTTCGTTTCGCGGCTCTTGGGCGTAGCCGCCGGTGGGGCCGCCGGCTTTTTCACGATCATCGACGGCACTGCCGATTTTGCCGGCGGCGGCGGCAGGCCAGGTCCGTCCTGCGCGTGGCCCTGCCACATCAGGAACGCACCGGTGATCATCAGGAAAGCGGCCACAGCGCCGGCCAGGAAACGCAGCACGCACGAACTCCCTCAGCAGAGAGATTCGGCGGCGCCATGGTTTCGCGGCGCCGAGGCGCTGTCAACCAATTCGGCCGCTCCAGCGGTGGGCAAGCATTGCCATTGCCCGGCCGCGGCTTCCCTCCCCCTCTTCGCGCGACAGGTCGCGGGCCGCTGCCCGGGCGAGCATGGTCAACGATCGAAGCCGCCGTTCGAAGCGATGGCCGCGAACGCTTTCGAGCACAGCGCGCGCGGGCTCGAACAGCTCGGGCACCCCGCGCCGTGCCACCGACGCAAGCGCATAAAGCGCTCCCGCCTCGTGGATCCGGGGGTCGCTGCCGCCAAGCAACCGCGCGCCAATGCCGAACAGCGCCGCCCCGCGTGCAGCGACCAGGCGCGAATCGACTTGCTCGTCGAGGAGGGTCGCCCACCCCGGTTCGAGCTCGGCGACCTGGGCACCAGTAACTTCGCGCGTGAGAACCTCCTGCGCGACCGCAGCCAGTCTCGGCTCGGCCGGCGCCGGCTTCGAATCCAGCGACTCCAGCTGTTCGCGCCACCATGCCAGCTTGATCCGCGCCAGCGCCGGGTCACTCGCCCTCGCAACCACATCGGCCATCGCCGCGTCTATCGCGAACAGGGCCGCCAGCGCGGGGCGGACGCCCGCCGGCACGTGCAGAAGCGCCAACTCGCGGTCGGCGCCGATCGGCTCGTCAGCGATAGCAGACCGTCTTGGCAGCCTCGACGACATCCTCGGCCTTGATCAGCGCCAGCTTCTCGAGATTCGCCGCATAAGGCAGTGGAACGTCGACGTTCGTGACTCGCAGCACCGGGGCATCGAGATCGTCGAAGCCTTCGGTCATGGCGATGGAAATGATCTCGGAGCTGATCGAGCAAGTCGGCCAGCCCTCTTCGACCACCACCATGCGGTTGGTCTTGGCGAGGCTCTTGAGCACCGCCTGCTTGTCGAGCGGGCGCAACGTGCGCAGGTCGATGACCTCCGCGTCGATGCCCTCGCTGAGCAGCTCCTTGGCCGCTTCCAGAGCGACTCCCACGCCGATCGAATAGCTGACCAGCGTTACGTCCTTGCCCGGTCGGACCACCTTCGCCTTTCCGATCGGAAGCACGTAATCCTCGACTTCCGGGACGTCGAAATGCTGGCCGTACATCAACTCGTTTTCGAGAAAGACGACCGGGTCCTCGGTGCGGATTGCCGCTTTGAGCAACCCCTTGGCGTCGGCCGCGCTGTAGGGAGCGATCACGATCAGCCCGGGGACGCTGGCGTACCACGGCGCATAATTCTGGCTGTGCTGGGCGGCGACCCGCGCCGCCGCTCCGTTGGGCCCGCGGAACACCACCGGGCAGCGCATCTGTCCGCCCGACATGTAGTTCGTCTTCGCCGCCGAATTGACGATGTGGTCGATGGCCTGCATCGCGAAGTTGAAGGTCATGAATTCGACGATCGGCTTCAGCCCGCCCATCGCCGCGCCAGTCCCAAGCCCGGCAAAGCCATATTCGGTGATCGGCGTGTCGACGACCCGCTTGGGGCCGAATTCCTCGAGCAGCCCCTGCGTCACCTTGTAGGCGCCCTGGTATTCGGCGACTTCCTCGCCCAGCACGAACACGCGCTCGTCTTTGCGCATCTCCTCGGCCATCGCGTCGCGAAGCGCCTCGCGGACCGTGATATTGGCCATCGTCGCGCCTTCCGGAGCGTCGGGTTCGTCGCTGGTGTCGGCGGCATCGTGGACCAGGTCCCGGGCCGCGGTTTCCATCAGGTGCGGCGTCGGCTGTTCGATCGGGTGCTCGCGGGTTTTCTGGTCCGACGGCTTGGGGATCGACTGGTCGGGCCCCTGCACCGCTTCCTTGTCCTCGACCGGAGCAGCCGCTGGCTCCGACGTCGCCCCCTCGCTCTCGAGAAGCGCGATCGGTGCCCCGACCTTCACTCCGTCAGTGCCCTCGGCAACCAGGATCTTGGAGATCGTCCCCTCGTCGACGGCTTCGAACTCCATCGTCGCCTTGTCGGTCTCGATCTCGGCCAAGATGTCGCCGGAGCTGACCTCGTCGCCTTCCTTGACCAGCCACTTGGCGAGCGTGCCCTCTTCCATCGTCGGCGACAGGGCCGGCATCTTGAGCTCGATCGCCATCAGTAGCTCTCCACCAGCACGTCGGTGTAAAGCTCGGACGGGTCCGGCTCGGGCGCGTCCTCGGCATATTTGGCCGCCTCGACGATCACCTGCTTGATGTGCTTGTCGATGCTTTTCAGCTCGTCTTCCTTCACGCCCATTTTCTCGAGCTCTTTGGCGGCATGCTCGATCGGGTCGCGCGTCGTCCGCATGTCCTGCACTTCCTCGCGAGTCCGATACTTCGCCGGGTCCGACATCGAATGGCCGCGATAGCGATAGGTCATCAGCTCGAGGATGATCGGGCCGTTCTCGCGCGCCCATTCGAGCGCCATTTCCGCCGCCCCGCGAACCGCGAGCACGTCCATCCCGTCCACCTGGACGCCAGGGATGCGATGGCTCTCGCCCCGCTTGTAGAAGTCCGGCTCCGACGACGAGCGGGCGACGGACGTCCCCATCGCGTACTGGTTGTTCTCGATCGCGTAGATAACCGGCAGGTTCCACAACTTGGCCATGTTGAACGCCTCGTAGACCTGGCCCTGGTTGGCGGCACCGTCGCCGAAATAGGTCAGGCAAACGCCGCCGTCGCCGCGATACTTGTGGGCGAAGGCGAGCCCGGAACCGAGCGGCACCTGCGCGCCGACAATCCCGTGGCCGCCATAAAAGCCGTGGTCGACGCTGAACATGTGCATCGACCCGCCCTTGCCCTTTGAAATCCCCGCTTCGCGGCCGGTCAGCTCGGCCATGATCAGCTTCGGGTCGATGCCGTAGGCGAGCATGTGGCCATGGTCGCGATAGCCGGTGATGACGCTATCCTTGCCGACAGTCATCGCGCTTTGAAGCCCGACCGCGACCGCCTCCTGGCCGATGTAGAGATGGCAGAAGCCGCCGATCAGGCCGAGGCCGTAAAGCTGCCCCGCCCGCTCCTCGAAGCGCCGGATCAGGAGCATCTCCTTGTAGAAGTCGAGAAGCTGGTCCTTGTCGGCCTTGAATCGCTTGGGCTCCGGCGGCCGATCGATCTTGGGCATGTCGGGAGGCGCGGTTTTCACGGCGCTCTTGGTCTTGGAAGAAGATTTGGCGGAACGCGCCACGGGCAATCTCACGAAGCTGTTTGGGGCGGCCGCGTCTATAGGTGCGCCGCCGCAACGCGGCAACCGCGCTTAGTTGAGCGGGACGATCACCTCGTCCGGGCGGACCAGCCCGAGATCGCGTCGGACGAGCTCGTCGGCCATGTCCGGATCGGCCTTTCGGGGATCGAGCAGCTTGGAGCGATGCTGGAGCTGCGCCTTCTGCTGTTGGAGGCTGGCAAGCTCGGCCTTCCGCTGGTTGAGGTCGTGGTGGTAGCCGCCCCAGGCAAGCAGCCCGTTGGGACCGGCAACCGCGTAACCGGCAAAATTGCCGACGACGAGCAGCGCCAGTGCCGGCCAAAACATCCGGCGGATCAATCCGATACTGCGTTTTCCACCCATCGCGATCCCACAAGAATCACGAGTGAGTCGGACATGCAAGCAAAATCCGTGCTTTGCGCCGAGAAGTTGTGACTTATTGCCCCTCCCCTCGGCGGGAGGTGGGCCGCGAAGCGGCTCGGGAGGGGCCTACGCCGCCCGATAGGCCTTGATCGCACCCACGCCCGGATAGACCGCCCGCTCGCCCAGATCTTCTTCGATGCGAAGCAGCTGGTTGTA
The DNA here is from genome assembly GCA_963798785.1 of uncultured Alphaproteobacteria bacterium. GTDB lineage: Bacteria > Pseudomonadota > Alphaproteobacteria > Sphingomonadales > Sphingomonadaceae > Sphingomicrobium. The sequence goes on from CAWCUG010000001.1 coordinate 356,681, forward strand.
CTTGGCTACGCGGTCGGAGCGGGCGAGGCTGCCGGTCTTGATCTGCCCGGTGCACAGGCCAACGGCGAGATCGGCGATCGTCGAAATCCTCCGTCTCCCCCGACCGGTGCGACATGACCGCCGTATAATTGTGCTCCTGGGCCAGCCGGACTGCGGCAATCGTCTCGGTTAGCGTCCCGATCTGGTTGACCTTGATCAGGATCGAATTGGCAACGCCGTCTTCGATGCCTTTCGCCAGCCGCCGCACGTTGGTGACGAACAAATCGTCGCCAACCAGCTGGACCCGCTCGCCGATCCGCTCGGTGATCATCTTCCAGCCGGTCCAGTCGTCCTCGGCCATTCCGTCTTCAATGGAGGCAATTGGATACTCGCCGACGAGCTTTTCGAAATAATCGGTCATCTGCTCCGGGTTGAGGCTCAGCCCCTCGCCCGAGAGCTGGTAGGCGCCGTCGCGGAAATATTCGCTCGAGGCGGGGTCGAGCGCCAGGACGACGTCGCTGCCCATCCGGTATCCCACGGCCTCGACGGCGCCGATAATGAAATCGAGCGCCTCGCGGGCCGACGACAGGTTCGGAGCGAAGCCGCCCTCGTCGCCGACCGCCGTGCTCAGGCCTTTCGAATGGAGGTTTGCCTTCAGCGCGTGGAAGACTTCGGTCCCGCAGCGCAGCGCTTCCGAAAAGCTGGAAGCGCCGACCGGCATGATCATGAATTCCTGGAAATCTATCGGATTGTCGGCGTGGGCACCGCCATTGATGATGTTCATCATCGGCACCGGGAGCATATTGGCGGTGCTGTCGCCGATGTAGCGGTAGAGCGGAAGACCGGCCGACTTCGCCGCCGCTTTCGCGCAAGCAAGGCTGACGCCGAGGATCGCATTGGCGCCGAGCCGGCCCTTGTTGTCGGAGCCGTCGAGCGCGATCATCGACGAAATCCACCTCGCCCTGGTCTTCGGCATCGTGGCCGATCAGCGCGTCGGCGATTTCCCCGTTGACCGATGCGACCGCCTTTTCGACGCCCTTCCCGCCCCACCGCGCCTTGTCTGCGTCACGCAGCTCGACCGCTTCGTGGGCGCCCGTCGAGGCTCCAGACGGCACCGCCGCCCGCCCGAAACTGCCATCTTCCAGGGTTACATCAACTTCCACGGTCGGGTTGCCGCGACTGTCGAGTATCTGGCGTCCGCGAATGGCGGTGATTGCAGTCATGGAATTCCTTCTTACGTAAGCGTAATGAAATCCGCGGAAGCGGGCATTGCCGCGCGCTATAAACCTGCTCGTCACCCACGCAACTTTCGGGGGCCGGTCGGCGGAACGAGCGCGACGATACAGGGTTGAAGTCTAAAAGGAGGACACACGATGGTTCAACAAGACAGAAACCTTCCGGAGGGCACCGACACAGTGATCCCGGGCGCCACTGAAACGAGGACGAGCGCCGCCGACAGCGCCACGAAAACCCGCGGCAAATCGGTAGCCAAGTCGAGCAGCGAAGGCAGCGGCCTGATGGACAAGGTCCGCAGCTCGAGCAGCAAATTGTCCGACGAAGCAGCCGACAAGGCTCGTGGTTTCGTCGGCCAGGGAATGGAACGGTCGGCGGAAGCGATCTCGAACGTCGGAAAGCTGATCGGCGATACCGCGTCCGGGATCGATGACAAGCTCGGGCAGGACTATGGTGACTATGCGCGCCGTGCCGCCGAAGCGCTGGAAAGCACCGCCAACAAGCTTTCCTCCAAGGACCCTGATGAACTGATCGACGACACCCGCAACTTCGTTCGCAAGAGCCCGGGCATTGCGCTCGCCGGTGCAGCGATCGTCGGCTTTGCGCTCGCTCGCCTGGTCAAGTCGGGCCTCGCAGGTGCCGACGAGGACGAGGACAACGAGGGTTCCGGACGCTCGCGCCGCTGATGCTCAAGGCGACTGACAATCCGCCGGCGGACCCTCCGCAAGACAGCTCGATCGGCGACCTTGCCGGCAAGCTGGCCGAGGAGGCCAAGGCATATGCAAGGGCCGAGGCGGATGTCGCCAGGGCAATCGCCACCGAAAAGGTCAACGCGGTCAAAATGCCGCTCGCCCTTATCGTGGTTTCGGTGTTCGTGGCGATGGGCGCACTGAATGCCCTTTGCGTCGCGATTTTCGTCGGGTTGGCGATGTTGATGAGCCCGGTGCTTGCCGGGATCGTCGCCTTCATCCTCATCGGAGCCGTTGCCGCCCTGCTTGCCTGGGTCGGAGTGTCGAAGCTGAGGAGTGCGTTGTGAGCGTCGATTCACCCAGGGTGCAGGAGGCGCGGGAACGGGCGGAGCAGGCTCGTCATCGGATGATGGCGACGCTCCAGCACTTGCAGCACCGAGTCGCACCGAGCACGCTTGCCAGGGACGCCTGGGAAGGCGCCAAGCACAAGAGCGCCGACCTCGCCGAAGATGCCGTCGATGCAGTCCGCAAGCGGCCGGTCGTGGCCACCGGAGCGGTCGCCGCGGTGGCGATGTTCCTGGCCCGCGAACCGTTGATGAGCCTCGCCGCAAGACTGTGGAACGGCGAAGCCGACGAAAAGACGAAAAAGGAGCCGCGGCCCGGCTCCACGAAGAAAATGGAGACTGTGAAATGACGACTAACGACAGCAGCAACGAAAAATCGGAAGACATTCGCCAGCGCGCGCTCGACGCTTATGATTCGGCGCGCGACAGCGCCTCTCAGGCGACGCGCAAGGCCGGCGACGCGATCGGCGATGCGCCGTTTGCGGCAATTGGCGCCGGAGTCGCCGCGGGCGCCCTGCTTGCCGCCCTTCTTCCCACCAGCCGCCGCGAGCGCGACCTCCTGGGTCCTTACGGCGAGCGGGTCACCGGCGCTGCGCGCGATGCGGCCGATGCAGCTCGACGGGCAGGATCCGACAAGCTCCGCGATCTCGGACTGACGCCCGACGTGCTCGCCGAAAAGGCCGGCGAAGCTGCCCAGGCGACCGCCCAGGCGGCAATGGGCACCTTCCGGGACGAAGCCAGCAAGGGCTGAGGTTGCAAGCGCCGGAATTACTGGTAGCCGGGGCTTCATGAGCAAGCTTCACCTGGTTTTCGGCGGGCGGGTCGACGACCCGCGCGGACTCGACTTCGACCTCGACACCATCGACCTCGTTGGCATCTACGGGAATTACGCGGATGCCGAAGAGGCGTGGCGAGGCAAGGCGCAACGAACTGTCGACGATGCCGAGATGAAATATGTCATCGTCCACCTCCACCGGCTGCTGGAGCCGGAAGAGGACCTGGCCAAACCCAAAGCGAAAGCCTGAAGGTCAGGCGTTCCGGTAGCGCCACATCAGCAGCGGCCGCTGAAGGAGCAATCCCGACAGGAAGCCGCCGACGTGCGCCGGAGTGGCGATCAGCACGCCCTCGAATCCGGCCAGTGCCCCAGTCATTAGCTGAAGCACGATCCACGCGGCGAGGAGCCACAGCGCGTTGAGCATGCGATTGAGCCATTGCGACTTCACGATCTGCTTTTGCTGACCGAAGCTCAGGGCGAAGGCGCCGATGATGCCGCTGATCGCCCCGCTTGCACCGACCATTGGCGCGGCCGCGTGCGGCTCCACCAGCCACTGGGCAACGGCCGCCGTATAGGCTGACACCACGTAAAGAAACACCGTCGCGCGCGAGCCAAGCACCCGTTCCACCTGCGTTCCGCACCACACCAAAATCAGCAGGTTGAGGCCGAGATGCAGCAGCCCGGCGTGAACCAGCGTCGCGCTCAACGGGGTCAGGAACGCGGGAACCGCCGACCCGGCCATCACCGCTCCGCTCCAGCGGGCGGGAATGAACCCCATGGCGATCGCCGCGGCGCCGCTTTGACCCGAAATCGTGGCAAGCAGCCAGAAGGCCGCGGTAACGATCGCAATCCATGCAGTCGCGGTCCGCGGCATGCTCATCGGGCTGGCCCCCGGATCAGATGAACTGGACCTTTTCGATCTCGTAATAGCGGTCGCCCGATGGCGTCGACACTTCGACCTCGTCGCCGACCTCGCGGCCGATCAGCGCCCGTCCAAGCGGCGAATTGTAGCTGATCTTGCCGTCGCGGGCGTCCGCCTCCGACTGGCCGACCAGCTGGTATTTCACCTTCTTGTCGTCCTCGTCGACCAGGGTCACGGTCGCCCCGAACAGCACCTTGTTGCCGGAAAGGGTCGAGGGATCGACCACCATCGCCCGGCTCAGCTGGTCGTCGATGTCGGCGATCGCCGCCTCGATCTGGCCCTGGCGCTCCTTGGCGGCGTGATATTCGGCGTTTTCGGACAAATCGCCGTGGGCACGCGCCGTTTCGATAGCCTCGACGACAGCCGGCCTCTCGACGGTCTTGAGTTGCCGCACCTGCTCGGAAAGCCGGCGATGGCCTTCCGCCAGCATCGGCACTTTCTCGCTCGCCATAACACGTGGCCCTTTCTTCAAATCGCTCCGCTCCAGGAGTGCACCGGCCCCCAAAACTGCACCGGCGACGCCTTCGGCATCGTGGGCGGGAGCGGATTGTCTGGAGAAAACTATTTCACAGGGGCGGAATAATAGGATTGCAGCGAGCGCACTTCAAGCGCCCGCCCGCGAAGGGTGCCGAGCGAGCGGGCAACGGCGAGACAGGCCGCCGGAGTGGTGAAATAGGGTACCTTGCGGGCCAGTGCGGTCGCCCGGATCGACTGGCTGTCCTTGAGCGACTGCCAGCCTTCCGTCGTGTTGAACACCAGCTGCACGTCGCCGTCGCTGAGCCGGTCGACGATATGCGGCCGCCCCTGTGCCACTTTGTTGACCCTGTCGACGCCGAGCCCGCGCGACTGGAGATAGTCGGCCGTCCCGCCGGTCGCGATCACCGAGAAGCCGAGCGCAATGACCGCTTCGACGGCGGGGACGATCTGCTCCTTGTCGCCATCCTTGACCGACACGAACAAAGTCCCCGACTGCGGCAGGTGGATGCCGGCGGCGAGAAGCGCCTTGCTGAAGGCGGAATTGAAGTCGCTGTCGATACCCATCACCTCGCCGGTGCTTCGCATTTCCGGGCCGAGCTGCGGGTCGGAGCCGGGGAATCGCGCGAAGGGGAACACCGGTTCCTTGACCGCGACATAGCCAAGGCCGCGCTCGATGGGCGCGAACGCGCCCAGGCTCTCGCCGGCCATGACCCGCGCCGCCATCTTGGCGACCGGCCGCCCAATCGCCTTGGCGACAAACGGCACCGTCCGGCTGGCGCGCGGATTGACCTCGATCAGGTAGACCTCGTCGCCCTTGACCGCGAACTGCACGTTCATCAGCCCCTTGACCTTCAACGCCATTGCAAGCGCCGTCGTCTGCCGCTCGATCTCGGCGACTATCGGTGCGGAAAGGCTGTGCGGCGGGATCGCGCAGGCGCTGTCGCCCGAGTGGACGCCGGCCTCCTCGATATGCTGCATCACACCGGTGACAACGACCGCCTCGCCGTCGGCAATGGCGTCGACATCGACTTCCACTGCATCGCGAAGGTAGCGGTCGATCAGCACCGGCGAGGAGCCGGACACCTCGACCGCGGTGGCGATATAATGGTCGAGCTGCTCGGGCCCGTCGACCACCTCCATGCCGCGCCCGCCGAGCACGTAGGACGGCCGCAACAGCACCGGATAGCCGATCCGCTCCGCCACTTTCAGCGCTTCGTCGCGGCTTCGCGCAATCCCGTTTTCCGGCTGCTTGAGCGAAAGCTTGCCGACCAGCGCCGCGAAGCGTTCGCGGTCTTCGGCCAGGTCGATGCTGTCGGGGCTGGTGCCTAGGATCGGGACCCCAGCCTTCTGCAGGTCTTGCGCAAGCTTGAGCGGAGTCTGCCCGCCAAGCTGGACGATGACCCCCAGCAACTCGCCCTTCCCCGCCTCCCGCGTGACGATTTCCAGGACGTCCTCGGCGGTCAGCGGCTCGAAATAGAGCCGGTCGGACGTCTCCGGGTCGGTGGACACCGTCTCCGGGTTGCAATTGACCATGACCGTCTCGAGCCCGCAGTCGCGAAGCGCGAAGGCGGCGTGGCAGCAGCAATAGTCGAACTCGATGCCCTGCCCGATCCGGTTGGGCCCGCCGCCGAGGATGATCACCTTCCTGCGCTCGGAAACCTCCGCCTCGTCCACCGCCTCGCCGAACAGCGGCGCCTCGTAGGTCGAATAGAGATAGGGCGTCGCCGCATCGAACTCGGCCGCGCAGCTGTCGATCCGCTTGAATACCGGCGTGACGCCAAGCCGAAGCCGGTGCGCCCGAACCTCGTCCTCGGTCACTCCGCCGGTCATGTGCTTGAGGACGTCGTGGACCAGCCCCGACTGCCCCGGGTCCGCTGCGACGCCAGCCGAGCGGATCGACAACTGCGCCAGCCGAGCATCGGAAAAGCCCAGCGCCTTGAGCCGCCGCATGTCGGCGGGGTCGGTGGGGAGCCCACTCGTCCGCACTTCCATTTCGGCGAGGACGATGTCCGCAAGCTGCCTCAGGAACCACGGATCGAAGCCGGAAATTGCGTTGATCCGCTCGACCGTGAACCCCTGGCGGAGTGCCTCGGCTGCGATCAGGAGCCGGTCGGGCGTTGGCCGCCCCAGCGCGCTCTCGATCCGCGCCTCCTCCGCGCCCTCAAGCTCCCGCACCCGGTCGAGCCCGGTCAGCCCCGTCTCCAGCCCGCGAAGCGCCTTCTGCAGGCTTTCGGGGAACGAGCGCCCGATCGCCATCACTTCGCCGACCGACTTCATCGACGTCGACAGCACGCCGTCAGCGCCCTTGAACTTCTCGAACGCAAACCGCGGGATCTTCGTCACGACATAATCGATGGTCGGCTCGAAGCTCGCGGGCGTTGCGCCGCCGGTGATGTCGTTGCTGATCTCGTCGAGGGTGTAGCCGACCGCCAGCCGGGCAGCGACCTTGGCTATGGGGAATCCGGTCGCCTTCGACGCCAGCGCCGAGCTCCGCGAGACGCGCGGGTTCATCTCGATGACCAGCATTCGTCCGGTTTTGGGATCGACCGCGAACTGGACGTTCGAACCGCCTGTTTCGACACCGATTTCGCGAAGCACGGCGATGCTCGCCGAGCGCATCCGCTGATATTCCTTGTCGGTCAGCGTCAGCGCCGGGGCGACGGTGATGCTGTCGCCGGTGTGCACGCCCATCGGATCGACATTCTCGATCGAGCAGATGATGATGGCGTTGTCGTTGCGGTCGCGAACGACCTCCATCTCATATTCCTTCCACCCGAGCACCGATTCCTCGATCAGCACTTCGGTGGTCGGGCGATGCTTCCAGCCCGCCGCGGACGATCGCCTCGAACTCCTCGCGGTTGTAGGCGATCCCGCCGCCGGTCCCGCCGAGCGTGAAGCTGGGGCGGATGATCGCCGGCAAGCCCGACAGTCTCCAGCGCCGCGAGCGCCTCTCGAGGCTGTGCGCGATCGCCGAGCGCGGCAATTCCAGCCCGATCCGGTCCATCGCCTCGCGGAACTTGAGCCGGTCCTCGGCCTTCTCGATGGCCTCCGCATTGGCGCCGATCAGCTCGACCCCGAATTTCTCCAGCGTCCCGTCCTTGGCCAGCGCCAGCGCCGTGTTGAGCGCCGTCTGCCCGCCCATCGTCGGGAGCACCGCGTCCGGCCGCTCCTTCTCGATAATGCTGGCGACGAAACCCGGCGTGATCGGCTCGATGTAGGTCGCGTCGGCAAGCTCCGGGTCGGTCATGATCGTCGCCGGGTTCGAATTGACGACGATGACCCGATAGCCCTCGGCCTTCAGCGCCTTGACCGCCTGGCTAGCCCGAATAATCGAACTCCGCCGCCTGCCCGATGACGATAGGGCCAGCGCCGATGATCAGGATGGATTTGATGTCGGTGCGCTTAGGCATCAGCTCATATCATCCGCGTCTTTTCGGCGGGTAAGTTGTATCGCGCGTGCACAAGCTGAACATGCTCAAACTGCAGCGCGCACATGAGGTTGAAAACCCGGTCGGCCATCGCTTGGGTTTTCAAAACTCCCTCGCCCACCGCGAAGAAAATCCAGACACCGTTGATGGATACATAGCCGTCGGTGGCTACCGCGAAACCGTTGTGATGGAGGGCTTGAGCCATTCGGTTGATCTCGTCGGATGAGGCGCCATTCACCGCAAAAAGATAGGCTGGGACGAGGCCGTTTGGCGGCACGTTCTCCAGGAGAGGTGCGCGAGACTTCCCGCATATGGGGTGGAAAGCAATTTTGCCCTCAGGCAACTTCCATCGCGGCGGAGGAGACGGCGCCAAGGTTGAACATGCCGCAAGGAGCACCAGCGGCATGTGCAGAAACACGCTTGCCCTCACGGCATCATCCCCACGAACTTCTCGAACAAATAGAAACTGTCCTGCGGCCCGGGGCTCGCCTCGGGGTGATATTGCACGCTGAACGCGGGCCTGTCGGTCAGCTCGATCCCGCAATTGCTTCCGTCGAACAGGCTCACGTGCGTCTCGCGCACAGTCTCCGGCAGCCCCTCCCGCTCAACCGCAAAGCCGTGATTCATGCTGGTGATCTCGACCCGCCCGTCCTCCAGCCTTTTCACCGGGTGGTTGGCGCCGCGGTGGCCCTGGAACATCTTGGCTGTCTTCCCGCCGACCGCGAGGCTGAGCATCTGGTGCCCAAGGCAAATCCCGAACAGCGGCTTGCCCGTCTCCAGCATCTGCTTGATCACCGGCACCGCATATTCGCCGGTCGCCGCCGGATCGCCTGGCCCGTTCGACAGGAAGAACCCATCCGGCTCGTGCGCCATGATCTCGTCGAACGTCGCGGTCGCAGGCACGACCGTCACCCGCGCCCCGGCTTCGCACAAGTTGCGGAAGATGTTGCGCTTCGACCCGTAATCGACCGCGACGACATGCGGGCGCTTATCGCCCTCGCCGCAAACCACATACCCTTCGTTCCACTGCCATTTCCCGCCAGACCAGCGTTCCACCTGAAGCCGGCTGACTTCCTTCGCCAGGTCCATCCCCTCCAGCCCCGGCCAGTCGGCGGCTTGCTGCTGCAGCGCAGGCAGGTCGAACTCGCCGGCTCTCGCTGTGGGCGATGGCGATCGTCGGCGGCCCCTCCTCGCGCACCAGCTTGGTCAGCGCGCGCGTGTCGACGCCCGAAATCCCGATCCGCCCCCAGCGCTTCATCCAGTCGGCGAAATCCTGGCCGGCGCGATAGTTGGACGGCGCAGTGACGCGATCACGCACCAGGCAGCCGAGCGCATGCGCTTCCGACGCCTCGATATCCTCGTCGTTTGCCCCGACATTGCCGATGTGCGGGAAAGTGAAGGCGATCACCTGTTTGGCGTAGGAGGGATCGGTCATCACCTCCTGGTACCCGGTCATCGCCGTGTTGAAGCACAGCTCGCCGACCGCTTCGCCTTCCGCGCCGAAGCCTTGTCCCCAGATCGTCCGGCCATCGGCGAAGACCACGACTCCCGTCGCACCCTTGGGCTGGGGCGCGGGCGTGGTCGTGGCGTCGGCCATGGGCTGGAAGAGCCTTCCGTGAACGGGTTTTTATCGATGTCGCTAAGGCATTGCAGCTAGGGAGCGCGGGCGTTCTCGTCAACGCTGCAATTTGCGCGCAACCGCACTATCACTGTTCTTTTCCGCGCAAACGAATGGACAGGCGATGATTCGCGACGACATCAAGGCTGCCACGATCACCGCAATGAAGGGCGGCGACAAGGAAACGACGGGCACCCTGCGGCTCATGTCCTCGGCGATCAAGAACCGGGACATCGAGCTTCGCACATCCGACAAGACGCCAGACGACGATCAGCTCGTCATCGAAGTGCTCCAGAAAATGATCAAGCAGCGCCGCGAATCGGCTGAAGCCTACCGCAACGGCGGCCGCTCCGACCGCGCCGAGATCGAAGAACGCGAAATCGCCGTCATCGAGCAATTCCTGCCCAGGCAGATGAGCGAGGAGGAAGCGCGCGCGGCGGTCGAGGCGATCATCGCCGACACCGGCGCGTCCTCGATCAAGGACATGGGGCGGGTGATGGCCGAAGTGAAATCGCGGCACTCGGGCGAGCTGGAGCCCGCCCGGGCGAGCGCACTGGTCAAGTCGCTCCTGTCCTGAAGCCGCCCCGGACCCGCGTAAAAATGGGCCCCGCCGCGACGAGCAGCGGAGCCCCGTAACGAAAGTCTTGGAAAACTAGCCGGCAGTGGCAGCCGCGGCCGTGCCGGTTGCTCCACCGGTTACGCCCATGACGCCGTCCATCGTCAATTTGTAGAGCATGAGGGCAAGTGCGCTCGCCAGCGCTCCGGCGACGCCCATCTGGAGATTGGCGGCAACCGCTGTGAGCTGGCCGCCGATTGACGGGATGTGCCCCAGTGCCGCGCCGATGATCGGCAACACGATCGCCGTAGCCGCTGCCGGGACATATTTGTCGGCAGGCATCGCTAGTCCGGCGACGAGTCCAAGGACGATGATCACCAACGCCACGTCCATCGTTCCGATGGCGACGAATCCGGCGACAATCGCAAGCAGAATGTAAAGCGAGCGGGCAAGGCCGCTAATCTTGTTCAACATGTTCCACCCCTCCTTTGCGTTCCGGGCACAGTAAATGACATCACTGTTTCGGAACAGAAACGAGGTTACGCCTCAATTGGCGTTATCCATAAGGTTAAATATTCACCCTCTTTGATCGGCCCGAACATCCGCCAGTCGGGGCGAGTTGCTCCTGTGGAAAACTTTCCCGCTGCCGCTTGCGGGACGGTGGCTGCGTGGCAAAGTGGTTGCCGATGACCCTTTCACCGCAATGGCTGGACGAACTGCGCGCCCGGACCCTGCTGTCCGCGGTGATTGCGCCATCGGTGAAGCTCCTTCGCGCCGGGCGCGAGTGGAAGGCCTGCTGCCCCTTCCACAATGAAAAGACGCCCAGCTTCACGGTCAATGACGACAAGGGCTTCTATCATTGCTTCGGCTGCGGCGCGCACGGCGACGCAATCCGTTTCCTCACCGAACAGCGCGGACTGCCGTTCATGGACGCGGTCAAGGAGCTCGCGGCCAAGGCCGGAATGGACGTTCCAGCCCCCGACCCGCGCGCCAAAGAGCGCGCCGACCGCGCCGCCTCGCTCACCGACGTCATGGGCGCGGTTCAGAAATGGTATGCCGAGCAGCTCCAGGGCATCGGCGGTGCCCAAGCGCGCGACTATCTGACCAAGCGCGGAATTGGCTCCGACACCATTGCCCGCTTCGGCATCGGCCTTGCCCCCGACAGCCGCACTGCGCTTCGCCAGGCGCTTTCCGGCCTCGGCGAGGACAAGCTCGTGGAAACCGGAATGCTCATCCAGCCCGAGGAGGAGGGCAAGGAGCCCTACGACCGTTTCCGCGGGCGCGTGATGATCCCGATCCGCGACCAGCGGGCGCGGGTGATCGCGTTCGGCGGGCGGATCCTGGGGGACGGCGAGCCGAAATACCTCAACTCCCCCGACACCCCGCTCTTCGACAAGGGCCGCACCCTCTACAATATCGACCGCGCCGGCCCCGCCAGCCGTCAGGCCAGGCGCCTGGTCGTCGTCGAAGGCTATATGGACGTCATCGCCCTCGACCGCGCCGGGATCGCCGAAGCCGTCGCTCCCAACGGCACCGCCGTCACCGAGGCGCAGCTCGAGCGGATGTGGCGCCTCGATCCGGCGCCGATCCTGTGCTTCGACGGCGACAGCGCCGGGCAGAAGGCGGCGATCCGGGCCGCGCTTCGCGCCCTCCCCCACATCGGCCCCGAGCGAACCTTGCGCTTCGTCGAGCTTCCGGCCGGCCAGGACCCCGACGATCTCGTCCGCTCCGGCGGCAGGGAAGCGCTCGAAAGCCTGCTCGCCGAACCGGAGCCACTCGACCAGCGGCTGTGGCGCCACGAGCGCGACGTTGCGCCGCTGACCACCCCCGAAGCCCGCGCCGGCCTTCGCCAGCGCCTGGTCGAGCATGCCCAGGCGATCGGCCATGCCGAACTTCGCCGCCTGTACCGCGACCACTGGCTTGCCCGTTTCGACAGCGAGTTCGGGTCGGTGCGCCCGCCATTCCGCCCCGGTTCGCGCCCGCAGAACCGCTTCGACAAGCGCACCGGTCGCTGGGTTCCGCCGCCCGGGCCGGCAAGCGCCACCGCGCGCCGTATCGGCCGCGCCGGGATCGACACTGCGACCGCGCGCTCTCTGGTTCTCGGCTTCGCTTTCTTCCCCGAAGCCCTGCCGACGCATGTCGAGCAACTGGCCCATTTGCCGATTGCCGACCGCTCGCTTTCGGCTGTTCGCGACCGCATCGTCGACGCGGCGCTTGCGCATCAGCCGCTTGATCGCCACAAGCTCGCCACCATATTGCAATCAGCCGGAGCGGCCGCGACCCTGGAACAGGCGCGCCGGGCCGGCGGAATCGGCTTCTCTTTCACCCGCAGCGACACCGATCCGGATCGGGCGGTTCGCGACCTGGGCGTCGCGATCGACGCGCTTGCGGCGGAGGAAGAGATCGGTGCGGCGCTAATTGCCGCTACCGAGCGTTTGAAGGCCGGTGAAGTCGATGCGTTCGAGGAGCAGCACCGTCTGCACCGCGCGCGTGAAGAGAACATGCAACGGCTGGCGTCACTCGTCGGCACTGAGTAAGCGGCGACCCAATGGCGAAAAACGAAGCAGCACAACCCGAGCCCCAGGACAGCGGCGACGCTCCCCTGATCGATCTCAACGACGCGTCGGTCAAGAAATTGATCGCCCGCGCCAAGAAGCGCGGCTTCGTCACCTATGACGAGCTCAACAAGGCGCTTCCCCAGGACCAGATGAACTCCGAGCAGATCGAGGACATCATGTCCGCGATCAACGAAATGGGCATCAACGTCGTCGAGAACGAGGAAGAGGGCGAAGAGGAAGAGAAGGAACAGGCGCAGGCGCAGGAAGACGAGGTCGATCCGCTCGACGACGGCGGCCCCCGCCCCGCTGCCGCCACCAAGAAGGAAGCCGTCGACCGCACCGACGATCCGGTGCGCATGTACCTTCGCGAAATGGGCGCCGTCGAGCTCCTCTCCCGAGAGGGCGAGATCGCCATCGCCAAGCGCATCGAGGCCGGCCGCGACACGATGATCTGGGGCCTTTGCGAAAGCCCGATGACCTTCAACGCCATCATCAATGGTCGAACAACCTCAACGAAGGCACGATGCAGCTGCGCGAGATCCTCGATCTCGACGCGATGCTGTCCAAGGGCCCCACCGCCGAGCAGATCAGCGAGAGCGAGGACGACGAAAAGGGCGACGGCGAGATCAGCGAGAAGACCGCCGGCCCGACCATCAAGGAAGAGGAAGACGAGCCCGAAGAGGCCGCCGCCGACAATGACGACGAAGAGGACATGGTCGACCGCCGCGCCAAGCCTCAAGCCTCCGACGACGATGACGAGGACAACACCCTCTCCCTCGCCCAGATGGAGGAAGCGCTAAAGCCGCAGGCGCTCGAGAAATTCGCCACCATCACGTCGCTGTTCAAGAAGTTCGCGAAGCTCCAGGCGGCGCGTCTCGACGCCTTTGCCGCCGGCGAGGACTTCTCCGACAAGGACGAGAAGAAATACCAGAAGCTCCGCGAGCAGCTCACCGCCGAGGTCGAGAGCGTCCAGTTCCACCAGGCGAAGATCGAATATCTCGTCGACCAGCTCTACAGCTACAACCGCCGGCTGATGGCGCTTGGCGGCCAGATGCTTCGCCTTGCCGAGCGTCACCGCGTCCCCCGCCGCGCCTTCCTCGAAAGCTACAGCGGCAGCGAGCTTGACGAAAACTGGCTCGACGAGGCCGCCAAGACCGACAAGAAATGGGCCAGCTTCGCCACTGCCGAGCGCGACACGGTCGAGCGCATCCGCGGAGAGATCGGCGAGATCGCGCAATCCGTCGGCACCTCGCTCCCCGAGTACCGGCGCATCGTCAACATGGTGCAAAAGGCCGAGCGCGAGGCCCGCATCGCCAAGAAGGAAATGGTCGAGGCCAACCTTCGCCTCGTCATCTCCATCGCCAAGAAATACACCAACCGCGGGCTGCAGTTCCTCGACCTCATCCAGGAAGGCAATATCGGCCTGATGAAGGCGGTCGACAAGTTCGAATACCGCCGCGGCTACAAGTTCTCCACCTACGCCACCTGGTGGATCCGCCAGGCGATCACCCGCTCGATCGCCGACCAGGCGCGCACCATCCGCATCCCGGTCCACATGATCGAGACCATCAACAAGCTGGTCCGAACCGGCCGCCAGTTCCTCCACGAGACCGGCCGCGAAGCCACGCCCGAAGAGCTCGCCGAGCGCCTCTCCATGCCGCTGGAGAAGGTTCGCAAGGTGATGAAGATCGCCAAGGAGCCGATCAGCCTCGAAACCCCCATCGGCGACGAGGAAGACAGCCACCTGGGCGATTTCATCGAGGACAAGAATGCGGTGATCCCGGTCGACGCAGCGATCCAGTCGAACTTCAAGGAAACGGTGACGCGGGTGCTGGCGTCACTGACCCCGCGCGAGGAGCGAGTCCTCCGCATGCGCTTCGGCATCGGAATGAACACCGATCACACGCTTGAGGAGGTCGGGCAGCAGTTCTCGGTTACGCGCGAGCGGATCAGGCAGATCGAGGCGAAGGCGCTTCGTAAGCTGAAGCATCCGTCGCGTAGTAGGAAAATGCGCTCCTTCCTCGACCAGTAATCGCGAGCAGCTCGTTGACCGCGGGCATCACTACTGCCGCGATGCGCACGTCACGCACTGGGCCACGCTGGGGTCGTGTTCAACTCGCGCGGGATCCATTTCGTCCCCACAGGTGAGGCAGAAACCGAACTCGCCTTCGTCAATGCGCTTGATCGCAGCGTCTATTCGTCTTCGCTCCCCCGCCCGCCTTTGCTCGGCAGCGAGCGCCATCGCTTAAATCTGCATAGCGTCAATCCGCGAAAGGCGGCCCACGCTGTCCTGATCGAGCTTTACGGGCGCCCGATCGGCCGCGCTCATCCGGTCTTCGTCCAACAGTTCGGCGCGGCGGCGAAGGAGCCGCTCGCGTGCCTCGTGTTCATCCATAGTCTGGATCCTAGCGAAAGAGGAGAACCGGGAAAGTCAGGCGGCGGATCATGGTCGTGGTCGTGCTGCCGACGATCATGCTCCGCAGCGGCGAATGACCGTAAGCTCCCATGATGACCATGTCGGCGCCAGTGCGTTCAACTTCTGCCCGCAGGGCGCCATCGACGTCGCCGTCGATGAGTTCGGCTTGCGCGCACCGGTCACCGAGAACCTGCTCGGCCCACGCAAGCGCCTCCTTCTGCCTTTCGCTTCCGGCGTTCACCATTGCGACTTCAACCGCGACGTCGTCGAACAGCGGAGACGTGGCGACGAAGCTCACCGCTTTTCTGGCGCTCGGCCCCCCGTCAAAGGCAAGAAGGACGCGGTTAATCGGCTGAAAGGCCCGGCTGGCAACGAGCACTGGCTTGACGCTCTGGCGCACGACGCGTCCACCTTACTGCCCAGATGCCCTTTCGCGAAGTTCGCAGAAGCGCCGCGCTTGCCGATCACCACCAGGTCGGCGTCAGCCTCGCGTTCGACAATGGTTTCGACGATGTCGCCGTGGCGGTGCAGGGCAGTCACGCTTTGCAAGCCCGCCGCTCTCAATCGAGCCTCAGAGACTGTCAGTAGTCTGCGGCCCTGCTCCTTGGCCAGCTTCGCTTCACCTTCTTCAATCGTGACCAATTCTTCCATGAGCGTCGACTTTGCGGCGAGCCCCAGTGCGCCGCTCAGGTCGTGCCGTGCGCTCAAAGCGTCCTTGCGCTGGATGACGTGGAGCAGTTCGACAGAAGCGCCGACGCGCGTCGCGATCCAGGCGGCATGGTCGCAAACACTCGGCGCGTACTGCGACAGGTCGATGCAGGCGAGAAGCTTGAACATGCGCTTGTCCCTAATGTGCCGCGAGCGCGCCTTCGGCGCCCGGTTTGTCATGAACAGCGAAGCGATCGATCAGAGTGGCGCTCGCTTCGTTGAGACCGATAATTTCCACTTCCGTGCCCTCACGGCGGAACTTCAGCACTACTTTGTCGAGTGCCGCGACGGCCGAGATGTCCCAGAAATGCGCTCTCCTGACGTCGATCACGGCGCGGTCAATAACCTCCTTCAAATCGAAACTCCCAACGAACCGCTCGACGGAAGCGAAGAAGATTTCCCCACTCAACCAATATGTCCTGGTCGCGCCGTCTGCGGTCAGATCCAATTCGACCACGAACAGCTGGCGCACCTTGCTCGCGAAGAACACGCCGCTGAGGAGCACGCCGACGACGACGCCCTTGGCGAGGTCATGGGTCCAGACGACGGCAACGATGGTCGCGATCATCACCACCGAACTGTGCCACGGATGGTGACGCAGGTTCCTGATCGACGTCCAGCTGAAGGTGCCGATGGAGACCATGATCATCACAGCGACGAGCGCCGGCATCGGAATTTGCTTAACCCAAGGGCCCAGGACCACGATCAGGAAGAGCAGGAACGCGCCTGCAACGAACGTGGAGAGCCGCGTCTGGCCACCGGATTTTATGTTGATCACCGATTGCCCGATCATCGCGCATCCACCCATTCCGCCGAAAAAGCCGGTGACAAAATTCGCAATCCCCTGCCCCTTCGTCTCGCGGTTTTTGTTCGAGGGCGTGTCCGTGAGATCGTCGACGATTTGCGCCGTAAGGAGGCTCTCGAGGAGTCCGACCGCGGCCATTGTCAGAGAATAAGGCAGTATAATCTGCAAGGTCGCCCAAGTGAGCGGGGACATCCGGCAGCGAGAAGGCAGGAAGTGCGCTCGGCAAGTCGCCCATGTCGCCAACTCGATTAACCGGCAATCCCAACCAGATCGCGATTCCAGAGAGCAGGACAATCGCGACCAGCGGAGAGGGCACCGCTCTGGTAACGCGCGGGAAAAGGTAGATTACTGCCAGTCCGGCCGCGACCATTGCGTACGTATGCCAGGTAACGCCGGTCAGCTGCGGGACCTGCGCAAGGAACATCAGGATAGCGAGCGCGTTGACGAAGCCGGTGATGACCGACCGCGACACAAACTGCATCAACAGGTCTAGTCTGAGAAAGCCCGCGACAATTTGGAAGACCCCCATCAAGACCGTCGCTGCGAACAAATAACCAACGCCATGCTCGTGGATAAGCGGCACCACCAGTACGGCAATGGCCGCCGTGGCAGCCGAAATCATGCCCGGCCGCCCACCGACGAAGGCGGTAATGACTGCGATGGAAAAGGACGCGTATAGTCCGACCCTCGGATCAACTCCTGCGATTACGGAGAAGCCGATTGCCTCCGGGATCAGGGCTAGCGCCACCACAATACCGGCGAGAATGTCGCCGCGCGGGTTGATGAACCACTCGCGGCGGAAAGAAGCGACTTTTGACATTTGACCAGGCATCACATTGAGCGGCTGCACGAATGCGACATTAGCCGCTCGCGCTTCGCACTTCTCAAACAGGTTGTCCGGGGGATTGGCGCCCGGCCGAGCCACCCGTTGACCGGGTCCGACGAAGCCGTGGCCTATGACCCACCCGATTGCGCGGTTCAACCCGACTGAAAATCTGCGGACGCCCTCGCGCTGCTCCTAGTCGCAGACGCGGGTGTGCCGTTGCTCTTCAAGCGCAGCTCTGGCCGAGCATTTTGCCACCTACCAAACCGCGACCGGCCTCATCGGACTCCTCGCGCAGCTAAGCTACGCCAGGTTCCCCCTGGTACAGCGTAGCAGCGAGTGACGGTCTGAAGCTTGGTAGGCGATTTCACCTTTAAAGTCTTGCCGGCTCCGCCATCGGCTCGTCACCGCGCAGCGCGCCGGCGGCGGCGGACCTGGCGGCGGTGTCGGCTGTCCTCTTGGCCATGCCGTCCTCGACCCGCTGCAGTATCTCCGCGCGCTCGGCCCACATGGCGGAGCTGGTCTCCATGCGGATACGCTGGTTGGCGTTGAGCATCGACACCGATGCCAGCAGGTCTTTAGCAGCCCGCTCGCGGCATAGGGCGGCGCTCTCGCGCTTGGAACGGCCGGCTTCCGCCAGGTGGCGGTTTGCTGCGACCGGGTCATCGAGCCTGGAATTGAAGTGCATTGAGGTTGCTCCTGGCTATCAAGCGGGAGCACGCGGGGGTCTCTCAGTCGCGCTCGTGCTCGGGGCAGTTCGGCGCGATGAACCCTCCTAACACGGCGAGCTCCCGATCCATAATCCAGCTATGGCATTCTCAAATGTTCCAAAGTATTTCTTTTCCACTTGCCATTGTATGCGGCGGTTGAACCACCTAGATGATGAATTGCTACCAGTCGCAAATCGACGGTTTTAGGCGCTAAGTCGCTCCCTTTTCCATCTTTATACGTCTCCTAGCGGGAAGGCCGCCCTCATGGCGCGCCATAACCAAAGGAACATCTCATGAAGTATTTTGGCACCGTCAAGTCATTCGACACCGACAAGGGTCATGGCACCATCAAGCCGGAAGCAACCGGCGAAGAGCTCGGTTTCGAGCGCAGCGCCATCAGCTGGGGCAAGGAAAACCCGCCCAAGGAAGGCCAGCGCCTGTCATACGACGTCGGACAGAATAGCGACAAGAAGCCCTGCGCGGTGAACCTCCAGACCATCTAATCGTGCGAAAGTCCGGCCCTCCGCAAGGACGGCCCGAAGATTTCGTCACGAGGAAAACGCCCGGCCCCTGGGGGCTGGGTGTTTTTTTGTGCGCCGGCAGCGGGGATTTCGCTCTTGCGAACTAGCCGCTTGTGCTCGGCTGCTCAGCGGCAAACCCGCACTGTTTCTGCTCCATCGGGATCTGCTTGGTGATCCGCGTCGCATTCTCCGCATAGGCCTCAGTCACCGACCCGCTGTTGACCGTCTTTCCGCGCAGTGGGCTGGCGTCCGTGCACAGGTGGAAGACGTGCGGGGTGGAGGCGCGCTTGGCGCCGTTCTCCGGAGCAATCCAATAGACGACGTCCTGGCCGTTCGTCGCTTCGGTCACCGTCCGTGAATCCCTGGCGATGTCCTTGGCCTGTTCGGCGACCTCGGGCGAGCAGTCCTTGGTCGGCTCGCCGGCTTTGATCTCGGCCGCGCAGGCGTTCATGTCCTGCGTATATTGCTCGACCGACGGCGGGTCGTAGCTGATGCCGAACATCGTCGCGACCGCCGCCAGCACCACGCCGACGCCGCCGGCGATCTTCTTGTTCTTGGGGTCCATGTCCTTGTCCATGAAGATGAGGACGAGGAGCGGCAGGAAAGCGATCACCGTGACGATCGCGCCGAGCTGGTTCTGGAAGAAGAATCTGGCCGGTTCCGACCTCTTCGCCGGGTCGTGCCTGTTGGCCCGCTTCCACATCAGGCTTCCAGCGATCGCGAACACCGCGATTCCGGCGAGGATTCCGATCAGCAGCGGCAGGTTGCCCTGGTCGAACTTGTGCTGGCGCAGGAGGACAATCCCCGCCACTTCGCCGCCGATGGCAATGACCCAGGCGATCGCCGCGAAGATGCGCAGCCGGGTCGCGGCGGACTTCTGCCCCTCGCTGGCCCGCCATTCGCGGGTGACGTCGTCGTTCGGCTCTTGCGGCATGTTCATCCCCCCAGCGGCCCGGCACGGCCCACGGCGAGATTAATCCAGGTTGGGCCAGGCGGGAAGCAGGCAATGCATCCCGCCGTCAGCGCTCCATTTTCGGGTGCGGCTTGCCGTCCATGTGGCGCGGCTGCTGCTTGGCAATCGCGTCGGCCTGCGCTGCGCGCTTCTCATATTGCTCGGCCAGGTTACGCAGCGCGTCGATCGTCGGCTGGTCGTTCACCGCATCTGCGAGGCGACGACACTTTGTCGCCTCTTCGCGCAAGTGGGCCGCATCCTCGTGCGCCTCTTGCATGAAGCCCCGCTACCCGCCGCGCCGGCCGCGGGCACTAACTTTCGATAGGGCGCGCCCAACTCGCCGGACGACTGTTACCTTGCCAACACAGGGGCAGCCCGCGGCGTAAGGGAGGCCACGGGAGTTCGCTCCCACCACATCGCCGCCTGTGCAGAGTTTTGTCACGAGGACGAGCGCCCCGGCAAAACCGGGCGTTTTTCTCATTCGCGGCTTGGATTTCGCTCAATGTCGGCTTAGCGTCACTCGCTCACGCAAAGGGGTTTGCTCGCCATGGCCAGAAATGTTGGACCGGAAGATCGCGTTGTTCGAATCGTCGTTGCAATCGGCCTCGCGGTCCTGATCTTCGTCGGCGTCCTCGACGGGGTTGCCGCGATCGTCGCCGGGATTGCCGCCGCCGTTCTGCTGGTTACCGGCCTGGTCGCCTGGTGCCCGCTCTACAAAGTGGGCGGAATCGACACCAGCATCCAGGAACAGCCCTACTCGACTACCGACGACCGCGCCGGCTTCTGACCCGCCGGGCGGATTCGCCCCGCGGCCGGCTTTTCGTCGCTGAGCTCGAACTCGGCCTAGCGAGCAGCTCGCCGGCAACCCCGCGCTCGCTTTCATTGGCGGTTCACCCGCCGCCGCGCTAGTGGCTGGCCCGACGCGACGCCCATTCGACAGCAGATACCAAGGCCGCCTTGCCCGCCTACCGGCTCCCTTCCCCTTACGACCGACCGCCGCTTCGCCGCCGGGCGTCGGGGCTTGCGCTGGCGCTTGGCGTCAACCTCCTGCTGCTGCTGGTACTTCTCACCATCGCCGGAGTGCAGCGCGTGGCAAAGCCGCCTTCGACCGCGCTGGTCGTCGACCTGCTTCCCGAATCGCACAGCGCCCGAACCGCTCCGCCGAAGCATTCCACCGCGAGGGCTCCCAAACAGCGGGCCCGGCGCCGCATGGTGCCAAAGCCACCAATCGTGCTCCCGGCAAAGCCCTCGCTGCCCACCCTTCCGCAGACCGATCTTCTCGAGCTCAGCAAGGCCGATCTCGCCGCCGCCGACATCTCCAACCTGCCCGGCAGCGGTTCGGGTAGCGCGGGGGATTCGCAGGCGGTCGGGCGCGGACCGCACGGTGAGGTGCTCTATGCAGCTGAATGGGCGCGCCACCCGACCAGCGCCGAGCTTTCCGGCTACCTTCCGCGCAACGCCCCGGACGGGTCTGGCCTCATCGCCTGCAAGACGATTCCGGGCGACCGCGTCGACGATTGCGTCGAGCTCGGCAACGACCCGCCCGGATCCCACCTGGCGAGCGCGGTTCGGCAGGCTGCGTGGCAGTTCCGTGTTCGCCCGCCGCGCCGCAACGGGCGCCCGCTGATCGGCGCCTGGGTGCGAATCCGAATCGATTACGAACGCATCGGCAGCAATTGACCGCGGGAAAACTTCGCGCTCGCGGGAAACAAACGCATGTTAGGGACGTTCCTTGGTGACTGGCAGCCGAATTGTATCAGGCCCCTGTCGGCAGAGAGACCGTCCGAGCTCCCGGCCCAAGCCCAGGTGAGCTAATCTTGCACGCACTCCTGATCGAAGACGAGGCCCTCGTCGTCCTGGCAGTCGAGCAGGCGCTTCGCCAGATCGGCTTTACCTCGTTCGACGATGCCAACACGGTGCAGCAGGCGGTCGAGGCCGCCGAGAAGCGTTGCCCCGACCTCATCATCGCCAATCACCATTTGATCGACGGAACCGGGACCGACGCCGTGCTGGCGATCTGTTCGGGGCAGGACATTCCGGTGGTTTTCGTCACCGCAAACGGCGCCGACGTCACCCGCAACCTTCCCAAAGCGATTGTCGTCGACAAGCCGTTCGCAACTCACTCGTTGCACAACGCCGTCGGACAAGCACAGGATCAGCCCTTCGCCTGCCCGTGAGCGCTTAACCATGTCCGCTCACGCAGTCCTAACCGTTAAGCGGTCAATGATGGGCGCGGCGGCGTCGCTGAACTTTAGCGAGCTCCGGCGGCGTCGCTACCGCTTTCGCGCCTATGCCGCGCCGACCGCCCGCTTCTGGTCGGCTGCCCCGGGCACCGGCTCGGCCGGGTCCTCACCGAGGCGGACGATTCGATTGCCCTCGTCGACATGCACCACGCTGGGCCTGAGCGCCCGCGCCTCGGCGTCGTCCACGCTCGCATAGCTCATGATGATGACGAGATCGCCGGTGTCGACCAAATGCGCCGCCGCGCCGTTGATCCCGATGGTCCCGCTGCCTGCGGGAGCCGGGATGACATAGGTTTCCAGGCGCGAACCGTTGGTGATGTCTGCGATCACCACCTGCTCGCCCTCCAGCAAATCGGCGGCGTCCATCAGGTCGCGGTCGATGGCGATCGAGCCGACATAATGGAGGTCGGCCTGGGTCACTGCCGCCCGGTGGATTTTCGACTTCAGCATCACCCGCATCATCTGGGTTGCTCCTTCGTGGCGAGGCTCGATCCGAAAGATCGTGCTGTTCGTCGCCGAATCAAGTGTTGCACTGCAATATCGCACTTGCAGCATGAGGTCCAAATTCCCAACTGTCGGTGGAACGTCCCGCCGCGAAATCCCGCTGCGGCCGCCTCACAAGGCCGCAAGGTGCTGGAAAGTCGTGGTTTCACGATCTTGGCACGACGCTTGCTTTGTAAGTGTCGACAACGCCAACAGGAGAATTTGAATGTCGACCGCCGCTTACAAGTCCGAAAATGGTCACATCGAAAACGCCAGCGAATTCGCCGCGGATGACGACAAGACGTCGCTTCCGATGCGTGGCGACACCTTCCTGGGAGTCTTCGAGGCAATCGGGCGGGATCTCGGCTTCAACCCAAATTGGCTGCGCATCCCCTTTGCCGCGCTGATACTTTGGAACCCGCTGGCAGTGGTAGGGACCTATCTCGGACTTGGGGCAGTGGTCGCGCTCTCGCGCTGGCTGTTCCCCGTCAATGTCGCGGCACAGTCGAACTCCGGCCGTTCGGGGGCGAACGACGAAGCACCGGGCGGAAGCGGCAATTCGGAAGAGCGCCTGGCGGCCTGAGCGGCGGTAGCCGGCGGCCGGCGAAAACACGGGCCCCAGATGCGGTAAACCCCGCCGGTTTGACCCGGCGGGGTTCCCCATACTTCAGACCCGAAGGTCCGAAGCACGAGACAAGCTTAGCGCAGGCCCGGACGGAGTCGAGTCCAATTCTGCCGGCAATCCCAGAAAACTGTGCAGGAATCGGTGGGGCGTCTTGTGGATAAGTCGCCGGTTACCCTCCCCTCCCGTTAACCCGCATGACCGAATTCCCTAACCTGTCATAAACCCCGTCTTTACGCCCTTGCGTTACGCCCTCGCCCTACACCCGTCCGCAAGTCGTGGACGCAAGGAAGGATTCGAATGGCGATCAACCGCTTCGTCGACCAAAATGCGAGCAGCGCCGCCGGGGCCTACCTGGCGCGCGTCGCCGAGGGCGGAAGCGCGGGCCATCCGCACCTTGCCGAGCTGATTAGCGCATCCGGGCCGAACGCGCCTCGCGACATCGCCGACGCCGTGCACCTGCTGTGCAGCGTCCACGGCCTCTATCCGGGGCTGATCGAGCAGGCGGTCGAAACTTGTCCGGATGGCGCCGCGCGGGAATGGTTCGGCCGCGCCTCCGGCGCGTTCGAGCGCGAGCGGCTTTACCTCGTCCGGCTCACTGCCGCGGTCGGCCCAATTCCAAGCACTCCGGGCGCCGCGGAAACCGAGTCGACCCTTGTTGCCCAGCGCCACGCGCTGGAAATCCTCGCGAAGTCGGAGCGGCGTGGCTGCGCGCTTGGCGCCGCCTCGGCGCTGGTGTCCGACTGGTGGCCGATCCGCCGCCTGCTCGACCGCGCTGCCGCACGGGCCGGAATCGAGGCCCCTGCCCCCTCGCTTCCCGACGAAGGCTCGATCCTCGCCGTGGTCGAGGCCGAATGCGACACACCGGCAAGCGAGCGCGCGCTCGGCTTCGGAACCGAGCAGATGCTGCTTCAAAATCGCGGCCTGTTCGACCTGCTCGAGGCAAGAGCCGCAGCGCGAGACCGCCTCGACGGGTGAGCGCGGCTAGCGCGGTCGCCTTGTGAAAACCATTCGCACGAGCGGCACTTCACCCTGGCGGGTTAGCGCCACCATGTCGAAACGGCGGACTTCGCCTTCGAATTTCTCGGTGAACAGGAGACGCTGCCACCTGCCGTCGGGCTGAGCCATATTGGCGGTCCAGACGAGCGTCTGTGTGGCCGGATCCCACCGCCCGTCATCCATCCTGATCTGCTGGTCGTTGTTGTCGACCCAAATCCCGCTGAACCGGTTTTTCGTCCGGTCGAAGCCCCAAACGCCGGTTCCCTCATACGGCGTGCCGTCGACGGAAAACTCGTTGATGATCCACATTCCGCCAGAGCGCAGGCGGTTGGTCTGGACGCCCTTGCCCTTTTCGTCGGCCTTTGTCGGCTGGTTCGACGGAAAAGTGATGTCGGCATCCCACGTGCCCAATTCCATCGCCAGGATTTCCTTCGCGCTTTCCGCGGTCAGCGGAGCTTCGGCCGTTCCGCCACCCTGCGCACTAACAGGCGCAGCCGCCAGCGCGGCACCGATAATCATCATCCACACGCGCATCATTGCCTCCCCGAAACCAAAACCGCGGTAGCTGTTCTGGCGGTAGCGGCAAGTCCAGGTGGTGGCAGTTTGCAGAAGGGACAGGCCCGTTCAGCGGAAGCCCGAGGGGGCGGGGAACATGGAAGAGTGCGCTCTCACCGTACTTGTCTGTCGCGCTACTGGTCGAAGGTCCGCTTTCGACCCATTGCGGACATTAGCGAGCTTGGGTGATTCTCTGTCAGATGAGCAGCAGACGGAAAGCGAAGCGCTTGCGAGTGCTCGTCGCATCACTCTAGGGAGCGACCGCCACGAAATAGAGGCAAGTAAATTTGCCGGGATGGCCGCTTTCGTGCTGCGCCGGGATATCGACGTTAAGGAAATCGTCGAATGGCAAGACGAGTGGAATGCGCCGGGAGCAACAGAACCGGGTGAGACGATGGGCAGCCAAATGCCCGCGCTGCGGTAAGCCAACGGTCATCGGCAGTGCCACTGGGCTGCTTGACGACCAGGCCTACCTGCCGGTGCTGAACGGTCTGTTGGCGCGCCAGCCGAAGAAGCGGCGGTAGCGGCAGCTTTCCACCCAAAGCGGACGCTGGCTCACAAGGCTATTCGTCCCGGTAGGCGAGCTCGAAATTCCCCCAGCGGCGGCCGTTGACCCACAGCGGGACGAAGACGTTCTTCACCGGGATATATTTGTCGCCCAGCTCCATCCGGTAGGTGGCGAGCATCGCCGGCTTGTTCGAGTTGATCGCGTTGCGGGTCGTGTCGTCCATGAATATCCGCTTGTTGCGGCAATGGGCGTCGTTCCACACCGGGTCCGGCCCTGGCTTCTGGCAGCGCTCGGAAAGGTGGGTCGGCAGGTAGCCGTTCACGTCGGTAATCGCCGAGCCGATGATCCGGCCGTCGGTCGCCTTGAAGCGGTCGAGGATCGGGCGGACATATTTGTCGGCGAAGTCGCAGAAGCCGGTTTCGTACTGGGCCGGGTTGCTGCCTTCGATCGAGCTTGTAATTGCGGTCGAAAACATCGCTCTCGCTAATCTCGCCGGCGGCAATTCCGCGCTCCGCCTCGGCCTGGATGGCGCGCATCGCCTCCTGCGCCTTGAGGATGAACGGCGTGTCGTCGATTTCGGCGCCGGAATTGGCGAGCGTGTCGAGCATGGTGTTCGACAACAGCTCGAGGTGGTTGAGCCGCTCCTTTGCCGACACCAGTTCCTGGCCGTTGTCGCGGGCGTCGCCCGCAAAGTCGGTGAGGCCGGCCTTCACCCGGTCGACACTGGTCTGGATCATGCTGGTCGAATGGGCGATGCCTTCGGTCTGGCGATCGACCATGGCGACGATCTCGCTGACTTCGCGGACGGTGTCGCTGATCTGGCCGAAGCCCTTCTGCGCTTCGCGGCTGCGATCGACGCCGGTCTTGATCTCGGAGGTGACGGCGCCGGCCTCCCGGGTCAGTTCGCCAATCGTTTCCGCAATCTGGCTGGTCGCCGCCCGAGTGTCGTGGGCAAGCTTCTTCACCTCTGCGGCGACGACAGCGAAGCTGCGGCCGGCGTCGCCCGCGCGCGCCGCCTCGATGGTGGCGTTGAGCGCAAGCATGTTGGTCTTTCGGGCAATCGCCTCGATGGTCGAGGAGACGGTCTGGACCTGGGCCATCGCCGAGGCGAATCCCGCCATCCGCTCGCCGAGCTGGACGACCAGCTCGGTCAGTCCCTTGAAGCCGCCGATGGTGTTTTCGATGGCCTCGCGGCCGCCATCGAGCTTGGCCTTCGCCTGCTCGGCGAGAAGCCGCGCTTCGTCGGTTGAATCGGAGACCCGGCCCTGGTCGGCGAGAAGGCGGGTCGTCACCTCCTCGAGCTGGTCCAGCATCTTCAGGTTTTCCCCGATCCGGGTAGCAACACCTGACACATATCCAGCGACGTCGCTGCATTCGATCGACAAGGACCCGCAGTCGCGCGCGACAACGCGGATCGCGTTTTCTGTGACTTCCTCGATGCCCTGTGTGGCCATTGTGCGACCCGCTCCCGCTCTGTCTTGAAGGGCGGCATACGGGGAAACCCACTACTTCTTCGTTAACCACGGCGGCCGCGAAAAAGCGGCATTTGCTCGGGCAAATTGCGCTCAACTCCGAACCCGATTTCGCGAAGCAGCGGAATCGTGATAGATTCCAAGGCGTTCAATGGAGGCAGACCAATGGACGGGACATTTGGAAATTGGCGAAATGCGGCGCTCGGTCTCGGGCTGACCGCAGTTGTGTTCGGCGCAGGGCTGGCGATCGCGTTAATGTAGCTCGATCGAAGGCGAAGCCCGAACTGACGCTTCGCTATTCGGCGGCCATGGCCTCATATTCCTGAGCGGCGAGATATTTCTCGGCGTCGAGAGCGGCCATGCAGCCGGTTCCGGCGGCGGTTACGGCCTGCCGGTAGATCTTGTCCATCACGTCCCCGCAGGCGAAGACTCCGGGGATCGCGGTCTTCGTCGTTCCAGGCTGGACCTTGATATAGCCCTCGCTGTCGAGCTCGAGCTTGCCTTCGAACAGTTCGGTCGCCGGCTTGTGGCCGATGGCGACGAAGGCGCCTTCGCAATCGATGCGGCTGACCTCTCCGGTCAGCTTGTTGCGGATATCGAGGCCGACCAGAGTCTCGGGATCGCCGCCGCCGACGAACTCGACCACTTCGCTATCCCACACGACACTGATCTTCTCGTTGGCGAACAGGCGGTCCTGGAGGATCTTCTCGGCCCGAAGGCTGTCGCGCCGGTGGATCAGGGTGACGTCGTGGCTGTGGTTGGTCAGGTACAGGGCTTCTTCGACCGCGGTATTGCCGCCGCCGATCACCGCGACTTTCTTGCCGCGATAGAAAAAACCGTCGCAGGTGGCGCACGCCGAAGCACCCCTGCCCTTCATATGCTCTTCGGAAGGAAGCCCGAGCCACTTTGCCTGCGCGCCGGTGGCGATCACCAAAGCGTCGGCGTGATATTCGCTGCCGCTATCCCCGACGAGCAGGAACGGGCGGCGCGACAAGTCGACCGAGGCAATCTGGTCCCAGATCACCTTGGTGCCGACGTGCTCCGCCTGCGCCTGCATTTCCTCCATCAGCCAGGGACCCTGGATGACATCCCTGAAGCCCGGGTAATTTTCCACATCCGTGGTCGTCGTCAGCTGGCCGCCCGGAGTGATTCCCTGGATCAGGATTGGCTGAAGCCCGGCGCGAGCGGCATAGATCGCGGCCGTATAGCCGGCCGGACCCGACCCAAGCACCGCCAGGCGCGTGGAAATGCTGTTTGTCATGGCCACCATCTAGGGGCGGTTCAAACGCCCCGCAACGGCGGCGATGCGATGAGGCCCAAGTTCTCGCGGGCGCCTGGCCTCAGGTCCGGCCGGCGACGAAATTCCAGATGAGAACGATGATGCCGATGATCAGCAGGATGTGAATGAGTCCGCCGGCAATGTGGAAGGCGAAAAAGCCCAGGGCCCACAGGATCAGCAAGATAATGGCGATAGTCAGAAGCATGGAGTTCGTCCCCTGTTGGTTTTGAATTCGGAACGAAAGCGTAACCGTTCGGGAGCGGCAGTGGTTCCCCGCGTCAGACGAGGCGCGACTGGTGCAGCGAGGCTTCGATGAAACTGGCGAAGAGCGGGTGCGGGTCGAATGGCCGGCTCTTCAGTTCGGGATGGAACTGCACGCCGACGAACCATGGGTGATCCGGACGCTCGACGATTTCAGGAAGCCGGCCGTCGGGCGACATTCCGGAAAAAACCAGGCCGCTCTTCTCGAGCATCGGGACGTAGTGCGTGTTGACCTCGTAGCGGTGACGGTGGCGCTCGCTGATTCGGGTCGATCCGTAGATTCCCGCGACCTGGCTGTTGCCGCCGAGTTCGGCTTCGTAGGCGCCCAGCCGCATGGTCCCGCCAAGGTCGCTGTCGGCGCCGCGCTCCTGAAGGCCTTCGGGGCTCATCCATTCGGTGATGAGGCCGATAACCGGCTGCTCTGTGGCTCCAAACTCGGTACTAGAGGCGTCGGCAACACCGGCTGTGCGGACGCCCTCGATGCAGGCCATCTGCATTCCAAGGCAAATACCGAAGAACGGGATTTCGCGCTCGCGGGCGAACTTGACCGCGGCAATCTTGCCCTCGCTTCCGCGCTCGCCGAATCCGCCGGGAACGAGGATTCCGTGGAGCGGCTCGAGCTCGGAGGCGAGGTTCGCGTCTTCGTGCTCGAACATCTCGGCGTCGAGCCAGCGGATGTGCACCTTGGCCCGGTTGGAGAGGCCGCCATGGACGAGCGCTTCGCTGAGGCTCTTGTAGGCGTCGGGGAGGCCGACATATTTGCCGACGACTCCGATGGTGACCTCGCCCTCGTAATTGTCGATGCGGTCCATGATGTTGAGCCACCGGGCAAGGTCGGGCTGGGGGGCGTCACCCATTCCGAACACGCGAAGGACTTCGTCGTCGAGCCCGGCGGCATGATATTGCAGCGGGACCTCGTAAATGGACCGGGCGTCCAGCGCCGGTATCACGGCCGATTTCGGCACGTTGCAGAAAAGCGCGATCTTCTCGCGCTCGCGTTTCCGGAAGCTCCATCTCCGTCCGGCACAAGCAGGACGTCCGGCTGCACTCCAAGGCTCGAGAGCTCGCGAACACTGTGCTGCGTCGGCTTGGTCTTCAGCTCTCCGGCGGCCTTGATCCACGGCACCAGCGTGGTGTGGACGCTGACCGTCTGGTCGCGGCCAAGGTCGTTGCGAAGCTGGCGGATGGCCTCAATGAACGGGAGGCTCTCGATGTCGCCGACGGTGCCGCCGATCTCGCAGATCACGAAGTCGAGGCCGTCGATCTCCGCAAGCGCGAATTCCTTGATGGCGTTCGTGACGTGCGGAATCACCTGCACCGTCGCCCCGAGATAGTCGCCGCGCCGTTCGCGGGCGATAATGTCGCGGTAGATTCGGCCGGTGGTGACATTGTCGGACTGGCGAGCGGAAACGCCGGTGAACCGCTCGTAATGGCCAAGGTCGAGGTCGGTCTCGGCACCGTCGTCGGTGACGTAGACCTCGCCGTGCTGATAGGGGGACATCGTTCCCGGATCGACGTTCAGATAGGGGTCGAACTTGCGGATTCGGACATTAAATCCGCGCGCCTGGAGGAGCGCTCCGAGTGAAGCGGAAAGCAGGCCTTTTCCAAGGGAAGACACCACGCCGCCGGTGACAAAAATGAACCGCGCCATGGGGCTTACGGCTTAGAGACGGTTTGCCCGATTGGGCAAGCCATTGGTGAAAATATTTTTTCGGAGCAAGGCGCCCGCAAGCCCGCCGGGCAGCCCGCGAACGTCACTTTACTGGGCGAGCGGAACGGCTGGCGCCGACTGGTTCGACGGAGCGCCGCCGGCCGGTTGCGCCGGCTGCTGCTGGTCGGGAGCAGCGCTTCCCGTGGCCGGAGTTGCAGGCGCGACCTGGTTGACCAGCGAGGTGTCGATGGTCGTCGGCTTACGGCTGACTCCGGCGATTGCGGCAAGAGCGATCGCAAGGACGATGAAGATGGTGGCGAGGACCGCAGTCGAGCGGGTCAGTAAATCGGCGGCGCCGCGAGCGGTCATGAAACCCGACGAGCTTCCGCCGACGCCGAGTCCGCCGCCTTCGGAACGCTGCATGAGGATGACGCCGACAAGGGACGCGGCGACAAGGGTCTGGACGATCAGGAGGAAGGTGAACATCGACGGGCCTTTTCGGTTGCGAGCGCGACTTAGCGGGCCGGCGTCAGGCTTTCAACGCCGCCGCTGCTTCGATGATGGGGATAAAGTCGGCAGCGGTGAGGCTGGCGCCGCCGACAAGTGCGCCGTCGACATCCATGACGGAGAAAATCTCCCGTGCGTTGCCCGGCTTCACCGACCCGCCGTAAAGGATTCGAATCGAGCTCGCCGGCTCTCCATAAAGCTGTGCCAGGCGCTGCCGGATCGCAGCGTGCATCTCGGCTATGTCGTCGATGCTGGCGGTGCGGCCGGTGCCGATTGCCCAGATCGGCTCGTAGGCAATGGCGAGCTTTTCGACCGCGCAATCCGGCGGAAGCGAGTCTTCGAGTTGCCGAACGACCGTTGAAACTGCGTCTCCGGATTCCCTGACAGCCAGCAACTCGCCGACGCAGACGATCGTCAGCAGCCCGGCGGCAAGGGCAGTCTTCGCCTTCGAACGGACCTCTTCGTTGCTCTCGTGCTGCGCTTCCCGCCGTTCAGAGTGACCGACGATGACCATCGAAGCGCCGGCGTCGGCGAGCATTTCCGCCGACGTGCAGCCGGTATGGGCACCGCTGGCGGCGAAATGGACGTCCTGGGCGCCGATAGTGAAGCCGGGGACGGAGCGCGCCGCTCGTTCGACCAGGGTCGCCGGGACGCACAGGCCCACGTCGAGCCCGGGGTTGCGATTCGCGGCTTCCGCGATCGCCCGGATCTGCGGCACATCCGCCGCTACGCCGTGCATCTTCCAATTGCCGACAACCAGCATTCGTCGAGACATCGCCTGCCTTTCCGTTTCCGACGTGCGCCTAGCCGCCCGACGCTTGAAGGCGCAAGCGCCCGCCCGTAAAGCACCGGTCGATCCTTCCCTCTCCCGAGAGTTGCCACCCGAATGCTTAGCTCCTTCCGCCGTCTTTCAAAGTCGACCATCGGCACCAGCATCATTGCCATCGTCGGGCTCCTGATCCTCATCGGATTTGCGGCGGGCGACATCAGCAGCCTTAGCCTGGGCAACGGTGGATTGAGCAGCGACACGCTGGCCAAGGCCGGATCGATGAAGGTCACCGACCGCGACATGAGCTCGGCAATGCAGCGCCGCCTTGCGCAAGTCCGCCAGCAAAATCCCGAAGCCGGCTATACGGAACTCGCCGCCGACTTCGACCCGCTCCTTCAGGACCTGATCGAACAGCGCGCGCTCCAGGCGTTCGCCAAAAAACATGGCATTGTCCTGTCGAAGCGCCTGATCGACGCGGAGATCGCCAACATCCCCGGGGTCAAGGGCTTGAACGGCCAGCCGAGCACCGAAGGCTACCAGGCATTCCTTGCTCGTGAGCGGCTCACCGACGAACAGGTGCGCGACTTCATTTCGGGAACCCTGCTCCAGCGGCTTCTGGTCGTCCCGGCAGTGACAAACGCGCGCGTACCCGTCGGCGTGGCAAGGCCCTATGCGTCGATGCTTCTCGAAGAGCGCGAGGGCAAGGTCGCCTTCGTCCCGTTCACTGCCTTCACCGCCGGCCTCAACCCCAGCGATGCGCAATTGCAGCAATATTATGCGGCCAACCGCTCTCGCTACATGATTCCCGAGCAACGGGTGCTCAAGATCGCCCAGATCGGGCCCGAGCAAGTGGCCGGAGTCTCGGCCACTCCGCAGGAAATCGAATCCTATTACAACGCCCACCAGGATGTGTACGGCGCCAAGGACGTCCGAACGATCAAGCAGGCGGTCGTTCCCGACCAGAAGGTCGCCGCCGCAATCGCCCAGCGTGCCCGCAACGGCGAGGCGTTCGCCGACGCGGTGAAGCCCGCCGGGCTCAGTGCCGCCGATGTCGATGTCGGGGCGCAGACCCGGTCGCAGCTCTCCGACCTCGCCGGAGACGAGGTCGCCGCGGCAACGTTCAAGGCCAAGGCCGGCGATGTCGTCGGCCCGATCCACTCCGACCTCGGCTGGCACGTCATCAAGGTCGAATCGGCGACAACCCGCCCGGGCAAGTCGCTCGCCGCCGCCCGCGGCGAGATCGCCGACAAGCTGACAGCAGAGAAACGCAAGACGGCGATCGGCAATCTCGTCGACAAGGTCCAGGATGCAATCGACGACGGTGCCAATTTCGACGAAGCCGCAAAGGCAGCCAACCTGCAGGTGACGACGACGCCGAAGATCACTGCAAGCGGCGACCCAGCGAGGCAATCCCTCCTACACCTTCCCGGAGACGCTTGCTCCGGCGCTGAAGACGGGCTTTGATCTTGGAGCGACGGAAGAGCCGGTCATTGAGCAGCTAGAAGGCGACAGCGGTTTCGCCCTCGTCGCGCCCGCCGACGTCATCCCGTCCGCCCCCGCTCCGCTGGCCAGCATCCGCGACCAGGTAAAGCAGGATTGGATCCATTCGGAGGCGTCGAAAAAGGCCAAGTCAGTGGCCGAATCGATCGCTTCGAAAGCTGCTGGCAAGACCGATCTTGCCGATGCTGTGAAGCAGGCAGATTCGTCGCTCCCGGCAGTGCAGCCGGTACGTGCGCGAAGGATCCAGCTTTCGCAGCTCGGCGACAAGGTTCCCGCCCCGCTCCAGGCGCTGTTCGCAAACGCGCAGGGCCGGACGAAGGTCGGCGCCGATCCCGACGGCCGCGGCTATTTTGTCGTCAAGGTGGACAAGGTCACGCCAGGCAATGCGCTGAACCAGCCTGGCCTGATCAGCGAAGTGCAAAAGGAATTCAGCGAGCCGCTTGCGCAGGAATATGCGCACCAGTTCCTGGCAGCAGTAAAGCAGGCGGTCGGAATCAAGCGCAACGAATCGGCGATCGAGGCGGCCCGCAAGCGGATCACCGGCGGCGGCAACTGATTCCCCTGAGGGATGCTTGACGCGAGTCGGTTTGTTTCCTACACGTTCCCTGTTCGTTCCACGGCACGGGGGCCGAAGATGTTGACTGCCAAACAGCGCGAGCTTCTTCTGTTCGTTCACAAGCGCCTGGGCGAAACCGGGATCAGCCCCAGTTTCGACGAGATGCGCGAAGCGCTTTCACTCAAGTCGAAATCGGGCGTTCACCGGCTGATATCGGCACTGGAGGAGCGCGGCTTCATTCGCCGCCTGGCCAATCGGGCGCGGGCACTGGAAGTCGTCAAGCTGCCCGAAGGAAGCGCGCCGTCGGCCGCCGAAAGGCCGGTCATTCCAGCGGCGGCCAACGACACCATCGAGATCCCGCTTCACGGGCGGATCGCCGCCGGAACGCCCATTGAAGCGCTTCAGGGCAGCGAAGGCTTTGCGGTGCCCGCCGCACTTCTGGGCCCGGGCGAGCATTACGCACTCGAAGTCTCCGGCGATTCGATGATCGACGAAGGCATTCTCGACGGCGACTTCGCGCTCATTCGCAAGGTCGACAGCGCTCGCGACGGGGAAATCGTCGTCGCCCTGATCGACGATGAGGAAGCGACTTTAAAGACCTACCGGCGCGAAGGCAGTACGGTCAGGCTGGACCCCGCCAACAGCCGCTACGATCCGCAGCGCTACGAAGAAGGCCGGGTGCGAATCCAGGGCCGCCTGAGCGGCTTGATCCGGCGCTATTGAGGACGCGATGAAAACTCCCCGACTAGACTATGTCGAACTGCCCAGCGACGGGATCGAGCGATCGGCCACATTCTACGAGGCGGCGTTCGGGTGGACACTGGAACGCTTCGGGCCAAGCTATGCGGCAACGACGACGGGCGACACCGACATCGGATTGCAGGCAGATGCGGCCGAAGCGCCAAAGGCTCCGCTTCCGGTCATCCAGGTCGACGACATCGAAGCGGCAGCCTCGGCGGTAGAAGCAGCGGGCGGCGATATCCTCCGCCCCGTTTACGCATTTCCCGGAGGCCGCCGCTTCCACTTCCGCGATCCCGCCGGCAACGAGCTGGCCGTGTGGAGCAAAGCCTAGCGGCGCTAATCCGCGGTTGTCGGATCGATGATGCTCCTCACTTCGCTGATCTTGTTGGCCGGAAAGCCACCCATCTGCGCGTGCCTGCGGATCATCTCCTCGTTGGGCGCCTCATAGACGCAATAGATCTTGTCGTCGGTGACATAGCTGTGGACCCACTGGATCTGCGGGCCCAGGTCGCGAAGGACGTCACAACTGGTCTGCGAAGCGTTTTTCAGGTCGGTTTTCCCGAGCTTTCCGACTCCCGGCATTTCACGCTCGATCACATATTGCGGCATCGTGCTGCCCTCCCCTGCCAACAATCCGCCCAATAGCTCATTTCGTCCCGGTGGTCGCCCACGGATGCTGCCCCACTTCGCCGGCGACGGTTACCACTCGCGGTCGCCCCGCGAGGTAGATTGCGACGCCGCCCGTCCGCTCCAGGAATTTGCGATCGAGCTTTAGCCATCTGGGAGTGCAGCCGCGCGGTAGCCACCGGTCGGAGACGACGATGTCGGCCCTCGCGCAGCTGTCCACCATGTCCTTCCATTCGAGCCATGCCGACGACCGGGTCGCAAGCAGCCGCCAGGAGCGGCCGTTCCTGGCGATATTGGCAACGCATGCGTCATGTGAGCAGGCGGCGAAGCGCGCGTCTTCCAGGCCTTCCGGGTCGCCGTCGAAGCCGGCCCTCTCGCTAAACACGTCGCGCATGAAGTCCCCGGTCCTGTTGCGGAGAATTCGCGGCGTGCCGTCGCCGGCGACCACCCCCAAATGCTTGCCATCGCCGGTGACCAGGAGGTCGGGCACGGGCGCCGCTGCCGCTGCGGCCGCGCCGACGAGGAACGGGACGATGCCGGCAAATCGCACGCGGCCTCTCCACAGCGCCAGCCATAGTCCTCCCACGATGATTGCCGAAAAGGCCCAGCCGGGCATCGACGCGAGCGTCGCGACTGCACCGCTGGCGCCTGCGACCGTGTGTGCGATCCACAAAAGCGCGTCGATTGCAGCCCCGGCAAGGTACCAGACCGGAACTCCGAGCCCCACCGAATCCAGCAACAGCGCGCCCGCTTCCAATGGCATGATAACGAAGGTCGTCAGCGGGATCGCAAGCAGGTTGGCGCCGATGCCGTACAAACCCGCCTTGTGGAAGTGATAGAGCGCCAGCGGAATCAGCGTGATTTCGACGGCTAACCCAGTGGCGAGCATCGCCGCGATTCCCCGCAAGAACCGCGCCACCGCTCCTTCGTCGCGTCGCATGAACGTGCGCCTGGCCCAGGACGTCGAATGAAGCGCGATAATCGCCGTCACCGCGGCGAAGCTGAGCTGGAAGCTGGCGCCGGCCAGGGACTCGGGTTTGACGACCAGGATGGCGAGCGCGGCAACGCTCAGCAGCCGCATGCTCAGCGCCTCGCGCCCGAGCGCAATTCCGGCCAGGACTAACAACGCGACGATGCAACTGCGCACCGTCGGCACATGGGCGCCGGTAAGCAGTGTGTAGCCAAGACCGGCGACCGCGCCAGCGCCGGCGCCGACGAGGACGAGGTTGAACCGCAGCGCAAGGCGCTCGGACAGTGCGAGCAGCTTCATGGTCACAAGCATCGCAGCACCGATCACCGCGGCAATGTGAAGGCCGCTGACGGACAGCAGGTGCGTCAGTCCGCTCCTGCGCATCGCGTCTGCATCGGCCTCGGGAACCGCATTCTGGTCTCCGGTAGCGAGCGCGGTGGCGATCCCTCCCGACGGGCCGGGAAGGCGGCTCCGAATGTGCCGGCCAAGCCGGTGCCGGACAGCATCGAGGCCGCTGGCGCTCGCAGGCTCGACCACTTCCGGCGTGCCGAGCACCCGCCCGACCGCGCCGATGCCCTTGAACCAGGCATCGCGAGCGAAATCGTAGGTGCCGGGAACGGCCATCGACGGGGGCGGCATGAGCCATGCGCGAATGCGCACCCTGGCTCCGGCGGCAAGACCCGGCGGCTGCTTGTCGGCAGGAAGCGACACGCGCACCCGGGGCGGTACCCCAGTGCCGGAAGTTGCCAGCGTCAGGCGGACGTCGCCCTTGGCAACGAGCGGCTCGGCACGTTCGACGACAGCCTCGAAGCTGGCAACGTTCGGCCTGTACGCACGCGGAGCGGCGACCAGTTCGGCGCGGATCCAGATCAACGCGCAGCCAAGGACGACGGCGAGCGACAGCCACCCGGCGGCGCGCTCGGCCCGCCCGCCGCGAATTGCGAACGAGGCAATCGCCAGGCCGCTGCCGAACACCAGCAGGGCCAGCCACTCGGTCGGGGTGTCGAGCGAAAACCAGGCGGCGATCCCGGAGCCGAAGGCAACCACCGCCCACGGCGGAAGCTGCGCACGCTCGGCTTCGAGAAAGGATTCGATCCTTTCCCGAACTACGGAAAACCACGCCCTCCAAAAGCCCCGAGCCCGCTGTGGAAGAGGCGCACCCTCCATGCTAGGGGCGCTCGTCCATTGCATTGCACAATGCAAAAAAGAGGAAAGTGCGCCCAAGCGCAAGCGGAGAAGAGTTGACCGGCCAAAGCGAAAATTCGGTGGTGACCCGCTTCGCGCCCTCACCGACGGGATTCCTGCATATCGGCGGCGCCCGGACGGCGCTGTTCAACTGGCTCTTCGCCCGCCACCACGGCGGCAAGTTCCTGCTTCGAATCGAAGACACCGACAAGGCGCGCTCGACCAGCGAAGCCATCGACGCAATCCTCGATGGAATGCGCTGGCTCGACCTCGATTGGGACGGCCACGAATATTACCAGTCGCAGTTCTGGGCCCGCCACGCCGAAGTGGCGCACAAGCTGCTGGAGCGCGGACACGCGTATCGCTGCTACATGACGAGCGAGGAACTCGCCGCCGAACGCGAGAAGGCGAAGGCCGAGCGGCGGCCGTTCCGGATCCGCAGCCCCTGGCGCGACTTCAGCGACTCTCCGCCCGACAAGCCGTTCGTCATCCGGCTCAAGGCCCCCGAGGACGGGGAAACGGTCATCGAGGACAAGGTCCAGGGCCGAGTTGCGGTGCAGAACGCCGAAATCGACGATTTCGTGCTTCTTCGATCGGACGGAACCCCGACCTACATGCTTGCGGTCGTCGTCGACGATCACGACATGGGAATCACTCACGTGATCCGCGGTGACGACCATCTGAACAACGCTTTCCGCCAGCTTGCGATTATCCGGTCGATGGGCTGGCCGGAGCCGGTTTACGCCCACGTCCCGCTCATTCACGGTGCTGACGGGGCCAAGCTTAGCAAGCGCCACGGAGCGCTCGGTGTGGACGCCTACCGCGACGAGCTCGGCTTCCTCCCGGAAGCGGTCTCGAACTATCTTCTCCGCCTCGGCTGGGGCCACGGCGACGACGAGATCATCAGTCGTGAGCAGGCGATCGGCTGGTTCGATCTCGATCACGTCGGAAAATCACCATCCCGGTTCGACTTCAAGAAGCTGGAGAACCTGAACGGTCATTACATTCGCGAGGCGGACGACGCTCGGCTTGCCCAGCTGGTCGCGCCGAGAATTGCGACGGCGCTGACCGCGGACCAGCGCGACCTGCTCGTCAGGGCGATGCCGGAACTCAAGTCGCGGGCCCACACACTGGGCCAGCTTGCCGAAAGCGCCGCTTTCCTGTTCGACACCCGGCCGCTGACGATGGACGCCGCTGCGCAAGCACTCCTTACGCCCGAAGCAAGGTCGCTTCTCAAGTCGCTCCATGGAGCACTCGCGAGCTCTGCAGGGTTGGGGACATGACCAGATCGAGGAATGCACCCGCGAGATTGCCGAGCGGGAGGGCGTGAAACTCGGAAAGCTGGCGCAGCCGCTTCGCGCTGCGTTGACCGGGCGGACGACCAGCCCGGGGATTTTTGACGTGCTTGCCCTGCTCGGGCAGGGCGAGAGCCTGAACAGAATAGAAGACCAGATTGTGGAGCCGACAAGAATGACCGACGCCGTCACCCTGAATACCCCGAAGGGCGATTACGACTACGACGTGCTTCATGGCACCTGCGGTCCGGATGTCGTCGATATCAGGAAGCTTTACCGCACAGACGGGCATGTTCACCTACGACCCCGGCTTCACGTCGACCGCCAGCTGCCAGAGCGCGATCACCTATATCGACGGCGAAAAAGGGATATTGCTCCACCGCGGCTATCCGATCGGCCAGCTGGCGGAAAAATCGACCTTTATGGAGGTCGCCTACCTGCTTCTGCACGGCGAGCTCCCGACGAGCGACGAGCTCGACACCTTCACTTACACGATCAGCCGCCACACGATGGTCCACGAGCAGCTGGCGACTTTCTACCGCGGCTTCCGGCGCGATGCGCATCCAATGGCGATCATGTGCGGCGCCGTTGGCGCGCTATCCGCATTCTATCACGACAGCACCGACATCACCGATCCGCAGCAGCGGATGGTCGCTTCTCATCGGCTGATTGCGAAGATGCCGACGCTTGTCGCGATGGCTTACAAATATTCGATTGGGCAGCCGTTCCTCTATCCCGACAACAGCCTCAGCTACACCGGGAACTTCCTTCGAATGACCTTCGGGGTCCCTGCCGAGCCGTACGAGGTGAATCCAATCATCGAGCAGGCGATGCGCAGGATTTTCATCCTCCACGCCGACCACGAGCAAAATGCGTCGACCTCGACGGTCCGGCTGGCCGGGTCGTCCGGAGCCAATCCGTTCGCGTGCATCGCGGCCGGTATCGCCTGCTTGTGGGGGCCGGCTCACGGCGGCGCGAATGAAGCTGCGCTCAACATGCTGCGCGAAATCGGCAGGCCGGAGAACATCCCCCAGTATATCGCCCGGGCAAAGGACAAGAACGACCCGTTCCGGCTGATGGGCTTCGGCCACCGGGTCTACAAGAACTTCGACCCGCGAGCGAAGGTGATGAAGGCCACTGCCGACGAGGTGCTCAAGGAGCTCAACATCTCCGACCCCGTCCTCGACGTCGCCAAGGAGCTCGAGAGAATCGCGCTTAGCGACGACTATTTCGTCGAAAAGAAGCTCTACCCGAACGTCGATTTCTATTCGGGCGTGATCCTCAACGCGATCGGCTTCCCCACCGACATGTTCACCGCCTTGTTCGCGCTTGCCCGAACCGTCGGCTGGGTTGCCCAGTGGAACGAGATGATCTCCGACCCCGAGCAGAAGATCGGGCGGCCGCGGCAACTCTATGTCGGCCAGACCCACCGGGACTACGTGCCCCTCGGGAAGCGCCAGGCGTAGCTACGCGGCGGGGAGCACCAGCGTGAAGCGCGAGCCTTCGCCGGGCGCGCTGTGAAGCTGGATGTCGCCGCCCATTGCCCTGGCGAGCCGGCGGGCAATGGCAAGCCCGAGGCCGCTTCCCTCGTCGCCCTCGCTCGCTTTCTGGAACGGCTGGAAAATGCGGTCCTGGTCGGCGGGATCGATCCCCGGGCCTTCGTCGGCGACGTGAACCATCGCCGCGCTTCCGGAACGCTCGAACGAAATCGTCACCGCCGTCTGCGGATGTGAATAGCGAACGGCATTGCCGACCAGGTTGACCAGTATCTGGATGATGCTCCGCGATTCGCCCTTGGCGCAAAGACCGGCGAACGGTTGCACGCCAATCGCGATGCCGCGTTCTCTGGCAGCCGATTCGACCAGCGCCACTGCTTCGGAAACGAGGCCTGCAAGATCGATCTTGCTGAGCCCGGCGGACTGCCCTTCTTCGCCCAGTGAACGGATCACCGACAGGAGGTGCCTGGCCGCGGTTGCGATGTCGGAAGCATAGGCCGCATAATCCTCGGTGACGGGAACGTCGCCGGCGGTTCGCATCTCCTCCGCCGACTGGACGATCCGGTCGAGCGGAGAACGAAGCGCGGTCTGGATTGCGCTGTCGACAGAAGGGCGCGATTTGGCGGGCGCGCCCTCTCCTTCGACGACCGCAGTTCCCTCGAAGCCGGCGAAACTGTCGCCGGGTCCGAGCGTAACGGCGCCGCTGAGCACGAGCTGCTGGCCAGTCTCGCGAACGCGAACCCGCTGGCCTTCGAAGCTTTCGCGCGACGCAAGCGCCTCGAGCAACGGCATCTCGCCGCCCTCGCCATCTTCCAGGCGCAGCAGCTTGGTCAGTATCGTGCCTTTTGCCTCGCCGTCTCCGCTGGACAGGAGGTCCGCCAGCGACGGGGCGATTTCTCGTAGCCGGAGGTGCTCGTCGACCGACCAGGTGAGCGGTTCGGGAGCGAACTTTTCGTGCTCGACGGCAGCAATGGTCGCCAGGCGCGGCGACGATGGCGATCGCACCGTCCAGCGGTCGACCCACAGCGCGACCGCGTCGTCTTCGGGAACGGCTCTAACCCACATGTCGACGTCCTGATCGCGCCCCGCGGCCAACACTCGGCGCGACAGCGGGACCCGAAGCCGCTGCGCTACCCGAACAATTGCCGCAAGCTGCGGGATTGCCAGCGACGCACCGACGCTCGAGCCCGCTTCCACCTGCAGCCGCTCGAGCTCCGGGTCGGCCGAGATCAGCCGGCCGCGCGAATCGACCTTGCCGGCGATCGGCTTTGGATCAGAGGGGGCGCTGGCCATGCCCACGCGCCAGAGTTTCGATTGCCGTTCGGTACGCAGGATCCAGCCGGAGCCAGTTGCGCACGCTTTCCGCCTCCTCGTCGGAGATCCGGTCGAAGGCGGCAATTTCTGCTTCGGGATCGACTGCGACGACCTCCGACACCCGGGCAACCAGTTCGCCGGCAAGGTGTCGCGAGATGCCGCTCATTCGAAGCAGCAAGGCGAGCTCGCCAGCGCCTCCGGTGAGATGTTCCCAGGCCGAGTCGAGGCCAATCCCGGCGCGGCGGCCAAGCGCTTCGGCGAGGAGCAGTACCTCGCCTTCTTCCGCGGCCGAGCCAATCAACGCCTCATCGAGGCGTCCGGCATCGTCGATGGCATGTACGAGATCAAACGCGCGGGCCTCGAGCCGATTGCCCTCGTCGTGGCGGGAAAGCACAGCGCGGCGGGCAACCCCCAGGCGCTCGTCGGCGTCACCCGCATCGACGCGTTTGGCGAGTTCGCCGCGAAGGGCGGCGGCAGTCGCATTGGCGAGCGCTACGGCCGCCTCCGCGGAAAGATCGTCGAAGATCACTCGCGGGCCATCGAACCGGTCCCGGCGCCGTCCCCTGGCAAGTATCAGCGCCATCGCCGCCGCCGAGACTTCGGAATTTTCATCGCTGACGAGGGATTGCAGGAGCCGAAGCCGCGAGCCGCCGCGGCCAGCACGGATTCCCGCCGCCATTCGCTCCTCCTCCGCACGCCGCAGAAGGAGCCGAACGAGGTCGGGGATGTCGAGCAATCCCGCGCGACGAAGCCGGCTGACGAGTTGCTCGCCGTCATCGTTCGCGGGTTCGATTCCACCGATTTCGACGCGGAATTCGTCGGCAACGGAGTCGACGAGGTCAGCCAGCATCCCGGTCATCAACGCCCGCTCCTGTTCGGTCAGGCGGGCACGGGAATCGAGGAAGAAGTCGGTCCGTGCGGTGGGCAAGCGGCTCCGGCCCGCACCATGTGCGGGAACCGCCGCACCGCCTTCATCGGCGGCGGCAATCGGCCATTCGACAGGCACCACGGCACCTCGTTATCCGAATCGAGTTAACGCGGGGTCAACTCGGTTCCAATTCGGTGGTTCACATGCTGGGCGACGAAAAAGCTCAACGCGGCATAGACGGCCATCGCGACGACGTAGCTGGTCCAGGCACCAAAGGCCGCGAAGGCAAGCGCGACGAGAATGGCGTTGCGCCTCGAAAACAGCCAGATTTCGCCGGGTATTTCGATCTTTTCGCGTTCGACGCGCTGAGCTTGTGCCATGGCCGCGGCGGTCACAGCTGCAAACAGCGCGCCCCATCCTCCACCATGGCCGGACTGCCACCAGCCCAAGGCGACGAGCGCTGCGCCCGCGAGCGGCCAAAGCAACCGGGCAGCAAGCGAACGTGCCGGCATGGGCTTCAGACGGAGCGCGGCCAACCGTCGGGCGATGAGCGCCAGCGGGGTGGTGGCGACGAGGAGGCCAAGGCCCGTCCACAGCCAGCCGAGGCCCAGCGCGATCACGGCCGCAAGGGACAGCAACACGGCGACCTGGACCAGGCTTTCCGGGCGAACCCGGGTCTCCAGGAGCTTTTCAGTTGCGAATTCTTCAATCAGCGGAAGCACATAGCGGCTCGCCCAGTCACGCCGCGATCCCCGCGATGCGACGATAAGATGGCGCTCCAGCAAAGCGAGGTCGGCGCTGTCCTCGGCAAGCAGCGGCTCGCCTTCACCAGGTGCGAGCGGGACCGTTCTGGCGCCCGCCTGCAACGCACGCCGCAGGAGCGTCGACTGGAGGTCCCAATCCCCCAGCATGGCCGCCGTCGCCCCAAGCGTCTGCGATTCGACAAGCGCCACGCCCGACCAGCGGCTGACTGCGTCGATGCGTTCGAACTGGCGATGGGCCTCATCGTCGGGGACGGTGACGATCACCGGCTCGTCTTCGTCGGCAAGTCCGGCGAGTAGCTCGGGCGTGGGCGCGAGGCCGTCGGCAATCAGAAGGATCAGCTCCCCGGCCTCGAAGCGGCTCGCCGCCTCGGCACCATCGCTGACGGTAATCACCGAAATTCCGTCCTGCTGGAGGCGCGACAGCACGTCGTTGAGAGCGATCGGGATTCGGTCGACGACGATGACGATCGGAGCAGCGCCAGCCGCCGCCGCGCAGCGAACCTGATATTCGAGCAACGTGCGCCCGGCGATCGGGAAAAGCGCGCGAAGCGAGCCCGAGTCGTCCTCGGAATAAGCCGCAATCAACGCACTCAACGCCATTCGTCCCCCTCTGCTCTCCTCCCGAGCGCTCCAAAGCCGGTTCTAATCGCTTTCTTGCTGGAACAAAGATGGTAAACTGCCAAGCATGACCGCAACCAGCCCGCATACCGCCCCTCCGCACCAGCCGGAGGCGGAGGTTTCCGCAGCCGAAACCGAGCATGGCGCTCCTGCCGCCGGCTTCGATCAGACGCAATGGAACGAGAGCCGATCCGACGATTCGCCTGCCACCGCCGGCGGACGGACGGTCCTTGCCTCGGCGCTCCTGGTGCTTGGCCGTTGCCTGGATGGCGTACAGCGCGTGGTCTGCGGGACGAGCGCTCGGCAACGAACCACTGACGTCTCCGGCCATCGCGCAATGGATTGCCGTCGCTGCCGGGCCTTTGGCACTCCTCGGGCTGGTTTGGCTGACGTTCGGCCGAACTCGGCGCAAGGAGGCCGAGAAATTCACTCGCTCCGTCGTCACCATGCGCACCGAAGCGCGCTCGCTCGAAGCGCTGTTGGCAGTCCTTTCGCAACGGATCAACGATAGCCGGTCCGAGCTGACGATGATCAGCCAGCACCTGATGCAGCTTGGGGACACGGCGACCACAAAGTTGGGCGGGATTACCCGCGAGTTCGACAGCAGCACCGAAAAGCTGATGCAGCAGGGCCAGGCGCTCGACCGAACGGCGGAAATGGCACGAACCGACATTGCCGTCCTGCTCGACGATCTTCCGAGGGCCGAAGAGCACGCCCGGGCCATTTCCGAAGAGCTGCGCGGCGCCGCGAGCGAAACATGCCTCGCGCACTGCCGAATTCGACAAGCAGCTTGCCGCGCTCACCGAGCGAACCCGGGAAACGGACGAGATCGTCTCCAGCGCAGCGGAGCGGCTGGTCTCCCATCTCACGCACATCGAAAGCGCAGGAGCGGCCGCCGCCGTGCGCGTCGGTGAAGCCGAAGCGGGCTTCTCGACCGCCGTTGAGGCCCTTCTCGAGCGCACCGGCGCGACGCTCGACGACATCCGCAGCGGAATCGACATCCAGGCGCAGGCGGTCACCGCGCTTGTCGAGCAGGCGAGGGCCGGTATCGGGCGAGCCGGAGTCGACGCCGCCGAAGCGCTCGGCGCAAACGTCAACGCCGCCGACAGCGCGCTCGACAAGCTTACTGCCAAGGTTGCCGAACAGGACCGCGCATCGCAGCGAATGGTCGCCGAAATCGATCGTGCGCTTGGCGAGCTCGACCAGCGCTTCTCGCAACTCGCGGACAATGGCGACGAGCGCGCGGGCCGCTTCCTCGAAGCGCTTGGCAAGTCTCGTGACGAGCTGGAAGCGCTCGGCGAACGAAGCGAGGCCCAGCAGGAATCGATGGACGGCCTCGCAGAGCGAACGCAGTCGCTGCAGGGTGCCATCGAGCGCCTCTCCGCAAGCGTTCGAGCGCAATTGGCCGATGCCCTCGAGCAGGCCGCCGGCCAGACCGAGCACCTGGTCAATTCAACGCGGTCGGTGAGGCCGGAAATCGACTGGATCCGCGACGCCGCCCGCGAAGCGAGCGATCGGCTGGAGACCACAGGCTCCGCGATCGCCGACCAACAGGATCGGCTGGCGGCGCTTCTCGGGTCGCTCGACGACGGCGTTGGCGATGCCGAAAGCCGGCTGGCGACGCTCGCCGAAGCCATTTCCGCCGCCCAAGCCGAAGCGGAGCAGCTGACCAGCACAACCGGCCCCAGCCTGGTGCAGGCAATGGTGCAGGTGCGCGAAGCCGCATCGCACGCCGCCGAGCGCGCCAAAGAGGCGATTGCAAACATCGTTCCGGAAAGTGCGGAAAAC
Source organism: uncultured Alphaproteobacteria bacterium (assembly GCA_963798785.1). Lineage (GTDB taxonomy): Bacteria > Pseudomonadota > Alphaproteobacteria > Sphingomonadales > Sphingomonadaceae > Sphingomicrobium. The sequence goes on from CAWCUG010000001.1 coordinate 401,266, forward strand.
TTCTCGGAGGCAACTCGCGAAGCCCTCGAACGGGTCATCCAGGAAAGCGTCCAGGAGCGACTGCGCGAGGTCGAGACGATTGCTGCCCGTGCCGTCGAATTCAGCGCGCGGTGCGGCCGATCGGCTGACGCAGCAGATGCTCGTCCTTGGGCAGAGTGCGACAGCGCTCGAGCAGCATGTCGAGAAACAGCGGGAGCAAAATCGCGAAGCCGACAGCGAGGCCTTCGCCCGTCGCGTCGCACTTCTGATCGATTCGATGCATTCCGCCTCGATCGACGTCGGCAAGATCCTTTCGGACGAAGTCGACGAAAAGGCCTGGGATTCCTATCTCAAGGGCGATCGCGGAATCTTCACCCGGCGGGCGGCGCGGCTGATCGGGTCCAGCGAGGTCAAGGCTATTCGCTCCCAATATGAATTCGAACGGCGAGTTCCAGCAGTCAGTGAACCGCTATGTTCACGACTTCGAAGCGATGCTTCGCCGAGTGATGGCTGAGCGCGACGGCGGAATGATCGCAGTCACGATGATGTCGTCCGACATGGGCAAGCTTTACGCCGCCCTCGCCGACGCACTCGACCGGAAGCGCTGACCTAGCCGAAGATCCGCCGGTAGAGGTCGAGATCGTCGGTGCCGATCCAGCCGTAAACGTAGTTGAGGTCGAAGAGCAGGGTTAGCAGCGCTCCCGAGAACTGCCGCGCGCACCAGGAGCTTCGACAGCCGGAAGCCGTGCGGCGCGCTTTCGGCTTGCCCGCGAACAAGATCGTTGCCGACCTCCTCGTCCGTCCTCACTCCGAACGGAAGCAGGATGAAGGCGCTTCCGACGAAAAAGAGGAAGAAGATCGCAACCAGCGACGTCCAGTTCACGCCGGCACCACCGGAACCACCATCACCTCGACGATCGGCTTCTTGCCGGTCCAGGCAGTCGCGCAGCGGCGGACTGCAAGCCGCACTGCCTCGCGCATTTTTTCCTGGTCGGCGGAAGAGTCGAACGCGCGCGTAGCCGAATCCACCGCGTCGGCGATGAAGTCGTCCCGATCTTCCTCGACCGGAACGCCGAATGGCCGCACGTGCGGAGCGCCGGCTAGCTTGCCGTCGCGGCCGATCGGAAGAGCAACCGTGATGAGGCCGCCGACGCTGATCCGCCGCCGCTCGGTGACGGTCGCTCCATCGGCCGGAAGAATGACGTCGCCGTCCAGCACCAGCCTGCCGACCCGGACTTCATCCACCTTCGCCGGTTCGCCGGGCGCCAGCCGGATGACGTCGCCGTTCCTCTGAACGACCGCTTTGGGAATACCGTGAGCGAGGCCGAACCGCGCCTGCTCCGCCAGGTGACGAGGCTCGCCATGCACGGGGACGATGATCTGCGGCCGGATCCAGTCGTACATCGCCGCCAGTTCCGGCCGCCCCGGGTGCCCGGAGACGTGGACGTGCGCCTGCCTTTCGGTGACGATTTCGACGCCGATGTCCGACAGGCCGTTCATGATCCGGCCGATGGCAATTTCATTTCCGGGAATGATCTTCGACGAGAAGATGACGGTGTCGCCTTCAGTCAGCTTCAATTCGTGATTGCCCGACGAGATGCGCCCGAGCGCCGCGCGCGGCTCCCCCTGGCCGCCGGTGGCGATGATCAAGACGTCGCGCCGCGGCAACTGCATGGCATCGGCGAAGGAAATCCTCTCGGGGAAGTCGAGCAGGTAGCCGGTCGATTGGGCGACATTGAGAATTCGGTCGAGCGAGCGGCCGGCCACGCACACCTTCCGGCCAGTGTCGATCGCGACCTCTCCGATCGTCTTCAGCCGAGCCGCGTTCGACGCAAAGGTCGTTACGAGGACCCGCCCTTTTGCGTTCGCCACCGCCTCCCGAAGCCCTTCGTGGACGCCCGCTTCGGAACCGGACGGCTGCTCCTGGAAAACATTCGTCGAATCGCACACGAGGGCCAGCACGCCTTCGTCGCCGATCCGCTGCAGCGTCTGTGCACTCGACGGCTCGCCGAGCACTGGTGTCTCGTCGATTTTCCAGTCGCCGGTGTGGAAAATCCTGCCGAACGGCGTCTCGATGGACAGGCCGTTGCCCTCCGGAATCGAATGGGCGAGAGCGACGTAGGTGACCTTGAATGGCTCAAGGTCGATCGAGCCCTCGCGGTCGATGATGTTGAGCGGCACGTGGCCGGTCAGCCCTTCCTCCTCGAGCTTCGAGGCGATCAGGCCCGCGGTGAAGGGCGTGGCGAACAGCGGAACCTTCAGGTCTTCGGCGAGGTAGGGAAGCGCTCCGATATGGTCTTCATGGCCGTGCGTGAGAACGATCCCGACCAGCCGGTCCTGCTGCTGTTCGATGAACTCGAGCTCGGGAAGGATAAGATCGATTCCGGGATAGAAGGTATCGGCGAATGTCAGGCCGAGATCGACCATCAGCCATTTGCCCCGGCAACCGTAGAGGTTGACGTTCATCCCGATCTCGCCCGACCCGCCGAGCGCGCAAAACAGCAGTTCTTCTCCCGGAATCATTCGCCCGCGTTAAGCCCATCGTAGAGCAAGCTTAACCCCTGGATCGTGAGATCGGGTTCAACCGCATCGAATACCTGCGTTTTCTTGTCGAACAGCGCGGCCAGCCCGCCGGTGCCGATCACGGTGACGTCGCGCCCGACTTCCTTCTTGATCCGGGCAATCAGCCCCTCCATCATCGCCACATAACCCCAGTAGATTCCGATCAGCATCTGGCTTTCCGTGGTTCGGCCGATGACGCTGTCGTCTGCGGGCGCTTCGATCGCGATTCGCGGAAGCTTGGCCGCGGCGTTGACCAGCGCATCGATCGACAGGTTGATCCCCGGTGCGATGATTCCCCCTTTGTACGCGCCCGTTGCCGAAACCAGGTCGAAAGTCGTCGCGGTGCCGAAGTCGACGATCAGCAGGTCGCCCTTGTGCTTGGAATGGGCAGCAATGGCGTTGAGCGCTCGGTCGGCGCCGACGCTTTGCGGCTCTTCCACGTCCAGCGCCATCGGCCACTGCACGTCCCCCTGCCCTGCAATGAGGGCTGTCGATCCGAAATATTTTTCGGCCAGCACCTCCAGGTTGTGCATGGCCCGCGGGACGACGGTGCCAATGATCACCGCATCCACATCTGCGGTCGAGTACTCTTCGATCTCGAGCAGCTGGCGAAGCCACACGGCATATTCGTCGGCCGTTCGCCTCGGGTCCGTTGCAATCCGCCAGCGCGCACGGATTTCGCCGCCCTCGACGAGCGCAAAGACGACATTCGTGTTTCCGGCATCGATTGCGAGCAGCATGGTCAGCCTATCGTGACATCGGCGGCGTGAATGGCACGGACCGTTCCGCCGGGCAAACGCAGCCGAAGCGTGCCATCGGGATCGATCCCGTCGAAGCGCCCGGCGATTCGTTCTGCGGCCGATAGGTGGACGGTGAGTTCCGTCCCGATGGCATGCGCTTGCGCAAGCCATGCCCTGGCGAAACTTGGCGGATCGCTGTTGCGCCACAGGGTCAGCACCCGCGCCATCGACGCTGCGAGAAGCGGAGCAAAGGCTTGCGGAGTTGTTCGCCCGCCAAGGTGCCCCGAGCAGCGGTCGGGTATGTCCGGAGCCGAAGCCAGGTTCACTCCAACGCCGATGACGACTCGCCGACCCTGCCGCTCAAGCAGGATGCCGGCCAGCTTTGCCCCGTCGAGAAGCAGGTCGTTCGGCCATTTGAGAAGCAACGGGAGCCCCGGCACTGCCGTAGCCACAGCTTCGATGAGCGCCAGTCCCGCGGCGAGCGACAGCGACTGCGGTGGGGGGTCGTTGCTTGCGAGCTCGACAAGCGTGCTCCCGAAGAAGTTACCGTCCCGGGTCAGCCATTCGCGACCCTGGCGACCCTTGCCGGCCGTCTGCTCGAGCGCGACGAGCCAGTCTCCCTCGACTGCCGAGCGGTCGGCGAGGAGATCCGCATTTGTCGAGCCGGTGCGCTCGACGATCTGGATTCTGTTCAGAACAGCGACCCTGCGGCGCGTTCGGTAAGTCCCCCGAGCGGGCCGATGAGAAGATAGCCGATCGGCGAGACGATCAGTGCCGCGACCAGCATCAGAAAGCCTTCAACCGGCGCCGACGTCTTCGCGTAGGGCTCTCCAGGATCGTCGAAGTACATGATCTTGACGATCTTCAGGTAGTAATAAGCGCCGACAACGGTGCCGAGAATTCCCGCGATCGCGAGCGGGAGAAGGCCGGCTTTCACCGCCGCGTTGAAAACGACCAGCTTCGCCCAGAATCCGAACAGCGGGGGGATGCCCGCGAGACTGAACATGAAGATCGCGAGCGCCGCAGCAAAGGCCGGGCGGGTCTGCGACAGTCCTGACAGGCTCTCCAGGCTCTCCACCGGCTCCCCGTTGGAGTTTCGCATCCACAGCACGCACAGGAACGCGCCCAGAGTCATCACGACGTACACGGCCATGTAGAAAAGGACCGAGGCAGCTCCGGCTGCGCCGCCAGCGGCCAGCCCGATCAGTGCGAAGCCGACATTGTTGATCGAGGAATAAGCAAGCAGGCGCTTGATGTTCACCTGGCCCCAGGCGGCAACGGCGCCGAGGAAAATCGACGCGAGCGCAGCGAAAATGACAATCTGGCGCCAGGCGTCGGTTGCCGGGCCGAGGGCTTCCACGCACACGCGCACGCCCATCAGAACGGCTGCGGCCTTGGGCGCTGTGGCGAAAAAGGCAGTGACCGGCGTCGGCGCACCTTCATAGACGTCCGGAGTCCACATGTGGAACGGCACCGCGCTGACCTTGAAGGCGATTCCGGCGAGCAGGAAGACGAGACCGAACAGAAGCCCGAGCGACTGGATTCCTTCGCGCGCGAAGGCGGCGGAAAGCCCGGCGTAGCTCATCGTCCCGGTGAAGCCGTAGAGAAGCGATATCCCGTAGAGCAGGATTCCGCTGGCGAGCGCCCCGAGAACGAAATATTTGAGGCCCGCTTCGGACGAGCGGTCGTCCATTCGCCGGTATGAGGCGAGGACGTAGGCGGCGAGGCTCTGAAGCTCCAGGCCCACGTAAAGCGTCATCAGGTTGGTCGCCGAGACCATCACGCTCATTCCCACCGCGCTGAACAGGATGAGCACCGGATATTCGTTGGCATGCTCGGTTCCGCGCTCGAACCAGCCGTGCGCCATCAGTATGGCCACGGCAGCGGCCGGGAAGATGATGACTTTTGCAAAAGCGGCGAAGGCATCGGCGGAAATAAGCCCTCCGAACACCGGTCCGGCATTGGACGGTGCGCCGATCAGCGCAACGGTCGCGCCGACAAGCATGGCGATCGCGATCCAGCTGAGCACGCCGACCGAGCGCCGGCCGGCGAATGCAGCTGCCATCATCAGCGCGAGGCCCCCGATAGTGAGGACCAGCTCGGGAAGGATTGCGGCGAAATAGCTCATTCGTGTTCCGCCCCGACGGTAATGGCCGCAGGCGACTTGCCGCGGACGAGGTTGGAATCACCTGCCGGGGCAGCCGGCTGGACCCGCTGGAGGATATAGCCGACGTCCTGGCGCATCGGCGCGAGGAAGCTTTCCGGATAAATGCCCATCCACAGGACTCCGGCGGCGATTGGCGCAAGCAGCCACCACTCGCGTGCCGACAGGTCCGGCATCGCTACCGCTTCCGCCGTACGCGCCTCGCCGAAGCAAATGCGCCAGTAGAGCCACAGCATGTAGCAGGCGCCCAGGATGATCCCGCTCGTTCCCGCAATCGCTCCCCAGGTGGACATCCGGTAGGTTCCGACCAGGCTCAGGAATTCGCCGACGAAGCCGCTGGTGCCCGGAAGGCCGACGCTGGCCATGGTGAAGAGCATGAACAGCAGCGCGTAACCCGGCATGTTGTTGGCTAAACCGCCATATTGGGCGATCTCGCGGGTATGCATCCGGTCGTAGATGACCCCGACGACGAGGAACAGCGCGCCCGAGACGAGGCCGTGGCTGAGCATCACGACCAGCGCCCCTTCGATCCCCTGCCGGTTGAGCGCGAACAGCCCGAATGTCACGAACGCCATGTGCGCGACCGAAGAATAGGCGATGAGCTTTTTCATGTCGCGCTGCACCAGAGCGACCAGCGACGTGTAGACGACCGCGATCGCCGACAAAGCGAACATCAGCGGGACGAACTGGGCCGAGGCATCGGGGAACATCGGCAGCGAGAAGCGGACGAAGCCATATCCGCCCATTTTCAGGAGCACGCCCGCGAGGATGACCGACCCGGCGGTCGGTGCCTGGACGTGCGCGTCGGGCAACCAGGTGTGGACCGGCCACATCGGGAGCTTGACCGCAAAGCTGGCGAGGAAGGCGAGCCATAACCATTGCTGCACGTGCGGCGCGAAGTCGTAGGCCATCAGCTGCGGGATCGAGGTCGTGCCGCTGGTTGCGACCATGTAGATCATCGCGATCAGCATCAGCACCGAGCCGAGCAGGGTGTAGAGGAAGAACTTGTAGCTGGCCTTGATCCGCTCCGGCCCGCCCCAGATGCCGATGATCAGGTACATCGGGATCAGGCCGCCTTCGAAGAAGACGTAGAACAGGAACAGGTCCTGCGCGGCGAAGACGCCGACCATCAGGGCTTCCATCAACAGGAACGCGGCCATGTACTCGGGCACTCGCCGCTCGATGGAGCGCCAGCTGGCACCGATGCAGATTGGCATCAGGAACAGCGTCAGCTCGGTGAGGAGGAGCGCGATCCCGTCGATTCCAAGCGCCCAGTCGATCCCGCCGCCAAGCCTGACCAGCTCGACGAACTGCCACTGCGGTCCACCCGGAACGAAGGCGAGCCACATCCAGATGCCGATTGCGAATGCGACGAGCGTCGTCGCGAGCGCGATCCAGCGCGCAGCGGCCGCACTGACGAACAGGCAGGCGATGCCGGCAAGCAGCGGCAGTGCAATGAGGATCGACAGCACCGGCACGCCGCTCATTGTGCCCACCAGATTGCCCAGCTTGCGGCTCCAATGAGCCCGAGCAGCATGACCAACGCGTAGCTATAGAGGTAGCCGGACTGAAGTCTCGTCGTGAAGCGGTTGCCGATGCCCACGGCATACGCCGCGCCGTGCGGTCCAAAGCGGTCGATCGTCCCTTCGTCACCACCGTGCCAGAATAGCCTCCCGAGCCAGATCGCCGGGCGCACGAAGATGCGGTCGTAAAGCTCGTCGAAGTACCATTTGTTGGCGACGAACCGGTAGATTCCGGGGAAGGTCGAGACGAAGGCAGTCGAAGCGGCCGGATCGCGGATGTAATTGTTCCAGGCGATCCACAGCCCGATCAGCATCGCCGCAGTCGGCGTCAGCTTCACCCACAGCGGCGCTGTGTGAGCAGCGTGGGCAAGATGCTCGCTGAAGGCGACCGCGCCGCGCCAGAACTCGGGCGCCGTCTCCACGCCAACGAAGACACCGGTGAACAGCAGGCCGGAGAAAGCGGCTCCGAGCGCGAGCAGTCCGATCGGTGCGAGCATCGACCACGGGCTTTCGTGCGGATGGTAGCCACCGGTGCCCGCGGGCGGAACTGCCGGACTTTCGGAGCTGTCGCCATATTCTTCGGCCGGAATGTCCGGCTCGCCGTGGAGACCGTGCTGGATGTGCTCGGACGCGGCCCAGCGGGGCGTGCCGAAAAAGGTCATGAAAATCAGCCGCCACGAATAGAAACTGGTCAGCAGCGCCGCCACCGAGCCGAGGAAGAAGGCGATCTCGCCGGGTACGCTGCCGCTGGCCCAGGCGCTTTCGAGGATTGCGTCCTTCGAATGGTAGCCGGCGAAGCCGACGCCGAAGATCCCGACTCCTGTGATCGCCAGCGTCCCGACGACCATCACCCAGAAGGTGAAGGGGATCTGCTTACGAAGGGCGCCGTAGTAGCGCATGTCCTGCTCGTGGTGCATCGCGTGGATGACCGACCCGGCGCCAAGGAACAGCAGCGCCTTGAAGAACGCATGCGTGAACAGGTGGAACATGGCCGCGCCATAGGCGCCGACGCCTGCCGCAAAGAACATGTAGCCGAGTTGCGACATGGTCGAATAAGCGATTACCCGCTTTATGTCGTTCTGCGCGCAGCCAATCGTCGCAGCGACGAAACAGGTCGCGGCGCCGACATAAGTGACGACGTGAAGCGCGACCGGGCTCGCCTCGAACATCGGCGACAGGCGGCACACCATGAATACGCCGGCAGTGACCATGGTCGCCGCGTGGATGAGCGCGCTGACCGGAGTCGGGCCTTCCATCGCATCGGGAAGCCACGTGTGCAGGCCAAGCTGCGCCGACTTGCCCATCGCGCCGATGAACAGGAGGAGGCAGAGCAGGGTCATCGTGTCTACGCGCATTCCTGCAAAGCCGATGGTCGAACCGGCCATGTGCGGAGCGGCAATCAGGATCGCCGGGATCGAGACGGTGCCGAACACCAGGAAGGTGCCGAAAATGCCAAGCGAGAATCCGAAGTCGCCGACGCGGTTGACAACGAAGGCCTTGAGCGCCGCGGCGTTCGCCGACGGCTTGTAGTACCAGAAGCCGATGAGGAGGTAGGAGGCCAGGCCGACGCCCTCCCAGCCGAAGAACATCTGGACCAGGCTGTCGGCGGTCACCAGCATCAGCATCGCGAAGGTGAACAGCGACAGATAGGCGAAGAACCGCGGCTGGCTCGAATCCTCCTCCATATAGCCCCAGCTGTAGAGGTGGACGAGCGAGGAGACGGTGGTGACGACGACCAGCATCACTGCGGTGAGGGAGTCGATCCTGAGCCCCCACTGGACCTGGAGATCGCCCGATCGAATCCAGTCGAGAACCGGCACCACCTGCGCGCCGGGATCGCCGCTTATGTAGGAGAAGAAGATCGGCCAGCTCAGCGCCGCTCCGACGAACAGGGCTCCGGTGGTGACGACCTTGGCCGGAACCTTGCCGATCCATCGCCCGCCGAGCCCCGCCACGATAGCGGCGATCAGCGGCAGGAAGACGATCAGCTCCAGCGAAAGCGCGATGCTCATCAGCCGCGCATCCTGTCGGCTGCATCGACCGCGATGGAGCCCTTGCGCCGGAAGAAGATGACGAGGATGGCGAGGCCGATCGCGGCTTCGGCGGCAGCGACCGTAAGCACGAACATCGCCATCACCTGCCCCGTCAGGTCGCCGAGGAAGGCGCTGAACGCGACGAGGTTGATGTTCACCGCGAGCAGGATCAGCTCGATCGCCATCAGCATCAGGATGACGTTGCGGCGATTGACGAAGATGCCGAGCACCCCAAGCACGAAAAGGATGGCGGCAACCCAAAGGTACATGTTGAGGGTGATCACAGCTCCATCCCCTCGCCGACGCCGGGGTTGGTCAGCTTCACCGCTTCGTCGGGATTGCGGCGGATCTGCTTCGAGACATTCTGCCCGCGAACATCGCCGCGGCTGCGGTGGGTGAGGACGATCGCTCCGATCATCGACACGAGCAGCACCAGTCCGGCGATTTCGAACGGGAACAGGTAGCGCGTGTAGAGAAGCTCGCCGATCGCCACGATGTTCGGAACCCGGGCCACCGCAGGCGCGTCGCTGATCCTCGGGCCCGCTTTCCAGGCGGCGACCGCAAGCACCATCTCACCCAGGAGGACCAGGGCGATGATGAGCCCGAACGGCAGGTTGCGATTAAAGCCGGAACGCAAGGTCGCGAAGTCGATGTTGAGCATCATGACGACGAACAGGAACAGCACCGCGACCGCGCCGACGTAAACGATGACCAGCAGAAGCGCGATGAACTCGGCTCCCGCGAGCAGCATCAGCCCCGCGGCGTTGAAGAAGGCGAGGATCAGCCACAGCACCGAGTGCACGGGGTTGCGCGAAAAGATCACAGCCACCGCCGAAGCGATGGTGAGCGTCGCGAAAAGGTAAAAGGCGATGAGTGCGATCACGGGATGCCGGGCGCCTACCGATACGGCGCATCGGCGGCAAGGTTGGCGGCAATCGCCTGTTCCCACCTGTCGCCATTGGCCAGCAATTTCGCCTTGTCGTAGAGCAGTTCCTCGCGCGTTTCGGTCGCGAATTCGAGGTTCGGCCCTTCGACGATCGCATCCACCGGGCACGCCTCCTGGCACAGCCCGCAATAGATGCATTTGACCATGTCGATGTCGTAGCGCGTGGTCCGGCGGCTGCCGTCCTCGCGCGGCTCGGCTTCGATGGTGATTGCAAGCGCCGGGCAGATCGCCTCGCAAAGCTTGCAGGCGATGCAGCGCTCTTCCCCGTTGGGGTAGCGGCGAAGCGCATGCTCGCCGCGGAAGCGCGGGCTCTGCGGCGCCTTTTCGTAGGGATAGTTGATCGTCGCCTTGGGCTTGAAGAAGTACTTCAGCGTCAGCCAGTGGGCCTTCACGAACTCCCACAGGGTGAACGACTTGATCCAGTGCGCGATCATGCCGCGCCTCCATAGCGGGTGAGCATCAGCCAGCCGGAGACCAGCACGACGAAGACGATGCTGAGGGGCAGAAATATCTTCCAGCCCAACCGCATCAGCTGGTCATAACGATAGCGGGGGACCGTGGCCTTCACCCAGCTGAAGACGAAGAAGAAGAACAGATCTTGGCGAACAGCCAGATGATGCCTGGAACCCAATAGAGCGGCGCCCAGTCCACCGGCGGCAGGAAGCCGCCCCAGAACAGGATGGCGTTCAGAGCGCACATCAGGATGACGTTGCCATATTCGCCGAGCCAGAAGAGCGCGAAGCTCATCGACGAATATTCAGTCTGGAAACCGGCAACGAGCTCGCTCTCGGCCTCCGTCAGGTCGAAGGGCGTCCGGAACGTCTCCGCCATCGAGCTGATCAGGAAAACCACCGCCATCGGGAACAGCAAGGGATTGAAGCCGAAGCCGTTGAAGATGCCGAGGACATTGCCCTGCTGGGCAAGCACGATGTCGCTCAGGTTAAAGCTGTTCGCATAAAGAACGACGCTGATCAGCACGAAGCCGATCGAGACTTCGTAGCTGACCATCTGTGCGGCCGCGCGAAGCGCCGAGAAGAACGGGTATTTGGAGTTGGATGCCCAGCCGGCGATGATCACTCCGTAAACACCGAGGGACGACGCGGCGAGAACGTAGAGCAGCCCGACATTGATGTCCGCCAAGACCACACCCGCCTGGAACGGGATAACGGCCCAGACAATCAGGGCGACCGTGAAGGTGACAATCGGCGCAATCAGGAACAGGCCCTTGTTGGCGGCCGACGGTATGATCGTTTCCTTGAGGAATACCTTGAGGCCGTCGGCGAAGCTCTGGAGCAATCCCCACGGTCCGACGACGTTCGGGCCGCGGCGAAGCGCGATCGCCGCCCATATCTTGCGATCGGCATAGATGATCATCGCCACCGCGAGCATCAGCGGCAGGGCGATGGCGAGGATTCCGATCAGCATCGACCAGAACCACGCCCATTCGTAGCTCGCGCCCCAGGATTGGAAGAGTGCGGTCACTCCGCGGCCTCCACCGGCTGGCGCTTGCTCGGTTCGCTTTCGACATGGCCGTGCAGGATTTCGTTCGAGCAGCGGTGCATCGTCGGGCTCGACCGCGCGATCGCATTGGTCAGGTAAAAGTCCTCGATCGAATAGCTGACCGGGCCGGAAGCCTTTGAGTCGACCTTCGGCGGCGCCCACTTGAGTTTCAGCAGCCCCTCGGTGCCGAGCTGCGGATGGTCGGCGATCATTGCTGCACGGAGTTGCTCAAACGTGTCGAACGGCAGCGGCGCCCCGAGCAGCCCCGAGACGGCGCGCAGGATCGTCCAATCTTCGCGCGCATCGCCCGGCGGGAAGACGGCCTTCTCGCCGCGCTGAACCCGCCCTTCGGTGTTGACGTAGGTGCCATGCTTTTCGGTGTAGGCGGCGCCCGGGAGCACCAGGTCCGCCTGCCGCGCACCCGCATCGCCGTGATGACCGAGATAGACCTTGAACGCACCGCCGAGCCGGTCGGCGGGCATTTCGTCGGCGCCGAGCAGGAGCACGACCTCCGGCTTGGCAGCCTCGATGGCGGCGAGCCCGCCCTTGTGCGCATAGCCGAGGATCAGGCCAGCCATCCGGGACGCAGAGGTGTGCAGCACGTTGAAGCCGTTCCAGTCGCGCTTCACCAGCCCGAGCGGCTCGACGAGCGCAAGCGCGGCCCCGAAGCCGCCGGCGGCCAGCGCTCCCGGCCCAACGACGACCGCCGGCCGTTCCGCTTTTGCGAATGCGTCCTTCACCGCCTTGGGAAGCTTGCCCAGCAGCTTCAGATCGTTGCCCAGCCATTCGACGCCCATCGCCATGTCGACCTGCGGTCCGATGCCGAAGATCTTGCCTCCCTTGCGGGCGATCTTGCGAAGCCGGGTGGCCACCAAAGGCGCTTCCCAGCGCGGGTTGCTGCCGACGAGAAGCACCGCATCGGCCTCTTCGATCCCGGCAATCGTCGAGTTGAAGTTCACCGCGGCGAGGTTGCTGGCGTCGTAGTCGAGACCGGTCTGCCGCCCCTCGATCAGCTTCGAGCCCTGCTGCCTCAACAGCGCTTTCGCCGCATACATGGTCTCGGCGTCGAGGAGGTCGCCGGCAATCGCCGCGACCTTGCCGCCGGCAGCCTTCAGCTTTTCCGCCAGGAGCCCGAGCGCCTCGGTCCAATCGGCCTCGCGCAGCGTTCCGTTCTCGCGCACCCACGGCCGGTCGAGACGGTTGCGCACGAGGGCGTCGGCGACGTGGCGAGTCTTGTCGCTAATCCACTCCTCGTTGACGTCGTCGTTGACGCGCGGGAGGATTCGCATGACCTGCCGCTGGCGAACGTCGATGCGGATGTTCGAACCGACCGCGTCCATCACGTCGATTCCGGGAACGGGGCGGAACTCCCACGGCCTCGATTCGAACAGCTGCGGCCGTTGAAGGAGAGCGCCCACCGGGCAGACGTCGGCAAGGTTCCCGGCGAGCTCGCTGGTCACCGTCTTTTCGAGATAGGTGGTGATCTGCGCGTCTTCGCCGCGATAGAGCATCCCGATCTCTGGAACGCCCGCCACTTCCTCGGCCAAACGGACACAGCGCGTGCACTGGATGCAGCGCGTCATCGCCGTCTTGATGATCGGGCCCATATATTTGTCGTCGACGGCGCGCTTGTTCTCCGCGAAGCGCGAGGAGCTTCGGCCATAGGCCATCGCCTGGTCCTGCAGGTCGCACTCGCCGCCCTGATCGCAGATCGGGCAATCGAGCGGGTGGTTGATGAGCAGGAACTCCATCACCCCTTCGCGCGCCTTCTTCACCATCTCGGTGTCGGTGCGGATCGCCTGGCCGTCGGCGGCGGGCAGAGCGCAGCTTGCCTGCGGCTTGGGCGGCCCGGGGGCGACTTCGACCAGGCACATTCGGCAATTGCCGGCGATGCTCAGGCGCTCGTGATAGCAAAAGCGCGGGATTTCCTTGCCCGCCAGCTCGCACGCCTGGAGCACGGTCGCGCCGGCCGGGACCTCGATTTCGACGCCGTCGACGGTGACCTTAGGCATCGTCACCCTCCCGATCGCGGTGCGTTTCGATTGTGGTCACGCGCGTTCGGCCACGCTGCATCACGAGCACGACGATTGCGAGCAGTGCGACGATGGCGATGGCAACGAACAGCTTCATTCCGCCGCCTCCAGCATTTCGCGCGAGCGGCGCTCGGCGATTCGGCGCTCGAGCTCGGGGCGGAAGTGGCGGATCAGCCCCTGGATCGGCCAGGCCGCGGCATCGCCCAGGGCGCAGATGGTGTGGCCTTCGACCTGCTTGGTGACGTCGAGCAGCTTGTCGATGGTTTCCACCGTCGCCTCGCCTTCGCGAAGCCGCTCCATGACGCGCCACATCCAGCCGGTGCCCTCGCGGCACGGCGTGCACTGGCCGCAGCTCTCGTGCTTGTAGAAATAGCTGATGCGGCTGATCGCCCGGACGATGTCGGTGGACTTGTCCATGACGATGACCGCCGCGGTGCCGAGACCGGAGCCCAGCGCTTTCAACCCGTCAAAGTCCATCGGCGCGTCGAGGATTTCCTCGGCAGGCACCAGCGGCACCGAAGAACCGCCGGGAATTACCGCCAGCAAGTTACTGAAATCGTCCCTGTTCTTGCCGCCAGTGACTCCGCCGCCGTGAATCGAGATCAGCTCGCGGAAGCTGATCCCCATCAATTCCTCGACGACGCAGGGCGTGTTGATGTGGCCCGACAGCTGGAACAGCTTGGTGCCTTCGTTCTTCTCGCGCCCGATACTGGCGAACCAGCTGGCGCCCCGCCGAAGGATCGTCGGCACGACCGCGATCGATTCCACGTTGTTGACCGTGGTGGGGCAGCCGTACAGGCCCGCACCCGCCGGGAACGGGGGCTTCAGCCGGGGAAAGCCCTTCTTGCCTTCCAGGCTGTTGAGCATCGCGGTCTCTTCGCCGCAGATGTAGGCGCCGGCGCCGCGGTGAACGAAGATGTCGTAATCGTAGCCCGATCCGGCGGCGTTCTTGCCCAGCAGGCCCGCGTCATAAGCCTCGGCGACCGCTTTCTCGAGGACTTCAGCCTCGCGGATGAACTCCCCGCGGATGTAGATGTAACAAGCCCGCGCGCGCATCGCGAAGCCGGCGATCAGCGCCCCTTCGAGAAGCTTGTGCGGATCGTGGCGAATGATCTCGCGGTCCTTGCAGCTTCCCGGGCTCGGACTCGTCGGCGTTGATGACCAGGAAATTTGGCTTACCCGGCTTGGGCTCCTTGGGCATGAAGCCCCACTTCATGCCCGTCGGGAAACCCGCCCCGCCGCGCCCGCGAAGCCCCGACGCTTTGATCTGGTCGATGATCGCGTCCTGGCCGATCTGCATCAGCTTCTTCGTGTCGTCCCAATCGCCGCGCGCCATCGCCGCCTTCAGCCCGGCGGACTGATAGCCGTAGACGTTGGTGAAAATGCGATCCTTGTCGCTAAGCGGTCCGGTGTAGCCCATCAGCTAAACTTCCTCGCCAGCCAGCCGATGACGGCCAGGACGATGACCGCGAGGAGGACGAACTTGATGATCCCGAAGACGAGCTTCAGCACCAGGAAGCCAAGGACGAGGGCGATGAGGATGACGACGATGCTCATGCGCCCTCCCCGGCCGTATCGGTCCACTGCGAGCGATAATCGTAATTGCGTTCGGCCATCTTCTTGAGCGTTGTCGGGCCGGTCGCCGGAGCGCTGGTCTGGCGGTCGACTTGCGGCCCTGGCTTCGGCTTCTCGCCCTTTGCAAGCAAGTCGAGGATAGCGCCCATGCTGGCTTGGGTCAGGTCCTCGTAATTGTCGTCGTTGACCTGCACCATCGGCGCGTTTGCGCACGCGCCCAGGCACTCAACCTCTGTCAGGGTGAACAGGCCATCGTCCGTGGTGTGCCCCTTCTTGAGCCCGCGCTTGTAGCAAGCCTCGAACAGCCCGTCGGAGCCGCGAAGCATGCACGGCGTTGTCCCGCATACCTGGACATGGAATTTGCCGACCGGGGCGAGGTTGAACATCGTGTAGAAGGTCGCGACCTCGAGCACCCGGACGTAGGGCATGTCGAGCTGGCGGGCGACGAACTCCATCACCGGGATGGGAATCCAGCCCTGCGTGCCCGTTTCCGCCCCGATCTGCCGCTGCGCGAGGTCGAGAAGCGGAAGCACCGCCGACGCCTGCCGCCCCGGGGGATATTTCCCGATCGCCCAGTCCGCTTTCTTGCGGTTCTCGGCCGTCCAGTCGAAGTCGCGCCAGCGGGCGAGCACTTCGGGATCCTCGAGCGGTGCGTTGCCGGCCATCAGTGATTCATCCAAATATCGTCTTTGGCGATCCGCTTCGCCTCGATCCGGCGAGCGTCCCAGATGCCGAATAGGATTCCGAGCAAGCAGATCGTGCCCGCAACGCCTATCAGCGCGCCTTGGGTGATCGGGGACATTCCGTGGACGAACAACGGAGTGAAGATCAACGCCACGAACAGCAAGCCCGCAAACATCGACATCACCGACAGTCGTTTGCGTTGCGCGCTCACCGGTCGCACTCCCCGAAGACGACATCGATTGCGGAGAGGACCGCGGTAGTGTCCGCGAGCATGTGGCCCTTCATCATGAAGTCCATCGCCTGCAGGTGCGAAATCGCGGTGGGGCGGATTTTGCAGCGATACGGCCGGTTGGTGCCGTCGGCGACGAGGTAGACGCCGAACTCGCCCTTGGGGCTTTCGGTCCCGACATACACCTCGCCCTTCGGCACGTGATATCCCTCGGTGTAGAGCTTGAAGTGGTGGATGAGCGCCTCCATCGAGGTCTTCATCTCCGCACGCGGCGGCGGGAAGACCTTGCGGTCGAGAGTCCCAACCGGACCTTTCGGCATCTGCGCCAGGCACTGCTTGGCTATCCGTACGGACTGGCGGACTTCCTCCACCCGAACCATGAATCGATCGTAGCAGTCGCCGTTGGTGCCGACCGGAATGTCGAACTCCATCCGGTCATACACTTCGTACGGCTGCGACCGGCGCAAATCCCACGGTAGCCCGGACGCGCGGATCATCGGGCCGGAAAAGCCCCATTTGATCGCGTCTTCCTTGCTGACGATGCCGATGTCGACATTGCGCTGCTTGAAGATGCGGTTGTCGGCGACCAGGCAAATCGCGTCCTCGAACAGCTTGAATCGATAATCGAGCCACTCGCCGATGTCGGCAATCAGCTTCTCGGGAAGGTCTTCGCGCACGCCGCCGACGCGGAAGTAATTGGCGTGCATGCGCGCGCCCGAGACGCGCTCGTAGAATTGCATCAGGTCTTCGCGGATCTCGAACAGCCACAGGTTGGGAGTCATCGCCCCCACGTCCATGATGTGGCTGCCGAGGTTGAGCATGTGGTTCTTGATGCGGGTGAGCTCCGCCATCAGCACGCGGATGTACTGGGCGCGCTCCGGCACCTCGATGCCCATCAGCTTTTCGACCGCGAGCACGAAGCTGTGCTCCATGCACATCGGCGAGCAGTAATCGAGGCGGTCGAAGTAAGGCAGCGCCTGCTGGTACGTCTTGTACTCGATCAGCTTCTCGGTGCCGCGGTGGAGAAGCCCGATGTGCGGGTCGACGCGCTCGACGATCTCGCCGTCCAGTTCCAGAATCAGCCGGAGAACCCCGTGCGCCGCCGGGTGCTGCGGGCCGAAGTTGATCGTGTAGTTGCTGATCAACTCCTCGATCGCACCTTCGGCGGTTTGGGTTCCGGCCACGACCTGTTCGGCGCCGGCAGCGCCCATTGTCACTTCAACGGTTCGAAGTCTCGCTCATGCAGCCCCCGTCGGACGGCGGCGGTTGCGGGTCGTCGGGCGCGGCTCGGGAAGGTCGCTATCGTCCTTGTCGACCACATCCTCGGCCTTCGCCTTCTTCGGCTTGCGCGCCTGCGACTTTGCTTTCTTGTCGGTGGGCTTGCCGGCGCCGGTTTCGGACGGCTTGTCGGTGGTTTGGGGGACATCGACCTTCGGCGGCGGGTTCACCGTCGCTCCGCCTACGGGAGGAGGCGCCGCCGACGGAGCGCCCGCTTCCTCGGGCATCGCCTTCTCATCGCCTGGCAAGCGATATTCCGCGCCCTGCCACGGCATGAGGAAATCGAACGCGCGAAAGTCCTGCGGCAAGTCGACCGGTTCGTAGACAACCCGCTTCTCGGCCTCGGAATAGCGAAGCTCGACATGTCCCGTCAGCGGGAAGTCCTTGCGCATCGGGTGGCCCTCGAAGCCATAGTCGGTGAGCAGACGGCGAAGGTCGGGATTCCCGGCGAAGACGACGCCGTACATGTCGTACTGCTCGCGCTCGAGCCACCCGGCGTTGAACCACAGCTTGGTCGCCGTCGGCACAGGCGTCGCCTCGTCGGTGAAAATCTTCACCCGAATGCGCCGGTTCATCGTCAGCGACAAAAGTTCGTAGTTGATTTCGAAGCGTTCGGAGCGGTCGGGATAATCGACTGCGGTGAGCTCCATCAGCTGCTGATATTCGAGGCCCGGCGTATCGCGGAGCGCCTTGAGAACGTCGGCAAGCGAGTCCCGCTGTACCGTCAGCGTCAGCTCGCCGGCGGCTTCCTTAACCGCCACCAGCGAGTCGCCGATGACCGCCTTCGCGGCCTCGACCACGCCATCGTTCGCTGCCATTTTCGGCACGTGGGGAGCAAAGCGGACGGCCATCAGCGCGAGCCACTCATCGCTCGATCGTCCCTTCGCGACGGATCTTCCGCTGGAGCTGGAGGATTCCGTACAGCAGCGCCTCCGCGGACGGCGGGCAGCCAGGGACGTAGATGTCGACGGGGACGATACGGTCGCAACCGCGAACCACCGAATAGCTGTAGTGATAATAGCCGCCGCCGTTGGCGCAGCTTCCCATCGAGATGACGTAGCGCGGCTCGCTCATCTGGTCGTAAACCCGGCGGAGCGCGGAGGCCATCTTGTTGCACAAGGTCCCGGCAACGATCATCACGTCCGACTGCCGAGGCGAAGCGCGCGGCGCAGCGCCAAACCTTTCAAGGTCATAGCGCGGCATGTTCACATGGATCATCTCGACCGCGCAGCAGGCGAGGCCGAACGTCATCCACCACAGCGAGCCGGTGCGAGCCCAGGTGAACAGGTCCTCGGTGCTGGCGGTGATGAAGCCCTTCTTGTCGAGCTCGCCGCGCATCACCTGGAACAGCTCGTGGTCCGTCGTCCCCGGGGTCAGGCCAGCGGCGCGCGCAAGCTCCTCCTCGGTCGGCATCGGATCCTGCCGGGGGTCGAGCATCACTCCCATTCGAGCGCTCCCTTCTTCCACGCATAGGCGAGCCCAAGCGCCAGCTCGGCGAGGAACACCATCATCGCCGCCCAGCCGGCGAGCTTCGTCACTCCCAGCGAAACCGCCCACGGAAACAGGAACGCCGCTTCGAGATCGAAGACGATGAAGAGGATTGCAATCAGGTAGAAACGGACGTCGAACTGCGCCCGGCTGTCCTCGAACGCAGGAAAGCCGCACTCATATTCGGAAAGCTTCTGCGGGTCCGGCTGGTGGGCGCCAGTGAAGCGCGCCACGATCATCGGAAGGACGACGAACGCACCGGACAGGCCGAGGGCGACCAGAAGGAAAAGCAGGATCGGCAGGTAACCGGCAGCAACGCTGGCCAAGGGAAACTCCAGGGGGCTCGAAAACTTGGCCGCGCTTTAGGACAGCGAGTTGCGGGCCGCAACCGTCTGGGTCAGCTTCTCAGCGCTCCCGCGACAAGCTTTTGCAGCTTGCTGTGAATTGCAGACGACGCAGCGATATATTCGCCGCGTTCCATCGCCCGGTCGGCACCGCGATAGTCGGTGACGAATCCCCCCGCTTCGCGAACGAGAAGAACGCCCGCGGCGGTGTCCCAAAGGTCGAGATCGTCTTCCCAGAAGCCGTCCATTCGCCCCGCAGCAACCCAGGCGAGGTCTAGTGCGGCCGAACCGAAGCGGCGGATTCCGGCCACCTCGGGCGCCACCGATTCGTAGATTTTCGACCATTTCGCCGGGTCGCCGCGGCCAAGGAACGGAATTCCGGTGCCGACGACACTGTCGGAAAGGTCGCGCCGCGCCGACACCCTTAGCCTGCGGTCCTGGAGCCAGGCGCCCCTGCCCTTTTCGGCCCAGAATTCCTCATCGTTGACGGGCTGGTAGACCATGCCGTGCGTGATTTCGGTGCTGCCGTCGGGGCGCTTGTCCTCAACGGCGATGGAAATCGAAAAGTGCGGAATTCCGTGGAGAAAGTTTGTCGTCCCGTCGAGCGGATCGACGATCCACCGCGGCTTGTTGGGATTGCCTTCGATGACCCCGGATTCCTCCAGGAGCATACCCCAGTCCGGCCGGGCGTTTCGAAGCTCGTCGATGATCGTCTGCTCGGCGCGCTTGTCCGCCATCGACACGAAGTCGGCGGGTCCCTTGCGGCTGACCTGGAGGTGCTCGACTTCGCCGAAGTCGCGCCGCAGCCGCGGCGCCGCCTTTCGGACGGCGCGCTGCATGACGGTGATCAGGCCGGAGTGGGAAACCATTCGTTCGTGCTCAGTCCGCGCGCTTCACATATTCCTGGGTGTACGGATCGACCACGATCCGCGTTCCGCTGCTGATGTGCGGAGGGACCATCACTCGAACGCCGTTGTCGAGGACGGCAGGCTTGTAGCTCGACGAGGCGGTCTGCCCCTTCACCACCGCGTCGGCCTCGACGATCGTCGCTTCGATCTGGTCGGGAAGCTGAACCGAGATCGGCTTTTCGTCGTAAAGCTCCATGACGACGTCCATCCCGTCCTGGAGGAAAGCCGCGGGCTCGCCGATCGTCTCTTCGGGAATGGAAATCTGCTCGTAGGTGTCCTTGTCCATGAACACGAGCAGGTCGCCGTCATGGTACAAATACTGGAAGTCCTTGGTGTCGAGACGGACCTTCTCGACCGTCTCGGCGCTCCTGAAGCGCACGTTCGTCTTGCGGCCGTCGATGAGGTTTTTCATCTCGACCTGCATGTAGGCGCCGCCTTTGCCAGGCTGGGTGTGCTGGATCTTCACGGCACGCCAAATGCCGCCTTCATATTCGATGATATTGCCGGGACGGATGTCCACGCCGCTGATCTTCATGATCGCCTACCTGCTTCAAGACCGGTGAAAGAGCCGCCGCGAGCCGTAAGGCTGCGATTGGCGCGGGCCTTAGCCGCTGACCTGTTTCCCGGCAAGGAGCGGGTAAGGATTGATCGGGTCGCCCTCGTACCATTTCTGGCCCGGCCCCATCTGGTTGATTGCGAAGTGAAGGTGCGGGCCATCGGCACTGGCGTTGCCGGTGTGCCCGACACGGCCGATGATCTGGCCGCGCTTGACGTGCATGCCCTCCTTCAGGCCCGGCTCGTAGGCGCTGAGATGAGCGTAATAGTACATCCACTTGTCATCGTCCGAACGGACGTAGATCGTGTTCCCGCCGCCACCGTTGCTAAAGAACAGCTTCTCGACAGTCCCCGGTGCCGCCGCAATCACCGGCGTTCCTTCGGGTGCCATGATGTCGATGGCGTCATGGACTCGGCCCGACGCCCGCTCGGCGGTGAAGGTGTCGACGAGGTCGCCCTGCTTCACTCCCACGACCGGAACGGCAAGGCCGGCCGGTCCGACCACCAGCCCTTCGGCGACGGCGACCGGAGCCTGTCCGGGCGTTTCGACGTTCGTCACCTTGCCCGCGGGCTCCATTTCGCGCGGGGCGCTGAAGATGTTGAAGGTGAAGATCCAGAACAGGCTGGTCAGGATCACGGAGATGACAGCGGTCGAGACGATCGTCAGAACGTGGCTGGCCCGCGCCGACGAAGTGCGGGTGGGTTTCGGTCGTGAGGTCGGTCGTGAGGTCACGCGCAACCCTCCTTCGCTTCGCGCCGTTGTCGAAGTGAAACGATGGAACGCACGCTAGTTTCCCGCGAAACCGAACGAGGGCCGGTGCAAATCGGCTGCTCCGGCTGGAACTACAAGCACTGGCGGGAGCGCTTTTACCCGAAAGGGCTCCCACAGACGCGGTGGTTCGCCTTTTACGCCGAGCATTTCGATACGGTCGAGATCAACAATAGCTTCTATCGCCTTCCCAAGCCGGCAACGTTCGACAAATGGCGTGCGCAGGCGCCGCCGGGCTTTTGCTATGCGGTCAAGGCGAACCGCTATCTCACGCAGGCCAAGAAGTTGAAGGACTGCGAGGAGCCGATCGAGCGGATGATGTCGGCCGCCCGGCATCTCGGGGATCGAACTCGGGCCAATTCTCTACCAGCTTCCGCCAAAGATGGGCCTCAACCTCGATCGTCTCCGCGATTTTCTCGAGCTGGTTCCCAAGGACGTGACCAACGTCTTCGAATTCCGCAACCCCAGCTGGTACGTCGACGAGACCTTCGCGCTGCTCGATAGCTACGGCGCCGCCCTTTGTATCCACGACATGCCTGGCTCGGCCAGCGAGCGGATCGCCGTCGGCCCGGCGGCCTACGTCCGATTCCACGGCGGAGAGGGCAAATATTGGGGCCGCTATTCCGACGAGGGGCTGATGTGGTGGGCGGAGTGGATCGTCGACCAATCGCGATCCGGCCGCCCGGTGTGGTGCTACTTCAACAACGACCTGGAAGCGCATGCCATTAATGACGCACAGTCGCTGCGGTCGATGGTGCGGCAGCTCAATCGCTGATTGGCAAAGCCGGCAAACTGCATCAGATTGCGCCCATGGCCACCGAGCCCCAGCAGCCGGTCTATTACGACCCGCCCGACGCGCCGTTTGCGACTCAGCGCAGCGAGCTTCGGGCGGAGGTCGGGCGGAGCGTCGGGGCGCGACTCAATTCGACTGCGCGGACCTGGCGCTTGGGCTCTCCGCCGGAGCGCCCGGTGCAGCTCTACATCCACGAGAGTTTCCTCAGCGGCGACGAGTGCCGCCAGCTGTGCGAGAAGATCGATGCGGGGATTTATCCCTCGCCGCTTTATGAAAAAGAGAAATACGAGGGAGTGCGCACCAGCCACAGCTGCAACCTCGATTCTTACGACCCGCTCATCGCGCAGGTGGACGTGCGGATCGCCGACATGCTGGGCATCGACAGATCCTGGGGCGAGCCGCTGCAGGGCCAACGCTACGACGTTGGACAGGAGTTCAAGGCGCATGCAGACTTCTTCTACGTCGACCAGCCCTATTGGGCCGAATATGAGCCGCATGGCGGGCAGCGGACGTGGACGGCGATGATCTACCTGAACGAGCCGGCAAGCGGCGGCGCGACCGGGTTCAGCTATCTCGACTTGAATGTCGTTCCCAAGCTCGGGCGGATTCTCATCTGGAACAACATGGCCAGCGACGGAAGTCCCAATCCCTGGACCCAGCACGAAGGCCAGCCGGTTGGCGAAGGCATCAAATATATCGTTACTAAATGGTACCGGGAGCGGCCGTTCAGCTGACCCCGAGTGGCTCGGCAAAGGCGCGCACGGCCTCGGCCGGATCGTCCCTGCCCCAAACCGCCTGGCAAACTGCGAGGAAGTCGGCGCCGGCTTCGACCAGCGGATCGCAATTGTCGGCAGTTATGCCGCCGATCGCGACGCACGGGAGCTCGAACAGGGTCGACCACCAGGCGAGAATCGACGGGTCGGGTCGGTAGTCGGATGGCTTTGTGGTCGTCGGGTAAAAAGCGCCGAACGCGACGTAATCGGCACCCGCCTCGCCCGCTTCCATGGCGAGGTGGCGGTTGTCGTGACAGGTCCGGCCGATCTGCGCCGACGGACCGAGCAGCGCCCGCGCCTCGGCGATATCGCCGTCGCCCTGGCCGAGGTGAACGCCGTCGGCGCCAAGCCGCTTTGCAAGCGATATGCTGTCGTTGACGATGAAGGCGACGTCGCAGTCGGCGCAAATGCGCTGCAGCGGTTCGGCAAGGCGGGCCAGCTCATGCTCGCCGACGTCCTTGACCCGGAGCTGGAACGCTGCCGCGAGACCCGGCTCCAGCGCCGCCTTCAGCCGGTCGGGAAAGCCGCCGCCGACCTCCTGCGGGCCGATCAGGTAGAGCTTGCACCCGCCCCGCTCGCGCGGCGCGAAAGCTTCGGCAAAGCTGGTCGTAACCTCGTCCAAGCTCAGGCGGCCGCTTTCTCGGTCGATGCCTCGTAGATTTGGTCGATCGACTGCGAGAGCGTCGTGTTGAACTCCTCGTCGCTCATGTCGTGGCGGAGGCCTTCGAGCAAAGCGCGCGAAAAGCTTGCGACCATTCCATCGTTCTTCGCCAGCTCGCGACAGGCCTCGTCGCGCGAATAGCCGCCCGAAAGGGCAACGACCCGAAGCACGCGCGGATGGTGGACCAGCGGTTCGTAGGTGCCCGACTTTTCGGGAATCGACAGCTTGAGCATCACCTGCTGGTCGTCGGGAAGAGCATCGAGCGCCTTGTGGAGCTCATCGCGAAGGATCTCGTCCGACCGGGCGCGGTCGGCGCTCTTGATGTTCACTTCAGGCTCGATGATCGGGACCAGGCCGAAGCGGAGGATCTGCTCGGCGACTTCGAACTGCTGGCGAACGATATCGGCGATGCCCTTCGGATCGGCGGAATTGATGACGGAGCGCATCTTGGTTCCGAAAATGCCCTTTGCCACTGCACGCTCGAGAAGCGATCCGAGGCCGGGATTGGGCTTCATCAGCTGGACTCCGTCGCTCTCCGTCTCGAGGCCCTTGTCGACCTTGAGAAACGGCACGACTCCGCGGCTCCACAAATAATGGGGTACCGGCCGGCCTTCCGCTTCGCCGTCCATCGTCTTTTCGAACAGGATCGCGCCGAGGATCTTGTCCCCGTTGAACGGCGGCGCGGTGATTATGCGCACCCGCATCTGGTGAACGAGGTCGAACATCTCCTCGTCGTTCGACCATTCATCGCCGCTGTAGCCAAAGCCCTTGAGCGCCTTGGGAGTCGAGCCCCCGCTCTGGTCGAGCGCGGCAATGAAGCCGCTGCCGTTACTGATTTTCGCCAGCATGTCCTGATTCTGAGCCATCGTTCCTGATCCTGCTTGTCTTACAAGGGCGGCAATGAAGGCCTTAGCGCCCAATTCCGCTCCCGTAACTCACTCCACGAAGCTTTCAAGGAAACGCCGCGCGATCGGGCTGTTTTCGATTTCGGCCCTGACAAGCGAGTTGTCCCACCACACGCCTTCGGTATTGGCGAGCACGATCAGCGTCAGCTTCGAATCCGGCACCTTCAGGTAGATCGCCGAATAGCGGTCAGGGTCCCAACCTGAATGCCAGTAGAGCATGTGGCCGTGCCACTTCTGAACCCACCAGCCCCAGCGATAATCGCCAGCGTCGCCCGGCGGCGGTCCGTCGAAAATCCGCTTCATCCATTGCGATGGGAGCAGCCGTCCCGAATCGAGGGCTGCATCGAAACGCGCGAGCTGGCGAGTGCTGGCCTTGATCCCGGCCGCGGCTCGAAAATCATCGTCGCCGAAGGCGTTTTTCTCGCGCTCGCCGTTTTCGTGGACCACGAAAGGAGGGGCAAGAAGGCGCAGGGCGGCCCCGCCCAGCGGATCGCGCCAACCCAGCGCGACATCCTTCATTCCGGCCACGTCGGCGACGTTGGTGCGGACGATGTCGCGCAACGGCCGCCCGCCTGCACCCTCGATCACCCGATCGATCCGCGCATAGGTGATCGGGTTGTAGACGAAGGGGCTGCCCGCAGGACCATTGACTCGCATGTTGAGAATGTCGCGCAGGGTCAGCGGACGATCGCAGGCGACCGGCGGAATTGCCGTTCCATGCGCGTCGGTGCCGCCGCCGCCGAAGGGAATTTTCGTGCCTGAAAGCCAGTCGCAGGTCTCTGCCCAGCCGGGATCGGCCGTCAAGGGCGTGTCGAGCTTAATTCGTCCGGCAGCGACTTCGGCCAGGATCGCGGTCGCGGCGATCGGCTTGGTAACCGACGCGATGCTGAAGACTGTGTCCGGAGTTGTCGCTACCTCGCCCTCGTCATCTGAGAACCCGTAGGCGCCTTCCCATGCGATCGTCCCATCGCGAACGATCACGGCAGAAAGGGCGGGGATGTGGTGTTCGCGCCGGAAATCGGAGAGGAACGAGTTGAAGCTGGCGACTTGAGCCTCGCGGCAAGGAAGCGGGTCTGTTTTGTCCGTGAGCGGGCATTGCCGCCGCGAAGATCATCGGAATCAGAAGCCGCCAAAGTCGCATCTTGCATTCGCCCCCACTGTTGCACTGCCTTGTCGCACGACGACCGGCCGGTCGCAAAAGCGCAGCTCAGTCCTCCAGTGCGGCAACACCCGGCAGGGCGCGTCCCTCCATCCATTCCAGGAACGCCCCGCCCGCGGTCGAGACGAAAGTGAAGTCCTCCACGACGCCGGCCATGTTGAGTGCCGCCACAGTGTCTCCGCCGCCGGCGACCGAAACCAGGCTGCCTTCCTTGGTCAGCGCTGCCGCGGTTCGCGCAAGCGCGACCGTCGCCTGCTCGAAGGGAGGAACCTCGAAGGCGCCGAGCGGTCCGTTCCACACCAGCGTCCGGCAAGTCTTCAGAACGTCCGAAAGCGCCTCCACCGACGCTGGAGCAACGTCGAGGATCATCTCGTCGGCGGCAACTTCGTGGACATTGCAGGTGCGCAGGCTCGGAGGGTTGGGCGCAAGCTCCCTGGCCACCACCACATCGTACGGCAGGTGAACCGTGCAGCCCGCGTCGTCGGCGCGCTTCATGATATCATCAGCCTCGCCGGCGAGATCGCGCTCGGCGAGCGACTTGCCGACGTCAACGCCGCGCGCGGCCAGGAAGGTGTTGGCCATCCCGCCGCCGATGATCAGGTGATCGACCTTGCTGACGAGGTGCCCGAGGACCGCCAGCTTGGTCGAAACCTTGGCGCCGCCGACAACCGCGGCGACCGGCCGCTCAGGATCGCCGAGCGCTTTGGCGAGTGCCTTTAGCTCCGCCTCCATTGCCCGGCCGGCGAAGCTTGGAAGCAAATGGGCAACACCTTCGGTGGAGGCATGGGCACGGTGCGCGGCAGAGAAAGCGTCGTTGACGTAATAATCGCCAAGAGCGGCCATGCCCCGTGCAAGCTCGGGATCGTTTTCTTCCTCGCCGGGGTGGAAGCGCGTGTTCTCGAGGATTCCGATCGAGCCGGGCCGCATCGTCTCGATTGCCCGCTCCGCCTCCGGCCCCTGGCAATCCTCGATGAACCGAACCGGCCGCCCGAGAAGCTCCGAAAGCGGTCGCACCAGCAGCGCCGTCGACATGTCCGGCCGCGATCGGCCCTTTGGCCTTCCGAAATGGGACAGCAAAAGCACGATTGCCCCCCGATCGCTCAGCTCGGCTATCGTCGGCACGGCCGAACGAAGCCGCGTGTCGTCGCTGATCGATCCATCCTTCATCGGGACGTTCAGATCGACTCGGACGAGTACGGCCTTGCCGGTCAGGTCCTCCGGCAGATCATCGAGGGTGCCGAAAGCCGGCATTGTCAGCCGAGCTTGGACATTGCGACCGCGGTATCGACCATGCGATTGGAGAAGCCCCATTCGTTGTCGTACCAGCTGACGACGCGGACCAGCTTTCCTTCGAGGACCGCGGTTTCGAGGCTATCGACGGTCGAGCTCTGCGGCGTGTGTACGATGTCGATGGAGACCAGAGGCTCGTCGGAATAGACGAGAATGCCCTTCAGCGGTCCGCTCTCGCTCGCCTTCTTGAGCGCCCCGTTGACTTCCTCGACGCTGGTGTCGCGCTTTGGAGTGAACGTCAGGTCGATCAGGCTTCCGTCGGGAACGGGAACACGGACGGCCGAGCCATCGAGCTTACCCTTCAGTTCCGGAAGCACCTCGCCCACCGCTCGGGCGGCCCCGGTGGTGGTCGGGATCATCGACATCCCGGCGGCACGCGCCCGGCGCATGTCGGAATGGATCTGGTCGAGGATTTTCTGGTCGTTGGTGTAGGCGTGGACGGTGGTCATTAGTCCGCGCTCGATACCGATGGCATCATTGAGCACCTTGGCGACCGGCGCGAGGCAGTTGGTGGTGCACGAAGCGTTGGAAACGATCTTGTGCTCGCTCTTCAGCTTGTCGTCATTCACTCCGTAGACGACGGTGAGGTCGACGTTCTTGGCCGGTGCGGAGATGAGCACTCGCTTCGCGCCAGCCTCGAGATGCTTTTCCCCGCCTTCGCGGCTGGTGAAGAAGCCGGTGCACTCCAGCGCGATATCGACGCCGTTCTGCTTGTGCGGGAGCTTGGCAGGGTCGCGCTCCGCCGTGACGTGGATGCGCTTGCCGTTGACGACGATGTCGTTGCCGTCCGTCGTCACCTCGCCCGGGAACGCGCCGTGGACGCTGTCGCGCTTGAACAGCCAGGCGTTGGACTTGGCATCGGCCAAATCGTTGATCGCCACCAGCTCGAGCCCGCAATCCGGCCGCTCGAGGATTGCGCGGGCAACCAGCCGGCCGATCCGCCCGAAACCGTTGATCGCAACTTTCGTCATTTGATGTCCCTTTGCTTCATGAAGTCGAGCACCCGCGCGGCAACCGCGTCAGGTGTCAGTCCGAAAAAGTCGTAAGCGGCTGGAGCCGGGGCGGAGACGCCGAACCGGTCGATCCCGATCCTCAGCCCATGCAGCCCGGTATAGCGCTCCCAGCCGAAAGTGGTCCCGGCCTCGACCGACACACGAAGGATCTCCCGGTTCGACACGTCCGGAAGAATCTCCTCGCGATAGCTGTCCGGCTGCGCGTCGAATCGTTCGGTGCATGGCATCGAGACGACGTCGGCGCCGATCCCCTTCGATTCGAGCTGCCCGGCAGCGGCAAGCGCGACTTCGACTTCGGAGCCGGTTGCAAGGAAGATCACCTTGCGATCGGCCTGTGCGCCTTTGACCCGGTAGGCGCCGCGGGCGCAGCAATTTTCCGAAGCTGCCTCGTCGCGGATCGGCGGCAGGTTTTGCCGGCTGAGCGCGAGGATGCTGGGGCCGTCGCTTTGCAGCGCCAACGCCCAGCATTCCGCCGTTTCGACCGCATCGGCGGGCCGGAAAACTTCGAGACCGGGCATTGCCCGAAGGCTCTGCAGGTGCTCGATCGGCTGGTGAGTCGGGCCGTCTTCGCCAAGCCCGATGCTGTCGTGGGTCATCACGTAAATGACCTTCGCCTGCTGGAGCGCAGACAGCCGGATCGCCGGGCGGGCGTAATCGGTGAAGACCAGGAACGTCCCTCCGTACGGGATCACGCCGCCGTGAAGCGCCATCCCGTTCATTGCCGCGGCCATTCCGAACTCGCGAATCCCGTAATAGATGTAGCGGCCGGCATAATCGTCGGCGGTCAGTGCCTCGAGCGACTTGGTCTTGGTGTTGTTGGAGCCGGTGAGGTCCGCGGATCCCCCGATCGTTGACGCGATCGCGGAATTGATTGCCTCCAGCGCCATTTCCGACGCCTTGCGAGTGGCAACCGTCGGCGGGTCGGCAAGAAGCAATTCGACGTGCGGCTTGAGCCAGCTGTCGTCGGCTTTTCCGGACATTCGAGCGAAGAACTCGTCGCGCTTGCCGCTATCGGCCAGCCGCCGGTCCCATTCGCGATGCTCGGCCTGCGAGCGCTCTCCGGCCTCGCGCCAGGCGGAAAGGACGTCCTCGGGAATTTCAAACGGCGGCGAATCCCACCCAAGCTCCTCGCGCGCCGCGGCGACTTCGTCGGCGCCGAGAGCGGCGCCGTGAGTCGCGGCGGTGCCCTGCTTGTGCGGGGCGCCATAGCCGATGATGGTCTTGCAGCGAATCAACGACGGGCGCGGGTCGGCCTGGGCTTCTTCGATTGCCTTGGAGACCTTGGCGCTGTCGAGGCCGTCGCACTCGACGGTGTGCCAGGCCGAAGCTGCGTAGCGGGCGAGCACGTCCTCGTTTCGCGACAATTCGGTCGAGCCGTCGATGGTGATCCGGTTATCGTCCCAAAGCACGATCAGCCGGCCGAGCCTCAGGTTGCCGGCGAGTCCGACAGCCTCATGGTTCACGCCCTCCATCAGGTCGCCATCACCGGCGACGACATAGGTACGGTGATCGACGATTTCGTCGCCGTAGATTGCGTTTAGGTGCCGCTCGGCAATCGCCATTCCCACGGCCATCGCCAGTCCCTGCCCGAGGGGACCCGTGGTCACTTCCACTCCGGGAAGCTCGAAATTCTCCGGGTGACCGGCGCAGGGGCTGCCAAGCTGTCGGAAGTTCCTGATGTCGTCGATCGTCGGGCGGGCGTAGCCGGTCAGGTACAGCAGCGAGTAGATCAGCATCGACCCGTGGCCGGCGGAAAGGATGAACCGGTCGCGGTCCGGCCAGTTGGGATCGGCCGGATCGAACTTCAGGTGGCGAGTGAACAGCGCGGTGGCTGCGTCGGCCATTCCCATCGGCATGCCGGGGTGGCCGCTGTTGGCGGCCTGGACCGCGTCCATCGACAGGGCGCGGATGGCGTTGGCTAGTCGGCGTTGAGTCGGCTGCATCCGAACTCCATCAGGGGCTTGGCCGCGCGGCGGACTCGCCGGGCCGTTTCGCGGCTCCTTTGGAAGGTGCGTCCGTGGGCGTCAATGCTTGCGGCACTGCGGCACTTTGCGTAGGTCGTGAGCGATGGATGACGGGGGCATGTCGGCGGCACTGGACCGCGCCGAGCGGGCGCTTGGGCAAGTCGAGCGCGCCCTTGCCGACCGCAAGCCGGTTAGCGGCCGCGACGACGCGCTGCGAGCAAAGGTGAAGGACGCGGTCGCCGAGCTCGACCAGTTGATCAGGGAAACATCGCGCTGATGGCGGAGGTCGACCTCATCATCGCCGGACGGCCTTACAAGGTCGCCTGCAAGGACGGCGAGGAGGAAACCCTCCGGTCGGCGGGCCGCCTGCTCGACGCCAAGAGCCGCGAAGCGCTCAGCGGCCTTGGAAGCCTTTCCGAAGCCCGGCAGCTGCTGTTCGCGGGACTGCTGCTCGCCGACCAGCTCATCGACCAGAAGCCCGGAGCGGCCGCGCCCGCCGGCCCGGACCCGCAAATCGCCGCTCGAGTCGCGCAGCTCGCCGAGCAGCTCGAAGGCCTTGCCGATTCCCTTGAGAATGACCGCGGCAGCGCCTAAATAGGGTGCGACGGGTTCTGCTCGGTACGAGGCCTGCAAAATCCCTGAGGCTTTCATCATCCTAGGGAGCTGTCCCTGCCCCGACCCTGGTCGGGATCATACGGCGCCCACCTGACGTTTGTGGCGTCAGAGGATTTACGGCAAACGGCCAGAGTGGTCCCGTCACCTCCACTTCCACTGTCGAAGGACGCGCTTCGAAGCGCGGCGCTCGAGTCGCGAAAGGCGTTCGTGCGCACCCTCGACGACGCGTCGCGGCAGATCCTCGAACAGCAGATGGCCGAGCATCTCACCGGCCTGTGCGCGTCCGCACGAGTCGTCGGGGGCTATTCCCCGATGGGAAGCGAAATCAGCCCGCTATTGGCGATGGAGGAGGCACGCGCGGTCGGCGCCGTGGTCGCCTTCCCCGCCTTCGACAATCCCGCCAAGCCGTTCCGCTTCCTCGCCGGCGACCCGCGCGTGCCCGGGCCGTTCGCGATCATGCAGCCGAAGCGTTCCGCTCCCGCAGTGGAGCCGGACCTCGTTCTGGTGCCGCTGATCGCGGTCGATTCGGCCGGTGCCCGGCTCGGGCGCGGCAAGGGCCACTACGACCGGGTTCTCGGCAGGCTGAGGCGGTCCGGAGCCAGGCTGATCGGGCTCGGCTGGGCAGTACAGCGGCTGGCGAGCCGGATCCCGGCCGATCCCTGGGACGTCCACCTCGACGGCTTCGCGAGCCCCGACGGCCTGGAATGGTTCGCGCGTTCAGGCGACGGTCATTGAGTTTGGCGTATTAGTCGACTATATCAGCCGTGATTTTCCAATGACCATATCAACCCTCTTCCCGGCCCGCCAAGGGGCCCTCAAGCTGTGGCGCAAGCACCCGCGCGAAGGCATGGCGCTGGCCGCGTTCGGGACTGCCGCGTCGCTGGTCGCCGCCGGCGCCGCCTGGTCGACTCCCAACGCCGACAAGATCGCCGCTGCGCAGGCGGAGCGGACTGCACCGGCCCCGCCGCCCCTGATGGTCCGCGACATCGCGCCCGAGCAGGCCGCCGAAGCCAACGGCAAGGTTCCGCTCGCTTCCGGGCCGAACCCGGCCGCAGCCCCCTTCTCGACCGCGAAGCTGGACAGCGCGACACGCGCAAGCGCCCTCGAATGCCTCGCCAGCGCCGTCTATTACGAAGCTGGAACCCAGGGTGCCGATGGCGAGCGAGCGGTGGCACAAGTCGTTCTCAACCGAGTCCGCCACCCGGCCTTCCCGTCGTCGGTTTGCGGGGTCGTTTACCAGGGGTCGACCCGCCTGACCGGCTGCCAGTTCACTTTCACCTGCGACGGCTCGCTCGAGCGGAGGCCGGACAGCGAAGGTTGGGCCCGCGCCAGGCAAATCGCCGCGGCGGCCCTCGACGGAAGCGTTTTCGGGCCGGTCGGACTGGCGACTCACTATCACGCTTATTACGTGCTTCCTTACTGGGCATCGTCGATGGCCAAGAACGCGGTCGTCGGAGCGCACCTGTTTTACCGCTGGGCCGGCAACTGGGGAAAACCGGCGGCCTTCACGCAGAAATATGCGCGCCAGGAACCGAATGCCGGCGCGCTTAGGACGG
The DNA here is from genome assembly GCA_963798785.1 of uncultured Alphaproteobacteria bacterium. Classification (GTDB taxonomy): domain Bacteria; phylum Pseudomonadota; class Alphaproteobacteria; order Sphingomonadales; family Sphingomonadaceae; genus Sphingomicrobium. The sequence continues at coordinate 433,305 of CAWCUG010000001.1, forward strand.
CTGCACTGGCCGCCTTCAGCAGCCACCCGGCACCGTCCCAGGCACAGCAGCTTGCCGATATCCCCGGAGCCGAGGCCGAAAAGGCGCCGGCGGGCAGAGTCGCGGTTCAATTCAAGCTCGCCGAAGCGCGAAAGGCGGTCGAGGAAGCGCCCCACGAAGCCTATGTCGAACAGGTGGCAGCCTCGGACAATCTTCGCTGGACGCTGTCGGGCGCCAAACCCGGAGCAACTCAGAAGCCGCTGGGCGCCGCAACTTCGGCCCCGGCTGCCACGGCGGCCGACTGAACTTTCGCGGGCGCGGGCGAATCCAGCTTCGGAAGAAGCTCCATTTCGACGGCCAGCCGAATCTGGTGAAGCCGCGAGTCGGCCCCCATCAAATCGTCGGAAACGGTCCGCGCGGCGGCCATTTCCCGGACCATCACCTCTGAGTCGCTGAACGGGCCGGATTCCGTAAGGTCCGCATCGCGGGAGAGAGTCGCCGCCGCTTCATCGAACGCCGAGCAGGCGTCGAACCAGGCGAGGTTCGGCTGCTTGCGCAGCTTCACGTGGCAACTTCGGCTGTAGGAAACGGCGCCGGCAACGTCGTTGGCCGAGTGAAAACCGATCGCATCCGAAATAGCGTTTTGGATGACGCGCTTGTTCAGGGGCTCGTCGAAATTCGTCAGCACCGGCGAAGCCGCCGAGACACCCGTTTCCACGATCGGCCAGCGAATCGCCATTTGCTGGCGCGACCGCAACAGCCCGTCGAGATTGCCGTTGGCTGCAAGGGCGCCGACGGTCACCGCGGCAATGGTCAAGGCGAGCGCCAGGCGCGCTCCGCGAGGACGCGGGCTCGGGCGCTGCTTCGGTCGCGGCGGAACCGGCATCCGCCGTGCGCGCGGCGTATCCTGCGCGCCTCGGCGGTTTTCCTGAGGCGCCGGCGCGTCCCGGCGAAGCATCGTGTAGGCGCGGTTGATCTCCGCGGCCCTGCTGCCGTCGCCGCCGACCCGGTCCGGATGATGGATCTTGATGAGCTTTCGATAGGCGCGGTCGACTTCCGCACGACCTGCGCCGGGCCGGAGCCCCAAGGCAAAAAAAGCGGAGTCCCGAGCGCCCATGTCGGCGCCAGCCTACTTCATGCGGTGGAAATGAAAAAGCGCCAACAGCCGTTGGGGGGTCGGGGTGAAATGGCGCGAGTGACGGGACTTGAACCCGCGACCTCCGGCGTGACAGGCCGGCGCTCTAACCAACTGAGCTACACCCGCGCATTTGCTTAACGTTCCCGCCACAGGCGTGAGGGTCCCGATGAGGCGCGCGACCTAGGTGACGCCCCCTGCACTGTCAACAAGCTCCTCGTCATTTTCGTCGTCCTCGCCGATATGCGTCAATGTCCCGTGCTCGAAGAGGAACCCGGCGATATCTGGCGTTCCGGCGGCGGAAAAAACCTGCTTGATGATGATCAGCAAGGGCACGGCGAGAAGCGCCCCGGTGGTGCCCCAGACCCACGACCAGAAGCTCAGCGAGATGAGGATCGCCAGCGGATTGATCTCCAGCCTCTCGCCGACGATCATCGGCGTGACGAGATTGGCTTCGACCAGGTGGAGGCCAATGAAAACCATTGGCGGAAGCATCGCCGACCAGGCGTCCGGAAATACCATCAGACCGCCGAAGAACAACAGCAGGGCCGACGCGATCGGCCCCAGGTACGGGATGTAATTGAGCACTGCGACGATGCCGCCCCACATGATCGGCGAGGTCATCCCCAGCTGCCACAGGATCAGCGCCGTCAGCGCCCCCAGGGTGACGTTGATGACGGTTATCGTGCCCAGATAGGTCGAGGTCGAAATCGACCACCTGCTGGATGACACGGGCGGTATTCAGCGCGCCTTCGAAGCTCCCGCGGCTAACGATCGTGCGCTTGCGCATCTTGGTCCAGCCGGAGAGGAAGAAAAAGATCACCAGAAGCGCGAAGAACAGCTGGATAAGAACGTGCGGCGCCGACGTCGCGAGCAGGCCCGACAGCGAATTGGGAGTCTCGATCGTCACCATTCGGCTGTGATCGGGACTGGTCGCCACCTGCGCGAGGATCCGCTCAACGAACTTGTCGAATGACTTGTAGAGGTCGAGCAGCGGCGCCAGGCCCGACTTCACCTTGTCGATCCGCTCCGGGATCAGTGCGATCCAGTCGATTGCAGGAAGCACGATCGATCCGATCGCGAAAACGGCAAGGGTGAGGAAGATCAGGATGCACATCGCCGCCGACAGGCGCGAGGGAATTCCGCGCCTTTCGAACCATTCGAGCATCGGCACCAGTGCCACCGCGACAACCAGCGCCGCAGTAACGGGCAGGAAGAATTCCGCGCCTCCGCGGAGCGCGAACGGAAGGGCCATGATGAGGCCGATACCGCTGATCAGGGTGAGAGCGGCAAGAAGCCGGTCGCGCTTGGCGGTGAACGCCTCGGCAAGCACGTGGGCGTGATTGACGGTGTCGGTCAGGTCCTCGCCACCGGCGGGCTTGCGGGTCTTGGCGTCCATGGACGCGACGATATCCGCGCAAGTGCCGCCCCGCCAGCGGAATACGCAAAAGACGTCTGGTGCCCCCGGTCGGACTCGAACCGACACTCCGTGAAGAACTCGATTTTGAGTCGAGCGCGTCTACCATTCCGCCACAGGGGCACGCGCAAAACTAGGTAGCGACCCTCCGCAGTTCCGGCAACTCGGACCTAATTGCGCGGCGCCTGTCGGCGATAGCTCAGCGCCTCGGCGACATGGATTCGCCCGACCTGCTCGGCTCCGGCGAGGTCGGCGATGGTCCTCGATACCCTCAACACCCGGTGAAAACCGCGGGCGGACAAGCGCATTGCCGCCGCCGCGTCGGCGAGGAGCTTTCGGCCCGGTTCGTCCGGGGCCGCCACTTCGTCGAGCACTTCGCCGTCTGCTTCCGCATTCGTCCGCACCCCCGACCCGTTGAACCGGTTCGACTGCAGCTTGCGTGCTCGAGCTACGCGCTCGGCCACTTCGCGGCTTCCTTCCGCGGGCGGCGGCAACGTCAGGTCGGCGGCTGAAACTGCCTGCACGTCCACGTGAAGGTCGATGCGGTCGAGCAGCGGCCCCGACACGCGCGCCTGGTAATCGGCCGCGCACCGCGGAGCGCGGCTGCACGCCAGCGCCGGATCGCTGAGATGGCCGCAGCGGCACGGGTTCATCGCCGCGACCAGCTGGACGCGCGCGGGAAAGGTCACATGCGTGTTTGCCCGGGCGACGCTGACATTGCCCGTTTCCAGCGGCTGGCGGAGCGAATCGAGGACCTGGCGCTGGAACTCTGGCAATTCGTCGAGGAACAGTACGCCGAGGTGAGCGAGGCTGATTTCTCCGGGCCGCACCTTGAGACCGCCTCCGACGAGGGCCGGCATCGAGGCGGAGTGGTGCGGCGCCCGATACGGCCGGCGGCGCCTGATCTTGCCGCCATTGAGCTCTCCAGCGACCGAGGCGACCATCGACACTTCGAGCGCTTCGGACGGCTCGAGCGGCGGCAATATTCCCGGAAGGCAGGCGGCGAGAAGCGATTTGCCTGCCCCCGGAGGGCCGCTCATCAGAAGGTTGTGGCCGCCCGCAGCAGCGATCTCGAGCGCCCGCTTGGCGACTTCCTGGCCCTTCACCTGCGCGAGGTCGGGTCCGGGAGCGGCGGGCTCGGCTTCGGCGAGCGCCGGCGCCTGGAGCAGCGTCGTGCCTTTCAGGTGCGCCAGTAGAGCCAGCAGGTCGGGTGCCGCGATCACGTCGAGCTCTCCCGCCCATGCCGCCTCGCTGCCCTGCGCGGCCGGGCAAATCAGGCCCTTGTCTTCCCCGGACGCATGGAGTGCCGCGAGCAAGACTCCAGGAGACGCCGCAATGCGCCCGTCGAGTGACAGTTCGCCAACCGCGACACAGTGCGACAGGGTTTCCGCATCGGCGGCGCCGATTGCCGCGAGCAGGCACAACGCAATGGGAAGGTCGTAGTGGGAGCCTTCCTTGGGCAGGTCGGCCGGGGAGAGGTTCACGGTGATCCGCTTGGGCGGAAGCGCCAGGCCGATAGCGGCAAGCGCAGCGCGGACCCGCTCGCGGCTCTCGGCGACGGCCTTGTCGGGAAGGCCGACGATGACGAAGGCGGGAAGCCCCGACGAAAGCTGGACCTGCACTTCCACGGCCCGCGCCTCGAGCCCGAGATAAGCGACGGTCGATACGGTGGCGGTCATTGGCCGCCACCGGGCTGATCTACACGTTCACAATCAAGCAACAGGCCCCCTAGCTCGGCATGCTCCTGCTAGCGCGGCAATCGCCTGCGGGGCAAGCAATCTTGCGGCAGAGGCGTCGTCTGCCCACATGGGATCGATGAGCCAGCGGAGCCGATTGAGCCGATTCATCAATTCGCCCGCCGGCGAGATGCTGCTGTTCGCGGCGGGAATCCTGCTGGTCGTCATCGGCATCATCGTTGCACCCCTGCCCGGGCCGGGCGGAATCTTCTTCATCGCGCCCGGCGCGGCGCTGATCCTGAAGACCAGCATGTGGGCGAAGCGCAATTATGTTCGCCTGAAACGCTGGCAACCCAAAGCGGGCCACTGGATGGACCGCGGCTTGCGCCGCAAAAGCGCCCGGCGGAGGGTGGAACGAAGAAAGCAGCTGAAGCAGTCGAAACGGACGTCAGGCGATTGACTTGGCTGCCCTCCTCCCGTATCGGCGCGGCGCACCCAAGGCTGCCGGAAGGCGGCCGTTTTTCTTTTGAATTCGAGGCATGAGCGATGAAGCGCACCTTCCAACCGAGCAATCTGGTCCGCGCGCGGCGGCACGGGTTTCGCCACCGCATGGCGACGGTCGGCGGACGCAAGGTGCTGAACGCGCGCCGCGCCCGCGGCCGCAAGAAACTCAGCGCGTAAAGCCACTAGCGGTTCTCAAAAAACGCTCGGACTTCCTCGCGGCGAACGCCGGACGGCGCGCCGCGACTCCCGGCTTCGTGCTCCTGGTCCGCGACCGCGGCGACGGCGACCTGCAAAAGCGCGTCGGCTTCACGGTTAGCCGCAAGGTCGGCAACGCAGTTACCCGCAACCGAATGAAGCGCCGTTTCCGGGTCCTTGCCCGCGAGGTGGTGGCTACACAGGGCTATCCGGGGTCGGATCACGTGATGATCGGCCGCGGCGGCGGGATCGAGCGCGACTTTGCCGTCCTTCGCCAGGACCTGGAACGCGCCTTGCAGCGGGTCGGCCGATGATCGTCCGGCTTTTGATCTGGGTGTGCCGCGCCTGGCAGATGGGCCCCTCGAAGGTGCTTCCGCCAAGCTGCCGGTACCAGCCTTCCTGCTCGGCCTATGCGATTACTGCATTATCGCGCTATGGCGCCCTCCGCGGGAGCTGGCTTGCGGTAAAACGCATCGGCCGCTGCCATCCCTGGGGCGGTCAGGGTCATGACCCGGTGCCCGAACGACCAACGCGAGGATCGACGTCGAAGTGAACGAAAACCGCAACATGATCCTTGCGATCGTGCTGAGTGCACTGGTGCTGCTCGGCTGGACGCTTTTGTCCGACCGCTTCATGCCCGCGGCTACTCCGCAAACGCAGACGGTGGAGAACGGGAAGGTCAAGCCGGCACCCCAGCCACAGGCCGGACCGGTCGAGCGCACGCCGCAAAAAGTGCGGGCGAGAGCGCAAGTCCTCGCCGACAGTCCGCGGGTGAAGATCGAAACGCCGAGCCTGGAGGGATCGATCAACCTCAAGGGCGCCCGGTTCGACGATCTCGTGCTGCTCAACCAGCGGCAGTCGATCGCCAAGGATTCGCCGCCCGTCCGCCTGCTTTCGCCGGCCGGAGCGCCCGATCCCTATTTCGCGGGCTTCGGCTGGACCGGCGAGGGCGTAGAAGTCCCCGGCCCCGATTCCCAATGGACGGCGAGCTCGCCCGTGCTCGTGCCCGGCAAGCCGGTGACGCTGAGCTGGACCAACGGCAGCGGCCAGACTTTCCAGCTGATCGTCTCGGTCGACAAAAATTATCTCTTCACGGTCCGCCAGAGGGTGGAGAACGGCGGCGCCGGCCCCGTCGCGGTTCGGCCCTACGGATTGGTCAACCGCGCCGACAAGTCTCCCGACCCGAGCCGCTGGACGATGCACGTCGGGCCGATCGCCTATCTCGACGGAGCGGCCAATTACAGCACCGATTGGGACGATCTCGACGGCAAACAGGTCAAGCGCTTCAACAGCGACGGCGGCTGGGTCGGCTTCACCGATAAATATTGGCTGACCGCGCTTGCGCCGGTCGGGACACCGCAGATTTCCGCCAGCTTCACCGGCACGCCGAGCGGCGGGTACCAGGCAGATTATGCCGAGCCGACGCAAGTCGTCCCGCCCGGGCGCGCGGCCCAGGCCGACACGCGCCTGTTCGCCGGCGCCAAGGAGAAATCGGTCCTCGACCAGTATGAGGAAGCGGGCATTCCCAAGCTTTCGAAGTCTATCGACTGGGGCTGGTTCGAATGGTTCATGCGGCCGATCTTCGACCTTCTCACCTGGCTGTTCCGGGCGACCGGCAATTTCGGGGTGGCGATCATCTGCCTGACCGTCATCGTCCGGCTGCTGATGTTCCCGATCGCGCAGAAGCAGTTCAAGTCGATGGCGGCGATGCGCAAGGTGCAGCCGAAGCTCAAGGCGATCCAGGCGAAGTTCAAGGACGACAAGGCGAAGCAGCAGCAGGCGATGCTGAAGCTTTACCAGGAAGAGAAAATCAATCCCGCCGCCGGCTGCCTGCCGATCCTTTTGCAGATCCCGGTCTTTTACGCGCTCTACAAGGTGCTGATGGTGTCGGTCGAAATGCGCCACCAGCCGTTCGCGCTGTGGATCCAGGACTTGTCCGCGCCCGACCCGCTTACTCCGGTCAACCTGTTCGGGCTCCTCAATTTCACGCCGCCGGGATTCCTTCACATCGGCGTGCTGGCGATCCTGCTGGGCGTGACTCAGTGGATCTCGTTCAAGCTCAACCCGCAGCAGATGGACCCGACGCAGCAGCAGATATTCTCGCTGATGCCGTGGGTGATGATGTTCATCCTGTCGCCGTTTGCGGCCGGGCTGCTTCTCTACTGGGTGACCAACAACCTGCTCACGGTGCTGCAGCAATGGTGGCTCTACCGCCGCTTCGGGCTGCACTTGAGCGACACGCACCCGGTCCATAGCTGATGGCGGACGAGCCGGACCTCGATGAGCAAGCCCGAAAGCTGTTTTCCGGGCCGGTAAATTTCCTCAAGTCGGCGCCCGAGCTCAAGTTCCTCCCCGACCCCGACGTTCCGGAAGTCGCCTTTGCCGGGCGCTCGAACGTCGGCAAGAGCTCGCTTTTGAATGCGCTGACCAATCGCAAGGCGCTGGCGAGGACGTCGAACACGCCGGGGCGGACGCAGGAGCTGAATTATTTCGACGTCGGCGAACCGCCGAAGTTCCGGCTCGTCGACATGCCCGGCTATGGCTTTGCCGATGCGCCCAAGGACATGGTCAGGCGCTGGCGGCACCTGGTGAACGACTATCTGCGTGGCCGGCAGGTGCTCAAGCGAGCGCTGGTGCTCATCGACGGCCGCCACGGCCTAAAGCCGATCGACCGCGAGGTGATGAAGATGCTCGACGATGCCGCCGTCAGCTATCATCTCGTGCTGACCAAGGCGGACAAGCTGAAACCATCTGCGCTGGGAGCCATTTACGAAGGCGTGGCCGCCGAGGCCGCACGGCATCCCGCCGCCCACCCGTCGATCTTCACCACGTCGAGTGAAACGGGTAGCGGCATAGCCGAGTTACGCACGGCAATCGTTGAAGCCGCGGCCTCATAGGAGCCTGTCTTGCTCAAGCTGATCATCGGAAACCGGGCCTATTCCAGCTGGTCGATGCGCGGATGGCTGGCGTGCAGGCAGTCGGGCGAACAATTCGAGGAATTCGTCGTGCCGATGTTCGGCGAAGAGTGGGAGCGGCGTCGCGAGGGCGACGAGTTCGGCCCGTCCAGCGGCAAGGTGCCGATCCTGTGGGACGGCGAGTGCGTGGTCTGGGACAGCCTTGCGATCATCGACTTCCTGGCCGACCGCGCCGGTCGCGAGAAATTCTGGCCGAAGGATGAGTCGGCGCGGGCGATGGCACGCTCGATGGCCGCGGAAATGCATTCCAGCTTTGCCAACCTTCGCCGCGAGCTGCCGATGAACGTTCGCCGCACCTATCCGCCGATCGAGCTGAGCGACGGCGTGCGCGAGGAAATCAACCGGATCCTGCAGCTGTGGGCGCAGGCGCGTGCGCGGTTCGGCGGGACCGGCGAGTTCCTGTTCGGCGACTGGTGCGCGACCGACATCATGTTTGCGCCCGTGGTTACCCGGTTCATCACCTACGGCGTGCCGCTGCCGCCGTTCGCGGCGATGTATGCCAAGTCGGTGTTGTCCCACCCCGACGTCAACGACTGGATCGACAAGGCACAGGACGAGCCGTGGGTCATCGAGCAATACGAGAACGAAGCGGCATGAACAGGCGAGCGCGCGCCGACTCGGGACTGGCAATCGGCATTGCCCTGGGAATCGCGATGGGCACCGCAATGGGCAACGTCGGGGTCGGCCTTGCCATCGGAGTGGCGCTTGGAATTGCCTATCGCACTGCCGCCCGCAAACGAGCCGAGGACGATCAGTAAGGCGTCCCGTCCTTGTGGACGTAGCTGCCGTCGTCGGTGAACCTCATGTCGATGTCCGAATAACCCCCCGCCCCGCCGGCGCCACTTCCAACGACCACGAACGTGCAGTCAGAGTCGCTTTCGTTGCGAAGGTGATGGCCGTTCTCCACTCCCGCTGGAAAGGCGGCGCAGTCGCCGGCCCGAAGCAGCGTCTCGCCATCATCCTCGACCAGCACGGCCTCCCCGGAAATCATCACCAGGAACTCGTCCTCTTCATCGTGCCAGTGGCGCTGGCTCGACCACGCACCGGGCTTCAGGGTCACGTAACTGGCCCCGAATTGGGTCAGCCCGCCCGCGGGCGCGAGGCGGCGATACCAGCGGCCCGCCACGTCGGCGTCGAACGGGCTCGGGTAGCCGGTGCGGTTGGTCTCATCGATCCGGTCGAGGTCGAGCTTGGGCATCGGCGCGCTCCACTGTGCAATCGCGAAAGCGCTTGCTACTCGCTCGTCATGACCTCTTCAATCGACCCGGTGGAGCTCGCCCGCGAGCTGATCAAAGTGCCAAGCGTCACGCCCGCCAGCGGCGAGGTGTTCGACGTCCTCGCAGCCGCGCTCGACGGTCTCGGTTTCACCGTCCACCGCTGGGTGATGGGGGAACCGCCGGACGGTCCGACCGAGAACATGGTGGCGATCAGGGGCGAAGGCTCACCGCATTTCGGTTTTGCAGGCCACCTCGACGTCGTCCCGGCCGGCAACAACTGGGATTGCGACCCTTTCGAGGCGCGGGTCGAGGCCGGGGTTCTCACCGGCCGCGGCGCCAACGACATGAAGAGCGCGATCGCCGCCTTCGTCGCCGCGGTTGCGGACGTGAAGCAGGGCCGCGGCACTCTATCCCTGCTTATCACCGGCGATGAGGAGGGCTATTCGGTCTACGGCACGCCGCGGATCATCGACTGGCTGAACGAGCGGCAGATTCGCCCCGACATGATCCTCATCGGCGAGCCCACTTCGGTCGATCGCCTCGGCGACACGGTAAAGATCGGCCGCCGCGGCTCGGTGAACATGTGGATCGACGTCCCCGGGGTGCAGGGGCATGTCGCCTATCCGCACAGGACCGAAAACCCGATCCCGCCGCTGGCGCGGATCATTTCCGAGCTTGACGAGATGAAGCTCGACGACGGCACCGACACCTTTCCGCCGTCGAACCTGGAATTCACCGTCATCGAAACGCCGACGCAGTCGAGCAATGTCGTTCCCGGTTCGGCGACCGGGCAGCTCAACATCCGCTTCAACAACTTGCAGACGGGCGCCGATCTCGTCCGCAAGGTCGAAGAGGTCGCCCGCAAGCACGCGCCCGAGGCTACTGTCCGCTCGCGGATTTCGGGCGAGGCCTTCCTCACCCCGCCGGGCGAGCTTTACGATATCGTCGTCGAGGCGATCCGCGACGAAACGGGCCAGGAGCCGGAGCTTTCGACCAGCGGCGGAACGTCGGACGGGCGGTTCCTGATCAAGCTTTGCCCGGTGGTGGATTTTGGCCTTCCCAACGCGACCATGCACAAGGTCGGCGAATGCGCAGCGGTGGAGGACATCCGCGAGCTATCCCGAATCTACGCGCGAATCCTGGCGAAGGCGGTCGGCTAGCGGCAACTTTGGGTGGAAAGCGGACATTAGCAGCAAGCAGGACGAAACCGGCGGAAGGTCTCAGTTTTGCTTCAGGGTTGTGTGTAAGAGATCCCACGCGACCCACAGCGGGACCGACACAATCATCGCAGCGATAACGGCATACATAAGAATGCCGAACCAGACAGGCTAATGGTCAGCTCACTGCGAAACACATCGACGCCGACGGCGAGTTCCAAACTGCCCTGTCTCAAGCCACGCACAAGCAGCCGACAAGGGGAAAAGTGACGATTGCGCCGAAGGCAATAAGAATGAGCGCGAGCATTCGCTCAAAATAGCGGAGACGCCGAATGTCCGCAACGGGTCGAAAGCAGACACTAGCGGGTCAGGCGACGGACTTGCTCGGGCCGCCGCGGGCGTGGCTCACCCAGGTGCGATATTCCGGCTCGAACATCGGTTCGCCGAAGACGAAGCCCTGGACCGTGTCGCAGCCCATTGCCCGCAGGATGTCGGCCTGGGCGCTGTTCTCCACGGCTTCGGCGACGATTTCGCATTCGACGCCCTTGATCAGCTGGACTACGGCCTGGACGATCACCCGCGCTTTCTCGCAGCTTTCGATGTCGGCGATCAGCGACGGGTCGAGCTTGACGCGGTCGAGCGGCATCGTCCGCAAGCGGGCCAGGTTCGAATAGCCGGTTCCGAAATCGTCGATGGCAATCTTCGCGCCGTCGCTGCGAAGTGCGGCGATTTCCTCGAGCACCGCTTCGCTGACTTCCATGGCTGCGCTTTCGGTGAACTCGAGCTCGATCATCGACAGCGGCACGCCCTTGTCGGCGAAAGCCTGGCGGAGGCGGCCGAAGAAATCGATGCGGTCGAGCTGGCGCGGACTGACGTTGAACGACACCCGGTGTTCGAAGCCTTCGCGATGCCAGGCACCCAAAACCAGCGCGACTTCGCCGATCACCCACTCGCCGATCTCGGCGACCAGGCCGGTTCGCTCGGCAACCGGGATGAAGGTGTTCGGCATCCGCATGCCGTCGCGCGGGTGGTTCCAGCGAAGCAGCGCCTCGGCACCGACGATTTCGCCGCTGACCAGGCTGAGCTGCGGCTGCAGTGCAAGCTGGAACTCGCCGTGGTGGACAGCTTCGGTGAGCGCCTTCTCGGTTTCGATCTTGCTCTGGTGCTCGGCTGCAAGTTCATCGTTGAACAGGCAGTGTTGGCCGCCGCCGCGCGACTTGGCGCGGTACATGGCGATGTCGGCGGCGCGCATCAGCGATTCGATGCTGGTGCCGTGCTCGGGCGTGACGGACACGCCGATCGAGGCGCCGATGTCGACGCTGTGGCCGTAAAGCTCGAACGGCTCGGCGATTGCCAGCGCCACGCGACGGGCGACCCGCTCCACGTCCTCGATGGACTCGGCTTGCGGGAAGAAGATCGTGAACTCGTCGCCGGCAAGGCGCGCAAGCAGCGGGCGGCGAGCAAGCTGCTCGCTCGCTTCGGCAGTGACGACCACACGAAGCCGGTTGGCGACCATGACCAGGAGCTGGTCGCCGCGCGCATGGCCGAGGCTGTCGTTGACGTTCTTGAAGCGGTCGAGGTCGACGAACAGCATCGCCGCCCGTCCGCCCTGGGGGATTTCGCCGAGAAGCTTGTCGGCCTCGGACCGGAAATGGAGCCGGTTCGGGAGCGACGTCACCGGATCGTACATTCCCAGCGCATGGGCGTTTTCGATCGACGCGCGGACTTCGGCAAACAGCGTGTCCACCGCCGCCGCAACCTTGGGCATGGTGTTGCGCACGATCGGTGGAGCCGGGGAAACGAGGTCGCCGTCCTCGACCGCGAGCAGGCGCTCGCCAAGGGCAGCGAGCGCGCGGGCGCTCTGGCTGTTGGGCCGTTCGGACGCGATGTAGCTGATAAGCAGGCAGAATGCGCCGGCCACGAGCGCCGCGACGATCTTTTCGTTGAGCTCCGTGATGTACAGGAGCGCAGTCAACGAGAAGATGAAGGAGGCCACGCCAGCTGCGCCGGAAAGAACGGCGTTGCTGACCTTCTGGGCCGTGCCTGGTTGCATTCCTGATTGCGCCCCGTCCGGCGGTCTGATCCGCCTTTGGGTGCATCCGTAAATCGACAGGGTTAAGAAAAGGTGGAGCCGGAGCGATTTCGGCGCAAAATGATGTAGAGGCTGCCGCCCCCGCCGTGACGGCGGTGAGCCCCGCGTACCGCGGCAATCTTCGAAGCGTGGCGCGACGCCGCCAGCCAGTCGTGGACCGCGGCGCGAATCTTGCCCCGCTGCACCGGCGGATCGCCGCGGCGGGCATGGCCGGTGACCAGCAGGAGCACCCGCTCGCCGGAGCCGATCGCCTGCTCCATCCCGCGATCGATGACCGTCCACGCCTGGTCGAGGTTCAACCCGTGCAGGTCGAGGGTTCGATCCGGCTCGACGCTTCCGGAGCGAAGGCGCCGGTCCCAGCTGGAGTCGAGGGTGGCGGCCGAGTGATGCTCCCGGTTGGCGGGAGGTGGCAGTCGCGCAGGCGACGGACGCTGGAGGACTGGAAGCTTGGCCGCAGCCCGCTCCACCACCGTCGATGCTTCCCCTCCACCTGCAGGGGAAGAGCTAACCGGTTCGCGGGAGAGCGGGCGAATGGTTGCGGCGACCCGCGCCCACAGCTTTTCCTCGTCAGGGCTGAGCGATCGCACGCGCTGCCGTTCCCTTCGGGATGAGCACCAGCGCCTGGCCCTTTGCCGACATTCCGCCGGCGATCCGCCGGGCCTCATCGCCGGCGCCCCAGAAGGTGTCGACGCGGTTCGCGCCCTTGATCGCTCCGCCGGTGTCCTGCGCCACCCACAAGCCCCAGGCTTCCGGCCGGTCGACAGCGAGGAGAACCGGTGCGCCGAGCGGGATGAACTTGGGGTCGGAGGCAACGCTCGCCCGCGGCGTAACCGGAAGCCCGAGCGCGCCGACCGGACCCGGCCCGTCGAGCGCCTTGAAGAAGATGTAGGAGAGATTCTCCTGCATCAGCGAGCGTGCCTCGTCGGGGTGGGCGTGCATCCAGGCGACGATCGACTGCATGCTGGTTCCGCCGGGAGCGAGCAGGCCCCTCTCCTTCATCAAGCGCCCGACGGCGACATAATCGCGGCCGTTCTGGTCGGCATAACCGATGCGCATGATGGTGCCATCGGGGAAGCGAAGCCGGCCCGACCCCTGGATTTCGAGGAAGAACAGCTCGACCGGGTCGGCTGCCCAGGCAAGTTCCAGGCCCTTGCCGGCAAGGACGCCCTGGTCGATTTCGCCGCGGGTGAAATAATAAACGCACTGGCCGTTCTGATCGATTCGGCCGCGGCCCGTGCGACCGTCGGGCAAGGTGCAGCGGACGAGGTCCGGCGGCTTGATGTAGATCGGTACCTGGTACCCTGGCGCCGGAACCGGCGAAGCAGCGATTTCCGGCTCGAAATAGCCCGTCGCAAAGGCCTTGCCGTCACCGACCCGAACCCAGTCGAATGCAGGTCTGGAAGAATGCGGCAGCGCCGCCCGGCGGGACGTAAGCGGCCTGCGCACAAACGCCGACCCAGTCGGCAGGATTGGTCAGGCCGGACGCGTCGGTGCGCCTGGTCACCGATTTGCAGCTGAGGCGAAAGGCCGACAGCGCCCGCTGGGCTTCGTTCTCGTCGAGAATCGCCGGCGACGAAAGCGCCACCCCGGCCGAGGCGGCATTGGCCGGCGGCGGGGGAAGCGGCTGCGTGGGCGGTTGCGGCTGCGCCGGCGGCACTTGCGAAGGCGGCTGGACGGGCCTGCTGACGCAGGCGGAAACGAACAGCGCGGACGCGAGGGTTACCCCCCTGAGCCAGCCCCTCACTCTTCTTCGTCAGTCTCGACGAGGAGCCAGTTGGGATCGCGCGAGGCGATGTCGCGGCGGAACGTCCACAGGTCGCGCGTCTGGACGGCATCGCTCATCGACCCGGCGACGACCTCGCCATCCTTGTTGCGTGTGACCGCGGCGATATCGGCTTCGAACCTGACGGTGACAAAAGCCACCGTCCGCTCGAGCGATGCTGCAGAAATGATCGCCTGCTCGATGTTGACCAGCCGGTTGTCGAGGATCAGCCCCTCGCGGTTGCGCTGCTCCACCGACGAGGCGAAGGCGTCATAGACATTATCCTCGACGTGGGGGCGAAGCTTGTCCAGTTCGCCGCCCCAGAAGGCCTCGAGAACCATCCGGTACGCGGACTGCGCGCCCTCCAGGAAATGGGCAACGTCGAACGACGGATCGGCCGCGAGCAGTGCACGCACGCCCGGTCCTGCGGTCGGGAGATAGGCGAGGTCGGCGGCATCGGGCGCAGCCTTGGGCGCCGGAGCTGCAGGCTCGGCAGGCCGTTCAACTCGGGCGTCGGGATCGGCGGGCTTCAGGATCGGCTGCTGCTCATGGCCCGTGCGCTCGCCAAGCACGCTGTACAGCCGAAGGCCGATGAAGAGGGCAACGAGTGCGAGGATGATGATGACAGTCAATGCGTTTGATCCAAAGCCAGTTTCAACGAACATAATGCGCCGGCGTGGCAAATTCAAAGGCTTGCCGCGGCGGCTCCCCGCCATTGCACGCCATTTGGCCGACTGCTAGGCGCCAATGCGAACAACGCGCCCGGCTTTCTCCGGGTCCGCACCCTTCCAGTTCCAAGGCGAAAGTAACATGGCAGAAGAGGAATCCACCCCCGCCGGCAATGGCTCCAACGGTGACGCGTCGAACGCCAACGGCGCCGGCGGCAACGAGCCACAGGCGGCAACGCTGGCGCAGTATATCAAGGACTTGTCCGTCGAAAGCCCGAGCGCCCCGCAGGTATTCCAGTGGCAGGACCAGCCGAGCGTCGATGTCGGCTTCAACCTCAACGTCGAAAAAGTTTCCGACGACGTCAACGAGGTGATGCTGAAGATCGAGGTCAAGGCGCAGTCGCAGAACGGCGTCCACTTCCTCGTGGACCTGAGCTTCGGCGGCCTGTTCGGCCTTCGCAACTTCCCGCAGGAGGCGCTTGCGCCGTTTCTTTTGGTCGAAGCGCCGCGGCTGCTGTTCCCGTTCGCCCGGCAGATCATCTGCAAGTCGATCCAGAACATGGGTTTCCCGCCGCTATTGCTCGAGCCGATCGATTTCGGCGCCGCATATCTTGCCCAGATGCAAGCGCAGCAGCAGGGCGACGCGACCGGCGAGGCCCTTACGGGCGAAACGGCCGGGGAAAGCTCCGGCGAGGCCTGACCTGGCCGCTTCCGCACTCCGCGCGGGATTGAACCGATGAACCTCGCCCGTTCGCTGGGCTCCGTCGGCGGGCTCACCCTCGTCAGCCGGGTCCTGGCGCTTGTACGCGACACCCTTCAGGCGACTTATGTCGGGGCGAGCTTCGCGTCCGACGCTTTTTTCGTCGCCTTCAGGCTTCCCAACATGTTCCGGGCGCTATTCGCGGAGGGCGCCTTCACCGCCGCCTTCATCCCGATGTTCAACCGCAAGATGGGGGAAACGGGCGACGTAAACGCCGGGCTGCGCTTCGCCGAGCAGACGCTGGCGGTGCTGTTCCCGGTGCTTTTGCTGTTCACCGTCGCCATGCTGATCGCCGCCTGGCCGATCACTTGGGGATTATCGGGCGGCTTCCACAATCCGACGGACCAGCAATTCGCATTCGCCGTCAGCCTGTCGCGGATAACCATTCCCTACCTGATGCTGATCAGCCTCGCCTCGCTGCTTGGCGGAATTCTCAATTCGCTCGACCGCTTCTGGGTCAACGCAGCCGCTCCAATTCTGCTCAACATCTCGATGATTGCCGCCTTGTGGTTCTTCCACGGCGGCAATGCCTATGAGACTGCCCGCGCCCAGGCGATTTCGGTCACTGTCGGCGGCGTCCTGCAGCTTGGCTGGCTAATGCTCGCCTGCAGGCAGGCCGGCGTAAGCCTGGCCGTTCGGCGGCCGCGGATCGACGATGACATGCGCAAGCTGTTGAAGCTGATCATCCCGGCGGCAATCGGGGCCGGTGCGGTGCAGGTCAACCTTGCGGTTTCGACGGCGCTGGCCGGCGGCCTTCTCGACCCCGGATCGATTTCGTACATCTATTACGCGGACCGGCTGAACCAGCTGCCGCTCGGCCTCATCGGAATCGGGCTTGGGACCATCCTGCTGCCGACCGTTTCGCGCCAGCTCGGGCAAGGCCGGGACGGCGATGCGATGCAGACCCAGAACCGCGGGATCGAACTGGCGCTCTTCCTGACGCTTCCGGCGACCGTCGCCTTCATCGTCGCTTCCGAGCCGATCATCAGCGGGTTGTTCCAGCACGGCCGCTTCACCGCGCTGGACAGCGTCCGCTGCAGCTGGGCGCTTTCCGCCTTCTCGCTGGGCCTTCCCTCCTACGTGCTGATCAAGGTCCTAACCCCCGGCTATTACGCGCGGCACGATACCAAGACCCCGGTTCGCTTCGCCGTCCAGTCGGTCGGCGTGAACCTTGTCGGAAACCTGATTCTGATCCCGCTGTTCGGCCGCTACGGCTTCGGCCATGTCGGCCCGCCACTGGCAACGGCGATCGCCTCCACGGTCAACGTGTGGATGCTCTACCGGACACTCAGGAAACGCGGCCAGTTCGAAGCCGACGATCGCCTTCGCCGGCGAGCGCCAAGGCTGGCGCTTGCGGCGCTGGTCATGGGCGTTGCGCTTTTCTTCATTGTTCCAGTAGTCGACCCCTATCTCACCGGATCCATCCTTCACCGGGCAATCGGGCTGTTGGGCCTCGTTGCCTCGGGCGTTGCCGTGTACGCAATCGCCTGCTTCCTCACCGGTGCCTTCGTGGTCGGTGACCTGAAACTGCTAACGAGACGGGCGCGCGAAGAATGACCGACCAACCGATGCGAATCCTGTCGGGGATCCAGCCTACGGGCGGGCTTCACCTCGGCAATCTGTTGGGTGCCATCCTGCGATGGGTGCGGATGCAGGACGAAGCCGAGTGCTTCTTCTTCCTTGCCGACCTGCACGCGCTGACAATCGCAATCGAGCCCGACGAGCTTCGTTCGAATGTGCGGAGCATGGCTGCCGCATTGATCGCAAGCGGAATCGATCCGTCCAAGTCGACCCTGTTCGCCCAGAGCGCCGTCCCTGCCCATGCCGAGCTGGCGTGGATCCTCCAGTGCACCGCCCGCATCGGCTGGCTCAACCGCATGACCCAGTTCAAGGAAAAGTCGGGAAAGAACCGCGAGGGCGCTTCGGTCGGCCTCTTCACCTATCCGGTGCTCCAGGCGGCCGACATCCTGCTGTACCGGCCAACGCACGTGCCCGTCGGCGAGGACCAGAAACAGCATGTCGAACTCACGCGCGATATCGCCATGAAGTTCAACACCGATTTCGACGTCGACCTGTTTGTTGCTCCCGAGCCCTTCATCGGCGGCGGAACGGCTGCGCGGGTGATGAGCCTTCGCGACGGCACGGCAAAGATGTCGAAATCGGACCCGTCGGACATGAGCCGCATCAACCTCACCGACAGCGACGACGAAATTGCCCAGAAAGTCCGCAAGGCCAAGACCGATCCCGAGCCCCTGCCCGGCTCGCCCGATGGCCTCGATCCTCGTCCCGAAGCGAAGAATTTGGTCGGCATCTACGCGGCGGCGACCGGCGAAACGGTCGAACAGGTCCTGGCGCGATTTGCCGGGCAGGGCTTCGGGCAGTTCAAGCCGGCGCTGGCGGACGCGCTGGTCGGCCTGATCGGCCCGATCCGCGAAAGGCTCGACGAGCTTCGCCACGACACCGCCGAGCTCGACCGGATCCTCGAGGCCGGCGCCGAGCGTGCAAGCGCCGTCGGCGCTCCGGTTCTCGCCCGGGCAAAGGCTGCTGTCGGGCTTACCCGCTAGACATGATCGAACGGCTAATCGCTTTTCTCGCCGGCTGGATCGTCACCGTGATCTCGGCCGGCGGCTACGTTGGCGTTGCGTTGCTCATGGCAGTCGAGTTGGCGTGCATCCCGCTTCCCTCCGAAGTCATCATGCCGTTCGCCGGCTATCTCGTTTCGACCGGCCGGTTCACGCTGATCGGTGCAGCGACCGCGGGCGCGATCGGCTGCAATATCGGCTCGACGCTGGCCTATTACGTGGCCGTTTATGGAGGCCGGCCGGCAGTCGAGCGCTGGGGGCGCTACTTGCTCATTCGCAGTGCGGACCTCGACCGCGCCGACCGGCTGTTCGCCCGCCACGGCAGCGCGATGGTGTTCGTCGGCAGGCTGTTGCCGGTCGTTCGAACGTTCATCGCCTTTCCCGCCGGCCTCGCGCGAATGCCGATGCTGCCGTTCCAGGCCTACACATTCGTCGGCTCGTGGATCTGGTCGTTCGGCCTCGCTTACATCGGCTTCGCCCTCGGCGAGCGGTGGAATTCCGACCCGACCTTGCGCGGCGTCTTCCACGCGTTCGATGCCGTGATTGTCCTCGTTCTCGTCGCTGCAATCGCCTGGTTCGCCTGGTCGCACTGGCCAACTCGCAAAAGCGCTGCGCAACAGCGGCGAAGTGTACGGGACAAGCGCGAAGACTGAATGGCCGTTTCTGACCGGCAAAACTGCCGGCATCAGAGAATCGCTGGTGGGCGGACTATTTCAGCAGCTTTGCACGACTAGGCAGCCGCGGCCCGGATCAGCCCTCGAGCTGGCGGGTCAGCAGCCGAATATCGGCGTCGAGTTCGGAATCCGCGGCGCGCAGCTTCTCGATCTGGCGAACCGCGTGGATGACCGTCGTGTGGTCGCGGCCGCCGAAGCGCCGGCCGATGTCGGGAAGCGACTTCGGAGTCAGCTGCTTCGAGAGGTACATCGCGACCTGGCGCGGGCGGGCGACTTCGCGGGCCCGGCGGGCCGACGTCATCTCGGCCTTGCGGATACGGTAGTGCTCGGCGACCTGGGTCTGGATCTCGTCGATCGAGATTCGCCGCTGGTTGGCGCGAAGCACGTTGGCAAGCACTTCCTCGACGAAAGCGATGTCGATGTCGCGACCGGTCATCATCGCGTAGGCAGCGATGCGATTGAGCGCGCCTTCGAGCTCGCGGACGCTCGACGTCACCCGGCGCGCGAGGAAATCGATGACGTTCGACGGCATCTCGACCGCCGGGAGGAGCGCGAGCTTGGCGACGATGATGTTGTAGCGAAGCTCGAAATCGGCCGAGTTGATGTCGGCGACCAGCCCCCACGACAAACGCGAGAGGATCCGCGGCGCGATCCCGTCGAGGTCCTGCGGAGCGCGGTCGGAGGTAATCACCAGGCGCTTACCGGCACCGATGATCTCGTTCATCGTGTGGAAGAATTCTTCCTGGGTCGAATCCTTGCCGGCAATGAACTGGACGTCGTCGATCAAAAGCAGGTCGGCACTTCGCAGCCGGCCCTTGAACCCGATCGTGTCGTTTTCCTTCAGCGCCCGGATGAACTCGACCATGAACTTCTCGGCCGACATCGAAACGATTCGCCGCCCGGGGAATCGCTCGCCGAAGGTGTGGCCGATGGCGTGAAGCAGGTGGGTCTTTCCGCGCCCGGTCCCGCCGTGAATGAATAGCGGGTTGAAGCTGACCTGCTCGGCAGTGGCCAGCGTCCGCGACGCGGTTGCAGCGACTTCGTTCGCCTTTCCGACGACGAAGCTTTCGAAGCGGTAGCGCGGATCGAAATTGGGAGCTGCCGGGTCGCGTTCGGAAACAGCCGAAGAGCGCGCTTCCTCGAGCACCAGGAGCGGTGCCGGGCGCGGCGCGTCGGCGGCAGCGACGACTCGGACGTCGCGAACCAGCGGCAGGGTCGTTTTCCACGCCAGCGCGAGTCGATCGCCGAAATGCGAGGTCACCCAGTCTGCCATGAACTGGCTGGGCATTACGATGTCGAGCGTTCCGCTGTCGGGATCGAGAGAGCCGATTGCCGCCGGCTTCAGCCAGCCGTCGAAAGTGCGTGCGCCAAGGTCGCGTCGAAGCCCCGTTCGGATCGAGTCCCACGCTGCTTCAAGCGGTGCGACGACAGTATCGTCGTCAAGCTGGCATGAGTCCGTCCGTCCGCCCTGCACTGGCCCGCGCCTCCCTCAGCTTGCCCCTGGCTCAGACAAACGACCGCCGTTGCGCGCGATGCGAGTCGCGCGCCTTCTCTGGTCCTTCGTCTTTCTTGCCCCCGGCGCGGATTCGCGCCTCGGAACGACCGTTTTGCGAGCCTCGGCGGCAGGATTCAAGACCTGATTTTTCACAGAAGTGAAATAAAGCGTCTTGACACGGAAAATTGCCGGAAACCCGCGAAATCCGCAGAAAACCGGCAAATTCTACGGAGTTAATTTTTTGCTAATCCCGCAAATCGCGGAGATTCCTACATTTTTTGGACAGCGCATATGAAACGGGCCGCCGGATGATCCGGCGGCCCATTTGCAACGCGTCTTTGCCAGCCAGTATCAGCCCAGGGCAGCTACCCGCTTGGACAGCCGCGACAATTTCCGGGAGGCGGTATTCTTGTGAAGAACGCCGCGCGAAACGCCGCGAGCAAGCTCCGGCTGTGCCATTTTGAGAGCCTCGGCCGCTTCGGCCTTCTTTCCGGCGGCGAGCGCCGACTCGACCTGCTTGATGAAGGTCCGAATCCGGCTGATTCGCGCATGGTTGATTCCGGCGCGGGTGGCATTCCGGCGGATTCGCTTCTTTGCTTGCGGCGTGTTCGCCATTCGTCTTCCTCGAAATCATGAAAAGCGGCGCCGAAGGTAATCCCCCGCGCCGATAAGGGCGCTCCCCTACAGTGGGAGCCGAGTCGGGTCAACGCTGACATTTCCCGCAAAAGAAGGTCGAACGCCCGCCTTGCACGATTCGGCGAACGGTTCCGCCACATTCGCAGGCCGCCCCCTCGCGGTCGTAGACGGCGAACTGTTTCGAAAAATAGCCCAGCTCGCCATCGGGCCGGGCATAGTCGCGAAGAGTCGACCCGCCGGCCGCTATGGCTTCGCGGATCACGCTCCCGATCGCTTCGACAAGGCGCTCGACTTTCGGCTTCGACACGCGCCCGCCGGGACGCCGCGGGTCGATTCGGGACCGATGAAGCGCCTCGGACACGTAGATATTCCCAAGCCCGGCGACGATTCGCTGGTCGAGCAGCAGCGCCTTGATCGGTGCGCTGCGGCCGGCGATCGCTTTTTTGAACTTGTCCGGATCGAGGTCCGTCGGCTCCGGACCCAGTTCGGCAAGTGACGGCAAGGACGACAACGAGTTCGGTCGCGGCGAGGTCGACCGAACCGAACCTGCGCGGGTCGTTCAACGCCAGTCGCCGTCCCTCGTCAGTGACGAGAAGCAGGTGGTCGTGCGGGTGCAGCTCGGCGGGATCGACTCGCCACTTGCCCGACATCCCCAGGTGGAAAACGAGGGTGTCGCCGCGGTCGGTGTCGATGAGCCCGAACTTGCCGCGCCGGCCAAGCGAGGTGACCCTTGCCCCCGTCAGCCGTTGCCCCAGGTCTACCGGGAACGGTCGGCGAAGGTCCGGGCGCCGCGGCTCGACGCTTGCGATTCGCTTGCCGAGAAGCACGGATTCGAGCCCGCGCACGATTGTTTCGACTTCGGGGAGCTCCGGCATTGGCCTGTCATTGCGAGGAGCGCAGCGGCGAAGCAATCCACTCGTTGAAAAGTGCTGGACAGCCGCGCAGGCATTCGCCCGCTCGCAATGACGATACGGGCCAGCTAGAGGCACCGCATGACGGACAAGGTGAATTTCGGCGACTCCGTTGTCAGCCCACAGGAAAAGACCCGGCGAGTCGGCCGCGTCTTCAGCTCGGTCGCGCGCAGATACGACCTGATGAACGACCTGATGTCCGGCGGGCTTCACCGCCGCTGGAAGGATCGTTTCGTCGATCGTGTAAAGCCGCGGAGCGGAGAGCGGATCCTCGACATGGCCGGGGGCACCGGCGACGTCGCATTCCGGATGGCCGCGCGGGGCGCCCGCGTAACGGTGGCCGACATCAATGCGGACATGCTGGCGGTCGGAATGGAGCGGGCGAAGGCGCGCGACATCGACGGGCTGTCGTGGAAACAGGAGAATGCCGAGTCGCTGTCGTTCGAGGCCTCCACGTTCGACGCGTATACGATCGCGTTCGGAATCCGGAACGTCACCGACATTCCCTCAGCGCTTGCCGAGGCCAACCGGGTGTTGGTCCACGGCGGCCGTTTCTACTGCCTTGAGTTTTCGACCAGCGACTGGCCGGGCTTTGCCGACATCTACGAGCTTTATTCCGAGAAGATGATCCCGCGGATCGGGCGCGTCGTCGCCGGCGACGAAGACAGTTACCGCTATCTCGTCGAATCGATTCGGCGGTTCCCCAAGCCGGAGCAATTCCGT
Organism: uncultured Alphaproteobacteria bacterium; assembly: GCA_963798785.1. Classification (GTDB taxonomy): domain Bacteria; phylum Pseudomonadota; class Alphaproteobacteria; order Sphingomonadales; family Sphingomonadaceae; genus Sphingomicrobium. Next base: position 455,863 of record CAWCUG010000001.1, read on the forward strand.
CGAATGATCGACGACGCCGGCTTCAGCCAGAACTCGGGCCGAGCCGATTTTCGGCGGGCTGGTGTGCATCCACAGCGGCTGGAAGATCTAGTTGGCCGTCGCTGCGACTCACCTGTGGCGGCTGTTGAAGTGGGGCCGAACGCTGGCGCGTCACGGCGCGCTCAGGGGCATCGAGAATGACCCGCTCACCCCGCCGGTCGTTCGCCGGCTAGCCCGAATCGCCCGTTTCGGCGCTCGCGTGCCCGACCATCCCGACTATGCCACCGCGCTCCAGGAGATCGGCCCGCCGGCGATAAAGCTGGGGCAGACCCTCTCGACCCGCCCCGACCTCGTCGGAGCGGAGGCGGCGGCGAACCTTTCGAAGCTGCAGGACAATCTTCCGGCGGCTCCCTTTCCCGCCATCAAGGCCGCCGTCGAGGAGGCTTTCGGCGCTCCTCTCGACAAGCTTTTCGCCTCGTTCGAACCGGTGCCCATCGGCGCCGCATCGATCGCGCAGGTTCACCGCGCGGTGACGACGGACGGCCGCGAGGTGGCGGTCAAGGTGCTTCGGCCCGGCATCGAGGAGCAGTTTGCACGGGCGATCGAGACCTATGAATGGACTGCCGCCCAGGTCGAATCGCTTGGCGGCGAAGCAGCGAGGCTTCGCCCCCGCCGTGTCGTCGCCCAGTTCAAGCAGTGGACCCACCGCGAGCTGGACCTTCAGCGCGAGGCCGCCTCGGCTTCGGAGCTGAAGGAGAACATGGTCGCCGAGCCCGGCTATTATGTGCCCGAAATCGACTGGCGGAGAACTGCGCGCCGCGTCCTGACGCTCGAATGGCTGGACGGGATCAAGCTCAACGACCGCGATGCGCTGGTCGCCGCTGGCTACGACTGCAAGGCGCTCGCCGCAATCCTGGTCCGCGCCTTCCTTCGCCAGGCGATCGTCGACGGATTTTTCCACGCCGACCTTCATCACGGCAACCTCTTCGCGCTTCGCGACGGGCGCATCGGGGCGATCGACTTCGGCATCATGGGCCGGATCGACCGCCGTGCCCGGGTTTGGCTCGCGGAGATCCTCTACGGCCTCATCACTGGCGACTACCGGCGCGTGGCGGAAATCCATTTCGAAGCCCAATATGTCCCGGCGCATCACAATGTCGCCGAGTTCGCCACCGCCCTGCGCGCTGCCGGAGAACCGATTCGAGGCCTGCCGGTGAAGGAGATTTCCGTCGGGCGGATGCTTGAAAGCCTGTTTTCAATCACCCGCGACTTCGACATGCCGACCCAGCCGCACCTGCTGCTCCTCCAGAAATCGATCGTCATGAACGAGGGGGTGGCGAGCAAGCTCGATCCCGACATCAACATGTGGGAAACCGCCGAGCCGTTCCTCCACGAGTGGATGCGCTCCGAGCTTGGGCCGGAGGCCTATTACGCCGACCGGATCGTCGAGACCGTTCGGGCGATTAAGAAGCTCCCCGACCTCGTCAGCCGAATCGACCAGTATTTCCCTGCTGCCGGCCGCGCTCCTCCGCAACCTCCGCTGCCCGCGATCGAAGTGGTCCGGCCCGGGCACTGGCTCGGCTATGCCTCGGCAGCGATTGCTGGCGCTGCAGTGGCGGCGCTTGCAGTGTTTCTGCTAGTCTGAGGCAATGGCACGGGTGCTCCTCATCGTCGGCGGCGGGATAGCGGCGTACAAGTCGCTCGAACTCGTCCGATTGCTGCAGAAAGCAGGGCACGACGTAACGCCCGTCCTGACGTCCGCAGGCGAGCATTTCGTCACTGCGATGAGCCTTGGCACGCTGGCGCACAGCGCAGTTCATTCCTCGCTTTGGGATCTCAAGGACGAGGTGGAGATCGGCCACATCCAGCTGTCGCGAAGCGCCGATTTCGTGCTGGTCTGCCCGGCGACCGCCGACCTGCTGGCGAAAATGGCGGCGGGGATCGCCGACGATCTCGCTACTACCCTGCTGCTGGCAACCGACAAGCCGGTCGTCGTCGCTCCGGCGATGAACGTGCGCATGTGGAACCATGCGGCGACTAAGCGCAACGTAAAGCAACTCAAGAGTGACGGAGTGCGGGTCATCGAGCCGGCCGAGGGCGAGATGGCCTGCGGCGAATTCGGTGCCGGGCGGCTGCCCGAACCCGCGGCGATTATCGATGCAATCGGTGACCTTCTGAAGTGAGCCTGCGCGGCAAGCACGTCATCGTCACCGCCGGGCCGACTCACGAGCCGATCGACCCAGTTCGAGTGATCGCTAACCGTTCGTCGGGAAAGCAGGGGTTCGCAATCGCCCGGATCGCCGCCGAGCACGGCGCCCGGGTTACTCTCGTCTCCGGCCCGGTCGCGCTCGCCACCCCCGAAGGCGTCGATCGGATCGACGTCGAAACCGCCGAGCAAATGAACCTGGCCCTGAAGCGCGCGCTTCCCGCAGATGTCGCTGTGATGGTCGCCGCCGTAGCCGACTGGCGCGTGAAGCCATTCGCCAGCAAGATGAAGAAATCGGATGGCCCGCCGCAACTGGAGTTCGTCGCCAATCCCGACATTCTCGCGAACCTTGCGGCAAGCGAAGAGCGGCCGCGGCTGGTGATCGGCTTTGCCGCCGAGACCGACGACGTGGTCGAGAACGCCGTCGCCAAGCGCGAAGCCAAAGGTGCCGACTGGATCGTCGGCAACGACGTTTCCGGGGCGGTGATGGGCGGACCTTCCAACCGCGTCCACCTGGTGACCGCAGCCGGAGTGGAGAACTGGCCGGAGATGAGCAAGGAAGCGGTTGCCCGCCACCTCGTCGAACGCATTTCCAAGGAGCTTCAATGATCGAGATCAAGCTGTCCCGCCTCCCCCATGGCGATGGACTGCCGCTACCGCGCTATGCGAGCGAAGACGCGGCTGGCCTCGACATCGTCGCAGCGGAGAACCTGACCCTGCAGCCGGGGCAGCGCCAGGCGGTGGCGACCGGCTTCGCGATCGAAATCCCGAGGGGCTACGAAGTCCAGGTCCGCCCGCGCTCCGGCCTTGCGATCAAGCACGGTATAACCTGCCTCAACACTCCGGGCACGATCGACAGCGACTATCGCGGTGAAGTGAAGGTGATCCTGATCAACCTCGGCCAGGAGCCTTTCGACGTCACGCGCGGCGAACGAATCGCCCAGCTGGTCCCGGCGCCGGTGCTTCGCGCCGACTTCGTCGAGGCGAGCGAGCTTGGCGAGACCGCGCGCGGCTCGGGCGGGTTCGGCTCGACCGGCCGGTGAGCGATCTCACAGACGACGAGCTCGAGCGCTACGCCCGGCAAATCGTGCTTCCGCAATTCGGCGGCGTCGGCCAGCGCAGGCTGAAGACCGCGAGGGTGGCAATCGTCGGCGCCGGCGGGATCGGGAGCGCGGCAATTCCGGCCCTCGCCGGCGCCGGCGTTCGAACAGTGACGATCATCGATGACGGCAAGGTGGAGAGGTCGAACCTCCAGCGGCAAACGATTTTTCGCGACGACCAGATCGGCCGGTCCAAGGCCGTTCTCGCCGCCGACTTCGCACGGGCGCTCAACCCGCACGTGAACGCGCTTGCGGTCGAAAAGAGGCTCGACTCCACCAACGCCGATGAGCTGCTTGCCCGACATGACTTGGTGATCGACGGGAGCGACAATTTCGCGACCCGCCTTGCAGTCAGCGACTGCGTCGACCAAGCTTCGAATCCCGCTCGTCTCGGCGGCGGCGGTGATGTTCCAGGGCCAGGTCGGGCTGTTCCGCGGATGGGAAGCCGACAAGCCCTGCTACCGCTGCTTCGTCGGCGATGCGTTCGACACCGAGGATTGCGACACGTGCGCGGAACAAGGCGTGCTTGCCGCCCTCGTCGCCACGATCGGGAGCTTTGCGGCGCTGATCGCGATCGGGTCGCTCGCGCAAATCGGCGACGACGCGGCCGGACGGCTGTTCCTGCTCGATGGGCTGGCGCTCGAATGGAAGACGATCCGGCTACCCAAGGACCACGGCTGCAAGACCTGCGGCTAGCCCGCTTTCTTCTTTTTGACCGCCTTCTTCTTTTTCTTCTTAGACGGGCCTTTTGCCGCCTTCGCGTCGATCCACTCCACCGCCTGAGCGAGAGTGACGGATGTCGGCTCCGTTCCCTTGGGAAGGGTGGCATGGGTCGTGCCGTCGCTGGCGTAGGGACCATAGCGGCCGGCCATCACCTTGATGTCCTTGCCGCTCTCCGGGTGCGCCCCGAGGACCGCGATCGGCTCGCGCGATGCGCCGCCCCGACGCGCGCCAGCGGCCGACGCCGCTTCCGCCAGCTTGACGACCGCGGCGTTCATCCCGGTTTCGAACACTTCGGCGGTCGAGGCGAGCTTCGCATATTTGCCGTCATGGGCGAGATACGGCCCATAGCGGCCGATGGACGCGGTGATCGGCTTGCCGCTTTCGGGATGAGCGCCGACCTCGCGGGGAAGCGAAAGCAGCTTTTCGGCCAAGTCGGTGTCGACGTCGTCGACGGGGACGTCCCTGGGTACCGAGGCGCGCTTGCCGTCGCGTTCCAGATAGGGTCCGTAGCGGCCGGTCTTGAGCTCGATTCCATTTCCCAGGTCGCGCGGCCCCTCACCGGCGCCGGCCTCGCTGCCTGCCTGGCCAAACTTCTGGGTGTACTTGCACTCCGGGTAATTGGCGCAGGCGATGAAGGCGCCGTAACGGCCGCCGCGAAGGGCAAGCCGGCCATTGCCGCAGCTGGGGCACAGCCTTGGGTCCGAGCCGTCCTTCTTTTCGGGGAACAACCACGGTGCCAGGAACTCGTCGAGCGCGGCCGTGATTTCGGACGGCTTCTGCTCCATCACTTCGCCGGCTTTCGGCTGAAAATCGCGCCAGAACAGCTGCAGCAGGTGATGCCAGCCCAACCTCCCGCCGGAGACGTCGTCGAGCTCCTCCTCGAGGTCGGCGGTGTAATCGTAGCTTACGTATCTTTCGAAAAAGCGTTCGAGGAAGGCCGTGACCAGCCGTCCGCTCTCTTCGGGAACGAAGCGGCTTTTTTCCACCCGGACGTATTCGCGATCCTTCAGCGTCTGGAGGATCGACGCGTAGGTTGACGGACGCCCGATCCCCAGCTCCTCGAGCCGCTTGACGAGGCTCGCCTCGGAATAGCGCGGCGGCGGCTGGGTGAAGTGCTGGGTGGCCTCGACTCCGGTCTTCGCCGGCGAATCGCCGCGGCGAAGGATCGGCATCCGTGCGCCCTCTTCATCCTCGCCCTTTTCGTCCAGCCCCTCTTCGTACAGAGCCAGGAAGCCGGGAAAGAGGACGACCTGACCGGTCGCCCGGAGAACTGCCCGGCCGGTGCCGTCGCCAAGCTCGACTGTCGTCCGCTCGAGTCGGGCGGACGCCATCTGGCTGGCCAGCGCGCGATTGTAGACGAGTTCGTACAACCTCCCGTCGTCGCCCGAACCGGCGCGCCGCTGCGAGAAATCCGTCGGGCGAATTGCCTCGTGCGCTTCCTGCGCGTTCTTGACCTTGCTCGTATATTGCCTCGGCCGGTCGGGAACGTAGCCGCCGTCGTAGCGCTCGCTGATCGTCTTTCGGGCCGCGCTGATTGCCTCGGCGGCCATGTCGACGCCGTCGGTCCGCATGTAAGTGATCAGACCCTGCTCATAGAGTCCCTGCGCGACCCGCATCGTGTGACTGGCGGAAAAGCCGAGCTTTCGCGCTGCTTCCTGCTGCAGCGTGGACGTGGTGAACGGCGGCGGCGGGTTCTTGGCGAACGGTTTGGTTTCGACCGACGAGACGGTGAAATGCCCCGTTTCAACCGCCGACTTCGCCTTGTCGGCATCGCCGCGATTGCCAATCGTCAGCCGGTCGATTTTCTTGCCGTCGAATTCGACCAGGCGAGCGGTGAAGCCCTGCCCGTCGGCTTCGAAGCTGGCGACCACCGACCAATATTCCTGCGGTCGGAAGATTTCGATTTCGCGCTCGCGATCGACGATCAGCCGCAGCGCAACCGATTGCACGCGCCCGGCCGACTTGGCCCCCGGAAGCTTGCGCCAGAGGATCGGCGACAAGGTGAACCCGACCAGATAATCGAGCGCGCGGCGCGCTTTGTAGGCGTCGATCAGGTCGGTATCGAGCTCTCGTGGGTTCGCCATCGCCTGGGTGACGGCCGACTTGGTGATCGCGTTGAAGGCGACGCGCTGCACCTTTGCCGGAAGTGCTTTGCGCTTTTTCAGGACCTCGGCGAGATGCCAGCTGATCGCCTCCCCCTCCCGGTCAGGGTCGGTAGCGAGGATCAGGCGTGTCGGCGCCCTTGGCCTCATCGGTGATGGCCTTGAGCTGGCGGGTCTTGTCGGAGGAAACCTCCCACTCCATCGCGAAATCCTGGTCGGGATCGACCGAACCGTCCTTGGCCGGAAGGTCGCGCACATGGCCGTAGGAGGCGAGCACCCGGTGCCCTGGCCCCAGATATTTTTCGATGGTTTTCGCCTTGGCGGGCGATTCGACGATGACGAGTTTCAAAGCTGTTCCTCACGTATACGCGTACAAGGTGGGGTCGGCGGATTCGCCGCGTCAAGCATCTTCGTTCGGAGCCGGATCGCCGGACATCTGCTGGCAAGCGTATGACGGTTCAAGGGCCGCTCAGGCTGACTCGTCCGCCGGCGTGGCGATCGATCCTGCCCGCCAAATCGAGTTCGAGAAGCGCCATCTGGACCGCTCCGCTCGACGCGCCCGACAGGCGAATGAGTTCATCGACCGGGACCGGCGATGGCCCGAGCAGCGCTTCGACCGAATCGGCGGCCTCGCCGTCGAGCTGATCGATCATCGGTTCGTAGCGAGAGGCTGCGGCCGCCACGCGGGGCTTCAGCGGCTGGACCGCCTCGACGACGTCCTCGGCTGTCTGGACCAGGGTCGCCCCGTCGCGAATCAGCTGGTTGCACCCGCGCGCCCGCGGATCGAGCGGCGAACCGGGGATCGCCATCACCTCGCTGCCCGCTTCGGCCGCCAGCCGCGCGGTGATCAGCGAACCCGAGCGCGGCGCTGCCTCGACCACCACCGTGCCAAGGGCAAGTCCGGCGATGATCCGGTTGCGATAAGGGAAATGCCGCGCCCTCGGTTCGGTGCCCGGCGGCATTTCGGCGAGGACCAGGCCGCGCTCGAACAGCGCTTCCTGCCTCGCCTTGTTTTCCGGCGGATAGACGACGTCGATCCCGCCGGCGATGACTGCGATCGTCCCGGTCTCGAGCGCTCCGTCATGAGCGGCGGAGTCGATTCCCCGCGCAAGCCCGGAGACCACGACCAGCTCCTGCAGCCCCAGATCGTGAGCAAGGCTTCGCGCGAACCGGCACGCCGAAGCGGACGCGTTTCGAGCGCCGACCATCGCCACTGCGGGCCGATCGAGCAGCCTTGCGTCGCCCTTCGCGACGAGGAGCGGCGGCGCGTCGTCGAGTTCTGCAAGCAAGGATGGGTACAGCCCCTGCCCGAGCACGAGATAGCGTGCGCCGAGCTTCTCAACCTTCGCGATTTCCCCGGCGGCCGCCGCCTCGCTGCACAGCGACGGCGGCTTGCCGCCACCGCGCCGGGCAAGGTCGGGGATTGCGTCCAGGGCTGCCTGCGGCGAACCGAAGCGGGCAATCAATTGTCGGTAAGTGACGGGGCCGATCGACGGCGATCGGATCAGCCGGATTCTTGCGAGTAAGTCGTCAGCCACTGTTGCTCCCGATTCGCGGTTCCTTGCCGGCTCTTAGCCGCGCAATGTTCTCGTGGTGACGCCACAGCACGAGAAGGGTGAAACCGAGCAGAATCGGGAATAGCGGACGGTACCCGGCGACCGCCGCGGCAATCGGGGCGCTGATTGCGGCAAGCATCCCCGCCACCGACGATATCCGGAAGATCAGCAAGGCGGCGATCCATACCGCCGCGTAAACGGCGGCCCCGACCGGGAACAGCGGGACCAGAAGCCCGAAGTAAGTCGCCAGGCCTTTGCCGCCGCGAAATCTCAGCCACAGCGGGTAGAGATGCCCGATCAGGGCGCCGGCGGCAGCAAAGGTCTCGCAATCCGGCCACAGCGCCCGGGCGATCAGGACGGCCGCGGTCGCCTTCAGCGCGTCGAGCACCAGGGTCGCCGCGGCGACACCCTTGCCCGCCGCGCGAAGGACGTTGGTGGCACCGATGTTGCCGGAGCCGACCTTGCGAACGTCGCCCTTGCCGGCAAGCCGGGTCAGGAGCAGCCCGAACGGGATCGAGCCGAGCAAATAGCCGGTCAGAAGCGCCAGAAGCATGTCGGTTGTCACAAGTCCCCCATCGCCGCGACAGTTGCAGGCGAGTTCGCGGTCAGTCAAATGCAGGAGCGTGGACCCGGACTCGCCCTTGCTGTTTTTCGATTCCGGAATCGGCGGGCTGTCGGTTCTTGGGCCGACGCGCGAGCTTCTTCCGACCGCGCCCATCGTTTATGCGGCCGACAGCGCCGGCTTCCCCTACGGAACGCGCAGCGAAGCCGACATCGCCTCGCGGGTGCCTGCGCTTCTCGGGCGGCTGGTCGAGCGATTCCATCCGCGCCTCGTCGTCATTGCCTGCAACACGGCCTGCACGATCGCTCTCGACCATGTCCGTGCAGCACTCGACGTGCCGGTCGTCGGAACCGTCCCGGCGATCAAGCCCGCCGCCGAGTTGACGAAGAGCGGCGTCATCGGCGTGCTCGGCACCGAGGCGACCATCCGCCAGCCCTATGTCGACGACCTCGCCGAGAAGTTCGCAAGCCACTGCACGGTCCTCCGCTTCGGGTCGGCGGAGCTGGTCGAACTGGCCGAGGCCAAGCTCGCCGGTGATGGCGTAACCGCCGAGCAGGTACGCCGGGCGGCATCGCCTTTGTTCGAGCAGGCCGGCGGCGAGAAAATCGACACCGTCGTGCTCGCCTGCACGCACTTCCCGCTCTTGCGCGACGAGCTGAACGAAGCTTTCCCTGGCCTTCGCTGGGTCGACGGTGGGGCCGGAATTGCCAGGCGAGTCGCCTACCTCACCCGCGAGCAGCCGTGGCCTGCCGAATATCCGGGCGGAATCGCCGTTTTCACCGGCGGCCCGCCGCGCAACGCGCTTGCTCGAGCGCGCTTGCCGAACAGGGTTTGACCGACGTCAGGACGCTGTAAGTAGCTTTCCGAGGGTGGAAATGGCCGGCTCACGGCGGTAAAGGCGCCCTCGAACGCGGCGGGATTCGTGCAGCTTGGATTACGACAGCATCTTTAAATCGGCGATCGAGCGGCTCCATGGCGAGGGTCGCTATCGCGTGTTCATCGACATCCTCCGGACCAAGGGATCCTATCCCAACGCGCACTGCTTCGGCGGCAACGGGCCGAAGCCGGTCACCGTCTGGTGCTCGAACGATTATCTCGGGATGGGCCAGAACCCGGCCGTCATCGAAGCGATGGAGACCGCTCTCCACAGCGTCGGCGCGGGCTCCGGCGGCACCCGCAACATCAGCGGCAACACCCATTTCCATGTCGACCTGGAAAGCGAGCTGGCTTCGCTTCACGGCAAGGACGGGGCGCTTCTATTCACCTCGGGCTACGTGTCGAACGAAGCAGCGCTCTCGACCATCTGCAAGCTGCTTCCCGGCTGCGTGATCTTTTCGGACGAGCTCAACCACGCGTCGATGATCGCCGGGATCAAGAACTCGGGCTGCGAGAAGCGAGTGTTCCGGCACAACGACCTCGATCATCTCGAAGAGTTGCTCGCCGGGTGCGATGCCGAAACGCCCAAGCTGATCGCGTTCGAGAGCGTCTATTCGATGGACGGCGACATCGCCCCGATCGCCGCAATCTGCGACCTCGCCGACAAATATGGCGCGCTGACCTACCTCGACGAGGTCCACGCGGTCGGAATGTACGGCGACCACGGCGGCGGCATCTCCGAGCGCGACGGCCTCGCCGCACCGGCTGACGATCATCGAAGGCACGCTCGGCAAGGCGTTCGGAGTGATGGGCGGCTATATCGCCGCGAGCCGGACGATCATCGACTGCATCCGCAGCTATGCGCCCGGCTTCATCTTCACCACCTCGCTGTCGCCCGTCGCTCGTCGCCGGAGCGCTTGCAAGCGTTCGCCACCTGAAGACCTCGTCAACGGAGCGCGAGGCCCAGCAATCGGCGGCTGCGGCCGCTGAAAAAGAAGTTCGCGACAGCCGGGCTTCCGGTGATGCCGAGCGTAACGCACATCGTCCCGCTGCTGGTCGGCTGCCCGATCAAGGCGAAGAAGATCAGCGACGTCCTGCTTGCCGAATACGGCCTCTACGTGCAGCCGATCAATTTCCCCACCGTCCCGCGCGGCACCGAGCGCCTCCGCTTCACTCCCGGCCCCTGCCACACGCCCGAAATGATGGACGAGCTGGTCGGCGCACTCGTCGAAATATGGGGCCGGCTAGAGCTGGAGACCGCCAAGGCCGCATAGGCTGGCGAATCCTCGGCCGTTGCCGTAGGCGTTTCCAATGCGCATCGCCCTAGCCTCCGACCACGCCGGATTTGCCCTGAAGGACGAGCTTGCGGCATGGCTTCGCGACGGCGGCCATGTCGTCCTCGACCTTGGCACCAACGGTCCCGAAAGCGTCGATTATCCCGAATATCGGCGACGCGGCTCGCGCGCGCAGTCTGCTTCCGGCGAAGCCGAGCGCGGAATCGCGGTGTGCGGCTCGGGCATCGGGATTTCGATGGCGGTGAACCGCAATCCGAAATGCCGGTGCGCGCGGGTCGACGACCCGCTTTCGGCGCGGCTTGCCCGCGAGCATAACGACGCCAACGTCCTCGCCCTTGGCGGCCGCCTGATCGGAAGCGACATGGCACGCGCCTGCGTCACCGAATTCCTCGGCACCGACTTTGCCGGCGGGCGTCACCAGCGCCGGGTCGACCAGCTCTCCCAGCTCCTTGCAGAAAGCGACTGAACAATGGCCAGTGCAGCCAATCTCAACGACGTTCAGCCCAAGGGCTTCTTCACGCGATCGGTCTTGGCGACAGCCGACCCGGCGGTCGCCGACGCGATCGCGGCCGAGCTCAAGCGCGAGCAGAACCAGATCGAGCTGATCGCTTCGGAAAACATCGTCAGCAAGGCGGTGCTCGAAGCGCAGGGCTCCGTCCTCACCAACAAATATGCCGAAGGCTATCCCGGCCGGCGCTATTACCAGGGCTGCGGACCGTCGGACTCGGTCGAGACGCTGGCGATCGAGCGGGCGAAGAAATTGTTCGGATGCGGCTTTGCCAACGTCCAGCCGCATTCGGGCGCGCAGGCGAACGGCGCGGTGATGCTTGCGCTTCTCCAGCCGGGCGACACCATCATGGGGATGAGCCTTGCCGCCGGCGGGCACCTGACCCACGGCGCTCCGCCAGCGCAGTCGGGCAAGTGGTTCGACGCGGTCCAGTACGGCGTTCGCCCCGACGATCATCTGGTCGATTTCGACGAGGTCGAAAAGCTCGCCAAGGAGCATAAGCCCAAGCTGATCATCTGCGGCGGCTCGGCCTATCCGCGGCACCTCGATTTCAAGCGATTCCGCGAGATTTGCGACGAAGTCGGCGCCTATTTGATGGTCGACATGGCGCATTTCGCCGGGCTGGTCGCAGCCGGCGAGCACCCCACGCCATTCGGCCACGCGCACGTCGTCACCACCACCACCCACAAGACGCTCCGCGGCCCGCGCGGGGGAATGGTGCTGACCGACGACGAGGCGATCGCCAAGAAGATCAACTCGGCGGTGTTCCCCGGCTTGCAGGGCGGGCCGCTGATGCACGTCATCGCCGCCAAGGCGGTCGCGTTCGGCGAAGCGCTCGAGCCCGAGTTCAAGACCTACGCCAAGGCGGTCATCGCCAACGCGCAAACCCTCGCCAACCGCTTGAAGGAGCGCGGGGCCGATCTCGTTGCCGGCGGGACCGACACCCACGTCGCGCTCGTCGACCTTCGCCCGCTCGGGCTGACCGGCAAGGATGCCGACGAAAGCCTCGAGCGCGCGGGAATCACCTGCAACAAGAACGGCGTTCCGTTCGACCCGCTGCCGCCGATGAAGACCAGCGGCATCCGCGTGGGCTCGCCTGCCGGAACCACGCGCGGCTTCGGCGAAGCGGAGTTCGCCCAGATCGGCGACATGGTTGCCGACGTTCTCGACGGCCTCGTCGCCAACGGGCCGGAAAGCAACGGGCCTCTCGAGGACGACGTCAACGAGCGAGTCCGCGAGCTGTGCGCGCGGTTCCCGATCTACGAAGGCTAAGGGATGCGCTGCCCCTTCTGCACGCACGAAGCCAGCCAGGTGAAGGACAGCCGCCCGTCCGAGGACGGCGCGTCGATCCGCCGCAGGCGCCAGTGCGAGGCGTGCGGGGCGCGCTTCACGACCTTCGAGCGAGTCCAGCTCCGCGACCTGACGGTTGCCAAGAAAACCGGCGAGCGCGAGCCGTTCGACCGAAGCAAGCTCGAGCGGTCGATCTCCATCGCCTGCAGGAAACGCGATATCCCCGCCGAGCGGGTCGAGCGCCTCATCACCTCGATCCAGCGCCAGCTCGAAACGCGCGGCGACGAAGTGACGACCAGCGCGATCGGCGAAGCGGTTATGGACGGGCTGAAAGCGCTCGACCACGTCGCCTACATTCGCTTCGCGAGCGTCTACAAGGACTTCAGCGAACCGGGCGACTTCGCGGAAATTGCCGGTGCAGTCGGCGATGGGAGTTAGCGCGCCAAAGCCCGCCATCGTCCTCGTCCGCCCGCAGCTGGGGCAGAATATCGGCAAGGCGGCGCGGGCGATGCTCAATTTCGGCCTCACCGACATGCGCCTTGTGGCGCCGCGCGACGGCTGGCCCAATCCCGAAGCCGGCCCCGCGGCGAGCGGCGCTGATGTCGTTCTCGAACGGGCACGATTGTTCGAAACGACGGCGCAAGCAGTTGCCGACTGTTCGACCGTTTACGCATCGACCGTGCGCCGGCGCGACCTGGTGATGCCGGTACTCACGCCCGAAGTGATGGCCGAGGAAATCGCCGGGTCCGGCCGCGCGCTCGGCAATCCTGTTCGGCCCGGAGCGTTCCGGGCTTGAAACCGAGGACGTCGCTCTTGCCAAGGCCATCGTCACCGTTCCCATCAACCCGGAGTTTGGCTCGCTCAACCTCGCGCAGGCGGTCATCCTCCTCGCCTACGAATGGTCGCGGCGAAGCACGCTTGCGCAGCCCCCGGTCAAGGAGCTCGAGCCGGCGGCGGAACAGGGTGAACTCGAAGGCCTGATCCAGCATCTCGACGGCGAGCTTCAGGAAAAGGGCTATTTCCACCCGCCGTCGCGCACGCAGGCGACCCGCAATACGTTGCGGACGATTTTCACCAAGGCCCAGTGGTCGTCACGCGAGGTGAAGGCGGTTCGCGGCGTTATTCGGGCACTCGTCGATCCGCCGAGAAGCCGCTGACAGTGATTGGCTTTTCGCCTTAACCGTGCCAATGGTCCGCATCTGTTCTGGGGAGAAGTATCAAGTGCGTATCATCGGCGCGGCGGGCCTCGTCCTGCTTTCATTCCACATGGCGGCATCTGCGCAGGAACCTGCCAAGGAAAAGCTTGTCTGCAAGCGCATAACCCAGGCCGACACCGGCTCCCACTTTTCCAGCTCAAGGCGGATCTGCAAGACCAAGGAAGAGTGGAAAGAGCTGGAAGACGAAGCCCAGCGGCTGCTTCAAAGCAATCGTTCGAGCACTGCTGCCGGAATCGGCGGATCGGTCGGCGGCAGCCCCCACTAGTCTGGCGCACGACTGGCCGAAGGGCCCTCAAGCTTGACGTTGCGGTGCTCGGCACCTAGGTGCGCGCCTTCGCAATTGATCCCGCATTCCCGGTGAAGCGGTGATCGCGCCTGCCGCAATGGCAGTCGGTGCGGTTCCGGGACATGTGAAACGCGAATTGGAGATATGACGTGAGCAAGCGCTCAAGCGCCAAGTACAAACTCGACCGCCGAATGGGCGAGAACGTCTTCGGACGGCCCAAGAGCCCGGTCAACCGCCGCGAATACGGCCCCGGCCAGCATGGCCAGCGCCGCAAGGGCAAGCTTTCCGATTTCGGTGTCCAGCTTCGCGCCAAGCAGAAGCTCAAGGGCTATTACGGCGACATCACCGAAAAGCAGTTCAAGCGCACCTACACCGAGGCCAGCCGCATGAAAGGCGACGCTTCGCAGAACCTGATCGGGCTCCTCGAGCGTCGGCTGGACATGATCGTCTATCGAGCGAAGTTCGCTCCGACCATCTGGGCCGCCCGCCAGCTTGTCAGCCACGGTCACATCCGCGTGAACGGCGTCAAGTGCAACATCGCCTCGCGCCGGGTCGACGTCGGCGACGTGGTCGAGCTCGGTCCGAAAGCGCAGGAGATGGCGCTGGTCATCGAAGCCCAGAGCCTCGCCGAGCGCGACGTCCCCGACTACGTGGTTCCGGATGGCACCTCGAAGGTGAGCTTCACCCGCGTCCCGACGCTGGACGAAGTCCCCTATCCGGTCCGCATGGAACCGAACCTCGTCATCGAATTCTATTCGCGCTAATCTTCAGCCGCGACGGAAATACAAAAGGGCGGCCGCACTGGCCGCCCTTTTTTCGTTCAGTGCTTCGGCGGATCGTGCTCTTCCTCGACGTGAGGCGTCACTTCCTCCTCCGGATGATTTAGGCGCTGGTACAACGCTTCGGCGAGCGCGGCGCGCAGTGGCTCACGCTTTGCGTCGAGCTTTGTCCCGGCGACCAGGCACGGCCCCATCAGCGGGATAAGGTTGGAAAAGGCGCTGTCTTCGCTCGCGCTGAACGGCGTCGAATCGACCAGAGCCATGACAGCCGCTGGATTGGTGCTCGCAACGCAAGCGGCCATTTCGTCGACACTGTCGTGCCGCCCGCTTAGAGCAAACCACGGACGCGAATAGGTCCGCTGGATCGGCATCGCCGGAAGTTGAAGGATCGACCGCTCGTCTTTTCTGAGCAATTCCTCCGCGAGGTCGCCCCGCATGACGTCCGTCGGGTAATTGACCTGAACGCCCTCGACGAGGTCGTTGCCCGAGATGTTGGCGAGACATTCGACTTCGCCAGTAAGGCTCGAATTCAGCTTTTGGACTTCCTCGGCGTCTCGTGAGTCGAGGAGGTGGCGGGCAACCGATCCACGCTTCACGATCAGGCAACCGGCAAGTTCGTGTGCGACCAGCACAGCGTTTTTCTCATCCGCCGCCTTCTGCTTTTCAACCCGGCTTCCCAGGCGAGAGCCAATCGGCGGTTCCGCAGCCGCGGCCGAAGCCGCGACGGGAAGGCTGAGCGCGACAAGTGCCGCACCGCCAAAAAACCAGCTTTTCACGTGACTACCCCCTGCCCTAACTCCGGCACCACTTCATCTTGCCAGAAGCGCGTTGGGAAACAAAGACCTGCTTGGCGCGTGCCCGAGCCGTTGCTACCGGCGATCCATGTTGCGACCACCGCTTCCTGAATGGGCCCCGCACCAGGCGGTGTGGATCGGATTTCCTTCCGACCCGGAATTGTGGCTTGCCGATTTGCTTCCCGCGCAAAAGGAGGTCGCCGCCTTTGCCGCTGCCATCCACTGCGGCGGAAAGGGCGAGGAGGTGTGGCTCGTCGCCAGTCACGCTGACTCGGCAGCGGTCGCTCGCGACCTCGCCCCCTTCGCCAGGACCGTCGTCGAACCGTTCGGCGACATCTGGCTTCGCGACACCGGCCCGATCATCGTCGGCTCCGGCAAGGAGCGCAGAGCGCAAGGCTTCCGGTTCAACGGCTGGGGCGGGAAGTACGACCTTCCCGGCGACGACACGATCGGCCGGCGCCTCGCGTCCCACGCTGGCTTTTCGTTCGAACAGGCGGCGTGGATTCTCGAGGGTGGGGCAATCGACCACGACGGGTTCGGCACCGTCGTCACGACCGAGCAATGCCTTCTCAACCCGAACCGCAATCCTTCGATGTCGAGCGACGACGTCGAACGGGCGCTCGCCCGCGATCTGGGTTTCACCAAGTTCGTGTGGCTTGGCGAAGGCCTGGCCAACGATCACACCGACGGCCATGTCGATAACCTTGCCCGCTTCGTCGCGCCCGGCCGAGTGGCAATTCCGACGCCGGCGAAGGACGATCCGAACGAGAGCGTCTACCGCGACGCCGCGCGGCGGCTCCGGTCGACCAAACTCGACGTCGTGACCCTGCCATCGCCAGGCGCGGTGACCAACGAGGACGGCGACATCGTCCCGGCAAGCTACATGAACTTCTACATCGGCAATTCGGCGGTCGTGGTACCTCAATATGGCGCGGCTAACGACCGCGCCGCTGTCGAGGTCGTGCAGGCGCTGTTCCCCGATCGCGTTGCAATCGGGGTTCGCGCCGACCACATCCTGACCGGGGGCGGAAGCTTCCACTGCATCTCACAACAGGTCCCCCAATGAGCAAGCTCACCGTCGCCGCGCTTCAACTCGCCTTCGGCGACGATACGGATGTGAATATTCGCGCCGTCAGCGACCTGGTGCGCGACGCGCATTCGCGCGGTGCCGAGGTCGTTCTTCCGCCCGAATTGTTCGAAGGCCAGTATTTCTGCCGCGAAGAAGACGAAAGCCTGTTCGCGAACGCCAGGCCAACCGCAGAGCATCCTTCGGTGCGTGCGATGCAGGAGCTGGCGGCCGAGCTGAAAATCTGGATCCCGACCAGCTTCTTCGAGGCCGACGGCCAGCATCACTACAACTCGCTCGCCATGATCGGCCCCGACGGCAAGATCGCCGGAGTCTATCGCAAGAGCCACATCCCCGACGGACCCGGTTACGAGGAGAAATTCTACTTCCGGCCGGGGAACACCGGCTTCAAGGTGTGGCCGGGGCCGCACAGGACCACGCTCGGCGTCGGGGTCTGCTGGGACCAATGGTATCCGGAGACCGCGCGGGCGATGATGCTGATGGGCGCCGACGTACTTTTCTTCCCCACCGCGATCGGGACCGAGCCACACGACCCCGAACTCGACACCTCGCGCCTGTGGCGGCGGGCGATGATCGGCCACGCGGTGTCGAACGTCGTGCCCGTCGTCGCCGCCAATCGCATAGGCACCGAGGGCGGGCAGCGCTTTTACGGCCACAGCTTCATCTGCGACGAGCGCGGCGACATGGTTGCAGAGTTCGGCGACGGGGAAACGGGTGCGCTCGTCGCGACTTTAGACCTGGCCGCTGCGAAGAAGCACCGCGCGGCCTTCGGATTCTTCCGCGACCGGCGGCCGGAGCTTTACGGGCGACTCACACAGGACATTTAAGCTCGAGCGCCCGCTCGAACACGCGTTCGAACATGTCACGCGTGAGCCTGCCGGTGTTCGTGTTCTGCCGGGAGCAGTGATAGCTCGACAGCAGCGATCGGCCATCTCCGGCGACGACTTCAGCCGCGTGGGCGAATTTCGCTTTCGGCCACAGCCCCAGTGCCTTCGCCGCCGCGATATGGGCGATCTGTCCGAGCGCGACGACCACTCGCACGCAGCTCAACGCGGCGAGCGAGCTCTCCAGATAGGGACTGCAGGTCCTGACCTCTTCCGGAGTGGGGCGATTGCCCGGCGGCAGGCACTTCACGGCATTCAGAACGAGCGTGCCTTTCAAAGTCAGTCCGTCGTCGGCTTCGCCGCGATACTCGCCCTCGGCAAGCCCCAGCTTGAGCAGAGTCGAGTAAAAGATGTCGCCGGACGCATCGCCGGTGAACGGGCGACCGGTCCGGTTGGCGCCCTTGCGGCCGGGGGCAAGGCCGACGATCGCAAGCCACGCCCCTGGGTCGCCGAATGCCGGGACCGGAGCGTTCCACCAGTCCGGCTGGGTCGAGCGATGTTCTTCGCGGAGCCGCACGAGGCGTGGGCACAACGGGCAGTCCCTCGGCGCTTCCGCCTTCGGTATTGGCGAGAGGTCGGCGGGGCTGGCGAATGGCACAGCACTCACCTAGGCGAGCGGCAGTGGTCGAAGCAAATCACCTCTATGCGATCGCGATCGGCTCCAATCGCCGCCACGGTCGTCACGGCCGGCCGCCGCACGTGGTGGAGAGGGCAATCGGGCGCCTCGACGAGGAGTTCGGCCTGTTCGACGCATCGCCAATCCTCCTCAACCGCGCCCAAGGCGGAGCGGGCCGAGACTTTGCTAATGCGGTCGCGTTGGTCGAAAGCGATCTTGAGCCGCCGGAAATGCTTCGCTCGCTCAAGCGAATCGAACGCGAATTCGGGCGCCGCAGCGGCCGCCGTTGGGCAGCCCGGGTCCTCGACCTCGACATCGTCGACTGGAGCGGCGGCCGCTGGCGGTCGCGGTGGTTGACGGTGCCCCATCCCGCCGCTGCAAAACGCGACTTCGTGATCGAGCCGCTGGCAGCGATTGCGCCGGGATGGCGCCTCCAGCCGCCACTAACCGCACGCCAGCTTGCGCATCGCCTTGCCCGCAGCCGCCCACGGCGGTAAGCGCGGCCCCGCTGCGTGGGCCCTTAGCTCAGTTGGTAGAGCAACTGACTTTTAATCAGTAGGTCGCTGGTTCGAATCCAGCAGGGCTCACCAGCACTCTCCTCGCCCATTGCGACGAACCAGCTGAGTGTGTTTGTGGACGGATCGCCGAGGCGATCCTTGGGGTTCGAATCCAGCAGGGCTCACCAGCACGCCCCCCTCGACCCGTGGCCGTTGGAACCAATCCTTGCGGACGCGGTTCAATTCCTGAGTTGCAGGAATCGGGAGAGCGGCGAGATGGACAGGCGGAATGGCATGAAAACCCCGCCCGCCGACGCATGAAATTCGTCGTCTTCGGACTGACGGTGAGCTCTTCGTGGGGCAATGGCCACGCGACCTTGTGGCGCGGACTGATGCGATCGCTGACCGAGCTTGGCCACTCAATCACCTTCTTCGAGCGCGACGTCGCTTATTACGCGGAAAACCGCGACTTGTGGGAGCTTTGGGACGGCGCCGAGCTTGTCCTCTACAGCGACTGGCAACACATTGCCGCCAAGGCGGTCCGCGAGACCAGTGCCGCTGACGTGGCGATCGTCACCTCTTACTGCCCCGATGGGCGGGACGCGGCCGAGCTCGTCCTCGAACATGCGCCTTCCGCCCGGCTGTTCTACGACCTCGACACGCCAGTGACGCTGGCAAAGCTCGAAGCTGGCGAACAGGTGCCGTACCTGCCGGAAGACGGCCTCGGCGATTTCGACCTGGTGTTGAGTTACACCGGCGGCGGCGCTCTCGACGCGCTGGAGCGCAGGCTTGGCGCCAAGCGGACTGCGCCGCTCTACGGCCATGTCGACCCTCACTGGCACACGCCGGCGCCCAACGAGCCTTGGTATTCGGCCGACCTCTCCTACCTCGGCACCTATGCGGCCGACCGGCAGGATTCGGTGGAGCAGCTTTTGATCGAGCCGGCCCGTAAGCTCCGCGATTGCCGCTTCCTGGTCGGCGGGAGCGCCTACCCCGACGACATTGCGTGGCCGGTCAACGTGCGAAAGCTCGACCACATTCCGCCGTCGCATCACCCCAGCTTCTTCAGCTCCTCCCGGCTAAGCCTCAACGTCACCCGCGGCGAAATGGCACGGATGGGCTGGTGCCCGTCCGGACGCTTATTCGAAGCCGCCGCCTGCGGCGCCGCAATGATCAGCGACGAGTGGGCCGGACTCGACGCTTTCTTCACTCCGGGAGAGGAAGTGCTCGTTGCAGGCAATTCGCAGGACGTCGTCAACGCGCTCGAGCTTACCGACCCGGAGCTCACGGCAATCGGCAATCGTGCCCGGCTGCGCGTCCTTGACGAGCATACGTCGATGCACCGCGCCCGCGAACTCGTGGCGCTGATCGAGGGAAGGAACGCGAAGCGTCCAGTGCAGCGAAATTGCGGAGGTCGAGGCATGTGGGGCGTAATCCCGGCTGCCGGAAACGGCACCCAAATCCAGCCGCTCGCTTTTTCCAAGGAGCTGCTCCCGGTCGGCGGACGCCTGGACGAGCGGACCGAGCGGCCGAAAGCGGTCAGCGAATATCTGGTCGAGCGAATGGCCTGCGCTGGGGCGACGAAGATCTGTTTCGTGATATCGCCGGGCAAATCGGACATCGTCGAATATTACGGCCCCGGGCGGGCCGCCGGCGCCGAGGTCGCGTTCGTCGTCCAGCCGGAGGCTGTCGGCCTGTGCGACGCGATTTTTCGAGCGCACAGCGTCATTCCCGACGACGAGCCGGTAATGGTCGGCCTTCCCGACACGATCTGGTTTCCCCAAAACGCGCTTGCTGCCCTTCCCGACGACAAGCTCTCGTTCCTGCTGTTCCCCGTCGAGCAGCCGCAGTTTTTCGATGCAGTTGTCACCGATGAGCATGAC
Source organism: uncultured Alphaproteobacteria bacterium (assembly GCA_963798785.1). Lineage (GTDB taxonomy): Bacteria > Pseudomonadota > Alphaproteobacteria > Sphingomonadales > Sphingomonadaceae > Sphingomicrobium. The sequence continues at coordinate 476,103 of CAWCUG010000001.1, forward strand.
CGGGTGACAGAAATCCAGGTGAAGTCGGAGAATGCGAAGTCGAAGTGGATCTGGGGCGCATTCAAGATGCCGGGTCGGGTGTTCCACGAGCTGCGAGGCTTCTGGAGCCGCCGACCCGAGCCCGACGAATATATCGGGACGCTGGTGAATGCCTGGCTTTCCGAAGGTGGCGAAGCGGTCGCAGTGCGCGCCGGCACGTCATACGTCGATGTCGGGACGCTCGATGGATACCGATCGGCAATGCAGGCGCTTCAGGCCGACGCAGAGCCGGTCGCGGCCGAGTAATTCAGCACAAGTCCTGCGGGTCCAGGCCGAGGCTTTCGAGACGCCCCGCCAGCGCGCTTGAAATCCGCTCCAACGCCTCACCGTCTTCGGCTTCGCAGCGCGCCGTAAGCTTCGGTTCGGTCCCCGACGCCCTGAGCAGCCACCATCCCCCGGCTTCGCTCACCCGCAGCCCGTCGGTGGTGTCCGGAGCAAGGCCGCGATCGCGAACGTCGCGCTCGATGGCCCGGAGAACCTCCGATTTGCGCTCATCGGGACAGCCGAGCCGCACTTCGGGAGTGGAAAAGGTGACCGGGAGGCTGCGCCGGAAGTCGGCAAGGCTTTGCCCTGATCGGGCGATGGCGCGAAGAGTCCTCACCGCATTGAAAAGCCCGTCGTCGGCACTGTGCCAGTCGCGATAGAAGATGTGGCCGCTCATTTCGCCGGCCAGGGGGGCGTTTTGTTCGATCATCGCCTTGCGCACGAGCACATAGCCCGACGGGCTCATCACCGGCCGCCCGCCTGCCTGCGCAATTCCCGAATAGAGGATGCTGCTCGACTTTACGTCGCCGATTATCGTCGCGCCGGGGTCGTCCGCCAGCACGTCGCGGGCGAGCAGGAGGATGAGCTGGTCGGCCCAGACGATCTCGCCGTCCCCGTCCACCGCTCCGATCCGGTCGCCGTCGCCGTCGAACGCGATCCCGAGGTCGCAGTCCTCTTCGACGACGGTACGCTGGAGGTCGCACAGGTTGTTCGGCACCGAAGGGTCGGGGTGATGGTTCGGGAACGAACCGTCGATTTGCGTGAACATTGTCCGCTGGCGCCCCGGCAAGCGTTCCACGAGCCGCTCGACGATGTTGCCGGTGGCGCCGTTGCCGCTGTCCCAAGCGGCGTTTGCGATTTGAAGGCCCTCGACCTCCCGAACGAGCGAGGCGATGTAGTCGCCGGACAGGTCGACGTCCTCGACCGAGCCGCCGCTTCGACTGGTCGGTTCGACACGCCACAACTGAGCGAGCGCGTCGCCGAACAGCGGGTCGCCGCCCAGCATGAGCTTGAACCCGTTCTGGTCGGGCGGATTGTGGGAGCCGGTCACCATCACTCCGCCGTCGAGCCTCAGCCGGTCGACGGTGAAGGACACGAGCGGGGTCGGCCCGGGCGGCATCTGGCGAACCTGCGCTCCACCGGCAACGAGCCCGTCGACCAGCGCCGATTCGAGGTCGGGAGAACTTGCCCGCCCGTCGCGGGAGACGGCGATCGTCCTCAGGCCGCGCCTGGCTGCAATCGAGGCAAAGGCCAGGCCGAGCGCGTGGGCATCGTCGGTGTCCAGTGTTTCACCGACCGTGCCGCGCAGGTCGTAGGAGCGGCGAAGCTTCGGGTTGAGGGTCGGTCGTGTAGCCAGCGTCACGAACGCTCAACGAGCAAAGAAGCCTATCGTGCCGCCAGCAGCAGGTGGTCGAGGGCACCGGTTTCCGGAAGCATGACCCGCAGCTTCTTGTTGGCGAAGTCAATCGAGACCTTCTTGAACGCGCGCAGGGCATTCATTCCCAGCAGGAGCGCCGGGTGCTCGTCGAGCCCGAGCCTCTTGAACGTATGCGCATCAGCGAAAACGACGGCCAGGTTGGCGAGAGTGACATCGCCAATGTTGAGCGTCTTCACGAAAGCATATTCGCCCTGGAGCGTTTCGCCGGTGACCAACTCCATATCGATCGAGCCGGTGCTTCTGATAAGCCCGGCATTGCCCAGGCGAAGCCGAAGCGCGGTGTTGCCGACGCTGACCTCCGATCCGGTATCGAGAACGACCGTGATCCGCTGGCCGTCGGCAATGGCGTTGGTGACGATGAGCCGTCCGTTGCGGAGCCTCCCGGTGACGACGACGGTTCCTTCCTCAGACGGGATCACGCGTTGTTCCGACGGTACTATCGTCATCACATTCTTGTCGAAATCGAACATTACCCGCTGCGAGCGCAACGAATCGGTGCCGAGTATCCCGTCTGCGCCCATCTTCTCGGCGTCGAGCACCGGCGCGTCGTCCACGTTCAAATCGGTCCTGCTCAGCTGAAGGCTCGGCAGGTTGGCGGTCTGAACCGTGGTCATTCCGGTCAGCGTGTGAAGCGAGACGTCCTCGCCGGCGATCAGGCCGAGACGCGCGGCGAGCGCGCCCGAGACTGCGGTGCGGTCGGCGCCGGTGTCGACCAGGAAGCGAAACGGCCCGGATCCGCCGAGCGTTACTGCAACCGTCATCCGGTCGTTGACGTCCCTGCGGATCTTCACGTCGTCTGCCTGGCTTCGGTCGTCGACCGGGTGACGCTGCGCAATGGTGTCGAGCACATTCATCATCGATTGTGCTGCTGCAGGCGCGGCAGTGAACGACAAGAACAAGGCAGGCAGCAACGAGAGAGAGCGCATCATAGTCACCTCCGTCCGGTCCATGAGTAGCACGAGCGCGGCGCGTTAGCGACTTGTTAGCGAAGCCGGGCGCACTTTCACCGGCCGATGACGACCGCCACAATGACCCGAACGCCGTCGATGACGACCTTCGTCATGGGAGCGGACCTGCCCTGGGCCGACGAATCCGCGGTATTTGACGCGACAGGCCCATTCGACTCGGCCGTCATCCTCCACGGCGGAGTCCGCCAGGACTGCAAGATCCGCAAGATATCCGCTCTCGGGGCGACGGTGCGGGCCCGGATTGGAAGCACTCCGGGCGAGGACCTGACCATCGAGCTTGGAACCGGGCAGCGCCAACAAGCGACGGTGGAATGGCTCCGGGAGGGCGAAAACGGACTGCGCTTCCGCCAGCCGATCGACGTCATCGCTCTGATCAATCGGCAATTGGTCAGCCAGCCGGCAGAACGCCGGGCAATGCCTCGCGTGGAAATTCGCAGCGCAATCCACATCAAGCGCGGCGAAGACTTCCTGCCGGCAACCATTCGCAACATCTCTTCTGGCGGGTTGCAGGTCGAAGGCGACAGCCTGCCTGCCATCGGAAGCTATGTCTCGCTGTTCGTAGACGGACTATCCATGCCTTCGGGGGAAATCGCCTGGCGCAAGGGAAAACGCGCCGGAATCGAGCTGATGGAAGAGCTCAGCTGGGCCACGATCATGCCCTGGATCCGCGAGCAGCTGAGACGAGCGTCGAACTAGGTGCAATAGCGGCAGATTCGCGCGGTACTTACATTTTGCAGCTACAACGGCTATATCGGCGCCGCTACCAGTCGCAAACGGACGGTCTCAAGGCGCTTTGCGGCTCCTCATTCCTTCGTATTTGGCTACTCTTAGCGCCAGAGGACCGAGTCAACGGTCCGCCACAGAAGGAATAGACTATCATGCCGATCGGCACCGTAAAATTTTTCAACGCCACCAAGGGCTATGGTTTCATCCAGCCCGAGGATGGCGGCCAGGACGCTTTCGTCCACATCACCGCGGTCGAGCGCGCCGGAATGGGCACTTTGAACCAGGACCAGAAGGTCAGCTACGACCTTGAACAGGACCAGCGCGGCAAGACCAAGGCAACCAACCTGCAGCCTGCCGACTAACGGCATCAGGGCCGGGGGCCGCCTCGAGCGGCCCCGGGCTCTCCAGCACAGCGCAGCATGGCAAGCATGACCGACCGAGAAACCTACCTCGCCCGAGCCGCCGAAGCGCGCGCCGAGGCAGAAGCAGCGACGCTCGACAACGTGCGTGACCGTTGCCGCCGCTCCGAAGAAGCATGGAGCGCAATGGCCGCCCGAGCGGAACGAACCGAGCAAATGCGGCAGACGCTGCTCGCCGAAAAGGCGAAGATGGCCGCGGCCGAGGCCGCTGCCGGACTTGAAAACGAATAGATTAAATTGAGTAAAAACTGATTATCACCGACACTAAGCGCGGGCGCTCGCGAAAGCGGCGCCGCAGCCCAACCCACTCCCTTTTCCAAAGACTGTCCCCGGCGGAAAGTCGGCAGGCCAGGCTCATCGCCTACAAAGCCGCGCTCGCCGTCATCGGCTGAGCGCCGCCACTTCCTGCAGTAAAGTTACGAGGCGCGGCTAGGCCCGCTTGCCCGACTTCGCCCAAATCAGCGCCTCGCGAATACGCTTGGCGAGCGTCTCGCGACTGTAGGGCTTGGGAAGCAGGTCGACGCCGGGATCGAGGCGACCGCCGTGGACGATCGAGCCGTCCGTATAGCCCGACGTAAACAGGACCGCTGTCTGCGGAGCCCTGAGGCGAACGGCGCGGGCGAGATCTGGGCTCCGAACCGGCCCGGGCATGACCACGTCGGTGAACAGGAGATCGATCTCGGTTCCCAATTCGAGGATTTGCATGGCGCTCGTCGCATCCTGGGCGGCGACCACATGATAGCCGAGTTCCTGCAATATCTCGGTGACTGTCGAGCGCACCGCCTCGTCGTCCTCCACCACCAGGATCGTCTCCGAACCGCCGATTGCGGGCGCAAGCTGCGCAGCGGGCTCGTCCTCTTCGTCCTGTGAGATTCGCGGCAGGTAGAGGCGCACGGTCGTACCGCTACCGGGCTCGCTTTCGATCGTGATGTGTCCGCCGGACTGCTTTACGAAACCGTAGACCATCGACAGACCCAGGCCCGATCCCTTTCCTTCACCCTTCGTGGTGAAGAACGGCTCGAATGCCTGTTCGAGCACCTCCGCGGGCATTCCGCCACCGGTGTCCGAAACACAGATCAGCACATATTCGCCCGGGTGGACGTCCTCGACCTCGGTGTCGGCCACTGTCAGCTCAACGTTTTCGAGAGCGATCGTCAGAGTACCGACACCGTCCATCGCGTCGCGCGCATTAATCGCCAGGTTGAGAAGCGCGTTTTCAACCTGGGCGGGGTCGACGAACGCGTTCCACAGGTCGCCGGCAATCCTGGTGTCGATCTGGACAGCCTCTCCAATGCTTCGGCGCAGCAGGTCTTCCATACCGGTGACGAGCTTGCCCGCATTGACGACCTTCGGCTCGAGCGGTTGCCGACGGCCAAAAGCAAGCAACTGGCTGGCTAGCTTTGCACCGCGTTCCACACCGGCAAGCGCGTTGGCGATCCGCCGCTGGTTCTTGTCATCGCCATCGGCGTTCATCTGCATCAGCTGGAGATTGCCCGAGATGATCTGGAGCAGGTTGTTGAAGTCGTGGGCTACTCCACCCGTAAGCTTCCCGATCAACTCCATCTTCTGCGCCTGCTGAAGCGCTGCTTCGGCCGCCCGGCGCTCGCCGATCTCTTCAATGACCCGCGCCTCCAGGTTGGCGTTCAGGTCTTCCAGCCGCCGCTGGCTATCGCGTATATCGGTAATGTCGACGTTGACGCCGATCATCCCCACGAATTCGCCGTCGGCCGCGAACCGCGGCTCCGCGTGCGTTTCGAGAACCCGGTAGGTGCCGTCTGCCCGGCGGTATCGCGCGGACACCGTGAACGGCGAATGCGCCGCCATGGCAGCACCGAAGGCCTCGTACAGTTTTGGCGAAATCCTCCGGATGGACGCTCCCGCCCCACTCGAAATCGTCGAGATCTTCCAGGGCTACTCCCCAGAAGTCGCGTTGCGCCTTGTTGAGGTAGAGGCAACCGCCCTCCGGATCGCCCATCCAGAGCATCACCGGAGCGCGCTCGGCAACCAGCCGGAAGCGCTCTTCGCTTTCGCGGATCGCCTGCACCGCGTGCTGCTGGTTCGTGGTATCGTGTCCCTGGACGAAAATCCCGGCGATTTGCCCGTCGGGGCCGGTGACCGGCTGGTAGATAAAATCGACGAACTTCTCGGCCGCGGGACTGTCCGGCGATGTCAAGGTGACCGGGACTGCCTGTCCGATGAACGGCTCGCCACTTTCGTAAACGCCGTCGAGGAGCTGCACGAACCCCTGCGCGGAGGCTTCCGGAATGGCGCGTGCCACGGGCTTGCCGATGATGTCGCGGCCGCCGACCAGCTGGTGATAGGCGCGGTTGGCCATGGTGAAGACATGGTCCGGTCCGTCGAGGAACGCCATGAAGCCGGGCGCGTCGTCGAACATTTGCGCAAGTCTTTGATGCTCACTGCTCAAGTGCCGCTCGGCGCGAACCTTTTCGGTCGTTTCGACGACGATTGCGATGACGCCAGCCGCTTTTCCGGCATCGTCGACCACCTGCGAGTAATCGAGGTTCATCCACACGGACTCGGCGCGCCCGTTGCGATGAAGAGTCAGTTCCTGGTCCTGGAACGACAACGTCTCGCCCTGGCGGAACACCTTGTTCATGACGTTGGCGTTCCACTCTGCGACTTCCGGCCACGCATCGAGTACCTTTGAGCCGAGGATTTCGGGATGCCGGGAGGCGGCGAATACCGAATAGGCCTCGTTGTAGATCATCACCCCGGCCTCGCCCCACAGAGTGACGATCGGAACCGGAGAGCGCAGGATCAGGGCAACGGTCGTTTTCACGACCTGGGGCCAGGTTTCGATGGGCCCGAGGTCGGTCTGCGCCCAATCGAATCGCCCGATCAGCCTGGCGAGTTCGCTGTCGCCGGCGAGAAACGGCGGCTCGGCCTTATCGAGAGGAAGCGACGCGTTCATGCTTGATGCTCTTCCTGTAGCGAACCGGCTGCCGAATTGGGAGGTGTCCCCGCCCGCGTAATAACGGCGGCGGAATAAAAAGGCTCCCGGTCAGCCGGTCGAAACGAACGAATCCAGCACCTTCTTGCGGCCGGCATGTTCGAAGTCGATTTCCAGCTTGTTGCCTTCGATCGCGGCAATCGTGCCGTGGCCGAACTTCTGGTGGAACACCCTCTGGCCAAGCGCGAGGTCGTCCCTCCCCTTGTTGCCGAACGACACCGCCGAGGCCCTTGCTTCGATTACCCGCTGCGGCTCTGGGCTGAACCGGCCGGTCGATGCGGCACGCTGCCAACCCGGGCCGCGGGTGCTTGCGCGCATCGACTGCGCCGCACCGAGATGCGCGAAGGGATCGGCGCGTTCGCTCCATTGCGCCCGCCACAGGCTTTCGCCGCCGCTCATCGTCGTTTCTTGCTCGATATTCTCGTCGGGAAGTTCCGCGACGAATCGGCTCGGCAGGCTACTGGTCCACTGGCCGTAGATTCGGCGGTTGGCGGCGTGGAGTACCGTCGAGCGGCGCTTCGCCCGGGTGATTGCGACATAGGCGAGGCGGCGCTCTTCCTCGAGCGACGCCAGGCCGCCTTCGTCGAGAGCGCGCTGCGACGGGAAGATCCCCTCCTCCCATCCGGGCAGGTAGACGGTGTCGAACTCCAGCCCCTTGGCGGCGTGCATCGTCATGATCGTGACCTTTTCCCGGCCGCGGTCCTCATCGTTATCCATCACCAGGCTGACATGTTCCAGGAAACCGGAGAGGGTGTCATACTCCTCCATCGCCCGCGTAAGTTCCTGCAGGTTTTCCAGGCGTCCGGCGGATTCGGCGGAGCGGTCGGCCTGGAGCATCGCCGTGTACCCCAATTCCTCGAGAACGGTGCGGGCGAGTTCGGCGTGCGGGACCTGGTCGGCCAGCTGCCGCCAGCGGGCAATGTCGGCGACGAACCGGCCCAGCGAGTTACGGGCGCGCGATTGCAACTCGTCGCTGTCGAGCAGCGAGGCGGCGGCGATGAGGAGCGGCTGCTGCTGGGCGCGGCCGGCGCTGTGGATTGTGGCGAGCGCCTTGTCGCCAAGACCGCGCTTGGGTTGGTTGACGATCCGTTCGAACGCCAGGTCGTCGCCTGGCTGGTGGATCAGGCGAAGGTAGGCCAGCGCGTCGCGGATCTCGGCGCGCTCGTAGAAACGAAAACCGCCGATTATCTGGTACGGCAGCCCGATGGCGATGAACCGTTCCTCGAACTCGCGCGTCTGGAACTGCGCGCGGACCAGGATCGCGACATCCGACAGCGGACGCCCGCGCCCCTGGAGCCCCTCGATTTCCTCGCCGACCCGGCGCGCTTCCTCGGGACCGTCCCAAACGCCGATCACCCTGATCTTGTCGCCCTCGCCCGCCTCGGTCCACAGGCTCTTGCCAAGGCGGCCGGCATTGTTTGCGATGACTCCGTCGGCTGCGGAGAGGATGTGTCCCGTCGAGCGGTAATTCTGCTCAAGGCGAATGATTTTCGCGCCCGGGAAGTCCTGTTCGAACTTCAGGATATTGGCGACCTCCGCACCGCGCCACGAATAGATCGACTGGTCGTCATCGCCGACGCAGCACAGGTTGCGGCGAGGCTCGGCCAGGAGCTTTAGCCACTCGTATTGGCTGGTATTGGTGTCCTGATATTCGTCGACGAGGAGATATCGGAAGCGTTCGCGATAGCTTTCCAGCACGTCGGCGTGGGTGCGGAAAATCACCAGCATGTGAAGCAGCAGGTCGCCGAAATCGCAGGCGTTGAGCGTTTTCAGACGATCCTGGTACGCCGCGTAGAGCTCGCGTCCGCGCCCCGGCCCGAACGCCTCGGCCTCGCCCGCGTCGACTTGCCTGGGCGTCCAGCCGCGGTTTTTCCAGCGGTCGATCATCGCGGCGAGCTGGCGCGCCGGCCAGCGCTTTTCGTCGAGCCCCGACGCCTGGATGAGCTGCTTGAGCACGCGAAGCTGGTCATCGGTGTCGAGGATGGTGAAATTGCTCTTCAAGCCGACCAGCTCGGCGTGGGCGCGGAGCATTCGCGCTGCAACCGAGTGGAAGGTGCCGAGCCACGGCATCCCTTCGATCGCTCCGCCGGAAATCGCCGAGACCCGCTCTTTCATTTCGCGGGCGGCCTTGTTGGTGAAGGTGACCGACAGGATCTGGCTCGGCCACGCCTTGCGGCTGGCGATCAGGTGCGCGAGCCGAGCGGTCAGCGCCGCCGTCTTGCCGGTGCCTGCGCCGGCGAGCACGAGCACTGGCCCTTCGGTGGTCAGCACCGCGTCGCGCTGCGGCGGGTTGAGGCCCTTCAGGTAGGGCGGATCGGAGGTTGCGGCGGACAATTCAGACACCTGGCCGAGGTAGGCCGGGGGGAACGAAACGGCAACCGAATGGGCCAAATGAAAAGAGTTCCGACTGTTGTTCCCGATATCCCCGTTATCCACAGGCTTCTCACCAGATTTTTCGCTTGGCGCGAACTCGGAAAGTGGAGTCAGTGTGCATCTGTGATCGGGACGGCGGTTCCAGGCCTCACCAGAAAGCCGGAAACGGACAGACGGTGCGGCAGGTGGCCAAAGCTCCGATCTCCGCGGCAGGCAATGAGAGGACCCTTTCGGGGGAAATTTCGAGGCAGGCCGGGACGAGGCGCCGGAAGAGGTGATCTTTCGACAGCGCGACGCGGCTTCCAACGATTTCGGTCGAGGGGGGCAAAGCGGGACGCAGTTGAGGGTTATCCCAAGAAGGGCCGCGGAACATCGGTCGGTTTTGACTTCGGTCAGGCCGGGCGGCGCGAAACAGAAGCGAACCTTCGGGCGGCGCACTGGAGTAGAGGTCGCTGGGCTCCTCCTTGGAGGGAGCGGATTGATGGGAGGCGACGCCTGAGCTGGTGAGCCGGAATTCAGGATTGGGTTCCCCTGGGACCTGGTTGTGAGATTTGGCGGATCCTTCGCTCGGCGCAGTGGGGGCTGGCAGCAATGCCGGCCCCCATTTCGTTATGGGCCTCTGAAAATGCCCGAGCGGCAAGATCCGCGCCCTCCTCTTTTCTCACTTCACCGTCACCGCATCGGGACCAAATGCGCATTCGCGCGTTGGATTGGCAGGCGGTGGCATGAGGCTGCCGGAGCGGGCCGGAAAGGAGAATACTCGTGCTCGGCCTTGCCGCCCTGCTTGTCGCTGCCACGCCAGCAAGCATTCCAGCCGCCACCCCCGCCGATACGCCCCGGGTGATGACCACCCAGGCGCTGACGACGACATCGCCATGGTGGGAAAAGATTACCTACACCTTCGCCAAGGGCAGCCAGTCGTGCCTTTACGAATCCAACCTCCCGCAGTCGCCCGCACAAAGCTGCGGCACCCGGCGGTCGGCCGAGGCCCACGATGCCTCCAGCCGGTTGGGATCAACGTTCACCAAAATCACGATTGAGCGGCGGTTCAGCCCCGCCGAGAACGGCGCAAACGCCGCGCTCAACGCTCGCGAAACGCTGCTCGGCGGCCGCGTGATGGCGCTTGCGATCGACGGCAACGGCAGAGTGCGCAGCTGCACGGTCGTTGCCGTTTCCGGCGGCATGGAGCCGCCGTTCGGCTGCAGAGAAGCGCGCGGCGAGCGATATGAGGCAAGCACCGGCCATCTTCGCCAGGCGGTGATGACGGTGCTGGTTTACGGCCACGAGGAACATCTCGCCTGAAATCGAACAGGCTTGCCCTGGCGCGACTGACGGGCCACGATTGCCTTTGCCCGGCGTTATTGGGGAACCGAATTGCCCAGCCTGTTCTTGTTGTTTGCCGCCGCCGCGGCCTCGCCCGGCGCGCACCCGTCTCACCTGCTCAACATGCCCGAGGTGTTCACTGCAGACGACTATCCGCCGGAGTCGATACGCTCGAACGACGAAGGAGAAGTGGAGGTCAGGCTGCGCGTCGGCCCGTCGGGATCGATTGAACGTTGCACCATCCTGAAATCGTCGGGCCACGCGGCACTCGACGCACGAACCTGCGAACTCCTCCGCTCGCGGGGCAAGTTCGAACCCGCCACCAACAGGAGCGGCCATGCAGTCGGATCGGACCTCACCCAGAAGGTCGTCTGGAAGCTGCAAGACGGGCCGGAACCGACGATGCCGCGAAGCGCGTGGATGCTTCGGTTGACGATGGAGTTTACGCGCGATCAACAGCTACTCGGCTGCAGCGTCGAGTCCACGAACCTGCCGAATCCACAGATGGCGAAGTGTATTCCAGGGCGGGATTTGAAGCCCGGCGGGGCGGAGGCGGACCCGTTCGCTTACGCGATAATCGAAACCCGCTTCTTTCCGGTGGACGCCGCCGACGCCCCCGTCCCTCCTGACGTCGAGGGAGCGCAAAAAGTCGCCCGCCAAGTCAGCCGCATGACGATCACGCCGGACGGCCAGGTGATTGCCTGCGAGGCGTTTCTCTATTCGGGTGAGGCCTCTCCGGCAGGCGACCAGTGCGAGATGAATAGCCGCATGCACTTCGAGCCGGACGCGAAGGCGGCGGAGCCGCTGACAGGAACGCTGGTCCAGACCGTCTACGCCCGCCGCGCCGACGCCGCCAAGGCCGAGTAAGGGGCGTCGAGGCCGACTCCTGCTGCTCCTTGCTCTCCACTCCACTGTCGAATATAGGCGCGGGCGTCCGGCGGACGCTCGATTTAGCATCCGCGGAAGCCCGTCCTTCGGCGAGCGCGTGCGGTGATCCGGCCCTGCCGGCATCGGGACGCGCTCCTTTGAGTGGACGAGTTCCGCTCGAGTGCCCGGGGACGCTGCATCGGGATGGGCCCGCTGCGGCAGTATGTTTTACCAGGTCCGCATGTGCAGGCACGCCATAGTGGCGCGGCTCGCGGCAAGCTGATTTGCAGTTTCGAGAGACACACATTTTATGGCCACAACGGCATTTCCGACCCGCGACGAGTTCGCGGCCCTTCTGAACGAGAGCCTCGGCGGCGAGGACGAAAGCTTCGAGGGCAAGGTCGTCAAGGGTACCGTCACCGGTATCGAAAACGATATGGCGATCATCGACGTCGGGCTGAAGTCCGAAGGGCGAGTCGCCCTGCGCGAGTTCGCTGCCCCAGGACAGAAGGCCGAGCTGAGCGTCGGTGACGAAGTCGAAGTCTTTGTCGACCGGGTCGAAAACGCCAACGGCGAAGCGATGCTGTCGCGCGACCGCGCCCGTCGCGAAGCCGCGTGGGACACGCTCGAGAAGGAATATGGCGACGGTAACCGCGTCGAAGGAACCATCTTCGGACGAGTGAAGGGCGGCTTCACGGTCGACCTCGGCGGCGCAGTCGCCTTCCTTCCGGGAAGCCAGGTCGACATCCGTCCCGTCCGTGACGTTGGACCGCTGATGGACACGCCGCAGCCGTTCCAGATCCTGAAGATGGACCGCCGCCGCGGCAATATCGTCGTTTCGCGCCGGGCAATCCTCGAGGAGCATCGCGCCGAGCAGCGAAGCGGTCTCATCCAGTCGCTGACCGAGGGCCAGGTTCTCGACGGCGTGGTCAAGAACATCACCGATTATGGTGCCTTCGTAGACCTCGGCGGGATCGACGGCCTGCTTCACGTCACCGACATCAGCTACAAGCGTGTGAACCACCCGTCGGAGGTCGTGAACATCGGCGACACGGTTAAGGTGCAGATCATCCGCATCAACCGCGAGACCCAGCGCATTTCGCTCGGAATGAAGCAGCTCGAGGCGGATCCGTGGGAAGGCGCGAGCGCGAAATATCCCGTCGACGCGACGTTCACCGGACGCGTGACCAACATCACCGAATATGGTGCGTTCGTCGAGCTCGAGGCAGGCATCGAAGGCCTCGTCCACGTCTCGGAAATGAGCTGGACCAAGAAGAATGTCCATCCGGGCAAGATCGTCTCGACGAGCCAGGAAGTGGACGTGAAGATCCTCGAGGTGGACGAAGAGAAGCGGCGGATTTCGCTGGGGCTCAAGCAGGCGCAGGCAAATCCCTGGGCCGAGTTCGCCGAGAAGTTCCCGGTCGGCACCCAGGTCGAGGGCGAGGTCAAGAACTCGACCGAATTCGGCCTGTTCGTCGGGCTTCCCGGCGACGTCGACGGAATGGTTCACATGTCGGACATCGCCTGGGGAGTCTCGGGCGAGGAAGCGCTTGCGCTCCACCACAAGGGTGAGACCGTCAAGGCAGTCGTTCTCGACGTCGATGTCGAGAAGGAGCGCATCAGCCTCGGCATGAAGCAGCTCGAGCGTGGCGGAGTCGGCGGCGGAACCGTTGCCGGCGGAGCAGTCAAGAAGGGCGACATCGTCACTGTCACCGTTCTCGACGTCAAGGACGGCGGGCTCGACGTCCAGGTCGGCGACGACGGACCGATGGGCTTTGCAAAGCGCACCGATCTTGGCCGCGACCGCGACGAGCAGCGCCCCGAACGCTTCCAGGTCGGCCAGAAGTTCGACGCCATGGTCAGTGGCTTCGATCGCTCGAAGAAGCCGAACTTCTCGATCAAGGCGCTTCAGGTTGCCGAAGAGAAGCAGGCGGTCGCGCAATATGGTTCATCGGACTCCGGCGCCTCGCTCGGCGACATCCTCGGCCAGGCGCTGAAGGAAGCCGAAACCAACAAGGCGACCCCCAAGCCGGCAGCCAAGAAGCCGGCGAAGGAGAAGGCCGAAGCTGAAACGGCTGAAACGGCTGAAACCGAAGAGGCTGAAACGAAGAAGCCCGCGGCGAAGAAGACTGCAGCGAAGAAGACAGCCGCGAAGAAGAAGTAGAGGTTACAGGGGCTTGCGCCGTCGGGACTTTCCTGACAGCGTGAGCCCAACCCTCCCCTCGAAGAGGATGGGTGTGCCGAATCTGACGGGGACTCGCCAATGATCCGTTCCGAACTGGTCCAGAAGCTGTGCCAGGATTTCCCAGACCTCACCCAGCGCGAGGTCGAGAGCGTCGTTAGCGCGGTGTTCGATTCCATCACGGACCAGCTGTCCCACGGTGGTCGAGTCGAGCTTCGCGGCTTCGGCGCTTTTTCGAACTCGAAGCCGCGACGCTCGCGTCGGCCGCAATCCACGCACCGGCGAATCGGTCCAGGTGAACGCAAAGCGCGTGCCCTATTTCAAGCCGGGCAAGGAAATGCGCGAGCGTCTCAACATCCGCGAAGTCACGTCCGAGTTATAACGCTCGTGGCCACCGCTGCGGACGTGGCGGAACGGTAGACGCTGGGGACTTAAAATCCTCTTCCCGCTTAGGGAGTGTGGGTTCGACTCCCACCGTCCGCACCATCGCGAACCGAGCAGAGCAAGCTCACCGCACTCAAAATCGCAAGCCTTCGCCGTCCCGCTTCGGGACACGCGGAGCAATTCGTCGAACACGGCCGTTGAACATGGTTAAATGGCCGTTAAGACTTTCCCCATGGCACACGCCCGCGCTCCTATCGGAATCGACCCGAGGCTCTTCGGCCGCGGGCGAGCGCGCCACGCGGCCGCCGCGCAAAAGAGCGGCTGGTCGATTTCGGACGACATGAAGCTGTTCGCGGGAACGTTCGCCGCTGGTTTCGTATTCGTTTCGATCTTGATCGCCTGACCTAGTCGCAGGCGAGGTGGAGCTTCCATCCCAGCCAGGCTGAAATCAGGCACATTGCCGCGACCAGGAGCAGCTGCCCCGCGGGACCGACGCCGGCGCTGCTAAGGGCGAAGGCGAGAAGCGCTCCGACGACCATCGCCCCCGAATTGACGATATTGTTGGCGGCCACGGTGCGCGCGGTTTCCGTCTTGGGCACCGTCGTCGTCAGGAATGCGTAAAGCGGGACGACGAACATTCCGCCGGTGATCGCGACGCCCAAAAGGCACAGGATCAACGGCCACGCCATCGGATTGAACAGGAAGTTGCCAAGGGTCGTCAGGTCCGGCCCCTGCTTGCCCCAGGCGAGCGCTACAAAGTGAAGAAGCAGGACGAACACGCCCATCGCGATCACCGATGCCGGCGCGAACCGCGCGGACACCTGGCTCTTCAAAAGCCGGTTGATTGCCACCGAACCGATGGCGATCCCGATGGAGAAAATGGCGATGAAGAGGCTCGCGACCTGTTCGTTGGCGCCGAGCACGTTCTTCACCAGCGGCGGGAAGATGATGATCATGACGGCACCGATGGTCCAGAAGAAGCTGATCGCAAGGATCGCCAGGAACAGCCGCCGGATGTGCATCGTCGCGCTGACCAGCTCGATGGACGCGTGGACGATGTGCCAGGTGATCGGCAATCGCTCGGCCGACGGGGGCGCAGGCGGGACCTGCCGCCCGGCCAGGAAGCCGGCAATGGCAAACAGGACCACCGCGGCGGCGGCGGCCTCCGGCCTCGACGCCAGCACTCCGGCAAGGATCGTCCCGAGCAGGATTGCGATGTAGGTGCCGGCCTCGACTAGCCCGGTGCCGCCCAGCACCTCGTCCTTGTGCAGGTGCTGGGGGAGAATCGAATATTTGATCGGCCCGAAGAAGGTGGAGTGAACGCCCATCGCAAACACCGCCGCAAGCATCAGCGGCACGCTGGCCAAAATGATTCCGGCGCCCCCGATCACCATGATTCCGATCTCGGCCAGCTTGATGATCCGGATGAGCCGGGCCTTGTCGTGATCGTCGGCAAGCTGGCCGGCCAAAGCGGAAAGAAGGAAAAACGGGAGAATGAACAGCGCTTGCGCGATGGCGCTGAATTGGAACTCCTTCGCCGCGTTCGAATAGAGCTGGTACGTCACGAACAGGACGACGGCCTGCTTGAAAAGGCTGTCGTTGAACGCGCCAAGGAATTGCGTCGAAAACAGCGGCAGAAAGCGCCGCGCGCGCAGCAAGTGACTGACGTTCTGGATCAAGGCTGGGGCGAAGGGGCTGCCATGACAGACCGATGGCATAGCCACCTTTGCGCAGGCCGCCAAACGCTATAACTCGGGCAATCGATGCTGACGGTTCCCAACCTGCTGACGCTCTCGCGGATTTTCGCGGTCCCGCTTCTGGTGTTCCTGCTGTGGCAGCCGCGCCCGTTCGACTACGCGATCACCTTCGTCCTCTACTGCATCGTCGGACTCACCGATTATTTCGACGGTTACCTGGCGCGGGCACAGGGGCAGATTTCGAAACTTGGTCAGTTCCTGGACCCGATCGCCGACAAGATCATGGTCGCAGCGGTCATCGTCATGCTGGTCGCGTCGCGAAAGGCGGACGGCAACCCGCCGATCCTGCAAGACTTCAACATCGTGCCCGCGCTCATTATCCTGCTCCGCGAGATCATCGTTTCCGGGCTTCGCGAATTCCTTGCCGAATTGCGCGTGTCCGTCCCGGTCAGCCACTTGGCGAAATGGAAGACGACCTTGCAATTGCTCGCGCTGGGCGCGCTCATCCTCGGCGGTGCGATCCCGGCGCAGCAGTGGATTCACTTGACCGGGGTGGTCAGCTTGTGGGCCGCGGCGGCGCTGACGCTGGTCACCGGCTACGATTATCTGCGCCTCGGCCTCCGGCACATGGACTAGCGCGACACGCCTAATCGATTTTGCAGCTATCATTGACCGCTTTAAATCGTTTCCTTCGCTCTTTCCCGGCGCCTACCGTCCCTGTGAGATTCCTTCTGCAGGAGTGAAAATCCATGGACGCAAAGACCGGTGAGATGGGCGGATGCCCTATGGGAAATGGCGATGGCGGGGTCCGCCCACTGCTCGGCCGCACGAACAAGGATTGGTGGCCGGAGATGCTGGCGACCGAGATCCTCAACCCCAACGGATCGACCAACCCCTATGGCGACGACTTCGATTATGCCGAGGCGTTCAAGCAGGTCGACTATGACGGCCTCAAGGCAGATCTCACGGCGCTGATGACGGACAGCCAGCCGTGGTGGCCGGCGGATTATGGGCACTATGGCCCGTTCTTCATTCGCATGGCCTGGCACGCGGCCGGCACTTACCGCACGGCCGACGGGCGCGGCGGCGCCAACAGCGGCCAGCAGCGGTTCGCGCCGCTCGACAGCTGGCCCGACAACGGCAATCTCGACAAGGCGCGCCGCCTGCTGTGGCCGATCAAGCAGAAGTACGGCAAGAATATCAGCTGGGCCGACCTGTTCATTCTTGCCGGCAACGTCGCCATCGAGAGCATGGGTGGCCCGGTGTTCGGATTCGGCGGCGGCCGCGCCGACGTGTTCGAGCCGGAGCGCGACATCTATTGGGGCTCCGAGGACAAATGGGTCAACGAAGGCGTCCAGACCCGCATCGCGCCCGACCATGGCATGGAGGTCCTCGAAGGACCGCTCGCAGCGATCCAGATGGGCCTGATCTACGTCAATCCCGAAGGACCGCAGGGCAATCCGCATGACGCGGAAGGCATGGCGCGCGACATCAAGGAGACGTTCGCGCGGATGGCGATGGATCATGAGGAAACCGTTGCGCTGACTGCCGGCGGCCACACTTTCGGCAAGTGCCACGGAAACGGCGACCCATCGACGCTCGGCGCCGCTCCGTCAGCGGCCGACCTCGCCGCCCAGGGCTTTGGCTGGGTCAGCGGCGAAAAACATGGCGGCATAGGCGAGCACACCGTGACCAGCGGCCTCGAAGGTCCGTGGACGAACACGCCGATCGAGTGGTCGAAGAACTATTTCCGGCTACTGCTCGACTATGAATATGAATTGGTTACGTCGCCGGCTGGCGCCAAGCAGTGGCAGCCGATCGACCAGAAGGAAGAGGATATGGCGCCGGCCGCTCATGATCCTTCCAAGAAGGTCCCGACGATGATGACCACCGCAGACATGGCGTTGAAGCTGGATCCGGAATTCCGCAAAATCAGCGAGAAATTCCGTAATGATCACGAGGCGTTCAGGGACGCCTTCGCCCGTGCCTGGTTCAAGCTGACCCATCGCGACATGGGACCGAAGGCTCGCTACCTCGGGCCGGAAGTGCCGGAAGAAGATCTCATCTGGCAGGACCCGGTTCCCGCCGGCACCATGCCGTCGGATGCGGACGTCGCGGCCGTCAAGTCGAAGATCGCCGCCGAGATCGACAATGGGGGCCTCACCGTCAGCCAGCTGATCAAAACCGCCTGGGCGTCGGCGTCGACTTTCCGCAAGTCAGATTATCGCGGCGGCGCAAACGGCGCGCGCCTGCGCCTGGCCCCGCAGAAGAACTGGGAGGTCAACGAGCCGCAGATGCTGGCCAAGGTCCTCGACACGCTGGACGCACTGCGCGGCAGCATGTCGGTGGCGGATGCCATAGTGCTTGGCGGAGTGGTCGCTCTCGAAAAGGCGATCAACGACGCCGGCGCCAGCTGCGAAGTGCCGTTCACCGGCGGCCGCGGCGATGCAACGGCAGAGCAGACCGATTGCGAAAGTTTCGACGTGATGGAGCCGGAGGCCGACGCCTTCCGAAACTATGTCGGCAAGAAGAAGCTGGCGGTGAAGACCGAAGAAATGATGCTCGATCGCGCCTCGCTGCTCGGCCTGTCAGTGCCGGAGATGACCGTCCTGATCGGCGGCCTGCGCGTGCTCGGCGCCAACTACGGCGAGCGCAGCCATGGCCACCTGACCAAGCGGCCCGGCCAGTTGACCAACGACTTCTTCGTCAACCTCTACGACATGACGAATGCCTGGAAAGCCGTCGAGGGATCGGGCGGCGAGGAGTATGTCGCCACCGATCGCGCCAAAGGTCACGAGAAGTGGCGCGCAACGCGCGCGGACTTGATCTTTGGGTCGAATGCCGAATTGCGCGCGGTCGGCGAGGTTTATGCCGAGAAAGGCGGCCAGGAAATGTTGGTTCGCGATTTCGTCGAGGCCTGGACCAAGGTGATGAATGCCGACCGCTTCGACTTGCGGAGCGATGGCAGGCAATCGCTCAGGGGTCGCGGCTAAGGGCGAGCACCGTTCCGCTCAATGCTGCCCGGCCGGCGTTGCCCGGACCGCGAATGACTTCCTGGACAATCCGCCGGAGCGCGGTCGCAAGAAGCTGGAACTCCTCTTCGCGAGGGCTGGACCGCCGCCAGATCAGTGCAATTCGCCTGAAGCCGTGGTCGGACCGCAGCGGCCTGGCTTCGACGTTGGTGCCCTCGAGAATGCCGGACTCGATCGCCATCGCCGGGACGAACGTCACGCCAAGCCCGTTGTCGACCATCTGCACAAGCGTGTGCAGCGACGTGCCCATCATTGCCGCCTGTGCTCTAAGCTCGGGCCGGTTGCACGCGGCCAGCGCATGATCCTTCAGGCAAT
The DNA here is from genome assembly GCA_963798785.1 of uncultured Alphaproteobacteria bacterium. Classification (GTDB taxonomy): domain Bacteria; phylum Pseudomonadota; class Alphaproteobacteria; order Sphingomonadales; family Sphingomonadaceae; genus Sphingomicrobium. The sequence goes on from CAWCUG010000001.1 coordinate 495,101, forward strand.
GCCCGTCCTCGAGCAGGAGCATCCGCTTCTCGTCGATATCGGCGACGTCGACCTCCTCCCCGTCCGGTGCCTCCCCCGCGGGGAAGGCAACGAATAGATCATCATCGAGAAGCGGCGCGGAGTCGACCTCGCCGCAGGCGTAGGGAAGTGCCAGCAGCACGCAATCGAGCTGCCCTCGGCGAAGCGCCTCGCAGGCGGCCTGGCTCGTCTCTTCGCGAAGGTACAGCTTGAGCTCCGGCCACTCGCTTCGAAGCCGCGGGAGCATCGAGGGGAGTAGGAACGGGGCGATGGTCGGGATCACCCCGAGCCGAAGCTCCCCGTGGAGGGGCTTGCCCCGCGATCGGGCCATCTCCGCAAGCTCATCCGCCTCGCGAATGACACGGGTCGCCTTGTCGGAGATTTTTTCGCCAAGCGCGGTGAAACGGACCATCCGCCGGGTCCGTTCAACGAGCGTGACACCAAGCAGCGCTTCCAGCTCTCTCAGGCCTGCCGACAAGGTGGATTGCGTGACGAAACAGGCGTCCGCGGCCCTTCCGAAATGGCCGTGCTCGCGCAGCGCCACCAGATACTGCAGCTGCTTGATAGTGGGCTGGTGAACGGTCATCGCGCCACTGTTTACGCTAATCGAAAATTCCAATCAATGTTCGATGTTTGAGAGGGTTGAACGATTAGTGCGAAGCCCTAGATGCTGCGGTGCAACGCAACTCTTGTGCATAAGCGAACACAACAAGGAGACATGAATGCTTACCGTTGGCGACAAGCTGCCATCCCTCAAGATGCCGGTGCAGCAGGGCACCTCCGCTCTTCCTGCCGGTGAAACGATCGATCTCGGCGACAGCAACGGGAAGTGGAAAATACTCTTTTACTGGCCCAAGGACTTCACCTTCGTCTGCCCGACCGAGATCGCCGGCTATGGCGAGCTCAAGGGCGACTTCGCCGATCGCGACGCGGTTTTGATCGGCGCGTCGACCGATACCGCCCACGTCCACTTCGCCTGGCGCCGCTCGGACGAGCAGCTGGCGAATGCGGATTTCCCGTGGATCGCGGACAACGGCAAGCAACTTGCCGAAGCCCTGGGAATCCTCGATCCCGAAGAGCATGTCGCCTATCGCGCGACCTTCATCGTCGATCCCGACAACATCATCCAGCACGTCACCGTGAACGGCCTCAACGTCGGGCGTAACCCGCAGGAGACGCTGCGCGTTCTCGATGCGCTGCAGACCGACGAGCTGTGCCCGTGCAACTGGACTGCTGGCGAAGAGGTCCTTCGGCCGGCTGCCTGAACGCCGCTTTGACGACCATCGGGCGCGGGAACTCGTCGTTCCCGCGCCCTTTTCACAGCAGGAGACTCTCGATGTCCCTCAAGAGCTTTGCCGACGCCCTTCCCGATTACGCTAAGGACGTTCGGCTCAACCTGACCTCCATCCTTTCCGACCAGCTTCTCGGGGAGGAACGCAAGAACGGCCTTTTGCTGGCCTGCGCTCACGGGTCGGGATCCAAGGCGCTGGTCGACGCGGCCGAAGCGCAAGTCGAAGGCACGCTGTCCGACAGCTATGCGAATGCCGCGCGCGGTGCTGCCGCGCTGATGGCGATGAACAACGTCTATTACCGCTTCGTCCACCTGGTCGCGAACCCGGAATATGGGACGATGCCGGCCCGCCTGCGAATGAATTTCATCGCCAGCCACGGAATCGGCAAGGACGACTTCGAGCTGTTCAGCGTTGCCGTTTCCGCGATGAACGGTTGCGGCATGTGCATCGACAGCCATGAGCGCGTGCTTCTGGAGCATGGCGTAAAGCCGGACACGATCCAGTCCGCCGTTCGAATCGCGGCAGTGATGAAAGCGCTCGCAACGGTTTCCTCGACGCTCTAGCGCACGCGCCTCTGGCAATCGGCCCGGAGCGCCCATAGATTAAGCGCCACGATAGAAGGACTGGCCGTTTGTTTTCGGGTCTGATCGATTATCTGGAATCCGTGGAAGCCCGTGATCCTGCGGCGCGATCTCACTGGGAAGTGCTGACCTATCCCGGTGCATGGGCGCTGGGCCTGCACCGGATCGCTCACTGGCTGTACGGTGGCGAGCTGTATTTCCTGGCGCGCTGCGTCAACCATTTCTCCCGCTTCCTCACCGCCATCGATATCCATCCCGGGGCGACAATCGGGAAGCGTTTCTTCATCGACCACGGATTCACCGTGATCGGGGAAACCGCCGATATCGGTGACGACGTCACCATCTACCAGAACGTTACGCTCGGCGGGACCAATCCGCACAAAGGGATCACCGGAAAGCGGCACCCGACGATCCGCGACAATGTCGTCATCGGCTCCGGCGCGCAGGTGCTCGGCCCGATCGACGTCGGCGAAGGCGCGAGGATCGGCGCCAACGCGGTGGTCACGAAGGACGTGGCGCCGGCGGCAACGGTAATCGGGATTCCGGCCAAGCCGGTCCCGGTCGATGTCGATGCGGCCGAGCCCGCGGAATTCCTGCCTTACGGTACCCCGTGCAGCGAAATTGCCGACCCGGTGCTTGCGCGGCTGTGCGAGCTCGAGCGCGAACTCCGCGCGCTTCGCGAGCAGGTAAAATCGAAAGCGGCCGATTCGGCGCCCGTCAGGAGCAAGCGCGCTTGAGCGTGGTGGCGCCGTTCCCCCACCCGCGGGACCGGCGCCCGATCACCAGCTTCGACCGTCGCGAATTGATGCGCATCATGGACCTGTACGGGCGAATGGTCGCCGCCGGCCACTGGCGGGATTATGCGCTCGCCCACCACCCGCACATGGCTGTCTTCGCAGCCTTCCGCCGTCATTCGGAGCGACCGGAGATCCGGATTGAGAAACATCCGCAACTGCGGTTGAAGCAGGGTGCATTCGCATTGGTCAGCGAACACGGGCTGGTGCTCAAGCGGGGCCACGACCTTCCTGGAGTCATGGCCCCGCTCGAGCGGAGGCTTATGCGGCTGGTTGGCTGACCGCTGCCCGGTCGATAACCGGGAGTTTTGCGCGAAGGCCGTCTGGAAGCGGCCTGACCACTGCCTCGCGAGCCTGGTGCCAGAAGGCCGACAAGAGGAGCAGCGTCGATCCGATGACCAGCGCCGTTAGCGCGACGTTGAGCTCGATGGCCCCGAAGCGCTTGAACAGCTCCGAGAGCGCCCAAAGCACATAGGCAAGGCCGGAGACGAGGAGCGCGCGACGGTCGATGGCTAGCGCCGTCAAGCCGATGAGAACATAGAGGAGGATGACGACGAGCCCTTCGGTGATGCTCGCGTTGCCGTTGGTAAGGCCGAGCAGCGCGAAGACCGGATGGACGATCATCGGTGCCGCCAGCAGGTGAAGCCAGAAGGCGACGTCCGAACGGCGAGTCACCCGCGCCGGATCAGACGAATCCCAGCGCATCGCGACCAGGAAAACGCCAAGGCCTAGCAACAGGACGAACCCGAGGACGACGTTTTTGGCCTGTTCGAAATTCTGCCCGATTGCCGCGAGCAGGAGCCCGATCGCGATTGCGGCGACGGCGGCCGCTCCGGCAGCGACGGTGATCGGCACCCGGAACCGTTTCCAGTGCGCCCATGCCGCGCCGGCGGCGATCGCCCCGGAAGCTGCGGCAAGGATGCCCTGCATCTGATTGTTGTCATTGAGGGCATCGGTGCCGATGGCGAGCGTCAGTGCGAAACCCGAAGCTGCGAAAACGGAACCGACGAACGCCAGCAAGAGGAGAATGGACGGAAGCGCCATTCGCCGCTTGGCAGTGAAAAACAATGCCAGGGCCCAGCTCGTCACCGCCACTGCGGCAGGAGCAAGGAAAGAGGGTCCGTCGCCGTCGAGCGAAGTGCCGGCAGCCTGGCCGATCCACTGGCCTATCCAGCCAACGGCGACCAGGAGGATCACTGAAGCGATAGAAACGAAAATGTCGTTGAACCCGCTGATGAGGCGGAACTGTTCTTCGTCTACCATGGGCAGCGACTGCTGCATTTCCATGAAATTGCGTAGCGAGGCCGCCGATTCAGCGGTGATAGCGCCGGCGGTAACTGCATCGTCCAAGTCGTTCTGGCTGTACATGAGAGCACCCCTTCCGGGCGCGAAACTACCGCCAGTGTATTATTGTGTCAATACAGCGAGTCATTCGCCGGCACGCCGCGGGGGAGTTGGTGACTACGGCGTGCCGACCATCGCCTTGTGTCGCGCTTCGACCTGCCGCGCGAGCGTCGGGTAAACGGCTCGGCCAATGTTTACGACGAGCAGCCGTGCTCAATCGTCGGCTCGAGTCCCGAGCAGTTGCCGTTTTAATCGCCGCCGCGCGTCGAGCCGGCCTTTTCGACCCAGCGGCCGTCTTCGTTGGCCCAGTAATGCCGTTCGACCTCGTCGTGCGTGGCAAGCGAGCGCCATGCGGAGCGAGCATTCTCCACCGTTTCAGAATCGAAGACGTAAAAGGCGCGGTGAAAGGCCAGGGCGGAGTCGCGCCACTCGCCGTCTGCGATCAGCAGGTTGCGAGCGCCGTTCGCCGCGTCGGGGGTCGTCGACAGCAGGATCGGCTGGCGCGAATCCTCGCTTCCGCCGGCGATTCCGTGCGGAATGAAGCTGGCCGGCCCCTGGTCCCAAAGCAGGCGGTCGAGCCTGGCGAGCTGCGTGTCATCGGCTGCAACAACGACCAGGCGCTCGTCCCGCTGGAGCAGCTTTTCGGCGAGGCTGGCGATCACCTGTTGGAGAGGAACGCTGCCCAGCTGGTAAAAGTCGAGCCGCACGCGCTGCAATCAGCCCTCGAGATTGTCGGCCACGAACTGGTCGAGCAGCCGGACTCCAAAGCCGGTCGCGCCCTTGTCATGGGTGCTTGCGACCTTGTCGGACCATGCCATCCCGGCGATGTCGAGGTGAGCCCATTTCACCTTGTCGTCGACGAAGCGCTTGATGAACTGGGCGGCGGTTATCGAGCCGCCCTCGCGCGGGCCGACGTTCTTCATGTCGGCAATCGGCGAATCGAGCAGCCGGTCGAAAGGCTCGCCGAGCGGCATTCGCCACAGCTTGTCGCCACTTTCCGATGCCGACTTCAGGAGCTTTCCGGCGAGATCGTCATCGGGCGTGAAGAGTCCGCCATATTCATGCCCGAGGCTGACCAGGATCGCGCCGGTAAGAGTGGCGAGATCGATGATCGTCGTCGGCTCGTACTTACGCTGAACATAGGCGATTGCGTCGGCAAGGACGAGACGCCCTTCCGCATCGGTATTGATGACTTCGACGGTTTGGCCCGACATGGTGGTGACGACGTCGCCCGGCCGCTGGGCGTTTCCGCCGGGCATGTTTTCGACTAGGCCACACACGCCAATGACGTTCGCCTTCGCCTTTCGCAACGCGAGCGTTTTCATCGCCCCGGCAACCGCTCCGGCGCCGCCCATGTCCCACTTCATCGATTCCATGCCTTGAGCGGGCTTGATGGAAATGCCGCCCGTGTCGAAGGTCACGCCCTTGCCGACGAAGGCCGTTGGCGACTGACCGCTTTCACCGCCGTTCCAGCGCAGAACGAGCAGCCGCGGCTCGCGAACGGAGCCTTGCGCCACGCCGAGCAGCGCGCCCATTCCAAGCTCCTTCATCTGCTTGCCGTCGAGCACGTCGATTTCGATTCCGAGCTTGGAGAGGTCGCGGCAGCGGTCGACGAAACTTTCCGGGTAGATGATGTTCGCGGGCTCGGTGACCAGGCTACGCGTGAGGTCGACGCCTTCGGCAACTGCCTGCCAGCGCGTATTCCAAAGGTCGGCAGCGTTTTCGCCGCCACCGACGATCGTCACTGACTTGAGCGTCGGCTTCTGCTTGTCCTTGAGCTTCGTACGATAGCGATCGTAGCGCCAGCCGCGAAGGACTGCTGCGAGTGCTACCCGCGCCGCCGAATTGCCGTCGTAGCCGAGACCGGTGAGGTCGATGACGGCACTGCTCTCGCCCGACGTAAGCAGCCGCGAAACCGCCGTTCCGCCGAGCTTTTCCGCGGCTTCGGAGGGAAGGCATTCGTCCCCTGTCCCGACGACCACCAGCCGTCGCGAGGTTCCGTCGTCGTCGATGAAGAGCTCCGCCGAGCTCCCGCTCTCGCCTTCGAAGCGCTGGCGATCGAGAACGCGCTCGATGTTTTCCTTGTCGGAGAGCTTTTCGGCGGCTGGGCGAGATTTGCCGGCGGAAGGGACGACCAGGGCATAATCTCCACTGGGCCGGGAAGCGGCGAAATCAATCTTCATCGTCAAGTCAAAGTCCCTGAAAAATGGAAGGGCAAAGCTGGCGGGGCTTTAGGACGCCGAGCAGGCGTTGGCAAAGGCACCCATGCGGGTGAAGCGATTGCACCGCGGGCCAGTTCCCGCCCAAGGCAATTGCAGGCACTGGCCAAGGTGCGATAGTCGCCGTTCAGGGCCGGGTTCAGAGCGGAAGGCGAGCATTTGCGCAAAGGGGTGATCTGGTGGGCGGCGCTTCCATTCGTCTTTGCCCCAGCGGCTGCCGCCGCCGCCGCTCCCACCGACCCGCGTGAGGCGCCCGCCATTGCGCCGGTCGAGGCTGGCGATGCGGTCGTCGAGTTCAGTGCCGATAGCCTGGTCTACGACAGCGAGAACGATCTCGTTTCCGCAGCCGGGCAGGTCCGAATGTCTCGTGACGGCGATTATCTCGCTGCCGACCGTGTTACTTGGAACCGCAAGACCGGCCAGGTCCGCGCTGAGGGCACCGTCGTGGTCATGGATCCCAATGGCGACAAGGTGATTGGCGACACTGTCGTCCTGACCGACACGCTTCGCGACGGAATCGTCGAAAACCTACTGGTGGTTTTGGAAAGCGGCGGCAGGATCGCGGCGCAGCGGGGGACCCGATCGGGCGAGGTCATCACGCTGGAGAACGCCGCTTACTCGCCATGCCCGGTGACCAGCGAAAGCGGCTGCCCCAAGAGGCCGAGCTGGATGATCACTGCGGGCCGGGTGATTTACGACCCGGCGACCCAGCGCGTGAAATTCCGCGGCGGACGATTGCAGCTGTTCGGCGTGACTCTTCCGCTGCTTCCCATTTTCAGCGTCGGAACCGGCGGACAAGGCGCGACGGGGTGGCTGTCGCCGGAGCTCAAGATTTCCAAGAAGAACGGCTTCGAGGTCGCCTTGCCCTATTACTGGCACGTCGCTCCCAACCGCGACCTGACGCTCACCCCTCACCTTTACACCGGGACTCTCCCGGCGATCGAGGCAAAGTACCGCGAGCTCAACAGCATCGGCGCATTCCAGCTCGGCGGGTTTGTCGCCTACAGCAAGGTCGAAAACGCCGACCTTACGTCCGTCCCCGATCGGGGACGCGACGTGCGGGGCTATTTCGAGGCCAATGGCAAGGCGCAGCTCGACCCGTTGTGGAGCGTCACCGGCTTTTTGAGGGTTGCGACCGACAAGACGGTGACTCGCCGCTACGACATCACGCGCGACGACCGGCTTCGAAACTTCGTCAATGCCGAACGAATCACGCCCGAATTCCTACGTCAGCATCGCCGGCTGGGCTTTTCAGGGCCTCCGCGTCGACGACGTCCAGAAAGAGATACCGGTTGCTCTTCCGGCAATCGACGCCCGCTTCAACCTCGATCCGCCGGTGCTCGACGGCAAGATCCAGCTCGAAGCGAACAGCCTGGCGATATTGCGGATCGACGGGCAGGACACGCAGCGTGCGTTCGCAAGCGCCCGCTGGGACATGAGGCGCCTTACCGACTGGGGACAGCAGCTGACGCTCACCGGCTACATGCGCGGCGACGTCTATCACACCGACGAGGCCGGGGAGACGGTGGTGCCGATCTATCGCGGCACCAACGGCTGGCACACGCGGGGAATCGTCGCGCTTGCCGCCGACCTGCAATGGCCGCTGATCGGACCGCTTTTCGGAGGGGTGCAGCGCCTTACACCGCGGGTGCAGGTCGTTGCCACGCCGGCCACGCCAAACCTTGCCATCCCGAATGAAGACGCGCGATCGGTCGATCTCGAGGACAGCAACCTGTTCGCGCTCAACCGCTTCCCCGGATACGATCGCTGGGAGGATTCCTCGCGGGTCACCTACGGCGTCGACTGGGTTTACGACCGCCCTAACCTTTCGATCAGCACGACCGTGGGGCAAAGCTACCGGCTCGATCGCCGCCCCGGCATCTTTCCGGAGGGCACCGGCCTGAGCAGCCGCCTGTCGGACATCGTCGGCCGCACGCGAGTCCGCTATGGGCGATTTCTCGACCTCACCCACCGCTTCCGCCTCGACAAGAACAACCTCGCCGTGCGCAGGAACGAAATCGACTTCACCATCGGCAGCAACCAGACCTATGCGCAGGTCGGCTACCTCCGGCTAAACCGGAACATCGATCCGATGGTTGAGGATCTGCGCGACCGCGAGGAGATTCGGCTCGCCGGGCGGATCAAGTTCGCGCGCTACTGGTCGGTCTTCGGCGCCACCGTCATCGACCTCACCGACAAGAGCGAAGATCCGTTCTCGCTGGCCGATGGTTACGAGCCGGTCCGCAACCGCCTCGGCATCGCCTATGAGGACGATTGCCTGGCTCTTGGACTTACCTGGCGCCGCGACTATGAGCGGCTCGGGGAGTTCCGCAAAGGCACAACCTTCGCGCTCCAGATAGGATTGAAGGGCCTCGGCCGCTAAGCCTGCGTTCAGCGGGCGTTGGCAAAGGTAAGGTGCGCATTTTTGGGCAATAAGGGAAAATCTGTGGTGGTAGCTTCTGAATTCCTGCGGGCGCGTGCTCGGGTGGGACTGATTGTTTTGGCACTTGGAGCTGCGACGGCCGCGGTTGCTCAAACCGAAGCAGCACCCGAGGCGCCGGCGTCCGCTCCCGGCAACCGGCCACTCGACCTCCCCGAGAACCCACAGCTGTTCGGAACCACCATGCCGTCGGTCGTGAAGGCCACCGCAATCGTCAACGGCGAAGTCATCACTCAGTCCGACATCGACCAGCGGCTCGCGCTGCTGGCGATTTCCAACGGAGGCGCCATTCCAGCCGACCAGATGGAGGTGCTTCGCCAGCAGGTGCTTCGCAACCTCATCGACGAAACGCTCCAGATCCAGGCGGCGAAGGCGGACAAGATCACGGTCAGCGACCGCGACGTCGACCGCACGGTGCAGCGCATCGCAGGCGATAACAAGCAAACGCCCGAGCAGCTCGCCGACTACCTCAAGGCGCACGGGTCTTCGATCAAGTCGATCCGTCGGCAAATCCAGGGCGAAATCGCCTGGTCGAGGCTTCAACAGAAACGAATCGAAAATACCGTCAGCGTCGGTGACGACGAGGTCAACGCGGTGCTCAACCGGATGAACGCCTCGAAGGGAGCCGAGGAATATCGTGTCGGCGAAATCTACCTGGCGGCACCGGGAGGCGACATTTCCCAGGCCGTAGGAACGGCCAACCAGATTCTCGAACAGCTCAAGCAGGGTGCCTCGTTCGCCGGTTACGCCCGGCAATATTCGGAAGCCTCGACCGCTGCCGTCGGCGGCGATCTTGGCTGGGTGCGCCCGGCACAGCTGCCCTCCGAGCTCGCGTCGGTGGTTAAGGAAATGCGCCCCGGACAGGTCAGCAACCCGATTGCCGTTCCCGGCGGTGTGTCGATCATCACCGTCCAGGATTCGCGAAAGGTGCTCGCGCCCGATCCACGCAACGCCGTGCTCAGCCTCAAGCAGGTGTCGATCAGCTTCCCAAGCGGCGTCGATCGGGCGCAGGCGGAGCCTGTCGTCGCCCGCTTCGCGGAAGCCGCTCGCAACGTCGGTGGCTGCGGCGGAGCAGACAAGATCGCCAGTGATTTCCACGGCGAGGTCGTATCGAGCGACGAGGTCAAGCTTCGCGACCTTCCCCCGGCGCTGCAGGAGATCATGCTCCCGATGCAGGTCGGGCAGGCGACCCAGCCGTTCGGTTCGATCGAAGAGGGCGTCCGAATCCTCGTCGTTTGCGGACGCGACGAAGTCGATCCTACCGCCCCGACATTCGACCAGGTCTACGCGCAGCTGAACGAGGAGCGCGTGAACATGAGGGCGCGTCGCTACCTTCGCGACCTTCGCCGTGATGCCATAATCGAATTCCGGTAGGACCCGGCGGGTGATGTCAGGCCCGCAACTCCCGCTTGCCGTTTCGCTTGGCGACCCCGCCGGAATCGGCCCGGAGGTGCTTGCGAAATGCTGGGACAATCGCGAGCGGTTCGAGCTCAAGCCGTTCATTGCCATCGGCGATTCGCGATCGCTTAGAGCCGTCTGGGACGGGCAGATCGCGACCATCGAAGATCCGCAAGAAGCGGATGACGCCTTCGACGTCGGTCTGCCGCTGATCCAGATCCCGTCCCCGGAGGCGGATCGGCCCGGTCACCCCAGCGTCGCGGGTGCGCATTGCTCTCTCGACGCATTGGAGATCGCAGTCGGCCTCGCGAGATCGGGCTCGGCCGCGGCGGTCGTTACCGGCCCCGTGTCCAAAGAGCAGCTCTACGCGATCGGCTTCACCCATCCCGGCCAGACGGAGTTCGTCGCCGAGCGCTGTGGAATCGCAGCCGGCAACGTCGCGATGATGCTCGCCGCGCCGACGCTTCGGACGGTGCCGGTTACCACGCACATTCAGCTCGCCGACGTCCCCGAGAAGCTCACCTCAAGCCTGATCGAATCGCGCGGTCGGACGACCCTGCGCGGGCTGCAGCGCAACTTCGCAATTGCCGAACCTCGGCTGGCGATTGCCGGACTCAATCCGCACGCCGGCGAAGGCGGCCTGCTCGGCCGCGCCGAAATCGACGTCATCGAGCCGGCCATTGCCGCTCTGCGGGCAGAAGGCTGGCGAGTGACCGGTCCGCATCCCGCCGACACCATGTTCCACGAGGCGGCACGCGCGCGCTTCGATGCAGCGCTTTGCATGTACCATGACCAGGCGCTGATCCCGGTCAAAGCGCTGCACTTCAGCGATGCCGTCAACATCACTCTCGGGCTGCCCATCGTCCGCACCGCGCCCGACCACGGAACGGCGTTCGACATCGCCGGGCAGGACAGCGCCGACCCGCGGCCGATGGCTGCCGCGCTTCGTCTCGCAAGCCGCTGCGCCCGTCACCGCCTCGAAGCGTGAGCCACGCCCCGGAACCGCTTCGCGACGTCATTGCCCGGCACGGGCTGCGCGCAAGCAAGGCGCTCGGGCAAAATTTCATTCTCGACCGGCAGCTGCTGGCGAGGATCGCGGCGGTGCCCGGCGAGATTGCGGGCGATACCGTTTACGAGGTGGGGCCCGGCCCGGGGGGCCTGACGAGAGCGCTGCTGGAGCGCGGCGCGAGAGTTGTCGCGGTCGAACGCGACAAGCGCTTCCTCCCCGCGCTGGCCGAACTCGCCGAGGAGTTCGACGGCAAGCTCGAAATCGTCGATGCGGATGCCTTGCGAGTCGACGAGGAGGCGCTGGCCGGGCGCGGCGCGCGCGTGGTTGCGAACTTGCCCTACAATGTCGGCACGGCGCTGCTTCTGCGCTGGCTAACCGACGAGTGGCCGCCGTGGTGGCGCTCGCTGACGCTGATGTTCCAGAAGGAAGTGGCCGAGCGCATCGTCGCGCCTGCCGGAACGCTCGTCTTACGGCCGTCTCTCAGTTCTCGCCCAATGGCGTGCCGAGGCGAAGATCGCGATGCACTTGAGCCGCTCGGCGTTCGTCCCACCGCCGAAAATTGCCTCGGCGGTCCTTCACCTTACGCCGGGCAAGTCGCCGGACGGAGTGGACGCGATTCGACTCCAGCAGATCACCGAAGCGGCATTCGGCCAGCGGCGGAAAATGCTTCGCTCGAGCTTGAAGTCGATCCCCGGGGCGATTGCTGCGCTCGAGGCTCTGGGAATCGACCCGCAACGGCGGGCGGAAACCCTGCCAGTCGCCGACTTCGTGGCGCTTGCCCGGGCGCTCGGCTGACGCGCTAGTCTTTCTTGGGAAGCTGCGGCGGGCTTGCAGAAGCGACGGTCGGCCCGCGCGTTATCGCGCTGGAAAGAGCGGCCACCTGGCGGCAGTTGCTCGCGCATAGCTTCTGGAGCTTGGCGAGATTTTCCTTCGCCCGCGGAATGGCGCCGAGTTCGACCATCGCTTCGCCCTGAACCTCGATCGCATCGAGATCGTCGGGTTCCAGCTGCAGCGCTTCATTGGCCAGGCGAATCGCCTTTCCGAAGACCTTCTGCTGCTTTGCGATGCGGGCGAGGTCGACAAATGCGGAGCGGTTGCGCGGGTCAACTGCGAGCGCCGTTTCCAACAGACCGGCCGCCTCTGTCAGCTTGCCGGCTGCGATCTCCGCTTCCGCCTGCTGCTGGAGCTGCACCGATTTCGGCAGGATCTGGTTATCCGGCCGCTGCCCGATGACCGGGCTCGCAACCAGCAAGCCCGCCGTGCCAAGCACCAAAAAACGAAGCGAAATCCGCATGATCTTCTCCATATTGCGGCTCAATTAGCATGGCTTGGTTAGCCGCGCGATGAAAAACCCGTCCGTCGAGTTGTGCGAAGGAGTGAGCAAATGGCCGTTTCCGTCCGACCGTCCGGGAGCATCGCTTCGACCCTGCACGACCCAGTCTGAATGGGACCCTAAGAACGCCTCCACCTGTCCAGCGCCTTCGCGCTTCAAAATCGAGCAGACCGCGTAAACGATCGACCCGCCCGGCCTGACGAGCTCCGCTGCAATGCCGAGAAGCCGCTGCTGGAGCGCCACCACCCGGTCGAGCCTCTCCGGTGTCAGCCGCCATCGCGCGTCGGGGTTTCGGCGCCAGGTGCCGCTTCCCGAACACGGCGCATCCACCAGAACGGTATCCGCCGACCCGCGCAGGTCGGCGAGGCCTTCGAGTTCGCCAGGCGGATTTAGCAACCGCGCCTCGACATTCGCTCCAGCCCGCTGCGCCCGGGGCCCGAGCTTCGACAGCCGCGAGCGGTTCGAATCAGTGGCGACGATTGCTGCGCCCGGCGCGGCAGCTGCGAGGGCCAGCGACTTCCCGCCGGCGCCCGCGCACAAGTCGACGATCCGCTGGCCGGACTGCGGTTCGCAGGCAAGCGCGATCAACTGGCTGCCTTCGTCCTGAACTTCGACGAGACCGTGGCGATAGCCGTCCGAATCGTCGATCCGGCTATCCAGCGGAAGGCGGATCCCCCACGGGCTGAGCGGCGTCGGCTGCGAGCCGGGAAAGGCGTCCAGCATCGAATTGCGATCGCTTCGGGCGACGTTCACCCTCAAATCGAGCGGTGCGCGGTCGATCAAGGCCGGCCATTCGCCGGGCCCGACCAGCGGCGACAATTCCGGCACCAGCCAGTCGGGGACGATTCCGCCGGGGGCGGCGGCTTCGCCCTCCTCCAGCGGCGCCGGGCCACGGATCTCGCCGAACAGGCCGAGCAATTCGGGGTCGTCCCCGGCGAGGCCGATCACTGCAGCACGACCGCTTTGCGGGCGTTCGGCAGCGCGCCGAATTGCCCGGAACACGAGTTCGCGAACTGCACGCCGGTCCTTCGAACCTGCGTAGCGGCGGGTCTTGAAATAGCGAGTGACGATTGAATCCGCCGGCGGGCCGTCTTCGACCGCCGATTTTATGACGAGGTCGAGGATCTCGACCGCCGCTTCGAGCCGTGCTGCCGGTGTCATCGCCTAACGAGTTCGGGTAATTCGGCGCCTCACGCGTGATCGACACGTCGTGGACATGGCTTTCCGACAAGCCGGCATTGGTGATGCGGACGAACTTCGCGCGATCCTGGAGATCGGCGATGGTTTTCGATCCGGTGTACCCCATGGCTGCCTTCACGCCGCCGACGAGTTGGTGGACGATGTCACGCACCGGCCCCTTGAACGGCACCTGCCCTTCGATGCCCTCCGGCACAAGCTTGAGCTGGTCCTGGATATCCTGCTGGAAATAACGGTCGGCGGAACCGCGGGCCATTGCCCCGACCGAGCCCATGCCCCGATAGGACTTGTAGGCGCGCCCCTGGTACAGGAACATCTCGCCCGGAGCCTCTTCGGTGCCGGCAAGAAGCGACCCGACCATCACCGTCGACGCTCCGGCCGCAAGCGCCTTTGCAATATCGCCGCTGGTTCGGATGCCGCCGTCGGCAATGACCGGGATGCCGGATCCACGAACAGCGGAGGCTGCCGCCATCACCGCGGTCAACTGCGGGACACCGACTCCGGCAACCACCCTGGTCGTGCAGATCGACCCCGGCCCGATGCCGACCTTGATCGCGTCAGCCCCCGAATCCGCCAGCACCTTCGCTGCCTCGGCGGTCGCGACGTTACCGGCAACGACCTGGACGGAGTTGGAAAGCGCCTTCACCCGCTCGACAGCGCGGCCGACCTCGGTGTTGTGACCATGGGCGGTGTCGATGACGATACAGTCGCACCCGGCCTCAATGAGCGCGGTCGAGCGCTCGAACCCCTTGTCGCCGACCGTCGTTGCCGCCGCCACGCGTAAGCGCCCCTCAGAGTCTTTCGTGGCGAGCGGCGCAGCGACTGCCTTTTCGATGTCCTTGACGGTGATCAGCCCAACGCAGTGATCATGTTCGTCGACGACGAGCAGCTTCTCAATCCGGCGCTGGTGAAGGATTCGCCGCGCTTCTTCCTGGCTGGTCCCGATCGCGACTTTCGCAAGCTTCTCGCTTGTCATCAGCTCCGCGACCGGCTGCTTCGGGTTTTCGGCGAAACGCACGTCGCGGTTGGTGACGATTCCGACGAGCTTGCCGGACTTTTCAACGACAGGGATTCCGCTGATCCTGTTGGCCTTCATCAGCTCGAGCGCTTCGGCGAGGGTCTGTTCGGGGCGCATGGTGATCGGGTTGACCACCATTCCGCTTTCAAACCGCTTGACCGCGCGTACCGCCGCCGACTGTTCCTCGACCGAAAGGTTGCGGTGAAGGACTCCGATTCCGCCCAGCTGAGCCAGCGCAATCGCCATGTCTGCCTCGGTGACCGTGTCCATGGCCGAGGAGAGGATTGGAATGTTCAACGGGATGTCGCGGGTAAACCAGGTTTTCGTTTCCGCCTGGCTTGGCAGGACGGAGGATTCTAGCGGCTGGAGAAGGACGTCGTCGAACGTCAGGCCCAGCGGAACTTCGGGATTGGAAATTGGGTCGGCCATATCGGCCCATGACAGAGCAGGCGCGATTCGCCAAGGGCCGAAGGGCGGCGCTCGGCGCTAAAGAACCGCCAGGTGCCGATTGTCGAAAGCGCCACCATATTGGCTCACGATCGCAATCTTTCGCTCCAGCGCGTCAAGGATCGATTGTGAAAAATCGACTCCGGCGAGCTCGGAGCAGCTCTCCAGATTGCCTGGCGAAAAGACGTTCACCTCCAGGACCTTGTCGCCGACGATATCGACGCCGACGAGGAACATGCCGTCGGCGATGAGCTTGGGGCGGATCATCTCCGCTATTTTCAGCTGCTTCTCCCCGATGGTCGCGCGCTTGCGTTTCGCACCCGCGTGAATGTTGGAGCGGATGTCGCCCTTCGCGGCAACGCGCCTTAGGGCAGCATATTTGCCGTCTCTTTGAAGCGGCTCCCCGTTCATCAGGAACAGGCGGATATCCCCCTCCTCGGCGGCGGGGACATAGGCCTGGGCGATGATGTAGCCGTCTCGGCCGATCGCCTCGATGATCTGGTTGAGATTGGAACTGCTCTTCGGGTCGAGCTTGAATACGCCCGAACCGCCCGAGCCCTGAAGCGGTTTGAGGATGATATTGCTCTTGTGCTCCTTGGCGAACGCCTTGATGTCGTCCGCGTGCTTGGTGATCAGCGTTTCGGCGCGCGTTTCGACTGGAAAGCTCTGGAAATACAGCTTGTTGATCGCTTTCGAGAGGCTGTCGGGGTCGTTTAGCACGATCACTCCGCGGCTCGCGGCCTCGCGGCCGAACAATATCCCGGCCTCCATCGCCCACGGGCGTTCGAAGTCGATCGACGGGTCGCTCCGAAGCAGGAGCACATCGATGTCGGTCGCGTCGATCCGCTTTTGCTCGCAATCCTCGTCGCTCTTGAGAACCTGGAAAAAGTCCTTCCGCGACTTGAATTTCCGCTCGGGAATGAAGCGCGCGTGCACGGACAGCGTGTCATCCGGATTGAGAGCGAAGTCGGACGGCGTGATGTAACAGGCCCTGTGCCCGCGAACACAGGCTGCGTGGGCAAGGGTTGTCGTCGTGAAGTTCTCTGCCTCACGCTCGATATCATTGACGAAAAAACCAATCAGCAAGTGCGCTCACTCCAGTTCGAGAAGCCGTTCGAGCGAGGAGCCACTGCCAAGCGCGGCGATTCGCTTCCGGGCATCTTCGCGGGCCAGAAATTCGGGTACGAAAACAGGGTCGTGCAGAAGCCCGCGCTGAAGCAATTCCTCGACGGCATCGACATGCTCCGGCGCAATCTTCCCGAGCCAGAACGCGTCCAGCGACTCGCCGGTTGCAACGCGCTCGACAACTTCGAGGAAGCCCTTGAGATATATGGCATCCTTCGCCAGCCCGCCGGAGCGGAAAACGCGTGCAGCGATGTCGAAGGCGCTCTTTTTTGGGAAATCGAAGTCGTCGCGAAGGAGCCGGTAGACCTCCACGAAACGTGCCCCGTGGATCATTGCGTCGACTGCGATGACGCGGCCGGCAAGGAGCCGAAGCCGTCCTGAAGTCAGTCCCCCGACCGCCCACTCGGCGAAAACCCCGAGGCCTTCCTGGATTCCCTCGTAGTGAGCGAGCCCTGTCCGGAAGATCGTCAACCCCTGCGTGGCACCATTGAAATAGGTCAGCAGATGAACGCTGACCTCATGGGACAGCAGCGGCTCCACCCGGTTTGCGGGAATCGAGGACGTGCTCGAAATCATCAGGCGATCGCCCGAAACCAGGAGCCCGGAAACGTCATCGCGTATTTCCACCCGGGCTTTGAACCGGTCGTCGACTGACTGGTACTGCCCGACCAGCTTGCGGGCCGCCGCGGCAAGTTCATCGCAGTCCACGTCCGGAGAGGACGAAGGCTGCCGCCTTACCTTAGCGAGGATGGTGCGCGCGTCCTCGAGCAGCTGTTCGGTCACTACTCCGTAGAGAAGCATCGAGGCCGGGCGGAAAGCGCTCGTGTTGCGGGTTGCAAGCATCGTCAGCTGCATGTCGATTTCGCGCCGCTTCTCGCAAAGCAGCCGCTCCAGAAGGAGATCCTCGAGTATCGACAGGTCGATCGCATAGAGCTCGCGCTTCACCGCGTCGGGGTCGACCGTCAGCGGCCGATACCGGAACTCTGGAGCATGCTGCTCCCCGCCGTCGAAGAAGCGTTGGCGGGCCTCGGCAGTGTTGATCGGGGAGATCGACAACAGGAAGTCGAAGCTCCGGGCCAGCGAATCGAGCGCCTTGTCGGCTTTCAGCGCAGCCGCGAGAATCGCGCTTCGGCCGAGAGACCGGAAATGCGGCGGATGCACGTCGCAAGCCTCGCCCATGAAAACGGCGGAAGCGCGAAGGATGCAGTCGATCAGTTGCGATACCAGCTCGTGCGAGAGCTGCGGGTAACTGCCGCCATCGGGCGCGCGATTGATTTGCGGGACTGCGATGGACAGCCGTTGCGCGCCGTCGGTTCCAATCGCCGGCGGCTGGAGCGGCTCGGTGACTGCGCTGGCGCGGTAGGAATCGATCTTCACGTCACTGACCGACTGCGCCAGTGCCTCGGCGGCCGCGTTCGCTGCCTTATGCTTCGAGGCGGCGATCGAAATCTCCAGTGGAGGAAGCTTTGGCGAATCGGCCCGCTCGGGAAGGCTCGGCGCGTCGGTGAGCTCGACGAGGAGAACCTCGCCGAGCTTTTCGCGCAATTGGTCGACGACGATCTCCAGCGCGCTTTGCGCTTCGCAATCGTCCTCGCCCGACCAGACGAAATAGGCCGGAGAGTTGATCGCCACCTTGCGGCATATGCTGTCTTCGGAGTCGCTGGCGCGATGCAGGACGAGGAACGGCAGCCACCGGTCGATGTGGATCCGACCGCTCTTCGCGAACCTCTCGCGAAGCTCGCCGCGCGGACCGAACCGCAGTTCGCCCGAATCCGACGCAAGCTCTAGTTTGGCGCGTCCCGTCACTGCAGCAGCTCTTCGCATTTTTTAGCCACGAAGCGGACGAAGCGGCGCATCGCCGCGAGCTGTTCAACGTCGGGAACGCCGGTCCACTCGTCCATGTAAAATTTCTTGAATTCGAAGGCGATCGCGCAGGCGCGAAGCGGATAGCGTTCGTGGGTGAAGCGGGCCTGGTAGCCCCTGCCTTCGAAGGCGACGTTCTCGCGCACGTCCAGCTTGCGGCCACCGAAGTCGTACCCGCGAAGCGCCTCGATCAACGGGTCGATCAGGAAGGCCCAATACTCGCGCGGCATCGAAAATGTGCCGATGTTGATGTCGGGCGCTTCGGCCTGCGGAGTCGGATCCGCGTCCGGGCCGTCGCGGCGGTGATTGTAGCTGTGGACGTCGAGAAGCACGAAACGCTCGTGCCGCATGGCGATGCTGTCGAGCAGCTGGCCGAGCATTCGGTAATATTCGGAGTGAATTGCAAGGGAACGGCCGACGAACGGATCGCCCGGCTCGTTTTTCCACACCTGCAGCCCCCACGACTGATCGGACGTCCGATACACCGCTCCCTCGGGAGGTCGGTTAAGGTCGAACTCGAATCGGGAACGGTGGGCGACGACGTGGCTTGGGACGTCGAGCACCGCTTCGCCGGTGTACGGGTCTTCCTCGCGCATGCGAGCTTCGTCGGAAAGCGCCATCGCCGCGGCCGCTTCGGGGCGAAGATCGTGGCCGTTGTGGATCGCAGTCGCGACGACCGGGCCTGGACCACGCTCCTCGGTCCACCATCGCTCGGGGGTAACTGCCATGGCCCAATAGCGAACGGGACCCGCTTCGGTTTCGTCGCCACCCCGCCGACATCATCAAAGCAGCGGCCGAAGCTCCTCGATCCAGCGCCTGGTTACCGGCGAAAGGTCCGCCGGAAGCGAGTCGATTTCAGCTTCGCACACTGCCTCGACTTCCCAGCTCCAGCGCGGGCGATAGCGAACGTCGCGGACGATCACGAGCGACACCAGGTCGCGCTTGAAATGAACGATCTCCTCGAGGTCGCACGCCGGCGTGGCTTCGCCATGGCCGGTCATCCCGATCTCCTCGCGAAGCTCGCGAACGGCAGCGTCGAGCGCAGGCTCGGATGCCGGACGGCCACCGCCGGGGACGCGCCAACCCGACGTGTAACGAAGCTTTACGAGTATGATCTTGCGCTCCGGCGTCAACGCAAGTGCGTGCGCGCCGCAGGTGTTCGGGCGGCGGACGAACCAGAAGCCTCGCAACAGGCAGTGAACCGCCGTCAGGACCAGCCGAAGCAGACGGTCGAGAACCCCGCTCATTCGCGGTCGAGCAAGCGCTTGGCTGACTCGACGTGCATCCGCTCGATCATCTCGCCTTCGAAGCGTTCGGCGCCGCCACCGAAAGCCGCGACCAGGCGGCGCGCTCGCTCGAGTTCCTCGGGGCTCGGCGAAAAGACGCGGTTGCAGGTCTCGATCTGCTTGGGGTGGATAAGGCTCTTGCCGTCGAAGCCGAGGCTGCGCCCCTGCGCGCACTCGGATTCAAACCCCTGCGCAGCCTCCAGCGAGTTGAACACACCGTCGAACACGGCAATTTTGGCGGCTCGGCCGGCCAGCACGATTGTCTGAAGAGCGGTTTGAAGCGGCTCGCGCCCGGCGCCGGGTGGAAGCCCGAGGTCGGCGGCAAGATCGTTGGTGCCGGCGATCAGGGCGGCGCATTTCGGTGCGATTTCATGCGCCGCGAGCACGCCCGCGGCGGTCTCGATCATCACCAGCAGCGGCTTGCCGATGGCTTCGCCGACTTCGTGGACGAGGTGCGCCGAGGTGGCGCGGGGAAGAACCGCAAAATCGCAATCCGACCCGGCGACAGAGGCGACGTCAAGCGAATGCCACTCGCTGCCGATGACGTTGACTCGGATCGCGACGGGAACGCGCCAATCGGCGGCAACCGCCTCCACTGCCGCCGAGCGCGCCTGCGCCTTGTCCTCAGCTTTCACCGAGTCTTCGAGGTCGAGGATGACGAGATCGGCGGCGGATTCGCGCGCGTGGCCAATCGCCCGCGCATTCGACGCAGGAAGGAAGAGGACGGAGCGGACGGCCTCGAGCCTGCTGTTCACTGCGATTTTCCTTTTGTTCCCGTGTCTCACGAAGCATCATGGTCGCACACACAAGCGGGGATAGACATGCTTACCACCTTTATGGCCGCGATCGCGGTGCTCGCGCTGCTTTTCGTCATGATGAGCGTCAAGATCGTTCACCAGGGCTATCGCTACACGATCGAGCATTTCGGGCGGTTCACGCGCGTCGCCGAGCCGGGATTCAACTTCGTCCCGCCCTTCTTCTATCGCGTCGGTCGCCGAATCAACGTGATGGAGCAGGTGGTCGACATTCCGGGGCAGGAAATCATCACCAAGGACAATGCGATGGTCGCGGTCGACGGCGTGGTTTTCTTCCAGGTCCTCGACGCGGCCAAGGCTGCTTACGAAGTCAGCGACCTTTATTTGGCGATCATGGCGCTTTCG
Source organism: uncultured Alphaproteobacteria bacterium (assembly GCA_963798785.1). Classification (GTDB taxonomy): domain Bacteria; phylum Pseudomonadota; class Alphaproteobacteria; order Sphingomonadales; family Sphingomonadaceae; genus Sphingomicrobium. The sequence goes on from CAWCUG010000001.1 coordinate 515,625, forward strand.
ACGACCAACCTGCGCACCGTCATGGGGTCGATGGACCTCGACGAGACCTTGTCGAAGCGTGACGAGATCAACGCCCGCCTTCTCTCCGTGGTCGACCAGGCAACGGAAGCGTGGGGCGTGAAGATCACTCGCGTCGAGCTCAAGGACATTCGCCCGCCCGCGGACATCGTCAACGCGATGACTCGCCAGATGAAGGCGGAGCGCGAGAAGCGCGCCGTCATCCTCGAGGCGGAGGGTTCGCGCCAGTCGGAAATCCTCCGCGCGGAGGGGCAAAAGCAGTCGCAGATCCTCCAGGCCGAAGGACAGCGCGAGCGCGCGTTCCGCGAAGCCGAGGCTCGCGAGCGTTCCGCGGAGGCGGAGGCAAACGCGACGAGGGTCGTCAGCGACGCGATCGAAGCGGGCAGCGGCCAGGCGATCAACTATTTCGTCGCCCAGAAATATGTCGAGGCGCTGGGCAAGTTCGCGACTTCGCCCAACGCCAAGACGATCCTCTTCCCGGTCGAGGCAACGCAGCTGATGGGCACGCTCGGCGGGATCGGCGAACTTGCAAAGGAAGTGCTGGGCGACAGCCCCTCCGCCAATCCCGCGGCGCGGACCAAGCCCGGCGTTCCAAGGGTGGAAGGATAACGAGTGATGCTCGAAGGCCTCGATCCAGGTTGGCTGTGGATGATCGGGGGCGTCCTGCTCCTGATCGCCGAGATCATCGTCCCGGGCGTTTTCCTCATCTGGATCGGCATTGCGGCGCTCGTCACCGGAATGTTCGCGATCCTGTTCGGGGTTGGCCTGGCGGGCGAGCTTGGGCTGTTCGCCCTCTACTCGCTGATCGCGGTGATGGCCGGTCGCCGCTTCTACGCCGTCACCGGAGGCGAGGGGTCCAACCCGACGCTCAACGACCGCGCCGCTCAGCTGATCGGGCGGCGGGTTCTGGTCGTCTCCGCGGTCGACGAAGACGAGGGCCGGGTGCGGGTCGGCGACAGCGAATGGAGCGCTCGCGGCGGGCCGGCCAAGCCGGGCGAGCGGGTCCGGATCACCGGGGTTGAAGGAAACTGCCTTATCGTGGAGGCTGAGCGGCAACTTTCCGCGCCCTGAAGAGAGACCCGCTCATGCAGTCGATGCCGCTTACCCGCCGTTCGATGCTCGCCGGCGTTGCTGCAATTGCCGCCGCGCCCGCCTTCGCCCGTTTCGCGCCGGCCGCGGCATCGAGCGATGCCGCCACGGTACAGATGCTCGACCGAATGGCCGAGCAGCTGCTCGCCGAATTCCCGGAAAATGCCAGCGCTCTGGGCATCGACAAGGACGCGAGAGCAGCTCTCAAGTCGCGTCTGACCGACCGCTCGCTCGAAGGAGTCCACCGGCACAAGGTCGCGGCAGCACGGCGGCTTGCGACGCTCGAATCGGCTTCGGAGGCGGGGCTCACGGATACCGCGCGAACCAACCTCGAGGTTGCCCGCTACGCGCACAAGGTGGCGCTCGAGGGCTATCGCTTCGGCTACGGCGACCTCGTCGTTCTCGACAACCAGGTCTCCTACCGAAACTCGCCCTACGTGGTGACGCAGAACCAGGGCGCCTGGTACGAAGTCCCCGATTTCCTCGACAGCTATCATCAGGTGAAAACGCGAAGCGACGCCGACGCCTATCTCGCCCGCCTGAACGCATTCGCCGAAGGGCTCGACGGCGAGACCCAGCGGATCCGGCATGATGCCGCGCTCGGCGCCAGCCCGCCCGACTTCATCCTCGACGGCGCGCTCAAGCAGATGAAGGGGCTCCGCTCCGACCCGTCGGGGCTGGCGACGTCGCTCGCCAGGCGCACGAAGGAAATCCCGGGCGACTGGGGAGAGCGAGCCGAGCGGATCGTCCGCGCGCATGTCGTGCCTGCCCTCGACCGCCAGATCGCCGTTCTCGAGCGCCTTCGAGCCCACGCCCGCCCGCAAGCCGGCGTGTGGAAGCTTCCCGACGGCGATGCTTATTACGCGTGGGCGCTTCGCGCCTCGACGACCACGGACATGACTCCGGACGAAGTCCACCAGCTCGGCCTCGACCGCCTCGCCAGCCTCAACGCGCAGATGGACTCGATCCTTCGTGGCCAGGGACTGACTCAGGGAAGCGTCGGCGAGCGGCTCGACGCGCTCGGCAAGGACCCGCGCTACCTCTATCCCAATACCGATGCCGGCCGCGCCCAGCTTCTCGAATATGTGAACGACAGGGTCGCGGATATCCGGGCGCGGCTTCCGCGAGCATTCAACACGCTCGTTCCGGGCAATCTCGTGGTCAAGCGTGTGCCGCCGGAAATCGAGGCGGGGGCGCCCGGTGGCTATGCCGCGCCGGGGTCGATCGACGGCACCGTCCCCGGCTATTATTACATCAACCTTCGCGACACCGCGGATTTGCCGAAATGGTCGCTTCCGACCCTCACCTATCACGAGGGCATTCCCGGCCACGTCTGGCAGGGCGAATATAGCTACAAGCTACCGCTCATTCGCACTCTGCTGGCCTTCAACGCTTATTCCGAAGGCTGGGCGCTTTATGCCGAGCAGCTCGGAAACGAGCTTGGCGCCTATGACGACGATCCGCTCGGGCGGCTCGGGTATTTGCAGTCGATGGCATTCCGCGCCTCGCGGCTGGTCGTCGACACCGGAATGCACGCCAAGCACTGGAGCCGCGACGACGCGCTGCGCTGGTTCGTCGCGGCGACCGGTCAGACCGAGGGCTCGTTAAGGAGCGAAATCGACCGCTATTGCGCGTGGCCCGGCCAGGCCTGCGGCTACGAGGTCGGGCATTCGACCATCAACGCCTTGCGCGACAAGGCGAAAGCGGAGCTCGGCCCGAAATACGACCTCAAGGCCTTCGACGACGCGGTTGTGCTCGGCGGCAACGTGCCGATGACGGTGCTGGCCAGCAACATCGACGACTATATCGCGCGGGCGAAGGGGGTTTAGGGTACGGTTCGGGCTAGTGTCCGCTTTCGACCCATTGCGGACATTAGAAGTCGAGCGCTAAGTTCGGTGGCATGAGCAACGCAATGTTGGATGGGCTGACATTTGGAGCCCTTGTTTTGGGAGGCTTGCTGACTGGGGTGCTCAGCAAGTGCGTCTACGCCCATTGGAAGGGATCACGGTCGGCAGAGGACCACAACAAGAAGCATTAACGGCAGCTTTCCACCCAAAGCCGACACTGGCGCGGTTCAGCTCGCTGCTTGAGCCTTCGCCGGCGCAGCCGCCTGCGCCTTTATCCACGCGCGCATCTGGTCCTCCAGCACGTTGAGCGGCACCGATCCAAGCGCGAGGATGGCGTCGTGGAAGCCCTTCTCGTCGAAGCGGGGGCCGAGCGCCGCTTCCGCCTCTTTGCGAAGCTTGAGGATGTCCAACTCGCCGAGCTTGTAGGCGAGCGCCTGGCCGGGCCAGCTGATGTAGCGGTCGACCTCGGTCTCGACCTCATGCTGCGACAGTGCGGTATGGCTTGCCAGATAATCGATCGCCTTTTGCCGCGACCAGCCGTAGCGGTGGATTCCGGTGTCGATCACCAGCCGTGCCGCCCGCCACATGTCGTAGCTGAGCTGGCCGAACTTCTCGTACGGTGTCCGGTAAATCCCAAGCTCGTCGCCGAGCCATTCCGAATAGAGCCCCCAGCCCTCCCCCGATCCGGAAAAGTAGATGTGGCGGCGGAAGGAGGGCAGGCTCGTCTGCTCCTCGGCCACCGCCATCTGGAAGCTGTGCCCAGGCTCGCACTCGTGAAGCGTCAGGACGGGGATGTTGTAAAGCGGGCGGACCGGCAAATTGTAGGTGTTCATCATGCAATTCTCGAGCCCGCCGCGGCCCGAGGTGTAGAACGGCGCCAGGGCCGGCGGCACCGGGATGATCCCGAAGCGCTTGCGCGGAAGAAAGCCGAAGTGGTCGCCGATGACGCCGTCCACCCGCTTGGCGACATAGGCCGACACGCCCATCAGCTCGTCGGGAGTTTTGGCGATGAACTGCGGGTCGGTTTTCAGGAAGTGAAGGAACTCGGGGAGCGTGCCCTTGAACCCGCTGTCCTTCATCGTCTGCAGCATCGCAGCGTGGATGCGATCCACCTCCTCCAGCCCGATATTGTGAATCTGCTCGGGGGTGAGGTCGAGCGTCGTATATTCGCGAACCTGCGAATTGTAGAATGCGTCGCCATTCGGAAGGTCGTGCGCACTGATCGTCGAGCGCGCCTTCGGATAATATTCGGTTCGATAGAATTGGAGGAGCTTGCGATAGGCAGGGAGGACCGACCCGACAATTGCGGCGACCGCCTGCTTGCGCAGCGCCGCCTGCTGGGCGGCTGGAATCGTGGCGGGCATGGTCTCGAACGCCTTGTAGAACGGGCTCTTCTCGGCCGCCGCGTCCACATAGGTTTCAATCGACTTGTCGCGCCCGGTCAGAGTCGCCTTCGGAACGGTAAAGCCGCGAGCGATACCAGCACGCATGTTGGCGATCTGTTGATCGAAATAACGCGGCACGTCGTTGAGACGGGCGATGTAGCGTTCGTACTCCGCGGCGTTGGCGAACGCATTTTGCGCATCGAGATACGTCCAGAACGAGCTGTCGCTGTTGAACGGCATTTGCCACGTGTTGAAGCGAAGCTCGGTCAGCGCATTTTCGAGGACGGTGCGAAACACCGCTGCATTGACCTGTTCGGCGGGCGAAAGCTGTGCCGTCGGAATCGCGTTCAGTTTGCGAAGCATGTCTTCGAGATAGGTCTGCCGCCGCTGCTGCGCCTGCGGGTCGACCTGGGGCAAATGGTCGCTTGGCTTCAGCTCGCCCTGTGCATTCTCGAAATAGGCCAACTCCTTCGCATCCCAGCGGGCGTAGGCGTCGTAAAGAGCGCGAAGCCGCGCGTCGGCGGGGTTGGCGGCCGGTGCTTGCACCGAGCGCTGGGCGGCGGCCGGAGCGGCGGCGACCGACGCGCCTGCGAGAAGAAGCGCACAAAAACGCAAAGAGGTCATGAATGTCTCCTGGTGGGAAGCTCCTGGCGCGTTACTGCGGCCGATACTCTGTCCTTGGAAATTGCCGCCCGCGTTTGACCGTCAGGACGACGCTTCGGAAGTTGCGAACGTCTGCGAGCGGGTTCTTCGAAAGCACGGCGAAATTGGCAAGCTTGCCCGGCTCGATCGTTCCCATGTCCCTGTCCTGTCCCGCGGCCTTCGCTCCGTTCACCGTTGCCGCCTGCAGGACGGCCATCGGCGGCAAGCCGGCGCTGTCGTGAAGAAGCTCGAGCTCGTCAAAGAGGGCCGGCCACGGCTCCGCCATCGGCGTGTCGCCGTCGGTTCCGGCGGAAATGGTCACTCCGGACCGGTAGGCCTGGTTGGTCAGCTTGCCGGCAAGCGCGACGGTGCACAGCGGCGGCTTGTGCTGCTGCTTCGCGGCAGCTTCGACCTCTCGATAGACGTGCAAGGTGGCGTCAAGGATCGTGCCGCGCTTCGCCACGTCGCCAAACAGTCTGGTCATGACGGGATTGTCGCGAACGAAAAGCGACGCGTCGATCGGGAAGCGGTGCTGGTAGGAATCCGGTCGGCGATCCATCGCCTGGTAAGCCAAATAGCAAGTGTGGGATACGGTATCGACGCCGGCATCGACGACTTCGAACGGCGTCGCCGGGAACACCATTCCGTGCGCCCAGACCTCCATTCCCTGCCGATGCGCTTCTTTCGTTATTGCATCGACGAGCCGCCCGGGAAGGTTGGCGTAAATCTTGATGGCGGTCGCGTAGGTGCCCTTCGCCCGCGCGATGGCGAGCGAAAGGTTCGTTTCCGTATCGATCGCCTGCATCCACGGCACCGCCCCCGCTTCTGCGCCCATGGCAACCGCCTGCGTTCGCGGATCGACGAAGAAGCTCGGTCCGGACACGAGCGCCGCATAATAGATGTCGGGCGACGGTATCTCGCCTACCCGCGCGGCGCGAGTGATGTCGGCAACCTGCCGAAGGTCGTCCGCCATGTCGCGGGTGGCGGTGATTCCGCTGTAAATATCCCGCTTAAGCCGCGCCTCCGCTTCCGTCCGCTCCGGCGGAGTAGCGAAGTGCTGGTGCGTGTCGATAAGTCCGGGGAGCAGGAACTTGCCGGTGAGGTCGACCTGGGCGACGCCCTCGAGTTGCTCAGCCGTGAGCTCGGAATCGCGAACGATTGCGGCAATGCGCTCGCCATCGGTGACCACCGCCATGTCGCTCTTCAACGCTGTGCCGGTCGCGTCGATCAGCGACGCATGGCGATAAACTGTGCGGCTTCCCTTCGCAGCGGGCTCGAACGGCGCGGCGGCGACAAGCGCCATCGCCGTCAGCGCGAAGACAATTCGGTGCATCAGGGTCATCGTGCTTCCCTGCCCGCGCGGGAGTGCGAAGTGAAGCGCTACTCGACTAACTGACGAGCGGTGCCGCCGCTTCGGGCCGATATTTGGTGCGCGGCGAGCGGAGGCGAAGCAGGCTCAGGCCCGCAGCGGCGAGCGCGGCAACTCCAGCCGCGAACAGGAGCTCGGGTCCGGCGCTGACACCCCCAAGGTGAAAGGCGACGGCAACGGCGACGGCGCCGGAGGTTTGTCCGAGAAGGCGCGCGGTCGCCAGCATTCCGCCCGCAGCCCCGGACCGGCGCACTGGCGCGGAGCTGACGATCGTGCGGTTGTTCGGCGACTGGAAGAGCCCGAAGCCGATCCCGCACAGCGCCATTCGCCAGGCGATGTCGAAGGTGCCCGGATCGTGTCCGAGTTCGGCCAGCATGAACAGGCCGAGCGCGAAAATGCCAAGGCCAATTCCGCCGATGAGGCCGGCCCGAACCTTGTCCGCCAGCCGCCCGGCGATCGGCGCAATGACGCCTAGCGCGAGCGGCCATGGTGTCATCAGCAGCCCGGTTTCGAAGGCACTTCGACCCATTACCGACTCGAACAGGAACGGAAGCGTGACGAAAGCGAGCATCTGCGCCGCGAACGAAACGCTCGAGGTGGCGATGGACATGCTGAAAATCCTGATCTTCAGCAGGTCGACCGGAAACAGCGGCGCCTCGTCTCCCCACTCGCGCCAGACGAGAATCGCTCCGGAGGCGATCCCGGCAACGACCATGGTTGCTCCGGCTACAGCTCCGGCACGCGCGAAAGTTTCGGCGCCAAAGACGATCAACCCCATCATCGCTGCACCAAGCGCGGCGGCAATCCAGTCGAAGGGGCGGCCGTGGCCGCCCGCCTTCGGCAGCGCGTAAATTCCAACCGCGACCGCGGCAACGCCGATCGGCAGGTTTATCAGGAACAGCCACGGCCACGTTGCGGTGCTGAGGATGATCGCTGCCAATGTCGGCCCGGCCGCCGCCGACATTGACAGGACGAGCGCGTTGTAGCCGATCCCGCGCCCCAGCATGCTGGCGGGATAGGTCGCCCGAACGAGGGCGGCATTCATGCTCATGATGCAAGCCGCGCCAATTCCCTGGACCACGCGGGCCGCGATCAACAGCCCGAGCGTGCCCGACAACGCGCAGCCGAGCGAACCGACGGTGAAGACCGCCAGGCCCGGGATGTAGATGCAGCGATACCCGACCCGGTCGCCCAGCGCCGCGAGTGGAAGAAGCAGGATGGTGATCGTCAGCTGGTACGCGTTGATCACCCACACGGACGTCGCCGCCGACGCCCCAAGCTGGCCGGCGATCGTCGGGAGAGCCACGTTGGCGATCGAACTGTCGAGCACCGCCATCGACAGCGCCAGCCACACTGCCGCGGCAGACCAGTAGCGCCGTGGCACCGGAAGACCGTCCTCATTGGCAGTCGGCGCTGTGACTTGGCTCATGCTGCCCGGAAAGGCTGGCCCGCCGGAACGTTCCGGCGACTGCCCGGCAGCGACTGGCTCAACTCGGTTCGACGATCCGGATTCCGAGCTCGCGAAGGTGCCGAGCCGGGACTTCGGCCGGAGCGTTCATCATCAGGTCTTCCGCCCGCTGGTTCATCGGGAAGAGCACAACCTCGCGGATATTCGGCTCGCCCGCGAGAAGCATGACGATCCGGTCGATACCCGGCGCGGAGCCTCCGTGCGGCGGCGCTCCGAACTTGAAGGCGTTGATCATCCCGGAGAAATCCGCGTCCACCTGCTCCTTCGTGTAGCCGGCGATTTCGAAGGCCTTGTACATGATGTCGGGCCGGTGGTTGCGGATCGCGCCCGAGCTCAGCTCCACCCCGTTGCAAACGATGTCATACTGCCACGCAAGGATGTCGAGCGGGTCCTTGTTCTCGAGCGCTTCCAGGCCCCCCTGCGGCATCGAGAAGGGGTTGTGGCTGAAGTCGAGCTTCTTAAGCTCCTCGTCATATTCGTACATCGGAAAATCGACGATCCAGCAGAAGCGGAATTCGCCTTGCGCGATCAGGTCCAGCTGTTCGGCAACCCGGGTTCTCGCGAGGCCGGCAAGCTTCGCCGCTTCGGCTTCCTTGCCAGCTGCGAAGAAAACTCCGTCGTCCGGACCAAGGCCCATCGAATCGGCAAGTGCGTCCATTTTCTCAGTGCCGTGGTTCTTGGCAATCGGGCCGCCCCACTCGCTGCCCTTGCGCGTGGCATAGCCGAGCCCCGCAAAGCCCTGCTCGCGCGCCCATTCGTTCATGTCGTCGAAGAACTTGCGGCTCTTGTCGGCGGTATTCGGCGCCGGGACCGCCCGCACGACCCCGCCGCTGGCGACGATTTTCGCAAACAGGCCGAAACCGGAGCCCTTGAACTGCTCGCCGACGTCATGGACCAGGAGCGGATTGCGAAGGTCGGGCTTGTCGGTCCCGTACTTCAGCATCAATTCCTTGTACGGAATGCGCGGAAACTCGCCCGCCGGAGTGACGGTTTTGCCGTCGGCAAATTCCTCGAAGACGCCCGAAAGGACCGGCTCGAGAGCGGCGAACACGTCGTCCTGAGTGACGAAGCTCATTTCCAGGTCGAGCTGGTAGAATTCGCCCGGGCTTCGGTCGGCGCGTGCGTCCTCGTCGCGAAAACAGGGCGCAATCTGGAAATATTTGTCGAAACCGGCGACCATGATCAGCTGCTTGAACATCTGCGGCGCCTGCGGGAGCGCGTAGAACTTTCCCGGATGGACTCGGCTCGGCACGAGGTAATCGCGCGCGCCCTCGGGCGAGCTCGCGGTCAGAATCGGGGTCTGGAACTCCATGAACCCCTGCTCGATCATCCGCCGACGGATTGAGGAGATCACGGCCGAGCGCAGCATCATGTTGCGGTGCATCTGTTCGCGGCGAAGGTCGAGATAGCGGTACTTGAGACGAATTTCCTCCGGGTAATCCGCTTCGCCGGCGACGGGCATCGGAAGTTCAGCGGCTTGCGACTGCACCTCCACTTCGCGAGCGATAACCTCGATTTCGCCGGTCGGAAGCTTCGGATTGACTGCTTCGGGAGCCCGGGCAACCACTTCTCCGGTCACGGTAATCACCGATTCCAGGCGAAGCGAATCGAGCACTTTCTGGACGGGGTTGTCCTCGTCGGCGACGATTTGCGTGATTCCATAGTGATCGCGCAGGTCGATGAAGAGCACACCGCCGTGGTCGCGACGGCGATGGATCCAGCCGGACAGCCGCACCGTTTTGCCAACGTCGGCGGAGCGCAGTTCGGCGCAAGTTTGAGTGCGGTAGGCGTGCATGATCGCTTCAGCTTCTGAAATTGGCCGGACTGGCGGGAAATTCGCGCCAGCGCTTCGCCATTCACCCGCCCCTTTGTCAAGGCGTCAGGGCGCGCTATGGCGCCGCCGCACACCATGAAAATTCATCCATTGATCACCGACACCGCCACGCTCACCGATCTGGTCGAGCGTTTGTCTAAACATCCGTTCGTCGCGGTGGACACAGAGTTCATGCGCGAGAATACCTTCTGGCCGGACCTGTGCCTCATCCAGATCGCGAGCCCCGATGAAGCGGCGGCTGTCGATCCCAAGGCAGACATCGACCTTGCGCCGCTGCTCGACCTGCTGGTCGACAATGAGGACGTGCTGAAGGTGTTTCACGCCGGAAGCCAGGATCTCGAGATCATCCATAACCTCACCGGCAAGATGCCGCGGGCGTTGTTCGACACGCAGATTGCCGCAATGGCCCTCGGGCACGGCGAGCAGATCGGATATTCGAACCTGATCGAATCGATGCTCGGCCACAGCCTCGACAAGGGTGCGCGCTTCACCGACTGGAGCCGCCGGCCGCTCGACAAGCGGCAGATCGACTATGCAATCGCCGACGTCACCCACCTCGCCAAGGTCTTCCCCCGCCTGGTGGAGAAGCTGAAAAAGACCGGTCGCGGCGCCTGGCTCGACGAGGAAATGGAGCGGCTTGCCGACCCGTCCAGCTTCGCGTTCGAGCCGGAAGATGCGTGGAAAAGACTTCGCCTGCCGAGTCGCAACCCGGCGGTTCTCGGCCGTCTCAAGGCGCTCGCCGGCTGGCGCGAAACCGAGGCGCGGACGAAGAACATCCCGCGAGGGCGGATCGTCAAGGACGACACGCTCGTCGAGCTCGCCGCCCATCCGCCGAAGAAGCAGGAGGACCTCGCCAAGGTGCGTGGGCTTTCTTCCGGCTGGAAGAACAACGACATAGGCGCAAGGCTGATGGCCGCGCTTGCCGATTCGGAGCCTCTCGACGGTTCTGACCTGCCGTCGCGCGAGCCGCGCCGCCCCGGCCTGACCAAGGACGCGGCGCTGGTCAGCGACCTGCTCAAGCTGCTGCTCAAGATCCGCGCCAAGGAATCCGGAGTCGCCCCGCGACTGATCGCCCGAAGCGACGATCTTGAGTCGCTTGCTGCCGGAGTGCGCGACCTGAACGTTCTCAAGGGCTGGCGGTTTGAAGAGTTCGGGCGCGATGCGCTCGACCTGGTTGAAGGCCGGCTGGGATTCGCCATTGAGAACGGCAAGCTCAAGATGAGCAGGCTGGTCGAGGGAGCAGAGACATGACCATCCGCCTTGGTGCCGCCGCAGCGGCGGCTTGCGCTCTGAGCGCTTGCGCGACTGCACAGCCGTTGCCGGTGCACACAGTCACTCCCGGACATGAGTGTGACTCATCGAACCTCCAGCAATTCGTCGGCCATGAAGCAACCGCCGAACTGAGTGCGGAAATGATGCGGGTTTCCGGCGCGGCGACAATTCGCTGGGTTCCACAGGGAACTGCGGTGACGATGGAGTTCCGGTCCGACCGGCTGACCGTCTTCCTCGATTCGGGAAGCCGGGTCGAACGACTTAGCTGCAGCTAGGAATCGATCATTCCGGCGTCGATCAGCGCCCGGCGCACCGTCGGCAGGCTGACGCGCGCGCGCTCGGCAATCGCAAAGCGGTCGACTGCTTCGACCGCCCGCTCAACCGTCCAGTAATCGCGGTGCAGCCGCTCCGTCATGAAGCGGAGGGCTTCGCGCGGGATGTGGAGCCCGCGATCGGCGAAGTGGAGCTCGACCAGCGCCTGAAACAGAGTGTCGTCGGGCTCGCTTATCGTCGCCACCGGAGTGACTGCAATTCGGGTTTTCAGGTCCGGCAATTCAATGTCCCACTCGGGCGGGGCACGGTCGACGATCATTACCAGCGGTCGTCCGCTCTCCTGAGCCTCGTTCCATGCATGGAACAACTCCTCCTCGTCCGACCGGTCGGCCTGGTCGATCACCCGGCCGCCAACCCGCTCGACGAAGCTGCGCGCAAGCAGGCTTCGGCCGGATCGCCGCGGGCCCACCAGCAGCGTCGACCTCACCGGCCACAGGCTCCACTTGCGGAAATGCTCGAAAGCGGCGCGATTTGCGTCGCTGACGATCAGCCGCAACTCGCCCTGGCTCTGGGGCCAGTCGAGCGGGAGCGCAATTTGCTCCCGTGAGCCACTCATTCCAGCTTGCCCTTTGCTTCGGCCGCCACCAGCGCCCGGTTCTGGACGGCCGCACCGGTCGTATTCGACGGCGGCGCCGGCTTCGGCTGCGGAGCGGGTGTTGAAGCCGCCGGCGCGGCAACGCGCATTTTCAGCTGATCGCCGCTGCCTTCGACAGCCCAGCCGCGCGACGTGAGGATAGAGCGCAGGGTGGAAAGATCGCCGCGATAGGTGACGAAGAAATAGCTGGTGTCGCCAATCGCTATGTTGACCTGCTCCACCCGCTGGACGCCCGGGATCGCGCGCAGGTGGGCAAGCGCGGAATTGTACGTCGCCGCGTTCGGTGAGACGACGCCAACCTGGTAGCGACTGGTCTGCACCTGCTGCTGTTCCGGCTGCTCCTCCGGCGGAGGCGGCGGCGGTGGAGGCAGGTTCAGGCTCGAGTCGCGCCGGAGCTGGCCGGCGTTGAAGGCGGCGGTGAGAAGCTCGTCCATCCTGCGCACGCCCTCATTCATCATGTCGTCGAGTCCGGCGCTGTTGCGGGCGGTGAGGTCGAAGCCGCCGACGATCTCTCCGTCGGGGCCGTGGCGGGCGATGAAACGCGCCTTTGCCGGGCCGCCGGGATAGAGGCGATGGACCATCACCTGCGCGACGATGATGTCCGATGCTCCGTAGATGTCGAGGATATTGCGCCACCAGGCGCGGCCGGGGCGGCCGGTCTGCGCTGCGTTGATCAGGAGCGGATCGACTCCAAGCCCGCTCACCCGGACATAGTCGATCGGGCTTTGCGACGTCCGAAACTCGGCCCAGGCCCGCTGCCACGGGTTGCGAACCTCAAGGCCGACTTCCGTGCCTGCTGTGATCGTGACCGGAATCAGGAGCATCGGCTGCGAACGCTCTCCAACGCCGGCGATTCCAAGAAGCTGCCCCGCCCGCGTGCGATCGAAGAGCACGCCGAGATCGGCAATGTAACGATTGGGCCCGATTCGCTCCCGCTGGACGATGATCGAGCTGACGATGTCGTCGAGAGTGGAATCCGACAGCGACGGCGCCTTGGAAACCGGCAGGCCGTGGCTCTTGGCCCAAAGCCGCTTGAATCCTTCCCGCTGGGCGATGCGCCAGCCGGCATAGCGGGCGCTCTGTGCGTCCTTTCCGCCGACATCGACGTGGATTCCGTCAATCTCGAGCGTTCCCGAACTGTCCAGCGGCAGGATTCCGCGCTCGCCGCTTTCCATCTGCGCATAGAGCGCCCCGCCCACAGCAAGGCAGAAAAGCGCGAAAAGTGCGGTGATGAGCAGCGGGCGACGAGGCATTCGCGCTGCTTTTGGCGATAACGGCGTGGAAATCCAAGCCGCTTGTGGCTAGGCGGCAAGGCAATGTCGCAAAAGCCGCTGACCTATGCCGATGCCGGGGTGTCGATCGACGCGGGCAATGCGCTCGTTAAGGCGATCGGACCACTGGCGCGATCCACCGCCCGCCCCGGCGCCGATGCCGAGCTCGGCGGCTTCGGCGGACTCTTCGACCTGAAGGCTGCAGGCTATCGCGATCCGCTGCTGGTGGCGGCCAATGACGGCGTCGGGACCAAGCTCAAGCTGGCGATCGACCTCAATCGGCACCAGGGCGTCGGCATCGACCTTGTCGCAATGTGCGCCAACGACCTCGTCGTCCAGGGTGCCGAGCCGTTGTTCTTCTTGGATTATTTCGCCTGCGCCAGGCTGGACGCTGAAGTTGCGGAGTCGGTGGTGGCCTCGATTGCGGAAGGCTGCCGCAGGGCAGGCGCCGCGCTGATTGGCGGCGAAACCGCCGAAATGCCCGGCATGTACGCGCCGGGCGACTACGACCTCGCCGGATTTTGCGTAGGCGCTGTTGAGCGCGACAGCCTGATCGACGGAAGCCGGATTGGGCACGGCGACTCGATCATCGGAATTGCCAGCTCCGGAATTCACAGCAACGGATTTTCGCTCGTTCGCCGGATTATTTCCGAACGGTCATGGAATTTGCATGCCGAGGCGCCGTTTCCTGCCGGGAGTCAGCCTCGGCGACACGTTGCTCGAGCCGACGAGAATTTACGTGAAGCCGTTGCTTGCGCTGATTCGCGACGGCCTGGTCCATGGTCTCGCGCACATCACCGGCGGTGGCCTTCTGGAAAACATTCCGCGAGTCCTTCCCGCGCGGCTGCCGGGCGATAATCGATGCCTCAGTCCTGGGAGTTTCCACCCCTGTTCGCACTCCTCCAAGAGGGCGGGTCGATAGCCGGCGAGGAGATGGCGAGGACCTTCAATTGCGGAATCGGTATGGTCGCGATCGTGTCGGCCGTGCGATTCGGAAGCGGTGATTTCCAGTTTGAACGAGAACGGCGAACAGGCGTCGGTCATCGGCACGATCGTCAGCGGCAAGCGGGGGTGCGAAATCGCCGGTCCGGCGCGAAGTTGGGGATCGAGCAACGAATGGACGGCCAGCCACGATGCGTGACCCCCGGCGGGTCGCGGTGCTCATTTCCGGCCGCGGAAGCAACATGCGGGCGCTGGTCGAAAAGCCAACGGCTACGACGTCGTGCTTGTCGGCTCCAACAAGCCGCTCGCTGCCGGGCTGGCCTGGGCGCGCGAGCAGGCAATTCCGACCTGGACCTGGGACAGCCGCGGGATCGACAAGGCGGCGTGGGAAGCCGCACTCGACCAGTCGCTATGCCGATCACCGCGTCGGGACGATCGCGCTGGCTGGGTTCATGCGGATATTGTCGCCCGATTTCACCCGCCGATGGGCGGGGCGAATCGTCAACATCCACCCGTCCCTGCTTCCCAAATATCGCGGGCTGGAAACCCACAAGCCCGCGCGATCGCAGCGGGCGACCGGAAGCAGCGGCTGCAGCGTCCACCTCGTCACCGAGGAACTCGACTGCGGCGATGTCCTCGCGCAGTCGGAAGTGCCGATCATGGACGGCGACACGAAGCAGACCCTGGAGGCGCGCGTGCTCGAGGCCGAGCACCGGCTCTACCCCGAAGCGCTCACCCAATTCGTTGCCCGATGAGCGACGCACTCGCACGAATTCGCGCTTGCGCGCTTGAGCTTCCCGGGACCGAGGAGCGCCTGTCGCACGGACAGCCGACGTTTTTCGTCAGCGGAAAGCAATTCGCCCAGTTCCGCGACAACCATCATGGCGATGGTCGCACTGTCGTGTGTGTCAAAACCAGTTCGCCCGACGAGCAGGCGATGCTGATCGAAGCCGCGCCCGACGTCTATTCGCGTCCCGCGTACCTGGGAACCGCCGGTTGGGTGGCGATCGCAGTCACTGGCGACAACGTCGATTGGGCCCACGTCGCTGACCGAATCGCGGCCAGCTGGGAACTAGCGGCCCCGCGCCGGCTCCTGGAAATGGGCGGCCGCTAGCCGACGATCTCGGAAGGCTCGAAAAAGTAGTCGATCTCGGTCCTGGCGTTCTCTTCGCTATCCGAGCCGTGGACCGAATTGGCCTCGATCGATTCCGCGTAGCATTTGCGAATCGTGCCCTCGGCCGCGTCGGCCGGATTGGTCGCGCCCATGACGTCGCGGTTACGCTTGACGGCGTCCTCGCCCTCGAGAACCTGGACCACGACCGGCCCGGAAGTCATGAAGCTGCACAGGTCGTTGTAGAACGGCCGCTCCTTGTGGACGGCATAGAAGCCCTCGGCCTGGTCCTTTGTCATCCGGATGCGCTTGGACGCGACGACCCGCAGGCCCGCCTCCTCCAGCATCTTGGTGACTGCACCGGTGAGGTTGCGACGCGTTGCATCGGGCTTGATGATCGAAAAAGTGCGCGTGACGGCCATGGCCGAACGGTCTCCTGTAAAAATTCGGTCGGGATTGGCGCCGCGCCTAGCCGCGCTCACCGGTCGCGGCAAGTCCGGCTTTCAGGAGGCCTTCGCAGTCTTCAGACAAAAGAAAAGCGGCGGCGCCTTTCGGCACCGCCGCCAATCTTTACGCAGGCAGCTTCTTAGAGCTTGCCGGCAACGTTGCTGAACGTCGAGCTCAGCGAGGTACCAACGCTGCTCATCGCGCCGATCGCCGCAACGGCGATGAGAGCTGCGATAAGGCCATACTCGATGGCAGTTGCACCCTTGTCGTTCTTGATCAGTTTAAGAAACTTGGCCATTTCCGGTCTCCTTAGGCTCCACTAAATGGGAGGCATGCTCCCCCACCTGCGCCAATATTCCGCGTAGGTTGCCCGAAGGATTAGTGGGTCAGGAGTTGAGAAAGACTTAAGGTCGCCGGTTTCCGGAAATTAACCTTTCCAGCCCTGCGAGCCGGCAATTCCCCGCTTTACGCCGCTTTCACATTTTGTCCGGTACAGCGACGGCATGGATATGTCCGTCGTGGACAGGCGGGCAATGGCCCCCACACAGTCGGTCTCCGGCGCGGTGAGCCCCCTCACCGCGCAGCCTTGGCATGTCGCTGTCGCAGCGGCGCTGATCGCAATGGCTATCCAGTCGCTGTGGATTCCCGTCGACGCCGACGTTTCCTGGCTGATCACGGTTTGCGACCGGGTTCTCTCCGGCGACCGGCTTTACGTCGACATCATGGAAGTAAACCCGCCGGCGTCGGTCTGGCTCTACCTGCCGCTGGTGTGGCTGGCGGAGACTTCGTCGGCGCCAGGCCGGAGGCAGTCGTCGTCGCTGCTTTCGCCGCGGCCGCGGTTGCAAGCGTGCTGTGGACAGTGCGGCTGGCATCTCGACTGGACGACGCGCCAAGGCCTCTTTGGCTGGCCAGCGCGCTGTCGTTCGTCCTGCTGCTCCTTCCGATGGCGCTCTTCGCCCAGCGTGAACATGCGGCGCTCCTTCTTGCGATTCCCGCGGCAACCGCGATCGCGCTCATCGCTGACGGGAAGCGCCTGAACACGGCAGCACTTCTCGCCAGCGGATTTGCCGCCGGGCTAGTCGTGGTCATCAAACCTTATTTCGCTGCAGCGGTGGTCGCACCGGCGCTATGGGCAATATGGAAGCAGCGGTCGCTTCGCCCGTTCGTCCCCGCACTCGCTGCCGGCGTAGTTGCGGTGGGAGCTTACGCTGCGTCCGTGCTGCTGTTTGCGAATGCCTATCTGGACGTCGTCCCGGTGATCGCCAGGACATATGTCCCGATGCACGACGCAGTGTGGAAGCTGATCATCGGACCAGCATTCTACCCGGCGATTGCTTTGGGTCTTGCAGCGCTCCTTCGGGCGCGGCGGATTCCGCCGCTTGGCTGGGCCTGGGGGCTGGCGGCGGCCGGTTTCTATGTGGCCGCTCTCGTACAGGGCAAGAATTACCCGAACCACTGGCTCCCGCAAGCGGCGCTGGCGATGATTGCGACCTTTGCCATTGCCCTTGCCGGCGGAGTGACCGCCGCGCGCCGGACCGCTGTAACAGCGGCGCTTGGGCTCGTCGGACTATGCGCGATGTACCAGTGGACGATCCGGCCGGACCCGGCCGTTGCGCAAGCGATTCGCGATTTCGCACCGCCGGCGCCGAAAATCATCTCGCTCAGCCCGCAGTTGACGACCGGCCATCCCGTCACTCGCAACGTCGACGGAGTCTGGGTCGGTTCTCGAGCGGGCCTGTTTACCGCTGCCGGCGCACGTTACGTCGGCCTGAACGACGCGCAGGTTCGTGAGGACTATCACAGCGACATCGACTCGTTCCGGACCTCGGTTCTTCGCCATTCGCCCGATGTCGTCCTCGTCGGCGTGCCGGCGAAGACGTGGCTGATGCGCGAACCCGTCATTGCTCGCACGATGAGCGCCTATCGGCCCGTCCAGCGCATCGGCGAAACGGAGATCTGGGTGCGCCGGCACCCGGCGCGCTGACCGACCGCTACTTCCGCTCGAAGATTTTCTCGATTGCATCGGCGACGTCGCGAAGCGCGCGCGTCCGGTTGCTCCAGTCATCGGGAAGCGGGCTCGGGTGCTTTGGCGCCTTCTCACGGGCCGGACTGGGCCGATTGCGATAGCCCGGCGGCAGCTGCGGCCCACGTGCACTGTCGATTGCCAGCGCCGAGCTCATGAAATCGTGCCAGATTTTCGCGGGGACGGTTCCGCCGCTGACCTTTCCCAGCGAGGTGTCGTCGTCGCGGCCGACCCAGACGCCGACGACAAGGTCGCGCGCAAATCCCACGAAAACCGCATCGCGATTATCCTGGGTCGTCCCGGTCTTGCCGAACGTCGGCACCCACAGCGCCGCTCGCTTGCCCGTTCCGGTGTTCGCGGCGGCCCATAACAGGTCGAGCATCGGCGCGCGGTCGCGGCGCTCGTCCAGTGCTCCGCCGCCGGAAAAGAACTTGGCAATCCTGCCCTTCTCCTCGGGTTCATCGGGAAGGCCGCGGGCTTCGACCGGGTAACGCCCGGACAGGATCGCCGCATAAGCGGAGGTCAGCTCGACGAGGCTCACTCCACCGGTGCCCAGGGCAAGGCTCGGCTTGTCGGGAAGGTCCGATGTAATGCCGAGATCGCGCGCGGCGCGGATGACGTTGGCGCGGCCGACGCTTTGCGAAAGCCGCACCGCGGCGGCATTGCTCGAATGGGCAAAGGCCTGCCGCAAGGTGATCTTGCCGCGATAGGTGCCGTCGCTGTTGGACGGGGTCCAGCCGGCGACGGTGATCGGCTCGTCTTCGATAATGCTGTCCGGAGTCCAGCCCGACCGCATCGCGGCAAGATAGACGAACAGTTTGAAGGCCGAGCCGGGTTGGCGAAGCGCTTGCGTTGCGCGGTTGAACGGCGTGTCGGCGTAGCTCTTGCCCCCGACCATCGCCACGACTCGTCCATCGGGCCTCATTGCCACCAGCGCCACCTGGGCGCTTCCAACCCCGGCGCGGTTGACCGCACGAACGGCGATCCGCTGCAGGTCCTGATCGAGCGTCGTTGCGACCCGCACCAGGCCAAATTCCGAATCGAAAGAATCCTGCGCCTGCGGCGCCACCCAGTCGGTGAAATATGTTCCGGACGGAAGGCTGCGATCCTGCGCCGCCGGGCGCGCCAGCGTGGTCGTTCGGGCCCGCCGCTCGGTGATTGCACCGGTCTGCGCCATCGTCCGCAGGACAAGCCGGCTACGTTGTTGGGCGAGCTTCAGATGGTGGGTCGGGGCAAGCCGCGAGGGTGCCTGGACCAGCCCGGCAAGCATCGCCGATTGCGCAAGCGTCAGGTTCTGCGGATCCCGCTTGAAATAATGGCGGGCTGCAGCACGCAGCCCGTAGACGCCATCCCCGAAATAGACGCTAGACAGATAGCGCGACAGGATGTCGTCCTTCGTCAGCCATGCCTCCAGCCAGAAGGCGATGATCACTTCCTGCGCCTTGCGCTTCATGCTGCGGTCGGACGACAGGAAGCTGGTCTTGGCGAGCTGCTGCGTGATCGTGCTCCCGCCCTGGCGCACTCCTCCGGCGCGCAGGTTCGCGAGCATGGCGCGACCGATCCCCCGCGGGTCGATTCCCCAATGGCTGTAGAAACGCCGGTCCTCGATCGAAACGAATGCGGCGGCGGTCAGAGGGTTGAGCTTGGCGACATCGACCGGAGCCTCCTTCACGGCACCCCGCCTGGCGATCGGTCGCCCCTCCTGCGACAGGAATAGCATGGCCGGGTCAGGGAGCGGCTCGAGCGCGCGAGACAGCGGTGCCGTGACGACCAGCCAAAGCACCGTGACGAGAACCAGCGCCAGGATCGAGTAAAGCGCGATTCGAGCGCGCCGCCACCTGCGCTTGGAAGGCGGCGGCTGCTCGCCTTCGGCTGTGTCTGGTTGATCGAGAGGCGGCGGCGCGAACGGATCGGGCAGATCCTCGACGTTTACGCCCCCTCGCGTCCAGATCCCGTCGTGATCGGCCATCTAAGGGTGAAAACACCTTCCTTCGAACGCACTGCCTTACACTGGTAAAACACTCGCGAGAATAAGGCCAGACGGTTGCTGAACAGGCCATTGCGGCTATTGGTCTTGTCGATGCGCTTGCCTTCCCTTCGTCACTTGCTCCTCGTGCCGGTCGCAGCGGCCGCGGTCGCGACGAGCGGCTGTCACTCGAAGCCCGAGGGCGTGGTTCAGGTCGTCGTCATTGACGGTGTGCCGCGACTCGCAAATCCGGCGCTTGGGCCGCTCACCCGGAGCGAAGCAGTCCTGATCGACAATGCCGCACAGGGCCTCGTCCGCTTCGACGCGCGCGGGCAGATCGAGCCGGGGCTGGCGGAGACGTGGAACGTCAGCGACGACGGCCTCAGCTACATCTTCCGGCTTGCCAACGGCACTTGGCCCGACGGCCGCAAGATCACCGCCGAAGATACGGCCCGGATACTTCGTCGCCTGGTCGGCCCCTCGAGTCGCGATCCGCTCAAGGACTCGTTCGGGGCCGTCGATGACATCGTCGCAATGACCGACCGGGTTATCGAAATCCGGCTGAAGGAGCCGAGGCCGCACCTGCTGCAGATGCTCGCGCAGCCGGAGATGGGCCTGGTCTACGAGGGCCAGGGCACCGGCCCGTTTTCGACGAAGCGCACGAAAAGCAAGCCTTCGGTGCAGCTGAGCCGCGAGATCGAAACCGTCGACGAGGAGACGTCGCAACGGGAGCAGCTCGCCATTTCCGGTGCGACCGCGCAGGAGGCAATTCGCTCGTTCGTAAGCGGCGATGCCGACCTCGTCCTTGGGGGAACGTTCGTCAATCTGCCCTATGTGTCGCGAAGCGCGCTTTCGCGCCGGGCGCTGCAGTTCGATCCGGCCTCGGGACTGTTCGGACTCGTTCCGGCGCGAAAGGACGGGCTGATCGCAAATCCAGAAGTCCGCCAGCTGCTCAGCGAGGCAATCGATCGCGACGCTTTTGTGACGGCGCTTGCGGTTCCGGGCCTGGTTCCACGGGCGACGGTTCTCGAACCCGGACTCGACAACATCGCGGATCCAGTTGCGCCGGAGTGGTTCTCGACGTCCATCGCCGACCGCCGCGCCGATCTTGTCGAGACTGCAAAGCAGGTTTTCGCCAAGAAAAAGAAGCCGCAGATCCGGGTTGCGCTTCCGACGGGTCCGGGAGCCGATATCCTGTTTCGAAGGCTGTCCGACGACTGGGGCGCTCTCGGGCTTGAGGTGAAGCGCGTTGGGACAGGCCAGGCCGCCGATCTCAAGCTCATCGATGAAGTTGCGCCGGCGTTATCGGCAAGCTGGTTCTTGCGCCATTTTCGCTGTGGCGCGGCGAAAGTCTGCGAACCGAAGGTGGACGAGATTCTTGCTTCGGCGCGGACAACTCCGGTGCTCGCACAACGAGCCGCGTTGCTCGCCGAGGCATCGCGACAAATCGATTCGCTGCAGCTGTTCATCCCGATTGCGGCGCCCATTCGATGGTCGCTGGTTTCGGCCCGGATTACCGGCTTCGCCGGGAACCGCTTCGCGGTCCATACGCTGACCGGGCTGGAACAACGGCTGGACCGGACAGGCGAATAGTGGCGATTCGCAACAAGCAGCACCGCGCGCTTCCGATCGGCACCGACCCAGCGTCGGTCCGGCGGCGGGTGGAGGCGATGGAGCACCTGCTCGAGCGAGTGATCGTCATCCCGCGCATCAATCGCCCCGTCGGGCTCGATGTCATTCTCGACGTCGTCCCGGTCGCGGGCGACATCGCTGCCGCGGCCCTTGGCAGCTACATGGTCTGGGAAGCCAAAAACATCGGCATGTCCAAGTGGCAGATGGCGCGGATGGCCGGGAACGTCGGGTTCGACTTCCTGCTCGGGCTGATCCCGTGGGTCGGCGCGATCCCCGACTTCTTCTTTCGGTCCAACACGCGCAACCTGAAGATTATCAAGCGGCACCTCGACCGGAAGCACCCGCAGGGCGTGACCGTCGACGCCCCCGCTCGGACGGTCAAGGAGCGGCCGTAAAGCTCGCGTTCACTGCGGTTCGTCGAAAAACCCCTTTCCGGAAAATGGCCATTCCACTAGGGCGGCCGCAATCCCCACAGGAGCAATCATGCAGACGACACTAGTGATCCTGGCCGCCCTCGCAGTTGCGGCAGCGCCGGCAGCGGCCCCGACGCAGCCCGTTCAAAACGAGCAGCAAACCGTCCAGGTAAAGCCGAAGATGGTCAAGAAGCGGGTCTGCAAGGTCGTTCAGGACGAAGCCGTCATCGGCTCGCGGCTCGGTTCGTCCAACAAGGTTTGCACGCACGGTCGAGGTCCCCGCCAACCCGGGCGACGCGCAGCAGGGCGGCAAGCCCTCGGGAACCGGCGGAGCACGCTAGCTAGCCGGCGGATCAGTTTCCGCCGATCTCCTTCTTCAGGAATTCGTAGAGCAACGCGGCACGGACCGCGTCCTCGCTGCGGTCGGCACCGACCGAGTGCCCGCCCTCGGTGTACTCGTGATAATAGACCGGGTTGCCGAACGCCTTGAGCTTGGCCGCCATCTTGCGCGCGTGGCCCGGATGCACGCGGTCGTCCTTGGTCGACAGGTAGAAGAACACCGGCGGGTAATCCACGCCCTTGCGGACGTTCTGATAGGGCGAATATTTCTTCATGAAATCCCAGTCGGCCGGGACGTCGGGATTGCCATATTCGTCCATCCACGATGCGCCCGCGAGCAGGTGCGAATAGCGCTTCATGTCCTCGAGCGGGGAGCCGGCAATCACTGCCGAGTAGAGCTCGGGGTGCTGCGTCATCGCACCGCCGACGA
The DNA here is from genome assembly GCA_963798785.1 of uncultured Alphaproteobacteria bacterium. Classification (GTDB taxonomy): domain Bacteria; phylum Pseudomonadota; class Alphaproteobacteria; order Sphingomonadales; family Sphingomonadaceae; genus Sphingomicrobium. Next base: position 538,051 of record CAWCUG010000001.1, read on the forward strand.
GAAGTCCGCCGTTCGACCGCCCGGAAATAGCGATCCCGTCGCTCCGAGCGACGCCGGTCGCAATCAGGTCGCGGGAAACGGCCTCGAGGTCGTCGAACACGTTCTGATGATTCTCGCGCATCGCCGCCTTGTGCCAGGCGGGCCCGTACTCGCCGCCGCCGCGCAAATTGGCGAGGACGAAGGCGTTTCCGTCCTCCACTTCGAACAGTGCGAGCGGTCCGGAGCGGTACGGCTGCTCGGTGAGATAGGTCGGAGTCTGGGCGAGCCGGAATCCGCCATAAGCGTGGATGAGCACTCCGGTCGGCGCGGTCACGGTCTTGTTGCGGACCAGGAAGTAGGGAATCTTCGTGCCGTCCTTGGACGTGGCGAACCGCTGTTCGACGCTATACTTCGACGAGTCGAATTCGGCGGGGAGCGATTGGACGCGCTCGATCGCCTTTGGCGAAACCGCCAGGAGCGACGTCGGGTCCAGCATTCCCTCGACGGTCGCGAAGGCGATGTCACGACTTGTCGGCGGTCTGCGCCAGGCTGAATCGTGCTGTTGGCCGGCAGCGGCATTTCGACTTTCGACCAGCTGCCATCGCCTTGCCGGCGAAGCGCGAACAACTTGCCGGACACGTCGTCGAGCGCCTTCACCCACAGCAGGTTGTCGGTGGAGGCGACTTCCTCGATCGACTGACTTGCGGATGGTGCCATCACCAGGCTGGGAGCGGGCGTTTGCCCCGCAAGCAACTGCGGCACGTCGAAGGCAACGACGGTGCCGGGCGTGAACGGGCCGAGCGGGTCGATCAGCCTGACGATCGCCTGCCCGTCGAGGATCGTCTCGAACTCGGCCGTTTCGGGAATCGCCAGCTCGACGAGCTTGCCGTCCGGCGTCAAAATCGAGCGCTTGTTCGCATAAAAGCCGACGCCGCGGTCCACTCCGACGTAGCGGGTATCGCCGTCCATCACCGCGAACGGAGTGACAGCGATATCGTCCTGCGTGCCCTGTGCGATCAGCCTCGCCGAGCTCCAGGGCGTCCCCCGCTTCCACAGCCGCACAGTTCGCGGATAGCCCGAACGAGTTGCGGTCTCCTCGCCTTCGACCCGCGCCACCAGAAGCGTGTCGCGATCGACCCAGGTGGCACTGTTTTTGCCGACGGGAACGGTGAAGCCGCCCTCGACGAAGCTGGCGCTTGGAACGTCGAATTCGCGGATCACGTCGGCATCGCCGCCGCCCGGGCTCAGCGAAACGAGGCAGCGCGCATAGTCCGGCGGAAGACAGTTTGCCCCGTGCCAGACCCAGCTTTTCCCTTCCTTGGCGCCGAGTGCGTCGACGTCGAGAAGCGTGCGCCACTGCGGCGTTCCGCCGACATAGGCCGAGAGCGGCGAAACCCGCCACAGGCCCCGCTTGTGCTGCGCATCGACCCAATGATTGGCGACCATGTCACCCATCACGTCGTCGGGCATTGCGATCTGGTGCGGGTTGTTGAGGATGGCGAGCGCGCGCCGGCGATGCTGCTCGTAGCCCGGCATGCTCGTCAGGGCCGCCTCGGTCTGCGCGTTCCAGGTTTTTACCTGCTGGAGCGCCTTTGGTCCGGTGATGTTCTCGAGCCAGAGATAGGGATCCGACGATTGCGCGACGGCGGCAGTGGTGACCAACGCCGCGGCGGCAACGGAAAGCAGGACTGTTCGCAAGGCTTCATCTCCAATTGTCGACCTCATCGTTGCGCAGGCAGAGGCGCAACGTCAACGGCCCCTTCGACGAGTGCGCCGGAAGGCTCGTCCGCCGCATCGAACAGGCACCTGCCAAGGAAGGCTGCGAACGCTGCGCCAAGAAGCTGTGCGACGATGAACGCCGGCATGGCGTTTCGTTCGCTTCCCACCGGCGCTAAGCAGGGCCGATGTCGGGACGGGAAAACATCGGCGCGACTCCCAGCTTTTCGATCGTCGCAGCCGGCGCCGCACTGGCAGGCGTCGGAGTCGGCGCTTGGCGCGTTCGGCGCCCACGCATTGAAGTCGCACCTGGGCGCAGACGCGCTGGGCTGGTGGCACACGGGCGTGGAGTATCAGATGTGGCATGGCCTTGCGGTGCTGCTTCTGGGGCTTTCGGGGATGCCGTGGACCCGAACCTCGGCATGGCTTTTCGCCGGCGGAGTCTTCGTCTTTTCCGGCACGCTCTATGCGATGGCACTCGGTGGCCCAACGTGGCTCGGGGCCGTCACTCCGATCGGCGGGCTGGCAATGATTGCCGGATGGACGCTTCTCGCCTGGCGAGCGCTCCGGCGGGGGCCGCTCGCCCGCCGCTGATCGACAGCGGCGCTCATGGCACCATCGTCGCCCTCGCCAGTTTCTGGGAGTGGATGGCAGAGCATTCTTCCCGAACTGCAGTCATCGCCGGACTGGTCGGCGATGTCCTGATCGCGGCGACGAAGGGCGTTGCGGCGGTACTTTCGGGAAGCTCGGCGATGCTCAGCGAAGCCGTTCACTCGGTCGCGGACAGCAGCACCGAACTGCTCCTGCTCTACGGCCAACATCGCGCCAGTCAGCCGCCCGACGAAGCGCACCCGCTAGGTCACGGGCGCGAGCTCTATTTCTGGTCGTTCGTCGTTTCGCTGCTCATCTTTGCGCTGGGTGCCGGAGTTTCCTTCTACGAGGGCGTGAATCACATCCTCTATCCGGAGCCGATGGACCGCCCGTGGATCAACTATATCGTCTATGCCTGCTCGGCGATCTTCGAGGGCGTGAGCTGGTTTTTCGCGTGGAAGGCCTTCCGCCGGGTGATGGGCGACCGAAGCGTTCTCGCCACCGTCCGTGCCAGCAAGGACCCGCCGCTCTTCATGGTCATGTTCGTCGACTCGGCCGCGATCGTCGGCGTGGCCTTCGCTGCGCTCGCCACCTTCCTTGCCGTCGAGTTGAAGACGCCGTGGATCGACGGTCTCGGGTCGATCTGCATCGGGTTCCTCCTTGGCGGAGGTGCGATCCTTCTGGCAATCGAGACGAAGGGGCTTCTCGTAGGAGAACGCGCCAGCCAGGATTTCCGCGACGCGCTTCGGGACTTTCCGCACAGGGACAGCCGAGTGAAGCGAGTCGACGCGCTTCTCACCAGCCAGCTCGGGCCCGACCAGGTCGTCGCCAATGTCGGAGTTGAATTCCGCGACGACCTGCGAACACCGGAAATCGAGGAACTGATCGGCGAGATGGAAGCCGAGTTGCAGAAAAGATATCCGCAGCTGGTGAAGGTCTTCGTCCGGCCGCACCCGAACCCGTCGAGCCCGCGGAGCTAATCGCCGCTGATCGCGGGATCGATATCTTCGGGCGGGACTCCGCCGTCTTTGTCTTCGACGATTTGCGGCTGGCCGACGTCGCCCTTGCCGACGGTGTTGCCGGCCATCTCCAGCATCCGCTCGAGCGGTTTTCGGGCAGCGTCCATCAGCTCGGGCGAAAGCTCGATCTGCGGCTTAAGGTCGCGAAGGGCGACGTAGAGCTTCTCCAGCGTGTTGAGCGCCATGTACGGGCACATGTTGCAATTGCAGTTGCCGTCGCCGCCCGGCACTCCGATGAACGTCTTGCCCGGGGCCGCTTTTTCCATCTGGTGAATGATGTGCGGCTCGGTCGCGACCAGGATCGTGTCGGCGTCACTTTCGAGGGCAAACGCGAGGATCGAGCTGGTCGAGCCGACGTGGTCGGCGTGCTCGATGATGTGCGGCGGGCATTCGGGATGAGCGGCAACCGGCGCGCCCGGATGCTCCGCCTTCAGCTTCAACAGCTCGGTCTCGCTGAAGGCCTGGTGGACGATGCAGATGCCCGGCCACAGCAGCATGTCGCGGCCGGTCTTGCGCGCGAGATAGCCGCCGAGGTGGCGGTCGGGACCGAAGATGATCTTCTGGTCCGCGGGGATCTGGTCGAGGATCGTCTGCGCCGACGAGCTGGTGACGATGATGTCGCTAAGCGCCTTCACCGCCGCCGAGCAGTTGATGTAGGTCAGCGCGATGTGATCGGGGTGGGCTTCCCGGAACGCCTTGAACTGGTCGGGCGGGCAGCTGTCCTCTAGGCTGCACCCGGCATCCATGTCGGGCAGGATGACCGTCTTTTCCGGGCTTAGGATCTTGGCGGTCTCGGCCATGAAGCGAACGCCGCAAAAGGCGATCACATCGGCATCGGTTGCAGCAGCCTTGCGCGACAGATCGAGGCTGTCGCCGACGAAGTCCGCGAGGTCCTGGATCTCTGGCTTCTGGTAATAATGCGCGAGGATCACCGCGTTTCGCTCGCGCTTCAGCCGCTCGATCTCCCCGAGCAGGTCGAGCCCTGCCAGGCTGGTCTGGACGGTCATTGCTGCCCCTCTGTGGCGCGGCGTCTTTCGGCCTCTTTCATCGCATTCTCATATGAGGTCGACACGTCCCAAACGCTAGTGTCGACGTCCTTCTCGTCGCCGAATTTGGCGGCAACAGTGGCCTGCGCAAATCCAGCGGCCTTGAGCGGCATTGCGAAGCTGCGTTCAACCGCCTGGCGAGCGGCTTCGCGGGCAAGATGCATCGGCACCTGTGCCTTTGCCTGCTGGCGCAGGTCGGCCACCGCCTTGGCGCGATTGGCCTGGTCGAGCGAGTCTTCGGCATTGGTGAAGGTGGCGAGAAGCCCGCCCGACCCATATTCTCGGGCGTGGGCGAGATCGACGTCGGGACCGGCGATTTCGACGTCGGGAAGGCGAACGCGGAGTGTGTTCGATGCCTTGTCCCAGGCGACGTCCTCCTGCTCGAGCTTCGACAGGTCGAGCTCGTAACGAACGTCGCCGGGAAGGATCAGGGTCCGCTCCGTCGAAAGGCCGAGCCGCGACTGTTTCGCGCTTGTCACCGATACATAGCGGGCGACGAAGACGACCAGCCGGTTCTGGGCACGCATCGATTCGAGACTGGAGGTGGCGATTGCCGTCGGGTCGGGGCCGCCGAACAGGCTCCCGACCAGCCCTGCCCCGCCCAGCACAACGCCAAGCAGGAGGGCAATCGCCACAGCTCCGATCAGGAGCGGGAATCTGATCCGGTCGCGGTCCATAAGTCTCCATTGTTGTCAACGAGGCCGCGGCGTTGCAGGTCCAGAAGGTGCGCGTAGACCGAACCCCCGGCGGCTGCGGTAAGTCGCTGATCCAGGCCCGGATAGGCCTTCGCGACAATCGCCGGTATGGCAAGCGCGCTACCCCCGACCAATCGCAATATCTGCCGCTCGCGCTGCATTCGGTGGCCGACGAGCGAGCGGACATATTGCTTCGGCTTCGTCACCGGGGGGCCGTGAGCCGGGAAGTAGATCCTATCGTCTCGCTCCCTCAGCCGCTCGAGGCTCGCGATATAGGCGGCCATGTCGCCGTCGGGCGGGACGACGACGGTCGTCGACCAGCCCATGACGTGGTCGCCGGTGAACAGGGCGTCACCCCAGGCGAAGCAAAGGTGGTTGGACGTATGGCCCGGAGTGGCCACCGCGGTGAGCTTCTGTCCGTCGATAGCGACGGTTTCGCCGTCACAAAGCACCCGGTCGGGCGAATAGTCGCCGTCGAAGGCGGCATCGGCTCTGGGGCCAACCGTTTCGAGCGCCAGCGGAGCACAGCCGACGATCGGCGCTCCGCTTCGTCGCGCCAGGGGAGCGGCGGCGGGACTGTGGTCGCGGTGCGTGTGGGTGCACAGGATGGCAACGATTCGCCTGTCGCCGACCGCCTCGATGATCGCATCGACATGTTCGGGGTCGTCAGGCCCGGGATCGATGACCGCCACCTCTCCGGTGCCGGCCAGGTACGTCTGCGTCCCCGTATAGGTGAAAGCCGACGGATTGTGGGCCAGGACCCGCGCGATTCCGGGCTCCAGTGCGTCCAGGCGTTCGTAGGGAGCGTCCACGTCAGCAGCGCAACAGGTACGGCCCTCGGCGGTCCACCACCTGCCCGCTGCGGACGATCGCCATTTCGACTTCGCCGCTAACCGCGCCTGAACAAACCGCCTGTGGGATTGCGAAACGAAGCGACTGCCCTTTCCGCATCGACCCAAGTGCGACCTCGTCCCGCTGACGTCCGCTTCGGAAGAAGTGGAGCGCGATTCCTGCGGGGAGCGCCTCGCCGGCCCGGACCGTCAGGATAGTGTCACGGGTTAGGGTCACGCACGGACCGCCGCCGGGGAATTCGGGGCTGATGCAGCTGAAGTCGAGGCGGGGCTTGGCGGGGACTACCGAACGCTTCAGCGGCGCCATCGGTGCCGGTGGCGTCGCCACGGGCGATGCTGGCATGGGCGTTGCCGAGGACGACCCGGCCGCTGCGGTCGTGTGGCTGGACGGCGGAGGCGATGCCGGCGAGAGCGGCGGAAGAACCGAATAGTCGCTGGTGAGCGAGCGCGAGGAGCTGTCGATCGACCGGCCCGGCGGCAAGGTTCCGGGACTCGGCGACGGATTGCCTTCGAGACGCGCAATCTCCGCCTTAACCGCGGCTATGATTTGTTCTCGAGTCACCGCAGGCATTTCGCTGTTCGACTGGAGCTTGGCGATGGCGTCCTTGAGCGAGTTGATCCAATCGGCGTCGCTCTGGCCCTCGGTACCGCACATCTTCACCTTCGACTGGTGAGGCTTTCCGTCGACGACGGATTCAACGGTCGTTTCGAATTTGTGGGCATCGCAATTCTGCAGGAGATTCTTGAGCCCTGGGGCCGGCGCGTCACTCGTCTCCTTCGACTTCGCCAGGTCCTGTGCGGCGGCTGGAGCGGCGAACAGGATCGCGATCGAAAGCATGGCAAAACGTGTCATGGGATCACCTTAGCAAAGCTGATGGGCCGTGTCGGCCTGGACGGATGGACAACCGATGAACGCTGCTAGCCAGCCGTGCTTCGGGCAATTTCCGCGGGTGCGACATTGCCGATTGCGGCGCGTCGGGTGGCGATGGCCCGCGGATAGACCTGGCCGAGGAGCGTTTCGAAAGTGCGCTCCCAGCTGAACTGGCTGGCCTCGACATGGGCGCGAGCGGCTCCGCCCATCGCGGCGCGATCCGAATTCCACACCTCGACAATGTTGGCAGCCATGGCGGCGGCATCGTCGACGGCGCCAAGCCGGCCGGTCTCATCGTCGACGCGGTCAAGCATCGCCCCCGCGGCAACTCCGACGACTGGAAGGCCCGACGCCTGGGCCTCGATGACCGACACTCCGAATGTCTCGTCGGCCATAGCCGAAACATACATGTCAGAGCTTGCCAGCCATTTGGCGAGCTCCTCGCGGTCGTTCACGTAGCCTGGCGAGATGATCCTGGGATCGCCGCTCTCGACCAGCATGGAACGGATCGGCCCGTCGCCGACAAGCAGGAGGCGCGCGCCGAGTGACTGGGGAAGCATCTTGAACGCGTCCACGACCACTTGCGAGCGGCGCTCGCGATCGAGCCGGCCGACGTAGATGAGCAAGGGCTCGCCCTCGCCAACGCCGAGGGAACGCCTGAGGGCAAGATCGCGCATTTTCGGGCTGAACGCGTCGAGATTGACGCCGAGCGGAACCAGCCCGACGTCACTGACGCCCAACTCGCGAAGCTTGGCGGCGCCGCCGTTCTCGCTGAGCGCGTAAACGGCGTCGAAGCGGCGATACAACTGCCCGCAGTATCGGTAAGCGAGCGAGCGCATTTGCCCGGCGATCGCTTCACCCAGCAGCCTTCGGAACGGCCGGTGGACGTAAGCCGTCGGAAAATCCGTGAAATAGCCCGCGACGGCAGCCGTCTGCGGGTGGAGCCGGCGATGCCGAAGCACCGCCCAGGGCAGGTTGTAGGCGTCCTGGCACTCGATGACATCCGGGCGATATTGCTCGAGCGCCGCTCTCACTGCCGAGTTCCTGAGCAGAAGCCGGTATTTGGGGCTGGTCGGAACCGGCCGCGAGGCGATCGTGACCGTCACCGCCCTCCCCTCGTCGGCAACCGCGTCCTCCGCGCCCGGAACGATCAGCAGGTGGCGATGCGGCGTGTGCGAGAGGATGTGCTCGCGCTTTCGGCGCAAGTAAGTGCCGACGCCCCCTCCGGCCTCCGACCAGCTCTGGGTGACGTCGCACAACAGTTGTGAGCGCAAATCCTCCATCTCAGGTCACGCCACCGCGATTTTCGAACCGTCAGCTGCAAATTCGACCCGAAAGCGTCGGGAAATCTTACAGGAGAGCAGTGCGCCGCCGCAGCGGGCCATTTTAAAACGGCAGAAAACCGGTGTTTTTTCCATTTGGCACGCCTGTTGCTTTTTAAATGGGGTCCACTTGGTTCCACAAACCACCAAAGGGGCGGCGAAGCGGTCTACTCTGGTCCCGCTCGCCGCCCCTTTCTTTTGGCTCATTCGGCCGGCGCGCTTACGAGCTGCTTGAGCTCGCCGCTTTCGAACATTTCCATCATGATGTCGGACCCGCCGACAAACTCGCCCTTCACGTACAGCTGGGGAATGGTCGGCCAGTCGCTATACTCCTTGATGCCCTGTCGAACGTCCGGGTCCTGGAGGACGTCCACGGTCTTGAAGGGCACGTCGAGGTGCTCGAGGATCGCCACCGCGCGGCTCGAAAAGCCGCACTGCGGGAAAAGCTCTGTCCCCTTCATGAACAGGACGATGTCGTTGCCGCGGACGATGCCGTCGATCCGCTCTCTTGCGCTAGTCACTCTTCATCTCCTTTTCGCGCCGCGGTCTGAAGCTGCAGCGCGTGCAATTGCCCGCCCATTCGGCCGCCGAGGGCGGAATAGACCTTCTGGTGCTGTTTAACGCGCGTCAGGCCCTCAAAGCTGCGACTGACCACGCGTGCCGAATAATGGTCGCCGTCTCCGGCAAGGTCAGTGATGGTAACTTCGGCGTCCGGAATCGCTCCCTTGATCAGCTCCTCGATCTCGTCCGCGGTCATCGCCATGGATCAGGACTGCTCCTGGATGACCTGCCTTCGCGCCTCGATCATCTTGTGACCCAGAGCTTCGCGGATCTTCGCCTCGTCGGTTTCGACTCCGGCCGAGGTAAGATCGCCGAGCAGCTTGCGGACGACGTCGTCGTCGCCAGCCGATTCAAAATCGGCGCGAACCACGTCCTTGGCATAGGAGGCCGTCTCCTCGTCCGACAGGCCCATCGCACGCCCCGCCCATTCGCCAAGCAGGCGATTGCGGCGAGCGATGATCCGGAAATTCATCTCCTCGTCGTGGGCGAACTTGGCCTCGTAAGCGCGTTCGCGATCGTCGAATTGGCTCATTGGCATGCCTTCCGGTCTCTGGCCGCCCGTTTGGCCGCCGATTGGCGTGCGAGATAGGGGCCCGCGGAAAGGACGTCCAGCCGCCTTTCGGTTCCCGAAGTCCGGTTCAGCAGGTCTTGGCGGTCAGGCGGTCTCGACGCAGCGGCGAACCGTCGCAGCAACGACCTCCCCGAGATAGGCCAGAAGCGCGGAGGCGTGGCTGCTCTCGACGGCGATCTCCGCTTCCTGGCCGAGCGCCAGCAGCCCGCGCGGGAATGGCGGCGGGCCATCGATCCGGATGAGCGCCTCCGCCCTGACCGCGGAGGCGGCCGTCGTTCCGAACAGCGGATGACCAACAGCAACGCTGCGAACGTCCACCGCGTGCAGGTCGCCGAGCATCCTGTCGACAAACGCGGGCTCGACCCTCTCCAGCGTGTCGCAGTCGCCACGGAAAGCGAGTGGACCGACGATCAGCGCGACGGCAACGAAATCGATGCCGAGGATCGCCGGCCAGCGCCGGGTGATGATCTCGAACAGTGAATCGATCGAAGGCGCCTCGATTGCGGCGAGGACCGCAGCGTTGATCGAAGCGACGGCGCCCGAGTGGCCGCGAGCAAAGGCGATGAGGTCTTCTCTTGCCTCTTCGGCCGCGCCGAGACGGTCGCGCAGCTGCGCGACTGCCGCGTTTTCGAATGAAATTACCTGCCCCACGCCTGTTGCCGTAGTGCAAAGCGGTTAATTTCGTGTGGCCACGCGCAGCGTCTGGGAGTATCCTTGCCGCAGCAAATCTCTGGAGGGACAGGAACATGCCTGCTTTGCTTCTCTCGCTGATCTCGAGCGCCGTCGTTGCGGCAACGCCGATAACGCCGGCACCTTGGTTCGAGTTCAGGGACTATCCGATGAAGGCGTTCGAGAAGAATTGGGAGGGAGTTACCCGGTTCGAGCTGCTGGTTGCCCCCGACGGGCGAGTCGCCGATTGCAAGATCATCGGATCGAGCGGGCATGAGGAGCTGGACGAAACAACCTGTTTCCTGGCCACCAAGCGCGCGAAGTTCCGTCCTGCCCATGGCCCCGACTCCAATCCGGTCTGGGGTGTCTATCGAAGCCAGGCGCTTTGGGCGCTTCCCGAACATTCCATCGCGGCGCCGCCGGCTCCGGATCTCGAAGTCAGCGTCAACAAGATGCCGGAGGGCGCGACCGAGCCGGTCGCGGTCAAGCTGGCCTATGCCGTCGACCGCGCTGGCAACCCGTCTTCGTGCACGATCATGCCGTCGTCCCTCAAACAGCCGCCGGTTCTCGTCGAACTCGGCTGCCAGGAGCTGCTTCAGCAGGTGAAGGGGCAAACGGTAATCGGGCCATCCGGCCAGCCGATCGCTGCCGTGAAGACCGGAGCTGTGCTTTTCAAGGCGGGAAGCTAAAAGCCCTACCCGATCTTCTGGCCGGTTGCTTCCCAGTCCTTGAGGAACGCGGCCAGGCCCGAGTCGGTCAGCGGGTGTTTGAAAAGCTGGTGAATGATGTTCGGCGGCGCCGTCATGACGTCCGCCCCGATCTTGGCGGCTTCGACGACATGCATCGGGCTTCGCACCGAGGCGACGAGGATTTCCGTGTCGAAATCGTAATTGTCGTAGATCATCCGGATGTCGGAGATCAGCTCCATGCCGCTTGTGCCGACATCGTCGAGACGGCCGACAAAGGGTGAAATGAACGTCGCTCCGGCCTTTGCCGCGAGCAGCGCCTGGGCAGCCGAGAAACACAGGGTGACATTGACCATGGTCCCATCGCTGGTCAGCGACCGGCAGGTCTTCAGCCCGGCCTCCGTCAACGGGACCTTGATGGCGATATTGTCGGCAACCCGGCGAAGCTTTTCCGCCTGGCCCATCATCCCGTCATAGTCGGTGGCGACCACTTCCGCGGACACCGGCCCGCTGACCACGCCAGCGATTTCGCCAAGCACTTCGATGAAGTCGCGGCCGGATTTGTGGACAAGCGACGGATTGGTCGTCACTCCGTCAAGAAGGCCGGTTTCGGCGAGCCGGCGTATCTCGGAAATCTCGGCAGTGTCGGCGAAAAACTTCATGGCTGCTCCCGGTGCTGATTGCGCCGGGATAGCCGCTGCGACACAAACAGTCATCCGCTTTGGGGGCACAACATGGCGCAAGACGTACGGATCGAACGGGTCGGCGACACCATTGCAATCACGCTCGCCCGCCCCGAGCAGCGCAACGCAATCACCGTCGCAATGTATTCACAGCTGGCCGATGCGATCGAGTCGGCTGCTGGCGACGAGACGCTTCGGCTGATCACGATCCGCGGCGAAGGCAAGGACTTCACCGCCGGAAACGACCTGCGGGACTTCCTGAATGCGCTTCCCAGGCAGTCTGAAGACATTCCCGTATGGCGGCTGCTTCGAGCACTGGCGCTCAACCAGGTCCCGATTGTTGCTGCGGTACAGGGCAATGCGGTGGGAATCGGGACCACGATGCTCCTTCATTGCGACCTCGTCATTGCCGAGAGCAGCGCGCGGTTTTCGCTTCCGTTCGTCGACCTCGGCCTGGTCCCCGAAGCGGCAAGTTCGCTGCTCCTTCCGCGCCTTGCAGGGCGCCGGCGCGCTGCCCGCTACTTGCTTCTCGGCGAGCCGTTCGGCGCCGAAGACGCGCTCGACGCCGGGATCGTCAGCCATGTCGTCGCAGAGGGCGAACTTGCCGATGCCCTTGCCGATACGACGGCCAGGCTGCTGGCCAAGCCTCGCGAGGCGCTACGGCTTACGCAGAAGCTGTTGCGCAAGGGCGATGCCGACGAAATTCTCGAACGAATGGAGCTCGAGAACGGCCACTTTTCCGAACGGCTGCAATCGAGCGAAGTGCGTGATGCAATCGCTGCCTTCTTCCAGAAGCGGCCAAGACGGGCGGATCAGGTGGAGAGGTAGATCGCCTTCGACTCTGGTGATCGTGATGGCGGGCCGTGAAGAAGAGAAAGTTCGTCGGCTCGAATAGGTAACGGCAGATCTTTTGTACCGCGGTGGCCTGTGTGATCGTCGGGGTGCTCCAGGTGCCGATTGCCGAGTCCGAACTCGTGTGACGTGAATCTTCGACTGGAATCTCCGAGTTCGTAGGCGTCGGATAGATCGTCGCATAGCGGGCGGCCTCACCCAGCCGCTCTGCGTCCCGGCGATCGCCTTGAAAATCAGGCCGATCTGGAAGATGCCGCCAGATCATCAGGAGCAGCACTGGCAGGCTGAGTCGCGAACTCGATCGCAGCCACGCCCTGCGATTGTTCAGTCATGCAGGTTCGTGGCGTCCTCATTGCGTGCGCAATCCCGCAGTTCCCGTGAAGGATGAAGCTCCCGTCGGCGTTGGCCCGGAAGCTGCGTTGAACATGGGCGTGTAGGTCTTCGGACGGTCGACGGTGAGTAGCGCGCGAACGTCTGCCCCGACGGACAAGTGCCGAATCGTAGTCCTGTTGGCGCCGTCACCGTTGCACTCGAGCCAGTGGTCGAAGTGACAGCCGACTGATCGACGCTCGCGGCCGCGGCACCTTCGCTCTGCAACGTGCCGATCATCGTCTCGTCGACTTGCGTTTGCTGCGCCTATCTCGATCGTCCGCTGAGCTGCTTGTTCGAGCTGCAGCTTGGCGGCGTAGCTGTTCCCGATCGCCACCATGCCAGTCAGCAGGCCGGTCAAGATCGGAGCAGCGAGCGCCAGTTCGATGATCGCGGCACCGCGCGAGTCTGCGGAGAAGCGAGCGAATGCGGTTCATGCGATCAGCCTCACGCCGGTAGGACCCTGGAAGCTGTGCGATGCGCTGCCGGGCGGGCAAGTATTGCTGACAGAGGCATTGCCGGTGAAAGTAACGTTCTTCGCCACCATCTGCATGCATTCGGTGTGCATCCCGCTGGCGCCGGTGTAGGTAAGGTCGGCATTCGGAAAGTAGAGGGCGCCCCGCAGGGTTGGACCCACTGTTACCATTAATTTTCGCCGTGTTACCGCTCGCGGCACGACGATCCTGGATAAAATGCAATACCCGCGTAATTTCCGCTGTCGGGCGCCGTCAGGTTGAGATTGGCTCCGCCGTTCATGTTGATGGTGCCAATCGTGGCTGTCGAAGACGAACTCGAATTTGAAAGCACGAGAGTGACGCCTTCTCCCGTAATATTGGCACCGGAGTTGAAATTGATATCGCCGCCATCGATGAAATAGGTGCCTGGCTCAAGCGTCACGTCGCCCTTAATCGTCAATCCGGTGTAGCAGCCGGGCGAGAGCGTCAGCGTCTTGCTCGGCTTGACGTTCGGGTCGGAATTACACGGCCCTGATGGCGCCGGCGCGATAACATTGGCGAATGGGTCCGCCATGGCAGGCGAGAACGGCGAAAACTGCGTACCATCGGCATAGTGACTATTAGCTTGAATGCCGCCAACTGCAGCGATGGGGCTGGCCGTCACGTCGGCCGACCCGCCAGCAGCCGCAGCATTGAGTGACGTCGAATTCGTCATCATCCCGCAGCCGAGATTCGCCGAGGCATTTCCCCACATGGTCAAGCCGGTTGCAGACGTCGGCTCCAGGCTCAGCACACAGTAATCTCCGCCGCTGATCAAAGCAGCCCTTGCCGTGGCGGTAATCGTCGGCGGCGAGTTCATAAACAGCGACGAAAAGGACAGTCGCTTCTGTGCAGCGAGCGTGACTTCCACCGCCTTCGTATAGGTCCCGCTGTCGGCAGGGAGCGTGATCTGCGGATACCCGCCCAGCAGCGCCGCAATCGTCTTGTTGTTGTACGTTAGATCAGTTGCCACGGCGGAGTTTACGCCCTGGCTCTGCATCCGTGCGTAGACACCCGCGATTGCCGCAGAGTCCGCGGCGCGTTGCAACTGCCGCTTCCAAAGCGTCCACTCGATCGTGTCGGTCGCAAGTCCGGCCGACCCACGATCAAGGGAAGCGAAGCTCCAAGAAGGATCAGCGCGTTTCCGCGGCTGTCCTTCCAAAGTCTCTTCAGGGATCGGATCATAAACTTCGCTCCGGACGCTGCATGCGCTTTGGAAACGGTCTATGTCGGCTCAAGGTGATGAATTCGTTGAAGGGCTTGGTTAACGTTGTTCAACCGTACCGAGATGGGACTCCTTGCGCAGATGCGTATTACACCTATAATACAGTCAAAGGTGCTTGCATGGCTGGCGCGCCGCGTCGAATGTCGCGCACGACCTGCGGCACGAGGAAGGGCAGAAAATCATGGCTGAAGACGCCACCAAGACAGCAACCAAGCTGAAGCTCGATGCGCCCGAAGCGCTGCAATCGGTCGCCCCGGCCGACGCGGCGGGCCTCGTTCCGCTGAAAAAGGAAGAAACCAGCGAGCTCGACAAGCGGGTCAGCGAATTCGTCGACGAGCTTGCAAAGCTCGATTCCAACAGCCCCGAGTTCGGCAAGAAAGTCGACCAGCTGACCGCGATGGGACGCAAGGAAATTTCCGAGGCCGCGGGGGCTTCAAACCGGTTCCTCGACCGCCCGGTCAAGGCAATTGACAGCGACACCGGAATCGGCGCCGACCTGACCGAGCTTCGGCGCACCGTCGAAAGCCTCGACCCCAAGGGAGCGTCCAAGCCGCGCAAGCTGCTCGGAATCATTCCTTTCGGGAACAGGATCGACCGTTACTTCGACAAATATCGGAGCTCCCAAACGCACATACAAAAGATCTTGGGAAGCCTTGCGAACGGCAAGGACGAGCTTCTGATGGACAATGCGGCAATCGACACCGAGCGCGCCAATTTGTGGAAGACGATGCACAAGCTCGAGCAGATGGTGCACATTTCAAAGAGCCTCGACCGGCAGCTCGAAGACAAGGCAAATGAACTCGACTCGACCGATCCCGCCAAGGCCAAGGCGATCCGCGAAACCGCCCTCTTCTATACGCGCCAGCGGACCACCGACCTGCTGACCCAAATGGCGGTTACGGTGCAGGGCTACCTCGCTCTCGATCTCGTCAAGAAGAACAATGTCGAGCTGGTGAAGGGCGTCGACCGGGCATCCACCACGACAGTGTCGGCACTTCGCACCGCAGTGACGGTTGCCCAGGCACTGACCAACCAGAAACTGGTGCTCGAGCAGATCGGCGCACTGAACACGACGACCGCGGGAATGATCGATTCCACCGGCGAAATGCTCAAGACGCAGACCGGCGCCATTCACGAACAGGCGGCGTCCGCGACCATTCCGCTCGAGACTCTGCAGCGGGCGTTCCAGAACATCTATGACACGATGGACCAGATCGACCGCTTCAAGCTCGAGGCGCTCGACAACATGAAGCAGACGGTGACGACGCTTTCCGGCGAGGTCGAAAAATCGAAGGGATACATCGCCAGGGCCGAAGGCGTCGGCAAGGCGCGGCTTGAGAATTCCAAGTCGCCGCTCACTCCGATCGAGACCAAGTGACGGACGTTTCCGGAAAAGTTGAAAACGCCCTCGCCCGGTTCGACCGGGTCACGCGCGCACTCGACGAGCGCGACGGCGCCGCCAAGGCGGCGGCGAGGCGCGAACGCCGGCGTCTGAATGCCGACCTGAAGCGCCGCGCCTCGCGAGTTGGCGTGTGGCTGCTCCTCATCTCGAGTGCGACGATCGTCGTCGGGGTGATTACTCCGATCGGCATGTTCGGCTTCCTGGCAGCGGTGACGCTTGCGATCGGGGCCGCGATTGCGCTTGCATTCGCGCCAACCCAATCGGCAGCGAAGGCGCCCTCGACCGACCTGCCGAACGGACAGATGGTGCAGCGATTCGATTCGTTCCTGTACCGGTCCCGCGGAGCGCTGCCCGCTCCGGCGAGGGCGGAAATCGACGCCATCAGTTCGCGGCTGCCGTCGCTCAAGCAGACACTGGAGCGCGTCGACACGCTGGATCCGAAAGCGCAGGACGCGCGGCGATTGATGTCCATCCACCTGCCCGGCCTGATCGAGCGCTATTCCAATGTACCGCCCGAGTTTCGAAAGGAACCGGACAGCGAGGGCCTGACGGTCGACCAGAGGCTCATCGAAGGGCTTTCCGCCGCCCGAACAGCACTCGATGAAATCTCGCAGGATCTCGCCCGAAACGACCTCGCGGCGTTCGAGACACAGGGGCGCTTCATCAAGTCGCGCTACGGAGAGCAGACGATCGACAGCTAGGAAATCCGCGCCAGGGTGTTGCGCGGGTTCAGGAAAAGCTTGCAGCGAGGCGTGCCTGAGGGCAGTCCAACGCAAGAAGCCAAAGCAGAAGGGGGGCTGCTTGAATGTCGTTGCGATCGCTGCGACTGCGCGCCTACTGCCAGCTCGAGCCTGCTGCATGGCCTCGAAAAGGGCTGTCGCCGACCAATTGGCTGCTTGCGCTGCTCATTGTCTTTGCGGTGTTGAACGCGGTCATCGAGACGGAGCCGACCATCTCGCGCGGTCGCGAGGCTCTCTTCGACGACCTCGAAGTATTCATCGCCAGCATCTTCCTCGTCGAATATGTCGCCCGGCTGTGGACGGTCGTCGATAATCCCCAATTCGCGGGCTATCGTTTCCCGCGACTTCGCTACGCGGTCACGCCCATCGCCATCATCGACCTGGCAGCGATCCTCCCGGCCTTCTTCGCATTCGGTGGCGCCTCCAGCGTCGTGCTTCGTTTCTTCCGGGTCTTCCGGATGATCAGGCTGGCGAAGCTGGGGCGCACCTCGCGGGCATGGCAGACGATCCGCGAGGCGATCTACGAGCGGCGGTACGAATTCGGGATGGTCCTCGGGCTCGTCGTCGTCGCGGTGCTGATCTCCGGTGCGATGCTCTATTGGGCGGAAGCCGACGCCCAGCCCGACAAGTTCGGAAGCATTCCACGGGCGCTGTGGTGGGCGGTCGTCACCCTGACCACGATCGGCTATGGCGATAGCTATCCGGTAACTCCGATCGGGAAGATCATGGCCGGATTCATCATGGTCACCGGAGTGATGCTCGTTGCACTTCCCACCGGCCTGTTCGCGGCATCCTTCACCGAAGGATTGCAGAGGCACCGGGAACGGATCAACAGGTCCGAGGGCCCCGATGCCTGAGTTGAAGAGCGATCGGGCGTGACCGCGCAGCTGGCAATCGGCAGGCGATTCGCGCCGATTGGCGGCCGCTTCAAGCTCCCCGATCGAGTCCCGCCGTTCAACACCACGGCGCACCGGATCTTCACCGTCATCTGGTTGGCGGCGCTGCTGCTTGCAGTCATCGGTCCGGCGATGGCGCTGTACAGCCGCTACACGTCACCAGGTAACAATTCGCAGCTGATGCTCGGCAGCAGGGCCGGGTTCGCCGTCGCTCCGCAGGACTCGACCAGCATCCGCTTCACCGTCGGCCCGTCGGCGCGTGAAGCGGGAATTCGCAAGGGCGACGACATTATCGCGATTTACGGGCTTCCGATGCCAGCCCGGATGCCGGTTACCGAAAGCGCCCTTGCAGCGCATTCGGACGACCCCGCTTACATCGCCATGGACAACCTGCTGTTCGGAACTGAGGAATTGCCGTTCCCGCTGACCGTCCGCTCGCTTGACGGATCGGTCCACGACGTGACCGTGACGACGGGCGAAAGCCACATCAACGGCGCTGCAAGCGAGGATGGCGTGCCTCCGCTCCTGCTCAGCTTCATCGACGTCGTCCACGTCATTTTCTACCCGTTGCTGATCTGGGCGGCGTGGATCCTCCACCGCCGCAACTCCCGCGACGCGGTAAGCTCCGTGCTCTCGCTAGCGATCCTGCTGATGATCGGCTCGGAGCTTCCCTCGTCGAACTTCCTCTCCAGTATCGGTGTCCCGCGCCAGGTCCACGTTGCGCTGTACGACCTCGGCAACGTCCTTCTGGTCGCCGGAATCCTGCTGTTTCCGCACGGAAAACTGACCGCGAGGCTGGTCGCGCTGATTTGCGCTGCGCCGCTGCTGATGGTGCTTTCGGGCCAAGCCTACCAGGCCTTTTTCCTGATGCTCCTGATCATGGCCGTGCTCATCCAGATCAGGTGCCTCAGAATCGCGGAATCGACCGATTTGAGGCAGCAGATCCGCTGGGCGCTTTTCGGATTCAGCGGCTACGCCGTGTTCAAGGCGGTTTCCTACCTCGCTGACGTTTTCAAATATTCGACCGGCAGCTTCGCCGCCCAGCTCGGCTTCGAGCTTACCGCCGGGCTTTCGTTCGGGCTGTCGATGCTCGTCCTCCAGCTCGGCCTGCTGGTCGCGCTTATCCGCTATCGCCTTTACGACGCCGAAGCGATCATCAGCCGCACTGCGACCGCGGCCATTCTCACCGTCGCCATCGGCGGTACCTTCGCCGCGGTGATGGAAGCCATCATCACCGGCGCGCAATTCCTCTATCCCGACAGCGAAATGAGCCAGACGATCGCGGCAATGGGCGGTGCTGTCGTGGCTGCGGTGTTCATCGAGCCGATGAACCGCAAGACCCACGGCTGGGTCGAACGGCGCTTCCACAAAGGGCTTCTCGAAATCCGCGAGAACCTGCCCGAACTCATGCGCGACACCCGCGATTCGGCGAGCCTCGACGAGTTTCTCGACGATGTCCTCAACCGGCTGGTTGCCGGCGTCCTCTCGGTCCGTGGAGCGGTGGTTCTCGAAAGCGACGTCCGCCAAACGGTCGGCGTAACGGAAAGCGACGTGCTGCGCTGGTACGTCGAGCACAAGCCGGAGGAAGACAAGCATGTTCTCGACTGCGTTCCCGAGGACCGGCTGTTCCCGCTCCGGCTCGAGGTCGAAACGACCACCGGCGCCTTCGGGTGGCTGCTGATCGGACCGCGGCCCGACGGAAGCATTCCCGGAAAGGACGAGCAGGAGGCGCTGAGGAAAATCGCGCAGACGCTCGGGCGCTCGGTGCGAACGGTGCTCAGCCGCGAGGACCAGCGCAATCACCTGCTCGCCCTCCTCGACGAGCAAAGCCAGCGAATCGAGGCGATCGAGCAGGTCCTCAAGCTTCGCCCGCAGACGAGTTCGTGATGCACGGCCGCAACGGGCGCAGCGGCTTCGTTGACCGGGCCCGGACAGGCCAATAGTTTGGAAGATGAAGGGGAGTCGCGCATGCTGCGTATCGTCGTCGCCGTCGCACTGGTGAGTGCCGCGCCGGCAATTTCCGTTTTTCCCGCGGCCGCGGTCGCCGCCGCTTCGCCCGCCCAGTGCACGGACACGCCGCAGAAGAAGGCGAAGCGTTCGGTGTTCGGGAGTGTTCTTGGAAGCGTCGCCGGAACTGTCCTCGGGTCAGTCGGCGGGACGGTCGGGACCGTGGCTTCCGCGGCGCTTCCCGCCGCCTCCTACCTGGGCGAAGAGCTCTTGAGGATGCTCGACTGCAAGGAGCAGCAGCAGGCGGCCAAGGCCACCGATGAAGCCATTCGCGGCGGAGTGGGAGCCCAATCGAACTGGCAGAGCGAAACACGTGCCGACGTGCACGGTTCGTCGACGGTGACTGGGCAGGAGCAACTGGCGGATGGAGGCCAGTGCCTGACCGTCACCGACGTCGTCATCGTCGACGGGGAAGAAACCACCGTTCCCAAGAAAATGTGCCGGGCAGCCGGCCAGTCTGGTTACGTAAAGGTGTGACGAGGCGCGGCGCCTTTGCTGCACTGGCAAGCGCGGTGCTCTGTTCCCAGGCAGGCGCCGCCGCGGTGGATTCCGACCCCGAAAACCCCACCTGTCCCAAGCACCTCAACTGGTCCACGTACCGGCAGATGAAGTTCACTTCGGAAACCGTCGACGGGCAAGTCGTGCTGAAGGCAGAGGGCGTCATCGACGAAGGAGTCCCGCAACGGCTCCAGGAAGCGCTCAGCGCCGGCGACGTGCGCGAAATCTGGATCCGATCGCCCGGTGGCAATGCCCGCGCCGGCAACGCCGCGGGGAAAATTATCCGCGAATCGATGATCCCGACCCGCGTCCCGCAAGGCTGGGCCTGCTTCTCCGCATGCAACTTCATGTTCATGGGCGGCGCAATCCGCTATGTGGACCAGGGCGGCCTATTCGTCGTCCACATGTTCACGCACCTTGGCGACAAGGACGCTGTCCGTGAGGAGGTACAGCAGGATGCGGACAATGCGATTGCGCTGATTGGCGACGTCGAGCAGGATTCGGCACTTCTCGCGAGCGAGGACAATGACTTCCTCATCCGGATGGGCGTGTCGAGAAAGCTGCTCACCGACGTCATGTACCGCCAGAAAGCGATCGCCAGTGGAGACGACAAGTCGACCCGGCGCTGTCTCACTCCGGAAGAAACAGTGAAGTACAACGTAGCCAACGCACATTAGTCAAAGCTCGAGGAGGACCTGGAAATGAAGACTACTCAGCTATTGAAATTGGGAGCGGCAGCGATTGCGCTTGTCGCCTCGTCCGCTTCACTGGCGACCGTCCTGGTCGTCCGCGCCGCCGGACCGTCTGCGAAAGTCTATCCGCCGGGCAAGGCACTGCCGGAAAGCGCGAAAATCCAGCTTCAGCCTGGCGATAGCGTCATGCTTTTGAACACCAGCGGGGCACGGACCCTGCGGGGGCCGGGAACCTTCGCAGTCGCGTCTTCGGGCGATGGCCTGGCAGCGTCCGCCAACCGGCGGGCCCGCTTCAGCGCAATGCGAAGCGGCGAAGTCCCGCTCAACCCGAGCCCGTGGAACCTCGACATCACCCAAAGCGGCAAGCTGTGCGTCGCGAACCCGGCGAAACTGACCTTGTGGCGCCCGCAGAAGGACGATTCGATCGAGATCACGATTAAGGGCGGCGGCGGCGAGCAGACGCTCAAGTGGGCCGCCGGCAAGGACACGCTCGAATGGCCGGCCGCGCTTCCGGTGACCAGCGGGTCGGAATACCAGCTCAGCCAGCCGGACACCGGAGACAGCGCACGAGTGACGTTCGTCACTCTCGCAAGTCCGCCGAACGACACCGTCGGTGCCGCTCAGTCCCTCATCGCGAACGGCTGCTCGAACCAGCTCGACGTGCTCGTGGACACGGCACCAAGCACGGACTGACCTGCCTCGGCGGGGTCAACCGACGATATTGGCGGACCGCAGCCGGGCGACCTCGGCCGGGGACACTCCAAGTTCCTGGAGAACATCCGCAGTGTGTTCGCCCAGCTTTGGCGGAGGCAGGTCGGAGTCCGCGCGTTCGCCGTCGATCCTGATCGGCGAACCGACAACGGGCGTTCCGGCAAGCATTCGGACCATCGCCCGATGCTGCGCCTGCACGTCCGACAGCGCCTGCGTGACGGTGTTGATCGGCCCGGCAGGAATTCCCAATTCCTGGAGCAAGTCCAGCCATTCGGCGGCCGGTTTGCTGCTGATGCATTCGGCGATCGAGCCGACGATGCTTTCGCGGTTGGCTACTCGTGCCGAATTGGTCGCGAAACGCTCGTCCGTCACCCATTCCGGATGGCCGCACATTGCAGCCAGCCGAGCGAACTGGCGATCGTTGCCGACTGCAATGACGATCCGCTGATCGGCTGCCTGGAACGTCTGATAGGGGACGATGTTCGGGTGCGTGTTTCCCTGCCGCGGCGGATCCTGCCCTGACACCAGCGCATTCGACGCCTGGTTGGCGAGCATCGCCAGCTGCGTGTCGAACAGCGCCATGTCGATATGGGCGCCCTCCCCGCTTTTCTCACGGCGAAACAGTGCCGAGAGGATCGCGACCGCCGTGTACATTCCGGTGAACAGGTCGGCGACCGCGACCCCGACCCGCATTGGCTCTCCACCCGGTTCGTCATCGGGCTTGCCGGTGATGCTCATCAGCCCGCCCATGGCCTGGATGATGTAGTCATAGCCGGCCCGCCCGGCATATGGCCCGTCCTGCCCGAAGCCGGTGATCGACGCGATGACCAGCCGCGGGTTGCAGTCGTGAAGCGACGCGGGATCCAGCCCGAACCGGGCCAGCCCGCCGACCTTGAAGTTCTCGACGACCACATCGGAATAGCCGGCAAGCCTGCGGACCAGCGAGGCTCCCTCGTCAGTCGCGAAGTCGATCGTCGCCGACCTCTTCCCGCGGTTCGCGGAAAGGAAATATGCGGCCACCTTGTCGCCCTCGTCGACGTGCCATGGCGGACCCCAGTGGCGGGTATCGTCGCCCGCCCCTGGCCGCTCGATCTTGATGACTTGCGCGCCAAGATCCGCGAGCAATTGCGTGCACCATGGACCGGCGAGCACGCGGCTGAGGTCGAGCACCCGGACTCCGGCAAGCGGCGGCTTCAATGCCTTCGCCTCGACCATGGGCGGCGGTCGGCGAGGACAGCCTGCGCGGCATTGTGGCCCGGCGCCCCGGTGACTCCCCCGCCCGGGTGAGCGCCCGACCCGCAAAGGTAAAGCCCGTTGAGCGGCATCCGGTAATCGGCGGCTCCGATCATCGGGCGGGCGCTGAACAGCTGGTCCAGCCCCATCTTGCCGTGGAAAATGTCGCCGCCGATCAGGCCGAACCTGCGCTCGAGATCCAGCGGAGAGTGAATCTGGCGGCCGAGAACCGACTTGGCAAAACCCGGCGCGTGCGAATCGACGGTCGCAACGATCGCATCGGCCGCCTTGTCGCGTTCCTTGTCCCAGCTTCGCCCGCTGCCGAGATCATAGCGGAAGTGCTGGCAAAACAGCGAGGCGACATGCTTGCCCTTCGGAGCGAGCCCCGGATCCATTGTCGACGAGATCACCATCTCGACGATCGGCTGTTTCGACCAGCCATTGACCCGCGCGTCGACATAGGCCCGGTCCATGTAATCGAGGCTGGGCGCCATGATGATCCCGGCGGTCAGGTGATCGCCCTTCTTGGGGAGCACGGTGAAGCGGGGAAGCTCCGACAGGGCCACGTTCATCCGGAACGTCGCACTCTCGCACTGCCACGCGTGCATCCGGGACGACACGTCGGCATCGACCGCGCCTTCCGGCACCAGCCGGTCGAACAGCAGCTTGGGATTCACCCCGGCAACGACGATCGGCGCTCGAACGGCTTTCCCGCCCGCGACCACGCCGACCGCTCGCCCACGCTCGACGATGATTTCCTCGGCCGGCGTGCCAAGGATGATGTCGACGCCCTTTTCGCGGCATGCGCGCGCCATCGCCTGTGTGATCGAGCCCATGCCGCCGATGGCATGGCCCCAGGCGCCTTCCACCCCGGCAGCCTCGCCGAACAGGTGATGGAGAAGCACGTATCCGGTTCCGGAATCGTAGGGTGAGGCGAAATTGCCGACCACTCCGTCGAAGCCGAACAGCGCCTTTGCGAGATCGCCTTCGAAATGCCGTTCGAGGATGTCCCCGGCGCTTCGAACCGCGAAATCGTGGACGATCCGGGTCTCCGCCACCGACAGGCCGGCAAGGTCGCGGCCGAGGCTCAACAGCTTGGGCAGGGCGCTGATCTTCTGCCCGGCATCCGGCGGGGCGCGAAGCAGCCACTTCTTGAGCAGCCGCACGACCGTTTCCAGCTCCGCGATGTAGCGGTCATAGCCTTGCGCGTCGGCAGGGTTGAGCCGTTTGATTTCCTTGCGGGTCAGCCCGCCCCGGCCGGAAAGCAGGTAGTTGCCGTCGCCGGGAAGGAAATTGTCGCGCTTCCTCAGCACCACCTTCAGCCCATGGCGCTCCAGCTCCATGTCGGCGATGACCTTCGGCTGCAAAAGGCTGACCGTGTAACTCGCCGCCGAGTTTCGAAAACCCGGCAGGAATTCGTCGGTGACGGCCGCCCCGCCAACCTTGTCGGCAGCTTCGAGAATGGTGACCTTCAGCCCCTTGCGAGCGAGGTAATAGGCACAGGTGAGGCCGTTGTGACCGGCGCCGATGATGAGTGCGTCAGATGTAGCCATTATCGGCGCTCTTAGGGGCATCTGCCGCAGCGAGCCATAGCTGTTGGGGCACCCTGCGCTGGACAGCTAACGCATCAGCACCAGTTCTTCCGACATCGTCGGGTGAAGGGCAATCGTCGCATCGAAGTCGCTCTTCTTGAGCCCGGCCTTGATTGCGACTGCCGCAGCCTGGAGGATTTCCGGCGCATCGGGGCCGATCATGTGGAGTCCGACCACTCGGTCGCTCGCCCCGTCGACCACCAGCTTGTAGAGCGAGCGCTCGTCGCGGCCGGCGAGAACATTCTTCATCGCGCGGAAATCGGACGTGTAGGTTCGAACCGATCCCAGCTTGTTGCGCGCCTCGCTCTCGGTCATTCCGACGCCAGCCAATGGCGGGTGGCTGAAAACCGCCGACGGGATGCAGCCGTAATCGACGGTCGTGGGCTTCTCGCCGAAGAAGCTGTCGGCGAACGCCTGCCCTTCGCGGATTGCGACGGGCGTTAGCTGGACCCGGTCGGTAACGTCCCCGACGGCGAAGATCGTCTCGACGGAGGTTCGGTTGTCGTCGTCCACCTTCACCGCACCATGCTCGCCAAGCTCCACTCCAACAGCTTCGCAGCCGAGGTCTTCGGTATTCGGCTTCCGCCCGACCGCGCAGAGAAGCTGGTCGGCCTCGATGTCTTCGCAACCGGTCATCGTCAGCTTGAGCCGTCCACTGTCGAGCTTTTCGATGGTCTCGATTTTCGAGTTGAACCTGAAATCGATGCCCTTTCGAATCGAAATCTGGATTAGCCGGTCCACCACCTGCTGGTCGTAGCCGCGAAGCAGGACGTCGCTTCGGTTGACGATCGTCACGTCCGACCCGAGCTCGTTGAAAACGCCGGCGAATTCGTTGGCGATATAGCCGCCACCGACGATGACGATTCGCTTTGGAACCTCGTCGAGATGGAAGGTTTCGTTGGAGCTGATCGCATGCTCGATTCCAGCGATCGGAGGCATCAGCGGCCGCGCCCCGGTGGCAATCAGGATTTTTCCGGCAGTGACTTCGCGGCCTGACTGGAGCCGTACCGAAGTCGCTCCCGAAATCACCGCCCGCTCCTTGAAGATCTCGACGTCGTGGTTGGTCAGCGTGTCGCTGTACGCGCCCTCGAGCCTCGTCACTTCGGCGAGAACATTGTCGCGCAGAACCGTCCAGTTGAACGTCTTGGTCGGGACGTCCCATCCGAACATTGCCGCGTCGTTGAGGTCCTCGGCAAAGTGGGCGCCATAAACGAGCAGCTTCTTTGGAACGCAGCCGCGGATCACGCAGGTGCCTCCGACCCGGTATTCCTCGGCAATGGCGACTTTCGCGCCGTGAGCCGCGGCGATCCGTGCAGCGCGAACACCGCCGGAGCCGGCACCAATGACGAACAGGTCGAATTCAGCCATTACAGCCCCGCTTTCTCGATCAGCGCCCGAGTGGAGGGATCGAGGCTCTCCCCGTTGCTGCCTTCCAACAACTCCCGGGCGATATCCTTGCCCAGCTCCACGCCGAACTGGTCGAAGGGGTTGATCCCGAGAAGCACCGCATTGGCGAAGGTGCGGTGCTCGTAAAAGGCGATCAGCGCGCCGAGGCTTCGCGGGTCGAGCCGGTCAAGCAGGATCGTCGCGCTTGGACGGTTGCCCGGATAGCTGCGGTTGGGATCGTCGCTTTGCTGGCCGCTCATCAGCGCCGCGCCCTGCGCAAAGGCGTTGAGCAAAAGCTGGCGGTGATGGTCGGGCAAGAGCCCCTCGTCCTCGACCACGGCGACGAATTCGACCGGGATGATCGCGGTACCCTGGTGGAGGAGCTGGAAAACCGCGTGCTGGGCGTCGGTGCCGACACCGCCCCATACCACCGGCGCCGTCGGCCGCCCGACGGCTTGTCCATCGGGAGTGACGGACTTGCCGTTCGATTCCATCTCGAGCTGCTGCAAATAGCTGACCAGCAACCGCAGGCGTTCGTCATAGGGGAACACCGCCCGGGACTGGCAGCCGAGCTTCTGCGTGTAGAGGAGGTCGGCGAATGCGGCGAGGAGCGCGACATTGTCCTCGTTGCTGCTGAAGCGGAACTGCCGATCCATCTCCGCTGCGCCTTCGAGCAACTCCTCGAAGGCGTCCCAGCCAATCGCCAGCGCCACCGATATGGAGACCGCGCTCCACAAGGAGTAGCGGCCGCCGACTCCTTCGGAAAACTGGAGGATCCGGCTTTCGTCGATCCCGGCGTCGAGCGCCGCCTGCGGAGCCGCGGTGACCGCGACGACACGGCCATAGGGATCGTCGACGCCGCCGTTTCGAAGCCACTCGATCGCCGCCGCCAGGTTGGCGAGGGTCTCGGCGGTCGTGAACGTCTTGGAAGCAGCGACGATGATCGTTGCCGAAGGATCGAGCTGCCTGGTCGCCTTCTCGAACGCCTGCGGATCGATGTTCGACAGGAACCGCACGTCGATCTTGCCTGCCAGCTCGCCCAGCGCATCCACCAGCAGCTCCGGTCCGAGGACCGATCCGCCAATCCCGATGTGGACGATCGCACCGACGTCGCCAAAAGCGCCTGCCTCGATCGCATCGACCAGCGCGCGCACGCGCTCCCTTCGCGACGCGGCGAGCTGGACGGCGTCGGGCGCGCCCGATCCCCGCTCCGCGACATGATCGGCCGACCTGCCCTCGGTCGGGTTGACGATCCCCCCGGAGAACAGCGAATCGCGGGCTGCTGCGAAGCCCTGCTTGTCCGCCAGCTCGCCGAAGGCGGCGATCAGGGCGGAGTCGAGATGCGTCTTCGACCAATCGAAGAGGATCCCGGCGACCTCATTCGAAAGGCGCGACAGCCGGTCCGGCTCGGCCGCGAACAACTGTTCGAGCGATTTGAGCTTGTGCTCGTCGATGCTTTTCCACGCGTCGCTGGCCATTGCCGGCTTCAATAGTGACGATGAGCGATATTGCCATAGCTTGACCTTACCGCTGGCACGCCCGCAGAAGCGGCTGATGAACGCAGCGCGCACGCGAAAGCCTGATCGATCCGAGCGCGGCGGCACGCTACGCTTCATCATCACGCTCGCAATCCTCGCTTGGTTGCTGCGCAGCCTCGCCTTCGCGGCGTTCAGCATCCCATCGGGATCGATGCTTCCGACCCTGCAGATCGGCGACTATTTGTTCGTCTCCAAATGGCCCTACGGCTATTCCCGGTTCAGCTTCCCACTGGGGATTCCCTCGTTCGACGGCCGCATCTTCGAGCAGCTTCCGACCCGCGGCGACGTCGTCGTCTTCGTTCCGCCAGGCCATGACGGGGTGGATTTCGTCAAACGGGTCATCGCGCTGCCCGGCGACACCGTCGAGATTCGCCGCGGGCGAGTCCTTCTCAACGGAAAGCCGCTTCGCCGCGACGACATGAGAACCGCGGCGATTACCGTTTCCGCGAACAGCCCGTGCCGTACCGTCGCGGGTGCGAGACCGCACATTGCCGCTACCGGCGACACGCGCACTTGCCTTTACCGCAGCTATCGCGAAACGCTTCCGAACGGGGCCAGCTACAGGGTGATCGACCAGGTGAATGACGGCAGTGCCGACACTTTTGCAGCGACTGTGGTGCCCGCTGGGCGCCTGTTCCTGATGGGCGACAACCGCGACGACAGCCTCGACAGCCGCTTCTCCACGGCCGAGGGCGGGATCGGCTTCGTGCCGATAGACCACCTCGTCGGCCGCGCATCCGTCCTCTTCTGGTCGACCGATGGAGGCGCCAGCTATTTGAAGCCCTGGACGTGGTTCAGCGCACTTCGCGCCCGCCGCCTCGGCCGAAGCCTTGCCCCGCTGCGCAATGACTGACGATATCGACGCGTTCGTCAGTGACTGCCTGCGCCACGAGCCGAAGGATTCGAAACTCTTCGAAGCCGCGCTCACTCACTCGAGCAGCCGCGGAAGCAATTACGAACGCCTCGAGTTTCTCGGCGACCGGGTCCTCGGACTGGTCGTCGCCCGCTGGCTCTACGACCGCTTCCCCGAAGAACCGGAAGGCAATCTGTCGCGGCGGTTCAACACCCTGGTGGATCGTGTCACGTGCGGCGAGGTCGGCCGCGACCTCGGCCTTCCGGATGTCATTCGCCTCGGCAAGCAGGCGCGCGAGGACAAGGCGAACTTCAGCGACAACGTCCTTGGCGACGTCGTCGAAGCGCTGATCGGAGCGATGTACCTCGAAGGGGGGCTCGAAGCGGCAGAGACGCTGATCCGGCGCTTGTGGGAGCCGCTGGTCGAAGAACAGCGAAGCGTGCCGAAGCATCCCAAGTCGGCGCTCCAGGAGCTTGCGGCTTCGCGCGACCTTCCGAACCCCGACTACAAGGTGGTGTCGCGAACCGGTACCGACCACGCCCCACGTTTCGTCGTCCGAGCCTCGATAAAAACGCTCGGCGACGCGCAGGCGGAAGGAGCGAGCAAGCAGGACGCTGAAACCGAAGCAGCGAAAGCGCTGTTACAGAAGCTGTCATGACAAAATCGGAAACACGTGCGGGATTCGTCGCTGTCATCGGCGCTCCGAACGCCGGCAAATCGACGCTGGTCAACGCGCTCGTCGGCCAGAAGGTCGCCATCGTCAGCGCCAAGGCGCAGACAACACGAGCGCGGCTGATGGGAATCGCCGTCGAGGGCGCTTCGCAAATACTTCTCGTCGACACGCCGGGCATTTTCCAGCCGCGGCGGCGGCTCGACCGGGCGATGGTGCAGGCGGCGTGGAGCGGCGCGGAAGATGCCGACCTCATCCTCCTGGTCGTCGATTCCGCGGCTGGCTTGAGCAGCGAATTGGAGCGGGCGATCGCCGGCCTCGAGAAGCGCCAGCACCCGCTGTTCATCGTCCTCAACAAGATCGACCTGGTAAAGAAAGACCGCCTGCTCGGGCTGGCAGCACAGCTGAGCGAGCGATTAAACCCCGACGAGTTGTTCATGGTCAGCGCGGCCCAGGGCGACGGCGTGCCCGACCTCAAGTCGGCGCTCGCCCAGGCGCTCCCGGAAGGGCCGTGGCTATACCCCGACGACGAAGTTTCCGATGCGACCGACCGGATGATCGCAGCCGAGCTCACTCGCGAACAGGTCTACGAAAAGCTCTACCAGGAGCTGCCCTATGCGGCGGCAGTCGAAACCGAGACCTGGCAGGACCGGCCCGACGGTTCGACCGAAATACGCCAGCAGATCCTCGTCGAGCGCGACAGCCAGAAAGCCATCGTCATCGGCAAGGGCGGACGGCAACTCAAGGAAATCGGACAACTGGCGCGCCAAGCGATCGCTGACCACCTCGGCCGCAAGGTTCACCTGTTCCTGCACGTCAAGGTCAACCCGAAATGGGGCGAGGATCGATCGCTCTACCGCGACATCGGCCTCGAATGGGCGGACTAGCCCAGCACCTGTTCAACCCACTGCGGCACAAGCTCGCTCGCCAACCCGGTACGGCTTTCGTCGAACATGTAGCTGCCGAGGCTCGGCTCGAGGTTCATCTCCAAGGCGCGCGCGCCGTGGTAACGGGCGGTCTGGACAAACCCGGCCGCCGGATAGACCGCGCCCGACGTCCCGATCGAGACGAACAGGTCGCAGCGCCGAAGCGCTTCGTCGATGCGCTCCAATTCTTGTGGAACCTCGCCGAACCAGACGATGTCGGGCCGGACCATCCCGCTGGTTTTGCACTGCGGGCACTCCGCTCCCTCGCCCATCGGCCCGGTCCAGCCGAAATGCTCGTTGCAGCGCAAGCACCAGCCGCGGTCCAGCGCGCCGTGCATGTGGATCAGGCGCTTCGACGAAGCGCGCTCGTGGAGATCGTCCACATTCTGGGTGACCAGCAGGAATTCGCCATCCCATTCGGACTCGAGGCGAGCCAGTGCCTCATGCGCGGCATTGGGCGACACCGACGCCAGTCTCGCCCGGCGTGCGTCGTAGAACGCATGGACCAACCCCGGGTCCCTGGCGAACCCTTCGGGCGTTGCCACGTCCTCAACTCGGTGCCCCTCCCACAGCCCATCGGGGCCGCGGAAGGTGGAAAGTCCGCTCTCGGCGGAAATGCCGGCGCCGGTCAGGATGACGATGTTCCTCACCTGGTGGTCCATAAAACTCTGTCCCGCTGAACGAAACGGCCGTTCGGTCGTTGTCCAAGTAACAGAAGAAAAGGAGTAATTTTCCATGGCCGACGACAATGACATTCTCAACGACCGCGCAGAAGGCAGCCTGAAGAAAACCGGTGGCCAGGTGGAGGAAACCACCGGTCGCGCGATTGGCGACGAACAGATGAAGCGCGAAGGCGAACAGGACCAGGCCGAGGGCAAGGTCCAGAACGCCTGGGGCGACGTCAAGAACGCCGCAAAGGACCTAGTCGACGACGACTAAGTCTGGCGTAACCCACTGAAAACGGGCGGAAGCTTCGGTTTCCGCCCCTTTTTTGCTGCGTTCTCCAATTTGCCTTTTGCGGGCAGATACCCTTAAGGTCTCCCCTATCCAAAGATAGGAGACTTCCAAACGATGCTTGGTTCCAAGCTGAAGACCTGTGCGTGCGCCGCCGCTCTTGCCGTGGCCCCGCTATCTCTCACCCCCGCCTTCGCCGCCACGCCCGCCGAGGTTCACCCCGGAATGACGGTTGTCGACCCAAGTGGTGGCACCGTCGGAATCATCTCCGGCATCAAGGGCGCGAACGTCCTCCTGAAGACCGATCGGCACGAGCTGGAAATCCCGATGACCTCGTTCACTGCGAACCAGGGCAAGCTGCTGTTCGCAATGACTGCTGCGCAGCTGAACGCCGAAGCCGACAAGCAGACCGCCGCAGCCCAGGCAGCGGTTGCCGTCGGCGCGCCGGTTTACGGAAGCGACGGCTCGCTCGCCGGCCAGATCGAATCTCTCGACAACTCCCTGGTCACGATCAAGCTGACCAGCGGCGAAACCGTTCGCCTCCCGCGCAACGGAGTGGGCGGCAGCGACAAGGGCGCGGTCCTCGGAGTGACGACGACACAGCTCAACCAGCTTGCATCGCAAGCTGCTGCTCCCGCGGCAGAAGCGCCGGGCGGCCAATAACTGGTTTGAGCGGCCGGTTTCGCCAGTAACGGAACCGGCCGTTCCATCCCCGCATTCTCCGACCGTGGCGCGAGGACGTGTTCGTATCGGCATTGGCGGATGGACCTACCCGCCCTGGCGCGGCACGTTTTACCCGCCGGACCTTCCGCAAAAGCGCGAGCTCGAGCACGCGTCCAACTGCTTGGGCGCAATTGAAATCAACGCGACTTTCTATGGCCGCCAGAGCGCCAAAAGCTGGGCGAGCTGGGCCGAGGCCGTGCCCGATGACTTTCAATTTGCGATCAAGGGCTCGCGCTATTGCGTGACGCGGCCGCAGCTTGGCGAGGCCAGCGAGGCTTTGGACGTCTATTTCGCCCAGGGCATGTCAGCGCTTGGCCGCAAGCTCGGCCCCATCCTTTGGACCCTCGCTGCCCGCCGGCAGTTCGACGCCGCCGACATTGCCGGATTCCTGGCACGCCTCCCTGCCCAGCTCGACGGCCTCCCCCTCCGCCACGCCATCGAGCCGCGGCACGAGAGCTTTCGCGACCAACGCTTTTACGACCTGTGTCGTAAGCACGACGTCGCAATCGTTTTCGGCGACGACGAAGAGTTTCCCTGCATCGACGCCGACACCGCCAGTTTCGCTTATGCTCGACTGCAGTGCATGAGTGAGGATGTCGCCACCGGCTATCCGGAGGCGAAGCTCGACGAATTCGCCGCGCTCGTCAGCCGCTGGGCTGCCGAGGGGCGCGACTGCTACGTCTTCATGATCAACGGCGCCAAGGTACGGGCGCCAGCGGCCGCGCTGGCACTGCAAGAGCGGCTTCGCTAATCAGCGGCTATGGCCAACAACCAGCAGCTCATCAGGATCAGCATCTTCGCTCCGCACGGGCGAATGGGACAAGCGATTGCGAAGGCCGCCGATGGCGATCCGGAAATGGTAATCGATCCCGGCGACGGCGACGTGCTGGTAGATTTTTCAGCGCCCGAGGCACTGCCCTCCAGCATCGAGCGGGCGACCGAGGCGAATATCCCGCTGCTCGTCGGCACCACCGGCATCGACGAGAGCGGCGACAAGCTGATCGCCGACGCCTCAAGGAATATCGCGGTTCTCCGGGCCGCCAACACGTCGCTTGGAGTCGCTGTTCTTGCCGACCTCGTCGAGCGTGCTGCCCACGCGCTGGGGCCGCAGTGGGACATCGAAATCCTGGAAATGCACCACCGGATGAAGGCGGACGCCCCCTCCGGGACGGCGCTGACGCTGGGCGAGGCTGCGGCAAGGGGGCGCGGCACTGCGATGACCGCCGAGCGCGGCCGCGACGGCACCGGCCTGAAGCGGCAGGAAGGCGCAATCGGTTTCGCTTCGCTCCGCGGAGGTACCGTCGCCGGTGACCACGACGTGATTTTCGCCGGCCCCGAAGAGCGGCTGATCCTGTCGCATCGCGCGGAAAGCCGAATGATCTTCGCCCGCGGCGCACTTGCCGCGGCGCGGTTCCTCGCCGGGAAACCAGCCGGACTTTACTCGATGCGCGACGTCGTCGGCTCCTTGTGAAGCGCGACGAGGTTTTCGAATTCTTCCGCAGGCTTGCGGAGGACAATCCGTCGCCGACCACCGAGCTCGACTACAGCAATCCGTACACTTTGCTCGTGGCGGTGGTGCTCTCCGCGCAAGCGACAGACGTCAGCGTCAACATTGCCTGTGCGCCGCTTTTCAAAAAGGTGACGACGCCTCAGCAGATGGTCGATCTTGGCGAGGAGGCGCTGCGCGAGCAGATCAAGACGATCGGCCTGTTCAACACCAAGGCGAAGAACGTCATCGCTCTTTCAAAGGCGCTGATCGACGACTTCGGCGGAGATGTGCCGCGAACCCGGGAGGAGCTCCAGTCGCTCCCCGGGGTGGGCCGCAAGACCGCCAACGTGGTCCTCAACACCGCGTTCGGAGACGAAACCTTCGCCGTCGATACGCACGTTTTCCGGGTCAGCAACCGCACCGGCCTCGCCCCGGGCAAGACGCCCGAGCAGGTGGAGGAGAAGCTCGACAAGCTCGTCCCGCAGCCGTTCCGCCGCGACGCCCATCACTGGCTGATCCTCCACGGCCGCTATGTCTGCAAGGCGCGAACCCCGGAATGCTGGCGGTGCGCCGTCGCCGATTTGTGCCGCTACAAACCGAAAACGCCGGTTCCGGAGGCTAAGTCCAGCTCCGCTCGAACCGGCTCCCGAGCGTCGTCAAAAGCTCGTACTGGGTGAGGCCGGACGCTTGCGAAGCGGTCGCCAGGTCGTAATCGAGTTCGACCCAGTCCCCCTCCTTTAGCTCAGGCGTCGAATCGCAGCCCACCGCGACGAGATCCATCGACACCCGCCCCAGCACCGGTAGCGCGAACTCTCCTGAAAAGGCCGTCCCGCGCGAGGAGAAGCCGCGCAGGTACCCGTCGGCATAGCCGATGTTGACGATTGCAGCTTCGGTATCGCCAGCCGCGGTAAAGGTCGCGCCGTAGCCGCAACTCTCCCCTTTCGGGATCGTCCGTCGCTGCACCACCTGCGCATCCACTCGAGCGACCTGCCGAATGTGGCCCCCAGCCTCCTTGCGCGGAATTCCGCCGTAAAGGGCGAGGCCCGGACGCACGAGGTCGAAGCTGTAGTCGCGGCCAAGGCAGATGCCAGCCGAGTTGGCCATCGCGTACCCCTTCGCGGGAACAGCCGCAGCCACCTCGCGAAAGGCGGAAAGCTGCCGCGCGTTCATCGCCGAGTCCGTGTCGGCGCAGGCGAGGTGGCTGTGAAGCGTGTCGATGGAAAGCCCGTCCAGCGCACCGGCCTCTTCCGGCCTTAGGCCGAGGCGGTTGATCCCGGTATCGACCATGACGTCGGCGTCACGATCGGGTGCAATCTCCTTCCACCGCTGCACCTGCTCGACACTGTTGAGCATCGGCCGCGCCGGGGAGCCAGGCGCCTGCTCCGTGTCGGCGGGGCCGGGCCCGTGAAGGATGACGAGCGAGGAATCGCCCGGAACCGCCCCAAGGTCGTCGGCTTCGGCATAGGTGGAAACGTAAAAGGTGCGGCATCCGGCGTCGTAGAGCGTCTGCATCGCCTCGCGCGCACCAAGGCCATAGCCGTCGGCCTTGATCGCTGCGCCCGCAGGCACGCCCGCGCGGTCCTGCAGCCAGCGCCAATTGTGCTGCAGTGCAGCGCGGTCGAGCCTCAATCGAAGCGGTCGGTGCATGGAAGCGGGACTAGCCGCGCGTCTTCACGGCGTCGAGCTTGGCCTTTGCCTCGTCCCAGTTGCGCCCGTCGAACTGCTCCACCGCGAGCTCGATATCATCGTCGAGGCAGCTGGCGTTGACGCTCCACGAGTCCGGGTGCGAACGCGGCTGGTAAAAGCTCTTCACGCCGCAGGTGCTGCAAAACAGGTGCTCGGCGGCACCGGTTCCGAACCGATAGCTGGACAGCGAGTCACTGCCCGTCAGCAGCTCGAAATCCTCATGAGGCACGATGACGTGCATGAAACCGGTCATCCGGCACACCGAGCAGTTGCACTGCAGCGCCCGGACCGGCTCGGCCAGGCGAGCCTCGAACCGCACATTTCCGCAATGACATCCGCCGCCGATTTTCACGCGACTACAGGTAATGCGGTTCGGGCCGTTCGCGAAGCTCTTCGTAATGGACGAGCGCCGGCTCCGGCCCGAGCGGCACCGGGCGTCCGTTGCGGAACGCCCATTCGCCGCGATCGCAGTCTTCAGCGCGCACATAGCCGTTGATGTAGAAGCGGCGCTTGTGGCTGGACCGGTTCTCGCCCGACCCGTGGACGAGATAGGGGCTCCACATCGCCAGGTCGCCGGGTTCGAGGTCGAGATCGACGGCATCGGCGGCGGACAGGCCCACCTCCTCCAGCGACTTGTCCATCAACGGCGTTCCGAGCGCCTTTCGCGAGCAGTCCATCCCGAGATCGCCGCGCAAGGTGACTGCCCGGAATGAAGCTCATCCCGCCCGATTGCCGGCCCGTGCGGGTCGATCGCGAGGCCGGTCTGCACGTAGGAATCGGCGAGGTTGCGGTAAGCCCACGCCGGACGCCGCGAGCGGCTGTCCTGGTGCCAGGCGAAGTCACCGCCCGATCCGCGCGCCTTCCAGTGAACCTGGTTGATGATCTGCTTGAGATTGCGCCCGATCAGCGGCTCGAGAAGCCGGGCAATGCGAGGATCGAGGCGCACCGCGTCGAGCACCGGCTGGTGATAGGACGGCCACTGGACCATCCGCACCAGCGGCTCGCCGGCTTCGTCTTGCGCGACATTGTAAAGGAGGTTGCCGTGGCGAAAGCTGCGGCCATGGGCGAGTCCTTCGCGGTGCACCTGGTCCGCGGCAGCCGCGATGTCGGCGATTTCGGCACTCGAAAACAGTCCGCGAACGATCGCGTAGCCGTCGCGCTGGAAGTCGGAAATGTACCTGTCTTGGCTATCGGTGCTGCGGAGCCGAAGCGGCTTGTGGCAACCCATCGCATTGTCCTCCACCCTCGCGCGAGGATAGCGGAAGCCTCTGAGATTGCCAGCTATTTTGTCTTCTTGCTGAAAACTATTCGACCGTCACGCTCTTCGCCAGGTTGCGCGGCTGGTCGACGTCCGTGCCTTTGAGGACCGCCGTGTGATAGGCGAGTAGCTGCACCGGCACTGCATAGACGATCGGCGCGATGAGTGGGTGAACCTCGGGCATTTCTATGGTCGCAACGCAGCCGTCGCCGGCCTCGTCGATGCCTTTGGAATCGCTGATCAGGACGATCTTCCCGCCCCGGGCGCGAACCTCCTGCATATTGCTGACCGTCTTTTCGAACAGCGGCCCGGACGGCGCCAGCACGATGACCGGGACGGTGTCGTCGATTAGCGCGATCGGGCCGTGCTTCATCTCTCCGGCAGCATAGCCCTCGGCGTGGATGTAGCTGATTTCCTTCAGCTTCAGCGCGCCTTCGAGAGCCATGGGGTAGTAGGGCCCGCGGCCGAGATAGAGTACGTCGCGGGCGGGTGCGATCAGGTGCGCCATCGAAGCGATGTCGTCGTCGTGGCCCAAGGCCGCGTTGAGCGCCGCCGGAGCCTCCTGGAGGTGAGCGACGATGTCGCGCTCCTCCTCGCTGTTGATCCCGCCCCGGGCGCATCCGAGGTTGGCGGACAGCGCGGCGAGGACCGCGAGCTGGCAGGTGAACGCCTTGGTCGAAGCGACCCCGATTTCTGGCCCGGCGTGGGTCGGGAGGAGCAGGTCTGCCTCCCTGGCCATCGAGCTGGTCGGGACGTTCACGACGACTGCGATCCGCTGCTTTTGCTCCTTCGCGTGGCGAAGCGCGGCGAGCGTATCGGCGGTCTCGCCCGACTGGCTTACGAATAGCGCAAGCCCGCCCGGCTCCAGGATCGGGTCGCGGTAGCGGAACTCCGATGCCACATCGATGTCGACGGGCACGCGCGCGAACTGCTCGATCCAATATTTGGCGACGAGCCCGGCGTAGAAGCTGGTCCCGCAGGCGACGATCGTCACCCGCTCCACCTTGCCGAGATCGAAATCCACGTTGGGGAGCGCGACCTCGCCTTCGAACGGGCGGATGTAGCTCTGGAGCGTGTCGGCAACCACCACCGGCTGCTCGAAAATCTCCTTCTGCATGAAGTGGCGGTAATTGCCCTTCTCGACCGGCGCTGCGGACGGCTCCGGATTCGACGATTTCCCGCTCGACAGGGGCATTGTCGCGGTCGAAAATCTCGATTTTGTCGCGGTGGACCGCCGCCCAGTCGCCTTCCTCGAGGTAAGCGATTCGCTGCGTCCACGGAGCGACGGCGATGGCGTCGGAACCGAGGTAATTCTCGCCGTCGCCATAGCCGACGGTGAGCGGCGCCCCCATTCGGGCGCCGATGATCAGGTCGGGATGATCGCGGAACAGGAAAGCGATTGCGAAGGCGCCCTGGAGCTGGGGAAGGACTGCGGCAACGGCATCCTTGGGCGTCTGGCCCTGCTCGATCTCCCGCGCGACAAGGTGGCCGACGACTTCGGTATCGGTCTCGCTTTCGAAGGTGCGGCCGTCGGCGATCAACTGGTCGCGAAGCGGCTTGAAATTCTCGATGATGCCGTTGTGGACGAGAGCAACGGGTCCGACGATGTGCGGGTGCGCATTGCCCACCGTCGGCGCGCCATGCGTAGCCCATCGCGTGTGGGCGATCCCGATCCGTCCGCCAAGCGGCTGGGACTCCAGTTCCCGCTTCAGGTTGTCGAGCTTGCCCTCGGCCCGGCGACGCTCGAACGAGCCGTCTTCAAGCGTGCAGATGCCCGCCGAGTCGTAGCCGCGATATTCGAGCCGCTTGAGCCCGTCGAACAGCCGCCCGGCAACATCCTGGTTACCGACGATGCCAACAATTCCGCACATTCTATTCCGCCGCCTTCCCGGTCATCCGCTCACGGAACCGCCGAGCCCATCCCGCGATGCCCTTTTGCTCCGATCGCTCGATTGCAAGGCTGTCCGGCTCGACGTCGCTGGTAATCACCGACCCGGCGCCCACGACCGCGCCGTCACCGATCGTCACCGGCGCTACCAGCGAGGTGTTGGAGCCGATGAAGGCTCCCTTGCCGATGACCGTGCGATACTTGCCGAAGCCGTCGTAGTTGCAGGTGATCGTGCCGGCGCCGACGTTGGCGGCCTCTCCGATCCGCGCATCGCCGACGTAGGACAGGTGATTGACCTTCGCGCCCTTGGCGACGGTCGCATTCTTCAGCTCGACGAAATTGCCGACCTTGGTGCGCTCGGCGAGGCTCGTGCCTGGCCGTATCCTGGCGAAGGGGCCGATCGACGCGCCGCTTCCGATCATCGCCCCTTCGATATGGCTGAAGGCCTTGATGGTCGCTCCGTCGGCGACGTCTACGCCCGGACCGAAAACCACATGCGGCTCGACGGTGACGTCACGGCCGAGCTTCGTGTCGTAAGCGAACCAGACGCTTTCCGGGTCGATCAGCGTCGCGCCGTCCTGGAGCACCTGTTCGCGCCGGCGGCCTTGCCACTCCAGCTCTAGATGCGCGAGTTCGGCCCGGCTGTTGACGCCGGCGGTTTCGTAGGGGTCGCCTTCGATGACCACCGCCTCGCGCCCTTCCGCAGCGGCGATGTTGACGATGTCGGGCAAATAATATTCGCCGGCCGCGTTGTCGTTGCTTACCTGGCCCAGCCAGCGGAACAGGTCCTTTGAGCGCACCGCCATCATTCCGGAGTTGCACAGGCGCACATCGCGTTCTTCGGGAGTCGCGTCGCGGAATTCGACCATTTTGGTGATCCGGTCGCCCTCGCCCAATATGATCCGGCCATAGGCCGCTGGGTCCTTCGGCCTGGACGCGAGAACGACCACTCCCGGGCCGTCGTCGCCGTCGAGCCGCTCGATCATGCGTTCCAGCGACTTTGCGCTCACGAACGGCGTGTCGGCGTAAAGCACGAGGACGGCACCGTCATAGCCTTCCAGCTCGCTTCGCGCCTGGAGGACGGCGTGGCCGGTGCCCTTCTGCTCCGCCTGGTGAGCAATCGAGACACCGCTTCCCTCGAGCGTCCGTTCGACCTGGTCGCGGCCTTTGCCGACGACCACGATGCGTCGCGAGGCGCCCAGCCCGTCAATGCAGTCGAGCAGGTGGAGCAGCAACGGCCGAGACGCGATCGGGTGAAGCACCTTGTGCGTGTCCGATCGCATTCGCGTGCCTTGGCCGGCGGCGAGGATAACTACGGCAAAATCGGGCACTTCGGTCATCTCCGGCGCTGAATGGCACGGCGCCTTGTTCAACGCCAGTAGGGGCGGAATCGAAAAGGGCGGCCCTAAAGCCGCCCTTTGAGGAAAGCAGCGTCGCCGCCCTAGAAGGTGGCGTAGGCCTCGTTGCCGACGAAGCCCATCTTGTCGACGTGGGCACGCTTGGTGATCGCCAGCACCTGGTCGACCAGCTCGTACCGGGCATTCGGCTCCGGCTGGAGGTGGAGTTCAGGGACCGGATCCATCTGCTGCGTCGCGTCGAGGTACAGGCGAAGCTGCTGCGGCGAGACCGGCGTGCCGTTCCACAGGATCTGGCCGGCCGCGGTGATCACCACCTTGTTCTTGGTCGGCATGATCGGCGGCGGCGGCTGGTCCTGAGTGTCCTGCGGCAAGTCCAGCTTCACCGCGTGAGTCTGGATCGGCAGGGTGATGATGAACATGATCAGGAGCACCAGCATGACGTCGATCAACGGCGTCACGTTGATGTCGAGCATCGGTTCGCCAGACGAATTGTCGCTGGTGGTTTGCATCGACATTGCGGAAAACTCCTACCCGCGCACGCCGGTGTTCGGCGGCGGCTCGGAAATGAATCCGACCCGCGCAAACCCCGCGCGCTGCATTGTGAAGATGGCGCCGCCAATGCACTTGTACGGCGTGTTGATGTCGCCCCGGATGTGGGCCTCGGGCATCGTGTCCTCGGTGAGGTTCTCGGCACCGCCGACCTTGTCGATTTCGGTCTGGAGCTTCTTCACCGCCCGATCGAGCAGCTCGTCGCTGCTCACCTTGGTCAGGTTCCAGTAAACCTCGCAACCGCCCGAACCGTCGCCCCTGACGGACAGGTTCACGTTTTCCGGCTTCGTGACGGTCGGCTCGTAGCGCACGTTCGGCAACTTCACCGGCACGTTCTGAATCACCACGGGCACGGTGAGGATGAAGATGATCAGGAGCACCAGCATGACGTCCGTCAGCGGGACGACGTTGATGTCCGACATTGCTTCTTCTTCGCCTTCGGCCGGTCCTACACTTACTGCCATTAGTCGTGTGCCTTCATATTGGTCGCGAGGAGGAAGAATGGCGGGCCGGAAATGCTCCGGCCCGGCCGTTCATTGCCTCAGGCGTTCGGAGTCGCGCCGGTCTGGGTCGCGCCGGTGCGAACCGGCTGGCGTCCGCCCGGGTTGCCGGCGGTCGCCGTCGCTCCGGTGCGCGGGGCCGGCGTCTTGGTGTCGAACTTCGGCTTAACCGAGCCGCCCGACATCAGGTAGCCGTGAAGGTCGTTCGTGAAGGCCGCAAGGTCCTCCATGATCGACTTGTTGCGGCGAACCAGCCAGTTGTAGGCGAGCACCGCGGGAACCGCGACGACGAGGCCGAGCGCGGTCATGATCAGCGCCTCGCCGACCGGGCCGGCGACG
This sequence comes from uncultured Alphaproteobacteria bacterium, assembly GCA_963798785.1. Classification (GTDB taxonomy): domain Bacteria; phylum Pseudomonadota; class Alphaproteobacteria; order Sphingomonadales; family Sphingomonadaceae; genus Sphingomicrobium. The sequence goes on from CAWCUG010000001.1 coordinate 578,139, forward strand.
GTGTCGATCGATGCCTGGCCCGACGAGCCGATGCGGATCAGCGCGCGGTAGATGCCGATAACGGTACCGAACAGACCGATGAACGGAGCGGTCGAACCGACCGTCGCGAGGAAGGCCAGGCCTTCACCGAGACGGGCGCCGATCGCGCCCTGGCTTCGCGCCAGGCTGTTGCCCATCCAGTCGTGCTGGTCGACCGGGTCGGTCAGCTTGCCGTGCTGTTCCTGCGCGAGCAGCGCATCGTCGACGATCGCCCGGTAGGCGCTCTTCGAATCAAGCTTGGTCGAAGCCTCGCGAAGGTTGGGCGAGTTCCAGAAGCTGGAACGGACCTTCCTGCCCTGGCTGATGATCTTCTGCTGCTGCATCAGCTTGGTGAACAGGATGTAGAATGAGAAGATCGACATGCCCACCAGGATGATGAACACCGACCAGGCGATGATTCCGCCCTGCTCGAGAGCTGGCATGAGGCCGTAAGGATTGCTGCCTGCGCCGGGCGCTGCTGCTGGAGTTGCCATATTCGTCTACTTTCCTCTGCAAAAATACGCGATGAACCAGTCTCTAATTTCTAACCGGCGAGCCGCCACACGATCGTCTGTGTGAAAGTGTCGGTCGTCGGCTGACCATTGCTCAGCTTCGCCGGCGTGAACCGCGCCCGGCTCTTGAGATACCTGCAGGTTGCGCTGTCGAGCGAACGCGAGCCGCTGGACGAAATCACCGTACAGTCGCTCACACGACCGGTTTCGCTGATGGCGAGTCGAACCGTGGTCTTGCCCGTCTCTTCATTGCGAAGAGCGTCCTGCGGATAGTCGTCACCGTTGATCAGGCCCTGAAGGTTGCCCCTGGCGCTGGACGCCCGGGTCACCTTTGCGGGCGGCGGCGGCGGCGGTGCCGGAGGAGCCTGCGGCGTGATGTGCACCGGCGGCGCTTCGTGCACCTGCTCGATGACCGGCGGCGGATTGACGTTGGTCCGCACGATCGGCGGCGGAGTCACCACGGGAGGTGGCTGTTCCGGCTGCTTGGGCGGCGGTGGCGGCGGCTCCTCGGGAGGAGGCGGCTCTTCCTCGACGTCGAAGGTCTTGAGGTCCTCCGCTGCCTTCTTGATCACATTGTACGCAAGGCCGGTAACGATCGCATAGCCGAGCGTGAACTGGATGAGCACGACGATGATGATCGCCATCGTGCGATTGCCACTAAGCTCTCTTTTTTGGGCGTAAGACATTAACCCACTTTTCTCCCTCGAGACGCCGTGAACTGCACGGTCGAACCGGGCCTCCCCCAGAGCAGCCCCGTTGCCAGGCTAGGAAACTGCCCATGTGCTAAAGTCTCATGGCCAGTAAGCGCGCCTCCTTATTGCCCGTTCAAGTGCGGTGCAAGGGCTTTTGTTCCACATTGCCGCACACCCGCCGGACTAGGGGGCGCTTCCCTCAAATGACGCAAACTCGACACCGACACCCTTGGCGTTCTGGTAAATATCGGGCTTCGATGTCGTGACACGAAGCGCTTTCACGCCTCGCCTGGACGCAAGCCTCAGATAAATCGCTTCGGCAAGCGTCTCCTGCAGGTTGTAGCGGCGGGCGGCGGCAAGCTCAATGACCTGCAGTCGGACATGATCATAGTCCCACGCCAGGGCCGGATCGTCTCCCTCCGGCGCGCTTGCATCGAACAGCCAGACCTCGACCGTGACGAGCAGCCGCTGCGGCGCTCCGATTTCGAAATCGTGGAAGCCGATGTCGGCCATGACTTCCAGCGAATCGAGCAGGATGCGCGCGCTCTTCGGGCGAAGGCTGTCCGGTACCAGTCCGGTGAGCATTGGCTTGTCCATCATGGCTCCAGGAATTGAACGTCGCGCGTCGGCGGGCAGAATCCCTGCCCTGAATCGATCGTCAGAACCTCGCCGGTAACCGCCTTTGCGGCGATCAGATAGTCGATGGCGGCGACGATATCGGCAGTCGTTACTCCCACTCCCAGCGGATTGCGCTCGTGCATTGCCCGGAAATTCTCTTCGCTTTGTCCGGGCGACCTGAGAATCAGCCCCGGCGCAATTGCATTCACTCGAATCTTTCGCTCGGCGAGTGCGCGCGCGGCGAGTTGGGTAACCCCAAGAAGCGCCTGCTTCGAGACCGTGTAGCTGAGAAAATCGGGGTTCGGCGCTCCAAGCTTCGAGTCGAGCAGATTCACGACCAGCGAGTCGCCGTCGCCGTGCCTCGCCGCCAATTCCTGGATCAGCAAGATCGCAGCGCGGACATTGGTGTGCATATGGGCATCGAACTCGACCGGGCTGAACCCGCCAAGATCGTCCCAGGCGAATCGCGCCGCATTGTTCACCAGCAGGCGCACCGGCGGGAGATCCGCCGCCGCGGCGAAGATCGTTCGCGCGCATTCGGGATCGGCAAGATCGGCGGCAACGCGGTGGGCGCCCGCCGGTACAGGATCATCCGCCCGGCGAACGTGGGCGAGCACTGTCCAGCCGCGCTCGACCAGAGCCTTTGCAATGGCTTCTCCGATACGCTTGCCGGCGCCGGTGACGATTGCCGTTCGAATTTGCTCCATGCCGGGTAGTTGTCATTGCCGGCGAAGCGACGCAATCCACAACCATGCCTGAAAACCGGCCGCCGATTGAACTGAAGGGACTTAGCCTCGGTACGCTGGAGGAGATGCTCGTCGAGCGCCGTCACCCTCCAGTAGCTGCATGGAACCCGCCCTATTGCGGCCACTCGGGAATGAGAATCGCGAGCGACGGCACCTGGTTTCACGACGGCCGCCCGATCACCAGGCCAGCCATGACACGGCTGTTCTCGACCATCCTCAGGCGCGAACCGGACGGCAGCCATGTTCTCGTCACGCCGGTCGAAAAGCTCGGAATCGATGTCGACGGCACGGCATTCCGGGCAATCGAGATGACGATGGCGGGCGCGGGCCGGGACCGCCGGATCGCGCTGGCGCTCGACAGTGGAGACGCCGTCATCGTCGGCCGCGATCACCCGCTCCGGGTGGTTGCGGACGAGAACGGGCCCTCGCCACGCGTCGCGGTCCGTAACGGGGTCGAGGCGCAACTTTCGCGGCCGCTCTATTACGAACTCGCTCAAATCGCGCTCGACGAGGGCGGGGACCCGCCCGGCGTGTGGAGCGATGGCTGTTTCTTCGCGATGTCGCCGGCCGCATGACCCTTGCCGAACGCCTCCGCAAAAGCCTCGCCGAGGCCGGAGCCGAGCCGGCCATCTCCGGCGACCTGCCGGAGGTCAGGCGTGCCGCCGATACGGCCGCAGCGGTCCTGATCGCCATCACCGACCGCAGCGACCCGGGCGTCCTGCTGACCGTCAGGCGCGAACATCTGCGAACCCATGCCGGCCAGGTCGCCTTCCCGGGCGGGCGCGTCGATCTCGGCGAGGACTTCGACTTCGGCTGCTCTTCGTGAGGCGCACGAAGAGCTTGGACTGGAGCCGTCGAACGTAACGGTCGCCGGCCGGCTGGACGATTATCGAACTGTGACGGGATTTATCGTCGCACCTGTGGTGGGCGTGGTCCCGGCGGGGCTTGAGCTTGTGCCGCACGAGCACGAAGTGGCCGACTGGTTCGAAGCGCCCCTCGCCTATTTGCTGGACCCAATGCACCAGAATCTGGAAACGGCTGTGTTCCGCGGCCGCGAGCGCAGCTACTGGCAGATCGAATGGAACGGACGACGAATCTGGGGGGCGACTGCGGCGATGCTGGTTAACCTGTCACGGCAGCTGAGATGGTCGTGAAGATCGACGCCCAGCGGTGGCGCGAACGGCCGGGAATGGCAAAGGTGCTCGATTCGCTCGGTTCTGCCGAGGGTCTGGTCCGCTTCGTCGGCGGAGCGGTTCGCGACGACCTTCTCGGGCTTCCCGGAAGCGACGTCGACCTTGCCACCAGCCTGCACCCACAGGAGGTCGTGAAACGGCTTGAAGCGGCTGGAGTCAAAGCCGTTCCGACCGGCATCGAGCACGGAACCGTAACAGCGGTCAGCGCCGGGCACCCCTATGAGGTGACGACATTGAGGCGGGACGTCGAAACCTTCGGCCGCCATGCCACGGTCGCCTTCACCGACGACTGGAAAGAGGACGCGGCGCGCCGCGACTTCACGATAAACGCGTTGATGGCCGACCCGGTCACCGGCGAGGTTTTCGATTATTTCGGCGGGCTTGAGGACCTCGGTCGCCGCCACGTCCGCTTCATTGGCGATCCCTACGAGCGAATTGCCGAAGACCATTTGCGAATCCTGCGCTTCTTCCGCTTCCACGCACGCTTCGGGCGAACCGATCCGGACACGGCGGCGCTCGAGGCCTGCACCCAACGCGCAAACGACCTGATGGCGCTGTCGCGCGAGCGCATTGCCGACGAGCTGTTGAAGCTGCTCGCGGTGGACGAACCGGTGGCGACCGTCCGGACGATGCTCGACCGCGGCATCCTTCGCCCGGTGCTCCCCGAAATCGAGCCCGGCGCATGGCAACGCCTCCAGTCGCTGGTCCAATCGGAGCGTCAGTCGACCGTCGACCCGGATCCGCTGCGACGGCTGGTGGCGCTTCTTCCCCGCGAGCGCGACGTTGCTTCGGCGGTCGCTTCGAGGCTGAAGCTGTCGAACCGCGCCCGCAAACGCATGGCGTGCGCGGCCGAGCAGGAGATCGCCGACCCTCGCGCCATCGCGTACCGGAGCGGCACCGAATGCGCGATCGACCGCCTCCTCCTTGCCGGGCGCGCAGGCGAGGCGGACAAGCTTGCCGACTGGACCGTCCCGCGGCTTCCGACGAGCGGCGGAGCGCTGATCAAGCGCGGCCTCGTTGAAGGGCCGATCGTGTCGCGCACATTGCGCGAGATCGAACGGCGCTGGATCGCGGCGGGATTCCCGGCCGGGCCCGATTTTGACGCCATCGTCGACGAGGAGCTCGCGCGCGCGCTTCGTTAACCGCCTTTCAACTGCGTCCGGCTACATCGGCAATACGGTTAATGGCGCGATCACCCTGTTCGCGCGACCGCCATGGGCATGGAGGCGAGAGGTGGGGCTGCGCCTTGCCAGGATCGTGGTAATTGCGGCTGCTTGGGTGGCCGGCCTTGCCGCGCCTGCGTCCGCCGCAACCGTAACCGTCCAGGCCAAGGCCAAGGTCATCAAGCCGCTGGTCATCAAATCGGTACAGGATCTCGAGCTTGGAATGATCGTCCTTGGCCCCGGAGCCTGGTCCGGAGCAACGATCAGCCTGTCCCGGTCGGGTGTCCTCACCTGCGCTGCAAGCGTCACCTGTTCGGGCGCAACGCAGCCGGCGATCTACAATGTCGCCGGATCAAACAGCCAAACGATCACGATCGACATTCCAGACGTCACTCTCGTCAACCAAAGCGAACTCGAGCCAGACACTCACGCTGGCTGCCCGACGGCCCGGCGACGATCCAGCTCACCAATTCGGGAAATCCGGGGACGAACTTTTCGATCGGCGGCTCGGTGGTGGTCGATTCAACAACGGCCGACGGCGACTATGCCGGTACGTTCAACGTGACTGCTGATTACCAGTAAGACCGGCGTTGTCAGCGGGCGGTACGGCAGTGTGAGTTGTAGAATTCAAAAGCCGCGTCGCGCTCCAGGGGCCTCGCGAAATGATAGCCCTGGCCGTGCGCGCAGCCGAGGGCGGCGAGAGTGGTCGAAAGCTCGACCGTTTCGATGCCCTCCGCGGTCGTGGACATTCCAAGCGCGTCGGCAAGGCTCAGGACGGCGCGCACGATTGCGACCGCATCCGGATCGACCATCATCCCCGAAACGAAGCTCTTGTCGATCTTGAGAACGTCGATCGGAAGCCGCTGCAGGTAGGCCAGGCTGGAATAGCCGGTGCCGAAGTCGTCCATCGCCACGGTCGTGTCGAGCGACTTCAGCCCTTCGAACACGCGCGTTGCCCGCGACAGGGTCCTGCACGATCGAGCTTTCGGTGAGTTCGATCGTGAGGCGGTTGCCGGCGAAGCCCGCTCGATCGCATCGCGCTTCGAAAGTGCGTCGGCGACATCGTCGCGGGCGACCTGGATCGCCGACAGGTTGACCGCGACGTAGGAGCGGCAGCGGCCTCGCCGCCTGCCTGTCCCAGTCGGCGAGCGTCGCGTGCTGCCTTGTCCATCGCCCAGCGGCCAAGCTGCAGGATCAGCCCCAATTCTTCGGCGACCGGGAATGAATTCGGCCGGCGAAATTTCGCCGCGGTCGGCGTGGGTCCAGCGGGCAAGCGCCTCGAACCCGGCGACCTGCGCCCGACTTGAGGTTGATGAGCGGCTGGTAGAACAGCCGCAGCTGGTCCTTTTCCAGGGCCCGCCGGAGCTCGGTTTCAATCGAGAAGCGGCGCCGCGCGAGGTTGGCCTCGCTTGGGCTCGTAAATCTGCGGCTTGCCGGTCGATTCTTGGCCTGCTTGACGGCGAACTGCGCGTTTCGGAACAGCTCTTCGGCGTCCTGCCCGCGCTGCATCAGCGCGACGCCGATCGCGCAGTCGACCTGGATATCGAGCTCGGAAATGTGGAACGGCGCCGCCATCACCTCGCTGGATTCGCGCAGCCGCGCTCAGTGCGTCTTCGACTCCGCGCCGCAGCGCGACCAGCACGCCGAACTCGTTGCCGCCGGTGCGTGCCAGGATATCGCCGCCGCGAAGCGCCGACATCAGCCGCCGTGCAAAGGTGATCAGCAGCTCGTCGCCGGCGAGGCTGCCCATGCTTTCGTTGATCCGGCTGAAGCGGAGGACGTCGACGACCAGCACCGCATGCCGATGTCCGTCCATCGTCGTTGACGTCGGCGCGTTCGATTTCCTCGGTGAATGCCAGGCGATTGGGAAGCCCGGTGAGGCTGTCGCGGAGCATTTCGGCGCGCAGCGTTCGCTCCGCCTGGACCTCGACGGTCCTGTCGACGAGGCTCATCAGGCAACGCGACGGGCATCCGCCCGCGCCTCGGAAGCGGCGCCAGCCTGATTCGCAGGTAGCGCGCTGCGACGCCCTCGCCGTCCTTGAAGTCCATCTCGCCGCCGGTCAGCGGATCGTTCGAAATAGGCTTCGAACAGCTCCGCGATCGGCCCGTGCTTCAGGCACTCCGCGCTGTTCCAGTCGGTGGCCGTGCAGGTCGAACGCTGCGATGCCTCGACAAAGCGGTCGTTGTGAGCGATGACCTGAGGCGCGCCGTCGTCACCGTCGGGCCATGACCGCGGCGGCGATCGGAAGAGCGCTGAGCAGTGCAACGTCGTCCTGGCGCTGGCGGTCGCGGGCCGCGCGACGGGCGCATCGCTCCTGCGCGCTCGGGTCGGCTTCCCGGTACGCTGTTCCGCAGCCTGCATCAGGCGCGCTATGAAGCGAGAGCGGGTTAATTCAAAGTATCCGCCAAACCGACATGTACAACTATGTTAAGTCTTCGAAAAGGCCTGCGAGAATCGGACGCGTCAGGAGAAGCGGTTGCTCCGGGGAAACCCGATCGGCGGCATTCGCCCGGCGGCGCCCCGCGCGGCGCGCCATGTGGTGAAGGTCCGCTTTCGTTGCGGGTGCGCCCGCTTCCGCCGCCAAGGCTCCAGCTCAGGCCGTCCGCGAGGCGGAACGCGATCGCGTCGGACAAGCCGCCGTCGCGGTATCGCTGGAGCATCACCCCCTGCCCTCTTGCCAGCTCCGGAAGATCCGACAGCGCGAAAACCAGCAGCTTGCGGTTCTCGCCGACCACGGCGATCGCATCCGCGCCGTCGGGCACTGGCCGGACGACCGCCACCTTGGCCCCGGGGCGAAGGTTTACCAGCTGCTTGCCCTTGCGCGTTTCGGCGAGCGTCGATTCGCCCGAGGCGAGGAATCCGCGCCCGTCGGACGAGGCCACGCAGAAGCTTCATTCCCGGTGCGGCGACGAGCAGCGTCGACGATCTCGACGCTCGGGTCGAGGTCGATCTGCAGCCTCACCGGCTCGCCGAAGCCGCGCCCGCCCGGCAAGCTTGTCGCCGGCCAGCGTGTAGACCCGCCCGTTGTCGGCGAACAGCGCGAGCTTGTCGGTCGTCTGGGCGTGGAAATGAATGTAGGGGCCGTCGCCTTCGCGCCACTTCAACTGGTCGATTTCCTCGAGCGCGACATGGCCCTTCATCGCCCGGATCCAGCCGCGCTGCGACAGGATGACCGTGATCGGCTCCTTCTCGATCATCGCCGACCAGTCGATCTCGCGCGGAGTCGCAGATTCCTCGATCCGGGTCCGCCGCGGATCGCCGAACTTCTCCTTCACCGCCGCCAGGTCGCGCTTCAGGCGAGTGCGCTGCCGTGCCGGGCTGTCGACGAGCTTGGCGAGCTCCTCGCGCTCCTTGCGCAAGCGCTTCGCGCTCGCGCCCGATCTCCATCTCCTCGAGCTTGCGCAAGATCCGCAGGCGCATGTTGAGGATCGCTTCCGCCTGCCTGTCGGAAAGCGAGAACTCGGCGATCATCACGGCCTTCGGCTCGTCCTCGGTGCGGATGATCTCGATGACCCGGTCGAGGTTGAGGAACGCGACCAGGAACCCGTCGAGAAGCTCGAGCCGGTCGTCGATTTTGCCGAAATCCTGACCTGGCTCTTGCGGACCAGGACCTGGAACTGGAAATCGAGCCAGGCGGCGAGCGCCTCCTTCAGGCTCATCACCAGCGGCGTCCGCGACGCGTCGAGCACGTTGAGGTTGAGCGGGAACCTCACTTCCAGATCGGTGAGCCGGTACAGGCTTTCGAGCAGCAGGTCGGGATCGACGGTGCGGCTTCGCGGTTCGAGGATCAGCCGCACTTCCTCGGCGCTCTCATCCTTCACGTCGGCCAGGATCGGCAGCTTCTTGTCGGCGATCAGCGAGGCGATCTGCTCGATCAGCTTTCCCTTCTGCACGCCGTAGGGAATTTCGCTGACCAGCAGGTGCCAGCTCCCGCCCTTCTCCTTTTCCTGCGACACGGAAGCGCGAAGCCGGAACGAGCCGCGGCCGGTCGCATAGGCCTCGGCAATCGCTTGCCGGCTGTCGACGAGAACGCCGCCGGTGGGGAAGTCGGGGCCGCCGACGAAATCCATCAGCGCGCTGTCCTCGGCCTTGGGATTGTCGATCAGGTGGATCGCGGCGTCGATCAGCTCGCCGACATTGTGCGGCGGGATTGACGTCGCCATCCCCACCGCGATCCCGCTGGCGCCATTGGCCAGCAGATTGGGGAAGAGACCCGGGAAGACCTCCGGCTCTTCCTCCTCGCCATTGTAGGTCGCGCGGAAATCGACGGTGCCTTCGTCGACCCCGGCCATCAACTGCATCGCGACCGCGGTCAGCCGCGCCTCGGTGTAGCGATAGGCGGCGGCATTATCGCCGTCGATGTTGCCGAAATTGCCCTGTCCGTCGACCAGCGGGTAGCGAAGCGCGAAATCCTGGGCGAGCCGCACCATCGCATCGTACACCGACGCGTCGCCGTGCGGGTGATACTTGCCGATTACGTCGCCAACCACGCGCGCCGACTTCTTGAACGCTCCCGCAGGGTCGAGCCGGAGCAGTCGCATCGCCCAAAGCAGCCGCCGATGGACCGGCTTCAGCCCGTCCCGGACGTCGGGAAGCGAACGCGCGGTGATCGTCGACAGCGCATAGACGAGATAGCGTTCAGACAGGGCTGCATCGAACGGGGTTTCGATAACGGAATCGCTTGCTTGGTCGGCCATTGGCGTTCGCTAGCAAGGCGCGCACGCACTTGCCACTGGTTCAGCGGCCAATCGCGAAAGTCGCCTCGATCAGTCCGGCTTTCCGTGATTGCCCGGGTTGCCGGGACTGTCCGGCCTGCGCTCGACCCCGATCGGGATCCCACGCCGTCGGGTCGGCGCCGCTCGTCACCCCAGTGTCGATGAGCGGGCTCCCGTCTCCAAACAGCGCTGACTCGTCGACGACCGACTCATCATCGCTGTCGTCGTCCTGATCGCCGTCATCCGAACCGCTGCCGTCGTCGATCCACGGGATGATCTCGTCGCGGAACGGGTTTTTCGGCGGTGGCGGCGGCGGCGGCGGCGGAGGTGGCGGCGGTGGGCGGCGGCGGCGGAGGCGGCGGAGGCGGAGGCGGCGGCGGAGGCGGTGGTGGCGGCGGTGGCGGCGGAGGTGGCGGTGGCGGCGGTGGTGGCGGCGGCGGAGGCGGCGGAGGCGGTGGCGGCGGCGGCGGCGGCGGAGGCGGCGGCGGAGGCGGTGGCGGCGGAGGCGGTGGCGGCGGTGCGGCGGCGGGGCGGTGGCGGTGGCGGCGGCGGAGGCGGCGGCGGTGGCGGCGGTGGCGGCGGCGGAGGTGGCGGCGGCGGTGGCGGCGGTGGCGGTGGCGGCGGAGGCGGCGGTGGAGGCGGAGGCGGAGGCGGCGGTGGAGGCGGAGGCGGAGGCGGCGGTGGCGGCGGAGGCGGTGGCGGCGGTGGTGGCGGCGGCGGAGGCGGTGGCAGGTTCGACGGCGGCGGTGGCGGCGGCGGAGGTGGCGGCGGCGGTGGCGGAGGCGGCGGCGGCGAAGGCGGCGGCGGCGGAGGTGGCGGCGGTGGCGGCGGCGGAGGCGGCGGAGGTGGCGGAGGCGGCGGTGGTGGCGGAGGCGGCGGAGGCGGCGGCGGAGGTGGCGGAGGCGGCGGCGGAGGTGGCGGAGGCGGCGGCGGCGGTGGCGGCGGCGGAGGTGGCGGCGGTGGCGGCGGAGGTGGAGGCGGAGGCGGAGGTGGAGGCGGTGGCGGTGGAGGCGGTGGCGGATTGGCACCGGAATTGCCCTGGTCGCCGTCGTTGCCGTTGTTCCCGCCGCACGGATTGCCGTTGCCCATAGAGCATGGATCACCCGGCGGAACACCGTCAGGCGGACCGTTGCCAGTATTGGCGGGAGGGCCGTTACCGTTGCCAACATCGGCCGGAGGACCGTTACCGTTGCCGTTGCCGTTCCCAGCGTCCGCAGGTGGGCCGTTGCCGCTGTCGCCCGGAGCGCCGTTACCGTTGCCGGTGTCGGCGGGAGGCCCGTTCCCGTTCGCGTTACCGTTTCCGTTGCCGTTGCCGTTGCCGCCAGCCGGAGGCTGCGAGGGTGGCCCTAGCGGGTCGACCGGACGCGCGTGGTCCGCGGACTGGCCGCCCGACGAGCTGAATACGATCGCGCCATCGTCCACGTGCACCGCGTCGACGGCGGGCGGGGCGGAGTCCGAAAACAGCAGTTGCGCAGCGTCGGCGTTGCCCGGGGACCGGTTGCCCGAAGGCATGTCACCGGGGCCCTGCAGACCCGCCGCTGGCGAGCGATCGGAAGAGTCGGGCCTACCGTTCTCCGGCGGCGGGTCGGAAGCAACATCGAACGTACCCTGGTCGATGACCAGTTCGGCTGAAGGTGGGCCTTGAGGCGACGGTGGCGGCGAATTGCCGGAAGTGGCCGGGGGAGCTGCCGGAAGCGGAGGCCCTCCGCCGTCGTCGCCGGTCGAACGTGGAGCCGGTCCCTTGCCGACGCCGGAATTGAGGATCCGACCCAGGCCGGGCGCGTCCGACCCCGGCACCACGGCAGCGACAGCGGGACTGGTCGACAAAGCGGCTACCGCGCAGGCACAGAGCAGCAATGCACCGTATCGGGTGCGTTTACGCCCTAGATTCGCTTTCGCGTAAGCCAAGATTGCGCGCCCCTGTTCCCGGTTCGAGGGCGAAAATTCCCCATTTCGGGGCTAACGGCGACGAACAGTGAATCCGCGGGAGGCGCAAGCGCTTTCAAGTAAGTCTTTGCTATTAAGCGGGAATTAAATGGTTACCGTAAACAACTATTAACCATCTTTATGCCGCGACTCGGGTTTCGCAGGGCTTTACTTCACTAACGGATGTTAATTCCGGGGTTATCGTGCTGAGGTTGCGCACGACGCGAGAGCGTGGATCAGCTGTCGTCACCAGCCGACTTTTTCGAGGCCTGTGAACGCGCCTTTCGGGCAGCTTCAGCGAGCCGCTCGGACGTTATTTCCGCGGCTCTCGCGGTAATCGAAACCGCAACTGCGTCGGGGCCATCGACAACCACTGCACCGGCTTCGGCATCCACCTCGCTGGCTTCGTCGTAAACTCTGCGATCAACCATAAGGGTACTACGCGCGATCCCCGCCAATTCTCCTCCGCACACCGCGCCTCCGCAACCGCTGGCGGCTTGAGGCCGAAGCGACTTTTGCGGGTCAGCGGTCGGGCCGGACCTTCAGCCGTGCCTCGACCAGGCGGATCGCCTCGGCGACCGCCTGCTCGACCGTCATTTCGCTGGTGTCGAGCAGGTCCGCGTCGGCGGCTTGGGCGAGCGGTGCCGCTGCGCGATTGCTGTCGCGCGCGTCGCGTGCGCGAAGGTCGTGCAAGACCTCGTCGAAATGTGCCGGCATCGCTCGCTCCAGGAGCTCGCGGACGCGGCGCTGCGCCCGCACTTCCGCGCTTGCCGTAACAAACAGCTTCGCCTGCGCGTCGGGGGCGATGACGGTGCCGATATCGCGTCCGTCGAGCACTGCTCCACCGGCTTGGCCGGCAAACTCCCTCTGGCGATCGAGAAGGGCCTGGCGGACGGCGGGATAAGCGGAGATTCTCGAGGCGATCTTCGACACCGGCTCGCTTCGAAGCTCCGGGTCGTCGAAATTCGACCCCAGGTCTTCGCAGGCGCGCACCGCCTCGAATTCGCTCGTCGGGTCCCCGCCCCAGCGCCACAGGTTCAGCGCCACTGCCCGGTACAGCGCGCCGGTGTCCATGTGCGGCAACCGAAAATGCCTCGAAAGCGCCCGCGCGATCGTGCCCTTGCCGCTTGCGGCAGGGCCGTCGACGGCGATTACGATCGCCGCCTTGCGCTGTTCGTTCGATGCCGGACGGTTGTTCAAGGGGCGCGCTTTGACAGCGCCTAGTGCCTATGGCAAGGCGCGCGCCGCACGGTCGGCGGCCTTCCGGCTCGCCACCGAAACACCCTTGAATGGAGCACAGACCTCATGGTCAAAGCGGAATGGGGCACCAAGCGCACTTGCCCCAAATGCTCGACGCGATTCTACGACCTGACGAAGGAGAATCCCGTCCATTGCATCGAGTGCGGAAACGAATGGGTTCCGGAACCCGTCCTCAAGTCGAAGCAGCCGATGCCGTTCGATTCGAACGAGGCGGAGGCCAAGGAAAAGAAGAAGAAGGACGAGGATCTCGAGGCCGAGGACCTCAACATCGACGAGGACGAAGAGCCGAGCGCGGATGACGAGGTTGACCTCGCCACCGACGATGACGATCTCGGGGTGAAGAAGAAATCCGAGGACAACGACGAAAGCTAGGACTTTCCCGTTTCCTCGGGAAAAAACATCGCCTAAAGGCGCGGGCACGGGGCCGTAGCTCAGCTGGGAGAGCGTCGCAATGGCATTGCGAAGGTCAGGGGTTCGATCCCCCTCGGCTCCACCACCCGTCCTCCAGACGCGCAGCTGAAGTCGCTATTTCACCGCCTGCAGCGGAAGCAGCCACATTGCGACGATCAGCACTGCAATGCCGATAACCGCGACAGCGGTCATCGTGCGCAGCCGGGTGTTCTTGACCTCCTCGACCGTGTGGGCGCTAAGCCGCTCGAGCACCTGGCACGCGCGCCGCTCCGCCGCCACGAACAGCACGATCGCGAGAACCAGGAACAGCGTCGCGATTGCTCGCGGCACCCACTCCGGCTGCATCTTCAGGAACAGCGCCTGCAGCCCAAGCCCGATGCCCGCCGATGCAAAGCCGGTGCGGAACCAGCTTGCGAACGTCCGTTCGTTGGCAAGGACCGTGCGATCCTCGGCGAGGTCGGTGCGTTGCCTGCCTTGCGACTGGCCCTCGTCGTCATCGCCGCTCATTGCCCTTCACCCCCGGTTCCGCCCGACACCAGGACGAAGTCGGTAACCGGCTGGAGATCGTATTTCGCCTTCAACCTTGCCCTCACTTTCTGCTCGAGTTGCGGCTTGACCGACTGTCCTTCGCCTTTCGCAGGCTGGAGATAGGCGGTCACCAATAGCGTGTTCTGGCCCTCGATGTTCGCGCGGGTGAATTGCGCGTCCAATTTCACCACCCGCGCCACTCCGCTGGTGTCGATCACCTGGCGTGCATCCTGCGCCGCCCGCTGCGCAGTGCTCGACCGCTGCAGGTTGGGCGCAGTAAGCAGCTGCCAGGCAAATAGTGCGGCAAGGATGGCTACGCTTGCAGCGACCAGCCCCGCCGGAAGGCGCGAGCGGCCGCGCTTCAGCCGGACACCGTCGGGAGCGACACCGTACAACCGGAAAATGACTGCGCCCGCGGCGTTGATCCCGGCGATCTGAAGCAGCAGCAGGAACAGGCCCGACTTGATCATCGCGAACTCGCCGATTGCAATCGACATGCCGACGATCCCCGCCGGAGGCGCAAGCGAGGCGGCAATCAGCATCCCGGTCGCCGCACCGCTGACAAGGCTGTTGCGCTGCGACTGGCAAAGGTTGAGCGCGCCGGCCGCGCCGGCAGTCAGCGGCAGCAGGATGGCAACCGAGGAGACCATGCTCTCCTGGACCATGAGGCCGGTCGCGATCTGCTGCCCCAGCGCCAGGCTCAACAGCAGCGATGTCGCAACGGTGACCGCGAGCGCCGCGACGTAGCGGATGAGCGAGCGCCGGAACAATTCGCCGTCGCCGCGGGCGGTGGCCAGCGCCGAATTCATCGCCGGCCCGGCGAACGGAGCGATCAGCATTGCGGCGACGAGAAGGAACGTGCGCTCGGTGAACAGTCCGATCCACACGATCACTCCGGCCGCCGCCGCATAGCCGAGGAACGCGATCCACGAGCCGACGCTCTGCAGGCCGCTCAAATAGACTTCGATCGGGCTTCGCGGCTCCACGTCGACCACCTGCGACGCCGCCTTCCCGGGCGGCGGGCGCAGCGCGATCACCCCGCGCGGGTCGAAGGTGATGTGCGGGTCGGGGATGTCGTCGAGACGGCCGAGAACGGTCTCGAGCCCCGAATTGCCGATGTTGAAGGTGACGATGTCGAGCTCGTCAGTCCCGTCGCGGGCGGCGGTCACGCTGATGTCGGTGGCTTCGCAGCCGCGGGCGACTTCGGCCACGTCGGCGCCATGCCCGCGCGGAACGCGCACCCTGATCCGCCTCACGTCGGTCCGCCCGCTGACTCGAACTTTGCCATGTCCGGCCAACGCGCCAGCAGCGCGCTTCTTTCCAAGCCACTCCGGGGCCGGCTATTCGGCGGTCGCCGCCTCGACCTTCGATGTTCCAAGGGCGGTGGAACGGGCGACTTCGTCGAGGAGCCACTCCCGGAAGCGCTTCACCTTCGGCACCATCTTCCTCTCCGGCGGATAGACGAGCCAATAGGACCATCCGCGGGTCGAAGTCTGTTCGGGGAACAGCATGACCAGCCGGCCTTCGGCGATGTCGTTTTGCCAGAAAAACGGCGTGAGCAGCGCGATTCCGAGGCCCGCCATTGCCGCGTGCCCCTCGTTCGCCTGGTTGTCGAGCCTCACTCCCCGGCGTTTCGGGACCCTGTCCGCGGTCAGCCCGGCGTCGGCAAACCACTGGGCCCACCATTCGTCCTCCGGAGTGATGAGGCTAAGCTCGAACAAGTCCTCGGGCTGAAGCTCCCGGCCGAGGGACTTTTCCGCATCGGCGACCAGCGCCGGGCTCGCCATCGGCGTGAATTCCGACCGCACCAGGAGATGCTTCTCCAGCCCGTCCCAATCACCACTTCCGCCACGGATGGCGACGTCGACCTCTCCCGACCGCAGGTCGACCACCTCGTTCCCGGTCGTCATCCGCACCGCCAGCTCGGGGTGCCGCATCTGGAATGCCCCCAGGCACCAGGCGAGCCAGGTGTTGGCGAACGTGTTCGTCGTCGTGATCGTCAGCAGCGAATCGTCGTCGGTGCGGTGCGATTCGAAGACGGCTTCCATGGCATCGAAGGCCTGGCTGAGCGCCGGCAGCAAGCGCGCTCCGAGCGGCGTCAGGCGCGCACGTCCGCGCTCGCGGACGAACAGGGCCGCTCCAAGCCGCTCCTCGAGCGCCTTCACCTGATAGGAAACCGCGGCCTGGGTCATTCCAAGCTCGGCTGCGGCGGCGGTGAAATTCTCGTTGCGCCCCGCCGCCTCGAAAGCGCGGATCGCCGTCAGCGGGGGCAGCTTCCTCATCCGCTCTTCATAAGGTCAACTTATCGCTAATGTCGAGTGTTTGATTGGCGAAACGATCTCCGGCTTCGTAGATGGATGTCACACCGCCGGCGAAGACTTTTTCCCTCCCCGAAAGCCCCCTCTTCGCCGGCGGCTACAGCCAGGAGGACACAAGGTGACTTATACGCTCCAGCGCCGGCTATTCGTTGAGAACGGCCCCACGCAGCAAGCTTCGGATGTCGCAGCCACGCGCGCTCCAGCGCGATTTCTCCTGTGGCGGACTCTCGACAGCGAGCGCCGGCTCAAAGCCATCGAGAAGGCGCTGAACGGCGGCCACGCCCCGGCGCACGACGGCTTGCCGCTGGCCCTTTGAGAAAGGTGATTACGATGATCGACGAGCATTTCGACCGCAATTACCAGGCCGGCCGTGCCGAGCTCAACGCCGGTATCGACCGCCTGTTCGCCCGCGCCGCACGCGGCGTGGCGGGAGCCTTCAAGGCGCTCAACCGGATCGAGTACGACGCCCCATGGACTGCGCGCAGCAAGCGCAGGGCGAAACGAACCTGACCGCCCGCTGAGGAGCGCGGAGCCGCACGCGCCGCGCTCCACTCGATTATAGCGCCTGCGGCGAATTGCGGTGGAGCGGCGGCTCGCCTATAGGCGCCGCTCCGCCAATTCCGCTGGAGCATATCACCCGCATGGCTCGTCGCCGCCAGATCTACGAAGGCAAGGCCAAGATCCTGTATGAAGGCCCCGAGCCGGGGACCCTGATCCAGTATTTCAAGGATGACGCGACCGCGTTCAACGCGCAAAAGCGCGGGACGATCAGCGGCAAGGGCGTGCTCAACAATCGCATTTCCGAGCACATCTTCACCGCGCTCGCCGCGATCGGCGTTCCGACCCACTTCATCCGCCGGCTCAACATGCGCGAGCAGCTGATCCGGCAGGTCGAGATCATCCCGATCGAGGTCGTTGTCCGCAACGTCGCCGCCGGTTCGCTGTCGAAGCGGCTGGGGATCGAGGAAGGAACGCAGCTTCCGCGGACGATCATCGAATATTATTACAAGGACGACGCGCTCGGCGATCCGCTGATTTCCGACGAGCATATCGCCTGCTTCGGCTGGGCCAGCCAGGAAGAGATGAACGACGTCGCCGACATGGCGATCCGGGTAAACGACTTCCTGTCCGGAATGTTCGCTGCGATCGGAATCCGGCTGATCGACTTCAAGCTGGAGTTCGGCCGCGTCTGGGACGGCGATTACGCGCGGATCATCCTCGCCGATGAAATCAGCCCCGACGGCTGCCGGCTGTGGGACATGAAGTCGAACGAGAAGCTCGACAAGGACCGCTTCCGGCTCGACCTCGGCAACGTCGCCGAGGCCTATCAGGAAATCGCCCGTCGCATGGGCCTGATGCCCGAAGACGGCGAGGAAAACGCCGTGCTCGACCTCGACCAACACCGCAAGAAACGCGGGAAGTAAGCGGAGCCAGCGTCCGCTTTCGACCCATTGCGGACATTCGGATGTGCCCTAAACTGCGGCGGATGCGACCGCTCATCAGCGAGGAAGGCTCTCTTTGGCAGAACGCTATCGGCTGTGTAGCGACCGCCGTCATTCTGCCGGTTTTCATCGTTGCGAAGTTGCTGACGATACCGTTCGAAGAAGACCGACGAAAGCTGAGTGCAGGAGATGTTGCAGCGTTGCTCCGCAAGTGCCTCAATGGAACAGCGAGTGATGGCGAAATCGATTAGTTTCGTCAGACTAGTGAAATTGCCGACCCTGCTTTGAATGAAATCAAAGACGACCTCGGCACCTTCTACCGGACCCTGCTCGGAACAGTCGGAGACGCGCCGCGGATTAGAAGCGTTGCTGCATCGCAGTCGAGGCGCTGGGTGCACGTGTCCGAGAATCCTGAATGTCCGCTTTCCACCCAAAGCGGACATTCGTGACTCTGCCGCCGGTCGGCGAGTTGACGCCAGGGCGCTGACCCCCTGTCCTACGACACCCGGCTTGTGCTTTAGCGCTGCCGATGACCTGTGGCCCCTTTCCCGCCGCCGCCTCCGCCGAGATGTGCCCACGCGCGTCCAGAAGCCCGCTCGCCCGTAGGGCAGCGAACTTAGCGAACTTCCGCGGCCGTTGAGCATGCCCCGCGCCCGTGTCGTCACCCTCAACGCCGCCCTCGGCCCGCTCGACTATCGCGTTCCCGACGGCATGGCGGTGGAGCCGGGCTCCGTCGTCGTCGCCCCGCTTGGCCCGCGCCAGCTGATCGGGGTCGTTTGGGAGCCGGACCGCCTCGCGACCGAAGAAGTCGGCGACAACCGCCTTCGGCCTCTCGTTTCGGTGATGGACGTGCCACCGGTGCCGCCGGCCCTTCGACGACTGGTGGAATGGACAAGCGACTATTACCTCAGCCCGCTGGCATCGGTGCTTCGAATGGTATTGCCGTCTTCGGCAGCGCTTGCTGGACCGCGCCAGCTTACCGAATATGTGCCCACCGGCCGAGTGCCCGACCGGCTAACGCCGCAGCGCGAAAAAGCGCTTGCCGCCATCGAGGGTCGCCAGGGCACCATTCGCGAACTCGCCGACTATTGCGGGGTCAGCGACTCCGTCGTCCGCGGGCTGGTCAACGCCGGCGCTCTCGAACCGGTGCAGGTCACCGCCGACAAGCCGCTGGCCTGCCCCGACCCCGATTTCGCCCCGCCCGAGCTCACGGAAGAACAGCAAACGGCCGCCGCCTCACTGGCGCAGGCGATTGGCAAGGGGTTCGATCCCGTCCTGCTCGACGGAGTCACCGGATCGGGCAAGACCGAGGTCTATTTCGAGGCCATCGCCGAGTGCCTTCGCCAGGGCAAGCAGGCGCTCGTCCTGCTTCCGGAAATCGCGCTCACTGAGCCGTTCCTCAAGCGGTTCGAGGCGCGCTTCGGCTGCGAGCCGGTTGCCTGGCATTCGGACCTTCGCTCGTCGCAGCGCCGCCGCGCGTGGCGAGGCATTGCCGTCGGGCGAAGCGAAAGTCACCGTCGGCGCCCGCTCGGCGCTCTTCCTCCCCTACCCCAGGCTCGGCCTGATCGTTGTCGACGAGGCGCACGAGCCGAGCTTCAAGCAGGAGGACGGAGTCCAGTATCACGCCCGCGACGTCGCCGTGATGCGGGCCAAGTTCGAGGAAATCCCGGTGGTGCTGTCATCGGCGACCCCGGCGATCGAAAGCCGCCACATGGTCGAGGTCGGCCGCTACCGCGAAGTCACCCTCGCCAGCCGCTTTGCAGGGGCGAGCCTTCCGGAAATCCGCGCCATCGACCTGACGAAGGACCCGCCGCCGCGCGGCCGCTGGCTTGCACCGAGCCTCGTCGAAGAGCTCCAGGCGAACCTCGATCGCGGCGAACAGTCGCTGCTGTTCCTCAACCGCCGCGGCTTCGCTCCGCTGACTCTATGCCGCCACTGCGGGCATCGCTTTCAATGCCCCAACTGCACCGCCTGGATGGTTGAGCACCGGCTGATGCACAGGCTGGCGTGCCATCATTGCGGCCATGTCATGCCTCCGCCGAAAGCCTGTCCCGAATGCGGCGAGGAGGACAGCCTGGTCGCCTGCGGGCCCGGCGTCGAGCGGATCGCCGACGAAGTCGCCGAACTCTTCCCCGATGCCCGCACCGCAATCGTCACTTCCGACACCATCTGGTCGCCGTTACGCGCTGCGGAATTCGTGGGAGCGATGGAGGCCGGCGCGATCGACGTCGTCGTCGGCACACAGCTGGTCACCAAGGGCTATCACTTTCCCAACCTGACTCTGGTCGGAGTCGTCGATGCCGATCTTGGCCTGCAGGGCGGCGACCTTCGCGCCGCGGAACGGAGCTTCCAGCAGATCCAGCAGGTCGCCGGTCGCGCCGGCCGCGGCGACAAGCCGGGCCGGGTGCTCGTCCAGACCCACGATCCCGACGCTTCGGTCATCGCCGCACTCGTTTCCGGCGATTCACCGGGCTTCTACGCGGCGGAGACGGACGCTCGTCGCGAAGCTGCAATGCCCCCGTTCGGCCGCCTCGCCGCAATCGTCGTTTCCGCCGAGGATGGCGACGAGGCGGAGAGCGTCGCCCGCCGAATCGGCAACGCCGCGCCGCGAGTGGAGGGAATGGCCGTCTTCGGCCCCGCCCCTGCCCCGCTGGCGATGCTTCGCGGGCGACACCGGCAGCGCCTGCTGGTCCATGCCGCGCGGTTGCTCGACGTCCAGGACGTGATCCGGGCGTGGCTCGACGGGGTCGAATGGACTGCGAAAGTGCGGGTCAGCGTCGACGTCGACCCATACAGCTTCGTCTGAAGGCGTGGAGGCGCCGGCCTGTTTTTTTGCGAACGCGGGCAATTTTGCCCTTGTTTCAAGAAGTAAGGTCTTGTTACGTAAATCGTCTTCTGGGGAGGGTTAATCGTGCGCCGACTGTTACTCTTGGTTTCGCTCACCGTCTTTGCAGCACCGGCTCATGCCGAGTGGTGGCAGGCGCGGACCGAGCATTTCGTCATTTATTCGCAGGACAGCGAACGCGACACGCGCTCCTTCGCCACCGAGCTTGAGCGGTATGACAATGCCCTTCGCGCACTCCAGAGCACCGACTTCGAACCGATCACTGCCGATTGGCAGAAGGTCACGATCTACCGCTTCGGCGACGTCGACGACATCGGCCGGCTGGCGCACGCACCGGCTGCGGGCTTCTACATTCCGCAACTGGAGCCGGTCGCTTTCACTCCGGTTCGCGATTCGAAGAACCTCGGGAGCATCGTCCACCGCGACAGCAGGACCGACCTCGACCCGAAATCGGTGCTCTTCCACGAATATGCGCACCACTTCATGTTCAAATATTTCCCGGCCGGATATCCCAGCTGGTACGTCGAGGCATTCGCCGAGACTCTCGCGACGATCGACCTTCACGACGACGGGACGTTCCACGTCGGAAATCCGCCGAACTGGCGGGCCGACGCCCTGTTCCACGGAATGCTGACCGTCACTCCGCAAAGCCTGCTTGCAAGCACGGCCAAGCCCGATTTCGAGGACTGGTTCGGTTATTACACCGTCGGCTGGCTGATGAACCAGTACCTGACGTTCGAGCCGTCGCGCAAAGGCCAGCTGCAGACCTACCTGAAGCTGGTCAACTCGGGCATTCCGTCGGGTGACGCCGCCCGGCAGGCGTTCGGCGACCTCGACAAGCTGGCCAGCGAAATCGGCCACTACAAGAGCAAGGGCCGCCTCTACGGAGCCGATGTCCGCCCGGCGAACACCGCTCCGCCAAAGGTGACGATGCGCAAGCTGAGTGACGCCGAAGAGGCAATCATGCCGGTTCGAGTGCGTTCCAAGGCCGGTGTTACCCATTCGGAAGCAGGCGGCATTGCCTCCGACGCGCGAAGCGTCGCAGCCCGCTATCCCAACAGCCTCCCGGTTCAGCTAGAGTTGGCCGAGGCAGAGCTGGACGCCAAGAACTTCGACGCCTCCGTTGCGGCGGCCGACCGGGCGATCCAGATCGACCCCGACTCCGCCGAGGCGTTGATTGCCAAGGGTCACGCCCTCCTTGAGAAGGGCAAGACCGACAAGCAGTATCTGCCGCAGGCGCGAACCTGGCTCGAAAAGGCCCACGAAGTCGACCCGAAACATCCGGCGCCCCAGTTCTACCGCTACCTGACCTACTTCTATGCGGGCGGGCCAATCCCGGAGAGTGCGCTGGTCGGGCTCGAGCACGCTTATCTTGCGGCGCCTCATTACCGCGAGCTCAGGCTGGTCCTGTCGCGCCAGCTACTTGCGGAAAAGAAGGCGCTTCTCGCTCGCGACATCCTTCTCCCGCTTGCGCTCAACCCGCACGTGTCGAAGGGGCAGAAGAATCTCCACGACGTCATCGACCTGATTGATGCGAAGAATGTCGAGGGAGCTTACGAGGCATTGGCGAAGGAAATCGCCAGGCAGGAGGAAGAGGCGAAGAAGGACTAGAGCAGCCGGCCCTCGCCCGACCTCTCAGAGCGTTCGGTGTCGAGCAGCCTGCGCTTGCGGTCGAGCCCGCCGGCATAGCCGCCAAGGCTTCCGTCGCTCCTGATTACCCGGTGGCACGGGATGAGCACGGCGACGTGATTGTCGCCGTTGGCTGTACCGACCGCCCGCACCGCATTGGGGTTGCCGATCGCCGCGGCGATCTGGGCATAGCTTCGCGTCTCGCCAAGCGGGATTTTGCGCAGTTCGCGCCACACCGCTTCCTGGAACGCGGTTCCGGCGACGTCGATCGGAAGCTCGGACGCGGCCGCCGGGCGCTCGATGGCGGTCAGTGCGCCTTCGACGAGCTTTCGCATTGCGCCCTCGTCCGCGACCAGCGTCGCATTGGGGAACAGCCGGCGGAGCGAGTCTTCGCTGTCGTCGAACGTCAGCCGGCAGATTCCCCTCGAGGTCGCTGCGATCAGCATTGGTCCAAGCGGACTGTCGAACGTCGTCCAGCGAATGGTCTCGCCGCGCCCGCCGTCGCGCCATGCAGACGGAGTCATTCCCATCCTCTCCTTCGCGTCTTCGTAGAACCGGCTCGGAGCGGAATAGCCGGCATCGTAAATCGCATCGGTCACTCGCGCGTTCGCTTTGAGGTGCACCTGGGCTCGTTTCGACCGAAGCGCCCGCGAATACTCGGCGGGCGAGACTCCGACCGCCCGCTTGAAGACCCGCTGGAAGTGGTGCGGAGCGTAGCCGACCGCCTCGCCCAGCTCGGCGAGCGACGGCGGATCTTCGGACGATTCCAGGATCCTCACCGCCAGCGCAACCGCCTCCGCCTCCCGGCTCACCTCGTCGGGCTTGCAGCGAAGGCACGGCCGATAGCCGTCCGCGCGCGCTTCCTCACCCGATGCATAGAAGACCACGTTCTCGCGCTTCGGCCGCTTGGCCGGGCAACTCGGCTTGCAATAGATTCGCGTGGTTTTGACCGCGCCGATGACTCGCCCGTCCCAGCTCCGGTCGCGACGCTCGAACGCGGCCCATGCCTCCTGGTCTGCATTCATCAGCATCTGTCGATCCTCGCAGAAAAGCAGCCGCGAGCGGCATTGTGCGCGTGAATGTAAGCGATGTCGTCATTGTCGAACAGCTTGCGGATGCCTTCGTCGGCGTGCCCGGGCTGGGTGACGAGCGCGTCGGCCATCATCCCGTCTTTGTCGAAACCGCGCAGCGACAGCACGCGAGTTTCGAACACCGGGGGCACTTCGTCGATGAACTCGGCTTTGTCGGCATCGGCAACAAAGATTGCATGCGAGGCGCGGTACGGGTTCGCGACGTCGTGGCTGATGTGGTTGAGAAGGATCACCTGCTCGCCCGGAGCGCGGTCAACGAGGCTGATTTCGACAAGGAAAGCCCCCGCCGGTGACCGCCATCCGCCGCATTCCGCGCTCAGCAAGCTCCTCGCCGGAGAGCGCGAAGAGCGGGTGGAACGGCGCCGGGTCGAGACCTTCGATTCGATAGGACATTGGTGGACCTCTTGTTGGGACTTTTCAGAGGCATCTCCTAAGGGGCCGTGAGCCTCCCCGCGTCCCGCCGCTTGCGATCAAAGCATCGCTACGTACTTCGCCTCCTTGCATCCCCCCAAACCCCTTGCTAGTGGGCCGCAACCCATGGGGGCGTACGGGGCGTAAGCCACGGTTAGCGCCCCATTTTCGCATGGGGGCAATTCCAGTTCTGGAGCTTTGGGCGCGTGGAGACATCCGGCGGCATTAAGGCCAGCTTAGCAGGGCGCTACGCGTCTGCCCTGTTCGACCTGGCCCGTGACGAGAAACAGATCGATGCGGTGAGCCGTAGCCTGGATTCGCTGAACCAGGCTCTCGCCGATTCGCGGGAGTTCCGTCAGCTGGTCGACTCCCCGCTAGTCGATCGCAAGGAGGCGCGCGAGACGTTCTCCGCGATCGCCGGCAAGCTCAAGCTCGATAAGCTGACGACCAACTTCCTCGGCGTTCTCGCAAGGAACGGCCGCAAGGGCGAGCTTGCGCAGGTCATTCGCCTGTTTCGGCGGCTTGTCTCCGACCACCGGGGTGAGACCACCGCCGAAGTCGTGTCGGCGCATCCGCTCAGCAATGACCAGGTCGCCGCTCTTAAAGCGCAGCTAAAGACCCGCGTCGGCCGCGACGTCACCATCGACGCGCGTATCGACCCGCAAATTCTCGGCGGAATAATCGTCAAGCTTGGAAGCGAGATGATCGACGCCTCCCTCAAGACCAAACTCAACAGACTCGCCCAGGCGATGAAAGGCTAAGGCAAGACGATGGATATCCGCGCCGCAGAAATTTCCCGCGTCATCCGCGACCAGATCGCGAATTTCGCTGCCGAGGAAGAGGTTGCCGAGGTCGGCACCGTGCTTTCCGTCGGCGACGGAATCGCGCGCATCTACGGTCTCGACAATGTCGAGGCAGGTGAGATGGTCGAGTTCGAGGGCGGCATCAAAGGCATGGCCCTGAACCTCGAGGCCGACAACGTCGGTGTCGTCGTCTTCGGCTCCGACGAGACGATTCGCGAAGGTTCGACCGCCAAGCGCACCGGAACCATCGTCGACGTTCCGATCGGCAAGGGGCTGCTTGGCCGCGTCGTCGACGCTCTCGGCAACCCGATCGACGGCAAGGGCCCGATCGAATACACCGAGCGTCGCCGCGTCGAGGTCAAGGCCCCGGGGATCATCCCGCGCAAGTCGGTCCACGAGCCGGTCCAGACCGGCCTGAAGGCGCTCGACGCCCTGGTCCCCATCGGCCGCGGCCAGCGCGAGCTGATCATCGGCGATCGCCAGACCGGCAAAACGGCAGTCGCCATGGATGCCTTCATCAACCAGAAGGACATCAACGCCAGCGGTGAAGAGAGCGAGAAGCTCTACTGCATCTATGTCGCGGTCGGGCAGAAGCGCTCGACGGTCGCGCAGATCGTCCGTGCGCTCGAAGAAAATGGCGCGATGGACTATTCGATCGTCGTCGCCGCGACCGCTTCAGAGCCGGCGCCGCTGCAGTTCCTTGCGCCCTACGCCGGCTGCGCGATGGGCGAATATTTCCGCGACAACGGAATGCACGCGGTCATCGTTTACGACGATCTTTCGAAGCAGGCGGTCGCTTACCGCCAGATGTCGCTCCTGCTCCGGCGCCCGCCGGGCCGCGAAGCCTATCCGGGCGACGTCTTCTACCTCCACAGCCGCCTTCTCGAGCGCGCCGCGAAGATGAACGACGACAATGGCGCCGGTTCGCTGACCGCGCTTCCGATCATCGAGACCCAGGCCGGCGACGTGTCGGCCTACATTCCGACCAACGTCATCTCGATCACCGACGGCCAGATCTTCCTTGAGACCGACCTCTTCTACCAGGGCATCCGCCCGGCCATTAACGTCGGCCTGTCGGTCAGCCGCGTCGGCTCGGCCGCGCAGACCAAGGCGATGAAGAAGGTCGCGGGCTCGATCAAGCTGGAGCTCGCGCAGTATCGCGAAATGGCCGCCTTCGCGCAGTTCGGATCCGACCTCGACGCGTCAACCCAGAAGCTGCTCGCCCGCGGCGCGCGGCTGACCGAGCTGCTCAAGCAGCCGCAGTTCAGCCCGATGCCGGTCGAGGAGCAGGTCGCATCGATTTACGCGGGCACCAACGGCTTCATCGATTCGATCGATGTCGGCGCGGTCACCCGTTACGAAGCGGCGATGCTCAGCTTCCTGCGTTCGGAGCACCCGAAAATCCTCAAGACGATTCGCGACACCAAGCAGCTCGACGACGACACCGCCGCCAAGCTCAAGGACGCGCTGACGAACTTCGGGAAGCAGTTCGCATAAGATGGCTTCGCTAAAGGCCCTCAAGCTTCGGATCGGCTCGGTAAAGTCGACCCAGAAGATCACCAAGGCGCTCAACATGGTTGCGGCGTCGAAGCTTCGGCGCGCGCAGCAGAATGCGACCGCCGCCCGCCCCTATTCGGAGCGGATGCGCGACGTCGTCCAGTCGATCGCCAGCCGGGTCAGCGTCGGGCCGGAAAGCCCCAGGCTCCTCGCCGGGACCGGTAAGGACGACACCCATTTGATCGTCGTCTGCACCAGCGATCGCGGACTCGCCGGGGCCTTCAACAGCAACATCGTTCGCGCCGCGCGTCGCAAGGCCGACGAGCTGATCAAGCAGGGCAAGACGGTCCATTTCTTCATCGTCGGCCGCAAGGGCCGCCCCGTCCTCCAGCGCCTCTATCCCAAGGCGATCGTCGGCCAGCACGACACGACCGAGATGAAGAACCCGAGCTATGAAGTCGCCGCGGCGATCGCCGACGAGATCGTCGATCGTTTCGAAAGCGGCAATTTCGACGTCGCCCACCTCGCTTACGCCAATTTCAAGTCGACGTTGGTCCAGGAGCCGACGGTCGACCAGATCATCCCTGTTCCCGGCGATGCCGAGGCTGGCGCCAAGGGAGCGTCGGACAACTCGATGGTCGAGTATGAGCCGGACGAGGAAGAAATCCTTTCCGTTCTCCTGCCCCGCAACATCGCAGTGCAGGTTTACCGCGCACTGCTCGAGAACCAGGCCGGCTTCTACGGCTCGCAGATGACCGCGATGGACAATGCGACCCGCAATGCCGGCGACATGATCAATCGCCTGACGATCCAGTACAACCGGACCCGCCAGGCCGCGATCACGACCGAGCTGGTCGAGATCATTTCCGGCGCCGAAGCGCTTTAGATTCGACAAGAGGACGACTGACCGATGGCCACCGCCGCCCCCGCAAAAGCCCGCACCAAGAAAGCGACGCGTCCAAGGACAAGCCGAAGGCGCGCGCCGCAGACCCACAACCTGACCGGCAAGGTTGCCCAGGTCATCGGCGCCGTCGTCGACGTGTCGTTCGAAGGCGAGCTTCCGCCGATCCTCGGCGCGCTTGAGACCGACAACCACGGCAACCGCCTGGTGCTCGAAGTCGCGGCCCACCTCGGCGAAAACCTCGTCCGAACGATCGCCATGGACGCCACCGAGGGCCTGACCCGCGGCCAGGAAGTCCGCGCGACCGGATCGCAGATCGAAGTCCCGGTCGGCCCGGAAACTCTCGGCCGCATCATCAACGTCGTCGGCGAGCCGATCGACGAACTCGGCCCGATCGGCACCAAGGACACCGCGCCGATCCACCGCGAGGCCCCGACCTTCGTCGAGCAGTCGACCGAAACCAGCATCCTGGTCACCGGGATCAAGGTCATCGACCTGCTCGCCCCTTATGCAAAGGGCGGCAAGATCGGCCTGTTCGGCGGCGCCGGCGTGGGCAAGACCGTGCTCATCCAGGAGCTGATCAACAACATCGCCAAGGGCCACGGCGGAACGTCCGTGTTCGCGGGCGTCGGCGAGCGCACGCGTGAGGGCAACGACCTTTATCACGAGTTCCTCGACGCCGGCGTCATCGCCAAGGACAAGAACGGCGTTGCGACGTCGGAGGGCTCGAAGGTGGCACTGGTCTACGGCCAGATGAACGAGCCGCCGGGAGCACGTGCGCGAGTGGCGCTTTCCGGCCTCACCCTCGCCGAATATTTCCGCGACGTCGAAGGCCAGGACGTTCTGTTCTTCGTCGACAACATCTTCCGCTTCACCCAGGCGGGATCGGAAGTGTCCGCCCTTCTCGGCCGAATTCCGTCGGCCGTGGGCTACCAGCCGACGCTGGCGACCGACATGGGCGCCCTGCAGGAGCGGATTACCTCGACCAACAAGGGCTCGATCACCTCGGTGCAGGCGATCTACGTCCCGGCCGACGATTTGACCGACCCGGCTCCCGCGACCTCGTTCGCCCACCTCGACGCGACGACCGTTCTCTCGCGAGCGATTTCGGAGCTTGGCATCTACCCGGCCGTCGACCCGCTCGATTCGACCAGCCGCGTCCTCGAGCCGCGCACCGTCGGACAGGAGCATTACGAGACCGCCCGCGCCGTCCAGGAGACGCTGCAGCGCTACAAGAGCCTTCAGGACATCATCGCCATTCTCGGAATGGACGAGCTGTCGGAAGAGGATAAGCTGACCGTCAGCCGCGCCCGCAAGATCCAGCGCTTCCTGTCGCAGCCGTTCCACGTCGCCGAGGTCTTCACCGGCATCCCCGGCAAGTTCGTCCAGCTCGAAGACACGATCACCTCGTTCAAGGCGGTCGTGAACGGCGACTACGACCACCTTCCCGAGAGCGCCTTCTACATGGTCGGCGGAATCGACGAGGCAGTGGCCAAGGCCGAGAAGATGGCTTCGGAGGCCTGATTGAGCGACGGCCATCGCCTGGAAGACTGCGTCAACGACACCTGCCCCTGGTCGGGAAAACCGGTCAGCGCGGACTCGCTGACGCGCTACCGCGGCAAGGTCGTCGGATTCTGCAACACCGGTTGCCGCGACAAGTTCGACGCGGCGACTCGTGCGTTCGACACTGCAATTGAGGCGAAAGACTAATGGCCGACCTTCACTTCGAGCTCGTCACTCCTGAAAAGCAGGTGATGAGCGAAGACGTCCACATGGTGGTCGTGCCCGGAACCGAAGGCCAGTCCGGAATCATGGCCGGGCACGCGCCGTTCATGACCGTGCTCAAGGATGGCGACGAAATCGCGGTCTACAAAAGCGCCGGTGCCCAGCCGCAGCGAATGGCGGTCAGCGGCGGTTTTGCCGAGGTCGGCGAAAACGGGCTGACGATCCTCGCCGAAAAGGCCGGCGAATAAGCGAGTCCCATCGCGGGACGCTTTTCCAAACGCGGTTAGCTTTTCTTCAAGCATTCGGACCTATCCCTTCGGCCTAGTTTTCACGGCTTCGTATCGGGGTAGGAATGAACGCATTCGGCAAGCGTGGCAGTCTGACGGCCAGTCAGCGTCCCAGCTTCGGTGTCGCCAAGCCGATGAAGGGCAGCCCGGGCGCGGCGCCATCTTCGGAAACCGAAGGTGGCGACCAGTTCCCGCCGGTTGACGAACTTTCGCCCCCCACCGACGACACCGCAGCCGAGGTGCACGTCGCCGGCGGAGCCATGGACAAGCTCACCAAGCGGCAGAACGGAAGCGGCGATGCTGCAAGCAGCAAGTCGGAAGGCTTCGAAGCTAGCGTCCACAAGATCAAGGAGCAGGTGCTCCCCCGGCTCCTCGAGCGGGTCGATCCCGAAGCCGCGGCCACTCTAACCAAGGACGAGCTCGCCGAGGAATTCCGGCCGATCATCGGTGAGGTTCTTGCCGAGCTCAAGATCACGCTCAACCGCCGTGAGCAGTTCGCTCTCGAGAAGGTCCTCGTCGACGAGCTGCTCGGCCTCGGGCCGCTTGAGGAATTGCTCGCCGACCCGAACATCTCGGACATCATGGTCAACGGTCCCGAGCAGACGTTCGTCGAACGCAAGGGCAAGCTCGAGCTCGCCCAGATCCAGTTCCGCGACGAGGAGCACCTGTTCCAGATCGCCCAGCGGATCGTCAACAAGGTCGGCCGTCGAGTCGACCAGACGACCCCGCTCGCCGACGCCCGCCTCCAGGACGGAAGCCGAGTCAACGTCATCATTCCGCCGCTGTCGCTCCGCGGCACCGCAATCTCGATCCGTAAGTTCTCCGAGAAGCCGATCACCATCGACATGATGCGCGGCTTCGGGTCGATGTCGGAAAAGATGGGCACGGTGCTCAAGATCGCGGGCGCGGCGCGGATGAACGTCGTCATTTCCGGCGGTACCGGTTCGGGCAAGACGACGATGCTCAACGCCTTGTCGAAGATGATCGACCCGGGCGAGCGAGTGATCACCATCGAGGACGCGGCCGAGCTTCGGCTTCAGCAGCCGCACTGGCTTCCGCTTGAAACGCGTCCCGCGAACCTTGAAGGCCAGGGCGCGATCACCATCCGCGACCTCGTCATCAACGCCCTTCGTATGCGTCCCGACCGGATCATCCTGGGCGAGATTCGTGGCCAGGAGTGTTTCGACCTCCTGGCGGCGATGAACACCGGCCACGACGGGTCGATGGCGACGCTTCACTCCAACTCCCCGCGCGAATGCCTCGCGCGTATGGAGAACATGGTGATGATGGGCGACATCAAGATCCCGAAGGAGGCGATCAGCCGCCAGATCGCGGACTCGGTCGACCTCATCGTCCAGGTCAAGCGCCTCCGCGACGGTTCGCGCCGGACCACCAACATCACCGAGGTGATCGGCATGGAGGGCGAAGTCATCGTCACCCAGGAGCTGTTCAAGTTCGAGTATCTCGACGAGAGTGCCGACGGGAAGATCGTCGGCGAATATCGCTCGATGGGCCTTCGCCCCTACACGCTCGAAAAGGCCAAGCAGTTCGGCTTCGACCAGCCCTACCTGGAGGCCTGCCTCTAAGCCGGGCCTAGCGCGCAGGGCCGTTCCCGTCGGTCCCGCCGACCATCGTCTGCTCTGCCCTTGCCGTGGCCGGCTCTATGTCGGCGCCCTTGTCCTTGCGGGCGATCAGGCTCTCGTCGGAATTCTCGACGCCGCCAGCAGGCCGGTAGTCCGGCGCAGCCTGGGACGAGCCGTCATTGCCCTGCTGCGACCTGGCCGATTGCTGCATCTGCTGTTGCGCCTGCTCGCGGGCCTCTTGCGGCCAGGCTTTTCGAAGCCCCTCCGGAAGCGCCTGGACGACATTTCCGATTTCACCCTTCGAGACATGGTTTGAAAGCAGCCGGAAAACCGATTTCACCGCCGTTTCCGGGTCCACCGGCTTGTTGTCCTGGAGCCACTCGCCAACCTCGGCACAGAACTCTTCGAGCGTGTCGCACTGGCTGGGAGGGTTCTCGGGCTGGAACTGGTCATAGTAAACGCCGCGGACGAGAATCGGCAGCTGCGCTCCCAGGTTGGCCGCCAGCCCTAGCGGCAGGCGATTGCGGAGCCGATGCAGAACGACCGCCAGCACGCGCCAGGCTGTCTTCCTGTCGGGGCCGATGTCCCCCATGATCTCGTCGAGCCAGATGTTGGTGGTTTGCAGGGTCTTGTCGAAGACCTCGAGGCCGGTGGCGCTCATTTCCGCTTCTCCTTGTTGATTTGTGAATCCGCACAAAACCAACGGGGCTCGAGACGCGATGGTTGCACCGTCCAGCGCACCTCGACGACGGCCTGGCACAACGCAAGTCATTGCTGTTGAAGAAAAATTATCGAGCCGGGGAGCGGCCGAAAAGCATCATGCCGGCGATATAGCCAAGCGCAACCGCCGCCATGCACGCCGATACCGACAGGAAAATGTTGCCGAACGCCTCGGCGACGTCCCGATTCCTGAGCAGTTCGAGCGTCTGCAGGCTGAACGAGGAAAAGGTGGTGAAACCGCCGCAGACGCCGACCATCAGCAGGTTTCGGCTATCCGGCCGGAGCACCACGCGGCTGTCGGGTCCGGCCAGGGCCGCCAGGAAGCCGATGACGAACGAGCCGAGGACGTTGACGGTGAGCGTTCCCCAAGGGAAGGTCTCGCCCGCCGCGATCGCGACCGCGCGCGAGCACCAGTATCGGGCCATTCCGCCGACCGCGCTCCCGATTGCAATCCACACGTAGGTCATCGCCGCCCTCGCTCCTGACGCCGTTCTAGCGGTCGAGGCGGAGCGGTAAAGGCATCGCCGTCGCGACCGGCATCCTGCCGAGGCACAAAGGGCTACAAAAGCTGCGCCGACCGCTTATGTAGCTGCGGTTCGCAGCCGCACCTGCTGGCGGCGAGACGGTCTTCCGCAAAACCCGATTGTGCTTGGCGCCCCTGGCGACGCAGCCGAAGCGGAGCGGGATCGTGAACTGCCGGCCGACGGAGGAAGAGTGGTAGCCGAGAATCAATCCCGTCCTGTGAGCGCGCGCACCGGCGAGGCCGCCGACGCCGGCGATCCGTCCGACTTCGATGCGCTTCAGCGGCGCACGTTCGCGATCATTTCCCACCCGGACGCCGGCAAGACCACGCTGACCGAAAAGCTCCTCTATTCAGCCGGCGCAATCCGCGAGGCAGGCGAGGTCCGGGCCCGCGGCGACCGGCGGCGAGCGCAATCGGACTGGATGAAGATCGAGCAGCAGCGAGGGATTTCGGTGACCAGCTCGGTCATGACCTTCCAGCACGGAACGATCCTCTTCAACCTTCTCGACACGCCGGGGCACCAGGATTTCTCTGAAGACACCTACCGGACGCTCACGGCCGTCGACAGCGCCGTAATGGTCATCGACGCCGCAAAGGGCATCGAGGCGCAGACTCGCAAGCTGTTCGAGGTTTGCCGGCTTCGCAACATTCCGATCGTCACCTTCATCAACAAGGTCGACCGCGAAGGGTTGAGCCCGTTCGCGCTGCTCGACGAAATTGCCGAAACGCTGCAGCTGGACGTCTCGCCGCAAAACTGGCCGACCGGCATGGGCGGGCTGTTTCACGGCCTCTACAGCTTTGGCGACGACACCCTGCTCACCACCGATCGCGCGGACGGCCTGTCGACCGGTCGCCTGCTGCAGTGCGACGGGCTCGGCGATAGCAAGATCGACGACAACATCCCTGCCGATGCCGCCGCTTCGCTTCGCGAGGAAGGTGGCCTGGCGCGCGAAGCCTATCCGGCTTTCGATCGCGCTGCGTTCGATTCGGGCGACCTCACCCCCGTCTATTTCGGAAGCGCGCTTCGCCTGTTCGGAGTCGACCAGCTGATCGACGGGCTGTCCCGCTTCGCCCCGCCTCCGCAGCCGCAGCCGGCCCGACCCGAACCTGTCGATCCCGCCGACCCGCGAGTCACCGGCTTCGTGTTCAAGGTTCAGGCCAACATGGACCCCAATCACCGCGATCGCGTCGCTTTCGTTCGAATCTGCTCGGGCACATTGAAGCGCGGAATGAAGCTGACCAACCCGCGCGCTGGCAAGGCGATCACGATTCACAACCCGATCACCTTCTTCGCCCGCGACCGTGAAGTCGCCGACGTCGCGGTTGCCGGCGACATCGTCGGCATTCCCAACCACGGGACGCTTCGGGTCGGCGACACCCTGACCGAGAAGGGCGATATCGCCTTCACCGGCCTGCCCGACTTTGCGCCCGAGATCTTGCGGCGCGTCAGGCTCGACGATCCGCTGAAGGTCAAGCAGATGCGGCGGGGCCTGAGCGACCTCGCCGAGGAAGGCGTAATCCGCCTGTTCAAGCCGGCGACCGGCTCGCAATGGATTATCGGCGTCGTCGGCGAGCTCCAGCTCGACGTGCTCGAGACTCGGATGGAACAGGAATATGGCGTCGATGTCGGCTTCGAAGCGTCGCCGTTCGAAGTTGCCCGCTGGCTCGAGTCAAAGGACCCCGCGGCCTTGAAGCGGCTGATGGAAAGCCATCGCTCGAACATGGGCGAAGATCAGGACGGCGCCCCGGTGCTGATGATGCGCAACGATTGGGAATTCGGCCGCTTCGTCGAGGAATGGCCCGACATAAACTTCCTCGCAGTGCGCGAGCGCAGCTAAGCTTCTTTACGGAAAAGGAAAAATGGTGGGCGTGGCAAGGATTGAACTTGCGACCCCTGCGATGTCAACTCCGGCTGCCTTGGCCAAGCTGTTGATTTTTCGCGGTTCTGCGTGGGCGTAAGTGCCGATTTGCCCAACGAAAGCGGCGTTTTGGCAACGATTCTGGTTCACATTGAGCAGGCGGACACTGTGGGTCCAGAAGGGCCCGCTCAGGACAGGCGTTCACCGCATAAGCCGTCGACCCGTTCGCTGGCGCCAGCGCCGCGTGTCGGTCTTCAGGATTGAAGGAGCGGAACATCAGCTCGCGTCAGCGGAGCGCGGGCGGCGCGTTTGGTGCATTTAGTAAACTGTCGCCGCAATTCTATTTCGGGATTTTGTAAACTGGCACGGTAATTTCACGGTAATTCTCTCCTCAGCTGTGCGCGCGGCTGCGGAGTTGAGCGCACTGTCACCGTAACGGTCTCTCTTTTAGCGTCACGACATATCTCGTTCAACATCGTCCGCGGGGAGATTGAGCCTTTCGTTCGGAATTCCGAATGTCTTTGCCTGCTGTTGGAGGAGGCTGATTGCCTCCATTAAGCCGAATTTTCTGCCGACTTCAAAGGAGTCACCACTCTGGGCCCTTTCTGCTGCGTCTCTGAACAGATGAACAAGCTCGAGTGCAGTATCTCTGATCATGAGCTCTAGGGTATTCATGTTCAATCCTTCAACACAACCTTGTCCCAGTGCACTCTCTTCGTTCTCTCACGAGGTCCCTCAGGATGCTGCGCTGCTCTTTGTGTCGTGCGATGTCAGACTTCCACTTTCGGATATATCCCTGCTGAGCCCGAACATCCAACTTGTTCCAGCCCGGCACCGCTCTGGACGGGTCAGCGAGCTTTCGCTCATGAAGCGCAATTTGTTTTCCAAAGGTCCGAATGCCCTTGTTGATTTCGCCCAGGGATCTTTGCGCCATTTGGGCGAGCCAGCCCGCATGCTTTCCACCCGCAACAGCTTCTCTGAAAGCGCTCGAGAATCCTCGCGTCCCCAATCCCAAACTGCGTCCGAGCCACGGCAACGCCTTCAGTGCATACGCCTCAGGTGCAACAAACACCGATACGACCGCCGCGGCGAAACCGACTGCTTCACCGATCGCGGCCGCGCATTCCGCGCCCTTTCCTTCGCATTCCCGTCCAGCTTCAAGAAACGCTTGATTCCGACGGTCCATCACACTCTCGAGTTGCTGGCCGTCGGGATCGGCACTGTTCACGGGATCATCCCCCACATACGCATAGAGGTTCATCCCGCCCTCGTACCCCACCGGGTCGGTCTGCATGAACCGCCCGAGCGCTGGGGTCGTACATCCGCGCCTTGTAGTAATAGAGCCCGACCTCGCCCAGCCACATCTGGCCGGTGTACTGGAACCGCCCGACGTTGCCCGCCGCCGGCGCGCCATATTCGTCGTAGCGGTTGATGTCGGGTTGCCGCCCGAGGCGTCGGTGGCGGCGACGATCGAGCCGAGATGGTCGGCGTGCAGCCACTTCTTCGCGAGCACCCCGGCGCCCGAGAACCACACCAGGGGATCGTCGGCCGCCGCATTGCTTCCATGCGCGTAGCGGTTGAGCGCGGTCCCGGCGGAATTATACTCGGTCACCACCGCGTCGCCGTCATAGTAGAAGCGCGTGTTGGCCGTGCCCTTGACCAGCTGGGCTATTTAGGGATTTTGTAAACTGGCACGGTAATTCAGAATTGTGTCCACGGAAATGAGACGGTACTCGGTTTAGCGTAGTTGTAGCTCGCCGGCGGCACCATAAGCCCACGACAGAGAGAAAAGCTATTCGGCGTGTTGGCTAGCCAGCCGCGCGCTTAGCGGCAGGCGCCGGTGGCAGTCATTGCCTAGAATGTCCGAGTTAATCCGGGCCCGCACTGTCACCGTAACCCGTGAACGAACTTTCATTCCGCTCGAGTCTAATTAGGCGAAAAACATATAAGCAGCTGATAAACACCGCCTCTGACGGCTCGTATTTTATGTTAGTCGCGGCTACGCTAGCGCTTCCAACTAAATCATAAAAGATGACCGTCTAGACGAGGGCAAGAGCTACTGTGTAGTTGACATAATTCGCAGTGCTTTGCTGTCTTTTCCAAACCATTGGTCTAGCATGGTCAGTGCCGTAACCTGAATTGCAAATATGAACGAGGAATATCGATTCGTTCATTTCCTACGTACGAATTTCGTATAGAACTGAGATTCAGGAGGTATGTACCCAATAGGTACTAGCAAATGCCGGCCGGTTGCCCGCTTTGGATAGCGGCACGACGACACTAGCGCAGTACTGCTAAAGGGCGCATCTGCCCTCGCGCCAGTGGACGCAGCCAGAAATGCCGTTGCAATGATGGCCATACGGCTCAATTTAATGGATGCTCTACCTCTCCGTACGTGTTTACGTAAACTGCCAGTGGACGGGAGCTCTCGTGTCGGGAAAGAGTTTTGGAACGGTCCAACATGCGTCGTAATTTTGTACCCGAAGAACGGCCTAGTCGACGTCGTTCGGTCGCAAGTTAAAGTGAGTTGAGCCATTCGTCGGATCCTGCCCACGCGACTTGCTCTTGCCTCGCGACGCGCGACCGCCTGCTGTGATGACTAAAACGCAGGCCTCTACAGTTGTAGGGACCTTTGCGGATGTCGATGCAGTGAGTGGACGTTTGCTGCCGAGTTCTCTGTCTCCGTTTATGATTGCATGTGCAATGTTGATTCTCGCCTCATCAATGTGCACGCCGTGTAGTGAACGCGTCTCGTTAAATACAATGTTCGCCACGTCCTTGTCTGAAAGAGTCGAACGGTCTTGTTTTGTCTTTGCAGCGGTGGCAGCTGTAAGTGCAATCGCACCCATTCCGAAGCACCCCGCTGCATCATTATTATCCAGCCGGGAACCGCAAGATGCGTTACCAGTGAAGTCACTCCTATTGACCGGATCATCCCCCACATACCCGTACAGGTTCATCCCACCCTCGTACCCAACCGGGTCGGTCTGCATGAACCGCCCGAGGCGGGGTCGTACATGCGGGCCTTGTAGTAATAGAGCCCGACCTCGCCCAGCCACATCTGGCCGGTGTACTGGAACCGCCCGACGTTGGTCGCCGCCGGCGCGCCATATTCGTCGTAGCGGTTGATGTCGGGGTTGCCGCCCGAGGCGTCGGTGGCGGCGACGATCGAGCCGAGGTGGTCGGCGTGCAGCCACTTCTTCGCGAGCACCCCGGCGCCCGAGAACCACACCAGCGGATCGTCGGCCGCGCATTGCTTCCGTGCGCGTAGCGGTTGAGCACGGTCCCGGCGGAATTATACTCGGTCACCACCGCGTCGCCGTCATAGTAGAAGCGCGTGTTGGCCGTCCCCTTCACCAGCTGGGCTATTTAGGGATTTTGTAAACTGGCACGGTAATTCACGGTAATTCAAGACCGAGGACGTCGGGCCGTAGCGAGCGCAAGCGCCGCGGGGATTGGCGTCAGCTAGTCAGCAGAGCGCGGGCGGCGCGTTTCGTGCATTTAGTAAACTGTCACCGCAATTCTATTTACACTGTAACGCCGATTCCTTTTTGAACGTCCGGCCGGGACTGTAACGGTAATTGCCGTCGAATCGGAGCTCATCTTTCGAACTCGTCGCCGTAACTGCTGTCAGGCGACGCTGTGTAGAATACGAGAACTGTCTGGGGAAACCGTAACCGCTCGGCTTCATCACGTTCGCAAATACGCTTGATGTCGCGCGCGTCAAAGTTTATAATCCTGTAGACTGTAGAAGCTCTGCTGGTACATGGGACATTCGTTGACTTCATACCAATCTCGGGAAAACCCAATGCCGAATGTACGGTAGACGCGGTCAAGAGATATCTGGCACTAATGCGAGGTCGACATGCGGTCGGTAACATTCGTGTCGCGCACATAGCTATAGCTCCATTCCCGAATGAACGGCGATTAGACGTAATCGCATGCCGAACTTCGGCCTGTGATGCACAGAATTCATTGGACAACGCCATGAAACTAGATACACGTTAACTACCGGAGAACATTCGCACCGGTATCCGCAGCCAATTTGCGCAGTGCTGTATTCCCGGGCCGTGTGATGTGAGCGTCAGCGTCGCAATTGCTCCGCTGAGCACACCGCGCCACGGTGCGTTCCATTGACTGCGTGAATCATATCACGCGTGCTTCGAGCGAAACTGCCCGCATTTCTTAACGCAGGCCGATGTGCCGTCGCGAACGCTCATGCTTTTCGAGCCTGAGCTATCATTCGCCCGACGTATAGCTGTCTCGGACTCCAGCTAGCGTAGAGGCTGCTCTGCATGAAATGACTGTGCTGCCCATCGTGAATTATGACTCCTCCAACCTAGCTGGTTCAAAGGGCGAGCACCACTGATTGTGCAGCTTATATCGGACGCATGCGACTCGTGCCAGACGTTACCGGCTCGAAAGCTGCTTGGTTTATGGTTTGGAAGTTACCACCTGTGTTAGCTGACCTAGGCGACTGCTCCGTTTTGCCTCATGCCACGGCTCTGCGAACCGAGCAGATTGCTCGGATCTGCATGACACTCTTCGGGTCCGATGGAGATTGAGCTGCTAGCGATTCGGCATGCTATCGAATGCCTGGCATCTGAGCAACAGTCGCACAGTTCGATCTGACGCATGTGTTGCAATCGTAAATCGCCATCGAGGATCGGCGTCGTTAACCGGATCATCGGCAACATACCCGTACAGGTTCATCCCGCCCTCGTACCCAACCGGGTCGGTCTGCATGAACCGCCCCTTGGCGGGGTCGTACATCCGCGCCTTGTAGTAATAGAGCCCGACCTCGCCCAGCCACATCTGGCCGGTGTACTGGAACCGCCCGACGTTGCCCGCCGCCGGAGCGCCATATTCGTCGTAGCGGTTGATGTCGGGGTTGCCGCCCGAGGCGTCGGTGGCGGCGACGATCGAGCCGAGATGGTCGGCGTGCAGCCACTTCTTCGCGAGCAGCCCGGCGCCCGAGAACCACACCGGGGATGGGACAGATTGGGTTTAAACCAAAGCCTTTCCCGAGAATAGTCCATGAGTTTGATCACACTATAATTGCGATGACCCGGAACGGCTGGTTCCCAGCTTTACGATCGGGATGGGCGCAAATCAGCCGCGCGCGGTTCAACGGGTTCATCTGAACCAGCCGACCCTTGTGTATTCGCTTGCGGCGCGCCGCTAAGCTATTGGTTCGCAAGGAGAAAAATGGTGGGCGTGGCAAGGATTGAACTTGCGACCCCTGCGATGTCAACACAGTGCTCTACCACTGAGCTACACGCCCACCGAGAAATCGCGCAGTCACGCGGACTGGTCGGACTTCGGGATCAGCCACGCTTCAAGACCGCGGCTGCGAGAGGCATTTAGGGGCGGCTTCCAAAGCACGCAAGCGCCTAAAGGCGAAGAACGCGCCGGCAAGCGGGCCTAGAGGCGGCCGTGCTGGTCCTCGGTCTGGAAAATGCGATCGACCTCGGCAACCAGGTCTTTCAGGTGAAAGGGCTTCGACAGCATTTTCGCCTCGGGTGCGGTGCGGCCGCTCTGAAGCGCGACGGCAGCGAAGCCGGTGATGAACATCACCCGGATTTCCGGATCCATCGCCGACGCCTTCTGGGCGAGCTCGATGCCATCCATCTCCGGCATCACGATGTCGGTGAGCAGCAGGTCGTAATGGCCTGCCTCGAGAAGCGGGATCGCCTCGGTCCCGCAGCCGACGGAGTCGACGTCGTAACCGACGCGCTGCAAGGCGCGCTGCAGATATTCGCGCATCGACGTGTCGTCTTCGGCTAGGAGAATTCGCGGCATCGTCCCTATCATGCGCTGATCAATCGTCTTTTGCCAGAACGGAATCGGCGACAAGAGCGTTGCAGCCGCTCTCTTGCGGTCCTAATCTGGGACAGTTGAAGCTGTCCTCGCTCTCTCCTCCGGTCGTTCATCCGCCGCGAAGCGCGTTGCCGGTACTGTTGTCGATCCCGCACTCGGGCCGCGACTACCCCGACTGGCTTGTCGGGTTTTCCCATCATGGCCGCAAGTCGCTGGAATCGCTTGAAGACCCGCTCGTCGACCGACTCGCGTGGAGAGCGCTCGGCCGCGGCATCGGAGCAGTCGTCGCGCAAACGCCGCGTGCGGCTGTCGACTGCAATCGCGCGGAAGACGAGATCGACCCGGGACTGGTTCATTCGCCGCGACGCATTCGCCCTACTCCGAGAGCGCGCGGCGGGCTGGGGATCGTTCCGTCGCGAACGGCGGCTTACGGGCATTTGTGGCGAAAGCCGATCGGCCGCGACGAGCTCGAACGCCGGCTCGACCAGGCCTATCGCCCCTACCACGACGCAATCGAACGGCAGTTGTCGCTGCTGGTCGACCGGTTCGGTTGCGCACTCCTTCTCGATTGCCATTCGATGCCGGCGACCGATGGATGTGCGGACGTGGTCTTCGGCGACCGCTTCGGCCGAAGCGCCGCTCCGTGGCTGATGGCGAAGGCCGCCTCGCTGGCGTCGGCCGCCGGCTTCTCATCGGCAGCGAACGATCCGTTCGCGGGCGGCCACATCGTCGACAGGCACGGATCCCCGCAGAACGGAATTCACGCGGTGCAGGTCGAAATCGACCGCCGTTGCTATCTTTGTCCGGGCGCCGTGCCCGGAGCGCGGTTCGACGAGGTTGCCGGCCTGCTTGAGGCGCTCGCGGCCGAGCTCGGGCAGGAGCTTCTCGACCGCCGCCTCGCAGCTGCCGCAGAATAGCGGCGCCCAGCCCCGGCACATTTCATCGCCGGCGGGAACGCCCGCCCGGAAGCTCAGGCGCTCGCGGGTGCCTGCTGCTGGGTCGGTGCCGGTCCCTTGCCCTGCGCGACCTGACGGGCGAACAGCTCGCGGATCTGCGACAGCGAAAACAGGTGCGCGTACAGCAGCGCCAGGAGCCCGCTCTGGTTGTACTTGCGAAGCTCGTCGCCGCGAAGGTTCTTGAGCTTCTCCTCGTCGACCATGCGGAAACCGCGATAGATGAACGGCTGAGTCGCGCCCTCGGGCTGGATGGCGACTTCCCCGTCCATCAGCAGATCGCTCTTCTGAAGGTCGTCGATGAACGCTCCGGTGCGCTGGCCGGCCGCTTCGAACTGTTCGCAGAATTCGAGAATGGCCTTGGTCGCCGTGCTCGGCTCGCCGTCGTCGAACAGCGGCTCGCCGTCGTCGAATTCTCCGATCGCTCCGCTCGACGGATCGAAGCACAGCGAAAGCTCGTCGCTGTCAGGCCGGATTCGCGCCAGCAGGAACGGATAGCGGCGGATGTAGGCGGGAACGTAGAGATGCTCGTCAGTGGTCCGGCCGTTGTCGTCCATGAACACGTTGACGCCTTCGCTGAGCCCCATCAGCGCCAGCGGCACCGGCGTCTCGCCAACCGCGAAAATGATCGGGTAGTGACGCGCCAGCAGCGTGAACTCGTCGACCGTGGCGGGGATCGCATGGGCTTTCGAGATCGCCTCCGCCTTCTCGATCGGCCGGATGTGCATCTTGCCGTGCGTGTTCGAGTTGAGAGGCTCGAGTGCGGAGTAAAGAAGCGGCAGCTGCTGCTGCTGGGTCGGCGCTTCGGTCGCCATTGGATTCTCCCGGATGGTCATGAGGCTTGCATAGAGCTGGCCCGGGTCGAGAACACACGTTCGCACCGGCGGAGCGAGGTTTCGACGACGAGCGACAAATTCGGCGACGCCTTATGCAACGCCCGCCGCTTTCGCAACTGTTCTTCCACGCGCGCCGGCGGCAGTTCAGCCATTGTTCAACGCCCGGCTGCGAGGGCCCGCTGCTAATGGGGCTCCATCGATGACATTCCTCGAGATACTGACGCTTCTGCCGATGCTGCTTGGCCTCGGGCCGGAGGGGCTGACGGTGCGCAGGATCATCGTCGAGGACCAGATCATCATGCGCGTCCCCGTGCGGCCGACGCCGCAGGTCGAATGGACCGAGCACAAGGGCCCGAAATGCATTTCCGCCGAGACGATCCGCGGCGCGTTCCTCTCCGGAAACCAGCATGTCGAGTTCATCCTCGGCGGCCGTCACCTCCTTCGTGCGCAACTCGACGACAATTGCCCGGCCCTGGACTTCTACCAGGGATTCTACCTCAGCTCGAAGGACGGGAAGGTGTGCGCGAAACGCGATTCGATCCGGTCGCGAATGGGCGCGACCTGCCGGATCGATCAATTCCTGGAGCTTAAGCCGAAGCTTCGCTGAGGGGCGGTTGCCTTGAACTTTCGGCAGGAACGCACCATAGCCAATTGACAGCTGCTACCGTCTTGGCTGCAGCGTCACTTTTTCCGGATTTTCAATGACTTTTGCCGACCTCGGCCTCTCAGACGAATTGCTTCGAGCGATTGCGGACAGCGGCTACACGGAGCCCACCCCAATCCAGAGCGGCGCCATTCCGGCAGTGCTGATGGGCAAGGACCTGGTCGGAATCGCCCAGACCGGCACCGGCAAGACCGCCGGATTCGTGCTGCCGATGATCGACATCCTCCACCAGGGGCGAAGCCGCGCGAGAATGCCGCGGTCGATGATCCTCGAGCCGACCCGCGAGCTCGCCGCCCAGGTCGCGGAGAATTTCGAGAAATACGGCAAATATCACCCGCTCTCGATGGCGCTTCTCATCGGCGGCGTTCAGATGGGCGACCAGATCAAGGCGCTCGAAAAGGGCGTCGACGTCCTGATCGCCACGCCGGGCCGGCTACTCGACCTGTTCCAGAGGGGGAAGATCCTCCTCAACGGCTGCGAACTGCTGGTGATCGACGAAGCCGACCGGATGCTCGACATGGGCTTCATCCCGGACATCGAGGAGATTTGCTCCAAGCTTCCGACGACACGCCAGACGCTTCTGTTCTCGGCGACGATGCCGCCTCCGATCCAGAAGCTGGCGTCTAAATTCCTCAACGATCCCAAGCAGGTCGAGGTCGCCCGCCCGGCAACCGCGAACATCAACATCGACCAGCGGATCGTCCAGGTGAAGCCGGCCGACAAGCGCGAGCTCCTGCGCAAGATCCTGCGCGAGGACGGCGTGAAAAACGCCATCGTCTTCTGCAACCGCAAGACGACGGTTCGCGAACTGACCACCAGCCTCAAGCGCGCCCGCTTTGCCGCCGGCCAAATCCAGGGCGACATGGACCAGTCGTCGCGAATCGCCGAGCTCGACCGCTTCAAGAAAGACGAGATCAGCATCCTCGTCGCCTCCGACGTCGCCGCGCGCGGGCTCGACGTCAAAGGCGTGAGCCACATCTTCAACTACGACGTGCCGTGGCAGCCGGACGACTACATCCATCGCATCGGCCGAACCGGGCGCGCAGGCGCCAAGGGAATCGCCATCACCTTCGCCACTCGCGAGGATAACGATGCCGTGGCAGCCATCGAAAAGCTGATCGGGCACAAGATTCCCAAGCTCGGGGAAGCCTCGAAACAGGCCGACGAGCAAGTCGACCAGGGACAAGACGAGCCGGAGAAGAAGCAGCCGCGCAAGGAGCGGCGGCCAAGAGGGCGCGGGGCCGAGCCGAAGCCGCAGGCGAACGAGAAGGCGGAAGAGTCCGAGGCAGAGAAGCCCAAGGCGGACAAGCCCGAAGCGGACAAACCCAAAGCGCGCCCGGAGCGCGACGAGGCAAAAAGCGAAAAAGCGCCGAAGTCGAAGCAGAAGGCCGAATCGGACTCGGAATGGAACGGCCCGCTTCCAAGTTTCCTCAACGTGAGCGCGAGCTAGTCACAGCACTGACACTGGAAAGCGCCGCCTTCGCTTCCTAGCTGGCCTGCCTACGAAAGGGGTTCAGCATGAGCGAGTACCAGCCTCCAAAGGTTTGGACGTGGGACGAGCCGAGCGGCGGCAAGTTCGAAAGCATCAATCGCCCGGTCGCCGGCGCGACGCACCAGAAAGCCCTGCCGGTCGGAAAACATCCGTTCCAGCTCTATTCGCTGGCCACTCCAAACGGCCAGAAGGTCTCGATC
Source organism: uncultured Alphaproteobacteria bacterium (assembly GCA_963798785.1). Taxonomy (GTDB): domain Bacteria; phylum Pseudomonadota; class Alphaproteobacteria; order Sphingomonadales; family Sphingomonadaceae; genus Sphingomicrobium. Next base: position 621,521 of record CAWCUG010000001.1, read on the forward strand.
CTGTTCGAGGAGCTGCTGGAAAAGGGCCACTCGGACGCGGAATATGACGCCTGGCCGGTACGAATCGGCGATGGCGAGCAATTTTCGAGCGGCTTCGTCGAGATCAATCCCAACTCCAAGGTCCCGGCGCTGGTCGACCGCAGCGGCGCCGAGCCAGTGCGAGTGTTCGAATCGGGCGCCATTCTCCTCTACCTCGCGGAGAAGTTTGGCGAATTCCTTCCTGACTTGGGACCCGAACGCGCCGAAACGCTGTCCTGGCTGATGTGGCAGATGGGGAGCGCGCCGTTCCTCGGCGGCGGCTTCGGCCACTTTTTCGCTTACGCGCCGACGAAGATGGAATATCCCATCAACCGCTACGCGATGGAGGCCAAGCGCCAGCTCGACGTCCTCGATCGCCAGCTGGCGGAGCGCGAGTATATCGCCGGCCCCGATTACACGATCGCCGACATCGCCATCTGGCCCTGGTACGGCCAGCTCGCGCTGGGAAAGACTTACGAAGGCGCCGACACCTTCCTCGCCACCCACGAATATGAGCATGTTAATCGCTGGGCAAAGGCGATTGCCGAGCGGCCGGCGGTCAAGCGCGGACGCATCGTCAACAGGATGACCGGCGACCCGTCGCAGCAGCTGCACGAGCGGCACGCCGCAAGCGACTTCGAGCTGCGAACGCAGGACAAGCTGGAGCCGAGTGACGAAAGCGAGAGCGTCAAAGACGACGCGATTTGATCACTCTCCCCTCGCCTCGAGGGAGTGGTGATCAGGTGCGATACCGCTCCAGGAACCTCCTCGCGAAATCCCTCAGCCGCGATTGCGAAATCTCCTCTCGCATCACGTGCATGAGCCGCTGGTAAAACCACAGATTGTGCTCGGTCATCAGCATCGCTCCGAGTATCTCACCAGAGCGAACGAGGTGGTGGACGTACGCGCGCTCGAAGTGGGTGCAGGTCGGACACGGGCATTCGGGCTCGATTGGCTCGCGGTCCTCGGCAAAGCGGGCGTTGCGGATGTTAATGGGGCCGTCGGCGGTAAACGCCTGCCCGGTGCGACCGGACCGCGTCGGCAAGACGCAGTCGAACATGTCGACGCCGCGAAGCACCGCCTCGACCAGGTCGTCGGGCTTGCCGACGCCCATCAAATAGCGCGGGCTCTCGCCGGGAAGCATTGGCGCGGCGAAATCCAGCACCCGGCACATCGCCTCCTGCCCTTCGCCGACGGCAAGGCCTCCGATCGCGTAACCGTCGAAGCCGATCCCGGTGAGCGCTTCCGCCGACCGGCCGCGAAGGTCCTCGTCGAGCCCGCCCTGCTGGATTCCGAACAGCGCTCCAGGGCCAGAGAAGGCTGCTTTCGACCGCTCCGCCCAACGCATAGACCGCTCCATCGCCGCCTGGTGCTCGTCGCGCGTCGCGGTCGCCGGAACCAGCTGGTCGAACGCCATGGCGATATCCGACCCAAGAAGCCGCTGGACCTCGATCGACCGCTCGGGACTGAGCATGTGGCGCGATCCGTCGAGGTGACTGGCGAACGCCACCCCCTCCTCGCTCACCTTGGTGAGCTCCGACAGGCTCATCACCTGATAGCCGCCGCTGTCGGTGAGGATCGGCCGCGCCCACCCCATGAACTGGTGGAGACCGCCAAGCCGCGCGATCCGCTCCGCTCCCGGCCGAAGCATCAGGTGATAAGTGTTGCCAAGGATGATGTCGGCGCCCGACGCGCGGACATCGTCCGGCTTCATCGCCTTGACCGTCGCCGCGGTACCCACCGGCATGAACGCGGGCGTGCGGATTTCTCCGCGCGCCATGGCGATGACGCCGGTTCGAGCGGCCCCGTCGGTTGCGGAAATCGTGAAGGTCAGGCCGGGCATCGGCAGCTCGAATAGGCGGAGCTCCCGCGGTGGTCTAGGCGGACACCGACTCCACAGGCGCAGCATTCTCTGGAGCGAAGCCGCTCCGTTTCAACCAGCCGGAGAGCGTTCGAATTAAATCCCGGTCGCCAGTGAGCGTTATTCTTTCCGCCTCGATCTCGTCTTCCATTCGGGACATGCCCATCCACGCGGACGTCATCGCCCTCAAATCCGCGTGAACGTAGAGATCGACATCGAATCCGGGGTCGATCGAGCACAGGTCCGTGCCAGTGCCGGGTGCAACGATGAGCCAATAACTACGCTGCTCCAAAGGAAGCTCCGGATAGACGAACTGGACGACTATGCGCCGTTGCGGCAGCGGCTGCGGGTCGATCCGCCGGCGCATGTTCCACATCAACAGCTGCGCATCGAGATTGGCGAGAGTGCAGTCCGTGTCGACCCAGCGCATCGACCAGTCCCCCATCGCTTTGATGACAGGACGCAATGCCTCACCGGCGGCCGTCAGGCGATAATCTATCACCGAGGACCCTTGAACCCGCTTCACGATGTTCGCGGCCTCCAGCTCCTTGAGCCGCTTCGATAACAGCGCCGGCGACATTCGCGGCACGCCTCGGCGAATTTCGTTGAAGCGAGTGGAGCCGGACATCATTTCCGACAACAGCACGAACGTCCAGCGCGATGCCAGGATTTCGGCGGCCATCGCGACGGGGCAGAACTGACCGTATGTAGTCTCACCCATGCCGCGCATGTTCTGCCTCACATGTTGGGATCGCAAGTACAGAATCTGTAGCGGCTTCGATTCACTTCCTGCACTGGGCGCGCACGGGAGCATCGGCCATCCAGGCGGCGAACGGCGATCGTGCCGTTTCAGCCAAGGAGAAAAAAGATGCCAATGGTCGATATTCAAGTGATCAAGAACGTGTTCACGCCCAAGCAGGTGGGCGAGCTGATCGAGAAGGTGACCGACGCGATGGTCTCGGTCGAAGGCGAGGCAATGCGTGGCGTCACCTGGGTTCGGGTGCGCGAAATCGAAGAAGGCAATTGGGCGATCGGAGGGACGAGGCTAACCGCGGCCGACGTCCGGCGAATGGCTGCCGGCTGAGGAAGGCTTCAGAACGCCTTCGTCAGTCCGATGTTGAACTGGCTGTAGCGATAGGTGAATCCGGTGCTCACGGGCGTGTTGGTCATCAGCAGCGCGGCCGTGAGCGCCCAGTCCTTCTGGAAGCGCGGACTGGTGACGCGCGCGTTCAGGTAACGCGAGCTTCGCCAGTGGCTTGCGGAATCGCGCTGCGCTCCGAAACCGGCCGCGCCGAGCAGCTGCCAGCCGCCAACGAAGCGCCGCACCTGCACGACCGGAAGAACTTCGGCGTACCAGCGGGGCGAGTAATAATCGAACTGCCCTGGATCGCTGCTTCGGTAGTAGCGGGTCCGAATTTGGGCGCTCAGGCCCCACTCGGGTTTGACGACGTGGACGTACGTGGCCCGCAAATGCGTGCGGACGTTGCCGCCGGTGAACGGCTGGACGCCGGCAAAAAAGGTGGCGACGTCGCGATCGCCAGCCGGCAGGTCGATCGCTGCCCCGGCGAAGGTGTAGTAGATGCCGCGCCTCAGCCCCTGCGGAGTCTCCAGGATTTCTCTCTCGACGAAGACTTCCTTCCGGAAGCGAGAATCGTCGTGGATTGCGGCCGATCCCAGTAGTGTGTGACCGTCGGTTCCAACGGTCGCGTTCCATTTCCATCGGCCCAGGCTGTCGGCGGCTCTCAGATAGGCGCGATCCATCGTCTCGCTTCCCTGTCCAAGCGGAGTGAAGCGCGCCCATTCGACCCGCACGCCGAGCCGGCGGTCGGGGCCGTCGTAGCGCAGGTCGAAATCGATCCCCGCCTTTACTATTTCCGTTTTCTCGGCGTCGGACGAATAATAGAGGTCGGAGCCGATTGCCTGCGTTGCGGCTGTTGCGGCGATGAGAAGCACGCTCACTTGGTGCCCCACTTCTTGCGCAGGCCGAGCGTTTCAACGGCATAGCCCCACACGCAGATCGGCTGCATCATCAACGCGTAGCAGGCGAGGTAGAAAGCCAGCCCGCGCGGGTTGTGCCTTACCCGCAGCCCCTGCCCGCGGAACATCTTCGCCTGCACCTTGAAAATGACCCCGTTCCAAAGGAGCGCGATCGGGATCACCGCGAGCGTCATCAGCCCTGCGACCCAGTAAAGATGGAAGAAAATGGCCGCTATCACGCCGGGGATGAAGATGAAGGTGTAAGTCGCGTCCAGCGGCAGGAACAACAGGTTCCACCAGATGAACATCTGGCTCAGCCGCCGCTTGAACAGCAAGCCCTCGTGCTGGTTGAACGCCTCAATCAGGCCGCGCGACCATCGCTGCCGCTGGCGGGCGAACTGGCGAAACGAATTGGGCGCGTTCGTCCACGCGATCGCGTCTTCGGCATAGCCAATGCGATAGCCTTCATCGAGCATCGCCCAGCTCAGCACGATGTCTTCGCCGATGACATTCTGCCAGCCGCCGACCGCCCTCAGCGCCGAGCGCCGGTAGATGGAAAAGGCGCCCTGCGCGACGAGCGTCCCCTGATAGAGGCTCTGCATTCGCTTCACGGCGGCGATCCCGTGGAAATAATCCCATTCCTGCGCACCGGTGAGGATGTTGTCGCGCGAGTTGCGAACGAGAATCGCACCGGCGACCGCCTGCGTATTGGGCGGGTCGGCAAGCAATCGCTCGACAAGGCGAGTGAGTGCGCCGCGATGAAGGCGGGAGTCTCCGTCGACGGTGACGACCAAGTCGTGTTTCGCCAGGTCGAGCCCCGAGTTCAGGACCGCCGACTTACCGCGGTTGGCGGGAAAGTCGACGAGCCGGACCTCGCTTCCCGGCGGAAACTGCAGGGTGCGGATCGCCTCCGCCGCGAGTTGCGCGGTTCGGTCGGTCGAGCCGTCGTTGAGGACGAGCACCTCCAGCGGGCCGGCATATCCCGTCGTTGCAATGCCCGTCAGCGTGTCGGCGATCGCCGCCTCTTCCTGGTAGGCAGCGATGAGAACCGTCACTGCCGGGTAGGCGAGCGGCTGCCTCCGCTCCGGCCGCCGGTCAAGCAGCAGGCTGACAACCAGGAACGTGTTCATGAACCCGGGCACGTAAGCGATGAACGTAATCGCGAAGAGCGCAAACAGCGGGTGAGCTGCCCCAGCTCATCATCCACGGCCTCGACAACTGGATGCTGAGCATCACCCACGCACCGCCGCGACGCTAATCGCGAACTTGGCCGACACCGGAATGTAGATCGGGGCCGTACGCGCGTCGGCGCGTCCGCTAAGGTTGCCATGATTGGGGGGTTACTCCGGCCTACGCTGTACAGTCGGGCCCGTATTACCGATGTCGTTTAACGCAATGTAAACAGCGCGGCCGAAGCGGATCAGGTTCCTGTGGACAGTAAAAGACTAGCGTCCCCGTAACTGTAAAACCGGTACCCGCCCGCGATCGCGTGGGCATAAGCGGCTTGCATCACGTCGAGCCCCATCAACGCGCTCACCAGCATGAACAGCGTCGAGCGCGGGAGGTGGAAGTTGGTCATCAGCCCGTCGATCGCCTTGAATCGGTAACCCGGCGCGATGAAAATCGCCGTGTCGCCTTCGAACGGGTGAATGACGCCATTTTCATCGGCCGCGCTTTCGACGAGCCGGAGCGAGGTGGTCCCGACTGCGATCAGCCGCCCGCCCGACGCACGGACCGCGTTCAGCCGCTCCGCCGTCGCCGCATCGATCCGCCCCCATTCCGAATGCATCCGGTGTTGGTCGGTGTCCTCGGACTTCACCGGCAGGAAGGTGCCGGCGCCGACGTGGAGCGTGATCGTCTCCCGGAGGACCTCGCGAGCGTCGAGCGCACTGAGCAGGCGATCGGTGAAGTGAAGCGCCGCTGTCGGTGCGGCGACCGCGCCCTCGGAGCGGGCGAAGACCGTCTGGTAATCGTGGCGGTCTTCCTCGTCCGCTTCGCGCTTCGACGCGATATAGGGCGGGAGCGGCATTCGCCCTGCCCGTTCGAGAAGGACTTCCACCGGCTCCTCGCCGGCAAACTCGACGAGGAAGCTTCCGTCCTCGCCCCGCTCCTGCGCAGTCGCCGAGACGCTGTCGTCGAAGTCGATGCGGTCGCCGGGGCGAAGCCGCTTGGCGTTGCGCACGAACGCCCACCAGCTTCGCGGGCCCGTCCGCTTGTGCAGGGTCACTCCAATCCGCGCCTCTCCGCGCCGCCCCTCGAGCTGGGCGGGGATGACCTTGGTGTCGTTGAACAGGAGGAGGTCGCCAGGCCGGAGCAGGTCGGGCAAGTCGACGACTCGCCGGTCTGCGAGACGTTTGCCTTCGACGAGGAGAAGCCGGGCTGAATTGCGCGGCCGCGCCGGCCGAAGGGCAATCCGGTCGCTCGGAAGGTCGAAATCGAAGAGGTCGACTCGCACCTTTGCCCTATCCCGCGGGCGTCGCCCCTTGCTCGGCGGCTTGGGGCGCCGGCGGCGCAAGCGCTGGAGCGGAGCCGTCGCCGAGGCTGGCGTGGACGATCTTCGTCGGGTCCGCCGGCGGTTCGCCAACGGCGATCCGATCGACCGCGTCCATCCCGGAAATGACCCGGCCGAACACGGTGTAATTATGGTCGAGCGAAGCCTTGGGCGCGAACATGATGTAGAATTGGCTGTTCGCCGTATCCGGGTCCTCGGTTCGGGCAGCGGCGACCGTTCCACGCAGGTGCGGAAGCGAATTGAACTCGGCCTTCAGGTCGGGAAGCTTCGACCCGCCTTCGCCGGTGCCGGTGGGGTCGCCGCCCTGGGCCATGAAGCCGGGGACGACGCGGTGAAAAATTGTGCCGTCGTAAAAACCCTGCCGGACCAGCGCCTGGACCCGCTGCACATGCGCAGGCGCGGCGTCCGGGCGCATCTGGATGACGACCTGGCCGCCGTTGGACAGCAAGAGTGTCAGCTTGTTCGCCGGGTCGGCGGCGACGTCGGCGGGCGCATTGATCGGCAGCGCCACTGTCGTGGGCTCCGACGTTGCGGCGAGCAGGGAAAGGGCAAGAAGCGGGAGCGCGAACAGTTTCATTGGCCGGATTACTCTTTGTTCTGGCCGAGCTGACGTGCAACGTCTGCGGCGACCGCGGGAGTGACGAACTTGTGGATGGAGCCGCCATAGCGGGCGATCTCCTTAACCAGCCGTGACGCGATCGGCTGGAGCGAGACGTCGGCCATCAGGAAAACCGTCTCGATGCTGTTGTTCAGCTGCTGGTTCATCCCAGCCATCTGGAATTCGTATTCGAAGTCGCCGACAGCCCTTAAGCCGCGGATGATCATCGACGCGCCTTCGCGCTCGGCGAAGTCCATCAGCAGCGAATCGAAATCCACGACCTCGACCTTGCCGGGGACGCCGGTGGTTTCCCGGCGAACCATCTCGAGCCGCTCTTCGACCGTGAACAGCGGCTCTTTCGACGGGTTGGTCGTCACTCCGATGACCAGGCGGTCGACGAGGTGAGTTGCCCGGCGGATGATGTCGAGGTGCCCGAGCGTAATCGGGTCGAAGGTGCCGGGGTAGACCCCGATCCGGTCAGCCATTCCTATCGGTCCCGCTCGATTGCAAAGCGCGCGATTGCGCGAAGCATGTCCGCTTCTTCGCCATGGTCGGAGAGATGGTCAATGGCTTGTTCGACGAGCAGCTGCGCCTGCTGCTTCGCCCGTTCGGGCCCGAGAAGCGAAACGAACGTTGCTTTTCCGGCCTCGGCGTCCTTGCGGGTGCGCTTGCCCGCGGCGACCTCGCTGCCGCTGTGATCGATCAGGTCGTCAGTGATCTGGAAGGCGAGGCCGACGTTGCGCCCATAGCCCCGGTACGGCGTTCTCGCTTCGCGAGAGAGGCTAATGGCAATGCACGGCGCTTCAACCGCATATTCGATAAGCGCGCCGGTCTTGAGTTGCTGCAGCCGGGTGATTGCCGCGAGGTCCAGCGACTGCCCTTCGGCCGCAAGGTCCATCATCTGGCCGCCGGCCATCCCGTTCGGGCCCGATGCCCGTGACAGCTCCAGGACGAGCTCGGCGCGCACATGCGGGTCGCGATTGGTCGCCTCATGGGCGAGAATTTCGAACGCCAGCGCGTGAAGGCTGTCTCCGGCGAGGATCGCAGTCGCCTCGTCGAATGCCTTGTGCACGGTCGGCTTGCCCCGGCGAAGATCGTCATCGTCCATCGCCGGCAAATCGTCGTGAATCAGCGAATAGACGTGAATGGCCTCGATCGCGGCCGCCATCCGAAGCGCCTGTTCGTCGTCGATCCCGAACAATCGCGAAGCGGCCAGCGTGAGAAGTGGCCGAAGCCTCTTGCCGCCGCCGATCGCGGCATGACGCATGGCCGAATAGAGCCGGTTTCGGCTGTCGTTCGGCGATGAAAGCAGGCGGGCGAAGAAATCGTCGAGTTCGCTCGAAACGCGGTCGGCTTCGGCTTCGAGGTCCAGGGTCGGGCCGTCGTCGATTTCAACCGGCATCGAAGGGCTTGGCCCCCGCGGGCTTGCCGTCGCTTCCGAAAGCGATCTGCTCGATTCGCGCCTGCGCGGCCTTCAGGCGCGCTTCGCAATGCCGCTTCAGCTTGTCGCCTTCCTGGTACAGCTCGATCGACTGGTCGAGCGGCGCCTCGCCTTTCTCGAGCGTACGCACGATCTCCTCCAGCCGCGCAAGCGCGGCTTCGAAGCTCAGTTCTTCCTGCTGCGGGGTGGAAGCGTCCATGACCGTGGAATGACCCTCCGAGCCGTTTGAATCAAGTTTCCGGCTGACGCCAGGACTACTTCTTGAACGGGTCGCGGATGCCCGGGACGATCTCGTCGGCAGCAGCGGTTTCGCCGCTTTCGGCGGCCTCCAGCGCAGCCTCCGCGTCGCGCGCATTCTGGTCGCGCTCGGCCCGAAGCTCCTCGATCAGGGCCTGGCGGTCTTCCTCGAAATGCTCGTCGGTGGGAGCAGCCGTCCCGGCCGCCTTCTGCGCCTTGGCAACGGCAGCATCGAGCTCGCGCTGCGTGGTCAGGCCAAGGGTCACCGGATCCTTGGGGGTGATGTTGGCCATGTTCCAGTGCGTGCGCTCGCGGATCGCTCCGATTGTCGTGCGCGTCGTTCCAATCAGCTTGCCGATCTGCCCGTCACTAAGCTCGGGGTGATTGCGCACCAGCCAGGCGATCCCGTCCGGCTTGTCCTGGCGCTTGGAAAGCGGCGTGTAGCGCGGGCCCTTGGTGCGGCGCACCTGGTCGGGCTCCTTGTGCATCTTCAGCGCGTAGTCGGGATCCTTCTGCCCCTTGTCGATTTCCTCGTGGGTCAGCTCGCCGGAGCGGATCGGGTCGCGCCCGGTCAGCTTGGTCGCAGCGGTGTCGTCGGCAATCGCCTGCACCTCGAGCATGTGGAGGCCGCAGAACTGGGCGATCTGCTCGAAGGTGAGCGAGGTGTTTTCGACCAGCCACGAGGCAGTCGCATGAGGCATCAAAGGCTGGGCCACTGGGATTCTCCCGGATTCTATAAATGAATAGGGCCGCCCCTTGCGGAGCGGCCTGTCGCGGATCGTGTAAACCTCGGCGCCGTTCGATTCAACAGTCTCGTAGTCTCCCGAGTCACCGCCTCCGTAATTCGTCAGGAGGTCGTCAGCACGATCTTCCCGATATGCTCGCCCGCCTCCATCCGTGCATGCGCCGCGCCCGCCTGCTCGAGCGGAAAGGTCGAATCGATCACCGGCTTGAGCCGCCCGCTGGCGGCATAGGGCCACACGGTCTGCGCGATCTCGTCGGCGACCATCGTCTTGAACTCTACCGAGCGCGGGCGAAGCGTCGATCCGGTGAGGGTCAGACGCCGCCGCATCACGTCCGGAATTGTAATCTCCGCCTTGGCGCCGCGCTGGAAGGCGATCGACACGTGCCGCCCGTCGTCGGCAAGGCAGGCCAGGTTGCGCACAAGGTAATCGCCGCCGACCATGTCGAGCACCACCGCGACGCCGCGTTTGCCGGTCAGCCGCGCGACCGCCTCCACAAAGTCCTGCGTCTTGTAATTGATCGCGCTGTCGGCGCCGATCTCCTCGGCCCGCCGACACTTGTCATCGCTTCCGCAGGTGACGATGACGGTCAGCCCGAACAGCTTGCCAAGCGCGATTGCCATCGTCCCGATCCCGCTGGTGCCGCCGTGCACCAGCACCGCGTCGCCGTCGGCGGCAAAACCCCGCTCGAACAGGTTCGACCAAACCGTGAAGAGCGTTTCTGGAATCGCTGCCGCCTCGGTCAGGGACAGCGCCTCAGGCACCGGGAGGCACGTCCCCGCCGGCGCGACGCAATAGTCCGCGTAGCCGCCACCGGCGACGAGCGCGCAAAGAGGTTGGCCGATCAGGTGCTCGGCGCCCTCACCCGCCGCGACTGCTTCGCCGGCGATCTCCAGCCCAAGGATGTCGGGAGCGCCCGCCGGCGGCGGATAAAGCCCGCGCCGCTGCAGGACGTCGGGCCGATTGACCCCCGCGGCAGCGACCCGGATCAGAAGCTCGCCCCTGCCCGGCTCGGGCACCGGCCGCTCGACCACCGCAAGCTCCTCCGCCCCGTCGGGTTGGGGAGCAACAACGGCTCGCATCACTTTCGGAATTGTCTCAGCCACGCAGTCGCGGCTTATTGACTCGCCGCCCCGCCGGGTCAACTTGGCCGGATGGATCTCGACGATCTCTTCCCCGACAAGCCGGGCGACCCGCTGGTCGAACTGAAAAAGCAGGACCTCGACCCGCTATCGGTCAACGAACTCGAAGAGCGGATCGAAGCGCTGAAAGAAGAAATCGCGCGAGTCGAGGCGCACATCGAACGTGTCCGCAGCCACCGCTCGGCCGCCGAAGAGCTGTTCAAGAAGAGCTGAGCGGCAGCGTGGCGCTGCACAGCCGCCACAGCCCCGCTTCATTCAGCCCGCGCACAGCCATCCCATTGTAGAAACTGGGGATAAGCGGGGCTTTGCCCCTTGATTGAGCGTTTCGGGCATATGACATTGAGGTGTGAGAGCCCGGGACCTCTCCCCGGAGCGGTGGGAGTACCAACGTAAATGCCTAGTTTTGCTCGCGAACTCGAAGAAACCCTGCACAACGCGCTCGGCGAAGCCAGCCGCCGCAGGCACGAGTACGCAACCCTCGAGCACCTCCTGGTCGCGCTGATCGACGATGAACATGCGTCGAAGGTGATGACCGCCTGCGGCGTAAACCGCGACGAGCTTCGGGCCGGGGTAAAGCACTATCTCGACAACGAGCTCGGGGCTTTGGTCGCCGACACCAGCACCGATCCGACCCCGACCAGCGGCTTCCAGCGAGTCGTCCAGCGCGCGATCCTCCACGTCCAGTCCTCGGGCCGCGACGAAGTGACCGGCGCCAACGTGCTCGTCGCCCTCTTCTCCGAGCGCGAGAGCTACGCCGTCTATTTCCTCCAGCAGCAGGACATGAGCCGCCTCGACGCGGTCACATACATCAGCCACGGGGTCGGCAAGGGCGAAGCCGCGCCCGAGGCCCGACCGGCCGAAAATGGCGAGGAAAAAAGCGACAAGGAGGGGAAGAAGGAAAGCGCCCTCAAGCAGTTCACCGTCGACCTCAACGAGAAAGCCAAGGCCGGCAAGGTCGACCCACTTATCGGCCGCATGCCGGAGGTTGACCGAACGGTCCAGATCCTGTGCCGCCGCTCAAAGAACAACCCGCTCTACGTCGGCGACCCGGGTGTCGGAAAGACCGCCATCGCCGAGGGCCTGGCGCGCAAGATCGTGGAGGGCGACGTCCCCGACGTCCTCAAGCCCGCGACCATCTACGCGCTCGACATGGGCGCGCTGCTCGCCGGGACCCGCTACCGCGGCGATTTCGAGGAGCGGCTGAAGTCGGTGGTTTCGGAGCTCGAAAAGCTTCCCCACGCGATCCTGTTCATCGATGAAATCCACACCGTGATCGGTGCCGGGGCGACTTCGGGCGGAGCAATGGACGCGTCCAACCTCCTCAAGCCGGCGCTTTCCAGCGGCGCGATCCGCTGCATCGGCTCGACCACCTACAAGGAATTCCGCAACCACTTCGAAAAGGACCGCGCGCTACTTCGGCGGTTCCAGAAGATCGACGTCAACGAGCCGACCATCGAGGACACGATCAAGATCATCGCCGGGCTTCGCTCGTCGTTCGAAAGCCACCACAAGGTCCGCTACACCGTCGATGCGGTGAAGAGCGCAGTCGAGCTGTCGGCGCGCTACATCCACGACCGCAAGCTCCCGGACAAGGCGATCGACGTCATCGACGAGGTCGGCGCGATGCAGATGCTGGTTCCGCCAAGCCGCCGCCGCAAGGTCATCACGCCGAAGGAAATCGAGGCGGTGGTCGCGACGATGGCGCGAATTCCGCCCAAGTCGGTGTCGAGCGACGACAAGCGCGTGCTCGAGAACCTCGAGGCCGACCTCAAGCGGGTCGTCTTCGGCCAGGATATCGCGATCGAGAAGCTCGCTTCGGCAATCAAGCTGTCGCGTGCCGGGCTTCGCGATCCCGACAAGCCGATCGGCAATTACCTGTTCAGCGGCCCCACCGGCGTCGGCAAGACCGAGGTCGCGCGCCAGCTGGCGTCGATCATGGGAATCCCGCTGCAGCGGTTCGACATGTCCGAATATATGGAGCGGCACTCGGTCAGCCGGCTGATCGGCGCTCCTCCGGGCTATGTCGGCTATGACCAGGGCGGGCTGTTGACCGACGCGGTCGACCAGCACCCGCACAGCGTCCTGCTGCTCGACGAGATCGAAAAAGCGCACCCTGACCTGTTCAACATCCTCCTGCAGGTGATGGACAACGGCAAGCTCACCGATCACCACGGCAAGACCGTCGATTTCCGCAATACGATCCTCATCATGACGACCAATGCCGGCGCCGCCGACATGGCGCGCGAGAGCATCGGTTTCGGCAACGCCACCCGCGAGGATGCGCAGGAGGACGCGGTCAAGAAGATGTTCACTCCGGAGTTCCGCAACCGGCTCGATGCGATCGTTCCGTTCGCCTACCTGCCGCCGGCGGTGGTCGCCCGCGTCGTCGACAAGTTCATCCTCCAGCTCGAGCTTCAGCTGGCCGACCGCAACGTCCACATCGAGCTCGACGATGCCGCCCGCAAGTGGATCGTCGACCGCGGTTACGACAAGATCTACGGAGCGCGCCCGATGGGCCGCCTCGTGCAGGAAAAGATCAAGCAGCCGCTCGCCGAAGAGCTGCTGTTCGGCAAGCTGGTGAACGGCGGCGAGGTCAAGGTCCACATCAAGGACAATGCCCCCGTCTTCGAAATCGCGCCGGCAGCGCCCAAGGCCAAGCCGAAGAAGAAAAAGGCGAAGCCGGCAGCGAAGAAGAAAACCGGCGGCGAGGCATCCGCGGCGGAGTAGATCCTGCCGCTTGTCGATCAGGCTCTTGCCGCGACTGCCCGAAAAGTGAATTCTGCTCCCCTCATCCGGAGGGGAGTAGGATCTTGAAGCTCATTCGCTCGGTATCGCCGCTGGCGATCGTCTTTGCCGCGGCCGCATTTTCGGCCCCAGCTTTCGCAGCGCCGGCCACTGGGCCGCAGCGCGCGTTCACCGGCTCCGACCTGTTCAACCTCGAATGGGCAAGCGACCCGGAGATCAGTCCCGACGGGCGAACCATCGCTTACGTTCGCGAATCCAACGACATCATGACCGACAAGGCGCGGCGCACGATCTGGCTCGTCGATGTCGCGAGCGGAAAGCAGCGGCCGCTTCTCGCCGGAAGCGGCTCCTATTTCTCGCCGCGCTGGTCGCCCGACGGCGATCGCCTCGCCTACGTTGCTGCCGAGGGCGCAAGCCCGCAGCTGTTCGTGCGCTGGATGGGAAGCGGCGAGAGTGCGCGCATCACGCAATTGCCGGAACTCACCGAGCAGCATCGCCTGGTCGCCGGACGGACGGCGGATCGCCTATTCGATGTTCGTTCCCGATGACCCGACGCGGCTCGGGAAGGCACCCGACAAGCCGGAAGGCGCAAAATGGGCTGACCCATTGGAAGTTATCGATGCGGTGACCTATCGCGCCGACGGCGCCGGTTACCTCAAGCCCGGATATGAGCAGATCTTCTGGGTTCCAGCCGATGGCGGCGCTCCGACCCAGCTCACCTTTGGCGCCATCAACGCCGGCGGCCCGGTGTCCTGGACCCCCGACGGCCGTTCGATCCTGTTCAGCGCCAACCTGTCGAAGAACTGGGAGCGCGAGCCGGTCGACAGCGAAGTCTATCGCATTTCCGCCGCCGGCGGAGCGCCGGTAGCCCTGACTGACCGCAAGGGCCCGGACTCCTCGCCTGTTGTATCGCCGGACGGCCGGAAAATTGCTTATGTCGGCTTCGACGACAGGCAACTCGGCTACCAAAACACGCGCCTTTACGTGATGGACCTCGACGGGTCGGGCAAGCGGATGCTCACCGGCTCGCTCGATCGCTCGGTCGGCAACCCGCAATGGGGCGGCGACAGCCGGTCTATCTACGTCCAGGTCGAGGACCGCGGTACCAACAAGGTCGAGCGGGTCGGCCTCGACGGTTCCGTCCGCGAGATCGCCGGCGGGATGGGCGGTGCCGAGCTCGACCGCCCTTATGCCGGCGGCGATTATAGCGTCTCGAACAACGGCGTCGTCGCTCTCACCGTCGGCGACCCGCTGCATCCAAACGACATCGGCGTCGTCGCCAATGGCGATGTGCAGCGCCTCACCCAACTCAACTCCAACCTGCTCAATTCGAAAGCGCTGGCGCAGGTGCGCAAGCTTCCGGTGACGTCGAGTTACGACCAGCGGCCGATCGACGCTTGGCTGGTGACTCCGCCAGGCTTCGATTCGTCGAAAAAATACCCGCTGATCCTGGAGATCCACGGCGGGCCTTTTGCCGCTTACGGTCCAGCCTTCTCCACCGATGACCAGCTCTATGCGGCCGCTGGTTACGCGGTGCTCTATACGAACCCGCGCGGCTCCACCTCCTACGGTGAGGAGTTCGCCAATGAGATCGACAAGGCATATCCCGGCCATGACTATGACGACCTGATGAGCGCGGTCGACGCGGCGATTGCCACCGGCAATGTCGATCCCAACAACCTGTTCGTTACCGGCGGGTCTGGCGGCGGCGTCCTGACCGCCTGGATCGTCGGCAAGACCGATCGTTTCCGCGCCGCGGCAACCCAGAAGCCTGTGATCAACTGGACGAGCTTCGGACTGACGTCCGACGGAGCAGTCTATTACTCGCCCTACTGGTTCGCGAAAAAGCCGTGGGAAGACCCGATGGGCTATTGGCAGCGCTCGCCGCTCAGCCTGGTCGGCAACGTGAAAACGCCGACTCTGGTCGTCGTCGGGAGCGAGGATTATCGGACGCCCGACAGCGAGGCCGAGCAATATTACACCGCTCTCCAGCTTCGCGGCGTGCCGACGGCCTTCGTGAAGGTCCCGGGCGCGAGCCATGGCGGGATCGCTGCCCGGCCCTCGCAAGCCGCGGCCAAGGCCAGCGCGATCCTCGCCTGGTTCGACCGCTATCGCCTCAGGGACGGGGCTTCCCCCGCCGCAGCTCACTAACTAACGATAAGGACAGCGATTCTTTCTGCGGGCGGTGAAGCCTGCCCGCAGGCTTCTGCATTTGGAGACGAGACCAATGAAACCGACCAGCTTCCGCCTGCTTGCGGCAACCGCAATCGTGCTCGCCGCGCCTGCCTTCGCGCAGGACATGGGCCCGTTCGACCCCGCTCGCCTGTCAGCGACCGACAAATACATCTCCTCCGACGCGTTCGAGGGCCGCGGTCCTGCGACGCGCGCCGAGACGAAGACGATCAATTACATCGCCGAGCAGTTCCAGGCTTCCGGCCTGGAGCCTGCCGGCGACGTGGTGAACGGGCAGCGAAGCTGGTTCCAGAATGTACCGCTTCTGAAGTCGGAATGGGCCGGGACTCCCGATATCGACCTAACCCTTGCCGGCAAGCCTGTGTCGCTGACCCAGGGCGAGGAGATCGCCGTCCGCTCGCCGATGGACGGCAGCAAGGGGCTCGACCTCGACAATACCCCGCTCGTTTTCGCCGGCTATGGAGTGAAGGCGCCCGAACGCAACTGGGACGATTTCAAGGGCCAGGACATGCACGGCAAGATCATGGTCGTGCTGGTTAACGATCCCGACTTCGAGGGCGGAGAAGGCGATTTCGGCGGCAAGGCGATGACCTATTACGGCCGCTGGACGTATAAATATGAGGAAGGTGCCCGCCAGGGCGCTGCCGGGGTCCTGGTGATCCACGAGACAGACCCGGCGAGCTATGGCTGGGCGACGGTCAAGAACTCCAACACCAACACGATGTTCGACATCGTGCGAAAAGACCCCGCTGGAGAGCACCCGCCGCTGGAAGGCTGGATCCAGAAGGACCTGGCGCAAAAGATTTTCGCCGCGTCCGGACTCGATTTCGAGGCGATGAAGGCGGCCGCGCAGAAAAAGGATTTCAAGCCGGTCCCGCTAAAGGCAACCCTGTCGGTCGACGGCGAGGCCAGCACCGACGTCATCACCTCGCACAATGTCGTCGGCTATCTTCCGGGGAAGAAATATCCGGACGAGACCGTCATCTACAGCGCGCATTGGGATCATCTTGGCATCGGCAAGCCCGACGCGACCGGCGACACCATCTACAATGGCGGGCTCGACAACGCGACCGGCATTGCCCAGCTGATCGAGCAGGCGCGGGTCTTCGCGCATGAGCCGCGGACCGACCGCTCGGTGGTTTTCCTTGCCGTCACGGCCGAGGAAAAAGGCCTGTTGGGGTCGGAATATTATGCGCAGAATCCGCTGTTCCCCGCAGCCACGACCGCCGGAGTCATCAACACCGACGGCGGGTCGATCTACGGTCCGGCCAAGAACTTCACGATTTCCGGCAACGCCAAGCTTGGGCTTCTCGACCGGCTGATCGCCGAAGGCAAAAGCCAGGGCCGCTACTACAGCCCCGATCCGCACCCGGAGGCTGGCCATTTCTATCGCTCGGACCACTTCTCCTTCGCCAAGGTCGGCGTTCCGGCCATTAGCTTCGGCGATGGCAACGACCTGGTGAACGGCGGTACCGAGCGCGGCGAGGCACTCGGCAAGGAATATGTCGAAAAGCATTACCACCAGCCGAGCGACGAATGGTCTGCAGACTGGGACTTCCGCGGAATGGCCCAGGATGCGAACCTGCTCCACAAGCTAGGTCGCGATCTCGCCAACTCGCATGCGTGGCCGAACTGGGGCGCCGACAGCGAATTCCGGGCGGCGCGCGACAAGACCGCGAGCGATCGCAGCGAAGCGCCGGCCGCCGTTCCACCCGCGAAAGGCGATCGGGGATAAATCGAACGCCCGGGCCCGCGCTGCCGAGGCAAGCCCCGGCCGCGGGCCCGTGCGTGTCCGCTCCCTCGCCGCTATGCTCGACATGCTCGGGGAGTCGCTCAACCGCTGACCTTCCCGGCAGCCGAGGAGAGCATCAATGTCCGAGCTGATTTTCTACACCAATCCGCAGTCGCGGGGACGGGTCATCCGATGGATGCTGGAAGAAGTCGGACAGCCGTACGTAACGCAGGTCATCGCCTACGATGAGATCAAGAGCCCGGACTATCTTGCCGTCAACCCGATGGGGAAGGTCCCGGCGATCAAGCACGATGGACATGTGATCACGGAATGTGCGGCGATCTGCGCCTATCTCGCCGATGTGTTTCCAACGGCGGGCCTCGCGCCCCGCGACGATGAGAAGGCCGATTATTACCGGTGGTTCTTCTACGCCGCAGGCCCGATCGAAGCCGCAGTTTCGAACAAGGCGGCGGGGTGGGAGCCGACGCCGGAACGCGAACGGATGTTCGGCTATGGCAATTTCGACAAGGTCGTCGCCGTTCTCGACGAGCTCTTCTCGCTTCGCGAATATGTCTGCGGCGACCGCTTTACCGCAGCGGATGTCTATGTCGGATCACAGCTGATGTTCCCGATGCAGTTCGGCCTGATGCCGGAAAGGGAAAGCTTCCTTCGCTATCGCGACAGGCTTCAAGCGCGCGACGGGTTCAAGAGAGCGCAGGGCATCGATGACGCCTTGATTGCCGAGCAGTCGCAGCCGCAGCCAGCGTAAGCCATTGGAGTGCTGACTGGCTGACCCGAACCCCTAGCGAGCGAGGCCGTTGGCCCAGTCATCCGCGGCTTCGCGCTCGTCGACGCCCGTGGCGCCGTCGGCGATCTCCGCGGCAAGCGCTCGCACAGCCACCAATTGCTTGAGCGACAGGGCTTCGTCGAACCGAATTCCACATTGTCCGGAATCCCGCCATGCAATTGTGCCGAAGGCATCGATCGAGCCGCACCTCAAGAAGATTTCCTTGCCCGTCTCCGGAAGGTCCGTGCCTGCCAGGCGCGCGCCGGTGCGGGCGACGTCGAGGATCCTGACGCGTAAATGGCCGCTGAGCGCCTCCGCCGACGCCGGGAGAACCAGGTAGGCGCGCGGTTCCGACCTGCGGCCCCGAAGCTCGGGGTCGTTCGCCCTGGCCGATTTGCGGCGTTCGGGAGGTGCAGTAGCCATTCGAGCTTCTAGATTGCTGACAGTTAACAGCGGGTTGCATTGCCACACGCAAAAAAAGGCCGGCAGATCGCTCTGCCGGCCCCCGGTTCCGGTTCGTGCCGCCGTGCTTAGCGGCGATTGCCCATGAAGCTGAGCAGGAACATGAACATGTTGATGAAGTCGAGATAGAGGCTCAGCGCGCCCATGATCACGACCTTGCCCATCATCTCCGTGCCGGCGACGTGGGCGTACATGCTCTTGATCCGCTGTGTGTCGTAGGCGGTGAGGCCCGCGAACAGCAGGACGCCGATGGCGCTGATGGCAAGCATCATTGCCGGCGACTGAAGGAACATGTTGATCACCATCGCCACGATCAGGCCGACTACGCCCATGATCAGGAACGTGCCCATGCCCGACAGGTCCTTCTTCGTCGTGTAGCCGTAGAGGCTGAGACCGGCGAAACCGGCCGCAACGGCGAAGAACGTCTGGGCGATCGATACGCCGGTGTAGATCAGGAAGATCGACGACATCGACAGGCCCATGGTGACCGCAAATGCCCAGAACAGCATTTGCAGCGTGCTGGTCTGCATCTTGTTGAGACCGAAGCTCATCGCCATCACGAAGCCCAGCGGCGCAAGCACGATCAGCCAGCGAAGCGGAGTCATCAGCACCTGCTCGGCAAGTCCCGACGAGGCGAAGAGAAGCGCGACGATACCGGTCAGAAGCACGCCGGAGGCCATGTAGTTGTAGACCGACAGCATGTACGAGCGCAGTCCCGCATCGCGAGTGGCGCGCGGAACGCCTACCGTTGCCGGACTGACTCCGCCAATCCTGTCGGTGCGCGTGCGCGGATCGAACTGGTTCTGCATCTTCACTCCTTAGGCGCGGGCGATTGGGCCCGTTCGCTCAAGTTGAAGATATCGGGCATGGAACGGCCGCTTTCAAGCAAAACCGGACGTTCGAGCAACCAAATTCGCGAGTAGCTGCTGCTCCCGACCGCTACTTCTTGGCTTTGGGAGGCGCCGGCGGGGCCGAATGGTCGATCCCGTCGAAGTCGGCGAGGTAGCGCTTCATTCCCGCCCGCTCGCCATATTCGGCCATCCACAGGAAGGTGAAACAGAAGCTCAACGTCATGCTCATCACCGCGGCGAGTTCGACGGCGCCGATCCCGGCCGACAGCCCGACCGCGACGGCGATGAGGATGAACAACGCGTCGCCGGAACTCTTGAGCGAATTGCGGAATCGCACCGCTCCGGCGATGCCGGCGAGCGAGAAAGCAAGCGCGAGCGAGTTCTGGACGATGATGACGATCCCGGTAACCACCATCGGCAGCACCAGGATCGTGTGAACCAGCGACTGGTCGTATTCCTCGCCGCTGCGAACGACCATGTAGACCCAGCTCACCGGAAGCGAGCACAGGAAGGCGCCGATAATCGCAACGATCAACCAGAACAGGCTCTGGCCGAGAGTGCCGACATGCTCGGCCCGGATCGCTTCGGTTGCCTGCAGCGGGTTGTGACTGGGCTGGGTAATCAGTTGCTCGACACCGCCAATCGGCAGGTAGCCTCGCAAATCGGGCCATAGGCTTACCGCCAGGAAGACGACGAGTCCGATCGCGACATAATAGATCACAAGTCTCGTAAGCAGCCTCATTCCCGACATGCCCGTTCCCCCTGTTGTCCGATATCGGCGCGGGTGCGCCTATAGGTAGAGCTCTCCTGATTCTTCGCGTGGCGCGGATTCGATCGGATAGGGCGCGATCGGATTGAGCACCCCGTAGCGCTCCTTCAAGGGCGCGCCCTTGAGCGGCGGCCAATCGAGGTCCTTGTGCGGAAGGTCGGTGTCGGGGATGCGGTCGAGGAAATCCCTCACCAACGTCAGCCGTCCAAGCGACTGGTCGTTGAAATCGACGAGCGTCCACGGCGCGAAGTCGGTGTGGGTAGCCGCCAGCATCCGCTCGCGCGCTTCGGTGTAGGCGTCGTAGCGATTGCGGGCCTCGACATCGATCGGCGACAGCTTCCACCGCTTGAGCGGGTTGAGGAGCCGGTTCTCGAAGCGCTCCTCCTGCCGGTCCTGGTCGCAGCACAGCCAATATTTGAACAACAGGATGCCGTCATCGACGAGATGGCGTTCGAACTCCGGAACGGCCCTAAGGAAGGCGTCCGTGTCTTCCTGCTCGCAAAATCCCATGACCGGCTCGACTCCGGCACGATTGTACCAGCTGCGGTCGAACAGCGTCATTTCCCCCTTCGCTGGAAGATAGGGGATATAGCGCTGGAAGTACCACTGGCTGCGCTCGCGCTCGCTCGGGCTCGGAAGTGCCGCGACGTGACATTGCCGCGGGTTGAGAACGCGGGAGATCGCGTCGATCGAGCCGCCCTTGCCGGCGGTGTCGCGGCCCTCGAATACGACGACGACGCGCTGGCCTGTCTCGGCGAGCCATCGCGCCATCCGCGCGAGCTCCTTCAGCAACGGCTTGGCCAGCTGTTCATATTCCGGGAAGCTGAGCTTCTTGAACTCGGCCATCGGCAATTCCCCCGGAAACGTATGTGACATCTCGCCGCGACAACGGCAATCTCTTGCGGATGCATCGCCTGTTCGTCGCAATTCGCCCGCCCGAGCCAGTCCGCGACCTTCTCATCGACGCCATGGACGAAAGCCCGACGCTCAGCTGGGTCGGGGACGACAATCTTCACCTCACGTTGCGCTTCATCGGAGAAGTCGACCGGCCCCTCGCAAACGAAATCGCCGCCTCGCTCGAGCGGATCCGCTTTGAAAGCTTCGATCTGCAGGATCAGCGGCGTCGGACGTTTCGACCGGCGCAGCGGCGGCGCCATCTGGGCCGGAGTCGAGCCCAAAAAGCCGGTCGCCGAGCTAGCGGCGAAGATCGACCGTGCCTGCGTCGCTTGCGGCCTCGAGCCGGAGCGCCGCGCCTTCCACCCGCACATTACGATGGCCCGCTACAGCCGCCGTAGTGCCAAGGCAGCAAGGGATTTCGAAATTCGGCATGCCGGACTCAAATCCAACGCGTTCGAGGTTGATGAATTCACACTTTTCGAAAGCCGCCTGTCGCGCCACGGCGCCCATTACGAAGCCTTCTCGGGTTATTCGCTTAGGTGATCGAAGCAGCGCGCGACAAGTCAGGGCGGGTTCGGATATTTCCGACCCCGCCCTGATATTCGCCAGGTCGAGGATTCGCATGCCTACGCATCCCGACCTGATGGTCGTTAGACCTATTCCGGGGCTTCGTTGTCGTGGATGTACGAGATCACTGCCCGCGCATCGTCAGCCGCAGTCGCGAAGGCGTCGAAACCTGTGTTGGTATAGTCCTGGTCCTTGAAGACCACATCGTAGACATTAACGGTGGTGGGGACGTAGCTGCCATCCGGCTGTTTCACCAAGACCGTCACCGTCTGTCCGCTGTAGGTGTCGGAACGATCATAGGTGTAGTTGCTGTAATCTACCGACGAATAGGTCACGGTCCCCTGGGTCACCGTGTTGATACCCAGAATGGCATTCAGATATGCCACCGCGTCCAATGACAGGCTCGTGTACTTGTCGGCCGCTGCTGCAAGAAGGCTGGTTGCCGTCTGCATGTCCTGCGCCGTCAACTTGCCATCGACAAGATAGTCGAACTCGGTTCCCGGAAGATCTGTCACGCCAGGGATCGTTCCTGTGGTCATGAGCGCGACATAGAGGGCCATGTTTTCGAGCGGGGCGTCGATCGTCTTTGTCACCCCTGCCGCGTCAGTAATCACCAGACGACCTGCAGGATCCAAGCTGATGGCAGTGGCCGTGTTCAGGAGATTGACGACCTCCGATGCCCGCTGGTCGAGGACTTGGTTCGGTGATCTGCTCGAATTCAAGCGGCCCAGTTCGATTTCCTGTGCAAGGCTTGGGTCGATCGGAGCACCCTCTGCATCAAGTGGCACGGGGTTGCCGTTCGCATCAATCGGCTGGACGAACCCTTCGGGCGTCAGGATCGGCACCCCATTGTCGTCGCGAAGGATCACATACATGTCGCCGTAGAGATCTCCACGAGCGCTTCCTGCACTACCCGGCTTGGTGCCGTGCTCGTTCTTGCCACCCTTGGCGCCGGCCCAGGCGGGACGATCGGAATCTTCTTCCTCGCTGCCAATGGCCCGGAAAATGTCATCCATGCTCCCATGACCGCTGCCGGCCACTTCGCCCGGCCTTTTACCCTGGCCCTTCACTTGGCCACTTCCGCCGGGCTGGCCGCCATCTTCGTGAGTGCCGCTGTCGTGGGTCGTACCGGCGTCGTGCCCGGATCCGCCGGTCTGCTGCATGACCGCGGCCGAACTGAGCAGGTGTGCATCGGCGGCATAGACCGCGCCAGCTCCACCGAGCGCCAATGTTGCGATTGAAGCGACTGCGTATAGACGAATTTTTTTCCGGTCCATTTTAAAACCCTTTCCTCTTATGATGTTAATAGCGTTACTGCCGTTACTGGCGGCTTCGCTGAATAAGGGATTCCCCGGTAGGCATTTCTCCTGACCCATGGCTCAGAAGCGATGGGCGATGCCAATCCGGACGATGTTCTCGTCATGCAGGAAGCGATCCGAATTCTTCTGGCCATAAGTGACGTCGTAGGAGCCGTAGTCGGTCAGCGTGTAGTCGATCCTCAGCCGGTCGCGCGGCCCAACCCCAACCTCAAGTCCGCCGCCTGCTCGAAGGCCGGTTTTGCTTCTCTCGGAACGCACTGACTGGTTGGTCGTCTCATACGGGATGATGAACCTAGTGCGTGCGGCTCCGACACGACCATAAAGCATCGCGGATTTACTTATGAGCCAGCCGGCCCGAACTCCGCCGCCGTAAGAATATTGGTGGCGCGCCGAATAGGTCCGGCCGGTCGGATCGCGGTCGATGTTCCAGTCGATCCGCGACATATCCGCACCCGCCTCCAGCCCCGCATAGAAGCTCTTCCATGTGGCTCCGTAACCGGCAAAAGCTCCAATGAGGGGTCCCTCCCCTGCCCGCGAAATATCGATTGCCTGACTGTTCTCGCGAACGCCGAAGTTTCGGCTGACGAGGGCGCCGTGGCCGACCTGCACACCCAAGTAAGGCCCGCCGAAAATCGTTGGCTGAACCGTGTTGTGATTTGCGGGTCCGCCAAAGCGAATTCCCGCGCCAATGCGGAACCGCCCCTCGCTCGACGACATATTGTCGTCGCCGTTGCCCGAGGGAACATTGATGTCGTCGTAGGAAGTCACGACATATTCCGCGCGCACAAAACCGTTGCGAGCGACGCCAGCTTCCGTTCCGATGCCGAAGTTCAGGCCCGTGAACCAGCTCTTTCGGTCATAATGGTTGTCGAAAAGATCGTAGCGGGTCCGAAGCTGCGTACGGGAGGCTCCAACGCGGCCATAGACCAGGTCACGCGCGGGGGTGAGCCATCCGGCGCGGCCTGCAATTCCGATGCTGTTGCTCTTTTCTACCGAAAAGACACGTTCGGCGCTGTGGAGCCAGTCGGGACCATCGAGGGAGGCTTCGATCTCTGCTCCGAAATAGGCGTTGCCAACCGTCGCGCCATATCCGGCCATTAGGCCGTAGCCGACGCCGGTGTCGCCGAAATCTGCCGTATTGGATCCTTGGCCACGCGGTCCGTCGAGTCCTGTGACCAGCGCACCGTGGCCGACAAAAACGCCGACATAGCCTCCCCCCGGCGTCGCACCGCCAAACACGAGTGGCGACCCGCCCGCGTCATAGTGGGAACGGAGCTGTGCCCCAATGCGGAAGAGGAGCCGGTTTTCGTCATAATCAAAGCCAGCAGCGTTCGAGGTCCGTTGTGAGAGACCGTAATCGAGCTGTGCATAGATGTTGCGGCTCAGCCACTGCCGCGCCCACAGGTTCGCGCTTGTGACGAACTCCGTACGCGGATCGCCTTGGTAATCGTATAGCGACCCCGCCAGAGTGAGGCCGGTCTCGATCCTGGGGTGCGGCGATGCCTTAAACGTGACGCTGCCGCCAGAAACCAGGTATGACGAGGATCCGGGAAGCGTGGTCTCCTCGACCGACCGATCAAAACGAAAGGTGACGCCGAGCCCGTTGGGTGCAGTCCAGTCGAGGGCAGCGCCAAAGTCGACTGCGCCGATGTCCTTCAGACGCGGATCGCGATAATTCTGCCGCAAGTAGCCGACGAACAGTTCACCGTTGAGTTGCGGCGAAAAGACCTTTCGCAATCCAGCATTCACCGAGCCTCCGGTGGAATCGCGGCGAAATCCAAAATTGTCGAGTTTCTGGCGATAGTCGCGCGAATCCCAAACGCCCTGCACGAAGACATCCGTTCTGTTCGCCACTCGCTGCGACAGACGTACTCCAAGCTCGAGCTGAGCGCGGTCGCGATCGTCGTTGTTGATGACGGGTCCATCCGCGGGAACGTCTTCGAAGTTGTAGCGATCGACCGTGACAGCCGGACGGACAGTAAATGGACCTGATCCAAGGATGGCACCGACAAAGCCGTGAAGCAGTTGGTAGCGCGTCGGCCTCGAGCCATTCTGTGCTTCGGGCGACTCCCTGAACTCGTGCTCCGACTCGTAGTCCGCACCGCCGAGGAGGAGGATTCCCGGCGAAGCGCGCAAGCGGCCGTCAGTTCCGAGCAGCCAGTCATTATAGTTTTCGCGCGAGTGCTCGGCGTAGCGCGCGAGTTCGCCCTCGCCCCGAACCGTGAGTCGGCTATCGCCCTTGACGGTGGTTATTCGCAGCGACGGCCTCGCGATGAAGACAAAGTCATCCACCTCGACATTGCGCGTCGCGAAAAGGTTATCAGCGTAACCGCCGCCGAAATCGAGACTTGCATCGACGCTTGTCTTTGGGCCCGTTGATGCTGCAGCCGGCGGCTCACTGGCAATCGGGTTCGCTTGCGCGAGCGCCTCGATGGGAAAGAAAGCGCTCGCAAGCAAAGCTGCACGAAAGAGGACTCGATGGTGGAGCCCGGAAAGATGTGGCTGTCTCATAGGGCCGGTTAGTGCCGCGGATCAGCTGAGATTAATTTACGCAGAAGCCCGTATCTCCAGAGGCCGCCCAGCGCTCGCAATCCGGGGCAACAATCCCCATATCCAACACGCGCCGCGTTGACCGCCGGCCGCCGCTGATTTAATCAAGAACAAAGCTGGAACAGAACCGCTCTATGCTCACGCATATTTCAGTAAGGGGTGCCCGCGAGCACAATCTCAAGGGGATCGACGTCGAGATCCCGCGCGAGAGCCTGACGGTCATTACCGGCCTGTCGGGTTCGGGCAAGTCGAGCCTCGCCTTCGACACCATCTATGCCGAAGGGCAGCGCCGCTACGTGGAGTCGCTCTCCGCCTATGCGCGGCAGTTCCTCGAGATGATGCAGAAGCCCGACGTCGAGCATATCGACGGCCTGTCTCCGGCAATTTCGATCGAGCAGAAGACGACGAGCAAGAACCCGCGCTCGACCGTCGCCACCGTCACCGAAATCTACGACTACATGCGCCTCCTGTGGGCGCGCGTCGGCATCCCCTATTCGCCCGCCACCGGGCTTCCGATCGAAGCGCAGCAGGTCAGCCAGATGGTCGACCGGACGATGCAGCTTCCCGAGGGGAGCCGCCACTACCTGCTCGCGCCCGTCGTGCGCGGCCGCAAGGGCGAGTATAAGAAAGAGCTCGCCGAGTGGCAGAAGGCCGGCTTCACCCGCGTCCGCATCGACGGCGAGTTCCACGAGATCGAGGACGCGCCGGCGCTCGACAAGAAATACAAGCACGACATCGAGCTGGTCGTGGACCGGATTGTGATCCGCGAAGGCATGGAATCGCGCCTCGCCGACAGCTTCGAGACCGCTCTCAAGCTCGCCGACGGGCTGGCTTACCTCGACCCCGCCGACCCGCCCGCCGAACCCGAGCAGCAGTCCGGAATGAAGCTCGACTTCGGCGCGCCGGGCCGCATCGTCTTCTCGCAGCGCTTCGCCTGCCCGGTGAGCGGCTTCACCATCGCCGAGATCGAGCCGCGCCTCTTCTCCTTCAACGCGCCGCAGGGCGCCTGCCCCGCCTGCGACGGCCTGGGCGAGAAGCTGGTGTTCGACGAGGACCTGGTCGTCCCCAACCACGCGCTGACCATTGCCAAGGGCGCGGTCGTTCCCTGGGCGCGTTCGCAGCCGCCCAGCCCCTATTACATGCAGGTGCTAAGCTCGCTCGCCCGAGCCTATGACTTCGCTCTCGACGTCCCGTGGCGCGACCTTCCCGAGCAGGCGCAACGGGTGATCCTCTACGGTACCGGCGGCGAGCCCGTCGTCCTGCGCTTCATGGACGGCCGCAAGTCCTACGAGGTGAAGAAGCCGTTCGAGGGCGTGCTCGCCAACCTCCAGCGCCGCTACAACCAGACCGAGTCCGCGTGGATGCGCGAGGAGCTGTCGCGCTTCCAGGGAAGCCGCCCGTGCGAGGTCTGCCACGGCGCCCGCCTCAAGCCCGAAGCCCTATCCGTAAAGATCGCCGGCGAGCACATCTCCGGCGCCTCGCAGCGAAGCGTCGCTGATGCCCGCGACTGGTTCGCGCAACTCCACGAGCACCTGACCGACCAGCAGAACGCCATCGCCAAGGCCATCCTCAAGGAGATCAACGAGCGCCTCGGATTCCTCCACAATGTCGGGCTCGATTACCTCCACCTCGACCGCAAGTCGGGCACGCTCAGCGGCGGCGAGAGCCAGCGCATCCGCCTCGCCAGCCAGATCGGCTCCGGCCTGTCGGGCGTCCTCTACGTCCTCGACGAGCCCTCGATCGGCCTCCACCAGAAGGACAACGACCGCCTCCTCGAGACGCTCAAGCGCCTCAAGGGCCTCGGCAACACCGTCCTCGTCGTCGAGCATGACGAGGAAGCGATCCGCACCGCCGATCACGTCATCGACATGGGCCCCGGCGCCGGCGAGCACGGTGGCGAGGTCGTCTATTCCGGCGATCTCGAAGGGCTTCTCGCCTGCGAAGACAGCATCACCGCTGACTACCTCACCGGCCGCCGCGAAATCCCGATCCTGCACGAGCGCCGCAAGGGGAATGGCAAGAAGGTCACCGTCCACGGCGCCACCGCCAACAACCTGCGCGAAGTCACCGCCTCGATCCCGCTCGGCACCTTCACCGCGATCACCGGAGTCTCCGGCTCGGGCAAGTCGAGCCTCACCATCGACACGCTCTACGCCGGCGCCGCCCGCGCGCTGAACGGCGCCCGCATCGTCTGCGGCCCGTGCGAGAAGATCACCGGCCTCGAAAATCTCGACAAGGTCATCGACATCGACCAGTCGCCGATCGGCCGCACCCCGCGCTCCAACCCGGCGACCTACACCGGCGCCTTCACTAACATCCGCGACTGGTTCGCCGGCCTGCCGGAGAGTAAGGCGCGCGGCTACAAGCCCGGCCGCTTCTCCTTCAACGTCAAGGGCGGCCGCTGCGAGGCGTGCAAGGGCGACGGCCTGATCAAGATCGAGATGCACTTCCTCCCCGACGTCTACGTCACCTGCGACGTCTGCCACGGCCAGCGCTACAACCGCGAGACGCTGGAGGTGAAGTTCAAGGGGCGCTCGATCGCCGACGTTCTCGACATGACGGTCGAGGACGCGGCCGAGTTCTTCAAGGCAGTCCCCGGAATCCGCGACAAGATGCGGATGCTGCAGGAGGTAGGCCTCGGCTACATCAAGGTCGGCCAGCAGGCGACGACGCTGTCAGGTGGAGAGGCGCAGCGGGTGAAGCTGTCGAAGGAGCTGTCGCGGCGCGCCACCGGCAAGACCCTCTACATCCTCGACGAGCCCACCACCGGCCTCCACTTCGAGGACGTCCGCAAGCTGCTCGAGGTGCTCCACCGCCTGGTCGAGCAGGGCAATACGGTGGTCGTGATCGAGCATAATTTGGACGTCATCAAGACCGCGGACCATGTGATCGACCTGGGGCCGGGGGGTGGCGTGAACGGCGGGGAGATTGTCGTCACCGGCACGCCCGAGGATGTGGCGGCGTGCGATGCGTCATTTACGGGGCAGTATTTGCGGCCGTTGCTGGAGAGGTCATCGGTGCAGCCGGCGAAGGCGAAGGCTCAGCCGGACTTGATTGCGGCGAAGTAGGAGCGGCGGCCATGCCTACTCAGACCGGCTGCGTTATTTGTAAATCCGCGATGTGCGTGCTCGTGGGAAGCACTAGCGCCAAATCTCGGTACGAGTGCGAAGTGTGTGGCCGGTACGATGTATCGGATACCGCTCTTGAGACTACGCTCGACACCCAGCATGACCAACTGACCGCTATGCAACGGGCCATTCTGTCGCACAGAGTCAGGGAGGCTGCTGACGCCGGTCGTGAGACGCCGCTTTTGACGACTTACGTAATCGAGGACGTGCTCGCCAACGGTCGCCTACCAACACCTGCTCAGCAGGGAACGAACATCATTCGATTTATCGGCGATCGTATTTCAGCAAGTGGAAAACCCGTGCGCGACCTTCCCTTGTCCTTTCATGCCGCAGTCGGTTCGCCCAACCGGGATTTTGCCTTGCGTATCGCCAAACAATTGGAGCGCGTGGGTTACTTGTCTGCGATCGAATGCGGGGACATGCAGTCGCCGGACGAAATCATGGAAGTCGATCTGACACTGCCGGGGTGGACGGAGTACGAGAAGGAGCAGCGGGGCCAGACGTCAGGCGGATACGGCTTTATAGCAATGAATTTGGGGATGCGGTTCTGGATCCATTTGTAAGTGATGTCGTCAAACCCACCGTCTCCACGCTGGGTTATGATCTCGTGGATATGAGGGACGTCGCGGAGGCAGGCGTTATTGACAATGTCATGCGCGCGCGAATTCGGGATGCCGCTTTCATCCTCGTTGATCTCACACATGCAAACGAGGGTGCTTATTGGGAAGCGGGCTACGCGGAAGGTCTTGGAAAGCCGGTCCTGTATCTCTGTAATGCGCAGGTGTTCGATGAAAAAGGCACTCATTTCGATACGAACCACTGCACAACTGTGAAGTGGGACGCGACCGACCCCGAGCCGTTCAAAGAAGAGTTGCTGGCAACGCTTCGGCGCTCCCTCGGTCTTTTCGCTACCTGAGAATATCTAATGACACGAGATCGGAGCCGTCCCGTTGACTGATCCTTCTGAACCGCTTCCGCCTGACGAGATGCGACTGCGACTACAGGCTTTCTGGGAATCAGCCGCAAGCTACCAAAGCAGAATGCTCGAAGCTTCGTCTGGCTATAACCAGATAGTCGTTCTGGGCGGCTATGCTGGATTCTTCACAATCTGGTCAGCGGTCCGGGCGGACCTTGCGCATTCGCTTCTACTCGTTTCCGGATTCCTCATGGGCATATCGCTGATCGTTTATGTCGGCTGGACCGTTTGGAGCATGATCTTGTTGAGATCGAGCATGCAACGCCTGTTAAACGAGATCGCTAAGGGACCTGACGGCTATCTCGCCCGCGTCCAAGCGGCTGAAGCTGAGAACGTGAGCGATGTGAATAAGTACATGCGCTTTTGGAAGCCGGTGCTTTGGGCCTCCGGCCTTCCAGCACTCATCGCGGGGCTATTGATCGCAGGCGGCGCTTTCGTGTCCGTTGTTTCGAGCTAGTCTGACAATTCTGGGCACAATTTAATTGGGCGCGCGTCAGTTTCGGCCAGAGCCACACGCTTGTGGACCTACAAACTAGTGCGGCTGCTGATCCAGTGGCGCTGGTGAAGCTGGCTGTGCCGGGGGCGGCAGAGCAGCTGAGACTTCGCAGCGAGCCCTTACCCGGTCGGCCAAATCAAATTCGCCGTTCTCAAGCGCATATTTCTCCGCCCCGGCGCAGTCGCCGTTTGCCAGGAGTTTTCCGACTTCTTTCTGGTGTCGCTTTTTCGGATCGCCTTTCAGCATCTGCACGAACGAACAAATGCGACAGCTGTTTACGTTAACATTCACGTCTTGAGGTGCATCGGCGGCCTGCATGGCCAAGAGCAGAAGAAGCATTGCTCATCCCCGTTACAACTCGTCATCAGCACGACCGCGTCGGGAGAGTGACCCACCTCGCCTACTTTTGCAAAATCCCCCCTCACACCACCGAATGCTGGTGGAACGCCAGCTTCCACCCGTCGCCGCGCTTCGCATAGGCTGAGCCGATCAGCGCCGCGTAGGGCTTGCCGTCAGCCTGCGTCGCCTCGACGCGATAGCTGACGATCGCGACATCCTCGCCCGGCTGGACCAGCTGGCACTTGCTCATCTTCACGCCGCTCCAGCGGTTCGGCTGCTTCGCCGTCGCCGCCACCTCCTCGCGCGAGTGGACGCCGTGGAAGTCCGGCATGGTCGGGAAGGCGAGCAGGCACCGCTCGTCGACATGGGCCAGGAAATACTCCTCACCCTCCAGCCAGAACCCCTCCTCGATCTCGAACAGCTCGTCCTGCAGCATCGCTTCATCAGTGGCGGTCATGGCCCCCCCCCGTCCGCTCGCGCGCATTGGCCTAACCTTCGATAAGGGTGTATAAGGGGCGCTTCGCACATCGATACGGGAGGGTCCAATGACCAGCGCATCCACGCGCCTGTCCCGCGTAAGTGTTTCCACTGCACTTTTCACCGTTCTTGCGGTCGGGTTCGCGGCCCCGGCGCTGGCGGGCTCAGACTATTACATCAAGATCCCCGACATCCCCGGAGAGTCGAAGGCGAACACCGACCACGAAGGCTGGGTCGAGCTGCAATCGGTCAATTGGCACACGACCGCCAAAGCGATGGACAGCCGGCGCGGCGCCGAGGCTACGCACGTCATCCAGCAGCGCCCGGGGACCGCGAAAGTCGCCGGTAACGCCGGGAATGCGCGCATGGCTGGAAACGCCGGTAACGCGGGCAATGCCGGGAACGCCGGGAACGCGGGCAACGCCGGGAATGCGGGCAATGCCGGGAACGCGGGCAATGCAGGGAATGCCGGCAATGCCATCCGAATTCGCGAGCGCGAGCCAATCGCTGCCGGGCTGCTGCTGCCGGCGGTGCAGAAGGTCCGCGAGGCACGCGCGGCGAATCCTTCGCCCGAGAATTGCAAGGTCGGCTCAAGGGTCGGACCGGTGCAGATCCGCGAGGCGAGCACCGGGCGTACCGGGACGATCAAGGATGCAGTGATCACCGGCTGCGCAGCCGATTCGATGAGCTTCAACTTCTCGAAAATCGAATGGTAGCGCTGCGCCCCTCAAAGAGGCGAATGCCGATGAAAGGCCAGCTTCCACCCGTCGCCGCGCTTCGCATAGGCTGAGCCGATCAGCGCCGCATAGGGCTTGCCGTCGGGTTGCGTCGCGTCGGCGTGAGCGAAACTGCTCGTCCCTATTTCGGCTTGTGAAGCTGGTCGCTCAGCCGACGGTGGCCACGCGCCTTCATCGCGCCTTCGAGTAGCCGGTCGGAAGTTTCCTCGGCGGCTTCCGGAGTGAGATCGACATCGACCTGGTCGGGTCCGCGGACCTGGACCTTGGAATCGTCGGCCTCGACGTCGCTCGGCTCGTCGTACGGCTTTTCGGAATTGCACATCATGGCCCTGAAACGCATCGGCGGCGGTTTTGAGCCACCGGGATCACGATGACCGGACACGCCGGATCGGCCCCTAATCGGCGTTGTCGAGATAGCGAATTTCGATTGGCTGTCCGTCGAACAGGCTCCGCCTGTCCCGCTCCGCGTAGCCGTCGAGCAGCCGCGCGTTGACTCCGACCTTGCCGTAGCTCTCGCCCGTGCTCCGCCAGTCGGTGAAATAGCCGCACAGCGGGCAATGGTGAAGCGAGATCATCCTGTCGCCCCAGATGTACGCGACCGTCTCGCCCTCGACCTTCACCCCGCCGTCATCGGGATAATAAGCCATCACCGATCCGATCTTCGTGCAGAAGCTGCAATTGCACCGCCCCAGCCACTCGGGCGCGGCCGGAACCTGGATCCGCACCGTCCCGCAATGGCATGAGCCCGTCACCGCCATGCGACCATCCTCGCGCAACACCCTGTCCCGGCCGGCTCATTCTAGCGGACGCGACCATTCTGCCTAGCCATGCCACCACCCCACATCGCTGCCTCCACCGCCGTTCATGCACCCTACATGCGTATTGGCGCGTTATGGCACTAACTCCCCGGCATTCCCGGCGGAGAAGTCTCACCCGCAGGGCGTCCCGTGGACGCTCGAGCATGAGGCTCGAAAGGAAATCCCTATGAGAATCCTCAGCCTCCTGGCCGCCTCCGTGGCGGTCGGCGCCTTCGCCGTTCCCGCGATTGCGCAGCAGCCTTATCCGTACTCGCAGCCTGTCCCGCAGCCCTATCCGGGCCAGCCCGGCTATGGCTACCAGCAGCCCGGTTCAAACAACCCGATCGAGCAGCTCATCAACTCGCTGCTCGGCAACAACAACCGCTACACCGTATCCGACCGCACGGCGGTCACCCGCTGCGCGAGCGCTGCGATTGCCGAGGCGGAGCGCAGGTACAGGCCGAACCGCGGTTACGGACAGGCTTACGGCTATAACCCGCAGTATGGGCAGCCCAACGCCGGCCAATACGGCTACAACAACGGCTATGCCCCGATGCGCGTGACTTCGATCACCGACGTCCAGCGCCGCTCGTATAATCGCCTGTCGGTAACTGGCCTGATCAGCTCGGGCGCTTATGCCGCGGGTTATGGCAACCAGGGCTACGATCATCAGGGTTACCGTGACGGCCAGCGTTATGCCGATCCGCGCTATGCCGATCCGCGCTATGCGCAGGCGCCGGACATCTCGTTCCGCTGCATGATCGATTCTCGCGGCACGGTCACCAGCGTCCGGCTGAACCGCAACACCGCAGTCGCCTACCGCCGCTAAGCGGCCGCACACTCTCCGCCGCCGGGCTCAGGCTCGGTGGCGGAACGTTGTGTGAAACTGATGCCTACGTCGGCTGCGGCTGTTCGGCGAGATCAGCGCCTTATCCATTTTCCAGAAACCGCACCTCGATCTCCCGCCCCTCGAACAGGCTCCGCCCGTCTCGCTCCGCGTAGCCGTCGAGCGGCCGCGCGTTGACTCCGACCTTGCCGTAGCTCTCGCCGGTGCTTCGCCAGTCGGTGAAGCAACCGCACGCCGGGCAATGGTGCAGCGAGATCATCCTGTCGCCCCAGATGTACGCGACCGTCTCGCCCTCGACCTTCACCCCGCCGTCATCGGGATAGTATGCCATCACCGAGCCGATTTTCGTGCAAAAGCTGCAATTGCACCGCCCCAGCCACTCGGGCGCGGCCGGAACCTCGATCCGCACCGCCCCGCAATGGCAGGAGCCGCTGACGCTCACGCCTGCGCCGCCCAAGCGATCACCATTCGCACCAGCCCGACGAGCCCCAGCAGTCCGCCCACCGGCATCGCCACGAACGCCAGCAGGCCGAGCCCGATCGGGTTCCCGTCAGCCGGGCCGAAGACCGCGTATAGAAGCAGCGGCCCGACCCCGACCACCAGCACCGCGATTCCCGCGAGCAGAAGTTTCGCGCCCGGCATAACCGCTCTTGCCTCAGCTCACTGCGGCTGCGGCTGTCCCGGAGTCACTGACAGCACCTCGACCGGCTCGGCCGCAGCCTGGACGGCAACCGGGGCCGCAATCGTCAGCTCCTCATCCAGGAATGCCTTAACACCGCCGCCGGGCGGGATCTTGGCGCTTGTGCCGGTCATGAAGAATCCGGCGATCGGAACGAAAGCGATTGCCGCGACGACGCCCGCCGTGCCGGTGACGCCCTTGTCGTCGAAGTTGCCGCTCAGCCGGATCAGCCGGTCGCCGACGCGCACATTGAGCACCCGCGCGTTGATCCGCCCCGACTTGCCCCACATGCCCTTGCGGCGAAGGTCGGTAACCTCGCCCGTCGCCGGACTTCCCGCAGGAATGACGATGACATTGCCAAGCCGGACGTCGCTGACGACCGACATGCGGAATTGCTGGCCAACGCGAAGCGCCTTGTTGTTGGAATCCAGCCCCTCTTCCAGGCGAAGCGGAATTTCCGTTCCGGCGCGGAGGATGTTGGCGGTTTGCGGGCTGACGATTACCGCCAGCGGAGCGGCAGGCGCGATAGCCGACGGCTGTGGTGCCTGGATTGCCGCTTGCGGAGCAGCAGCCTGGGCAGCCGCAGCCGAAGCCGCGACGAACGCGTACAGAAAACTTGCCATTATCTTAGTCCCCCTGCGACTCACCGAGCGTGCGCGCGGGCAAGAGATTGCGCCGGGTCGTTGATTTTGGAAAGCGAAAACGGCGCGCTGCCTAATCGCCTCGGATCACCTGCCCCGTCCCGAGCATGTTGGCCTGCCGGTCGCTGTCTACGGCGACGAATACTTCTGAAACCGATGAGGACTCGCCACCGCGCCGTCATCACCGCGTCAGACGCACCCGTAACATTGCGTAGTGCGCGGCTCCCCTGCCGCGGCCCACGACAGGACAGGAGATTTCCCCGAGTCGCGTGAAATCAACCTCGGGGGCGGGAGATTGGACGATGATTCACCAGGCGAACCGATCCGACTTTGGCCGACAGATCAGCTCGGCCGATCAGGCGTATCTCAGGACCCGCGCAGGCGAGGAGGATCATGCGGCAACCGCCGCTGCCTGTCCCGAGGCTCGCGAGAGGCACGAGGAGATGGCGCAAATGTACCGCGAGCGCATTCGGTTCGGCTCTGCACGCTACGAGGAACTGCCGGTCGAGCCCTCACCCGCCGCCGTCGGACGCGGTTGGTTCGGCTGACGTCAATCCGCCGACCGCGGCCCCTTCTCCAGCCGGTCGGCTTCGGCATCATATTCGCACGCTGTCTTGTGGAGCGCGTCGATAAGCGGCTGGTCGTCGAACGATCTCGCGAGACGACGGCAGTGCTTCGCGTCGCCGCGCAGCTTTGCGATGTCGGAGAAAGCCACGAACGCTCAATTGATGCAGGTTAGGATGGTTCCGCCTGTCGTCTAAGCGAACTCGCCTCTGTTCGCGGCTGTTGCCGTCGAGACTACTCAGACCCGGCTCCCCCGGCCGAAAAAATCCAACAAATCCGCGCGTCGCCGCCGCGTCGGAACGGCTCGTCGTAAAGGGTCAAACCGTCGCCGTAACGGCTCGTTAGCTTTGTGAAACGTCGCTTTGCGCGGCAGACATGATTGGAACTTTAACAGTGGCTACCTACAGGCTCTACTGCCTCGATGGGGTGGGGAAGGTCGCGACCGCCGAGTGGATAGAGGCGGAAGACGACGACTCTGCGTTACAATCGGCGGACGATGTTCGCGCCGGACGCTCGTGCGAGCTTTGGCAGGGCCAGCGCCTTGTCGCCCGCCTGCCCGAAAGCGCCGCGCGCGAAGCGTAACGTAACGGGAGCTCCGGCCTATCGCGGCTCGGTCAGCCGCTCGAACAGCAGGTCGAACACCGCCTCGTGGATCGACCGGTGGAAGCGAAGGCCGGCGGAATAGTCGCGGACCCAGGAAACCTCGGCCTCGATCGCTTCGATGGAATCGAATTTCAAAAGCACGTGCTCGCCCACGCCGGTCCGCTCAACCAGTTCCACCTTGCATCCGCCCGGTGACAGGTCCGACACGGCCACGCGATAACTGCCCTTGCCGATCCGCCGAAGAGTCGCTTGAACCTCGATTGGCACCCGCTCGGCGGAGCGCTTCTGCTCGTCCTGCGCGTTCCCGCCTTTTTCGCCCGGCTCGTCGAATACCAAGCCCGCCCTGCCATCCTCGCACCACCGCACCACCGCGCGGATTGCGCCCCGCTGCGGCACCGACAGCGTAATCGCCTGCCCTGCCTTCAGCGGAACCGCCGTTTCGATTCCGCAGCCGTCATACGACAGGTCGAGCACCAGCGCTTCGCCGGTGTCACCGCTGTCGCTGGCGATGAACGCCTGCATCGCAACCGGCCGTCGTTCCCGTCGCTGGATCGAATCCCGGCCCTGGTCGAATGCGCCGGACCCTGTTGGCACTGGCATATCAGCCGCCTCTCGCGAGCATTTGCTCCGACTGACCATTAACACACTTTAGTAAACCAAGTCCCAACTTTTCACGGCGCGAAGTGCCCGCTCGTGCGCGCCAGTGTGGCGGCTACCGCACTATCGCTGAACCAACACAGGTAATCGTTGCGCCTGTGGAAAAGTCTTACAGTGCGAGTCGCCGCAGGAGGCGGCCAGTAATGGACCAGGACAAAAGCTACTTCACCAGGAGGGAAGCCGAAGAGCACGCGGCCGCCGACCGGGCCAAAGGCCCAGCCCGCGACGTCCACAGCGAACTGGCGAAGCGCTATCACGATCTCGCCGAGCCCGAACAGCAGCGCAAGGCCGCCGCCGCTCCTTCACCCGCCTGACGGCGCTCCCGCTTAGCGGGCTCGGCCGAACACCGATTCAGTCGTTGGCGACGACGCTCGCGCTATTTTGTGCCGCTTCGCTTGCGTTGACCTCGACCGCATTTTGCGCCGGCGCGGTTTGATTTTGAAGCATCGCTTCGGCACCCGGCGCTGGCGATCCCAGCACCGCGCAGGCAATTCTGTCTCCGCTGTTTCCGCTCGGGTCCGTCGAATAATCGTCCGCGCCCGAATGAATGACGATTGCCGCTCCGCTGGCGTCGAGGATCTGCAGCTTGCCCGGCTGGGTATCGCGCCCGGCGTTGCGCAAATAGGTGCCCGGGACGACGATCTTGGCCTCGAGCGTTCCGTCCTGGCCGACGGTGACGTTCTGCAGGTCGCCTAGGTGTGCGCCGTTCGGGTTGCTTCCGCCGTGCTGCTTGCCGGTCGGGTTCCAATGGCCCCCCGCGCTCTTGAAGTCGGGCGGCTGGCAAAGGCCGATGTCGTGGATGTGGATCCCGTGCGGCCCGGGCGGCAGCCCGTGGGCGGTTAACAGAAGGGTCGCGCCCTGGTCGGAATCGCCGCCCTGTACCTGGCCGATGATGACTCCGCTGGCGTTGACCAGCGGCACCGCCGGCGCGTTGCTGAGCGCGCCGCTGTCGTTGTTCGCCTGCTGGCTGTCCTGCGCGTTCTGGCCGGATCCGCCGCACGCCGACAGGCTTGCTGCCGCTGCGGTCAGGCACAATGCTGCAAGGCCCCGCATATGCTTTCCCTCCTTTTGCGCGGACAACGGCGCGGGACGCCGAAGGTTCAAAATGCGAAAAGCCGGCCCGATGGCGAACCACCGGACCGGCCTTTCTTCACTTGTTCGCGCCGGCCAGCTCGCGCTGGCCGTCCGCTTTACCCGCGCTCTGGTGCAGGCGGCGGCGGAGGCGGCGGCGGCGGAGGCGCCGGGCACATCTCGGTCGCCAGGATCACCGTTCCGTCCGGGCACGTCTGCGTCGCCGGAGGCGGCGGCGGAGGTGGCGGGGGCGGCGGCGGAGGTGGCGGCGGCGGCGGCGGTGCTGCGAAGTTGTAGATCAAGCTAAGCAGCAAACTGTGCGACCGCCAACGACCCTTGATGTCGTACGGAATACCAGCCGGATCATCGCCCGCGTCAACGTGATATTTGACGTTCGGGACGTTGAAGAACCGATACTTCAAGCCAAGATCGATGTTGGGTGTGATTGCGGTCCGAACGCCGGCAACGACCTGCCAGGCAATGCGTCCGCGGTCACCGTCGAAGGACCGGCTGATCGCCGGGATGTCGAAGTTCTCGCTAACTCGAGCTGCGCCGATACCAGGACCGACATAGCCGCTCCAGCTATCCTCGTCGCCAAAGTCCAGCAACGCGTTCATCATCACCGACCAGGCAGTGCTATTGCCATCGGCAGGGAAGTGCGAGCCGAAGCCCTGCTGCGAAATGAAGTTGCTGACCTCCATTTCATCGACGGAAGCGCGCTTGTATCCAAGCTCCGCTTCAGCACGGATCATTCCGAAGTCATAGCCGGCGACGAGATCCACGTCCCAACCCGGCTTGCTGTCGATGATGTAGGCATCGGTGATCGTGCCAACGGTCGAATCGGAATAATCGTAACCCGAATCCTCGACCAGCATTCCGCCGCCCTCGAGGCCCAAATAGAAGCTATTGTCTCGGGCGATCGCCGGTGCGGCGAGCCCCGTTGAAGCTAGTGCGAATGCCAATACGAGCTTGCGCATCTGTCCGTCCCCTGTAGCGACTCCGCCAGTAGAGCCTCGTGCCTACAATATTTCAGGTCCGATTTGGCTGCAATGACGACGTTTAGATGAACACTGTGACTTTCCAGCCACAACCTCCTTCCCCGACATGAAAAAAACCGGCCCGGTGGCGAACCACCGGACCGGCCTTTTTCTACGACGTCAGCTTTCGCTGACTGTCCGCTTTAGCCGCGCTCTGGCGCCGGCGGCGGCGGCGGAGGCGGAGGCGGAGGTGCCGGGCACGTCTCTGTCGCCAGGATCACCGTTCCATCCGGGCACGTCTGCGTCGCTGGAGGCGGCGGAGGCGGCGGAGGAGGCGGCGGCGGAGGCGGCGGAGGAGGCGGCGGCGGAGCGAAGTTGTAGATCAAGCTCAGCAGCAGACTGTGCGACCGCCATCTCGTGCGGAAGTCGTCCGGAGTATTGGTCGACTTGAGGTTCGGAACGTTGAAGAACCGATACTTCAGCCCGAGGTCGATCGTCGGAGTGATCGCAGTGCGAACTCCCGCAACGACCTGCCACGCGAGCTTCGTTTCAGCGATTTCGCTGTCGACGAAGGTGGTGGTGACCACCGGGTCCGTATCGCCGATGGAGTAACGTACGTCGGCGATACCAATGCCTGGTCCGACATAACCGCTCCACGAGTCCTCGTCACCGAAGTCGAGAAGGCCGTTGACCATGAACGAGAGCGAGCGGGCATGCCCATCCGCGCCGAGGTGCGAGCCGAAGCCAAGTCCAGTCGACGGCTGGTCGCGTAGTTCGACTTCATCGAGCGAAGCATGCTTGTAACCAAGCTCTCCCTCGAGCCGAACCATGCCGAAATCGTACCCGGCGACGACATCAACGTCGTATCCAGGCTTGAAGTTGAGCAGCATCACGTCGCTTGCGACGGTGGAGTTGCTGCTGTCACGGATGTCGTAACCCGCGTCTTCCACGAGCATGACCCCACCCTCGATACCCGCATAGAAGCTGTGATCACGGGCAAGTGCCGGTGTCGCCAGCGCCGTAGATGCGAGCGCCAGTGAAATGGCTAGCTTGCGCATACAAAAGTCCCCTTTCATTCGCGTTCCAAAGAACAGAACTGCTGGAATCTTTTATGAGAGGGGCTGTTTCTGTGCAACTGGGCGCTCAGCGAAGTTGTTGCCGAAAAGCCTCAGTTTCAACGTGGAAGAAAGGCGAACGCGTTGATTTGGAACATCTTTCGATCATGAAGAGATTAGACCATGATGGCGCAAGGCCGTGAGGATTTCGTTCACGACAGCGCGTGCTTCCACATCGACCGTTGCGCCGCCTGACGCCTCGCCGATCGCAGCTGCCCTGGTTCCCACTACCTGGTCACCCTCGATGACGACTTGCGAGCCGCGAACCGACCCGATCTCCCATCCTGCGGAGCCATATACGGCGAGCATTCCAGATGACTTGACCAGCATCTTCAGGCCGGCGCTCGGAGCGATAAATCGCCAGCCTCCTTCGGTGTAGGCAGCAACGTGCGCTGGACATTGCGCCCATTCTCCACTCGGTGAACTTCCGACAATATAGCAGGAACCGACGATCGGCTGCGGCGGCGGATCGTTGGCTGGCGGGTCTTCGACGGCTCCTGCGACAAGCACATCGAGCAGTTGGAGCGCACCAGGCGAAATCGTGCTCCGGCCCGCGAAGCCCCTCCGCATTATCGCCGGAAAAGATCTGCGCCTCGCTCCCGTTCGGCCAGCGCAGTCGCCCGATGCTCGGCTCCCAACGGACCCGATGCCGCCGCCTTCGCGCGACGCTCAGCACCCCGCTGACTCCCTCGACCATCACTCGCCGCGCCTCGTCGATCGTCGCCCCGACCAGTGCGATCCGCACTCCGGGCCGGCTTCCGGCAATCTTTTCCACCCATTCGGCTCCGGCCCTGGTCTTTCCGAATCCCCGCCCCGCCATGATCATCCACGTCCGCCAGCTGTCCGTCTTCGGCGGAAGCTGGCTTTCATGCGCCCAGCTCTCGAAGTCGGCGTCCAGCGCCAGCAGGTCGCTCGCGCTCATGCTGCAGATGACCCGCCATTGCTCCTCGGGCGGCGCTTCGATCAGCGCGACCATCCGCTCGCTCCACTTCACCGCCGGCACTCAGCTTCGCTTCCCGCCTTCGATCCGCTTGCGCATTCGCTGCAGCTTGTCGAACAACCGCTCGCGCATCCCTTCGATGTCGGCCGCGGCGGGCGCCTCGATTGCCTGGGCAGCGGTGTCGCGATGCATTTTCAAAAGGTTCATCGCGACCTGGTTGGGATAGTCGCGGACCCGTTCTTCCGATCCATCCTTTCGAATGATGATTTTCTCGGTGCCGTTAAGTGCCCGCTCCAGCATCATCAGCTCCAGCCGCTGATAAGCATTGGCGATCGCCTCCGCCCAGCCGGCTCGGAACGCTGCATTGACCCGCCGCCGGCGGTAAACACCGGGAAGCGATACGCCTGCGGCCTTTGCCGACTGGGTGACGTTGCACGTCTCCGCCAACGCGGCGAGGAAAGCTTCCTCCTTCTTTCTGGTCCAGTCCCTCTGGGTTCGCTTGCGGAGCCTTGGTTTGATGCCGCTGGTAAGTACCAGGTCCTGCCTTGTCCCGCTCCGCTCTGCCACTCACGCCTCCCGCACGCAAAAAGGGCCGCGGCAGTTGCCTGCCCGGCCCGACTCGGTTTTTCTCACTGTTCCAAAGTCTCGGCGGTGTTGGAGTGGACTTCGCCCTTACGCGGATAACTGGCGGCTCGCATGAGAAGCATATGGCCGTGGCTGGCGAACTCGCGGCCCACGTTCCAGTAGAATGCGGGCTTCGTCGGTCATAAGCGTGAGAAGAGCGGTCAACGCTGGTAACGAGTGCCGTAGCGAACGGTGTTGGCGTGGATGTTCGCAATGTGGAACGAACGGGCGCGACCACCGCGCTCGACTAGGGCAACGATCTTCTTCTTGGGAGCGGGCTTGCGGTGGGCACGCTGCTGCTTTTAAGCCGCCAACGAATGCTTCGTCGGCTCTCGACAGTCTTGCCCTTGCCGCCGAGCGGGGTGTTGTCAGTGGGCTTCATGGCTTCGCGCAAGCGGTGGCACATGAACCACGCTGTTTTGTAGGTGACGCCGAGCATACGGTGGATCTGATATGCGCTGAAATGCCCTTCTTCGATGAAACGAGAAGGTAGATTGCAGAGCAGCCATTTGTTGAGCGGCACTTTGGAGCGCTCGAACACGGGTGTACCTAAACAGCGTGACGCTGTCAACCGTTATTTTCCAAATAGGTTCTTTTCTTCAGTGTGCCATTCGTGGACAGTGTGGAACCGCAGCACTGTCGCAGGCATAGTGCAGTGCCGGATTGACGACCGTAATGGACCAACATTGCTCCTCATCCGACTCGCTTCTCGTCGCTCAATTCCCCTCAGTTCCGTATCTCGTCGCTGATGCGATATCAGCGTGCCGAACTACCGCTGAAGCTTGACGGCCTCGCCGCCGCGCGAACCTTCTTTTCGGGCTGCATCGCCGATTCCGATCCGCGCCGCGAACGCTTGTGGGTCGCCCATCTCGACGACCAGGCGAATTGTCTCCACCTGACCTATCACGAGGGCGACGAGGGCGGAACGGACTTCCCTATCCGCTCGATTATCGCCGACGCGGCGCTTCGCGGCACGCGCGCAATCGTCCTTGCCCATAATCATCCGAGCGGCGACCCGACCCCAAGCGCCGCCGACAAGCGCGCGACCAGCCGCCTCGCCTGTGCCGCAGAAGCGCTCGACTGCACCGTTGTCGACCATCTCGTCTTCGGCGGCGAGCACTGCACAAGCTTCCGCGAACTCGGGCTGCTCTAGCTGTCAGCTATTTCGACGAACGGCTAATCTCCAGCACCAGGTCCCACTCCTCGTCGCGGACCGGCGCCACCGACAACCGCGACTGGCGGATAAGCTCCATCTTCGCCAACCGCGGCTCGGCCTTGATCTCCTTGAGAGTCACCGGCCGCTCGAGCTCGCGCACCGGCTCGACGCGCACCGACACCCAGTCCGGATCCTTCGGGTCGGGTGCCGCTTCGCGCGTGATCCGCATGATCCCAATAACCGAGCGTTCAGACATGCTATGATAGAAAAATGCCTCGTCGCCGCGCTTCATCGCCTTCAGGTGAAGCCGG
Organism: uncultured Alphaproteobacteria bacterium; assembly: GCA_963798785.1. Taxonomy (GTDB): domain Bacteria; phylum Pseudomonadota; class Alphaproteobacteria; order Sphingomonadales; family Sphingomonadaceae; genus Sphingomicrobium. Next base: position 664,057 of record CAWCUG010000001.1, read on the forward strand.
GCGGCATTGTTCCGGACTCCGTCCCACTCGGTGGACCCGTCGCGGACCAGGTCCTGCCAGCTATAGCTGGACGGTTCCGATTTCATCAGCCAGTGCGCCATTCTTCCCTCCGTCCAGCGCACTTAGCGGCAGTCGCCGATAAGCCAAAATCTTCAGTGTTTATTCAGCAAAATCAATCGGTTGCATCGTTCGTCCCATTGCCGGCTCAACTCGCCGACTAACGGGTTGGCATCGTCCGGTTAATCATTATCTGGACTGCATCGGTTAAACGAGAGCACGACCCAGAGCGCAAGAGCGCGGGTCACGGGCAAGACGGACGACCCTTCACAAACGGACTTGATGCAGACGCCTGGGGGCGCCCTGTGATCCTTGTGTCCGGTCGGCCGCCAAGGGCAAGAGATACAATTGAACAAGCTATTGAACCGCGGCCTTGTCGCGGTACTTGGATCTTTCATGCTGACGATGGGCGCGGGCACTGCCGCAGCGCAATCGACCCAGCTGACAAAGACGAGCTACTCGCTGGACGCGGGTACCGTCGACTCGGCGGCGACCCCGCTGGGATCGACCAGCGGCCTTCCGGTCGTATCGGCGGTCCAGCGGACGATCACCTCGACCAGCAACATCTTTTCCAACGCGCTTGGCGCGGTGTTCGGCACTGCCACCGATCCCAGCCACGCGGAGATCGCCAAGATCGCTCGTGAAGGGCGCTGGCTCGCCAATGCCGGCTGGCCGCTCTACGCGCTCGTCGATCGGTACAGCGCCGGAGTCGCGCTGGACGAGCAGGGCACCTGCCTTGCCACGGCGGTCTATTTCGAAGCCCGCGGCGAATCGCTTCAGGGTCAGCTCGCAGTCGCCGACGTCGTCATGAACCGCGCCGCGTCGGACAAATATCCGCAGACCTGGTGCGACGTCGTGAAACAGCCCTGGCAGTTCTCGTTCGTCCGCCACGGGGAATTCCCGCGGATCGACTACAACTCGAGCTCCTGGGCAAAGGCGCAGGGCATTGCCCGGCTGGCCATGGCCAATGTCGTCCGCAACGTCCCGACCGACGTCCTCTGGTATCACGCCGACTACGTGAACCCGTCGTGGGGACACCGCCTCAGCTATGTCGAAAAGATCGGCGCGCACATCTTTTACCGCGCGTAATTTCGACCTCTTCAAGTGATCGGGCCGGGCCGCGAGGTTCGGCCCGATTCACGTCTGCCCTCCCCTTGCCGAAAACGACCGTAACATCACCGTCACAATCGAGTCACGCCGGCGTAGCAGTCAGCCTCTAGACGGCGAGTCATCGCGCGGCGCGGGGCCGCCGGGGGGCCGCAGTACGTCACACGGACGTGCTGCCCTCGAACGCATCTTCGAAGAGGCTGACTCGAATCATGAAAACATTCCTGCCCATCCTGCTCGCATCGACGGCTTTCATCGCCAGTCCGGCACTTGCGGATGAGGTGCAAGCCACTCCGCTCGCGGCCATCAGCCCGGAGCAGATCCAGGCGCTCCAGGCGCAGATTCAGGCGCTCCAGGCGCAGGTGAATCAGTTGCAGGCGGCGCAGTCGGCGACCGCCGCGCAAGTCGCTGCTGCTCCTCCCGTCGCCGCCGCCGCTCCGGCGATCGACCTTCCCGGCTGGCTCAAAGGCACCAAGATCAGCGGCAAGGGCTATGCCAACGTCAGCTTCATCGACCACGAATCGGACGGAGTGGACCAGGCTGACAACGGCGCGCAGGCCGAGTTCAAAAGGTTCTATTTCCAGGTCGACCACAAGTTCAACAACATGTTCTCGGCGCGGTTCCGGACCGACATGCGCTACAATTCCAACGGCACCAGCAAGGACGTGCTTGTCTATGTGAAGCACGCGTATCTGCAGGCGACGTTCGCTCCCGAACTCAACGTAAAGATCGGCGTCGCCGACCTGCCGTGGGTTCCCTTCGTCGAAGACATCTACGGATATCGCTTCGTTGAAAACGTGCTTGTCGACCGGACGAAGTTCGGAACCTCGGCCGATTACGGCGTCCACGCCGGCGGCTCGTTCGGCAAGGGCCTCGTCAACTACGCCTTCTCCGCGGTCAACGGCGCGGGCTATAAGACGCTTTCGCGCAGTTCGAACACTGTCGATCTCGCGGGCCGGGTCGATGTCCACCCGATCAAGCCGATCACGCTTGCCGCCGGTTTCTACACCGGCAAGCTCGGCAAGAGCTCCGACATCAACACGACCTTCCACCGCGCGACTCGCCTCGACGCGCTTGCCGCTTACACCGCCGGGCCGGTTCGTGCGGGCGTCGAATATTTCCACGCCAAGAACTGGAGCACGATCACCTCGGCCCTGACCAACTCGTCGGACGGCTGGTCGGCGTTCGGTTCGTACGCCTTCGCTCCGCAGTTCGCGGTGTTCGGCCGTTACGACTGGGTGAAGCCGAGCAAGGATCTCAACCCGGCTCTCAGGGACCGCTATTTCAACGTGGGCGTGAACTACAAGCCGATCCCGCCGATCGACCTCGCCCTCGTCTACAAGCGCGACCGGGCGGAGAGCGGCTTCATCTCCACGTCCAACGGTACCATCGGCGGAATCAACGAAGGCACGTACGACGAGTTCGGCCTGTTCACCCAGTTCGTTTTCTAGGAACTCGCGACTTCCTTTTCGTCACTCCCTCCCCGACGAAAAGCCTGGCTCCCCCGCTCCACCGGCGGGGGAGCTTTTCTTTTGGCGAACTCCTCTCGCGTCCGTAACGAAACCGACACAGGTCGGTCACGCGCGCGTCACCGCACAATCCTAAGACTCGCCCGGGTGGCACCAAGGCCATCAATTCCCTCGGGGGTTCCTTTCAATGCGCACATTCATTCGTTCTCTCGCCCTGCTGTCGGCAGTAGCGAGCATTTCCGTCGCTTCCGTCGCCGAGGCCGCCGCCACCGGCGCCGGATCGAGCTTCGTCTATCCAGTGCTTTCGCGCTGGGCTGCCGATTTCAAGAAGGCCGGCGGCGGAGAGATCAATTACCAGTCGGTCGGATCGGGAGCTGGAATCGCTCAGATCAAGGCCGGCACCGTCGATTTCGGCGCAACCGACAAGCCGCTGAACTCCTGAAGAGCTTGAGGCGGCTGGCCTGGCGCAGTTTCCGGTTGTCGTCGGCGGCATCGCTCCGGTCATCAATCTGTCGGGGCTTCGTCCCGGCCGGCTTCACCTCACCGGTCCTGTCCTCGCCGCAATCTTCGGCGGCCAGATCAAGAAGTGGAACGACCCGGCGATCGCCAAGCTCAATCCCGGGCTGAAGATGCCGAACCTCGACATTTCGGTCGTCCACCGCTCCGACGGTTCGGGCACGACGTACAACTTCACGCACTATCTGAGCCAGGTCAGCAAGGGCTGGAAGGACCAGGTTGGCGAAGGCACGACCGTCAACTGGCCGACCGGCGTCGGCGGCAAGGGCAACGAAGGCGTTGCCAGCTACGTCAAGCAGATCAGCGGCGGCATCGGCTATGTCGAATATGCTTACGCCCTGCAGAACAAGATGAGCCACGCTGTCGTCCAGAACAAGGCCGGTCGCTACATCCAGCCGAGCACCGCCAGCTTCCAGGCTGCTGCGGCAACGGTGGACTGGGCGCATGCCAAGGACTTCTACCAGCTGATGACCAACGCGCCGGGTGCGACGGCTTGGCCGATTGCGGCAACCACCTGGGTGTTGATGTATCGCCAGCCGAAAAATGCCGAGAACAGCGCCGAGGCCCGCAAGTTCTTCAACTGGTCGCTGACCAACGGACAAAAGCAGGCCCTCGCACTGGATTATGTGCCGCTGCCGGCACCGCTGGTGAAGCGCATCCAGACCTACGTCGCCGCCAACGTCAAATAAGCGTTGCGGTGAAGTCGGAGTCCCGCCGGGCGCACGCATCCCGGCGGGATTTCCTTTGTCGCAAAGGCAGGACCAATGCCGACGACGAACCAAGCTGGAATAGGCTCGCGGACATCCGCTACTGTGTCGCCGATGATTAGGCTCGACCAGGTGACGCGAGCGCTGCTCGACGCATTCGACGATCCGGCCCTGATCGTCGAGAACGACGCCGTGCGCCTTGCCAACGAGCCCGCTCGGGCGCTCCTTGGCCCGGGGATCGAAAACAATGACGTCCGGCTGGCGATCCGTCACCCGCAGGCGCTCGCTTTTGTCCTTGCCGGGCGCTCCGGGGACATCGACTTCACCGGCGTCGGCGCTGTCGGCCGGCCGTGGCGGCTGCTTGTCCGGCCGATCGGCGGCGGCGCCCTCCTCCTTCGCCTGATCGATCGCTCGGCGGCCCACGCAGCGGAAAAGATGCGCGTCGACTTCGTCGCCAATGCGAGCCACGAACTCCGGACTCCGCTGACCGCCGTCCTCGGCTATGCGGAAAGCCTCGAGGACGGCGACCTCGATCCCGAGCTTGCGACGAAATTCGCCGGCACGATCAAGTCCGAAGCGCGGCGAATGCTGCGGATCATCGAGGACCTGATGAGCCTGTCGCGAATCGAGGCCGACCGCTTCGTCGTACCGGCGGAGAAGGTTTCCGTGGGACCCATTCTGCGAAGCGCGGTCGAAAGAGTCCGCTCGATGGCTCAGGAGTGCGGCTGCGACCTTCATCTCGAGCTGCAGGAGGACCTGCCCGCCATCTCCGGCGACTTCGCGCAGATCGGCCAGGTCGTCGACAATTTGCTCAGCAACGCGATCCGCTACGGATGCGCGTCCGGTGCCTGCAAGATCCGCGCTTCGGCAGCCGTTGACGGCGAATCGGTTCGGCTGGAGGTCAGTGACACCGGCCCGGGAATCCCAAGAGAGCACCTGCCGTTCGTCACGCGCCGATTCTACCGGGTCGACGCTGCACGAAGCCGCGACAGCGGCGGTACCGGGCTTGGTCTCGCAATCGTCAAGCACATCGTCGAGCGCCACCGCGGGACGCTGTCCATCGACAGCGCTCCGGGAAAAGGCACCACGGTCACTGTGCGGTTGCCGATCCGCTGACTGTCACAAAAGCGTAAAATCGCTGCAATATGGACGTCAGCAACGATGGCTAAAGGCGAGGCTCCGGGCGTCAGGCCCGACGAGGAGAATCCATGAACAAGTCACTTTTCGTGCTGCCGATCGCAGCACTCATCGCCGGCTGCGGAAGCAATCAATCGTCGAACCAAGCCGCCCCGGCAGACGCTGGCGGCGCGCAGATTACCGGCGCCGGGTCGACGTTCGTCTATCCCGTGCTTTCGGCCTGGGCGTCGGATTACAGCAAGCAGGCCGGCGCCAACGTCAACTACCAGTCGATCGGCTCCGGCGGCGGAATCTCGCAGATCAAGGCGCGGACGGTCGATTTCGGAGCGACCGACAAGCCGCTCTCGTCGGATGAGCTCGCCCAGAACAACCTTGCCCAATTCCCGGTCGTGATCGGCGGAATTGTCCCGGTCGTGAACATCGCCGGGGTCGAGCCGGGCAAGATTCATCTCACCGGGCCCGTTCTCGCCGACATCTACGCGGGCAAGATCAAGACCTGGGACGATCCCGCGATCGTCAAGGCCAACCCCGGCGTTTCCCTGCCGAGCGCGCAGATTACCCCGGTCCACCGCTCCGATGGGTCGGGAACCACCTTCAATTTCACCCACTTCCTCAGCCAGGTCAGCCCTTCGTGGAAGAGCGGCCCCGGCGAAGGCACGACGGTGAACTGGACCGGCGGAGTCGGCGGGAAGGGCAACGAAGGCGTTGCCAATTACGTCAAGCAGATCCCCAACTCGATCGGCTATGTGGAATATGCGTACGTCCTTCAGAGCAACATGAACTACGTCCTGGTCCAGAATGCGTCGGGCAATTACGTGGCCCCGAGCGCCAACTCGTTCCAGGCAGCCGCAGCGAGCGCCGACTGGGCCAACGCCAAGGACTTCAACCTTGTGATGACCAATGCGCCGGGGCCGGACGCCTATCCGATCGCGGCGAGCACCTTCATCCTGTTGCCGACCGATCCCAAGGACTCGAACCGGTCCAAGTCGGCTGTCGACTTCTTCAAATTCGCGCTCGAGCACGGGCAGGACCAGGCCAAGAAGCTTGACTACGTCCCGCTTCCCGATCCGCTCGTCCAACAGATCGAAGACTACATCGGCAAGAAGGTGAAGTGACGGCGAACGCGACAATCGCACGCCAACCAAGCCGCGGCGCCGCTGCCGACAGGGTGTTTACCCTGGCGACAGCCGGCGCCGCCTGGCTCGTGCTGCTACTGCTCGGAGCGACCGCTGCGTCGATGGCCTGGGGCGGCAGGCTCGCCTTCCAGACCTTCGGCTGGGGCTTCATCACCAGTTCGGATTGGGATGCGGTCGCTGGCAACTTCGGCGCCCTGGTCCCGATCTACGGAACGCTCGTAACCTCGGCGATTGCGCTGATTATCGCCGTCCCGGTCAGCATCGGCATCGCCTTGTTCCTGACCGAAATCGCCCCGCGATGGTCGCGCACGCCGATCGGGATTGCGATCGAGCTTCTCGCGGCAATCCCAAGCATCATTTACGGGATGTGGGGATTGTTCGTCTTTGCCCCCTTCATGGGTACCAAGGTCGAGCCATGGCTCACCGATCACCTCGGCGACTGGCCGATCCTCGGACCGCTGTTTTCCGGCCCGCCAATCGGAATCGGCATGCTGACCGCCGGAATCGTGCTTGGAATCATGGTCATTCCGTTCATCGCCGCGGTTGCTCGCGACGTTTTCGCGGCCGTCCCGGCGCCGCTGAAGGAATCGGCGGTGGCACTTGGCTCGACGCGACTGGAAGTACTGACGAAGGTCACCCTCCCCTACACCCGCTCGGCGGTGATTGGAGCGATCTTCCTCGGCCTCGGTCGCGCTCTCGGCGAGACGATGGCCGTCACCTTCGTGCTGGGCAACGCCCACGATCTCTCGGCGTCGCTGTTGATGCCAAGCAACTCGATCGCCGCGGCGATTGCCAATGAGTTCACCGAGGCGGACACCGAGCTCTATCGCTCGTCGCTGATCGCCCTCGCGTTCCTCCTGTTCGTCGTGACCTTCATCGTGCTTAGCCTGGCCAAGCTCATGCTCCTTCGACTGAGGCGCGTTCACGGGAGGACCAGCTGATGTCGCCGCAGGTTCGCCGCCGGCAGGTGGTCGATTCAGTCGCGCTGCTGTTCGCCGGGGCAGCTACGGTCTTCGGCCTGGTTTGGCTGTTCTGGATTCTGTGGACCACTCTCCAGCGGGGTCTTGGCGCCATTAACCTGGCACTGTTCACTCAAATGACGCCGCCCCCCGGCTCGTCGGGCGGCCTCCTCAACGCATTCTATGGCAGCGCCGTGATGATGCTTCTGGCGCTGGTGATCGGCACTCCGGTCGGAATTGCCGCCGGGACGTATCTTGCCGAGCACGGGCGCTATTCGAAGCTCGCTGCAGTCGTCAGCTTCCTCAACGACGTCCTGTTGAGCGCGCCGTCGATCGTCATCGGCCTGTTCATCTATGAACTGGTGGTTCGGACGACCGGGCATTTTTCCGGCTATGCGGGGGCTCTCGCGCTAGCGATGATCCTCCTGCCTGTCGTCGTTCGTACCAGTGACGAAGCGCTGCGGCTGGTTCCGGACCAGATGCGGGAGGCGGCATTTGCGCTTGGAATCCCACGTTGGAAAGTGACCAGCCAGATTCTTTACAAGGCAGCGATGACCGCGATCCTCACCGGTGTTCTGCTAGGCGTGGCACGAATCGCCGGTGAGACGGCGCCGCTGCTGTTCACCGCGCTCAACAACCAGTTCTGGACCTCCGGCCTGAACGCGCCGCTTGCCAATGTGCCGGTCGTCATCTTCCAATATGCGATGAGCCCTTACGATGAATGGCATGAGCTCGCCTGGGCCGGCGCGCTGATGCTCACCTTGTTCGTCCTTGGGCTCAACATTGCGGTGCGCCTGATCGTCCGCCGGGGGAATCGCTAATGATGAAGGACAATCCAGCAGCCGTGGACTCCGAGGAAATTGCGCCGCTTCGAATCATCCCCAACGAGGAGGTGGTCCCGGATTCGGCCAGCCAGGTGAGCATTCGTCACCTCGATTTCTTCTATGGCAATTCCCATGCGCTGCGCGACGTCAACCTGGAGGTGCCGGCGAACGCCGTAACCGCGATCATCGGCCCCTCGGGCTGTGGCAAGTCGACGCTTCTTCGTTCAGTAAACCGGATCTACGAAATCTACCCCGACCAGCGCGCGGAAGGCGAGATCGTCATCGACGGCCGCAACGTGCTGGAGAAGAAATATCCGCTCTCGGAGCTCCGGCGGAAGGTTGGCATGGTGTTCCAGAAGCCGACGCCGTTCGCATCGTCGATCCGCAACAACGTCGCCTTCGCGCTGAATTACTATGAGAAGATGTCCAAGTCGGAGATTACCGACCGGGTCGAGGACGCGCTCCGCCAGGCGGCGCTGTGGGAAGAGGTCAAGGACAAGCTGAACCAGAGCGCGCTCGGCCTTTCCGGAGGCCAGCAGCAGCGGCTTTGCATCGCGCGGACGATCGCCGTCAGGCCGGAGATATTGCTTCTCGACGAAGCGACCTCGGCGCTCGACCCGATTTCCACGGCGAAAGTCGAAGAGCTGATTCACGAGCTTCGCGAGCGCTTTACGATCATCATCGTCACGCACAACATGCAGCAGGCCGCGCGAGTGTCGCAGCGGACCGCCTTTTTCCACCTTGGCGAGCTCGTCGAGTTCGGGCGAACCAAGGACATCTTCACCAACCCGCGCGAACAGCGCACACAGGACTATATCACCGGCCGGTTCGGCTAACGGAGCGCACTCATGCAGCAAGGCCGTGAACATACACTCAAGGCATTCGACCAGGATCTCGACCGGCTTCGGGCGCTGATCGCCGAGATGGGCGGCCTTGCCGAGCACGCGATCGGAGAGGCGATGCGGTGCCTCGTCCAGCGCGACCTGGAAGGCGCCCAAAGGGTTGTCGAAGAGGACAAGAAGCTCGATCGACTGGAGATCGAGACGGAGCGGCGCGTGGTCCAGCTGATCGCGCTTCGAGCGCCGATGGCGGGCGACCTTCGAGAGGCCGTCGCCGCTTTGAAAATCTCGGGCGTCGTCGAGCGGATTGGCGATTACGCGAAGAACATCGCGCGGCGGGTGCCGCAGCTGGAGGACGTCGGCCAGATCGAGCCGCTGTCGCTGCTTCCCGAGATGGCCCGGATTGCAACGCAGATGGTCCACGACGTCCTCAACGCCTTCGTCAACCGCGATTCCGGAGCAGCGGTGCTGGTCGCGGAGCGCGACCAGGCGGTGGATGACTTCTACGATTCCATCTTTCGGGCGCTGCTCACCCACATGATGGAAAAGCCCAAGAGCATCAGTCAGTCGGCACACCTCCTGTTCGTCGCCAAAAACCTCGAGCGGGTCGGCGACCATGCGACCAACATTGCCGAAATGGTCTATTTCGCGGCGACCGGCGAGCAGATGGCTGAACGGCTCGAGAAGGCCGGAACTCACTGACATGTCGGTCAACGGCACCAAGCGGATGCTGGTCGTCGAGGATGATCGTGCCATCGCCGATCTCATCAAGCATCACTTCTCGAAGGAAGGCTTCACCGTTACGAGTACGCCGTCGGGCGAAGAGGCCCTGGTGCTGATCGAGGAGATTCACCCGGCCCTCGTCATCCTCGACTGGATGATCGAGGACGTCAGTGGAATCGAAGTGTGCCGCCGGTTGCGGCGAAGCGCGGCGAACTCGGCAATGCCGATCATGATGCTGACCGCCCGCGGCGAAGAAGAGGACCGCATCCGCGGCCTCGACACTGGTGCCGACGATTTCATCACCAAGCCGTTCAGCCCCAAGGAGTTGGTCGCCCGCGCCAAGGCGCTTCTCAGGCGTTCGAGCCCCAACCTCGTCGCCGAGAAGATAAATTACGCCGGGATCGAAATGGACGTTGCCGCCCATCGCGTTCGCCGCGACGGATCGCCGGTCTCGCTCGGGCCGACCGAATACCGGCTGCTTCGGCATTTCCTGCAAAACCCGGAAAAAGTCTTTTCCCGCCAGCAGCTGCTTGAACTGGTGTGGCCGCACAACGAGGACATCGAGCTGCGGACCGTCGACGTTCACATCCGCCGGCTCCGCCAGTCGCTGGAATCGGGTGGCGGCAAGAACCTCATCCGGACCGTGCGCTCGGAAGGCTATTCGCTCGACGAAAACACCTGAGGCGCTGCCCGCGCGTGCGACTGGCGCTTAGCTGTCCGAGACGCGATCGCGGCTGGCGAGCATGAACCCGACCCCTGCCGCTGCCGCCGCCGCAACCGTCCCCAGCGCCGCGAGGCCGATCTGTTTCTTGTGCATGGTCGCCCATAATTCGGGGCTGGACTCCTCGGCTTCGGAATCGAAGCGGCCGTGGGCTTCGAAATCGCCCGGCACCGGCTCGAACAAATTGTCTTTCCTGTCTGGACTGACCGGCTCTTTTGCCTGCTGCCCCTTGAAGCCGACTTTGGCGAGATAATCGTCGAGCCACGACGACGCGAGCTTGTCGCCCCAAATCGATTTGACCGTGGGATAGCCGACCTCGATCTCCTTTCGCCCCCTGCCCTCATGGGCGGCGAAATAGATGGCGCGGGCCGCCACCTCGGGCTGGAACACCGACCCGATCGGGCGCGGCTTTCCAGGCAGCTTGGCGCGGATCCACTCGAACTGCGGCGTGTTCAGCCCCGGCATCTGAACCATCGTGATGGCCACATCGGCTTTGTCGTGCAGGAGCTCGGTCCGCACCAAATCCAGCATTCCCTCGATGGCGTGCTTGGCGCCGCAATAGGCCGACTGAAGCGGAATTCCGCGATAGGCGAGCGCCGATCCGACGAGCACGATCGAACCGCGGTTGCGGGGAGTCATCCGCTTTAGCGCGGCGCGCGTTCCGTTGACCTGGCCGATGTAGGTAACATCGGTAACGCGCTGATATTCCTCGGGAGTGATGTCCGAGAATCGCGCGAAGATGCCGGCAAAGGCATTGTTCACCCAAACGTCGATTTCGCCGAGCTCCCGCTCGATTCTGTCGGCCGCTTCCTCGACAGCTTTCGCGTCGGAGACGTCCACCTGGATTGCAATCGCCTTCCCGCCGAGCTTCTCGACTTCCGCCTTGGCCGCCTGGAGCCGGTCCTCGCCGCGAGCGAGGATCGCGACATTGGCGCCGTGCCGTGCGAATTCACGGACGGTCGCCCGCCCGACGCCGGCGGTTCCGCCGGTCACGACCACGGTTTCGGAAACGGGTTCAGGTCTGCTGTCAGCCATTGCATTCTCCTCGGCAAAACAACGCGTCGTGGAGCGAAGCTTTCCGAAAAATGCCGAATGGCAGCGGATCGAGTGTGGAATTGAAAAACCTGTGACTCTTCGAGGCCAGCGAAGCAGCTGAACGCCTTGGACAATTTTTTCAGTGATTTGAGAGCTGTGACTCCACAATGCGGCCAGTGTGACTCCGTATCGAAAGGTCCGATTCTGGCGGGCCTTAGTGGCGGCCTCGTCCAGCAAACGCGGCAATGGCGTCTAGTGGCACCACGCATGGCGCTAGTGTCCGTTTTCGACCCAAAGCGGACATTAGCCCCTCCGGTAAGACGCCAGGTCAGCCGCCCGGCTACGCCGCCCTCGGCAGCCGCGAGGCGAACGTCGCCCGCGTAACTTCGACTGTCAGCCCCTTCTTCGTCAGCGGCTCGGTAACCACCGCATTGAGCTGCTTGGCGAGCGCCGCGACGAGAACGGTGCCAAGCCCGGTCGAGTTCGCCGCTTCCTGAAATTGACCACGGCCCGCGCCATTGTCGGAAACGGTCAGCTTCCAGTCCGCCGCCGCCGTCTCGAAGGTCACCTGGATCAGTGCTGACTTATGTCCTTCGGGGAACGCATATTTCAGCGCATTCATGATCAGCTCGGTCACGATCAGGCCCAGGCTCACCGCGTGGCTGGTGGGCAGCGTTCCTTCGTCTGCAACAACTTTGATCCGGGTGTTCCGTTCTGGGCTGACCATTGAGGATGCAAGCCCGCTTCCGAGTTTGGTCAGATACGGTCCCATCTCGATCTGCTCGATCCCCTCGCATGCCTGCAGATGCCCCTGCACCGCTGCGACCGACATCACTCTCTGGTGAGCGGCGCGCAACTCCTTCTTGGTCTCCTCGGAGGTCACCGACCCTGCCTTAAGCAGGAGAATGCTCGCGATGATCTGCAGGCTGTTGGCGATGCGGTGCCGCATCTCACGCAACAGTGTCGTTTGCTGCTCGAGCAGCTCCTCGGTGTGCTCGAGCAGCCGCTGCTTCTCCTGCTCGGCGTCACGCCGCTCGGTGATGTCCTTGATCGCGAGGAGCAGCATCTTGCTGGCTCCGGCCTCGTCGCGGAGAGGAAGAGCGTTGAGCTGGATGGTACGCTTGCCGAGCTTGCCGAACTCCTGCTCAAATTCGAAACCCTTGAGCCCGGCGTGGTCGGGCAGCACGGCCCGAAGCAGCTGGCGCAAGCCCGGGATGTCCCACTGCCCGCCCGAAAGCTCGAAGAACGAACGGCCGCGAGCCGTCGCCGGATCCTCGCCGTACACCTCGTAAAAACAGCGGCTCGCGGCGAGAAGCTGGAGCGAGTTGTCGAGCACCAGGAACGGCTCGGGCAGCGTATCGACGATCGCAAGCGCCAGCGATTGCGCTTCTGCCTGGTCGGGAAATTGTTTCATGGGTGCTCCTTCAGGCGGGAGCGTCGCACTTCTCTCGGCCACCGGCGCGCCTGTAGGTTGGCCGGTAGTAAGTTTCTTATACACGAGTGGAGCGAAATAACGAGCGGAGTAACGATGGCGACCGCTAGGTCCTCAATCGGGACTGGCGTCTGCTTTCACACATTGCCGACATTCGCGGAGTAGATCTGCTTTTGACCCCAAGCAGGTACTTCATCGTAGCGACAACGGGTATCATTAGGCAGCCCGCGCGCTCTAGTGTATAAGAGCAATTCACCGGTTTTGTAGACTGTCGGTGCCGGAGAGTTGTGCGAAGCTCCCGCTAGAAGGAGCGACCATTGAAAATCGAGCAACCGAACTGGGCAGCTATGCCTCCTGCGCACGAGCGCCTAACGAGTAATGTCAATCTCATTCGTGCTGCTGGGATCTTCACCCTCCTGCTAAGTGCCGCTGCGGCGCTCTTGCCTCTACTTGGCCCGGTCGCAGGGACCAGGACAATTGGGACAGTATTGTTGGCAGCAGGCCTCGCTGAAATGTTAGCAGGTATGGCACGCCACGAGGCCCGGAGCCTCGCAATTCTGGCGGGGACCTCAACGGTTGCCGCAGGTTTACTCTTCTTCTTGAACTTCGCAGGCGATCTCTTGTCGAGCATGTCGGTCATCGCTGCTTGGCTCCTCGCGCGAGCAATTATCCTGTTTTTCACGCTTCGGGTGGCACACGGCAGGGTGAGGATGTGGATTGGCATATCCGCTTTGACTGACCTTGCGCTGGGGCTGGCCCTGGTCGTGGGTCTGTCCGTGACCTCGTTGGCCGTCATGGTCTTCGGGCCCGTACCAGCTGTGGTAGCGAGTTTCGCCTGGGTGTTGGCACTTAGCTTCGTCGCCACCGGAACGTTTTTGCTAGAGGTGGCCGGCTGCGAGAGCCCTCAACCAGCATAGAGGCTCACTGGCTTTGGGTCCTGCGAATGCTAGGCGCAACCGAGAGCTGCCTCGTTGGTAGGCAAGTGGCAAATGGCGCGCCAGCGGGCGCACTACTCCAATACGCCGTCGCTACCGGACTTTAAGCGCAAGATTGAAGGATTTGCCATCGCCCACATGAAAGCAGCAATATTCGTCGAGCCTGGCAGGATTGTGCTCGATCAAAAGCCGTTACCGGATGTGGGCGCAACGGATGCTCTCATCCGCATTACCACGACGACTATCTGCGGTACCGATGTCCACATCCTGAAAGGCGAATACCCCGTCGCCAGTGGCCTTACGGTCGGGCATGAGCCTGTCGGAATCATTGAGAAGCTGGGGTCTGCGATCACTGGCTACGAGGAAGGCCAGCGTGTCATCGCCGGCGCAATCACGCCGAGCGGGCATAGTTACGCATCCTTGTGCGGATGCCTCTCTCAAGACGGCCCCGGAACACGCCACGGCTTCAAAGCAATGGGCGGCTGGCGCTTCGGCAACACCATCGATGGATGCCAGGCAGAATTCGTTCTGGTGCCGGACGCCATGGCCAATCTAAGTCCAATTCCAGACCAGCTGACCGACGAGCAGGTCCTCATGTGCCCTGACATCATGTCTACAGGCTTTGCCGGCGCAGAACGAGGAAAGGTAAGGATCGGCGACACCGTCGCTGTATTTGCGCTGGGCCCGATTGGTTTATGCGCTGATTCGTTCGGCCACGCCCACCAGTGCCCAAGGGCGAAAGCCGCAGCTCTGACTTTCACGAAGCCAGCATCCACCGCCGTGGTAGCCGCCTGCCATGGCCGTGGGGCAAATCGTTCAAGCGAAACAAAAGCCACTGTTCCAGCATCCACTTGCCATGACTTATGTGGTCACCGAAAACTGTATCCGCTGCAAATACACGGATTGCGTCGAAGTCTGCCCGGTAGACTGCTTCTACGAGGGCGAGATGATGCTCGTGATCAACCCGGACGAATGCATCGACTGCGGTGTGTGCGAGCCGGAATGTCCTGCTGAGGCGATCCTGCCGGACACGGACTCGGGTTTGGAAAAATGGCTCGATCTCAATGCGACTTACGCATCTCGCTGGCCGAACATAACGCGCAACAAGCCGCCACTGGACAATGCCGACGAGCATAATGGCGAGCCGGGCAAGTTGGAAAAATACTTCACCCCAGCGCCCGGCACTGGAGACTGCTGACCGCTGTCGCCAGAAAGCCGACGGTGCGTTGATGGCTTCCACGCCCTGCAAACCGCAGAAGCAAAAGAGGAGGACACGCCATGAGCTATTACATCGCGACGACGCTGAAACTGCCGTTCGAACGCGCGATCGAAATGACCGAGGCGGCGCTGAAGGAACAAGGGTTCGGAATCATCAGCCGGATCGACCTCAAAGCCGCGTTCAGGGAGAAGATCGGGGTGGATTTCAGGCCCTACACGATCCTTGGCGCGTGCAATCCGAAACTGGCGCACCAGGCGCTGACCATCGAGGACAAGGTCGGGACGATGCTGCCTTGCAATGTCGTCGTCCAGGCGAGGGGCGAGGGCGAAACGGAAGTGGCCGCGATCGACCCGGTGGCGTCGATGCAGGCGATCGACAATGCAGAGCTGAAGAAGGCGGCGGCGGAGGTTCGGCGAGGCTGCGAACAGTTGTGACGGAGCTGGAGGAAAGCAAAGCGGAGGCGTGACGAAAAATCACGTTCCAGGAGTTGGCGGGGCAGCAGGTGTCTGAAGCGGCCTATGAGAAGAACAGCCTGACGCTCGGCGGCACGGTCGCGATGGGCACCGGCGTAATGATCGGCGCCGGCATCTTTGCCCTGACCGGGCAAGTCGCGGAGCTTTCCGGCAGTTGGTTTCCGCTGGCCTTTCTCGCCGGTGCGGTCGTCAGCGGATTTAGCGCATACAGCTACGCAAAGGTTTCCGACCGGTTTCCGTCATCGGGCGGGATCGCGATGATCCTGAACCGCGCCTACGGAAGCAACACGGTGACCGGGGCGGCGGCGCTGCTGATGGCCTTTTCAATGATTATCAACGAGAGCCTGGTGGCCCGCACCTTCGGTACTTACACGCTCCAGTTGTTCGGCGGAGGGTCCGGCCTCGCCGTGTCCCTGCTGGCGGTCGGCCTGGTGGTTTTCGCCTTCTTGATGAACATTTCCGGCAATACTGTCATCGGTGGCTTCTCCAAGGTCACGGCGGCGCTCAAGGTCTTAGGGATCCTCGGCTTTGCAGTGGCGGCCGGCTGGGCGTCCGACTTTTCCTATCAGGCGGGCGGATCCGTCGGTGCCGGCTGGACCGGCTTTCTTGCAGCAACAGCGCTGGCGGTGCTTGCGTTCAAGGGCTTCACGACGATCACCAACAGCGGCGGGGAGGTCGTCGATCCGCATCGCAATGTCGGCCGGGCAATCGTTTTTTCGCTCCTAATCTGCCTCGTCGTTTATGTAGCAGTCGCGCTTGCCGTCGGCTCGTCGCTGACCGTTTCAGAAATCATTGCCGCCCGCGATTATTCGTTGGCCGAGGCAGCAAAGCCCGTTCTCGGCGAGGGTGGCCTCTGGTTCACCGTGTTTGTCGCGATCGTGGCGACGGCCTCGGGCATTCTCGCGAGCATGTTCGCGGTTTCGCGGATGCTGACGATGCTGACCGAAATGAAGCTCATCCCGCACAGCCATCTCGGGATGAGCGGGCCCATCCAGCGGCACTTGCTCGTTTATACAGCCGTCTCGGCTGGACTGCTCGCCGCCTTCTTTGACCTGACGCGGATCGCCGCGCTGGGCGCAATCTTCTATCTGCTGATGGACATGATCATCCATTGGGGTGTGCTTCGGCACCTTCGCGCAGAAGTCGCCGCGAGGCCCGCGATACTGATCATTGCGATTGCGCTCGACGCCGTCGTGCTCGCCGCTTTCGTCTGGGCAAAGGTCATGACGAACCCGGCCATCGTTTGGATCGCGTTGGGCGCCGTTCTTGCCATCTTCGCGTTTGAGAGGATCTACCTGGGCCCGGCGCGAAACAGGGCGATCAAATCGATCCCAGCGAATTAGTCCCGTTTCTCGAGGATGTCCTTCTTGCGCTGGAGATACTCGTCGCGATCAATTTCGCCGCGCGCATAGCGTTCGTTCAAAACGTCCAGCGCGCTTGGGGATTTCCCGTTTGATCGGCCTCGGCCGCGTGAGAGCGCGACCAGGGCGAACACCACCAGCACAAGGAGCAGGACCCAGAAGCCGGCGTGGACGATCATCCAGCCGCCCCAGCCATTCCCGCCCCAATAATAATCATGCATCGGCATGGCGCACCTCCCTGCTTTCTAACGCTCCCGGTGCATGTCCTGACGCAGCTTCGTCATTTCATCGTGCATTGCCTGCATTTGCGTGTGCATAGCTTCCATTTGCGTGTGGATCGTTTGCATCTGGTCGTGCATGTGCTGCCAGTGGTCACTCGCTTGACCGCGAGCCATGCCAGCTCCCATCATTCCGCCTTGCATCGATCCGCCGGCCATTGGACAGGCCTGAGGCGCTTGCGGGTTGGGTGCCGGCGGCGTTGACTGGGACGCTGCCGGGACAGCGGATGAAACCGCAAACGCGGCGATCGCGGCGAATACTGCCTTGGTCATGTCTGGCCTCCTGACGATTCGATTGAAGATCGGACGATAGGCTGCTTCACCAGCGTTCATAATACGCAGAGTCACGGACCCAATTCGTGGCGAAACCCTCTAGTGTCCGCTTTTGGTCGAAAAGCGACAAAGCGCGTCCATGTACTTCCGGCAGGAAGCGCTGTTAACTAGACGTCTGCTTGCGTCGCGGCTCTGCCCGGCGGTCAACTTGTCTACAGATTAAGGCGTCTGATGGTTACGCAGCTATTCCTGGCGACGATCATGTCGCTGCTCACCGTGGCAATCCACCTGACGGGGCTCGGCTTTCTGGTGCGGATACTCCGGTCGCATCACCGGTTGGTGAGACCGCTGAGGACCTCTCCGGTTGCGGTGCTGCTAATCTCCTCCATGGCGATCTTCGCAATTCACACCGTGGAGATATGGGCGTACGCGCTGCTGTATCTCGTGATTGGCGCGATGGACCGTTTCGAGGTGGCGCTGTATTTTTCGACAGTCACCTATTCGTCTGTCGGCTACGGCGACATCGTCCTGGGAGAGCAATGGCGTATTCTGGGCGCCATCGAGGGCGCTACCGGCCTTCTCATGATCGGGTGGTCGACGGCTTTCCTGGTTTCTCTGCTGGCGCAACTAAAGCTGCTGACGCACGACTGGTTGAGCCCGGAGGCGCCAAAGTCACGCCAAAGCTCCGGTTAGATATAGCCTGCAGGGAGGGCATGCGGAAAAGCTGGTACCACCGTGCGCGCGCCGTTCAGGCTAGTCCGCGGTGGTGTAGTTGAAGGGAGCCTCGAAACAAGCTGATGGAACCTCGCCCGCAAACGAGTGCTCCGCTCCTCCGTCGCCTGACGCTCGCGCATGCCGTCCTATACGGCGTCGGCGTCACGATCGGCGCAGGCATCTACGTTCTCGTTGGAATAGCTGCCGGTCGCAGCGGCATGTATGCACCTCTTGGCTTTCTCGCGGCCGCGATCGCAATGAGTTTGACCGCTGCATCCTTCGCGGAGCTTGGAACGCGGATGCCGGTCAGCGCCAGCGAAGCCGCCTACGTCCAAGCTGCCTTCCAGCGCAGCTGGCTGAGCCTCCTCATGGGTCTGCTTGTGGTCGCGACGGCGGTCGTGTCCGCCGCGACAATCAGCGTCGGCAGCGTGAGCTACGTCGGTGCGTTCGTGCCGCTCCCCGGTCCTGTGCTGATCGCCTGCGTCGTCATACTGATGGGCGGCGTCGCCAGCCTCGCCACGACTCAGTCGATCGCATTCGCCGGCGCCTTGACCTTGATCGAAGTCGGCGGCCTCCTGCTGATAATCGTCGCGGGCCTCGCCAACAGTCCGGAGATTTTTCAGCGTCTGCCGGAGATGGTACCACCCGCCGAAGTCCGCGCTTGGCTTCCCCTCGGCGGAACAACGCTGATCGCCGTCTTCGCCTTCATCGGCTTCGAGCATATCGTGAACATTGCCGAGGAACTGAAAGAGCCGAGCCGAACGCTGCCGCGGGCGCTCTTCCTGACCCTTGCTGTCACCGCTCTGCTGTACATGCTGGTTACGTGGATTGCCGTCACTGTGGTCCCGCCACCAGAGCTGGCGCGATCACGCGCTCCGCTCGCGTTAGTTTTCGAGCGGCTCACGGGAATGCCGCTCATCATGATGGGCGCCATCGCGATCGTCGCGACGCTGAATGGAATCGTCGTTCACATGATCATGATCGCGCGCGTGCTTTACGGACTAGCTGACCAGGGAAACCTGCCCGCCGTGATGGCGCGAGTGAACCCGACAACCCGCACCCCGCTTCTCGCCACCGTTGCAGGCGTTGCCGCGATCCTGGTCCTCAGCCTTGGCGTGCCGCTGGAAGGCTTGGCGGACCTGGCCGCAAGAGGAACGCTTGCGATTTTCGCGGGCGTGAACCTGGCGCTAATAGTGATCAAGCACCGCAAGCCTTCGAAGCCAGAAGGCATATTCAGCTGCCCTCTGTGGGTAGCATATGCCGGGCTCGGTTCTTCCTTGCTGCTGCTGCTACTCGGTTGCCTTAGTTGACGACTGCGACGCTCCAAGATGCCGCGGTAGGAAGGGATGGAAAGCGGACACACGCAGGCGCTTTAGGAGAGCATCAAATCCATGCGATCATTCTGAGCGAGAGCTTGGGGAGTACTCCACGCATCTAGAAAGTATGGCATCGGTGAGCACGAGCGCAGCAAGTAGCACCAGCTCACCAAAGTTTGCGACAATCATCATCGCGCCGCTGATGGCCCCGGCAAGGAGCTGCACGATTGCGCCGATCAGGAGCCACGGTCCGCCGCTGTGGCGCCAAACGATCACTCCGGCTGTCAGCAGGATGAGGACTGTAACGAGCGGGGCAACCGGCGCAGCGAAAGCTGAGGCGTTGCCGTAGGAGACAACGCCCGCCGAGTCCTTTGCGACCAAATGGAGCCCAACCAGATCAGCCGCCACGCCGACAGCAACCATCGCCAAGGTGAGTGCAGCCATACCACCGCCAACCACAGAGCTCCGAGCCCATTTCGCCCCGGAGCGTCGTACGAGTCCAAGAGCTGAGAGTATCAACAGCGGCGTCCCGAATGCATGCAGGAAGAACCGGGGGACACTGAGGCGTTCCAGAAGTTCCCCGTGTCCGATGAAAGTGCCGCCGGCGAGAACTGCGTTGTCATAGATCAAGCCAAAGAGCACGATCAGCACAGGAACGGTGTCCGGGTGGCGGTGCTGCAGGAAAAGACGTACCGCCCATACAGAAAGCGCGCCGTGTGCCAGCGCGTAGGCGAGGAAGAGGAAAGAGATCATCTCCCGTCGGAGAATAGCTCGACGTGATGGACTTTGATATTGCGCTCGGCGACGCATCCATCAGCGCCTTCTTCCCGTCGGATGCCGAGCTTAGACGCTCAGCAGCAGTTGAATGAGCTCATCGAGCGCCTCGACGGACGCGCTTTCATTCACCGTGAGCGTAAGGCCGCTCGCGTCGATCAACCGTTCACAAGAGGACGCAACAGCCTCGATTCGACGGGGCAGCTCGGTTGAAGTGCCCACGAGCGCTTCCTGCCATCCGTTCGTCCAATGTGTCTGATGAATCTCGCCACTTCAGCCGCTTCCTTCAGCCACTCCTCTTCCGAGAGCGAATCGCGAGCGTCCCAGGCTCGCTCAAGCGACCGTTGGGTCGCCTCTGTTCACCGCGAAGGTAGTGAATTTTCCTTGAGGTCATTCAGCGAGCTTTGAGCCGCTCGGAAGTCAGCCGGGTGGCCCACTCAACATCGTGGTGGACCTCCGCAGCCGGACCATGCGACTGCTCATGAACTGAAAGCACCGGCAGATCGGCTGTCGAGCTACGCGCGGTTTGCACTGCTCGTGACATCACTCATGCGACAAGTGAACTTCTGCGACAGGTGGCGGGTGGCCGCTTAGCGCCCATCCCGGTCGCTCGAAGCCGCGAAGGCTGCATCCCAAAAGCAAGCATTCGTTCAGGTTCAAGCCGTGAGGAGATCAGGGGGAAAGCCGCCTAGCATCATCGCGCTTGCCCTGCGGACTTGTCCATGATTCAACTAGCAGGCAGCGCGCGGTTCCGCTGCACCGGGGAGATATGCCATGTCGGAGAATTCGCCGATCGAATGGACGGATGCGACGTGGAATCCGGTCGCGGGCTGCTCGCTGGCCTCGGCCGGCTGCACCAACTGCTACGCAATGCGTATGGCGGCCAGGCTCGATGCCATGGGGGTCGAGAAATATTCCGGCCTAACCCGAAAGTCGGGTGGGCGAGCCAAATGGACCGGGAAGGTTCGTTGCGATGACGCCGCGCTCGCGGTGCCGGGACGATGGCGCAAGCCGCGCAAGGTCTTCGTCAATTCGATGTCGGACCTGTTTCACGAGGACGTACCTGCGGAATTTATCTTGAAGGTGTGGGGTGTGATGAGGGCGACGCCGCACCACGATTACCAACTGCTGACGAAGCGTCCCGAGCGGATGCGGCGATTGATGTCGCGGCCCGAGTTCGATGTCTTGGCGAATGTCTGGCTCGGCACCAGCGTGGAAAGCCAAGAGGTCGCGCATCGCATCGACGATTTGCGTGAGACGCCGGCGGCGATCCGATTCATTTCGTTCGAGCCGCTGATCGAAGCGATCGACACGGCTGATTTGACCGGCATCGCCTGGGCGATTGTCGGCGGCGAATCCGGTCCTCAGGCTCGCCCGATGGAAGAGGCGTGGGTGCTTCGCATCGAGCAGCTGTGCCGGGCCTACGGCGCAGCTTTCTTTTTCAAGCAATGGGGCGGAACCAACAAAAAGGCGACCGGCCGCCTGCTCAATGGCCGGACTTACGACGAGATGCCGGCTGGTATTTCCCTCTGACGTGATTGACGCCTTTCTTTATTAGCGAGAGCGCCGAAGCGTTGTTCGACAGGCAATAGAGCTCGAAAAGATCGCGGCCTTTCGCAATCAGCGGTAACGGCTCTGAGACATAACAAAAGAGTGTTGCGAGCCTTTTTCGAGCGTAGGCGCAAATCTGCTCGGGAGATGCTATCCGTGACTTCGTTTCGGCGGGTGTCGGGTCGAATAGCCGCCCTTGGGCTGGCTGCGACCGATAAAATTCTCGCTCCCAATCGTCGGATCCGAAAATCTGATTTAGCCGCTTCCGCTTCCCATCATCGATCCGCCAATTTCATTGGCGAGCTGTTGGACGACGGCCTTTCGGGGAAACAGATACCAAACGTCGACCCGTTTCGTGTCGGCGAGAAGCTTCAACGTCGACCAGTCGACGCTCATGCCATAGGGGTCGAGGAAAACTACGCCGCGCTGTTTCCATGCGTCACGATGATTTGTCCACGGAGGTGATTTAAGTAGCGCCCGCAGCTCTGAGTTCGCTTCGCCGGGCTTGAGCGTGATGTCGTGCGGGAATTCCGATTTGAGCGCGAGCAATGTCTCTGCGCGGCCGCGATGTCGCTCCGTAAACCAGTAGTGAGTGAAGGGCGGAGCAATCTGTAGGGCTTTGCGAGCGCTGCCGTCCAGGATCCGTTCGACATGTTCGATCGGGCTGTTTTCAAATATCCCGCCTTGCTGAAGTTCTGCGTGTCGATCGCCGGTCCCAGCAAACGCGTCGATATACCAAGTCTCGAAGCCCATGTTTTTCAGGGCTTTCTGATAGAAATCGAGATACTCAGTCAGAGCTCGGAGCTTGATTTCGGTCCAGACGCCGCCAAAGCGATGCGCGACCCTCCGTGTCGGAGCCAATGCGCTGACTCGCCTAACCGGCGCTTTCTGGTGGATCCTTAGAGCCGGGATAGGTCCGCTCTTCCTGAATCTTGCCGTCCTGCTTGTGTATGCGAACGGATCCGCCCTGTCTGCCAAGTGCGTCGGAAAGTGCCCCGCCCTTGGTTGCGTCTTCCTTCGTATCGAAGCGGCGCACTGCTCGGCCGCCGCCCTCGAGTTTCAAGGCCCAATCCTTCTTCTCATGGTCCTTCACCAAGTGAAGCTTCCGGAGACGGCCGCCTCCGCCTTTGTTGCCGCCCTTCGCCATGCACGCTCCTTCGCTGCCGAGCGAGGCAAATCATAGTGCTGGAACATCGACTGGCAACTGCGCCAACCCGGTCGCTCCAAGCAAATACGGAAGGGCTGAGTACCAAGCTTACGTTTTGAAGCATTCTCGCCAAAAGGCCGACCTTCTGCACTCGGCCAGAAGCCCCACCAGATCTGTTCTCCCGACGGCCATTCCGGCCAACGGAGAATGATGATGGGACACTCGTCATACGACCCTGTGGAACAGGGGCCTGCATGGAACGCAGGGAGAAAGCTTGGCGCAAAACGGCCGCTGAAGCCGAAGGAGATCTGGGCGATTCGCTTCATGTTGGATCAGGAACATCGACTTCGGGACAGGGCGTTGTTCGACCTTGCGATCGACAGCAAGCTTCGCGGCTGCGATCTCGTGAAGGTTCGCATCGGCGACCTCGTTGCTGGGGGGCGCGTACGAAACCGTGCGATGGTCATTCAGCAGAAGACCAAGCGCCCCGTCCAATTCGAGCTGCTGGAGCCGGCTCGGTCGAGCATCCTGGCATGGCTAGAACGTCGTGGCGGGTCGGTCGACAGCTTCGCCTTTCCGAGCCGAGTTGATCACACCGACCACCTCAGCACCAGGCAGTATGCGAGGCTTGTTGACGAGTGGGTCACCGGGATCGGCTTACGACGAGAGGATTATGGAACGCACTCCCTCCGCCGGACAAAGGCAGCGCTGATCTACAAGCAGACTGGCAACCTGCGTGCCGTTCAGATTTTGCTGGGCCACACGAAGATCGAAAGCACCGTTCGATATCTCGGCGTCGATATCGAAGATGCTTTGGCGCTCGCGGAAGGAACGGAAGTCTGAACATCGAAAATCGGCGCCCGTCTCAAGCGGGCGCCGGCCTATGCCTGCTTTGGGTGGAAAGGGGACACGAGCCTCAAAGGTCCGAAGCGAACTGATCAATGCGCGACGTCGAGGGTATACTAGTGAGCATTTCATCGACAGCCTAGTATCCGGTGGCGATGGTAACGTCTTTATCGACGGCAGCATTGGGTAGACCTGACCAGCGACGATCAAATCCATATCTTCTTCACTTCGCCCCGTTCGAGTTGAATGGCTGAGCGCAGCAAGTTCCATATTCTTTCCGATTTAGCGGCATCGGCTATGCCTCGCATTTCGACGGATTTACCTTCGCCGATTATCTTAATGGACGCGTTGTTAGTAATCATGTCATAAAAATTTCGGTTCAGTTGCGTGTCCTTGATTTCATACAGCCACACCTGCTGATACTTTCTACTAAGGACACCCTTATTTATGTCAATTCTATATTCGTATATTGACCATGAATAGCTTCGTGCTCTTAACACAACAGACACAAACAGTATCAATGCAAACACAAATAGGCCCATTCCGATTAAAAATAATGTCGGATTGTGTGGGTATTTTTCCATTAATGAATAGCCGAAGATAATTGCTAGGATACTGATCGGTAACACAACTGCGATGAGCGTAACGGACGTTTCATAGGAACTTTTCCGCCGTTTTCCGGAAAGAACGATTTCTCCTTGGGGAACGGCCTCGTTTTGATCAGTTCTAGAGGTCTCGGCCATTTTTGCTCCCGAGGCAGATCCTCCTTTCGCATGTTCAATCGGGCGAGCTGAATTGTCGGTAGAGTGTGGCGAGCCGCCAGAAGCAGCGCCTCCCGAGGCCGCCGATAGATTTCCGAGCTTTCGCGCCGCATGTGGATGGGTCGGATCGAGTGCCAGGGTGATCTTGTAGAACTGCTCCGCGCGCGGGCCATCTCCGAGTCGCTCACACGCCAGCCCGGAATAATAGCTCGCATCCGGGGTCTGTTCGTCCGCCAGAGCGGACTTGAAGTGACTGAGAGCCGATCGAAAATCGTTGCGCCTGAACGCGCAGACACCCTGAAGGAATTGTAGCTCCGCCTCTTGCCCTGGAGTTTGAGCTAGTTTCTCAAGTTCGATGGAAGCTCGCTTCACTTCTCCTCCATCGAGCATACGCCGGACATACTCCAAACGGGACGCACCCATTGCATTCTCCTCCTGAACCCAGTGACGTTGGAGCTCTCATGGGGCCCCCGCCGGAGGACCGGCGTCCGCGGCTACGTCCATATGATCTGGTGCTGCAGCCGTTTGATGATCGACGTCCGGCGCGACCGCTTCGTCTGCGCCCTCCGAGC
Source organism: uncultured Alphaproteobacteria bacterium (assembly GCA_963798785.1). Taxonomy (GTDB): domain Bacteria; phylum Pseudomonadota; class Alphaproteobacteria; order Sphingomonadales; family Sphingomonadaceae; genus Sphingomicrobium. The sequence goes on from CAWCUG010000001.1 coordinate 688,939, forward strand.
TCAGTGAAGGCTCGTCGTCGCCTCGCATCGAACACTCTTGAGCATCCTCTCGACCCGGGTCTTGATCACCGTTGGGGCCACTCAAGCCGGGCTCATCGGGAGACGAGCTATAGTGACCGTCCGATAAATCCTCACCGGCCGAGGTTAATTCCGACGTGCCGCCTGCGGAGTTCCTCCGGAGAGACATCATCGGACTTCGAACGCATTCGCGTCGGCGTAACCCCCGGCGCCGCTCATGTCCGCGACTCCATCCCCATCCGAATCTATGCCCTGTTCCGGCGACAAGTCAGCACCGCCAAAGTCGCTGAGGTCCGGTTCATCCGGAGACGACGTGTAAAGACCATCGGTGACGTCCACACCGCCAACAACCTGTTCGGACGTGTCGCTTCCCGCTTCCTCCGGAGAGATGTCATCGGGCTCAGACGCAGTTGCGTGGGCGTAACCATCTTCTGAGCCGCTCATGTCGGGGACTCCATCCCCATCCGAATTTATGCCCTGTTCCGGGGATGCGCCCGCGTCGTGGTTGAAATGTGCAGGAGAAGCATCCGGGTCGGTGCTTGAGTTGAGTTGCAGGCACTCGTGCGCAGCTTCGCGGGCTGTGTTGGCCATGCCGAAGACCAATGATTTGTATGCCTTCGCTGAATTCCGCCGAGTCCTGCCAATGGGCACCCTGGGCTGCTGCAGTCTCCAGAACGCATTTTTGATATTCTATCTTTTGCTCAAGTGTGAGCGCTGACGCCTCCTCCCAGCCCTTGAACATGGCCGAAACAAATGCTGAGTTGTGCGCTCGCAAAACGCCGTCCGCGTTTGGCAATCCAACAAGCGGTTGCGCCAGCGTATTAAAGACCCAGGCGGCATCCGCGCCCGTCGCGCCGGCGGCAAAACCCAAATGGAATCCAGTTTCACGCCCATGCGTTTCGGCCTCATCCAGGGCCTGCGCCTTACCGATGCCCATTATAGTAAACTCGGCCGCCACCATACTTGCCATCGACAAGAATCCGGCAGCCGACGCGATGTATCCTGTCACGGGGCCGACTAGGCCATCGGTAGACGCCAGCTTCATGACCTCCAGCTGTATTTGACAGAGTTGACTCTGCAACGTCGATTGCGCCGGAGATGCGTTCGAACGTGTCGGCCTCGCTATCGAGCGCCGCCTTCAGCCCCAGGCCAATCTTGAGGCTATCCAACAAGGTCGCGGTGATGACCGCGCCCGACGGTGGCAGGGCATGGTGCGATTCTTCGACCACGGCCTGCACATTGTCGCTCGGGACGTAGTTCCAAACTGCATCGAACGCAGTTTCCAGATCGTCTAGGATATCGCTTGGCATCCGCCTCACCCGTTTTTCGAGAACAACCGGGGCTCGCTTTATCAATTTATAAAAGCGAAGTTCTTGCCGAGCGCGACCAAGGCCCGTAGCACAAAGTGTATCAAATTGATAATTGCGTGGTACTTCACCACTTCCGTTGCGGCCCCAGTTGGGCTTGCTGAGCCTGGCATCGGAACGTCTCCAATAAGGCAGGAAATAGGTCGCCGAGCGACTGCAATCACTTTGTGATTTGACGGTCGCTCTTTCCGCCGCGTTCGCTGCGAGGCGCATTCCGGCCATTGTCACCTATCATTCACGTGAAGCATCGCCAGAAATGGGTCGGAAGCAGACATTGGCGCACCAGCTGAACAGATGTCCGCTTTAGCCGGCGATCAGCTCAGAGCGGACAGGCCGCGACCGGCCAATGGCGGCCGCTCGGACCATTGGCTGGCGCTTCGCCGAATTGGCCACGACGTTGTAGCGTTCCGGCGAATGCGTCTGCCAGTGGTGCGAGCACAGAAAATCAGGTCGAGACACGCGGCGGACAGTGAAGCCGCCGCGTCTGGCGCGTCGTGGCAGCAAGTCATCGCAACATTGAGTTGAAATCGTGAAATTTGAGTCAGACCTAACGCAGTCCGACATCGAGATTGTTTGCTGGATGCCCCGCGTGGATTCGAACCACGATTGACGGATTCAGAGTCCGTAGTCTTACCATTAGACGACGGGGCAACAGCGAGCGCGCGAGATAGGGACTGCTATCGACCGGTGTCAACTGCGCTGCGAGCTTGCCTAGCGCACCCTGCCCGTTCCCCGCCAAGACCCCGGAAATCCGCGTTAACTTGCCCTTTTACCCGGTTCGCGCTTACACTCGACGCAAGTCAGCCGTTGGTATTGTCCGGCGGTGCAGAAAAGAACGGGCGTTTGATTCATGGCGCAGGACGTCGCCAGCGCGCCGGAGCCGCCGATGCGGCGAGAACCGGCCATCCAATCCCCGCCGATACGGCGGCACCAGCAGCGCCAAACCTACGGCGCACTCGACCTGGGAACCAACAATTGCCGGTTGCTGATCGCGCGACCCAGCGACGGCGGCTTTACCGTCATCGACGCCTTTTCGCGGATTGTCCGCCTCGGTGACGGCCTTGGCCAGAGCGGCAAGCTGTCCGACGAATCGATGGACCGGGCCGTGGTCGCGCTCTCGGTGTGCGCGGAGAAGCTCCGCCGGCGGCACGTTACCCTGTCGCGGTCGGTTGCTACCGAGGCCTGCCGCCGCGCCGCCAACGGTCGGAAATTCGTCGAGCGGGTCCGCAACGAGACCGGAATTGCGCTCGAAATCATCGAACCTGCCGAGGAAGCCCGGCTGGCAATGCTCGGGTGCCACAAATTGCTCGAACCGGGCGAAGGGCCAGCGCTGATCTTCGACATCGGCGGCGGATCGACCGAACTCGTGCTCATCGACCAGGTCAGCGGCGTTCCGAAAATCCGAAGCTGGTGGAGCGCCCCGTGGGGCGTGGTCTCGCTGACTGAAAGCGAAGGCCGCGAAGCGATCGAGGGCGAGGACCGCGTAAAGGCTTACCAGCGCATGCGCCAGCGGGTTCGCCGCTCCTTCGACCAGTTCGAATCCATGCTCCCCCGCGATCGCGACGGGATCCGCCTGCTCGGCACCAGCGGCACGGTCACCACACTTGCCAGCGTCCACCTTGCACTGCCTAGCTACGACCGGCGGGCGGTCGATGGACTGCACGTCCCGATCGAGGCGATGCGGGCGATCAGCACGATGATCGCCGAAATGGATTTCGACGAGCGCTCGGCGCTGCCCTGCATCGGCCGCGACCGCGCCGACCTTGTCGTCGCCGGCTGTGCAATTCTCGAAGCAATCCTGGAAATCTGGCCGGCAAAGAAGCTGGGCATCGCCGATCGCGGTATCCGTGAAGGCATCCTGCGCTCGCTTATGGCGAAAGACGGGTTCGTCCTGTGACCCGCGGTCGCGGGTTTCACCAGCGGGTCCGAACCGCCCGGGGACGCACGGCCTCCTCGACCCGCTGGCTCGAGCGGCAGCTCAACGACCCCTATGTTCGCCGCGCAAAGGCGGAAAACTATCGCAGCCGTGCCGCGTACAAGCTGCTCGAGCTCGACGAGCGGTTCGGATTTCTCAACGGCGCGACCGCGGTGGTCGATCTCGGCATCGCTCCTGGAGGGTGGAGCCAGGTCCTTCGCCGCCGGGTTCCCAAGGCGAAAGTCGTCGGAATCGACCTGCTGGCGACCGACCCGATCGAAGGCGTGACGATCCTGCAGATGGATTTCATGGACGAGCAGGCACCAGAGCGACTGCGGGCCGAGCTGGACGGCCCCGCCGACCTCGTCCTTTCGGACATGGCCGCCAATACCGTCGGCCACCCGCAGACTGACCATTTGCGGACCATGGCATTGGTCGAGGCCGCGCTCGAATTTGCGTCCGAGGTGCTTCGCCCGGGAGGAGCGTTCGTCGCCAAGGTTCTCGCCGGCGGCGCCGACACCAGCCTGGTTGCATCGCTCAAGCGGCAGTTCACCAACGTAAAGCACGCCAAACCGCCGGCCAGCCGCAAGGATTCGTCGGAGTGGTATGTCGTCGCGCAGGGCTTCAAGGGCGAGCCGGATTCGGAGCATCGCAAAGAGTGAGTTTCGCGCCTAGTCTGCGTTGCAGGCCCGGGGGAGCGTAGCTGATGATCTTTCCGACAATTTACGCGCTTGGCATTTCGGCGGTGCTCGTCCTCGTCACCGTCTTCGTTCACTACGAGGCGCTGACGCTAAGCTGGCCGGTTCACTCCGGCGCTCCGGCGACTCTTCGAACCCACATGCTGCAGTTGATCGGCGGCATCTTCGCCGCCCACCTGTTCGAAATCCTGCTTTACGCAATCGCCTTCTACGTGATGCACGGCCATCTCGGCCTCGGAACCATCGCCGGAGCGACCACCGAAGGGGCAATGGATTATTTCTACTTCTCGATCACCAGCTACACGACGCTCGGCTTCGGCGACGTCTATCCCACCGGCCCGATCCGAATCGTGACTGGAATCGAGTCACTGAACGGGCTCGTCCTTATCGGCTGGTCGACATCCTACACCTACCTCGCGATGCAGCGGGTCTCCCGGGCCGGGCGTCACCACCTCGCGCAGCACCGAGACCACCCGGAGTGAATTCAGCCCGCGCGGGCGGCTTCGACGGCCTTTTTCAGCTCGTCGTAGCCAACGGCGCTGTTGAGCACGCGGTCGCCGATGACGAACAGCGGAGTCCCGGTTGCTCCCAAGGCTCCGGCAAGCTGGAAATTCTTCTTCAACTCGGCCTCGACGTCGGCGCTGTCGGACGGCTTGGCGGCTATTCCGGCCGCTTCGCTCGCGGTGGCGAGGGTCTCCGGCCCCGGGCGACCAGCGTCCCACAGCGTATCGTGGAACGCGGCGAAGCGGCCCGCCTTCGATGCGTCGAGCGATAGCCGCGCCGCGGTGACGCTTTCAGGGCCGAGGATCGGGAGCTCACGATAGACCACGCGAAGATGCGGGTCTTCGCGAAGCAGCCGCTCGACCGCCGGATTGCTGGCCTTGCAATAGGGGCAGGCGTAATCGAAGAATTCAACGAGCGTTACGTCGGGCTTGCTCGCCCCCTTCCACGAGGTTGCAAACGGAGTTTCGATCTCGGCGCGGTGCTGGGCGATCACCGGGGCATATTGGCGGTCGCGAAGCGCCTCGCTTGCATCAACCAGGATTTGCGGGTCGGCCATCATCCCGGCGCGAACGATGCGGCTCCCAACCACTTGCGGAGCGGCGAAGAACAGGATGGCGGCCATCACGACAGCGCCGACAACGCCTCCGGCAACCGCCGCTCCGGCACGCCCGAGGGACGGTCTTTCTACTTGTTGCACCAGGCGAACCTATCCTTCTTGACCTGCTTGTCCTTCGTCAGCTCCGCACAGGACACCATCGCGATATCCTGCGCGCGAAGATAGTCGGGCGACCCGACCGCAATTCCCTTCATCGCCGTTTGGGCGCTGACAAGGGCAAGCTTGGGGTCGCCCTCGAGATTATTGCGCTCGGCAGTCGCGAGCGCCGCACGAGCGATATCGCCCTCGTGCTCGTAGATGATGCCGAGTTGGTACCAGGCAAACGGGTTTTCGTTGTCGCGGCTCACCGCGGTTTTGAGAACCTGCTTTGCCTCGGCGTAATTGTCCGGCTTCTCTGTCGCGATCAACGCGTGGCCGAGCATCGCTGCGATCAGCGGAGCGTCGCCCGAGAGTTTCGTCGCTTCCCGAAGCGGCGCGATGGCGTCGGCTGGATGGCCGGACTCGAGCAGGATCTGTCCCTTGAGCTCGAGGAAGTAGGCATCGTCGGGGTCCGCCGCCAGCAACGCGTCCGCCTCGTTCATTGCCTTGGTTGGATAACCGCCCAGGTGATAAGCGTAAGCGCGCGCATAGTGGCCCGGAACGCTCTGGTCGCTCTCGGGATATTTAATCACCGCCTGCTTCGGGTCCATGAAGCCGGCGAGCTTCGCCTTCACCCGCTGGAACCGCTCATTGAGTGCGGGGTCGGTCTTCTTGTTCCACGCCGGATCGGCCTCGAATTGATCCTTGAGAGTCGCGATCCGGTCGCGGGTCAGCGGGTGAGTCGTGTCGAACGAGTCGTCTTCCGTCGCATAATAAGCGAGCCGATATTCCTGCACCTGCAGCTTCCCGAAGAATTCGAGCATGCCCTTGCCGCTGATCCCGGCGCGGTGGAGGTCGCCCGCCGGCAAAGGCATCAGCTGTCGCTTCCTGCCCGCGGGTGAAAGCGAGGAATTTGCCGAGCGCTGCGCGCTGCCCGGCCATCATTACGCCCAGCCCGGCCTCGCCGGCGCCCGCCGCAACCGCAATCGCTCCAAGGATCATCGTTGCGATCGTGATTCCCGTCGCCGCTCCCGCCCCTTCGCCGGAACGGATTGAATCGCCCGCAGCCACGTGGCCAAGCTCGTGGGCGATGACCCCCTGGAGCTGGTTCACGTTGTCGGTGATGAGCAGCAGTCCCGACTGGATATAGACGGTCTGGCCGGTGGCGACGAAGGCATTGACGGTCGGATCGCCAATCAGGACGACCCGGACGCTGTCCGGATCAAGCCCGGCGGCCTTGATCAGCGGCAGGCTGATGTCGTGAAAAAGCCTTTCCGTCTCGGTATCTCGGAGGATCGATGGCCCGGAATCGTCAGCAACAGCGGGCCTGGCCACGGACAGGGCCAGGATGAGCGCCATCATCAACAGACGAGTCAGCCGGGACAGCGAAGACCTCATCGATCACCCATCACAGCGCCGGCCTGAACCGGGCATGAAACAGGTCGCGCTAGCCAAACGTGCGTTGCCACCATCCGCGTCGAGGTTCGCCGTCCGAGTCAGTGCCGTTGGAGTCATTGTCCGCCTCCGGCTTGGCTGCCTTGGCCGTCCTGGCCGCCTTCGCAGGCTTGGCGGGCTTGTCGGCCTTGGGCTCTTTCTCTTCCTTGGGCTTGCCTTTGCGCGCTCGCGGCTTGGGCTTTGTCTCGGCCGTTTTTGCTTCTGAGTCGGCAGGAGCGGCCTCGGGCGCCGGAGCCTCCTCCGGTTCCGCCTTCTTCTTGCGTGTGCGCGTGCGCTTCGGCTGCGGCTCGGCAGCGGCTTCATCCGCGCTGCTGGTCCGGCGCAGACTCGACGGTCGGCGAACTGTCGGACTCGGCCGCGGCGGTTTCGGCCGTGTCGCCATCTTTCGGCTTGCGGCGCCGGCGGCTCCTTCTGGGCTTCTCCTCGCCCTTTTCGCCATCCCCTTGCTCGGCCGCTGCCTGCGGCGGCTGCTCGGTGGATTCGCCTGCTTCTATCGGTGGCGGAACCTCGTCGGAAGGAATCGAGCCATCCTGGCCTCCGCCGCGTCGGCGGCCGCGACCGCCGCGCCGGCGACGCCGCCGGCGGCGCGAGCCGCGCTCTTGCTGGTCGTCCTGGCCGTCCTCGCTATCGCGCCTGGACTGACGCGCAGGCTCGGCTTCCGCTTCGTCTTCCTGCTCGTCCTCGTCCTCGGCTCCGACCAGCGCAGCGTCGATCTCTTCCTCGTCTTCCTGCTCGCTCTCGACCACTCGCGGACTCGGCTGCGCCGGCACCGGCTTCGGGCCGGAGCTTTCGACCGCCATCTTGGCTCCCTCGAAGGTCTCGTCGATGACGATTTCGATGGAGACTCCGTAGCGGCTTTCGATGTCGGCAAGCTCGGAGCGCTTCTTGTTGAGGACATAGACCGCCGCATCGCGCCCGGCGCGCAGAACGACCTTCTCGCCGCGCCCGCGCGCCGCTTCGTCCTCGATAATTCGAAGCGCTGACAGCCCGGCCGAGGCGGCCGTGCGCATCAGTCCGGTGCCCTCGCAGTGAGGGCACGCCCGGGTCGACGCCTCGAGCACGCCGGTGCGAAGCCGCTGCCGGCTCATTTCCATCAGGCCGAAAGTGGAAATTCGCCCGACCTGGATTCTCGCCCGGTCGTTCTTGAGCGCGTCCTTCATCGCCTTTTCGACCTTCCGGACGTGCCCGGACTGTTCCATGTCGATGAAGTCGATGACGACCAGGCCGGCCATGTCGCGAAGCCGGAGCTGGCGAGCAATCTCCTGCGCCGCCTCCAGATTGGTGTTGTAAGCGGTCTGCTCGATGTTGTGCTCGCGCGTCGACCGGCCCGAGTTGATGTCGATCGACACCAGCGCCTCGGTCGGGTTGATGACCAGATAGCCGCCCGATTTGAGCTGGACCACCGGCTGGTACATCGCCGACAGCTGGTCCTCGACCCCGTGCCGCTGGAACAGAGGCGTCGATTCCGTGTGCTGCTTCACGCGCCGCACGTGGCTCGGCATCAGCAGCTTCATGAAGCCGCGGGCCGCCTTGTATCCATCCTCGCCCTCGACGATGACCTCGTCGATGTCGCGGTTGTAAAGGTCGCGGATTGCCCGCTTGACCAGGTCGCTGTCGCGATAGACCAGCGCCGGAGCGGTGCTCTTGAGCGTCTTTTCGCGGATTTCGTCCCACAGCCGAGCCAAATAGTCGAAGTCGCGCTTGATCTCGGTCTTGGTCCGCTGGAGGCCGGCCGTACGAACGATCAACCCCATCGTCGATGGAAGGTCGAGGTCGCCCATGATCGACTTCAGCCGCTTGCGGTCGGCACCGTTGGAAATTTTCCGGCTGATTCCGCCGCCGTGCGACGTGTTCGGCATCAGCACGCAATAGCGCCCGGCGAGACTGAGATAGGTGGTCAGCGCCGCGCCCTTGTTGCCGCGCTCTTCCTTTACAACCTGGACGAGGAGCACCTGCCGGCGCTGGATGACGTCCTGGATCTTGTAGCGGCGACGAAGGTTCTGACGCTTCTTGCGGAGCTCGTCGGCGGCCGACTCGTCGACCGGCGATCGCGACGAGCCGGTGCCGGTTTCGACCGCGTCGTCGCCGCCGGAGCCCTCGTCGTCGTCCTCGGCGGATTCGTCGGGCTGGCGTGAGTCCTCGTCATCGCCGTCGTCCGAGCGAAGCCGCTCCTCCTCCGCAGCGTGCTCGGCTTCCTCCTTGAGGAGGGCGTCGCGATCCGACTTGGGGATCTGGTAGTAATCGGGGTGGATTTCGCTGAAGGCCAGGAAGCCGTGGCGATTGCCGCCATAATCGATGAACGCCGCCTGCAGCGACGGTTCGACCCTGGTGACCTTGGCTAGATAGATATTTCCCTTGAGCTGCTTGTGCTCTGCGGATTCGAAGTCAAACTCCTCGATCCGGTTTCCCTTGACGACCGCGACCCGGGTTTCCTCCGGGTGGCGCGCATCGATCAGCATGCGCATGGACATTGAAAGCTCTCCGGGCGCGGCCACTCGGTCTTGAAACCGGCGGGGGCGCCATTGACTGGGCCAGCGTTGGCGGGTGTCGGCCGCTGGATCTGGCAGATGTAGTGAAAATCGCGTCTGCTGCGCGCGCCATTCCCGCTTTGCTCGCGAAAATGCCGCTCCGCCGCCCTGACTGGAGCGAACGGAGGGAAAAAAGTGGCGTCATGCAGCGTCAACCTGTGTAGAGCCGCGTTCCGGATTGGGCGCGGCGCGATCCACGGGCATGTGTGAAAAGCCGCGGATTGATGCCGGTTAGCATCGGGCGAACGCCACCGCAATAAACTTGCTTTTGGCGACGGCCATTAAGACGATAAGTAGCTGTTAACCATAAACTCGTGATAAACGGGCTCATTGGCGGCATTCGGAGTGGCAATGCCAGGGAATTGGCCAGGGAATTGGAACGTCAGGCGGCTGGTCGTAGGTGCCTGCGCAACGGGCGCGGGAGCCGCGGCCTTGGGCGCGCTTGCCGTCCTCGGGCTCGGCGGCGCTGCAGCGGCGGACGTTGGCATGCCCGGCGGGAGCGACGGCCGCAGCGTCACCGTACAGCTTCCGGCCGCTGCCGACCATGTCGACATCATCGAAGCGCGCTCTCCCGGACGGCCGCTGGTCCTGATCGATCCCGGACATGGCGGGCGCGACCCGGGAGCAACCGCCGTTTCCGGCGACGTCACCGAGAAGCAGCTGGCGCTACTGCTTTCCCGCGAGCTTCGCGACAAGCTGGCAAGCGACGGCCGGGTTCGAATCGCAATGACTCGCGACGACGACCGTTACCTCACTCTCGACGAGCGCTCGGCGCTGGCCAGGCGGCTTGGGGCGAGTTCTACATTTCAGTGCACATGGACAGCGCTCCGAACCCGCTTGCCCGGGGCGCGACCATCTATTCGCTGTCCGATGTCGCGTCCGACGCCGAATCGGAGCGGCTTGCCCAGGCCGAGAACAGCGCCGCGGCGCGCGCCGGCGGCTCCGACGGATCGGTGCGTGCAATCCTCTCCGATCTCGTCGTCCGCAGCGAAATGACTGCGTCGGCGAATTTCGCCGAGCGGCTGGTCCGCAACGCCCGCAATCGCATCGAGCTGAGGCCGCAGCCGCATCGCTTCGCCGATTTCCACGTGCTTCGAAGCGCGGGCGTCCCCGCGGTGCTTTTCGAGGCTGGGTACATCAGCAACATCGACGACGAATCACTGCTTCGCGACCCGCAGCAACGCTCACGAATCGTTCAGGCGCTGGCCGCTACCATCGAAACCGATGTTGCCGCCCTATCCATCCACTAGCCCCATCCACTAGCCATTGATGCTTTCCGCTTTGGGCGGAAGCGGCTAGACCCCCTGCCAGACACATGACATCCGATACTTCGTCGCCCCCTTCAGTCCCGATGCCCGATCTCGTCGCCTTCAACAGACGAGTGCGCGAGCGGCTGGGACCCTTTTTCCAGCGTCGCTGGGTGAAGCGGCTCGCCATCGTCGGTGCGGTGATGTTCGCCGCCTTTGCCGGAGTCTGGCTCTATTTCGCGACCGGGTTGCCCTCCTCCGACAGCCTACTCGCTTACCAGCCGCCGCTTCCGACCAAAGTCCGGGGCTATAGCGGCGACCCGATCCAGACCTTTGCTCGCGAGCGGCGGGTCAATCTCTCCTATGACGAGATTCCGCCGGTCGTCGTCCACGCCTTCATTTCCGCCGAGGACAAGACCTTCTTCTCCCATGGCGGGATCGACTACACCGGGCTTATCGGTGCGGTCGGTGACTATGCCGCCAAGACGGTGACCGGCGGCGGACGCGCCCGCGGCGGTTCGACCATCACCCAGCAGGTCGCCAAGGGCCTGCTCAAGGACAGCAGCTACAATATCGGCCGCAAGATCCGCGAAGCGATCCTCGCCTTCCGGCTCGAGTTCGTGCTCACCAAGCAGCAGATCCTGGAGCTCTACCTCAACCAGATTTTCCTCGGCCGGAACGCCTACGGAGTGCAGGCCGCAGCACGCGCCTATTTCGACAAGGACCTCGGCGAGCTCACGCTGCCCGAAGCAGCCTATCTTGCAGTCCTCCCGAAGGCGCCCGCCAATTACGATCCGGTGAGGGCCCGCCAAAGAGCGCTCGACCGCCGCAATTACGTGCTCCGGGAGATGTACCGCAACGGCTACATCAGCGAAGCCCAGTGGCACAACGCGGCGTCGACTTCGCTCGACACCATTCGCTACGGAGCCGGCGAACATTTCCGCGACATGGGCGGCTATTTCATGGAGGAGGTCCGGCGCGAGCTCCTTCGGCGGTTCGGCGAAACTGCGGCCGACGGGCCCAATAGCGTCTACGCAGGCGGCCTGTGGGTGCGGACCTCGGCCGATCCGAAGCTTCAGGATTCGATGGGCAATGCGCTTCGCGAAGGACTGGCGAATTTCGACGGCGGGCGTGGCTGGATCGACCTGGACAAGAGCATCGACATCGACGGGGACTGGGCCGGGCAGCTCGATCGCACGCCGGTGGGCACCGGATTTCCCGATTGGTGGAAAGCGGTAATCCTGTCCAAGGACTCGGATTCGGCGAAAATCGGCTTTGCGAGCGGCAAGACTGCGACCCTGCCGCGTTCGGCCGCGACTATGCAAAAGCGCGGCGGCGGCGGCAGCGCCTTCGACAATTTCCGCCCCGGGATGGTGATCGTCGTCAAGGATCTCGGCGACGGAAACTACGCTCTTCGTTCGATCCCGAAGGTTTCCGGCGGGATGCTTGCCGAGGAGGTCCACACCGGCCGAATCCTCGCAATGCAGGGCGGCTTCGACGTGATCGGATCGCCTTACAACCGCGCGATCCAGGCAAAGCGCCAGCCGGGCTCCGCGTTCAAGCCCCTCGTCTATGTCACCGGTCTCGAGAACGGGATGACGCCGGCGACAATCGAAGTCGATGCGCCGTTCTGCGTCTGGCAAGGCGCCGGGCTCGGCAACAAATGCTTCAGCAACTACAACCACAAGTTTGCCGGGCCGCACACGATGCGATGGGGTCTCGAGCAGTCGAAGAACCTGATGACCGTGCACGCGGCCTCGCAGATCGGAATGGAGAAGATCACCGACACCGCCCGCAAGCTCGGGGTCGGCGACTATCCCAATTACCTGTCGATCGCGCTCGGCGCCGGCGACACCACGGTCGCCAAGCTGGTCAATGCCTACGCCGTTCTCGCAAACCAGGGCCGGTCGGTGAATCCGACGATGATCGATTATGTACAGGACCGAGACGGCAAGGTCATTTACCGGGCCGATAACCGCTGCGCGCTCATGCAGGGCTGCAATTCGGCGGACTGGAACGGAAAGCCGATGCCGCGGCCGCCACAGCGCACCAGGCAGCTCGTCGATGCGATGGCGGCATTTCAGATGGTGCACGTCATGGAAGGCGTGATCCTCCGCGGAACGGCAACGATCCTCCGGGACCTCGACCGGCCGCTGTTCGGAAAGACCGGCACAACGAACGGGCCGACAAATGTGTGGTTCGTCGGCGGCACTCCCGACGTGGTCGCCGGCGTCTATGTCGGCTACGACCAGCCGCGCCCGCTTGGCGCCGGAGTTCAGGGCGCAAGCCTCGCCGCTCCGATCTGGAAGGATTGGGCAAAGGTGGCGTTCAAGGACAAGCCGAAGGTTCCCTTCGTTGCTCCACCGGGGATCCGCTGGGTCAGGATCGACCGCGGGACCGGCCGGCGGGTCTATGGCGTCTTCCCGACCAGCGAAGAGCCGCAGTCGCCGGTCATCTGGGAAGCCTTCCAGCCGCAGACCGAACCACGCCGAAGTTTCCGGCGGCGCCATGGCGATCAGGAGGAAGCCGAGGCAGACGACAAGCAGCCGAAGGCGCAGTCCCGTTCCTCAAGTCCATCCTCGCAGCCGCAATATCAGGCTCCGGCGCCGGTCGTTCCCTATCAGGCACCGCAACCCAGTCCCTTGCAAAACACCACCGCCGCCCATTAGCGCGCGGCCAAACAGCTGATGAAAGACCCGCCATGCGCGCCGAAGCGCAAGCAAGCATCGACCAGATAAATGCCGCAACCGCGCTTCTTCGCCGTTTCCTCGACTGGGACCGTGCGCAGAACCGGCTCGACGAGCTGAATGCCAAGGTCGAAGACCCGCAGCTGTGGGACGATCCCAAGCTTGCGCAGGAGGTCATGCGCGAACGGCAGCGGCTGGACGGGGCGATCGGCGCGACGAAGGCGATTGAGCGCGAGCTCGCAGACACCGTGGAGCTGATGGAGCTTGCGGAAAGCGAAGGCGACGGTGCGATGGTCGACGAAGCGGTCGAAACCCTCTCTTCGCTTGCGGCGCGGGCCGAGCGCGACAAGGTCGCGGCGCTTCTCGCAGGGGAAGCCGATTCCAACAACACCTACGTCGAAGTGAACGCCGGCGCCGGCGGGACCGAGAGCCAGGACTGGGCGGAAATGCTCCAGCGGATGTACACCCGCTGGGCCGAGCGCCACGGAATGAGCGTCGAGCTGGTCGACTACCATTCCGGAGAACAGGCCGGGATCAAGTCGGCGACCCTGCTGGTCAAAGGTGAAAATGCCTACGGCAACCTCAAGACCGAGAGCGGCGTTCACCGACTGGTGCGGATCAGCCCGTACAACTCCAACGCGCGCCGCCACACCAGCTTCGCCAGCGTCTGGGTCTATCCGGAAGTCGACGACGACATTGACATCGAAATCAACGAGTCGGAGCTGCGGATCGATACCTACCGGGCGTCGGGCGCAGGCGGACAGCACGTGAACACCACGGACAGCGCGGTCCGCATCGTTCACATTCCGACCGGAATCGTCGTTGCCTGCCAGAACGAGCGGTCGCAGCATAAGAACCGCGCATCGGCAATGAAGCAGCTCAAGGCGCGCCTTTACGAGGCCGAGTTGCAGAAGCGGGAGGCGCAAGCCGACGCAGCCAACGCGGCCAAGACCGACATCGGCTGGGGTCACCAGATTCGAAGCTACGTCCTCCAACCCTATCAGCTGGTGAAAGACCTTCGCACTGGCGTCACCTCGACAGCGCCGGGCGATGTCCTTGACGGCGACCTCGACCGGTTCATGGCCGCGGCCCTGTCGCAGCGGGTCACGGGTGAACAGATCGAGGTCGAGGATGTCGATTAAGAGGCGCTTGCCGACCGTCGCCTGCGGGGCAGCACTGCTCCTCGCCGGCTGTCGAGCACAGCCGCAAAAGGATCCGTTTCCCAAACCCGACCGGCCGGTCGCCGCGATCGTCGCCGAGACCTTTTCGACCGAAGACGTCCGCGACCGCCTCGGTGAGGCTCCGCAGGTAATCGATCTCGCCGGCGTGAAGCGCGGAATGTGGGTCGCCGATGTGGGCGCCGGAGAAGGTTATTACGCGGTCCGGCTGTCACCGGTCGTTGGCCGCCGCGGGCGAGTCCTTGCCGAAGACATCGTTCCCCAGGTCCGCGACCGCCTTGCCCGTCGAGTCCAGCGCGAAAACCTCGACAATGTCGCGGTCTCGCTCGGCGAGCCGGACGACCCCAAGCTACCGCCGCATTCGCTCGACCGCATTTTCCTGGTCCACGTCTACCACGAAGTGTCGTCGCCCTACGCGTTCCTCTGGCACATCCGGGAAGCGCTGAAGCCGGGCGGGCTGATCGTCGTGGTCGACGCCGATCGGCCTCCGCAGCGGCACGGAATCCCGCCGTCGCTCCTGAGATGCGAATTCGCGGCCGTTGGACTGCAGTTGAAGCAGTTTACGTCGCTGGCGAACGCGGATTCCTACTTCGCCACCTTCGCTCCGGTGGGCGAACGGCCGGCACCGGAAGCGATCAAGCCCTGCAAGGGCTGACCCGAGCTCAGGCGGCGAGCTTGCGCGACTGCCGCTTGCGCTCGTGCGGATCGAGGTAGCGCTTGCGAATCCGGATGTTCTTGGGAGTCACTTCGACCAGCTCGTCGTCCTGGATATAGGCGATCGCCTGCTCCAGCGTCATCTTGCGCGGCGGCGTCAGGCGGATGCTTTCGTCCTTCGGTCCCGACGCCCGGAAGTTGGTCAACTGCTTGGACTTGAGCGGATTGACCTCGAGATCCTGGGGTTTGGCATTTTCGCCGATGACCATGCCTTCGTAGAGCTTGTCGCCGGGCGAAATGAACAGCACGCCGCGGTCTTCCAGGGCATTGAGCGCGTAAGCCACGGCTTCGCCCTGCTCCATCGAAATCAGGACTCCGTTCTGGCGGCCCTGGATGTGGCCCTTGTAGGGACCGTATTTCTCGAACAACCGGTTCATGATGCCGGTGCCACGAGTGTCGGACAGGAATTCGCCGTGATAGCCGATCAGGCCGCGCGACGGGGCCGAGAAGGTCAGCCGCGTCTTGCCGCCGCCCGACGGGCGCATGTCGGTCATCTCGCCCTTGCGAAGCGCCATCTTGTCGATGACGGTGCCGGAGAACTCATCGTCGACGTCGACGACCACGGTCTCGTAAGGCTCCTCGCGGCCATCAGGTCCATCGCGGAACAGAACGCGCGGGCGGCTGATCGACAGCTCGAATCCTTCGCGCCGCAGGGTCTCGATGAGAACGCCCAGCTGGAGCTCGCCGCGGCCGGCGACTTCGAAGCTGTCGTTGTCGGCCGCAGTCGTCACCCGGATTGCGACATTGCCCTCGGCCTCGCGCTCGAGGCGCTCGCGGATGACGCGGCTTTGCACCTTGTCGCCGTCGCGGCCGGCATAGGGACTATCGTTGACCGAGAAATTCATCGCCAGGGTCGGCGGGTCGATCGGACGGGCATGAAGCGGTTCGGTGACGGCCGGGTCGGCAATCGTGTTCGAAACCGTTGCGTTCATCAGTCCGGCGATGGCGACGATGTCGCCTGCCTCGGCCGTTTCCACCGGCACTCGCTCCAGCCCGCGGAATGCGAAGACCTTGGTCGCGCGGCCTTCCTCGACCGGATTGCCGTCAACGTCGATGGCCTTGATCGGCATGTTGACGTCCAGTCGACCGCTCTCAATCCGGCCGGTCAGGATTCGGCCGAGGAACGGGTCGCGGTCGAGAAGCGTGGCAAGCATCTTGAACTCGCCCTCGGGATCGAGCCCCGGCGCCGGGACATGGCTGACGATGGTCTCGAACAGCGGCGTCAGGTCGCCCGACCGGACATCGTCGGTAGCGCCCGCATAGCCGGCGCGGCCGGACGCATAGAGGGTCGGGAAATCGAGCTGCTCGTCGCTGGCGTCGAGGTTGAGGAACAGCTCGAATACTTCGTCGAGGACTTCCGCGGGGCGCGCGTCCGGGCGATCGATCTTGTTTACGACGACGATCGGCTTGAGCCCCAGCGACAGCGCCTTGCCGGTGACGAACTTGGTCTGCGGCATCGGCCCTTCGGCGGCGTCGACGAGAAGGATGACTCCGTCGACCATCGACAGGATTCGCTCGACCTCGGCTCCGAAGTCGGCGTGGCCGGGGGTGTCGACGATATTGATGTGAGTCGTCTCGCCGTCATGCTCCCACTCGACCGACGTGCACTTGGCGAGAATAGTGATTCCGCGCTCTTTCTCGAGGTCGTTGGAATCCATCGCGCGCTCGTCCACGCGCTGGTTGTCGCGGAAGGTGCCCGACTGGCGGAACATCTGGTCGACAAGGGTCGTCTTGCCGTGATCGACGTGGGCGATGATCGCCACGTTGCGAGAGCTCATCATCATTTCCTGAAAATTGGAGCGGCGCCCCTACAGGACTTGCCGCATTGCCGCAATGCAACATGGGGCCGAACGCCCCTTTTTCAAGCCGCCGCTAGAAGCCGCGCTCGAGGATTTCGACCGCACGCTCGACCGCCCGAAGCTCGCTGTGCGCGAGCCTCTCGAGCTTGGTATCGAAGCGCGCGGTTCGAAGATGGGCCGCGGCCGAGCTCGTCTCGCCCTGCCGCAGTAAGGCGAAGTGCGAGCCGCCGTCGGTTGTTCGGATCGGGCTGTCGCTCGACGAGGCCGGCGCGAACCATCGTGTCCACCGACCGGCTGACCGCCGGAGCGCCGCGCTCGACCGCCGCGGCTACCTGGTTGAGAGTCGCCGGCTCCGATTCGGCGATCGCCGCGAGCAGCTTTCGCCGACTCGCTTCGGCGCGCTCGGCCGGACCGTCCGCAACCCACGTGTGAGCGACGGTGGTGAACCTGGCGGCAAGCGCCGCGGGAGTGTGCGAAAAGCTAAATTGCTGCACGGCAATCATTTGAACAGCACTATGGTTGTCGCTGTCAAGCCATTGCCCGGCTTGCGCTTTGCCGAAAGGCGGGCGATCCCGCGCTTGATGAGCCGCGCCTCCCACCGTCCCGCTTTGCCGCGAACCGTGTGGGTGCTCGGCTTCGTCAGCCTGTTCATGGACCTCAGCAGCGAAATCTATCACGCGCTTCTGCCGGTCTTCATAACCTCGGTACTCGGCCTTCCCGTCCTCGCGCTCGGGACCATCGACGGCGTTGCCGAAGCGACGGCATCATTCGGCAAGCTGGTGTCAGGCCGCCTTTCGGACCGGAGCCACAGGCGCAAGCCGTGGGTGCTGTTCGGCTACGGCCTGTCCGCCCTCTCCAAGCCGCTGTTCCCGCTGGCGGGCGGAGCGCTGACGGTCATGGCGGCGCGGTTCGCCGATCGCATCGGAAAAGGCATTCGCGGGAGCCCGCGCGATGCGATGATCGCCGACGAAACTCCCGCAGAGGTGCGCGGACGCGCTTTCGGGCTCAGGCAGGCGCTCGACACCGTCGGTGCACTGCTCGCTCCAATCGTCGCGATGGTGCTGATGATCGTGCTCGCGGAAAACGTGCGGACGATTTTCTGGATCGCCGCAATACCGGCCTTCGTCTCCGTCGGCCTGATCGTCGTCGCGATTCGGGAACCGGAGCGGCGCGTGGCCGAAGCGAAGCGCCAGCCGCTGTTCCAGGGCTTCCGCGACATCGACCGCCAGACCCGCCGCCTGCTCGCGATCGGGTTCCTGTTCATGCTCGCCCGTTTTTCCGAAAGCTTCCTCATCCTGCGCGGAATGGACCTGGGGCTTTCGCCGGCGCTCTCGCCGCTGGCGCTGGTCCTGTTCAACGTCGGCTTTCTCGCGCTTGCCTATCCAGCCGGTGCGCTGAGCGACCGCATGAACCCGCGGACGATCCTCATGGCCGGGATTGCCGTCCTGATCGCCGGCGACCTGGTCCTTGCCCAGGGCTGGGGCCTCGCCGGGCTCACCGCCGGGGTCCTACTCTGGGGTGCGCACATGGCGCTGACCCAGGGCATCTTCGCCCGAATGATCGCCGACAGCGCTCCCGAGCACCTGCGCGCCACCAGCTTCGGCGCTTTCTACTTCGTCACCGGAATCGCCACCCTGCTGGCAAGCGTCGGAGCCGGGCTGCTCTGGGACCGCGAAGGAGCAAGCGCGACGTTCATTGCCGGCGCCGGAGTCGCCGCGCTCGCCTGGACCATGCTCAGCCTGTTGCCGGACGACGCATCCCCTCCCTTCGAAGAGAGGGGAGACCTCACCGCGTAAACTTCTCCGCGTTCTGCGCCTTTTCGAGAAGCAGCTTGGAGAAGCTGAACTCGGGCTTCATCCGCTCCTCGTTGCGCTTGAGCCCCTCGACGATCGTCGACAGCCCCTCGTAATTGTCGGCCCAGTACATCGGCCCGCCCTTGTAGACGGGCCAGCCGTAGCCATAGACCCACACGACATCGATATCGGACGCGCGCTGGGCCATTCCTTCCTCGAGGATCTTCGCGCCTTCGTTGACCATAGGGTAGATCGTCCGCTCGACGATTTCCTGGTCGGAAATGTCGCGGCGCTCCACGCCCTGCTTCTTCGCGAAATCCTCGATGATCTGCTGCACGACCGCTGACGGGCTCGGCCGCCGCTTCTCGTCATAATCGTAGAAGCCGGCGCCCTTCTTCTGCCCCCAGCGCTCGATAGCGCACAAGGCATCGCGGACGTTTTCGATGCGGTTCGGATCGCGGTGCCAGCCGATGTCGACCCCGGCGAGGTCGGCCATCTGGAACGGCCCCATCGGCATCCCGAACTCGACATGGACCTTGTCGATCTGCTCGGGGCTCGCGCCTTCGAGAAGCAGCTTGGTCGCTTCAACCTGCCGCGGCATCAGCATGCGGTTGCCGATGAAGCCGTGACACACGCCCGCGACGACCGGGACCTTGCGGATCTTCTTCCCCAGCTGCATCGCCGTGAGGAGCACGTCGGGAGCGGTCTTTTCGCCGCGTACCACCTCAAGCAGCTTCATCACGTTCGCGGGCGAGAAGAAGTGCATTCCGACCACGTCCTGCGGTCGCGACGTCGAAGCGGCGATCTCGTTGACGTTGAGATAGCTCGTGTTCGAAGCGAGGATGGCGCCGGGCTTGGCGATCTTGTCGAGCCGGCCGAACACCTCCTTCTTCACGTCCATCGTCTCGTAGACTGCCTCGATGATGAGGTCGCAGTCGGCGAGGGCGTCGAAATCGAGCGTCGGATTGAGGAGCCCCATCGCTTTTTCCACCTGCTCGCCGGTGAAGCGACCCTTGGCAGCGCTGGCCTCGTAATTCTTGCGCACCACGCCAGTGCCGCGGTCGAGCGCCTCCTGGCTCATTTCGATGATGGTCACCGGGATTCCAGCGCTCAGGAAATTCATCGAGATCCCGCCGCCCATCGTCCCGGCGCCGATCACGCCCACCCGCTTGATGTCGCGCGGCTTCGTGTCCTCGGGGATGTCGTCGATTTTCGCGGCCTTGCGCTCGGCGAAGAAGAAATATTGCTGCGCCTTGGCCTGCTTGCCGCTCATCAGCTCCATAAACAATTTGCGCTCATCGATGACGCCGTCGACATATGGCTTTTCGGTCGCGACCTTGACCGCCTGGATGTTCGCCTCGGGAGCGTCGAAGCCGCGGAACTTGCGGGCATTGGCCTTGCGGAATTCATCGAACGCTGCTGGATCGACGTTGTCGACCTTGTCCTGCCGCTCCGACGAGCGCGGGAGCGGGCGAACATCGCGGACTTCCTCGGCGAAAGCGACGGCGTGGGGGACGAGATCGCCCTCGACGAGACGGTCCACCAGCCCGGCGTCGCACGCTTCGCGAGCGCCTATGGGGTTGCCGGTCGCGCACATCTGGAGCGCTTTTTCGACCCCGGCGACGCGCGGAAGCCGCTGCGTCCCGCCCGCTCCGGGGAGCAGGCCGAGCTTGACTTCGGGCGTGCCGAGCTTCGCACTCGGGACCGCCACCCGGTAATGGCAGGCAAGAGCGACCTCGAGACCGCCGCCGAGCGCCGTTCCGTGGATCGCCGCGACCACCGGTTTCGTGCATGCCTCGATGCGGTCCACGACCTGCGGAAGCCAAGGCATGATCGGCGGCTTTCCGAACTCGGTGATATCGGCGCCGGCAAAGAAGGTCTGCCCTTCGCAAGCGATCACCACCGCCTTCACCTTATCGTCCGCCTCGGCCTGCTCGATCGCATCCACGAGCCCCTGCCGGACCGGCGCCGAAAGCGCGTTCACGGGCGGGTTGTTGGATTCGACGATCAGCACGTCGCCATGGTGACGGGTGGAAATTGGGTTGCTCACTTGGCTCCTCCGGTACTCAGGCCGATGTGCGGCCATATTCCTGTTGTGAAAAGGGGTGGGAGGCCGACAGGCCGCCGTCAACCGCGATCGCCTGGCCATTGACGTAGCTGGCCGCGTCGGAGGCAAGGAATAGCGCAACCGAGGCGATTTCCTCCGGCTCGCCGCCGCGGCGCAGCGGGTTCAGCCGGCCGATGCGGCTCTCCTTCCCGCTCGACCGCGCCCACTCGTAAAGCTCTTTCGTCATCCCCGTCTCGATCAGCCCGGGGCAAATGGCGTTTACTCGCACATTCGACCCGGCGAGCTGGGTCGCGGCAACTTTGACGAGGCTGATGACTCCGGCCTTGGACGCTGAATAAGCCGCTCCCCCTGCCCCGGCGCGAAGGCCTGCCACGGACGCCGTGCAGATGATCGAGCCGCCGCCGCGCTCTTTCATGTGCGGTGCTGCATATTTGACCAGCAGGAACGGCCCGATCAGGTTGACCTGCAGGATCTGCTGCCAGTCGGCGCTGGTCTGCTCGAAGATGCTGGGCATGCCGCCCGAAATGCCAGCGTTGGCAAAGACGATGTCGATTCCGCCGAAATCGGCGACCGTCTTCTCGACCAGCGCCTCGACCTGGGCTTCCGATCCGGCGTCGAGCGAGACAATGCCTTCGCCCGAGGCTCGGTCAGCGGCAACGACGGTGGCGCCCTCGCGGCGGAACAGCTCTGCGGTGGCCTTGCCAATTCCCGAAGCGGCGCCGGTGACGATTGCGACCTTGTGCTCGAGCACGCCCATCAGTTGCTGTCCCGCGGCCGGTGCTTTTCGAATTCGATTTTTGCGATTGCCCGGTTGTGGACTTCGTCGGGCCCGTCGGCGAGCCGGAGCGTTCGGATGTGCGCCCAGCTCATGGCCAACGGCGTGTCCTGGCTGACCCCCGCGCCACCGAACGCCTGGACTGCGTCGTCGATCACCTTGAGCGCCATTTGCGGTGCCTTGACCTTGATCATCGCGATCTCGGCCTTTGCCGCCTTGTTGCCTTCGCGGTCCATCATGTCGGCAGCCTTCAGGCACAGCAGCCGAGTGGCTTCAATCTCGATCCGCGCCTCGGCGACGCGCTGCTCCCAGACCGAATAGTCGCTGATCCGCCGGCCAAAGGCGACGCGGCTTTGCAAGCGTCTGCACATCAGCTCGAGCGCTTCTTCGGAAGCGCCTATGGTTCGCATGCAATGGTGGATTCGCCCCGGGCCCAAGCGACCCTGCGCGATCTCGAAGCCCCGGCCTTCGCCCAGGAGCAGGTTCGAGGCTGGAACCCGCACGTTTCGAAGCGCGATTTCCATGTGCCCGTGCGGCGCGTCGTCATAGCCATAGACCGAAAGCGCCCGCTCAATGGTGATTCCGTCGGCCGACAGCGGCACCAGGATCATCGACTGCTGCTTGTGCTTGGGCGCCTCGGGATCGGTCTTGCCCATCACGATCGCCAGCTTGCAGCGCGGATCGCCGGCACCCGACGACCACCACTTACGGCCGTTGATGACGTAGGAGTCGCCATCACGGCGGATCGAGCATTCGATGTTCGTTGCGTCCGAAGAGGCGACGCCAGGCTCGGTCATCAGGAACGCCGAGCGGATTTCCCCTCGCATCAGCGGCGCGAGCCATTCATCCTTCTGCTCGCGAGTGCCGTAGCGGTGCAGCACCTCCATGTTGCCGGTGTCCGGCGCCGAGCAGTTGAACACCTCGCTCGCCCACGGGATCCGCCCCATTTCCTCGGCGCACAGCGCATATTCGAGGTTGGTGAGTTGCTCCCCTTCGAATTCGAAGCTGTCGTCGACCTGGGGTACGGCCGGCGCCGGCGGCATGAACAGGTTCCACAGCCCCGCCTCGCGTGCTTTCGGCTTGAGCTCGTCGATAACCGCAATCGGCTGCCATCGGTCGCCGGAAAAATGCTGCTCCCGGTAGTCGTCAATGCGCGGCCGGATCTGCTCGTCGATGAAGGCACAGACTCGGTCGCGGAAATGCGACTGCCGATCGGTCAGGGAAAAATCCACGCTGCGCCCCTCTTTTCGGTTGCCTGCTGCAACTCGCTAGGCCGCGTCCCAAGCAGTGACAAGCTCGACAAGCGCCGCCGCGCGTGGATAGTGCGCGAATGAGCGCAGAGACCGACCAGTTCCGCAACGACATCCGCGAGTGGCTGGAGGCGAATTGCCCGGCCGAGATGCGAAAGCCGGTTCGATCGGAAGCAGACCTCTGCTGGGGCGGGCGCAACTGGACCTTCCAGAGCGATTCCCAGCGCGAATGGCTTGCGCGAATGGCGGGGCGGGGCTGGACCGTTCCGCACTGGCCGAAAGACTTATGGCGGCGGCGGCCTCTCGCCGGCCGAGGCGAAGGTATTGAAGGAAGAGCTGGTCCGGATCGGCGCCCGCTCACCCCTGACCAGCTTTGGCATTTCGATGCTTGGCCCGGCTCTCCTGCAATTCGGTACCGAAGAGCAGAAGACCCGCTTCCTGCCGCCGATCGCCCGCGGCGAAATCCGCTGGTGCCAGGGCTATTCCGAACCCGGAGCGGGCTCCGATCTGGCCTCGCTTCAGACCAAGGCCGAGGACAAGGGCGACCACTGGCTGGTCAACGGCCAGAAGGTGTGGACGAGCTACGCCGACAAGGCCGACTGGATTTTCTGCCTGGTGCGGACGTCGAGCGAATCGAAGCACGGCGGAATCAGCTTCTTGCTCTTCGACATGGAGACGCCCGGCGTCTCCACCAAGCCGATCCTGCTGATCAGCGGCAATTCGCCGTTCTGCGAGACATTCTTCGACGATGTCGCCGTGCCCAAGGACCAGGTGGTCGGCGGCGTCAACAAAGGCTGGGACGTCGCCAAATATCTTCTCGGCCACGAGCGCGAGATGATTGCCGGAATGGGCCTTGGCGGAAGCGGCGCCTCGCTGGGCGCGGCGCTCAAGCCCGCCGACCCGCTGCTCCGTGCCGAAATAGCCCGCTTCGACGTCGACTCGCTTGCGTTCAAGGCGATGAGCGAGCGCTTCTTCGAGATGTTCAAGGCCGGGGAAGCGCATCCGGCGAGCCCGTCGATGATGAAATATGCCGGGACCGAGCTCAACAAGCGCCGCAACGAGCTGCTGATGGCGGCCGGTGGCTCCGACGCTCTCGAATGGGACAGCGAGCGATCGAATGGAGGCAAGTCCGCGCGTGACTGGCTTCGCAGCAAAGGCAATTCGATCGAAGGCGGAACCAGCGAAATCCAGCTGAACATCGTCGCCAAGCACATCCTCAAGCTGCCGGGGGCCTGACAATGGCAATGCTCAGCGACGACCTGAGGATGGTCCAGGACACCGCGTCCGCGTTTCTCGCCCGCGAAGGCGGCCCCGCAAAGCAGCTTCGCCATTGGCGCGACATCGGCTGCAAGGACGGGTTCGGCCACGCTCTATGGCGTGAGTTCGCAAATCTCGGCCTGACCGGCATCTGCGTTCCCGAATCGAATGGCGGCCTGGGACTGGGACTGCGAGGTGCCGCAATCGTCCTCGAGGAAATCGGCCGCAACCTGACTCCGTCCCCGTTCCTCACGACCGCGGTCGCGGGGGCAACGGCGCTCGATGGCACGGCGCAAGCCGACGAATGGCTGCCGAAGATCATCGCGGGCGAAGCCGTGCTTGCGCTGGCGATTGACGAGGCGCGCCACCACGCGCCGGTCGACACGGCGATGCGGGCCACCCGGCGCGGCAACGGATTCGTACTGGAAGGCGAAAAGCAATTCGTCGTCCACGGCGGCTCGGCGGACCTGATCGTCGTCGCCGCCCGAACCTCCGGGACAGCGGGCGAACAAGGCGGGATCACTCTGTTCGCCGTCACGTCGGACGCAAAGGGTCTCGAAGTCGACAACGTCACCCTTGCCGATTCGTCAAAGGCCGCGCGCCTTGGCTTCAACTCGGTTGAGGTCACCGCCGACTGCGTCCTTGGAGACGTCGACGGTGGCTGGGCGCGCCTTTCACGAACGCTTGGCGCCGGCCGCGCCGGGGCGGCGGCCGAACTCGTCGGTGTCGCGTCGGGAGCCTCGGCAATGACGGTCGATTATCTCAAGCAACGAAAGCAGTTCGGACGCCTGATCGGAGAGTTCCAGGCGCTCCAGCACCGCGCCGCCCACCTCTACTCGGAAATCGAGATTGCCCGCGCTGCCGCGTTCAAGGCCGCCGAGCTGGTCGACGAGGGCGACGAGCATTCGGAGCTGATGATTTCGGTCGCCAAGGCGAAGAGCTCGGCCGCGGCTTCGCTGGCCGTCAGGGAAGCAGTCCAGATGCACGGCGGAATCGGAATGACCGACGAGCACGATTCCGGGCTGTTCATGAAGCGCGAGGCGGTGCTTTCGCAGCTGTTCGGCGACCAGCTGTTCCACACCGCGAGGGTCGCAGAGCTAAGCGGCTACTGAGCGGGGCGTTCGAGCAGGAAATTCAGCCTCGCCCCGGCAATCGGCTGCTCGCGACTTTCCTGCCAGGCGAATGCCTCGACATTGGCCATCGTCGCGCCGAGCCGCTCGATGACCGCTTCGGCAAAGGTCTCGCGCTCCAGCCCCGGCCGCATGTAATCGACGGTGACCGTCACCGGCTTCATCACCACGCTATCGTCGCCGAGCGCTCGCGAAAGCCCGCTGAATGCCGCGAATTCCAGGAGCCCGGCAATCGCTCCGCCGTGCAGGTAGCCGGGCCTTCCGACCACGTCGTCGTGATAGGGCATGATGACGACCGGGGAGCCTTCGCGATCTTCGAACCGAAGGTTGAGGAGCTTCGCGTAAGGAGGGGCGTCGCGCACGGATCGAGGCTAGAGCAGGTCTGCCCGGCCGGGTAAAGCTTGCCGCCGCAACCGAACCCAGCCATAGGCGCCGCCATGAAAGCACGCGTTTTCATCACTCTCAAACCCGGCGTTCTCGATCCGCAGGGAAAGGCGATCCATCACGCCCTCGATGGGCTGGGCTTTGCCGGCGTCAACGATGTTCGTGCCGGCAAGCTGATCGAGCTCGACCTCGACGACAGCACGTCGGATTCGGATATCGAATTGATGTGCCGCAAGTTGCTCGCAAACACGGTCATCGAGAATTTCCGGATAGAGCGGGACTGAAGTGAAGACCGCAGTCATCGTTTTTCCCGGTTCCAACTGCGACCGGGACCTCGCCGTCGCACTGGAACAGGTTACCGGCCGCGCTCCAGCCATGGTTTGGCACAAGGAGACCGAATTTCCCGACGGGATCGGCTTCATCGGCATTCCAGGCGGATTTTCGTACGGCGATTACCTGCGATCGGGTGCGATGGCGGCCCGCTCGCCGATCATCCGCGCGGTCGTGAGTGCGGCCGAGCGCGGCATCCCGGTACTTGGCGTCTGCAACGGTTTCCAGGTGTTGACCGAAACCGGGCTTCTTCCAGGCGCGCTGATGCGCAATTCGCAAATCAATTTCATCTCGCGGCCGGTGGCCCTTACCGTCGAGAACAACCAGAGCCTGTTCACCAGCGGCTATGAACGCGGCGAGACGATCCGAATCCCGGTCGCCCACCACGACGGCAACTATCAGGCAGATGAGGACGCGCTCGACCGGCTCGAAGACCAAGGCCGCATAGCGTTCCGCTATGCCGAGGAGGTCAACGGCTCGTCGAGAAGGATCGCGGGCATCCTGAACGAAACCGGCAACGTCCTCGGGCTGATGCCGCACCCGGAGCGGGCGATCGAACCGGGTCACGGCAGCACCGACGGCAAGCGCCTTTTCGAAGGGCTGCTCGAAACCGTCGCCTAGAGGCGCTGTCATCAGCGCCGCAATCCGATACATAGCCGTCACGCGCCCGTAGCTCAGTTGGATAGAGCACGTGCCTTCTAAGCATGAGGTCGCAGGTTCGACTCCTGCCGGGCGCGCCACCGATTTGTCCCGCGTTCGGTTTAGCCGACGAGCTTGCCCGGGTTCATGATTCCGCGCGGGTCGAGAGCGTTTTTGATCGCCCGCAGCGCGGCTAGATCGCCGGGTGCAGCCAAGCGCTCCAGTTCGCCGCGCTTCATCTGGCCGATTCCGTGCTCGGCGGAAATGGAACCGCCCGCTTTCGTCACGAGATCGTCGACGAAATGCTCGATCGCCGGGCCTTCGCGTTCGATCCAGTCCGGCGTCGCCCGGGTTCCGGCGCGGACGTGAAAATGCAGATTGCCGTCCCCAAGGTGACCGAAGGCGCTTGCGATCGATCCTGGAAAAGCTCGCTCTACCTCGGCTTTCGCCTCGATCAGGAAGTCCGGCATATCGGCGACGGCGACGGATATGTCGTGCGCGGTGGACGGCCCCTCCGACCGCTCCGCTTCCGAAATCGAATTGCGAATGCGCCACAGCGCCTCGGCCTGCGCCTCCGAAGCTGCCACCATCGCGTCCCCGACCAGCTTGTCTTCGATTGACCTCGCGAGGAGCGACTGCAGGAGTTCGACCGGATCGGTCGCCGCGGACTGCGAGGTCGCCTCGATCAGCACGTTCCACGGATGCACCGCGGCAAGCGGATTTCGAGTTCCGGGAATATGGTCGAGCACGAGCGCCAGCGAATTGCCCGGCACAACTTCAAAGCCTTCGATACGCTCGGTCCTGGCCTCGAAATCCCGGAGCAGCGCCAGCGCCGCCTGCGGATCGCGCACGCCTGCCCATCCCACTGCACGCGCATAGACCGCCGGGACGAGCCGGAGAGCCGCCGCAGTGACGATTCCCAGCGTTCCCTCGGCCCCGACCAGGAGCTGGTCGAGGCTGTAGCCGCGATTGTCCTTCTTCAGTCCGGAAAGGCCGCTGTGGATCGATCCGTCGGGCAGAACCGCCTCCACCCCCGCAACCAGCGAGCGCATCGTACCGAAGCGGAGGACCTGCGTGCCTCCGGCATTCGTGGAGACAAGGCCGCCGATCGTGCAGCTTCCCCTTGCACCCAGTGTGAGCGGGAAGCGTCGCCCGACCGCGGCGGCCTGTTCGTGAAGTTGCTGAAGGATCATTCCCGCCTCGGCGACCGCTATGTTGTTTTCGGCGCTGATCGAGCGAAGCCGGTTCAGCCTCCTCAGCGACAGGATCAGTGCGGAGCCGTCGGCAGGTGGAGTCGCCCCACCGACCATCGAAGTGTTGCCACCCTGTGGGACCAGCGGGACCTGGTGCTTCGCTGCGAAAGTCACGATCCGTGCGACCTCGGTGGTGGAAGCGGGGGCGAGGATTGCCCGCGCCTGGCCGTGGTAACGCCCCCGCCAGTCCGTCAGCCACGGCTCGATGTCTGCCTCGTTGGTGATGACCGCCTTCTCGCCCAGCGCTGCGCGGACGTCGTCGATAAGAAGAGATTGCGGATCGCTCACGGCGACACCCTTGGCATCGGGGCCGCCGCACGGCAAATCGCAGCGATGAGCGGTCCTCCCCGAATCACCCTTGTCGTCGCCCGCTCCCAAAACGGAGTGATCGGCCGCGACGGGACTCTCCCCTGGCACCTTCCTGGCGACCTGAAGCGCTTCAAGGCGCTGACCATGGGCACGGCGATGGTGATGGGCCGAAAGACGTTCGAAAGCCTGCCCGGGCTGCTTCCCGGGCGGCGTCACCTCGTGATTACCCGCGATCCCGAATGGACGGCCGAAGGCGCGGAGGTGGCGCACAGTCGCGAGGAGGCACTGAGCCTCGCCGGCGACGATCCGGTTTCCGTGATTGGCGGCGCCGCGATTTTCGAGCTGTTCCTGGGCCTTGCCGACCGCGTCGAACTCACCGATGTGCTGGCCGATGTCGAAGGCGATACGGTCATGCCCGACCCGCGTGACGGCACGGCCTGGGCTGAAACGGAACTATCGGTCCATCCGCCTGAAGATGGCCGTCCGGGATTCCGCTTCGTGACCCTCGACCGTCCTTAGCTGTCGAGTATCGAATCCACGGCCGCGGCGACGTCGTCGACCGGAGCCATGCC
This sequence comes from uncultured Alphaproteobacteria bacterium, assembly GCA_963798785.1. Classification (GTDB taxonomy): domain Bacteria; phylum Pseudomonadota; class Alphaproteobacteria; order Sphingomonadales; family Sphingomonadaceae; genus Sphingomicrobium. The sequence continues at coordinate 717,503 of CAWCUG010000001.1, forward strand.
GTTCACTCGCCGGACCAGGCCACGCTCTTCGTAATAGGGCAGGATCGGTGCGGTCTTGGCTCTATATTCCGCAAGCCGGGTCCGCACCGTGTCCTCATTGTCGTCGGGACGCCGCTTGAACTCGTGGCTTCCGCAGACGTCACAGGTGCCTTGCGTCTTCGGCAGCTTGTACTTGTCGTGATAGGGCGCGCCGCACTTCGCGCAGCTGAAGCGGCCGGTAATTCGCTCGACAAGCGCCTCTTCGTCGACCTCCAGCTCGATAACGAAGTCGAGCTTTCGGCCACGGTCGGAAAGGAGGATATCGAGCGCTTCGGCCTGGGCGCGAGTGCGCGGATAGCCGTCGAAAATCCCGCCACTGTCGCCGATCGCGTCCAGCCGCTCGCCGATGAGCGCGCTGACGATAGCGTCGCTGACCAGTTCGCCGGCCTCCATGACCGCTTTCGCCTTCAGGCCGACGGGCGTTCCCGCCGCGACTGCCTGGCGAAGCATGTCGCCGGTTGAAAGCTGCACCATGCCGCGCGAGGCATTGAGCCGCGCCGCCTGGGTGCCCTTTCCCGCGCCGGGCGGGCCAAGCAGGATGATATTCATTTGCCGGTGCCCCATTCGTCGGCGTTACCGGCGGCGCCCGCTCTTGAGCTTCGCCTTCTTGATCAGGTTGCCATACTCATGGGCGATAAGGTGGCTCTGGATCTGGCTGACGGTGTCCATCGTCACGTTGACGACGATGAGCAGGCTGGTGCCGCCGAGGCGGAACGGGATTCCCGCCTGCGCGAACAGGAACTCCGGGATCAGGCAGATCAGCGCCAGATAGGCCGCTCCGACGACGGTCACGCGGGTCAGCAGGAAGTCGAAATAATGCTCGGTCGCCTTGCCCGGGCGAATGCCGGGAATGAAGCCGCCGTGGCGCTTCAGATTGTCGGCCGTTTCCTCGCTGTTGAACTGCACCGCGGTGTAGAAGAAGCAGAAGAAGACGATCCCGCCGCCATAGAGCAGCATGTAGAGCGGGCTTCCGTGCTGCAAATAGGTGCTGATGGTGATCAGCCAGTCGCTTGTCGCCGTGCCCGCCTGCGCACCCGAACCCATCCACTGGATGACCGTCAGCGGCATCAGCAGGAGCGACGACGCGAAGATCGGCGGGATCACGCCAGCCGTGTTGATCTTGATCGGCAGGTGCGAACGCTCCTGCTGCATCATCCCGCGAGCGGTCTGCCGCTTGGGATATTGGATCAGCACCCGCCGCTGCGCCCGCTCCATAAAGCAGATGAAGGCGACGAGACCGATGGTAAGAACGACGATTCCGGCGACCAGGACCGGGTCCATGGTCCCGGTTCGTCCGCCTTCGAACAGCTGCGCGATCGCCTGTGGAAGGCGGGCGACGATTCCGGCCATGATGATCAGCGATACGCCGTTGCCGATGCCGCGGCTGGTGATCTGTTCGCCGATCCACATCAGGAACAAGGTGCCGCCGACGAGGCTGATCGTGCCGGCCGCTTCGAACACCAGGCCGGGCTCGACGACCGCCTGGATGCCTTGCCGGACCGCTTGCGATTCGAGGCCGCGGACGACCATGAAGCCCTGCACGAGGACCAGCAGCACCGTCAGGTAGCGGGTATATTGGTTGAGCTTCTTGCGGCCCGTCTCGCCTTCTTTGCGAAGGACCTGCCACGGCCCGTACATCGTCGCGCCGAGCTGAACCACGATCGACGCGGTGATGTACGGCATCACGCCCAGCGCGATGACGCTCATCCGCGACAGTGCGCCGCCGGAGAAGGTGTTGAAGACGTCGAGGATTCCGCCGCTCTGCGTGTCGAACAGCGCCTGCATCGCCGCCGGGTCGACACCCGGGATCGGAACGAACGACATGAACCGGAACAGGATCAGCGCGCCCAGCGTAAACCACAGGCGCTTCTTGAGCTCCGTAGCCTTGGAAAAATTCGACAGGCTTAGGCTGGAAGCGAGTTGTTCGGCTGAGGATGCCATTTACGACCCCGAAAAATGAAACGGCGGGTGCGCCGGTCAGCGCCGCCCGCCGTGGATATAGTGGCTTGAGCCCGCTTGTCTAAGCCCCGCTTTTTTCGGAGGCCTTCTTGGCGCTGCCCTTTTTCGCGGCTGCGAGTTCGGCGGGGTTCTTCGCTTCGACGATCTCGACCGAGCCGCCGGCCTTCTCGACGGCCTCGCGAGCACCCTTGGAGATCCCGGCAACCCGGACGTTCAGCTTCGACTTCAGCTCGCCCTTGCCAAGCAGGCGAACGCCGTCGCGTCCACCGCGGGCGAGGCCCGGCAGCCTTGAGAGCGTCGTGATCGAGCGTTCCCTTGGCATCGAGCTTCTTGGCATCGATCGCCTTCTGGATCGCGCCGATATTCACCTCGGCATAGTCCTTGGCGAAGATGTTGTTGAAACCGCGCTTCGGCAGCCGCATGTGAAGCGGCATCTGGCCGCCTTCGAAGCCGAAGACCGACACGCCCGAACGGCTCTTCTGGCCCTTCTGGCCCCGCCCCGCGGTCTTGCCCTTGCCCGAGCCGATTCCGCGGCCGACGCGCATCCGTGCTTTGCGCGCGCCTTCGTTGTCCTTGAGTTCGTTGAGTTTCATGTCTGCACTCGCTTTCGCTTTTTTCGCGCTGCGCCCGCTCCTGACCGGAACTGGCGCGGTTGTTAGGCTGCGTCGACCGCAACCAAATGCTGGACCTTGCGGACGGCGCCGCGAACGTCCGGCGTGTCTTCGACTTCGACCGTCCGGCCCATCTTGTTGAGCCCGAGCCCAACGAGCGTTGCCCGCTGGGTCTTGTCGCGGCGGATCGGCGAGCCGGTCTGCGTAATCTTGATCTTGGCCATCGCTGTTACTCCGTGATCGCTTCGGCCTGGGCCTCGGCCTCGGCAGCGCCTGCTCCGCCACGGCCGAGCAGGTCGGCGACCTTCTTGCCGCGACGCTGGGCAACCGAGCGCGGGCTCGTCTGCTCCTTGAGCGCCTCGAAAGTGGCTCGGATCATGTTGTACGGGTTCGACGTACCCACTGACTTGGTGACTACGTCGGCCACGCCGAGGCTCTCGAAAATGGCGCGCATCGGGCCGCCGGCGATAATTCCGGTTCCCGCAGGGGCTGCGCGGAGAGTCACGCGTCCAGCACCGAAATGGCCAAGGCCGTCGTGGTGGAGCGTGCGCCCGTCGCGAAGCGGAACCCGGATCATTGCCTTCTTGGCTGCCTCGGTTGCCTTGCGGATTGCCTCCGGCACCTCGCGGGCCTTGCCGTGGCCGAAGCCTGCACGGCCCTTGCCGTCGCCGACGATGACCAACGCCGCAAAGCCGAAGCGCTTGCCGCCCTTGACCGTCTTCGACACGCGATTGATGTGGACGAGTTTCTCGATGAAGTCGTTGCCATCGTCGTCGCCGCCGCGCCCGCGCCGATCGTCGCGCCGGCCTCGGCCGCCGCCGGGCCCACCGCGTCCACGACCGCCGCCACCGCCGCCGCCGCCGGGTCCACCGCGACCGCCGCGTCCGCCACGGGGGCGCTGCTGTTGCTGCTGCTCGGGAGCTGCATGGGGCGCCGCTTCAGCGGTGCCCTCGGTCTTGATGACCGCATCCTCTTTCGCAGGAACCTCGGTCTGCGCCTGCTCGACGCCTTCCTCGACCGCTTTCGGGGTTTCGTTCTCTTGCACCATTTAAAACTCCAATCCGCCCTCGCGAGCGGCGTCGGCCAGCGCCTTGACGCGGCCATGGAAGAGGAAGCCGCCGCGATCGAAGACGACAGCTTCGACGCCGGCCTTCTTCGCACGCTCGGCGATCGCCTTGCCAACGGCAGCGGCGCCCTCGCGGGTCGCGGCGCCCTTGTCCTTCAGCCCTGCGTCGAGGGTCGAAGCCGCGGCAATCGTCTTGCCAGCCGAATCGTCGATGACCTGCGCATAGATGTGCTGCTGCGACCGGTGCACCGACAGCCGGGGCCTGCCTGCGGAAACCTTGCGGAGCGCAGTACGGACTCGCCGGGTGCGGCGGTCGAAAAGAGACAGTTTCTTCGCCATGGCTACTTCTTCTTGCCTTCTTTGCGGAAGATGTACTCGCCGCGGTACTTGATACCCTTGCCCTTGTAAGGCTCGGGCTTGCGCCAGCGGCGGATTTCGGCCGCGACCTGGCCCACCTGCTGCTTGTCGATCCCGCTGATTTCGATCGTGTTGGCGTCGGGCGTCTTTACGTCGACACCTTCCGGAAGCGGGAAGTTGACGTCGTGGCTGTAGCCGAGCTGCAGCCGCAGGTTGCGTCCCTGCGCCTGCGCACGATAGCCGACGCCGCTGATCTCCAGCGTCTTCGAGAAGCCTTCGGTCACGCCCGTCACCAGGTTCTGGACCAAGGTGCGCTGCATTCCCCAGAAGGAACGAGCCTCCTTGGTGTCGTTCGCCGGAACGACGGAGATGCCCTCGTCCGAAATGTCGTAACGAATTTCGTCACGCATCTGCAACTGGAGCGATCCCTTCGGACCTTTGACGACCAGGGTCTGGCCTTCGGTGCTCGCACTGACGCCGGAAGGCAGTGACACTGGCCTTTTGCCGATGCGGCTCATCAGAACACCTCCGCAAGCACTTCGCCGCCGACGTTCTGGTCGCGCGCCTCGGCATCCGAGAGCACTCCGCGCGGGGTGGAGACGATGACGACTCCAAGCCCGTTGCGGATACGCGGCAGTTCCTTTGCACCCGAATAAACGCGGCGTCCCGGCTTGGACACACGCGCCAGGTGCTGGATCGCCGGCTGGCCTTCAAAATATTTTAGCTCGATGCGCAGGCCCTTTTGCCCGGCAAGAGCCTCCTCGGTGTAGCCGCGGATATAGCCTTCGCGCTGAAGCACATCGAGCACATAGGCACGAAGCTTCGACGCCGGCGTGAGGACGGAGTCCTTGCGCGCCTGCTGGCCGTTGCGGATACGAGTGAGCAGATCGCTCAGAGGATCATTCATCGCCATCTTTGGATCCTCCTACCAGCTTGACTTGGTCACGCCGGGGATCAGGCCCTTGTTGGCCAGCTCCCGGAGCATGATCCGCGACAAGCGGAATTTGCGGTAATACGCGCGCGGACGGCCCGTAAGCTCGCAACGGTTGCGCACTCGCGTCGGGTTCCCATTGCGCGGGATCTCGGCCATTTTCAGGCGCGCGATCAGGCGCTCGGTCTCGTCCTTGGACTCGTCGTTCGCAATAGCTTTGAGCTTATCGTACTTCGACGCGTACTTCTCGACGAGCTTCCTGCGACGCTCGTTCTTGTTGATCGAACTCAGTTTCGCCATGACTTAAGTTCTTCTCCTCACGCAGACCGCCTCAAGCGGCCTGCTTTTCCTCTGCTTCCGCGGGGAACGGGAAATTGAACAGGCGCAGCAGCTCGCGCGCCTCCTCGTCCGTCTTCGCGGTGGTGGTAACGATGATGTCCATGCCCCGGACCTTGTCGATGTCGTCGTAGTTGATCTCGGGGAAGACGATCTGCTCTTTCAGGCCCATCGCATAATTGCCGCGGCCGTCGAACGAACGCGGGTTGAGCCCGCGAAAGTCGCGAACGCGCGGAAGCGCGATGGTGACCAGCCGGTCCAGGAACTCGTACATGCGGTCGGCGCGAAGGGTGACCTTGCAGCCGATCGGCATGCCTTCGCGCAGCTTGAACTGCGCGATCGACTTCTTGGCAGTGGTGATCACTGGCTTCTGGCCGGCGATTGCCTCCATCTCGGTGGCCGCCTTTTCGACGATCTTCTTGTCCTGGGTCGCCTCGCCAACGCCCATGTTGATGACGATCTTTTCGATCCGCGGGACTTCGAGGCGGTTCTTGTAACCGAACTTCTCGGTCATCGCCTTGACGATCCGCGCGTCATATTCGGCCCGCAGCCGCGGAACATATTTGTCAGCCATTGATCAGCTCTCCGGACTTGGTCGCGACACGAACCTTCTTGCCGTCGCGCTCTTCGAAGCGGACTCGGGTCGGCTCGCCGCCCTTGGGGTCGGCGATTGCGACGTTGGAGATGTGCAGCGGCGCTTCCTTGCGCTCGATCCCGCCCTGCGGGTTCAGCTGCGTCGGCTTGCGATGGCGAGCGTGCACGTTGACTCCGGAAACGAGAACCTTGTCCTCCTTCGGAATCACCTTGGTGACCTCGCCGGTCTTGCCCTTGTCCTTGCCGGCAAGGATCACGACCGTGTCGCCCTTCCTGATTTTCTGCGCCATTACAAAACCTCCGGCGCGAGGCTGATGATCTTCATGTGCTTCTTCGCCCTGAGCTCGCGAACGACCGGGCCGAAAATACGGGTTCCGATCGGCTCGTCCGCCTTGTTGACCAGCACCGCCGCGTTCGAATCGAAGCGGATGACCGACCCGTCGGGACGGCGGATATCCTTGGCGGTGCGAACGATCACCGCACGGTGAACGTCGCCCTTCTTCACTCGGCCGCGCGGCGCCGCTTCCTTCACGGAAACGACGATGATGTCGCCGACTCCGGCAACACGGCGCTTCGACCCGCCCAGCACCTTGATGCACTGGACGCGCTTGGCCCCGCTGTTGTCTGCGACGTCCAGGTTGGACTGCATCTGGATCATTGTTCGACCCTTATCCTCTCAATTCGGCTCAGGCCTCGGTCTCGGCTTCGGCGACATCTTCCGCCTTGGCCGAACCCTTGCCCTTCGAAGCCTTGGCCGGCTTCTCGATTTTCTTCTCAGCCTTCGCGTCCGGCGTAGTCTCCGGAGCGACGACGTCCGGTTCGTCGATATCGATGACGGCGGCTTTCGCGGCGCCGATGCGCTCGATGACCGTCCAGCTCTTCAGCTTCGAAATCGGCTTGCATTCCTCGATCCGGACCTGCTCGCCGGTGCGGAACGCATTGTCCGCATCGTGGGCATGGTACTTCTTCGAACGGCGAATGATCTTGCCGTACAACGGGTGCTTCACCCGGCGATCGACTCGAACGGTGACTGACTTGTCACCCTTGTCCGAAACGATCGTTCCAATAAGGACGCGCTTGGGCATTCTTCTCTCCTCAGCCCTTCGCCGTTTCGGCGTGGGCGCGCTGGTTCTGAAGCGTCTTGATTCGCGCGATGGTCCTGCGGACCTCGGTCACGCGCGAAGGCTTCTCGAGCTGGTTCGTCGCCGACTGGAAGCGCAGGTTGAACTGCTCGCGCTTCAGTTCGATCAGCTGCTGGCGCAACTGGTCGTCGGTCTTGACCTTGAGATCGTCGATCGCAGCCATTTTATTTCGTCTCCTCGACCAGCTTTTCGCCCAGGCGAGCGACAACCTTGGTCTTGATCGGCAGCTTCTCGGCGGCGCGCTCGAACGCGGTCTTGGCGAGCGGGCCAGGAATTCCGTCGAGCTCGAACAGGATTCGGCCGGGCTTTACCCGGGCGACCCAGAATTCCGGCGCGCCCTTGCCCGAGCCCATCCGCACTTCGGCCGGCTTCGAGCTGACCGGCACGTCCGGGAAAATTCGAATCCACAAGCGACCGGTACGCTTGATGTGGCGCTGGATCGCTCGGCGAGCCGCCTCGATCTGGCGAGCGGTAATGCGCTCCGGTTCCATGGCCTTGAGGCCGAAGGCGCCGAAGTTCAGCTCGGTCCCGCCCTTGGCGTTCCCATGGATCCGGCCCTTGAAGGCCTTGCGGAATTTTGTGCGCTTTGGTTGCAGCATCTCGTTTTCCTAAAGCCTAGCGACCGCGGTCTTCGCGGGCCGGGCGCACTCCGGAGGTCTGTGCCTCCATCATCAGCCGGTCCTGGGCGGTCGGGTCGTGACCCAGGATCTCGCCCTTGAAGATCCAAACTTTTACTCCGCAGACGCCGTAGGCGGTGTGCGCCTCGGCCTCGGCGTAATCGACGTTGCCGCGCAGCGTGTGAAGCGGAACCCGCCCCTCACGATACCATTCCGTGCGGGCGATCTCGGCGCCGCCAAGACGACCTGCGCAGGTGATCCGGATGCCCTCTGCGCCGAGGCGGAGAGCCGACTGCACCGCGCGCTTCATCGCCCGGCGGAACGCAATGCGGCGCTCCAGCTGGTCGGCGACGCCCTGGGCGACGAGCTTCGCGTCGACTTCCGGCTTGCGGATTTCGACGATGTTCAAGGAAACGTCGCTCGACGTCATCGCGGAAAGCGTCTTGCGAAGCTTCTCGATGTCCACGCCCTTCTTGCCGATGATCACACCGGGCCGGGCCGCGTAGATCGAAATCCGGCAGATCTTTGCCGGGCGCTCGATCACCACCTTCGAAATCGCAGCCTGCGGCAGCGTATCGAGGATGTAGCGGCGGATCTTGAGGTCCTCGAGCAGGAGGCGGCCGTAATCCTGGCCTTCCGCGAACCAGCGGCTGTCCCAGGTCCGGTTGATCTGCAGGCGAAGCCCGATAGGTGAAGTTTTATGGCCCATATTACGCTTCTTCCTGCTCGCGAACGACGACCCGGAGGCGGCTGAACGGCTTGACGATGCGCGCCGAACGGCCGCGAGCGCGGGTCATGAACCGCTTCATCGACAGCGACTTGCCGACACTCGCCTCGGCAACGATCAGCGCGTCGACGTCGAGGTTGTGATTGTTCTCCGCGTTGGCGATCGCCGAAGCGAGAACCTTGCGGACGTCCTCGGCCATGCCCTTGGGCGAGAACTTGAGGATGTTGAGCGCTTCCTCGACCTTGCGGCCGCGGATCATCTCGGCAACGAGGTTGAGCTTCTGCGCCGAACCGCGGATCGCGGTGCCGACGGCGAGCGCTTCCTTGTCGCCAACCTTGCGCGGTGCTGCCTGCTTACCCATCAGCGGCGACCCTTCTTGTCGGAGGCGTGGCCGTGGAACGTGCGCGTCGGAGCGAACTCTCCGAGCTTCATTCCGACCATGTCCTCATTGACCGACACCGGCACGAACTTGCGGCCGTTGTAGACATTGAAGGTGAGGCCGACGAACTGCGGCAGGATCGTCGAACGGCGCGACCACGTCTTGATCGGCGCTCGGCCGCCCTTTTCCTGCGCATCTTCCGCCTTCTTCATAAGCGAAAGCTCGACGAACGGGCCTTTCCAGATGGAACGGGCCATTGCTTAACCCTTCTTCTTCGCGTGACGGGACCGAATGATGAACTTGTCGGTCGCCTTGTTGTTACGAGTGCGGGCACCCTTGGTCGGCTTGCCCCACGGAGTGACCGGGTGACGGCCGCCCGAAGTTCGGCCTTCGCCACCGCCGTGCGGGTGGTCGACCGGGTTCTTGGCGACGCCGCGGGTCAACGGGCGCTTGCCCATCCAGCGGGTGCGGCCCGCCTTGGCCAACGTCTGGTTCGCGTTGTCCGGGTTGGACACTGCACCGACCGTCGCCATGCAGTCGGCGCGTACATAGCGCTGCTCGCCTGAATTCAGCCTGACGATGACCATGCCCTTGTCGCGACCGACGACCTGGACATAGGTGCCGGCGGCGCGGGCGATCTGGCCGCCTTTGCCCGGCTTCAGCTCGACATTGTGAACGATGGTTCCGACCGGCATCTGGCCGACTTCCATCGCGTTTCCAGGCTTCACGTCGACTTTCTTGCCGGCGACAACCTTGTCGCCCGGCGCAAGCCGCTGCGGAGCGATGATGTAGGCCTGCTCGCCGCCCTCATAGGTGATGAGCGCGATGAACGCCGACCGGTTCGGATCGTACTCGAGCCGCTCGACAGTTCCCTGGACGTCCCAGTTGCGGCGCTTGAAGTCGACTATGCGATACTTCTGCTTGTGACCGCCGCCGATGCCGCGCGAGGTGACATGGCCGTTGTTGTTGCGGCCGCCGCTCTTGGTCTTGCCCTCGGTGAGGCTCTTGACCGGCTTGCCCTTCCACAGCTGAGCGCGGTCGACGAGAATCAGTCCGCGTCGAGCAGGACTCGTTGGCTTATATTGCTTGAGTGCCATTGCTTAGATCCCGCTCGTAACGTCGATCGACTGGCCCTCGGCGAGGGTGACGACCGCTTTCTTGAAATCGGAACGCTTGTAGCCACGCCCCTGCCAGCGCTTGCGCTTGCCCTTCGTCGTCAGCGTGTTGACGCCGGTGACGTTGACATTGAACAGCGCCTCGACGGCTTCCTTGATCTCGGGCTTCGATGCGCCCGGAGCGACCTTGAAGACGACCGCATTATGCTCGGAGAGCATCGTCGACTTCTCGGTGATGTGCGGCTCGAGGACCACGTCATAGTGACGCGCCTGGGCCGCGACTTCCTGCTTCTTAGCCATTGAACCGGGCCTCCAGCTTCTCGACCGCGGCGCGGGTCAGGACCAGCGTCTCGTGGCGCATGATGTCGTACACATTGGCTCCGATCGCCGGCAGCAGGTCGATGCTCTCGAGGTTCGACGATGCCCGGGCGAAGCCGACGTTCAGCGCGTCGCCGTCGATGACCAGTGCGCTCTTGCCGAGACCCAGGTTGCCAAGCCTGCTCTTCAACTCCTTGGTCTTCCCTTCCGGAAGATCGAGGTTGTCGACAACGACGAGCTGGCCGTTCTGGACCTTCGACGACAGCGCCATCTTGAGCCCGAGCGCGCGGATCTTCTTGTTGAGGCTCGTGACAAAGACGCGTGCCCGCGGGCCGTGCGCCTTGCCGCCGCCGACGAAGATCGGTGCGCGGCGGTCACCGTGACGCGCCGTTCCTCCGCCCTTCTGGCGGCCGAACTTCTTGCCGGTGCGGTTGACGTCGCTGCGCTCGCGAGCCGCCCGTGCCGGGGCACGACGGTTGACCAGCTGCCACGTGACCACGCGGTGAAGGATGTCGGAGCGCGGATCGACGCCGAAAATGGAGTCGTTGAGCTCGATGTCCCCGCCCTTGCCCGAGTCGAGGCTTTGAACCTTGACCTTCATCGGTTAGCCTTCCTTGCTTTCGTCGCCGGTGTCTGGCGCCGGGTTTTCACCCTCGGCGGCACCGGCAGCATTGTCTTCGGTCACTTCGATCGACTGCTCGGCAGCAATCGCCGCCACTTCGTCGTCCCCGGGGAGCGCAGCCATCTCGTGGACCGCGCCTTCGTCGACGAGCCCTGCAGCTGCATGCTCATGCTCGGCAGCGCCAACCGCGACGAGGCCGGCCGGATACGGCGCCTCGGCGTGGCGATCGCCCTTGATTGCATCGTTGATCGACAGCCAGCTTCCCTTGTGGCCGGGAACCGAGCCCTTGATGAACAGGAGGCCGCGCGCCGGATCGGTGCGGACCACCTCGAGGTTCTGCTGGGTACGATTGCGGGCACCCATGTGGCCGGCCATCTTCTTGTTCTTGAAGACTCGGCCCGGGTCCTGGCGGTTACCGGTCGACCCGTGGGAGCGGTGCGAAATCGAAACGCCGTGGGTGGCGCGCAGGCCCTTGAAGCCCCAGCGCTTCATCGCCCCGGCGAAGCCCTTGCCCTGGGTCACGCCGCAAACGTCGACGAGCTGGCCGGCGACGAAATGGTCGGCGCTCAGAGTCGCTCCGACGTCGAGGAGCGCGTCCTCGGCGACACGGAATTCGATCACCTTCGCTTTCGGCTCGACATTGGCCTTGCCGAACGCGGAGCGCTGCGGCTTGGCAATGTTCTTCGCCTTGGCCTTGCCGGCGCCCAGCTGGACGGCCGTATAGCCGTCGCGGTCGGCTTCGCGCCGACCGACGACCTGTACGTCCTCCAGTTGCAGGACGGTGACGGGCACATGCCGGCCGTCCGCCTGGAAGAGGCGTGTCATTCCTACTTTCTTCGCGATCACGCCAGTGCGCATGACCAATGCTCCTACACAGAGGCACTCGGGGGTATTCCCAAGTGCTTGCAGCCCATCCAAAATTTCCGCGTGCCCCCGCCTGGGCTAATGCTCCTTCGAAAGGAGCGGCGGGGACGCGGCCGGAGCTAGTGCTCCGCGGTATCTCCCGATGTGACGCACCCGAAGGTGCGTGCCGGCAATTACGCCAGCTTGATCTCCACATCGACGCCCGCAGCAAGGTCGAGCTTCATCAAAGCATCGACCGTCTGCGGAGTCGGCTGCACGATGTCGAGCAGCCTCTTGTACGTCCTCACCTCGAACTGCTCGCGCGACTTCTTGTCGACGTGCGGCGAACGGTTGACGGTGAATTTCTCAATGCGCGTCGGCAATGGAATGGGCCCGCGGATAAGAGCACCCGTGCGGCGCGCCGTGTCGGCGATGTCGCCAGTTGCCTGATCGAGCACTCGATGATCGAACGCCTTCAAGCGAATCCGGATGTTCTGCGTTTCCATGTCCCTACCGATGCGAAAGAGCCAGCGAGCCTCAGTTTGCACCGAGGCGCGCGAAAATAATCAAACTCGAAGCTAACCGCGCGAATCCGAAGACCCGCGCGGCTCGCGGCCTATATTACTTAGAGATCGAACCGACAACCCCTGCGCCGACGGTCCGTCCGCCTTCGCGAATTGCGAAGCGCAGGCCCGGGTCCATTGCGATCGGGGCGATCAGCTTGACGCCGAGCGTGACGTTGTCGCCCGGCATCACCATCTCGGTGCCCTCCGGAAGCTCGACTTCGCCCGTCACGTCGGTCGTGCGGAAGTAGAACTGCGGACGGTAGTTGGCGAAGAACGGCGTGTGACGGCCGCCCTCGTCCTTCGACAGGACGTAGACCTCTGCCTTGAAGTCGGTGTGCGGAGTGATCGAGCCGGGCTTGGCCAGAACCTGACCGCGCTCGACGTCTTCACGTCCGATGCCGCGGATCAGGGCGCCGATGTTATCGCCGGCCTGGCCCTGGTCGAGCAGCTTGCGGAACATCTCGACGCCGGTGACGACGGTCTTCTGCGTGTCCTTGATCCCGACGATCTCGACCTCGTCGCCAACCTTGACGATTCCGGTTTCGACACGGCCGGTGACGACGGTGCCGCGGCCGGAAATCGAAAACACGTCCTCGATCGGCATCAGGAACGGCTTGTCGAGCGGACGCTCCGGAGTGGGGATCCACTCGTCGACCGCGCTCATCAGCTTGAGGATCGCTTCCTTGCCGATCTCGGGGTTCTTGTCCTCGAGTGCGGCGAGAGCCGAACCGGTGACGATCGGAATGTTGTCGCCGTCGAAGTCGCGCTTGGAAAGCTCCTCGCGGATTTCCAGCTCGACCAGCTCCAGGAGCTCGGGATCGTCGACCTGGTCGACCTTGTTGAGGAAGACGACCATGGTCGGAACGCCGACCTGCTTCGCGAGCAGGATGTGCTCCTTGGTCTGCGGCATCGGGCCGTCAGCGGCCGAAACGACGAGGATCGCGCCATCCATCTGGGCGGCGCCGGTGATCATGTTCTTCACATAATCGGCGTGGCCCGGGCAATCGACGTGCGCATAGTGGCGCGCTTCGGTCTCATATTCGACGTGAGCGGTCGAAATCGTGATCCCGCGCTCGCGCTCCTCGGGAGCCTTGTCGATGTTCGCATAATCGGTGAACGTCGCGCCGCCGGTCTCGGCGAGCACCTTGGTGATCGCTGCCGTCAGCGTCGTCTTGCCATGGTCGACGTGACCGATGGTGCCGATGTTAACGTGCGGCTTGTTCCGCTCGAATTTAGCCTTCGCCATTTTACGCCTCTCGTTGTTCGATATTGCGGGCGCGACGCCCTCATGCGGACGCGCCCATAGCTACAAAATTACGCTTACGCCAGCTTCGCCTTCACCTCGTCGGCGACGTTCTGCGGCACTTCGTCATAGTGCGAAAACTGCATTGTGTACTGCGCACGGCCCTGGCTGAAGGACCGAAGCTGGTTCACATAGCCGAACATGTTCGCAAGCGGCACCATCGCCTCGACCACCTGGGCATTGCCCCGGCTGTCGGTGCCCTGGATCTGCCCGCGACGGCTGTTGAGGTCGCCGATGACGTCGCCGAGATAGTCCTCGGGAGTAACGACCTCGACCTTCATGATCGGCTCGAGCAGCTTGATGCCCGCCTTCTGGGCAGCTTCGCGCATCGCTCCTCGACCGGTGATCTCGAACGCCAGCGCCGACGAGTCGACGTCGTGGTATTTGCCGTCGAGAAGCCGGATGTCGAAATCGATGATCGGGAAGCCGATTAGCGACCCGGTCTCGGCGGTCTCGCGCATGCCCTTTTCGACCGACGGGATATATTCGCGCGGAATGTTTCCGCCCTTGATCTCGTCGATGAAGTTGATGCCCTGGCCGCGCTCGCCGGGCGAAAGCGCAACCTTGACCTCGCCGAACTGGCCGGAGCCGCCCGACTGCTTCTTGTGGGTGTAGGTAAGCTCGACCGGCTTCGCCAGCAACTCGCGATAAGCGACCTGCGGAGCGCCGACGTTGGCATCCACCTTGAACTCGCGCTTCATCCGATCGACGAGAATATCGAGGTGAAGCTCGCCCATTCCCTTGATGATCGTCTGGCCCGATTCGTGGTCGGTTGAGACGCGGAAGCTCGGATCCTCGGCAGCCAGTCGGTTGAGCGCGATTCCCATCCGCTCCTGGTCGGCCTTGGTCTTCGGCTCGACGCTGAGTTCGATGACTGGATCGGGGAATTCCATGCGCTCGAGGATGATCGGCGCCGACTTCGCGCAAAGCGTGTCGCCGGTCGTCGTTTCCTTCAGGCCCGCAAGAGCGACGATATCGCCGGCGAAAGCCTCGTCGATGTCTTCGCGGCTGTTGGCGTGCATCAGCAGCATTCGGCCGACCTTCTCGTCGCGGTCCTTGACCGAGTTGAGATACGATCCCTTCGCGAGCCGGCCCGAATAGATGCGGGCGAACGTCAGGGTGCCGACGAACGGGTCGTTCATGATCTTGAACGCCAGCGCGCTGAACGGCGCGCTATCGTCGGCCGGACGCGTTTCCTCGATGTCCGTGTCCGGCTTGACGCCCTTGATCGGCGGAACGTCGAGCGGGCTCGGCATGTAATCGACGACGGCGTCGAGCAGCGGCTGGACGCCCTTGTTCTTGAACGCGGAACCGCACAGCACCGGCACGAACGACTGGTTGAGCGTGCCCTTGCGGATCAGCGACTTGAGGGTTGCCGCGTCGGGCTCCTCGCCTTCGAGGTAAGCCATCATCACGTCGTCGTCCTGCTCGACAACAGTCTCGAGCAGGTCATGACGATATTTGGCGGCCTTGTCCTTCAGGTCGTCGGGAATTTCCACGTAATCGAAGTCAGCCCCGAGCGATTCGTCGTGCCAAACGATCCCCCGGTTATTGACTAGGTCGACCACGCCCTTGAGATCGCTCTCCGCGCCGATCGGGAGATAGAGAACCAGCGGCTTCGCGCCCAGGCGGTCGATGATCGACTGAACGCAGAAATAGAAATCGGCCCCGGTGCGGTCGAGCTTGTTGATGAAGCACATCCGCGGAACCTTGTACTTGTCCGCCTGGCGCCACACTGTTTCCGACTGCGGCTCGACTCCGGCAACGCCGTCGAACACTGCAACCGCGCCGTCGAGCACGCGAAGCGAACGCTCGACTTCGATGGTGAAGTCGACGTGCCCGGGGGTGTCGATGATGTTGATCCGGTGATCCGGACCCTTGCCGTCCTCGGCCTTCCAGAATGTCGTGGTCGCAGCCGACGTGATGGTGATCCCGCGCTCCTGCTCCTGCTCCATCCAGTCCATGGTCGCCGAGCCCTCGTGGACTTCGCCGATCTTGTAGGACTTGCCGGTGTAGTAGAGGATTCGCTCGGTCGTGGTCGTCTTGCCGGCATCGATGTGGGCCATGATGCCGATGTTGCGGTAGCGTTCGAGCGGATGGCTGCGGGCCATTTCTTACATTCCTTAGCGATGTGGGGAGCCGGCGGATCCGGTTGACCCCAATATAGGTACGGTTTCTACCAGCGGTAGTGGGAGAAGGCGCGGTTCGCCTCTGCCATGCGGTGCGTGTCTTCGCGCTTCTTCACCGCGTTCCCGCGATTCTGCGAAGCGTCCATCAGCTCGCCCGAAAGCCGGGCGGCCATCGTCTTTTCCGCGCGCGAGCGGGCGGCGGTAATCAGCCAGCGAATGGCCAGCGCCTGGGCGCGCTCGGGACGAACTTCGACCGGCACCTGGTAGGTGGCGCCGCCGACTCGGCGAGACCGGACTTCGATGCCCGGCTTCACGTTGTTCAGCGCGTCGTGAAAGACCGAAAGCGGCTCCTTCTTCAGGCGCGCTTCGACGGTATCGAGAGCGCCGTAGACGATGCCTTCGGCGACCGACTTCTTGCCGTCCAGCATGACGCTGTTCATGAACTTCGACAGGACCAGGTCACCGAAACGGGGATCCGGCAGTATTTCGCGCTTTTCGGGGCGACGACGACGGGACATTGCTTGTTCCTTTCTCTTCAGCCGGTTCCGGGAATTCCCGGGGCTTACTCAAGCTGGTTATTTCGGACGCTTGGCGCCGTACTTTGAACGGGACTGCCTGCGGTCCTTGACACCCTGGGTGTCGAGGACTCCACGGAGTACGTGATAGCGGACGCCCGGAAGGTCGCGGACACGACCGCCGCGGATCAGCACGACGCTGTGCTCCTGGAGGTTGTGGCCCTCGCCCGGAATGTAGCTGATCACCTCGCGCTGGTTGGTCAGGCGAACCTTGGCCACCTTGCGCAGAGCCGAGTTCGGCTTCTTCGGGGTCGTCGTATAGACTCGGGTGCACACTCCGCGCTTCTGCGGATTTGCTTGCAGCGCAGGGACTTTCGATTTGTCCTTCTGCGGTTCGCGACCCTTTCGGATCAGCTGGTTAATCGTCGGCATGAAGCCCTTCACCTTGTTAAGTGCCGGAAAACCCGGCGGTTACTTTGCCCAATAGAAAAAGCGCGAAGCCTGAGCAGCATCACAGCCGCCTGGCGCCGCGCGGAGTTGAGCAATGTTCAGCTCTTTGCCCGCTGGACCTGCAGCACAGGTCGCTCGGACGGTCGGCCCAATAGCTTCGGCGCCTGCCAGCGTCAACGCCTGTCGGCCAGAACAAGCCTTATGTGGGGCGGGTGGTGGAACAGGCAAGGCCGCCACCCCGTTGGCCGGATGCCGCTAGAGCAAAAAACGCGGGGAAGCGAAATGTGGAAACGACTGGCGCCGGCGCTGCTTGTCACCGCTGTTGCGAGCTGCGGCACGGCCAAGGAGGACAATCAGATGAACGACAGCACGACAGTCGCACAATTTTCCGTAAGCAGCCCCGATGTCGAGGACGGGCAGCCGATCGACACCGTCTACACCTGCGACGGCGCCGATCAGTCGCCGCAGATCGAATGGCCCGAAGCGCC
Source organism: uncultured Alphaproteobacteria bacterium (assembly GCA_963798785.1). Classification (GTDB taxonomy): domain Bacteria; phylum Pseudomonadota; class Alphaproteobacteria; order Sphingomonadales; family Sphingomonadaceae; genus Sphingomicrobium. Next base: position 734,610 of record CAWCUG010000001.1, read on the forward strand.
TCCGGGGACCCGCAGCTTTGCGCTGGTGATGGACGACCCCGATGCCCCGAACGGGACGTTCCGGCACTGGGCAGCCTACGACATTCCCGACACGCAGACCTCGCTCGAGCGCGGAGTCGGCAACGCAACGACTCCCAAGTTCAAGCAGGCGACCAACGATTTCGGGAACACCGGCTATGGCGGCCCGTGCCCGCCCAGGGGACACGGACCGCACCGTTATCGCTTCAAGCTGTACGCGCTCGACGTCGACGGCCTCACCGTCCCCGCCGACGCCAAGGTGGAGCAGGTCGAGCAGGAAGCGCAGCGGCACAAGATCACGATGGCGCAGATCACAGGAACCTACGAACGCAAGTGAACGCTATCCTGCGCGCCGGCGCCCGACCTCCTGAATGAAGCGGAAAGCGTCGGCAGTGAACGGCGCCGGCACGTCCGACTGCCACTCGTCCAGCTTCTCGTAGAAGCGGGTGGCGCCCTGCATCATCTGAGGCGTCGCCGCCGCGGTGAAAGGCGCGAGAAGCTGCTGCCATTCGTCGTAGAGCGTGCTCGCTTCCGCGCTTTCGGGCCCGTTCGGGATTGCCGCTTCGACACGCTTGCCGAGGTCGGCCCATTTGCGGCTGTACTCCACCTGGTCGAAGTCGCCCTGCGGCGGGTGCTCGGCCCAGTGCGCCTTTTCCTCGTCCGAGAAATAACGGTCGGTGACTTTCTTCCAGTCGTCGGGTTGCATGACCCTGTCTCCTTCGCGGATGAGCGAGCAGAAGGTCGCGGCATCGACAGGCTCGCCTCGGTCGATTCGTGACTTGATCGAAAGCAGCAGCGCACGGGAGTCTTCGAGCTCCGCCTTGCGCTCCTCAATGACCTTCAGCTGGGCCTCCACCAGCTGCCCCACGTCTAGAGGGCCGCGGTCGGTCAGCTTCGCGATCTGCGACAGGGTCAGCCCGGCGCGCTTTAGGGCCAGTATCTGCTGTATCCGCTGAAGCTCGCCCCGGCCGTACAGCCGGCGCCCGCTATAGGTGCGAAGCGGAGTCACCAGCCCCCGCGCCTCATAAAAGCGCAGGGCGCGGCTGGTCAGCCCGGTGCGGCGGGCGACCTCGCGGATATCGAGAGCATCGTTGAGCGGATCGTCCATTCCGCAGCTTCTACACGTTGACGTTACGTCAACTTCAAGCGCTGATTTTATGCGCCGCCAGCCGCTCGTAATAAGGGCGCATACGCTCGGCGAGGCGCCGGTCCTCGGACGAAAGCTCAACCGGTCCACTATCAGGCTCGCCAAAGCCGGTGCTTTTTTCGACCGCATTGTACCAGTGAGCGGCCCAGATGCCGTCGGTCTCGCGGCTGCCGCGTTCCCAGCGGAGCATCGCCGGGTCCCAGGGAATGTCGAGCGCGGCGCAAAGCTTCGACAGCACACCGCCAGGATCGCTCAGAACGTCATTGGCGTCGATGACAGGCGGCGCGTGGCCCAGGCGCTCCGTCTCGCGCCCAAAGAATTCCGCCTGCTTTTGCAGGCCGAAATCCTCGAAGCGCGCCGCCTCGCGCTTCTTCAGGTAAGACGCGATCATCCGCTCCGGCTCGCGGATCAGGAAAGCGTGGCGAAACCCGGCGAAATCGTCGTAGCCGATCGGCCCCGTCATCAAGTGCCACATGTGCTTCTGGTACCAGATGGGCGATCCGTCCGGAGCGTCACCTGACAGAGAGTCCATCACGCTCCGCCACCCGCAGTCCATCGACTCGATGATCTCCTCCCGCATCGGGTGCTGAAGACCCGTGTCCTCCAGGAATGCACCGTAGAAAGGCTCGTCGCTGACGAAGGTGTCGCCGCGGCTCCCGAAGCTCCGCAACATCGCGGTCGAGAGGTTCCGCGGACCCGACCACATCGCGATGCGAATGGTCACGGGCGCTTCTGCTCCGCCACGTCCCTTTCGACCCGCTCGCGGTAGAGCTTCTGCAGCCGCTCCACCATCGGACCACGCCCGTCGGTCAGCTTTCGCCCGTCCACCTCGCGAACCGGGACGATTCCGGCAAAGGTGCCGGTGACGAACGCCTCGTCGGCGCCATAGACGTCGGTCAGGGAGAAGGTCTTCTCGATTGCGGGAATGCCGGCTTCGCGAGCGATCTCCAGGGTCAGTCCGCGAGTGATTCCGCCAAGGCAATACTGGCCGCTCGAGGTCCAGACCTCACCGTTTCGGACAATGAAGAAATGGGTGGAGTTGCAGGTTGCGACGAAGCCTTGCGGGTCGAGCATCAGCCCCTCGTCGGCGCCGGCCTCGATTGCCTGGATACAGGCGAGGATGCAGTTCAGCTTCGAGTGCGAATTGATCTTCTGGTCCTGCACCGCCGGATCGCCGCGGCGGACGTGGACCGTGAACAGCTTGAGCCCGCGTGTCTGGAGCCCCTCGGGCGGCTCCTTATATTCGGCGGCGATCACCACCGTTGCGCCCGAAATGACCACCCGCGGGTCCTGGTAGGGCGTCGAGCGAACGCCCCGCGTCACCATCAGGCGGATATGGGCGCCGTCGGTCATGTCGTTCGCGTCGAGGGTTTCATAAAGCCGCTTCGTCAGCTCCTCGCGCGACAGCCCGATATCCATCGCGATGGCTTTCGCCCCCTCGAAAAGCCGATCGACGTGACGATCGAGGAAGGCGATGCGGCCGCTGTGGACGCGCATTCCTTCCCACACGCCGTCGCCGAGCATGAACCCCGAATCGAAAACCGAGACGACCGCTTCAGCGCGAGGCTTCAGCTCGCCGTTGATGTTGAGCAGAACCGACGCGTTGCGCGGGTCGGAGACGTCGTGGAGGGATTGGGCCATCGGGCGACGGTGCCGCCGCCCTCCGTCGTTGGCAAGCTATTCGGCGGAGTTGCCCATCCCGGGCTCGTCTGGCGGATACGCCATGTTCGTGTCATTTCCCGCCGCGTTCATGTCGTTCGCCGTCGCGTTCATGTCGGTCGTGGTCGTGACTTCCGGACCGAGTGCCGCGTTGACGTCCGCGGGCTCGAGCGCGTTCGCTTCGGGCGACATGACGTTGTCGGAATTGCTCCCGCCACAGGCTGCAGCGGCAGCGCAAAAAGCGATGAGAGCGATCGACTTCAAAATGCGCATGGCATGACCCTTTCTCGATTCAACGCAGTGAACACCTTGTCCGCTCAGCCGTTCCGCAGCGCTCAGCGGGACGCCGGCTCCCACCTGTCCTGGAGCAGGGACCCCTTGCGCGGGCGAATGTAAAGCCTTCGCACCTGTGGCCAGCGTTTTGTCGCTTCCTCCTCGATGGTGCAGACGATTTGCTCGACATCGGCAGCGGTGATCGAATTGTCGAAGTCGACGCTTAGCATCGCGGTGATCTGGTCGGGCGAGGAATGGACCGTCCGCACCTCGCCGGCCGCGACCACCCCCTTCTGCTCGCCCACCAGCGAGCACAGTCCGCGGACGATTTCCGGGTCGGCTGCTTCGCCGATCAGAAGCCCTTTGGATTCGTAGGCGAGGACGAAGGCGGTGAAGCCGAGGATCAGCCCGATGACGACCGACGCGGCTCCGTCGAAGAACGCATTGCCGGTCACCTGCGACAGGAGGAGTCCCAGTGCGGCAACGACGACTCCGGCCATTGCCGCGGCGTTTTCCAAAAGGACGATGAACGCCGCTGGATCTTTCGATCGGCGAATCGCCTCGATCCAGCCAATCTTTCCCTTGGCCGCCTTGAACTCGCGAAAAGCCTCGAGCACCGACCACCCCTCGAGGAAGAAGGCGACGACCAGGACGATATAGCCGATTAGCGGCGAAACCGCCTCTTCGGGGTCCATGATGTGGATGATGCCCTCGTAAACGGACACGCCCGCGCCGAGCGCGAAAACGAGGACCGCCACGACGAAGCTCCAGAAATAGAGTTCGCGGCCGTAACCGAAGGGATGATAGCGGTCCGGCGGCTTCTTCGCCTGCCGTCGCCCCCACATCAATAGCAGCTGATTGGTCGAATCGACGACGCTGTGGACGCCCTCGGTCAGCATCGCCGACGATCCGGTGATCGCAGCAGCGACGAACTTGGAGACCGCGATCCCAAGGTTCGCCACCAGCGCGATGACGATGGTTCTGGTGCTCGCGGTCGGAGAGCTCATTGCGGTGCGCCCGCGCCCTTCACCAGCTCACCGCCCTTGATGACCGAGTCGACATGCTCGAGCAGCGTCACGTCGCGAAGCGGGTCACCGTGGACCGCGACCATGTCCGCATAGAGCCCGGGCGCGATCTGGCCGACATCGCCTTCCCGGCCGAGTGCCTGCCCGGCATTCAGCGTCGCGGCCTGGATCGCCTGCAACGGCGTCATCCCCCACTCGACCATCTTGGCGAACTGCTTGCCATTGTCGCCGTGCGGATAGACGCCTGCGTCCGTCCCGAAGGTCATCTTCACTCCGGCCCGAACCGCGCGCTGGAACGTCTGGCGCTGCTTGAGGCCGATCATCCGCTCCTTGTCGAGGCTCTGCTGCTCGGTTCCGTTGGCCGTGCCGGTGGCGAGGATATAGTCGTCGTTATAGATATCCATGTCGAACCAGGTGCCGTGCTGCTTGGCGAGCTGGATGCTTGCGTCGGACGCAAGGCTGGCGTGCTCGATGGTGTCGATTCCGGCGAGGATCGCGTCGTGGATGCCCTCGTCGCCATGCGCATGCGCAGCGACTTTCAGTCCAAGCATGTGCGCTTCGTCCGCGATCGCCTTCATCTCTTCGAGGCTCAGCTGCTGGGCACCGACGCTGTCGCCGAGCGAAAACACGCCGCCGGTGGCGCAGATCTTGATGACCTCGGCGCCATATTTGTGAAGCCAGCGCACCTTTTCGCGCGCTTCCTGCGGGCTGGTGACGATGCCAGGGCCCTGCTTTTCCGCACCAAGCGACGGCGGAAGCCCGTTGGTGTCGTCGCAATGGCCGCCGGTGGCGCCGAGCAGGTAGGTCGCTGGAACGATCCGCGGCCCGACGACCCAGCCGCCGTCAATCGCCTGCTTGAGCGCCACGTCGTCGAAGTCCGGGGAGCCGACGTTGCGAACCGTGGTGAATCCCGCGTCGAGATCCTTGCGGGCGTTGTACGGCCCAACCGCGGCCCAGAAGCTGTCGGTATATTTCAGCCCCTCGTAACCGCCGATCTCGGCGAGGCTGTTCATGTGCACGTGCATGTCGATGAGCCCCGGGACCAGCGTCTCGCCGGGAAGGTTGATCTGCTTCGTTCCCGCCGGAAGCTGCATCGCCGCGAGCGAGCCGATGCTTGCGATTCGGCCGTCGTCGCCGACCAGGATCGCCGGGTGATCGATGTACCGCCCGGTCTTCACGTCCAGCATCCGATCCGCGGTGATTACCGTCGCCGCGGCCGCCGGCACAGACGTCGCAATGACCGCTACGGCGGCCAGCAGGAAACGCTTCATTCGGGACTCCCCCCTCAAATGTGGATAACCCGGCCAAAGGCCGCGAGTACGCTTTCGTGCATCATTTCAGACAAGGTCGGGTGCGGGAAGACGGTGTTGATGAAATCGTCCTCTACCAGCTCGGCGGTCTTGCCGATCGTATAGCCCTGGATCAGCTCGGTGACTTCGGCCCCGATCATGTGCGCCCCGAGCAATTCGCCGGTCTTGGCGTCGAACACCGTCTTCACGAAGCCGTCTGTCTCGCCGAGCGCGATCGCCTTGCCGTTGCCGATGAACGGGAATTTGCCGACCTTCACTTCGTAACCGGCCTCTTTCGCCGCGGCTTCCGTCAGCCCGACGGAAGCCACTTGCGGGCGGCAATAGGTGCAGCCGGGGATGTTCTTGGGATCGGTGGCGTGCGGGTGCGTGTCCTTGCCCAGCTCCTTGGCAATCGCTTCGGCCGCGGTGACGCCCTCGTGGCTGGCCTTGTGCGCAAGCCACGGCGGAGCAGTCACGTCGCCGATCGCCCAAATCCCTGCCGCACTTGTTCGGCAATGCTCATCGGTATCGATGTGCCCCTTCGTCGTCTTCACGCCGAGCGCCTCGAGCCCGATGTTCTCTGTGTTGGCGACGATTCCGACCGCGACGATGGCGTGGCTGAACTTGTGCTCGGAAGCTTTCCCGTCCGCCGTCTTGATGGTCGCGGTCACGCCCTTTGAATCCGCCTTGAGGCTTTCGACACCAGCCTTGGTGTGGATGGTCATCCCCTGCTTGGTCAGCGACTTGGCAAGCGCTTCCGACACGTCGGCATCCTCGACGGGAACCACCCGATCGAGCATTTCGACGACCGTCACCTTGGCGCCAAGGTCGGCGTAGAAGCTTGCGAATTCGATTCCGATCGCGCCGGACCCGATGACGAGGAGCTCGGTCGGCATCTCGGGCGGGGTCATTGCCGTGCGATAGGTCCAGATGCGCTTGCCGTCGGACTTTGCGAACGGAAGCTCGCGCGCCCGTGCGCCGGTGGCGACAATCAGGTGCTTATAGGAGAGCTCGGTTGCCTTGCCGTCCGCAGCGACGGTCAGCTTGCCCTTCCCGGTCAGCTTCCCCTCGCCCATGTGAACGGCGATCTTGTTCTTCTTCATCAGGTGCGTGACGCCCTGGTTGAGCTGCTTGGCTACATCGCGGCTGCGCTTCACCACCTTGGCCAGGTCAAAGCCGGTCTTGTCCGCCGAAAGCCCGTATTTGTCGGCGTTCTGGACGAGGTGGAACACCTCTGCCGAGCGAAGCAGGGCCTTGGTGGGAATGCACCCCCAGTTGAGGCATATCCCGCCGAGGTTCTCGCGCTCGACGATCGCCGTCTTCAGCCCCAGCTGCGCCGCGCGGATGGCGGCGACATAGCCTCCGGGACCGGATCCCAGGACGACGATGTCGAATTGCTCGGCCATTTGCGATGCTCCGGTTGCTCAGCGAGAAAGCTGGCGCTCCCTTATTGCATCGATGCGCAATGGCAAACGGTCAGCCGCGCAGTTCCGGCAGGTAAGCGTCGTCAACGGCGTCGCTGAACTTGGTCGTCCGGCCGTCGAAGCGCACCCTGACGATACCGGTCGAACCGTGCCGCTGCTTGGCGACGATCAGCTCCGCTCGACCGGCCGCGGAATCGAACTTCGACTTCCACTCTTCGTATTTCGCCTGTTTGTCGATCTCCTCGGGCATCGGAAAGTCCGGCTCCACCGACTTCAAATAATATTCGTCGCGATAGATGAAGACGACGATGTCCGCGTCCTGCTCGATCGAGCCCGATTCGCGAAGGTCGGAAAGCTGCGGGCGCTTGTCCTCGCGCTGTTCGACGGCGCGGCTGAGCTGCGAAAGCCCGATCACCGGAACGTCGAGCTCCTTGGCGAGAGTTTTCAGCCCGCGGCTGATCTCGGAAATTTCGTTCACTCGGTTATCGCTGCCGTTGCGGCCGGTTCCCTGCAGCAGCTGCAGGTAATCGACGACGACCATTCCGATGCCCTTCTGGCGCTTGAGCCGGCGGGCCCGGGCGCGCAGAGCGGCGATCGTCAGGCCCGGCGTGTCGTCGATGTAGAGCGGGAGCGTCTCCAGCTCCGCAGCGGCGCGGGCGAGGCTTCGGAATTCCTCCCGGGTAATGCGCCCGGTCCGCAGGTTTTCCGAGGTGATCCCCGATTGCTCGGCAAGGATACGGGTCGCCAGCTGGTCGGCCGACATTTCGAGGCTGAACAGGGCGACAGCCGCACCAGCGCCCTTGCCGGCATCGATGCCGTCCTCGCGCTCCTGGACCAGCCGCTTGGCCGCCGAGACGGCGATGTTCGTTGCAAGCGCGCTCTTACCCATGCCCGGGCGACCGGCCATGATGATCAGGTCCGACCTGTGGAGTCCGCCCATTTTCGAATTAAGCGCGTCGAGTCCCGTCGTGATTCCCGACAGGTGGCCACCGCTGTTGAGCGCCCGCTCGGCCATTTCGAGTGCCAGGCGGCTGGCTTCAGCGAAGCTCTTTGCCTTTCCTTCGACTCCCCCTTCCTCGGCCACCTTGTAAAGCTCGGTCTCGGCTCGCTCGATCTGCTCGAGCGGGGCGACTTCGTCGCTGGTGTCGAGCGCGCTTTCGACGAGCTCGCGACCGACGCCGATCAACGCGCGAAGCAGCGCGAGGTCGTAAATCTGCTGGGCGAAGTCCCTGGCCGCGATCAGGGTGGCGCCCGATCCGGTGAGGCTCGCCAGGTAACCGGCTCCGCCCAATTCCTTCATTGCCTCGTCGGCCTCGAACATCGGCCGGAGAGTCACGGGAGTCGCGACCATGTTCTTGTCGGTGAGCTTGAGGATCGAATCGTAGATTCGCCCGTGAAGCTCCTCGTGGAAATGGTGCGGCTTGAGCTTCAGGCCGATGTCCTCGACCAGCCGGTTGTCGAGCATCAGCGCGCCCAGAAGCGCCGCCTCCGCCTCGACGTTGGCGGGGAGGGATGGGGTGCCGGCGCCGGGCGGCGGTTCGGAGATTCGTACAACTTCAGCCATGGCCTTCTTCTACTCTTCACCGCTGCCGCTTCAATCGCGGGCTGTGGACTTCTTTGGGAAAGACTCACCGGGATTCCCGCGAAAGCGGCAATCCAGCTTTGCTGATCCATCCACAGGAAAAGAGAGGTGGGACGCCCGCGTGCGCGGGGCCGACGATTGATGCCAATGAGCCCGCTCGTTACGCAGCGGTCATGGCCATTCTTTCCGACCGCTGGATTCGCGAGCATGCGCAGCAACACGCGATGATCGAGCCGTTCGTCGAGGCGCAGCGGCGCGAAGGCTGCATCAGCTACGGCCTGTCCTCCTACGGCTACGACGCGCGCGTCTCGAATCACTTCAAGATTTTCACCAACGTCGATTCGGCAACCGTCGACCCGAAGGACTTCGCCCAGAACAGCTTCGTCGACCGCGAAACCGACGTCTGCATCATTCCGCCCAACAGCTTCGCGCTGGCCCGGACGGTCGAATATTTCCGCGTGCCGCGCGACGTGATGGTGATCTGCCTCGGCAAGTCGACCTATGCCCGCTGCGGGATCATCGTGAACGTCACCCCGCTGGAGCCCGGCTGGGAAGGGCACGTCACCCTGGAATTCTCCAACACCACGCCGCTTCCCGCGAAGGTCTACGCCAACGAAGGCGCGTGCCAGTTCCTGTTCCTGCAAGGCAACGAGCCCTGCGAGGTGAGCTACGCCGACCGCGCCGGCAAATATATGGGCCAGACCGGCGTGACCTTGCCGAAGCTCTAACGCGTCATTGCGAGCGTAGCGAAGCAATCCGAAGGCGCGGTCGTGGATTGCTTCGACGCTCCGCTCCTCGCAATGACGGATCATGCAAATTGACGAAGCACGAGAGCTCGACTTCAGCCGATTCGCTGGCCTTCGCCCGCGAGCGGTTCCGAATCCCCGAGCATCTGATCTACCTCGATGGCAATTCGCTTGGCGCCCTTCCCGTCGCAACGCCGGAGCGAGTGGACGAGCTGGTCACCCGCGAATGGGGCGAGGACCTGATTGCCAGCTGGACCAAGCACGACTGGATCGATGCTCCGGCGCGCGTCGCGGCAAAGCTGGCGCCGATTGTCGGAGCCGAGCCCGATGAGCTGCTGATCGCCGACTCCACTTCGGTGTGCCTGTTCAAGATGCTCGCCGCTGCGGTTCGGGCGCGGCCCGGCCGCGACGTCATCCTGACGCAGCAAGGCAATTTCCCGACCGACACTTATGTCGCCCAGGGACTCGCGGAGATGCTCGGGCTCGAGGTTAGCAGGGTCGCCTCCGAGGACGTGGCCGGAACAATCGACGAACGGACTGCTGTCGTCATCCTGTCGCACGTCGACTACCGAAGCGGCGCGCGCTTCGACATGCGCGCGATCAACGCGGCCGCGCATTCTGCCGGAGCGCTCACCGTCTGGGACCTGTCGCACAGTGCCGGAGCGATCGAGTTGGCGCTCGATTCGGACGGCTGCGACATCGCCGTCGGCTGCGGCTACAAATATCTCAACGGTGGCCCGGGAGCGCCGGCCTTCATCTATGTCGCAAGCGCGCTCCAGGACGAGCTGACCTCGCCGTTGCAGGGGTGGATGGGCCATGCCGAGCCCTTCGCGTTCGAGGATAGCTATCGCCCCGTGAGCGGAATGGGCCGTTTCCTCACCGGCACGCCCTCGATCCTCGGCGTCGCCGCGCTCGATTGCGGGCTCGACACCTTTTCAGGCGTCGCAATGGCCGACGTCGAGGCGAAATCGCGGGCGCTGCTCGAGCTGTTCATCGGCGAAGTGACCGAACGCAGCGGAGGCCAACTGCGGCTTTACGGCCCGGCCGACCTCGCCCGGCGCGCCAGCCACGTCTGCTTTTCCCACCCCCACGCTTACGAGATGATCCAGGCGCTGATCGAGCGCTCAGTCGTCGGCGATTTCCGTACGCCGGACCTGATGCGCTTCGGAGTGACGCCGCTCTACACGCGCTTCGAGGATGCTTGGCGGGCAGCCGACACGCTCGTCGACATCCTCGCAACCCGCGCATGGGACCAGCCGCGCTTCCAGCAGCGGGGCAAGGTCACCTAAGCGCCTTTCTTGTCGCCTGGAGCGCCGGCAAGCGCGGCGCGTGATTGATGGATCATGTCCACCCAGTCGTGGAAGGCGTGGGCCAGCTTTTCCACCAGCTGCTTGAGCGGACCGTCCTTCAGGCAGCCATCCTCGTCGAAGCTGTCGTCGGTGACATGGCCGAGATAGGCTTCGGGTTGCTGCATCACCGGCATGTTGAGGAAGACGCAGGCCTGCCGGATCTGGTGGTTGGCCCCGAAGCCCCCGATCGAGCCCGGCGAGGCGGTGACGATTGCCGCCGGCTTCTTGTCGAACACGCTCTTTCCGTACGGGCGTGAGCCGACGTCGATCGCATTCTTCAGCACACCGGGAACGCCGCGATTGTACTCGGGGGAAACGAACAACACCCCGTCCGCCGGCCGAATCCGATCGCGGAAGCGTTCATATTGCTCCGGCGTCTTCCCCGGCTCGTCATACTCCTGGTTGTAGAGCGGCAAGTTTCCGATCTCGACCATTTCGCAGCTAAGATTGTCGCTTCGGATCGCGCAAATCGAGTTGGCGATTTTTCGGTTGAGGCTGGCCTCGCGAAGGCTGCCGACGAGGATCGCGATCTTGTAAGCCATGGTTCGCTTCTCCTTTGCGCCGTCAATGAAGCGCCAACGGAATCGTTGCGCTGCTAGTGCCTGAGCATCGGGATCAGCAATGCGGCCAAAATCGCGAATATCGCCACGAAAAGGGCGATTTTCACGCGCTTGTAGCGCGCGGTGAGGTCGACATCGTAAGCAACGACGTCGAGCCAGTAACGGCCGCGCTTTTCCTCGCGCAGGATGCCGCGTGACAGCATTCGCTCGAACTGCCGCCGCTGGATTGACCGAGTCGGTTCGAAGGTGACGGCACGTTCCGGGCGCACCGCGTCATTGCTGAAGAAATGATGCTGGATGTCTCGTCGCGCCCTGGCGATTGCGGCAGCTGCGGCTGTTGCCATGTCGACTTCTCCCCCGAAACACAGCCGTTCTTTTAGCGCCTTCTGTTGCTGTGGCGAATATTCTTCGGACGCCCGCGCTTGTTGTGCGGGCGCACCCGGTCGCGGCGCTTCTCCGCTTTCTTCTCCTGCTCCTCGTCGGCAGGAAGGGCGAAGCGGAGGCCGCCGGTGACCGGGTTCGATTCGACGATCCTAAGCCGGAGCTTCTGCCCCATGCGATAGCTGGTCCCCGTGTCCTGCCCGATCAGCTGCTGCGTCTTTTCGTCATATCGGAAATATTCGTCGCCGATGGTCGAGACCGGCACGATCCCGTCGCCGCCGAAATCCACCACCGTCGCGAAGAACCCGAACGGCTGCACCCCGGTGATCCGGCACATTACGATCTGCCCGACCTGGTCGGCGAGGTAGGCGGCGACATAGCGGTCGACCGTTTCGCGCTCGGCCTCCATCGCCCGCCGCTCGAGCCGCGAAATCTGTTCGCCGATTTCGTCGAACTTCGCCGCGTCTTCTTTGGGGAGCCCGCCCTCGCCCAACCTGTAGGCGCTGACCAGCGCGCGGTGGACGAGCAGGTCGGCGTAGCGGCGGATCGGCGATGTGAAGTGGCCGTAGGTCGCAAGCGCCAGCCCAAAATGCCCGAGCCGCTCCGGTCCGTAGCGCGCCTGCATCTGCGTGCGCAGCAGCTGCTCCATGATCTCGGGCCGAAAGTCGGCATCGCCGACCTTGTCGATGATCCGGTTGAACGTCTCCGGCTTGATGACCTGGCCAAGCGTGAACGGGATATCGAACGTGTCGAGATAGTCCTTGAGCGCCTCCAGCTTCTCGCGGCTCGGCGGTTCGTGAATACGGTACATGACCGGCGACTTCTTGGCTTCGAGAGCCCGCGCGGCGGCGACGTTGGCGGCGATCATGTAATCCTCGACAAGCCGGTGGGCGTCCAAACGCTCGCGCTCCGCGACTGACGTGATCCGGCCCTTTTCGTCGAGCACCACCTGCCGTTCGGGCAGGTCGAGATCCAGCGGCTGGCGCTTTTCGCGGGCCGCCAGCAGAGCGCGCCAGCAGCCCCACAGCGGCTTGAGCGCCTTATCGACCAGCGCGCTCGAAACCCGCCCCTCGATGTCCGGCATCGAACAAGCCGGCGAGCTAAGTTCCTGTTTTTCTTCACTTGCAGCGTCGATCGCGGCTTGTGCATCCTCATAGGCAATGTTTGCCGCCACACAAATCTTTGCACGCGAGAATCTAAAGTTCCTGACCGTCCCGTCCTTGGCGATGGTCAGGTGGCACGCCATCGCCGCGCGAACCTTTTCGGCTTTCAGCGAGCAGATGTCCGCCGACAGCTCTTCGGGCAGCATCGGCACCACCCGGTCGGGGAAATAGACGCTGTTGCCGCGCGCCCGCGCCGCCTGGTCGAGCGCGCTTCCCGGGCGGACGTAGTAGCTGACGTCGGCGATGGCGACGATCGCTTTCCACCCGCCCTTGTTGTCCGGATCCTCATCGCGCTCGGCCCAGATTGCATCGTCATGGTCACGCGCGTCCGCGGGATCGATTGCGACGATCGGCAAGTGCGTCAGGTCCTCGCGCTCGCCGAGCTTGTGTTTCGCCACCCGCTCCGCTTCTTCCAAGACGGCATCGCTGAACGTGTGCGGAAGCTCGTACTTGTGGATCGCAATCAGGCTGAAGCTCTTGGGCGCGAACGGATCGCCGAGAACTGCGTCGACGCGCGCCTTCGGCGGCCGCCCCTGCACTTCGCAAAGCACCAGGTCGCCCGCCTCGCCTTCGCCGGTGTCGCTGACCGCCAGCTCGCGCCGTTCCTTTTTCTCCACCGGAGTCAGCCAGAAGCGGCTGCCTTCCTTGCGAAGGACTCCAAGCACCAGCTCCGACTTCTTCGCCAGTTTCTTGAGCGGATGGGCAACGAAGCCGCTCCCCCGCTCTTCGGTGCGTGCAAGCACCCGGTCGCCCACGCCGAGCGCGCCGCGCCGCTGCTTCTCGATCACTCGAAGCTTGGGAGCGGGCGTTTCCGCTTCCCAGCTTTCCGGACAGGCCCAGATGCCCCCGTCCTCGTCGGCCTCAACGATCTTGAACACCGCGACCCGCGGGACTCCGCCGACGCGATTGAACGCGCGGCCTTTCGACGTCTCGATCAGCCCCTCGTTGCCCATTTCGTTGAGCAGTTTCTTGAGCGCGATCTTGTCGTTCCCTTTGAGGCCGAACGCTCGCGCGATTTCGCGCTTGCCCGCCGGCTGGTCGGACGAGGCGATAAAGTCGAGGATCTGCTTGCGGCTGGGAAGCTCGGGGGAACCGTTGCGCGCCATCAGGCCGTCACCTCGTCAACCGCTGCAACCGCTGCCGCCCGGCGCATAAGCTTGTGCTCGCGCCAGACGATGACCAGCCCGCTGGCGATGATCACCGGCGCTCCGACCCACACCCAGGGCGTCGGCATCTCGGTGAAAATCCAGGCGCCGAGCAGGGTGGCCCAAACCAGGCTCGTGTAATCCATCGGCATCACCAGCGCGACCGGCGCAAGGCGCAAGGACCCGGTGAGCGTCAGCTGGGCGGTGCCGCCGGTAGCCGCCATTGCGGCGAGAATCATCCATGTTTTTGCATCGTGCATGTGACCGTAACGCAGCATCAACGCCCCAAGTGGCACAAGCGAGCTCACCGCGAACCAGAAAACCGTGGTCGAGGCCTTTTCGGTGGCTCCGAGGCGACGGATGACAATGGTCACCGAAGCAACGAGAAGCGCTGCGACGAGGCCGACCAATGCGCCGGCCAGCGGCACCTCGCCACTTCCCGGCTGGACGATCAGCACGACTCCGGCAAAGCCCGCCACCACCGCTCCCCAACGCCATTTCCCCGTCGGCTCTCCGAGCACGGCCGCCGCCAGGATCGTCGCGAAGATCGGCACCGTGAAGCCGATCGAAGTTGCCTCCGCGAGCGGCAGGAGGACGAACGAGAGGAAGGTCAGCGCCATTGCGGTGAGTCCGAGCGCCATTCGGCTGACATGCGCCCACACCCGCTGTGTGCGGAGCGAGGCAAAGCCTGGCCCGGCGGCTACGAAACCACTCGCGATGATCGCCGAGCCGCACTGGCGATAGAAGAGACTTTCCACGACCGTGACTCCGCGGATCGCGGCGAGCTTGACCATCGCGAACATGATCGCGAGCAGCATGGCAGTCACCAGCCGAAGCGCAATTCCCGCCAGCGGCCGCTGCTCGGCCGGGGAGTCGGTATCTCGCGGCTCGGCTGCACCCATGCACGCGCCCTAATCGGCCTTAGCGCAGCTGGCTATCCTTGCTTCCGCGGCGGTTGATGGTCGAGTGAACGACCGCCTTGTCGCGCGCTGACTGGCAGGCGACGCAGGTGCGGACGCCCGGCAACGCATCGCGGCGCTTCTTCGGGATCGGCTCTCCGCAATCATCGCATTCCTTGGCGCTCTCACCCTTGGGCGTCAGCGCACGGGCGCGAAGCACGGCGTCCTTGACCGTGTCGTCAATCTGGTCCTGGACTGCGCCGTCGCGGGTCCAACCGCCTGCCATTTTCGGCTCCTTTCAGAAGCGTAACTCGCGAAACGCGCTACGGCTTCTTCTTCGGCTCGACATACGGCTTGAACGCGCCGCCGGGTACTGCGGATGCGACGGGGCTTTCGAAGCCGTTCGCTCCGACCGAGGAGATTCCGAAGACCCAATCGTCGACGCGGATGTGGGGCAGGATAACCTTCCTCTGAACTGCTTTCAGAGTCTCGTCCGAGCACTTGCCGGCAGGCTCGCAGGCTATGACGGCTATGCCGGTCTCAGGCACTCGGCGCGAGTCCTGCCAGGCATTGCTGTCGGTGCGTCGCCACCGGATCAGATATGAGGCGGCATATGGGACTGAGGTCCAGGTCACTGTCGTATCGGTGCTTACCGCGCCCTCGACTTTCCCCACGGGCGGTGGCGGGGCGCTGGCCATCGCCGCGAGTGCCGCGACGTTCAGCTTCGTCACCTTCTCCAGATAGGGAAAGTCCATCTTGTCGACAGTGTCGCCATAGTCGACGCCATCCTCGGTCCGCAGGTCCTGGTGCTGCCAATTATAATTCTCGACCGCGACCGTCAGCCGCACCGCCGGGAAACCGTTGTTGAGGAATTCGGTATGGTCGCCGCCGCGGCCGAAGCGGTCGTTGCGCCACACCTGGCGGACGTCGAGACCGATATCGAGATGGTCGGCAAGCCCGTCGAGATAGCGCGAAATGTTGCGCGACGGGGCGTCATTCTCTCCGCCGAAGCGACGAATGTCGCGGGCAAGCTCGTCGTGCCCCTGCCAGCGCGGCCCTTCGGAAAAGACGCGGACATGGTCGCGGTCGCAGACGCCGTCGGACCCGCAGCTGTTGCCGATAATGTCATTGTTGAGATTGGCGATGACGTTCCAGCCCTGCGCCTTGGCGTAGGCTGCGATCACCTTTCCGCCGTAGAGCCCCTGCTCCTCGCCCGACAGGGCCGCGTAGACGATGGTCCCGGGGAATTTGTACTTGGAGAGCACCTTCGCCGCTTCGACAACCGCCGCGGTTCCCGACCCGTCGTCGTTGGCGCCTGGCTCCTCGGCGTTGGGGTTCATCACGTCGCTGACCCGGCTGTCGATATGGCCGGTGATGAGAACGACGTCGTTGGGCCGCTCCGTCCCGCGCTGGATTCCCACCATGTCGCAGATCCGGGTCGGGGTCGGAACTCGCTCGCCGGTGAAGGTATCGCAGGGCCGCACCGTCTGAAGGCCGAAGCTCTTGAACTGGCTCTCGGTCCAGTTCAGTGCCGCTCCGATTCCGCGATTCGGGTCGGTCTGCGACGACAAGGTGTGGCGAGTTCCGAAGCTTACGAGCTTCTCGACCGTCTGCTTCATCCGCGCACCGCTCACCGGCGCCACGATTTGCCGGAGCTGGGCGTAAGGCTCCGCTGGGACCGGCGCAGGAGCAGGCGCTGCTCCGATCAAGGCGACCGACGAAATCAACAGTGCAACGCGTTTCATCATCCTCTCCCTCTGCCCTGCAACTGGCATTTGGGAGCGCTCGGGTCTAGGGGAGCGGCGCCCCCGGAACCAACAAGCAGGACGAACACCATGTTGCGTGACATCGATCATTTCATCGCAGGCGAAGCCTTTCAGTCGAGCGGCCGAACCGGCGATGTCTTCGATCCCAACCGCGGCGAAGTGCAAGCGAAGGTCAAGCTCGGCAGTGCCGACGACCTGCAGCGTGCCGTGGACGCAGCCAAGGCGGCGCAGCCGGGCTGGGCAGCGACCAATCCGCAGCGCCGCGCCCGCGTAATGTTCAAATATCGCGAGCTGGTCGAAGCGCACATGGACGAGTTGGCCGAGCTCCTGTCGAGCGAGCACGGGAAGGTCATCGCCGACTCGCGCGGCGACGTTCAGCGCGGCCTCGAGGTGATCGAATATGTCTGCGGCATCCCGCAGGCGCTCAAGGGCGAATATACGCAGGGCGCGGGCCCCGGAATCGACGTCTATTCGATGCGCCAGCCGCTCGGCATCGGCGCCGGAATCACGCCGTTCAACTTCCCGGCGATGATCCCGATGTGGATGTTCGGAATGGCGATCGCCTGCGGCAACGCCTTCATCCTCAAGCCGTCCGAGCGTGATCCCAGTGTTCCGATCCGCCTCGCCGAGCTGATGAAGGAAGCGGGCCTTCCCGACGGAATCCTGAACGTCGTTCACGGCGACAAGGAAATGGTCGATGCGATCCTCGACCATGACGACATCAAGGGCATCAGCTTCGTCGGATCGTCCGACATCGCTCAATATATCTACTCGCGCGGCACCGCGAACGGGAAGCGCGTGCAAGCGTTCGGCGGCGCCAAGAACCACGGCGTCGTCATGCCCGACGCCGACCTCGACCAAGTCGTCAACGACATTACTGGCGCCGCATTCGGCTCGGCCGGCGAGCGCTGCATGGCGCTTCCGGTCGTCGTCCCCGTCGGCGACGACACCGCAGACCGCCTCCGCCAGAAGCTGGTCCCTGCAATCGAGAAGCTTCGCGTCGGAGTTTCGACCGATCCCGACGCTCATTACGGGCCGGTGGTCAGCCAGGCGCACAAGGAACGGATCGAGCACTACATCGAGATGTGCGAGGACGAAGGCGGCGAGCTCGTTGTCGACGGCCGCGGCTTCTCGCTTCAGGGCAACGAAAAGGGCTTCTTCATCGGCCCGACCTTCTTCGACCACGTGAAGCCCAGCTTCCAGAGCTACAAGGACGAGATTTTCGGGCCGGTCCTGCAGATGGTCCGGGCCAAGGATTTCGAGGAAGCCGTCCGCCTTCCGTCCGAGCACGACTATGGCAACGGAGTCGCGATCTTCACCCGCAACGGCCACGCCGCGCGCGAGTTCACCAATCGCGTCAACGTCGGCATGGTCGGCGTGAACGTGCCGATCCCCGTCCCCGTTTCCTACCACAGCTTCGGGGGCTGGAAGCGCTCCGGCTTCGGCGACATCGGTCAGTACGGACAGGAGGGGCTTCGCTTCTGGACCAAGAACAAGGTCGTCACCCAGCGTTGGCCTGACGGCTCGGTGACTGGCGAGAACGCCTTCGTCATCCCGACGATGGGCTGACTGCAACCCGATCCAGCCGCCGGCGGTTAAGCGGGCGATGAAACGCATATTGTTAATCGGAGCCGCGCTGGCCGTAGTCGGCTGTGGCGGCAGGGACCCGGTGGCCGAAGAGGCCAAGAACACCGATGGGCTGCCAACGCTGAACGAGGTCGAGGCGAGCCCAACCGGAGCGGCGCCTGCAAATGCCGCCGCGCCCGCCCAAGCCGGACCAATCCCGGCCACGCTTCATGGCCGCTGGGGTCTCACGCCGGGCGACTGCACGTCCGACCTCGGGGATGCCAAGGGCCTGCTCATCGTCACTCCGGCCCAGCTCCAATTCTACGAATCGCGAGCCGTTCCGGCATCGGACGCCCAGACGTCGCTGAACTCCATCAGCGGCACGTTCGACTTCACCGGCGAAGGGCAGGAATGGAGCCGGTACGAATCGCTGGAGTTGGCCGGCAGCAGGATGAAACGCACCGAGCGCGATCCGCTTACCACGTTCGTCTATGCGCGCTGCGAATAGCACCGGCCGGGGGCTGGCCCTGTCCGCACTCGCAAGCTAGACGCCCCGCCCATGCACCAGTTCGAGCTTACCGAAGACCAGCTCCAGATCCAGGAGATGGCGCGCAAGTTCACCGCCGACGCGATCACCCCGAACGCGGCCGAGTGGGACGAGAAGTACATCTTCCCCAGGGACGTCGATCCGCGAAGCCGCCGAGCTCGGCTTCGGCGCGATCTACGTCAGCGCGGAAAGCGGCGGCATCGGCCTCGGCCGGCTCGAGGCGGCGTTGATCATGGAGGCGATGGCCTATGGCTGTCCCTCGACCAGCGCGTTCATCTCGATCCACAACATGGCCGCGTGGATGATCGACCGCTTCGGCTCCGACGAGGTCAAGCAAAGGTACCTGCCCTCGATGATCCCGATGGAGCGAATGGGGAGCTATTGCCTGACCGAGCCGTCGTCCGGTTCCGACGCGGCGGCGCTCAAGACCAAGGCCGTCCTCGACGGCGACCATTATGTCGTGTCCGGCTCCAAGGCGTTCATCTCGGGCGGCGGCGAAAACGAAATCTACGTCACCATGGTCCGCACCGGCGAGGACGGGCCAAAGGGTATCTCGGCGCTGGTCATCGAAAAGGACATGAAGGGCGTCAGCTTCGGGGCCCAGGAGAAGAAGCTCGGCTGGCATTCGCAGCCGACCTGCCAGGTCAATTTCGACGAGGTCCGCGTGCCCGTCGCAAACCGCGTCGGAGCAGAAGGCGAAGGTTTCCGAATCGCGATGATGGGGCTCGACGGAGGCCGCCTCAACATCGGCGCCTGCTCGCTCGGAGGCGCCCAGCGCTGTCTTGACGAGGCGGTCGCCTACACGAAGGACCGCACCCAGTTCGGAAAGGCCATTGCCGATTTCCAGAACACGCAATTCATGCTCGCCGACATGGAAACCGAGCTCCAGGCGGCGCGCTACCTGCTCTACGTCGCTGCAGCCAAGGTCACTGCCAACGCCCCCGACAAGACGCGCTTCGCGGCAATGGCCAAGCGCCTTGCCACCGACAGCGGAAGCAGCATCGTCGATCGCGCCCTGCAGCTCCACGGCGGCTACGGCTATTTGCAGGACTATCCCGTCGAGCGCTTCTGGCGCGACCTTCGGGTTCATTCGATCCTGGAAGGCACCAACCAGATCATGCGCGTGATCGTCAGCAGGGATTTGCTTCGCCAGTGACCGAAGACGTTCTTATCTCCGCCGACCGCGGGGTCGGCCGAATCCGCTTGAACCGGCCCAAGGCGCTCCACGCGCTGACCACGCAGATGTGCGAAAAAATGAGCGAGGCGCTGCTTCGCTGGCGCACCGACTCCAACATCGAATGCGTCGTCATCGACCATGCGGTCGGCCGCGGCTTTTGCGCCGGCGGCGACGTGGTGATGCTCGCCAAGAGCGGCGCCGGCGACGCGCACAAGGCCCGCGAATTCTTCTTTGCCGAATACCGGCTCAACCACCTGCTGTTCACCTACGAAAAGCCGACCGTCGCCATCATGGACGGGGTGACGATGGGCGGCGGCGTCGGAATCTCGCAGCCCTGCACGTTCCGCGTCGCGACCGAGAATACGCGCCTGGCAATGCCGGAAACGGGCATCGGCCTGTTCCCCGATGTCGGCGGCGGCTGGTATCTGTCGCGCCTGCCCGGCCGCGTGGGGCAGTTCATGGCGCTCACCGGCGCCCGCCTCAACGGCAGCGAGTGCGCCTATCTGGGCCTTGCCACGCACTATGTCTCGAGTAGCGCGGTCGAGGAGCTGGTCGACCGGATCCTGAAATCGCCGGGCCGTGTGCAGGGCGCGCTTGGAGCGGCATCGGAAAAGCCGGCGGAAGCCCGCATTTCCGAGAGTGCGGCGCAGATCAACCGGCTGTTCGCCTCCGACAACCTCGAGGAGATCCTGACCGCGCTTGAGGCCGAGGGTAGCGAGTGGGCTGAAAAGGAACTGATCACCCTTGGCACCAAGAGCCCGCTGTCGTGCAAGGTCTCGCTCCGGCTGCTCGCCCAAGGTGCCGACCGGGCGACCTTCGCCGATGAAATGCGCGCCGAATATGCGCTCGCCGGGCGCGTCGTCCGGACCCATGACTTCAAAGAAGGCGTGACCGCGTTGCTGATCGAGAAGCACAACGAGCCCAAGTGGGACCCGGCGACGCCACAAGGCGTGACCGAGGCGATGCTCGACGACCTGTTCGCGTCGCTTCCGCCCGATCAGCAGTGGAGCCCGTTCCCGGAGACTGCAACAATGACCGACTACAAAACCGTCCTCGTCGAGACGCGCGGCGCCGTGACCCTCGTCACGCTGAACCGGCCGGACGCACTCAACGCGCTCAACAGCGAAGTGCTCGAGGAGCTGATCGAGGTCTTCGCGGGCTACGATTCCGACGACAGCCAGCGCTGCCTCGTCCTCACCGGAAGCGGCGAGAAAGCCTTCGCCGCCGGCGCCGACATCAAGGAAATGCAGCCGCAGGGCTTCGCGGACATGTACGCGTCCGACTTTTTCGCGGGCTGGGAGAAAGTCACCGCCACACGCAAGCCGTGGATCGCGGCGGTCAACGGCTTCGCTCTGGGCGGCGGCTGCGAGGTGGCGATGATGGCCGACTTCATCATCGCCTCGGAGAACGCCAAGTTCGGCCAGCCGGAAATCAAGCTCGGAGTGACCCCCGGAATGGGCGGATCGCAGCGGCTGACCTGGGCCATCGGCAAGGCCAAGGCGATGGAAATGTGCCTGACCGGGCGGATGATGGGCGCTGCCGAAGCGGAAGTGTCCGGGCTCGTCGCAAAAGTCGTCCCCGCCGACCAGCTGCTCGACGAGGCAATGAAGACGGCCGAGTCGATCGCCTCAATGGCGCCGCTTGCAGCGATCGCAGCTAAGGAAATGGTCAACGCCGCGTTCGAAATGCCGCTCAACCAGGGCATCCGCTTCGAACGCCGCCTGTTTCACGGCCTGTTCGGCACCGAGGACCAGAAGGAAGGAATGACCGCTTTCGTCGAAAAGCGGCCGGGCAACTGGAAGGGAAAGTAAGATGGCGCGTATCGCATTCATCGGCTTGGGCCACATGGGCGGGGGAATGGCCCCCAACCTGGTGAAAGCCGGCCACGAGGTCCGCGCTTTCGACCTCAGCGAAGACGCGCTCGCCGCCGCCGAGAAAGCAGGCTGCACCCGCGCCGGCTCGGCCGAGGAAGCGGTGAAGGACGCGGAGGTCGTCATCACCATGCTTCCGGCGGCAAAGCACGTGCTCGACGTCTACCGAAACCACGTCTTCGGTAACGCCCCGACGAGCGCGCTCCTCATCGACTGTTCGACCATTGACGTCGGCAGCGCCCGCACCGCCGCGCAAGAAGCGTCGGCCAAGGGCTATGAAATGGTCGACGCGCCCGTTTCCGGCGGAATCGCCGCGGCAGCGGGCGGTAGCCTCGCCTTCATGGTCGGCGGCTCCGACGAGGGCTTCGCCAAGGCCGAGCCCATCCTCGATCCGATGGCCAAGGCCGCAATTCACGCCGGCGGCGCGGGCGCGGGCCAGGCGGCGAAAATCTGCAACAACATGATCCTGGGCGCGACGATGATCGCCACCTGCGAGGCGTTCGTTCTCGCGCAGAAGCTCGGGCTCGACCCGCAGACCTTCTTCGACATCAGCTCGCAGGCCTCGGGCCAGAGCTGGTCGATGACGAGCTACTGCCCGGTTCCAGGCGTCGGCCCCAAGACCCCGGCGGACAACGATTACGAGGGCGGCTTCGCTGCCGCGCTGATGCTCAAGGACCTCAAGCTCGCCGAAGAAGCCGCTCAGCAGGCAGGCGCCTACACGCCGATGGGGGGCGAGGCCGAGGAGCTGTTCCAGCGGTTCGTCGACCGTGGCGGCGGCTCGAAGGATTTCTCTGGAATCATCAAGATGATCGATGACAGCTGGCAAGTGCCCGACGGCAAGGGGGAGTAGATGGCGGCAAGGACAATTTGCGCGCTGGCGGCAGTCGCTCTTCTCGCTGCGTGCAATGCGCAAGGCGAAGGGAACGACGTCAACGTCGTGACACCCTCCGCGGAAACGCACAATGCCGGGACCGCCGCGGCGCCGCTTGCAAAGGACCAGGCGCTTGCCCTGATGAAGCAACGCCACGAGCATATGGAAGCGCTCGGCAAGGCGACCAAGCAAGCGCACAACGCGCTCGAATCCTCCTCTCCCGACCTCGCGGTGCTGCGCGATTCCGCCGCGAAGATCGATGCTCTCGCCCCGAAGCTTCACTCCTGGTTCCCGGCGGGAACCGGCCCCGACGTCGGAAAGACCCGCGCCAAGGCGGAAATCTGGCAGAAGCCGGAGGACTTCGCACTCAAGGCCCACGATTTCGAAGTCGCGGCCAACCAGTTCGACGTGGCCGCAAAGCGCGGCGATGTCGGTGAGATCAACACGACTTTCGCGGCCATGGGGAAGGGCTGCAAGGCTTGCCACGACCTCTACCGAGCACCGGAGAAGAAGTAATCAAGCAAAAAGTCTGGGATCTTCCGCTTCGCCTGTTCCACTGGAGCCTCGTCCTCCTGGTGGCGCTAAGTTGGTGGACGGCCGAGACTCACCGCGACGATTTGCACTTGTGGCTCGGCTACGGCGTGCTGTTCCTGTTGCTGTTCCGGGTCGGCTGGGGGCTGGTCGGAAGCTCCACTGCGCGTTTCGCCACCTTCGTCCGCGGCCCCGCTTCCGTTTCAAAGTATGTGCGAAGCCGCTTCCGCTGGACGGTCGCCGGGCACACGCCGCTCGGCGCGTTGAGCGTCATCGCGCTACTGCTGATGCTGGCCGTGCAGGTGGGGACCGGGCTGTTCGCACTCGACGAAGACGGATTGAGCGGCGGTTCGCTCGCCCATCTCGTCAGTCTTTCGACGTCGGATGCCGCCTACGAGCTCCACGAAGAGCTGTTCAATTTCCTGCTCGTCCTCATCGGGTTGCACCTTGCCGCGATCCTGCTTTACCGCTTGGCCCTCGGCTTGAACCTCCTGGGGCCGATGATCACCGGCAAAGCCGACCTCGCTCCCGGTGTCGAGCCGATGCGGCTGGTGCCGCCCTTGGTTTCCGTCGCCTGCACCGTAATCGCGGCTGCAATCACCGCCTGGATCATCGCCGGTGCACCGCCACTGGGCACTTGATCGCGGCTCTGCGCAGGGCCACATCCCCACCATGCTGATCCGCACCGAACACACGCCCAACCCGTCGACCCGCAAGTTCCTGCCGGGGCAGCCCGTCATGGACTCCGGAACTCGCGACTTCCCGGATGCCCAGAGCGCGCAGGCATCGCCGCTCGCCGACGCACTGTTCGAAACCGGCATGGTCGAAGGCGTGTTCTTCGGTCACGACTTCGTCTCGGTGACCGCCGGTCCCGGCGTTGAATGGCAGGAGCTAGAGCCCGAGGCGGTGTCGATCCTTCTCGACCATTTCGTTACCGGGGCGCCGCTGTTCAAAGTCGGCAGCGCCGCCGGAATCGATGTTGCCGGCGACTCGCCGGTCGAGGAACGGCCGGAAGATTCCGAGATCATCGGCCAGATCAGGGAGCTGATCGACACCCGCGTCCGGCCTGCGGTCGCACAGGATGGCGGCGACATCATCTACAAGGGCTATCGCGACGGGCACCTGTATCTGTCGATGCACGGCGCCTGCCAGGGCTGCCCCTCTTCGGAGGTGACCCTCAAGCGCGGTATCGAGAACCTCATCAAGCATTACGTCCCCGAAGTGGAATCGGTCGAAGCCGTCTGAGGCTCACCGCGATTTCGGCTCGGACTCGCCTCGGGGGCTTGCCGCAGACGATTGCCTGTGGCCCATTGCCCGCATGATCCTGGCGATCGACACCTCCACCGCCGCGTGCACGGCCGCGCTGTTCGACGATGACGGGCAATGCTTTGCCAGGGCCGACGAGCTGATCGGCCGCGGCCACGCCGAGCGCCTGGCGCCAATGCTCGAGACGCTTCTCGCCGGCCGTTCGGCGGACAGGATCCTTGTCGGTGTCGGGCCCGGCAGCTTCACCGGCATCAGGGTTGGTCTCGCAGCCGCCAGCGGCTTGGCGATAGGCTGGGACGCCAGCCTCTGCGGACTTTCGTCGCTCGCGCTTCTCGCGGCGTCGGTTGGGGCGGCTGGCACTGTCGCAGCCGCGATGACCGGCGGCCACGGCGAGATCTTCGTCCAGCAGTTCGACAGCCGCCTCAATCCCGGAACCGAGGTCCTCAACCTGCCGCCGCTCGAGGCAGCAGCCGCGATTTCCGCCGAGGTTGTGGTCGGCTCGGGGGCCGAGGCGCTTGTCGGCGCGCGCGGCACCGGCAAAGCGGTGGAGGTGTGGCCGTCGGCCGCCTTTGCTCTCGACTTGCCCGAAGCCCTTCGCAGCCTTGCGCCCGTGCCGCTCTACGCACGCGCTCCCGACGCAGTCGCGCGGCCAGCGGCATGAACGTGCAGCTCTCCAGCGGCGGTGCCGGGGATCTCGACGATGTCATGGCGGTCATGACAGCGGCCTTCGCCGACCAGTTCGGGGAGGCGTGGACCCGCTCGCAATGCGCGGGGATCCTGCCGATGCTGGGCGTGAAGCTCGTCCTCGCCCACGGCGATGACGGGAAGGTGGTCGGATTTTCGCTGTTCCGAACCGTTGCCGACGACGCCGAGCTCCTGCTGCTCGCCGTCGATCCGGCCGTTCAGGGAAGTGGCGTCGGCCGTGCGCTGCTCGACCATTTCATTGACCATTCAAAATCCGGCGGCGCGGTTCGAATCCACCTCGAGGTGAGAGACGGCAATCCGGCGATCCGAATCTACCAGGCCGCCGGATTTGAACAGGCCAATCGGCGCCGAAACTATTACAAGGGCGCCTGCGGAAGCGAGTTCGACGCTTTGACCTTCGTCTTGGCCTCGCAAAACTGACAGCAATCAATATTGCCGTTCTATTGCGGCGCGTGTCTCGGCTGGCTAGGGCCGCGCAGAGAATGCAACTCACGACTGTGCAAATGGAGATTCAGTAAAATGCCCGAGGACGAAGCGGCGGAAGACATGTTGCTGACACTAACAGCGGACATCGTCGCCGCGCATGTCAGCAATAACAGTGTTGCTGTCAGCGATTTGCCGACGCTGATCCAGAACGTCCATCAGGGACTCAGCGAAATAGCCAATGCCGGTACGGCTTCGGAAGAAAAGCAGGAGCCGAAGGTGTCCATCCGCTCTTCGGTCAAGCCGGATTACGTTACCTGCCTGGAATGCGGCAAGAAGCAGAAGATGCTCAAGCGTCACCTGATGACCAACCATGAACTGACTCCGGCCGAATACAGGCAGAAGTGGGGCCTTTCGTCGGATTATCCGATGGTTGCGCCCAATTACGCCGAACAGCGACGGACGCTTGCCAAGTCGATCGGTCTTGGCACCAAGCGGCGCCGGACGCGGAAATCGAAATAGCCGCGACGCGGCGGCCTGGGCCTGATTGCCTTTACCGCCGCTCGCGCCGCGCTTAGATTCCGCCGATGAGCAACGCAGTCATCGATATCGAGGCCCTCTGCGCCGACAAGGGGCTGAGGATCACCGAACAGCGGCGGGTCATCGCCCGGATCCTTTCGGACTCTGAAGATCATCCCGACGTCGAGACCCTTCACGATCGCGCCTCGGCCATCGATCCGAAGATCTCGATCGCGACCGTCTACCGGACCGTCCGCCTGTTCGAGGAGGCCGGCATTCTCGAACGTCACGAGTTCGGCGACGGCCGTGCGCGGTACGAAGCGGCTTCGGACGAGCATCACGATCATCTCATCGACGTCGAGACCGGGAACGTCGTCGAGTTCGTCGACGAGGATCTCGAGGAGCTTCAGAAGCGGATTGCCGAAAAGCTCGGGTTCCGGCTCGTCGACCACAGGATGGAGCTTTACGGCGTCTCCCTCAGCCGAAACCGCGAGTAGTCGCTCCTCGACGGTTGTTGCGGCGGCGAGGATCGTCGCGCTGCTCGGGCTGTTTGCGCTGTGCGCTCCGCTCCACATCGCGACCAAGCTGCTGTCGGGCTGGTCGCCGTGGCCGCCGCGCTTTCTTGCTGCGGCGGCATGGATTTGCGGCGCTCGAGTGAGCATCGCCGGCAAACGAATTCGCCCGCACACGCTCCTCATCTGCAACCATGTCAGCTGGCTCGACATACTCGTGGTTGGCGGCGCCACCGGGTGCGCCTTCGTTTCCAAGGACTCGCTCGGCCACCCGCTGATCCACTGGATGGCGGACCAGGGCGCCACGCTCTACGTCAGCCGGGAGGACCGGCGGGGAGCCTCGAAGCAAGCCGAGGCGATCATCGACAAGCTTCGCGACCCGCAACCGCTGGCACTGTTCCCGGAAGGAACGACGGGGCCGGGCACGCACATGCTGCCGTTCCGCTCGACCCTTTTCGCCGCGGTCGCCCCGGCCCCGCCTCGAGTGACGGTGCGCCCGGTCGCGATCGACTATGGCGCCGCTGCGCCGGATCTCGGCTGGCACGGCGAGAGCGGCAAGGCCAACGTCCTTCGGACCCTTGGCCGCATTCGACCCGTTCCTGTGGTCGTGCGTATTCTCCCGCCACTCAAGAGTGCAGACGATCGCAAGGCGCTCGCCCATTCGGCACGCGAAGCCATCGCTGCCGCGCTGACTTCAAGTCGCCGTCAGGCTCACCTATAGGCCGAGTGATGAACGCCACTCCAAAGACCTTCCGGATCAAATCCTTCGGTTGCCAGATGAACGTCTACGACGGCGAGCGGATATCCGAGCTTCTCACCGATCGCGGCCTTGCCGCCGCCGGCGATGGCGACGATGCCGACCTCGTCGTCCTCAACACCTGTCACATTCGCGAAAAGGCAGCGGAAAAGGCCTATTCCGACGTCGGCCGCCTGAAGCGCGAAGACGGGTCGCGGCCGATGATCGCGCTCGCCGGTTGCGTCGCCCAGGCCGAGGGTGCCGAGGCCAAGCGCCGCTCGCCGATGATCGATCTCGTGGTCGGACCGCAGGCCTATCACCGCTTGCCGGAGATGGTTGCGACGGCGGCGAGCGGAGCCCGCCCCGTCGACACCGACATGCCGGCAGTCCCCAAGTTCGATGCGCTTCCAAGGCGCCGCCGCGCCAACCCGAGCTCGTTCCTGACCGTCCAGGAAGGCTGTGACAAATTCTGCACCTATTGCGTCGTCCCCTACACGCGCGGAGCCGAGGTTTCGCGGCCGTGGGACGACCTTGTCGCCGAAGCCCGGGATCTCGCCCAAGCGGGCGCTCGGGAGATCGTCCTCCTCGGGCAGAACGTGAACGCCTGGGAGCACGAGGGGCGTGACCTTGCCGACCTGATCCGCGCTGTCGCCGGCATCGATGGGGTCGAGCGGATCCGCTACACGACCAGCCACCCCGTCAACATGAGCGAATCGCTGATCGCCGCGCATCGCGACGTGGCCAGGCTAATGCCCTACCTTCACCTTCCGGTGCAGTCTGGAAGCGAGCGCATTCTCAAGGCGATGAACCGCAGCCACAGCGTCGAGAGCTATTTGAGGACGATCGAGCGCATTCGCTCCGCTCGTCCCGATATCGCGGTTTCGGGCGACTTCATTGTCGGTTTTCCCGGCGAGACGGAGGAGGACTTCGAAGCGACCCTGCGGATTGTCGATGCCGTCGGCTACGCGTCCGCTTATTCGTTCAAGTACAGCGCCCGCCCCGGCACTCCGGCAGCGGCAATGGACCGCCAGGTGCCGCGCGAAGTGATGGACGAGCGGTTGCAGCGCCTCCAATCCCGGATCGCAAGCCACCAGCTCGCGTTCAATCGCTCGACCGTCGGTCGCACCACGCGGGTGCTGATCGAACGCCCGGGAAAGCGTGCCGGCCAGATGATCGGGCGCTCTGCCTGGCTTCAGTCGGTTCACGTCGACACCGACGCCGCGCCTGGAACCTTGCTCGACGTCACCCTCACCGCTGCCGGTCCCAACAGCATGACCGGCACACTTTCCCAGAAAGAAGCCGCCTAGTGGCAAGACCCGACCTCCACCCGATTCCAGACCGTGCCCGGCTCGAGCTCGAGTTCGACGAGCCTTACCTCCTCGGGCCCCTGTTCGGCGACTACGACCGTCACCTGATTACCATCGAGAGTCGCCTTGGAGTCCACATCTCGGCGCGCGGCAATCGGGTCCAGATCGAGGGCGAAGCGGATTCGGCGGGGCGCGCCCGCGACGTCCTCGTCGGCCTCTACAAGCGGCTCGAGCAGGGCCACGACATCGACGGCGAAGCGGTCGAGGCAGTGCTGGGAATGGCGGCCCAGCCGAAACTCGACGGGATCATTGCCGACGAGGTCACCTCGCCGCCGCGGACGATGATCCGGACGCGCAAAAAGACCATCGTCCCGCGCTCGCCGACACAGACGGTCTACATGGACGCGCTCTCCCGGGACGAGATGATCTTCGCGCTTGGGCCGGCCGGTACCGGAAAGACCTATCTCGCAGTGGCGCAGGCGGTCTCGCAGCTGATCAGCGGAAGCGTCGACCGCTTGATCCTGTCGCGCCCGGCGGTCGAAGCCGGAGAGCGGCTCGGCTTCCTTCCCGGCGACATGAAGGAGAAGGTCGACCCCTATCTCCGCCCGCTCTACGACGCGCTCTACGACATGCTTCCCACCGAGCAGGTCGAGCGGCGGATCGCCAGCGGCGAGATCGAGATCGCCCCCATCGCCTTCATGCGCGGGCGCACCCTGAACGATGCCGTCATCATCCTCGACGAAGCGCAGAACACCACGCCCGCCCAGATGAAGATGTTCCTCACCCGCTTCGGAATGCGCAGCCGGATGGTCATCTGCGGCGATCCCCGCCAGATCGACTTGCCCGACGGCGGCAAATCCGGGCTCCACGACGCCGTCGAGCGGCTTTCGGGAGTGAAGGGAATCGCCATCGTTCGATTCACCGCGGCCGATGTCGTCCGCCACCCGCTGGTCGGGCGCATCGTCGAAGCCTATGAAGGCCCGGGGACATGATGCTCGACATTGCCATGGAAGCCGAACCGGAGTGGGACAGTACCACCGGCTGGGATGACCTCGTCCGAAACGCAGCCGAAGCCGCCGTCGCCGAAAGCGCCTTTCCCAAACTCGCCGAATCGAAGCGAGCGATCGAAATTTCGGTGCGCCTCGCCGGCGACGAAGAGGTCCGGGCGCTGAACTGCAAATGGCGCGGCAAGGACAAGGCCACCAACGTCCTGTCCTTCCCGCAGCTCGAGCCGTCCGAGCTCGGAGGAATGGCCGATGAAGGCCCCGAGCTGATGCTCGGCGACATCATCCTCGCTCACGGCGTGTGCGCCAGGGAAGCGGCCGACAAGCAGGTTGCGATGACAGACCACGCCGCGCACCTGGTGGTCCACGGCACGCTTCATTTGCTCGGCTACGATCACGAGGACGACAACTCGGCCGAGGACATGGAAAGCCGCGAGGTGCGCGCTCTCGGGCGGCTGGGGATTCCCGATCCTTACGAGGCGGAACACAGCTGATGGCTACGCGTGGCGACGACGGCGGATCGCGGTTGTGGCGCGGGATGCGCTCGCTCATCTTCGGCGACGAAGCCGAGCAGACCCTGCGCGAGGAGATCGAGGAGGCGATCGATGAAGCCGATGAATCCCGACCGGTCGCCGGCGACCTCACTCCGGTCGAACGGCAAATGCTTCGCAACCTGCTTCACTTCGGGGACGAGACTGCGGGCGACATTTCGGTCACTCGCGGCGACATCGTCGCAGTCCCGGAGACCATCAGCTTTAACGACCTGGTGAACGCCTTCGCCGAGGCCGAGCACAGCCGGCTGCCGGTTTATGGCGAGAGCCTCGATGAAATTATCGGCATGGTCCACATCAAGGACCTGTTCGCGGCGATGGTCGACAAGGGCCGCGAACGGTCGATCCACGCGCTACTCAGGGCCCCGCTATTCGTTCCCGAATCGATGGGCGTCATCGACCTGCTTGCCCGCATGCGTGCCGAGCGAACCCACTTGGCGATCGTCGTCGACGAATTCGGCGGCACCGAGGGGCTGGTCACGATCGAGGACGTCGTCGAGGAGATCGTCGGCGAGATCGAGGACGAGCACGATATCGAAGCGGCGGGACTGCTCACCCGGGTCGATGAGTCAGTGTGGGAGGCCGATGCGCGGATCGAACTGGAGGAGCTTGCCGAGACCATCGACGCGCGTCTTCGCTGGGACGAGGACGATGTCGACACGCTCGGCGGACTCGTCTTCCTTCTGGCCGGACACATCCCGGCGCGTGGCGAATTTGTCGTTCACCCCTCCGGTTGGCGCTTAGAGGCCGTCGATTCCGACCCTCGCCGAATCCTCCGGGTCCGCCTCCACGCGCCCGAACCGGAGGCCGATCCCGAGGGCTAGTCCTTGCTGAACAGATTGGCCGGGTCGGCCAGCGCCTTGAATTCGAGCGCGTTGCCGGCGGGATCGAGAAGGAACATCGTCGCCTGCTCGCCGGGCTGCCCCTCGAATCGAACGGTGGGTGCAATGACGAATGTCACGTCCGCTTCCACCAGCCGCTCGGCCAACGCTTTCCACTCGTCGATCCCCAGGACGATCCCGAAGTGCGGGACCGGCACTAGCTCGCCGTCGACGGCATTGGCTGCCCTCGCCTTTACCGCGTCCGGCGCCAGATGGGCGACGATCTGGTGACCCCGGAAATCGAAGTCGACCCACTGGTTCGAGCTTCGCCCTTCGGGGCACCCGAGCAACTCGCCGTAAAAACGGCGGGCGGCGGTGAGATCGTCGACGGGAAAGGCAAGATGGAAGGGCTGCAGGGTCATTGCGTCCCCGTGGTTCGGAAAGCCGACACTGTCCAGCCTTTCGTTGTCCGCGCGTAACCGCTAGCGATTTCGCGATGCGGTTCCTGCTCATCGCCCTGTTCACCGGCGCCGTCTCGGCGTTCGCATTCGAACCCGCTGGCCTCTGGCTACTGATGCCCGTCGCCTTTGCGGTCATCCTGTGGCTGTTGTGGAAGACCAAAAGCCTGAAGGGAGCGCTGGCCATCGGCTGGCTCTTCGGCCTCGGCCAGTTCGTCGTCTCGCTCAACTGGATTGCGACGGCGTTCACTTACCAGTCGGCGATGCCGCCATGGCTCGGGTGGATCGCGGTGATCCTGCTGTCGCTCTACCTGGCCGTTTTCCCGGCACTTGCGACCGGGTTGGCGTGGAGGATCGGACGCGGCAACGAAGCGTCGCTCGCCCTCGCGTTCGCCGGAGCCTGGACGGTTAGCGAATGGCTCAGGGCCGGGCTGTTCACCGGCTTCCCGTGGAATCCCGGCATCGGCAGCGATGGTGCCGAGCCCGCTGATTGGACTTGCTCCGCTGGTCGGCACCTACGGACTGTCGGCGATGACCGTCCTGATCGGAAGCGTCATTTGGCTTGAGCTTCGCCGCAAATACCTTCCCGGTGTGCTGATCGTGCTGGTGACGGTGCTGATGTGGGCACTTCCCTCCTCGCACGTTCCCGACGACCCGCTGGCATTCAAGCCGATCCGGGTCGTCCAACCGAACATCGGCCAGCAGCAGAAGTGGCGCCCGGAATTCGCCGAAGTCGCGGCACGGAAGCTGGCGGAGTTGTCCAGCAGTCCGGGCGGCGAGCATCCGCGTCTCCTCTTCTGGCCGGAAGCCGCCGTTACCGAGCCGCTCGAAGACCAGCGCAACGGTGCGGCCAACGCCTTTGCCGCTTTCCAGCGTTCCCGTGCTGCCGCCTCGCTTGACGCGGGCGATTACCTTCTGACCGGCGGCATCGCGCTGGCATCGGTCGACGGCACCCGAATCAGCGGCGAAACCAACAGCGTGTTCCTGATTTCGCCGGCAGGCCGCGTTCTCGGCCGCTACGACAAGGCGCATCTCGTCCCTTACGGCGAGTATCTGCCGATGCGGCAGCTGCTCGAGCCGATCGGGCTGTCACGGCTTGCTCCGGGCGACGCAGATTTCGATTCCGGCCCCGGTCCGAAGACGATCGACATTCCCGGCTGGGGCAAGGTCGGACTCCAGGTCTGTTACGAAATCATCTTTTCGGGCCAGGTCGTGGACAGGGCGCACCGGCCCGAGTTCATCTTCAACCCGTCCAACGACGCCTGGTTCGGCCGCTGGGGCCCGCCGCAGCACCTCGCGCAGGCCAGGCTCAGGGCCGCCGAGGAAGGCATCCCGATCATCCGCTCGACGCCGACCGGGATCAGCGCCGTCATCGACGGCAGGGGTGGAATCGTCAAGAAGCTCGACTGGCGTACGGCCGGCGTGATCGACACCTATCTGCCCGCCGGACTCGCCGCGCCCGACGCTGTTCGCCCGCTTCGGCAACCTGGTTCCGCTGCTATTAGCCGCAATCCTGCTCGCGCGGAGCCATTGCCCTCCGCTGGAGCGAGCGCTATCGGCGCATATAACGAATCCTTTATATCACCACCGCCGACCCGAAGGACCCATTCCCGGCCATGCGCAGCAACTATCTCTTCACGTCCGAATCCGTTTCCGAAGGCCATCCCGACAAGGTCGCCGACCAGATCAGCGACGCCGTCGTCGACCTGCTGCTGTCAAAGGATCCGGAGTCGCGGATCGCCTGCGAGACGTTCGTTACGACGCAGCGGATCGTCATCGGCGGCGAAATCCGCTGCCGGCCGGTTTACGATGCGCACAAGTTCCGGGAGACGCACGGCTGGGCGCCCGGCGCCCGCGACGAAATCGAGGAAGTGGTCCGCGGAACGGTCAAGCGAATCGGCTACGAGCAGGAGGGTTTCCACTGGGAAACCGCCGACTTCGAAAATCACCTCCACGGCCAGTCGGCGCATATTGCCCAAGGCGTCGATGCCGCCGGCAACAAGGACGAGGGCGCTGGCGACCAGGGGATCATGTTCGGTTTCGCTTGCGACGAGACTCCCGACCTGATGCCTGCCACCCTCGACTACAGCCACAAGATCCTCCTCGAGATGGCCGGCGACCGGCACTCGGGCGCGGCGCCGTTCCTCGAGCCCGACGCCAAGAGCCAGGTCACCCTTCGCTTCGAAAACGGCAAGGCGGCCGAAGCTGCGGCAATTGTCGTCTCGACCCAGCACAGGAAGGGCTACGACCAGGGCGAGAAGGAGAGCGGAGCTGCACGACTATGTGAAGGGTGTCGTCGCCCGGGTGCTCCCGGCAGAGCTTCTCACCGACAACACCGTCTATCACATCAACCCGACCGGAGCGTTCGAGATCGGCGGCCCCGATGGCGACGCCGGGCTCACCGGCCGCAAGATCATCGTCGACACGTACGGCGGAGCGGCCCCGCACGGCGGCGGCGCCTTTTCCGGCAAGGATCCGACCAAGGTCGACCGCTCGGCGGCCTATGCGGCGCGCTACCTGGCCAAGAACATCGTCGCCGCCGGGCTCGCGAACTCGCTGCACGATCCAGCTCGCTTATGCGATCGGAATTTCGCACCCGCTGTCGCTCTACGTAAACACCCACGGCACCGGCTCGGTCGACGATTCAGATCTCGAGAAGGCGATTGGCCGGATCGACAAGCTCGGCGGGCTGACCCCGCGCGGAATTCGCACGCTCCTGAAGCTCAACCGGCCGATTTACGAGCCGACCGCGGCCTACGGCCATTTCGGCCGCCCGCCCGAGGGCGAATTCTTCCCGTGGGAGCGCACCGACCTGGTCGAGGACCTCAAGTCCGCGCTAGACTAATCCCGGTCGTGCACTCCAACCCGGTGCACGAAGATGAGCTCGCCGCCTAGCCAGCCACTGTAAACCAGGATCAGCACGGTCAATCCTGACAGGACGATGCCGATCGACAGGACCGTGTCGGCAGTCGTCAGGCGGATCAGCAGGTTCACCGCTTCGATGACAACTGCAGTGACGTTGGCAATCATGTGGCGAAGGGCAACGCTCGATCGTCGCAGATGATCACTGCCCATGAAGTCCGTCAGCCCGGCGGTCGCGGCAAGCGCTGCCGTGACGAGGCCGAAGCCAAGCAGCCAGTTGGAAGCCACTTCCCAGCCGCTCCCCGCCCCGGCGGCAAAGAAGATATCGGTGACGAACGCGCCGACGAAGCACGCGATCGGGAATGGCACGAGCATCGGATGGATCGGGTGTCCACCGACCGTCGCGGTGCTTCGCGGGTTATGCTCATGCCCGTTCGGGTCGGCAGCCATTGCTCAACTCCTCCTGATCGTCGCAGTTGTCACCGCGCCTTCCGATTGGACGCCGAGGATCGCTGGAAGGTTCCCGTTGCGCAGCGACGACGCTAAGCGCTCGGGCAATGACCGCGCACAAGCAAGGCGACCCAACAACCCTCAACCGGCTTTACGGCCGATCGAGTGGGCACAAGCTCCGCAAGGGGCAGCAGGAGCTCGTCGACGAGTTGCTGCCGCAGATCGAGGTTCCGTCGGACGGTGAAATCAGCTCCTTGAGACTGTTCGGTGACGAGCGCCCTCTTCACCTCGAAATCGGCTTCGGCGGAGGCGAGCATCTCGCTTTTCGTGCCGACCTGCTGCCGGATCACGGCTTCATCGGCTGTGAGCCGTTCCTCAACGGTGTCGCCACCGCGCTCGGCCACATCCGCGAACAGCATCTCGCCAACGTCCGTCTTTGGCGCGGCGACGCGCTCGACGTTCTCCGCCGGCTGCCCGACGCCAGCCTCGGCTTCGTCTATCTTCTCCACCCCGACCCGTGGCCCAAGGCGCGCCATTCCAAGCGGCGGATGGTCAACGATGGCCCTCTCAACCTCATCGCGTCGAAGATGAAGGCCGGGGCGGAATTGCGAATTGCCACCGACCATCCCGTCTATCTCGAATGGGCACTGATGGTCATGCAGCGCCACCGCGAACAGTTCGAATGGCTCGCCGAGAAGCCCTCCGATTTCTTGCAAAGACCCGGCGGCTGGCCGGCGACGCGATATCGAGGCGAAAGCCGACCGGGAAGGCCGCCGCGCCTATTTTTTGCGGTACCGCCGCTGTTCCTGACCTTTCGCACAGGCTGATCGGCTCCTACATGGCCCTGGCATGCAGGTCCGCGAAACCGTTCTCGATGCGATCGGCAACACGCCGCTGATCAAGCTCCGCCGCGCGTCGGAGGAAACCGGCTGCGAGATTTACGGCAAGGCCGAATTCATGAATCCGGGCCAGTCGGTGAAGGACCGCGCGGCGCTCAATATCGTCTGCGACGCCATCGGCGACGGTCGCCTTCGACCGGGCGGGATCATTGTCGATGGAACGGCGGGGAACACCGGGATCGGGCTTACCGTCGTCGGCGATGCGCTCGGCATGCGAACCGTCATCGTCATCCCTGATACGCAGACCGAAGAGAAGAAGACCGCGCTTCGCCTCCTGGGCGCGACGGTCGTCGAAGTGCCGGCGGTCCCGTACAAAAACCCCAACAATTACATCAAGGTGGCCGCTCGCCTCGCCGAGCGGCTCAACAACGAGGACCCGGACGGCGCGATTTTTGCCAACCAGTTCGACAACACTGCCAACCGCGATGCCCATGTGAAGACCACCGGCCCGGAAATCTGGGACCAGACCGACGGCAAGGTCGACGCTTTCGTCAGCGCGGTCGGGACCGGCGGGACCCTGGCCGGAGTGGCGATGGCCCTTCGGGAGCGCAACCCGGGCGTCACCATCGCGCTCGCCGACGTGCCCGGGGCGGCGCTGTTCAACTATTACACCATCGGCGAGCTTCGCTCCGAAGGCAGCTCGATCACGGAAGGCATCGGCCAGGGCCGGATCACCGGTAACCTCGAAGGGCTGAAGGTCGACGAGGCCTTCCTGATCCCCGACGACGAGAGCATCCGAACACTCTATTCCCTGATCGAGGCCGAAGGCCTAGCGCTCGGGACCTCGTCCGGAGTGAACGTGGCCGCAGCGATCCGCCTCGCGAACGAGCTCGGCCCGGGCAAGACCATCGTCACCATGCTGTGCGATCCCGCCACCCGCTACCAGTCGCGGCTGTTCAACGCCGAGTTCCTGAAATCCAAGGGCCTGCCCCTGGCGCCGTGGATGGAAAAGCCGATCGACATCCAACCCGATTTTCTTCCAGTCGACTAACCTTTCAAGGAGACCGCCAATGACGCTTTCAATCGGCAGCACCGCCCCCGACTTCACGGCTGAGAGCACGCAGGGAAAGATCCACTTTCACGACTGGATCGGCGACGGCTGGGCGATCCTCTTCTCGCACCCCAAGGCGTTCACGCCGGTGTGCACGACGGAGCTCGGCTACATGGCCGGCCTCAAGGATGAATTCGCCAAGCGCAACACAAAGATCATCGGTCTGTCGGTGGACAGCAGCGACGACAACAAGCGCTGGCTTCCGGACATCGAGGAGGTCAGCGGCAACAAGGTCGAGTATCCGGTCATCGGCGACAACGACCTCAACGTCGCCAAGCTCTA
Organism: uncultured Alphaproteobacteria bacterium; assembly: GCA_963798785.1. Taxonomy (GTDB): domain Bacteria; phylum Pseudomonadota; class Alphaproteobacteria; order Sphingomonadales; family Sphingomonadaceae; genus Sphingomicrobium. The sequence goes on from CAWCUG010000001.1 coordinate 771,445, forward strand.
CAACATGCTTCCCGCGGATGAGAGCGGAAGCAGCGAGGGGCGTACCGCAGCAAACAACGCCACCGTCCGCACCGTCTATATGATCGGTCCCGACAAGAAGATTCGCGCGATGCTGCTCTACCCGATGTCCAGCGGGCGCAATTTCGACGAGGTGCTTCGTTTGCTCGACAGCGTCCAGCTGACGGAGTCCAAGGGCGTTGCCACCCCGGTGAACTGGAAGCAGGGCGATGACGTAATCGTCCCGCCAAGCGTCAATGACGAGGACGCCAGGAAGAAGTTCGGCGACTTCGAGACGATAAAGCCCTACCTCCGCAAGATCCCGCAGCCGCAGGACTAATTCGGAGGCGAGAGCCTCAATAACTTGGCATCGGGGCCGTCTTCCAGCAGGTAGATGGCCCCGTCCGGTCCCTGCGCTATTCCGCGCAGCCGGTGGCCCATGTCCCACCTGTTTGCCTTTTTGGCGCTGTCGCCTTCCAGGTCGACGCGGACAAGCGCCTGCCCGTTGAGCCCGGGGATCAGCGCGTCGCCCCTCCAGCTGGGGAACTTGTCGCCCGTATAGATCAGCAGCCCGCCCGGCGTGATCGTCGGAGTCCACCAGACCTTAGGAGCGATGAATTCCGGGTGCGTCGAATGCCTCGGGATCGGCACGCCATTGTAATTGTCGCCGTTGGAAACGACCGGCCAGCCGTAATTTGCGCCCTTGCGAATGAGGTTGAGCTCGTCTCCGCCCTTTGGCCCGGCTTCCGCTTCCCAAAGCCGCCCGTCCGGAGCGAAGGCGAGCCCGTAGGGATTGCGGATGCCGCTCGCCCAGGTCTCGGCCGGTGAGAGGTTCGGTCCGCTCCAGTTCACCTGGCGCCCTTCAGCCGATTTCGCCTGCTGCGTGTCCTCGGGAGGATCGGTGACCGTGACGCTGGCCGCGCCGGTCTTGCCCGCCATCGGATTTCCCGGCGCCGGCTTCTCCGTCGAGAGTCAGGTGGAGGATTTTCCCCAGCGGCTGGTTCGGGTCCTGCGCGGGCGTGAAGCGCTGCCGCTCGCCCGAGCTCAGGAACAGCGATTGGCCGTCGGGTGCGAAGGCGATACGTCCGCCGAACTGGCCGCCCTCGCCGCCTTCGGGATCGTTCCAGATGACGTGAAGACCGTCGAGCCGCGCCGTGCCGTTGCTTCGAGCGAGCGTTCCGCGAGCAAGCGCGAGGCTGCTTCCGCCTTTGTCCGAGGGACGCGAATAGGTGAGGTACACTTCCGAACTGGCGGCAAAGTCGGGCGCGACCGCAACGTCGAGAAGGCCGCCCTGCCCTCCAAAAGTGACCTGCGGGGCGCCGGCAACCTTGGTCTTTTGCCCGTTTGCGACGTCGACAAGCCACAGCTCACCTGGTTTTTCGGTGACAAGCGCGGTCGCGCTCCCCGGCAGGAAAGCAATCGCCCACGGCCTGTCGAAGGTCGCGATTTCGCTGACGCTGAACGGACGGGCGCTGCTGCTTGCCGGTTCCGCCGAAGCGGTTGCGCCATTGCCGTCGGCCGGCTGCGCCGCCGGGCCGGACGCCCCGCACGAAGCGAGAAACAGGAATGCGGTGACTTGTATTGTACGAAGCGTCATACCAGATGTTTCACTCCCGAAAGGGTACCTGGGGCTGCTGAACCGTTGAAAGAAGCACGATGCAACCATGCAGCCTCCTCTCGCTTGCGACCGCAGTCCCGCCCCACATCGTAGCACAGGAACAGGCGAAAGCTCTCGCCCGTGACGCTTGGGCAGGACGCCCCGCCCTGTTCGAGCGCCTGTCCAGCGTCTTCGATAACGCCGCGATAGCCCGGCGCCATCTCGTTGCCCCGGCCGAATGGTATGAGCGCCCGCACGGGTGGAGCGACCGCAACGCCGTCTATCTCGATGCCGCCCAGGACTTGTTCGAACGCGCTGCGTCGACCGCCATTTGCCGCGCAGGCTTGACCCCCGGCCAGATCGACGGCGTCGTCTGCGTCTCGACGACCGGCATCGCGACGCCCAGCCTTGAAGCACGGGTCGGCCCGAAGCTCGGGCTCAGGCCCGACGTCCGCCGAGTCCCGATCTTCGGCCTCGGCTGCGCCGGCGGAGTCACCGGCCTTGCCACCGCCGCCCGGCTTGCAAGTGCCGACCCCGGGAGCAACTGGCTGTTTGTCACCGTCGAGACCTGTTCGATTTCCATCCGCCTGGACAGCGACGACCCGGCAGCGATCGTCGCCACTGCACTGTTCGGAGACGGCGCCGCGGCTGCAGTGGTGCGGAGCGGCGCTCATTGCATCGCCCAGATCACCGGAGCTGGCGAGACGCTCTGGCCCGACACGCAAAAGATCATGGGCTGGAATGTCGAGGACCCCGGGCTGGCCGTCGTCTTCGACCGCGCGATCCCGCCGTTCATCGCGGACAATCTCGCACCGGCTGTCGACGGAATGCTCGGCACCATGGGCAAGTGCCGCGAACAGGTCGACCGCTTGTGCTCCCACCCGGGCGGAGTGAAGGTCATCGACGCCATCGAAAGCGCGCTCGACCTTCCGCAGGGCGAGCTCAACCTCGAGCGCGAGGTGCTTCACGATTACGGCAACATGAGCGCGCCGACGGTCCTGTTCGTGCTCGAGCGGCTGATCGAGCGTGGCCTTCCGCCAACGGTCCTGATGACTGCATTCGGGCCGGGATTTACCTGCGCCGGGCTGCTACTGGAGGCCGCATGAACCTCTGGTCGATCGCAATTCTCACCTACGTCAGCCTCGAGCGCCTGTTCGAGCTGATCTTTTCCAGCCGCAACACAAGGCGCCTTCGCTCGGCGGGTGCGCGCGAGTACGGCACCGGCCACTATCCGCTCATGGTCGGCATCCACAGCTTGTGGATCGTGACCTTGTGGTTCCTCGCCTCGGATCGCGCCCCGGACCCGTTCTGGCTGGCAATCTACATCCTTCTCCAGGCCGCCCGCCTGTGGGTGATGTCCTCGCTTGGGCCCCGCTGGACGACGCGGATCATCTTCATTCCTGGCGAAGACCTGGTGAAGGAAGGCCCGTACCGATTCCTCAACCACCCCAACTACTGGGTCGTCGCCGGCGAGATCGCGGTCCTTCCCCTTGTCTTTGGGCTGCCGTGGGTGGCGGTTGCCTTCACCATCCTAAACGCCGCCGTCCTGGCGATCCGGGTCCGCGAAGAAAATCGGGCGCTGCGCGGCTGATTCGCCAAGGTCCCGCACCGGGTTTTGACGACTAGCAATTGGCCGCTAGGCTGGCTTCATGACGATGGCGCCCGCGCTCGCTGCCCTTGTGCTCGTGTCCGGTTTCGGACCGGTCGCAGCCGCGCCGGTCGAGGACGCGCGAACAGTCCTGACCCGCACGATCTCGATTGAGCGTCAGCAGCCGGCCGCCTCCGTTCCGCTCGAGGTCAGGGCCGGCAAGCTGTTCCTCGATGCATCGGTCAACGGCCAGAGTCGAAGCTTCATCTTCGACAGCGGGTCGCCGACGATCATCACCCGCGACTTCGCCGACGCGCTCGGCCTGAAGGCCGTCGCCCAAAATACCGGAGTCGATGCCAACGGCGCCAAACTGAGCATGGACATTGCCGTCCTCAATTCGCTCTCGTTCGGCGGCGTCACCTTCCGCGGCGTGCCGGTGATGATCTTCGATTTTTCAGGCCTGCCGCTGGGTCCGTGCTTCGTCGACGGAGGGATGATCGGGTCGGAAGTCCTTCCGGGCAGCAGCTGGAGAATCGACCTCGAGAACAAGCGGCTCACCATTGCCCAATCGGCGAATGCCGCGCCGATTTCCGCTGGTGCCACGGCGGCCCAACTCTACGACTTCGGCTACCCGCATGCGCCTGTCGTTGGCTACTCGATCGGCAGCTACTCCGACAAAGCTTTGTTCGATACCGGCAATTCGGAAGAGGTGACGCTGTTCCGCAAGGTCTTTGACGACCCAACGGTCCAGGAAGCGATCGTTGCTGGCTCGCTTCGCGAAGGGCGCGGCTCAGAAGGCGAATCGGCGGGCGGCCGCGGCGCGGCCACCGACCTTTTCAGGTTCGATCTGTCCGGTCTTCGCGTAGACGGCCAATCGCTCCCGGACATGCCGGCCATTCACGCCACGACCCGCGGCGCACCGCCCAGCCTGCTCGGCGCCCGCCTTCTCGATTCCTACGTCGTGACCCTCGATTATCCCGGCGGCCGTATTCTGTTCGAGCCGCGCCACCCCCCCGGGCGGCAGGAAGCGAAAGCGGGATATGCGATCGGAATGGTCGGCGATAATGCCGAAGTCGTGCAGCTTTTCGACGGCTCGCCGGCAATGAAAACCGGTTTGAGACTGGGCGACCGGGTGCTGCAAGTCGGCGGCAGGGCGCTCGAGGCATCGACAAGGCCCGCAACATGTCAATCGGCAAAATGGCTTGCCGAAACTTTCGATTCCAGCGCGCCTGCCGAGCTCGTCATCCTGCGCGACGGCAAGCGCTTCGCCGTTCACGTCCCCGGTGGCAATCCGCAACCCCGCTGAACACCATCGTCGTCATCATGGCGGCCGGTGATGAAAGCCGCGCCCTTTGGCTACTGCGCTGATGGCTAATCCAGCGAGCCGAGCTTCGGCTCGATCATCTCCAGCCATTCGAGACGAGCGCGAAGCTCCGCCAACGCACCGAGCGTGCCCAGCTGGTCCAGTTGTTCGGCCACGCTGTCGCCCCGCTCTTTCGAACGCTCTTCGAAGCGATCGATCACTGCCCTGGTCGCTTCCCGGTAAGCGGCGAGTACGGCAGCGCGAGTGGCCGGTCCCAGTGCGGCGAGGAACTGGACTCGAGTCCGGATCGGATCGGCAGTCGACGATCCCAGTTCCGGGGTGCACGCCAGCAGCCAGCCGCGAAGCGACTCCAGTCCGCTCGGCGTAACCGACAGCGTGCGCGACCTGCGCGGGCCCGCCGGTCTTGACGCACTCACCAGCCCTGCCTCCGTCAGCCGGCGGATCGCCGGATAAACGGTGCCGGTGCTCGAACTCCATTCGACTGTGGTCGATCCGGCGAAGTGGCTTCGCACGCCGTAAGCGGACATCGGTCCCTCGCGCCAGATGACGCCCAGGATGCAGTTATCAAGCTCTGTCAGCATCTTGTGGGGTCCTGCAGTAGCGGCTTGCGAAAAGCTTTGGCTTCGGTGATATGATGCGCGACGCACTATAGGATGATTCGATGCGCGACGCACTCCTCTTTCTCGTTTCGTCGTTGGTTGCGCTTTCACCGGCGACTGCAGCACAGGGCTTGCGCGGTTCGGCACCGCAGGCAGCCACCCCGAAGCTGGAGCCTTTGGTGCAGCGCTACCTGCAGTGGCGCGGAGGCACTGCGTTTGCCGCCATGAAGACTCTCCGGATCAATTCGACGGTGGAGACCGGCGGTCTTTCCGGAAGCGTCCGCGAATGGCTTGACGAAAGCGGCCGGACCCGGGAAGATTCCGATTTCGCAGTGACCAAGCAGGTCGCGGTCCGAACTCCGCTCCACGGCTGGAACAAGGATGACGGCCTGGTCAGCCCCGTCGGACATTTCGATGTGGCGGACACGCAGCATGACCTGCAGGTCCAGTTCGGCGATGCCCTTCGTCCCGGCTCGAATGCGGCTGTCACTCGCCTTTCGGACGAAGACGTCGACGGCGGGCGCTATGCGATCGTCCGCGTCGCCTTTGCTGCGAATGATTTCGTCGACCTTCTCCTCGATCCCGCGACAGGCGCTCTCCACGGCACCAGGACGCACCGCGACGGCCGCACCACCTTCACCCGGCTGGGCGACTGGCGGGTCGTGGACGGCGTAAGACTCCCCTTCCTCCGTGAGAGCTACCGGGCCAACGGAAAGCTCGATTCCACCGTCAAGGTCACCGCTGCGCGTGTCAACGAGCGCTTCGCGGAGTCCCTGTTCGACCGCCCCGAAGCCGAAACGTCGCTTCACTGGGCAGGAGCCGGTTCGACCGGGCCGCTGCCGTTCAACCTGCTCAACGGCAACCGCATCTACATTCCCTCCACGGTAAACGGCGCGCCGGTCGAGGTCCTGCTCGACAGCGGCGCGGAAACCACCATCCTCGACAAGTCTTTCGCCCAGCGCATCGGAAGCAAATCGGTCGGATCCGTCACCGCCGTCGGCACCGGGGGCGAGGACCAGGCCGGGCTTGCAAACGACGTCACCATCACGATCGGCAACATGACCCTGGATGCCGGGACTGTCGGAGTTCTCGACCTTTCCGGCGTGTCGAAGCGGATCGGCGTTCCCCTGCCCGTCATCCTTGGGCGCCAAGTTTTCCTTCAATCGATCGTGGATCTCGACCTTTCGGGCCCCACCATCGCCTTCATTGATCCGGCCGCTTTCACTCCCCCCGCCAATGCGGTCGAAGTCCCGCTGGAGCCGCTCAACGGGCTTCGAACGGTGCCGGTCTCGGTCGAAGGACGCCCCGCGGTGCCGATGACCTTCGACCTCGGCAATGGCGGCTACATGTTCCTTGAACATGTCTATTGGCAGCACAATCGACTGCTCGACGGGCGGCCAAGCAGTACCCGCTCGTCGGGCGCCATCGGCGGCGAGAACATCAACAGGGTCGCAACGTTGAAATCCGTCCGCTTCGCAGGGACCACTTTCCGCGACGTGCCTGCCCAGTTCAACACCGCCGATGTCGAAACGGACAGCGACCGCCAGGCCGGGAATGTCGGGCTTCCGCTGCTCGGCCGGTTTCGGCTCCTGATCGACTTCCCCCACAACCGTCTGTTCGCGATTCCGCTTACCGACAGGGTCGCCCGCCCGTTCGAGCGCGACCGCGCCGGACTCCGCGTCGTGCGCGACGGCAACCGCCTCGACGTCACCTATGTCGCCGAACGCTCCCCCGCCTCGGCCGCCGGCTGGGCAAAGGGCGATGCAATCGTTGCGATCGACGGAAAGCCGGTGGGGCCCCAGACCCCGCTCGGGCCCGCGGGCGGCCTGATTTCCGCTCCTGCGGGAACCACCGTCGTCCTGACAATGGCGGACGGAAGCAAGCGGCGGCTGACGCTGGCCAACTATTTCTAGGGCCTCGGCAACAGCACCTCGGCCGACGCGCTTGCGCCTGTCGTTGCAGGCGCCTATATCCCGGTCACTCCTCGACATCGTGATTGGTGGAAGAGGCTGGTTCCCCCGGGGGCCGGTCCAACGAGGTTTTGGCTAAGAGGATATCGAGTGGCCGATACTGCCGCGCTTACACGATTGATCGAGCCCGAGCTCAAGTCGCTCGGCTACGACCTCGTGCGCGTTGCGATGATCGGCGGCACGTCCGACCCGACGCTGCAGGTGATGGCGGAAAAGCCCGACACCCGGCAGCTCGACCTTGGCGACTGCGAGACGATTTCGAGGCACCTGTCGGAAAAGCTCGATGCACTCGAGGCCGAAGGCGCCGATCCGATCGAAGGCTCCTACCGGCTCGAGGTCAGTTCGCCCGGGATCGACCGGCCGCTCACGCGGCTCAAGGATTACGACGACTGGGCCGGCCACGAGGCGCGGATCACGCTTGCCGAGCCGCAGGGCGGCCGGAAGCAATTCTCCGGCACCGTTCGCGGAACCGGTGAAGGCGGAGTCGTCCACGTCCTGGGCAAGGACGACAAGGACTATGTACTTCCCTTCGCATCGATCGCCTCGGCAAAGCTGCTGCTCACCGACAAGCTCATCGGCGCAACCAACCCACTCAGCACCGAAGGTGCGGACTTAATTCAGACTGTAGAGGACTAGGACACATGGCTACCGCAGCACCCGCGGCACCGACTGCAAACAAGGCCGAACTGCTGGCGATCGCCGACGCGGTCGCTCGTGAGAAGCTGATCGACAAGGGCATCGTCATCGAGGCGATGGAGGACGCGATCCAGCGCGCCGCGCGGGCACGCTATGGCGCCGAAAACGACATTCGCGCCAAGCTCGACCCGAACAGCGGCGAGCTTCGCCTTTGGCGGGTCCTCGAAGTCGTCGAAGAGCCCGAAGACACCTTCAAGCAGGTCGACCTCAAGGGCGCTCAGAAGCTCGAGAAGGATGCCAAGATCGGCGACTTCATCGTCGACCCGCTGCCGCCGATCGAGTTCGGCCGCATCGCCGCCCAGGCAGCAAAGCAGGTCATCTTCCAGAAGGTCCGCGATGCCGAGCGCGAGCGCCAGTACGAAGAGTTCAAGGACCGCGCCGGCGAGATCATCACCGGAGTCGTCAAGCGCGTCGAATTCGGCCACGTCGTCGTCGACCTTGGCCGTGCCGAGGGAGTGATCCGGCGCGACGCGCAAATTCCGCGCGAAATGGTCCGCGTCGGCGATCGCATCCGCTCGCTGATCCTGAGGGTCAGCCGCGAAGCCCGCGGCCCGCAGATCTTCCTGTCGCGCGCGCCCCCGAGTTCATGAAAAAGCTGTTCGCCCAGGAAGTCCCCGAAATTTACGACGGGATCATCGAGATCAAGGCCGCCGCCCGCGACCCGGGTTCGCGCGCCAAGATCGGGGTGATCAGCCACGACAGCTCGATCGACCCGGTCGGTGCCTGCGTCGGGATGAAGGGAAGCCGCGTCCAGGCCGTCGTCCAGGAACTGCAGGGCGAGAAGATCGACATCATCCCGTGGTCGGAAGACCTCGCCACCTTCGTCGTCAACGGGTTGCAGCCGGCGACGGTCAGCCGCGTCGTCATCGACGAGGAGGAAAGCCGCATCGAAGTCGTCGTTCCCGACGACCAGCTGAGCCTTGCGATCGGGCGGCGCGGCCAGAACGTCCGCTTGGCAAGCCAGCTGACCAACAGCCAGATCGACATCCTCACCGAAGCCGACGCCAGCGAGAAGCGCCAGCGCGAGTTCGTCGAGCGCTCGGGCATGTTCCAGGAGGAGCTCGACGTCGACGAAACGCTCGCCCAGCTGCTCGTCGCCGAAGGGTTCACCACGCTCGAGGAAGTCGCTTACGTCCCGCAGGACGAAATCAGCAGCATCGAAGGCCTCGACGACGATATCGCGCGAGGAGCTGCAGAGCCGCGCCAACCGAAGCGCTCGAACGTCGCGAAGCCGCCGCCCGCGAGGAACGGCGCAAGCTCGGGGTGGAGGACTCGCTGGCCGAGATGCCGCACCTGACCGAGCAGATGCTGGTCACTTTGGGCAAGGCCAACATCCGCACGCTCGACGACCTCGCCGACCTGGCCACCGACGAGCTGGTGCAGAAGAAGCGGGTCGAGCCGCGCCGCCGCTCCGACGCGCCGGTCCGCGCCGAGGACAAGGGCGGGATCCTCGCCGACTACGGCCTCACCGACGAGCAGGGCAACGAGATCATCATGGCCGCCCGAGCGCACTGGTTCGATGATGACGCATCCGCGTCGGGGTCCGGTGATGACGAGGCCGAAGCGGCCAAGCCAGAGGAGGCCGCCGATGCGGAATCCTCCAAATGATCCCGGTAATCGCGTGAAACCTCCCCTCCCGCAAAGGGAGGGGATCAACGGGTGGGGACGACCGACGCGGAGCTGCGCTCCGCACCCACCCCCGACCCCTCCCTTGCAGGGAAGGGAGATCAAAGCCCGAACGCACCTGCGTCCTTACGCGGCGCAAGGGCGGCCGGGACCGGCTGATCCGCCTCGCGCTCGGCCCCGACGGGACCGTCGCCCCGGACGTCCGCGCCCGGGCGCCCGGGCGCGGTGCTTGGATCTGCGTCGGGAAGGCCGAGCTCGAGACGGCAGTCGCCAACGGCAAGCTCAAAGGCGCTCTCCAGCACGCGTTCAAGACCGGCGACATCACCGTGCCCGCGCGATTTAGCGGAACGCACGGAGCAGGCGCTTCGCCAGGCGGCACTGGATAGGCTTGGGATGGAAGCGCGCGCCGGGACTCTGATCAAGCGGCTCCGACCGCGTCGAAACGGCCGCTCGATCAGGCAAGGTTCACCTGCTGGTCCATGCCGCCGATGCGTCGGAGGACGGCCGGCGCAGGCTCGACCAGGCCTGGCGCGTTGGCGGCGGTGCTCCCCGGGGGGTGATATTCCCTCAGGAGCCGCACTATCTTGTCATTAGCCTTGGGGCGGGAAAATGTGGTACATCTCGCCCTGATCGAACCCGCTGCCGCGGCGCGCGTAACCCATGCGCTTGCCCGGTGGCGCGAATTCATTGACCCCGATGCCGGCCAAAAAGGCGGCGATCCCGCCTCGGGAACCGGCTCGGCTGAAGACGTTGAAGGAACAGAATGAGCGACCAGACCGATAAGCCGAAGCTTGGAGCGCGCGCACCGCTCGGCATCAAGCGCACGGTGGAAACCGGCAAGGTGAAGCAGAGCTTCAGCCACGGCCGGTCCAACACGGTCGTCGTCGAGGTGAAAAAGCGGCGGATCCTCGGAAAGCCGGGCGAAGCGCCCGAGCAGCCGAAGACCCCCGAGCCCGAGGCCGAGGCCCCCAAGCCGCAGCCGAAGAAGCCGGCCCCGAAAGCGGCCCCGCCGCGGCCCACCCGGTCGACGCCCGTCGACGACATGGCGACCCGCAAGGAAACGCAGGAGCGCCTGCTCCGCGAGGCCGAGGAAGATCGCCTTCGCCTTGCCGAGGAAGCCCGCCGCCGCGAAGAGCAGGAGCGGGTCGAGCAGAACGAGGAGCGAACGCCGCCGCACCGAAGAGAACCGCAAGGCGGAAGAAGCCGCCGAAGAGGCGCGCCAGGCTTGCCGAGCAGCAGGCACAAGCCGCAGCCTCCGCGGCAGGCGGAAGCGCGCAGCCGCGCCGCAGCCGGGAAGCCGAAGAGGCGCGCGGTCCCGGCCGCCATGCCCCCGACCGCCAAGCGTCCCGAGCCCTCGCGTCCGTCGCGCGGCCGCGACGACCACCGCCACCGCGGCAAGCTTACCGTCAGCCGCGCTCTTGTCGGGCGAGGATGACAATCGCGCCCGCTCGCTGGCAGCGCTTCGCCGCGCCCGCGAGAAGGAAAAGCGCGCCCACCAGGAATCCGGCCCGGCGCAGAAGCAGGTCCGCGACGTCGTCGTTCCCGAAGCGATCACCGTCCAGGATCTCGCCAACCGAATGGCCGAACGCGGTGCCGACCTGGTCAAGGCGCTGTTCAAGATGGGAATGCCGGTCACCCTGACCCAGACCATCGACCAGGACACCGCCGAGCTTCTCGTCACCGAGTTCGGGCACAACATCAAGCGCGTCAGCGAAGCCGACGTCGAGCTCGGAATGGCGGCGAGGAAGACGCGCCCGAGACGCTTCAAGCCGCGTCCGCCGGTGGTCACCATCATGGGCCACGTCGACCACGGCAAGACGTCGCTTCTCGACGCCATCCGCGGCGCCGACGTCGTCGCCGGTGAAGCTGGCGGAATCACCCAGCACATCGGCGCCTACCAGGTCACTCTTCCCGACAAGTCGAAGCTCAGCTTCCTCGACACCCCGGGCCACGAGGCGTTCACCGAGATGCGCGCCCGCGGCGCCAACGTCACCGATATCGTCGATCCTCGTCGTCGCCGCCGACGACGGGCTTAAGCCGCAGACGATCGAAGCGATCAATCACACCAAGGCGGCCGGCGTCCCGATGATCGTCGCAATCAACAAGATCGACAAGCCGGAAGCCAAGCCGCAGAAGGTCCGCGAGGAGCTTCTCCAGCACGAGGTCATCGTCGAGGAGATGGGCGGCGACGTCCAGGACGTCGAAGTCTCGGCTCTGAAGAAGACGCAACCTCGACAAGCTTCTCGACGCGATCCAGCTGCAGTCGGAAATCCTCGAGCTCAAGGCCAATCCCGACCGCAATGCCGAGGGCACGGTGGTCGAGGCCAAGCTCGACAAGGGTCGCGGCCCGCTCGCGACGGTTCTCATCCAGCGCGGAACGCTTCACGTCGGCGACGTCTTCGTCGCCGGCGCGTCGAGCGGCAAGGTCCGAGCGATGATCGACGACAAGGGCCGTCAGGTGAAGGAAGCCGGGCCGGTCGTTCCCGGTCGAGGTTCTCGGCCTGTCGGCGGTTCCGTCCGCCGGCGATCCGTTCACCGTGGTCGAGAACGAGGCCCGGGCCCGCGAAGTCGCCAACTACCGCCAGGGCGTGCTCGACAAGCAGCGCACCACCGCCGCCCCGGTCAGCCTCGAGAACATGTTCGCCTCCCACGCCTCGACGACCAAGGAGCTTCCGCTGGTCATCAAGGCCGACGTCCACGGCTCGCTCGAAGCGATCGTCCACGCGCTCAACCGCCTGTCGACCGACGAGATCAAGGTCCGAGTGCTCCACTCGGGAGTCGGCGCGATCACCGAAAGCGACGTCACTTTGGCGAGCGCCAGCGGAGCGCCGATCATCGGCTTCAACGTCCGCCCCAACGCCAAGGCGCGTGAAGTTGCCGAGCGCAACAAGACCGAGTTCCGATACTACGACGTCATCTACCAGCTCACCGACTGGGTGAAGGGCGCGATGGCCGGCGAGCTCGGACCGGAGATCATCGAGACGGTCGTCGGCCGCGCCGAAGTCCGCGAGGTCTTCCCGGCCGGCAAGAAGGACAAGGCCGCCGGACTTCTCGTCCTCGAAGGCGTCATCCGAAAGGGCCTCAACGCCCGCCTCACGCGCGAGGACGTCATCGTGTCGAAGACGACGATCAGTTCGCTTCGCCGGTTCAAGGACGACGTCGCCGAAGTGCGCGCCGGCCTCGAATGCGGAGTCCTGCTCGCCGACACCAACGACATCCAGCCGGGCGACAGCCTCGAGGTGTTCGAGGTCGAGGAACGGGCTCGGACTCTCTGATCGTCCTGGAGCATGCGCCGCGTCGAAACTTCTGAAGGCCGCTCGGTCCGGTTGCTTCGCGTCGGCGAGCAGGTGCGCCACGTGCTTAGCGAGCTACTCCAGCGCGGCGACGTCCACGACGACACGCTTCAGAGCCACCTCGTCAGCATCACCGAAGTGCGGATGTCGCCCGACCTTCGCCATGCCACGGTGTTCGTGAAGCCTTTGCTCGGACAGGACGAGGAAGCGGTGCTCAAGGCTCTCCGCCAGAACACTGCCTTCCTGCAGCGCGAGGTCGCGCAGCGGGTTCGCACCAAATATGCCGCGAAGCTCAAATTCCTCCCTGACGAAAGCTTCGACGAGGGCAGTCACATCGACAAGCTGCTCCGCTCCGACCACGTGGCTCAGGACTTGGAAGAGGAATGATCGCGCTCGGCGCGCCCATGCAGGGCGACGGATGCAGCGCCGAGCCGATGACCGACGCGCACCGCGAGCCACTCCGCTCCGCGTGCGCAGAGGACCCGGACATTTTCCAGCTGTGGATGCTCGATTTTGGCCCCGACCACTTCGACGCCAGCTTCGACCGAATCGCCGAGCTCCCCTGGCACCGCTTCGTGCTTTTGGAAGGCGACGAGGTCGCCGGAATGAGCTGCTTCATCAACCCGGACACGAAGCGCGGAGTCGTCGAGATCGGCAACACCTATTACCGGCCCAAATTCCGCGGCACCGGTTTCAACCGCCGGGTGAAGGACATGATGATCGCACGCGCCTTCGATGCCGGCTTTCGCCGGGTCGAGCTCCGGGTCGACCGCCGCAACGCGCGCTCGCAGGCCGCCTGCCGGAAGCTCGGCGCAGTCCAGGAAGGCATCATGCGCTCCGACCGCGTCACCTGGACCGGTCACCTGCGCGACACCGTCCTGTTCGCCATCCTCAAGGATGAATGGCCGGTCTAGTCTCGCCCCCGCGGTAAAGCGGCCATAAGCCACTGTCGCCGATTAAGCTTTTCATCCATTTTTGGGACCGGTAGAACCTCGCGCTTGCGGCAAGGGGTACGCCGTGGATCAAGTAACGTCGGCCATTGCTGAACAAAGCGGCGGCGCTCGCCGCGTCTTCGTCAGCTACGCAACCGCGGACCGAAAGCAGGCGCTGTCGGTGTGCGAAGCGATCGAAAGCCGCGGAACCAAGTGCTGGATTTCGACGCGCGATGTCGAACCGGGCGAGAATTACCAGGAAGCGATCGTCCGTTCGATCCGCGAGGCCGGCGCAATGGTGCTGGTCTTCTCGAAGTCCGCCAACAACAGCGACGAGATCAAGAAGGAACTTTCGCTTGCCAGCCGCTATCGCGTGCCGGTGATGACGGTAAGGATTGAGGACGTCGAGCCGAGCGACGCCTTCGCCTACGAGCTTTCGACCCGCCAATGGATCGACGCTTTTGACGGGTGGGACCGGTCGATCAACTCGCTGGTCGGCCGCATCGGCCAGTTGTCTGGCGCGGAGCCGACCCCAACGACACCGCGGGACCGTAGACCGGCCTTCGCCCGCGCTTCATTCGCGATCGTTGCCGGCGGATTTCTTCTTTTGGCCGCTATAGCCGCAGCGTCCTGGTGGTGGCTTCACCCGCGCGCAGCGGCGGCGCACGACATGACGGTGCGGCTGGCCGGCTTCCAGCTCCTCTCGGCAGACCTGCCGCGAACCATCCCCGAGACTGTCGATTCCGAGATTGCTGCCGCGTTCAACGCGGCCGGCGTGGTCGGGGTTTCGACGGCATCGGCCCCGCTGGGGGGTCCTGAGCCGGCCTATGCGCTGGGCGGCACGATCCAGCGAAACGGACCGACTGTCCGCGTGATTACCCGCCTTACTAACGAGCGGTCCGGCTCGACATTGTGGTCGGACAACTTCGACTATGCTGCAAATGAGGTCGCGCAGGTTCCGCGCCGCATCGCCGTCGATGCCGGCAATGTGGTGCGCTGCGGCCTGTTCGGAGCATCCACCTATCGTAAGCCGCTGCCGGACCCGGTGCTTAGGGACTACATGCAATTCTGCCAGGGTCACTGGGATCCCGACATGCGTGACGGTCGCCGGGCGCTGCTTCCCGCCCAACGCGTCGTCGCTGCAGCGCCGGATTTCTCCTGGGGCTGGGCAGCCGTCGCCGCTGGCTATTGGAAGGTCGCGCTGGGCGCGGAAAGCGAAGCTCTCGCCGACGAGGCGCGCGCGAACGGGCGCGAAGCGGCCGACCGGGCTGTCTCGCTCGACAGCAGGAACAGCGAAGCCCTCTACATCAAGGCGATGCTGGTCGATGACCACGACTGGCTCGCGCGAGACGGCCTTTTTAAGCGAGCCGTCGCCGCCCGCCGCCTCGATTGCGGCTGCGAGCACCATCAATATGGCGAGCTGCTCCTGAGGGTCGGCCGACTTGCCGAGGCACTCGAGCAGCTGCGACAGGCGAACGACATGCTCGCGCTTTATGTCTACACGCCGCTCAGCCTTGCCGATGCGCTGGTTGCGGCAGGAAAGCCGGAGGAAGCCAAGCAATATTACCAGGCGGCGGCGCAACTCGCTTCCAATTCCGATTTCACAAACCGGATTGCGATGTACGAGGCAACGGCCACCGGTGACACGAAGGGTTTGCTCGATCCCAAATTACCCTTGTCGCCACAGCAGCGGTCCGCTTTTGTCGAGGGGAACAGGGCGGCCGTTTCGGGCAACACCGCAGCGAAAGCGCAAGCAGTGAAAAGCCTTCTCGAACTTCCCGATAACCAGCAGGGCCAGGCCGCCGTCCGGCTGCTCGCCGATCTCGGCGCGACCCGTGACGCCTTCCGCATCGGTGCGCGGCTTGCGGCAATGCGCTACCCCGGACCTTCCGTTTTTTGGAGCCCGAGCATGCGGGCAGCACTTAGCGACCCGCAATTCCCGGCCCTGGCAACAAAGCTCGGCCTCATCAACTATTGGAAGGCGAGCCGGACGAAGCCTGACGTCTGCGCCGAGAAGGTGCCGCCGCCCTTCTGCCGGATGATTTGACGCACAATCCACTCGCTCCGATCGCACTGCCGATAGCCCGTCCGCCAAACCCGCGCTAAGCCTTCGTCCGTGGCCAAGCTCTATTTCTATTATGCGGCGATGAACGCGGGGAAATCGACCACGCTTCTGCAGGCCGATTTCAACTATCGCGAGCGCGGCATGGAAACCATGCTGTGGACCGCCTCTTTCGACGACCGCTCCGGCTCCGGCCGGATCGCCTCGCGGCTGGAGATTGGCGCCGAGGCCAATCTCTACGATGGCTCGACCGACCTGTTTGAGGCGGTCACCGGCGAATTGAAACGCCGCAAAATCGACTGTCTGCTCATCGACGAGGCACAATTCCTCACCAGCGAGCACGTGCTCCAGCTGTGCCGCCTCGCCGACGAAGTGGGCGTGCCGGTTCTCTGCTACGGCCTGCGCACCGACTTCCAGGGCAAGCTCTTCCCCGGAAGCGCCTCTCTGCTCGCCCTTGCCGATGCCCTGATCGAGCTGAAGGCGGTGTGCGAATGCGGGCGCAAGGCGACGATGAATCTTCGGGTCGATAGCGAAGGCTTCGCCGTCGCCGCCGGGGCGCAGACCGAGATTGGCGGGAATGACCGCTACGTCGCTCTGTGCCGCCGCCATTTCTTCGAGCGGCTTCGCGAAGGCGAGGCCCGCCAGCTCAGCCTCGGCCTCCCGCGCAAGGAAGCGGCGCAATGACCGCCACTGGGGACATGCCGATCATCCACGTCGGCTTTCCCAAGACCGCAAGCACCTGGTTCCAGAAGGCCTTTTATCCGTACGTCCGCTCGCCGCGCTACATCGGCCGCGACGCCCTCAAGGCCGCGCTAGCCGACTGGAATGCGCTGGATTTCGATCCCGCGGCCTTCCGCGAAAGCCTCGGCCTCTCGGCGGGCGAACCGGGCCTGATCAGCGAAGAGGGGCTAGTCGGCTATCTCCACAACGGCGGCGTCGGCGGAATGGTCACCAAGGTCATCGC
The DNA here is from genome assembly GCA_963798785.1 of uncultured Alphaproteobacteria bacterium. Taxonomy (GTDB): domain Bacteria; phylum Pseudomonadota; class Alphaproteobacteria; order Sphingomonadales; family Sphingomonadaceae; genus Sphingomicrobium. The sequence goes on from CAWCUG010000001.1 coordinate 788,093, forward strand.
CGAGCAGCTCAAGCAGGCCTATCCCGACGCCCGCATCGTCCTCTTCATCCGCGCGCAGCCCAGCATCCTCGTCGCCGCTTACGCGCAATATGTCCGGTCGGGCGGGACTCGCGGGGCGCGGCGCTATTTCTTCCCCAAGGATTATCTGATCGGCCCCAACGCGGCGACCTACAAGCAGCCGCGCTTCGACGTTGATTTCTTCCGCTACTCGCGCGTGATCGACCTCTACGAACAACTGTTCGGGCGCGAGCAGGTCCACGTCTTCCTCTACGAACAGTTCGTCGGCGGCGGGATGGATTTCCTTCGGGAGTATGCCGAGGAGCTCGCTCTCGACGTCGACTGGGACAAGATATCGATCGACCGCAAGCTGAAGAGCTATTCGCTTGGCCTGATCCGCTCGGCTCGGCTTATGAACCTGTTCACCGCCCGCTCCGTCAGCGACAAAGCGCCGCTCCTGCACGTTCCCGGTTGGTACGACACCCGGCGGGCGCTTTTGGAACAGGCAAACCGCACCGGCCTGTTCGGAAGGTCGCCCGCGCTCGACAGGCTGGTCGGCAGGCAGACAGCGGACTGGCTTCGCGGCCATTACGTCGATGACAACCGGCTACTCGCCGCCAGCCACGGACTGCCACTGGCCGAGCATGGCTATCCGATGGAGACCGCGGGAGCGGCGGAGCGTCCGCTGCCCGGCCGCTTGCGTTCTCTTCTCCGCTATTAGCTGTCGAGGAGCGCCGGCAGCGAGTCCGGTTCGATCAGCGGATACCCCTCCTCGGCGCTGACCAGGAACGACCGTCCCTCAGCTGCGAATGGCGCGGTCGCGGTCGCCCAGGCCTCGTACCAGGCCTTGAGGAATGCCGGGTTTCGATATTGCTTCTCGATCAGCGAATGGCGTTTCTTGCCCTTTCGGTTCGGCTCGGGCGCAGTGTTGGTCCGCAACCTGCGCTCGAGGTCGTCCGAACTCCTGGCGAGCGTGATGAATGTCACCCGCTCGGCGGAATCCAGAAGGTGGAAAGCCGGGTCGCGGCCGTGCGACTGAAGCGGCCGGTCGAACGGCCGGAGCATGTCGTAATGGAAGACCAGGGTGTCGTGCCGTCCCCTCTCCAGCCGGTCGAGGTGCTTGGCTTCGATCGAGCTATAGCCGTCCTCGATTCCGAAGCGTTTGCGAAGCGACGGATCCGATAACGCGCGGATGAAGGTGGACTTGCCGACCGCCGTCGGTCCGGAAACGACGACCAGGTGCCCGATGTCGCGGCGACGGGCCTCGACGATCCAGCGGCCCTTGAAATTCGAACGGTGGAAAATGACCGGCTCATACGCCTTGCTGTGGCCGTTCACGATCGTCGCGACTGCCTTCTTGGAGAAAGTGAACGTCCGGTCGGCGGCGCGCGTGCTGTTGCCGGTCGGGCCCAGCAGGATCACCGGCAGCCCGGACGCTCCGAACAGGGCAAGCGGATTGGCCATCTTGACCACGTCCCGCACGTTCACCGGGGCGACTTCCAGATAGAAGCGGCTGCCGGTGATCCGCATGATCTTCCGAAGCGCATTCACCGGGTCGTAGAGGTGGTGAAGGACATTGAGGCACAGCACCACGTCGTGGCTCTTGTCCGGGGCGTCCCAGCTTTCGAAATCGGCCGAGATGTACTTGGCGCGCGGATCGACGATTTCAGCGATTTCGCGAGCGTGGCGGACGCGCTCCGGCGACGTCTCCAGCCCGGTTGCCGCCGACGCCCCATGCTGGAGTGCCTCCAGGCAGAAATGGCCGAGCGCCGATCCGATGTCGAGCAGGCTCAGCCCCTCAAGGTCGCTTCCGAACAGGATTCGGTCCATCGACGTGCGGCTGTGGCCGCCGGTCGAGGCGCCTCCCCCAAGGTCGATCTTCTGGTAACGGATGTGCTCGGATTCGAGCAGTTTCGCGACCCGTTCGTCGCGCTGGCTATCGTCCATGCAGCTCCGCCCCTAAATGTGCCCAAGCGCTACCAAGGAGCAGTGAAGCCCGCAATGCTGTCAGGCTGGATCATTCTCGACAAGCCCGTGGGGCTCGGCTCGACCAAGGCCGTTTCCGCGGTCAAGCGCGCATTGCGCGAGGCCGGCGAGCCCAAGACCAAGGTCGGCCACGGCGGCACGCTCGACCCGCTCGCAAGCGGAGTCCTGCCAATCGCGCTCGGCGAGGCGACCAAAGTCGCCGGCCGAATGCTCGACGCGACCAAGGAGTATGAGTTCACGATCTGCTTCGGCGCCCAAACCGACACCCTCGACACCGAAGGCGAGGTCGTGGCGACCAGCGCCATCCGCCCCACACTCGACCAGGTGAAAGAAATCCTTCTCCGCTTCACGGGGCAAATCGAGCAGATCCCGCCGGCTTATTCCGCGCTGAAGATCGATGGAAAGCCCGCCTACAAGCGCGCCCGCGACGGGGAGGAAGTCGAGATAAAGCCCCGTGAGGTCACAATTCATGAGCTTGCGCTGGTTTCGGCAGACGCCGGCAGCGCTACCCTCTCCGCCACTGTTTCGAAGGGCACCTACATCCGCAGCCTCGCCCGCGACATCGCGCGGGCGTTGAACACGGTTGGTCACGTCACCATGTTGAGGCGGACGCGCGCCGGTCCGTTCGGGCTGGAATCAGCCATTTCGCTGGACTTTCTCGAACAAGCCGCTAAGGCGCGCGACCTGACGAGGACGGTGCTTCCGTTGGAAGCTGCGCTGGACGACATCCCGGCCCTCCCCGTCACCCCCGGCCAGGCACAGCTGCTCAGACATGGACAGCGCCTTGCCGGATTCCCCGCAAGGCCGGGGCTTCAGCTGGCGATTTCGGACCTGGTTCCGGTCGCGCTGGTCGAAGCGACGGCTGACGGCCTCACGGTCGTCCGCGGGTTCAACTTCCAAGATGTCGCGGAGTGAAAAAACAATGTCGATTACTGCCGAAGAAAAACAGAAGCTGATCAAGACCCACGGCCGCGGAAAGGGCGACACCGGTTCGCCCGAAGTCCAGGTCGCCATCCTGACCAGCCGGATCAAGACTCTGACCGAGCATTTCAAGACCCACGCGAAGGACAACCATTCGCGCCGCGGACTTCTCATGCTGGTCAACCAGCGCCGCTCCCTTCTCGATTATCTTCGCAAGAAGGACGAGCAGCGCTACACCGACATCATCGCGAAGCTTGGACTTCGCAAATAACGTGACGAAACGGCTCCCTTGCGGAGCCGTTTGCACATCGGGGCCCACCGCAATTCGGCGGTCGGCCTTAGGGGCACATGAGAGGCCCCGAACCGCTGACAGGCCGGCTTGCCTGCCACAGATGTCCCGCCGGCATCCGGCCCGCGGGGTGAAGGAAATGACATGTTCAACATCAAAACTGTAGAAATCGAGCTCGGCGGAAAAACCCTCAAGCTCGAAACGGGCCGTATTGCCCGTCAGGCCGACGGCGCGGTTCTCGCGACGCTTGGCGAAACCGTCGTCCTGTGCGCGGTCACCGCCGCCAAGAACGTCAAGCCGGGACAGGACTTCTTCCCGCTGACCGTCCACTACCAGGAGAAATTCTCCGCTGCCGGCCGAATCCCGGGCGGCTTCTTCAAGCGCGAGCGCGGAGCGACCGAGAAGGAAACGCTCACCTCCCGCCTCATCGACCGGCCGATCCGGCCGCTGTTCCCCGAAGGCTTCTACAACGAAGTCCTCGTTATCGCCCAGGTCCTCTCCTACGACGGCGAGAACGAGCCCGACATCGTCGCAATGTATGCCGCCTCGGCAGCACTGACGATTTCCGGCGTCCCGTTCATGGGCCCGATCGGCGCCGCCCGCGTCGGCTTCATCGACGGCGAATATATCCTCAACCCCAGCCCCGAGCAGATCCGCGAGGGCGATCTCGACCTGGTCATGGCCGGCACTCCCAATGCGGTGATGATGGTCGAATCGGAGGCCAAGGAGCTGTCCGAGGACCAGATGCTCGGCGCCGTCATGTTCGGCCACGAAGCCAGCAAGAAGGTCTGCGACGCGATCATCAGCCTCGCCGAGAAAGCGGCCAAGGAGCCTTGGGAGCTCAACTCCGACAAGGACGAGAAGGCCAAGATCAAGGACAAGCTCAAGAAGCTCGTCGGCGACGACATCGCCAAGGCCTACAAGATCACCGACAAGCAGGAGCGCTCCGCCGCCCTCAACGCCGCCCGCGACAAGGCCAAGGAAGCTTTCGCCGAAGCCGAGCCGCAGGAGCAGATGGTCGCCAACAAGGCGGTCAAGAGCCTCGAGGCCGACATCGTCCGCGGTGCGATCCTCAAGGACGGCCAGCGCATCGACGGCCGCTCGACGACCCAGATCCGCCCCATCGAAGCCATGGTCCACGTGCTTCCGCGCGCCCACGGCTCGGCCCTGTTTACCCGCGGCGAGACGCAGGCGATCGTCTCCGTCACGCTCGGCACCAAGGAATTGGAGCAGATGATCGACGGGCTGGAGGGTCTCTCCTACTCCCGCTTCATGCTCCACTATAACTTCCCGCCTTACTCGGTCGGCGAAGTCGGCCGCTTCGGCGCCCCGTCGCGCCGCGAAACCGGCCACGGAAAGCTCGCCTGGCGCGCTCTCCACCCGATCATGCCGAGCATGGAGGAGTTCCCCTACACGGTGCGTGTCCTCTCCGACATCACCGAGTCCAACGGCAGCTCGTCGATGGCCACGGTGTGCGGCGGAAGCCTGGCGCTGATGGACGCGGGCGTTCCCATGAAGCGCCCGGTCGCGGGTATCGCCATGGGCCTGATCCTCGAAGGCAAGGACTTCGCGGTCCTCTCCGACATCCTGGGCGACGAGGATCACCTCGGCGACATGGACTTCAAGGTTGCCGGCACCGACCAGGGCGTCACTTCGCTCCAGATGGACATCAAGGTCGCCGGAATCACCGAGGAGATCATGAAGACCGCCCTCGCCCAGGCGAAGGACGGCCGTGCCCACATCCTCGGCGAAATGGCCAAGGCGCTCCCCGAAACCCGCGGTGAGCTTTCCGAGCACGCGCCGCGGATCGAGACGATGCAGATCCCCAAGGACAAGATCCGCGAAGTCATCGGCACCGGCGGCAAGGTCATCCGCGAAATCGTCGCCGAGACCGGCGCAAAGGTCGACATCGACGACGAGGGTATGATCAAGATCAGCTCGTCCGACCTCAGCCAGATCGAGGCTGCTCGCCAGTGGATCCACGGCATCGTCGCCGAGCCGGAGCCCGGCACCATCTACACCGGCAAGGTTGCCAACATCGTCGACTTCGGCGCGTTCGTGACCTTCATGCCCGGCAAGGACGGCCTGGTCCACGTCTCCGAGATCAAGAACGAGCGGGTCGAAAACGTCCGCGACGTCCTCGAGGAAGGCCAGGAAGTGAAGGTCAAGCTGCTCGAGGTCGACCAGCGCGGCAAGGTCCGCCTGTCGATGCGCCTCGTCGACCAGGAAACCGGCGAAGAGCTCGAAGACACCCGCCCCCCGCGCGAGCCGAGAGGCGACCGTGACGGCGGTGGACGCGGCGATCGCGGCGACCGCCATCGCGGCGGCGGACGCGGCGGCGACCGTGATCGCGGTGGCCGTGGCGGCGGACGCGGCGGAGATCGCGGCGGCCGTGGCGGAGAGCGCGGCGAAAGCCGAGGCCCCCGCAGTGACCGCGGTGACCGCAACGACGGCGGCAACGAAGGCGGCGAGCCGAAATTCGCCCCCGCCTTCCTGACCGGCGAAGACAAGGACTAGCCCACTAAACCCTCTCCCCTCGCGGGAGAGGGACGGCGCCGCTGCACAGCAGCGGCAGGGTGAGGGGGCGTGGACCACGCGCTCCCTGGTCCCCGGCGTTAGCCGGGACCCAGGCTTCCCCTCAGGGGAAGCAACCAACCTGCGAACGAAGAAGGCCCCGCCAGCAATGGCGGGGCCTTTTTGTTCAACGACGCGCGCACGAAAAAGGGAGACGGCCGCTTCCGGCCGCCTCCCCTTCGATTTCGCGATTGCCTGGGACTATTCGGCGTCTTTCAGGTTGGTCGCCTTCATCTTCCCGCGCTGGTCCTCTTCGAGGTCGTAGGAAACGCGCTGGTTTTCCTTCAGCGTGCTCATTCCCGAACGCTCGACGTCGGAGATGTGAACGAACGCGTCATTTCCTCCGCCCTCGGGCTGGATGAAACCGAATCCCTTGGATTCGTTAAAAAATTTGACGGTGCCTGTGGGCATTTTCATTGTCCTTCATTTACATTCATGGGCCCGACTGTCGGGCCTTCACTGCTAAGAGTAGCGCCAGAGAAGGAAAAAGGTGCCGCAAAGCGCCAGTGCCCGTCCGTTTGCGACCGGTAGCAGCGGCGGCCATAGCGAAAATTGCGTCCGGTTGTAAGCGCAATCGATTCGTCGCCCGCGGCCGCGCTCCATCCGCAATGCTGCATACCCGTAGCATTCCTTATTTGCGGCGTGGCAGGTGCTTCGTAGCTCACGGTGATGAACTGGACCACGATTCGGCTCGAGCTGGCCGCCAGCGAAGGTTTCCCGGCTGGGTCGGTTAGCCGTGGCTACGTCCTTCGCGTGCCGTTGAAAGAGGATGGATCGATCGACGCAGATCGCCTGGCCGATACTCCGAACAGGGCGACGGTGTGCCGCTTCTGGTCAACCGAACCGGACGAAAGAGGTCGAGTAGTGCGCGCGGACGGTCACTGGGCGCTGCGGTGCAATGGCGCGCCCGACCGCTTGCTCCCGACCCCGCGCTTTCGAACCGGCGAAACAGTCGCCGTCACCGAGCCCGGCGGCGTGTCGCTGCCGTTTCGCGTCGCGAACGTCCGCCGGCTTGGCTGAGCCGAGTTTCCACCGGCTGCGGACGGCTGCTATCACGGTCCCCATGGACAAGGGAGCCGACCGCGATCCGAGCACGAGCTCCGCAAGCGAATCCCACCTGCGCTCGATCCTCGCCACGATTCCCGACGCCATGGTGGTCATCGACGAAAAAGGAACCATCCTTTCCTTCAGCGCGGCCGCCGAAAAGATGTTCGGCTACGCCGAAAGCGAAGTGATCGGTGAAAACGTCTCGATGCTGATGCCGTCCCCCGATCGGGAAAGGCACGACGGCTATTTGCAGGCCTATCGCGACACGGGCGTGCGCAAGATCATCGGCATCGGACGCGTGACGACCGGCCGACGCCGCGACGGCAACACATTTCCGATGGAGCTTTCCGTTGGTGAGGCATGGATCGACGGCGCGCGAATCTTCACCGGATTCGTCCACGATATCACCCAGCAGGAGAGGACAGAGCTTCGCTTGCAGGATCTCCAGTCGGAGCTGGCGCACGTCGGCCGTGTCAGCGAAATGGGGACGCTTGCCTCATCGCTCGCCCACGAGCTCAACCAGCCGCTAACCGCAATGGCCAGTTACTGCGAGGGCGCGCGCCAGCTGCTCGGCCACGATCTCGACAAGGAGATTGTGGCGACCATCGAGGAAGCTCTGGCGAGCGCCGCCGCCGAGTCCGTGCGCGCGGGCGAAATCGTCCGGCGAATGCGCGATTTCATGAGTCACGGCCAAACCGAACGCAAGTTCGAAAGCCTGGCAAAGCTCGTGACCGAGGCCAACGCGCTCGCACTGGTCGGCTCGCGCGAGCACGGTATCGAAGTGCAGGTAAGCCTCGATCCGGACATCAAGAACGTGTTCGTCGACCGCGTGCAGATCCAGCAGGTGTTGGTGAACCTGATCCGCAATGCGATCGATGCGATGGCCGAAAGTCGCGTGCGGTCGCTCACGATTTCAACCTCCGCTGCTGCCAATGGATTCGCCACCGTCAGCGTCGAGGATAGCGGCTCCGGCATCAGCGATGAGCTTGCACCGCAGCTGTTTCAGCCATTCATCACCTCAAAGGAGGGCGGGATGGGGATCGGTCTGTCGATCTGCCGGACGATCGTGGAGGCGCATGGCGGCCGGCTGTGGTTCGAAAGCGACCCCGAGCGACGGCACCACCTTCAGTTTCACCTTGCCGACAGTGGGAGAGATGGAATGACCGTCAAGCGCGTGGTGCATCTGGTTGACGACGACGAGTCCGTCCGTCGCTCCGTCGGCTTCCTCCTCAAGACCTCGGGATTCGAGGTCCGCTCTTATCAATCGGGAGTGCAGCTGCTCAAGAATGCGAAGTCGCTCGATAGCGGCTGCATCCTGCTCGATATCCGCATGCCGGGCATGGACGGATTGGAGGTCCAGCGGGCGCTGCAGGAGGTTGGCGTCTCTCTGCCCGTGATCATCATGACGGGGCACGGTGACGTTCCGCTTTCCGTCAGGGCCATGAAGGCGGGCGCCGTCGATTTCATCGAAAAGCCGTTTGAGAAGGGGACGCTCCTTTCAGCTCTCGATCAGGGCTTCGAAACCCTAGACCGTTCCGGCGCAAACTCCGAGCGAGCGAGGCAGGCGAAGGTCAAGCTTCAGGCACTGACGCCTCGCGAGCGCGAAGTCCTGGACGGCCTCGCTCAAGGTCTTCCGAACAAGACCATCGCCTACGATCTGGGAATCAGTCCGCGAACGGTCGAGATCCACCGCGCGAACGTGATGAGCAAGCTCGAGGCCCGCAGCCTTTCAGATGCCCTGCGGCTCGCCTTTGCAGCTCAGGACGATTGAGCGGTCGTTTCAGAGAACTCGAGCTACTGCTTCTTTTCGCCGACCACGCCAGCTTTTACCGCCGTTGCACCCCATTCTTCGGTTCGGGTCTCGCGACTGTCGACCGTTTCATCTGCTCCAACGGCAATCTCTTCGGTGTGCCCAAGACCCTCGCGATAGTCGACAACTGAGATGTGTTTGCACTCCGCCTTGATCATCGCCGCGCGCGTCCTGTCGGGCAGCTCGAAGGCTCTCAGATTTTCGTGTCGCGACATCAGCACGTCCCACCCGTACGCTCGCTCGCCGGGATCGATCAGTTCCGACGCGTGCGCCGCCGCGTAAACAGCAGTCGCCTTGCTCAAGTCGCTTTCGTCGCCACCCGCGGCGAAAGAAACACGCCGGTCATGCCGAATGTTAGAGAGCTTCTGGCTCGATCGGAAAACAAGAAAATAGAGCGTCAGGCCATCGTTCGCGTAGCCGACAATCGTCGTCTGCGGCCACCCGTCGGGTCGCAAGGTCGAAATAGCCATCTTCCGATGCGCGTTGAGAATCTCGACTGCCTTGTCGTTCACAGGAAACCTCCCTTCGGTTTGCGAAATAGAATAGCCAAGCGGCAGGGTTACGGTATCGCTGACCCAACGTCCTGCCGGTTCCACGTCTGCGAGCGGCAAAGGCTTCGCCCGATTGCGCAGCCGGAGACTTTCAGCTGGTCAGGGCCGACGAGCTTGATCTTCGCGTGGACCGTCCTGTTCACGTCCGGAACGAACAGGCGGCCCTGCCAGCGATTTTCCCGGACTTGCCGCACGTCGGTGAGCAATTGCGCCCCGACAAGCTGGTCAGTGCCCTTCCTGGCGTCCTCCTTCGCCTGATCGGAGGCCCATTGAACCGTTCCGCAGAGTCGTTCGCCGCACGGACCGACGAGGATGATCACGCTTGCTTCCGGATTGATCCAGCGCCCTTCGATCACCTGCGCCGCCTGGTCTCCGTCCGGTTGAGCAGCGGCCACAGGAGGAACCGCTGCGGCCGCGAAACACAGTGCTGCGACAGCTGGGTTGAGGTAGGCGACCAAAGCTTCGGGCTCCATCAACTGAAGATCCACAGTCACACCTCACCAACCGAATCTAAATAGGGGAAGCCCCTTACCGCCGGCCTTTCCAACTATCGGCTACGCCAGGAGGTGCGGGTCGGTCCGTAAAACTCCTGATTCAGCAGCAGATGCGCGGCGGTTTATCCCCGAAGCATTCGAGGAGGCTCATGCGATGAAAAACGTCCTGCTGATAATCCATGACGACGCTGGCCAGGAAGCGCGGCTGCAGGCTGCGCTTGATGCAACGCGCGCGCTCGGCGGCCACCTCACCTGCGTTCACGTAACCGAGATCGAACCCTTGTTCGGAGACGCATTCGGAATGTCGGGAGCCGTCGCACTGCTTGATGCAGAGCGCGAAATCGAGACCGCAAACCGGGCGCAAGTCGAAAGCCGGCTGAAGCGGGAGGACGTGTCTTGGGACTTCGTCGAGTTTACCGGAAGTCTCGAGTCCGCGGTCAATGAGGCAGCGGACCTCGCCGATCTTATCGTCGTGAACTCGGAGACGGCGAAGATACTGCAGCCACGCGTCAGCAAACTGGTCGAGCGGCTGGTGGTTAAGTCCGGAAAGCCGCTTTTGGCCGTTTCGAGCACCGATGGTTTCCGTCCGGCCGAGCCGGTCCTCGTCGCGTGGGACGGTTCGGTGCCAGCGAGCAATGCGCTTCGTGCCTGCGTACCGCTTCTCAAGCTCAGCGAGTCGGTGACCCTCTATCAAGTCAGTGATGCATCGGTCGACGACAGCGGCGAGAGCGCCGCGGAATATCTGTCTCGCCACGGCATTCACGCAGATTTGGTGCGACAATCTGCTCCCGACAGTGACTTCGTGGAACCGCTCCTGCTGTCCAAGCTCGAAAGCGGTCGCTTTGGCTGGGCTGTCATGGGCGCATTCTCCAAGTGGCGCTTCCGCGAGGCGCTTTTCGGCGGAGTCACCAGGCGCATTCTCAAGGAATCGCCGGTTCCGCTCGTGATCGCTCACTAGCGGCGGCGGCGGGAATGCGTGTTGCGTTTTGCCTTGGACTCGCGGCCGCAGCGCTTGCCGCGACTGCGGTTGCACAGCAAGTCCCGATCAAATCCGGGTCGGTAATCGCAACGGTCGCCAACCTCAAAGCCGGGGAGTTCGTCTGGGCACCGCAAATCGCACCTGCGGGGCCAGTCCTTGTGATCGTCAACCTGGAGACACAGCGGGCGACCGTCTTTCGCAACGGCGTTCCAATCGGCGCATCGACGATTTCGACGGGCAAGACCGGACATGAAACGCCGACCGGGATCTTCTCCATTCTGCAGAAGCAGGTGGAGCACTATTCGAGCAAGTACGACAACGCCCCAATGCCCTATATGCAGCGCGTCACCTGGGGCGGCGTCGCGCTCCACGCCGGACATCTGCCGGGCTATCCCGCCTCTCACGGCTGCATCCGAATGCCTCTCCAGTTCGCCAAGTTGCTCTACGGCGTCACTCGCGTCGGCATGACCGTCGTCATCACCAGGGCCGAAACACTTCCCCGCGTCGCCGCCGGGCCGGAACTGATTTCCGCGCCCGAGGTCGATGCGCAGCGTGGCTCGATCGAATGGCACCCCGACACTGCCCCCGAGGGGCCCGTCTCGATCGTAGTCAGCGCGTCGGACCAGCGAGCCGTGGTCATTCGGGCAGGGATGGTCATCGGCGCCGGCCCGGTGCAGGTGGACGGCCCCGTTCCAGGCACCTGGGCGTATTCCTACCGAAGTCTCGACGAAAATGGGCAGCACTGGACCCAGCTCGATCTCGGGGGCGGAGCCGACGAGACGGTCGCGCCCGGCGAGTGGAAGCGGTTTCGTGCGCCCGAACAATTTCGCAAACTGGTGGCGCAAGTGGTTGTGCCGGGCACTACAATTGTCGTCACCGCCGATTCGCTGAAGGAAGGCGGAACAGGCACGGCGGTGACTGTGCTGGAGGGACAGCGGTAGCGCCTGCCCTCGAGGCAGTATGCGTAACGGCAATCGGGTTGGCAGGAAGAGTCATGGAAGACGATATCGTCGCTATCTTGGATTCAAATCGGCTGATGGCAATCTCGACGGCGATGCCGAATGGGTGGCCCCAGGCTACTCTCGTCTCGTTCGCGAACGATGGGCTCCTGATCTACTTCGTGATCTCCCGGCACGGGCAGAAGTTCGCGAATATCCAGCGGGACCCGCGTGTCGGGATTGCGATTGGGCGCGACGTGGACGATCCAAGCGAGATCCGCGAACTCGCGATTGCAGCCGAGGCTTCTGAGGTCACCGACGCCGACCAGCGCCAGCACGCGATCGACCTGCTGATCGAGCGCCGTCCGTCTCTTGGTAGTCTGCCACGCCCGGACAGTGAAACGGCAGCCATAATGCGCGCCGCGGGACGGGTGATCACGATATCGGACTACAGCAAGGGCTTCGGACATTCGGACGTGGTGACTCTCGGCCCCGCCGGAATAATCGACATGAAACCCGCACGCCCGGACGACTGGGGATTCAAACCGGCTCGGTGATGATGCGAGAGGGTGGCTGCCGAAAGCACTGCATTCGGCCGTAGGTGCAATCACGTAGTGCGCCGCTCCACCTTTGGGACGACTCTATCCTCTGGAACGCGTTGCGATTGGATATGCCGGAAGGACAGGGACCGATGAAGAACGGCAAGCCACAGGTTCTCGTGCTCGGCGGCAACTTTGCCGGACTCGGCGCCGCCCAGAAAATTCGCCAGCACGCCGGCGACACTGTCGACATCACCGTCGTCGATCGCAAGGCTTACCTCGATTACATCCCCAACATCCCGCTGGAGATTTTCGCAGGCCGCGACCCGGCTGTTACAATGCACATGGACCTCGTGGATGCGCTTGCGAAGGACGACATCGCCTTTGAGCAGGCGGAAGTCGAAGCCATCGACCTTGCAGGCGAAAGCGTGACGGTCAGGCCCAACGAGCGTCCAGGTTCGCCCACTTACGCGCTGCACTACGACTACCTTGTGATTGCTCTTGGCGCGCGGCTCGCGTTCGACGAGATTGAGGGCTTCGCGGAGCACGGCCACACCGTGTCCGACGCGTTCCACGCCAATCGCCTCATCGATTATCTCGAAAACCGCTATCGTGGTGGGCCGATCGCCATCGGTTCCGCGCGCTTCGACCAGGGACGAAAGGGCAAGCCCGATTGGCTTCCGGTCGCATTGGCCGCCTGCGAAGGACCGCCGGTCGAAGTCGCGCTCACGCTCGCGCACTGGCTCGGCGAGAAGGGGAAAGGCGGCCCATCCAACATAACGATGTTCACGCCGGCCGAAATGATCGCCGAAGATGCAGGCGAAGAGGTTGTGAAAAAGCTGCTCGCCGCGGCGGGGTCGATGGGTTTCGGCTACATCAACAACACCGAAGGCATAAAGAGGCTGACGGCTGACGGAATCGAGTTTGCCAATGGCACGACAATCGAATCCGAACTCAACATCGTCTTTCCGAACTGGAAACCGCACGCCTTCCTCAAGGGGCTGCCGATCAGCGACGAAGTCGGCTTCATCATGACGGACATGACGATGCGTTGTCCGGGCTTTCCCAAGGTATTCGCCTGTGGAGACGCCGCCGCGATCACCGTCCCCAAGCTCGGCGCCATCGGCCACCAGCAGACCGAGGTCGTCGGAAAACAGATCGCGAAGGACATGGGCAGGATGTCGGCCAAGGAAGCCGACGAGCCTTGGATGCCGGAGGTGGTCTGCATCGGCGACATGGGCGGCGGGAAGGCTTTTTACATCCACTCGAACAGCTGGTTCGGCGGCGACATTCAGGAACTTCAAATGGGGCGCGTGCCCTATGTCCAGAAGCTCGCCTACAAGGAAATGTTCTTCCGCAACCACGGCAAAATGCCGGGTTGGGCGCTGCCTCTAGCCCAGTGGAGCGCGGAGCACGTTCGCGATCTAACTGTCCGGCTACAGCTTCGCCGCCCGACCAGGCAATCCTTGCTTCTCAACGTGCCGGGCTGGTGGAGCTGAGGGGAATCGAACCCCTGACCTCTGCAGTGCGATTGCAGCGCTCTCCCATCTGAGCTACAGCCCCGCGCCGCCAGCCTGGCAGGAAAACGCGGCTGCTTGGCCGCGCTTCGGAAGCGGCTCCTTAGCCTTGCTTTTGCACTCGCGCAATCGCTCGCCGCAGCCCGTGCCCGCCCTGCCGAAAACAGCCGTATTTCAGCCAATCGCACCGGAACGGCGCCTCTCCTCCATTCGTTTTTTCTGTGTGACGCGAGGGCATTTCCGCCCGCCGCCCAGAATTCCCGATCAAGGAGACAATCAGATGGCATATGACCGCTACGACACCCGTCGCGACCGCCCCGGTTACGGTAACGACTATGACCGCGCCCGCGACGACCACGATCGCGGCTTTTTCGAACGCGCAGGAGACGAAATCGCCTCCTGGTTCGGCGACGACGACGCAGACCGCCGCCGCCGCGAAGACGAACGGATGAACCGCGACTATGACCGCGACCGCTATTGGAGCCGCGACCGCAATTACGACCGCGGATATGGACGCGATTACGACCGCGACCGCTACGCCTATCGGAGCAACAACCGCGACTATCGCCGCGAAAACGACCGCGATCGCGACCGCAGCTATCGCCCGATGAACTGGACCTCCAGCGACAGCGACTATCGCTCGTCGAGGCCGAGCTCCAGGCGCGATTACGAGCGCGCCGGCTATTCCGGATACGACCGCGACTACAGCTCGCGCGGCGGCTTTGGCGGTGCAAACCGCGACGACTACATGTCACCCACCGGCCCGAGCTTCGGCTATGGCGGCCACTTCGGTGACGGAAGCAGCAGCGGCTACGGCAGCGGCGGATATGCAAGCAGCTACCGCTCGGATCGCGACCGCTCCGACTATGACCGGTCCGACTATGACCATTCGCAGACGGCCTGGGGACGCGACGATTATCGCAACACCAGCTACGCCGGCTCCACCCGTGATAACGACCGTCACTATCATGCCTGGAAGCAGCGCCAGCTCGACGACCTCGACCGCGACTACGATCAGTATTGCCGCGACCGGCAGGATCGTTTCGAGAGCGACTTCGGCGCCTGGCGGGAAAACCGCATGAACAAGCGCCAGCAGCTTGGCGGTATCCGCGAGCACATGGACGTCGTCGGCAACGACGGCGAGACGATCGGCAAGGTCGACAAGGTGCGCGGCGACCATGTCGTCCTCACCAAGTCGGACTCGGAGGATAATCGCCACCACGCGATCGACTGCTCGATGATCGAAACCATCGAAGGCAACCAGGTGCGGCTCGATGTTTCGGCTGACGAAGCGAAGAACCGCTGGGAAGACGCGGAAAACACCGGTGCCTTTTTCGGGCGCGACCGCGACCGCGACGAGGACACCAACCTCAATCGCAGCTTCTCGGGGACGTACGAAAGCTAAGCACCGACAGCCCGACAGCTGAACGGGAAGGCCCGGCGCATCGTCGCCGGGCCTTTCGCATGATGCGCCGCGAAGCTATCGCGGGAGCGGCAAGGAGACAGAAATGGCGCGAGCATGGCACCTGATCAACCGCCCCGAGGGGCTCCCCGAAAGCGGTGACTTCGCGCTCAAGGAGTTCGAGCTGCCCAGCCTCGGGGATGGCGAGGTCCACGTCCACAACCTCTACCTTTCCGTCGACCCCTACATGCGCGGGCGGATGAACGAGTCGAAGTCGTACATCCCGCCGTTCCAGCTCGATGCGCCAATGGAAGGCGGGGCCGTAGGAGAAGTCGTCGAATCGAAGGCGGACGGCTTTGCCGCGGGCGACCTCGTTCTCCACATGGCCGGCTGGCGCGACGAAGCGGTGCTTCCGGCAAAGGCGCTGACGAAGCTTCCCCAGATCGGAGCCGACCCGAAGGCGTTCCTCAGCCACCTGGGAATGCCGGGAGCGACCGCTTACTTCGGACTTCTCGACGCCGCCGAGGCCAAGGAAGGTGACATCGTCTTCGTTTCAGCCGCCGCTGGAGCGGTCGGATCGGTCGTCGTCCAGGTCGCGAAGGCAAAGGGCATGACCGTGATCGGTTCGGCCGGCGGCAAGGACAAATGCGATTTCGTCCGCTCGCTCGGTGCCGACGCCGCCGTGGATTATCGCGACGGCCCGATCATCGCTTCGCTTCGCGACGCTGCTCCGGACGGAATCGACGTCTATTTCGACAATGTCGGCGGCGACCATCTGGACGCTGCCTTTTCCCGTGCTCGCTTGCACGCTCGCTTCGCGCTGTGCGGAATGATCGCCGGTTACAACAGCCGCGAGCCGATGGAATTCCGCTACATCATCAGGATGATCGCAATGCGGATTACGATGCGCGGCTTCCTCTACGGCGACTATGTGTCGCGGCTAGACGAATTCTACCGCGACATGGGCGAATGGGTGGCGAGCGGAAAGGTCAAGCCGCACGAGACGGTGTTCGAGGGCTTGCAAAAGACGCCGGACGCCTTCCTCGGCCTGTTCACCGGAGCCAACACCGGGAAGATGCTGGTCAAAGTCTAGTCAGGGAATTGCAGGCGGCGGGGTCGCCGCTTTTGTACCCGGTGCGAAGCGCCGCCATGCGCTGAGCCGACGTGCCGTGGGTAAAGCTGTCCGGCACCACGCGGCCCTGCGTTTCCTTTTGCAGAGTGTCGTCCCCAATAGCTTCTGCAGCGCGCATTCCCTCCTCGAAGTCGCCTTGCTGGAGCACCGGCTGGCCCTCCGGCGTTCGGGCGTTGGCGGCCCACACGCCGGCATAGCAATCGGCCTGAAGCTCGATCCCCACCTGGATGTGATTGCCCTCGACGCGGCTTGCCCGTGCCTGCGCTCGCGAAGCGCTGCCGAGCGTCCCAAGCTCATCCTGCACGTGGTGGCCGACTTCGTGGGCGATGACATAGGCCATTGCGAAGTCGCCGGGGGCCTGGAAGCGCCTCGCCAGTTCATCGAAGAATTCGGTGTCGAGGTAGATGTTCTGGTCGGTCGGGCAATAAAAGGGGCCCATTGCCGATTGGGCCATGCCGCAGCCGGACCTGTCCGCTTCGGAATAGGCAACCAGCTGTGTCGGAGCGTAGCTCTCGCCCTTTTGCTTGAACAATCTACTCCACACGTCCTCGGTCGATCCGAGAACCTGCCGAAGGAAGTGCTCCATCTGCGGGTCAAGCGTGCTCTGCCCTGCTCCGGACGCCTGCTGCGACTGCTTGGTGGACGATCCGCCGCCGCCCAGCCCGCCCAGCCCGCCGACCGAGCTGAGGATGAAATAGCCGACCAGCAGGACGACGACTCCGCCGATTCCGAAGCGGCTTGCGACGAGTGGAATGAGGCAGCCGAGCCCACCGCCCCCGCCTCCGAACCCGCCAACGCCGCGGCCGGTATCGTCGCGGAAATTGCTGCTTTCGCGCTGGCGGCCAAACCGCATTCCCGTGTCCTCCTGTTCCCGACCCAATGCGCGAACTGCCGTGGCAGTTGCAATCGCCAGCGCAGGCGGCGACTAGCGGATGAAAGGAGATGCCATGATTCTGCAAGGCAAAGTTGCGCTGGTTACCGGATCAACGTCGGGGATCGGCCTCGCTATCGCCCGGGAACTGGCTTCGCAGGGCGCAAAGCTGATGCTCAACGGCTTCGGCGATTCCGGCGAGATCGAGAAGCTGACGCAGGAACTCGGAGCAATCCACGACGGCGCCGACATGTCCGACCCGGACTCCATCGAGCGGATGATGAAGCGCTGCGCGGACGAGCTCGGCGGACCCGACGTGCTCGTCAACAATGCCGGCATCCAGCACGTTTCGCCGCTGGAAAGCTTTCCGCCGGAAAGGTGGGATGCGATCATCGCCATCAACCTCTCGGCCGTGTTCCACACTACTCGCCATGCGCTTCCGGCAATGAAGGCGAAGGGTTGGGGCCGGGTGATCAACACCGCGTCGGCACACAGCCTGGTCGCGAGCCCCAACAAGTCGGCCTATGTCGCGGCAAAGCACGGAGTCGCCGGCTTCACCAAAACCATCGCTCTCGAAGCCGCGCGCGACGGGGTCACCGTAAACTGTATCTCCCCGGGCTACGTCTGGACCACCCTCGTGGAAAACCAGATCCCGGATACGATGAAAGCCCGCGGCCTGACCCGCGAGCAGGTGATGAACGACGTCCTGCTGGCGGCGCAGCCGACCAAGCAGTTTGTCACTCCCGAACAGGTTGCCGCGCTGGCGCTGTTCCTTTGCCGCGACGAGGCCAGCGCAATCACCGGTGCCAACATCAGCATGGACGGCGGCTGGACCGCGCAGTGATCTCGTCATCGCGGGACGCATCCCGCGGCAAGTCGGTTGCGCCGCTGGATTGCTTCGCTACGCTCGCAATGACGTGAAGCGGGTCTTCCTTGCCTTTGTCCTGGTCTGCACCGGCTGTTCGATGGTTCGTCCATCGAACGCAGTCGTCGATCCGGCACGGGACTGGCGGACGGTTGCGACCGACAGGGATCGCGCCAAGCTGCGCGATTGGCGCCACTCGTTCACCTCGGCGCTGGCAGCGGCCCGGGCGAGCGGCCACGGCGCGGACGTCGCCCGGGAAGGCGCTCTCCTCGACCCGGATGCTGCAATCGGGGGCGCAATCCCGAACGGCCTCTACCGCTGCCGCGTCATCAAGCTCGGGGCAAAAGCGGCGGGGATGCTCGACTATGTCGCTTATCCCTATTTCCGTTGCCAGGTGCGGCAGCAGGGTGAGCGCCAGTCCTTCGCCAAGCTGACCGGTTCGCAGCGGCAGGTCGGGGCAATCTTCCCCAACGGGCAATTGCGCGAGGTTTTCCTGGGAACGCTAATGCTCGGCGACGAGGCGCGGGCGATGCAATACGGCGTCGATCCCGAGCGCGACGTCAGCGGGTTCGTCGAGCGCATCGGACCCGACCGGTGGCGGCTGCTGATGCCCTCGCCGGCGTTCGAATCACAACTCGACGTTATGGAACTGCTACCCGAAACCCAAGGGAGGGAAATTCGATGAAATTCACCGTTGCCGCCGGATCCCTGGCGATGATGCTTTCGAGCACCGCGCCTGCCGCCAGCGTCCATGAAAGCGTCGCCGCAGAGATGCCGCAGCTGATGACGCTTTACCGCGATCTTCATACCCACCCTGAGCTGTCGATGCAGGAGGTCCAGACCTCGGCAAAGCTTGCCGCGGAAGCGCGCAAGCTTGGCTTCCAGGTGACGGAACATGTCGGCAAGACCGGGGTCGTCGCGGTGATGAAGAATGGCCCCGGGCCGGTGGTTATGATTCGATCGGACATGGATGCGTTGCCGGTCAAGGAGCAGACCGGGCTGCCGTTCGCGTCGGCTGCGACCGGCAAGCTGCCGGACGGCACTCCAACTCCGGTCATGCACGCATGCGGGCACGACACGCACATGGCCACCTGGATCGGCACCGCGCGACAGCTTGCGGCAATGAAAGACCAGTGGTCTGGGACATTGGTCATGATCCTCCAGCCGGGCGAAGAGATCGGCGCAGGGGCGAAGGCGATGCTCGACGACGGGCTCTACACGCGTTTCCCGAAACCGGACGTCGCGCTCGCTTTCCACGATTCGGCGTCGCTTCCGGCTGGCGTAATCGGCGTTACCCCCGGCTATGCGCTGGCGAATGTCGACAGCGTCGACATCACCATTCACGGCGTTGGCGGCCACGGCGCTTACCCGCAGGCGACTAAGGACCCGATCGTCCTGGGATCGCGAATCGTGACCACGTTGCAGACGCTGGTCAGCCGCGAAAACGACCCGCAGCAGCCGGCCGTCGTCACCGTCGGCAGCTTTCACGCCGGCTCCAAGCACAACATCATCTCCGACGAAGCGCGGCTGCAGCTGACAGTTCGCAGCTACACGCCGGAAGTGCGCAAGCTCCTCCTCGACGGAATCAAGCGAATCGCGCGCGGCGAAGCGATCGCCGCCGGTCTGCCTGAGGACAAGATGCCCGATGTTGCCATTCGCGAAGGCGAGTACACGCCCTCCACGTTCAACACCGAAGCCCTCTCGAATCGGGCCCTGACGCTGTTCAAACAGCATTTCGGCAAAGATCGGGCGATCGCCACTCCGGCGGTGATGGGCGGCGAGGACTTCAGCCGCTACTGGCTTGCCGACAAGTCGATTCAGAGCCTGATCTTCTGGGTCGGTGGAGTGCCGCAAGCCAAATGGGACGCGGTGAACGGCGACACGCAGAAGCTACCCTCGCTCCACAGCCCCTTCTGGGCGCCCGATGCACAAGCGGTGATCTCGACGGCGACCGAGGCAATGACACTGGCCGCGCTCGACTCGTTGAAAAAGGGCTAGCGGCCTACTCGGCCGCCCACTCCGCCGATTTCTCGATGATCGTCAGCTCGCGGATGAGCGCATCGACGCTTTGCGTCAGCTCGGGGAGTTGGGTGATCTGGTGGCGGGCGCCGCGATAGGCTTCGGCCATCAGGATCGCGTCGATCAGTATCGGAACGACCAGCCCCTCAGGGTCTTCCAGGTCGACGAGCCCCTGAAGCTTCTCGAGCGCCTTTCGCCGCGCGCCCTCCGGGTCGGACAGAACCGCCGTCCGGCCGATCATCCAAGCCATCCGCTTACTCCTCGCAAGCAACAGTAGCGTCGCCAGCGCCGGGCAAAAGCTCGCCCGTCCCGCAATCAAGGCATCTTGGCGTTAACCGGTCAGGAGCTTGCTGAATCGAGAAGCGAAATCTGTTGGGGAGTGAGCTCCAGATTCAGCGCCGCGATCAACTCCGAAAGCTGGGCAACGCTGGTCGCGCTTGCGATCGGTGCGGTGATCGCCGGCTGGGCCTTGGTCCAGGCGAGCGCGACGGTCGCCAGTGCAGCACCGGTTTCCGCAGCCACGGTGTCGAGAGCTTCGAGGACGTCCATTCCCCGGCCTTCCAAATAGGCAACGTTGCGAAGCCCGCGAACCGATTTGTCGAGATCCTCCTTCGACCGGTACTTGCCGGTGAGAAAGCCGTTGGCGAGGCTGTAGAACGGGAACACCGCGAGGCCGTGGCGAAGCGCAACGTCGCGCAGGCCGTCCTCGAACTTCTCGCGCTCCACGAGATTGTACCAAGGCTGCAGCGCGCTGATCGGAGTCAGGCCCAGTCGACGCGACGTCTGCACCGCCTCCTCGAGCCGTTCGGCCGTGAACTGCGACAGGCCGATGGCGCGGATCTTGCCGAGCTCGACCAGTCGCTCGAAGGCGCCCAGGCTGTCGGCAAGCGGGACGCTCTCGTCGTCCTTGTGCTGGTAGTACAGGTCAACCTGGTCGATCCCAAGCCGATCGAGGGACGCATTGCAGGCGGCAAAGATCTTGTCAGGCGCCAATCCTTCGGAAAAGCCGACCTTCGTCGCAATCACGACCTTGTCGCGCTTGGCCGGGTCGCGCTTGAGCCAGCGGCCGATCAGCCGCTCGCTTTCGCCGCCGCTGTGGCCGGGTGCCCATGCCGAATAGACGTCGGCGGTGTCGATCATCGTTCCGCCGGCATCGACGAATGCGTCCAGAACAGCGAAGCTCGTCTGCTCGTCCGCGGTCCAGTCGAACACGTTTCCGCCCAGCGCAAGCGGCGCCACTTCAAGTCCGCTGCTTCCGATCGGGCGCTTGTCGGCCATGGCTGCTCCTTCGCTCGCGTTCATCACTTATTTGTAAAGTTTAGCGACACCTGTGTGGATGTCGCCAATCTTGTCCTTTTGGAGCCATGCGCTCGCCGCGGCAATGTTCGCATCGCTTCTGGGGTGGCGACTTGCAGCGGGCGCACGCCAGCCTGGACACCGGCTTCTGCTCGGGGCCTTCGCGCTGACCGCCTGCTGGGCGTGGCTGCAGGCGATCGGGCCGGCCGGAGCGCTTTCCCGCTACGCGGAGACCGCGCGCAACCTGGTGTGGATCGGGCTCCTTTACAGCCTCTACGCATCGAGCAGCGAAGGCAGGCAAAAGGGCGTTCGTCTCGTTTATGCCGCGGTCTCGGCAGTGCTCGGATTCCAGCTTGTCGTAACCAGCATCGTGCTGAATGGCGCCGGGGCTGCGGTCGAGCAAACCGGAACCCTTCTGCGGATTACAGCGGCCGCCGGCTCGCTCGTCCTGGTCCACAACCTCTACGGACAGGCTTCGCCCTCCAGCCGGCCGAACATCCGCTTCGCGATGCTCGCGCTGGCGCTGAGCTGGGCCTACGACCTCAACTTCTACACCATCAGCTACCTCGACGTTTCAGCGGCCACTGGCCTGTCCGACTGGCGCGGGATCGCGGTCGCGCTGACGGCGCCGCTGTTTGCGCTTGCCGTTCGCCACGAAGACGACTGGCGCATTCGCCTGTCGCGAGCGGCAACGTTCCAGTCGCTCTCGCTGCTGGCCATCTGTGCCTATTTCGCGGTCATGGCTGTCCTCGCGACTGCGTTGAGGGGTGCCGACGGCGATTGGCTTCGCGCGTTTTCGGCAGGGCTCCTTGCAGTGATGGTGGTCGCGGCGATGGTGCTTGCGCCAAGCCCGCGGGCGCGCGCTTGGGCGAAGGTAAAGATCGCCCAGCACCTGTTCGAGCATCGATATGATTATCGCAGCGAGTGGCTTCGCTTCACAGGCACGCTCGGCGGCTCCGGGGGCGAGGCGCAGCCACTCGGCGAACGAATTGTCAAAGCCTTCGCCGACATCGTCGATTGTCCTGGCGGGCTGCTTCTCGAGCGCGACGAGGCGGCCGGATTCGTCGCCGGCGCAGCCTGGAACTGGCACGGCCGCACCGCCATCGACGCCGACGTTCACTCGGCGCTCGCCTTCTGGGCTTCGGTCGCGCCGAGCGGCCGAATTCTCGAAATCGACGGCGTACGCAACGGCTGGGCCCGAACCGAAGACCGCGACTGCGTTCCGAAGTGGCTGGTCGACGACGCAGACGCATGGATCGCGGTGCCGCTAGTCCACGAGGACAAGGCGCTTGGCCTGGTGCTTCTGGCCGCGCCCGAATACCGGCGTTCGCTCGACTGGGAGGACTTCGACCTGCTTCGCACCGCGGGGCGCCAGGCTGCGAGCTCCCTTGCCGAAGCGCAGGGCCAGCGGGCGCTTTCGAATGCACAGCGGTTCGAGGAGTTCAACCGCCGCTTCGCCTTCATCCTCCACGACGTAAAGAACCTGGTCAGCCAATTGTCGCTGCTTACCCGCAACGCCGAACGCCACGCGGATAATGCCGAATTCCGTGCCGACATGATCGCCACGCTCAAGAGCTCGATCGGCAAGATGAACGACCTGCTCGCGCGGCTATCTCCGCAAGCGACGCCGCGCTCCAGTCGAGTCGAGCCGCAACCGCTTCGCGGAATTCTTGCCGCCTGTGTCGCCGCCTGTCCCGTTGGCCAGGTGAAGCTGCTCGGCAAAAGCGGCGAATGGGCGGTCGTCGATTCGGCCGCGCTCCAGCAGGCAGTCGGCCACCTGCTTCAAAACGCTATCGAAGCCAGCGCCGACGGGAAACCCGTCATCGTCCGGATTGATCGTGAGGGCGATCAGGTCGCCATCAGCATCGCCGACAGCGGATGTGGAATGGACGCCGACTTCGTCCGAAGTCGCCTGTTCCAGCCCTTTTCGTCGACGAAGCAGTCGGGCTTCGGAATCGGCGCGTTCGAAGCCCAGGCGCTGGTCACCGCGATGGGCGGGCGGCTGAGCGTCGAGAGCCGGCCGGGCGAAGGCACTCGCTTCACGATACACTTGGCCGCGGCCGACGCGCCGCCCCAACAGCTACGGAAATCAGCATGAGCACAGAACCCAACCTCCCGGTGCTTCTCGTCGTCGAGGATGACGAGGGCCTGCAGCGGCAGCTCAAATGGGCCTATGATGGCTACACCGTCGTCGCCGCCACCGACCGCGGGTCTGCACTGGAGGCGCTACGGCTGCACGAACCTGCCGTGGTCACTCTCGATCTCGGACTCCCTCCCGATCCCGACGGTACCGAGGAAGGTTTCGCCACGCTGAGCGAGATGCTTGCGCTCAAGCCCGACACCAAAGTCATCGTCGCCTCCGGCCACGGCGAGCGCGAGAGCGCGATGCGGGCAATCGCGCTGGGCGCCTACGATTTCTATCGCAAGCCGATCGACATCGACGAGCTCGGGCTGATCGTCGCACGCGCCTTTCACCTGTACGAGATCGAGGAGGAAAACCGCCGCCTGGAGCGAACCGGTGATATCAGCGTGCTGGGCTCGATCGTCAGCAGTGCCGACGAGATGCTCAAGGTGGCCCGAACGATCGAGCGGGTCGCGCCGACCAGCGTCTCGGTGATGCTTCTGGGCGCAAGCGGAACCGGCAAGGAACTGCTCGCCCGCGCCGTTCACGAGCGCAGCGACCGTGCAGAGCGGAGCTTCGTCGCAATCAACTGTGCGGCCATTCCGGAGAACCTGCTGGAGGCCGAGCTGTTCGGCTACGAACGCGGCGCCTTTACCGGCGCGGTGAAGTCCAACGTCGGCAAAATAGAACTTGCAGAGGGCGGGACCCTGTTCCTCGACGAGGTCGGCGACATCCCGCTGCCGTTGCAGGTCAAGCTGCTCCGATTTCTCCAGGAGCGGGTCATCGAGAGGATTGGCGGACGCCAGACGATTCCCGTGGACACGCGGATCGTCTGCGCCACCCATCAAAACCTCGAGTCGATGATCGCCGACGGGCGCTTCCGCGAAGACCTCTATTACCGCCTTGCGGAGGTGGTGGTGAAGATCCCGTCGCTCAGCGAACGCTCGGGAGACTCAGTGCTCCTGGCCCGGCACTTCGTGAACCGCTTCGCGCGCGAGATGAATTCGAAGGTCCAGGGTTTGTCGGCCGACGCCATCGCCTTGATCGACGCTTACGCATGGCCGGGCAACGTCCGCGAGTTGGAAAACCGGATCAAGCGCGCGGTGATAATGGCCGACACGAAGCAGGTCACCGCCGCCGATCTGGACCTGCCGGCGCGGGCGGAGGGTGGCAGCGCCTTGCCGATAAACCTGCGCGCCGCTCGAGAAGTCGCGGATCGCAAGGTCATCCGCCAGGCGCTGAGCCGGACCGAGAACAACATTTCGGGCGCTGCGAAGCTGCTCGGGATCAGCCGCCCGACACTCTACGACTTGCTCAAACAGTACCAGCTGACCGCCTGAAGCCGGCGACCCTAGCGCATCGTCAACCAGATGAGCGCGGTTCCTCCGGCGAGGATCCGGTACCAGGCGAATGGCGCGAAGCCGTGCCTCGAGATGTAGTGGACGAAGGCACGAACGACGACGATCGCGACCACAAAGCTGACTGCAAAGCCGACCGCGACCGTGCCGAATCCAACTCCGCTCGCCCCGGCGAGCAGGGTGTCGTGGTGCTTTGCAATCTCCAGGACCGTCGCTCCGAGCATCGTCGGAATTGCCAGGAAGAAGCTGAATTCGGCCGCGGTCCGACGCTCGACGCCAAGCGACAATCCGCCGAGGATGGTCGCTCCCGAGCGGCTGACGCCCGGGATCATCGCAAGGCACTGGATGAATCCGACTGCGACCACTCGTCCAAGCGGCATTTCGGCAACCCCGACGATGGTCCCCGGCGGGACGGTCTTCTCGATGACGAGAATGGCGACCCCGCCGACGATCAGCGCCCACGCGACGACGACAGCGTTGCCGAGCAGCGCCTCGATGTTGTTGATGAACAGGAATCCCAGAACCGCCGACGGCAGGAAGCCGATGACGACGTTCCGGACGAAGCGCCACGACACTCGCTGGTTGGCGAACAGCCCCTCGAGCACGGCCCAGAACGTCCGCCAGTAGAGCACGACGATGGCAAGGATCGCCCCAAGCTGGATGATGACGTTGAACGCCGCCCATTGATCGGCGTCGAAGCCGAGCAGCTTTGTGGCGAGAATCAGGTGGCCGGTCGAGGAGACCGGAATGAACTCGGTCACTCCCTCGACGATGCCGAGGATTATCGCGATGATTAGGATCGGCACCTAGCTCTGCTTCACGCGGCCTGCTGCACGGCTCGGGCGGTCCATCGGCCGCCGCTGCGATATCGCGACAGCCAGCCCGGGGCCACCGATTCGAGCGCCGTCGGCTCGATTCCGAACGCTTCAAGCCCCTTGGCTTTCTTCGCTGGCAGGTTGTCCTGCTGCAGCATTTTCCATTGGTCGCGGGTCAACGGCGCTCCGGGGAGGAAGCCGAACCACGACAGGAACGCCGACGCGAAGTTCGGAAGATCGAGGAGGTCGGGTTCGCGGCCTGCCGACCGCGCGCATGTCGCATAGATATCCTCCATGCTCATCACCTGCGGACCGCCGATCTCGAACGTGCTGGAACCGAAGGTGCGAGGATCGAGAGCGGCCATTGCGATCGCCTTGGCAAGATCCTTCACGTAAACGGGCTGGAACCGCCGCTTGGCAGCGACAACCGGCAAGACCGGCAGCCGCGACAGCGCTGCAAGCCGGTTCGTCAGATCGTCCTCCGGCCCGAACACGATGGACGGGCGAATGACGGTCGCTCCGGCAAAGGCGCGCCGGACCTCCAGCTCGCCCTCACCCTTGGTCCGCCCATAATAGGAGCCGGACTGAGGATCGGCGCCGATCGCCGAGATATGCACCAGCGCGCTCGCACCGGCATCGCGCGACGCTCCGGCGATATTGTGTGCGCCGTCGACATGGGCCGATTGGAGCGACCCGTTGAAGGTCCCGACGAGGTTGATGACCGCCGAGGAATCCTTGACCGCCGAACGGACGAACTCGGCATTGCCGATGTCGGTCCGGGCGAAGCCAAGCTGGCCGACGGTCGCCAAAGGCTGAAGGAAATAGGCGCTTCCCGGATCGCGGCAGGCAACCCGCACACGCACCTCCTGCTTGAACAGAAGTTCGCACACATAGCGGCCGATGAAACCGCCGCCGCCGAAGACGGTGACGATGCGGGAGTCCGGGTTGATCATCGCTTCGCCACTAGCGGCGGCCAGCGCGGGTCACAAGCGCCCGCGGCTCAGTTCGACTGCTTCACGTTCAACTTCGTCGCCACCTTTCCGCCGAGCGAACTCGGCTGGTCGAGATCGCGGGTCGAGGATGTTGTTTCGGAGTCATCATCGCGGCGCCCTGCCGGAGTGAACCCCGGGCGTTCATTGTCCAGCTCGCGTTCGCGAACGTCGTGCTTGTCCTGCTCGGGACGGCCCATTTTCTGCTCCTCTTTTGCTGTGAAGAGAACGAGGGCCGCGCGCTGCCGTTCCGGTGCGATTTGCGTCGGTTGACATGACGCCGAACCGGCTCCACATGCCGCGCCCTACCACGCAAGTTCGACCCCGTGCCCAGGTGGCGGAATTGGTAGACGCACCAGCTTCAGGTGCTGGCGCTCGCAAGGGCGTGGAGGTTCGAGTCCTCTCCTGGGCACCATCCCCTTATTCATCAGTGTTCGTCGACGGTTGCGAAACCGTCTGGAAATCAGCCAAAAACTAGCGGCGAGCTGTCCGGTGGTGACCGCCATTGATCGTGTGCAATCACACGAAAGTGGGGGCCTAATTTGGGGCTTTTTCGCAAAAGGCCCCCATTTCGGGAGCCAGATCGAGAAAAAAGGCCCCCAAATGCCACTGAGCGACACCGTCATTAAAGCTGCTAAGCCACGAGCAAAAGAACTGGAAATTGGCCGACGAGCAAGGGGCTGTATCTTCTGATCACGCCAGCCGGCGGAAAGCTCTGGAAAGTTAAGTTCCGCCATCACGGTAAGGAGAAGAAGCTCTCGTTGGGGGCCTATCCAGATGTCAGCCTGGCGAAAGCTCGGAAGTTACGGGACGATGCCAGAGAGCGATTGGCGGAGGGACGAGATCCGGCTCTCGAACGCAGGAAGGCAAAGTATGCAGCGAAGCTCAGCGCAGGTGTGACCTTCGCTGCGGTAGCTCGAGAATACATCAATTCAAAGATGGTCGGAGACGGCAGGGCCGAGGCCACCATCTCCAAGGCTCGATGGTTCCTTGAACAGCTGGAGCCAGCGATCGGAACGATGCCTCTGGCCGACGTCGACCCGCAGATGCTTCTCGCGGCCCTCAAGCGGCTGGAGGCAAAGGGGCGGCACGAGACAGCGAAGAAATGCAGGTCATTCGCTAGCCGGGTCTTTCGCTACGGCGTTGCCACCGGCCGATGCAAATCAGACCCGGCGCATTTGCTGCAAGGTGCTTTGATCACGCCCAAGGCACGACATTACTCAGCCATCCTCGAGCCAGCGAAGTTGGGTGAGCTTCTGCGTGCGATCGAGGCCTTCTCTGGTTCGCCGGTCACCATGGCAGCGTTGCGTATCGCCCCTCACGTCTTCGTCCGACCTGGCGAGCTTCGCCATGCCGAATGGAGTGAGTTCGACCTAAAGGCACGGAATCTGGAACATTCCGGCCGGGAAGATGAAGGCCAGGCGTCCACATGCAGTGCCTCTTTCGAAGCAGGTTCGGGAGATGCTCGAAGGAGCTTCAAGCGCTGACAGGACGAGGGAAATATGTGTTTCCGTCCGCTCATGGCCCGAGCCGTCCGATGAGTGAGAACACCCTCAATGCCTCGTTCCGGCGAATGGGGTTCGACAAGGATGAGATTACCGCTCACGGCCTGAGGGCCACGGCATCGACGCTGTTGAACGAGAGCGGCCTGTGGAGCCCGGATGCCATTGAGCGAGCCTTGGCTCATGGCGAGAGCAACGCCACTCGAGGTGCGTATCATCGGGGGCTCCACTGGGATGAGCGGGTGAAGATGGCCCAGTGGTGGAGTGATTATCTGGACCAGCTGCGTGTTGGTGGTGACGTCGTAAAGTTCGCAGCCCGATAGGCGTCTCGAGTTCGTAAGGCAGAGCGTGCCAATGTCCGCAATGGGTGGAAAGTGGACATCACTTAGCGCTCCGCCATTCTTGGCAGTCCAGCTGGAGTTTCCATCGAGCTTGAGCATCTGCAGCACTAGTGCGCCTCGTTGTAGCGTGACAGCAGCCGTAGGAACCCTGCCTCGCTTGCACGGTTCTCGTTAGCCGTGGGGGTGCAAGGCCGCCCGAGAGATTTTGGGTTGCCGCCTTCACCGGGAGCAGCATCATGCCTCGCTACTTCTTCGATTTGCACAATGACGTCGACGCGATTGACCTGGAAGGGTGCGAGTTGCCTGACCGCGAAGCTGCGCTTGCTCATGCTTTGTCTGAAGCGCGCACAATGATTCAGACCAGTGTCGCGGAAACGGAGCGCATCGACCTCCGCCATCATATCACTCTCCGGGACGAGTGCGGGGAAGTCCGCTGCGTCCACTTTGAAGATGCTGTCACCGTGCAGCGTGGAGACGAAGTCCTCAGTCGCCCCTCAGCATTCAGGTGGGCGTAACTGCCTCCGACATTCTGAGGCGCAGTTTCCGCAATGGGGCGCAGTTGGTCGCGGCAGCAATGGGTGGAAAGCGGACGCTTCTACTGACGGATGAAAGCCTCCGTTGCGCTCGTGGCAAATGACGGCTGCGACACGGCCTCGAACCAGTCGCTACGGAAGCTGGGAAGCCTCTGTAGGTGGTCGATGAGCAAACCCCAGCCGACGAGTTCCTCATGGAACGTCCACACCTCGTCACCGACCACCACGTCACAACAGATTAGGTCGGTCGTCACGTTCGTCGCGCTTATAGAACGTCACCCTCGCAATGTCAGGTCAGCGGAAGTTTGGCGAGTAGGTCTGCGTCGATATCGGCCATGCGAGCCACTTGGGCTGCGCGTCCTAATGTCTGAAATGGGTCGAAAGCAGACACTAGCGATCTAACGGCCGAAATGGGTGGAAAACGGACACTACGAGCGGACAGCGAGCAGTAGCTGGGGCGGCGATTCCTGGCGCCCGTGCGCGTTCTCCGCACGGGGACACTTGACGATCGATAAGGGTGAACGGTACCGGTGATTTGCCCGCGTTTTGGGCCTGGGGGGCGTACATGAGTATTTGTCACATGTTATCACAAGCCACGCACTCAATACGTTACGGGTGCTGCCAGAGCGTTGTTCGGCGCCACTAGCGCACGAATATCCAAGCCGGCGAAACAATAGCACGCATCAACCGCGCATATTTAACTCCGCGACGCGTGCATCCATCGTCCCAGTCAAAGTCTGTCATCTACGGGTGACGAAGTTAACAGCAGATGTCGCATGGATTCCACTCCACTAGTTATTCTCTGTATGAGCTTCTGCTCATTGTACGGCCTTCTGGTTTGCACGGCATCTCTGTACAATGGGAAAAAGCTCAACATCCGGAAGGATTATTCTTACACGCCTAAAGTTTCGGTCATGATCGCAGCCTTCAATGAGGGCCGATCGGTATACGAGACGATCAGCGCTCTAAAACGCGTTAACTACCCCAGCCATTTAGTAGAGATAGTCGCGTTCAACGACTGCTCAGTGGATGACACGTGGGACTGGATGCTGAAGGCTCAAGCCGAATTCGAAGGCGTCCGCGTTTTCACAAATCCGCACAACATGGGCAAGGCGCCAACAATGGCTAATGCCTCCGCGCACACCACTGGGGAGGTGATCATATGCACCGATGCAGACACCATCTTTGATCCGGACGCGATCCGCGAACTGGTGTGCTGTTTGAGTGACCGCAGTGTGGGAGCAGTCGGCGGATCCATCGGCATCGAAAATGTCAACGACAGCCTTCTGTCGCAAATGCAAACGATCTCTTACGCTGCTGCTTTTTGGCTTTTCAAGCCGATGGAGAATTTTCGCGGAGCGGTTCAATGCCTTGGGGGGCCACTCGTCGCCTTCCGCCGCGAGATTTATCTCGACATCGTACCGGAGGTCTTAAATCGAAATTTCTTCGGAGAAGTCATCCATAATGGCGAGGATCGGTTCATCACTCAGTGCGTCTTGCTTCGGGGGTGGAAGACCTATGTGAATCTCCACGCTAGGTGTTGGGTCGGCACTCCCACGAGTTGGGGGAATTTCTTTAAACAACAACTGCGATGGAGGCGAAGTGCTCTTGGGCAGTTTTTGTATGCCCTAATCACTCTCCCCACTTACCTTCGGAAGGCCGGCTTTCTAACGACTGTTGGTAGCCTGGTACCGATCATGACCAACGTCGCCTGGCTCTTGGTTATCGTCTGGATGGTTGTGGCCGGAAATATTCTGCCGATGCTGGCTTCACTCTTGGTTCTAAAACTTCTCACCGCGCCAGTGTTCGTCAGCGGCTTTAATCATATTTCTAGAAACTCTGATCCGTCGCAGGTCGTTAAGAATCCTATTCTTAGCGCCATGCTGATGCCGATCTGGTTCGTAATCAGCACTGTCATCGTGACTCCATGGGCTCTGTGTACTCTAGATGATGGTGGCTGGGTGACGAGACAAGACGGTCTTACAGGAAATGCTTAGGATGTCATGAAAAAACTTTATCTTTCAATATATAGGCTTTTGGGGTTTTCTTCCCTTCTTGGTCTTTCAGTCACAATCGCTTGCTTCTTCTTCCTCATGCTCTTCTTCTTCGCGAATGACAGCTGGATCGCTCCCACGATCCTTTCACGGACCAGCGACCGGATGCTGACATTCGCTAACGCGTATCAGCAGGCGTTGCAGAACGTGGAGACTCTCCGCGGGAAGAAACAGACTGCGGAACTCGAATATTCTTCGGCACTTTCGACGCATCGGGATTACGCTTCTCTTACGACTGAACTGCGAAATGGCCGTCGCACGTTGGCGGGGTTGCGAAGACAAACACGCTCGGATTTGCGTGAATCCACCGAACTAAGCCGTCAGCTCGACCGCAATCGCAAGCAGATCGATCGAAGCCTAAAAGCCGGCTTGATTACGAACGAAGAGGCGGCGCAAGAATTGGCAGCCGGCCAAAGCTTTCATAACGCCCTGACCGATAGACGCGTTTCGATCACCTCGGCATCGGCGTCAGGAGAGTCCCTCGCTGACGCAGGCCGTCGTCGGAACTGAGCAAGCCCGTGCCCTGATCGACATAAAAGCGAAGGAGTTGGAGCTCGCCGAGAAGGTTCTGTCCTCGGCTACAACCCAGCTCAAAAGATTGAAGGACAGCTCCTACTATCGGGCGATGGAAGGCAATGGAGCCAACCTCGCTTTTGTACCATACGAAAATCGGGAGAACGTAAAAGCTGGCAGCCCCGTCTATAGATGCCGGCTTTTGGTTCTCTTTTGCAGACGTATCGGCACTGTCAAAGAAGTGCTGAACGACGAGCAGACAGTCGAGTTTCCCATCTTCAACGTCCGCTTCTCCCGCACAATGCGAGGAACGTTTGCCGTTCTTGATATCGCTCCTGATGAACAGGATGCGATGAGAGACAAGCTGTTCTTTGTAAATAGCAAGCCGCTGCTCATCTAAAATTAAGGTTTCGAACGTCATGATAAAAAGAATTGCTTTAGCCTTGGTTCTTTGGCCAAGCGCAGCGTTAGCGCACGTGAATGACAAGTGTCGTGCACTTATTGAGGAAGCAAAGGTAGAGTCTTCGCTCCTCAAAAGCCCCGCTGCCATTGCGCGACTAGGTACCGTCGATACGACCAAGCAGAATGTGATCGCAGGGGTGACATATTCGTTTAGCGATCGGTACCGGGGCGACCTTGTTGACCAGCGAGGCTTGGCTCAGTGCCGCAAAGTAGAGGCCAACGACGAACTAATTAGTTATCTTCGTTACGTCGACGTTGAAAAAGATCAGGTTCGGGCTGCAGCGGAAAACGCATTTCTTCGTGACAAGCGTGCTTCAATAGACGAGCAGACTGGCAGATTGCGGACGCTGCTCGCCCGGAACCTCATCACTATTTCCGAATTCGAGGAATATGCGCTCGTGGCAGAAATGATCCGGTCCCGGATCGATCAAAACGAGATCACTCTGTCGCACGACAATCAATTCGACCATTCACTCGATCTATCTGCAGCAATAAACCGCTTGAGAGAGGCAACGCGGATGCTGTCGGACATCTCTCTTAAAGTCCGAACCTCATCTGGCTTCGACTTCGCTGTCCAGACAGGAATTCGGGCACCCGTCGATGGGAGCAGCGCCGTGAACCCATTCGGGGCATTGAGCGTCCGCTACTCTTTCGGGAAGCATGCGTCTGAGCGATCAGCGAAGCTCGCGACTGCATATACAACGAAGGCCATGAGCGATGACGTGGACGGAGTGCTATATGGCATTGAACATTCCATGGAGAGCTACGCCGAGGAAACAGAGTTGGTTGAGCGGAGTAATTCCAATGACCTCCGCTCGCGTCGAGGAATATCGCCGGATCCTACATTCAATCGAGGGCGTCAAAACTGGTCGGGCGCAGCTTGTCCGAGCACAGGCTACGGCCCGAAAGGTCTACAGCGAAGCGATCCTAAGTGGCCTGAGAGCGCTAGCGACTTTTATGAAAGCTCAATCCACCGGGCTTCAGCGAGGCTCCTGAACTCTCGGCAGCCATGGCGGCGGTGTTTGCCGGTCGGTGTCCCGGTCGGCCAGGTCGTGTGGCAGGCCGAGTGTCCGTTTTGGGTCGAAAGCGGACACTACCGATCTAGTGGCAGGAATGGGTGGAAAACGGACGTTTGACGTGACGGAAACGTGACATATGCTGGCGACATGGATGAGCAGGTTCGCTGGCACGGGACTGGGCGTTGGCTCTCTTTCGCCGTGGCTGTTGTCTTCATTCTTTTGGCCATTCCGGACTTTGCGAACGATAACTCTGCGGCTGGCTGGAACATCTTTCTGGGGCTGCTGCTCTTTGGTGCGGTCGCTGCGGCAGCCGCCGCGCACCGTTGCTTTTGCTGGGTCTCACCCTGCTGATGGTGCTGCGCATCACGTTGAGTTTCATTGGGGAGCACTTCAGCCCGGTAGACGCCGTCGGGAACATGTTGGTGCTGATAGGGCTGGTGGTCGCGTGGTTAGACCTCAGGAAACAATCAAGGCTGATGAACGAGAAGCCACGCCCCCAAACGAGCTAGTGTCCGCAATGGGTCGAAAGCAGACACTAGCTGTCTGGCGGCAGGGAAGGGTGGAAAGCTGACATGACGTCAATTACACTCTGCCCTTCCGTAAACAGGTAGAGCACCAATGCCCGATCAACCGTCTGCCAATCTCATAGCAAGCTGCACTCGAGAGGAGGCAGAAGTCCTGTCGATGATAAAAGTTTGGCCGGGGGTGCCTGCGATCGTGACCTACTTGCCCGGCGGCCACTGGTCCGTGAGCACCTCGCCGGAGGACGTCGAGCGCCGCGACGCGCAGATTTAATGCGAGAGCTTTCAATCCGCGCCAAGGAAATTAAGTCCGCCTATGCTGCACTCGGGCATGAGTGGGGCTGGTCATTTCTCGCGGGGCCAGAATCGAGCTTTATACGGCTGAGACGGTCATCGTCGGCCTCAACCCAGCGCGTGCACAAGGGGATAGTCGTAGCGACTACGGCTCGCATTGGGATGTCCCAGAGGGCAACATCTACTTTAGTAAAAATTGGGGCGGCGGCGAGGAGTATACTCGGCTGCAAACGCAACTGCTTCGGTGGCATGAATTACTCCACCTTGGGCCTACACAAACAATCGGAGCAAACTTCGTCCCGTTTCGCTCCCGAAGTTGGGCAGAACTGGCGAGCGCAAAGGAGTCGATCCAATTCGCGGAAAGGCTTTGGCAAGAGGTCATCGCCGTCACGCCGGCACACCTTTTCCTTACGATGGGCAAGGACGCGGCTTGGTATCTCGCGCGCGCTCTCGAGGGGAAGTTAGTCGCTCATCTGCCCACCGGCTGGGGCAAGCAAACAATCGACGTCTACGAGGCTCCTGGCGAGCGCCGAATAGTCGCCATGCCCCATCCGAGCAGGTTCGGCCTTTTCGGCCGTGGCGAACCAAGCACGACCGCTAAGGCTAGCTTTGTTGCCGCTTGCGACCCGCAACCTGGGCACTAGCCGCTGGTGTCCGTATGGGTGGAAGGGAGTCACCCGAAGCTCAGAGGTGCCAACGCTCCACACGTGTCAGAAAGTCGGTCGGAACGACGTCAGCGAGACAACGGTTCGCGAGAGCAGCTTACCCCTACTGTGGAGGAGACGCGCTCGAGTTGCACATCTGGTGAACGGGTGACTTATGCTCAACTCCACCGATTGAAATGGTCGCATAGACGTTCCGGCACTCTGCTCCACTCGAGTTCATGACCGCTCCGCTTGGGACTGCGTACCCACTGTATCCTTCAAATTCCCACTGGATGGGCTTGCCAGTCTGGAGCGCTTTCAACTCCGCATCAGTGACTGCCGCAGCAGTGAAATCCGCTCCCGCGGCTTCGGCCGTCAGCAGGAGCCGTAATATCCGCATTAGTCGCAGTCACAGCCGCTGCTTCTTCGGAATCGCGACCAGTTATCGCTTTGCACAGGCAGTTCTGTTGCCGCTGAATTGGTATCTTTCTTCACCACTGCGTTCTCAGCAGCCGGTGCCTGTTTCAAGGTGTCGCTTGTCGAATTGCCCCCACTGAGCAGCACAAACAGAAGAGCGCCTGCCAGCGCGAAAGCGGCATAGTAATGAGCCGGCGTCCAGTCTGAACGCGGCTTCCTACAGCCTTTGCAGATCCAAACCTCTTGGTGCGAATAAGAAGTGCGATAGGACTGCCCCGCTCGATTTCCTTGGTGGCCGGAGTCGCCACTGTAGCGACTGCCCCAGAAGCCGAAGCTGCTACCGCTTTTCTTCGAACCCTTACCGCCCGCATCTCGGTCTTTGGCCGGATCATGTGACAAGTCGCACATTCTGCTTCAGCAACGCGGTTCATTTCTTGCCCCCCTGGTCGAGCTTCAACAAAGTAGTCCCCGAATTTTGTCGACGACGATTGCTAACGAATTCTCAAGCCCTTCAAATTTGGAGTTCGTCGCAAGCTTCGTCTCAGCGTGAAAGGAATTAGCCCACTCGGTGCAAACATCGCAGAACGGCACGGCGAGTGCCAACCGATTATGGCCATCGACACAACCAGTTCCAAAGTCTGCTTTGGGTGGAAAGGGGACATTAGCCTAAAGGAATCGGTGGCCGGAAAGCGGACTTGTCGCCGATGCAGGCCACCCGACGGGTTTCGAAGCGTGAAGCCTCACGGATGAGAATGGTCCAGGACGGCTTCCGCGTGACGGGGAATCACTAACCGGAAATGGCCTCTCATCGCTCTGTGGTGGAGTGACAATCGATTGCATAGGTACAGGGAGCAAGGTTGTGCAGTTCACGGCAGTTGAGAGAGAGGCATCCTGAGCCAGAATGGTCAAGTGACTCAGAGCCACAAGCGTCGCCGTTCAGCTATTGGATGTACACACTCGCAACCTGCCGGAACCAAAAACAGCCTGAGCTGCATTCAATTCTGCTTTGGCGTAAACTTTTTTTCGCGGGTTTCAGGTTTTCGGGTGCCTTTAGCCACCGCCTCTCTGAAGCAACATCATTAGTCTTTAGTGAGGCCAGTAACAGCCAAAATTAACATTGTCTTTCAGATAGTTTGTGGGGTTGTAACGCACATTCAGCTAAGTATTTCTCCGTCTGTGTCTTGTGGGACGCAAACGAACACTGACGGAGAATAGGTCATGCTACGTTCGATTAATGATACAGCAGCCGATCTGGGGATTGGGCGAACCTCAATTTACAACTTCATCAAGGAAGGCCGCCTCGAGGCCGTGAAGTTGGGCAGGCGCACTTTGGTGAAGGTGTCCTCCATTGAGGCGCTGATCGGCGAAAGTGAGGCAGTCAAGTGAGGCGCGCGATTTGCGAAGAGGCCGGAAGCGTTGGAGCGCTTTCCGGCCTCGAGGATATGCCGAAGCTGTCGGCCCGGCATGCCCCGTATAACTTGGTTGAGAATCGAAGGCTAGCCGTCGTTCCAAGTCCCTCCGGCTTTTCAACAACAGATCAGCCGAGGCTCGATGGTAATCTTCAGAACCTGACGGCTGCATTGCAGTCCGGCTCACTTGGTGTGTTCCGATGGGATGAATTCAGGCACACCGAAGTGCTCGAGAGGAATGGACTCTCAATTGAGTTGGAAAGAGCCGGCATCAGCGAACTAATCGTCGAGTGCCAGCAACGGGGCTTCAACAACGTTAACCGGCGATGCTTCGAGGAAGTGGTGCATCTCGTCGCAAAGAAAAACCCGTTCGACAGTGCTCAGCAGTGGCTCAACAGTCTTCCGGCCTGGGACGGCATCCGGAGGATTGAGCGATTTCTGCCGGATTACCTTGGAACGCTGGACGCTCCTTACGAACGTGCCGTAGGCCCATACTGGTGGATGGCCATGGTCGCGAGGATAGTGGAACCAGGGTACAAGGTGGACATGGTTCCCGTTCTCGTGGGCAAGCAGGGAACGCACAAGACCACCTTGCTTGAGAGCATCGCTCCAACGCTCGAACATTATGCCGATGTTCGTCTGACTGAGCGGTCTGCGGAGCTCGCCCTCAAAGTCACGGGTAAGATCGTGGTCGCGTGGGAAGAGCTGCGGGGAATTGGCGGGCGGCGAGATGCCGACGAGGTGAAGACCTTCATCACAAACCGCTACGTCGAATTCCGCAGCAAGAGCAAGATGGGGACGGACCAACATCTCCGCCGCTTCGTCATCGTGGGCACATCCAACAGGCGAGACTTCCTGCGAGATCCCTACCGGTCACCGGAGGTACCTGCCCTTCGATGTTGGTCCTATAGATGTGGACAGGGTGAAGTCCGACCGCGATCAGCTTTGGGCCGAGGCTCTTCACATGGTGTTATCGCGGCAGCGGAACGGTCAGCCTCTGGTTGACTACCAACAGGCGGAAGACCTGGCCGTCGCAGAGCATCAGAAGTACCTCGATCAGGGACGCTGGGTTGACGACGAAAAGCTGACATCTTGGCTGCAGAGCTGGTGCTGACAAGTTTCGCACTGAAGATGCCCTAAAGATCGTTGGGCTCCATATGTCGATCAGTCGGCGAGACCAGTTGGATATGTGCAAATCGCTCAGGCAACTCGGCCTCGATTACCGATCGGCCCATATTCCCGGCGTTAGCCGGCAAGCCCAAACGGTGGCATCAGCCAAAGGCGAGCTCGATCTGAGTTCATTTCTCGGCCCGATTGTACCCCTGATTCTCAGAGTCAGGGGTACATTTAGGGATACAGAAAAATCGCAGTTTCCTGGGCAACAAACCATTTGTACCCCTGAGTGCTCCAAATCTAAATCGAACTACTACGACAGGCGACAGAGCCGTTCCGACGGTCTCCCGCTACGATCAAAAAGTTGGATTTGGGTCAAAAGTGAAGCTGCGTGAAGTCGGAGTTCTTGATCACATGAACAACAGAACGGACAATCCCATGCGATGTGGTGCCAGGACGAGGTCGGGTACCGAATGTCGGTCTCCAGCAGTCAGAGGCAGGCGGCGTTGCCGGATGCACGGTGGGACCAATCCTGGTCCACCAAAGGGCAATCGGAATGCCTGGAAGCACGGTAATCGATCTGCCGAGGCGGAAGCAGCAGTTGAAGATCGTCAGAGCGGCTGATCGCGACCTTCGGATATTGTCGAAGGTCAGGCAGGGCCTCGAGCTGCGACCCAAAGAAAAGGGTCGGCTGATCCAGCTGCAGCTTGAAGAACGAGCTCTCAGGTTGAGAGCCAGAGCCATGTTGATCAAGTGAAGAACTCAGGGTCTGGATCAACAGAGTTGGTCCAGACCCTTTGCCTCTCAGGCCGCCGTTCTTTCAGTCGTCAGATGTCGAAAGATCCGGATGCAGGCCCTGACATCGGCCTCTGCATCGTGAGCGTCGCTGTGCTCCTCGCCGAAGAAGTGTCGGACGCACTCAGACAGGCTTGGAGACTTCGGGTGAAACCGGCCAGCAGCCATCATTCGAAACGTCGGCGGTAAGTTCACCAACGGCGTGGATTGGGTCATCGTGCAGAAGGTCTGAGCGGTGCGGACCATCCGGTTTCTCCGAGCCTAGCTGCAACAATAGCCATGATCCGGAGATCGAACTCCACGTTATGGCCCGACAATGCAGGTCGATCGCTTTGGAAGCTGAAGTGAACCAGCGGAATACCTCTGATGCTTCTATTCCTCGGTGGAATGCTTCCTCGAGGGAAATGCCGTGTGCTGCGAACGCATGAGTTGATAGCAGTGCACCACGTCCTGGACGGACCATCGTGAAGAGCCGGTCGAGTTCTGTGCCATTTTCATTGAAGAGAACGCCGGCAAACTGGAGCAGATGTGGCTGGACGTCGGTGGTCAGCTTCGAGATGCGGACGCGGGAGGTCCGTCGTCTCCGTGTCGAATGCGAGGTACATGAATTTCCTTTCCTGGGTTTGAGACCAAGAAAAGGACTGGCGGGTGACCTCCGCAGTCGATCGCTGCTCAGCCAGCTGAAACTTCAAGTGTTCTCTGGGTGACTAACAGGCAATCTGAACTCAGCCGCGGAGCGGCAGTGTTGTGTTCAGCTTAGCTGACACTAAATTGAGGTGGGGGGCACCTCCGCTCGTTGTGTTGCCCCCCGGGGGGGGTGTTTTGTGTTCGGGGGGTGCTCCGCACCCACACAGTGGGAGCGGACCTAGCTAGAGCAGACTAGACAAAGGCCGATATTCAACTCTTTCCCCACTCCTCCTTTGGTTCCTCGGGCGCTTGCAGCGAAGGCTTACGCGGCCGGCGCGCAGCGCCGCGAGCACCGGCCGGGTTAGAGCCGAGAGTGGAGAGTGGGCAAGGAACCAAAGGGAACACCAAAATGCCTTTTAATTCTCCTGCTCTCCGTCCGACTCTGAGGTTCGAACCACCTCCCCCGGGGTTCAAATCCTTGCAATATTTTTGGTGCGGTGAGGTCCCTTTGCTGACCTGTCGCACGAGCCTGAATCCACGCGAATGACGCCGCTTAACTAAGATTTCACGAGCGACACCTATCTGGCAGCAAGCCGACATCAGTGGCGTCAGCAGTGGGAGCAGCTTCTCGTGAATATGATGAGTTTCGACGATTTTGCGCGCGATTTTGGAAGGGCTGCAAAGCCAACAATGAATATGTCCATATATCGGGACAATTTCGACTGTGCGTGTGGTCGATCCCATTGGTTCGACGAGCGCATCAATATCGTATGTGAAGGGCTTATGAAGGTGATGGTCACCTGTCCCGATGATGAATCTTATCTGACGAAATTGAAAATCAAGACTTTCATGGTGGTGAAGTTCAAAGGGTTTGAAAGCCTTGCTGGAACGCGCCTTGCCGACGAAATTGACCGCCAGGCTCTCAGCGCACTCCGCATGGCAGTGAGAATCTAAATGGGCATCGTAATCGTCTTTGCGCTCTTCGGAGGGCTGATCTACCTCTTTGCTTCGCGAAAAAGCCGGAGGGATGACGCCGTTGAAGGGCGAGTCAAAAGAATGGTGTCGGCAGGAGTTTCCAATGCCACCTTCGACGACCTCTACTTCGAAGCGGCTCGGGCTTACGCTATTGCGAAAGGAGCGACGGCCGCGGAACGTGATGCTGCGTCTGCTACAATGTTGATCGATGGACGAACTTATTTCGTGGTCTTCATGAGGGACGGACGAAGCAACACAGCCATTTCAGTCAACGACACTAAATCCGTGGAGCGTGAGTTGTTGTCGTTCGTGTCGCGCTGATGAAATTTCCGGCCGTTGGCAGTGGGCTCGTGCGCCGGTGAGAGATCACTGAACGGCGATCGGCAACGGAAGCTCTGGGAATCCGTCTTCTTGGATCGAGACCCATCGCCTGACCCCAGCCTCTGCCATCCCTGCCCCACGCTTGCCTGCGGCCGCGTGGGTTGGGCGGCCGGCTGGGGTCAGTCGATTGGGGGGTGGTTTTGGTATTGGTTCGCACTTGAGCAGGTTGCTCAATAGATTTTCGCGAGTGGACCCTCGTAGAGTTCCTTCGCATTTTCGGCAGTCATGATGCCGTTGCAAACATCCACATCGGTCAAGTCGAGGGAGCGAAGACCGTCACCGGTCTCCGCTACTGCAACGATGCGTCGGTACACGCTCGGGTGGGCATCGGCATAAACAGCTAGGCCCCGAAGCTTAGGCAACGCATCGGCGAAATGCGTCCCATGCGGATCAACGAGATCGACGGCGATCGATCCGTCACGTTCTTTTGCAAAGAAGAGAAAATCCGGTCGCATGACCGCGAAGGCCTTGCCGTCCCTGTAGGCGACGCCGAGCGAATCCTGCGTGGCATTGGATGGGTTGCGATACCAGGCGACAAATCCATCACGAGCCGACTCTTTCTTCAGCACCGCTGCTTCCCACTTGTTGAGCTGTGCAGGGAATTTCCCGTCGGTGCTGCTTAGCAAGTGATCCGAAAACATCGGAAGCGATTTTGTCCCACCATCTTCTTCCTGGATCTGGCTTGGCTCCCACCTCGACAAGGGTCGAGCAAGATCGACATCCTGCGGTTCGTCGCTCATGCCCTTGATCTGGCGGTACTCATCCTGTCGCTCGTCAGAGAGCGACTTGATCTTTGAATGGTGAGACCCGAACCATTCCTTAGCTAGTCGGTTGGCGGCTACGTCCAGCTCAGTCTTGATCTCGGGGACCAATCCCATTGCGGCCACGACGGTGTGTGCGTCGATCAACGCTTCCTCAGCATCCGCTTCTGGATCAGCTTTCAGCATGCGGTCCGCCAAAACTCCCGCATAGCTCTTCGCAACATCGGGGCTGTATTGCCGGGCCGCCCGACGATAGGCGTCCTCGATCACCACAAAATCAGCATCCTCGACAAAGCTGTCGAAGCTCTTCCGATGGTTCTTCAAATCGGCTCGAAAGGTGATGCCTTCTACCTCGATCACCACCTTACGAGCCTCGGAAATCTGTTCGGAAAATTCTGCGGCAAGCCTGTCCAGCTCAGCGTGGAGTTCGGCGTGCGAAATCTTGCCCGCGTCAGGCAGCAGCTTATCTGTCGCTAAAGCGTGGGCCAGCGCCGTCAGCCTTTGAACCGGCTTCGCCACATGCGGAGGCTTGGATTGGGACGGAAGCGAGAGGAACTTGTCCCAGACTTTCTCCGGCACCGCCGGGTTGGGCATCGTCTCTATCGGATTGACTAGGATCCGCCGGCCCGGAATTCCGCCCTCGCCTTCAGTCCCGCCCTTCATCAGAGCGTCGGCGACTGCCTCAACTGCATCGCGATCAAAGTAGGGCAAGAGGCAATCTACCGAATTGAGCCTGTCATTGCCGGGGATTCGCCGGGCAAGCGGAGTCCTGACCATCCTGCCGAGGAGCTGCATGATGTGTGTTCGATCGGAAGCGGCCCGGAACGAAACCATCACTTCGGCACGGGGGCAGTCCCACCCTGTGCTGATTGCGTCCTTAGCAAGTAGAACGCGGACCCAGTCTCGCTCCTGCACATCCTGGGGTGCGATGTACGGCACTTCATAAGGGCCGAATGTTCCGTCCTGTGCTCGCCAAATACATTGGCGAAAGCATCTGCGTCGACTTCCGGCCAAGCTTCCCGGATCGCCTCGATCCACCGAGCGACGTCCGTGGCATTCGGTGTGTTCGGCACCTGTAAAACCATCAGAGGAGCAACATGCTCGCCGCCCTGCTCCTTGGCATATGGCGGCCCAGGCCTCACTGATCTCCTTGGTTTTCCTCGCTGCACGGCGAACGAGAACCGTATCGAATTGCCCTTCCTCATCCCGACCGTCGAGCACGATCGTGTCTTTAAGTAGGCCAGATTCCTGAACCTTTGCGGAGTCCACCACCACGTTGGGCAGCATGATCCGCTCCTCGCGGCTCTCCATGGCCCGGTTGAAACGCTCTACGGTTGCCGAAATGCCCCACACGACGGGATCGCAGGAACCGCGGACGTGCCGTTGATCAACCGCTTGACGATTGTGGTCGCTCACCGTCGGCTGCGGCGGTTTTCCCCATCCCACGATGGGCCTCGTCAAGCACGAGGTACAGCGTGAGGTTCGGGTCTTCGATGGTGTTCGAAATGGTATCCCAAATGGTAAACGATCGCAGGTCCGGACGGATCTCGGGGGAACTGACCCTCGGTATCGTGACCGCGAACCAGCAGGCTCTTCTTCCCCAGCTTCTGCGTGTTGAGGAAGTAGATTTTGCCCGGCTGGAATTTTTCTCGCTGGAACGTGTTCTCGACGACGACCATGTCGGTCAGATTGATCGCGATCGGCCGCCTGCATCAGGCGAAATCGCGTTTGCTCGTTCAGTGAAGGATCGTCGCTGAACCAGATGACGACCGCCCCTGGATCAGGGTCGAAATCTCGCTCGTCGTCGCCATAGAACAGCGCTTCGAATGCTGCGGCCGCCATCACGGTCTTTCCCGCACCCGTGGCAGCTGTGAGGGAGAACGCATACTTATCGCGGTCCTCTCGCCAGCGCGTGCGCGCTTTCCGGAGATTCGTAAGGACATCGCGAACCGCTTCGTCCTGATAATCCTTCAGGGTGAACTTCATGCCTCACCTCCGCTCGCGAAGCGGAAGTTGGTCAGATAGGATTCGTACAATCGTACGGGCTCAACACCCTCGAGTTGGTCCTGCACCTCTCGGGCCACGGCTTCAAATTGCGGTTATCGTCGGTCACGATGTACGCAATGCGGAGGTTCGGCGCTTTCGACATCGCCTTGAGCCAGGGCTCGGCCTCGTCGAGGTCAGTCAAAAGGCCATAGTTTTCGACGACGGCCCAGCCGTTCTCGGGCAACTCATCGATCCGTTCGCCCTGGCTGCCGGCACGCATCCAGAGAAGAGGTGCAATTCGACCGAATGCCGTGTTGTGATTGACGGCATCGCGGCGTTTCATAGGTGAGCGTGAAGAATTCGGCGTTTTCCTGAAACCCGTCCGCCATCGGAAATTCGTCGGTGAACTTGTAGTCGCCTTTGATCTTCTCGCCCTCCGGCGTCTGGCCGGTGATCGCCGCTTTAATGCGGGGCTTGGTGATGTAGTCGCAGATACCCCACTTCTCCCAATCGGGATCGCCAGGGCGCAAGCCTTGCTTCGCGTAAATGTTTTCTGCTCGTCCGCCGCCCACTTCGTTGTTGGTTACGCTGAATGCCTTGGCGCCGCCGCCATCCTGCTGGTTAAGGCGCATGACGGCATGGGCAGTTGTGCCGAGCCAGCAAAAAAATCGAGAATTATCGCGTTTGGCTTCTCCTCCACGAAAAAATCGCAGGGCGTCTTCAACAGCATAGAGTGACTTAGGAAAGGGGAACTTCCGTCGGGGGAGAAACTTCGAAAGCAGTCGTCTGCCATATTGCGTGGCATCATGAGATGAAATTCGCCACTGCGTATCCGGGAACAGCTGTTACCATGCCGGGTCATTCTCTTCAACCGTTAAGGATGCCATCGGCCGCTCTTCCGATTTCCTTGAACTCGTCCAGATTTTATCTTCCCATCTCTCCTGGCTTCAAAATGTAGACTGGTGAATCCTCTTTGTTTGTTACCTCCAATCTTAGACTCGGCCTTCTTTCAACCAGTCTCGGAAGGTCTTTGGAGACCATTGCCAGTTACCCTCGGATTTTCTTGACGAATTGGCAGAATCGCGATCAGCCCCAGAGACATCGGGCGCAGCGGCTGCACTCCACTGCGAAATGGGTCACCTACCTTTTTGACAACATTTGCCTCGGGATTGATGTAGATATGGATAGAAGCAGCCTGGCGAATGGGCTCCCGTTCGGTATTGGTACCCGACCGCCGAAGAAGATCCCACCGAATTTTCCCCGTGTGGGTGCGACCCTTCGCCTTGAACCCATTCGTCGATCAAGCTCTCAGCCGCGCGCCGGAGCAGCAGCACCGAGCATCACGAAAAAGAGATATTCGTCGCTTCGTCCAAATCCCCGGCCCGCGCCACAGCTGCAGGATTAATCGACGCGCTGATCATCTGGATTCGGCTTCCGGGAAATACCTGTTCCAGCAGCAACCCAACGCGCAGATATTCCTTCTCGTCGATCGTGACGATCAGCACCGAATCTGCGGGGTTCAGCAATTCCTTTGCGACCATCAGTCGCCGCTCCATCATCGCCAGCCACTTGCTGTGGCGATACAGGTCCTCGCCTTCGACATAATCGTTATTGTATTTCCAGTCCTTCGCGCCGGTGTTGTAGGGTGGGTCGATGTAGATGGCGTCGACCTTGCCCCGGTGCGTCCAGGTCAGCGCTTTCAGCACGTGGTAGTTCTCGCCATTGATGACGGTGTGCCACGGCTTGTCCTCGCCACGATCGATTTACCCGTGGTAACGAGTCCCGGATAGATCGTGTCACCGAAACTCCGCGACGACGACCAGATCCTCGATCGGCCGCTTCGAGCGTCTGGGTTTCTATCATATGTCAGGTCGCGCGACATGTGCATTTTACCGCCTCGTTTGCGGTTTCCTGTACCAGCCAGAGCCGATGGTCGCTCTTCTTCGTCTCGCCACGCGGGGGGAAGCACACGTATTTTGTCGCCTTTGGATCGGCCGGTTCGGCAGCTCGACCGCCTCGGGCTGATGCCGCTCGAAATTGAGGCCAAATGCTCGCCGCTCTGAGAGCGCTTCTGAAATTCCCGCTCCAGCTCCGCACCCGAGTTGGCAAGTCTTTGGCCTTGGCTCGTG
This sequence comes from uncultured Alphaproteobacteria bacterium, assembly GCA_963798785.1. Classification (GTDB taxonomy): domain Bacteria; phylum Pseudomonadota; class Alphaproteobacteria; order Sphingomonadales; family Sphingomonadaceae; genus Sphingomicrobium. Next base: position 833,080 of record CAWCUG010000001.1, read on the forward strand.
CGAGCAGGTCCGTCAGGCGTGACATGACTCCCCTTCGTCTCATTCGCTTTCATCGCCCGCATCCCGGTACGCGCACAAGGCCACAGAGTTACTCGTCATTGTCCCGCTGCCAGTCCCCGATCGATTGTGTGCCTTAGGCTCTGGACGACTCTTCGGCACGTTCGCCCGGCGCGGCTTCAGAATCGCCTTGAGGTCGAGGAGATGTACCCGGGTGAAGTAGATCGTCTCATCTCTGCCGGCGAGGATGACTGTCGAGCGTTCCTTCGTCACAATCTAACAGCAGGTCACTAATGAGGTCGGCCGAGCCATGCACATGCTGGTACATCGCAGCATGATTGGGGCACAAAGCCAGGTAGTTCTGGAAGTGCCTCTTCCCCAGGTCGCGAATGAATTCGACCTTCTCGAGGTAGTACCGTCCGTCATCGAGCTTGAACGGCAAGCGGGCCTTTGCAAATCTGGCAGATCGTTTCGCCGTCTGCGTTGGTGTATTGACGCCGCAGATACTGCTCGGCTTCGGCCTTCACATCGGCGAGCCCGACCTGAACGGAACGCGTTCTCTCTTCGCTCTGTTTGCCCGGAGCTTCGCCGGCTTGCTCGCCGACCTTGGAGGCACGGCGCTCCGGGTTGTTCGAATTCTGCTCCGGCAGCACGAACGATGCCCGGTGGTCCATTCGTCGAGGAAATCCGCCTTCGTTCTTCTGGGTCGACCTCAGCGAACTTCTTTGCGTCCTCCAAAGCGGCCTCGTCCTTGAAGCCAAACTCCTTCGCGAGCTCCTCTTTCTGCCGTTCCTTCTCGATGCGAACTGCGGTCTCTTCGCCAAATCTGACAGCCTTCAGCCATGGTTGGCCGGGATCGTACGGAAAGCCCGCCGGCAATATATTTCTCGATGCCTGTGCCGGCCTGACGAACGAGCCGCTCGTCTGAGGCACCCACTCTGCGTCTCGAAGGACGAGCACGAGCGACGATGGCATGAAACTGTTTATCTTCCAGTTTACTCAGATATCTACCAACAAGATGGAACAAAAAGATACCCAATAACAATAACAGTAAGTTTAAGAAATACATCACTCATTGATTCAGCTTATATTCGGTCAACTTCCTACTATGATTCTTATGGAAAGTTACTCCAATCTTATGTAGATTCAACCATTTTAATTTCACCGCTGGAATCAATTGAATTTGTTGTTGAAGAAAAAGAAGATATAGGAGGGGCAGGTGCTAATTTTATTGTCGAATGGGCAGCTACAAAATATTCAGACCAAATGTTAATTCAAGGCATAATGGTAAATGCATACAATGGCTTTTCTTTCCAAACAGATGCTAAAATTATAAAGAAAGAAATAAGAGAATAGATTTTACATAATTATATTATCATTAATGGAATTTTCAATACTTACTGATATTGTTATAATATTCGCATTATCAACTTCAGTAAATTTAGTATTTACAAGATTGAAAATGCCAACTGTTATTGGATATCTTTTAACAGGTATTATTGCTGGCCCTCATTTACTATCATTAGTACATGGAGAACATGAAATTGAGGTTTTAGCAGAAATTGGTGTTATTTTATTGCTTTTTACTATTGGCTTGGAGTTTTCCTTAAAACATCTGTTAAAAATCAGAAAAATTGTATTTCTAGGTGGTTTATTGCAAGTTTCAATAACCGCAGGAACATTTTATATCACATCCCATTTTTATGGTCTCTCTTGGCAAACAAGTCTGTTTATTGGTTTTCTTGCATCTCTTAGCAGTTCTGCACTTGTGTTGAAACTATTGCAAGAACGTTCTGAACTTTCTTCTAACTATGGACGGACCATCTTAGGTATTCTCATTTTTCAAGATTTATTATTGGTACCCTTATTATTGTTTGCAAATCTGCTCGGGAAAAACGATGTTCATATTGGCAAAGAATTATTATTTCTTGCTTTAAAGGCAATTTTCATCATAGGCTTTGTTTATGCAGGAAATAAATGGCTTTTACCAAAACTTTTGCGAGTAATCGCCATGACAAAAAACCAAGAGCTATTTATGATGAGTATTTTTCTTATTTGCCTTGCAATAGCTCTGTTAACATCTCAGTTAGGGATGTCTTTGGCATTTGGTGCTTTTTTAGCGGGATTAATGATTTCTGAATCACCATACAGCCATAACGCATTTTCGAATCTTATTCCATTTAAAGACACGTTTACCAGCTTCTTTTTTGTATCCATTGGTATGCTGCTCGATTTGACATTTGTAGTCGATAATTATCAGCTGGTTATTTTTAGTATAGTTCTGGTTATTATCATAAAAACAATAATTGCCGGAGGTACAGGATTTATTTTAGGTCATACCTTGCGAGGTACAATATTGATTGGCCTTGCATTGAGTCAGGTTGGCGAATTCTCATTTATTCTTGCTAAAATCGGTCTAAACAATTCTATCATAGATAGTTATTTATATCAGCTTTTCCTGGCTGTTGCTGTCATCACTATGGCTTTAACTCCTTTTTTAATGAAAATTTCAAGACCATTGTCAAATGTTTTGTTGAGATTACCACTGCCAAAGTTTTTAATAAATGGATTATTTCCGCTAAAAGAAATCGAAATACCGGATTTTAAAAATCATCTCGTAATTATTGGAACAGACACAAGTGCCCTAAAACTCTCTTTAATGGCCAAATTAAATAACTTACACCATGTGTCAATTATTTTTGACCCCTTAATTGCAAAAGAAAAAATTCAGAACGGTGATTTGGTTGTTTATGGTGATGCTGTTAATGAACCAATTTTATTAAAAGCTCATGCAGATACCGCTGAAATTATTTTAATTTCTGTTGGAAGATTAATCCCTTCGATGGCAATAATAAAAAAAGTAAGAAACATAAATAAACAAGCATATATAATAGCGCGGGCAAAACATATCCAAAATGTGGAACAACTATATAGCCTTGGGGCAGACCAGGTTTTACCTGAAAAACTTGAAATTGCAATAGATTTATTTAATAGGGTTCTGGTGAAAAAATTATATCCGCAAAAAGAGGTTAATCGCATATTAACCCATATTAGAAACCTAAATTTGGGAGAATTTTCAGAGAAAGATACAATCAATAAACCTACAATATTTGATGAACTTCGAAATATGAATATTTCTGCAATTAAAATAGAAACAAATTCAGCTGCTGATGGAAAATCACTTTCTGAAATTCAGTTGCGAAGTAAAACGGGAGTTACTCTTTTAGCAATAAAACGGGGTTCATCAATAATTGAGCATCCTGTTCCAAATACTGTCTTCCAACCTAATGATATTGTTTATGTACTTGGTAATCCTGAACAAGTCAATTTGGCGTTTGAATTATTTAACTCACTTTCCCCATATCTTTAAACAGCGTTTGGAAGCTGCAATTCTATTAGCCTTAAGATTTTATTATCTTCAGGTTTGTTTTCATTATTTTGATGGTAAGTTTGTTAAAATTACAAAATGGGGTATGTAATCATTACCCGTGATTTTGAGTTATAATTTCTTTGTATGAAACAGGTTCAGTTATCACAGCCTGTTCAATTAATCTCAAGAATAAAAGCCCTCTGCTTGTTGAAGTCCGCCTATTGTTTCTAAATACATATTCATCAAGATAATATTCTAACTTATTTTTATTCAAATAGCTCTGATGTGTACCAAGTAGCCATCTTTTCAGTAACGATGCTATTCGATGAACATTTGGTAATGCTTCCTCATCCTCATCATTGATTACTGCTTTTTGTATTTTATGTAAGTATCCCATGTTGACCAAATTATTATAACTTTTCCATCCATCAGTGACAATGGTTGAAGATTGTTCAATATTATTTTCAATGAATGTATTTAAACAATCGCTAGAAGCATCGGGGATTTTAGCTATTCTCACCCTTCCTGTTTTTCTACCTTGAACCTCAACAGCAACAGCGATTAAGCTTTTCCCTTCAGCTCCTCTTCCTCTCTTGCCAGATGTTTTCCCACCTATCATCACTTCATCAACCTCAACAGTCCCTTGTAATTTGGTTCTTCCACTGAAAACCATAAGTCTTCTAAACTTATGAAGCCAAGTCCATGAAGTCCGATAACTGCCAAGACCAAGTATTTTTTGTAACCCTTTTGCACTTACACCATTTTTCTGAGCTACTATCCACCAAATTGCCCGAAACCAAATCATCAAAGGTTTAGTCGATTTATGAAATATGGTTCCGTTGGTTACAGTCGTTTCAGTATGACAATCCCTACATTCAAAGCGCCCCTTGTTCTTCTTCCAGTATCTGATTGAGCCACAAACAGGGCACTCGAATCCTTTAGGCCATCTAATTGATGAAATATATTCAATGCAATCCTGCTCCGTTTTAAACATTTCTTCAAATTCCATTTGATCTCCAGGATAATTCATCCATTAAAGGTAAATTTTTACGGGAGAAGATTACATACCCCATTAATTACAATTTATAAATTCGGCAATTATTTATAACAATTCTAAAATAAATCTTCGAATCCTAATTAATATGGTAAGTTTCTTGCTTGGTCTTTGGCGTATTCAAAAGAGTCCGCCAATTGTCTCGTATGCATCAAATCTTTTGGACAGACTAAACATATTATATTCAATTATGGTAACCGAAATATCTGCAAGCTGTGCTTCAAAATCTTGTGACTGAGACTTTCCAGACTCAAGGTATTGCTTTGATTCTTTGAAAAACACTTAACACTCCAGCGTATGCTATATATTTTATAGGCTTTCAATATGCCAGATTTTGTGTTTGTGGATGCAAAAAAATGCCACTTGTCATGTTTGCTTGTTTTACAAAAGTAAAGTTTAAGCGGTACGAATTTATATTCTACTCCTGCACAGTAAAATTTTAGGCTTTGACCCATTTAGCCTTTTCCCGTTGATTCAATAGGGGTACCAATTATTTCGCTACTAGTACTTGCCTTCGTAGATATATTTTGCTTTTACCATTTTTCCAATGCGACAATACTGATTTTCAATGATGGAGCCACTGTTAAAAATGCTTCGCAGAAAAACCAACTGTCCATAAGTAAAGAATCTACTTTCGGCCCCTGTTTAACGGCTTTCTTTATCGAGGTAATACCGGTTGATATTTTGTTCTTTACAATTTACTGTTCAAGGTTGTTGTAAAGGCTGCTTTTTTCCTTTTTTTTGAAAACTGTTTTTTTGTTGTTTTGCCATCAGCCCATAAAGATTTTTTCTAGTCTTTGCCTTTTCCCCTATGCAGGCTAAAGTTAAAATGGAAAAAGCTCTTTTTGTCCCAATAAGCTAAAAACAGACCTTTAAAATCAAAGAAACGACCATGTTTCACATGTGACCAAATTTTCCCTACATACTCTGTTTTGTAGGTTGATTTCTCAAAATCTGTATCTGTATCATCGATTATCACTTACAAAAGTGATAAATAATGCTGCTTGCTCCGGTATTGCTCCCTTATATTTTCAACCGCACCGCTGCTCATAATTCGCAGTTTATTAGTACTCATTCAACTGTTCGGTCGAAAAGCCTTGTGCACCCCACGGCAAAAGAACCCCTTCCATTGCATTACAGGGATACATTTGCCTTTTGCCCGTGCCAGGTAAATATTTTTGTTCAATGTTTGCCGATGCCTCCGGTAGCTTCTTTCCAGTCATTTTCCCGACAATCTTCGGAACACTCCTTTCATTCAGCAACTTCCGGCACCGCGCACAAGAGTAACACCTGCACTTCACTCCGCTCACCCTGCCTTTGGACAGACCTCGCTTTGTTACGTTTAGTAGTTACACTTGTTTTTGCCAACGCTCCGTGCAATAGATTGATAAAGGCCGAATTAATCGTTTTCAATTATCGCCAAAAGACAAACCCTACATCATTTAAGACAAGTACTACATCTGTTTAGTAGTCACTAATCCGAAGCCATAATTTCAACACATTATTAATTTAAAATGTACGAATTATGGATAAAGATTTAACATCCGAAACCTTACTGGTTGCCGAAGAAAAAGAGCAAGGCAAACCGGTTGTAAAAGCAGCAACAGGGGAACTCGACAAAAACGGGACTCCCAAAACCGTATCGGCCCGGGACAAAAGCAACCCGGATTTTCTGAAAATCGACCGGCATGGTAATGCGCTGGAAAATTTCTTTTCCAACTTCATGCGCCAGTGTAAAAATCCCACCCAATTTAGTTTTTTCAAAGTACCAATAAACAGTGTTTCTGAAATGAGCATCGTTATTGGCGACATCCTGAAAAACGGCTATGAATCGGGCAAAGAACTGCTGGATGAATACCGGGTAAAACAAGAAGACTACCACAAAAAGCAAAACAAAGAACAAAAGCCGGAAGAACAGAAGCAACAAACCGAAAAAACTGATGCAACACGAGCTGGCCAGGAAAAGAAACCAACAGCCATATCAGAAAACGAAGTGGACTGGGACAGCCTGCAAAAGTTGGGTGTTAGTAAAGAAATGCTGCAAAAAAGGAAATGCCTGGAAACCATGCTCAACTATGGAAAGTCCCCGCTGCTAGCCGTAAAGATGGATTTAGATGGGATAAGTGTCGATACACAGGCAAGGCTGGCATTCCGTAAAGGGAACGACGATAAACTGACGGTTGCAGTCCACGGGGTACGCCAACAACCTGAACTGGACAAACCGTTTTACGGCCATCAATTCACCGATAATGAAAAAAAGGCTTTATCGGAAACCGGCAACCTCGGAAAAGTGCTTGACCTAAAAAAGACCGACGGTTCAACGCTTCCGGTATACGTCAGCGTCGATAAATTAACCAACGAAATCGTCGCCCTTCGTGCCGATAAAATAAATATCCCGGATGAGATTAAAGGTGTACGCCTTGACAAAAGGCAAAAACTGGAACTACAGGAAGGAAAAGCAGTTTTGGTGGAAAACATGACAGCCCGGAGCGGAAAAGAATTCTCGGCACATTTACAGGTCAATGCCGAAAAACGAGGGTTAGAATTCATATTTAATAACCAGGCCCAGAACCAACAAAACGACCTCCGGATTCCTTCGAAGCTTGGAGGGGTAAATCTGTCCAAACAACAGCAAGTCGACCTGAAAGCGGAAAAAACCATTTACGTGGAAGGGCTAACCGATAAAAAAGGGGAAAAATACAATGCGTACATCAAGGTAAACCCTGAAAAAGGCAAGCTTGATTTTTTCAAATGGAACCCCGATAAAGCACAGGAGAAAATACCTGACAATGCCCATCGGACACAGGAAACTGTCAATTCACAGGGCAAAACCAATGAAGCCACTAAAAATATAAAAGAACCTCTGAAGGCGGGCCAAACCCGGCCTGACGGGAAACAACAACGCGAAACTGACAAACAGCAAAAGCCCAAAGCAAAAGGGCTGAAAGTGTAAAAACTGGAGCATCCCGGAAATAGCTAAAAACAAATAACAAAAATTAAATATGAAAGCAATATTAGCAGAAAAACCAAGTGTGGCCAGAGAAATAGCCCGGATAGTTGGGGCCACAAAGAAACAGGACGGGTACATGGAAGGTAATGGCTATTTTGTGACCTGGGCTTTGGGGCATTTAATTGGACTGGCCATGCCGGAAGAATACGGTTACGGGAGTTTTCAAAAAGAAAACCTGCCCATACTCCCGGCAGAGTTTATTTTAACGCCACGTAATGTAAAAGCAGGTAAATCTTACCAGTTTGATAAAAGGGCGTTACAACAACTGGAAGTTATCGAATCAGTTTTTACACGGTGCAACCACATCATTGTCGCTACCGATGCCGGGAGGGAAGGGGAACTCATCTTCCGGTACATTTATAATTACCTGGGGTGCAAAAAACCGTTTTCCCGCTTGTGGATAAGCAGCCTGACCGACAAAGCAATCAGGGAAGGGCTTCACAGCCTGAAAGACGGGCACGATTACGACAACCTTTACCGGGCAGCGAAGGCCCGGAGCGAGTCGGACTGGCTTGTGGGGATAAACGCTACGCAAGCCATTACCGTAAATGCCGGGCACGGTTTGTATTCGCTTGGCCGGGTACAAACCCCGACCTTGAGAATGGTCTGTAAACGCTTCATGGAAAACAAAGACTTTGTTTCACAGCCCTACTGGATTGTGGAGGCAGAACTGGTAAAAGACGGCCTTACCGTAAAAGTCCCTGTTACCGGACAATTCGAAGACGAAATAAAAGCCCGGCAAATTTTACGGAATATCCGGGAAGCCGGGCAGTTACAAGTTGCCACTGTTGAAACTAAACAACGTACCGAAAAGCCGCCTTTACTTTACGATTTGACGACCCTGCAAAAGGATACCAACAGCAGGCTTGGTTTTTCGGCTGCCCAAACTTTGGATATTGCGCAAAAACTTTATGAAGACAAGCACATTACTTATCCCCGCACTGGAAGCCGTTTTATACCGGGGGATGTTTTCGAGGAAACACCTGCATTAATTTCGGCGTTACTCCGGCACCCTGTTTTGGGCGATTATGCCAAAAACCTGAATACACTGAACAAACAGTGTATCAACGATGGAAAAATAACCGACCACCATGCAATGCTTATTACAGAAAATATAGCTAACGGATTAAAAAAGGAGGAAAAGGCAATTTATGATATGATAGCTGGTCGGATGCTGGAAGCTTTCTCCCCGAACTGTCAAAAAGAAATAACGCAGGTTGTTTTTATTTGTAATAGTATTGAGTTGAAAGCCAATGGAACCATTATTACAAACAAAGGCTGGAGGGCTGTACTGGATACCCGTGAAGAAAATGAAACAGCATTACCTGAATTTTCAGAAGGGGAACAATTGCCCATAACCCGGGCTGAAATCCTTAAAAAGCAGACCAAGCCTAAGCCATTATTGACCGAAGCTGCTTTGTTGTCAGCCATGGAAAGTGCCGGGAAAGAACTGGAAAACGAGGATTACCGCAAAAGCCTGAACGATGTCGGGATTGGCACTCCTGCCACCCGTGCATCTATCATAGAGACTTTGTTTGCAAGAGAATATATAAAAAGGAAAGGGAAATCACTTGTCCCGACCGAAAAAGGGCTGGCCGTTTATGCCGTTGTAAAAAACATGAAAATCGCAGACGTGGAGATGACCGGCAACTGGGAATATGACCTGGCGCGTATTGAACAGGGTACTATCGATGCCGGGACATTTTTACGGGGAATCCGGCAATACACAACACAAATCACCGAAGAACTGCTCCAATGTAAACGGAAGATAGAAATAAACGATACTCCCGGCGTTGTTTGCCCGAAATGCAAAAAGGGGAAAGTGTTTTTCTATTCCAAGGTTGCCAAATGCGACCATGCAGATTGCGGACTTGTCATTTTTCGGAATGTTTGTGGCAAAATACTGACTGACGCTCAAATCGGCCAGTTGCTGTGCAGCGGAAAAACCTCTGAAATAAAAGGCTTCAAAAGCAAAAAGGACAATACTTTCAATGCAATTCTGGTATTAAAAGAAGATTTCCAAACAGGTTTTGAGTTTGTGCCCGATAGAAAGTCTTTAACTAGAAATGATACCTGTAACTGATGCTCTGCGGTACCTTGACGCCTGCTCATTCAAAACTGCGGCGATACCCCGCTACGCCGGGGACGCAGCAGTTTTTTTTCATTCACAAACGCCAAAGAACCCCGCATATCCCGGGCAGGAAGGTGAAAGGGCATTTCACGGTTGACACCGGGCACGCCCTTTCACCACCCTGCTTTTCCGGGAGTGACTCACGTTAACAACCGGTTATTCCCGTTACAATTGAATTTTTTCTCAATAGTGTGATTACTTAATACTCAACAAATCATGGAATTCTCTCATTTTCAATTACGCCTTTCTGCTTTTCTGGAAGAAAACCATCCCGACAAAATCAATGACCGTCAATTTATCCGGCAACGTAGTGAACTGGCTGCACAGGCTTATTCAGAAGCCATCCAAGACGGACACAACCAAATTGAAGCCGGGGAACTGGCCAAAGCAGAGTTATTCCGGGGGCTACACTTTTCAAAATACAATACCCTGTTTGAGATACTGTCAGAAGAATTTTATGATACCGTCAGCGATGAAAAAATTCACCAGTATGCCCTGGAACTGTTGCCATTGAGCGAAGATATTTTTGCAATCTATGACCTACGCGACAGTTTTCAGGACACCCCGGAATATGAAAAACTGTACACGGAACTAACCGGAAAAATTGCTGCGTATGGCTTATAACAAAAGGCAACACCTGCTGGACAATACACAGGCTATCCGCACACTTTTCCGTCTGGAAAAAGAAAACAGGCAACCATCCGGAGAGGAACTGTCCGCTTTACAGAAATTCTCCGGTTTTGGTGGACTGAAATGCATCTTAAATCCGGTAAAGGATTTAAGTGATGCTATGCGCTGGACAAAATCTGATTTGCCGTTATTCTCTCTGGTCAGGGAACTGCATAAAGTAATTTTTGAAAACAGCGCGGATAGGAACCAGTACAGACAGTATTACAACAGCCTAAAAAATTCCGTACTGTCCGCATTTTATACTCCTCCGGAAATTGTCAATGCACTGGCAGAGTCAACGAAAGATGCAGGTATAATCCCGGGACGTTTTTTAGACCCTTGTGCCGGAATTGGCGAATTCATTTCAGCTTTTAATAATCAGGGAATCATTGAAGAAACTGTTGGTTTTGAAAAGGATTTGCTCACCGGCAAAATGCTGGGCTACCTTTATCCCGGCAGCATAATCAAAGCAGAAGGCTTTGAGAATATCAGGGAGAGCCGCAATAATTACTTTGATTTGGCAGCTTCCAATATCCCTTTCGGGGATATGGCCGTTTTCGACCCTGCTTTTCATGCTTCATCGGTAATCGCTGAAAAAATGGCAACCAGCGCCATTCACAACTATTTTTTCCTGAAAGCAGTCAAAACACTTCGGGAAGGGGGCATACTGGCTTTTATTACCTCGCAGGGAGTGATGGATTCCCCGAAAAACCAACCTGTACGCAACTGGTTAATGGGTGAATGCAGCCTGGTGTCAGCTATCCGCCTGCCCAATAACCTGTTTGCAGATTATGCCGGTACCAATGTTGGGAGCGACCTTGTCATCCTGCAAAAAAATGGATATAAAGACCGTATCTCCGACCGGGAAGAAGCATTTATTCACAGTCACCCTCTTTCTTCCGGTATCATGGTAAATAGTTATTACCAAAATATGCAGCGCATTGTACATACCGAAGGTTTTATCGATACCGACCCTTATGGCAAACCAGCCTGGATATACGAGCACGAAGGAGGGGTGAAAGGAATTGCAGGGGACATGCGGAAAATGCTACAAAATGACCTGTCTCGCTATTTAGATATTGAACTGTTTAACCACCATAGTGATAAGAACCATCAGAAAGAAGCTCAACCTGAACCAATACAACGTACACAATCAAAACAGCAGGGAGTAAGCTCTCAAAAGGAAGAAACTAATAACAACCCAACGCAACCCGTAAAAGTGCAATCCAGGGGTACACAACTCAGCCTATTTGACCAGTTTGAAGCTGCACCAAACACCCGGAAGGAAAAACCCCAAAAAGAAAAATTTGAACCACGTCCCTTTGAAGGAGAATTACACGGTTTTCTGTTGGATGGTAGTCTGGTAGCAGTTAATGGTTCCCAGATTGGTTATTTAAGGAACAAAAACGAGAAAGGTGCGATGTTTCATCCCCTGGACATCGGGCAAAAACAAAGGGGCATAATCCGCTCTTACATCGGGATACGGGATGCCTATGAGCAGCTTTACCACTCTGAATCTAAGGAGAAGAAAGAGAATCCCGAAATGCGCAAATTGTTAAACAGCCAATACGACACTTTTATCCAAAAGCATGGATTCCTGAATGCTCCTGAAAACCTGAAAACCATTAAAATGGATAAAGGGGCATTGTCTGTTTTGGCTTTGGAGCGATACATAAATGGTAAAGCAGAAAAGGCCGATATTTTCCACACCCCCGTTAGCTTTACCATTACACGCAATAACGAAAATTCCGACCCGGAAGAAGCGTTGGCCCTGTCATTGAACCGGACAGGGACAGTGGACCTGGATTTTATGGCCCGGCAAACAGGTCTGGAGGTTTCGGAGATAAAAGAACAATTACACGGGCATATTTATTTTAACCCCTTGGAAGAGAGCTATGAAACTGCCGACAAATTTCTGGCCGGGAACGTGGTACAAAAGGCAGGTCTGATAAAAAAATACCTGGAAGACAATGACGGTGATTCTGCTATTGTTAATAAAAAGGAAACAATTGAAGCTTACAATGCTTTAGAAAAAGTCATCCCTGAACTGATTTCTTTTGAGCAACTGGATTTTAACCTGGGAGAACGGTGGATACCCGCCGGGATTTATGAGAAGTACGCCTCTTATTTGTTTGACACCGATGTTAAAGTACATTACCTTCCAAACCTTGATGAGTTTTCAGTTGAGACAAGCCATTACACCGCCCAAATCTACGACAAGTTTTGTGTACGCAGCCAAAGCCGTTCGTATAACGGGATGGCCCTCTTGAAACATGCATTGCTGAATACCACACCCAACATAACCAAAACCATTACGGTAGATGACAAAGAGGTAAAAGTCCCCGACAGTGAAGCTATCCAGATGGCCGGGAGTAAAATTGACGAAATACGGGAAGGTTTTACCAATTGGCTTTACGAACAATCCCCGGATTTTAAACAGCGGCTGTCCGGGCTGTACAACGACAAATTTAACTGTTTCGTCCGTCCCGCTTACGATGGCAGCCACCAGTCATTCCCAGGCCTGAACTTGAAAGGGTTGGGCATAACGGATTTATATGACAGTCAGAAAGATGCCATCTGGATGTTGAAACAAAACAGCGGGGGAATCTGCGACCACGAGGTAGGGGCTGGGAAAACCCTGATAATGTGTTGCGCCGCCTACGAAATGAAACGCCTGAACATTGCTTCAAAACCAATGATTATCGGGTTGAAAGCCAATGTGCACGAGATTGCAGAGACTTTCCGTACAGCTTATCCACATGCCAGAATCCTGTACCCGGGCAAACAGGATTTTACCCCACAGAAACGGCTGAGAATTTTTCATGACATAAAAAACAATAACTGGGATGCCATCATCCTGACCCACGACCAGTTCCAGAAAATCCCCCAGTCGCCGGAAATGCAGCAACGGATATTACAGGAGGAACTTAACAGCGTGGAAGAAAATCTGGAAGTACTCAAAAACCAGGGAACCAATGTGTCTAATGCGATGTTAAAAGGGTTGCTGAAACGTCAATCCAACCTCGAAGTAAAACTTAAAAATATTGCCTACCAGATAGAACAACGCACCGATGATATTGTGGATTTTAAACAAATGGGTATCGACCACTTGTTTGTGGATGAAAGCCATAAATTTAAGAACCTCCTATTCAACACCCGGCACGACCGTGTTGCTGGGCTCGGGAATTCGCAGGGAAGCCAGCGGGCTTTAAACCTGTTGTTTGCCATCCGTACCATACAGGCAAACAAGGGTAAAGATTTGGGGGCAACTTTTCTCTCGGGGACAACCATCAGCAACTCGCTGACCGAATTATACTTGTTGTTCAAGTACCTTCGACCCGAAGCCCTGGCCCGGCAGGATATTCATTGTTTTGATGCCTGGGCGGCCATTTATACGAAGAAAACAGCCGATTTTGAATTCTCCGTTACCAATCAAATTGTTCAGAAAGAACGTTTCCGCTACTTTATAAAGGTACCGGAACTGGCTGCTTTCTATTCCGAAATAACCGACTACCGCACGGCCAAAGATGTGGGCATTGACCGCCCGGAAATGAATGAGCAGCTTTACAATATACCACCCACTCCTGACCAGGAAGATTTTATCAAACGATTGATGGCTTTTGCCCAAAACGGTGATGCAACAATCCTTGGGCAGGGCGCCCCTTTCGGAAAGGGAGGAAAAAGCAAAGATGCTGATTGCAACCGATTATGCCCGCAAAATGAGCCTGGACATGCGGATGATAAGCTCACATTACGAAGACCACATCGACAATAAGGCATCGCATTGTGCAGCCAATATCGCCCGTTACTACCAAAAATACCAACAACAAAAAGGGACACAGTTTGTGTTTTCTGATTTGGGGACATACAAGCCCGGGGAATGGAGCGTTTACAGCGAAATTAAGCGGAAATTACATGAAGACCACGGCATTCCGGCCCATGAAATCCGGTTTATACAGGAAGCCAAAAGCGATAAAGCCCGTAAAGAGATTATTAAATGGATGAACAGCGGGCAGGTACGGGTTTTATTTGGTTCTACCGATATGCTCGGCACCGGGGTCAATGCACAGAAAAGGGCGGTGGCCATCCATCATTTGGACATTCCCTGGCGACCTTCCGACCTCGAACAGCGTAACGGGAGGGCGGTTCGGAAAGGAAACGAGATTGCCAAAGCCTTTGCTGGAAACAAAGTTGGACACTTTTATCTATGCCGTGGAAAAGTCGCTGGATTCCTATAAATTCAACCTACTGGCCAATAAGCAGTTGTTTATCCGGCAGTTAAAATCGAACAATATGGGCACCCGCACTATTGACGAGGGGGCAATGGATGAGAACTCGGGCATGAACTTTTCGGAGTATGTGGCTATTTTATCCGGCAATACCGAACTGTTGGAGAAAGCAAAACTGCAAAAGAAAATTACTGCCTTGGAAAGTGAACGGAAAGCCTTCTACCGTTCCAGAAGTTCGTCGGAATACAAATTAGATGAAATACAACACGCCATGAAACACAACAATACTGTCATTAATGAAATGACAGGCGACTGGGGTTTCTTTCAGGAACGTGTAAAGAAAGACAAGGAGGGAAACCTGTTGAACCCGGTCAATCTGGATAGCCTGAATACTTCAGCCTATGAAATCGTTGGGGCAAAGCTTAACCAGATTAATGATGCAATCAATACTAAAGGTGAATACCGAAAAATTGGAGAATTGTTTGGGTTCCGGCTTTTAGTCAAATCGGAATTATCGGCCAAAGACGGGTCAATTTTCAGCGATGACAATTACATCAACAACCGTTTCTTTATTCAGGGGGAAAGTGGTATAAAATATACTTACAACAATGGCCGGATAGCCAGTGACCCCAAACTGGCTTCCATGAACTTTTTGAATGCCCTGCACAAAATCCCGGAATTGATAGAAAATCACCAGGTGCAAAATGAAAAACTCAGAAAAGACTATCCCTGTTTTACAGGAAGTGGTTAACGGGAAATGGCGGAAAGAAGATGAACTTAATAAACTGAAAACGGAACTTTCGGTATTGGAACGGAAAATTAAGGTTTCGCTTGAAAGGCAAAGCCAACCGCAGGAAAGTAATTTGGAGAAAGCTGAAAAAGAAAGTGAAATGATTGTAGCTAGAAGAAAAAAGAAATCCCTACCAGCCTAAGGGATACAGGTTATAGGGTTAACTCCAAATTTT
>CAWCUG010000002.1:0-355726 GCA_963798785.1 uncultured Alphaproteobacteria bacterium
CTGCTTTCCAACCTGATCAATGACGTCGACGGCGTTCGGAAGATTTTGAACGCGTCTGGCGAGGCGCGTTTTCCCGACAACTTAGTTGACAGGCCCGACCCAGCTTTCTTGAAGTGGCATCGGGACAATTGCTTCAAGGGTGCGGTGTTAAATTAGCTCAAACGCCTCGGTGGCCTCGAGCCGCCGCACGAAGTTGTCATCGGGAGCTTCGCCAGCCTCGAGGTGCAAATTCGCTTCCTTGACAATCCGCGCACGAATGAACTCGTCCTTCGGCAACGCATTGCGCTCGACGAGCCAACCGGCGACTTCCTCCCAGTCGTAGAGTGGGTGCTTTGACGTGACCCGCGCGACGGGCGCTGGAAAGCCGCCGTCGCGTTCGCCGCTGGAGTAAAGCGAAATCGCTTGCCTCGTCTTTCCGCAGCGCTCCGCAATGTCACTCAAGCTAACGAGGTAATCGGGTTCAATCCGCTCGACCTTTGCACCCGCGCGCCGGACTGCCTCGTAAGCTGACGCGACTGCCTTTGAGAAGGAAACGGCCTCGCGGTGGAATTCGATGATGATGGCGCCCTTCTGGAACGAGATGGTAGCGTCGTCGCAGCCCGCCTCGAAGAAGCGGTCCTCGAAGTCCTCGGCCTCTGGGTCCAGCCCGGAGGCGATGATGGTGAACTCATAAATCTTCATCATTTTCCTCCTTTGCTTCCTCGTGCGGACATCGCTCGACTGCTCTCACAATGTCCTTCGCGTGATTGCCGGCGCTTCTGGGTGTGCCCCATACCGACACCTTGCAGCCGTCGCGGTCGTGGTGGGCGCAATAGAGGCGGCCCCAGGCATGACCTTTGATCGGTTTGACCGTCCAGCCCCGCTCCTCAGCGTAAGCAACAGCGTCTTCGATCTCCTTTTCCGGATGCCGGCTTCTAGGCATCGGACCTGCGGATACGTAAGCACCCGTTGACAATTGTCAACACCATGTACCGTTCCCCTCCTTTCTGAGGGGTTAACCGCCGCAATCAGCAGGTTCAACTTGAGTCCTCATTCTCTCGACTAAGTCGAAGCGTCGGCTGCGCCGTCGTTCGCCCTATCCTCGGTGCTGTCGCCGCTCTCGACTTCGTGGATCTCGGCTTCGCCGTTCAGCACCACCCACGCCGCGCGTTTCTCCGCGTTCGGGATAATCTCCTCGCGCAGTTTCTTCCGCCGTAGCCGCTGCAGCTTGTCGAACACCCGCTGGCGCACCTCCTCGATTTCCGTCTCGCCAAGTTCCTGCTCGCCCTCCTCGCGGCCGCCCGACGCGTCGATCTTTTCGGACAATTGCTCCAGGCTGCCGTGAAGCCGAGTCAGCTCGCGCTCGCGGGCCAGGTCCAGGGCCGCTTCCCAGGCTTCGCCGAAGCTTCGCGATCCGCGGGCCTTGCGCAATTTCTCCGCTCCGAACGCGTGGCGGCTGACGCTTCGCGCCGCGCGCACCGGCGATCCCGACACCGCCAAAGCGGCGATGAAGGCGCGCTGGACGTCGGCGGGCCACAGCCGGTCGTGCGCCCGCCTCGGCACCGGATCGAAGGCCAAAAGGTCGGGGATTTCGGCAAAGGCCTCGTCGCCCGCCGCCCCTTGCGCCCGGCACTTGTCGCAAATCACCGGCAGCGGCTCGCGCTGTCCCTCTCCTTCTCCTTCTCCGTCTCCCCTGCGCGGGAGAGGGTCGGGGTGAGGGGCCTTCTTCCTCTTGTCGACGAACGGCGGCTTCACCCCCGCGAACGGCGCATTCTCCGCCGCGATCCGCTTCGCCTCGCGCTCCTCGAACAAAGCGATCGCCTTGTCCCAGGCCGCTCGAAAGCTGTCCGCGCCCGGCGACTTGTACACTTTCTCGACGCCATAGCGGTTCTTGCCCAGCGCCTCGGTCGCCGCGTTGACGCTTCCCAGCTCGGCCAGCTTGGCGATGAAGATGCGCTGCAGCGCCGGGGTCCAGCCGTCTCCCCGCTTGTGCTTGCGCGGTACCGGGTCGAATTCCAGCAACGCCTGGATGTCGGGATCGTGGTTCTGCGCCTGCTCGGGACCGGCGCCCGTCCGTTTCGAATCGTCCATCGACAAGCGTGAAGCAAATGAAATCCAAATAGGAAAGTTTTCTCTTCGCTTCGGCTTCGCGTGTGCGAACAACCACTTGCAATTCCGCCATTATTTTTGCGGATTCCGGGCTGGCGTAACGCAAGTTACGTGACTCTTTGGAAAAATGGAGCAATCTAGGGGGCATGGCCACGGGGGCGAAATCCAGGGCGCGGTCCAAGGGGCAATCCGGCGCGCAATCCGGCACGAAGCCGGGCGCGGCCGCTGCGGCGGCACCGGGGCCGTCCGCCGATCGTCTCGACGATGCGCTTCCGCCCGAATTCTTCAGCGGGCCCGGGCTTCTCGCGCTTGCCGACCTGGTTCCGGCGATGCTCGCCTACGTCGACCGCGACTTCCGCTACCGCTTCCTCAACAAGAGCATGGCCGAATGGTTCGGCAAGCCGCGAAGCGAGATTCTCGGCAAGACGATGCGCGAGATGCTGGGCGAAAAGGCCTGGGCCCATCGCGGCCCGCTTCTCCAGGCGGTGCTTGCCGGCGATCGCCATTTCTTCGTCGCCGACCATGACCATGAAACGCGCGGCCCGGTCGCCGTCCAGGTGCAGTACGTGCCGTGGCAAGGCGACGGCGGGCGGGTCGAGGGGGTCGTCGTGATCGTCGACGACGTCACCGAGCAGCGCACCGCCGAGCGGGCCCTTCGCGAAAGCGAGGAGCGCTTCCGCAGGATCGCCGATTCGGCTCCGGTGATGATGTGGGTGACCCGGCTCGACCGCGTCCGCGATTTCGTCAACCAGGCCTATGTCGACTTCGTCGGCGGCACTCGCGAAGAGGTTCGCAATCTCGACTGGCGGACGCGGATCCACCCCGATGACGTCGAGCGGATCGTTTCCGAAAGCCTCGCCGGGGAAGCCACGCTCGAGCCGTTCGAGCTGGAGGGCCGCTACAAGCGCGCGGACGGCGAGTGGCGGTGGCTCCGAAGCGTCTCGCAGCCGCGCTTCGGGCCGGACGGGGAGCTGGTCGGCTTCATCGGCGCCGCGACCGACATCACGCTCGCCAAGGAAGCGGAGCTCTCGCTCAAGGCCCAGGTGGAGGAGCGCACCGCCGACCTCGTCGACAGCGAAGCCCGTTTCCGCGCCGTCTTCGACGCGGTGCTGGAGGTGCTGTGCCTGCTAACCACCGACGGCACCATAATAGAACTAAATTCCAAGCAGGCGCCGTGGCGGGCGACGGATGCACGGGGCGCTATCGGGCGCAAGATCTGGGACTCGCCGACGCTGCAGGCTTATCCGCAGCACAAAGACCTGATCAGGCGAGCGGTCGAGGCCGCGGCCGGTGGCGAGACCTTCGGAGCGGAGGTGGCGATGGAGCGGCCGGGCGTTCCGACCGCCTATCTGGACGTCACCATGCAGCCGGTGCGCGGGCCCGACGGAGAGATCATGTACCTGCTGTTCGAGGCGCGCGATATCACCGACCTCAAAGCGGCCCAGGAGCAGCTCCGGCAAAGCCAGAAAATGGAGGCGCTCGGCCAGCTCACCGGCGGCATCGCGCACGATTTCAACAACCTGCTGACCGTTGTAGTCGGCGGCCTCGACGTCGTTGCGAAGCGCGTCGAGGACGAAAAGCTCAAGCGCTACGCGGCCAATGCGTTGACCGCTGCCGAACGCGGCGCTCGGCTGACCGGGCAGCTGCTGGCCTTCAGCCGAGTGCAGAAGCTCGAGGTGCGACCGGTGGAAGTCGGCCCGCTCATTCGCAACATGCGTCCGCTGCTGCGCAACGTCTTGGGCCCGGGGATCACGAAGGAATTCGACCTCGACTCGGACGAGCTGCCAGTGATGGCCGACCCGACGCAGCTCGAGGTCGCCGTGCTCAACCTGGCGATCAACGCTCGCGACGCAATGCCAGATGGCGGAGTGCTGAAATTCGTGACTCGAGTGGTCCAGGTCCAGGAGGCCGAAAGCGAGCTGGAAGCGGGCGACTATGTCGAACTTTGCATCAGCGACACCGGCACCGGAATGCCCGAAGAGGTTGCTTCACGCGCGTTCGAGCCCTTCTTCACGACCAAGGAGATCGGGAAGGGAACCGGCCTTGGCCTGTCGATGGTCTACGGAATGGCTCGCCAGTCCGGTGGCACTGCGAAAATCGACACCTCGCCAGGCGAAGGCACGGCAATCAAATTGTTCTTCAGGGCAGCGCAAGGCGGATCGGCAAGCGAGGCCGCCGACGACACTGAAGAGGCCGAGACGGTGGACGTGAAATCGGCATCGGTCCTGGTCATCGACGACGATCCGGACGTCCGCGGCTTCATCGCCGAAGCACTTGCCGACGAAGGCTTCACCGTGCGCCACTGCAGCGACGGCAAGACCGGCCTGGAGAAGTTCGCAAGCGAGGCTCCCGACCTCGTCGTCCTCGATTTCGTCATGCCGGCTATGTCCGGCGCCGACGTCGCCAGGCGAATGCTCGAGAACCAGCCCGACCAGAAGATCCTCTTCGTCTCCGGCTATAGCGAAACCGAAGCGATCAAGGAGGTCGCGCCCAAATCGCTGCTGCTGTCCAAGCCCTTCCGCTCCGAGGCACTGTTGAAGGCAGTTCGAAACGCGCTTTCTTCCTTGCAGCCGTAGCCGCGTTCGCGCGTTCAGTAGGCGTGTTGCAAATTTCGGCCTTGCTGCTGCTTGTCCTAGCCTGGCCCGCCTCCGAGCCCCGGGCGGCGCCGGCGGGCGACTATCGCCTGGTCAATCCCAAGGCCATCGACCTGTTTGAGCGAGAACCGAAGCTGATGGAGTGGGCACTCGCCCGCTTCGATGCCGACGGCGATCGCCACCTGTCGATTTTCGAGGCCGACGAGGCGGCGCGGCAGTTCAAGCGGATTGCCGACGGCGATGGCGACGGGCAAGTTACTCCGGCCGAGTATCGAGCCGCGCGCGCCTATGTCGTTGCCCGCTGGCCCGGCGCCAGCGGAATCGCCGCAAACTGATCCCGCGCCCTCCGCGGCCCCTAAAGAACGAAATCTCCGCTGGTCAGCGCATGGCTTCCGTCGAGGCGGATCAGGAAGTCGGCGACGCCGTCGCCGTCGGTGTCGCCGCTGACGTAGGTGTTGCCGCTGATCTCTTCGTAGCGAAGCTCGCCGGCGGTGTTGCTGAACGCGGCGGTGCCGATGAACGCGAACGCCTGGTCGCCCGCCGTGGCGGTGTCGGCATCGGCGAAGTTCAGGCGGATGAGGTCGCCCTCGGCGTGGCTGAAGTCCTTGACCTGGTCGCAGGTGGACGCGGTCAGCCCGGCAAAGTCGCCGTCGCGGAACACGAAGCTGTCGGCCCCGGTGCCGCCGTAGAACACGTCATGGCCGGCGCCGCCCTCGAGCCAGTCGTTGCCGGCCATCCCGCGAAGCGTATCGCCGCCGTCCATTCCGTAGAGCTTGTTGGCGCCCGAGTTGCCGGTCAGCGTGTTGTCCGACCCATTGCCATAGCCCCACAGGTTGGCGCTTCCGGTCAGGGTCAGCTTCTCGATGTTGTCGGCAAGCACGTAATTGGAGCTGGCGAACACGCTGTCGGTGCCCTCGCCGGCGTTCTCGAACACGCGGTCGGCATAGCGGTCAACGTAGTAAACATCGTCGCCGGTGCCGCCCCACATGCGGTCGGTGCCGGCACCGCCATCGAGCACGTCGTTGCCGCCAAGCCCGAACAATTTGTTGTTGCCGCGAGTTGCCGGTCAGCGTGTTGTCGCCAGCATTGCCGTAGCCCCAGATGCCGCTGCTCCCGGTCAGCGTCAGCGTCTCGATATTGTCGCCGAGGCGATAGCTTGCGCTGGAGCGAACCTCGTCATTGCCTTCGCCGGCGTTCTCGATCGCGCGGTCGGCGTAAGCATCGACATAATAGATGTCGTTGCCGGTCCCTCCGAACAGCCGGTCCGATCCGGCTCCGCCGTCGAGAACGTCATTGCCGCCAAGGCCGAACAGCTTGTTGATGCCGCTGTTGCCGGTGAGGATGTTGTCGCCGGCATTGCCGTAGCCGTAGAGGTTTGCGCTTCCGGTCAGGGTCAGCGCCTCGATATTGTCGCGAAGCACATAGTTCGCGGTCGAGAAGACGCTGTCGTTCCCCTCGCCGGCATTCTCGATCACCACGTCGTTATAACTGTCGACGAAGTAAGCGTCGTCGCCCGTGCCGCCGATCATCCGGTCGTCGCCGGCGCCGCCATCGAGGATGTCACCACCGGCGCTTCCAAGCAGCTTGTCGTTTCCGCCAAGGCCGGAGAGCGTATCGCCGCCGCCGCCCCCCTGCAGCGTGTCGGCGCCACTGGTGCCTGTCAGGTTGCGTGCGGGCTCGGCGACGAACACCGGTTGGTAACCGCCGAAGTCGGCGGCAGTGAAGGTCGCGCCGTCGACGTTTTCGAACCTGATGACATCGACGAAAGCATCGCCGCCGCCGTCGAAATCGAACTGGAGAATTGCATCGCCGCCGCTTTGGAAAAGCCTGAAATAGCCCGCCTCGAAGGGGTTTATAGAGCTGTCCCAGCCGGGGAGGGTTTGCAGGATCGTGTCGAGGCTGACGTGATCGACGCCCGCCTGGTAGTCGGTGACCACGGCGGCGAGGCGATCGGCCGATCCGAAGTAGACCGGGTTGACGACGTCATAGCCTTGCCCGAGCGTCACTCGTACATCGCACGGGCCGCTGATCGTGACGGTGTCGTTGCCGGCCCCGAGGTCCGCCTGGTTACCGCTGGAATCGAGGTCGCCGAGAAAGATGATGTCGTCCCCGGCACCGCCACGGGCGCTGACGACCGCATCCGTGCCGTACGCGCCGTAAGAGTCGCCCAGGGCAATGATGGAGTTGTTGCCATCGCCCCCGTCGAGGATTGCGGAAACGCCGCCGCTGCTGAAATATTGCAGGGTGTCGTCGCCGGCTTCGCCGTAAAGTTCTTCGACGCCCGAGCCACCGACGAGTCTGTCGTTGTCATCGCCGCCGTAGAGGATGTCGTTGCCGACCCCGCCGTCCAGGTAGTCGATTCCCGCGCCTCCGTAGAGGACGTCGTTGCCGGCCCTCCCGAGCAGGTGGTCGCTACCGTCGAAGCCGTAGATGGAGTCGTCGCCGACCCCGCCGACGAGACCGCCGGTCGTCAAATATTGCGGGTTCGGGACCAGCTGGTCGTCGCCCGAAGTGCCGTTGACGGTAACGCCCGCCGGCTGGCTTCCGTCCGGGTTGAACCCGCCCAGGTCGGCCGCGGTCAAGGCGGAGACGGAGACGTTCTGGAAGCGGACCAGCTCCGACCAATATGCCACTCCGTCGGGGCCGTCCTGGTCCCGCTGGAGGACCGCGTCGGCACCATCCTGGACCAGCCGGTAAAAGCCGACCGAGAACGGATTGGTGAAACCGTCCCACCCGGACAGCTGTTCCGGCGTGAAGGCGATGGTCAGCGAATCGACGCCCGGCTCATAGTCCGTCATGACCAGCGGCCCGCCGTAATTGAAATGTGCGGCACCATATTCCAGCCCGATGGAAACCTGGTCGGCGCCCTCGCCAAGGGTGAGCGTCGTCGGCTCGACGCTGGCGCCGGTCAGCACGATGCGGTCGTTGCCGGTGCCAAGGTCGACGATGTTCCCGTTGCCCTGCGTAATCAGCACGGTGTCGTCGCCGTCGCCGCCGAAGACATCGACTCCCCAGCCGAAGACTCCAACTCCGAAGGGGAAGCCGACCTTGATGAGATCGTTGCCGGTGCCGCCATCGAGGACCACGCGCCCGCCCGCGTCGTAGATATTGACGGTCAGCGTGTCGTCGCCGGCCTCTCCGAACAGCTGGTTGAGGCCCGAGGTGTCGGTGAGAGCGTCGTTGCCGTCCCCGCCGTAAAGGATGTCATTTCCGGCACCGCCATCGATGGTGTCGTTGCCACCTGCGCCATCGATCGTGTCGTTGCCATCGGAACCGTTGATTACGTCATCGCCGCTCGTACCGGTAATCGGCATAGTGAAGGCCCCCTTCGATACGCGCACTCGAACCCACTAACGCAGATTTACAACATGCCCGTTGGAGCGAAGTTAATCGAGAATCTTTGCCCGTCAAACTTTTCTTCCCTGCGAAGGGGTTACGGGCCGTAGTCGCCGCCGGTGCGCGCTTTTTGTGCGTTTGCGCCTTCCTTCTTTTCGTAGCCAAGCGCGGTCGCCACTCCATTGTCCCAGCCGTAGACGTCGGGCGCGTAGTGGACGCGGCCGTCCTCGCCGAGGAAAGCGGTGTGGTAGAGAAGCCGGACGGGAATTTCGTTCGGCAGCTGCACCTGCGTTTCCTCGCCGGTATCCATCGCCTGGCTGAACTTCGAGTCTATGCCCTCCTGGTTGGCCAGGCTGTGCGCGAACTGGAGCGCCCCATGCACTCGAACGCAGCCGTGGCTGTCGTGGCGATTGTCCTGCTGGAACAGCGACTTGGCGGGGGTGTCGTGAAGATAGATCGCCTGGTCGTCCTTGAGCGCGAACTTGACCACTCCAAGAGCGCTTTGCGGCCCCGGCTCCTGCACCCAATGACCATTCTTTTTGGAGAAATTGTTTTCGTTCAGCCACGACTGGCTCTTGCTCGCCAGGTCGTCCTGCTTGGCAATCGAGTCGGGCACCACCCAGTTGGGGTTGGCAACTAGCGCATACATTTGCGTGCCCAGCTGCGGCGTTGCCCATCCGGGCTGGCCGACGATGACCTTGCGCTGGTCGACTTTTTGCCCGTCGCGGAAATATTCGAGGAACGACGAAGCGGTGTTGACGTCGATGCGGGTCGCCGGCGGGTTGCGGTTGAGCCAGCGAAGCCGCTCCATCGCGACGGCAAGCTGGCGGGCGCGGTCCTTGGGGCCGGAGTTGAGCTGCTCGACGGTGTTGGGGCCGACGATTCCGTCAGCCTTGAGCCCGGCGTCCGACTGCCACTGCTTGAGCGCGTCCGACATCTCCTTGGTGAACACCGCCGCCTCGCCCGACTGGCTGTCTTGCTGCGACTTGTCGTCGGAGCTTTGGGAGTCCTGCGCTTGCTGCTGTTGCTGGCCAGTGGGCGCTGCGGCCTGCTGGAGGTAGCCCTGGGCGCGCAGGTTGCGAGCGATCGCGGGCACCCTGGGGTCGCGGTCGCCCGGATTGATGATCTTGCCGGTCGCCGGAATGCTTTCCCCCTTCAGGTCGGGCGTGCGCTGGACGAGCTGGACGAAGGCGTCGGAAAGCGCCTGATACTCCTTCGACTGCGGCGCCAGCGATGCCAGCCACTGGCGCAGCTGGTTCTGGCGAAGCGCCTGCTTGAGCCCCGCCGACACGTCCGCCTTCGGGCGAGGGACGGTATAGACGTCGTAGATTTCGTTAGGATCGACCTTGCCGTTGGCAAGCGCCGAGGCATATTCCTGCGCAGCTTCAAGAAGCGCCTGCCGACGCTCCGGGCCCTGGGCGGGCATGTCGGCCTTCAGGAACAGGTCCCTGGTCAGCCCGTTCTTCGGCGCGTCCTTCAACGCCTCCATGATCCGCGATTCGAGGTCCTGGTCGGAGACGTCGGTACCGGGGTCCACCTGCGACGAGCTGTCGGTCGACACGGACGTGGTGGAGTTGCCGCACGAGCCAAGGGCAAGCGCGGCGGCGGAAAGGAAAAGGACTGGAAGGCGCAAAATTCGATACTCCAAACTACTGTCGTTTGGAGAGAGAACATCTGGGATTGCGAGAATATCCCTGGCGCCGGCCGGGTCAGCCCGCGGCGCGCTGCTTGTCGAGGCCGACGACCATCTCGTTGGCCTTGGCGTAGCTTAGCGGCTTGCCGAACAGATAGCCCTGGATGATGTCGCAGCCGAGCTCGCGCATCCGCTCGAAATCCTCGGGAGTCTCCACTCCCTCGGCGGTGATCGTCATCCGGAAGCTCTTGGCGAGCTGGACGATCGACTGGATGATGGCGACGTTTTCGGGGCGGGTGCCGGCTTCGCGGACGAAGCTGCCGTCGATCTTCAGCTTGTGGAAGATCGCCTTGTTCAAATAGCCGATCGACGAATAGCCGGTGCCGAAGTCGTCCAGGGCAATGCCAAGGCCGAGCGCGCGGAGCCGCTTGAGGACGTCGAGCGTCGGGCCGTTGTCGCCGAGGAACACCCCTTCGGTGACCTCCAGCTCGATCTGGTTGCCCTGGACGCGGTGGCGGGCGAGCGCCTCGCTGACCACGTTGGGAAGGTTGGGAAGCACGATCTGCTTGGGGCTGACGTTGAGGGCGACGGTGATGTGGTTTGGCCAGCTCGCCGCTGCCCGGCACGATTCCTCGATCACCCACTGGCCGATCGCAGGCATCAGCCCGATTTCCTCGGCCACGGAAATGAAATCGTTCGGCGGGACGAGGCCGCGCTTCGGGTGGTTCCAGCGGATCAGCGCCTCGAAACCGGTGAGCTTTTGCGTCTTCGCGGCGATCAGCGGCTGGAAGACGAGGTGGAACTGGTTGGCCTGCAGCGCCGAGCGAAGGTCGGTTTCGAGCCGGACCCGGTCTTCCTTTTCCGACTGCAGCTCCGACGAGAAATAGCGGGCGATTCCGCGGCCGGCGCCCTTGGCTTCGTAGAGCGCAAGGTCGGCCTTGAGGATGAGGTCGTCGACAGTGGCTCCGTCGACCGGCCCGAACGAGCAGCCGATCGACACGCCGATGCGGATGCTGGTGCCGTCGACTTCGTAGGGCTCCTTGATCGAATCGATGATTCGCTGCGCCATCTGCTCGACCGACTTGCGGCTCTGGGAATTGGGGATGACGATCGCGAATTCGTCGCCGCCCATTCGCCCGACATGGCCCGTCGCGCCGACCTCCGCGACTAGGCGCTTGGCCACTGCCCTGAGCACTGCATCGCCCTTGGGGTGGCCGAAGGTGTCGTTGACCGGCTTGAAGCCGTCGAGGTCGAGAAACAGGATTGCGCAGGTCTCGTTGCTTGCCGCTGCTTCGCGAAGGGCTTCGCCGAGGAGCTGGCGGACGCGGCCGCGGTTGGGAAGCCCGGAGAGGACGTCCATGTTGGCGAGGTGGGTCAGCCGCTCCTGCGTCTGCCGGATCTCGGTGACGTCGGAGCCGACTCCGCGGAAACCTTCGAAGCGGTCGGCGGTATCGATGATCGGATCGCCGGCAATCGAAATCCAGCGCGGGCCGTGCGGAGTATCGAGCTGCATCTCGAGATTGGCGAACGGCTGCTTGGCGAGAAGCTTGCTTCCAAGCTCGGCGCTTCCGCCAAGGAGCGAGGGAAGCGAGTGGCCGAGGAGCTGGCTTGCCGGGCGGTTGAGCAGGGCGACCATCCGCGACGAAATGTAGGTCACGCGGTTTTCCGAATCGACCTGCCACAGCCAGCCGACGCCGCGCTGTTCATATTCCTGCAGGAGGAGGGCTGAGCTTTCGCTCTGCGAGCCCATGTCGGCGTTGGTCTTGAGCTGCGTGAACGCCCAGCGGGCGACCGCAAGCACGCCGAAAATCGCCACTCCGAGAGTGAACAGGATGGAGAGCATGGGCTCGAACGGGATCTGGCTGCGGCCGATGACCAGCGCCACCGAAAGGCCGGCGGTGAAGGCGGCCATCCACGTCACCACGCACGGCAGGACGACGACGAGGCCCAGCGAGGCGATGCCGAGGCCGGCGAACACCGAGGCCGTGACCAGCTGCGAGGCGGGATCTAGGGATGGAAAGGCGTAGAGCGGAAGCGACAGCCACAAGAGCGCGCGGATGGCGATGTCGGCAACGAGGATACGATTGCCGAGAGGGCGGCCCGAGCGGCCGATGTGGGTGATCGCCTGGGTGCGCGCCAGCTGCATCGCGCCGAGGTTCACGATCGCCACCGCAGCGGCCCATCCGCCGACCAGCAGCGACGACACCTCGCTCCACAGGCATGCGGCGACGATCGCGGCGGCGGCGACATTGGCGGCGGCGAAGAAGGGCGCGAGGTCGGCGCGGGCGAGAAGCTGCGCATCGCGGAGCGGCGAGTTTTCGGCTTCCTTGCCGTTGGTAAAGGCCAAGGATTTCCCACCCGGCAAACGCGCCGAGATCATTCGCTTGTACCGGTCAGGCGCTTCGTACATCCAGGTTCCGCTTTTCCGTCCAGTGCGGAGCGGTACGTCCAAGACGGTTGAAACGCGGTTAAGATTGCCCGGCGGGCGTTTGGCGAGGAGCTCGCTCGCAACAGCCGCGCAATCGCCTTATATCCGGCACGATGGCGACCGACAGCGCGAACATTGCAGAGGGCCAGGCGGCACAGCGCCCCGCTGTCCAGCAGCGGCGGCAGAGGCGATCTGACCCGCCGCTGATCGAATCGCCGGCTCGCCCCATCCTCAAGGGAGTGGGGCTCGACGCGCCGTTTTTCGAGGACAAGAACCGTGCCTTCTGGTTCCTCCAGAGCCTCGGCTGGACCGGATATTTCCTGCTCCGGTCGCTGTCCGGGTTCGCCAATTCGATGGGGCCGATGTGGGTGGTCCACACGGCGCTACTCACCGCCACCGGCTATTCCCTTACATTGTTGATGGGAGCGCTGTTCCGGCGGCTCATCAAGATGCGGGTGGTGTGGACCGCCGTGCTTTCGCTCGCCGCGGTGATCGTCGCGTCGACGGCATTTTCGGTCATCGAGACGTGGAGCTACGCGACTTTCCTGAAGCCCGACGCGAGGCCGGTCGGGTTCGAATACCTGGGTGCGATCCTGCTCAACTTCGCGCTGTTGGCGGCATGGGCGGCGCTTTATTACGGGATCAATTATTACATCCTGCTGGAAGAGCAGATCACCCAGCGCGAGCGGCTTGAGGGGCAGGCGAGCTCGGCGCAGCTGGCAATGCTTCGCTACCAGCTCAACCCGCACTTCCTGTTCAACACGCTCAATTCGATCTCGACCCTGGTACTTCTCAAGCAAACCGAGCGCGCCAATGCGATGCTTGCCAGGCTGTCGTCCTTCCTTCGCTACACGCTGGCCAACGAATCGACCGCCAAGGTGACGCTCGCGCAGGAAGTCGAGACCCTCAAGCTGTATCTGGAGATCGAGAAGATGCGCTTCGAGGACCGGATGCGCCCGCATTTCCGGATCGACGGGGAAACCATCGGTGCAAAGCTCCCGTCGCTGCTTCTCCAGCCGCTGATCGAGAATGCGATCAAATATGCGGTGACCCCAAGCGAGGATGGCGCCGACATCTGGATCACCGCAAGGCGCGAAGGAAGCGCCGTTCGGATCGAAGTTGCCGACAGCGGCAATGTCCAGGGCAGTTCCGATGCCTCGGTCAGCCCATCGACCGGAGTCGGCCTCGCCAACATCCGCGAACGGCTCGTCCAGGCCTATGGTAATACGCACGGGTTCACGACGAGAACGAACGAACATGGAGGGTTCAGCGTTATCATCGAAATTCCCTACGAGAGCGGAGACGAAGACAGATGACCATCCGGACCATCCTGGTCGACGACGAGCCGCTTGCCACGCAGGGGCTCCAGCTCCGGCTGGAAGCCCATGACGACGTCGAAATCGTGGCAACCGCATCGAACGGACGCGAGGCGATCCGGCAGATCAAGACCCACAAGCCCGACCTGGTTTTCCTCGACATCCAGATGCCCGGCTTCGACGGCTTTTCGGTCATCCAGGGGCTTCTCGACGTCGAGCCGCCGCTGTTCGTGTTCGTCACCGCCTTTAGCGACCACGCGGTCCGGGCGTTCGAGTCGCAGGCGGTCGATTACCTGGTCAAGCCGGTAGACGAGGACAGGCTCGCCGCGAACTCTAGACCGGGTCCGCCAGCGACTGTCGGAAAAGCGAAGCGTCGAGGAGGCCGAGCGGCTGAAGGAAGCGCTGGTCGAGCATGCTCCCGAAGCGGCCGAGGAACTGGAAGGCAGCGGCGAGGGCCCGGCCGCCAACCGCTTCGAAAAGATGATCAACATCAAGGACCAGGGGCAGATCTTCCGGGTCGATGTCGACACGATCGAGCGGATCGACGCGGCCGGCGATTACATGTGCATCCAGACGGGCGACAATACGCTGATCCTGCGCGAGACGATGAAGGACCTGGAGAAAAGGCTCGACCCGAGGCGGTTCCAGCGGGTGCACCGGTCGACAATCGTCAACCTCGACCTCGTCAAGCAGGTCAAGCCGCACACCAACGGCGAATGCTTCCTGGTGCTCGATTCGGGCGCCCAGGTGAAGGTCAGCCGAAGCTATCGCGACGTGGTTGCGAGGTTCGTCCACTAAGCAGAGGCGAACGGCACCGCTTTGCGCGGCGCCTGGCCCTTGGCCGCCGCGGAGTCTCTCCTAGGCAGTTCGATGCAGGGGCGCGGTTGGCAATTTGTAAAGGCTTTGGCCCCAATCCTTCCGCGATGTTGCGTGTGCTTCCGTTGGTCGGGCTTCTGCTTGCGTCGTGCGGACCGGTTCGCTCCGAGCCTGACCGGTCGAGCGTCACGGTAACCCTTCCGCCGCCAAAGCCGGCTGCCGCCCCCGGGTTTAGCGACCAGGTGATCACGCCGGCCACCCGAGACGGCTGAGATGGCGGCTTTGGCCGGCCGCTGCTAACCAGCGCCGCATGGCGGGCAAGTTTGAAACTTTCGAGTCGCTTCACCGGCCGGGACAACCGGTCATCCTCTACAACATCTGGGATCCGGGAAGCGCGCAGGCGGTCGCCCGTGCCGGGGCAATGGCGATTGCGACGGGAAGCCACCCGGTCGGCGACGCCTCCGGCTTCGGCGACGGGCAGCAGGTGCCGCTCGACTTCGTTATCGACAATGCCAAGCGAGTCGTTGCCGCGGTCGACCTTCCTGTCACCGTCGATTTCGAAGGTGCCTATGCGGTCGAGGCCGAGGAAGCGGGCGCAAACGCCGCGCGGCTGAAATCGACCGGCGCGGTCGGCTGCAATTTCGAGGACCAGGTGATTGGCGGGGAAGGCCTCCATCCGCTCGACCGGCAGTGCCGCCGAATCCAGGCAATCCGCGATTGCGTCGGGCCGGAATTCTTCATCAACGCGCGTACCGACTTGTTCTTGAAGGCCGAGACGTTCGATGATGCCCTGGTCGGCGAGGCCATCGAGCGTGGCAAGGCTTTCGCCGATTCCGGCGCCAGCGGCTTTTTCGTGCCGCGGCTGTCGGACCCGCGCCAGGTCGAGCGGGTGGTGAGCGAGGTGCCGCTGCCGCTCAACCTCATCGCCTTCCCCGGCGCTCCCGCGAACCGCGACTGGGCCAATGCCGGAGTGGCGAGGATCAGCTACGGACCGTTCCCGCACCGGGCGCTTATGAAGACGCTGGAAGAGTGGGCGAGCGAGGCAATCAACTCGGTCCGATAACTGCCCGGCGTTGGCGTCATTCCCGCTTTCGCGGGACTGACGATCCGGTAATTCACCCCGCGAAGGGGTCCCTTACCAGGATGGTGTCGTCGCGCTCTGGGGAGGTGCTGACCAGTGCCACCGGGCAGCGGATCAGTTCTTCGATGCGGCGGACATATTTGATCGCCCGGGCGGGAAGGTCGGCCCAGCTTCGCGCACCTTCGGTCGACGCCTGCCAGCCCTTTATTTCCTCGTACACCGGCTCGACGCGCGCCTGGTCCGCGGGATGGGGTGGCAGGTAATCCAGCTTCTTCCCGTCGAGCTTGTAGCCGGTGCAGACCCTGACCGTTTCCAGCGTATCGAGCACGTCGAGCTTGGTCAGTGCAATTCCGGTGATTCCGCCGACTGCGACCGCCTGGCGGACGAGGACTGCGTCGAACCAGCCGCAGCGGCGCTGGCGTCCGGTGACGGTGCCGAATTCGCGGCCGCGGGTCCCAAGCTCCTGGCCCACCTCATTGTCCTGCTCGGTCGGGAACGGGCCGGAGCCGACACGCGTCGTGTAGGCCTTGGTGATCCCGAGGACGAACCCGGCAGCGTGGGGGCCGACCCCGCTTCCCGCAGCGGTGGTCCCGGCGACGGTGTTGGACGAGGTGACGAACGGATAGGTGCCGTGGTCGACGTCGAGGAGCACGCCCTGCGCGCCTTCGAACAGGATCCGCCGGCCGCGCGCCAATGCCCGGTCGAGGTCACGCCACACCGGGCGGGCGAATGGCAGGACGAAGCCGGCGATTTCGGCGAGGTCGCCAAGCAGGCGGTCGCGATCGACCGGCGGTTCGCCAAAGCCGGCGCGAAGCGCGTCGTGATGCGCGCACAAGCGGTCGAGCACCGGCTCGAGGTGGTCGAGATGGGCAAGGTCGCACAGGCGGATCGCGCGGCGGCCGACCTTGTCTTCGTAGGCCGGGCCGATGCCGCGCCGGGTGGTGCCGATCTTGCCGGCGCCGCTGGCGTCTTCGCGAAGGGCGTCGAGGTCGCGGTGAATGGGAAGGATCAACGGGCAGGTTTCGGCCACCATCAGCAGGTCCGGCGTGACCTTCACGCCCTGCTCGCGGATGCGCTCGACCTCCGACTTGAGCGCCCACGGGTCGAGGACGACCCCATTGCCGATCACCGACGGCGTGCCGGTGACGATCCCGCTCGGAAGAAGCGACAATTTGTAGGTGGTGCCGTCCACGACCAATGTGTGGCCGGCATTGTGCCCGCCCTGGAAGCGGACGACCATGTCTGCCTGGCTCGCCAGCCAGTCGACGATCTTGCCCTTGCCTTCGTCGCCCCACTGAGCGCCGATGACGGTCACGTTTGCCAAGGTCGAATCCCCGTTCTGAGCGGCCCTGGCGGCTCTAGGGGCGCAGCGGCGGTGCGTCCAGTTCGGCGGGACTCCGCAGCGGCCGCAATCCTATTTCTTGCGGGCGCCGGCGATCTCCGCCTTGAGCCCGGCATAATCGAGCGCTCCATCGGCGAGCTTGTCGCCGATGACGAAGGCAGGCGTGCCGGAGATGCCACCCGCTTCCGACAGGCGGATATTCTGTTCGACCTGGGCATCGATCTGCGCCTTGTGCGCGGCGAGATCCTTCTGGAGCCGGGCCCAGTTCACGCCGGCGCTGGTTGCGGCCTCGCGGATGTTCGCCTCGGTAAGGCGGCCCTTGGTGTGCATCAGGGCGAGGTGAAAGGCCTCGTGCTTGCCCTGGAACTGCGACGCGATTGCGAGCCGCGCGGCGAGTTCGGACATGGGCCCGAAAAAGGGCGTGTCGCGGTAGATGACCCGCAGCTTCTTATCCTCCGAAAAGGCCTTGGCATATTCGTCGGTGTGCTGGCGGCAGACCGGGCACTGATAGTCCATGAAATAGACGACGGTGACATCGTAGGCGCCGCCGTTTCGAACCGGCGCGACGCCGGGCTTGAAGAAGTCCGCCTTGGTGATTTCCGCGGCCATTGCCGTGCTGCCCGGAAGCGAAGCCGGAACGACAGCAGCGGCAAGCGAGAGGGCTAAAGCGGTCGTGGCGATGCGCCAGACGCGCGCGCCGGTTACGATCGAGACGATGGGGATTTTCCAAAAAGGGTTTCCACTCATCTATGGACTGGCTTGACGATGCGCAAAGCCGATCGTCGCGCGTCCGGCTCGGTGCGCCTCGTCAAAAGCTGAGCGGTACGACGTCGCGGACGCCCGGGAGGCGGTGAAGCTCGGCCGCGAGGTCGGACGTGATCGGATCGTCGACAGCGACCAGGGCGACCGCTTCGCCGCCTTCCTCGCGGCGCCCGAGGTTGAAGGTGCCGATGTTGACCTTGTGCTCGCCGAGCATGGTGCCGAGCGCTCCGATGAAGCCGGGCTCGTCGCTGTTGACGATATATATCATCTGGCCGGCAAGCTCGGCCTCGACCCGGATTCCGAAGATGTTCACCAACCTCGGCGCGCGGTTGCCGAACAAGGTGCCTTCGACCCGCCTTGGACCGTGGTCGGTGCCGGCGGAGACGGCTACGAGCGTGTGATAATCGCCCTCGGACTCGGTCCGGATTTCGCGAACCGCGATGCCCCGCTCCTTGGCGAGATAGGGGGCGTTGACCATGTTCACGCTGTCCGACCAGCTGCTCATCACCCCGGCGAGCACGGCGCCGGTGATCGGCTTCATGTTGAGCTCGGCCGCAGCGCCTTCGACCTCGACGTCGATCGACCGGATTTCAGTCCCCGCGACCTGGCCCAACAGCCGTCCGAGGGTTTGCGCGAGCGTCATGTAAGGCCGCAGCCGCGGCGCTTCCTCGGCCGACAGCGACGGGACGTTCACGGCGTT
Organism: uncultured Alphaproteobacteria bacterium; assembly: GCA_963798785.1. GTDB lineage: Bacteria > Pseudomonadota > Alphaproteobacteria > Sphingomonadales > Sphingomonadaceae > Sphingomicrobium. Next base: position 18,097 of record CAWCUG010000002.1, read on the forward strand.
GGTGATGCCGCCGAGAAGCAGGTAATCGGCCATCTGCTCGGCGACCTGGATGGCGACATTGACCTGCGCCTCGGTGGTCGACGCGCCGAGGTGCGGGGTGCAGATGAGGCCGGGCGTGCCGAACAGCGGATTGTCCTTCGCCGGCTCCTGGCTGAAAACGTCGAGCGCGGCTCCGGCGACGTGGCCGGACTCCAGAGCGTCCTTGAGCGCAGCCTCGTCGATCAGGCCGCCGCGCGCGCAATTGACGATTCGGACGCCCGGCTTCGTTTTCGCCAGGGCGTCGCTGGAGAGGATTCCGCGGGTCTGGTCGGTCAGCGGCGTGTGCAGGGTGATGAAGTCGGCGCGGGCGAGAAGCTCGTCGAGATCGGCCTTTTCGACCCCGAGCTCGACCGCCCGCTCCGGCGACAGGAACGGGTCGTAGGCGACGACCTTCATCTTGAGGCCGAGCGCGCGGTCGGCGACGATCGAGCCGATATTGCCGCAGCCGACGAGGCCGAGAGTCTTGCCGGCAAGCTCGACGCCCATGAAGCGGCTCTTTTCCCACTTGCCCGACTGCGTCGACTGGTCGGCCTGGGGGATTTCGCGGGCCAGCGCGAACAGCATCGCGATGGCGTGCTCGGCGGTGGTGATCGAGTTTCCGAACGGCGTGTTCATGACGACGATCCCGCGCGCCGAGGCGGCGGGGACGTCGATCGTGTCGACCCCGATCCCGGCGCGGCCGATCACCTTCAGGCGCGGGACGGCGGCGTCCATGACGGCGGCGGTGACTCGCGTCGAGCTGCGCACGGCGAGGCCGTCATAGTCGCCGATGATCGCCTTGAGGTCGTCGGGCGACAGGCCGGGCTTCTCGTCCACCTCGATCCCCCGGTCGCGGAAGATGGCGGCGGCCCTGGGGTCCATCTTGTCGGCGATGAGGACTTTGACTGTGTCGGTCATGCCGTCTTCTCCCAGGCCCAGTCGAGCCATGGCGTCAGCGCCTCGATATCGGCGGTTTCGACCGTTGCTCCGCACCAGATCCGAAGGCCCGGCGGGGCGTCGCGATAGGCGCCGATGTCGTAGGCGGCGCCCTCGCTGGCGAGCAGCTTGACGATGGCTTTCTGCCGCGCGGCGTTCGCCTGCTCGTTCGAGCGGTCGGCGAATTGCAGGCACACGGAGGTGTTGGAGCGGATCGCCGGGTCGGGGGCGAGATTCTCGATCCAGTCGGCGGACTGCACCCAGTGCTCGAGTGCCGCCGCATTGGCGTCGGCGCGAGCGATCAGCGCTGGCAACCCGCCGGTGCTTTCGGCCCAATCGAGGCAGACGAGCCAGTCCTCGACGGCGAGCATCGAGGGGGTGTTGATCGTCTCGCCCTTGAAGATTCCCTCGATCAGCTTGCCGCCCTTTGTGAGCCGGAAGATTTTCGGAAGCGGGCGCGGTGCGGGCTGGCTTTCGAGCCGTTCGACGGCGCGGGGGCTGAGCACCAGCATGCCGTGTGCCGCTTCGCCGCCGAGCGCCTTTTGCCAGCTGAACGTGCCGACATCGATTTTCGGCCAGTCGATGTCCTGCGCGAAAGCGGCGGACGTTGCGTCGCAGATCGAAAGGCCGGTGCGGTCCGGCGCGATCCAGTCGCCGTTGGGAACGCGAACTCCGCTCGTGGTCCCGTTCCAGGTGAAGACGATGTCGCTTTCCGGGCCAATCCCTGAAAGGTCGGCGATTTCACCGTAGGGCGCGGTTCGGATGTCGGCATCGAGCTTGAGCTGCTTTGCGACGTCGGTGACCCAGCCCGCGCCGAAGCTTTCCCAGGCCAGCATGGTCACCGGGCGCGGCCCAAGCAGCGACCACATCGCCATCTCCATCGCGCCGGTGTCGGAGGCGGGGACGATCCCGAGGCGGTAATCGGCGGGAAGCTGGAGAAGCGCGTGCGTTCGCTCGATCGCTTCGCCGAGCCTCGCCTTGCCGAGTGACGAGCGATGCGAGCGGCCGAGGACCGACGTGTCGATCTTGTCGAGCGACCAGCCGGGCGGCTTCGGGCAGGGACCTGAGGAAAAACTCGGGCGCGCGGGTTTGCGCGCAGGGGTATCGGTCATTCGTAGACTCTCCTCGCAGAGAGCGCGCGCCGCGTTGGGACGGCGTGGCCCGAGAGCAGGTGTAAACATCGCCCGGGCCGACACAAGGCAAGTGCGAAAGATTCGCCCGACCGGCAGGCCGGATTCGGAAAGTTCCCGGTAGAGGGGCGCACGGTAACATCAACTCACCGCAACAGGCCGACGGTTCGTCCCGCGACCGCGCGATTTAGGTTGAATTTGTTAACCAATGAGGGTGAGTTTCGGCTCCGGCACGAGCGGGGGGTTTTTTCCGCATGTGCCACAGGGGCTGGGGAGCTCCTTTATCGACGGTTTCTTCAAGCGCCCGGCATCGGCTCGGGCGTGCCGTTGGGGATTTGGGAGCGGGAAATGACGCAGTTGCTGGCACGTTCGCGGACTCTTTTCAGCGATCGCGAGTTTTTCATCCACGACGGAACGCAGCTCCGCCGCTTTCGCGTGTCGGCTCCCGTCCAGGCCTTTTTCTTTTTCGTTTCCCTGCTTCTCGTCGGCTGGTCCGGATTTTCAGCAGCGCAGATGATTGCCGGCCCGGCGGCCGAGAAGTCCGTCGTCACGCCCTATGCAACGCAGCTCAAGAAGCTGGCCGCGGAGACCGACCGGCGGGTGAAGCTCGTCGAGCAGCGCCAGTTCGCTCTCGCCGCCGCTCTCGAAGCGCAGGACGTCGATGCCGACACTCTCAAGCGGCTCGGCTTCTACCCGGCACCGGCCGGGACCGGCGCAGTCGGTGGGCCATTCGATTCGGGCGCCGCAGACCCGACTTTCAAGCAGCTGTTCAGCAGCTGGAAGAAGCTCGACACGCTGGCCGACGGAGCGATCGCCATTCCCTCGGCAAAGCCGCTCAGCACCGCCGAATTCACCAGCGGTTTCGGATCGCGTAGCGACCCGTTCCGCCACGGCGCCGCATTCCACCCCGGAATCGACCTCGCAGCGCCTTACGGCACTCCGGTCCACGCGACCGCCGAAGGCACCGTCATCCGCGCCGGCTGGAACAGCGGCGGCTATGGCAACATGGTCGAAATCGACCACGGCCGCGGGATCATCACCCGCTATGGCCACATGTCGAAAGTCCTGGTCAGCGAAGGCGAGCATGTCACCCGCGGCGAGGAAATCGGCCGGGTCGGCTCAACCGGACGCTCGACCGGCAACCACCTCCACTACGAGGTCCGGATCGACAACAGCCCGGTCAACCCGATCCCGTTCATGAAGTCGACCGACTACCTGCTCGCGATGAAGCGGGCCGGAAGCAACGCGTCGATGGACCAGGTTGCGCTGGGCGGACCGGCCGGCGGCAAATAATCGCCTCGAGGTTGCCGCCCCCCAGCCGGCACCCTATTTTACCTGTGTGACCGAAGCCCAGATCAGCCTTAGCGAGAACGCGGCCAAGCGGGTCGCCGCCATTGCCGAGCGCAAGCACGCGCCGGCGATCCTGCGGCTTGCCGTCGACGGCGGCGGTTGCGCCGGCTTCACCTACAGCTTCGAGCTTGCCGAGGCTCCCGACGAGGCGGACTCGGTAGCCGAGACCGACGGCGTAAGGCTCGTCGTCGATCCCGCCAGCCTGGAGCTGGTTCGCGGGTCGTGTGTCGATTTCGTCGAGGACCTCGGCGGCGCGGCGTTCCGGGTGACCAATCCCAACGCGCAGTCGGGATGCGGCTGCGGGTCGAGCTTTTCGGTCTAGAAAGCAGCGGCTAGGGCGGGGCCATGAAAATCGCCTCCTACAATCTCAACGGAATTCGGGCGCGCATGCCCCGGCTTCTCGAATGGCTCGATCGCGAAAAGCCGGACATCGTCTGCCTTCAGGAATTGAAATGCGCCGACGAGTCGCTTCCGATCGCCGACATCGAAGGCGCGGGCTACGGCGCCGTATGGCACGGGCAGAAGGGCTTCAACGGGGTCGCGGTGCTTGCTCGCGGCGACTCTCCGAAGCTCCGGCGAATGGGCCTTCCCGGCGACCCCGACGACACGCACAGCCGCTACATCGAGGCGGAGGTCGGCGACGTCATCCTTGCCTCCATCTACCTCCCCAACGGCAATCCGGTCGGCACCGAGAAGTTCGAGTACAAGATCCGCTGGTTCGAGCGGCTTGCCGAGCGCGCGGCCGAACTTCTCAAAGAAGAACGGCCGGTCGTGCTCGCGGGCGATTGGAACGTGGTTCCGGAGGACCGCGACGTCTTCTCCGTCCGCGCAACCCAGCATGATGCGGTGATGCAGCCCGAGGCGCGTGAGGTGTGGCGGCGGATGCTCAATGCGGGGTGGACGGACGCGCTTCGGTCGCTTCATCCCGACGAGCCCAAGCTCTACACTTTCTGGGACTACACCGCCGGCTGCTGGCAGCGCGATTTGGGCTTCCGGCTCGACCATCTCCTGTGCTCGCCGGAGGCGGCGGACCGGCTGCGCGGCGCGGGCGTCGACCGCTGGGCGCGCGGCGAGGAGAAAGCCTCCGACCACGCGCCGACGTGGGTGGTCCTAAGGGACGCGGCCTAGCTGCCTTTCTCCCGGTGCGGGCAGCCGGGCCAGCAACACGGGCGGCGTTTCCCTTGACTTAGGCTTTCGCAGCCCCAGTCGAGCCGCTTCAACCTCGTTTGCGCTTTCTTCGCCGACTCGATCCAGCAGATCCACTCGTTACGCGCCAGCGGCGTTATGTCCGCCCAGGTCGCAAGCGCCTTTGAATTACGTTTCAGCGCGTCTTCGAAGTCGGCGGGAAGACCGTGGACGACTCCGCCCGCAATTCGCGTCGATCCGGACGTGTTCAAAGCGATTTCTCGTAAACGCGGTAGCGGTGGTTGACGTAGGCGCCGGGTAGCTCGGCTATCGACAGCATCCCCTTATTGTCCTCCAGGATCCAGCCGAACTCGCCGGTCTCGATGCCGAACTTTCCGACGCAGTCGCGGCGGGTGTATTCGATCAGCATGAAGGCGAGCTGCGAGGCGAGGCGGCTCGAGTGGAGCTTGCTGGCGACGCCCATCAGCGGCACCCGAGCCCGCGACACGCGGGGCTTTCGAAGCCGCCAGAGAAGCTTCATCCAGCCGAACGGGAACAGCTCTCCGTCCAGGTCCCTGATGAGCTCGTTGATGTCGGGGAGGGTGATCATGAAGGCGACCGGCTCGCCGTCATATTCGGCAATCCGGACCAGCTCTTCATAGATGATCGGCTTCAGCTTCTTGCCGGCGTAGGCGATCTCGCTCTGGGTCAGCGGGACATAGCCCCAATTGCCCGACCAGGCGTCGTTGAGGAGGTTGAGAATGACCGCGGCTTCCTCGGCGAAGCGGCTTTTGTCGACCTGGCGAATGCGGATTTTCGAATTGCGCTCGCCCATGGCGATGAGGCGGTCGATCTTCGGGTCTTCCCACTGCGCGATGTCGACTTCGTAGGTCAGCAGGTCCTTGGCCTTTTCGTAGCCGGCGGCTTCGATCCAGGTCCGATATTCGGGCTTGTGGTGGCCCATCATCGCGGTCGGCGGCTGGTCGTGGCCTTCGATCTCCAGCCCCGGCTCGTCCCAGATCGACAGGCTGATCGGGCCGAGCGCGCTGCTCATTCCCTGCTCGCGGAGCCACTGCTCGGCGGTGGCGATGAGAGCGGCGGCCGCTTCGCCGTCGAGCGCTTCGAGCATTCCCCACTGGCCGGTGCCATTGCCCATATGCTGCTGGACGAGATCGTCGACCTGGGCGCTGATTCGGCCGACCGGCTTGCCGCCGCGCTCCGCAAGCCACAGCTTCGCCTTTGCGTGTTCGAACCACGGGTTCTTGCCGGGCGTGATGAGGCCGTGGACCTCGTCCTTTAGCGGCGGGATCCACGCGGGGTCGTCCCGGTAGACGTCCCAGGCGAGGTTGACGAAGGCCTTGCGGTCGGCCCCGGTCTCGACCGGGCGGATGGTGAGTGGTGCGCTCATTGCGTGTGGCTAGCGCGGCTCAGGTACGAGCGCCAGCCGAAGCCCATTCATTGATGCGCCATGATCGCGCCACTATCTTTCTCCAGAGGCACGCACCCATGAGCAAGACCGCAACCCTGCAGCGAAAATCGGCCGCGCCGACCTCGGCGCGCGAAGCCGTGCGCTCGGGCGACGACAAGGCGATGCTCAAGGCCGCAGCCGACCTGACCCGCGATCTCAACAAGGCGAGTGCGCGGATTTACTGGGCGGACCTCGCCGTGTCGGCACTCGCCGGCTACGCCGCGCTTGGCGCCGCGATGTTGCTCGTGTCGACTCCGCTTGCGCTTCTTGCCGGCTTCGTCGCGGTCCTCGCGCTCTATCGCGCCGGCAGCTTCATTCACGAGCTAACGCATCTGAAGCCGCGGGCGGTTCCCGGATTCCGGCTGGCGTGGAACCTTATCATCGGAATTCCACTCCTGGTGCCGTCCTTCATGTACGAGGGAGTCCACAACCAGCATCATGCAAAGCGCTATTACGGGACGGCGAACGACCCCGAATATCTGCCGCTGGCGCTGATGAAACCGTGGACCTTGCCGGTGTTCGTCGTTGCCGCCCTGCTGGCGCCGGTAGGGCTGCTGATCCGATTCGCGGTGCTGGCGCCGCTGTCGCTGCTGTGGCCCAGGCTTCGCCGGACGGTGGTTGCGAAATATTCGGGGCTCCAGATCAACCCGGCATTCCGCAGGCCGTCGCCGACAGGCGCGTTCGCTCGCGACTGGAGGCTGCTGGAGGCGGCGTGCAGCGTCTGGGCGATCGCGCTGATCGTGCTGACCGCGACCGGGATGATCCCGCTTCGCGATTTCCTGGTATTTCTTGGGGTCGCGTCGGGCGTGATGTTCCTCAACCAGGTGCGGACGCTGGTCGCGCATCTGTGGGAGAATGACGGCGAGGCGATGAGCGTGACCGCTCAATATCTCGACAGCGTCAACGTCCCGCCGCCGGCGACGCTTCCGGTGTTCTGGGCGCCGGTAGGGCTTCGCTATCACGCGCTCCACCATTTGCTTCCGGGGCTCCCGTACCATGCACTTGGGACTGCGCACCGGCGGCTGTGCTCGGCGCTGGAAGCGGATTCGGTCTATCACGAGGCGAGCCACCGCGGGCTCTCGCGGCTGGTGGTGCGGCTGGCTTCGAGCAGCTGGCGCGGACGTTCGGCCTAGGCTTTCCTATTCTTCGCTTCGGATGAGCACTGTCTCACCGACGAGAAGGAACAGCAGGAACGGGGCCCAGGCGGCGAGAAGCGGCGGGTAGGCGCCGACATTGCCCATCGCCAGGCTGAAATTGTCCGCGACGAAGTAAGCGAAGCCGAGCGCCATCCCGATCGTCGCCCGAAGCAGCACCTGGCCGGAGCGGGCGAGGCCGAAGGCGGCTACCGCTGCGAGAAGCGGCATCAGGATGATCGACAAAGGTCCCGAAATCTTGTGCCAAAGGCCGGCGCGAGCCGCGGCGGTCGTCTTTCCGGCAGCTTCCATCTCGCCGATCTTGCGGACCAGCGGCACGAAGCCGGTTTCGTCGGGATCGACGCTGGCGAGCGTCAGCTGCTGCGGCGTGATTCCGCCAAGGCCGCGGATTTCGGCCGCCTTGCGGACAAGGTTCATTCTAGAATCGTAGACGCGCACGTCCTGGAGACGCCAGTCCGAGCCGTCGGGAATGGCGCGCGCGGCGTCGACGATGCGGGTGAGTGCGCCCTTGTCGCGCTCGTAGATCGTGACTCCCTCGGCGCGAAAGCTGGCGCCGCTTCCGGTGGCGAGGCGGACTCGGACGAGGTCGCCGCCGCGGCTCAGCCAGACGTTGGAGACGATCCCGCTTTGCGGGGGAATCGGCTTATAGTCGTTGTCGGTCCACGCGTTCACCACCCGGGCGGAGTGGACGACAACGGTCTCGTTGAACGCGAAGGCGAGAAGCGCGATTCCGAGGCTGGCGACGATGAGCGGGGCGAGCAGCTGGTGAGCGGAAATCCCGATCGCCTTCATCGCCACCACTTCGCTGTTCTGGTTGAGCGCGACAAAGACGATGAGGGTGCCGAGAAGCACCGAGAATGGCAGGAAGCGCGAGGCCAATAGCGGCACTCTCAAGCCGACGTAGCGCCACAGCTCGGCATCGCCATTGCCCGGAACCGCGAGGATCTTGCCCGATTCGCCGAGCAGGTCGAGCGCCATCAGCACCAGGACAAGGCCGATGAGGACTGCAAGGCTTCGCGTCAGGTAGAGCCGCACGGTGTAAAGAGCGAGCTGCCTCGACGGGAAGAACTCCAGGTTGATCATGCCGGCCGCGCTTTCGGGAACAGCGAGCGGACCCAGCGAACCGTCTTTGCGGCCGCCCATTCGAGCGCGCCGATCGGCTGGCCGCCGGGCTTGTGGGCAATGACGTAATACATCCAGCCGATCAGGGCGGCGAGAAGCGCGAACGGCACCCACATTGCGAGGATCGGATTGAGCCGGCCCTGGGCGCCGGCATAGAGGCCGTACTGGTTGACCTTGTGATAGGCGACGACGAGCACGATCCCGACGAAGATTCCGAGCGCCGACGTGCTTCGCTTGGGCGGAACCGCAAGCGCCACCGCAAGCATCGGCAGCATCGCCATCATCAGGATTTCGACGACACGGTAGTTGAAGTTGGACTGGGCGCCGATCTGCTGCGCGTGATTGGTCGCGGCGCCGCCGTAGCCCAGCCGGAACAGTTCGCTGAAATAGAGCTCGTCGAAGTCGGTTCCACGCTGGCGGAACTGGTCGATCGCGGGGACGGGGATCGGCAGGTCGTAGCTGTTGAAGGCAAGCGTTCTCGGTGCCGCGAACTTCGGTGACTGCTGGACCAGGCGGCCGTTATGGAGCCGGAACAGGATCACTCGCGAATTGTCGGTGGAGAGGAACCGGCCCGATTCCGCAGTCGCCGCGACGCTCCCGCCCGACGGGTCGTCGACCTGGACGAAAATGCCCTGGAGCCGGGTCCCATGTTCTTCGCTGCGGTCGATTCGGATGGTGAGCTTCTTGCCGAGCCGGTTGAACTCCCCGACCTTGATCGAAGCGCCGAGCGCTCCCGACCTCAAATCGAAGCGGAGCCCTTCGTAGCGATAGTGGGCGTAGGGCTCGATATAGCCGACGATGAGGACGTTCAGCAGCATCAGGACGCCCGCGTACAGGTACGGGACCTTCAGCATTCGGCCAAAGCCAATGCCGATTCCGCGAAGCGCGTCGAGCTCCGACGACAGCGCCAGCTTCCGGAAAGCGAGCAATATCCCCATCAACAGCCCGATCGGGATTCCCAGCGAGAAATATTCCGGCAGGAGATTGGCCAGCATCCGCCAGACGACGCTGACCGGACCGCCGGTGTTGACGACGAAATCGAACAGCCGAAGCATCTTGTCGAGCACTAGCAACATCGCGGCAAGGATGAGCGTGCCGAGGAGCGGCACGGCAATGGACCGCGCCAGATAGCGATCGATCAGCGATATCTGGCGCAACTTCGTCGTCCCTACACCATCATTTGGCCGCAAAGCGGGCGGAAACGGGCAAGCGAGCCAATGGCGGAATCGCCGCCCTGGCGCAAAGCAAACTCATAACGGTCCGGTCGATACAGCATGTCGGAAATGCAAGCGATGGCGAAAGACATGCCTGCTGCGCCTTCGCAGCGGGCGGCGCCTGACCGCCGGCTGGTCAGGAGCCGGCCCAGGGTTGCGCTTCTTTCCAATCCCAAGTCGACAGGCAATCTGGCGCAGCTTTCGAGGATTCGCGCTTATTGCGCCGAGCACCCGGACATTTTTCATTACGAAGTCGAGCATGTCGACCAGATCGGCGCTGCGCTCAAGTCCATCGCGCGGGTCCGGCCCAAGATGCTCGTCGTCAACGGCGGCGACGGCACCGTGCAGGCAACTCTCACCGAAATCCATAACGGCCGGCATTTCGGCGATAGCCCGCCGCCAATGGCGGTGATCCCGAGCGGCAAGACCAATCTCATTGCGCTGGACCTTGGAGTCCATGGCGATCCCATCGCCGCCCTCGAGCGGCTCGTCGGCCTCGCCCAGGGCAATCTCGACGAACATCTGGTTGCGCGCGAGCTCATCGCGCTGAGGCGAGGCGGGTCGGAGCGGCCGGTGATCGGCATGTTCCTTGGCGGCGCCGGCCTTGCCGACACGATGTTGTACTGCCGCAACAAGATCTACCCGCTCGGGCTTCCCAACGCGGTCAGCCACGCATTGACGGCACTCGCGCTGATCTTCCGGATGCTTTCGGGGATTCGCGCAAGCTTCCTTCCGCCCAAGGCAATGCCGCTCCAGGTGTCGACCGGATCGACACACTCGCTGACCGGGCGTTTCACGCTGCTGGTCGTAACGACCCTCGAAAAGCTGCTCCTGTCGAGCGAAATCCAGAGCTCCGGCCGTGGACCGCTGAAGCTGCTCGCGATCGAGGAGAGGCCGGCGTCGTTGTTCCGGGCGATCGTGGCGAGCTTTGGCGGCAACCTCGGGCGGCAACCGCTTCGCGGAGTGCACCTCGAAGAAACCGACGAAATCCGGATCGAAGGCGAGCACAGCAACCTCATCCTCGACGGCGAGATGTTCCACGCCGAAATCGGTATGCCGATCCGGCTGAACCCGGCCCAGCCGCTGTCGTTCGTCCGCTTCGCGGCCTAGGCTGCAATCATGGCCGACACGCTTCGCGATCTCGTCGCAGAGGAATTGTGCTTGCCCGTCGACCCGCGGGTCACTGCGATGGCCGAGGCAATCGCGGCAAGGCACGCGGCGTCGCGAGCGGTGCTTTATTACGGATCGACGCTGAGGGAGCAGCGGGTCGAGGGGCTGATGCTCGATTTCTACCTGATCGTCTCCGATTACCGCCAGGCCTATGACAAACGCTGGCTGGCGTTCGCCAACCGGCTGATCCCGCCCAATGTCTTCTATTTCGAGCACGAGGGGCTGGTCGCGAAATATGCGGTGCTCAGCGAAGCGGATTTCGAGCGCGAGTGCGGCCCTGAAGCGCGAAGCATTTCGGTGGTTGCCCGCTTTGCCCAACCCTCGAGGCTGGTGTGGAGCGCCGACGAAAATGCACGCGAGTCCGCGATTCGGGCGATCGGCAGGTGCGCGCCGACTCTGTTGGGGTGGACCGTCCCTCTCGCACCGGCCGGGACGCCAGTGCTCGACCTTTGGAAACGTGCGCTGCAGTTGACGTTCGCGGCCGAGCTTCGCGCCGAGCGCGGCGACAGGTCCGGGGCAATCGTCGCGGCCGCCGCCGAGCGCTACCGCCGCTTCGGGGAAGCGGCGCTTCCCTGGGCGGGGACGGCAGCGTCGGTACGAATGGGCCGCTGGTGGAAGCGGATGCAGCGCAAGGGCAAGCTGCTGTCCGTCCTGCGGCTCGCTAAGGCGAGCGCGACCTTTGCCGGGGGAGCCGATTACATCGCGTGGAAGATCAACCGCCACGCCGGGACCAGCATCGAACTCAAGCCATGGCAGCGGCGCTGGCCGCTGATTGCCGGGATCAGCTTGCTGCCGCGGCTTCTGAAGAGCGGTGCGATTCGCTAGGCGACAGCGCCGTCGCAACCGCTGACGCAAGCGCCCCGACGGTGAACGGCTTGCGAAGCAGTTCATGGCCGACGAGGCTGTCGCCTTCGCTTTCGCCCACATAGCCGGTGACGAACAGCACCGCGAAGTCGGTTCGCTTCTGCTTGAGGATCTTGATCAGTTCGGGGCCGGTCATTTCGGGCATGATCACGTCGCTGATGACGAGGTCGAAGGTCTGCTTGTCGAACAGCTCGATCGCCTGTTCGCCGCTTTCGCACGAGGCGGGATCGTAATCGAGGTCCTGCAGGGCCTCGACCGTCGAGGTTCGGACGCGCGGATCGTCCTCGACGACGAGGATTCGGGCTCCGGGGACTCGTTCGTCCTCGCTCATCCGGTTGGCCGAGTGGAGCCGCACCGGCGCTTCGGCGCCGCTTCGCGGCAGGTAGATGGAAACCGTGGTGCCCTTGCCGACCACGCTTTCGATTCCCGCTTCGCCTCCGGACTGGTGCGCGAAACCGAAGATCTGGCTGAGGCCGAGCCCGGTTCCCTTGCCCACCGGCTTGGTGGTGAAGAAGGGCTCGAACGCACGGTCCATGACATCGGCAGGCATTCCGCAGCCGGTGTCGGTGACGGAGATTCGAACATATTCACCGGCACGAATATCGCCGACTTCGTTTGCCGAGAGCTTAACGTTGGCGGTGCTTATCTTGAGCCGTCCGGCGCCGTCCATCGCATCGCGGGCGTTCACCGCAAGATTGACGATCGCGTTCTCCAGCTGGTGCGAATCGACATAGACCGGCCAGGTGTCGGCGGCGAGATCGATCTTGATCCGGATTCGTTCGCCAAGGGTGCGATCGAGAAGGTCGGACATGCCGCCGACCAGCTCCTTGGGCTCGACCCGTTCGGGAAGGAGCGGCTCGGAGCGGGCGAAGGACAACAGCCTGCGGGTCAGCGCCGCAGCTCGAGTGGCGCCTTCCATGGCGTTGTTGAGATGGGCAAAAACTTCGCGGCGAGGGCCGTTGAGCCGCCTCCGTGCAAGGTCGATGCCGCCGACCACGACGGCCAGCATGTTGTTGAAGTCGTGGGCGATTCCGCCGGTCAGCTGGCCGACGGCTTCCATCTTCTGGACCTGTCGCAATTGCGCTTCGGCGGCCTCGCGCTCAGCTGCTTCCGCCTTGAGCGCCTGGTTGGCCTCGAGAAGCTCTCGGGTGCGGTCGCGGACGGCGGCTTCCAGCGATTCGGCGCGCTCGGCTTCGTTTTCCGCTTCGCGGCGGGCGAAGGCGAAATGGCGGAGCGCCTGGACCGCGACTACTCCCAGGAAAATGGCGGCGAGGCCGACGATGACCCCGAGCCAGCTTAGATAGTCGGTGAAGCGGTCGGCGCGCGCCGAGAAAACCTTGGTCTGCTGCATTCGCTGCTGGAGAAGCGAGCGCTCGTTGTCAGCGATTTCCCGGAGCTTCAGGCGAAGCGCCGGCTCCAGCGGTGGGTCCGCATCAGGACCCACGGTCGAGTAATAATAGCTGATCCCGTAATCGCCCTTTTTCGCGGTGATCGCCCGCGCGACATTGTCGAACTTGGCGCCAAGCTCATTGTACAGGCGCTCGAGCTCGGCGACCCTCTGCTTCTGTTCGGGGCTGGTGCTGCCAAGGCGCTTGAGCTGTTCGATCTCACGGCCTGCGAGCCGCCAATAGCTGAGATAGATGTTGCCGCTGGTGTTGACCCGCTCGTCGAGCGCGAAGCGGCCGAGAGCCGCTTCCGACCGCGAAATGTTGGCGTCAATCGAGCGACTGAGCAGGGTGACCTCGTAGGCGTGCCGCTCAAGCTCCAGCGCCTTGTCGCGATCGCCGTTGGATATTGCGACGAGGACGACGAGGCCGAGCAGGAGGAGAACGGCGACCAATGCGCCCGCCGCCGCGCCGCCGCGCCTCCAGTCGAAGCGGATCGGGTTTCCGGTATCGCCGCTTGCCGTCATGGCTCCAGTCTAGACATGTCTTCCACCCGACGAAAGTCAGCTGCCACTTAGATGCAGCCGGTCGCCCGTCCTGCCGACCGGAACATCGCAAGAATCTCGTCCACCTGCCCAGCGGAATGCTCGGCGCAAAGGGAACAGCGCAGCAGGGTCTTGCCCGCCGGGGTTGCCGGCGGCCGTGCCAGATTGACGTAGAGGCCTTCGTTCAGAAGCGCCTCCCACATCGCCGCCCCGGTCTCGAGGTCCGGCATGATGACCGCGATGATCGCCGACTGCGGCTCCTCGGTCCCGAGAGTGAAGCCGAGTGCCTTTAAACCCCCGTGGAGCCGCTTGGAATTTTCCCACAGGTGGGCGCGCTTGTCGGCTCCTTGCATCAACTTGTTGATCGAGGTGGCAGCGGTCGCGACGACGGAGGGCGGAAGCGAGGCCGTAAAGACATAGGGCCGGCAGACCAGCCGGAGGATCTCGAATTTCGGATGGTTGGAGACGCAAAAGCCGCCGACCGTCCCCACCGACTTGGAAAAGGTGCCGATGATGAAGTCGACGTCGTCGATGACGCCCTGCGCCTCGGCGACGCCGCGGCCGTTTTCGCCGATGAAGCCCATCGAATGCGCTTCGTCGACCAGCACCATTGCGCCGTTCGCCTTGCAAATCGCGACCATCTCCTTGAGCGGAGCGACGTCGCCGAGCATCGAATAGACACCTTCGAGGACGACCAGCTTGCCGGCGTCTTCGGGGATGCGTTTCAGCCGCTTTTCAAGCGCCTCGACATCATTGTGGCGGAAGGCGACGATCTGCGCATTGCCCAGCGCGCATCCGTCATAGATGGAGGCGTGGCTGTCGACGTCGATGACGACATAATCGTCCTTGCCGGCAAGCGTCGAAATGACGCCGAGATTGGCCTGATAACCGGTCGAGAAGACCATCGCGTGGTCCATCGCGTAAAAGTCCCTGAGCGCCTGCTCGACCGCGCGATGGCCGACATAGGTGCCGTTGAGGACCCGGCTTCCCGTCGTTCCCGACCCGAACTCTTCGAGCGCCTTCTTCCCGGCGGCGATGACGTCGGGGTCGAACGTCATTCCCATGTAATTGTAGGTGCCGAGCAGGATCGTCCGCTTGCCGTTGCAGATGGCGACGGTCGGGCTTTCCACTTTCTCCATCACCAGGTTGAACGGGTCGGTCATCCCCTTTTCCAGGAGCGTCTCGCGCTGCTGGATGACGGGATCGAACTTGGAAAAGAGGTCGCTCACTTCTTCGCGCAAAGCTCGCGAACGGACTCGCTTAGCTGGCCGACAGTCTCGATCTCCGCCTGCATGTTCATGGTGATCATGATGTCGAACTCGTCCTCGATGCTGGCAACGAAGTCGAGGACGGTGAGGCTGTCCCATTCCAGGTCCTGCTGGAACCTCGTCTCGGGAGTGACTGGAATGCCCTTCGTATTGAAGGTGTCCACCTGCTCCTTGACGCGCGTGTAGATGTCGTCGGTATCGGTCATGTCTCGGCCCCTATTCGCGAGGGCACCCTTTCGCAATCTATTAGGGCGCGAATGCGGCGGCTTGTGGTCCGCTTACAGCCAGTGTTCGTCACGATACCATGTCGCAGTCCGGGCAAGCCCTTCGCGAGTGTCGACCTGCGGGCTCCACAGGTCCGGAGGCGGGCGCCGCCCGGGATCCACGACCCAGTCGTCGTGACTGAAATAAGCGGCCCGGTCGACCGACAGCTTGGCTCGCTCGCGGCGGACGAACCTGTCGACGCTCGCACCGAGCCGGAGCATTGCACTGGGCATCGACAAAGCGAGGTTGGTGCGGCCGACGGCCTCGCCGATTGCCTTGGCGAGTTCCTTGTGAGTCCAGCCGCGGTGCCGCGCGTCGTCAGGCTCGAAGATCATCCGGCTCGGCTCGTCGGTTTCGACAAGCGCGAGCAACAGACGGGCGAGGTCGCGAACGTGCAGGAGCGACACCCGCCCGCGCGGAGGGAGCAGCATCAGCCGGAGCTTCGCCATCTTGAACAACTCGAGCGTCTCCTTGTCGCCGGGCCCGTACACCGCCGGCGGCCGGACGATCACCCAGTCGAGGCCCGAACGCTCCACCAGCTCTTCCGCTCGCGCCTTCGAGGCGCCGTAGCGGGAAAGCTTCGGCTCACGGGCGGCGAGCGAGGAAACGTGGACGAAGCGGGTGATGCCGGCTGCGGTGGCGGCCGCGAGCATCGCCAGCGTCCCCTCGACGTTGCCGCGCTCGAAGCCGCGCTCGTCGCGGGCGTTGATGACCCCGGCAATATGCGCAAGCGACGTGCAGCCGCTGACCAGCCGGCGGAGCGAATCGGCATCGGCAAGCGAACCTTCGATCCATTCGACAGCGTGGCGTGGCGGCTGCGGTTTCCTGGTCAGCGCCCGGACAGGGTGGCCCGCGTCCACTGCGGCGTCGATGAAGTGGGAACCGACGAAGCCCGTCCCGCCGGTCACCGCGATGGTCACAGCGGCGACCACGAGTCCTGGTCGTCATCGTCGAGCTCGGCGAGCTCCGGCTCCGGCCCGAGCCTTTCGATGATCCTGTCTAGAACCGCGTCGATTCCATCGCCGGTCGCGGCGGACAGGCGCATCGGCTGTGGAGCGCCCGCGTCCTTCAAGTCCTTGCAGGCCTTTTCGATCCGTTCCGCGTCGACGAGGTCGCACCGGCTGAGCGCCAGCACTTCCGCCTTGTCGGTCAGCCCGGAGCCATAGCGGGCCATCTCGTCGCGAACGGTGCGCCAGGCCGCGGCCGGGTCTTCGCCGGCCGAATCGACGAGGTGAAGGAGGACCCGCGTGCGCTCCACGTGACCAAGGAAGCGGTCGCCGATTCCGGCGCCCTCGGCGGCTCCTTCGATCAGGCCCGGAATGTCCGCGAGGACGAACTCGCGGCTCTTGTGGCGGACGACCCCGAGCTGCGGGCGAACGGTGGTGAACGGATAGTCACCGACCTTGGCGGTCGCGTTCGTCACCGAGTTGAGGAAGGTCGACTTGCCGGAATTGGGAAGCCCGACCAAGCCGACGTCGGCGAGTAGCTTCAGCCGCAGCCAGATCCACATTTCCTCGCCCGCCTCACCGGTCTGGTGCTGGCGCGGAGCGCGGTTGGTCGAGGTCTTGTAGCTGGCGTTGCCGCGGCCGCCCTGCCCTCCCTTCAGGAGGACGACCCGGCGGCCGACCCGCGACAAATCGGCGATCAGCGAGCGCTCGTCGTCGTCGGCCAGGAGCTGGGTTCCGGCAGGGACGTGGATGACGAGATCCTTGCCGCCGGCGCCGGTCCTGTTCTGTCCTGCGCCGCCCTTGCCCCTGGGTGCGCGGAAATGCTGGGTGTAGCGGAAGTCGATCAGCGTGTTGAGGCCGGCAACGGCTTCGAAGACGACGTCGCCGCCCTTGCCGCCGTTGCCCCCGTCGGGCCCGCCGAACTCGATGTATTTCTCACGGCGAAAGCTCACGGCGCCAGGGCCGCCGGCGCCGGATTTCACGTGGATTTTTGCCTGGTCGAGAAAATGCACGAAGTTCGCTTACCGGCCCGAGCGCGTCGCCGCCAGCCGTCGCTTGCTCAGGCCTCGTCCGAGCGTGTGCCTTCCTGGCGGGTGGCAAGCCAGATTCCCAGCAGCACGCCGGCCGCGCCGGCCGCTCTGGTGAGGCCCGGGCGCCGGGCAAAGGGGCCGACCGCCTTCCTCCACCACGACGGGCCGTCGCGCCACAGGGCGACATGCTCGCGCGGGCGAAGAAGCGCCATCATTCCATCGCCGATCGCGGCGAGTGCAACCGCTTCGGTAATTCGCCTGCCGATGATGCTCATGAGAAACCTCCTGCCATTCGCAACAGCGCGAGCCGGCCAAGGGTTCCGATTGCAGGAGACTGCCCTCGCTGGCGCCGGGACGCCAGCGAGGGAGTCCACGCACGGACCTGGGCCGAGCGTGAAAGGCTTGGGCGCGATTGGAAGCGACTCGCTTCAACCGCACCGGTCATCGAATCAGCTACAGCAGTCCTTCATCGACAACAATCGTTAACCGTCGCCGCGCGGCCTAGAAGACCTTGCGGATTTCGAACTCGATGGTGCGGCCTAGCGGGTCGCGGTACGCCGGCTGGTACTGGAGCGGAGTTGCTCCCGATGAATTGCGCACGCGCTGCCGGTCGTTGGTCACGTTCACCACGTCCAAGGACAGGCGCAACCCCCTTGCCCAGGGCGAATGCGGAAGAACCCGCTTCACGTCGGCGAAAGCGCGGAGATTGAGCAGGAGCACCGGCGAGAAGTCGAGGACGTCGGTCGCTCCTCCGATTCGGCTCTCGAGGCTGCTCGGCCCGCGCCACGTTACCCCGAGCCGTGCGCCCAGGCCACCGGAGGTGACTGCCGCGGTCCCGTCGAGCTGATGGCGAAGGCGGCCACCGCCGATCCCGATCGCGCCGCCGCCCAGCAGGTCGACCGGATCGAGCCCCTGGCGAATGACGATCTTTTCGGAAAACACGACGGTGTGGTTGGCGGTGAGCTGCAGGTATGTCGTCGGTGATGCCGCGCGCGCGGGCGCACCGGCCGCCGTCGCGGAGGAACGAGTACCGCCGCCGAGCCTGGCATTCATGCTGAGGCCCCAGCGAAGCCGCTTTTCGCGATCCGAATCGAAGTTCACCGGCCGCAGGTCGACTGTGGTCAGGGTCCCGTCCGAATCGCGGATGAACCTGTCGGGGAAAGCCAGCATGATCGCGGCGCTGGAATCGGGAAGCGAGGAGACGAAGTTGCGGGTGTCGGTGTCTGCATAGTCCGCGTTCAATTCGAGGTTCAGCCGCTTGACGAGCCCGGAACAGGGCAGTGACCCTGCGGATCATCGTCCGTTGCGGCAGCAGGGCCGAATTGCCGCCGCTGATCTGCGAAACGTCGACCGTCTCGCCGGTCAGCGGATCGAACACCCGCACCTGCGAGGAAATGGTCGTCGGGTTGGCAAGCACCTGCATCGACGGCGCCGTCTCGTTCTGTTCGATGCTTCCGCGGAAGCGAAGGGCCGGCACCGGCGCCCAGGCAAGCGCCAGCGCATAATGGTCGAGATCGCCGGCATCGGAGAAATGGACGTGGCCGAACTCTGCAGTCCCGGTCCAGTCGCCGATCTGCGGAGCGACATTGTTGGCGCGGCTGGTCAGCGGAATGTCGAGCGAGCCGCGGATCGACTGCTCGTTGCGGCGGAAGGTGCCGGTCCCGAATCCGGTGGAAAAGGTCGTTTCCGAATGCAGCCGGTTGAAGGCAATGCGCCCCTCCACGGTGGCCACGGCCGGGCCCGCCGGGAGGGTGAATGCCGGCCCGGTCAGGGACAGCTGGAGCAGGTCCGAAGCGGCGCGGGCCGAGGTTCTGTCGTTGCGCAGCGGGATGAGGTCCGACAGGTCGGTCGTGAACGGATCGAGCGAGTCGCCGAGCGGTATGGCGCCGAACGCCGCCTGCCGGTCCGACCGCGAGCGATCGAGCGATTCGCTGTGCTTCGCGTTGAGGTTCCCGGTCCACTTCCCGAAATCGGCGAGGAAGGTGACGCTGCCTTCGCCGCTGTTGCGCCGCGAGCGATAGTGCAGCGGGTCGGCACCATAGAAGGCAAGGGCGACGTCCCTCGAGAATGGTGAGGCCGGATTGGTCGCTGGAAGTATGAAGAGCGAGCTGGGCAGGCCGCGCAGGGAACGGCTGCTGTTGCGGCCCAGGCGAACGCTTGTCGTGAATTTAAGCCAAGGCGCCAGGCGGCTGCTGAAAGTGCCGTTGAGCTCGTAATTGCGGGTATTCGGACGAAGGGTCCGGAAGCGGCCGATGTCGGTCAGGTTGGCGCTGTTCGCGTTCGCCGCGAAATCGGCGAGTGTCGGCGCGGAGCCGGTTATTGCGGCGACAGTGACGATTTGCCCCGCAGCGGCGCTGAGCAATGGGTCGATTTCGCCGCTGCTGTCCGGATAGCCGACGACGTTGCCCGACTGGGCGAAGGGGTGAAACGGATCGGGCTGGACGATTGCGCGGTCGCTTTCGAGGAGCGAGCTTTCGTCCCTGACCCTGAGGGCGAGGTTGGCACGGGTGTCGCCGCGGATCCGGGTCAATATGGCTTCGCCGCGAATCGCGTTCCAGTCCCCTTCGGTCGCAACCTTCGGAGCAGCGGTGAGGGTCGCCGTCTTGACCTCGCGCTTGAGCGTCAGGCTGATCACGCGTTGCGACGAGGTGCCGCCAACCCGGACGGCCGAGCCGCGCGGCAGAACCTGCGCGTTGCGAAGCGCTTCGATCGGGAAGGCGCCGATCTCGTCGAGATCGTTGACGCGTTCGCCATTGACGAGGATGACCGGCTGTTCGTCGTCTCCGCCGAGCTCCGCCTGGAGTTCGGCAAGCAGTTCATCGACCGTACTGACGGCGTAGCTGTCGATAGCATCCTGATCGAGATTGCGTTCCGGAGTGATGTTCGGGAACAGCGGGACGCCGGTGACGATTACGTCTTGCGAATGCTCGTCGGGTGCTGGCTGCGCACCGGCTTCGAAGTCGCTGGCGGCCAGCGGTGCGGACGTGCCGCACAACAGGATTGCAATCGCCAGGCGGCTGACGCGTCTTCGGCCATTCGCATTCGTTTGATTCACTTGCCGTCCTTCCCAGAAAAGGCCGCACTTCCAGTTCTAGCGGCCGTCCTCCGCGCTACCCCGCCTGACGCAAGCGCCAGGCAGGGAGTTCACGCGCGGTTCTGGGCCGCTAGTGAATCAGGACGCCGGGAGAGAGTTCGTCGGCGGCGAATCGAAGGTCGTGCCGGCCAGAGTCGGCGCAGCGTTGAACGTCGTCGTGCTGCAGCCGCCGCCCGTGTAGCCGTTCTTCGCGGTCCACGAGCCGCCCTTCTTGCCCGGCGAAATGCAGGCAAGAGCGCGAATTCCGTTCGGCGTGTAGGTGCCGGTCTCGGTGTAATTCACACCGTCGACTTGGCCGCCGAGCGACTGGTTGCTGGCAGTCGTCGAATAGCCTTCGTCGACGTCGTCGCCGGCTTGCGAGTTGTCCGAATAGTCCTCGGCGTTCGTCCACTCGCTGGTGGTCACGTCATGGCCACCGCAATTTTCGTTGGTCCCGTTGGGGCCGCCATTGCCGTTGCCGCAGCCGTTGTTGCCGTCGCCATTTCCGCCGGTCTGCAGGTTGTTGCCGTTGTTGTTGCCGTTATTGCCGTTGCCCTGACCTTCGCCGCCACCGCCGACGTGAACCGTCGTGGTCACATAATTTTCGACGTGGCACGACCAGTGGTAGGTCACGGTGTGCGTGAAGTCGGCTTCGCTGTCGTACAGCGTGTTGTCCCAGATCTTCTGGCTGAACACTGCCTGGCCCCACATGTTGGGGCTGCCGCCGGTGCGGGACAGCGGATTGGCGGCGCCGACGAAGCCGGCGTAGGAGAAGGTGCCTCCGGTGTCGGGGCGGAAGTTGACGTCGCGCTCGCTGCCCTCGACCAGCGTCGTCGGGCCATCCTCGCTGTAAACGTTGGTGACGGTCGCGCGCCACTTGCTCGGATCTTCCTGGTTGTTGACGTAGAGGTCGTCGCAGACCAGCTGCATTTCGACCGTGGTCGGGTTGGCGGCCTGGGCCGGAGCGGCGAAGCCGACAGGTGCAATCGATGTGCCGACCATCGCGGTCGCAGCCAAAAGTGCGCGTTTCATTTGATGAGTCCCTCGTTTCCCGGTTGAGCAATGCCGCCGGGACGCCCAGAACGACTCGTTGGCGAATTTGCGTTTACCGGTCGCCGGTTAATCCCAGTAGTTACCGTCAGTTAACGCTAACTAAGGATAGGGTCTTCAGCGTCCCAAAAGGGGGCGCCGGCATTTGGGGGCCTGCGGGTTGAGGTAATCGTGTTCGTTTGAATGCGGCAGCGCGTCAGTTGCCGACCCACTCGGCGGCCCGGATCGCGAGCTCGGTACGATTGGCGACCCCGGTCTTTTCGAAGACGCTGTGCAGATAGACCTTCACCGTCCCCTCGGTAATTCCGAGCTTTTCGGCGATGTCGCGGTTGCGCATGCCCTGGCGGACCAGCTTCACCAGCTCGGCCTCGCGCGGCGACAGGAGCGAGCGATCGCGGGCGCTGTTCGCCCGGGTCGCCTCGGCATTGAGATGCGGATCGATCCATTCGTCGCCGGCGCGCACGGAATCGAGGCAATCGATGAGAAGCGCCGGATCCGACGTCTTGAGAAGCACTCCGTCGACGCTGAGCTTGAGAGCTTCGGCGAAACCTGCTTCGTCGATGGACGCGGTGAGGAGGATTACCCGCCGGTGATCTTCGGCCGTGCGCACCTGGCGAAGCACGTCGAGCCCGCTTCCCCCGGCATCTGGATGTCGAGGACGACCAGCTCCGGGTCGTGATCGGCAATCGCCTGGAGCGCTTCCGAGCCGCTCCCGGCCTTGGCGACAAGTTCATAGTCGCTGCCGCGAAGCATGGCTTCGACAGCGGCCTGAATCATCGGGTGATCGTCGGCAAGAACAATTCTGGTCACGGCCGCACCTCCGGCTTGAGTGGCAGTGTAATGGAAACATTGGTGCCGCTCTCGCGGCTGGCGAGCATTAGGGTCCCGTTCGCATCCTCGACTCGTTCGCGAAGCGACCACGGCTGGCCCTTCTTCAGCCGATCGCTGCCGCTTCCATCATTGCTGATGTCGAGCCGCAACTGCGCGTTCTCGGCGGTCAGCTGGACGTCGACCAGCTTGGCGCCGCCGTGGCGGACGGCATTGGCGACGGCCTCGCGAACCAGCTGGTGGGTGTCGAGGTGAAGCCGGATGGGCGCTGCGACATCGGCGACTTCTGCGGCAAAGGTGCAGCGGATGTCCCACTGGCGCGCCAGGTGGTCGCACAACGTCTTCAGGTCAGCGGCGAGGGCTGGAAGCGAGACGCTGTTTTTCCGAAGTGCACCGATTGCCGATCGCAGCTCCTGCTGTTCCTGCAGCATCAATTGTTTGAGGTCCTCGAGCTCCCTCTCGGGCCTCTCGCCGACGCGGAGCGAGCGCTTGACCGCCTCGATCCTGAACGTCGCCCCGGCAAGGAACTGGACGATGCTGTCGTGAAGGTCGCGGGCGAGCGCAAGCCGGGCGCGTGCGCCGGCACTTTCCTCGACCGCGGTCAGCAGCGCGTGACGCTGGATGTCGGCCGCGAGCGCGCTTCCGAGCCAGTCGCCGAATTCGACGTGGTCGGTGCACAGGCCCTTCACTCCACCGAGCAGGAGTAGCGCCTCGCCGGCGTCGGTCCGCACCGGTACCGCAAGTCCGCTCGCGATTCCGAACTGCTCCCCGAGCGCCCGCCTGACGAGCATCGTGGCGTGGCCGAATTGCATCCTTCGGTTAAGTCCGCGGCTGAATGCCCGGTCACGGGGAAAATCGAAGAGGAAGGAAGCGGGCGCAACGTCGACCTTCGTCGCGATGTTGGTGGTCGAAATCGCCCCGCCGTCCAGGACGATTGCCGTCGTGTGATGGGACAATGCGGCCCGCCAGAGCAGGACGCATGTGGTGGCGCCGGTCAGCCGGGCGGCCCGTTCGAGCGCCTGCTCCAGCGGCGAATCCTGCGGCGACGGGTCGCCAATCTTCTCGTCCTTCGGCGATCCCGGCGACGAAAAGCCGTGATTGATCCCGAACCAGATCAGGATGGCGGAGAGAATGACCAGGTTGCCGCTTCTGATGATGAAACGCTGCAGGTCGAAGTCGCCACCCGGGCGATCCCCGGCGAACAGGCCCGCGGTGAAGTAGAGGAGGATGACGGCCGCTGCCGTGACAGCCGTCTCGCGCCAACCCCAGCGGATCGCCGCCGACAGGACCAGGAAGACGAAGAAGACGAAGAAGGGGCTGGTGTAACCGTCGGTGGCGAAGACCAGCAGCGTGAAGACGGCGATATCGACGACGTGGGCGACGCCGGCGAGCTTCGCGTCGAGCCACCAATTGTTCCAGGTGAGCGCCATCACTCCGACCGCAAGCGCGACATACATCAGCGAGCATCGCGTAGGTCGCAATTGCGCCCTGGGCCGGCTGGCTCGGATCGATCCAGATGGCGAACAGGAAGACTGCCGCGAGCACGGCTCGAGCGAGAGCGATAACCCGGCCGGACCGATGCTTGAGCAGACCGTCGAACATCGAACCCCCGCCGCCCAGCGCAGCTATTAACTTTAAGTATAGCAGTTCGAAGCCGCGTGGAAGCGTCGTTGAACGCGCCGGTCGCCCCTTATGCGGCTAGCACCTGTGAGTGCGGCTGCGGCTGGTGCGAGCGCTGCAGGACCAGGCGATGGAGACGTGCCGGAACCTGCTCTGCGCGAGCGCAGCTCAACCGCGGGGCGACGAGGCCGGTCGGCTCGAAACCGAGCTTCTCGAGAACGCGCGCCGAGGCGGGATTGTCGAGGAAGTGCGACGCTTCCAGCGCCCGGAGGCCGAGCGCCCGGGCGATTTCGACGAGTGCCGCGCCGGCTTCGGTCGCAAACCCCTGGCCCCAGTGCGGCCGGGCGATCCAGTAGCCGAGCTCGACCGCGCCCGAACTGCGGCGGGCAAGCCCGCAGGAGCCGACGAGGCGAGGAGCGGCAGGCGTCCGCTCGGCAATGACGAAGGACGGGAGAATGGGGTCGCGAGGGGCAGCCAGGAAGGCCTCGGCATCGCGAAGCGCATAGGGCCACGGAGCGTTCGCCAGGTTGCGAACGATATGTTCGTCGGCAATCGCCGCCGCCAAAGCCGGTGCGTCTTCGGGAAATCCGGGCCGCAGGAGCAGCCGATCGGTCCGCGCAAACATCTCATCCTCCTCCCGCGCGCCCCTAGGAGGCGCGCGTTACAATTTCGGGAGAAGGCAAAGAAAAAGGGGATGCCCCTTCCGAGGCGCCCCCTTCTCCCTTGTTGGTCTTGATCTTTTAGAAGGATCTCGTCCGGGCCGCCCCTTGTGGGAACGGTCCCTTTCTGACCGTTCCTATTTCGATTCCGCTGCCGGCATGACGTGCACGTATTTGCGGCCGAGCTTGCCATCTCGGAAGGCAACGGTGCCGTCGGTAAGCGCAAAGAGGGTATGGTCCTTGCCGATTCCGACATTGTCGCCCGGATGCCACTTGGTTCCGCGCTGGCGCACGATAATGTTGCCGGCGCGAGCCGACTGGCTGCCGAACAACTTCACGCCGAGGCGCTTGCTTTCACTGTCGCGGCCGTTGCGGGACGAGCCGCCTGCTTTCTTATGTGCCATGTCGAACTACTTCTTCGCTGGTTTCTTGGCCGCGCCCTTAGCAGGTGCAGCATTTTTTGTCGACGCTTTCGAAGCGGGCTTTTCAGCCTTTGCCGGCGACGCCTTCTTCTCCGCCTTGGCCGGCGTGGCCTTGGCTTCGGTCTTGGCTTTCGCCTTGGCCGGAGTTGCGGTCTTGGCCTTGGCCTCGACGCTCTCGCCGGCCGCAGCGGTCTGCGCGCCTTGCGCCTTGGCCGGAGCGGCCTTCTTCTCCGCCGGCTTTGCCTTGTGATCGCCGATGGCGACGATCCGCAGGATCGTGTGCTGCTGGCGGTGGCCCTGCTTGCGCCGGTAATTATGCCGGCGGCGCTTCTTGAAGACGGTGACCTTGTCGCCCTTTGCCTGGGCAATGATTTCGGCCGCGACCTTGAGGCCGTCGGTCTTCTTCAGTTCCGACCCTTCGCCTGCGAGCAGGACGTCGCCAAGGGTGACGGTGTCACCGGCGTCTCCGTCCAGCTTTTCGACGACGATCTTGTCTCCGGGGGCGACGCGGTACTGCTTGCCGCCCGTGCGCACGACTGCGAACATTGGCTTCTCTTCTGTGCTTGTGGCGCGCGCCAGGCTTGCCCTCGCGCGAAAGCGAGCCGCCTATGGCAGCGGCCCCTTCGTGTCAACTGCGCCCTGGACGCTGCGAGGTATCGCGCTGCGCCGGCAGGTCGGGCGCTTGTCCCTAGTGCCGGTGTTCGGGCCGAAGCTGGTAGCGAACGCCATCGAAGCGGTCGAACATCGTTCCGATCGCAGGGTGGTCGACCGGCTCGTCGCTTTCGTCGTGGACCAGGTTCTGCTGGCTGACATAAGCGACGTAGGTCGACTCCGCGTTTTCGGCGAGCAAGTGGTAGAATGGCTGGTCCTTTGGCGGACGCATCATTTCAGGGATCGAATCATACCATTCGTTGCTGTTGGCGAATTGAGGATCGACGTCGAACACGACGCCCCGGAAATCGAGCAGCCGGTGACGAACGACGTCGCCGATGCCGAAGCGGGCGCGCGGAATCGAAGATTCGCGGCTGGAGGTCACTTCGGGTGAACGTTCTGCTTGCGGCATAAGCTCCAATCTAGGCGTCTCGACACTCTAGGCAAGGCTCGGGTGCGTTGCTACATGCCCGCCGCGACCGCGGCCGGGCTTTCCGGCATAGCCTTCACGAAAGACGGAGAGGTGGCTGAGTGGTCGAAAGCACCGCACTCGAAATGCGGCGTACGGGCAACCGTACCGTGGGTTCGAATCCCACCCTCTCCGCCATCTTCCAAGGACGACTTGCACCGCCACCGCGGCGGCGGCGGGCGACCGCTCAGCGGGAGGGGCCGCCCCAAATCGATTCGGGCACGAATATGCGGCCGTCCGAGTAGATGGTCTTTGCCTGCGGGTCGGCGGCAAGACCGTAGGGGCCATCGAGGTCGACATAGTCGCACAGCTGGCCGAGGACGAAGCCGGGCGCCATCGCCAGGGTCGATCCGCCCATGTTCCCGACCATCAGCTTCTTGCCCATCCGCCGGGCGGCGGCCGCCATCGCCAGCGCTTCGGTAAGGCCGCCGCACTTGTCGAGCTTGATGTTGATGACGTCGAAAAGGGCGCCTTTTTCGTGGAGCTCGGCGAGGTCGAGGATGCTTTCGTCGGCGGCGACCGGAGCGCCGGCCGTCCAGCCTTGCAGAACCGCTTCGTTACCGCGCGCAACCGGCTGCTCGACCAGCGCGACGGAATGTTCGGCGACCATCCGGGCGAGCGAATCGAGCCCGGCCTCGCAATAGCCCTGGTTGGCATCGACCCCCAGCCAGACGTCGGGGCGGACGGCGCGAACCGCGGCGAGGCGCTCTTCATCGGCATCGGCGACACCGTCGAGCTTGAGCTTGATCGCCCTTGCCGACTCCGAGCTTTGCCACTCGCGCCCTGATATCGGCGGGATCGGACGCGGGGATCGTGAAGACCGTCACCAGCGGCTTTGGGGTGGGCACTCCGGCAAGCGCCCACACCGGGACTTGCGAGCGCCGGGCCTCGAGCTCCCAAAACGCGCAGTCGAGCGCGTTTCGGGCTCCGCACGGGGCGAGGAGCAACTGCAGCTGCTCGCGGTCGAGCCCGGTTTCGACCTGCTCGCGAACTTCTTCGATGGCCGCGACCATCCGGTCCTGATCGTCGCCCATGTAATAGACGCCGGCAGCCTCGCCGCGGCCGCTCACCCCCGATTCGGTGATCGTTGCGATCACCGAGGGCATCGATTCGAAGACGTAGCCGGAGATTCGGAGCGGCGATCCGAAGCGCATTTCAGCCCGTTCGACGTTCAGTTCGCGCTCTGCGGTTTGCGTTGCCATGACCGATGCATAGCAATGACAAACAAAGTTTCAAATACAGAAACAGTCAGCCGACGCGCTGCGGACCCTCTTCGGTCAGGCGCCAGCTCTTGCCTGCGGCGCCGGCGAGCTGCTGGATTCCGGGCCCGGCGCAGACGGCCAGGACCCGGCACGGCTCGGAACTGACCCGGACGTAACCGTGGGCCATTCCGCTGTCGAAATAGACCGAGTCGCCGGACCCGAGCCGGAGGGGGGCGTAGAGGTCGGAGTGGAGCTCCATCGCTCCGTCCAGCACGTAGAGATATTCCTCGCCCGCATGGCGAACCAGGCCGCCCAGTTCCTCGACGCTTCGCGCCTGCACGTCGATGATGATCGGAATCATCATTTTCCCTAGGAGATCAGCCGCCGGATAGTGATGGACGTGGCGTTCCGAATCGGCGTCCATCTCCTCGCCAGAATGGGTGACGCTGCGGCGCCCGACGGCAACCGGCGACTGCGGATGGACGGTGTCGGCGATTATGTCCTTGAGGTCCATGTTGAGCGCCTGGGCAAGCCGGATGAGCTTGTCGTAGGTGAGCGACATCTTGCCGTTTTCGAGCTTCGACAGGGTCGAGTAGGGAAGCCCCGCCCGGGCTGACAGAGCCCGCAGGCTCAACCCCTGGGCAAGCCTTGCCTGGCGCAATGCACGGCTTGGTGCGGGAAGCTCGTCGGGATCGCCCGAACTGCCCGATCTCTCGCCCTTGCCCGTTCTCGATCCGACCATATGACCCCGATTCAGAAAAGCAGTTGCTATTTCGGAAACGCTTGGCATGATGCCACCAAATCGCCGGGGAGGGCTAGAGTGATGATGAAAAGATCCATCGCGACGTTGCTGGCGGGCAGTTGCCTCGTCTCGCTTGGGACCGGGGCCAATGCCGCCGAAGCCGCACCGCCGGCGCCTCCAACCGCGACGCCGGCCCCATCCAGCCTCGAAGCGAAAGGGCAGTCCACGGACGTTATCGTCACCGCGCAGAAGCGGTCGGAGCGTGTCCTCAACGTTCCCCAGTCGGTGTCGGTGATCTCCGGCGACACACTCGAGGAGCAGCACGCGCAGCGCCTCTCCGATTACCTGACCAAGGTGCCGAGCGCCAATATCGTCGAGAGCCAGGCCGGATCGGCGCGCATCGTCCTTCGCGGAATCAACACCGGCGGAGTCGGGCCGACCGTCGCGACCTATATCGACGAGGCTCCGTTCGGCTCCGCCACCAGCCTTGCCAACGGTGCAGTGCTCGTCCCCGATCTCGACCCGTTCGACCTCAACAGAGTCGAAGTCCTCCGCGGGCCGCAGGGCACGCTCTACGGCGCCAATTCGCTTGGCGGCCTCGTCAAGTTCGTCACCGTCGCTCCCGAACCGGGGGTGATGAGCGGTGCTGCGGAAATCGGCGGCGAAGACGTTGCCCACGGCGACTTCGGCTGGTGGGCGAGGGGCGCCGGCAACGTTTCGCTTGGACCGACTGCGGCAATCCGGGCCAGCGGCTTCTATCGCAAAGACCCAGGTTACATCGACGACCCGCATCTGGGCAAAGATGCCAACGACGGACAGACCTATGGCGGCCGGGTCTCGCTGCTGGTCAAGCCAAGCGCGGCGCTTCGGATACGCGCTTCCGTGCTTGCCCAGAACATCCGAAGCAACGGCACAAATACCGTCGATCTCGATCCAGTGACGCTCAGGCCGAGCCAGGGACGGCTCAGCCACCTGCGCTTGATCGACGAGCCGAACAACGTCGATTACCGGCTGTACAACGGCACGATCGATTATGACTTCGGGCCGGTCGAGCTCATTTCCGCCACCAGCTACGGAACGCTCGACCAGTCGGGGGCCTTCGACGCCAGCGGCGTCTACGGGCCGATCCTGACGTTCGTTCTCGGCACGCCTCTTGGCGCGGGCGTCGATCAGGGGATGACCCAGCGGCGATTCACGCAGGAAGTCCGGCTTGCATCCAGCGGGCCGACGGCATTCGAGTGGACGGTCGGCGGCTATTACACGCACGAGAAAAACCGGCTCAGCCAGAACCTGTTCGGGATCATCGATCCCACCGGCGATCCGGCGGCCGGGCTGGACGGCCTCGTCATCGTCGACCTGCCGTCGACCTATCGCGAGACGGCGGGCTTCGCCAACGCGACGTGGCACATATCGCCGAAGTTCGACCTTACCGGGGGCGGCCGATACAGCCACAACCGCCAGGCGGTCGTGCAGAATACGGACGGACTGCTCGCGGGAGGCGCAAGCAGCTTCGACGGGACCTCGTCGGACACGGTCTTCACTTATTCGGTGGCACCGTCCTTCGCGCCCAATCCGCACACCCGGATCTATGCGCGAATCGCCAAAGGCTACCGCCCCGGCGGCCCGAACGCGGTTTCACCGCTCGCTCCGGCCGGCGTTCCAAGGCAGTTCGGGCCCGACACCACGACGAACTACGAGATCGGGTTGAAGTCGGAAACCGCCGACCACCGGCTGGCGTTGGAGCTGACTGCGTTCCTCATCGACTGGACCGACGTCCAGCTCCTCGCCCAGATCGCCAACTTCGGAGTGAACACCAACGGCGGAAGCGCTCGAAGCAAGGGCTTCGAGTTCAATGTCTCGGCCCGACCCGTTCCCGAGCTCTCGCTTTTCGCCAGCGGCGCCTATGTCGATGCCTATCTGACCGAAAATGCTCCAGCGGCAGTCGGCGGGATGAGGGGAGATCCGCTTCCCTACAACCCGAAATTCTCGGGCACGATCGGCGCCGAGTACGAACATCCGGTTTCGGCGACCGCAACCGGCCATGCCGGAATCAGCTGGCACTATACGGGTCCGCGCCATTCGGATTTCGAAGCAACGGTCGGGCAGCAATCGCTCAAGGCCTTCAGCCAGATCGATGCGAATGCCGGAGTGGACCTGGGGCAGTTCACGGTCGATGCTTTCGTCCACAACTTGACGGATTCGCGCGGCATCGTGAACCTTGGCACATTCGGTTCGGCGCCGAACGGCGATTTCGCGGCGTCGGTCATCCGGCCGCGAACGATCGGTATGTCGCTTCGCGTACGCTACTGAGGGGGACTGAGTGATGAAATGGATGAAGTGGGCGCTGGCCGTCCTTGCGGCCGCGGCCATTCCGGCTGCTGCACAGTCGCCCGCGCAGCTGCACCCGACCCACCCCGCGCCGGTTAGCGCGGCGGCGAGTGCCCCTTCCGCCGAGCCGCAGGCTTCGATGCCCGCCGAGCTCACCAAGTCCGACCTCGACACCTGGCTCAACGGCTACATGCCCTACGCGCTCAAGGCGGGCGGAATCCCCGGTGCAGTGGTTGTCGTGGTCAAGGACGGCCAGGTCCTCACGCAGCGCGGCTTCGGCTATTCCGACGTGACGGCGCACAAGCCCGTCGACCCCGAAAACACCCTGTTCCGCCCCGGCTCGGTGTCGAAGCTGTTCACCTGGACCGCGGTCATGCAGCTCGTCCAGGCCGGCAAGATCGACCTCGACGCCGACGTGAACACCTATCTCGATTTCAAGATTCCGCACTACAACGGGAAGCCGGTCACGGTCCGCGACCTGATGACTCATCGCCCCGGCTTCGGCGAGACGGTCAAGGGGCTGATCGTGTTCGGCAAGAAGACGCCGGAGCCGCTCGGCAAGATCCTCAAGACGTCGATTCCCGAGCAGATCTACGCGCCGGGCGAGATGTCGGCCTATTCGAATTACGGCGCGTCGCTTGCCGGTTACATTGTCCAGCGAGTTTCGGGCGAGCCGTTCGAGCAATATATCGCGCGCCATATCTTCGCTCCGCTTGGCATGGCTCACTCGAGCTTCCAGCAGCCGCTTCCCGGCAACCTCGATCCGCTGATGTCGAACGCCTACGAGCCGGGATCGATCAAGCCCGAGCCGTTCGAGGTCATCGGAATGTCGCCGGCCGGCGCACTGTCGTCATCGGGCGCGGACATGGCCAAGTTCATGATCGCCCACCTCAACAACGGCGGACCGCTGCTTGCTCCGGCGACCGCCAAGCTGATGCACTCGACCGCCTACAAGCCCTATTCGGCGCTTCCGGGGATGGCGCTCGGTTTCTACCACGAGGACCGCAACGGGCTGGATATCGTCGGCCACGGAGGGGACACCGTCTACTTCCACTCCGACCTTCACCTGTTCCTCGACAAGAACGTCGGCCTGTACATCTCGATGAACAGCGTCGGCAAAGGCGCCGGCGCCCATGCGGTCCGCGGCAACCTGCTCGAGGCGTTCGCCGACCGCTATTTCCCCGAGCCCGAAGGGACGATCCCGACCACCGACACCGCAAAGGCGCACGGCCAGGCGATGTCGGGTCATTACGTCAGCAGCCGGGCCAGCGGCTTCAACTTCCTTCGCCTGGCGGCGCTGATTGGTGAAACGACTGCAAGCGTAGACGATGACGGTTACCTGGTCGTCTCGTCGATCACCGATGCCGCTGGAACGCCGCGCAAGTGGCGCGAAATTTCCCCCTGGGTGTGGAAAGAGCTCAACGGCGAAGATCGCCTCCAGGCGATCCCGGACGCCAACGGCGGGATCAAGATGTTCTCGATCTCGCCTTACGCGCCGATTATCGAGTTTCTTCCGGCGCCGACGTCGCTGAACGCCGGATGGATTCTCCCGGTCGCCGGGATAGCGCTTCTGATCCTCGCCATCGCCGCGCTCGGCTGGCCGGTCGGAGCCTTTGCCAGGTGGCGCTATTCGGCGAAGCAGCAGCTGGCCGGGCGCGACCTGCTTCTCTACCGGGCGACCCGCGCGGCCGCGTGGCTGTACATCGTCGTGCTCGTCGGCTGGTTCATCATCTTCAGCATGCTCGAGAGCGACCTGTCAGCGTTCGACGGCAGCCTCGACATCTGGATGCGCCTGCTCCAGCTCCTGCTGGTACTGGCACTCGTCGGGACCCTCGCGGCGGCGTGGAACGCGTGGAAGGTGGCGGCGGCCCCCGGGCGGCACATCCTGAGAACCGTCTGGGCCGTGCTGATCGCGCTCTCCGCGCTGTTCCTGGCGTGGCTCGCGATCAACGTCGGCCTGCTTACGCCGACGCTGAACTACTGACCGGGGTGAGCCGGGCCGGCGACACCGAGGCGGAGGCCGCGCCGGCCCGCACCCTGTTCGGCCATCCGCCGGGCCTGACGGTCCTGTTCACCACGCAGATGTGGGCCGAATTCTCCTTCTTCGGCCTGCAGGCGCTGCTGGTCTATTACATGACCAAGCACCTTGGGTTCTCGCAATCCAAGTCGTCGCTCATCTACGGCGCCTACGGAGCTGCGGCATTCTTCAGCCCCTTTTTCGGCGGGTTGATTGCCGACCGCTGGCTGGGCCGGACCGCAAGCGTCGTCATCGGCGGCGTGATGATGATGTGCGGCCATTTCTCGATGGCTTTCGAATCGCTGCTGTTCCCGGCGCTCGCCCTCGTTGCGCTCGGCAACGGGCTGTTCATCCCGCCGCTCGCGACCCAGGTGGGGAGCCTCTACGCCGATGACGATCCTCGCAAGTCCTACGCCTACAGCGCCTATTACATGGGCATAAACCTGGGCGGGCTGCTGGCGCCGCTGGTGTGCGGAACGCTTGGCGAGCTTTACGGCTGGCACTGGGGCTTCGGCGCCGCCGGGGTTGGCATGGGGCTTGGGCTCATCGTCTACGTCAGTTTCCTAAAGCAGCTTCCGCCCGAGCCGCGGTCGCAAAGGCGCGACCAGGGACATTCCATCGGTGGAATGCCGATCGACCGGGCCAAGCTTCGGACGCTGTTCCTGATCGTGGCAATGGTCGTGCTGTTCCGCGTCGGCTACGAACAGAGCGGCAATGTGATTGCCCTGTGGGTTGCCGACCGCACCGACCGCTCGGCGATGGTGCTCGGGTCCAGCGCGCTCATCCCGGCGACCTGGTTCCAGTCGATCAACCCGCTGCTGATCATCGTCCTGACGCCGCTGTTGATCCGGTTCTGGAAGGCACGCCGGAGCCGCGAAACCGTCGCCCATTTGCTGCGCCGGATGAGCTTCGGCTGCGTTCTTGCCGGGCTGGCGATGCTGGTGATGGTCGTGGCCGCGTCCTACAGCGGCCCCGATGGCGATCGCGTCACCTTCTGGTGGACGGTCGGCTATTTCGTCCTTCTCACGCTTGGCGAGCTGTTCGTGATCCCGGTCGGCCTGACGCTGGTCGAGACACTGTCGCCGGCCGCATTCGCAGCCACTGCAATGGGCGCCTGGTACATCGCCAAGTTCCTCGGAAGCCTACTTGCCGGAGTGATGGGCGCCTACTGGCTGAAGATCCCGCCGAGCGACTTCTTCGCGCTGGGAATGGTTTCGCCGCTGATCGCCAGCCTGTGCCTCTACCTGCTTGCGCGCGCGCAGCCCGCCAGCTCACCCGAGGAGCACTCGCCGGGCCTGGTCACTGCGCGCGACGGCGGCGGCTAAAGCCGTGGCTTCCACAAAACCGGCGCGTAGGCGACGAGGAACAAGAGTAACGCTCCGCCCCAGGCGATGCCCGCGAGATCCAGGCCGAGGCGGTAGTCCAGAAGCTGCAACGACGCCGACACGCGAACGATCGCACCGGTCGTGACCAGCGCGTAGACCGCAACCGTGAGACTGCTTGCCCGCAGTTCGCGCGCGGTGTGGCCGAGGCTCGCCCGCGTCATCACCGCCAAAATCATCGTTGTCATCGCCCCGGCGGTGATGGCGTGTATCGCAGCGCTCCTCGGCAGCACGCCTGCGACCGCGAGCCCCAGGAGGACAAGTCCGATGGGGACCCACGCATAACCGACGTGGAGGATCGCAACGAGCGGATCGCGCAACGTCCGGTAACCCCGCCAGCGGAATAGCCGAAGCCCCTGCAGAAGCCCCGCTATTGCAAGGACCGCCCCGATTGCAGTCCCTTCGGGACCGCTGATCCAGGCGAGGAGGGCCAGCGCGGTGGCCGCGATTACGAACAGGTCGAACCGGCCCGGCTGAGTAGGCAGGACGCCGCCGATTCGCTGCTTGGTCATCCAGTTACGAGTGAAGGAAGGAATGATCCTGCCGCCAATTACCGAAATCAGAACCAGCACGATGGCGGTGGCGAGTTGCCAGCCGAGGTCCGGGACGGGAATGGTCCCGGCGATGCACAGGTAATCGAGTGCGTCGGCCAACCCGAACATCAGCACAAGCCCGACGACTGGCAGGTTGCGATTGTTCGCCTGAAGCACTTCGCGAGCAGCGAGAAGGGCAAGCGCCAAGAAGAAGCCTACGTCGAGAACGGCTGCTGTAGGTACGCTCACCACCGACGAAAAGAGGAGCGCCAGCCGCGCGGAAACCCAGACCCCGAACAGTCCGGCAAGCGGCAGGCCCGCGATCGGCAGCCTCCCCGTCCAATTGGGGATTGCGGTAAGGAGGAACCCGGCGACCACCGCACCGACGAAGCCGAACAGCATTTCGTGTCGGTGCCAGGCCAGCGGATCGACCGCGGCGGGAAGAGTCAGAACGCCTGCCAGCGCCAGCAGCCACAATGTCAGCGCGATTACCGCCCAAGCGGGTCCGCCGAAGAAGAATGGCCGGAAACCGCCCCGGAAGAACGGATGCGACGAGGCCTCGCGGCGTCGCCGCAGGGCAAGCATTTCCTCGCCGCGAGTTTTGCCGTCAGTTGCCAAGGCGTTGCTCGTCCCCAAGGTTGCGGATGGTTCGCAATAGTGGCGACCGCCAAGGTGCCCAATAGGGGCTTCCCCTTAGAAGTTGCGCGCTTGCAGACGCCTCCCGGTCAGCCTCAGGCGAGGCCGAACGCTATCTCGCGCGCATGCTCTCGCTGTAGCTTGCAAGGGCCGCATCGCTCGCCCGCGCTCGGCGGAGCTTGATGATGAAGTCCCAGCCCATCAGCAGTCCGCCAATGGAGAAGACGATGTCGCCGGGCATCCGCATCCACTGCCAGAAGAGATATTGGTCGTAGAATGCCTGGCTTCGTGCCCATGCGAACCCGTGCTCGTACACAGCGTCCAGCTGCGGCCAGCCGATCGGGAAGAAATGAAGGAATATCCACATCGCCAGCCCGATATTGTAGCACCAGAAGGCAATCCGGCCGGGCCGTTCGTCGAAGACCGCACCGGGCCCGGCGCGATAGCGTAGGCAGAAATAGATGAGGCCGAGCGCGAGCAGCCCGAACGCGCCGAAGAGCGATGTATGGGCGTGATTGAGGGTCAGGAACGTCCCGTGTTCATAATAATTGACCAGCGGAGCGTTCAGGGTGCCGCCGCCGAAGACGCCCGCGCCGACGAAATTCCAGAAGGCGGAGCCGAGGATATAGAGGTAGGCGAGGCCGTAATCGAAAGTCGCCGCGCCCTTGATCAGCCGGTGCTGGCTGATTGCCTCGAGAATCAGAAGCACGAGCGGCAGGACCTCGATGAACGAGAACATGCTGCCAAGCGGTACCCACATGCTCGGGCCGCCGCCCCAGTAGAGATGGTGGCCGGTGCCAAGGACGCCGCCGAGGAAGATCAGGATCAGTTCGAGATAGACTGATCGCTCCGCGAGCTTGCGAGATACCAGCCCGAGCGACATCAAAAGGTAAGCGCTCATCGCAACGGCGAAAAACTCGAACGATTGCTCGACCCACAGGTGGACGACCCACCAGCGCCAGAAGTCGCTTATCGTGAACGACTTCTCAATCCCGGTGAGGGGAATCATCCCGAATATGTAGAGGACCGCGACGTTGATCGTCGCTGCCCAGATCAGGTGCTCGAGGCGGATTCGGCCGCTCCAGAATTGCCGCGTCGCCTCTACGAGAGTGTCGCGGCTGGGCCAAAGCGCGCGAAACATCAGCCCGCTCCAGCTGAGCAGGGCCACGAAGAAGAGGATTTGCCAGAAGCGGCCGAGCTGGATGTACGACAATCCCTGGTTGCCGAACCAGAACCAGCCTTTGTCGATCACGCCCTGGATTCCGAGATAGTTGCCGAGAAGCGCGGCGGCGACGACGAACAAGGAGACCCAGAACAACAGGTCGACGAGGAAGCCCTGGCCTTTTGCCTCTCGGCCGCCGGCAATTGCGGGCGCTATGAACAACCCGCTGGCGATCCAGCCGAGCCCGATCCAGATGATGGGCGCCTGCAGGTGAAAGCTGCGCAGGAAATTGAACGGGAGGATGTAGTTCAGCTGTATCCCGTAGAAGTATTCCCGTTCGTAATAGGAATGCGCCATGATCGCGCCAGCGCCCTGCGACGCGAGAAAAACCAGAGCGACGACGATGAAATATTTGCCGGTCTTTACCTGGCTTGGAGTTAGCGCCCGATAGGTCGCGAGCCCGTGCTCCATTGGTTCGTCATCCGGGTGGTCGAGATAGGCGCGGTACAGCCACAGCACGAAACCCATCGCGAAGAAGGTGAAGCAGAAGCTGATCCACGTCCAATGGAAGGTGTTCGTCGTCGGCGTGTTGCCGACCGAGGGCTCGAACGGCCAGTTTTCCGTCCACGAGGTGTTCGGGTGGTCCGGCCGCCGGGCAACGGTAGTGATTGCGGAATAAATGATGAAGTCGGCGGTCTTGGTACGAAGGTCCGCATCGAGGCTCTTCGCCGGAACCCAGCCTGCGGAGAGGTTGGGCGTGTTTAGCTTGGTGGTCAGTTCTGCTTGCGCGCCACGTATCGCCTGCGCGACTGCATCCGAGACTGTGACCCTTGGCTGCGTGAGGTCGATCGACTGAAGCTGCTTCTGCATCGCCGCCGTCGTGGCGGCATCGGCGATTGCCTCGGCCGCGGAATCGGGGGCGGGCGTGGTTTGTTCGGGCGGCGTTCCGGCAGGTCCGGTGGTTGCAAGCGACTTGTTCGCGGGCGCCTTGGTGCCGGGAGGAGTGGAGGTATCGTTGGCGAGGCTCTGCTTGGTCAGGACCCCGAGGCGAACGAGCGTCGAAGCGGTGTAGTCCTCGCCGAAATAGGAGCCCATTCCGTAGATGCTGCCGTAGTCCATCAGGTCGGCTTTCTGGAAGCCGCCTTTGCCGGCGACGATGTCCTCGCCGCTCATCAGCACGGTGCCGCTCGGGTCGACGATGGCTTGGGGAACCGGCGGGGCCCGGTCGTAGGTGAGGACGGTTGCCCAACCAAGCAGTGCGAAACAGACAATCGCGACGAACAGCAAAAGCCATTTGAGAATGTCGCTCACGCGATCGGTGGAAACTACCCGCTCCTGGTCCACTTTGCCCCCCTTCAAAACTGCCCCGTTGGAAGGTGAACCCAAGGCAATCGCCGGGTCAACCCCGAAGCCGCGACCTGACGACGAGTTGCCGTATCCAAATCAACATGGATACAGCTGGCGCTGCTGTCGTTACCTGCCCGTAATGCCTGCAGTTCTTCCGCCGCCCGACCCGCCGCAAATCGTCGTCACCGGCAAGGCGCTGCCCGACCCGGCGGCGACCCGCGCCTATGACGTGGAAACCCTCGGCCGGGAGCAGCTGGTCGATGCTCCAGCGCACCAGCTCGACTCCATCCTTGCGCAGGTACCGGGCCTGCAGCTGTTCCGCCGTTCGGATTCGACCAGCGGCCATCCGACCAGCCAGGGCGTGACGTTGCGGGCGCTCGGCGGCAACGCTTCCAGCCGCGCGCTCCTGGTGCTCGACGGCGTGCCGCAGTCGGATCCGTTCGGAGGTTGGGTGAATTGGCCCGCCTACGATCCCGCCGGGCTGGCGGAAGTGCGGGTCGTTCGCGGCGGCGGAAGCGTCGCCTATGGCGCCGGCGCGCTCGCCGGGGTCATCGAGATGAGCAGCTTTGCCGACCCCGGCATCAACGGCTCGCTGGAGGCGGGAAGCCGGGAATCGCTCCACGGCTATGGCTACGCGGGCGAGCAAATCGCCAGCGGGCTGCTGACCATCGACGCCCAGGCGGCGCGAAGCAGCGGCTTCGTTCCGCTGACGCGATCGACTCGCGGGCCGGTCGACCGTCCCTCGCCGTACCGGGAGGGAAGCCTGCGGGCGCGCTGGGTGATGCCGGTGGGCAGCGATGTCGAGCTACAGGCGAGCGGGCTCGGCTTCGTCGATTCCCGCAACCGCGGCGTCCCATTCACCGGCAATCGCACTCGCGGGGCCGACGCCTCGCTGCGCCTCGTCGGCAACGGCCGCTGGCAATGGTCAGCGACGGGATACGGGCAATGGCGCAATTTCAGGAGCAGCTTCGCAAGCGTCGACGACCAGCGCACTAACGCCGAGCGGGTCGCGTTGCAGGATTCGGTGCCCTCAACCGGTTTCGGCGGCAGCGTCGAAGTGCGCCCGCCGGTCGGTGGCGGGGTCGAGCTTCGCCTCGGCGGCGATGCGCGCTTCACCAGCGGCCATTCGCACGAACTCTATTTCTTCCAGGACGGCGAGCCGACCCGGCGGCGCCTGTCGGGGGGAAACAGCAGCACCGCGGGCGTTTTCGCCGAGGCGGCCTGGACTCGCGGCCCGCTGGTGCTGAGCGCCGGCGGCAGGCTCGACCACTGGAGCGTTTCGGACGGGCGGCTGGTCGAATCGGAAATCTCGAGCGGAGCCTCGCTTCGTGACGATTCCTTTCCTGACCGGGACGGCTGGCGCCCGACCGCCCGGGCAGGGGCTGTCCTCGAGGTTGCAAGCGGCGTCAGCCTGCGTTCGGCCGCTTATCTCGGCTGGCGGCTGCCGACGCTGAACGAGCTGTTCCGCCCCTACCGGGCAGGACCGGATGCGACCGCCGCCAACGCCTTCCTCGACCCCGAGCGGCTGTCCGGGATCGAGGGCGGGATCCGCTATCGAAGCGGTGGGTTCGCCCTGGACTTCACCGCCTTCGCCAACCGCCTGTCCGACGCTATCGCCAATGTCACCCTCGCGCACGGCCCGGGGCTGTTCCCGGGCGTTGGCTTCGTCGCCGGCGATTATCGCCAGCGGCAGAACATCGGCGCCGTGAAGGTGCGCGGGATAGAAGCTTCGGCGGAGGGGCGCCGGGGACCGTGGCTGCTTCGGGCGGGCGCCAGCTACAGCCACGCGCGAGTGGAGGCGGGCGGCGCGGCCGCGGCCCTGGACGGCCTTCGGCCCGCGCAGACCCCGGCGCTGGTGATCACCGGCGAGGTCGGCTGGCAGCGAGGAGGACGAACGCTATCGCTTTTGGTCCGTCATTCCGGAGCGCAGTTCGAAGACGATCTCAACCGCCGGAGACTACCGCCGGCAACAACTCTCGACGTCTTTGCCGGCTGGCCGCTGACCGAACGGCTGCAGCTGATCGGGCGGATTCAAAACGCGTTCGACGAGACGGTGATTGCCGGCGCCGACACCGACGCCACGCTGGAACGGGCAACTCCGCGGACGCTGTGGATTGGTGTCAGGCTCGGCCTGTGATCCAGCTTTCCTCATAACCTCAATCAACAGTGTGAACTGCACTCGGAACGCCACGTTCTCCTTGCGCCGCCATTGTTGTTCACGGCGGATCGAGAACGGAGGGAGTAGAAATGGCAACAACCGAAACCGGCAGGGCAAAGCGCGGCTTTGCTGCGATGAGCCCGGAAAAGCAGCGCGAGATCGCTGCCAAGGGCGGACGCGCCAGCCATGGCGGCGGTCGTCGGCCGAATAGTGCGAGAGCGACGGCCCGAACAGGTCGGTAACCACACGTAACGAAGCAACTGCCGCCCGCAACCCGCGTTGACGGGCGGCATGTACCGTTCCAGCCTCAACACCCGCGACAAGAGCGGAGCGATCGCCGCCGTGGTGGCGATTCACGTCGCGCTGCTGTTCGCGCTGCTCCACCTGTCGGGGAAAATGGACCTGGCGAAGCCGGAGAGCGTGCTTCGCGTGTTCGACGTCACCCAGTCGGTGCCGCCGCCAGAGCAGCCGCTCGAGCAGCCGAGGCCGGAGCAAAAGCCCAAGCCGAAGGAAAGCAGCGGCGTTGCCAGTCCGAAGAATATTCGAAGCACTGCAACCGAAGTCGCCGCGCCGCGGCCGGAAATCTCGCTTCCGGTTCCGGTGCCGATGGAAACTTCGACCACAGCCAACGAGGGGACCCAGGCGACGCAGGGCGCTGCCGACGTCGCCGGGCCGGGCACCGGTGCGGGCGGCACCGGCACTGGCACGGGCAGCGGCGGCTCCGGAGCCGGGACCGGCAGTGGCGGGGGCGGCGGCTATGTCGTTCCCCCGCGCCTTCTCACGCCGGTCCTTCGCGGCCGCGACTTTCCGCAGCAGCTTCTTCGCCGCTGGCCGCGGGGCGCTCAGCTATTCCTGCGCATCCGCGTCAGCCCCGCCGGCTCCGTCAGCGACTGCATCGTCGACCGCGGAACCGGCGTCGAGGCGATCGATTCCGCCGTTTGTGCACTGGTGAAGCAGCGATTCCGCTATAGCCCGGCGCGCAATCGATCGGGCGAAGCGGTTGCCGGATGGGCCGGATATCGGCAAGTGCCTCCGCGTTAGTGAACCGGGAGCAGCAAATGATCGAAGCCGAATGGTGGGACTATGAAACGCCCGAGGAGATGGCGGACGCGGTTGCCGGCGATATCGGCTTCATCATCGACAGCGCACTCGATGCCCGCGGCTCGGCGCTGGTCGCACTTGCCGCCGACGAAACTGCGCAGGCGATATTTCCCGCTGTCGCCGATGCCGACCGGCAATGGCGGCAGGTGATGGTGATCCCCACCGACGACCTGATCGTCGCGGTCGACGACGAGCGAAGCCATGCCCGCGCGCTTGCCCAGGCGTTCCTTCCCAAGGGCGCCCGGGTCGTTCCGATCGTCACTCCGCTCGACGATTACCGGCTCGCCGGCAATTCCGCCGATGCGCGGCTCCAGGACCTGCCGTGGCCGCCCGACCTCGTCTGGCTGAGCGTCGGCGACGACGGAAGCGCCGCCGGGAATCGCTGCGGGCCCGACCTCCAGGACGCGCTCGATGCGCCCAAGGCCCGGCGCGCGGTCGGGGTGAAGCCCGACGAAGGCGAGCCGCGGGTGACACTGACCCGCTCGTCGATCCTGTCGGCGCGGACCTCCTCATCACGCTGCGAGGGTGAAGAGAACAAGGACATGGTCGAGCAGGCGATCGCCGACGGCCACAGCTCGAAGCTGCCGATCGGCCGGGTGCTCGCCGAAGCCGAGCAGCCGATCGACATCCACTGGTGCCCGTAAGCTATATCTCGTCGAGCTTCCGGCCCTCGCGTTTCGGGAAGGAACAGCAGCGAGACGACCACCGAAATGCCGGTGAAGACGGTCGCGTACCAAAGCCCCGAATAGATATCGCCGGTCGCCGCGACGATGGCGACGCTGACGGCGGGAAGGAAGCCGCCGACCCAGCCGATCCCGAAATGATAGGGGAAGGACATCGCCGTGTAGCGAACGCGGGTCGGGAACATCTCGACCAGCGCCGCGGCCTGCGGCCCGTAGAGCGCGGTGGCGCCGACGACGAACAGCAGCAGGATGGCGATCAGCACCGGCAAGTTCATCTGCGCCGGGTCGGCGCTGGCCGGATAGCCGCCCGCCTGAAGCGCCGCGCCAATGCTCTCGCCGCTGGACGTCTTGAGCTCCTTGAGGCTGGCGCCGGAAAGCCCCTGGCCGCCGCTAACCGGAACCGCGTGCGCCGCCGACCAGCACCCGAGTCTGCGCGTCCGGCGACGTGCGGGTGCTGTAGGAAATGCCGCGGCTGATGAGCGCGCTCTTGGCGATGTCGCAGGCGCTGGTGAACTTGGCGGTTCCGACCGGGTCGAATTGCGCCGAGCAGCTCGCCGGGTCGGTCTCGACCACGACCGGCGTCGTCTGCTGCGCGTGCACGAGCGCCGGGTTCACCGCCTTGGCGATCCAGTGCGAGCCGGGGAAATAGAGGATGCAGCGCAAGCGCCATCCCGCCGACGATGATCGGCTTTCGCCCGATGCGGTCCGACCACCAGCCGAAGAAGACGTAGAGCGGCGCACTGACGACCGTCATCAGGACGAGCAGCAGGTCCTTCATCGACGCCGGCATGCCGAGCGACTTTTCGAGGAAGACCTGCATGTAGAAGAAGGTGAAGTACCAGACCGCGCCTTGGGCGAGCATGATCCCGAAAAAGGCGATGAGCACGCGCTTGAGGTTTTCGCCTTCGGCAAAAGCCTCGCGGAGCGGCGCCTTGGTGACGTTTCCTTCCGCGACCAGCCTGGAAAATTCCGGGCTCTCGGTAAGCTTGAGCCGCATCCACAGCGACACCCCCAGAAGCAGGACGGAAACGAGGAAGGGAATTCGCCAGCCCCAGTCGCCGAACGCGGCTTCGCCCATCCAGGTGCGCGAGACGAAGATGATCAGCATCGCCGCGAGCAGGCCGAACGAAGCCGTCGACTGGATCCACCCGGTCGCGGTGCCGCGGTTGTCGTCGGCGGAATGCTCGGCGACATAAATTGCCGCTCCGCCATATTCGCCGCCAAGCGCGATTCCCTGGAGGATCCGAAGGAGGATGAGGAGCGCCGGGGCAAGCACTCCCACCTGGCCGTAGGTCGGCAGCAGCCCGATGAGGAAGGTCGCTCCGCCCATCAGGCTGACGGTGACCAGGAACGCGCCCTTGCGGCCCATGCGGTCGCCGACGATCCCGAAGATGAGCGCTCCGAGCGGGCGGAAGGCAAAGCCTGCAGCGAACAGGCCGAGCGCCGCGATCAGCGCAGGGGTCGGGTCAAGCGCGGAAAAGAACACCTTGCCAATGACTGGCGCCAGCGAACCGAAGATGAAGAAGTCG
Organism: uncultured Alphaproteobacteria bacterium; assembly: GCA_963798785.1. Classification (GTDB taxonomy): domain Bacteria; phylum Pseudomonadota; class Alphaproteobacteria; order Sphingomonadales; family Sphingomonadaceae; genus Sphingomicrobium. The sequence goes on from CAWCUG010000002.1 coordinate 60,680, forward strand.
TACCATTCGAACGCCGTGCCGGTCGACGAGGCGATGACCACCCGCGTCATCGACCATCGCTCGTGGTGCCGGGCTTCCGCTGCTGTCGCCATCATCATTCCCCCTGCCGTTGAAGCAGGGATAGCGGGCGGATTCCCCTCCCCGCAAGGGAGTTGGAGCTACTGCCGGCCGGCAAGGAGCGCGTCGACGACCGACGGGTCGGCAAGCGTCGACGTGTCGCCGAAGCCGTCTTCGGCGCCTTCCGCGATCTTGCGGAGGATTCGGCGCATGATCTTGCCGGAGCGGGTCTTGGGAAGGGCGGGGGTGAAGTGGATTTTCTCCGGCGCGGCCAAAGCGCCGATGTCCTTGCGGACTTCCTGCTTCAGTCCCGATCGCAGTTCGTCACTGCCTTGCTCGCCGCTGTTGAGCGTAACGAAGGCGTAGATCGCCTGGCCCTTGATGTCGTGCGGGTAAGCAACGACCGCGGCTTCCGCGACTTTCGGATGGGCGACCAGCGAGCTTTCGACTTCCGCAGTGCCGATTCGGTGCCCGGAGACGTTGATCACGTCGTCGACGCGGCCGGTGATCCAGTAATAGCCGTCGTCGTCGCGGCGGCAGCCGTCGCCGGTGAAATAAAGGCCGGGATATGTGCTGAAATAGGTCTGGAAGAAGCGCTGGTGATCGCCCCAGACGGTCCGCATCTGGCCGGGCCAGGAGGTGGCGAGGCACAAATTGCCACTGGCCGCACCGTCCAGCACCTTGTGGTTTGGGTCGAGTAGCAGCGGTTCGATTCCGGGCAGCGGATGACTTGCCGATCCCGGCTTCATCGGAGTCGCACCGGGGAATGGCGAGATGAGGATTCCGCCGGTTTCGGTCTGCCACCAGGTGTCGACGACCGGGCAGCGCTCGTCGCCGACGACGCGCCAGTACCATTCCCAGGCTTCCGGGTTGATCGGCTCGCCAACGGTTCCCAGCAGGCGAAGCGACTTGCGGCTGTGCGCCTTCACCGGCGCCTCGCCTTCGCGCATCAGCGCGCGGATCGCGGTCGGCGCGGTGTAGAAGATGGTGACGCCAAGCCGGTCGACGGTTTCCCAGAAGCGGCCGAAGTCGGGGTAGTTCGGCACGCCGTCGAACATGACGCTGGTCGCGCCGCAAGCGAGCGGGCCGTAAACGACGTAGCTATGGCCGGTGATCCAGCCGATATCGGCGGTGCACCAGAAGATGTCGTCGCGGCGGTAATCGAAAATCCACTCGAACGTCGTTGCGGCCCAGACGGCATAGCCGCCGGTGGTGTGGACGACGCCCTTGGGCTTTCCGGTCGAGCCGGAGGTGTAGAGGATGAACAGCGGGTCCTCGGCGTCCATCGGTTCGGGGTCGCAGTCGGTGGCGAGGGTGTCGCGCACCTTCGAATAGGAGATGTCGCGGCCGTCCTTCATCTCAACGTCGGCACCGGTGCGGGTGACGACGATGACGGTGGCGACGTCGCGCTGCTTTAGCGCCTCGTCGACATTGGCCTTGAGAGGGATGTGCTTGCCGCCGCGAACCCCTTCGTCGGCGGTGATGACGCAGCAGGCGTCGCAATCGACGATCCGGCCGTGCAGGCTCTCGGGCGAGAAACCGCCGAACACGACCGAGTGGATTGCGCCGATACGGGCGCAGGCGAGCATCGCCGCCGCCGCTTCCGGGATCATCGGCATGTAGATCATCACGCGGTCGCCGCGCCCGATCCCGCGCGACTTCATCAGGTTCGCGAAGCGGCAGGTCTCTTCGTAGAGCTCGCGGTAGGACACCCGGCGCCCCTCGCCCGGCTCGTCGGCTTCGAAGATGACGGCAGTCCGGTCGCCATCCACTTCGAGGTGGCGGTCGAGGCAATTGACGGACAGGTTGAGCTTGCCGTCGGCGTACCAGTCGATGTGGAAATCGCGCTCGTCGAACGACCAGTCCCCAGCTCGGTTCGGCGATTTGATCCAGTCGAGCCGCTTCGCCTGTTCGAGCCAGAAGGAGTCGGGGTCGCGCTTTACGTGTTCGCGAAGGCAGTCCAGCTCGGCTGGGCCGATCTTGGCGTTGAAGCCTTCGGGAACGGGGTGGACGGTCGCCATTCGCCTATGCGGCCTTGTCCATGTCGATGACGAAGCGATAGCGCACGTCGCCCTTCTTCATCCGCTCCCACGCGCTGTTGATTTCGCCCGGAGCGATATGTTCGACCTCCGGGTGGATGTCGTGCTCGGCACAGAAATCGAGCATTTCCTGAGTCTCCGCCAATCCACCGATCAACGAGCCGGCAACGACGCGGTTGCGCATGACCAGCGCCCCGCCGTGAAGGCCTTCGAGCATGTCGATCGCTCCGACGATGACCATCACTCCGTTCGGCTTGAGCAGGTTGAGGTAGGGCGAAATGTCGTGAGCGACGGGAATCGTGTTGAGGATGAAGTCGAAGCGCTCGGCGGCCTTGCCCATCGCTTCTTGGTCGCTCGACAACGAGGACATCGTGGGCGCCGAGCTCGCGCGCGTCCTTGCCCTTTTCGGGTGAGGTGGTGAGCATTGTGACGTTGGCGCCCATCGCCGCGGCAATCTTGACGCCCATGTGGCCAAGGCCGCCGAGGCCGGCGATTCCCACGTTCTGGCCGGGGCCGACGTTGAAACGGCGAAGCGGCGAGTAGGTCGTGATCCCCGCGCACAGCAAAGGCGCCGCGCGCGACAGGTCCAGCTCGTCCGGGACTCGGCAGACGAATTCCTCGCGAACCACGACACGATCGCTGTAGCCGCCCTGCGTGACGGTGCCGTCCTGCCGGTCCGTGCCGCTGTAGGTCATCACCATGTGCGGGCAGAAGTTCTCATGGCCCGACTTGCAATGCTCGCACTCGAGATCGCTGTCGACGAGGCAGCCGACGGCGGCCTTGTCGCCCGGCTTGAACTTGGAGACGGCCGGAGCCGACGGCGGTCACCGTTCCGACGATTTCGTGGCCGGGGACCATCGGGTACTGGCTCATTCCCCAGTCGTTGTGCGCCATGTGCAGGTCGGAATGGCAGATTCCGCAATGGCTGATCTCGATTGCGACATCCTCGGGCCGAAGGTCGCGGCGCTCGATCTCCATCGGGCCGACCTCGGATTGAGCGCTGGTCACGCCATAGGCTTGTGTCGTCGTGGTCATGGTCGTCCCTTCGTTGCGGTTTCGCGCCCGACCCGTCGTCAGGCGTCGTTTGCCGCGTCCCTGGCGCGTTCGAGAACGCGCTTTGCCTGCTGAAGATGGGGCCGGTCGGCCATTCGCCCGTCCACGGAGACGGTACCGGCCTCGGGATCGGCGTCGAAGGCGGCGATCACGGCTTGCGCGTGCTTCAGCTCCTCTTTCGTCGGAGTGAAGGCGGCGTTGATGATCGGCACCTGGTCGGGGTGGATGGCGAGCTTTCCGGTGAAGCCTTCGCGGCTTGCTGCCTCGGCTTCGCTCTTCAGGCCCTTGGAATCGCGGAAATCGGCGAACACCCCGTCCACCGGCTGCACCCCGGCAGCGACCGCGCCGGCAAGGCACAGCGAACGGGCAAGGCGGTAGGTGAAAGCAAGGTCACCCGACGAATCGTACTTGGAAGACGCGCCCAGGGCGGCGGAAAGGTCCTCGGCGCCCCAGCTCATCGCCACCAGCGGCGACTTCGGGTCGCGATAGGACAGCAGGTTGAACAGGCTCGCCGCGGTCTCGGTGACGATTGCGTGGATCGGAATGGTGCCGGTGCGATGCGCAAGCTGGACGATATCGGCGCCGCTTTCGGCCTTTGGAAGCACGATTCCGGTCACGTCCGAGCGGAAGATCAGGTCGAGGTCTTCCTTGTGGAACTCGCTCCCGAGCGGGTTGATTCGGACCCACCATTCGGGGCCGCCGGTGCGCTTGGCGAGCCCCTTGAGGATGTTCCGGGCGTCGCCCTTGCGAGCGGGGACGACGCTGTCTTCAAGGTCGAAAATGACCGCGTCGGCCTGCGTCTCGATCGCCTTGGCGACCTTTTTTTCGCTGTCCGCCGGGACGAACAGCCACGATCGCGGCTCAACCTTCATTCCGGCTTCTTGAGCAGCAGCGCGGTCCGCGTGCATTCGCACACCAGATCGTCGCGCTGGTTGAAGCTCTTGTGCGCCCAGGTGACGATCCCGGCATTGGGCCGCGACTTCGATTCGCGCACCGCAATGCACTCGGTCTCGCTTCGAAGCGTGTCGCCGATAAATACCGGGTTGGGGAATTTGAGGCCATCGTAGCCAAGATTGGCGACAAGAGTCCCGAGCGTGGTGTCGCCGACCCCGACCCCGATCATCAGTCCGAAGGTGAACACCGAGTTGACCAGCGGCATGCCGAATTCCGACTGCGAGGCAGCGTCGTGGTCGAGGTGCATCGGCTGCGGATTGTGGGTGAGCGTCGAAATCAGGACGTTGTCGGTTTCGGTCACGGTCCGGCGAATCGAATGTTCGATACGATCGCCGACCTTCCACTCATCGAAATACCGCCCGGCCATGATCGACTGCTTAGGACAGCCGTCGGGCAAATGCCAAGCCGATGACTGCGGCCGCCGACTGCCAGTCGAGAATGGCCTTGTTTGGGGCAAGGAGCATCCACACGTTCAAGGTGAGGTTGTCGCGGATGGCCAGCAGCGGCACCAGCTCAAGCGCAAGCACCAGGAGCAGGCTCGCCCACAGCGGAAGCTTTCGCGCCACGGCGAATCCGACGGCCATCATCCCGATGTCGCTGAGCGAATTCACTACCGAATCGCCGGTGTAGCCGAGCGATACCGTCGCCTTGCGGTACTGCTCGATGACCGCGGGCGTGTTCTCGACGACTTCCCAGCCCGCTTCGATCACCAGTGCTGCAAGGAAGCGCCACTCGACAGGGGTTCGCCTGGCGACCAGCCACAAGAGGCCATAAAAAAGAAGGCCGTGGACGACATGGCTGGGGCTGTACCAGTCGGCCAGCATCTGGCTCTGCGCCGGCCCGACGGAGCCCCAAAGGTTGAGCTCCCCGCACGTGCAAATCGCCGGCCGGCCCATGGCAAGCAGGACAATTGCCGCCAAGGTGACGACAAGAACCGCCGCAACCGCGGCCCGGGATCGGCGTTTCATCGCCAATGCGTAGCAGAGACGCCGCGCTTGCAAAGCTTGGGTGTTGGGAGGATCAGTCGGCAATGCTGCGCGTGTACGGTCCCGGCTGCGAAGGTGAAGTCGTCGATGCGGAGCGGGAGAAAATCCCGTCCGATGCGACGTGGATCGACCTCGAGGAACCGACTCACGAAGAGGAGGCGCTGGTCGAGAATTGCCTCGGGCTGGCCGTGCCGACACCCGAGGAAATGGCGGAAATCGAGCCGTCGAGCCGCCTCTATTCAAGGAACGGCGCAATCTATTTGACGATCAGCGTCCTCTACGGCGTCGAGGACGGTGCCCCGGGCAGCGCCCCGATCGGGTTCGTCCTCACCGATGACCGCCTGGTGACCGTCCGCTATGCGATGCCCAAATCGATCCGCGCCTTTTCGGAAAACGTCCGCCACGACCCCGAACTGGCAGCGGATTCGCTAAGCGCCTTGTGTGGGCTCCTCGACGCGATCATCGACCGCCTCGCCGACGAGCTCGAGCAAGTCGGGGAGGAGATCGAGAAGATCTCGAGCCACATTTTCTCGCCGACCGTCGATGCCCGCAGGATTCCCACCGAGCGGCTGACGGCGCTGCTGACCAGGATCGGGAAGACCCAGCTGCTCCTGGCGAGGATCCGCGAAACCGAAACCAGCACCAATCGCGCGCTCAGCTTCCTCAGCGGCACTCCGCGTCTGCGCAAACGAAAGGCCGCGGACGCGAGAGAGCATGTCGCCAGCTTGGCCGCGGATACCGCGTCGCTTGGCGACCACAGCACGTTCCTCGCCAACCACCTCTATTTCCTTCTCGACGCCGCGGTCGGAATGATCGGAATCGAGCAGAATGCCGCGATGAAGCTGTTTTCGTGGGCGGCGCTCGTGCTGCTTCCGCCGACCCTGGTCGGTTCGGTTTACGGGATGAATTTCCGCTACATGCCGGAGCTCGACTGGAAGGTCGGTTATCCGCTGGCGCTGGCGCTGATGCTTGCGAGCGCGATCCTGCCGATGTGGTACCTGAAGCGTCGCGGGTGGCTCTAGGCCTCGACCTTTTCGCCAGCTTCCGTTGGGGAGTCGGCGCTCGCAAGCGGCGGCGCCATCCTTCGGGCGAGAGCGGCATAAGCAAGCGCAAGCTGTCCCGCCACCTCGGCATCTCCACCATCGTCGCGCCTGAAGGCGGCGGCCCGCGCTTGCGCAGCGCGCCGGTGGAAATAGTCGCGGTCATGGACCATCCGCGCCTCCTCCTTTCCGCAGGCCGCAAGCGTAGCAGGAAATGGGTTCGGACGGGAGTCGGGCGGGCTCGCCCCGTCCCGCGACAGGACCAGATAAACGCAGCCGTAACGAGAGGCGGCAGCATCTTGTTTCGCACCGCCGGGGAGGCGTTTTGAGCGAGTCGAGCGGGAGCAAGGTCAATCACCACCCCGGGACCGCCGCGACCCGGGCGAAGCGGAAGATCAAGCTTGCCATCGGCCGGCTTGGACCGGGGCTGATCACCGGCGCAGCCGATGACGATCCGAGCGGAATCGCAACTTATTCGCAGGCGGGGGCCCAGTTCGGGCTCAACATGCTGTGGACGTCGGTCGTCAACTTCCCGCTGGCGGTCGCCGTCCAGCTTGTTTGCGCACGCGTCGGCAGGGTTACCGGGCGCGGCCTGACCGCGAACCTTCGCGACATTTTCCCCGGCTGGGCAGTCGCGCTTCTGGTCGCGTCGCTGTTCGTCGCCAACACCGTCAATATCGGTGCCGACCTTGCCGCCATCGGAGCCGCCGCCGAGCTTCTGGTTGGGTCGGGGCAGTTATGGTTCACCATCGCCGCAGCGGTGGTGTCGACGCTTCTGCAGCTGTTCGTCCCGTACCACCGCTACGTCCGCTACCTGAAATGGCTGACCCTGGTGCTACTCGCCTATTTCGGGGTGGCACTGTCGGTACAGATCGATTGGGGCGAAGTGCTCGACTCGCACCGTGCTTCCGCGGATCGACCTGTCGGTGAGCTGGCTCACCGTCGTCGTCGCGGTGTTCGGGACGACGATCAGCCCCTACCTCTTCTACTGGCAGTCGTCGGAAGAAGTCGAAGACATGGAGCTCAAGCGGCGGCCCAACCTCAAGCAGGCCGATCCGGCCGCCGCCAGGCGCGAACTGCGCCGGATCCGGACCGACACCTTCGCCGGAATGGCCTTCGCCCACCTGGTCTTCTTTTTCATCGTCCTGACCACCGCGCTCACCCTCAACCGCGCCGGAATTACGCATATCGAAACGTCGGCCCAGGCCGCCGAGGCGCTTCGCCCGATCGCCGGCCAGTTCGCCTTCCTGCTGTTCAGCCTCGGAATCCTCGGCACCGGCTTCCTGTCGATCCCGGTGCTCGCCGGATCGACAGCTTACGCGGCCGCCGAGCTGATGCAGTGGAAGGAGGGGCTGGAAAGGCCGGTCCTCGACGCAAAAGGCTTTTACGCCGTCATCGCCGTGTCGATGGCAATCGCTTTGGGCGTGATCTTCTCCCCCGTCAGCCCGTTCCAGGCGCTGTTCTGGACCGCGGTGCTGAACGGGGTCATTTCCGTCCCGATCCTCGGGGCGACGATGATCCTCGCCAGCCGAAAGAACGAGATGGGCGATTACACGGCTCCGTTTTGGGAGCGCTTCTTCGGCTGGGCAGCCACTGCGCTGATGGGAATCGGCGCCATTGCGATGGTGGTTTTGGCGATCGTCTGAACCCACGGCTTTGCGGGTGCGTTGGCTCATTGCTAAGGGGCGCACGCGGACCCATTTGCGGTATCGCGACGAAAGCAAGGACAGATAATGACGCCGACCGGCCAGGATAGCCTCAAAACCCGCTCGACCCTCACCGTCGGCTCCAAGACCTACGCTTATTATTCGCTGGAAAAGGCAGCCGGGACGCTCGGCGATATCTCCCGCCTGCCGTTTTCGATGAAGGTCCTGCTGGAGAACCTGCTTCGCTTCGAAGACGGCGAGACCGTCACCGCGAAGGATCTCGACGCGATGGCCGAGTGGCTGAAGGAGCGGCACGTCAATCGCGAGATCCAGTACCGGCCGGCCCGAATCCTGCTCCAGGACTTTACCGGAGTCCCGGCGGTGGTCGACCTCGCGGCGATGCGAGACGCGATGACCCACCTCGGCGGCGATCCGCAGAAGATCAATCCGCTGGTGCCGGTCCACCTCGTCATCGACCACAGCGTCATGGTCGACGAGTTCGGGACCCCGAAGGCGTTCCAGAAGAACGTCGAGTTCGAATATGAGCGCAACGGCGAGCGCTACCAGTTCCTCAAGTGGGGAAGCGAAACCTTCGACAATTTCGAAGTGGTGCCGCCCGACACCGGCATCTGCCACCAGGTGAACCTCGAGCATCTCGCCCGCTGCGTGTGGACGGGTGAGGACGAGGGCGGCGAGACGCTGGCCTATCCCGATACGTTGGTCGGAACCGACAGCCACACGACGATGGTCAACGGCCTGGGCGTCCTGGGCTGGGGAGTCGGCGGGATCGAGGCCGAAGCGGCCATGCTTGGCCAGCCGGTATCGATGCTGATCCCGGAAGTCGTCGGTTTCCGCCTGTCGGGCAAGCTGGGTGAGGGCATCACCGCCACCGACCTGGTGCTGACCGTCACCGAGATGCTCCGCGAAAAGGGGGTCGTCGGCCGCTTCGTCGAGTTCTTCGGCCCCGGGCTCGACCACCTGCCCCTCGCCGACCGCGCCACGATCGCCAACATGGCTCCGGAATATGGCGCCACCTGCGGCTTTTTCCCGGTCGACGAGCGCACCATCGATTATTTGCAGCTGACCGGCCGGAGCGACGAGCAGGTCGACCTCGTCCGCGCTTATTGCCAGGCGCAGGGCCTCTGGCGCGACGCCAGCGCGCCGGAGCCGCTGTTCACCGACACGCTGGAGCTCGACATGAGCTCGATCGAGCCGTCGCTCGCGGGCCCCAAGCGGCCGCAGGACCGGGTGCTGCTGAGCAAGGTCGACGAGCAGTTCAACGGCGATTTGGAGAGCAAGTACGGCAAGGAAGACGATCCGAGAGTGCCGGTGAAGGGCCTGTCGCACGACCTTGGCAACGGCGACGTCGTCATCGCCGCGATCACCAGCTGCACCAACACCTCGAATCCGTCAGTGCTGGTCGCCGCCGGGCTTGTCGCTCGAAAGGCGCGCGAGAAGGGCCTGACCAGCAAGCCGTGGGTAAAGACCAGCCTCGCGCCCGGGAGCCAGGTGGTTACCGACTACCTCGAGGCAAGTGGCCTCGCCGACGATCTCGATGCGCTGGGCTTCGACCTCGTCGGCTATGGGTGCACGACCTGCATCGGCAATTCGGGGCCGCTCGCGGAGCCGATTTCGACGGCAATCGCCGACAACGACCTCGTCGCGGTCAGCGTCCTTTCAGGAAATCGCAACTTCGAAGGCCGGGTGTCGCCGGATTGCCGCGCCAATTACCTGGCGTCGCCGCCGCTGGTCGTCGCTTATGCCCTCAAGGGAACGGTGCGGTCGGACATGATCGAAGAACCGCTGGGGACGTCATCGAGCGGCGAGCCAGTGTACCTGAAGGACATCTGGCCAACCAACGAAGAGATCCGCGAGCTGGTCGACGCTCACGTTCATTCCGAGATGTTCCGGAAGCGCTATGCCGACGTCTATCGCGGCGACGACCGCTGGCGGGCGATCGAAGTGACCGGCGGCGACACCTACAGCTGGCCGCCCAAGTCCACCTACATCCAGAACCCGCCCTACTTCACCGGGATGACGATGGACGCGGCTGCTCCGGAGGACATCCACCGCGCCCGCCCGCTGGCGGTGTTCGGGGATTCGATCACCACCGACCACATCTCGCCCGCCGGGGCGATCAAGCCGGACAGCCCGGCCGGTCGCTACCTGCTGGAGCACGACGTGTCGCGCGGGCAGTTCAACAGTTACGGATCGCGGCGCGGCAATCACGAAGTGATGATGCGCGGCACCTTCGCCAACATCCGCATTCGCAACCGCATGCTGGACGACGTCGAAGGCGGCTACACGCGCTATGCGCCGACCGGCGAAGTGATGCCGATCTACGATGCGGCGATGCTCTACAAGCAGGACGAGCGGCCGCTCGTCGTCATTGCCGGCAAGGAATATGGCACCGGAAGCTCGCGCGACTGGGCTGCGAAGGGCACCATCCTGCTCGGCGTGCGCGCGGTTATTGCCGAGAGCTTCGAGAGGATCCACCGCTCCAACCTCGTCGGGATGGGTGTGCTCCCGCTTCAGTTCAAGGAAGGCGACAGCGCCGAAAGCCTGGGGCTGACCGGCAAGGAGAAATATACGATCAACGGAATTGCCGGGCTAAAGCCGCGCCAGGAAATCGACGTGCGGGTCATTCCCGATGAAGGCGACGAGTTCACCTTCACCGCCCGCTGCCGGATCGACACCTATAACGAGCTGGAATATTACAAGGCGGGCGGAATTCTGCACTACGTGCTGAGAAGGCTCGCCGCCTGACCGCGGCCCAAATCGCCATCGAAATTGCCGGCTGGGGCGGGGCGGGGCTAATCCTTCTCGGCTACCTGCTGATTTCGATGGGCAAGCTGGACGGCCGGTCGCCGGCGTTCCAGTGGATCAACGTGCTCGGCGCCAGCGGATTCATCGTCAACGGCTGGTGGCATCACGCGCTTCCTGTCGTCGGCCTCAACCTCGTGTGGGTATTGATCGGGACCATCGCGCTCATTCGGATTTGGCAGCGGCAAGCGCGGCCGAAAGCCAATCGGGAATGATCGCTCCGGCGAGATCGTCGATCCGGCGATGCTCGACTGCCAGCCCGAGGTCGCCATAGAGCGCTTTCGTCCGCTTGCCCTCCACGCTTGAGGGGACGACTACAAGCCGCCGGTTGATCTTGGCCCGCCAGTTCATCCGGGCGGTGTTTTCCTGGCCGACGAAGCAGCCCTTGGTGAAGCTGACCCCGTTCAACTCGGCGGCGTTGCACTCGAGCCAGAGGATGTCGCCGAGCTCGGCCCGGCCTTCGCAGACGCCCAGCCGAAGCCGGTGCTCGAGCCAGCCGCTTGCCGGGGCTCCGCGAGCGTCGAGCCAGCGGTGGCCAAGCTCCGGGAGGCGGGGGTCGAGGCCGGCGCCGCCCTCGATCGACCAGTGGACTGCCCTGGAGTCGTCGATCGAAATCGCGATTGAGCGACGCAGGCGGTAGATGCCCAGCCGCTTGACGAGATCGTCGGCCGCCCCCGCTTCGCAATCGAGCAGGAGGTCGTCGCCATCGGACCAGACGATGAAGTCGAACAGGCACTTCCCCTGCGGCGTGAGCAGGCCCGCCCAAACCGGGAGCTGGCCGGCAACGTCGTTGGTGACCAGCCCCTGGAGGAAGCCGCGGACGTCGTCCCCGGACAGGCGGACAAGGGCGCGATCGGGAAGGGTGGTAGCAGCCATGCCCCTCAGTTAAGGAGGCGCGCAAGCAATGCAAACGCTCACCATCCGCCGCCCCGACGACTGGCACGTGCATTTGCGCGATGGCGATCTGCTCGAGCTGGTGGCGCCGTTCACCTCGCGCCAGTTCGCTCGCGCCATCGTCATGCCCAACCTGATGCCGCCGGTGACCACGGCTGCGGCAGCGGAGGCCTATCGCCAGCGCATAATCGAGGCGACCGGCCCCGGCTTCACGCCGTTGATGACCTGCTACCTGACCGATGACAGCGACGCCGGTGCGATTGCCGACGGTTTCGAGCGACGGGTGTGGACCGCGGCCAAGCTTTATCCGGCCAACGCGACGACCAATTCGGCGTTCGGTGTGACCGCGGTTCGCGCCATCTATCCGGTGCTCGAGCGGATGCAGCGGATCGGGATGGTTCTGTGCGTCCATGGCGAAGTGACCGACCCGGACGTTGATATCTTCGATCGCGAAGCGGTCTTCATCGAGCAAGTCCTTGGGCCACTGATGCGCGACTTCCCCGAGCTAAAGGTGGTGCTCGAGCACATCACGACCGAGGAAGCGGCCAATTTCGTCGAGAGCGGCGGGCCGAACCTCGCGGCGACAATCACGCCGCATCACCTGGTCATCAACCGCAACGCAATGTTCGACAGGGGCGTGCGCCCGCACGCTTACTGCCTTCCGGTCGCCAAGCGCGAGAAGCACCGGCAGGCGATCCGTCGGGCAGCGACCTCGGGGTCGCCCAGTTTCTTCCTCGGGACCGACAGCGCTCCCCACGTTCGCCATGCCAAGGAGTCCGGCTGCGGCTGCGCCGGGATTTTCAACGCGCCGGGCGCGATGGAAGTCTATGCGACCGTCTTCGAGGAAGAGGGTGCACTCGACAGGCTGGAGGCATTCGCTTCCGATAACGGCCCGCGCTTCTATGGCCTGCCGCTAAACGAGGGCACGATCACGCTGGAGCGCACGACGACGCAGGTGCCGCAGCTGCTCGGGCGCGGCGATATCGAGCTGGTCCCGTTCCTGGCGGAAGCCGAGCTGCCGTGGACCTTCAGCGACTGATCAGTCGCACTCTCCGGGGTCGCTTCCACCGGTGCCGCTGGGTCCGATGACATTGGCAAAGTGCTGCTCGACCGCGTCGTAACACTCGCACGATCGCCGCTTCAGGCCGGCCCTGTCGATGATCTGGATTGTGCCCCGGCGGGTCGAAATCAGCCCTTCGTCCTGCAAGATTCGAACGACCGCGTTGACCGTGGTTCGCTGCACTCCCAGCAGGCCGGCAAATGCCTGCTGCGTAAGTTCGATGCGGCTCCCGGCGCGATCCTGCGCGGTCAGCAGCCAGCGCGCCGCCCGCTGCTCGATGGTGTGGAAGTTGTTGCAGGCCACCGACTGCATCACCTGGGCAAGAAGGTAGTCGGCAAAGCGGCAGAAGAGGTTGCGGATGTGGCCGGAGCGCATCTTCGCGTCCTCGATCGCGCTCACCGGCACCTTCAGCGCACTTCCCGACGAAAGGACCGTTGCGCGCGCGAACGCCGGCGCGTGGCCGCAGCTGACGATCCCTCCGACCGCGCCTTCGTGGCCGATCGACGCGACTTCCACCGAGCGCTCCTCGGAAAGGTCGGCGACCAGCGCCAGCATCGTCGTCGAGAAAGGAAAGAAGCAGGACCGGACGTCCGAGCCCCTGTCCTGGACGATATCGCCGGCCTCGAGTTCGACTACGGTTCCGAACGGCTCGATCAGTGCGCGCGCTTGCTTCGGGAACGTCGCGAGCAGCCGGTTACCGGCGAACGCTTCGTCGAGCCGGTCCATCTCGTCGGTCGTGGTTCGATTCATTCGATCATTTGCCTCCGTGGAGGACTATTCGCGGAGCGGCATCTTTGTTCCCGACGCGTAACGCAGGTTAAAGCGGGACGGCTTCGACGGTCTCCCTGCTTCCGGCCAGCAGGCAGTCGGCGACCAGTCGCAGCGGCCGGACATCGACCTCGCTCCGGCGCTCGTCGATGAGCTCGACGAAGCGGCGGTAAATGTCGGGATATTCGCCGCCCGTGGCCGTCGGCCTTTCCGCCCCGTCCACCACCAGCCGATTGCCGCCGTCGACTAGCAGGATGTCGGTTCCGTCGCCGGTCCGCACCGCGATCGTCCACTCTTCGTCCCCACTCCGGCGCCAATCGAGGCTGCAGCTGAGAGGACCGTGCGCGGCGGGGCTCTTGAACGCGATGTCCGCGGCCACCGGGGTCTGGGCGCCCTCGGCAACGCTCAGCCTGGCAGTGTCGACGAACAGCGTCCCGGGGAAGATTGCGGTGGCGATGGAGAAAGCGTTGATTCCCGGATCGAACACGCCGAAGCCGCCCGCTTCCCACACCCATTGCTGGCCGGGGTGCCACTTGCGGACGTCCTCGTGCCAGCGAATCGCCATCAATTCGACGCTCTTGCCGGCAAGCGCCCGGGCGGCCTCGGCGACGGCGCCGTTGTGACGTGCGTGCCAGGTCGCGAACAACGTCCGTTGCTTCGCCTCGGCGAGGCAGGCGAGGTCCTCGATTTCCGAGAGCGTCGCGCAGGGCGGCTTTTCGAGAAGCACGTGAAGGCCCGCCTGCAGGCATTCGCGGGCGATTTCGTAGCGCGGCTTGGGCGGAGTGGTGATCGCGACCGCCTCCAGGCCATCGACGTTGCGAAGCAGTTCGCGCCAGTCGGTGAAAGCCGGGTCGGGACCCGCCCCCGACCTGCTTGAGCTTGCGGCAAGCTGGAGGCGCGGGTTGGCGCCGATGGCTGGTACGTGCTGGTCGGCGGCAATCTTGCCGAAGCCGATGAGGGCGATTCTAATCGGCCTCACGAAAGCGCTCCGGCGAAGGCGCGGGCCCTGGCGAGGGTCTCTTCCGGCGACTGGCCGGGCTTGTAGATGCCGCCGCCGATGCCGAACCCGTCGGCGCCGCAGTCGAGCCAGCCGCGCATGGATTCGACGGTCACTCCGCCGACGACCAGCAGCGGCATGTCGGCGGGGAGGACGGCCCGCATCGCCTTGACCACGTCCGGCGACGCAGCTTCGGCCGGGAACAGCTTGAGTGCATGGGCGCCGCGGTCGATTGCTCCGAACGCTTCGCTGGGAGTAAAGATTCCGGGGCAGGAGACCATTCCCGCTTCGACGCTGGCCTTGATCACCGAAGGGTTCGCGTTGGGCGAGACGATGATGCGTCCGCCCGACTCCTTCACTCGAGCGACGTCGGCGGAGTCGAGCACGGTGCCCGCGCCGACGAGCGCTTCCGATCCGAGGTCTTGCGCAATCGCCCGGATGCTGGCGAACGGCTCTGGCGAGTTGAGCGGCACCTCGATGATCCGGATTCCGCCCTCGAACAGCGCCTGCCCGATCGCCTTTGCCTCGCCGGGGGTCACTCCGCGGATGATCGCCACCACCGGGCATGCGTCGAAATAATGGTGAAAAATTTCGCTGGCCGTCATTCGATCCGCTCCGCGATCCTGCAGGCGCCGGCGATGAATGCCCCTTCGCCGTCGATTTCGGTGGCCGCCACGCCGGTTTCGGCAAGGGCCGCCGAATAGAGTGCGGTCAGCTCCGGTCGGCCCATGACGATGACCTGCGCGCTGTCGAGCTGCTCGCTGGCGCTGCGCACGTCCTCGCCGATGAGCAGGCCGCTGACGAACGACGCGCCGTCTTCCTTGTCGAGCCGCCCAAGCAGAGAATCGCGCTCTCGCCTCGAAGAGTTCGGCGGTGATCCCGGCGCCCGAAAGCCCGCGCTCGACGCCCTCGCAGAAGGCCGAAATCGGTGACTGCCGAACCGGCAAGCAGCTCGGAAAGGATGCTCCGCTCCTTGAGCAGGTTGAACAGCTCGCCGGTCATGACCGTCCGGAAGCTTTCGATGCGGCCGCCGCTCATTCGCACCCACTTGTTGTGCGTGCCCGGGTGGCAGACGATGCAGTCCGGGGGGATTTCGCCGCCGGCGGCGGCTCCGAGCAGCTGCACTTCTTCGCCGCGCATGACGTCGCAGCGGTCGTCGACATAGGCGACGCCCGGGACGATCGCGGTGCGCCCGTCTTCGACCCAGGCAAGGCGACGAGCGAGCTCGTCGAGTCCGGCCGGACAGGGTACGTAAGGCGCTTCCGTCCAGCCGCGGTTCGAGCCGACCATACCGGCAAGAAGCATCGGCCGGTCGCCCAGCCGGTCACGGATTTCGTCAACCGCGGCTTTGAATTGGCCTGCTTCCACGGAAAGGATTCCGCGGCCATCCTCAAACTCGCTCGTGCAGCGCCGGCCGTCCTCAACCAAATAGGCGCGACGGTTCGTCGTGCCCCAGTCGACGGCGATGAATCCATTGGTCCCGAATGCCGATCCGCTCATTTCGAGTGATTAACCGCGCTGGGCCCACATGGCTCCAAGGCCGTTTCATGCAACCTTGTGCGCCGTGACTGCTTTTGCTGTTCATGGGGCGTTGGGCGCCTACCGGTGCGGCGCCGCTGCCGTTCGCGCTCCCCGACTGAACTTTCGGAGGTAAGCCAATCGCCAACTTCATGTTCGCGACCGGGATCGAAAACAGCATCCCGACGATCAACGACGGCCAGACCCGGGTCGACGAGATGGAGTTGTGCGGCCACTATCAGCGGTGGCGGGAAGATTTCGACGCGGTCCAGGAAGTCGGGATCCACTATCTGCGCTACGGGCCTCCTTTATACCGGACGTTCCTCGGCCCGAACAAATATGACTGGAGTTTCGCCGACGAGACGTTCGCCGAGCTTCGCCGGCGCGACATCACTCCGATCGTCGACTTGTGCCATTTCGGAGTGCCGGACTGGATCGGCAATTTCCAGAATCCCGATTTCCCGCGCCTGTTCGCCGATTACGCTGGCGCCTTCGCCGAGCGTTTTCCGTGGGTGCAGCTCTATACGCCGGTCAACGAGATGTTCATTTGCGCGGTGTTCTCGGCCAAGTACGGCTGGTGGAACGAACAGCTGCGGTCCGACCAGGCGTTCGTCACCGCGCTCAAGCACATCGTGAAGGCCAACGTGCTGGCGATGCTGGCAATCCTCAAACGCCGCGCCGACGCCATCTTCATCCAGTCTAAATCGTCGGAATATTTCCATGCCGACAGCCCCAAGGCCATCCACATCGCCGAGCAGCTCAACAGCCGGCGATTCCTGTCGCTCGACCTCAATTACGGGCGGCGGGTCGACAGCGACATGTTCGAATATCTGACGGATAACGGGATGACCAAGGAGGAGTATCATTTCTTCCTCCACAACCGGCTCAAGCAGCACTGCATCCTCGGCAACGATTATTACCGGACGAACGAGCATCGGGTGTTCGAGGACGGCCGCACGACAGCGTCGGGCGAAGTGTTCGGCTACACCGAAATCACTCGCCAATATTACAACCGCTACCGGTTGCCGGTGATGCACACCGAAACCAACCTGGTCGAAGGCCCGGTCGGGGACGAGGCGGTGCAGTGGCTGTGGAAGGAATGGGCGAACGTGCTTCGCCTTCGCAACGTCGGAATCCCGACCGTCGGCTTCACCTGGTACTCGCTGACCGACCAGGTCGACTGGGACACCGCGCTTCGAGAGCAGAACGGGCACGTGAACCCGCTCGGGCTGTTCGACCTCGATCGCAACATCCGCAACGTCGGCCGCGCGTACAAAAGGCTGATCGAAGACTGGCGCGAAGTCCTCCCCGCTTCGAGCCTGTGCCTCACCGTTCCGATCGTGCCGCCATCCCATTACGCCGGCGAGCACTCGCGCGAGCAGGAGCACGAGGCCCAGGAGCGGTTGCGCGGCGAAGAGGTCGACTTGGGAAGCGAGCCGACGAGCGCTCGAAAGGACCGCTGGGCATGAAAATCGGCAAGATCGAGACATTCTTCGTCGCCCCGCGCTGGCTGTTCGTCCGGGTCGAAAGCGACGACGGCGCGGTCGGCTGGGGCGAAGCGAGCCTGGAGGGCCATGCGGAAGCCGTCGACGGCGCTTTCGCGGCGCTTCGCGACCGCTTCCTCGGCGAGGATCCGTTCCGAATCGAGCATATCTGGCAGGTCGGCTATCGCGGCGGCTTCTACCGCGGCGGACCGGTGCTGATGTCGGCGCTGGCCGGGCTCGAGCAGGCGCTGTGGGACCTGAAGGGACGGGCGCTCAATCTGCCCGTGTGGGAGATGCTGGGCGGGCGAGTGCGCGACAGCGTGCGTGCCTATGCGTGGATCGGCGGCGATCGTCCGCACGAAATCGCCGAGGCTGCAAAGGCGCGGCGCGACCAGGGCTTTTCGGCGGTCAAGATGAACGCCACCGCGGAGCTTGACTGGATCGGTACGCCAAAGCTGTTCGACGACGTGATCGAGCGCGTCCAGGCAGCGCAGGGCGCGGGAATGGATGTCGGGCTGGATTTCCACGGCCGAGTCCACCGGCCGATGGCAAAGCAACTGGCCAAAGCCCTCGAACCGCTCGGCCTGTTGTTCATCGAAGAGCCGCTGCTGTCGGAAAATCCCGAAGGTCTGCGGCAGATTGCAGAGCTTACCTCCACCCCGATCGCACTTGGCGAGAGGCTCTATTCGCGGTGGGACTTCAAGCCGTTCTTTGAGAGTGGCGCCGTCGACATCATCCAGCCCGACCTAAGCCATGCCGGCGGAATCCTTGAGGTTCGAAAGATCGCTGCGATGGCCGAAGCCTATGACATCGCGGTTGCTCCGCATTGCCCGCTGGGGCCGCTCGCGCTGGCCGCCTGTTTGCAGGTCGCCGCCTGTTCGCCGAACGTTGCGATCCAGGAGATGAGCCTGGGAATCCACTACAACATCGACGGCGACCTTTTCACTTATTGCAGGGAAAAGGAGCAGCTGACCCCGACGAACGGGCAGCTGGAGATTCCGACCGGCCCGGGGCTGGGGATCGACGTCGACGAGGACGTGGTCCGCGATTCAGACAAGGATCGCCATCACTGGCGTAATCCGGTTTGGAAGCTGGCGGACGGAAGCTTTGCCGAATGGTAGCGGCGGCGGTTCAGGCGACTTTTCGGATCGGGTCCTTGTCCTCGTCGTCGTACGGGATTCCCTCCAGGCGCTCGCGCAGGTCCTCGAGAGAGGGGTCGGGCTCGATCACGCCCCCGGTGTAGCGGGCATCGCACGCCGCCTCTTCAGCGGTGAGTTCGCGAAGGTAGCTGATGGTCAGGCGTCGGCCGAAGACGTCGTCGCCGCGAAGCTTCAACTCCGGCTCGGCGTGTTCCGGCAGGTTGTCGCGGATTGCGACCAATGTGCTGATGAGACTGTCGAGCGACGTATAGTCGCTAATCTCGATGAAGTCCTTTACGCGTCGACCCATTGTCCTCTCCCCGTCCCGGGGCATCATTATTGTTGCTCAAAATCGCTTCGCAACGCCTGATCCAGATTTATCCCCAACAGAGTTTCACGACGGTGAACATTTGCGTCGGGCTGCGTTTAGAAACGGCATGGCCAACGATGCGCTAACTCTCGCGAGCCAATCGCTCGAACTGACGCTTAGCCCTTCAACTGGCGGGGCAATTTCCAATTTCAACTGGATCGGCGAGAGCTCGCGGGTGCCGATATTGCGCCCGGGCCACAGTCCCCTCGAAAACGTCGTCGACGCGGCATGCTTCCCGCTCGTTCCGTTCAGCAACCGCGTTCGCGACGGATGCTTCACCTTTCGCGGCCGCGAGGTTCAACTGCGGCCCAACATGGCGGGCGATGCGAGCCCGTTGCACGGGCAGGGCTGGACCAGTGAATGGCGCGTCGACAGCCGATCCGGCGAACGGGCAGTGCTCTCGTTCCGCCACGCGGCGGGGGAGTGGCCGTGGGCCTACGAAGCCCGCCAGGACATCCGGCTGGCCGCCAATGCGCTCCACCTGCAGCTGGAGTGCCGCAACCTTTCCGACGAGCCGATGCCCTGCGGGTTGGGATTCCATCCGTATTTTCTCTGCGGGGCGAGCACCCGAATCCGAACCGCGGTCGATCACGTCTGGACGGTCGACGATCAGGTGCTCCCGGTGGCGCGAATGCCCGCGGTTGGCCGCTACGCAATTGCCGACGACCCGGTTTGCGGCCGTGGCCTCGACAACGGCTATGGCGGCTGGAGCGGGCGCGCGATCTTCACCGATCCCGAGTGGCCGTTCGAGATCGAGCTGTCGTCCGGCGCCGCCCGCTTCTTCCAGCTCTATTCGCCGCAAGCGGGCGGCGTTTTCGTTGCCGAGCCGGTCACCCACGCCAACGCCGCGCTGAACGCTCCCGAGGAGGATTGGGCGGCGCTCGGCCTGAGGGTGCTCGAGAGCGGCGAGGCCATGACGCTCGAGACCAGGATTGCCGTTCGCGAGCGCTGAACGGCTTGGTTGATACGGTGACAGGCGCCCTATATAGCGCCGCTGCTGAGCCGCTTCGGAGACGTGGGTGAGTGGCTGAAACCAGCGGTTTGCTAAACCGCCGTACGGGGTATTCCCGTACCGAGGGTTCGAATCCCTCCGTCTCCGCCAGCGCCTGCTCGCCGTTATCATAGGTCAATCCAGCGCTTCGAACGACAGGGCGAGCAACGAACGCCCGCGCTCGCCCGTTGAAGTTGCAACATGGAGAGCAAAATGACCGACCTACGACAACCCGAGCGCGAGGCGCTCCAGGAAGGCGTGTTCCGGCCGAGCCGGGCCGAAATCGCCCGCGAGATGAAGTGCCGGCTCAACCTTGGCGATTCGACCGACGACGAAGGGTCGACCATGCCGCACGCCGAGATCCACAACTAGTCACCCTATCGCCGGCAGCGGCTGGTCGGCGACTCCCCACCCCGAAAGCGTCGCGCCTGCGGCCCGTTCGAGCAGCATTTGCGCGTCGAGGATAGTGAAGGCGTCCGCCCGCACGATTCCGTCGAGCTCGTCCCACGCAATCGGCGCAGCCACGGGCATGCCCGCTCGCGCCCGAGCCGAATATGGCATCACCGCGGTGGCGGTGCGGTGGTTGCGGAGGAAATCGAGGAAAATCTTTCCGCGCCGCTTCTCCTTGGGAAGGGCGACGGTGAAGCGATCGGGGTCGGCTTTGGCAAGCGCCGTGGAAAAGCGCCTCGAAAATTCGCGCACATGGTGCCAGTCGTGCTCGGGCCTGATCGGGACGACGACGTGGATCCCCTTTCCGCCGGAAAGCAGCGCGAAGCTTTCGAGGCCGAGCGCTTCGAAGGACCGCTTCAGCTGGGCGGCCGCGTCCCTGACCGGGCCGAAGCCGAGTTCCGGGTCGGGATCGAGGTCGATGACCATCCGGTCCGGCCGCTCGATGCTTCCCGACCTGCTTCCCCAGCCATGGAATTCGACTGTCTGCACCTTGGCGCAAGCGACGATCTCTTCCGGGCTGGTGACGTACAGATAGTCTTCCGTCCGGCCGTTCTTCTGTTCGATCGGCTCCAGGTGGACGAGCTCGTCGAACTCGCCACCGGTCGGCGGGTGGTCGCTGTTGCGCTGGAAGAAGCACTTTTCGCCACGGCAGCGGAACAGGTTGAGGATTCGCC
Organism: uncultured Alphaproteobacteria bacterium; assembly: GCA_963798785.1. Classification (GTDB taxonomy): domain Bacteria; phylum Pseudomonadota; class Alphaproteobacteria; order Sphingomonadales; family Sphingomonadaceae; genus Sphingomicrobium. The sequence goes on from CAWCUG010000002.1 coordinate 81,623, forward strand.
TGTCCACGAACGGCATCATCAGCGGCGCGACAATCTCGTAATAGAGCGTCGTCGCCCGGACCGACAGGTCGGGTTTGTCGTAGGTCGGCTCGCGCGTCCAGGCCATCGGCAGCGAAACGCGCCCGATCGGTCCAACGCTCCCTCGCAAACGCGGTAAACGCGCGGCAAACCTTGTCTGTTGTCGGGCCGGTAAAGCGACTGGAATTAATAAGGCGCGAAGTTGGACGAGAAGGGGGCCGAGTGGACGCGACTCCCCGAAAGTGATCCGGCGGGCAGCTGTGCCCGCGGGCGTATTCGCTGCCGATGTATGGCAGGGGGGACCAGAGATGAAGGGTACAGACCTTTCTGCGTGCATCCATATCGGCCGGGAACGGCGGGTGACGCTGAATCGCGACGCAGTGGTAACGGAATCGGACGGCTGTTCGATCGAGGTCGTCGTCGTCGACATGACCCAGCACAATTTCCGACTGCGGTCGGTCGCCGAGCTGGAGGTCGGATCGACCGTCAAGCTGCAAATGGGCGACTCGCGGCCGGTGGCGGCGGAGATCCGCTGGGCCTGCGGGCATGAAGCCGGCGGCGTTTTCCTCGATCCCATTACAATCTGACGCAGCTCAGGCGCGAAGAGCCGCGGCTTCGGCCTCGCGCTTCAGGTTGCGTGCGAGCTGCGCCTGACCATTGAGATATTGCGGCGGCACGTGGATGTTGCGGTAGTCGAGCGCGGCCGCCGCGCGGAGCGTCCAGAACGGATCGATCAGGTGCGGGCGGGCAAGCGCGACGAGGTCGGCTCGCCCGGCGGCGAGGATCGAATTGGCGTGGTCGGGCTCGTAGATGTTGCCGACGGCCATCGTCGCCAGCCGCCCCTCGTTGCGAAGCTTGTCCGAGAAAGGCGTCTGGAACATCCGGCCATAAACCGGCTGCGCTCCGGTCCAGGTCTGGCCCGCCGAGACGTCGATCAAATCGGCGCCCTCGCGCGCGAACGCCTCTCCAATCTGGACTGCCTCGTCGGGGGTGATGCCTTGATCGCCCGGCCCAGTCGGTTGCCGAAATCCGCACCGACATCGGCCGCTCCTGCGGCCACGCCTCGCGCATCGCGCGGAAGACTTCGAGCGGAAATCGGAGCCGGTTTTCGAGGCTGCCGCCATAGTCGTCGGTGCGGGTGTTCTGGAGGGGGGTGAGGAAGCCGGACAGCAGATAGCCGTGAGCGGCGTGGAGCTCGACCATGTCGAAGCCCGCTTCGATCCCCAGCTTCACCGAGCGCACGAACTCGTCGCGGACGCGGTCCATGTCGGTGCGGGTCATCGGTGCGGGCACCTGGTTGACCGGCGACCAGGGGACGTCGCTGGCCGCCATGACCGGCCAGTTGCCCTCGTCGAGCGGGACGTCGTAGCCCTCCCAGCCGACTTTCGTTGAGCCCTTCGCGCCCGAATGGCCGAGCTGCAGGCAGATTTTCGCCTTGCCGTTGGCGTGGACGAAATCGACGATCCGCTTCCAGGCGGCGACCTGGTCCTGGTTCCACAGTCCGGTGCAGCCGGGGGTGATCCGCCCTTCCGGCGACACGCAGGTCATCTCGGTGAACAGCAGGCCGGCGCCGCCCATCGCCCGCTCGCCGTAATGGACGAAGTGGAAGTCGTTCGGGATTCCGTCGTCGGCCGAATACATCGCCATCGGAGAGACGGTGACTCGATTCTCAACGACCATCTCGCGCATCTTGAACGGCGCGAACATCGGCGGCGCGGTGGTGTTCGACCGGCCCTCGGTGGCCCGCTTCCAGAACCAGCGCTCGACCTCTTCCAGCCATTCGCGGTCGCGCAGCCGAAGGTTTTCGTGGCTGATCCGCTGGCTCCGGGTGAGCAGGGAATAAGCGAATTGCAGCGGCTCGAAGTGGAGGTAGCGCTCCAGCGTCTCGAACCATTCGGTCGAGTTGCGCGCGCTGTTCTGGAGCTTGAGGACCTCGAGATTGCGCTCGGCCTGGTATTCGGAGAGCGCGGCGTCATGGGACAGCCCCGGGCGGCTCAGCACCTCGGCGAGCTTGATGGCGTCCTCGAGCGCAAGCTTGGTGCCCGAGCCGATCGAAAAGTGTGCCGTGTGGGCCGCATCGCCGAGCAGGATGAGGTTGCCGACGGACCAGTTGTCGCACTTGATCCGGCGGAAGTTGAGCCAGGCTGCCGAGCCGACGAGGTGGGTGGCATTCGACTGGAGCGAATGGCCGTCGAGATATTTGGCGAACAGCTTTTCGCAAACGGCGATGCTGTCTTCCTGCGACATCGTGTCGAAGCCGAAGGCACGCCACGTATCTTCCGCGCATTCGACGATGAAGGTCGAGCAATCGGGCGCGAAGCGGTAGGCGTGGGCCCAGATCCAGCCGCGCTCCGTCTCCTCGAAGGCGAAGGTGAAGGCGTCGAAGACCTTCGACGTGCCGAGCCAGACGAACTTGTTCGAGCGGACGTCGATGTCGACCTCGAAAGCAGCCTCGTGCGCGTCGCGAAATCGGGAGTTGGCGCCGTCGGCCGCGATGACGAGGTCATAGGCTTGCCACTTGGGATCGGCGGGATCGCACTCGGCTTCGAAGTGGAGGGTGACTCCGAGCTCGCGGGCGCGGTCCTGCAGGATCTCAAGCAGGCGCTTTCGGCCGATGCCGATGAAGCCGTGGCCCGACGAGGTGATGCACTCGCCGCCGATGTGGACGTCGATGTCGTCCCAATGAGCGAATTCACTGGCGATGATCTGCGCGCTCACGGAATCGTTGGCGGTGAGATTCTCGACCGTCTGGTCGGAGAAGACGACTCCCCAGCCCCAGGTGACTCCGGGCGGGTTGCGCTCGAACACCTCGATCTGGTGTTCCGGGTCGCGGAGCTTCATCGAGATGGCGAAATAGAGCCCCGCCGGCCCGCCGCCGATGCAGGCGATCTTCACGAGAATGCTCCCGGAAGTTCGCTAAGTTCGCTCCCCAACGCGCGCGCGCGCGAGGGAGCGGCGCGAAAAGCCGGAGACCGACACGCGCCAGCGCCAGTCAGCGTCAACGCGGCTGCACCGTAGCTGCGAGCCGGATAATGAATTCGCGACGGCATCGCTGCAGCATTGCACAGCAGGGCGGCCGTAGGACAGATGCGATTTCGTGCTAACTCAGGCCAGACGGCGGCGAGTCGTAGCTTGTCCACCGTCGCTTGGTGTAGGAAGCTATCCCGTGCGGCATATTTTCCTCGTCAGCTACGGCCGATCAGGCTCGACGGTCCTTCAGAACCTGCTGAACATGATCCCGGGATTCTGCATTCGCGGCGAGAATGGCGGGGTCTTGCCCGAGCTGGTGGAGGCGATCCGCCGACTGGAAGAGTCGAAAGATTCTCGACCGTCGAAAAGAGACCAGCGGGATCCCTGGTTCGGAATTCGGGAATCGGACCCGGGCGCGTTTCGCAACGCCCTTGCCGATGCCTTCGTCCGGACGGTGCTTGCGCCCCCGCCGGACTGCCGCGCAACCGGCTTCAAGGAAATCCGCTACATCCCGATCGACATCAGCGCCGAGAGCTTCACGGCCTCCATGGAGTTCATGCTGACCAGCTTCGACAACGCGCGGATCATTTTCAACACCCGCGACCCCGCGGAGGTCGCAGGGTCAAGCTGGTGGACCGACTGGTCTTACGACGAGGTCTGTCGAGAAGTTGCGACTGCGACAGCGCGATTCGTGGAGGTTCACAAGTCGCACCCGGACTCGACGTTCCTGATCGATCATTCAGATTATGACGGCAAGCCGGAAGGTTTCCTCCCGCTCCTGGAGTGGCTGGGCGAAGACCTGCCCCGCGACCAGCTGAAGAAGGTCTCGGAGGACCGCCTGACTCACTCGAGCCGCCGCGCGGGCCTGCGCAGGTTCTCACACGTCTTTCGCGCACTCCGTACGTCCGCAGAGCAGTAATCGGGACCAAGGCCGCGAGTAAGCGGCGCCTGGTTACCCGAGGCGTTCCACGATGGTGACGTTGGCGATGCCGCCGCCTTCGCACATTGTCTGCAGCCCGAAGCGTCCGCCGTTACGGTGGAGGGCGTGGACGAGGGTAGCCATCAGCTTCGCGCCCGACGCGCCCAGCGGGTGGCCTAGCGCGATCGCGCCGCCGTGGACGTTGAGCTTGGCCGCGTCGGCCCCGATTTCCTTCAGCCACGCCAGCGGGACCGGGGCGAAGGCTTCGTTGACTTCGTAGAGGTCGATGTCGGCGATCTTGCGCCCGGACTTTTCGAGCGCGATGCGCGTTGCGCGGATCGGCTCGTCGAGCATGATCACGGGATCGCCGGCGGTTACGGTGAGCTGGTCGATTCGCGCCAGCGGTTTGAGGCCGTGCGCCTTCACCGCCGCTTCGCTGGCGACCAGCACCGCCGAGGCGCCGTCGCAGATCTGGCTGGCGTTGCCTGCGGTGATGACGCCGTCGGGGACGAGGGTCTTGAGGCTGGCGAGCGCTTCGAGCGACGCGTCGTAGCGGATGCCTTCGTCGCTTCGATGGTCGCCGACCTGCACGATCTCGGAATCGAACGCTCCGGCCTGTGTCGCGGCCGCCGCCTTGCGGTGGCTTTCGAGCGCGAATGCGTCGAGATCGTCGCGGGAGAAGCCATATTTGCTCGCCATCATTTCGGCGCCGCGGAACTGGGTGAACTCGGAAACGCCGTAGCGGTCCTGAACCGATTTGGGCCACGGGCCGGTGCCGATGCCCGCCTGCAACGGCAGGAACACCGGTGTGCCCATGGGAACGCGGGTCATGCTTTCGATTCCGGCGGCGATGACCAGGTCCTGGGTTCCGCTCATCACTGCCTGGGCGGCGAAATGGACCGATTGCTGCGAGCTTCCGCACTGGCGGTCGATGGTCACTGCGGGGACGCTGTCGGGCAGGCTTGAAGCGAGCACCATCGAGCGGCCGACATGGCAGCTCTGCTCGCCGATCTGGCTGACGCAGCCGACGATGACGTCGTCGATAGCCGCCGGGTCGATTCCGGTCCGCTCGACCAGCGCGTCGAGCACCGCCGCACCGAGGTCGGCCGGGTGCCAGTCCTTGAGAGCGCCGCCGCGCCGTCCGCCGGCCGTGCGCGCTGCGTCGACGATATAGGCGGTGCCCATCAGCCCTCCACGGTGGCGAGGAAATCCTCGACGTGGGCGTTGAAGGTCGCCGCGCGCTCGAGGTTGGAGATGTGGCCGGCGCCGGCGATGGCCTCGAGGCGCGCGCCGGGGATCAGCGCCGCAAGCTCCTCCGACAGCTGGGGCGGCGTCACCCGGTCCTCGGCTCCGCACAGCACCAGGGCTGGGACGTCGATGGCAGCGGCACGGTCGCGCTGGGCGGCGAGCCACACCGCTTCGGCGCCGATCCGGTAGGCGGCAGGATCGATCCGGGCCATGGTTTCGATGACTTCGCTGCGAACGTCGTCGAGCACGCCGGGCGCGAGCAGGTGGTCGACACGCGCTTCGGCGAGGGCTCGAAGATCGTCGCTTGCGGCAAGGCTTCGCTGGTAGATCGCGGCTCCGTCGGGGTGAGCCGCGAAGGTGTCGGCAAGGATGAGCGATTCACAGCGGCCCGGCGCCATCGCGTGCATTGCGATCGCCACCACGCCGCCCAGCGAGAGCCCGCAAATGTGGGCGCTCTCGATTCCCAGCGAGTCCATCGCAGCGAACATCGCGGCGGCATAATCGTCGCGAGTCGTCCCTTCGGCCGCGGGAGCGCTGTCGCCATAGCCGGGATAGTCGAGCGCAACGGCGCGGCGGTGCTGGGCGAAATGGGCAAGCTGCGGCGCCCACACCGACTTGTCGGAGCCGACGCCATGAAGGAAAAGGATCGCAGTGCCGCCGCGCCCCTGTTCGGAAGCGCCGATGTCGCCAAGTGCTGTGCCGATCGAAGTCACGGCAGTGGAGTGTCCGCATAGCGCCGGCTTTGCAAGGCCGGCGGGGCGGCGAAGCTGAACGGCAGGAACCGTGACGGTTCAGCAACGGCTAAGCGAGGCAAGTGTAGGACGGGTGTGAAATCTACTGTCGAGGTGTGAAATGCGTAAAGTTGTCCTTTCTGTTCTTCTTGCCACCGCCGTGGCGACCCCGGCGCTTGCGGCCCCAACCGACCGCGGCGACCGCAACACCGCGCGCGAGGAGCGTTCGCAAGCCCGCGAGGAGCGTTCGCAGGCCCGCCAGGAGCGCCGCGAGCAGCGTTCGCAAGCGCGTGAAGAGCGGGCGCAGGCCCGGGACAATCGTCCCGCCCAGGGCGATCGCACTGCGCCGGCCGTGGTCGAGCACCGCGACGTCCAGGCAGAGCGGCCGCACAACGTCAACGAGCGCGGACGCCCGACACTTGGCCGGGTCGAGCGCATGCAGGACAATCGTCAGTCAGCAGGCGACCGGCGCGGCAACGCTCAGCAGCAGCAGGAGGCGGTCGAGAACTGGCGACGGCAGCACGGCGAGGACCTCGCCCGAAGCGATGCCCAGAACCGCTCCGGCCGTGGCGGCTTCGTCCAGCGCCGGCAGGCCCCGCCCGTCGGTGCCCGGCCCGACCGTCCGGCACCGGTCCCGCAGACCGCCAATCATCGCGACCGGCGCGACGGCCATCACCGCTGGAACAGCGACTGGCGCCACGACCATCGCTACAACTGGCGCGATCACCGCCGCAACCACCGCTCGATCTTCCACGTCGGGCTCTATTTCGATCCGTTCGGCTGGGGCTACCATCGCTACAATGTCGGATGGCGGCTTTGGCCGAGCTATTACAGCTCGAACTATTGGCTGAACGACCCGTCCATGTACCGCCTGCCCTATGCGCAATGGCCGTACAAATGGGTCCGCTATTACGACGACGCCATCCTCGTCGACACGATGAGCGGCCAGGTCGTCGACGTAATCTACGACTTCTTCTGGTAGATGACGGCCACGCGTTAATCGAAAGGGCGTTGCGGGAAACCGCGGCGCCCTTTCTGATTCGCGGAGCTTGCGGACACGCAACGACTGTATTAAGTGGCTAAGACACCAACTCGCAAATCCGGGGGATTTTCTCGATGACCAACCGTGCTCTCGCCTTGGCAGCGCTTCTGTCCACCTGCGCGCTTTCCGCATGTGCGACCGCGCCTGCTCCGCTCCCTGTCGCCCCTGCCGCCGCGCCCGTCGAAGTGGCGCCTGCGGAGCCGGTGGTCAGCGAGCACGACAAGCTGTTCGAGCTGTTCAAGGCGAGCGACGAGGCGACGCTCCAGCGCAACCCGATCCAGGGCATTTTCCGTGGCGACATGCGCTACGCCGACCGGTTCGGCGATTACATCACCGACGCTTATTATGCCGCCGAGCGGGCCGCTGCCGAGCATGATCTTGCCGCGCTTCATGCAATCGATCGCTCGAAGCTCGATGAGACCGACCAGATTGCCTACGACACGTTCCAGTGGTCGACGAAGGACACGCTTCGCGGGCTCCAGCCGGACATGCTGGCGCTGACCGCGGTTCGGCCGATGAACCACTTCTTCGGGCTTCACACCTTCTACCCGACCTTCGCCAGCGGGCAGGGCGCGGCGCCGTTCAAGACGCTCGAGGATTACCAGAACAACCTGAAGCGCCACCAGGGCTTCGTCACCTGGATCGACCGGGCCATCGGGCGCTTCAAGCAGGGCGAGGCGAGCGGGGTCGTCGAGACCAAGATGACGGTCCGCAACATGATCGAGCAGCTCGACAACCAGCTCAAGCAAAAGCCCGAAGACTCGCCCTATTTCCAGCCGGTCAAGAAATTCCCCGACAGCATTTCCGCCGCCGACCGCGAGCGGCTGACGGCCGAGTATCGCGCGGCGATCACCGATGAGCTTTATCCGGCGCTGACCCGGCTGCGCGATTTCCTGAAGACCGAATATCTACCCAATGCACGCGAAGGGGTCGGGCTGACCTACATGAAGGGCGGCGACAAGCTCTACGCCTACCTTCTGGAATCGACGACGACGCTTCCGCTGACGGCCGAGCAGATCCACCAGACCGGGCTCAGCGAAGTCGACCGGGTGACGAAGGAGCTTGAGAAGGTGAAGCAGCAGGTCGGCTTCAAGGGCGACCTCCATGCCTTCTTCGATTACATGCGCACCAGCCCCAAGTTCCAGCCGAAGAGCCGCGAGGCGCTGACGCAGGGATTCTACGACATCCAGAAGAAGGTGGAGCCGAAGCTCCCGGCCTTGTTCGACCATATGCCCAAGGCTGACCTGGTCATCCGGCCCTACGAGCCGTTCCGCGAAAAGTTCGAAGCCGGCGGATCGTACGAGCCGGGCACGCCGGACGGGTCGCGGCCCGGCACGTTCTACTTCAACGCTTACGACCTGCCGTCGCGTAGCACCTGGGAGATGACGACCCTGTTCCTCCACGAAGGCGAGCCGGGGCACCACTTCCAGCTCAGCCTTGCCCAGGAGAACGATAAGCTGCCGGCGTTCATGCGCTTTGGCGGGAACACCGCTTACGCCGAAGGCTGGGCGCTCTATGCGGAAACGCTCGGCTATCCGATGGGGCTGTACGAGGATCCCTACGCCCGCTTCGGGACGCTCAACGACGAGATGCTCCGGGCGATGCGGCTGGTGGTCGACACCGGGATCCACTCCAAGGGTTGGACCCGCGACCAGGCGATCGATTACATGCTTTCGCACTCGGGAATGTCGAAAACCGACGCGACTGCGGAAGTCGAGCGCTACATCGCCATTCCCAGCCAGGCGACCGCGTACAAGACCGGCGCGCTGACCATCCAGAGGCTCCGCGACGAAGCCAAGGCAGCGCTTGGCGACAAGTTCGACATCCGCGAATTCCACGACCAGGTGCTCGACACCGGAGCGCTTCCGCTCGAGGTGCTCGAGGAGAAGATCCACCACTGGATCGCCGCCAAGCAGGCGAGCTAGGCGCTCGGGTCGAGCTCGACGAATGGCGCGAACTTGAGCTCGCGCTTGACGAAGCTGGTCTCGTAACGGCGAACCGTCGTGTCCGAGACCAGCACCGCTTCGGCAGTGTCGGTGAACTCGTCCATGTGCGCGCAGTCGAACAGCAGGACGAGGTCGTAAACGCCTGCGAGCTCGTAGCAGAACTGGATTTGCGGCACCTGCCTGATGCGGTCGAGAAGCGCCTGCTTGCCGCGCTGGTTTGCATGCTCGGCGAGCTGCACCTGGACGATTGCGCGCAAACGCCGGTTTGTCAGTTGCGGCGAGAGAAGCGCGATCGTTCGCGCAATCCAGCCGCCCGCACGAAGCCGCCGAAGCCGCCTTGCGATCGCCGACGGCGAAAGCGGCACGTCGCTGGCGAGCAACTCGGCAGTGCGCGCGTCGTCGCACTGCACCAGGTTGAGAAGGCTGCGGTCGAAACGGTCGAGCATGGATCAGCTTGTGCCAAATTTTGGCACGACGCGCATCAATTTTGCACGCAATCGCCGCTCGCCGCTGCTACTGTGTTGCCCAACTGATACAGTGGAGCGCGCCATGAACCGATTCCGTCTTCCTCTTTTTGCCGCCGCTTGCTGCCTTCCGCTATCGGCCGCGGCGTCGGGCCAGGTTGCCCAGCCCTCGGCAGCCGCGCAGGACGATGCAAAGCCTGTGGCGACGCCCGCAGCGAAGGCTTCTCCAGATCCAGCAGCGCTCGCCGCGATGCCGCTCGGTGCGAACGAGGGGCGCGCCGTCGCCGAGAAGCTAGCAAGCGAGCTGACGAGCGACTTCGTCAACCCGGCAAACGCGAAGGATTATGCAGTAATGCTTCGGGCAAATGCGGCCGCCGGGCGCTACGATAACGGCACCCGCGGCGATCTTGTGAAGCGGCTGACCGACGACATGCTCGCCGTTCACAAGGACGGGCATCTGCATGTCGAGCTTGCAACCGCCGACGGGCCGATTGGCGGAGCAGCCGGCGGCAAGCCCTTCCCGCCCGCCATCCAGTCCGCGAAGTGGATCGCGCCCGGCGTCGCGTACATCCGCCCATCGCTCTTCAAGTCGACACCCGAAGAAGTCGCTGCCTTCAAGGCATTCATGGAGGAACACAAGGACGCGAAGACGATCATCTTCGACCTTCGCAACCACCATGGTGGCGCGCTCCGCGAGATGAACGTGGTCTTCTCCTATCTGTTCTCGACGAAAACGCCGCTGGTCAAAATGGACATCTCCCGAACGCTGTTCGACGCGCAGGGGTCGCCATTCGGCGAGGACGCGACCCTGCAGGTCGAGAAGGGGGCGCGGGTGGTCACCACGACCCATTTCGCCATTCCCGGCGAGGCGACACCGCTCCGCAACGCGAAGGTGTTGCTGCTTACGTCCAACGCCACTGGATCGGCGGCGGAGCACTTCACGCTGGCGATGAAAAGCAGCGGCCGAGCGACGGTGATCGGCGAGGCGACGGCGGGCGCCAATCATTTCGGAGGACCCTTCCCGTCAACGACGATTTCGCGGTGTGGATGCCGGTCGGCCGAACCTATGACATCAAGACGGGCAAGGATTGGGAAGGCGGCGGAATTTCGCCCCGGACATCGCCGTCGATCCCAGCCAGGCGCTGGTGTTCGCGCTCGAAAAGGCCGGTCTGAGCCATGCCGAAGCCGTGCGGCTCGATGCGCAGGAAGTCCCCGCCGAGCCAGTCCACAAGGACAAGCTCAGCGCGCGCTAGGTGGCGATGCCAGTGTCCGTTTTGGGTGGAAAGCGGACGCTCGCAATGCTTGCCGGATTCAGCGACACTCAATGTGCTATGAGTCTACGGCGTCTCGAACAGGCCGCACCGCCGTTCACGTCAATTCCGCAGCAGCCGTCGAAATAGTCGCGGCGCGAGCCACGTCAGCGTAGACTGAGCTCGATCCGCCACTCGACTAGCAGTCTGGACACGAGCCGCTAATGGCGTCGATCGTAGCCTGCTCTGCCCACCAGTAGCTGGCTCCGTCTGCAGTATGCGGCCATAATGCCGCCTGAGCCACCCGTCGCGAAGAGAACGCGTCGCATCAAGCTCTCGAAGGGCATGCTGTCAGAACCATCCGTCGACGGAAATCGTCGAACGCTTTCGGCGCTGACGACCTCAAGCTGTGCCGCACCTCCACACGTGCAAATCGCGGCGTGAAAGGCTCCGATGTTTGCGCCGAAGCGCACTCGAACTGCTCGGTCCGCACCTGCACGAAACCGAAGGCAGCTCGGTGCCTCACTCTTGCGGATCGTTGCTCAGCAAGGCTGGCGGTCCGACCAAGCTGGCCTTTGGCGATGGCGAGCCGACAGTGATGCAACCACCTTGCACGCCCATCCGGCAGCCGATCGAATGTACGAGTTCGTAACGATCCCGCGTCCAAATGGGTCGTGGCTGAGGATCCTGGCGTGAGCTGAACCGGTCAGAGCAAGCATCCGCCAGCCAACGGGAGCCACTTCACCATAGCCGCTCCTGCTTCGCAAGGATTCGCATGCCGGTCAGGATAGCTGGTTGCTAGTGTCCGCAATGGGTCGTAAACGGACACTAGGGCGAAGCGAGGGCGCTTTCGATCAGCTTGCGCGTGTTTTCGACGCCGTAGAGCGCGATGAAGCTGCCCATTCGCGGCCCCTGGCTGGAGCCGAGAAGGGTCTCGTAAAGCGTACCGAACCAGGAGCGCAGATTCTCCTTTCCGAAGTGGGTCTTGCCGATCTCGAAGACGAGGTGCTGGATGGCTTCGGCGTCGGCGTCGTCGGCCAGCTTCGCCAATTCTGAATCGAGGTCGCGCAGGGCGGCGGCTTCTTCGGGCGTGGGGGCGCGGCGCTTCAGGTTCGGCATGACGAAATCGCGCGCGTAATTGACCGCGAGACCAATCAGCTGGTCGAGCTCGGGGTCGTTTTCGGGCGAGGTGCCGGGCGCGTATCTCTGGACGAATTTCCACGCGGTGTCGGTGTCGGCGACGCCGGGCAGGCTGACGAGGTTGAGGAGCAGGCCGTAGGTCACCGGAAGCTGCTTGTCCGGCACCTTGCCGGCGTGGATGTGGTGGACCGGATTGCCCAGCTTCTGCTCGATCGGCTGGTCGCGATAGCGTTCGCGGAACTGCCAGTAATCGTCGACCGCACGCGGGATCAGCCCGATGTGAAGGCTCTTGGCCTTCTTGGGCTCGCGGTAGATGTAGAAAGCGAGGCTCTCTTCGCTGCCGTAGCGGAGCCACTCTTCGAGGCTCAGGCCATTGCCCTTCGACTTTGAGATTTTCTCGCCCTTTTCGTCGAGGAACATCTCGTAATTGAAGCCCTCGGGCGGCTTCGCCCCGAGGATCCGCGCGATCTTTCCGGACTGGACGACGCTGTCGATCAAATCCTTGCCGGCCATTTCATAGTCGATCCCGAGCGCCACCCAGCGCGCCGCCCAATCGACTTTCCATTGCAGCTTGGCCTTGCCGCCAAGCGCCGATTGCTCGATCCGGCGATCGCCTTCGTGGAAGGCGATGACGCCAGCGTCGGCATCGACGACTTCGACCGGCACCTGGAGGACGACACCCGTTTCCGGCGAGATCGGAAGGATCGGCGAATAGGTCTTGCGGCGCTCCTCGCGCAGCGTCGGGAGCATGACGCCCATTATCGCGTCCCAGTTACGAAGCACCTGGCGGAGGACGTCATCGAACCGCCCGGACGTGTAGCAGTCGGTGGCGGAGAAGAAGTCGTAGTCGAAGCCGAACTGGTCGAGAAAGCTTCGCAGCCTGGCATTGTTGTGCGCGGCGAAGCTGTCGTGGCTTCCGAACGGGTCGGGGATTTTCGTCAGCGGCTTGCCAAGGTTGGCGTGCAGCAGCTCGGCATTGGAAATGTTGTCAGGGACCTTGCGAAGCCCGTCCATGTCGTCGCTGAACGCGATCAGGCGCGTGGGATGTCCGGTCAGCTCTTCGTACGCGCGGCGGACGAAGGTGGTTCGAAGCACTTCGTTGAAGGTGCCGATGTGCGGAAGGCCCGAGGGGCCGTAGCCGGTTTCGAACACGACCGGCTCACCGCCCGGCTTGCCGTCGGGCCAGCGCTTGAGGAGCTTGCGCGCCTCCTCATAGGGCCAGGCTTTCGACTGCATCGCGGCAGAACGGATTGATTCGCGGTCCAAATTCGTTGCTCTTCTGTTCTCTTCGCGCCACTGTCCGCAAGTGCGCGTTCCATTGCCCCTTCCTGCCCTGCACGCAACCCATGCCGGAATCTGGATTGCCGATCCGTCGGGCGACGTGCGCGAGGCGACTCGCGGCGAGGCGATTTCCCGAGCCGCCGAAACGCCGCACATCGTCCTCAACGCGCCGCTGGTCGGGCAGAGGCTGGGCTATGCGGAGCTGTCGGGACTCGACCTCCTGGAGCTGTTCGCCTTCGTTCATCCAGCGCGCTTCGCGGTCCCGACACCGGCAGGGCTCAGCCGCGCGGCCGGGATCGAGCCGCCCGGAAGCGAAGCCGACGCGGCCGCCGCGCTGCAGCGCATCGCCGCCACGCTCGTCGATCGGCTCGGCAGTCCGGACTGGCCCGAGCGCGAGGGCGCGTGGACGGTCAACGCCAGCCTGCAGCGACTCGGGTGGGGCTGGGCGCCAATCGTCGCCGCTCGGCTGGAGAGGCCGGAGCGCGGCGAACGGATGCTGTTTTCGAGGCTTCCAGCCTGGGAGGAAGCGGGCGAGCGGCCGCCGCCGCTGGCGACCAGCGTCGATGCGGAGGAAGCGAAGACGAGGCTCGACCGGCTGACCGGCAAGGCAGCCGAACCGCGCGAGGGACAAAGAGCGATGGCCGCGGCCACGGCAGCGGTTTTCGCGCCGCGCCGGTCCAAGGACGGGCCGAACATGCTCCTGGCGGAAGCAGGGACGGGGATCGGCAAGACGCTCGCCTATCTGGCGCCGGCGTCACTGTGGGCGGAGCGATCGGGCGGGACGGTGTGGGTTTCGACTTTCACCAAGGCGCTTCAGCGGCAGCTCGACAGCGAAGGGCCGCGATTGTTCGCCGATGCCAGGGAGCGGGCGCGGCGGATCGTCATCCGCAAGGGCCGCGAGAATTACTTGTGCCTGCTCAATCTCGAAGACGCGCTCCAGGGCGGTTTTGCGGGAAGGGCGGCGGTGCTTGCGCAGCTGGTCGGGCGGTGGGCCGCCTACAGCAAGGACGGCGACATGGTCGGCGGCGACCTTCCCGGCTGGCTATCGAGCCTGTTCCGCCGCGCCGGCTCCGCGGCGCTCACCGACCGGCGGGGCGAGTGCGTCTATGGCGGCTGCCCGCATTACCGGCGCTGTTTCATCGAGCGCGCCGAGCGCGCCGGTCGGGAGGCCGACCTGGTCATCGCCAATCACGCTTTGGTGATGATCAACGCCGCCCGAGCGCGGGAAACGGCGCCGCAGCAGATCGTTTTCGACGAGGGCCACCACCTGTTCGACGCCGCCAATTCGACCTTCGCAATCTGCTTCGGCGGACAGGAGGCGATCGAGATGCGGCGCTGGATCGTCGGGCCCGAGGGCAAGTCGCGCGGGCGCAGGCGCGGCCTTGCGGCGCGGCTGATGGACGTCGCCTCCTATGACGAGGAGGGCGCCGCGGCGCTGGAACAGGCGGTCGACGCGGCGCGGGCGCTGCCGTCGGACGGCTGGCTTGCGCGGATCGCCGAGGGCAATCCGTTCGGGCCGGTGGAGGAGCTTCTCGGGGAAGTGCGCGGGACGGCCTATGCGCGGGCGAAGGCGCAGGACGCCGGATATGGCCTTGAGACCGAGCTGGCCGAGCCGGACGGAGCGCTCGTAGCCAAGGCGGCGGCCGCGCTCGAGGCGCTGGAAGCGCTTCAAAAGCCGCTGACGGTGTTGTCGCGGCGGCTCGAAGCGGTGCTCGAGGATGCCCCCGACTGGCTCGACAGCCAGGCGCGGGCGCGGGTCGACGGCGCCATCAACGGGCTGAAGTGGCGGCGCGATACGCTGTCTGCCTGGGGCGCCCTGCTGGCCCGCATCGGCGGCCCGGTGGACGAGGACTTCGTCGATTGGCTCGCGGTCGAGCGGGTCGATGGCCGCGAATATGACATTGCGATCAACCGCCGCTGGCTGGACCCGACGCGACCGCTCGCCGAAGTGGTTCTCAAGCCGGCGCAAGGGGTGCTCGTCACCTCGGCAACGCTTCGCGGGGGCGACGGCTGGGACGCGGCCGAGCAGCGCACCGGAGTCCTCCATCTCGACCGCGGCTCGGAGCGTTTCGAGGCCGACAGCCCGTTCGATTATGCGGCGGCGTCCGAAGTGCTGATCGTCACCGATATCAAGCAGGGCGACCTGGCGGCGCTGGCCGGCGGCTACGCGCGGCTGATCGAGGCTGCACAAGGCGGGACGCTGGGGCTGTTCACCGCCATCCAGAGATTGAAGGCGGTGCACGCGCGAATTGCCGACCGGCTTGCCCGGGCCGGCCTGCCGCTCCTCGCCCAGCACGTCGATCCGATCGACCCGGGCACCCTGGTCGACATCTTCCGCGACGACCCGCATGCCTCGCTGCTCGGCACCGACGCGCTTCGCGACGGAGTCGACGTTCCCGGCGAGTCGCTTCGGCTGGTGGTGATGGAGCGGGTGCCGTGGCCGCGGCCGACGGTGCTTCACGCGGCGCGGCGGATGGCCGGGGGCGGAAGCGCCTATGACGACCGGGTCGTGCGCGCGCGGCTGGCGCAGGCGTTCGGCAGGCTGATCCGGCGGGAAGGGGACCGCGGGGTGTTCGTGATCCTGTCCGCGGCGATGCCGTCGCGGCTGCTTCGCGCCTTTCCGCCCGGGGTGCAGGTCAGCCGGGTGCCGATCGACGAAGCAATCGCCCGGGTCCGCTCGTCAGTTGGCGGGCAAAGCGGGGGTTCGCTAGCCGTTCAGCGCCGAAGCGAGACGGTCGCGGATCGCGGTTAGCCGGCCAATGTCGATGGCGGGCTGGTCCTGGGGCGGATCGGCAATTGCGCCGTCCGCATGCTGCTGTGGTGGCGCGTCGTGGTCGCCGCCGTTGCCGCCGCCGCGGCTTCGAAGCACCTTCTGGACACCGCGAATGGTATAGCCTTCGTCGTTGAGAAGGCGGTTGATCCGCCGCGCAAGGTCGACGTCGTCAGGGCGGTAATAGCGACGGTTGCCGGCGCGCTGAAGCGGCCGCAGCTGCGGGAACTTGGTTTCCCAGTAGCGAAGGATGTGCTGCGCGACTCCGAGCTCGGCCGAAAGCTCGCCGATCGTCTTGAAAGCACCCGGGGCTTTCTCGACGGTCACGAGATTATCTGGCGATCCTGTCGCGCAAGATCTGGCTGGCGCGGAAGGTCATCACCCGCCGCGGAGCGATCGGCACTTCCACTCCGGTCTTCGGATTGCGGCCGACGCGCTGGCCCTTGTCGCGAAGGATGAAGCTTCCGAAGCCGGAAATCTTCACGTTTTCGCCTTCGGCGAGTGCATGGCACATGTGGTGGAGGGCGCGCTCCACGAAGCTGGCCGACTCGGCGCGTGAAAGGCCGAGATTGCGGTGCACGACGTCGGCAAGATCAGCCCTCGTCAAAGTGCCGTTCAATCCGGCTTGTCCGATGCGAGCGATGCCCAGGTCAGCCATTTCAATCCTCTCCCGCCCCGTCTTATTCCCGATTCCGGTTCAGAACCGTAACGGATTTGTCTCATGTCGGCAATTCGACATTTGCCGAATTTCCAAAGTTATTCAATATCTGAGCGCCGCTGCGCCCCATGTAAAGCCGCCGCCCATCGCTTCCAGGACGACGATATCGCCGCGCTTTATCCGACCGTCGCGCACGGCGGTGTCGAACGCAAGTGGAACCGACGCCGCCGACGTGTTGGCATGTTTGTCGACGGTGACCACCACCTTTTCCGGTGGAAGGCCCAATTTCTTCGACGTGGCGTCGAGAATGCGCGCATTGGCCTGGTGAGGGACGACCCAGTCGACGTCGCCGGTCGCAAGCCCGGCCGCGGCCAGCGTTTCCGACAGAACGTCGGCGAGCTTGATCACCGCGTGGCGGAAAACCTCCCGGCCTTTCATCCGAACCTTGCCCACGGTGCCGGTCGTCGAAGGCCCGCCGTCGACGAACAGCAGGTCGTTGTGGCGGCCGTCGGCGTGAAGCCTCGTCGCGAGAATGCCGCCGTCGTCGTCGTCCGTCGCCTCCAAGACCACCGCCCCGGCGCCGTCGCCGAAGAGGACGCAGGTCGCGCGGTCTTCCCAGTCGAGGATCCGGCTGAACGTCTCCGCGCCGATGACGATCGCGCGCTTGGCGGACCCCGAGCGAAGCATCGAGTCGGCGACGGTCAGCGCGTAAAGGAAGCCGGTGCACACCGCGTGGACGTCGAAGGCGATGCAGTCGTCGATTCCGAGCATCGCCTGGACCTTCGTCGCCGACGACGGGAAGGTCTGGTCGGGAGTGGCGGTGGCAAGGACGATGAGGCCGATGTCGGCGGGCTCGAGCCCGGCGGCCGCGAGTGCCTTCACCGCAGCATCGTGCGCAAGAGTTCGCGGTCGTCTCGCCGTCACCGGCGACATAGCGGCTGCGGATCCCGGTACGCTCGACAATCCACGAATCGGAAGTGTCGACGGTCTTGGCCAGTTCTTCGTTGGTCACCCGCCGTTTCGGCAGCGCGGACCCGGTTCCGGCAATCCTGGAGCGGGCCATCAGGCACCCTCTTGGTTGAAGGCATGGGCGCGGAAATTGTCGAGATCCTCGCCGATCTTGCGGGTGATGTCGTTGCGGACCATCCGCGCGGCGACCTTGATTGCGTTGGCGACGCCCTTGGGAGTGGCGCTCCCGTGGCTCTTCACGACCAGGCCGTTGAGGCCGAGAAAAACCGCGCCGTTGTGGTTGTTCGGATCGAGGTGGACCTTGAGCAGGTTCAGGGCCGGACGCGACAGCGCAAAGCCGGCTTTCGACCGAAACGAGCTGGTGAAGGCGCGGCGCAGCAGGTCGGTGACGAAACGTGCAGTGCCTTCGGCGGTCTTGAGCGCGATGTTGCCGGAAAAGCCGTCGGTGACGACGACATCGACATTTCCGCGCGACAGCTGGTCGCCTTCGGTGAAGCCGTCGAAGCGGAACGGAAGATAGTCGGCCTCGCGAAGGAGCGCCGCGGCTTCCTTGAGCTCGCCCGTCCCCTTCAGCTCCTCGGTGCCGATGTTGAGCAGCCGAACGCGGGGGCTGTCGATCTTCAGGCCGGTGCGCGCATAAGCGGCACCCATGACCGCGAACTGTACGAGGTTCTGCGAGTCGCACTCGGTGTTGGCGCCGAGGTCGAGCATCACGAGGTCGGTATCGCCAAGCGTCGGAAGCAGCGCGGCGAGCGCCGGTCGGTCGATTCCCGGCATTGTTCGAAGGGCCAGCTTCGACATCGCCATCAACGCGCCGGTGTTGCCGCCCGAAACGGCGGCGTCGGCGCGGCCGTCCTTGACCGCGCTAATCGCCATTCCCATCGACGTGGTCTTGGCACGGCGGATCGCCTGGGTCGGCTTTTCGCTCGCGGCGATCGCTTCGGGCGTGTGGACGATGTCGACCACGCCCTCGGTTCCGGAATGCTTTTGAAGCTCGGGCCGGATCAGCCGCTCGTCGCCGAAGATGAGGAACCGCAGGTTGGAATCGCGGCGCCACGCCTTGGCAATGCCGGCGACCATCGCCGCCGGACCGCTGTCCCCACCCATTGCGTCAATGGCTATTCGCGGTGCTGCGTCCATCACTGCAGCCCTCCGCGTCGAACTTATGCCTCGTCCGAAACGATCTCGCGACCGTTATAATGGCCGCAAGCGCGGCACATGTTGTGCGGGAGCTTGAGCTCGCCGCAATTCGTGCATTCCTGATATTGCGTCGCCTTCAGCGAATCATGGCTGCGGCGCATGTTGCGCTTTGACGGCGAAGTTTTTCTTTTAGGGACAGCCATTGCGGCACCTGCTCGATTCCAAAAAAATTAGCGACGATCTGCGCCCTTTCCCAGCGGGTCAGACCCGCGGCGGCGGCTGGATCGTCGCGAACCGCGGCTCCTATAGCGCAACGAGTGCGAAGCGCAAGTCAGGCGGTGGCGAGAACCGAGTCGGCGACCATCGGGTTGGTCCGCCGCTCTTCGCCGAAGGTGGACATCGGCCCGTGGCCGGGAACGAAGGCGGTGTCATTGCCCATCGGCCACAGCTTGCCGGTAATCGAATCGATCAGCTGCTGGTGGTTGCCCATCGGAAAATCCCAGCGGCCGATTGAGCCGCGGAACAGCACGTCGCCGACAATGGCAAGCGCGGATTGCGGGTGGTGGAAGACGACGTGACCGGGCGTGTGCCCGGGACAGTGGCGGACGCCCAGCGTCAGCTCACCGACGGTGACGCTGTCTTCGTCCTCGAGCCAGCGGTCGGGCTCGAACGGGACTCCGCGAAGCCCCCAGCGGCGGCCGTCGTCGTCGAGGCGCGAAATCCAGAAGCGGTCCTCCTCCTGCGGCCCCTCGATTGGCACGCCCAGTTCCTTGGCGAGGACCCCTGCTTCGCCAGCATGGTCGATATGGCCGTGGGTCAGGAGGATCTTTTCGACGGTGACCCCGGCCTGCTCGGCGGCGGCCCTGAGCTTCGGCAGCTCGCCGCCGGGATCGACGAACGCGCCGCGCATCGTCTTCGTGCACCACAGCAACGTGCAATTCTGCTGGAGCGGAGTGACCGGGACGATGGTCGCCTTGAGCGGCGGTTCGCTCATTTCCAGACGTCGTCCTGCGGGTAAGGCGCGAGGCGGGCCATCGACGGTGGCTCGTCCTTCATCGACGCGGCGACCGCTTCGGCCCGGCGAAGAACCCGAAGCACGTTGCCGCCGGCAAGCTTGGCGAGATCGGAATCGCTCCAGCCGCGGCGGATGAGCTCGGCGAACAGCAAAGGATAGCCGGAGACGGTGTTGAGCCCCAGCGGCGCTTCCTCATAGCCAATCCCGTCGAGGTCGGCGCCGATGCCGACATGGTCGTGCCCGGCGATTGAAACGACGTGGTCGATGTGGTCGGCAAGGGTCGAGATCGGCACTTGCGGGGCCGGATTTGCTTTCTCCCATGCCTTGAGCGCCGAATCGCGGCCGTCGGGATCGCCGGTGAACAACGAGGCGAAGCGGGCCTCGGCGGCGGAGTGTTCGGCCGACCAGCGGCGAAAGTCGTCGGACAGGAAGGCGTTGTAGAAATTGATCATGACGACGCCGCCGTTGGCGGGAAGCATCCGCAGGATATCGTCGGGAACGTTGCGCGGGTGCGGGTCGAGCGCGCGGGCGCTGCTGTGGGAGAAAATGACCGGCGCGCGGGTAACGGCGAGGGCGTCGCGCATCGTCTCGGCCGAGACGTGGCTGAGGTCGACCAGCATTCCCAACCGGTTCATTTCGTGGACCACGGCTTTCCCGAAATCGGTAAGGCCGTGAAACTGTGGATCGTCGGTGGCGCTGTCGGCCCACTCGTTGTTCTTGAAGTGGGTCAGCGTCATGTAGCGCGCGCCGAGGTCGTAGAACTGGCGAAGCGCGGCCATGCTGCCGCCGATCTGGTGCCCGCCTTCGATGCCGATCAGCGACGCGACCCGCCCGCCTTTGTGGATTCGGACGATATCGTCGGCGTCGAGCGCCAGCGCCAGGTCGCCGGGATAGGCTTTGACCAGCCGCTTGACCGTGTCGATCTCTTCGATCGTGTCGCGGATCGCGTGGTCGCCGGTCACTTGCGACGGGATGTAGACCGACCAGAATTGCGCACCGACGCGGCCCTGGTGAAGGCGCGCCATGTCGGTCATCAAGGGGTGCTCGCGAGCATCGCTTCCGCTCGCCAGTCCCTCGACACTCATCTCGTAATTCTCGCGGACTTGCTCGGGCAGGTCGTTGTGGCCGTCGATCAGCGGCGTGCGTTTGAGAATCCTGTCGATCCGCTCCATCGTCTTCGAGTCGATCGACTGGGCAGGGGCCGCGCTCGCGACGAGCGATAGCGCTGCGGCTGCAAGCAGCTTGGTCACTGATTTCATCGGCGCAACCTTAAAGCAGTCGGCGAAGCACGCAATTGGGGTTGTCTACAGCGGCGGTGCCAGCGATGTTCGGGCGATGAGCGGCCCCCAACAAAAGCACCTCGAAGAAGTCATGAAGTTCGACCCAGAGGAAGGAATCGCCAATCTCGACGAGCATCTCGACCGGCTGAAGAGCCAGGCCAGTTCGCTCGGCTTCGCCTTCGACCGCCATGCCGCGCGAAACGAGCTCCAGGCGGCGACGTTCGGGAAGCGGCGGCCCGGAACCGCGCGGCTGCTGGTTTCCGCAACCGGGGCGATGGCGATCGAGCTGAAGTCGCGCGACTAGGCAGCGATCGGGAACCGAAGCAGCCGGTCGGCAACGGGGACGAGAGCGACGGCGTCGCCAGCGATTGCCTTGCCGATTTCCGGGTGGCGAACATCAAGGCCGCCGGTCAGGGAACCGAAGGCCGGCAGGATCAGCTTGGTCTCCGAGGCGACGAAGCAGCGGCGGGAGAGACTTCGCCCGTTCACGTTCACCCGCAGCTTGGGATGGAAATGGCCGGACATTTCCGGCCGCGGTTCGCCTGCTTTCGCCTCGTGGCGAAGGACCAGTCCGGCGACCTCCACTTCGTCGGCAACGGCTCCGCCGCAGCGGTCGGCGAAGGTGCGATCGTGATTGCCGACGATCCACGTCCAGTCGACCGCGCCGGTCAGCCTGAGCAGGAGATCGCGAGCGTTGGTCGGCAGGCGCTCGCAGCCGGCTGCGTCATGGAAGCTGTCGCCAAGGCAGTAGAGTCGGCTTGCGCCCGTGCGCTCGATCTCGGCGGCGAGGCCGCTCAGCGTCGCGTGCGAATCGTAGGGCGGGAGGAATTGCCCGAGGCGCGCGAACCAGCTTGCCTTTTCGAGGTGGAGGTCGGCGACGAGTAGCGCGTCCTGCGCCTCCCAGTAGAGCGCGCCCGCCGAGGACGGGACGAAGGTTTCGCCGGCGAACGAAAGGGGAACCATGGGCCAGCGTTACAACGCTATTCCATGCTTCGATAGTGCTCTCGAAGGGCGCGCGCGTCGTGAAGCGCGTTGTGCGGCACTTCGCTGTTGGCGGCGGTGCTGAAATTGCTCAGCGGGTGCAGCCGGAAGGTGACGTGGCGGACGTCGATCATGTCGCCGGGCTCCGTCATCATCAGGTTGCAGAACTGGGCGACGTCTTCGGGCCAGTCGGCGACGATCTCGGGATCGTCGTCGTGGCGAAGGTAGCGCTCTATGGCGTCCGCGGCCTGGGCGCGGTTGACGCACGGCCAGGCGAGCTGGTGGGGCACCATGTCGAGGTAAGGCATGACATGCTTTTCGACCCACTCGACGATCGGCTCGTCGGTGGCGATCTTGAGGTACAGCTCCTCGCCGTCGTCGGGGACCAGCGCGAGGCTCAGCAAGGCGCCGCCGGTGCCGTTATATTCGGTGTCGAGGAAGTAGCGCACTAGCGCGCTGTGGTGGAGCAGGTGTCGGTCGGCTCCGGCCGCCCCTTGCGGCACCGCTCCGCCATCGCCCGCGCCTCGCGACCGCGCCGCTCGTCCTCCTTGCGAAGCTCGCGCCCGCGCTTTTCGTCAGCCTCGGCCTGGCTGACGGTGGCGACGTCCACGGCCTTGGAGGCGACCTTGACCGGCAGCGTGACGGCAGTGACGGCGGTATCGACGACCGCCTTGGCGATGCATCCGCCGAGTGCGGGAACGACCAGGAAAACGAGCAGCTTCTTCATCGCCAGCAGAGTCGCAGATGAAGGCGGGTGCCGCAACACGCAATGTTCACAAGTGCATGGCGGCATCGGCCAGCTGTTCCGCCTGCACGAGGAGTGTGTCGTCGGCCTCGGCGCCGGACGGCAGCGCTTCCCGGCCGACGATAACCATCAGCGGCACCGCCATCGGCGTGATTCGATCGGCCTCGACGTGGACCATGGTCGCGGCGGCACGATCGACCAGCCGGACGAGCCGCCCGAGCTCGGTCATCCGCGCGCGGGCATCATCCCAGGCGGCGCGAAGCAGCAGGTGCTCCGGCTCGTACTTGCGAAGCACGTCGTAGATGAGGTCGGTCGAGAAGCTGACCTGGCGTCCTGTCTTTCGCCGGCCGGGGTGCTGGCGCTCGACCAGGCCGCCGATGACAGCGACCTCGCGGAAGGCGGTCTTGAGGAGGTAGGAATTCTCGACCCAGTCGATGAATTCGCGCTCGAGGATGTCGGGCGAGAACAGGGCCCTGGGGTCGCGGATCGGCTCCAGCCCGTAGCAGGCGAGGCCGTAATCGTTGGCGACGAAGCCGGTCGGCTTCAGCCCCGCGCTTTCCATTCGCCGGGTGATCAGCATTCCGAGCGACTGGTGGGCGTTCCAGCCTTCGAAGCTGTAGGCGACCATGTAGTGCAAGCCCTCATGCTCGAAGGTCTCGACCAGCAGCTCGTTGGGCTCGGGAATTCGGCTTCGGCGATCCTGCACTTCCAGCCAGTCGCGAACATCGTCCGGAAAGCGGCGCCAGTCGTTGCGGTCGGCGAGCATGTGGCGGACCCGGCTGGCGAGGTGGGTGGACATGCTCATCCGCTGACCGCCGTAGGTGACGATCCGCGCCCGCTTCGAGGAGGCGCGGACGATGATGTCGGTGTCCTTGAACTGCTCGACCTCGAGGCTGAGGCCGGAGAAATAGAAATGGTCGCCGGGAGCGAGCGTCGAGGCATAGCCTTCCTCGATGGTGCCGAGGCTTCGGCCGTTGCGGAAGCGCACGGTAAGGAGCGGCTGCTCGACGATCACGCCGGCATTGAGGCGATGCTGCTGCGCCACCTGCGGACGGGCGATCCGCCAGCGGCCGTCGGGATCGCGAACGAGGCGGCGAAAGCGGTCGTAGGCCTTCAGCGAATAGCCGCCGGTGGCGATGAAGCCGAGGATTTCCTCGAACGTCTCGTCCTTCAACTCGGCGTATGGCGCAGCGGAGCGGACTTCCGCGAGCAGCTCGTCGGGGTGGAAGGGAGCGGCGCAGGCGACGGCAAGGATGTGCTGGGCGAGGACATCGAGGCTTCCGGGGCGGAATGTCTCCGGATCCAGTTCGCCGGCGTCGATGGCGTCGAGCGCCGCGCGGCCTTCGAGATATTCGAAGCGGTTGCCGGGGACGAGGACGCCTTCGCTCGGCTCGTCGAGCCGGTGGTTGGCCCGGCCGATGCGCTGCAGGAGTCGCGAGCTGCCTTTGGGGGCGCCCATCTGGACGACGAGGTCGATGTCGCCCCAGTCGATCCCGAGGTCGAGGCTGGAGGTGGCGACGAGGGCCCTTAGACGCCCGTCGGCCATCGCTGCCTCGATCTTGCGCCGGGCTTCAAGGGCGAGGCTGCCGTGATGGATTCCGATCGGAAGCGCCTGATCGTTGACTGCCCACAGGTCCTGGAAAATCAGCTCGGCAAGGCTTCGCGTGTTGCAGAAGACGAGGGTCATCTTGTGCCGCTCGATCAGCTGCATGACTTCGCCGATCGCGTGGCGCCCGGAATGCCCGCCCCACGGGATGCGGCTTTCCGGAATCAGCATTTCGAGGTGCGGCTCGGCGCCCGGGTCGCCGATCACCAGGTCGACCAGCTCGCGATCGCCGTTCGCGGCGAGCCAGGAGCGGTAGGAGTCCGGCTCGGCGATGGTCGCCGACAGGCCGACCCGGCGAAGCTGGGGCGCGAGCGCCTGCAGGCGGGCCATCGACAGTGCCAGCAGGTCGCCGCGCTTTTCGCGGGCGAAGGCGTGAAGCTCGTCGACGACGATGGTCTTCAGCCCGGCGAACAGGGTCCCGCTGTCGGGGTAACTCAACAGCAGGCTCAGCGATTCGGGCGTGGTCAGGAGTATCTGCGGCGGGCGGATGCGCTGGCGGGCCTTGCGGTTGGACGGCGTGTCGCCGCTGCGGGTTTCAACCCGGATGTCGAGCTCCATTTCGGAAACCGGGCCGAGCAAGTTGCGCTGAACGTCGACGCCGAGCGCCTTGAGCGGCGACACGTACAGCGTGTGCAGGGTGTCGGCCGGATTTTCGATCAGGTCGCACAGGGTAGGAAGAAAACCGGCCAGCGTCTTTCCCGACCCGGTCGCGGCGACGAGCAGCGAATCGCGGCCGCGGCGGGCGAGGTCGAGCATCTCCAGCTGGTGCCGCCGCGGCGACCAGCCGCGCGAATCGAACCAGCGCTGGACCTGCGGCGGTAAGTCAGCCGTGCTCAGAGGCCGTCGGTCCCCTCTCGGCGCCGCTCTTCCTCCTCGGCATATTCCTCTTTCGTCGCTTCATAGGTCGTGCGGTCGGTGCCCTTCGAGCGCCTGAGGAAAACGAGCCAGACCAGCGCGATCAGCAAAAGGACCGGCAGGATCACATCCATCAGCCACCACAATGCGTCACCCATTCTTGTCCTCCCTTGGCTGGAACCGGTGTGTGGTCCTATCGACTATAGCTCGCAATGGCGCGTTTGGGTTCCTGGATCGAAACTTTCCCCGAGGGCATCTTCGTACGCCCTGCGGATGCCTGGATCGACCCGTCGAAGCCCAAGGAGCGGGCGCTGGTCACGCACGGCCACGGCGACCATGCCCGCGGCGGCCATGGCGCGGTGCTCGCCACTCCGGAAACGCTGGCGATCATGGCGCTTCGCTACGGCGAGCAGAACGGCCAGCCCGTCGCTTACGGCGAAACCGTCCGGGTCGGCGAAGTCGATGTGACTTTCGTGCCCGCCGGTCATGTCCTTGGCTCGGCGC
This sequence comes from uncultured Alphaproteobacteria bacterium, assembly GCA_963798785.1. Taxonomy (GTDB): domain Bacteria; phylum Pseudomonadota; class Alphaproteobacteria; order Sphingomonadales; family Sphingomonadaceae; genus Sphingomicrobium. The sequence continues at coordinate 107,155 of CAWCUG010000002.1, forward strand.
AAATCGTGCTTGAACATGGCGGAGAGAAGATCGTCGTGTCGGGCGACTACAAGCGTCGGGACGACCCGACGTGCCATCCATTCGTGCCGGTGCCGTGCGACGTCTTCATCACCGAGGCGACGTTCGGGCTGCCGGTGTTCCGCCATCCCGACACCGGCGGCGAGATCGATCACCTGCTTCACCGGCTTCACGGCGACGAGAGCCGATGCGTGCTGGTCGGTGCCTATGCGCTGGGCAAGGCGCAGCGGGTGATCGCGGAGCTGAGGCGGCGCGGCCACGAGGAGCCGATCTACATCCACGGTGCGCTGGAGAAGATGTGCGCGCTTTACGAGGAGCACGGGGTGGCGCTTGGAGAGCTTCGGGCGGCGACCGGCGCGCCGAAGGACGAGCTTCGCGGGCGCATCGTCATCGCTCCGCCCGGAGCGCTCAACGACCGCTGGTCGCGGCGGCTGCCCGACCCGGTGACGGCGATGGCGTCAGGCTGGATGCGAATCCGCCAGCGCGCCCGGCAGGCCAATGTCGAGCTGCCGCTGGTGATTTCCGACCATGCCGACTGGGACGAGCTGACCTGCACCATCCGCGAGCTCGAGCCCAGCGAAGTGTGGATCACCCACGGCCGCGAGGAAGCGCTCAAGCATTGGTGCCTGACGCACCAGATCAAGGCGTGCGAGCTCAACCTCGTCGGCTATGAGGATGAGGATTTGGAGGGCTGATCGTTCAGGCGGCGCAGGCGCGCGCGGCACTCGGTACTCAGGTCGCCGGGGCGGCCGGCTCGCTTTTCAGTTGCTGCCCCAGAGCCTTCAACTCGGAGCTTCGTGCCTGCACTTCGTCGTCGCAGCCGGAGCCGATCGCCTTCAGGTCGGGATTGTCCTTGAAGCCATCGGCCTCCTGTCTGATCGCCTGTTGAAGGTCGAGGTCGGGTGCGTTCACCCGCAGCTTGCCGACGAAATACATGAGGCCAAGCATCGCCGCCGTCTTATCCTTGTCGTTGTCCGCAAGACCGACGCCTATGGAATAGAGGACGAAGCACTGGACATCATGCTTGACGGGAGCGGCGAGAGTGAGCGGAGCCGCCGCTTGTGCGGGCGTGACAACGCCCAGAGCCAGCAAGGCTGAAATCACTCGAGAACGCATACTACCCCTCTTCGACTTCGTTTAGTGCCCCGCGCCCTCGCTCCGGTCTACGCCTGATTTGGCAAGCTGCTCGTCGAGTTGCGCGACGAGGCGGCCGAGGGCGGCTTCGTCCTTGGCCTCGGCGCGGGCGACGAGGACGTCCTGCGTGTTCGAGGCGCGCAGCAGCCACCAGCCGTCGGGGGTGTTGACCCGGGCGCCGTCGACGTCGTTGACGTCGGCACCGGCGACCTGCAGGCGGTCGAGCACTTCGCGGACGACCGCGAACTTGCGGCTTTCCTCGACCGGGAAACGCATTTCGGGGGTCGCTTGCGACGTCGGCATTTCGTCCATCAGATCGGTCAGGCTCTTGCCCGATTCGCTGACCGCCTCGATCAGCCGGACGGCCGCGTAAAGCGCATCGTCGAAGCCGTACCAGCGGTGCTTGAAGAAGACGTGGCCGCTCATCTCGCCGGCCAGCGGCGAGCCGGTCTCCTTCATCTTCGACTTGATGAGGCTGTGGCCGGTCTTCCACATCAGCGGGTGACCGCCGAGATCGCCAATGCGGTCGAACAGGGTCTGGCTGGCCTTGACGTCGGAAATGATGGTCGAGCCGGGCAGTTCGGCGAGCACCGGCTTGGCGAGGATCATCATGATCTGGTCGCCCCACACCACGCGGCCTGTGGAATCGACGGCTCCGATGCGGTCGGCGTCGCCGTCGAACGCGAAGCCCATGTCGCACTTCTTGTCGGCGACCAGCGCCTTCAGGTCGGCAAGGTTGGCTTCGACGGTCGGGTCGGGATGATGGCTTGGGAAGGTGCCGTCGATTTGAGAATGGATGACGAAATGCTCGCCGGGGAGCTTCTCGACAAGCTTTTCGAGCGCCGGCCCGGCGGCGCCGTTGCCGGGGTCCCAGCCGACGCGATAGCCCTTTCCGGAGAAGTCCTGGACCAGCCGGTCGACATAGGCGTCGAGGACGTCGGCGGGCTGTGACATTCCCGAGCCGTCGCTGTAGGCGCCCGCGGCCGCCCGCCGGCCAAGCTCCTGGATCTCTTCGCCGAAGACCGAGCGGCCGTTCAGAAGCATCTTGAACCCGTTGTACTCGGGCGGATTGTGGCTTCCGGTGACCTGGATTCCGCCCTGCACGTCGAGGACTTCGGTGGCGTAATAGAGCATCGGGCTGGCGCCGACGCCGATCCGAAGCACGTCGAGCCCGCACTCCATCAGGCCGTCAACGAGCGCGCTTTCCAGCTCCGGCGAGTGGAGGCGGCCATCGCGGCCGACGGCTATCCGCCGCGCGCCTTCGTCGGACGCCAGCGAGCCGTAAGCTCGGCCAAGCGCGAACGCGTCTTCCGCGGTGAGGGTTTTGCCGACGATTCCGCGAACGTCATATTCGCGCAGGATGGTGGGGTTGAACTGATGGGTCATCGTCAACGCGAACACACGAGTCGCGCCATTGGTTCAAGAAGAAACGGCTCGCCTCAAGCGACTTTCGCTTCCGGCTCGGTTTCCGGGACGCCGAGGCCGGAAACCATCTCGCGAAGTTCCTGCCGGGCGGTGATGTGGCCGATCCCGACTTCGCCGAGCTGTTCGAAGTCGAGCAGCGTCAGGCCCTTTGGGAACAGCTCGCGGTAGATGACTCGCTCGCCAAGTCCCGGGATGACCCGGAAGCCGACACGGCGGGCGAGCTCGTCGAGCGCGGCACCGACGCGCCGAAGGTTGTGCGAGTCGATGTGCTGGAGGCGGTTGCGCAGGACCACCCAGTCGACGCTCTTGCCGGTGACCTTGGCGCGCTGAGTGCGGCTGTTCCAGATCAGCTCCGCATAGAAGCTCGGCTTGGTCACCTTGAAATTCTCCGGGTGAACCTGGCCGATGAGGTCGAGGTCGACGAAGCTGTCGTTCATCGGCGTGACCAGAGTGTCGGCCTTGAGGATCGCCTCGCGGGCGAGCGGGTCGTCGCGGCCGGGCGTGTCGATCACCAGGACGTCGCAATCGCCAAGCGCAGCGATCGCATCGTCGAGCGATTGGCCGTCCTCGAGCACGGCATAGCGCGCCTGCGGCAAGTCCTTCTCGAGCCGCCGCATCGTCGAATCGCGGTTCTCAAGATAGCGGGTCATCGTCCGCTGGCGGCTATCGAGGTCGAGCGCTGCAACGCGGTGGCCCATCGCGGCGAGCGCGATCGCGGTGTGCACGGCTGTCGTCGATTTTCCGGTCCCGCCCTTTTCATTGGCGAAGACGATGAAATGCGGCTGGACCATTGCGGCCCCCTTGTTTTTGACCCCCCGCGCGTCGAAAAGCGCGGCCCACTTTACGCAGCTTACCGGAGGCGAATCGGCGGTGCAAACACTCCGTGACATCGGCCAGCTTGGAAGCGCCCTGGTCGCGCTTCGGGCCGGCGGCCATCGCCTTGCGCTGGTCCCGACCATGGGTGCGCTCCACGCCGGTCATCTAGCGATCGTCGAGGAAGCGAAGCGGCAGGCGGACCGTGTTGTCGCGACCATTTTCGTCAATCCGCTGCAATTCGGCGAAGGCGAGGACCTCGAGCGCTATCCGCGGCAGGAGAAGGAAGACGCTCGCGCGCTGGAGCAGGCCGGCTGCGACCTCCTGTGGATTCCGACGCCCGAGCAGATGTACCCGGCGGGCTTTTCGACCACGGTTTCGGTGGCGGGGCTGGGCAAGCGCTGGGAAGGCCATTCCCGGCCCGGCCATTTCGAGGGGGTGACCACCGTCGTCACAAAGCTGCTCAATGCCGTCCGGCCGGATGTCGCGCTGTTCGGCGAGAAGGACTTCCAGCAGCTCGTCATCATCCGCCGGGCGGTCATCGACCTTAACATGCCGGTAGCGATCGTCGGCGTTCCGACGGTGCGCGAGGATGACGGGCTCGCGCTGTCATCGCGCAACGTTTACCTGTCGCCCGACGAGCGCTCCCGCGCGGTGATCCTGCCGCGAACGTTGAACCGAGCGGCCGGGGAAATCGCCAGCGGAGTGCCGGTCCAGCATGCGCTCGAGCATGCCAGCCACGCGCTCTACGATGCCGGTTTTTCGGTCGTCGATTACGTCGCGCTGGTCGATGAAACGACGCTGGAGCCGGTCGAGGAAGCGCGTGGCGGCGCCCGCCTGATTGCCGCGGCGACGATCGGCAACACCCGCCTGATCGACAACTTGCCGCTAGAGGCGAAGGAATAGGGTTTAACCGCGTTAACCATTTCTTCGGGAATGGGCGCCGAAACTCCTCCCGACGGAAAACAGGGGGAGTTGGCCGCAATGGCAATCAGTGAGAAAGCGCAGGAGTTCCTCGTTCGAAGCCGCATCGCGGATGCGGAACAGGGAAGCGTCGAGGCGTTGTACGACCTTGGAGTGACTTATTCGACCGGGCGTGGCGGAGTGGCCGTCGATCTGGTCGAGGCTCACAAATGGTTCAACCTGGCAGCGCTTTCGGGATCGACCCGCGGACAGCAGTGCCGGGCCGAGATCGCGCTTGAAATGACCGCTCGCGAAATTGCCGACGCGCAGCGCCAGGCGCGTGCCTGGCTTGGAACGACGCAGCAGCGCTACGCCGCGTAACGCGGTTACCGGCCCGGCGCCGCGAACGTCGGAACGGGCGGAGGCGAGGCGATCGGGACGGTGACTACGCGTGGACCGGCAGCGACAAGCGACGGGCCGATGCGAACGTTTCCGGGACGCTCCTTGCCCCAGCTCAGGATCGAGATCCGCTGCGGCGCGACTCCCTGCATGACCAGGAAGTCGCGCACCGAATTGGCCCTGCGCTCGCCGATCGCCAGCGCATAATCGCGGGTGTCACGCGGGCCGCCGTGGCCTTCCAGGCGAACGTCCACGAACGGGTTTTCAAGCAACCACCGTGCCTGCGCGGTCAACGTCGCAATGGCGTTGGCGTCGAGATCCGACCCGCGCGGCGAAAAATAGACGGTGTCGCTTCCCGCCTTGACGACGAGGTCGGCGCGAAGGGCGCCGGGAGTCATGGGCGCTCCGGGAGCGATTGGCTGCTGCTGCTGGGCGTTTTGCGGGTGGAGCGGGAAAATCACCGGCAGCCTGATCTGCGCGGCAGCAGCGGCCGGTAGTGCGGCGATCGCAAGCGCGGCGAGCAGGGCTGGTTTCATCCTTGTCACTCCTTCCGCTCCGCCCAGGCCGGGTCGGACGCGCCCTGCGGCGTCGGCACGGTTCGCACGTCGCCGCCCTTGGCGGGGACGGTGGCAATCACCATTCGGCGGCTCATCGGGTCCTCGCGCTGGAAGACGATCTGGCTTCCATCCGGGCTCCACGACGGCTGGCCGTCATCGGGGCCCGACGTCACCAGGCGCTCGTCCGAACCGTCGGTGGCGAAGCTGCCGATACGCGACAGCGGCGCCTCGACCCTGGTGAAGGCGATTCGGTCGCCGTTCGGGCTCCATGCGGGCGATCCGTAATCGCCCGGGCCGAAGCTGACTCGCCGCTGGTTCGAGCCATCGGAGTCCATCACGTAGAGCTGCGGGCTTCCCGAGCGGTCGCTGACGAAGGCGATATGCTTGCCGTCTGGCGAGTAGGCGGGGCTGGTGTCGATCGCCGGCGAGGTCGTCAGCCGGCGCGGGAATCCGCCCGAAGTGGCGGCCGTGTAGATATCGACGTTTCCGGCAGTGGCCATCGACAGTGCGATGGTGGCTCCATCGGGCGCGAAGGCCGGCGCGAAATTGTCGTCGCTGGACAGGAGGAGCGGCCGATCCTCCTTGCTTGCGGCATCGGCGATCCGAACGTGGAGGTGGCCTTCGCCGAAGCTCGTGTAGGCGACCTTGTCGGCCTTGGGCGACCACCTCGGCGTGAGCACGGTGGCGTCGCCGGAGGTGAGATAGCTGTGATTGGCGCCGTCGAAGTCCATCACCGCAAGCCGCTTCACCAGCGAGTCGTTGCTTCCGCTTTGGGCGATGTAGGCGATCCGGCTGTCGAACTGCGGGGCGTTGCCCGTGGCCTTTTCATAGATCGCGTCGGCGCAGCGGTGAGCGGCGCGCCGCCATTCGCCGGGGGTGACTGCAAAGCCCTTGCGGGCGATCTCACGCCCGGCCTGCACATCATAGACATAGCAGCCGATGGTCAGCCTGCCGTCGCTCCTCGAATTGACGAAGCCGGACAGCAGGAACTTGGTCCCCGCGGCTCGCCACTGCGGATAGGCCGGCGCCGTCACCTCCGGGAAAGAAGGCACTCGAACCGCGTCGGTATCGGCGACGATGAAGCTGTTGGTCGACTTCAGGTCGGCGGAAATCAGGTCGCCGATCTGGCCGGCAATCGACCAGGTGTTCCCAGCATCGGTGTCGACGTTCTTGGCTGTCGCCAGGTGCGGGATGGCAATGACCGTCGCAGTTGCCTCCTGCGACCGGGCGGGCGCCGCAAGGGCAAGAAGAGCCGGGGCGGCGAGCGCCAGCAACCGGGTGAGCTTGGCAGGTTCGATCTTCAGTCCTCCGACGTCGCGATTGCGTGAAAGCGTTCTACCCATTGCCGCGGCTGGCGCTGCGGCCGCTGATCCGCGGTCAAGAAGGCCGCGGTGACCGTGGCGAAGGCTATGTCTTCCGCCCCGCGCATGACTCTCTGATTAATCGTCACCGATGCGGCGCGGACGGTTTCGATGGTGCTGACGATTACCAGGTCGTCGCCGAGACGGGCCGGCTTTCGATATTTGATGGCGACCTCGGCGACCGCATAGGCGCTTCCGCTGGAGTCGAGCTCGGCCTGCTGGTCGATTCCGGCGCAGCGGAGCATGTCGGAGCGCGCCCGCTCCATGAACTTCAGGTAATTGGCGTAATAGACGATTCCCGCTGTGTCGGTGTCCTCGAAATAGACGGTCAGCGCGAAGCGATGCTCGCGGCCACCGCGCTTCGATGCGGCAAAGCCGCCGCGGTAGGGCTGGTCGAGGTCGCGGCTCACGCGGAGGGCTGTAGCGGCCCGGCGAGACAGGTCAAACGCCGCTTGACAAGAGTAACCCATGGGTTACATGTAACCTCTGAGTTACACAGGAGTCGGAAGATGGCTGTCTCGGTGAATGACAAGGTGGAAAGCATTTCGCGGCGACGGGCGCGGATGACGTCGGTGCTCGCCATCGTCTTCATCGCCACCCAGTCGATCTATTTCGGCAAGGGCGCGAAGTTCGAGTCCCTCGGAGATGCGCGCACAGTCGATGCCGTTCACATTAGCGCCTGGCTGGTCATGGCGGTGGCGCTGCTGGCGCTGCTGTTGACCGGGGGCGGCTGGTTCCAGTCGGCCGAAGTCAGGGCGCGGGTCGAGGACGAGAGCACCCGCGAGCACCGACGAAACGCGCTCGGAGTTGGCTTCATCGCCACCATGGCGTGCGCGATCGCACTCTACTTCATCGCGCTGTTCGAGCCGATCAGCGGGATCGAGGCCGTCCACCTGCTGCTCACCGTCGGAGTTGCCGCCGCGCTGCTCAGCTTCGCAAACCAGGAGCGGCGCGCTCTTCGCGATGCCTGAGCGGCTTGCCAACGCCATCAAGGACCGCCGGGCCGACCTTGGCCTCACCCAGGCCGAAGTGGCCGAGCGGGTCGGGGTTAGCCGCAAAACGGTCAATACGGTCGAAAACGGCGTGTTCACCCCGTCGGCGCTGCTCGCCTTGAAGCTGGCCGAAGCGCTTAGCGTGCCGGTGGAGTCGCTGTTCTGGATCGAGCGCTGAGCTCGCCGACTTCGCGGACGAGGTCGCCCTGCGCCACCGACATGTCGGCAAGGTGCATTCCCCAGCCGGGCAGGAAAATCCCTCCTACGCCCACCTCGCCGGGAATCCGGTTCGTGCGCTTGCCGCCGGGGGTGGCAATCGTTCGAAGCGCGAGATAGCCGCGGCGGCCGTCATTGACGCACTTGCCGGCGACCAGGCCCTCGGTGCGGACATAGGGCGAAGGGGAATCGCCCTCGCTGGACCAGTGAATGGGACCGCCTTCGACCGGGTAGGAAGAGCGCGCGTACCAATAGCTGTCGAGCGTCTCCCACTGCGTCGAGCCCGGCTTTGCGGGATTGGTGCAGGCGACGGTCATGCCCGGCGGGGCAAAGCCGAACATCGCGCCTTCGGGCGGCACGGCACCGTCGCGGAAGCTGACCCAGGCCATCACGCAGCCGGTCTGCGATCCGGACGTGCATAGCGGGGTCGATTTGAACGTGCCGCCGACGGTCTTCCCTTGCGGCACAAAGACGTCGAAGCCTGGAATGATCGCACGGACGAGCCGCTTGGCCACGGGCTTGCCCTCGATCTCCCGCTTGATCAGCTCCTGGAGCATGATCGAGCCCTGGCTGTGGCCGATCAGGACGAACGGGCGGCCGTGGTTGTATTTGGAGAGATAGGTGGCCCAGGCCTTGGCGACGTCGGAATAAGCGATTGCGCCGGGAACGACGACGTCGCCACCGGCCATTACGGTTGCGATCGAAGCGAGCGTCATCTGCCGATAGACTGGGGCGAAGGTCCGGCACACGGACGCGAAGCGCGCGAATTGCGACTGGGTGGCGCCGACCTCTTCCTTGACGTCGAGATCGCTGTTCATCCCCGAATCCTGCGACACCGTCGGATAGACGTAGAAGCAGTCGATCGCCGGTTCCTTGGCGACCGAGCTTTTGCCGGTCGAGCCGTAGCCGTTTGCGTTAAGTGCAGTGGTCGCCAATGGGGTCGAACAGACGTCGCTTCGGCCGGGCAGGCAGATCCAGCTCTTTTCGATCGAATAATCCGGCGCGGGCGCGGCTGGCGCTTGTGCGGGCTGGCCCGGCGCCAGGGCGGCAATCACGCTGCCGATGAACTTGCCAATCATTTCGATTCACTCTCCACGTCGAAAAAGCCGGTCTGGCTCCCTTGCGGGGGCGTAAGGCCCAGATGGGTCCAGCCGCGGCCGTTGAGGCAGCGGCCGCGAGCGGTGCGCGCGATGAGGCCGAGCTGAATCAGGAACGGCTCGATGACATCCTCGATGGTGTCGCGCGGCTCCGACAGCCCGGCGGCCAGCGTTTCGACTCCGACGGGGCCGCCGCCGTAGAGGTCGGCGATCATCGTCAAATAGCGCCGGTCCATCGAATCGAGGCCAAGGGCATCGATTTCGAGCCGGGTCAGCGATTGGTCCGCGGTCCTGGAATCGATTTCTTCGGCCCCCGAGCCATGGGCGAAATCGCGCACCCGGCGGAGGAGCCGGCCGGCGATCCTCGGCGTGCCTCGCGACCGCTTTGCGATCTCGTGGGCGCCGTCGCTGCTGACCGGCGCATGCAGAAGCTTCGCCGCACGCCGGACGACAAGCTCCAGCTCTTCGACCGAATAGAAGTTCAGGCGGACGGGAATTCCGAAGCGATCGCGAAGCGGCGTCGTCAGCAGCCCCTGGCGGGTCGTCGCACCGACAAGCGTGAATTTCGGCAGGTCGATCCGCACCGACCGCGCCGACGGGCCCTCGCCGATCATCAGGTCGAGCGCGCGATCCTCCATCGCCGGATAGAGCACCTCCTCGACCGCCGGGTTGAGGCGGTGAATCTCGTCGATGAACAGGACGTCGCCGTCTTCGAGGTTGGTGAGAAGCGCGGCGAGGTCGCCCGACTTGGCGATCACAGGGCCGGACGTGGCGCGAAAGCCGACGCCCATTTCGCGCGCCAGGATCCCGGCCAGCGTGGTCTTGCCCAGCCCCGGCGGCCCGTGGAGCAGGACATGGTCGAGCGCTTCCCCGCGGCCCTTCGCGGCGGCGACGAAAACGCGCAAATTCTCGCGCGCTGCCTTCTGGCCGATGAACTCGTCGAGAGTCTTCGGGCGAAGCGCCGTGTCGGCGTCTTCGCTGGTGCGCTCGGGCGTGGTGATCCGGGCGGGGTCGGTTGCCATCCATGCCTGATTCGCAGATGCAGGGGCGCTCGACAAGAAGAAGCGGGAGGACGGGTTGGTGAATGTTGATCGGCGGACGATGTTGGCCGGCGGTGCCGCGGCCGCGCTTGTTGCCGCCGCCCCGGCGTTTGCGCGCAAACAGCGGATGCCGGACTGGTACGGCCGCGCCATCGTCATCGACGGCCTGGGCGGAGTCACCGACCCTTATGCACCCGACGAGGACCTTCGGCTGAGCGATCGCGCGTGGGCGGAAATGCGCCGGACCGGGATTACCGCGGTTCGCGAGACCGTCCTGCCGGTCGGCAACCATGCCGATTCGTGGGAGCAGTTCGGGAAGAAGCTCGCTTATTATCACGACATCCTTCACGCCAATCCCGACCGGCTGGTGCTGGTCGAGAAGGCCGGCGACATCGAAGCGGCCAAACGCGCCGGCAAGGTCGGGCTGATCCTCGGGACGCAGGACACGGCGATGGTCGGGCCGGCGCTGGACCGGCTGGCGGAAATGAAGAAGGGCGGCATTCGCGCCGTCCAGCTTACCTACAACCTCGCCAACCTGAGCGGCGACGGGTCGATCGAGCCACGCAATGCCGGGCTCACCACGCTGGGACGCGACACCATCCGCCGGATCGAGTCGGAACAGCTGCTTCTCGATCTGTCGCACGGCGGCGCGAAGACGATCGAGGAGGCGATCGCCTTTGCAAAGCGCCCGCTGACGATCAGCCATACGGGATCGCGAGCGATCACCGACCACCCGCGCAATGTCTCGGACTCGGCGATCCGCGCGGTGGCCGACAAGGGCGGCGTCGTCGGCGTCTATTTCATGCCCTATCTCGCCTCCGACATGCACACGAGCGGCGAGCTGCTTGTCGATCATATCGTCCATGTCGCCAAGGTCGCCGGCGAGGATCATGTCGCGATCGGCACCGACGGCGGCATGCTTCCGATCGTTATAGACGACAAGGCCCGCGAGGCTGCGCGCGAAGACTATGAGCAGCGCCACGCGGCGGGGATTGCCGCCCCGGGCGAGGGGCCCGACGTGTTCCCGCTAGTCCTCGACTATAACTCCATCGACAAGATGGAGCGGCTGGCGGCGGCGCTGGCAATGCGCGGCTGGAGCGCGGGCCAGGTGGAGAAGCTGATGGGGTCGAACCTGATGCGGCTCTACGCGGAGGTCTGGGGCGCCTGAGGAGTCACTTCGCCGCTTTCCTGAGCGCGAGGCGCACCAGCGCGTCGAGCGACGCGTCCTCACCAAGCTCGTCCTGTGCGGCGTTGACTGCGGCGCTGGCGTCTGCCGGCTTGAAGCCGAGGTTGGCGAGGGCGGAGAGCGCATCCGCCGCGGCTCCGGCGCGCGGAGCAGGGGCAGCGCCGCCGAGGCCTGCCGCGCCAAGCTTCCCCTGAAGCTCGTTGGCGATCCGGGCGGCGAGCTTGGGACCGACCCCGTTGGCCCGGCCGATCATCGCCTTGTCCTGCTGGCTCACTGCGCGGGAGAGTTCGTCGGGCGAAAGCGCCGAAAGGATCGCCAGCGCAAGCCGGCCGCCAACGCCCTGGACCGAGGTTAGCGCCCGGAACGAGTCGCGCTCGACCGGCGAGCCGAAGCCGAACAGCGTCCATGCGTCCTCGCGCACCTGAAGCTCCGTCAGCACCAGCACGTCGCCGCCGACGGGGCCGAGGGAGTCGAGCGTCCGTGCGCTGCACAGGATTCGATAGCCGACCCCGCCAACATCGATGACTGCTGTGTCGGCGCCGATCTCGGCGAGTGTTCCGGTGAGGCGGGCGATCATCGGATCAGTGGGTAATGCCGGCGCGCGAACTCGCCAAGTGGTGAGCGTGGGTGATCGCGACAGCCAGCGCGTCGGCGGCGTCGGGCCCGGCGATCTTCGCGCCCGGAAGCAGGCGAGCGATCATCGCGTGCACCTGTGGCTTTTCGGCGCCGCCGGTGCCGACCACCGCTTTCTTGACCAGCCGCGCCGCATATTCGCCGACGTCCAGCCCGGCCCGGGCCGCGCACATGAGCACGACTCCGCGCGCCTGCCCGAGCTTTAGCGTCGACTGCGGGTTCTTGTTGACGAAGACTTCCTCGGCCGCCGCGGAGTCAGGCGAATGGGTGGTGATCACCGCTTCCAATTGTCTCGAAAGGTCCGCCAGCCGCTGCGCGAGAGGGTCAGAAGGGCTGGTCTTCAGCTGCCCATTGGCAACGTGAGAGAGGCGATTGCCTTCGGCCCTGATCACGGCCCACCCCGTCGTTCCCAGGCCGGGATCGAGGCCGAGGATGATCAGCCGAGCTTCTCCAGTTCCTCGTCCGGGATATTCTCGTTGCCCCAGACGGTCTGGACGTCGTCGTCCTCGTCGAGCGCTTCCATCAGGCTGACGAGCTTCTGTGCATCATCGCCGCGGACTTCGACCTGGGTCTGCGCTCGCCAGGCAAGCTTGGTCGTTTCCGCCTCGCCGAGCCGCTCCTCCAGCGCCTTGGCGACTTCGTGCAGGTCGTCGACGCTGGTCCAGATGCGGTGGCCGTCGTCGTCGGATTCGATGTCTTCGGCGCCGGCTTCGAGCGCCGCCTCCAGCACGGCGTCGGCACTTCCCGCACTGGCCGGATATTCGATCAGGCCGAGCCGTTCGAAACCATGGCTGACGGAGCCGGACGCGCCGAGATTGCCGCCGTTCTTGGAGAAGATCGTGCGCACGTTGGTCGCGGTGCGGTTGCGGTTGTCGGTCAGCGCCTCGACGATGAGGGCAACGCCCGCCGGGCCGAAGCCTTCGTAGCGGAGCTCCTCGTAATTTTCGGTATCGCCGCCGCTGGCCTTGTCGATCGCCCGCTGGATATTGTCCTTGGGCATCGACTGCGCCTTGGCGGCGAGAATTGCGGCTCGAAGCCGGGCGTTGGCTTCCGGATCGGGCAGTCCCATTTTCGCGGCGACGGTAATTTCGCGCGACAGTTTCGAAAACATCGCCGAGCGCTTTTTGTCCTGCGCGCCCTTGCGGTACATGATGTTCTTGAACTTGGAATGGCCTGCCATGGCTGTTCCTTACGCCAGCCCGAGGGCGGCGCGATAGGTCTCGAGGATCGCGTCCTGCTCCTGGCGCGTGTGGCTCTCCATCCGGCGAAGCCGCACCACCATCCGCATGATCTTGGGGTCGTAGCCGTTGGCCTTCGCCTCGGCGTAGACGTCGCGGATATCGTCCGCGATTCCCTTTTTCTCTTCCTCGAGCCGCTCAATTCGCTCGATGAACAGCCGCAGCTGATCGGCCGCGACGGTGCCGTCCGCCATGTCTTGCTCCACTCGTTTTCAGATTCGCGAGTCGTCTAGGCGAGCAAGCGCGGCTGCTCAAGCCGGTTGAACGGCAATATTCAGCCGCTATTGCCGCACGGACACCAGCGGAAGGACGCGATGAGCAAGACCCTGAACCCGCGATCGCGAAAGGTGAAAATCCTGGCGACCCTCGGCCCGGCGTCGAGCAGCGCGGCAATGGTCCGAAAGCTGATGTTCGCAGGCGCCGACGCGTTCCGAATCAACATGAGCCACGGCACGCATTCGCAAAAATCGAAGCTGGTCGAGGTCATCCGGGCACTCGAAAAGGAGCTTCGCCGCCCGACCACGATCCTGGTCGACCTGCAGGGCCCCAAGCTTCGCGTCGGCCACTTCGAGGGCGGCTCGGCCGAGCTTGCGCGCAACGATCGCTTCGTTCTCGACCGCAATCGCGCAGCCGGGAATTCGAGCCGCGTCGAGCTTCCCCACCCGGAGCTGTTCGAGGCGATCAGTCCCGGCGACCGGCTGCTCATCGACGACGGTCGGATCCGGCTCAAGGTGCTCGAAGCCGGAGACGAGGAAATCGTCACCGAGGTCCAGGTCGGCGGCGAGATTTCGGATCACAAGGGAGTGAACGTCCCCGACGTCGTCGTGCCGATCCCGGCGCTGACCGACAAGGACCGGAAGGATCTGAAATTCGCGCTCGAGCAGAAAGCCGACTGGATCGCGCTGTCGTTCGTGCAACGCCCCGAGGACGTCGCCGAAGCGCGCGAGCTGATCGGCGAGAAAGCGGCGCTGATGGCGAAGATCGAAAAGCCCGCCGCGATCGACCGGCTAAGCGACATCGTCGCCTTGTCCGATGGCGTGATGGTGGCTCGCGGCGATCTCGGAGTGGAGCTTCCGCCCGAGGATGTGCCGCCCCTCCAGAACAAGATCGTCGCTTGCGCACGCCAGTTCGGAAAGCCGGTCGTGGTAGCGACGCAGATGCTCGAATCGATGATCAACTCGCCAACGCCGACCCGGGCCGAAGTCAGCGACGTCGCCACGGCAGTCTATGACGGTGCCGACGCCATCATGCTGTCGGCGGAGAGCGCGACGGGCGACTTCCCGTGCGAAGCGGTGGCGATGATGGACCGGATCGCCACCAGCGTCGAGGACGATCCCGTCTACCCGGCGCGAATCCACTTCACCGAAACCAAGCTGGAGCCGACCACCGCCGACGCCCTTGCCGGTTCGGCGCGGCAGATCGCCAACACCATCTCGGCCCGGGCGATGGTCTGCTACACCAGCTCCGGCTCGACCGCATGGCGGATCGCGCGGGAGCGGCCGCCGGTGGCGATCCTGGCAATGTCGGCGTCGTTGACCACCGCCCGCCGCCTTGGGCTGATCTGGGGAGTCGTCGGAGTTCACACCCGCGATGTTTCGAGCTTCGAGGAGATGGTCGCGAAGGGCAAGAGAATGGCGCTTCGGCACCATATGGCGACAGGCGGCGATCGGCTGGTGCTGATGGCCGGGGTGCCGTTCGGAACTGCGGGATCGACCAATGTCATTCACGTCGTCCGGCTGATCGGAGACGAGCTGGAAAGGCACCAGTCGGCGAAGTCCTAGCGGGCAAGCAAGGCGGGAAGCTCGTCGGGAATTTCACTGGCAAGAAAGCCGATCGGGCCGATTTTGGCCGACAGCTGCTCGCCCGCTTCGCCGTGGAGAAGTACTCCCCACAGGAGCGCCGTCAGCGGATCGGCGCCGCGTGCGAGCTGCGCGCCGACGATTCCGGCGAGCGTGTCGCCGCTGCCGGAAATGCCAAGCCCCGGGACTCCGCCGCGGAACGTCCAGCACCGGCCGCCCGGTTCGGCAACGACACTGGTTGCGCCCTTGGCAACGACAGTTGCGCCGTAGGCAGCCGCGGCGTTGCGCGCACAGTCGACCTGCCTGCTTTCCGCTTCGTCGTCGCCGATATCGAGGAGCGCTGCCATTTCGCGCGAATGGGGAAGCAGCACCGGCGGGACGCGAGCCGCCTTGCACTGCTCCTTGGCCGGAGCGAGGCAGCGCAGCAGGCCAGCGTCCAGCACAAGCGGCGTTCCCGATCGAAGGAGTGCCTGTGCGATGCCCAGCGCGGCGGGGGAGGGGTCGACGCCGGGTCCGGCAACGATGGCGTCGGCGTCCGCCGCGACTTTCTCGATCTCGTCGGCGGCTTCGCCGGCAAATCCGGAGTCCGGCGCTTTCGGGAAGCTCGATCACCATGATCTCGGGCATGGCCACGGCGAGCGGCCGGGCGACGCTTGCGACGGTTGCGACCCGCACCTTGCCGACCCCGCTTCGAAGCGCTGCCTTTGCGCACAGCAGCGCCGATCCGGGCACCTGCCGGCTTCCGGCGATGATGAGCAGCCGGCCGTGATCGTTCTTGTCGTCGTCTGTGACGCGCGGAAGCGGCCGGTCGCGCAACTCGGCCCGCGTCAGTTCGGCCGGCTCGCTCACCTCGTGCCCGTCATCATGTCGCGTTCGGCAGTGCTTTGCGCGGTGTCGGCGGCACGGTCGGTCGGCTCGTTCCACAAGGTCAGGGTGGGGACACACAGCCCTTGCTCGTCCGAATCGAAGCCGTAGGCGCAAACGCCGCAGTTGAGCACGTCCGCCTTTCGGTCGATGCGCAGGATCTCGGCCTCGTCGAGCTCCTCGAGAATGTAGCGGAAGCACAGGACGACCACCTGGTGGCAAACGACCAGCACCCGGCGGTCCGCATAGTGGAGATTGATCGTGTTGAGCATCGAGCGGAGTCGGAGGATCACGTCTGCCCAGCTCTCTCCGCCCGGCGGCCGGTGGTAGAATTTGCCGAGCACGGCCCTGTGCGCCGACTCCTCGGGGAAGCGCGCGCGAATTCCCGCCGTCGTCAGCCGGTCGAAGATTCCGAACTCGCGTTCGCGAAGGCGCTCGTCGACGACCGGCCGTTCGGGCCCGCCGGAAAGCGCCCCTGCCTCGCAAATCGCCTTCGCCGTTTGCCTGGCGCGGCGATAGGGCGACGTCAGGATGACCTCCGGCCGCTCGTCTGCGGGAAGGGCGGCGAACCACTCGCCTGCCGACTTCGCCTGGCGGTGCCCGAGGTCGGAAAGCGGGACATCCACATCGCGCCCGTCGATCGCGATCTCGTGATCGCCGGCTTGATGGGCGATGTCGCGGGCGACGTTGCCCTGGCTTTGGCCGTGACGAACGAGCCAGAGCTTTGCGGGCCAGTGCTGCCGTGGTCTCATGGCATGAGAAACCGCGAGGCGTCCGAAATGTTCAAGGAAGCAGGGAAACTAGCGCGGCACGTCGTCATTGAATGTGGAGGAAATGGTCACCGCCGTTGAAACCCGGTTCGCCAGCTTTTTCCAGGGCGGCTTCGAATGTTCGTCGCACCGGCGGCGTGACGGAGTGCGGCTCGACCTGATCCGCGCCACGGGGCACGACCGTCACGTCCGGCAGGACTATCGCCGCTGCAGCGAGCTTGGCCTGTGCACCGTCCGCGACGGTCTTCGCTGGCACCTGATCGAAGGTTCGCCGGGACGTTACGACTGGTCGAGCTGGATGCCGGCGCTCGAAGCGGCCGAGGAGAGCGGTGTCGAAGTCGTCTGGGACCTATTTCATTATGGCTCGCCCGATCACCTCGACCAGGCCGCACCTGACTTTGCGCAGCGATTCACCGACTTTGCGCTCGCTGCCCTGGACGTGCGGGAATCGGTGACTCGGCGGCCGCCGATGGTCTGTCCTCTCAACGAGATCAACTTCCTGTCCTGGGCGGTCGACGACGGTTACTTCCCGCGTGTCGGCCCCGACGAGCGCGGCTGGTTCAAGCGACAGCTCGTCAGCGCTGCGATTGCCGCGTCGCGGGCGATCAAGGCCCGTTGGCCCGGTTCGACCATCATCGGCGCAGAGCCCCTGATCCACGTCGCCCCGCACGACCGGCGTCCGGCCACGGTCCGCGCTGCAAGGGAGAACCTGGACGGGATGTACCAGGCCTATGACTGGATCCTGGGAATGGCGGAGCCGGAGCTGGGCGGGGATCCCTCGCTGATCGATGTGATCGGAGTGAACTTCTACCCGCACAACCAATGGTATTTCAAAGGCCCGACGATCCCGCTCGGTCACCACGAATATCGCCCGCTTTCCGGCATGCTCGCCGATATGGCCGAACGTTACGGCAAGCCGCTGTCGATCACCGAAACCGGCGCGGAAGGGTCCGGCCGCGTCGCTTGGCTCCACTATGTCTGCGACGAAGTGCGCGAGGCGATTGCGCGCGGGACGCGGGTCGAAGGGATCTGCATCTACCCGGTCACTGCCTATCCCGGCTGGGACAACAGCCGCCATTGCGATGTCGGTCTGTTTTCGACCGTGGTCGCCGATGGCGAGCGGCACGTCTACCAGCCGCTTGCCGACGAGTTACAGCGTCAGCGGGCGAATTTCGGGGGCGGCGCGTGCTCTTCGAAAGCTGAAGCGGTCAGGTAACCGGCGCGCGCCGCGGTTCGTGTGAGGGAGTGCCGACGTACGGCCAGCCGCCCACCCAGTCGATGCGATCGATGAGAAGGACTCGCCGGCTGTTCATCTCGTCCTCCTGGCTTTGACGCGGATTGGTCGGATCGACCGCGTGGTAGAGCATCCACAATTGCCCCGCCTTGTCGGCGATGACGCAATTGTGCCCGGGCGCGAGCCAGAAGTGGTTCTTCTCGAGAACCAGGCTGTGCGGAACTCCCCTGGCCTTCTCCAGCTTTTCGAACGGGCCGGTGGGGCTGTCGGAGCGGGCGACCATCACCGCGTAATGCGCGTCCGGCCCGCAGCAATTGTCGCCGGAGTAGAACAGGTAATAATGCCCATCGTGGTGGATCACCCACGCCGGCTTCGACGAGCCTCGGGAATCGGTCCTTGTCGGGGTTGGGCCAGACGAGGTCGATAGCCTCGCTTTCGGCGCGAACGACAGCCTGTCGGCGGCAAGTTCGCGAACCTTGATCGGCTGGAATCCCGAACCCCAGTACAGATAATGCTTGCCGCTTACCGGATCGTCGAACGCCATCGGGTCGATATATTCGAAGCCCTTGCCGAGAAGCAGCGGCGTGCCCCTGTCGGTGAACGGTCCGGCCGGCGAGGACGATGTTGCCACTGCAAGCGCATGTCCGTGCTCATGGCTATCGCAGACGTCGGGAGTCGCGGAATAATAAAGGAAATAGGTGGAGCCGTCGTAGATCACGCTCGGTGCCCAGAAATCCTGCGTGTCGCGGGCCCATGCGGGCTTGTCCGGCAGCGCGTCGCCAAGCCATGCCCAGTTCAGCAGGTCGGTCGAGCGGGCGACCTGGATGTTGATCCACTTGCCGTCCCGCTGGCTCTGCGTCGCATAGGCATAATAATAGCCGTCCGGCGCGTGGATTATCGCAGGGTCCGGAAAATCCGCGTCGAGGATCGGATTGACGTAATCGGTCGCGGCGTCTGGTGCCGCGGACGGGCTCGCCGCGCGTCGTTCGCCATGTGACCAGTCAGCCATCGTCCTTCCATATCGCGCCCGCGGCGTCCGCGTAAGAAGTGTCGGCGCGTCCGGTTCGCCGAAAACCGCGACCTCATTCGGCCGGGAGAGCGGCCTCGCGGGAGATTTTCTCCGACCGCTTTTCGTCGAGTCTCCGGAACGTCGCCAGCGCCTGGCCGACGATCTGGTCCATGTTGTAATATCGATAGGTGGCGAGCCGGCCGACGAAAGTGACGTCGTCGGTTTCGTCCGCGAGCGCTTCGTAGCGCTTGAACAGTGCCTGGTTCTCGGGCCGCGGGATCGGATAATAAGGATCGCCCTCCGCCGCCGGATATTCGTAGGTGATCGAGGTTACGGGAGCCTGCTGACCCGTCAGGTGCTTGTATTCGCTGATGCGGGTGTAGGGCACGTCCGGCGAAGGATAGTTCACCACCGCAACCGGCTGGTACCATTCTTCCGGTAACGTCCGGTGGTCGAACTTGAGGCTCCGGTACGGCAGCTTGCCGAAGCGGAAGTCGAAATATTCGTCGATCGGCCCGGTGTAGACGACGTGGTCGGCAAGCTCGAAAGCGCGATCCCCGATGTCGCGGAAGTCGGTTCCGAGCTGCTTGTCGATAAGCGGATGGTCGAGCATTTTTTCGAACATCGCCGTATAGCCGTGGAGCGGCATCGCCTGGAACGTATCGGTGAAATAGCGGTCGTCGGTGTTGGTCCGCGTCGGGATCCGGCTCGTCACCTGCTTGTCGAGCTGTGAGGGGTCGAGCCCCCATTGCTTGCGCGTATAGCCCTGGAAGAAAAGCTCGTAGAGCTCGCGACCGACGGCGTTGATGACGACATCCTCGGAGGTCTCGATATCGTCAACCGGCTCTGCTCGCGAGGCGAGGTAGTCGGCGGCCTCTTCGTCGGTCTGAAGATCGAGATCGAACAGCTTGTTCAGGGTCGTCCGGTTGATCGGGATCGGCACCAGCTGGTCGCGGACGCAGGCGCGCACGCGATGTTCGTACGGCCGCCACTGGGTGAACTGCGACAAGTAATCGACCACCTTGTCGCTGTTGGTGTGGAAGATGTGGGGACCGTATTTGTGATAGAGGATCCCGGCTTCGTCCTTCTCGTCATAGGCATTGCCGCCGACGTGCGGCCGCCGGTCGATCAGCAGGACGCGGGCGCCGTGCTGGCTGGCCAGCCGCTCGGAAATGACCGATCCGGCAAAGCCGGCTCCGACGACCAGATAATCGTACGGCTTGCGGCCCTTGTGGGTCGGGAAAGGGCGCGTTCATTCCGCGGCCACCAGCAAGGCGGAGGCGTCGGACACGGCGCGCTCGCCAAGCGCTTCGGCGATGAGTGCGGCCATCCGCGATTGCGTATTTTTCCAGCTGGTCGCGGACAGCAGGAGATCGGCCTCGGCCAGCCACTCGCCGCCGTGGCGAAAGCGCCATCATCCGCTCGCATTCGGCGACGAAGCTGTCAGCATCGCCGGCAATGCCGACTCCCTCCAGCTGCCCGTAATGCCGCACCACGTCCTTTACCGGGGTAGAGACGACGGGCTTTCCGCCGGCGAGATATTCCGGAGTCTTGGTCGGCGAAATGAACTGCGTCGACTCGTTCATCGCAAACGGCATCAGGGCGACGTCCCAGCCGGAAAGATAGGCGGGGAGCTGGTCGTATTTCTTCGAGCCGAGGTAGTGGATGTTCGGCCGCTTGGGCAGGTCGTCGTCGGAAATCTTGACCACTGGCCCGACCATCACGAACGACCAGCCGGGACGCATTTCGGCGATGGCGTCGAGGAGATCGGTGTCGAAGCGCTCGTCCAGCACCCCGTAAAAGCCGAGCCGGGGGTGCGGGATCCGGGCCTGGTCTTCCGGTTCGGGGAGGCCGCCCCGGGCCCGGCCGAAGTGATCGCGGTCGACCGACGAGGGAAACAGGTGAACGCTGTCGTGACGGTCCTTCTTCGCCTCGAACAGGCTCGACCCGCCGGTGAAGACGAGATCGGCGCGGTCGATCAGTTCCTGTTCAAGGTCGAGCAGCTGCGGCGGCGCGAACTTGAACTTGGAGAGCTCGTCCATCGCGTCGTAAACGGTCACGCTGGCGTCGAGCCCGCGCGAGAAGGGCAGCATCATCGGCGTGTAATACCAGGCGACGATCGGCCGGCTCAGCCCTGCGGAATAGGCATCCAGAAGCCGCTTGAGCGCAGCCTCCTTCTCGTCCTCCGACAACCCTTTGGGAAGGTGGGGGACGACAATCCTGACGTTGGCATAGTCCTCGGCAGTGCGCACGCGCAGGAGCGGGACCTCGTTTTCGTCGATCTCGATCGGCTCTTCCCAGAAGACGACCGTCATTCGATCGGCAAAGCGGCTCATCAGCTGCTGCGGACGCTGGAAGACGAAGTCCCACCGCAGGTGCGAAAAGCACAACAAGGTTGGCCGATCCGCCTTGGCAGCCGCGGGCGCGGCATCAGACTCAACAGGCACCCCGACACTGGTACGCATTTTGCGCGAAACTCCTCCGGCTGTTCGAAAAAAAACCTTCGCAGGCTCAACGGGCCGAAAGTCGGCGCAGTTCCGCGCGCAAACCGTGCCGCGATAAATTTTCATTGTTGTGCGTTGCAGCAGTCTGCGGGCAGCGATTGACCACTCCTGCCCAGCCGTGGAAGGACGGGCAGGAATCAGCGCCGCCAGAGGGAAACGCATGGCCACGACGATCGAAGAACTGGAGAAAAGGCGTGAGCTTGCGAAGCTCGGCGGCGGCGAAAAGCGCATTGCAGCGCAACATGCCAAGGGTCGGCTCACCGCACGCGAGCGGCTGTCCGTCCTGCTCGATCCGGGAAGCTTCGAAGAATATGACATGTTCGTCGAGCACAATTGCGCTGACTTCGGAATGGAGGCGCAGAAGATCCCGGGCGACGGAGTCGTCACCGGATCGGGCACCATCAACGGCCGCCTCGTCTATGTCTTCGCCCAGGATTTCACCGTGTTCGGCGGATCGCTGTCGGAGCGCCACGCGGAGAAAATCTGCAAGGTGATGGACATGGCGATGAAGGTCGGCGCGCCGCTCATCGGCCTGAACGATTCCGGCGGCGCTCGAATCCAGGAAGGCGTCGCCTCCCTCGGCGGCTATGCCGAGGTGTTCCAGCGCAACGTGCTGGCGTCCGGAGTCATCCCGCAGATCAGCCTGATCATGGGACCGTGCGCGGGCGGCGCGGTCTATTCGCCGGCGATGACCGACTTCATCTTCATGGTGAAGGACAGCTCCTACATGTTCGTCACCGGTCCCGAGGTCGTGAAGACCGTCACCAACGAAGTGGTGACCCAGGAGGAGCTTGGCGGAGCGGTGACGCACACCACCAAGTCCGGCGTCGCCGACGTCGCCTTCGAGAATGACATCGACGCGCTGCTCGCCACGCGCGACTTCTTCGACTTCCTGCCGCTGTCGAACCGCCACGACCTGCCGGTTCGTCCGACCGACGACCCGTGGGACCGCGATCGAGGACAGCCTCGACACGCTCGTGCCGCCGAGCGCGGCGACGCCCTACGACATGCACGAGCTGATCCGGAAGGTCGCCGACGAAGGCGATTTCTTCGAGATCCAGCCGGCGCATGCGGGCAACATCATCATCGGCTTCTGTCGGATCGAGGGGCGCACGGTCGGGGTCGTCGCCAACCAGCCGACGGTGCTCGCGGGGGTGCTCGACATCAACTCGGCCAAGAAAGGCGCGCGCTTCGTCCGCTTCTGCGACGCGTTCGACATCCCGATCCTGACCTTCGTCGACGTTCCCGGATTCCTTCCCGGTGTTGCCCAGGAGCATAACGGGATCATCAAGAACGGCGCGAAATTGCTGTTCGCTTATGCCGAGGCGACGGTCCCGAAAATCACGGTCATCACGCGCAAGGCCTATGGCGGGGCCTATGACGTGATGAGCTCGAAACATCTTCGCGGCGATTTGAACTACGCCTGGCCGACCGCCGAGATCGCGGTGATGGGCGCCAAGGGCGCGGTCGAGATCATCTTCCGCGGCAAGACGAACGGAAGAGATCGCCGAGCACACCCGCGAATATGAAGAGCGATTCGCCAACCCGTTCGTGGCGGCCAGCCGTGGCTATATCGACGAGGTGATCATGCCGCATTCGACGCGGCGGCGGGTCGCGCTGGGGCTCAGCAAGCTGCGCGACAAGCAGCTGGAGAATCCGTGGAAGAAACATGACAATATTCCGCTTTAGCCTGTCACTCGGGGGACTGCTGCTGCTCTCGGCCTGTGCCACCGCTCCAGCGCCATCTGATACCGAGCAGTTGAGCGCCGACCATACCGCCTGTGTGCGAGAAGGCCGCGCTGGATGCGACCGTGAGGAATTGCTTCGTCAAGACGCGCTGCTGCCCGCAAGATATCGCGCCGTCATGGCTGCACTCAAGCCAGACGAACGGCGCGTGCTGCAGGAATCGCAGCGAGCCTGGACTGCCGAACGTAACGAGCGATGTATTGAAGAAGCGAGGCGAGCTGCGCAGGAAGCTACAGCCATGGGGCCCGGAGCGGCTGCCGAGGCGGCAGAGACGATGTGCAGGCTTGAAGCGACCAGGTCACGCATCGAGTGGCTCGAATCCTATGGGAACAAGTGATGACCACCTACACCGCAACCATCCGCTGGACCCGCGAGGGCGAGGCTGAGGATTTCGCCAAGGGGCGCTACAGCCGCGCCCACGAATGGAGCTTCGACGGCGGCGCGACGATCCCCGCGAGCCCGAGCCCACACGTGGTCCCGGATCCGTGGAACGACCCACATGGGGTCGATCCGGAGGAGGCATTCGTCGCCTCGTTGTCGTCGTGCCACATGCTGTTCTTCGTCGACTTCGCCCGGCGAGCGGGGCTGGTGGTCGACAGCTACGTCGACGAGGCCGAAGGCGTGATCGAGAAGCGTGACGACGGCAAGATGTGGATGAGCCGGGTGACTCTCCGCCCCCGCGTGACCTGGGGCGGCGACGCTCCGGGCGAAGCGGCCCTCGCCGAGCTCCACCACAAGGCGCACGACTTCTGCTTCATCGCCAACAGCGTGACGACTGACGTGACCGTAGAATCCTGATTCGTCTTTGCGAGCGTAGCGAAGCAATCCAGTGAGACGCCCCGCAGCCTACATCATGGCAAGCAAGCGAAACGGCACGCTCTACACGGGTGTGACCTCCGACCTCGTGAAACGAGCATGGCAGCATCGCGAGGGCGTGGTTGAAGGTTTCACGAAACGATATGGCTGTAAGCTGCTCGTTTGGTTCGAGGCCGCAGCGACCATGGACGCTGCAATTGCTCGTGAGAAGCAAGTCAAGGGCGGCTCTCGTCGCAAGAAGCTGGCGCTGATCGAAAGCTCCAATCCCGACTGGCGCGACCTGTTTGATGAAGTTGCGCGAGGCGGCTAGGCCGTTCTGGATTGCTTCGCTGCGCTCGCAACGACGAGGACAAACAATGAAACTTGGACGGCTGAACCATGTCGGGGTCGCCACCCCGTCTATCGAGAAGAGCCTCGAAACCTACCGGACCATGCTCGGCGCGGAGCCGCATGGCGAGCCGTTCGACCTTCCCGCGCAGGGCGTGCGCGTCTGCTTTGTCGACACGCCCAATTCGCAGATCGAGCTGATCGAGCCGCTGGGCGAGGACTCGCCGATCGTGAAGTTCATCGAGAAGAATCCCGCGGGCGGGCAGCACCATGTCTGCTTCGAAGTCGCCGACATCGACGAGGCTCGCGCCCATTTCGAAGGCAAGGGCGCGCGGATCCTCGGGCCGACGCGGATCGGCGCCCACGGGACGCCAGTGTTCTTCCTCCACCCCAAGGACATGGGCGGAGTCCTCACCGAGCTCATGGAGACCCCGAAGAGCTAAATCTCTTCCTTGATCTGGGCGAAGGTGAACAGGGCGAAGAGGCCCGTCCCTCCGACGACATTGCCGATCAGCGCCGGAAGAACGAAACCGTACAGCGGCCACAGCAGCGGCGCGTTGCCCGTGAGGACGAGCAGGTAAGCGTCAACTGCGCTGGCGATCACGTGGGCAAATCCGCCGACCGCGATGACATAGGTGAGAATCAGCACCAGCCAGAAATGGTTGGTCTTCGCCGCGACCATTAGCCAGGCGATGGTGGCCATCAGGAAACCGGCGGGGATCGCCTGCAGAAGCGTCGAAGCGAAGCCGCGGTCGAGAAGCTTCGTGCTCACCTCGACCATTGAGGCGATCAATTCGGGCGAGCCGATTCCGAACGCCGCGAACGACAAGGCAGCGGCAAAAGCGCCGATCTGGTTGGCGATGAAGACAATCCCCCACAGCCGCGCCAGCGCGTGCAAGTTCTTGATCGATGGCGACGCGATGGCGGGCATGACCGCGACCACCGTATGCTCGGTGAAAAGCTGCAGTCGCCCGAGAATGACGATGAGGAAGCCGACTGAATAGCCGAAGCTGGTGATGAGCGCCCGCCATGGAGCTTCCGGAATCAAGCGGTGAAGCGCCGCTTCAGCGACCAGCGAGTTGCTAATCGCGATGCCCGCCGCGAGGCCGGACCAGAACAAGGATGTCATCGGACGGCCCAGCTCGTGCTCGCCGCGAAGCACCATCGCCTGGTAGAGGACGAGGGATTCCGGGCCGGAACGCTCCTGCGCGTCCTTCTTCTCTTCGCGCTTTAGATTGGTCTGCTTGCTCGCCTTGTCCATCGCGCCTGAACGAGCGGAACGCGAGTTCGTTTCGGCAGCGGGCCGCTATAGCGCGGGGGGCGATGGTGCGCCAAGCAGTCAGCGCTGAACCTATCTCCGCCTGATTTCCCTGTTTTCGACCAGAACAGGGAAATTCACTCAAAATCGGGGCGCATCAAACCGCCACAGGCGCGAGACGTGGCGATTTGGCCAACGATATCCGGCGCTTGGACCCGCACCAACTCTTTTGGCGGTGGTGCAAAAGCAGGGAATTTCGCGTGCTCAAGCAGGGAAGATCTTCGGTGGAACAGCGAACTGCGCCTGAATAGGCGAGGTCGATCGGGCAAATCATCGGCTTAAGCGGGATAGTGGAGCCCTTATCCGGGATGACGAAGCGCTCAAGTGGGACTCGCCTGCGGCAAGCGGGCCACCTCACCGGCTTGGCGGCCTCGTTGCGGCGAGGGGCGAGGTCCTGGGCGGAATAGCCGCGCGCGAAATCGCGCTCAGCGGCTTGCGCGAGACGCTCGCGGGTGGGGCCGGAGGTTATGCGACGCAAATAAAACCAGAAGTATCTGCGGGCGCGAAGTTTTTTTATCATTGCGCAGGTGCTCCGTGACTTTGCCAGTGGTACGCATGTACTTACGCACACTTTAAGTACACTGCGCGACTGCCAAAGCAACCGCAAGAATTGTGAACTAAAACAGGCCTAAGAGGCCTCTAAGAAGCGTCTAAGAGACAGTATTCGTCAACCTTGGCCCTATTTGCCAATCTCCCAAAGATGTATTCAATACGTACTCCCCGGAATCAGCGGCGGAGTACGAATTATGACCGAGTTTCCAAGCGTCGGCTCAATCGAGGATCGACCCGTCGACAGCCTTTCTCCGTACAAACGGAA
Organism: uncultured Alphaproteobacteria bacterium; assembly: GCA_963798785.1. GTDB lineage: Bacteria > Pseudomonadota > Alphaproteobacteria > Sphingomonadales > Sphingomonadaceae > Sphingomicrobium. The sequence goes on from CAWCUG010000002.1 coordinate 133,371, forward strand.
CGCGCGCACCCATTCAAAAAAGCAAATCAGCCAGATCGCGCGCTCGATCGAGCGGTTTGGGTTTACCAATCCCGTCCTCATCGCAGACGATGGCTCGATCATCGCCGGACACGGCCGAGTTGCGGCAGCTTCCCTGCTGGGGATGAAGACGGTGCCGGTCGCGCGGCTCTCTCATCTCTCTGAAGCAGATCGTCGCGCCTACGTGCTTGCGGATAACAAGCTCGCGCTCAACGCTGGCTGGGACCAGGATCTGCTTGCATTTGAGCTCCAGGAACTGATCGACGTCGGATTTGATGTCGAGCTGACCGGTTTTAGCCTCGCTGAGGTCGACTTCGCACTGGACGGCGCGAGCGAGTCAGACCCAAACGCAAAGCAGGACGATGCGGACGTCATCCCCGCGATGTCGAGAACGGGCACCAGCCGAGCCGGCGACCTTTGGCAGATCGATCGTCACCTTCTGCTGTGCGGAGATGCTCGAGAGCCTGCACATTACGCCCGGCTAATGGGCGGTCAGCTGGCGGATCTCGTTTTCACTGATCCGCCTTACAACGTACCGATCGACGGCCACGTCTGCGGATTGGGCCGGGTTCGGCATCGTGAGTTCGCCATGGGCGCGGGCGAGATGTCCAAGGTGCAGTTCATCGGGTTCCTAACGGACACACTTGGCGCCATGGCCGATCGCTGTCGCGACGGAGCCATCCTCTTTGTCTGTATGGACTGGCGGCACATGGGCGAGTTGCTTCTCGCTGGCGAAGCCAATGGCCTGGAGCTCAAGAATCTTTGCGTTTGGAACAAGACCAATGGCGGGATGGGCTCTTTCTATCGCTCCAAGCACGAGCTGGTCTTCGTGTTCAAGAAGGGCTCGGCAGCGCATACCAACAGCTTCGGTCTTGGAGAAACGGGGCGCTATCGGACGAACGTCTGGGACTATCCCGGCATCAGCAGCCAGTCCCGCTCTCGAGCCGAAGAACTTGCGATGCATCCGACTGTTAAGCCGGTCGCGCTCGCTGCCGATGCAATCCGCGACTGCTCTCGCCGCGGCGACCTTGTGCTCGACGCATTCGCTGGCTCGGGCACCACCTTGATAGCAGCGCACAAGACCGGCCGAACCGCGCGTCTAATCGAGTTCGATCCGCACTATTGCGACGTCATCATCCGGCGAGCTCAGGCGACGTTCGGGAAGCTCGCAGTGCACGCGGACAGTGGCCGCAGCTTTGAGGAAATCGTTGCCGAGCGCGAGGAACGCCCAAATGCCTGATCGCGATGAGAATGGCGGCACCGGATACGGCAAGCTGCCCAACAGCGGACAGTTCAAGCCAGGTCAGTCCGGCAATCCTGCGGGCCGTCCTCGGAAGAAGAAGCTCGACCCTAGCGGCCCCGCTGTTCCTGATCTGACCCCATTCGATCTCATCTTCCGCGAGGAGGGACGCCGCCCGGCAAAAGTTCGTGAGGGCGACAAGGTATTCGACCTTCCGCAAGAGCAAGCCGTCATTCGCGCCATGTTCGTGCAAGGCATCAAGGGCGGCGTGATGGCCGGGAGGACGGTTTTCGCTCATAGCCAGCGCATCCAGGCGCTCGAGATGCTCAGGAGACAGGAAGAGTGGGACGCATTTAAGTTTTTCGTTGCCCGGTGGCGAGAACTTGCCGCGCGGGCAACGGAGCAAGGGAAGCCTGCACCGGATATCCTGCCGCACCCCGAGGACATCGAGTTTGCAGACGATCTTACTGTCAACGTGCTCGGGCCAATGGACGCAGAAGAGCTTAAGCCCTACCTCACTCTCGCTGATTTCCGCGACCTGTTTTTTGCGATGTTCGTTTACGGATTCTGTCGAGGCCGCTGCTGCGAAGACGACGGCCCGGATCAGGTCCATCCTTGGTCACTTGCAAGCTTGACCTTCAACTTGCGCCTTCCACCGAGCCTTCGCCTGAGCAGCGCGGATGTTGAGAATCGCACGATGAGATTAATGGCGATGAGGCGGCCGAAGCTAGAGGTCCATATCGCCGAGCTCTGCAGCAGGGTTGGATGGAGCCCAAAGCTCGCTCTGCACTTGGCCCGTCATGCCAGCACCCCGCACTTGCGGATGTTTGGACTTCAGCGAGTTCGCGGCATAATCGTGAAGGAGCGCGGATTGTCTCGCGCGAAGCTGCTGGAATGCGTCTGGGTAGATGCTCCATTCGAGCATCTGAGTGCTGACACATTGAACCTGCTGGAGAGGAACGGACTTGCCGGGCCACCATCATGGGTGGCGAAAGCACGAGCAGCTATTGCTGCTCGCGAGAAGGGCGGTCCAGCGCGAACTCGGTGGAGGCATTGACCATTCTTTGGGTTGCACGCCGCTCGCGAAGGCCGCTCCGGGCTAAGAGGCAGAGCACGATTTGCTGGTATCTGGTTTGGGTGGAAAGCGGACGTTCGCTCGTTATTCTTACGCCGCATGAAGCGGTTGTCCCTTGCATTAGTGGCGGTTGCTGTATCCGGCTGCGTGAGTTTGCCGCCTCCTACGGCGTCACGACGGGCAAGCATCCTTACCCCCGTGCAGCTGATTGCGACCATCGATGCCCGCCAAGGGCAAACGGTCAGTGTGTCTGGATACTTCACGTATGACACTGATACGCGGGCGCTTTGGGAAAGTGAGGCCGCGCACCGAGGCGCGGAGCAGCTGCGCAAAGGCAGCTGGGACAAGTGCATCACCATCTATCCTTCAAGCGCTGAGGCGCGGCGGCTGAGCGGTTGGCACGTCCAGGTCACGGGCAAGGCAACCGTCATCGGCAAGGATGACATGCGCAGTCTCTGGACGTGCAATGAGGTTGCGCTTGAGGACGCAGTAGTCACGCCTGAATAGGAGCTAGCGTCCGCAATGGGTGGAAAGCGGACACTAATGTCCGAGCAGGACTGCGGTTTCAGCCTCGCCCGCCATCATCTTTCTAATGTCACGCTGGAACATCTCAATCGCCGGATAGCCTGTCCGGAACGAGGTTCTGACTCGCTTCCAAGGCTCGGCGTCGACAGCGATTTCCACGCGGCAGGTCAGTTCGCTCAAGCTGTTCTTTGGGCCGATTTCAACGCGAACAATCAGATCGTCGCCGTGACCCTTCTCGAAGCCTCCCCGGAGGGAGAGCGGATCTTCGGCGCTTATGGGATAGATCGACAGTGATTCCCCGAACTCGGAGACTTCCTGCCACTGGATGAGAGCACCCTCCCTTGCCAGAAAACTGCTCGGTGACGACGGCGGCTGACAACCGCCCAAAATCATCGCGAGGAATGGAGGTGTCGAAGCGGCACGGGTCATATTCGTAACGGAGTGTTAGCTGGTTCATTCAGCCGTTGTCGGGGTTTCAGCTAAGGTCCGCAATGGATGGAAAGCAGACATTAGACGGTCCGAGGCCGCATCCCTTCCATTAGCGCTTGCGCCTCCTCACGGCTGGCTTCGGTAATGCAGTTCGAGCTTATCGCTGACGCAAGGCACCGCAGCGCATCTTGGCCGCACTTGCGAACCCCGATGCCGCCTCGATAGCACTTGGCCAGTTCGACAAGTGCGTTCCCATTGCCACCGTTTGCGGCTCGCAGAAACCATTGGAAGATCAGTTGGTGCCGTTTCTGCTCGCGATACAAGACTGCTATGTTGTTTGCGGCAACCTGGCTGCCCCATTGCCATGCCCGTTTATAGAGATGTATGGTATGGGACTCATCGACCTCTACACTGATCCGACATTGAACATATAAGCTAGGCGGGTCAGGCAATCAGCGCAGCCAAGGGACGCCGCCCGCTCGAAAGACTGACGGGCTAAATCATAATCGCCCGCCTCCTTAGCGGCATCGGCAATACGAAACAAGGCATCAGCGGTGACGATCGAAGCTGGATAGCGTGTAAGTTTGCTGAAGCTGAATGTCCGGAATGGGTTGAAAGCGGACACTGGCGATTTAGCGGGCAACTTTGGCTGGAAAATGAACGTTTAGGAGCAGCGCAAGGGCAGACGGGGCCGCGACGACGCCTCCAGCCGTTGTGCAGACGTTTAAAACGCAAACATGTCGGCGACCCGCTTCGACAGCATTCGAGCTACGCTTGATCTTGGTGATGAATCTGATGGAGCCGAGAAGCGGGGCCAAGCAGGAATTGCCGAAACACGGGGAGCGCAACAGCCGCATGACCTGAGCTGCAGTGGTTCGGAGAGATCGGCCGATTAGTCTGCTTTCCAACGCTTCACATTAGAGGCCAATAAAGAGGGGAGCCGACCGCCAAGCCGACTCCCCTGGCATCGGGCAAGACCGCGGATTGCGCTGAGTCACTGTCCACTTTAGCGGCTGGCATTGCTCGCGGTGGCGCTATGTAACATAGACGGGTCAAGGAAGACAAACCGAAGCGCAAGACCCGAGTGGAGTCCCTTCCGAGAAGAAAGGTGAGCGCCTAGAAAGAGAAGGTTTGCGCCGGAAGGTTGCTTAAGACGCCAACGACCACAAAGTTCAGGCGCAATCGAGCGCAGCATTGAGGAGGACGGCGCCTAACAGCGCATTTAACTCCTCACCCGTGCGCGCTTTCGTATTCAGGTTCTCTCGCAGCGTTCCTCGCGTGGTTCGCCGCACCATCTTTCGCGCGCAGGCAATTCAGTTAATACATTCCGCCCATTGTGGTTTCCGGGCGACGCTTCCCTCTGGTCAGGACGAGCGTCGTCCAACTCAGGAGGGATCAGCGGACGTTTCGAAAAAGCCGTAGACCGTCCGCTTGGTGGACGCTCAGGCGGTAAGCCGCTCCCGTTCGGTCGCCGGTGAACGGGAGTGAGCGTACATCGTAAGCTAACTGAGGAACGTGCTGCTCTCACGATTTACTCGGTGCAGTTTAACGCTTGAACGCTCGGGGTAACAGCAGAATTCACTGACTTTCGGCTGTCACGCGATCGCTGCTCGAAGTTTCTGGACTTGCCAAGGCTTCGGTGCGGCCATCCACTGCTGTGCTATGCGGCTGTTTACGCAAGGTTTTGGTAAGGGCCATCTACTTGGCCACATGACAGACGACAAGCGCTTTCGGCACGAAAATGGCGGCGGACGTCGGCAACATGACGACTTCCAGCGGGTTTCCCGCAACGCTTGTCGGACTGAAGCACAGGCATCGCGCGGTTCTAATAGAATTGTCGACAGCGGGCGCACGGGTTCGCGCGAAGATCCTCCAAAGAAACTGTCGGACGTCTTTCTGCAGGTCGCGCAACTGGAAATTTTCGCTCGGATCGTGTGGAGATCAGGAGAGATTTGCGGCCTTCGGTTCGAGGAGCAAATCCGCGCGTGGGATGTCGAGCAGATTTGCATGGAAGCTGCGAAGGCCATGCTGTTAGTCTGACACGCAAGAGAAGGGCGGCGCAGACGACTGGACGGTCGAGTCGCTCGTTAGAGGACTGAAGACGGCTCGAAGTATCTCATCTGTTTTGCAGCTCTGCTATGTGTGCGCAATGGGTAGAAAGCGGACTACGAGCTTCGCTCGTGCAGCTCTGAAAAGTTCGCTGGACTGCGGAACGAACCAGAGCGAACAGGTCTCTCGCAACTCGCCAGCAAGCGGGTTCGGCCCGGGCTCACTGGGCTTCAGTCACTGGGGCAATTCAATGGCTCGCTGACTGGAGTAAGATATGAATTTGGAAAGCTTCATTGCTGAATTGACGAGGCTGCCGCTGGACGACTTACGGCCGAGTGGCGCCGGTGGCATCCAAACAGATGCGTGCAAACCGTCTCCGCGCGACCTCCTCGTGCGAACGATCGCATGGAAGGCGCAAGAGAAGGAGTTCGGCAGTGCTTCTTCTGTGCTCCCCAAGAGAGTGGATCGGTTGTCGAGCCAGCTCTCCCGCTCCGGTGCGCTCGACCTTGAGCGCCAAACCCGAGCCAAGCCTGGAACAACGTGCATTCGAGAGTGGCGCGGTCAGAGTTACCGCGTCACGGCTCTCGATGAAGGATACCAGTGGGATGGGCAGCGGTACGGATCGCTCAGCGAAATCGCACGCGCGATCACAGGAGTGCGGTGGTCCGGACCCAAGTTCTTCGGGCTGAAGCAGCGGATCCTGACGGCGCAAACTCAGCATCGGAGCCGGCGGATGCTCGACGGCAACGGCGGCCAAACGGCCAAGCTCATTCGCTGCGCGATCTACACCCGAAAATCCACGGACGAGGGTCTCAACAGACCTTCAACAGCCTCCATGCCCAGCGTGAAGCATGTGAAGATATATAGCGAGCCAGCGGCATGAGGGCTGGTCCTGCTCGCCCAATAAATATGACGACGGCGGCTTCTCGGGCGGAAGCATGGAGCGTCCCGCGCGAAACAGCTGCCGCGGACATCGCTGCGAACAAGGTCGACGTCACTGCCCTTACAAGATCGATCGGCTCACTCGATGACTGTCGGACTTCGCGCGGATTGTCGAAGTGCTCGATCGCGCCGGCGCAAGCTTCGTCTCCGTCACGCAAGCATTCAACACGACGACCAGCATGGGTCGGGCCACGGTTAATGCGCTGCTGTCGTTCGCCCAGTTCGAGCGCGAGGTTGGAGCTGAGCGGGTTCGCGACAAGATTGCCGCCTCGAAGAAGAAGGGCATGTGGATGGGTGGCGTGTGCCCCATCGGCTATGATGTCCACGAACGCGCTCTTATCGTGAACGAGCCAGAAGCCGACAAGGCGCGGCTGATTACAGCTCTACCTTGAGAAAGGCTGAGTGCTGGTTATGAAGATGAATTGCGGAAACGCGCACTTTTCTCGAAGCGCCGCGTAAATCGCGCTGGTAAGCAAACCGGCGGAAAGCCGTTCACCCGCGGTGTATTTATGAACTGCTCCGAAACCCACTCTACGTCGGGCGACCCGACACCACGATCAAAGCTATCCTGGTCAGCAGAGCGCCATCGTCGACGACGACACGTTCACCAGGACGCAGCGAATGCTTGATCGCAATTCCGTGAGAAGGCGCGTCGGAGCGGCGCCGGGAAATCGGGAGCCTTGCTCGTCGGACGCTTGTTCGATGAGCAGGGTGGACGGATGTCGCCGAGCCACACAAACAAGGGCGGTAAACGATACGCCTATTATGTTTCGCGCTGCGACGCCGGTGAACCAGACCATCCCGTCACCCGTGTTCCAGCTGGTGAGCTGAAGTGCTGGTCGTCGCTCGAACTGCAAGCCTTCCTGCTCGACTCTCGCGCAATGCTCGACGTGCTTGAGCGGGCAACAAGCTCGCCGGAGAAACTCGAGGAGCGTTAGTGTGGCCGCAGAGGCGGGTAAGAAGCTCGACGCACTCAGCCTCGAGAGACGAGGGGCTATGGTGGACGAGCTAATCTCGCGCGTGGACGTCGCTGCGCGTGAACTCCGCATTGAGGTGAGCCTGCAACGGCTGGTCGGAGGCCAATCGAGTGATGATTTAAGCCAGCTGGCTGATGCACTGGCTAACCGTTCCCGCACGGCTAACTCGGCGAACACGGGAGGTTCGTTTGATCGCGCCGCCAGCACGCGACGATCAGCCACGGAAAGATGCCGGCCTCATCAGGCTGCTGGTCCGCGCGCATCAGGTGCGGAAAGCGTTCGACCAATCTGAAAGCGGGCTTGCTGAGCTCGCTATCAGCTGTGGCTACGATCGAGACTATCTAACTGTGCTGCTTAAGCTCAGTTACCTCGCTCCGGACATCGTCGCTGCGATCCTGGACGGCCGACATCCTCAGGAACTCACGAGGCAGCGTCTCGCGCGCATCCGGCAGCTGCCATTTGCATGGGCCAGAGCAACGGCAGCTGCTTGGGGTTCGATGTTCCGCATCGTATTCGATGCTGTGGCAGTCGTCCATTCAGTAGCAGCTTTGCGCCAATATCGGTCAAAGGAGCACCGGGTCCCGGCTGCCGAAAGCAGATGAGCAGAAAGTTACGTAGCGGAAGCAGCAATGTTCGGCGCGCGGTCTTGCTGCCGTCGCTGACATGGTTGGTCACCGCGCTTCCGGTGTCCGTGGTGCGCATATTCTGCGACCTGGTTAGCGCCATCGCTGACATAGTTGGTGGTCGTGGCGCCGCTGTCGATGCTTCGAAGCCTGCTCAGCGCGTCATAGGACAAAGTCGTGGAAGGCGATCCGACCGTGTGAAGCTGGTTGTCCGTCACCGGATCATGAGGATCGAAGCTGCGGAACATCTGCGCCTTTCACTGAGCCGCTGCGTGTCCTCAGATGATTGGCCCGGTGTAGGCGGATGCGGCCAATTGCTATTGTGTGCGCGGAATTGTAGTTACCAGACTAACGTAGAAGTATTGGCTTTATTGACGACGTAGCTCGTCTCAACTGCTTATAGTCGGTCACATAGTGATTATCATCAGTGTGCATCCAAACTCTGTAGAACATCTTCGGAGCCGTTTCCAACGCTTCCGAGCCATCTGACACCCAGCGCCCCCTTGACGCGGCGAGTTCTAGAACGAGCGCTTCTCCCTCGTAGTGTGAACAAGCCACGGTCTCGAGATTGCCAATCTGCATATCTGAGGTTTTGATAGCAGCATTATCTCCGCAGTAACGTCTTAGATATTGTTCAGTATTTCGAAGCTGTTCGCTGTTAAAGCTTGCCAAGATTCCCATTGAGCGCACACGCTCAGTGGCACTATTTGAGTGGCAGTCACTCCCATCCAAGTTCCAGTAGTAACCATGAGGGTGAGTGCCTGAGCTGAGCCACGCAGATTGGTCGCCCACCGAGGCCTACAATTATGAATCCGAATTCTGAGTTAACCACTCGACGTGGCAAGCTCGCTCTGCTTAAGCAACCCGTGACCGCGATAGACAAGAGAACGCTCAGTGTGGCTTTACGAAACATCTACTGGCACTCCGGATGGGAAGCCCATTTGGGAAGTCGCTGTTTGACTCCGGAAATCGAACCCAGCACACCTGCAGACCATCCGGGGTCCCCCCCCGTGTCTTCATTTTCCGAATTATAGCCGGCGGAAAGTAATCCGCTGACAAACGCGTCAGCAGTTTGACTACTTTGTATGCTTGCTCCGAACATGCTTCCCCAGCTGTTCCATGCTTGCCCAAGAGACTGGTACGACAGTCCAGAAGTACTATCTCCTCCGGGAATCATACCCAGCGGATTGCGCTGCTCACGGTAAATACGACTGGTGCCATAGCCGAACTTGTGCGCCGATAAGCCCAACAGAAACACGACGTTGGTGTCCCATTTCAAAGCGACGCCCAAGGCTGGCACATAGTTCTGCGAAAAGAAGTTGGTATACGTGCTTGCCAACGGGCATTGGGACTCGGCAGGCAAACTTACGACAGATCTTTCTGGGCGCATATTTCTTGGCAATTCCCAGGCAATTACTAATTGGATCCCCAAATGTCCGGTGACAATCACGTTACAGTTATCGCCGATGCAATCCGGATGGTCAGTTCCGCCTAATCCCGGAGTTTCCGCCAACCCCAGCGGATCGACCAGGTTCACCGGATCGTCGAGCACATAGGCATAGAGGTTCGGCCCGTCGCCGCTAAGCCCAAGCGGGTCGGTCTGGTTGAACCGCCCCAGGTGCGCTCCGTACGCCCGGAAGGTCGGCGCATAGACGCCCGCGCCGCTCAGCCACCGCATCCCCGCATACTGGAAGGCGCCGGCGTTGCTGGCGCCGGGGATTCCATATTCATCGTAGGTGTTGATGACGGTCATCACCGCGCTGTCGTTTGCAAGCGCCACCACGCTGCCCCGCTCGTCGGCCAGCATCCAGCTCCGGTTGCCGGATGAGTTGTAAGCGACCAGCGGCGTTCCCAATGGATCGAACGCATAGCGTTTCTGGAGCACGCCCGAGCCGTCATATTCTGCGACCTGGTCAGCGCCATCGCTGACATAGTTGGTGGTCGTGGCGCCGCTGTCGATGCTTCGAAGCCTGCTCAGCGCGTCATAGGACAAAGTCGTGGAAGGCGATCCGACCGTGTGAAGCTGGTTGTCCGTCACCCAGTAAGTGTAGCTCTTCCCCGTCACCGGGTCAGCCGTCATGTTCCCGCGAGCGTCATAACCGGCGGACGTGCTGTTCACCGTTGCAAGCTCATTGAGGCCGTTGGTGGTCGTCGTCTGCGACGAGTTGGCGAGAGCCTGCGCATAGGCCGTGTTCGACCGCGTCTCGATAACAATCTGGTTTGCAGGATTGTAGCTGAAGGTCTTGGTGAGATCGTTCGTCGTTCCTGACAGGTTCACCGTCAGGCTAGAAAGTCTCGACACCGTGTCATAGCCGAATGCCTGGCTGGCGCCGTTGCCGTAGGTCGCGCTGGTCCGCTCGCCGAGATCGTCGTACCCATAGGTTACCAGCACGCCGATCCCGGTGGTCGCGCCATTCTCCCGTACCTTGGTCACTTCGCCAGTCAGCAGATAATCGTAATTGAGGTAAAGTCCGGTGCCGGGATAGGTGAGTTTCGTCCTCCGTCCGGCTGCATCCCATTCGGAAGTCAGCGTTCCCTGCGGCGAAACCTGTGTCAGGTTGCGCCCGAGTGCATCATAGGTAAACGATTGCGAATAGCCGCCGCGGTCGGAGGAGATAAGCCGTCCGAGATTGTCGTAGCCGTAAGTTGTGCCGGGCTCGGGGCTTGGCGGCGCGATATTGGTTAGCCGGTTCAGTTTGTCGTAGGTGGAGTTGACAGTCGCACCATCGCGCAGGCGTCGTGCGGTCAGCCGGTTCAATCAGACCCAGTTCAGCTATGACGCGCTCGGCCGTCTCGACTGCACGGCGGTCCGGATGGATCGCAACCAATTTACCGCCGACGTTTCCCTGAGCGCCTGCACGCTCGGCAGCAACACCGATCCATACGACCGAGTCACACAGAACGTTTATGACGCGGCAAGCCAGCTGACGCAGGTGAAGGTCGCGGTCGGCACGTCCGATGCTGCGACGACGCAGACATTGAACTATACCGACAACGGCATGCTGGCGACTCTCAAGGATGGCGAGGACAACCTCACAACGTTCGAACATGACGGCTTCGACCGGCTGCTGAAGACGCGCTTCCCGGTTGGGACGAAGGGCGCAAACGCCAGCAGCACGACCGACTATCAGCAGCTCACCTACGACGACAATTCGAACGTGACCGCACGACGCCTGCGCGATGGTGCGACTGTCAACTCCACCTACGACAAACTGAACCGGCTAACCAATATCGCGCCGCCAAGCCCCGAGCCGGGCACAACTTACGGCTACGACAATCTCGGACGGCTCATCTCCTCCGACCGCGGCGGCTATTCGCAATCGTTTACCTATGATGCACTCGGGCGCAACCTGACACAGGTTTCGCCGCAGGGAACGCTGACTTCCGAATGGGATGCAGCCGGACGGAGGACGAAACTCACCTATCCCGGCACCGGACTTTACCTCAATTACGATTATCTGCTGACTGGCGAAGTGACCAAGGTACGGGAGAATGGCGCGACCACCGGGATCGGCGTGCTGGTAACCTATGGGTACGACGATCTCGGCGAGCGGACCAGCGCGACCTACGGCAACGGCGCCAGCCAGGCATTCGGCTATGACACGGTGTCGAGACTTTCTAGCCTGACGGTGAACCTGTCAGGAACGACGAACGATCTCACCAAGACCTTCAGCTACAATCCTGCAAACCAGATTGTTATCGAGACGCGGTCGAACACGGCCTATGCGCAGGCTCTCGCCAACTCGTCGCAGACGACGACCACCAACGGCCTCAATGAGCTTGCAACGGTGAACAGCACGTCCGCCGGTTATGACGCTCGCGGGAACATGACGGCTGACCCGGTGACGGGGAAGAGCTACACTTACTGGGTGACGGACAACCAGCTTCACACGGTCGGATCGCCTTCCACGACTTTGTCCTATGACGCGCTGAGCAGGCTTCGAAGCATCGACAGCGGCGCCACGACCACCAACTATGTCAGCGATGGCGCTGACCAGGTCGCAGAATATGACGGCTCGGGCGTGCTCCAGAAACGCTATGCGTTCGATCCATTGGGAACGCCGCTGGTCGCTTACAACTCATCCGGCAACCGGAGCTGGATGCTGGCCGACGAGCGGGGCAGCGTGGTGGCGCTTGCAAACGACAGCGCGGTGATGACCGTCATCAACACCTACGATGAATATGGAATCCCCGGCGCCAGCAACGCCGGCGCCTTCCAGTATGCGGGGATGCGGTGGCTGAGCGGCGCGGGCGTCTATGCGCCGACCTTCCGGGCGTACGGAGCGCACCTGGGGCGGTTCAACCAGACCGACCCGCTTGGGCTTAGCGGCGACGGGCCGAACCTCTATGCCTATGTGCTCGACGATCCGGTGAACCTGGTCGATCCGCTGGGGTTGACTGAGCTGCTCCCGCGGCCCGATCCCGTCACGCCGATTGACCCCAAGTGCTTGGCTGACCCAACCTGTGTCATTGTGACCGGCTCAAGGCCATCAGGGTTCGTGCGAAATCCCGCGCCGGATACCGAGCTGGGGCTGTCGCAGACATTTCAGCGATACACCGGATTTCGATCCAGCGCTGGGCATGGAACGGCAACCGTTGTCACGAGCGCCGCACCAGCTGTCGATATAAAGTGTGCTATTCAGGCAGTTAAGGAAAACCTAGCGGCGATCGGTTTGGATGCACTTGCCATAGTTGCTGCGGCCGCGTTCGGGCCGGAAATAGGTGCAGTTGCCGCTCTAGCGATCGGAGCTGCACAGATAGGCAATTCCATTGCTGGTGCCGATTGGATGGGCTTCACCTTTGCCCTGTTCGGTCGCCACGCCAGCGTTAGAGCCGGTCTATTCAGCCCCACGACAAGAGGCGCAAGCATCCTATTTGCAAAGAGAATCTTGGTTGTATCGGTAGTTCACGATGCCTTACAGGTTGTGGATTCTTACCAAGATTGTGTGGCAGGAAAGAAATGAAATACGGGCGCAGCAAATCGCGTAAGGGCAAGCAGGAGTTACTATGGTGGCTGGTACTTGCTGCTGTTGTATTCTCGACTTGGTATTTAGTTAACTCTGGAACAGCTATGGCTGCGGGAGCTGTAGCTTGCGCATTCTCAGTTGTACTGACGGAGAAATGGCATCTGCGCCGTGAAGTGCTTTTCTGGGTAACATTTGCAATGTTAGCGCTCGTTCACGTAATATTTTTAGTAGTTGTAAAATTACCTGATCGACAGGCAGGATTGGCTGTTGCTCCGTTTGCTTTTGTTGATTTGTTGGTGATGCTTCAGATATTTAATTGGCTTGAACGAAACGTGTTGAAACGAAACAAATGAATGCTCCAGCGTGCTTCAGAAGCGCTATGCGTTCGATCCCTCAGGAATGCCGCTGGTCACTTATGACTCCAGCGGCAACAGGAGCTGGATGCTCGCCGACGAGCGAGGCAGCGTGGTTGCGCTTGCCGACGACACCGGCGCGATGACCGCCATCAACAGCTATGACGAATATGGAATCCCCGGCGCGAGCAACGCCGGCGCGTTCCAATATACGGGGATGATGTGGCTAAGCCGGCCCGGCGTCTATGCGCCGACGTTCCGCGCCTATGGAGCGCACCTGGGAAGGTTCAACCAGACCGACCCGCTTGGCTACGCGGGCGACGGGCCGAACCTCTACGCCTATGTGCTCGACGATCCGGTGAACCTGGTCGATCCGCTGGGGTTGGATGCTGACAGCGGACCTGTTGTCGTAACGTGGTGCAGCGATGAAATCCTTGTGAGAGGTTCGACCGGCCCCGCGTGCGTAAGTATTCTGCAGCTGGGCAGCCTTTTTTTGGATCAGCTCTTCCAGCCTTTTGATTTCCCTTTGGGGCCAGCAGGCCCCCGCGGACCAAAGCTCGTTTCGAATATCGTCAAGCTAAGCTAGCGTCTCATCTGCCGTGCCCTATCAATTCTCCCCGCTGGCACGAGCTTGTCGTTGGGCGCTAGTGGGCAGGCTCATGGGGGCATTGGAGGCGCGCTTGGCATTAGTGCATTCGTTGATCGGAATGGTAACACCGGCTTCAACATAAGCCGTGGCTGGGGTGCGGGATTTGGAGGGCGTATGGGTGCTGGTATTGGCTTGGGAACCACGCCACCGGCCGGCCATACGACGATTAATCACGTGCAAGGGGGACTCGGCATCCTCGGTGGCGGATTCAATCTAGCCTATTCGAAATCAGAAGGTTCGAGTGGCTCAGTCGGCGTCGCCTTAGGCCCTGATCTCGGTTATGCTGTCGGCAGCGTCCACGGCGCATCCGATACGATAGCCGGAGGGAACATTTGCAAATGACATTTCGGTGGGCACAACAAGTACGGCTTTGGATATATTCCATCGTAGAAGTCCTGATCGTGTTTCGATCATTCTCAAGCAAAGCAACGGCAACTGAATTTATCATTTTCATGCTTGTCGGGGCACTTTTTTCTTGGAAGTTTGTCCGGTGTGCGGCCGCATTGTTTGGCTTGAGACATTCCGATGGCCTGGTGCATTCTGGATTTCGTCTCGTTGTAGGAGGGAGTCATCGGATAAGCACTGATCATGTGTCAGCGCCAGAAGGCCGGAGACACAATACTAATTAGCTGCTGCCCAGCCGACGACACGCACCCACTCGATGAAAGGGGCAGATGTTCCGCAGCTTCGATCCTCGTGATCCGGTGACGGGACAACCAGCTTCACACCCGTGACGTCGCCGTACACCAGCTTCAACTATGACGCGCTCAGCCGCCTTCGAGATCGCGGACACCGGAAGCGCGGTGACCAACTATGTCAGCGACGGCAGCAAGACCGCGCGCCGAACATTGCTGCTCCCGCGACGTAACTTTCTGCTCGTCTGCTTTCGGCAGCCGGGACCCGGTGCTCCTTTGACGATCTGGGCGCTAAGCGGACGTGGTGCGCGCTTAATGAGAGTCGCAAATTGCCAACGGCGCGTCTCCAGCGAGGCACCGCAATTCCACTCGAAATCCTACGTTTTTGGCGGAAATAGACAAATCATCTCCGACCACGCGGTGCTTCCCTTTCGCGCATCCGAGATAAACGGCTCTAGCAGGCGCTCAAACTTTGAAGGTAGTGGTGACGGAGATGCCATCCTCCGCGACGAAAATGGCCGAAAACCGTCCAAACCACGAGGTCAGTCTCTGCGAACTTCGGGAGAGTGGTGCCCAGGGGCGGGATCGAACCACCGACACTGCGATTTTCAGTCGCATGCTCTACCAACTGAGCTACCTGGGCATCGCCTTGCGGCCGGTCGGCCGCTCGAGCGCTGCGCTCCTACCTGCCGCACGGATAGCTGTCCAGCCTCGCGGCGCAAAGGCTGCCGAGCCGCCCCGAGTAGCCGGAACCTTGGCGTTTCAGAGTCGTAATCGCCACGTAAGCAGCACAAGGAATCCGACCATGGCTGAAATCGTCGAAGAGACACGCGGTCCAGTCGCGGCAGTGACCGGTCCAGTTTATCTGATGCTCTTTCCAATCCCGATCGTCTGCTTCCTGGCGGCGCTTGCAACGGACGCGACCTACGCAAGCACATCGGTGCTGATGTGGTCGCATTTCTCGAGCTGGCTGATCGCAGCGGGACTGGTGTTCGGAGCGCTCGCGGCGCTTGCTGCACTGGTCGAGGTCATTGCCGCCGAACCGCTTCGGTCGAGCTTCCTTGGATGGGGCCACGTTTTCTTTTTCTATGCGACGCTGATCGTCGAACTGTTCAACGCGCTGATCCACAGCAAGGACGGGTGGACTTCGGTCGTTCCTACCGGGCTGACGCTTTCCATCGTCGCTTCGGTCCTGGCGGTTCTCGCAGTCGCAACCTTGTTCCTGGTGCCGGTCACCTGGGTTCCGGCCCGGGAGGTGCGCTCATGACCGTCCGCAAAATCCTCGCCGGCACGGCAGTGCTTGCGCTCGCGGCCTGCGGAAGCAGCCAGAAAATCGATCCGGAAAGCCAGTTCGGGCCCAACCCGAACCTTCCCGCCCCCTCGCGCGGGCTGCTTCCCAACATGCACATCCCGACCGTGGCCGGTTGGGGCGACAACGAAGCGCCGACCGTACCCGCCGGCTTCAAGGTCGAGCGGATTGCGTCCAAGCTGAACAATCCGCGCAACGTCTATGCCCTTCCCAACGGCGACATTCTCGTCATCCTGTCGAAGAAGACGGGCGGCGAGATCGTCGAGCGTCCCAAGGACCCGGTGATGGGCTGGATGGAAGCCAAGGCCCACGGCGCGGGACTGAAGGCCGAGGGCAAGAGCAACCGTATCGTTCTCCTGCGCGACACCAACGGTGACGGGAAGCCCGAC
The DNA here is from genome assembly GCA_963798785.1 of uncultured Alphaproteobacteria bacterium. Lineage (GTDB taxonomy): Bacteria > Pseudomonadota > Alphaproteobacteria > Sphingomonadales > Sphingomonadaceae > Sphingomicrobium. The sequence continues at coordinate 149,551 of CAWCUG010000002.1, forward strand.
GCTTCGAGCGACTTCATCGGCGGACTGAACGCGCCCTTCGGAGTGGTTCTCGTCGGCAACGACCTCTACGTCGCCGACACCGACGCGCTCCTGAAGTTTCCGTACACGCCCGGGGCAACGAAGATCACCGCGCCGCCGGTGAAGGTTGCCAACCTTCCCGCAGGGCCGATCAACCACCATTGGACCAAGGACCTCACGGCGAGCCCGGACGGGTCGAAGCTGTACGTCGGCGTCGGATCCAACAGCAACATCATGGAAAGCGGGCCCGAGGCCGAGACCGGGCGAGCGGCAATTTGGGAAGTCGATCCGAAGTCAGGTTCGGTACGCCAATATGCGACCGGGCTGCGCAATCCCAACGGGCTCACCTTCCAGCCCGGTACCAACCAGCTGTGGGCAGTGGTCAACGAGCGCGACGAGCTCGGGCCCAACCTGGTCCCCGATTACATGACCTCGGTGAAGCCGGGAGCTTATTACGGCTGGCCCTACACTTATTGGGGCCAGCATCCCGACGAGCGAGTCCACCCGCAGCGACCCGACCTGGTGAAGAAAGCGATTGCGCCCGATTACTCGCTAAGCTCGCACGTCGCCCCGCTGTCGCTGCTGTTTTACACGGGCAACCAGTTCCCGCCCAAGTTCCAGCATGGCGCATTCGTCGCCGAGCACGGCAGCTGGAACCGGCCCGACCTGAACGGTTACCGGGTGGTCTTCATCAAATTCCAGGACGGAAAGCCCGTCGGCGATCCGCAGAATTTCGCCTGGGACTTCGTCGGCAAGGACGGCAAGGCGCGTGGTCGGCCGGTCGGGCTGACGATGGACAAGAGCGGCGCGCTGATCATCGCCGACGATGCCGGCAACAGCGTGTGGCGGGTGAGCTATGCCGTCGCGCCGTTCAAGATGAGCGGCGCCCGGCAACTCAGCTTCTAGGAGTCTTCGTCCGGCGCATCGGGTGCAGCCGGCGGGCCGGGAATGCGATAGCCCTCGCCGAGCCATTTGAGGAGGTCGCGGTCCTTGCAGCCGCGGCTGCAAAATGGCGCATGTTCGCTCGACGACGGCTTCGAGCAGATCGGGCACGACTTGGAATCAAGCTTTTTCGACATAGCCACCATGGATGGGGAGTGACTCGTCCAACCGCAAGGCGACGGCCCCGCCAAGCTGGCGGGAAAGGGCGTCCAGCCACTCCGGGCGGGCTTCCAGCAGCGCGACGACGCGAGGGCCGGCCACCAGCCGATTGGCACCGGCGCCGGCGAATGCTGCCTGGCGGAGAAGATGCCGCGCCTCGAAACCGGCCTTATCGAGCGCGAGGTCGATCAATGATGCCCGCAAGCGCGGCCTAACCACCTGGACGAATCCAAAGCCGTTGACCGCGGTTCGCTCGAACGGCGGCGGAATGAAACGATCGATCGCGTCCGAAGCGCTGGCGCGCGCCTCCTTGCCCCGCGCGGTGGGAAGGTCAATTCCGATCGAGCCGCCGATATCCAGCCGCCGAACCGCCCGCGCAGCAGCGCCCGCACCGGCGGTGGCCAGCTGAGGCGGCGACAAGCTGCCGTCGACGTCGATCAAAGTCATTGCCGGCGTCGGGAATATCCCAAGGCTTCCGCCGGGGAACGACATCTGGCCGGTTCGCGCTTCCTCGACCAGATCGTTCCATCCGGCCGCGGCCAGTTCGTCGGCTGGCGATGGGAAGGTCAGCGCCCGCACCTCGTAGCGGTCGCAACGGAGCCTCTCGGCAAGCGAGCGGGGCCGTCGCCGCGGGTCGCGAGTCGCCTTCGCCAGCGGCCGCTTCCACGGCTCGGGACCGGGCAGCGGCGGCCGGGTAACCTCGATGTTGAACAGCTCGCCCTCGCAGATTGCGGCGGGAAGGTGGGGAAGCAAGTAATCGGCCGCGCCCTCGACGCGGGCGGTGGCGTTGCGCCCGCCGCTGCCGCTGTCGATCAGCCGCGCTTCGAGGATGGTCCCGGCAGGGACGGTATCGTCGAGCTCGATCCGCGCTTCGATGATTTCGCCGTCGTCGACCAGCGCGGCGCGGGTTTCGCCAATGCCGCGCTCAATCAGCCACTCAGGCAAGCGGGTATCCCGCGGCTTTCAACAGGTTGCGGGTCTCTCCGAGCGGAAGCCCAACGACGTTCGAATAACTGCCGGAAATATAGCGAACGTAGACTTCGCCGTAGCCCTGGAGGGCGTAGCCGCCCGCCTTACCTTTCCACTCGCCATGGTCGGCGTAGAAGTCGATTTCCTCGGCGCTCAGCGGCTTCATCGCGATGATCGTTTCGACTAGTCTCGACCGTAGCGTCCCGTCCGGAGCCGCCAGGCAAACTCCGGTCAGGACTCGATGCCGGCGGCCTGACAGCAGCTTCATGCAGGCGCGCAATGTCTGTTCGTCTTCGACCTTGGGCAGGATTCGGCGGCCGACCGCGACCACGGTGTCGGCGGCAAGAACCAGCGAATCCGGTTCGCTGCGGGCGACCGCTTGCGCCTTTTCACGTGCGAGCCTCGCGGCATGGTCGCGCGGAAGCTCGCCTTTGGGAACGCTCTCGTCGATGTCGGCGGGGATGACCGAGTCCGGCTCGACTCCAATGCGCGCCAGCAGGTCGAGCCGTCGCGGACTTGCGGAAGCGAGGACTAGCCGCACTGGCGGCGCGCCCTATTTGAACCGGTAGGTAATCCGACCCTTGGTCAGGTCGTACGGAGTCAGCTCGACGAGCACTTCGTCGCCGGTGAGGACGCGAATCCTGTTCTTGCGCATCTTGCCGGCGGTGTGGCCGAGGATCTCGTGGCCGTTCTCGAGTTTCACGCGGAACATCGCGTTGGGCAAAAGCTCGACGACCTGCCCACGCATCTCGAGAAGTTCTTCCTTGGCCAAACGGTACCTCTTTCCTGTGTTCGAAAGTCGCGGTGCCTTAGCGGCACCATCGCCAAATGTGAAGCAGCGGGCGGTTAGATCGTCAGTACCGTCGAGCCGGTGGTTTCCCGACCTTCCAGGGCGCGATGCGCGTCGGCGGCCTCGCTGAGCGGAAACGTCTGCCTGACCGCGATTTCGACTTTGCCCGAACGGACCATCGCGAACAGGTCCTCGGCCGACTCCTCCAGCTCCCGGCGGGTGGCTATGTAGTGGAACAAGGTCGGGCGCGTGAGGAACAGCGAACCCTTCTGCGACAGGAGCAGCGGGCTCATTGGGTCGATCGGGCCCGAGGCATTGCCGAAGCTGACCATCAAACCGCGCGGCCGAAGGCAGTCGAGCGACTGGATGAACGTCGATTTGCCGACCGAATCATAGACCACCGGCAGCTTCTGCCCGGCAGTCAGCTTGTCCACTTCCGCGACAAAGTCCTGGCTGGTGTACAGGATCGGGTGATGGCAGCCGTGTGCGCGGGCAAGCTCCGCTTTCTCCTCTGTGGAGACGGTGCCGATTACCGTCGCTCCGAGCGAATTGGCCCATTGGCACATGATCAGCCCGACGCCGCCGGCCGCGGCATGGACCAGGATCGTGTCGCCTTCCCGGACTCGATAGACGGCGCGGAGGAGCATTCGCGCGGTCATTCCCTGGAGCATCATTCCGGCAGCTTGTTCGAACGAGATGTCGTCGGGAAGCTTGACCAGCCGGTCGGCGTCGATCAGCCGCTCTTCGCTGTAACCGCCGAGCGGGCCGGCATAGGCAACCCGGTCGCCCTGCCGGACCAGCTCGACGCCTTCGCCGACGGCTTCGACGGTTCCGGCCCCTTCCACTCCCGGAGTGAACGGCGTTCGCTGCGGATAGAGGCCGACCCGGTGATAAACGTCGATGTAGTTCAGTCCGGCTGCCGCCTGCCGGAGCTTGACCTGCCCCGGCTTGGGCTCGCCGACTTCGACTTCTTCCCACGACAGGACATCGGGCCCGCCGCTTTCATGGACTCGGATCGCATGTGCCATGGCCGCCGCTTAGACGCCCACCGGCGGCAAAGAAAAGCCCCGCCGCGGCAATGCCGGGCGGGGCTCATCTTCAGTCACGACGAACCGCGTCAGACGCCCGCGTGGCCTGCCAGGGCTGCGAGCAGGAGCAGGGCGACGATGTTGGTGATCTTGATCATTGGGTTCACGGCCGGTCCGGCAGTGTCCTTGTAGGGATCGCCGACGGTGTCGCCGGTCACTGCGGCCTTGTGGGCTTCGGAGCCCTTACCGCCGTAATTGCCGTCTTCGATATACTTCTTGGCATTGTCCCAGGCGCCGCCGCCGCTGGTCATCGAGATTGCGACGAACAGGCCGGAGACGATGACGCCCAGCAGAAGTGCGCCGAGAGCGGCGAAGCCCTGCTCGCGTCCGGCGACCCACGCAATCAAGAAGTAGACGACGATCGGGGCAAGCACCGGGAGAAGCGACGGGATGATCATTTCCTTGATCGCCGCCTTGGTGACCATGTCCACGGTCCGCGCATAATTGGGGCGGCTGGAGCCATCCATGATCCCGGGGTTGGACCGGAACTGCTCGCGAACGTCGAGGACGACGTCTCCGGCAGCGCGGCCGACCGCGGTCATTCCCATCGCTCCGAACAGGTACGGAAGCAGCGCCCCAAGAAGCAGGCCGACGACGACGTACGGGTTGGAAAGCGAGAAATCGATTCCCGCAGCGCCGATGTTGAGCTCGCCCGCAAACTCGCGAAGGTCGGTGGTGTAGGCGCCGAACAGGACCAGCGCTGCAAGCGCGGCCGAGCCGATCGCATAGCCCTTGGTCACGGCCTTGGTCGTGTTGCCGACTGCGTCGAGCGCATCGGTGCGATGCCGGACCTCGTCTTCCATGCCCGCCATCTCGGCGATTCCGCCGGCGTTGTCGGTTACGGGGCCGTAGGCGTCGAGAGCAACGACCATTCCCGCAAGCGCAAGCATCGCGGTCGCCGCGAAGGCGATCCCGATCAGTCCAGCGAGGAGATAGGAGGCGATAATCGCGACACAGATCACCAGCGTCGGAAGCGCGGTCGATTCAAGGCTGATCGCCAGGCCCTGGATGACGTTGGTGCCGTGGCCGGTCTCCGATGCTTTCGCGATCGACTTTACCGGGCGGTAGTTGGTGCCGGTGTAATATTCGGTGATCCAGACCAGCAGGCCAGTCACTGCAAGCCCGATCAGCATGCAGAAGAACAGGTCCCAGCCGGTGAAGCCCTGAGTCTGCGTGGCGACTGCGCCCGTGACCGGGCCAGCGGCAGCGGCACCGCCGCCGATTGTGGCGTTGAGGTCGCCCAGAGCGAGCTTCGTGGCCCCGTACAGCGCCGGGACCGACAGGATCGCGGTGGTCCAGAAGCCCTTGTAGAGAGCGCCCATGATCGAGCCGCCCTTGCCGAGCCGGACCATGTAGGTGCCGATGATCGAGGTGATGATGCACACACCGCCAACGAGCAGCGGAAGCGCCATCAGCGCGGTGATGTCGGCGGCACGAGTGCCGATGAGCAGCGCGGTGAGGACCATCGTCGCACCGACGGTGACGACATAGGTTTCGAACAGGTCGGCAGCCATTCCGGCGCAGTCGCCGACATTGTCGCCGACGTTGTCGGCGATGACGGCCGGGTTGCGCGGATCGTCCTCGGGAATTCCAGCTTCGACCTTGCCGACGAGGTCGGCGCCGACGTCCGCGGCCTTGGTGAAGATGCCGCCGCCGAGACGGGCGAAGATCGAAATCAGCGACGCTCCGAACGCGAGTGCGACGAGCGCATTGACGACTTCACGGCTCTGCGGCTCGGCGTTCTGAACGGAGATAAGCACGTAGAAGACGCCAGAGATGGCAAGCAGCGCCAGGCCGGCAACGAGCATTCCGGTGATTGCGCCCGAGCGGAAAGCGGTGGTGAGGCCGCCCTGCAGGCTGGTCCGGGCCGCCTCGGCGGTGCGGACGTTCGCGCGCACCGAGATGTTCATTCCGATGTAACCGGCAGCACCGGACAGCAGCGCGCCAACCGCGAAGGCGATTGCCGGTACCAGCCCGAGGAACAGGCCGACGAGCACTGCAACGACGACCCCGACGATGCCGATCGTCGTGTACTGGCGTCCAAGATAGGCCTGCGCGCCTTCCTGGATCGCGCTTGCGATGTCGATCATGCGCTGGTTGCCTGCGGATGCGTTAAGCACCTGCGTGCTGGTGAAAATGCCGTAAATTACAGCGATCACGCCACAGGCGATCGCGATCAGAATGAGGTCCATGTCTTTCCCCGTTGGCGGCAAAAGGTAAGCGGCCGGCGCGCGGATGGCGGCCGCCGGATTCGCGCCCCTTTATGGCGGAGTCGCGCGGCTGGCAACCGCGAGCGAACAGCGATTTGCAGACGATCAGCGGAAAAGAAGAGCGACCGCCATGCCGCAGGCGAGCCCGCTAAAGCCCACCACCCACTGGCGAAGTCGAAGCGTGATGCTCATAGCCCAGTCTCTCCGGCACAGGCACGTCACCGTCACGGTCGTGAATCTGTAGCCCGCTTCCGGCAACCAGCCGGCCAATGCAGGCGAGAGTCGGCGCTTGAGGTAAAGAAAGGCTTACCGGGTCGAGGTCGGCGGGCAGTGCGACAAGCAAGGCGTAGTCGTCGCCTCCAGTCGCCGCGAACACGCGCGCGGCGCGATCGGCGCCGCGCGCCGCAGTAAATGAATCCGAAAGCGGAAGCGCCTCGAAGTCGATCTTCGCACCGCACCCGCTCGCCGCGCACAGGCGCTGCAGGTCGACGAGAAGGCCGTCCGAAACGTCCATCATCGCATTGGCGCTGGGGGCGAGCGCCCGGCCCATTTCCAGCAAGGGGATCGGCCGGCGGTAAACGTCGACCAGCGGCCCGCTCGCCGCCGGATTGTCCGTCAGCTGCGCCAGGCCGGCGGCCGAATCGCCGATGTTTCCGGCAAGCCACAGCCGATCGCCGGGCTTGCCGTCGGACCGGCTCGGAGTGGTGGCGGAGGCGCGCCCGATTGCAGTGAGGCCGTAAACTCGCGGCGCGTTGTCCGGCAGGGCGATGGTGTCGCCGCCGATCAGCGGAAGGCCATAGCTTTCGCAAGCGGCCTCAACTCCGTCGAGTATCCCGCCGTCCCAGTCGGTGTCGGACAAGGTCAGCGACAGCAGCGCCGCAGCCGGCTCAGCGCCCTTGCAGGCGAGGTCGGAGAGATTCACCGCAACGACTTTCCAGCCGACGCTCGCGGGCGGGTCGGTGGCAAGGAAGTGGACTCCTTCGGCCAGGCTGTCGTGCGTGATGACGAGGTCGTCCAGCAGGGCGGCGTCGTCTTTCAGGCTGCGCGCGCCGGGATGAGTTGCAATCCGGCGCAGCCGCTCGATCGCTTCCGATTCATTCATCGGCCCCTGATGGGGAAGGAGGCAGTCGGGCGCAACCTCGGCGCGGAGGCGGTGTCTTTCGCTTAGCCGCGGGCGTCCTTGGCGACGGCGTCGAGGAGCCCGTTGACGAAGCCGGCTTCCTTCTTGTCGTAAAAGGCGTTGGCGACGTCGACATATTCGGAAATGACAGACGCGACGGGCACGTCTGGCCGGGCGATAAGCTCGTAGGTCCCGGCACGAAGGATTGCCCGCATCGGCCGGTCGAGCCTTTCGAGGCTCCACCCCTTGGCGAGCTTTCCGGAAATCGCCTGGTCGATCTCGGCGCGACGTGCTTCGACGCCGGTTACGATATCGTCAAAAAAGTCGATTTCCGCCTCGTGATAGTGCTCGTCCTCGATGATCGCCCCGAGCCGATGGTCGTGAAATTCCTTCAGGAGCCTGGGCACGGGCGTGCCTTCCATCTCCTGCTGGTAAAGGGCCTGGGCGGCAGCAAGGCGCGCGGCGGAGCGCGAGCGGGATCGGTCGGCGGTACTCATTACGGCGCGGCTGTAGCCACGCCTTCGCCGGCTAGGAAGGGGGCAAGCGCATTCGCTACGTCCTCGGCCGCTTCCCACGGGGCGAAGTGACCCGCGCCGGCAAGCCGCACGATCCGCACATTTTCGACCACCTCGTCGAGGTGCTCCAGCTGTACCGGCAACAGCGCCGGGTCGCGCATCCCCCAGACGACCAGCGTCGGAATCGCGATCTTCTTCGAAAAGCGCAGCAGCCAGTCGGGAAGCGGGGCTCCAGCCCCGGGCGGCGGAACGACCATCTGCGACGCCCGGTACCAGTTGAGCATCGCCGCCAGGGCGCCCGGTCGCGACCAGTCGGCGATGTATCGCGCCTTTTCCGAATCATCGATCAGCGAAAGCGCAACGTGGCCGCCGAACGTCTTTTCGAAGAACCAGTCGTAGCCGTTTTTCTCGACCGCCTTTTCGAATCCCGGTGTCCGGAAAGCGGTGATGTACTGCGACGCGGCGCGCTGGGGCGGATCGTCGATGAGGCTCTTCTGGAAGATGAAAGGGTGCGGCGAGTTGACGATTGCAAGCCTGGTGATTCGCGGATTACCGGCAATCGCCGCCGCCCACGCGACCGCTCCGCCCCAGTCGTGGCCGACCAGCGCGAACTCGCCGACGCCAAGCACATCGGCAAGGGCGAAGAGGTCGCCGAGCAGCTTGTCCGTCCGATAGGCGTCGAGGTCTTCGGGCCGGTCGGATCCGCCAAAGCCGCGCAAGTCCGGCATGATCAACCGAAAGCGGTCCGACAGCCTCGGCGCAATGTCGCGCCAGGTGCGGTGCGATTCGGGAAATCCGTGGAGGAGGATGACCGGCGGCGCATCGTCCGGCCCGGCAGCGGCGACGTTCAGGGTGATCCCGCTCGAAAGCGGGACACGCCGCAGTTCGGTCACGGATAGCTGACCGTGAGCGGAATCTCGGGAAGCGGGATGAACTCGTCATGGTCGTCGGGCGGAAGCGAGAACTCGCCCGCCTTCCATGCCCGCTTGGCCTCGTTGATCCGCTCGCGACTGGACGAAACGAAGTTCCACCAGACGTGCCGCTCGCCGTCCATCGGTGCGCCGCCGCACAGCATCAGCCGCGCTCCCGATTCGGATTTCAGCACCGGACGGTGCCCGGGCGCGAGAAGCACCAGGTGGTGGCGTTCGATTGCGGTGCCGTCGACCGTCACGTCGCCATCGAGCAGGTAAAGCGCCCGCTCGTCCGCTTCGTTGTGGATGTCGATCGACGAACCCGCCGGAAGCAGCATCGACGCGTAAATCGTCGGCGAGTGGCAGGTCACGGGCGACGTTGCGCCCCACGCCTCGCCCATGACCAGCCGGACCTCGACTCCGTCGACGTCCAGCGCCGGCACCTCGGCCGAGGGCGTATGTTCGAAGGCAGCAGGCATTTCCTCCTTCGCCTTGGGCATCGCCAGCCACGTCTGGATCCCTGACAAATGGGGGCCGCTGGCGCGCTCGTCCGCCGGTGAGCGCTCCGAATGGGTGATTCCCCGGCCGGCAGTCATCAGGTTCACTGCCCCGGGCTCGATCCGCTGCTGCGAGCCAAGGCTGTCGCGATGCTCGATCGCGCCCGAAAACAAGTAGGTGACGGTCGACAGGTTGATGTGCGGGTGAGGGCGAACGTCAATGCCCTCACCAACGCCGAGGTGCGCTGGCCCCATCTGGTCGAAGAAGATGAACGGGCCGACCATCGTACGCTGCTTGTGCGGAAGCGTCCGGTGCACCTTGAACCCGCCCAGGTCGTGGGTGACCGGGGCGAGCGTCTGAAGGATCGAGTCGCTGCTCACTCGCCGGGCGTCTTCGTCTTGATCGACAATGCGTGAACTCGCTCGCCGACCATTTCGCCGAGCGCGGAGTGGACCATTCGCTGCCGCTCGACCCGCGACTTGCCCTCGAACCGCGGGCTTTCCACGACGAGCGTGAAGTGACTCTCGCCGGCCGGGTTGTAGCCGCCATGGCCGCGATGCTTCTCGCTATCGTCGACCAGCTCGATCCTGGTGGGGGCGAGCGCCTCGAGGCGCCGCCGCATTTCCGATGCAACCGGTCCGGTGGCGAGAGCGTCCATGGCACCTATATAGTGTGGTTCAGCAATCGAGAAAGTCAGTGGCGTCACGCAATCCGAAAATGCACGGAAGAATCGAGGGAGCGGAGGAGCGATGCGCGGTTCCCGGCTGCCGCGGCCTCGGCGAATATAAGGCGCCGGTCGAGCCGTCCCGTTCCGATGGGCCCGGCGCCTATCGCCTGCTGTGCCTGGACCACGTCCGCCAGCACAATTCGAAGTATAATTATTTCGAAGGCATGAGCGCCGAAGAGATCAGCGACGCGCAGCGGCCGCTTGCCGGGTGGGAGCGGCCGAGCCGCCGCTTCGCGCAAGCCGGTGCCGACCCGACGCCCGCCTGGGCCGATTTTGCCGACCCGCTCGATGCGATTGCGGCGCGATTCAGGACGGCGGATCGCGGGCCGCCGCAGCGCTTCACGCCCAACGAACGCCGCGCGCTGGGCGTCCTTGGGCTTGCCGACGACGCCGACCTGCACAGCGTCCGCACGACCTATTCGAAGCTGGTCCGCCGTTTCCATCCGGATCGCAACGGCGGCGACCGGAGCCACGAAAAGAAGCTCGGGCAGGTCATCGAGGCATGGCAGACGCTCAAGAAAGCGAAAGCGTTCGCCTAATCGCGGTCGGGTGCTCCGAGCGGGAAATAGTGCCGGTAGGGGCGCGCCTCCTCGACGCAGCGAGCGACTGCCGCGTGATCGAGCAGGCGGGCCCGGTATGCCGACAGCTTCGGCCGGTCGTCCCCGATTTCCTCCACCCAGTCGCCGTAGAAAAGGGCCGGTGCAGCCGCGCAGTCGGCGAGCGTAAACTCTGCGCCCGCTGCCCAGCCATCGCCCGCGAGATTGGCCTCGAGCCAGTCATAGGCAGTGTGCAGGTTCTTGCGCCCTTGCTGCGCGCCGTAAGCATCGCCCTTTCCTTCGGGACGAAGTGCGTGATTGACCGCGGGCTGCATGTTGCCTTGTACATGGAGGTCGAAGAAGCGGTCGATGAAGCGTACTTTGCGGCCTGCTTCGCCATCGGGAATCCAGGCGTTCGGGCCGGGGTAATGCGCCTGCAGGTGCTCGATGATGCACGTCGCTTCCGCGATCACCTGGTCGTCGTCGATGAGCACCGGGAACTTCCCGAAAGGCCAGATCCGCTTGAGCTCGGCATAATTGGCCTCGTTCTCCGGAACCTGCCGGAACTCGAACGCGGTCGCGTCGGCGTAGAGCGGGATCAGCGCCTTCCACGTGTAGGACGAGAATGGATGGCCGAAGAGCTGAAGGGTCACCAGCGGCCCTCCGCCATCCTGGAGCGGCGGTCGAGCTCCTGCTCGCTCGGCTCCCTGGTTTCGAAACTTCCCGTCCGGACGTCGCCGACCGGCTCGTAGGCGGCCATGACGACCCCCGAGTCGCTGGCGAAGTGATCGACGAGCGCCATCGTCGCCGCTTCCTCTGACGCGTCGAAGATGCGCTTTCCGCCGCCGAGGATCACCGGGAAAGTCATGAGCAGCAGCTTGTCGATCGCTCTCGCCGAGAGCAGCGGCGGATAAAGCGTGCTGCTGCCCTGGATCAGCAGGTCGCGGCCTTCGCTTTCCTTCAGCTCGGCGACGGCCGCGGCGGTGTCGCCGGAGAGCTTGTGGCTGTTCTCCCACTCCAGCGGCTCGTCCGAATGGGTCAGCACATATTTATTGATGCGCTGAAATTTCTCTCCGATCGGATTGTCGCGGTTGTAGGGCCAGTAGGCGGCGAAAATGTCGTAGGTCCGCTTGCCGAGCAGCAGGTCATAGTCGCCCATGATGACTCCCTCGAACGGGCCCATTTGCTCGCCCCACAGCGGCTGCACCCAGCCGCCGTGGCTAAAGCCGCTGGTCGGGTCCTCCTCAGGCCCGCCGGGAGCCTGCATGACTCCGTCGAGTGAGATGAACACGGCTCCGGTCAGCTTACGCATCGGCATCGACTCCTTCGGCGGCGCGATCGAGTGTTGCGGTGTCGGTCGTCTGCATTGTCATTTCGCCGTATCGATGACGTTTTCGAAGCCGCCCCAGAACATCCGCTTGCCGTCGAACGGCATGGCTTCGCGGTCCGGCCGCATTCGCTCGTCGCTCATCATTTTCGCCCACGCCGAGTCGCGGGTGGCCTTGTCAGGCCATTCGACGAAACCGAGAACGACGTTCTCGTCCGGCTCCGCCTTCACCGCCCGGAAGAAGTCGGTAACCTTGCCGTGGCCCACGTCGTCGCCCCAGGCTTCGGCCACCCGCAGCGCGCCGTTCTCCAAGTACATTGGCGCCATCTTCTCCGCCTGGCGGCGATAGTCGTCGAGCCTGTCCGAGGGCACGGGAATGATCCAGCCGTCGGTGTAGGTGCCGCCGGCCACTCCTGCGTCGACGATGGCCTCAAATCCGCCCAGGATCATTCGCTTCGCATCGAACGGCACGTCGGTGGCCATCGCCTCCATCCCCGGATCGCTCATCATTTTCTGGTTGGCGGCGTCGCGCGCCTGCCGGTCCGGATATTCGAACCAGGCCAGGACGATCTTCTCGCCCGGCTTCGCGTCCACCGCCTTGCGAAAGTCGGTGAGCTTGCCTTCGGGGACGTCGCTTTCCCACGCTTCCAGCTGGCGCTGCACGCCGATCTCCCGGAGCGCCGAAGCCACGCCGTCAGCGTGCTTGCGATACGCGTCCTTGTTGGCCTCCGGCACCGGCACAACGAAGCCTTCGAAATAGGTCATGCTACGACTCCTTCCCGACTCGATTGCCTTGCATTTTGCGCCGTAAGTTATAAATTGCAACTGTGAAGTTAGAAAAAACAACCGAGCGGCGGAAAGGCGAGGAAAAACGCCGCTACGACGACGCCTGCGGGCTCGCCCACGCGCTGGACCTGATCGGCGAAAGGTGGGCGCTTCTTGTCATGCGCGAGCTGATGTACGGGCCGCGGCGCTTTTCGGGGCTTAAGCGAGACCTTCCGGGGATCAGCGCCAACGTCCTGACCCAGCGCCTGTCGGACCTCGAGAGGCGCGGGCTGGTGCGAAAGACGAAGCTCCCGCCGCCGGCGTCCGTCCAGGTCTATGAAGCGACGGAGTGGGGGCTGGAGGCGGCGCCCGTGATCGGCAATCTCGGCAAATGGGCGGCGCGAAGCCCGCTCCACGACCCGACCCTTCCGATCAGCCATGTCTCGGTGATGATGTCGTTGCAGACGATGTTCGATCGCGGACTCGCGGGCGATTACGCCGCGTCGGCAGGTTTTCGCTTCGGCGATGTCACCTATGTTGCCGACGTTCGCGACGGCGCAATCGAGACCAGGAGAGGCGATGTCGGCGAGTGTGACTTTACGGTCACTGCCGAGCCGGGCGCGGTTGCCGGCGTGGTCTATGGCGGCGCGCCGATTGCTGCTATGAAGATCGAAGGAGACCTCGCGCTCGCCAAGCGTTTCATGACGCTGTTCCCGCTGCCGCCGAAAGTCGCCTGAGCCCTTCCAAAACCAGTGTCTTGAGGCGCGATTGCCTCTCGCTTAAGGCCTAAATCGATGAACGACATTGCAAACGTGAACCCCGAAAGCCGAAGCGAAACGGTCATGGCCGCGCCAGACCGCATCGTTAAGGTGCGCGAGGCGTTCGGAGTCGATTCCGACATGGAAGTTCCGGCCTTCAGCGAGGCCGACGAGCGGGTTCCCGACCTCGACCCCGCCTATGTCTTCGACCCGAACACGACGCTCGCCGTGTGCGCCGGCTTCGCCAATAACCGACGGGTGATGGTCCAGGGCTATCACGGGACTGGCAAGTCGACTCACATCGAACAGGTTGCGGCGCGCCTCAACTGGCCGATGATTCGAATCAACCTCGACGCGCACATCAGCCGCATCGACCTTGTCGGCCGCGACGCCATCGTCCTTCGCGACGGGCAGCAGGTCACCGAATTTCGCGAAGGATTGTTGCCGTGGGCGCTCCAGCACCCGGTAGCGCTGGTCTTCGACGAATATGATGCCGGCCGGCCCGACGTGATGTTCGTCATCCAGCGGGTGCTCGAGGCGGAGGGCAAGCTCACCCTCCTCGACCAGAACCGGGTTATCCGGCCCAATCCGTGGTTCCGGCTGTTCGCTACGACCAACACGATCGGCCTGGGCGACACCAGCGGCCTCTATCACGGCACGCAGGCGATAAATCAGGGGCAGATGGATCGCTGGAACATCGTTGCCACGCTCAACTACCTGCCCGCGCAGGTGGAGGCGCAAATCGTGCTCGCCAAGTCGGGCGAATATGACAATCCCGACGGCAAGGGCACGGTCGAAAAGATGATCAAGGTCGCCGATTTGTCGCGGCAGGGTTTCATCAACGGCGACATTTCGACGGTCATGAGCCCGCGAACGGTCATCAGCTGGGCACAGAACGCGCTGATCTTCGGTGATGTCGGCTTCGCCTTCCGGGTCTCGTTCCTCAACAAGTGCGACGAAGCGGAACGGGCGATCGTCGCCGAATATTACCAGCGGGTCTTCGGCAGCGACCTTCCCGAAAGCGTTGTCGGAACGGCCTGACGTGGCCGAACGGATCGACCTCTTCAGGCGCGCCCTTGCGGGTGCGACCCGGGCCATCGCCCGCAATCCGGAAGTCGACGTTGTCTTCGCCTCCGAGACCGCTTCGCCCGCAGGCAAAGCGGCGCGGGTGCCTTCACCCGGTCCCAACCTGGAGCCGAAACTGGTGGCCGAAGCTCGTGGAGCCGCGGATTCGGCGGCGCTGAGGCTGCGCTATCACGACCAGCGGCTGCATTCGTCCCTCGCTCCCGCCGACGCGGAGGCCCGGGCGGTTTTCGATGCGCTGGAGACAGCGAGGATAGAGGCGCTCGGAGCGCGCTCGATGAGCGGCGTTCGGGCCAATCTCGCCGAGCTTGCCGACGCTCGAATCCGCAGTGACGCCATCACCCGGGCGCGCAGTTCGGAGGAGGTGCCGCTTGCAACGGCCGTCGGCTTGATGGCCCGGCAGCGGCTTTCCGGCGAAAGCCCGCCCAAGGCCGCGCAAGCGGGGCTCAAGCTGGTCGAGCCGTGGATCGAGGAGCGAGCGGCGGCCGAGCTCGATTCGCTGGCGCTTACCCTTGACGACCAGGCGGCTTTTGCACGGCTGTCGAGACAATTGCTCGAAGACCTCGAGCTCGCCAATGCAGCCGAGGAGGCGGCCGACTCGTCCGACGACAGCGATGACGACGAAAGCGACGACGGCGCCGGCGACGAGGGTGAGGACGACGGCGAGTCGGTTCCCCAAGACGGTGACAGCGAGATGCGCGCCGAGGAAGGCGATGAAGCCGCCGACGACGAGCAAATCGCCGATGACGGCGAACCCGGTGAAGACGAACTCGGCGAAGGCGACGAAGCGTCCGACAGTGGCCGGCCGGGCCAGTCGCGGCGCAATTGGGAGCTTTCGCCACCGACCGACTACAAGGCTTTCACGACCCGCTTCGACGAAGTGATCGCGGCTGACGAGCTGTGCGACGAAGCCGAGCTCAACCGGCTTCGCGCCTACCTCGACCAGCAACTCGGCGGGCTCCACAGCATCGTTACCAAGCTTGCCAACCGCCTGCAGCGGCGGCTGATGGCGCAGCAGGCCCGAAGCTGGGATTTCGACCAGGAGGAAGGGCTTCTCGACGCCGCGCGGCTCGCACGCGTAATCGTCAATCCGCGGCATTCCTTGAGCTACAAGTCCGAGCGCGAGACCGAATTTCGCGACACCGTGGTTTCGCTGCTGATCGACAACTCCGGGTCGATGCGGGGGCGGCCGATCGCAATTGCCGCAATCTGTGCGGACATTCTCGCCCGTACGCTGGAGCGCTGCGGAGTGGCGAGCGAGATCCTCGGCTTCACCACCCGCGCCTGGAAGGGCGGACAAAGCCGCGAAGCGTGGCTCGCCGCGGGCCGGCCGCCGCATCCGGGCCGGCTCAACGACCTTCGCCACATCGTCTACAAGAGCGCGGGCGAGCCTTATCGTCACGGCCGGCGCAATCTCGGGCTGATGATGCGCGAGGGGCTGCTGAAGGAAAATATCGACGGCGAGGCGCTGCTTTGGGCGCACAATCGCCTGATCGCCCGTCCCGAGGACCGGCGAATCCTGATGGTCATTTCCGATGGCGCCCCGGTCGACGATTCGACGGCGTCGGCCAACGGCGGCACTTATCTGGAGCGCCACTTGCGGCAGGTGATCGCCTGGATCGAGCAAAGGTCGCCGGTCGAGCTGGTCGCAATCGGGATCGGCCACGACGTCACCAGATATTACGAGCGCGCGGTGACGATAATGGATGCCGAACAGCTTGGCGGCGCGATGGTCGAGCAGCTTGCGCGGCTGTTCGAAAGCCCCTGAACCGCACGGAAAAAATTGGGCCCGACGCTTTCGCACCGGGCCCGCCCTCGATACGCGACGCGAGGGATATCCAGGCGGCATTGCTGCCGCTCGCTATGCAGCGAGGAGAAAGGGGGAAACCCCGCTACGTCAACAGCTTATGCCTGACAGGCGGGGAATGTGCGCTGAACCGGCCTTGCAGCCGGGGTTAACAATTCGGGAGTCGGCTCAGGCGGCCGCTTCGGCTCCGGCAGCCTTCTTGGCGATCTCGCGCTTGAGCTTGAGCGCCTTGGGCGAAAGCTTGTCGTCACTGACCTTCTTCAGCCAGTTATCGAGGCCGCCGACATGCTCGACCGAGCGAAGGCCGTGGGTCGACACGCGGAGCTTCACGCTACGCTCCAGGAGGTCGGAGATGAGCGTGACGTCCTGCAGGTTGGGAAGGAAAACCCGCTTGGTCTTGTTGTTGGCGTGAGAAACGTTGTTTCCCACCTGCCGGCCCTTGCCGGTCAGCTCGCATACGCGCGACATGTCTCTAATCCTGATTTTGGGCGGGCCCGCTAAAGGCCCTAAAATGCGCGCGTCCGTTAGCGCTTGCGCCGTTGCCCGTCAATGCGCCGGCGCAACTTAGCGGGCCGATGCTGCGTTTGCATTTGTCATGAGCCAGACCTATCGCCGAGCGAGAGGATGCGAATAGTCCTTTTCATCTTGATCCTGGCAGTTGCCGCCGGGCTGATCGCAGTTGCGAGCGGCTACCTCGACATCAGCCAGACGCGGGAGGCGAAGGCGCCGGACGTCAGCGTCAACCAGTCGGGCGTCAGCGCCAGCGGTGGCCAGACTCCGACGTTCGACGTCGAAACCGGCTCCGTCGCCGTCGGGACGCAGTCAAGCAACGTCCAGGTTCCCACCGTCAGCGTCACTCCCCCCGCACAAGCCAATGGCGCGGACGAGGAGGTCACCGCCAACGCCGGTTGAACGCGCGGCAATGACAGCAGCGCGTGACTGCGGTAGCGGATATCCGTGCCCTTTCCCTTGCCGACACCGATGCGCCGGGCGCTGGAACTCGCTGCCGAGGCAGCGGCTTGCGGCGAGGTTCCCGTCGGCGCGGTCGTAACCCGCGGCGATTCCATCGTCGCCGAAGCGCGAAACGCAATGCGTGGCGGCCTCGACCCCACCGCCCATGCCGAGGTGGTCGCGATCAGGGCTGCCGCGGAAGCTCTGCGCCAGCCGCGGCTCGACGGCTGCACCTTGTGGGTGACGCTTGAACCCTGCGCCATGTGCGCCGCCGCAGCCTCGCTCGCTCGTGTCGATTCGGTGCGCTACGGTGCCGAGGACCCCAAGGGGGGTGCAATCGCCCACGGCCCGAGACTCTTCACGCAGCCGACCTGCCATCATCGTCCCGATGTGCTCGGCGGCATCGGCGAAGAGCAGTCGGCGGAGCTTCTGAAGCGGTTCTTCGAAGAGCGAAGATCGTGACCGCGAGCGGCGCGTCTTGCTGGACGGCGCGTTTGCGGGCAAGAGTTCCACTGCCGCAATGAGCGACCATCTTCTCCCATTTCCGTGGATCGACGTCGTCATCATCCTGGCGCTGATCCTGCTTAACGCCGTGCTTGCGATGAGCGAGCTTGCGGTGGTTTCCTCCCGCGAGGCGCGCCTCAAGGCGATGGCCCGGGGCGGGAGCGGCGGAGCGCAAGCAGCGCTGGAGCTGTCGTCGGATCCGGGCCGGTTCCTGTCGACGGTGCAGACGGGGATAACGCTGATCGCCATCTTCGCGGGCGCCTTTTCCGGAACCAGCCTCGGCGATCCCACCGCCCAGCGCCTGCAGGCGCTGGGAGTCGACCCGGACGTGGCCCAGCACCTGGGCTTCGGCATCGTCATCGTCATCGTCACTTACGTTTCGCTGGTCATCGGCGAACTCGTCCCCAAGCAGCTTGCGCTGCGCTCACCCGAGCCGATTGCCGCCGCCGTCGCCCGGCCGATGCAGCTTCTGTCGCGAATTGCCGCGCCTTTCGTCTGGCTGCTCGATCGGACGAGCGCCCTGGTCTTCAGGCTGATCGGCCTCACTCGGGAATCGCAAAAGGCGGTCACCGCCGAAGAGCTCCACCTGGTCGTCGCCGAAGCCCAGACCGCCGGAGTCCTCGAGGAGAGCGAGCGGGCGATCATTTCCGGAGTGGTCAGGCTTGCCGACCGGCCGGTGCGCGAAGTGATGACCCCGCGGACCGAGGTCGACTGGATCGACGTTTCCGCGACCGGGGACGAACTGCGCGAAGCGCTCAAGGACACGCCGCACAGCCGGATTCCGGTAGCCGACGCTTCGGTCGAAAATATCGTCGGCGTGGTGCAGGTGCGCGACCTGCTCGAAGCAATGCTCGACGGACAAAAGCTGGACCTTCGCCGCCTGACGCGCTCGGCTCCGGTGATCCCGGACCTGATGGACGCGATGGACGCGCTTGCAGTGCTTCGCTCCGCCGAAGTCCCGCTCGCGCTCGTCCACGACGAATATGGCCATTTCGACGGAATCGTCACTCCGGGGAGCATCCTTGCTGCACTTGCAGGAGCGTTTCGCAACGACATCGAGGAGGGGGAGGAGCCCGACGTTGTCGAGCGCGAGGACGGCAGCTACCTGCTTTCCGGTGCGGCAAGCGCCGACGTGCTGTCCGATCGCCTGGGAGTGCACCTTCCGGTCGACCGCGATTTTTCCACCGTGGCCGGTTTCGCGCTCGAGCACCTCAAGCACCTTCCGGAAACCGGAGAGACGTTCACGCACGATCGCTGGGCGTTTGAAATCGTCGACATGGACGGGCGCAAGATCGACAAACTGATTGCCACGCGCGTGAAGCGCAAGAAGGCGGTGCAGGCGGAATAGGCCCGGGGATATTACCTATGGCGCCCCCTGCCGGATGCAGCGATTTGCGACGGGCACGGGACTTGTCAGGAGGGTATGAATGGACCAGGCGGCACTGCTTCTCGCGCGGTTGCAATTCGCCTTCACCGTCTCCTTTCACTTCCTTTTCCCGGCATTCACCATTGGGCTCGCAAGCTATCTCGCGGTGCTTGAGGGGCTGTGGCTCAGGACCGGGGAGCTGCGCTTCTTCAACCTGTTTCGATACTGGGTGAAGATCTTCGCCATTGTCTTCGCGATGGGCGTCGTTTCCGGCATCGTCATGTCTTACCAGTTCGGCACCAACTGGTCGGTTTTCTCCGACAAGGCGGGACCGGTGATTGGGCCGCTGATGGCCTATGAAGTGCTGACCGCCTTCTTCCTCGAAGCGGGGTTCCTGGGCGTGATGCTGTTCGGGCTCGAGAAGGTGGGAAAGAAGCTGCACTTTTTCGCCACGTTGATGGTGGCCGTCGGCACGGTCGTTTCCGCATTCTGGATTTTGTCGGTGAACAGCTGGATGCAGACTCCGGTCGGCTATGCGGTCAACGCGCAGGGCCAGTTCGTGCCCGCGGCCGGCTGGCTCGAAATCATTTTCAACCCGAGCTTCCCCTATCGGCTCGCGCACACGGTTACTGCCGCCTACCTGACCACCGCGATGGCGGTCGGCGCGGTTGGCGCCTGGCACCTGCTCAAGCGGCGCGGCGATGCCGAAGTGCGGACGATGTTCTCGATGGCGATGTGGATGGCGGCGCTGGTCGCTCCCGTGCAGATTTTCCTCGGCGACCTGCACGGGCTCAACACGCTCGAATACCAGCCAGCAAAGGTGCTTGCGATGGAGGGCGACTACGACCCAAGCCCCAACGGCGCGCCGCTCGTTCTGTTCGGGCTTCCCAGCAATGCCGACGCACGGGTGAACGCAAAGATCGAGGTGCCGGGGGCCGGCTCGCTAATCCTCCGGCACGACCCGAATGCGCCGCTCCCCGGGCTCAAAGACTTTCCGCGCGACGAATGGCCGCCCGTGCCGATCGTCTTCTGGTCATTCCGGATCATGGTTGCCCTCGGATTCCTGATGTTCGGCCTCGGGCTTGCAAGCCTGTGGTCGCGGTGGCGCGGGACGCTGTACGACTCCCGCTGGCTACACCGTTTCGCGCTTGCCATGGGGCCGGCCGGATTCATCGCCGTCATTGCCGGCTGGGTGACGACCGAAGTGGGGCGGCAGCCCTATGCGATCTACGGACTGCTTCGGACGTCGCAAGCCGTGTCGCCGCTCGGCGCACCGGCTGTGGCAGGGTCTCTCCTCGCCTTCGTCCTGGTCTATTTCGCCGTGTTCGGAGTCGGTACCTGGTACCTGTTCCAGCTGATGAGCGAAGCACCGCGCGCCCATGAAGGCGAGCCGCTCGAGGCGCCGATCCGGTCGGCGGGAATCACGCCGTCGGCGTCGGTGCACAAGCGGGGCAGCGACCCGCACAGCGAAACTGCAGGCCGGGAGAAGAATTGATGGACCTGACCGTCATCTGGGCGTTCATCATCGCCTTCGGGATTGCTGCCTATGTGGTCATGGACGGGTTCGACCTGGGGATCGGCATCCTCTTCCCGTTCTTCCGGGTCGGCAAGGAGCGCGACCAGGCGATGAACGCCGTCGCGCCGATCTGGGACGGAAACGAAACGTGGCTGGTCCTCGGCGGCGGCGGATTGCTCGCCGCATTCCCGCTGGCCTACGCAATCATTCTTCCGGCGCTCTACGCGCCGTTGATCGTGATGCTTCTCGGCCTCGTCTTCCGCGGGGTGGCGTTCGAGTTCCGCTGGCGCGACCCGGCCCACCAGCCGGCGTGGGACAGCGCCTTCTTCTGGGGCTCGCTCGTCGCTGCATTCGCGCAGGGCGTGACTCTCGGCGCCCTTCTGCAGGGCATTGCCGTGGACGGGCGAGCTTATGGTGGCGGCTGGTGGGACTGGCTCAGTCCCTTCAGCCTGCTGACCGGCGCGAGCCTCGTCGCCGGATACGTGCTGCTCGGCTCGACATGGCTGATCTGGAAAACGGAAGGGGCCCTCCAGCAGGACGCGCGCCGGTTCGCTCGAATGGCCGCCCCGCTGCTGGTCGTTGCAATTGCGGCGGTTAGCCTGGCGACGCCGTTCGTGCAGCCCCAGTACTTCCAGCGCTGGTTCGACTATCCCGGCCTGCTGGTCGCGATCCCGATGCCGCTGCTGGTCGGCGGAACTGCGCTGGCGCTGTGGAAAAGCGTCCGCAGGGAGCACGACTGGCATCCGTTCGCGCTGTCGCTCCTGCTGTTCCTGCTGACGATGGTGGGGCTGGGGATCTCCATCTGGCCGTTCGTCATTCCCGGCCAGGTCACGATTTGGGACGCCGCGGCCCCGTACCGGAGCCAACTGCTGATGTTCGTAGGCGCGATCATCATGGTCCCGATAATCCTCGCCTACACCGCCTGGTCCTATTGGGTGTTTCGCGGCAAGGTCGACGAAGGCGGCTACCACTGAGCGGCGGCCGCGGCCTTGGCAAGCGCCTCGGGTGGTTCGTCGCGCTTTGGGCGGCGGGCGTCCTTGCCGTCGGCGCCATCGCCGAGGCGATCAAGGCGGCGATCGGCGGCTAGAGCTTCCCGAACAGCTGCTCGAATCCGTCGGTGTCGCCTCTCGCCAGATAATCTGCCTGGAGCGGGACCTGGTCGCGTTCGAGGCGGCCTTTGAACGGCCCCAAATGCTGGTTCAGGCGATCGAGATCGCCTTCGCTGAGGCGGGCAAGCTGGTCGAACCGCGTTATTCCGAGCTGGTTCAGTAGCGCCGCGAATTTGGGCCCGACGCCCTTCAGCCTGGTCAAATCGTCGGGCGGACCCGATGCACCGGGCAGGTTCTCGTGAATGGGCGCGTTGATGAACTGGCCGCTGACGTCGCTGACCGCGGTTGCGGCCTCGCCGGCCAGGCTTCGATTCACGTGCTCGGTTCGCGCCTGCATGTGCGGGCGCAGTGGGGTCTCGGTCTTGCCCAGCTCGACCCGCTGGCGCGGACGAAGCACGAAGAAGGCGATAATCGCCAAGAGGACGACCGCGACGAGAATCGCGGGCCAGTAAGCGTTCAGGAATTCCATTCGATCACCATGTCCATTGCGCGTTGTAACGACGACGAAGCTCGATCACATAAGCGAGCAACAGGCCGCCAAGAAAGCCCAGCATCGCCACAAATAGCGACTGGGCGAGAAGCGGGACTCCGCCCGATCGCGACCAGGTTGCTCCCGACACTCCGGGAATCTGGCGCAGGATCAGGACAAGCTGCGACCGCTGGAAGTCGTCGGCGCGGCCGGAAAGCATCAACCGCCGGGTCAACGGACCTCGGTGAAGCCGCGCCTGCACCTGCGGCATTTCGTAGGACACGAGGCTCCGGCGGGCGGCCTGCTCGACGCTCGACGTGAACCGGTCCGCGGCGCCGAGTGGCCCATGCCACAAAGCCGCCCCGGCGAGCGTCACCGCCGCTGCGACCGCAAGCGGCAGCAGGCGCTTTCGCCTGAGCCAGATGGTCCCCGGGATTCCGCCGAGAAGCAAGCCGAGGGCGAAGACCGGCCAGAAATAGGCCCACAGCGGGCTCATGCGCCTTCCCGCTCGACTTCGCGCCAGCCGATGTCGCGGCGATGGAAGCCGTCGGCGAAATCGATCTGGTCGACTGCACGATAGGCGCGGGCGCGGGCGTCGGCGAACGTTTGAGCGATCGCGGTAACGGCAAGCACGCGGCCGCCCTTGGCGACGATTCCGCCGTCGGCGTGAGCGGTGCCGGCATGGAAGACGGTGACTCCTTCGACTTCCTCGGCCGCCTCGATCTCGCGGATGAGGCCGCCGCCGACAGGGGCATTCGGATAGCCGCGCGCGGCGACGATGACGGTCACCGCGAACTGTGTCGACAGCTCCGGATTTGCGTCGCCGAGGCGGCCCTTCGCCACCGCCATCAGCAGCTCGGCAAAATCGCCCTCTACCCGCGGCATGATTGCCTCGCATTCCGGGTCGCCGAAGCGCACATTATATTCGATCAGCTTTGGCCCCTCCGGGGTCAGCATCAGGCCGGCGTAGAGAATTCCGGAAAACGGTGTCCCGGCAGCAGCGAGCGCTCGCGCCGTGGGGAGGACGATCTCGTTCATCGCTCGCGCCTGTAGCTCGGCAGCCAGCACCGGGGCGGGGCTGTAGGCGCCCATCCCGCCGGTATTCGGGCCGATATCGCCTTCGCCGACCCGCTTGTGATCCTGCGCGGTTGCAAATGGCACCGCGGTTTCGCCGTCGACCAGCGCGAACAGGCTCGCTTCCTCGCCTTCGAGGAATTCCTCAATGACTAGCGGCGCGTTGCCGATCGCCCGTATCGCCGCTTGCGCTTCCTCTCGGCTGGTGGCGACGGTGACGCCCTTCCCGGCGGCGAGGCCGTCGGCCTTTACCACGACCGGCAGTCCGAAATCGTCGAGGGCGCGGAGCGCTGCATCGGTGCTCTGCGTTGCGACATAGCGCGCGGTCGGAATGCCGTTCGATTCGCACAGGTCCTTGGTGAAGGCTTTCGACCCTTCGAGACGAGCGGCCGCGGCGTTTGGGCCGAAGACCGCGAAGCCGCAATCGCGGAGGCGGTCGGCAACGCCGGCCACCAGTGGCGCTTCGGGGCCGACGACCACCAGGTCGATCAACCTGCGTCGCGCCAGCTCGACGACGGCTTCGCTATCGCACGGGTCAACGGCGATGCATTCCGCCCAGCGGCCGATTCCCGGGTTGCCGGGCGCGGCAAGAAGTGTTTGGCAGCTCGGCGATTGCCTCAGCCGCCAGGCAAGCGCATCTTCCCGTCCGCCCGAACCTAAAAGTAGAATATTCATGGATCTCCCAGACGACGGCCGCTCGAGCCTGTTAGCCAACCTCCCGCCCGGCGACAATTCACCGGCGCTGTCGGTGGGCGAACTTGCCGGCTCTTTGAAGCGGGTTATCGAGGGCGCGTTCGGCCAGGTTCGCGTTCGCGGCGAAATCTCCGGGTTCAAGCGCCACAGCTCCGGCCACTGTTATCTGTCGATGAAGGACGAGAGCGCCTGCATCGACGCGGTGATCTGGCGCGGCAATGCCAACGGTCTCGCGTTCCGGCCGGAGGACGGCGCCGAAGTCATCGCCACCGGCAGGATGACGACCTACGCCGGCCGTTCGAAATACCAGCTGGTCATCGACCGCCTCGAGCTTGCCGGGGAAGGCGCGCTGATGGCGCTCCTCGAGCGGCGGCGGAAGGCACTTGCCGCGGAAGGGCTGTTCGACCTCGAGCGAAAGCGACGGCTGCCGTTCATGCCGGCGGTGATCGGGGTCGTTACCTCGCCGACAGGAGCGGTCATTCGCGACATCCTCCACCGGCTGGCGGATCGCTGCCCCACTCATGTGCTGCTTTGGCCCGTTCCCGTGCAGGGCGAGGGAGCGTCAGCGAAAGTCGCGGCGGCGATCCGTGGCTTCACGCAGATCGACGCGACCGGCCCGCTGCCTCGTCCTGATCTCCTGATCGTCGCTCGCGGCGGCGGCTCGATCGAGGATTTGTGGGCGTTCAACGAAGAAGAGGTCGTCCGTGCGGTTGCCGAGTGCACAATCCCGGTGATTTCGGCCGTCGGGCACGAGACCGACACGACGCTAATCGATCATGTCGCCGATCGGCGGGCGCCGACTCCGACGGCGGCCGCGGAGATGGCGGTGCCGGTCCGTTCCGAACTGCTGGCCGCGGTCGACGAACTTGGACGACGCGCGCAGCACTGCCTGTCGAGAATGGCGAGCCGCGCCCGCGAACGCTACGAGCTCACCGTCTGCCGCTGGCCCGAACCGCAGGCGCTGTTCGCCCCGGCGACACAGCGCGTGGACGACATTGGCGAGCGGCTTCCGCGAGCGCTCGCCTCGCGCGCGGGCACCGCGCGCGCGGACTTGAACGCAGTCGCGCCAAGGCTTCGCTCCGAAATGCTTCTCGATCGCCTGAGCCGCTCTTCCGACAGGCTGGAGTCGTTGTGGAGGCTGGCGCAAATGGCGCACCCGGAGCGGCCGCTGAAGCGCGGGTTCGTCCGGGTCACCGACCGTGCCGGCAAGACGCTGTCCAAGGCCGCCGATGCAATTGCAGCCAAGCGGCTGAGCCTGCACTTCGGCGACGGCCAGGTCGAGGCGTCGGCCGGACCGGAGGCTCCAGCACCGGTTGAGCGCAAGCGCCGCGCTTCCTATGTAGCGGGGCAGCCAGGGTTATTCGACGAAGCGGAGGACTAGGAAATGCTGATGACCGGCACCGGCGCGCCCGCGCGGGTCCATTATATGGCCGGTACCTTCCGGGTGCTCAGCAACGGCGACTACGTGACTTGCGCGGTCACCGGAGTCCGAATCCCGCTTCACGAGCTGAAGTACTGGAGCGTCGAGCGCCAGGAGGCCTACATCGACGCCGCTGCGAGCCTCGAGGCCGAGAAGCGCGCGGGAAAGATCTAGGCGCGAAGCTTCGCGCGCTCAGCCGATTCGCTTGACCTTGATCCCGTTCTGCCCGGGAATCATCAGCCGGAAGGCGCCAAGAGCGGCTCGCTTGACGATCACCTTCTTGCCTGGCCGCGGATCGAGGCCTGGCCAATCGTCGGTCTGGCTCCATGTCGACCCGTCGGCGAGCGTGATGATCCAGCCGCCGTCGGCGTTGTGGCCGGTGCTCTTGACCGTGCTCTCGATCTCGCTGACGTCCTCATCGCCTCCGCCGAACAGGCCGCCGAAGTCGGGGATCGAGAATCCGAACAGCGAGCGCTTCGCGGCTCGCGCCTTCTCCTTATCGACGAAGACCAGGTTCTTCGCCTGGATCGCCTCGTTCATCGCCGCTGATTCGCGGTCGAAGCAGGCAAGACGCTCATCCGCCGCCGCGATCGAGCGACAGTGAATTAGCTGCTGGACCTGCGCGGGAGTGCCCAGATCGACCGGCTTTGCGGCCTGAGCTGTTCCTGCAACGATAAGCGCATAAGCGCCCGCGACGATTAGGAAATTGCGCATCTCACCCCTCGCTGAAACGGTGCCGTCACACTAGGCCGCACGCGCCAATCGGGGCAAGGGCCGTCCTGTTGCAAATTTGATACAGCGCGTTGACAACTTCGTTCGAAAGCCCCGTCGAGCGTTGCCAGCAGCTTGGCGCATCACTTATCACGCAGGGTAGTTCGGCAGTTTCGCACTGTCGCGCCATACGGCCGTGCTCGGTGGCTCGGCCTAAAAGGGGATGGATTTTATGAAGCTCGAATTCCGCCAGCGTCTTCTTGCAACGACGCTTCTCGTCGGCGCCAGCATGGTCGCCGCTCCGGCATTTGCCCAGGATACGCTGCCGCCTCCGGCTCCGGATCCGCAGGGAACTCCGAATGCGCCCGACACCAGCGCGGTTCCGACGATTCCGGAAACGACTGCTCCCGTCGAAGGCACTCCGATCCCGAGCAACAACTCGATGGGCGCGCCGACCCGTTCGTCACAGGACGTGATCGTCACCGGTTCGCGTATTCCGCAGCCGAACCTCGAGTCGACCAGCCCGGTCACCGTCGTCACCAGCCAGGAAGTGAAGCTGGCCGGTACGTCGCGTACGGAAGACTTGATCAACTCGCTTCCGCAGGTGTTCGCTAGCCAGGGTTCGAACGTTTCGAACGGCTCCAGCGGTACCGCGACGGTCAACCTTCGCGGCCTCGGCTCGAAGCGCAACCTCGTCCTCGTCAACGGCAAGCGCCTCCAGGCAGGCGACACCGGCAACCCGGTCGCCGACATCAACTTCGTCCCCTCGCAGTTGGTCAAGCGCGTCGACGTGCTGACCGGCGGTGCGTCGTCGGTCTACGGTGCCGACGCCGTCGCGGGCGTTGTCAACTTCGTGATGGACACGACCTTCACCGGCCTTCGCATCGACGGCCAGGCGAGCGTCTTCAACCATCACAACAGCACGTCCGATTCGGACCTGCTGGCCGCCAACGCTGCTGCTGGTTACCTGCCGCCGACGGGCTGGAGCACCAACGGCGGTGCCCAGGATATCGCGGGCATGTTCGGTGCGTCGTTCGACGACGGCCGCGGCCACGTGATGGCTTATGCCACCTACCGCTCGCAGGACCCGGTCCTCGAAGCTACCCGCGATTATTCGTTCTGCGCACTTGCAGCGAATACGCCGGCGAACATCATCACGCGCGGCCGTCGCTGGAACTGCGGTGGTTCGGCGACCTCGGCGTTCGGTACCTTCTTCACCAACGTCGGCACCTTCCACGTCGAAGGCAACCAGTTCGTCAATGGCGTCGTGCCGTTCAACTACGCGCCGTACAACTACTATCAGCGCCCTGACGAGCGCTATAACTTCGGTGCGTTCGGCGACTACGAAATCAGCCCGGCGTTCAAGCCTTACGTCGAGATGATGTTCATGGACGATCACTCGGATGCGCAGATCGCGCCGTCGGGCGACTTCTTCGGCTCCAACCACGTCAACTGCGACAACCCGTTCCTGTCGGCGCAGCAGCTGTCGATCATCTGCGACCCGGCGAACACCTTCGTCACGCAGCGGTCGGGCCAGCCCGTCACCGTCGGCTTCGCCTACATCGGCCGTCGTAACGTCGAGGGTGGTGGTCGTGACGACGATATCCGTCACACCGACTACCGGGTCGTTGCCGGTATGCGCGGCGATGTCGCTAGCGGCGTCTCCTACGATGCGTATTACCAGACGGGCCACACGCTTCGCCAGGAAACCTACTTCAACGACTTCTCGATCAGGCGCCTCAACTTCGCGTTGGATGCGGTTGACGAAGGTGTGTTCAACGGTGGCCCGGCGAACGGCAACATCGTCTGCCGTGCCTCGCTCCTGGGTATCGCGGGTGCTGACGGATGCGTACCGTACAACATCTTCCAGACGGGCGGCGTCAATCCGGCGGCTCTGAACTACCTTCAGACCCCGGGCTTCCAGCGCGGCAGCATCGTCGAGAACATCGCCCATGCCGACTTCACCGTCACCGGTGACGAGTACGGGCTTCGCTTCCCGTGGGCGGAAACCGGTATCGGCCTCAACGTCGGTGCCGAGTATCGCAAGGAAAGCCTCGACTTCAGTGTCGACGAAGCCTTTGTCACTGGCGATCTTGCCGGTCAGGGCGGTCCGACGCCTCCGGTCAAGGGAGACTTCGACGTTCGCGACCTGTTCGCCGAGATCCAGATCCCGATCATCGAGCATAACTTCATCGAGGAGTTCAAGATCGGGGCCGGTTACCGCTATTCGAACTATCATGTTGGCGGAAACAGCTTCAACACGGACACCTACAAGATCGAAGCGGACCTCGCGCCGATCCGGGACATCCGGCTCCGCGGCAGCTACAACCGCGCTGTTCGGGCACCGAACATCGTCGAATTGTTCGCTCCGCAGGCGCTCGGACTTTCGGGCACCTTCGATCCGTGCACCGGGGCAACTCCGGAAGCTTCGCAGGCAGACTGCGTCGCCACCGGCGTTCCGACGGCATCGTACGGAAGCCTCAACCCGAACCCGGCCAACCAGTACCAGGGCCTGTTCGGCGGCAACCCGAACCTGACTCCGGAAACTGCCGACACGTGGACTGCCGGCCTGGTTCTCCAGCCGCGGTTCATCCCGGGCCTTGCGATCACGACCGACTACTTCAACATCAAGGTGAAGGACGTCATCGGAACGCTCGGCTACGACACGATCGTCGGCCACTGCTACGGCGTGGAAGGGTTCTCGAAGGACACCTCCTACTGCGGCTTCCTCCATCGCGGCCCGAACGGATCGCTGTGGCTCGGAACCGACAGCTACGTTGAGCTGACCAACGTCAACCAGCCGGGCACCGGCCTGAAGACCCGCGGTTGGGACTTCAACGCCACCTACGCCCGTCGCCTTGGCGGCCTCGGCACCCTCAACGCGGCCTTCGTCGGCACGTTGCTGGACAGCGTCGAGTTCCTCGGCAAGGAGTGCACCGGACTGTTCGCCGGAGCGTGCGGCACGCCCAATCCGAAGTGGCGCCACACGTTCCGCCTCGGACTGACGATGCCGAACGGCCTCGGTGTCTCCGGTCGTTGGCGGCACTTCTCCGGGGTTGACGCAGTCACCTCGAATGGTCCGGCGGAAGAGCGCCTGAGCTCGCAGGATTACTTCGACCTGACGCTCAACGCTCGCCTGGCCCAGAGGCTGAACCTTCGCCTTGGTGCGAACAACATCCTCGACAGCGATCCGCCGCTGGGTGGTGGCAACATCCCCGCCGGCTTCGGTAACGGTAACACGTTCCCGCAGGTGTATGACGCTCTCGGGCGCTACCTGTTCGCTGGCTTCACCGTCGACTTCTAAGTCGCCGGGACTGAACAAGATCGGGCGGGTCCCTTCGGGGGCCCGCCTTTTCTTTTGCCCGCCAGGGACTTGGGTTCAGCCGATCCGCAGCGTTGGCGCGCTACCGCCGGCAGCAACGTCTTGGTGACCTTGCCGCACGGCAATGCTAGTTTCGCCGAATGAGGATGCTCGAGCCCTTCCTGAAGCTGCCGATCGCTTTTTCGCCCGACGCGTTGCAACGGGAAATCGCCGCGCTTCCGCAAAACGCATGGGTGCCGCATGCGACGGGTTTCGCCGGCAACGTCGCGGTGCGGCTTGTCACGGTGGGCGGCGAGGCGAGCGATTCCTTCGAAGGACCGATGCGGGCGACGGAAAACCTCGACCGCTGCCCGTATATCCAGCAGATCATGGCCGAGCTCGCCGGGGTTTGGGGACGAAGTCGGCTGATGGGACTTGAGCCCGAAGCCGAGGTCCCCGCTCATGTCGACGTCCATTATTATTGGCGAACCCATCTTCGGATCCACATCCCGATTGTTACCAATCCTGGGGTGACCTTCACGTGCGGCGACGCGTCGGTGCACATGGAACCCGGCGAGTGCTGGGTCTTCGACAGCTTTCGCTGGCACGATGTCCAGAACACGGGCGACGAGCGTCGTGTCCACCTGGTTCTCGACACGGTGCCGACGCAGCGGCTGTGGGACCTCGTCGACGCCGCGCGGCACGGACAAGGCGAGACTATGCTCCTCGAGCCCGGCGCGCGCGAACCCGGGCCGCTGATGTTCGAAAATTTCAATTCCCCGAAAGTTATGTCGCCGTGGGAGATGCGCTGCCACGTCGCTTACATTGCCGATCACGCTGCAAAGGGCCCTGCGCTCGACAAGGTGCTGGGCCGGCTGGATCGCTTCATCGATACCTGGGCCGCCCTCTGGTCGCACTACGGAACTGCCGACCAGGGACTGCCGGTCTACTGGCAGCTGCTGTCGGCGGTTCGGCAGGAGCTCAAGGACGACGCCGAAGGCATCGAGCTCGACAACGAGCTCAGCTTCTACACCGCGCTCGACCAGTCGGTATTCGTCATGGCCCTGTTCCCGGCGGTCCAGCAGCAGATGCAGGCCCAGACCCGCGGCGAGCGGCTCGCCTCCTGACCAGGCGCGTGGATACGCCTGAACCCCTGCTCGATAGACCGATCGTCATCGTCAGCACGCCGCGTTCTGGCTCCACTCTCCTGTACGAAGCACTCGAGCAGGCGCCCGGGTTGTTCACCACCGGCCAGGAAAGCCATTGGCTGATCGAGGACATCCCCGGCCTCGCGCCTGGCGAGCGCGGCTGGAGCTCCAACCGGCTTGCCGCCGAGGACGTGACCCCACAGCGCTCGGTGCAGATTTCGAGCGACTTCCATCGCCAGCTTCGCGATCGCGACGGGTGCCCCGCGACCGGGCCGGTTCGGATGCTCGAAAAGACGCCGAAAAATGCGTTGCGGGTGCCCTTCTTCGACGCGCTGTGGCCGGACAGCATCTTCGTCTACCTCTACCGCGACCCGCGCGAGACCCTTGCAAGCATGATGGAGGCGTGGGCCTCGGGCGCGTTCAGGACCTATCGCGATCTCCCCGGCTGGAGTGGCTACCCGTGGTCGCTTCTGCTTGTGCCGGGGTGGCAGGAACTCATCGGCCGTCCACTGCCCGAAGTCGTCGCTCACCAGTGGGCGACGACGACTGGTGTGATGATCGACGATTTGACGGCCATTCCCAAAGATCGACTGCGGGGCGTTTCGTACGGCGAGCTTCGAGCCGATCCGCAAAGCACGATCGAAAAGCTGGCGCGATCGGTCGGCCTGCAATGGGATCGCCGGTTGGGGCCGGCGCTGCCGCTATCGAAAACCACCGTGTCGCGGCCGCAGCCGGGCAAGTGGCGGCGGCTGGAACAGGCAATCGAAGCGGTGTTTCCGATCGTCGCGGACGCCGACGAGCGCGCTCGCGCCTTTCTGAACCGGCTCCAGGACTGACCGGAAACAGCTGCGCCCGGCCGGCGATTTGGCTATGACAGGACGATGGCGACTTCGGCTCCTGCAGTGGCGATGACGTTCGAGCAAGCGTTGGCGGCCTTTGAAAGCGGCGAGCGGGAGCAGCTGCTCGGTTCACTCGACCTGGCGCTTGAAGGCGGCGCGGGCGATCCGCGGCTGTGGCATTTGCACGGCCTCGTCCTGCGCGACCTCAATCGGCGGGAAGAGGCGCTTCCTTCGCTGCACAGGGCGGCGCAGCTGGCGCCGACCTCCGCCAAGATCGCGCACGCGCTTGCGCGAACGCTTTTCGAATTGGGGCTGCCATCGACAGAGGCCTACGGGCGAGCGCTAAGGTTGTCGCCGGGCGACACCGAGCTGGTCGCGGGGCTGGCGTCCGCGTTGGTTGCAGAGGGCGATCCACAGGCCGCGATGTCGGGGCTCGAGCGCATCCTCTCGCGATCGCCGCACTGGGTCGAAGGTCATATGCTGCTTGCGAAACTCCGCTGGGCGCAAGGCCAGCGCGACGACTTCACGGGCAGTTTCGACGCAGCCGTCCAGCAAATGCCGGACAACCTGTACCTTTGGCGCGAATGGATGATTGCGCTCAGCCACGCCGAACAGTGGCCTGCAATGCTTGAGGTGATTGCGAAGGGCCGGGCGGCAGTCGGCGACCATTTCCTGTTCGATATCAACGAGGCGATCGTCCACGCCGAAATCGGTGACAGCGAACGCGCGGAGGCCCTGTTCGCGCCCTTCGTCGATGTCGACGATTCCTCGGTGCAGATTCGCCGCATCCGCCACTATCTTCGCAGCGGACGACCCGAAGACGCGGACCGAATCCTCGCCGGCTGGCTCGATCGGCCCGAGGCGTTCATGTTCTGGCCTTACGCTTCGATCACCTGGCGGTTGCTCGACGACCCCCGCTGGCAATGGCTGGAAGGCGACGACCGCTTCGTTGGAATCTATGACATTGCCGACCGGCTTCCGCCGCTCGACGCGCTGGCCGAGACGCTCAGGAAGCTGCATACGCTCAGCGGGCAACCGCTCGAGCAATCGCTTCGCGGCGGCACCCAGACTGACGCCGACATCTTCACCCACATCGACCCGCTACTCGTTCAGCTTCGCGAGGCGATTCGCGGTGCGGTCGCAGACCATGTCGCGCAATTGCCCGAACGCGACGAGCGCCATCCGCTGCTCCGTCCTCCGCGCGCGCCGATCGCCTTCTCCGGCGCCTGGTCGGTGTGGCTTCGCGATCGAGGTTTCCACGCCAACCATGTCCATCCGGCCGGCTGGATCAGCTCGGCGCTTTACGTTGTCCTCCCCGACGGCATCGGCGAAAACGACTCCGGTGTACTTACGCTCGGAGAGGCGGACTCGCCGAGCTTCAAAATTGGGCTGAAACCATTCAGGACAGTCGAGCCCAAGCCGGGCCGGCTGGTCCTTTTCCCCTCCTACACGTGGCACGGCACGCGTCCTTTCGACCGGGGAGAACGGATGACCGTCGCTTTCGACGTCGCTGTTCCAAAGGAGCCTGGAGCGCCCTGAAGTGGTCGCGGGGCGGGGATCGTGCTATAAGCGAGCGCGGAGATAGTCTTTATGCTCAAAGGAATAGCCCTGTTCGCCGTCGTCGTCGCCAGTGCCTCGTCAGCGCAGGTGGTGTCGTACAAAACCAACAACCCGGCGCCGATCACCGGCGACTCGGACAAGGTCGTCTGCGAGAGGCAGGAGAAGCTCGGCACTCGCCTCGGCGGGAAAAAGGTGTGCCTGACGGTCGCGGAATGGCGCGAGCGGCGCGAAGCCAGCCGCGACATCACCGAGAAGATCCAGATGGGCACTCCCGCACGGTGCGAAAGCCCCGGAAGTCCGGGCTGCTAGCGTACCATCGGCGACATGCGTGCCTCTGTCGCACTTCGCGCTCGCATTTTGTCGTCGGGAAGCGTATTTTAGAACCAGCATAATCGAGGTGAATATGTCGAAAGCACTCTATCTGATCGGCGCCAGCCTGCTGTTCGCGAGCCCGGCCATCGCGCAGACTGCGCCTGCGCCGCAGCAGCCGGCCGCGGCGCCGTCCGTGAAGTCCGACGTCAACAAGCTGGTGTGCGAGCGCGAAGAGGAAATCGGATCGCGCCTGAAGGGCAAGAAGGTCTGCATGACCGTCGAGCAGTGGCAGGAATATCGCGCCGAGAACCGCGAAAAGACCGAGCGCATCCAGCAAAGCGCCGGAACACGTCCGTCGGGTTAAGGCTGCGCCGGCTCGTCCGGCACTAGTCTCTCCAACTTGTCCTGGTAATTGCGCCAGCGCCCGCTCGAGCGGGCGTGAAGCGGTTCGCGCACTTGCCATACGCTCGCAGTCCTGACGCTGCTCGAGCGGCTGTGGAAGTCCAGCACGCTATCCTCCCAGCCGAGCCCCAGGAACTCGGCCAGCGCCTTCAAAAGCGGCTTGGGATCGCTTACCAGTTCGTCATAATCGACATCGAAAATATCGTTCGGATACAAGCGCTTCCAGTGGGCCATCAGCCGCTCGTACTGGCCGAACCAGTGGGCTGCATCTTCAAGGTCGAGCGCGTAGGCCATCGCCGGGTCGAGGTGCAGGAAAAACAGCGACAGCAGGTTGTCGAGGCGATTGCGGCGCGTGTGGACGATCTTCGCGCCCGGAAAGAGCGTTTTGATCAGGCCGACGTGAAGGAAATTGTCCGGGCGCTTGTCGGTGACGATGGCCGGGCCGCTGGCGACACGGCGAAGGCCCTCGCAATAGAAGCGGCGCCAGGAGGCAATCAATTCGGCATCGGCGGTCGCCACGGCCTCGGGATAGCCGGGTATTTGGGCGACTAGCTGCGGGACCAGGTCAAGTTCGCCACCCGAGACGATGCGGCTGTGGCCGCCCAGGATCTGTTCGACCAGGGTCGAGCCGGATCGAAACATGCCGCAGATAAAGATCGCCGAAGCCGCTTCATGGCTTGGGCCAGCCGGTTCCGGGAAGGCAGCGATCAACCGATCGACCAAGCGTTCCTGTGCGTCGCGGTCGTAGCTTCGGAACGAGCGCCCGAAGCTCTCCCGGCTTGCGGCATTGGCCTGCTGATAGGCGTCGAACGCCGCGTCGAACCGTCCGGCACCGTCGAGCAACCGCCCGAGCGCGAAACCGAGGTCGGCGCGTTCGCCGGCGTTCCGCTCACCCGAAAGGGCGTCTTCGATTTGCGCGACCAGCGGGGCCGATTTGGCTGACCTGGAATCGACCACTCCTGCCAGCCGGCTGAGTGCCAGCGCGTCGTCGGGGGCGATTGCCAGCGCACGGCGGTAGGCATCCTCCGCCGCTTGCCGATTTCCGCAATCTTCGTGGACGTTGCCAAGGTTGAGGAGGGCGGGAAGATAGCCGGGATTGATCCGCAACGCGGATTGCAGCTCGGCCAGAGCCTGCTCCGGGCTGGCAAGGTGATCCGAGAAGATCGCAGCCCGATTGAGGTGCGCTTCCTCGGGATCGCGCACTCCGCGCTTCAACGCCTCGCCGTAGGATTCGAGCGCCTCTGGATATTGCCGGACCTGCTTTTGTAGCCAGCCGAGGTTGTACCAGCTGTCGGGCAGCCCGGGTTCGCGGTCGAGTAGCGCCGTGTAGGCGGCGATGGCCTCTTCAACGCGGCCGGCGCGACGAAGCGCCGACGCACGCTGCAGGAGTGCCGAGCTATCCGCGTCCATTTCCGCTGCGTAGCTGGGCGGCCGAACTGCTGTCGAGCCTTAGTCTGCGGGTTCCGGGGCGGGGCCGGAGGGCTCGAGGACCAGCTCGCCTTCGCCTTCGTCCACCCGGACCAGGTCGCCGTCCTTCACCTTGCCTGCGAGAATGGCGTCGGCGAGCGGGTCCTGGAGGTATTTTTGCACCGCACGTTTGAGCGGCCGCGCTCCGTAGACCGGATCGTACCCGACCCGGCCGAGCCATTCGCGGGCTTTCGGGGTGAGGTCGATGGCGATCTTGCGATCCTCGAGCAGCCTCTGCAGTCGCGCCACCTGGATGTCGACGATCGGCCCCATGTGCGCGATTCCCAGCCGGTGGAAGAGGATGATTTCGTCCAGCCGGTTGAGGAACTCCGGGCGGAAGTGGGCACGAACCACGTCCATCACCTGCGCCTCCACCTTCTCGACCGGCTCGTCTTCGCCGAGACCGGCTAGGAACTGCGATCCGAGGTTCGACGTCAGGATGATGATGGTGTTGGTGAAATCGACGGTTCGGCCCTGGCCGTCGGTCAGGCGACCGTCGTCGAGCACCTGCAGGAGCACGTTGAACACGTCGCCGTGCGCCTTCTCGACCTCATCGAACAGAACGACCTGGTAGGGACGGCGGCGGACCGCTTCGGTGAGGACGCCGCCTTCCTCATAGCCGACATAACCCGGAGGAGCGCCGATCAGCCGCGCGACGGCGTGCTTCTCCATGAACTCCGACATGTCGATCCGGACCATTGCGCTGGCATCGTCGAACAGGAATTCGGCAAGCGCCTTGGTCAGCTCGGTCTTGCCGACACCGGTGGGGCCGAGGAACAGGAAGGAGCCCAGCGGGCGGTTGGGGTCCTGCAGGCCGGCGCGCGCGCGGCGGACAGCTGCGGAGACGGCTTTCACCGCCTGCTCCTGGCCGATGACGCGGGCGCCGATCGCCTGTTCCATCTGCATCAGCTTTTCGCGCTCGCCCTCCATCATCCGCTCGACGGGAATTCCCGTCCAGCGGCTGACGACTCCGGCGATGTCCTGGTCGGTCACTTCCTCGCGAAGCATCGCGCCCTCCGATGCGGCCTGCGCATCGGCAAGCTGCTTTTCGAGCTGCGGGATGCGCGCATATTGAAGCTCGCCCGCGCGAGCGAGGTCGCCGCCGCGCTGCGCCTGCTCGAGCTCGATCCGGGCCGCGTCGAGCTGCTCCTTGATCTTCGCCTCGCCGGCGATCTTTTCCTTTTCCGCCTGCCAGCGCTGCGTCAGCCCGGCCGATTCCTGCTCGAGATTGGCGAGCTCCTTGTCGAGCTTTTCGAGCCGTTCCTTGCTCGCTTTGTCATTCTCTTTCTTCAGCGCCTCGCGCTCGATCTTGAGCTGGATGATCCGGCGGTCGAGATTCTCGATTTCCTCGGGCTTCGACTTCGACTTCCATGCGGATTCGGCTCGCCGCCTCGTCCATCAGGTCGATCGCCTTGTCGGGCAGGAACCGGTCGGTGATGTAGCGGTTGGACAGCGTCGCCGCGGCGACGATCGCGGCGTCGGTGATGCGGACCCCGTGGTGAAGCTCGTATTTCTCCTTGAGCCCACGAAGGATCGAAATCGTGTCGGGGACCGTCGGCTCGCCGATGAAAACCGGCTGGAATCGCCGCTCCAGCGCCGCGTCCTTCTCGACGTGCTTGCGATATTCGTCGAGCGTCGTCGCGCCGATGACATGGAGTTCGCCGCGGGCGAGGGCGGGCTTCAACAGGTTGGACGCGTCCATCGCCCCTTCGGATTTGCCGGCGCCGACGAGCGTGTGCATCTCGTCGATGAACAGGATGATGTTGCCTTCGGACTGCTTGACCTCGTCGATGACGCCCTTGAGCCGCTCCTCGAACTCGCCGCGATATTTGGCGCCGGCGATCAGCGAGCCCATGTCGAGCGCCAGCAGCTGCCGGTCCTTGATGCCGTCGGGGACGTCGCCGTTGGCTATTCGCGTTGCCAGTCCTTCGGCAATCGCGGTCTTGCCAACTCCCGGCTCGCCGATCAGCACCGGGTTGTTCTTGGTGCGGCGGGCGAGGACCTGGACGGTGCGGCGGATTTCCTCGTCGCGGCCGATTACGGGATCGAGCTTGCCCTCCCGTGCCGCCTCGGTGAGGTCGCGGGTGTAGCGCTTGAGCGCATCGTAGCGGTCTTCCGACGATTGCGTGTCTGCGGTGCGCCCGCCGCGGAGCTTTTCGATAGCGGCGTTGAGCGCCTGCGGCTTCACGCCCGCATTTTCCAGCGCCTTGGCGACGTCGGTGCCCTTTGCCAGCGCCATCGCCAGCAGGATCCGCTCGACGGTCACATATTGGTCGCCGGCTTTCTTCGCGATTTGCTCGGCCTGATCGAGGATGCGGATGGTGTTGCCGTCCATTGCCGGCGCGGAGCTCGCGCCGCTGCCGGTGACGGTCGGCACCTTGGCGACAAGCGCATCGGCTTCGCGCTTCGCTGCCTTGCCGTCGCCGCCGGCGGCATCGATCAGGCCTGCTGCCATGCCTTGTTCGTCGTCGAGCAGCGCCTTGAGCAAGTGCGCGGGCGCAATCTGCTGGTTGTGCTCGCGGACTGCAATCGTCTGCGCCGCCTGGAGGAAGCCGCGGGCTCGATCCGTCAGTTTTTCAAAGTCCATTCAAACCCCCTTGTCGGTGGCCAGCGATATTGGTGTTGCACTTCGGCAACACAAGAGGTGATGGCCTAGCGATTTTGCGGCGCGGTCGGCGGAGCGCCAGGCGCTCCCTGGCCAACGGAGGCGATGTCCGCCGGTTTGATGA
Source organism: uncultured Alphaproteobacteria bacterium (assembly GCA_963798785.1). Taxonomy (GTDB): domain Bacteria; phylum Pseudomonadota; class Alphaproteobacteria; order Sphingomonadales; family Sphingomonadaceae; genus Sphingomicrobium. The sequence goes on from CAWCUG010000002.1 coordinate 187,345, forward strand.
TCGGCGGACACAGGGCCAGTACCGCGGGATCCATGTTCCAGCGGCGGAACTTGGTGCTGTCGACATGGAAACGAAGGAAGGCATAGAAGCCGAGACCGGCGCCATAGGGCTGGCCGTGCCTGGTATGGGCATCGCACAGCGACTTGATCAGCTCTTCGCGCGTGATCGGCTTGAGCGGGACCATGTCGATGGCCGAATCCTGCTTGTGAGCGCTTTCCGGAGCGCCGCCTGCGCACTCGTTCAGCACCGGGTTTCGATAGGCGGAGACCGGCTCCACCGGGCCCACCACCGGGACGACATAGTCGCGCACGTAACGCAGCGTCTGGATCATGTGCGGCCAGTCGGCTGGCGGCGGCACTTCGAAAGGCTGGCCCCCGCACTCCTCCCAGGAAGTGGCGGTGCGAAGCAGCTGCCAGGTCGGGACCACTCCGGCGACTCCGGCCGACTGAAGATAGTCGTTGAACGACTTCACCTGGACCGCGCGCCAGGACAGCGCGAGGTACCATGAGCGGTAGCCGGGCTCGTCCTGGCCGGCGCTGATATAGTCGGCGGCCGGGTCCCACGCAGCCGGCTTGGGCGATTGCGCGGCAATGGGCGCGGTAGCGGGCGCGGCGGGCTGGGCGGCGGCAGGTATGGCAACGGTCAGCAGCAGGAGCAGGAGAAGTCGCATCGCGGCGATGATAGTCGCATCGCGCGGCTTGAAAAGCGCTCCAGTGACAGCCACACCGTGCAAATGGGCCAGCCGATCGACGTCGACCTCCCGCACAAGCTGGGGAAAGAGGAAGCCAAGCGCCGAATCGGCGACAACATCCACAAGCTCCATGAACAGCTTCCCGGCGGCGGCAACGTCAGTTCGCGGTGGGAAGGCGATACGCTGAAGATGAATGTCGCGGCGATGGGCGAGGCAATCACCGCCGACCTCACCGTGAGCGAAAACCTGGTCCACTGCCATTTCGACCTGCCCGGAATGCTTGGCATGTTCGCCAAGCCGATTGCCGCCATGCTGAAGGCCAAAGGCGGCGACCTGTTGCTCGAGGACAAGACCGACTGATGCGCCACTTCGCGGTGGTTGGGTCGGGACCCAGCGGCTTCTACACCGCGGAAGCGCTCAACAAGGCGTATGGCGACAAGGCGCGGGTCGACATCATCGACCGCTACCCGGTTCCATACGGGCTCGTCCGCTTCGGGGTCGCACCAGACCACCAATCGCTGAAAGCGGTGTCGAAACGATACGATGCGACGGCCGACAGCGCCGGGGTGGATTTCATCGGCAACGTCTGCATCGGCCGCGACGTCTCGATTGCCGAGTTGCTCGACTTCTATGACGCGGTTGTCCTCGCGATCGGCGCTCCGCACGACCGAACCCTCGGGATCGAAGGCGAGGACTTGCCGGGCGTGATCGGCTCGGCGGCCTTCGTCGGCTGGTACAACGGCCACCCCGAATTCGCCGACCTCGACCCGCCGCTCGGCGGCACTCACGCAGCGGTAATCGGCAACGGCAACGTCGCGCTCGACTGCGCCCGCATCCTGTCGAAGAGTCGCTCCGAGCTGGAAAGCGGCGACATCGTGAACCACGCGCTGGAAGCGCTGGAGGTCTCGCCGATTCGCAAGGTCACGATCCTCGGCCGCCGCGGACCGCTGCAGATTTCCATGACTCCAAAAGAGCTCGGCGAGCTCGGCCGCCTGGAAGCCGCGACTCCCATGGTCGATCCCGCCGATTTCCCGTCGGTCGAAGCCGACGATGCGCTCGAGCCCGGGCAGCGCAAGTCGGTGTCGATCCTTCGCGAATTCGCCGGCAACGGCCCCGACCCAGTCGAAGCAAACGAAGATCGTCTTCGACTTCTTCGCGAGGCCGGTGAGGATCAAGGGTGACGGCAAGGCCGAGAAGATAGTCGTCGAGCGAACGATCCTCGACGAGAGCGGCCGCGCTTCGGGGACGGGCGAGACCTACGACGTGCCGGCATCGCTGGTCATCTCCTCGATCGGCTATTCGACTCCACCGCTGGAGGGCGTTGCGTATGACGATCGCGGCGGGAAGTTCCTCAACCAGGACGGCAAGATCGCCGATCGGCTCTATTGCGTCGGCTGGGCGAGGCGGGGACCGACGGGAACGATCGGCACCAACCGTCCCGACGGCCAGGAAGTCGCCGGCCACATCGAAGCGGCAATGCCGCCGGGCAGCAGCAGCGACCGTGCGGGCGCGAAGGGGCTGAAGGCGCTCCTGGAGACACGCGACGTGATGCCGACCGATTATGCCGACTGGCGCAAGATCGAGGAGACGGAGGCTGCCAATGCCCGTCCTGGCTCCCCGCGCGAGAAGTTCGTCCGGGTCGAGGACTGGATGAAGGCGCTCGGCCGCTAATTGAGCGGTTGCGCTGCAGCCGCGCCCCTTCTATCTAGCCGCGGCCTTGGCTCCCGCCGCGACAGCCGTCGTACAAGCGGGTTCCGGTCGGGGAGTAGCTCAGCCTGGTAGAGCACTGTCTTCGGGAGGCAGGGGCCGGAGGTTCGAATCCTCTCTCCCCGACCATTATTTCTTGTCGAGCGTTTCCGCGCCGATCTGCGCAATTGCGGTGGTTCCGGTGAGCGCCATCGCCACGCGCATTTCCGCCTCGACGAGCTTGAGCACATGCGCCACGCCCTGCTCGCCCGCTGCGGCGAGGGCGTACGCCCACGCCCGTCCGAGGAGCACGAAATCTGCCCCGAGGGCGAGCATCCGCACCACGTCGAGTCCCGAGCGCACGCCGCCGTCGACGAGAAGCGGCAGGATGCCGCCGACAGCCTCTGCAATCCGCGGCAGTGCGCGGGCGGTCGAGATCACCCCGTCGAGCTGGCGCCCGCCGTGGTTGGAGACGACGATCGCGTCGGCTCCGTTCTGCGCGCACGCACGGGCGTCTTCGGGATCGAGGATGCCCTTGATCACCAGCGGCCCGTCCCATTGCTTGCGGACCCACTCGACGTCCTTCCAGCTTACCGACGGATCGAAATTGTCGTGGATCCACTTCTGGAAATGGGCGAGCGGCGCCTTGCGTCCGACAATCGGCTCGAGATTCCCAAGGCTGATCGGCCGCCCGCGAAGCGCGACGTCCCACACCCACTGCGGCCGCGAGAGCAGCTGGCCCGTTCGCCGCAGGCCCGCGCCCGCAGCCCGAGAATCGCGGTAGCGGGAGCCGGGCACGGCCAGGTCCACCGTCAACACCAGCGCCTCACAGCCAACCTGCTTCGCGGTTTCGATCATGTCGGCGACGAAGGCGCGATCCTTCACGAAATACAGCTGGTACCAGGGCACATGGCCCGACGCTGCGACTTCGCGGAGCGAGCAGCCGCTGACGGTCGACAGCGCCATCGGCACGTTCGCGGCAGCCGCGGCGCGCGCCGCCTGCACTTCGCCGCGCCGTGCGTAGAGTCCCGAAAGCCCGACAGGGCCAAGTCCAACCGGCATTGACCATTCGCGCCCGAACAGTTCCGTCGAGAGGTCGATCTTCGACACGTCCCGAAGAACCCGCTGGCGAAGCGCCACGGCTTCTAGGTCGGCGACGTTCCGCTCCAGAGTGACTTCGGCATAAGAGCCGCCGTCGAGATATTCGAACAGGAAGTGCGGCAACCGCGCCTTCGCAAGCGCCCGATAGTCGCCGACTGACGCTGCACTGCTCATTTGGCCGCTCCCGCTTTCTCGTGCAGCGCGCCCCGCAATGCGCCGAAAACGCGCGGGTAGATTCGCGACAGGCCGGCGTCCGATAGGTGGCGTCGATCGTAATAAAGGAACTTTCCGGAATCGTCGCGGACCGCAAGGCTGCCGTCGCGGCGCATCAGCAGGTCGTCGATCGGAATGAACTGGACGTTGTCCAGGTCAAGCGCCTGCAGCCTCTCCTGCCAGTGGCGGCGAAGGGCGTCCCGCTTCGCATCGGGACCTGTGGGCGTGCCGATGCCCTGCGCAATGCGCTCGCGGTCGAGCGCGTCGTCGGACGGCACCGGAGCCTCGCCGACCAGGATGACCTTGTCGGCGTGTGAGGACAGGTCGCGCATCGCCTGCGCAAACTTCGCTTCGCCGAGCGCCTGGAGCTTGAACGACCAGCCCTCCGACACCAGCAGCACGTCCGGTTTGCGGTTACCCAGGAAGCGGGCGATCCTCGGCCAGAGGCTGTGCCGTTCCCCCGGCAATTCGTTGACCTGCGACCGCGACATGATCGTCATCCGCGCATCGAGCGAACTGGCTCTCCGGATCAGCTCGGGGTGCATCACCATCGCCGTGCTGTCGCCGATGACCACCACCCACTGGCGGCCGCCCGGATTGACTTGCAAGCCGCCGGTGCGAAGCGCGCTCGCGCTCGGTTGCCTGATCGACGACCGCAGCGCCTGTCCGGCGAGGCACGTCGCCGCCACTGCAACTGCGAACAGGACCAGCGTCACGGTTCGTCGCTGCGGTGCGTTGAGCCAGCGCCTCGCGGGCATTTCCAGGTAGCTGTGGGTCGCCATCGTCAACGCGAAGGTGATGACGATCTCCAATGCCATCATCGGCCAGATGCCGAGGTCGAAGAGCGTGTATCCGACGAACGAGAAGACCGCCCAGTGCCACAGGTAGAGAACATAGGAGCGCGTTCCGAGCCACAGCATGGGGCGGCTTGCAAGCAGGCGCCCGGCAATGCCCGCCTGGGAGCCCGCACCGGCAATCACCAGTGCTCCGGCGGCGACCGGGAGGAGGGCCTGGAACCCGGGGAAATTGTCCGGCCGCACGATGATGGCCGAAAGCAGCGCGAGCACAGCCCCGCTCGCCAGCAGGGCCCCCTGATATGGCTCGACGGTCCAGCGGAGCCGATCGCGGCCCAAGGCGAGCAACGCTCCCGCAATCAGCTCCCACGCGCGCGTCGGAAGCAGGTAATAAGCGACCGACTGGTCGGTCCGGCTAAGAACCGCGCACAGGGCAAAGCTCGCGAGTGCGGCAAGCGAAAGCCACAGGATCGGCCGTCGCGAACGCCTCAGCAGCCACCACAGCGCGAAGGGGTAGAAGAGATAATATTGCTCTTCGACCGCCAGCGACCAATAGTGGAGGAAGGGCTGGCTTTGCGCCGATGCGTCGAAGTAATTGCCGGAGAAGACGAGCAGGAAATTTATCGCCGAAACCGCTGCGGCTATTCCCTGCGAGCCGGTGCGCTCCACGTCGATCCGCATGTACAGCAAGGCAGCCGCCGCAAAGACGGCCAGGATGACCGCCAGTGCCGCCGGCGCGATGCGGGCGATCCGGCGCTGGTAGAAACCCAGGATCGAGAAGCGGCCCTGATGGATGTGAGTGGCCAGCTGCTGCGTGATCAGGAAACCGGAAACCACGAAGAAGATGTCGACACCGACGAACCCGCCAGGGAGGATCGCCGGCGACAGGTGAAACAGGAACACCGTTCCGACCGCGATCGCGCGCAGGCCATCGACCTCGGGGAGGTAACTTCGTTGGGTTCCTGCGATCAAGCCGCGAAGCTCGGGTCCAGCCGGTACGCCTTGCGCTTGAGAGCGGGCCAGGCAAGCAGGTTGGCAGCGACCTTGAGGCCAGTGGCCCCCTGGTCAGCGGTGACTTGCGGAGAGCCCTGGGGCGGCAGGTTTACGTCCTTGCCCGCCGAAAGCGCCATCACCTGCGCCTGGCACGCCCGCTCGAGGAAATAGAGTTTCACGAAGCACTCGCCGACAGTGTTTCCGACCGCCAGCGTGCCGTGGTTGCGAAGGATCATCGCGCCCTTGTCGCCGAGGTTCGCAACCAGGCGCTCGCGCTCGTCGAGATCGACCGCGACGCCCTCGTAATCGTGAAAAGCGACGTCCTGGCGCACCAGCATCGCCGTTTGGGTCAGCGGCAACAGCCCTTCGGAATGGGCCGAAACCGCCTGGCCCGCGGGCGTGTGCAGATGCATCACCGCGTGCGCGTCTTCGCGGGCCATGTGGACGGCCGAGTGGATCGTGAATCCCGCCGGATTGGTGATGAATGGCGTCGGCTCGACCGGATTGCCGTGGATGTCGACCTTGACCAGCGACGACGCTGTCACCTCTTCGAACATCAGCTGGTACGGGTTGAGCAGGAAATGGTGCTCCGGCCCGGGAATCCGCGCCGACAAGTGGGTGAAGATGAGGTCGTCCCAGCCGTAGCTGGCGACCATCCGATAGGCGCAGGCGAGGTCGACGCGGATCGCCCATTCCTCGTCGCTCACCTTGCCCTTAAGCGACGGGATCTCGACCGAATCGAGCGCCGAGGTGCCGGTGATTCCGCGGTTCATGCTGTCGACTCGATTCATGCCATCGCCTCTTCATATTCGGGGTGGGCTCTCGCGAAGGCGGCGAGTGCGCCGGCGTTGGATTCGGCCCTCAGCAAAGTCGGGAAAGCATCGACGGGGACGTTGAACCGGCGCGCGTTGTACATTTGCGGGACTAGGCAGACGTCGGCGAGGGTCGGGGTGTCGCCGAACAGGAAGTCTCCTGACCGGGCCGCAGCGAGCGCTTCGAGAGCGTCGAAGCCCTCGACGATCCAGTGGGCGTACCATTCGTCGCGCGCTTCCTGCTCCTGCCCCAGTTCTCCGCTGAGATATTTCAGCACTCGGAGATTGTTGAGCGGGTGGATGTCGCAGGCGATGGTCAGAGTCATCGCCAGGACGTGCGCCCGGTCGGCGGCGTCGTCGGGGACAAGCGGCGGTTCCGGCACGCAGGCGTCGAGATAATCGCAAATCGCCAGGCTTTGGGTGATCCGCTGCCCGTTCATCTCCAGCATCGGGACGAAACCCTGCGGGTTGAGCTCGCGATAGCTGGCGCCCTTTTGCTCGCCTTCGACCAGGTTGACCGGACGCCGCTCGTAATCGACGCCTTTAAGGTTGAGGGCGATGCGGACTCGATAGGCTGCGGACGAGCGGTAATAGTCGTGGAGGATCGCGCGCATTTACCTTGCTTAGCCCGACCCGGCGAACGGCGCTACTACCTCCGCCGGGACCCGGATGGGCCGTCCCGTCGACCTGTCGATTATCGCCCACATTGTCCGGGCGCGAACGCAGGCCTTGCCGTCCGCTCCGGTAAACTCGACGAAGTCGGTCGAAGCGCGCTCCCCTGGGCGCTTCGCCGACCCAGGTTCGGGCGGTGACGACATCGCCTTCGTGGGCGGCGCGCAGGTAATCGATCTCGTGCCGGACCACGACCCAGAAATAAGCGGAATCGTGCTCGGGCGAGGCGACCGACCGCCAGTGGGCGACCGCGATATCCTGTATCCACTTCACCCAGACCGCATTGTTGACGTGGCCGAGCTCGTCGATGTGTTCGGGATGAGCGGTGAAGGCCATTTCGAAGACCGGCCGCTCGACCATCTCACTTCACCTGGGTGATGACGAAAGCGAAGGCTTCGGCGACCTCGTGGAGACTGTCCCAGCGGCCGGATTTGCCGCCGTGCCCGGCGCCCATGTTGATCTTCAGCAGAAGCAAGTTGTCGTCCGTCTTGTTGGCGCGAAGCTTCGCCGCCCACTTGGCCGGCTCCCAGTAAGTGACTCGCGGATCGTTGAGACCGCCGGTGATCAGCATCGGCGGATAGTCCTGCGCCTTCACATTGTCGTACGGCGAATAGCTCCGGATCAGCTCGAACGCTGCCTTGTCCTTGAGCGGATTGCCCCATTCGGGCCACTCGCCGGGCGTTAGCGGAAGGGAATCGTCGAGCATCGTGTTGAGGACGTCGACGAACGGCACGTCGGCGACCACGGCGCCCCACAGCTGCGGATCGGTGTTGGCGACTACGCCCATCAGCTCGCCGCCGGCCGATCCGCCGTTGATCGCGATCCGTCCGGCGCGGGTGAACTTCGCGTCGATGAGACCTTTCGCCGAGTCGACGAAATCGGTGAAGGTGTTGTTTCGCTTGGTCAGCTTGCCGTCGAGATACCAGTTGTAGCCGAGGTCGTCGCCGCCGCGGATATGGGCGATGGCAAAGGCCCAGCCGCGATCGAGGAGGCTGATCCGCGACGTCGAGAAGCCCGGCGGGATGGCATGACCGTAGGCGCCGTAAGCGTAGAGGTAGAGCTTGCCCTCGCCGTTCTTCTGAAAGCCCTTCTTGTAGACGACCGAGACCGGCACCTGCTTGCCGTCGCGCGCCGCGACCATCAGCCGCTCGGTCGCATATTGCGATGCGTCGTAACCGGACGGGATTTGCTGGACCTTCAGAGTCTCCAGCTCGCCACTTTGAGGATGGTAATCGTACACCGTGCCCGGCGTGACCATCGACGAATAGCCGATCCGGTACGCGTCGGGAGCGAACTCCGGGTTGCCCGCGAAGCCGGCGCTGTAGCTCGCTTCGGCGAAGGGAATTCGCGTCTCGTCGCCGTCGTAGGTGCGCAGGATGAGCTGGTCGAGTCCGTCCACCCGCCGGTGGATGACGATGTGGTCGCGATAACTCGCCGCGCCCATCAAATAGACGCTGTCCGAGCCCTTGATGACGGTTGCCCATTCACCGGGCCTGGCCGGGTCGGCTTCGGCGAGGCGGAAGTTCACATGGTCGTCATTGGTGACGATCCACAGCTTCCCGTGAGCAGCGTCCGGCGAATATTCGCGGCCTTGCTTGCGCGGGGCGATCAGCACCGGCTCGGCCAGCGGATCGCCAGCGGGAACGAAGCGAACCTCGCTGGTGGTATTGTCGCCGGTGGCGATGAAGATGAGGCTTCGGTCGGTCGAATCGTCGACGCCCACGGAAAAGCCGAGGTCTTCGGTTTCCTCGTAAAGGGTCTTGTCGTCGCTCACCGGGGTGCCGAGTCGGTGGTAACGCGCGCGATAGCTTCGCCAATTGTCGTTGACTTCGGTGAAGACGATCCCGGCGCTGTCGCTGGTCCACACCGGCGAGCCGATGCCGACCTCGGTGATCGTCTCGATGTCCTTTCCGCTGGCAAGGTCGCGGATTTTCAGGACGAAGCGCTCGGACCCGTTGGCGTCGACCATTGTCGCCATCAGCTTGCCATCGGGACTGACCTCCAGCGCCCCAAGCCGGAAATAGTCTTTCCCCTCGGCCTCGGCCGGCTCGTCGAAGATCAGCTCGTCTTCGCCGCCCTCGACAGGTTTCCTGTACCAGTTGCGATATTGCGCCCCGGCGTCGAACTTCCACCAGTAGAGCCAGTCGCCGTCGCGGATCGGGACCGACGAATCGTCTTCCTTGATCCGCCCCTTCATCTCCTCGAACAGCTGCTCGACAAGCTCGGAATGCGGCGCCTTCCAGGCCTCGAAATAGGCGTTCTCCGCCTTCAGGTACGACAGGACGTTCTCGTCGGTGACCTTGGGATAGCCCTGGTCGCGAAGCCACGCGTACGGGTCCTCCACGGTGTGACCGTGAAATTCGAAGCTGTGCGGGCGCTGTTCGGCCGATGGCGGGGCGGGGACGTCGGCGGGCTTGTTGTGGGAATTGCTCATGTGGCCGCTCTTAGCGCGGCAGGACGTTACCGAAACCCCGAAGTGGGCCGCCCGGACCGGCTTTTCGGCCGAAAAGTTGCGGCTGGGGCGACTGCGGCTATGGTCGTCGCGCCGAGTCGTGTCAGGTCCCCGGGGGAAATCGATGTTCCGTAAGTCGTTGTTTTCGTGCGTTGCCACTGCCGCCATTGCGTCCTCGCTTGCGCTTGGCGCCGCTCCGGCCCTTGCCCAGCAGCCCCTGCTCGAACAGCCGGGGCAGTGGGCCCAGAATTATCTCCCCCGAAAGGCCGACCCGGCGGTTCGCTTCGGGACTCTTCCCAACGGGCTTCGCTACGCGATCATGCACAACGAGACTCCGACCGACGGCGTCGCGATGCGGATGCGCATCGGCTCCGGCTCGCTCCAGGAGCGCGACGACGAGCAGGGCCTCGCCCACTTCATCGAGCATATGGCGTTCCGCGGAAGCGCCAACGTCGCCGACGGGGAAGTCGTTCACATGCTCCAGCGCCAGGGACTTCAGTTCGGCCCGGACACGAACGCCTTCACCGCCCAGGACGAGACGGTGTACATGTTCAACTTCCCCAAGGCGGACGCGGCTGCGCTCGACACCGGGCTGACCCTCTTCCGGGAGATCGGCGGGCGGCTCAATCTCGCCCCGGCGGCAATCGATGCCGAGCGCGGCGTGATCCTGTCCGAAGAGCGGCTCCGCGACACACCCGCCTACCGGGTTGCGAAGGGTGAAATCTCGACCGCATTCGCCGGCACTCGCCTTGCCGACCGGTGGCCGATCGGCAAGACCGAGGTCATCAAGACCGCCGGCCACGACCAGTTCGAGCGCTACTACAGCGCCAATTACCGGCCCGACAATGCGACCATCGTCGTCGTCGGCAACATCGATCCGGCGGCGGTCGAAAAGCAGATCGTCGCCCGCTTCTCCGACTGGAAAGCCAAGGGATCGCCGGATTCGATCGACCTGGGCGTGCCGACTGGAAGCAAGCCTGTCGGAGAGGTGGTTGCTCCGGGCGCTCCGGACCAGGTCACTCTCGACTGGGTCGGGCCGCCCGACCGCCGCGCCGAAACCGAAGCCGTGGACCGCGAGATTCTCCTCAAGCAGGTCGCACTCACCGTCCTCAACCAGCGGCTCGCCGACCGAGGCCTGAAGCCGGGAAGCCCCTTCGTCAGTGCCCGGGTCATGCAGGCGCGATCGCTTCTCGACACCGGGTCGGTCACCTCGATGACGGTCACCACCACGCCCGAGAAGTGGCCCGAGGCGCTTGCTGCGGTGAGTGCCGAGCAGCGGATGCTGCTTCGTGACGGCGTTCGTCCCGGCGAACTCAAGCGGGCGGTGGCGACGATCAACACCCAGTATCAGAACGCGGTTTCGACGGCCTCGGCCCGCAAGTCCGCCGACATAGCCAATGCGATCGTCAGCGCCGCGAACGACGACGAGTTGTTCACCAGCCCGGCGCAGGATCTCGCCTTCGCAACGCCGGTCCTGGCAAACGTTACTCCCGAGCAGGTCAATGCGGCCATGAAGGCGGCTTTCGCCGAGCACGGCCCGATCCTGTTCCGCTCGGCCGAAAAGGCGCCGGCCGGCGACGCCCAGCTTGCCCAGGCGCTGACCGCGGCCTTCACCAAGCCGCTCGGCGAGGCAACGAAGGAAGCTGCAATCGAATGGCCCTACGGCGATTTCGGAAAGCCCGGCGCGGTGACCTCCAAAGCCGTCGATTCGAAGCTCGGAACGACTCTCGTCACCTTCGCCAACGGCACCCGCCTGCTGGTCAAGCCGACGGACTTCGAAAAGGGCAAGATCGCGGTCGCCGCGCTGCTTGGTGCCGGCCGCTCCGCGGTTCCGCCGGAGCTTGCCGATTCGCTGTGGGAAACGCAGCTGTTTCCGCTGGTCGGCACCAACAAGTTGCCGCTGGCCGAGATCACTCAGTGGGCCCAGGAAAACGACAAGGTGGTGTCGGTCGCTTTCGCCGCCGGCAATCGCGAATTCCTACTCAAAGGGGCAACCCGGCCGGCCGATCTGTTGACCCAGATGCAGTTGCTCGACGCCTACGCACGCGACACCGGCTTCCGCCCCGAAGCGTTCGAAAAGGCCAAGTCGGTCGCGCCGATGATCGCGGGCCAGGTCGCCGGCAATCCCGGCGCCGTTTACGGCCGCGGAGCGCAGGCGCTGATGGTCGGCAACGACCCGCGCTTCGAAGTGCTTCCGAGCGAAAAAGGCCTGGCAAGCGTCGGGCCCAACGACCTGTCGCAGCTTCTCAAGGCGCCGCTTGCCACGCAGGCGGACGTGGTGATGGTCGGCGACCTCACCGTCGACCAGGCGATCGCGGCGACCCAGGCGACCTTCGCAGCGGGCCCTGGTGGCCAACCGTTCAAGGCGCCGATGCCCCAGGTTTCGATGCCTGCCGGTCGCGCAGAGCCGTACGTCTTCACCCACAGCGGACGGGCCGACCAGGCTTATTACGGCGAATATTTCCAGCTTCCCGACTATTTCGCGGCCCCGAAGACGAGCGCCGTCGCCGACGTCGCGTCGGCGATCCTGGCGAGCCGGCTGGTCGACACGGTTCGCGAAAAGCTCGGCATCACCTACTCGCCGCAGGTGCAGGCGACGACGGCCGTCGACCTGTCGGGAGAGGGCTATCTGGCCGTCACGCTGGAAACCCCGCCCGACAAGTTCGACACCTTCCGCGCGCTACTTGGCGAGCAGATCAACGACCTCGCGTCGAAGCCGGTGAGTGCCGACGAGCTCGAACGCGCCAAGCAGCCGCTGATCGAGACGGAGCGGAAGAAGCGGGAGGTGAACGACTTCTGGCTGGCCAACCTCGCCGCATATATGCGCGATCCGCGGATCGAGGGCGCAGTCCTGGGAACGGTGGACCGTCTGTCCGCTGTCACTGCCGCCGACGTGCAGGCCCTGGCCGCGAAATATTTGGCCGGCAAGCAGCCGGTCACCGTCATCGCCAAGGCCGCCCCGGCCAAGTAGCGCAGGCCCGATAGTCGTCGCTAGCGTCCGCTTTCGGTGGAAAGCGGACGCTAGGAGCTAGGAGTGGCAGCTACGTCCACCGGGTACTTCCTCCGGTCACCGGCCCAAGCTGCAAGTAACAGACCCGAAGCCAGCACTACGCCGACGTACGGGAAGTGGAGGCCTGTTAGCACGGCACCGACAAACCACATTCACGAACGATATCGCTCCGATGAATACCCTATCGGCACAAGCAACCCTGCTTCATTTCCTGAGATACGAGCCTTAGCTGTGCGCCTTAAAACCGAGGGCCTCTAACGTCCGCAATGGGTCGAAAACGGACGCTGGCGAATTGGCTGTCCTACAGCGGCCCGGGCGTGCTTCAACGGGCGCGATGGATCGCGCAGCGCCTTTCCCCAATATCAGCTCTCAGCGCTGCTTAAGTTCACGCCAAAAGCCGCCGAAGCGCGTGACTTTAGCGACTTTAGGCGCGTGTCCCGCCACCTTGTTGCCGCCCGCCCGGAGGCCTAGGTAACGCCCATGTCCAGCTATGCAGATCGCCTCGCCGCTCTTCGCGAGCAGTTGAAAACCGACCGCCTCGACGGCTTCGTCGTCCCGCTCACCGACGAGCATATGAGCGAATATATCGGCAGCTACGCGCAGCGGCTGGCGTGGCTGACCGGTTTCGAGGGCTCGGCGGGATCGGCGGTCGTGCTGCCACAAGAGGCGGCCATCTTCGTCGACGGGCGCTACACGCTGCAGGTGCGAAGCCAGGTGGACGGCAAGCACTGGAGTTACCAGTCGGTCCCGGAAACCAGCGTCGCCGATTGGCTCAAGGACCATGCCTCGAAGGGCGCGCGGATCGGTTACGACCCGTGGCTTCACACGCGCGACTGGGTCAAGAAGGCGAGGCAAGCGCTGGCAAGCCGCGGCGCCGAGCTGGTGCCGGTCGGCGAGAACCCGATCGACAAGATCTGGCGCGACCGTCCGGAGGCGTCGAAGGCGAAGCTCGTTGTCCAGCCGGACGAATATGCCGGCAAGGGCGCCGCCGCCAAGCGGACGGACATCGCCGAGTGGCTCGACAAGCACGATGCCGACGCGGCGGTTCTCTCCGCCCTCGACTCGATCGCCTGGGCGTTCAACGTGCGCGGGGCCGACGTTACCCACACGCCGGTCGCGCTGGCTTATGCGATCGTCAACAAAGACGGCACCGCGGACCTGTTCGTGTCCGGTGAAAAGGTCGGGCCCGATGTTCGGCAACATCTCGGCAACGGCGTTCGGCTGCACGAGCGGGACGCGTTCGACGGTGCGCTTTCGCAGTTCGGCGGCAAGACCGTCGCAGTCGATCCCGAGCGTGCCGTTTCGGCGATCTTCGACGCGCTGGAGAAGGCGGGAGCCAAGGTCGTCACCCTCCGCGACCCCACCGTACTTCCCAAGGCGATCAAGAACCCGGTCGAAATCTCCGGGCAAAGGGCCGCCCAGAACCGCGACGGAATCGCCATTTCCCGCTTCCTCCACTGGATCGACGAAAAGGCTCCGGGCGGCGACGTCGACGAGCTCAAGGCATCGGACAGGCTGGAAGCGCTCCGCCGCGAAAACCCGGAGCTCAAGGACCTGTCGTTCGATTCGATTTCCGGTGCGGGGCCGAACGGCGCAATCGTCCATTACCGGTCGAGCGAAAAGACCAATCGCAAGCTCGAGAACGGCTCCCTGTACCTGATCGATTCGGGCGGCCAATATGTCGACGGCACCACCGACATCACGCGCACCGTTCCCATTGGCGAGCCGACGGACGAGATGCGCGATCGCTTCACCCGCGTCCTCAAAGGTCATATCGCGGTCGCAACCGCGGTGTTCCCCAAGGGCACGCGCGGGACCCAGCTCGACAGCTTCGCGCGGCGGCCGCTTTGGGAAGCGGGCCTCGATTACGCGCATGGCACCGGCCATGGCGTTGGCAGCTTCCTTGGCGTGCACGAGGGCCCCCAGAGGATCGCGGCTGCAACAAGCTCGCAGGGCGGCGGCGACGAGCCGCTTGCACCGGGGATGATCCTCTCCAACGAGCCCGGCTATTACAAGACCGGCGAGTACGGCATCCGCATCGAGAACCTGGTGCTCGTCGTCGATGTCGAGATCGAGGGCGCCGAAAAGGAGATGCTCGGTTTCGAGACGCTCACCTTCGCCCCGATCGACCGGCGGCTGGTCGCCAAGGAGATGCTGAGCGCCGGCGAAATCGACTGGCTCAACGATTATCACCAGCAGGTGCTGGAAAATATCGGGCCCAAGCTCAGCGGCAGCGACCGCGAATGGATCGAGCAGGCCTGCGCGCCGATTTAGTCGCGCTTGTCCTTTTCCGGCGGATCGGTCTCACGAGCCTGCGCTTTGCGGCGGCGGAGATTCTCCCTGAGCGCTTCCGCGAGCCGGTCTTCGCGCGACTTGTCCTGTTTCGCCATGCACTTACATTGCCCCCGCAAAGCGAACCGGGCAAGAAGGTTGACAGCCGCGCGTGGCGGCAGCCATAGCGCCGCCTCTTTCCGCAAAGTGCTGCCGTAGCTCAGTGGTAGAGCGCATCCTTGGTAAGGCTGAGGTCGTGAGTTCAATCCTCACCGGCAGCACCATCGCCCCTTCCAGCCGATTCGATGGATCGGCGAAGCAGGCGATCGCGGACAGGGCCGCCGCGGGCGGTCCAGGCATCGGATCTGTCGCAAGTTGAGCGAGACTGACCCCTTCCACGTCGAAGTCGCCGACACCGGCGAGGGTTTTACCATCGCGGTCAGCCGCGGCGGGCGGACCAGGGTCTATAGCCTCGAGGGCCGCGACCAGGGCGACTTCGCGCGCTTCTTCGACGAGCTCGCCGCCGACTTCGGCACGCGTCGGGTCGTGAACGCGATGAATGTCTCGGCCGAGTGCGAAGACCCGCCCTGGCATCCCCTCCTCACCGAGAACATCCATCCGAAGATCTTGGCCGGCTATGGCGACCCGGCGGTGCTCGAAACCGAGGACGGCTACTATCTCGTTGCGACGTCGAACGATGCTCCCGATGCCTTTCCGCTGCTCCATTCGGACGACCTGGAAAAGTGGCGCCATGCCGGTTTCGTCTTTGCCGAGGGTGAAGCTCCTGAGTGGACTGCGCACGGAGCGCGCGTGGCCGATTTCTGGGCGCCGGAGATGGCCCGCGTGGGAGACGAATATTGGGTCGTCTACACAGCTCGCGACAAGTCATTCGTCCTCGGCCTCGGGCTAGCCAAGGCACCGACACCGCGCGGGCCGTGGGTCGACATCGGCAGGCCATTGCTGACCGGCGGAGTGATCGACGGACACATCTTCGTCGACGATGACGGCGAACGGTACCTACTGTGGAAAGAGGACCGCAACGGCGTGTGGCCGCGAAAGCTCGCCGCGTTCCTCAGGGAGCGGCCCGGGGTCATCGACGAGGCTTTCTGCGACGGTGAGGACAAGCAGACCGCCCGTTTCGCGGCGGCGATCGTGCCTTGGGCAGCGCCGCGGCGGCCGATCGAGCGCTTCTTCATGATGCAGACCTTCATCCGTGCTTCCGTCAATTCATGGAAGCGGCTTCGGCGGGTCCTCGCGGAGCATGACGGCGCGGAGGAGATCATCGCCGCGATGAACACCCCGATCCTTGCCCAGCGACTCGCCGCCGACGGTGAATCGCTGGACGGCGCTCCGGTGACAGTCCTGACCAACGAACTCGACTGGGAAGGGCATCTCGTGGAGGGGCCGTTCCTGTGGAAGCAGGACGGCCGCTATTGGCTATTTTACGCCGCCAACGATTTTACCGACCCGGCCTATGGGATCGGCGTTGCCGTCGCCGACCACCCGTTCGGTCCCTATTCGAAATGCCCGGGGCCGCTGCTCAAGTCGGCGCGCGGCTGGTCGGCTCCGGGCCACCCGTCGGTCGCTTGCGGGCCGGACGGAATCCCGCGGATTTTCTTCCACGCGTTCTTCCCCGGCACCGGAGGCTATAACGTCTTCCGGGCGCTGCTGGCGGCCCGGCTTCGCTTCGGTGGCGACGGCGTGTCGATTTTCTGACCTTGCCATCGTTCCGGCGATAGGCTTGGAGCGCGGCCATGCGCTTCTTCTCGGACAATGCGGCGGCCGCCCACCCCAAGGTGATGGAGGCCGTCGAGCAGTCGAACCGGCTCGACAGCGCCTATGACGCGGACGCGTGGAGCAGCCGGCTCGACGCCGCCTTCTCCGAAGTTTTCGAGCGAGAAGTGAAGGCGCTGTGGGTCAGCACCGGAACCGCCGCCAACTGCCTTGCCCTTGCGGCCCTTTGCCCGCCCTATGGCGGAATCCTTTGCCACAAGGATGCGCACATCGAAGTCGACGAAGCGGGCGCACCGGCATTCTTCACCGGCGGCGCCAAGCTGATGCTGGTCAACGGCGCCGGAGCGAAGGTTTCGCCCGAAGCCGTTTCCGGTGCCGTCGCAGCGATCCGCAAGGACGTTCACCAGGTCCAGCCCGCGGCGCTTTCGATCACCAACGCCACCGAATACGGGCTGGTCTACCGTGCCGCTGAAGTCGCGGCCCTGGGCGAGCTCGCAAAATCGCACCGGCTCGGCTTCCACATGGACGGAGCCCGCTTTGCCAACGCCATCGCCACCACCGGGGAGAGTCCCGCCGACGTCACCTGGCGCGCGGGCGTCGACGCCTTGTCGTTCGGCTTCGTCAAGAACGGCGGCTTGAATGCCGAGGCGCTGGTCCTGTTCAGGACCGATCTTGCCGAAGAAGTCGCAGTTCGGCGAAAGCGCGCCGGTCACCTGTCGTCGAAAGGGCGGATGCTGGCCGCGCAGATCCTCGCCTTGCTCGACGACGATCTCTGGCTCGAAAATGCCCGCTCGGCCAATGCCGCGGCGACCGCGCTCGCGAGCGCTGCTCCGGAGCGGCTGGTGTACCCGGTGGAAGCCAACGAGCTGTTCCTCCGGGTCACTCCCGGCGAAGCAGAATCGCTGCGATCGCAGGGGTTCGATTTTTACGATTGGGGACCGGGCGAAATTCGCCTGGTGACCAGCTGGGACCAGCGCGGCGACGCGGTCGAGCAGCTGGCAAGCGCACTCCGGGCGCTGTGACGGAGCGGCAGACCTCGACGTCGCTCGAGGTCGTCCTGCCCTTCATCATCTTTACGACGATCTGGGGTTCGACCTGGATCGTCATCCGCGACCAGCTCGGCCTGGTGCCGCCGCAATGGTCGGTCAGCTATCGCTTCGTGCTCGCCGCAATGGCGATGGCTGTGCTGGCGCGGATCAAGGGGCGGCCGCTGCTTCTCGACCGCAAGGGCATGCAGGCGGCGCTGTTCATCGGGGTCGCCCAATTCTGCGTGAACTTCAACGCCGTCTACCTCGCCGAGCGGCACATCACCTCGGGCGTGGTCGCGACGATTTTCGCGTTGCTCCTGATCCCGAACACCTTGCTCGGGTGGCTCTTCCTGGGTCAGCGGCCGGGGCGGCGGTTCGCGATCGGATCGGCGCTCGCGGTCGGCGGGATTGCGCTGTTGTGCACGCATGAGCTGCGGGCCAATCCGGCGCCATCGGCAGAAGTCTTGGCCGGGATCGGCTTTACGCTCCTCGGCCTGTTCGCGGCGTCGTCGGCCAACGTCTATCAGGCGCGCGAGCATGTCCGACGCCACCATCTCGCTAGCTTGCTCGCCTGGGCGATGGCGATCGGGGCAGTGATCGACATTGCCGTCGCCTGGGCAGTTGCCGGGCCGCCGGTGTTCACCGCGCGGGCCGGTTACTGGGCCGGGGTCGTTTACCTTGCCGTCTTCGCGTCGGCTTTGGCGTTCAGCCTCTACTTTCCCGTTGTCCGCAAGATCGGGCCCGGCAAGGCGGCTTACTCCAGCGTCCTCGTGCCGGTGATCGCAATGTCCTTTTCCACCGTCCTGGAAGGCTATCGCTGGAACGTCGTAGCGGCGGCGGGAGCGCTGCTGACGCTGGCCGGAATGGTGGTCGCGATTAGTCGCGCTCGTTCGGTTGTGCAGTCGCCGGACGCGGCTTAAGGCGCCGCAATGGACGTAAGAGTGAACGCGGAAGCCCCGCAGAGCCCGCAGCATGTCGAAATTCGGCGCGAGGATTACAGCCCCTTCGCGTGGCAGGTGCCGCAAACGCAGCTGAAGTTCACCCTCGGGCTGGAAAAGACCAAGGTCCAGGCGATCCTGACCGTCGAGCGCAATGTCGATGCCAAGCCCGACAGCTTCCTCCGGCTCAATGGCGATGACCTGGAGCCTCTGGGCGTGTGGGTGGACGGCGAGCTTTCGAAAGCGTGGACGATGGATGGCGGCGACCTGGTCATCGAGCTTTCGGGCGACAGGCACGAGGTCGCCTTCGACACTCAGATCGATCCCTCGGCGAACAGCAAGCTGATGGGCCTCTATGCGTCGGGCGGAATGCTCTGCACCCAATGCGAGGCGCAGGGATTCCGGCGGATAACCTTCTTCCCCGACAGGCCCGACGTTTTGAGCCGTTACACCGTTCGAATGGAGGCGGATCGGCACAAATTCCCGATTCTGCTCACCAACGGCAATTGCCTCGCCAGCGGCGAAAACGAGGACGGCACTCACTGGGCGCAGTGGGAGGATCCGTTTCCAAAGCCGTCATACCTGTTCGCGCTGGTCGCAGGAGACCTCAAGGCAAACCGCGACACCTTCACCACCATGTCAGGCCGCAAAGTCGACCTTGGAATCTGGGTCCGCGAGGCGGACCTGCCCAAAACGGCGCACGCAATGGCGAGCCTAAAGCAGGCGATGAAGTGGGACGAGGAGGTCTACGGCCGCGAGTACGACCTCGACATTTTCAACATCGTCGCTGTTTCCGATTTCAACATGGGGGCGATGGAGAACAAGGGGCTGAACATCTTCAATTCGGCCTACATCCTCGCCGATCCCGATACGGCGACCGACAACGATTTCGACAATATCTCGCGGGTCGTGGCCCACGAATATTTCCATAACTGGTCCGGCGACCGGGTCACCTGCCGCGACTGGTTCCAGCTGAGCCTGAAAGAGGGCTTCACCGTTTTCCGCGACCAGAGCTTTTCAGCCGATACGGGCAGCCCTGCGGTCAAGCGAATCGACGACGTGCGCACTCTCCGCTCCATCCAGTTCCAGGAGGACTCGGGGCCGCTCGCTCACCCGGTGCGGCCGGACAGCTACATCGAGATCTCGAACTTCTACACGGCGACCGTCTACAACAAGGGCGCCGAGCTGATCCGGATGATGAGAACGGTCCTCGGAGCAGAGAAATTCCGCGCCGGGACCGATCTTTACTTCGACCGCCACGATGGCGAGGCAGCGACGTGCGACGATTTCGTCAAGGCGCTGCGAAGATGCCAGTGGTATCGACCTCTCTCACTTGAAGCTGTGGTATTCGCAGGCCGGCACTCCCAAGGTGCGCGCGAGCCTGGAGCAGGATGGTGGCAAGGCGGTGTTGCACCTCGCCCAGTCCATTCCCCCGACGCCCGGACAGCCCACGAAAAAGCCGATGGCGATCCCCCTTCGAACAGCCCTGATCGGTGCGGTAAGCGGCGCCGAGATAGCCCCGGAGCGGCTGGTCATGCTCGCCGACGAACAGGCGACGGTGGACCTCGGCGAGATTGGCGAGCCGGCGCTCTTGTCGATCAACAGGGGCTTTTCGGCCCCGGTGAAGATGGACGTCGAACGGCAGCCAGGCGATCTCGAAAAACTGGCTGCAAGCGATACCGATCCGTTCGCCCGCTACGAGGCGACCCAGGAGCTGATGCTGAGCTGGCTGACCGCCACCGCGAGTGGCGAGAGCGTCGATCCTGCGCCAGTCATCCGCGCGGTCGGTGACACGCTGCGCTCGAACCGGCTCGATCCTGCGTTCAAGGCGGAAGCGATTCTTCCGCCGTCGGAAAGCATCGTCGGCGATCGCATGGACGTCGTTGACCCCGACGCCATTCATGGCGCTCGCGAGCAGCTTCGAGCCGCCATCGGCGAGGCATTGCGCGACGAACTCGTCAGCGCCCAACGCGGGGCAGGTGCGTCGGGCGAAGACCTCAGTGCGGAGGCAAAGGGCGAGCGGCGGTTGCGGGCAGTGGCCCTGGGGTTGCTTTCCGCGGCCGATCCAGCGGCCGGGGCGAAGCTCGCCAAGAGCCAGTTCAATTCTGCCGACAACATGACGGACAGGCAGGGGGCGCTAATGGTCCTTGCTTCGCTCGACTGCCCGGAACGCGACCAGGCGCTTGGCGCCTTTTACGACCGGTTCGAAGACGACCCGCTGGTCATCGACAAATGGTTTGCAGTCCAGGCGGCGGCGCAGCGGTCCGATACGGTCGAAGAGGTCGAAGCGCTCGCCAAACACGGCAAGTTCAACGCGGCAAATCCGAATCGCCTGCGCTCGATCGGAGTCGTTTTCGGAATGAACCAGTGGGCGTTCCACAACTCGTCCGGCCGCGGCTATCGCTTCCTTGCCGACCTTATCCTGACCGCCGACAAGCTGAACCCGCAAGTCGCGGCGCGGCTGGTGCCGCCGTTCGGCCGCTGGCGCAGGTTCGAAGAAAAGCGGGCGGCCCTTATGCGCGAGCAGCTGGAGCGGATGCTTGCTACGCCAGGGCTGTCGAAGGACCTTTACGAGCAGGTCAGCAAAAGCCTGTCTTAGCCGTTGCTGCTGCGCTCTCGGCGCCGCTCAGCCGCCGATCCACTGCGCCACTTCATGCGCAACCTGGTTCGCCGCAGCGTTTAGCGCCGGCGCAACGGTCGCTGCTGTACCGTCGGCGGGGACGCTCGCCTGGAACCGGCGCGCCTCGACATGGGTGCCGCCCTGCGTGGCAAGCGACGCATCATATTGGACGATGACGGCGTTTTGCTGCGCATCGAAACCGAAGCGGTTGAGCTGGCCCGTAACGACGAGACCGGGGTCGAGCGCCGACTGGTTGGGATCGAGAACGACCCGATTGGTGGTCCGGCGGACCGTCTCCTCGACTAAGGCCTGGAACAGCTTGTCGGGCGTATCGACCCACTGCAGGTCGGTCACATATTGAACCTCCGTCGGGCCAAGCTCGACGGGAACTCGAATGGTTCGTAGCGCCTTTGGAATGACGGGTGTGCGGACCGTCACGGTTTCGCCGACCGCTGCCGAGCGTACCGGCGCCGCTGGCTGGGCATCCGAGGTCAACGTGAACAGGACCGGCGGGGCCTTTCCTCCGCCGCCCATCAGGCTGCCCAGCGAGCAAGCCGACAGCGCCCCCGCAAGAGCGAGTGCGGAGCCGATTTGGAAAAGACGTCTCATCGCTGTTTCCCTGGTTTGTAATCGGGCAGCTTCTCAGGCCCGAGAGCGCTGCCGATTCCACCCTGTTCGACTCGCTCGGTCACGCCGCGGAGCGATTCGCTCAGCTGGCGAAGTTCACGAACCAGCCGGTTAAGCTCGGGAAGCGTCGACTTGCTGAAATTCTGGACCCCCGGTCGGGCGTCGCCGATCATGGCGTCGAGATTGTTGGCGGCCGCCTGGACGGACGTGAGCGCCTTGTTGAGGTTTTCCACTGCTGGCCGCCCCTGTTCGGTGACCAGGCTGTTGGTGTTCTCGGCGAGCGCACCGACCTGCTGGGCGGCAACTCCGGCATTGTGAACCGCGGTTTTGGCTTCGCGCAGGGTCTCGGCCATTTCCGGCGCGTTGTTGGCCAGCACCTTGGTCGTGCGGTCGACGTTTTCCAGAATGTCGGAGATCGCATTCTGGTTCTTGTCGCTGAGCAGCTCGGTCAGCCGCTCGGTCAGCTTCTGGATTCGCTCAAGCAGCTCCGGCGCGCTGTTGAGCAGCGCTCCAAGCCCGCTGGTGCTCGACGGGATGACGGGGCAGCCCTGCGGGCCCGACTGGGTGATTGCCCGTGCGCCCCTTACCGCTCCGTCGAGCTGGATCTCGTTGGCTCCGGCAAGGCTGACGCTCTTGATTTGCGCGGTGGTCCCCTGGAGGACCGGCGTTGCCTGGTCGACGTTGATCCGGACCCAGACGAGCTCCGGGCGGTCGGGAAGCAGCGATATCTTCTGCACCTGGCCGACGGGAACGCCCGAGAAGCTGACGTTCGAGCCCTTGTTGATGCCGCCGACAGCCGGGAAGTAAATGTCGTAGCATTTGCTGCCCTGGTTCGAGAGACCGGCGAGCCAGGCGGTGAAAACGAGCAGCCCGACGAGCATCGCCAGGGTGACCGCACCGACCAGGATATAATTCGACCGCGTTTCCATCAGGCTTCCGCATGCTCCTGAGCCGTGTCAGCCGCGGCACGTCCGCGCGGCCCGTTGAAATATTCCTGTATCCACGGGTGATCCAAGGACAATAATTCCGGAATCGTTCCGACCGCTATCACTTTCTTGTCCGCAATCACCGCGACACGGTCGCAGATGGCGTACAGCGTGTCGAGGTCGTGCGTAATCAGGAACACGGTCAGTTCGAGCTTCTTCTGAAGCGATCGGATGAGCTCGTCGAACCCGGCGGCCGCGATCGGGTCCAGTCCGGCGGTCGGCTCGTCGAGGAACAAGAGCTCGGGATCGAGCGCAAGTGCCCGGGCAAGTCCGGCGCGCTTGATCATTCCACCGGAAAGCTCGGACGGGAATTTCGGCCCGGCGTCGGCGGGAAGGCCGCTCATCGCGATCTTGTAGGATGCAATCTCGTCGAGCAGATCCCGTTCGATATACGGGAAATATTCGCGGATCGGGACTTCGACGTTCTCGGCCACAGTGAGAGTCGAGAACAGCGCGCCGTTCTGGAACAGTATTCCCCAGCGGCGGCGGATATTCTTGGCCTCGTCCTCGTCGCGGTCGACCATGTCTTCGCCGAGCACTTCGATCTCACCGTCGTCGGGGTGCTGAAGACCGATGATCGAGCGCATCAGCACCGACTTGCCGGTACCCGATCCGCCGACAACGCCGAGGATCTCCCCAGCGCACACGGTGAGGTCGAGATTTTCGTGAATGACCTGCTCGCCGAAGCTGTTGCGAAGCCCGCGCACGGTGATGACGGGCTCGCAACCCTGTGGGATCTCGCGTCGTCATTTCCAGCCGATCGAGCTGAAGAAAACCGCGAAGATCGCATCGAGAACGATGACGAGGAAGATCGACTGCACCACCGCCGTGGTGGTCCGCGACCCGACTTCTTCGCTGTTGCCCTGGACCAGCATGCCCTGGAAGCAGCCCGCAAGCGCGATGATGAAGCCGAACACCGGCGCCTTGATGAGGCCGATCCACAAATCGTGGTTGGGGATGACTTCGCCGAGCCGCTGGATGTAGGTGACTGGCGGAATCGACAGCGACAGCCAAACGAAGATGCCGCCGCCGATCAGGGCCGTCAGCATCGCCCAGAAAGCGAGTAGCGGCATCATGATCACCGACGCGATCAGCCGCGGAATGACGAGCGCCTCTATCGGCGACACTCCGATCGTGCGCATCGCGTCGATTTCCTCGGTGATTTTCATCGTCCCGATCTGCGCGGCGAATGCGGAGCCGGAGCGGCCGGCGACCATGATCGCAGTCATCAACGTGCCAAGCTCGCGAACGGTGATCCGGCCAATGAGGTTGATCGTGTAGACTTCGGCTCCGAACTGCTCGAGCTGGACTGAGCCCTGCTGGGCGATGACGATGCCGATGAGGAAACTCATCAGGCCGATGATCCCGAGCGCTCGAACGCCGACGACGTCGAAGCGGTGGACGACCGCGTTCAGCCGGAATCGGCGAGGGCGCTTTACCAGCCCGGCGAAGCCGACGAGCGTCGCTCCGAAAAAGCCGAGCAGCCCGACAAGGGTAACTCCTGCCTCCGTGACCCATTCACCGAGCTCGCGAAGGACCCGGATGAACCCGCCCCGTTCCTCCGGGCGCACCCGAACCGGCTGGTCGGCTTCGGAAACCTGCTCGAGCAGGCTCTTCGCCTCGTCGCTGGCGCCGACCACCTTCGCATTGCGATCGCGAACCGTGCGGTAGACGAGCCAGGCGCCGACCGTGTCCATGTTCCTGACGCCGCTGAGATCGATGGTCAGCGGGTCGGGCTCGGCGGCGATTTCGCGTGCGGTGCTTGCCGCGCGTGCGATGGTGATCGACCCCGCCATGCGGTAGGTCGCTCCGTCCGCCTCGTCTGCCCCCTCGGTTGTGCTGGCCATTTGTGCCGAAGAGTGCGCGAAAACATTGGTTCCAGCAAGCGTGGCAAAGCAAGCCACTTTCACGGCGGCGGCGGCAACTCTAAAGAACCGGTGGAATGCCAGAGCCCAGCCGCCCCGTTTTCGTCACCGTCGGAAGCAATGTTGCCCGGGTTTTCGGGCAGGATGCGGACGAACGCGCGCGCCGGCTTGCGGCAAACGCCGGGTTCGAATGCGCGAACTGTGCCCCCCCGGATCGTCCGGCGATGCTCGCCAACCTCGCTTACGCATGGGACCCGGCGTGGCTGAAAACGATCGGCAACCGGCCCGCGAGCGTCCTCATGCTCGGCAACAATCCTGTCCTTGCCAATGTGCCGGCAGGGCCGTCCTGCGCCGCAGTCGAGGAGGCAATGCTCGGCGGCGGCGCCATTCCGCCGGGGCTCGAGCGGATCGACGCGGAGACGGCGCAGGTGGGGTATGACGAACTCAGGAAGCGCGAGCGGCCTTTCGTGCTCCCGCTTCGGCCCGACACGGCCGGGCAGGTGGAGCGCGCCGCGTACGACGCGTCCTACAAGGGCGTCACTGACGCGCTGACGCTTTACCTGTGGAGAAAGCCCGCTTTCTACCTCACCCGCTGGGCAGCGGAGGCGGAGATCACACCCAACACGCGTGACGGCCGTCGGCGGGGCTCTTTGCGTGCTCGCCTTTTTCTATTTCTGGTTCGGCGATTACTGGCTGGGCGTCGCGGCCGGATTCATCTTCATGGTACTCGACACCGTCGACGGAAAGCTCGCCCGGTGCACGGGCGCGTCGTCGCGGTGGGGCGACATCCTCGACCACGGGATCGACCTCGTCCACCCGCCGTTCTGGTATTGGGCGTGGGCGCACGGCCTCGCCAGCTACGGCCGGGCGCTGGAGCCGGTTTACGAGGCGATGCTGCTTGGCACGATCGTCCTCGGCTACGTCGCCCAGCGGGTGATCGAGGGGGTATTCATCGCCCGCTTCAAGATGCACATCCACGTCTGGCGACCGGTCGACAGCCGGTTCCGGCTGATCACCGCCCGGCGAAACCCGAACATGGTGATCCTCGTTGCCTCGCTGCTCGCACGGCGTCCGGATGTAGGTCTGGAGCTGGTCGCGGCATGGACGATCCTGTCGCTCATTTTTCACATGGTCCGCCTCGCCCAGGCGGAAGCTCGCTCCTGGGGCGGTGAACGGCTCGTCTCGTGGCTCGCGTAAACGGCGTCACCGCGATCGTGCTCGCCGGCTCGCGCCCGGGAATCGATCCGTTCGCGGCGCAATTCGGGACCGACTTGAAGGCGCTAATCGAGGTGGCAGGGCAACCGATGGTCCGCCGCCCGGTCGAGGCGCTGCTAGCCTCCCCCGAAATCGGTCAAGTCGTGGTTCTCGCGCAGGATCCCGAGCGCATTGCAGCGGTCCTTCCCGCCGACCCGCGCGTCGAGGTTGCCAGGTCGGGAGCGACGATTGCCTCGACGATGCTCGCACTCGTCAACTCATCCGCCACGGCCTGGCCGCTGGTGGTGACCACAGCCGATCACGCCCTCCTGACAGCGGACATGGTCGCGGACTTCTGCGCCAAGGCGAAGGGAAGCGATGTCGCCATCGGTACCGTCGAGCGCCGCGCGCTTGTCGAGCGGCTGCCCGAGTCGAACCGGACATGGATTTCGTTTCGCGGCGGCTCGTACACGGGTGCGAATCTGTTCCTCCTGTCGAGCCGCAATGTCGCACCGGCGATCGAATTGTGGCGAGCGGTCGAGCAGGACAGGAAGAAAGGACTTCGCTTGCTGTGGAGCTTTGGCCCGCTGGTGCTTCTCGGTGCGGTTTTGCGCCTGCGCACGCTCGACCAGGCGCTCGCCGCGATCGGGCGCCGCCTTGGCTTGACGATCCGCGCGGTCCGGATTGCCGATGCACTGGCCGCCGTCGACGTGGACAAGCCCGCGGACTTGCGCCTTGCCGAAGCCATCCTGGCGGAGCGCACATGAGCGACCTTGCAGTGTACGATCTCGACCGGACCATCACTCGGCGGCCGACCTACACCTTGTTCCTGATCCACTGCGCCTTGCGGCGGCAGCAGTGGCGGCTGGTGTTCGTGCCGATCGTGATCCTGGCGATGCTCGCTTATGCCCTCGGCCTGTTCGACCGCGGGCGCTTGAAGGAGATTTGCCAGCACCTGCTTATCGGCCACCGTGTCCATGCCAAGGAGCTGCTTCCGCTGGCCGAGAGCTTTGCCGAGGAAACGGTAGCGAACAACATCCGCCCCGGCGCCAGGCGGGCAATCGAGCGCGACCGTAGCGAGGGGCGACGGCTGGTGCTCGCGACAGCATCGTACCGGCTCTACGCCGACGAAATCGCCGAGCGGCTCGGCTTCGACGATGTCATTGCGACGGGATCGGTGATTGGCCTCGACGAGCGCGTCCATGCCCGAATCGAGGGCGCGAATTGCTACGGCGAGGAGAAGATGCGGATGATTTCGCAGTGGGTCGAAAGGTCCGGCCTTCGTGGCAAGCACGGCCACGTCCGCTTCTATTCCGACCACGCATCGGACGCGCCGGCGTTCTGAATGGTCCGACGAGCCGGTGGCGGTGAACCCGCATGACCGGCTGAAGCGAATGGCTTCAGAACGCGGGTGGCTAGTCGAGGATTGGGGTTAAGGAGCGCGGCTGATTCTGAAGGCGAAGTAGCCGACAATAGCAAGAATCGCGACAATGATCACGATCGTTCCAGGCGTAAGGTACATGTTTTCGAAGACCGCCCGAAGCGAGAAGCCAGCCCTCGACGGGAGAGAGTCGTCCCCCGCAGGAGTTACATCATATTTCACAGCGTGCGTTCGAATCGGGAGGACCAGCAATATGCTGCCGAGCGTAGCAACCGATAGCGCTGTGAGTTTCCACCACATGACCCGCGTTCTTTACACCGCCCTCAATGCATTCTCGAAGTCGGCGATCAGGTCGTCGGCATCCTCGACGCCGATCGAAATCCGCACCAGATTGTCGGTAATCCCGAGCGCCTTCTTGCGGTCGTCGGGAACCGACAGGTGAGTCATCGCGGCGGGCGCGCTGGCTAGCGTCTCGGTTCCGCCGAGGCTGACCGCGAGGTGCGCGATCTGGAGCGCGTCGAGGAAGGCGAAGGCCTCCTTTTCTCCGCCCTTCAAATAGAGCGAGAAGGTCGATCCCGCTCCGGTGCAGTGGCGGTTGAAGATGTCCGCCTGCCGCGACCCCTCTTCGAGGAAGCCGAGATAGCCGACCTTTTCGACCTTCGGGTGATCGCGAAGGAAGGCGCAGACCTTTTCCGCGTTGGTCCCGGCCTTTTGCATGCGAAGCTCGAGCGTTTCGAGGCTTCGAAGCAGCATCCAGGCAGTGTTGGGATCGCAGATGGTCCCGATCGTGTTGCGCATCGAGCGGACCTGGTCGATCAGCGCCTGCTTGCCGACCAGCCCGCCGGCAACGAGATCGCTGTGCCCGCCGGCATATTTGGTCAGGCTGTAGATGGTGAGGTCGGCGCCATGGCCGAGCGGCTTTGCCCACAAAGGCCCGAGAAAGGTGTTGTCGATCGCAATCGGCGGGACATCGTCGCCGGAGAAGGCGGCCTTGCGAGCCCCATCGACCGCCTCGACGTCGACGAGCGCGTTGGTCGGGTTGGCCGGGCTTTCGAGATAGATGATTGCGACGCGGCCCATGGCCTTGGCCTTTTCGAGGACCGAATCGATCTCCTCGCGAGTCGCTCCGGCCGGGAAGTCCACGTAGGACACTCCGAACTTGGCCAGATGCTTGGCGATGAAGGTCTCGGTCGCAGCGTAGAGCGGGCCGGAATGGACGACGACGTCGCCGGGCTTGCAGAAGGTGAAGAACAGGGTCGCGATCGCCGACATGCCGCTCGAGAAGGCAAGCGCGTCGTCCGCACCTTCCCAAAGGCTGAGGCGGTCCTCGAGGATTTCCTGGTTGGGGCCGTTGAAGCGCGAATAGATCAGGCCCTCGGCACCGCCCGGGCGCTTGCCGGTAACGCCTTCGAAAAAGCGCTTTCCTGCGGCCGCGCTTTCGAAAACGAAGGTCGAGGTCATGAAAATCGGCGGCTTGAGCGAACCCTCGCTCAAGGTCGGGTCGAAGCCGTAGCCCATCATCAGCGTCGACGGGCTAAGCTTATGGTCGCCGATCGATGTCGGTGAGGGTTTTGGCGGGCGTTTTTGGCGAGTTCCGCTCAGCTCGGCTTCGTTTTCGTCGATCATCGGCGGCTCCTAGCCGATGATGGACCGTTTCTTCCAGCCCGCTCGCGACGTCAGAATGCGGGGATGCTTGCGAAGAAACCGCTGACGGTCGTCCCGATGGTCGCAATGGTGCCGATCGCCACAATCGAAATCAGCGCCGCAATCGCGGCATATTCGATGCTGGTGGCAGCGGTCTCACTGCGCAGAAGCTGCGAAGTTCGGGTCATCGATCGTCCCCACACGAGTTGACGCCCCATCCCTAGCCCGGAGCGGCCACCGCGCCACGCCCGCATCTGCAGCTGTTTCGATTCGGCACACCGGCCGCGGGGCGGGTCGAAACACCGCCGGAGAAGCCCGCGCATCTTGCCGGGAACCGCTCCTGAATGCGTTCGTTCGTTACGCAACCCAAACAGCGGGCAACAGGGAGTTTGAAATGGCTGACGACCGCGATCACGAGACAGAACATACGACCGTTGTCGAGCGCGATGGCGGCGGCGGAGGCGGCGGCGTTCTTGCAGTCGTCCTCCTCATCATCGTCGTGTTGGTTTTGTTGTGGGTCTTCCGCGACAGCCTCGGGCTCACCGGGGGCGGAACCAACGTCAACGTTCCCAATTCGATCGACGTCAACGTCAATCAGTGATGTGTTTGGCGGGGCGGCGCTTGGAGCAATCCGGGCGCACCCCGGCGAACGGCGCGCGGCAGGCGAGTCCCGCGCGTTTCGGGCGCAGTTCCTGCAAAGGGGCTGCGCCCGTTTGATTGTCGGCGGCCAAAACAGTAACCGGCGCGCATGAGCCTTCACTATTTGAGCGGCTTCGGGGGCCATTTCGAAACCGAGGCCATCGCGGGGGCCCTCCCGAAAGGGCGCAACTCACCGCAAAAACCGGCTTTCGGCCTCTATGCCGAGCAGCTGTCGGGCACCGCCTTCACGATGCCCAGGCACGAAAACCGGCGCAGCTGGCTGTACCGGATGCGGCCGACCGCCGACCATCGGCCATTTTTGAAATACGAAGGTGCGCAGTTGTTTGGAGCGCCTGCTGACTCGTCGGCGCTTGCGCCAAACCGGCTGCGCTGGGACCCCCTCGGCGAAATTCCGCGAGGGAAGGATTTCGTCGATGGGCTGGTGACGATGCTCCAGGCGCGCGAGCCGCAGGTCTTGGAGGGCTGTGCGGTCCACCTCTATCGTGCCGAAGCGGACATGAAGCGCGTTTTCGTCGACGCGGACGGCGAGCTCGTCATCATTCCGCAGCAGGGAAGCGTCTTGCTCGAGACCGAGCTTGGCCGGCTTCACGTTGCGCCGGGCTGGATCGGCGTCGTCCCCAGGGGGATACGGTTTCGGGTATCGCTCCCGGACGGCCCGTCGACGGGCTATGTCGCGGAAAATTACGGGCTTCCGTTCCGGCTCCCCGACCTTGGCCCGATCGGGTCGAACGGACTCGCCAATGCGCGCGATTTCGAAGCTCCTGTCGCCTGGTTTGAAGATCGGGACGAGCAAACCGAGGTGATCCAGAAGTCGCTCGGCAATTTGTGGACCACGGTTCTCGATCACTCGCCGCTCGATGTCGTCGCCTGGCACGGAAATTACGCGCCCGTCCGATACGACCTCGCCAAGTTCAACGCGATCGGCACCGTCAGCTTCGACCATCCCGACCCGTCGATCTTCACGGTCCTGACGAGCCCAAGCAACGTGCCGGGCCGCGCAAATGCCGATTTCGTCATATTCCCGCCCCGGTGGATGGTCGCCGAGGACACGTTCCGGCCACCCTGGTTCCACCGCAACGTGATGAGCGAGGCGATGGGGCTAATCACCGGCGAATATGACGCGAAAGCGGACGGTTTCGCGCCCGGCGGACTGTCGCTCCACAATCTCATGAGCGGACACGGCCCCGACGTCGAAAGCTGGCGCAAGGCGACCGACGCCGACCTGAAGCCCGCGAAGGTCGAAGGAACGATGGCCTTCATGCTCGAAACCTGCTGGCCCTATCGCCCGACCAGCTTCGCGCTCGACCGCGCGCAGGCAGATTACGACGAGGCGTGGACCGGATTTCCCAAGGCAAGACTCCCATGAGCGACACGACCGACCCAACCAACAATCCCGATCTCGTCAGCTGGGTCGAAAGCGCAGCCCCGGGAAGCGATTTCCCGGTTCAGAACCTGCCGCTCGGCATTTTTTCCGAAAGCAAGGGCCGCCGCCGCCCGGGCGTTGCGATCGGCGACTACATCCTCGACCTCAATGCCATAGCCGATCTGCTGGACGAGCAGTGGGCGGACGACTTCGCGCAGCCGGTGCTCAACGGCTGGCTTGCGCGAGGGCACGAAGCGCAACACGCGCTTCGTGAGCGCCTGTCGGAGCTTCTCACGGACGAGCGCTTTCGCGATTCCGTCGAGCCTCAGCTGATCGGCCAGAGCGAGGTGAGGATGCACGTCCCCTGCCTCGTCGGCGACTACACCGATTTTTACGTCGGCATTCACCACGCAACCAACGTCGGGAAGCAGTTCCGGCCCGACAACCCGCTGCTTCCGAACTATAAATATGTGCCGATCGGCTATCATGGCCGGGCGAGTTCGGTGCGAGTATCCGGCGAGGACGTCACCCGGCCCAGCGGCCAGCGAAAGGCTCCCGATGCTGACTCTCCCGAATACGGGCCCAGCCGGCGCCTCGACTATGAGCTCGAGCTCGGACTGTGGGTCGGGCCAGGCAACCGCCTCGGCGAGCCGATCCCGATCGACGAAGCGCCGTCACACATCGCCGGCTGGTGCCTCCTCAACGACTGGTCGGCGCGGGACATACAGGCATGGGAGTACCAGCCGCTGGGCCCGTTCCTCGCCAAGAACTTCCTGACCAGCGTGTCGCCATGGATCGTGACGAGCGAGGCGTTGGAGCCGTTCCGGGTGCCCATGCCGCCGCGCCCCGACGGGGATCCCGAACCGCTGCCGTACCTTCAGGGCAACGGCGACAGCGCCTTTGCAATCCAGCTTGAAGTCACATTGTCGACGGCGAAAATGCGTCAGCAGGGGCTTGCGGCGAAGACGCTTTCCCGTGGATCGGCATCCGCGGCGATGTACTGGAGCGCCGCGCAAATCGTGACTCACCACTCCGCCAACGGATGCAATCTCCAGCCCGGCGACCTCATCGGCACGGGCACATTGTCCACAGCCGACGATAATGGCCTCGGCTCGATGCTGGAGATCAGCCGCGGTGGCAAGCAGCCGCTGGAGCTGCCGACAGGCGAGAGCCGGAGCTTTCTCGAAGACGGCGACGAGGTCACCCTTCGCGCGTGGTGCGAGGCGGAAGGCGCGGTCCGGATCGGCTTTGGAGAATGCGTCGGCCGAGTGGTCGAACCGAGCTAGAGAAGCCCGAGATTCTCGGCCATCAGGCGGGTCATCGCGTAAATCCGGTCAAGCTGCGGCGTCGGGACTCCAACGCGCCGGGCGATTTGCCGCGGTGCACCGAGCAAAGCCTCAAGCTCGATCGGCCGGCTCGCCTCGACATCCTGAAGCATCGAGGATTTGAAGGCGCCGAGGCGCGCCGTCACTTCCATGCGGTCGTCGGCGCTTTCGCTGATCGGGCAATCGATCGCTGCGCCGATCGCGGCAAGCTCGTCCATCGCATCGGCCATCAGGGCGCGGATGGCCCCGTCGTCGAGCAGCTGGTCGGCGGTCGAGCGAGTCAGCGCCGACAGCGGGTTGATCGTCGCATTGCCCCACAATTTGTACCAGATCGCCCGCCGCACATTTTCGCTCTCCTCGACGCGGATCCCCTCGCTCCGGAACAGCGCCGCGATCCTGGCGACTCGATCGCTCGTCCCGCCCTCGGGCTCGCCAACGATCAGCTTCTCGGAATGGACGACGTGGACATGGTTCGGCGCCTCGCGCCGGCAGCTCGCATGGACGACGCAGCCGACGACCTGGTCGAAGGGAAGCGCATCGGCGATTTCCCCGTCCGGGTCGACTGACTCGAGCTGATCTTGCGTAAACCACCACGGAACGCCGTTGAGCATCGGCAGGATCACGGTTTCAGGCCCGATCAGCGGTTCGAGGCTGGGGGCGACATCGACCAGGGCCGGGGCCTTGACGGCGAGTACGACGAGGTCTTGCGTTCCCACAGTGGCGGGATCTTCGGCGGTTGTGACTGCAACGCAGCGCGTTTCTCCCGCGTCGGTCAGCCGAAGGCCTTCGCTGTCGATTTCCTTGAGAGTCTCGCCGCGGGCGACGAGGCTGACGTCGATCCCGCCAAGAGCGAAGCGCCCCGCGATCCAGCCGCCTATCGCTCCAGCCCCAACGATGCAGACCCGCATTCCGCAAACCCCCGTGTGAGCCTTCCCGCAGAAAGGCGCGGTGCCGCTTGAGGGACTCGAACCCACGACCCCATCATTACGAATGATGTGCTCTACCAGCTGAGCTAAAGCGGCTTGTGTCGCGAATAGCCGACGGCCAACGCGCCGCGGCGCCGCCGCCACTACCAGCCGCGTTTCCAGCGGGCAAGCGCAAGTGAGTGGCGGCCCTCTCAACAGGTAAGGTTAACGGTTTCGTAAGGGAAATTCGGCATTCCAGCTGCAGTTTCAGGCCAGCTGCAGTTTCAGGAGTGGGACGTCCTTGATGGACACGTATCGGGATTTTCCGAGTGAGTATGAGCCGCCCGCGGCCTCCCAGCCGCAGGAGAGCACGACTGCGGCGATAGGCACCGACGAGCGGCGAATGCACGTTCGCGCCTACAATTACTGGGTTTCGCTTCTCGATGGCCGCGACTTTCCCTCGATTGAGGACCTCGAACCCGGCGACCTGGCCGACTTCGCTCCCAATAGCGTCCTTCTCGACTTCACCAGCGGCCGCGACGACCCGGCGACGCCCTATGTCGGTGCCGCCATCCGAAGCGAGTGCGACCTCGGCGAAGAGGTGAAGACGATCGCGGAGGTGCCCAGCCGGTCGTTGCTGTCCCGGCTGACCGACCATTACATGCAGATCATCGCCAATCGCGCCCCGGTCGGTTTCGAAGCCGAATTCGAGAACCAGCGCGGCGAAAGCATCTGCTACCGCGGAATCCTGATGCCCTTTTCGTCCGACGGCGACACGATCGACTTCATCTACGGGGTCATCAACTGGAAAAAGGTCGAGCAGCAGTCGGCGACGGTAACGCCTGCGCCCGTAGCGTCGGACGTCGAAGCGGTTAGCTTTGGCGAGCCGATCGACGTTACGGAAATCGCGGCGCTTGCGACCGAGTCTGCCGAGCCGGACGAAGAAGAAGTCTTCGACGTCGAACTCGGCGACGATGCCGGCCTTGCCGACAGGCTCTCGGCCGCCCGCGAATGCGCGGAAACGGTCAAGAGCGCCGAGGGGCGCACTCGCGAGGCGCTCTATCGGGCCCTGTCGCGCGCCTACGACCTTTCAGTCGCCTCCAGGGAGCAGCCGGAAGACTATGCCGAATTGCTCGAGGACTCGGGCGTGAAGGCGCAGGCGCGGGCGCCGATGACGGCGATCGTGAAGCTCGTCTTCGGAATCGATTACGACAAGGCGCGACTGACCGAATATTCGGCAGCCTTGTCCTACGCCGACCGCAGCGGGATCGAGCTTGGCGGGTTCCTAGCCTTCATCGAGGCACAAGCGGGCGGCTTGAAAGCGCTCGTCGCCGCCGAACGCCAGGCCCGGCGCCCGCAGCCAAAGGCGGATACGAAGACGGCCTTGGCGCGCGAGCGCCTGCGCACCGCGTCCCCAGTCGATTTCGCCGCAATCAGCAGCGAAGAGGAGTTCGCGCTGGTGCTGACCCGGCGTTCCGGCGGCGGGAAACTGGAAGCGATAGCCGTGGTCGAGGACTCGGCGCTTGTCGAACGGGCAATCCGTCAGGTCGGTGGCTGAAACAGCGTTTCGGCGCGCTGGCGGCGCAAAAAAGTCTCCGCTTCGTCCCTTGTCGCCACAGTAGCGCCACGGCTATAGCCCGCGGCCATCACGACCAGTGCCGGAGCTCTTACCTAAATGACGGCCCAGCCGCGCCTGCCCAAAACGCTGGTCGATTCCATTCGCGACGCACTGACGACGAATGCGCTTCCGGGTGAGACGGAGGGATTCGACCGCGATCAACAGCTGAACGCCGCTGAATTCATCGCTTCTGCGGCCGCGGTTCGTCCCGACCGCACCACCGCGCTTAAAATCGAATCGACGGGCGGCGAGGCCGGCCGGCGGCGGATGCGGCTGGTCGCGGTCAACGAGGACATGCCGTTCCTGGTCGACAGCGTTGCCGGTGCAGTCGCCGCGCGCGACCTTGCAATTTACCGGCTCCTGCACCCGATCGTGAAGGTCACCCGCGACAAGTCGGGACGGATCGAGAAGATCGGCGAGGGGAAGCCCGAGTCGATCATCTACATGGAGCTCGACCGGGCCGACGCTCGCGGCCGCCAGGAACTCGGTCGCCAGCTCAAGGCCGTGCTGTCCGACGTCCGCGCGGCGGTCACCGACTGGCCCAGGATGCTTGAGCAGATGAAGTCGGACGCGGCGAGCCTCGAGGGCCGCAACGGCGAGAGCGCGGCGCTGCTTCGGTTCCTTGCGGACAATCATTTCACCTTGCTCGGCCATGCCCACCTTGCCCCCGACGGGCAGCTGCAGGACGCGCTTGGAATTCTCCGCAACGAGACCGGGCTGTGGGAGAAGAGCGCGGCGGAAGCCGCCGTCAATCACCTGTGCAGCGGCGGCCGGACCGTCCTGATCCTGAAGGCGGATCGGAATTCGCCGGTTCACCGCCGGGTGCCGCTCGACGTGGTGATGGTGCGGCTCCCGGACGGGCAATTGTCGGTGCACACCGGATTGTGGACAAGCGAGGCCCTGCGCACCTCGGCGCAGCACGTGCCGGTGCTTCGCGAGCGGCTCGACAAGCTCGACAAGGAGCTTGGGTTCGCTCCGTCGAGTCACGCCGGAAAAGCGCTAGCCCATGTCGTTTCGACGCTTCCGCATGACCTCCTGATCTCGTTCGACGAAGACGAGGTTCGAACCGCCGCGCTGACCGCGATGAGCCTCGCCGACCGCCCGCGGCCGAAGCTGCTGCTGCTGCCCGGCGCGCTTCGCCGCCATCTCTATGCGTTCGTCTGGCTTCCTCGCGACGAGCTGAGCACCACCCGACGCAAGGCCATCGGGATGATGCTCGAAGCGGAGATCGAGGCGGCAATCAGCAGCTGGTCGATCGAACTCGGGGAAGGTGAGCTGGCGCTCATCCGATTCACGTTCCCTATCGATCCGTCGGCGGAGCTGCCCGACACCGAGGCGCTGGATTCGGCGCTGGTCGAGATGGTCCGCGGCTGGAGCCCGGCCGTCGAATCGGAGCTCATCTCGATGGCAGGGGCGCCTCGTGCCACCCGCCTCGCGCTGACCTACATCCCCGCCTTTCCGGACGGCTATCGCGCGCGCACCAGCCCGGAAGAGGCAGCAGCCGATGTCATTCGGCTCGCCAGCCTGGCGAGCGCCGACGAGCGCGGCGTGCGCCTGTGCCATTCCTCGCGGGCTGAGCACGAGCTCGAACTGAAGACCTACCGCCGCGGCGCGTTGATCCCGCTTTCGGAAGCCGTCCCGGTGCTCGAGAATTTCGGCTTCCGGGTGCTGGAGGAAATTCCGACCTCACTTGGCGGCGGGACGATCGGTTACATCCACGATTTCCGGCTCGAGCTGCCGGGAGTGGACGTAAAGCCGATCCTCGAACGCTCTGAAACGATCGAAGAGGCGATTTCCTGCGTTTTGAGCGGCGCTGCCGAAGACGACGAGTTCAACCAGCTCGTCCTGTTCGCCGGAATCGACCCCACCGCGGTGGTGTGGATTCGCGCCTGGTTCCGTTACCTGCGCCAAACCGGAAGCGCCTTCGGACTGCTGACGATCGCCGATGCCCTCAGGCGTGCTCCGACAGCGACTCAGGCGCTGGTGTCGCTGTTCCGGGCGATCCACGACCCGGCGACAACCGATCGCGAAGCGGAGATTGCGCGCCGCCGCTCGCAATTCGACGATTCGCTTGCCGGAGTCCGCTCTATCGACGACGACCGGATCCTTCGGCGCATGCGAGCGCTGGTCGAAGCCATCGTCAGGACCAACGCTTTCGCTCCTGCAGCGGACGAAGCGCTTGCCTTCAAGCTCGATTCGCGCCTCGTCCCGGGCCTCCCGGCGCCGATTCCATGGCGAGAAATCTGGATTTATTCGCCGCGAGTCGAAGGCATCCACTTGCGCGGCGGACCGGTCGCTCGCGGAGGCATCCGCTGGTCGGACAGGCGCGACGATTTCCGCACGGAAATTCTCGGGCTGATGAAGGCCCAGCTGGTCAAGAACTCGGTGATCGTGCCGACCGGCGCGAAGGGCGGCTTTTATGCCAAGCTGCTGCCGCCCCCGAGCGAGCGCGACAATTGGCTGGCGGAGGGCACGGCAAGCTACAGCGTCTTCATTCGCGCGCTTCTGTCGATCACCGACAACATCGTCGACGACGAGGTCGTCCATCCCGACCACGTCGTCATCCGCGACGGCGAGGATCCCTATTTCGTCGTTGCCGCCGACAAGGGCACGGCAACCTTCTCCGACCTCGCCAACGGAATCGCGCTGGAGCGCGGGTTCTGGCTTGGCGACGCTTTCGCCAGCGGCGGATCGAACGGCTACGACCACAAGGCAATGGGGATCACCGCTCGCGGCGCGTGGATTTCCGTCCAGCGGCACTTCCTCGAAATGGGAATCGACGTCCAGAGCGATCCGGTCACGGTCGCCGGCGTCGGCGACATGTCCGGCGACGTGTTCGGGAACGGCATGCTGCTAAGCGAGTCGATCAAGCTCATCGCAGCGTTCGACCACCGGCACATCTTCATCGACCCCAATCCCGACCCGGCGGTGAGCTGGGCCGAGCGCAAGCGGCTGTTCGAGCTGCCGCGGTCGAGCTGGGACGATTACGACCGGACGAAGATCTCCGACGGCGGAGGGGTTTTCCCGCGCATCCAGAAATCGATTCCGCTGTCCAAAGAGGCGCGTTCGGCGCTTGGCATCGAAGACGCCACCGTCGATCCGGCGACCCTGATGAACGCCATCCTGAAGAGCTCGGTCGACCTGCTCTGGTTCGGGGGCATCGGCACTTACGTGAAGGCATCGACGCAAGTCGATGCGGAAGTCGGCGATCCGGGCAACGACGCGATTCGCGCCGACGCCAAGGACCTTGGGTGCAAGGTCATCGGCGAAGGCGCCAACCTGGCGATCACGCAGGCCGGCCGGATCGAATTCGCGATCAACGGGGGCCGGATCAACACCGACTTCATCGACAACAGCGCCGGAGTCGACTGCTCCGACAAGGAAGTGAACATCAAGATCCCGCTCAATCGCGAGATGCGGGAAGGGACGCTCACCCTTGCCAAGCGCAACACTCTCCTCGTCAAGATGACCGAGGGCGTTGCCGACATGGTGCTCGAGGACAATCGCCTGCAGTCGCTGGCGCTTTCGATCGCCCAGAGCGGCGGTGCCAAGGCGCTGCCCGGGCATGTTCGGACGATCGAACTCCTGGAAGCCTCGGGGCGGCTGGACCGCAAGGTCGAGGGGATCGCCACCACCGAAGAGCTCCTTCGCCGGGCACAGGAAAATCGCGGCCTTACCCGGCCAGAGCTGGCGGTGGTCCTGTCGATGTCGAAGATCGCGCTCCAGGCCGCCGCGGAGGCTTTGGACCTTTCCGACGAAAAGCTTCTCGAGCCGGAGCTGTTCGCCGCTTTTCCAAAGCCGATGCGCAAGACCCATGCCGACGCAATCCGTGCCCATCGGCTGCGCAACGAGATCATCGCGACCAGGGTCGCCAACCGGATCGTCAATCGCCTCGGCCCCGTCGTCGCTCTCGACATGACGGAGGAAGAGGGCGCGTCACTGGGACAGGTGGTGATTGCCTTCCTCGTCGCCGAGCGCCTTCTCGACCTCGACAAGCTCTGGGCGCAGATGGAGCACGCCGAAGTCCCCGAAAGCGTTCGCGTCGAGCTGTTCGGAATTGCCGCGAGAAGCGTCCATTCGCACCTTTCCGACATCCTTCGTGCGGTCGGCGGCGAAATGCGCGTCAGCGTCCTTTGCAAGCTGCTTGAGCCGGGGGTGCGCAAGATTTCGCTCGCCGCGACGAAGCTTATCCGCTCCGAGGTTCGCAACGAAGCGGCGGTTCGCCGCGACCATCTCGTCGAATTGGGCGCAAGCGAAGAGATCGTGCGCGGGCTGGTCCGGCTCTACGAGCTCGACGGCGTCTTCGGAATCGCCGCTCTCGCCGCTCGCAAGGACCTGGACGAACTGGCGCTGACGAGGGCCTATACGCAGCTCGGCGAGGCATTGGGTCTCGACTGGGCGCAGCAGCAACTCGCCCGCTTCACGCCGCGCGACCAGTGGGAGCGCCTTCTCACTGCTGGCCTCGCCCGCGATTTCGAGCAGCTTCGGATCGACTTCCTGGCGCGCGTTCGGGGCAAGGACCCGGTTGCCGGCGTGAAGGAGTGGGTGGCCGACCAGAAGCCCCGGATCGACCAGTTCCGGGAACTGATCAACCGTGCCCGGCGAGAAGGCGCGGTTAGCGCGCCGATGCTCGCCCAGGTAGCCGGGCAGGCGCGAATCCTACTGGCGCGATAGAGCGCGCGCGTAGAGCCACTGCCGAAGCGCGGACGCGAGGTTCGCGGGCGGCACTTGCGTGAGCCGCTGCGCGTCGATTCGCGCGATCAGCGCGTTGAGTGGCAAATTTTCGGCCGACGACGCCTTTTCGAGTTCCGCCCAGAATATCGGCTCTAGCGCGATCGACGTTTCGTGCCCGGCAATCGTCACCGATCGCTTCACTGGCGGGCGCGGGGGGATCGCCGTCCCCATCAGTACATGTGCTGTCCGCCGTTGATCGACAGCGTCGAGCCGGTGACGAAGCCGGCGTTTTCGTCACACAGGAAAACGACTCCGCGCGCGATTTCGTCGGCCTTTCCAAGGCGGCCGACCGGAACCCTGGCGACGATTTTCTGGAGAACCTCCTCGGGCACCGCGGCGACCATGTCGGTGTCGATATATCCCGGGGCGATCGCGTTCACGGTCACTCCGAACCGGGCGCCCTCCTGGGCAAGTGCCTTGGTGAAGCCGTGGATGCCCGACTTGGCGGCCGCATAATTGACCTGGCCATATTGGCCGGCCTGGCCGTTGATCGACCCGATATTGACGATCCGGCCATAGCCGCGGCCGGTCATTCCGTCGAAAACCGACTTGGCCATGTTGAAGCAGCCGCCGAGGTTCGTATCCATGACCTCCTGCCACTTCTTGTGGTCCATCTTCCGCATCGTCGCGTCGCGGGTGATTCCGGCGTTGTTCACGAGGACGTCGACGGGCCCGAGGTCTTCCTCCACCTGCCGCACGCCAGCCTGGCAGGCGTCGAAATCCGCCACGTCCCACTTGTAAGACTTGATCCCAGTTCGCTCGGTAAAGGCTTTGGCGCGCTCGTCGTTGCCCATGTAGGTTGCGGCAACGGTCATCCCCAAGTCCTTGAGGGCGACGCTGATCGCCTCTCCGATGCCGCGCGTTCCGCCGGTGACGATCGCCACTCGAGCCATTTCAAGCCTCCTGTTTTATTATCAGCCGCTTATGCCCGCGGCAGCCAGCCTGCAAGTTCGCGCTCGATAAGCGCCTGCAGCATCTCGATACCTTCCGGGGAGTCGTTGAGGCAGTCGAGGCGGGCAAACTTTTCCCCGCCTGCCGAGAGAAAACTTTCGCGGCCGCGGATGCCGAGCTCTTCAAGCGTTTCGATGCAATCGGACGAAAACCCAGGCGCGGCGATCGCGATTCGCGTGACGCCTTTGGCGGGATAGCCGGCCAGAGTCGTGTCGGTGGCAGGCTCCAGCCACTTGGCCCGGCCGAATCGCGACTGGAAG
This sequence comes from uncultured Alphaproteobacteria bacterium, assembly GCA_963798785.1. GTDB lineage: Bacteria > Pseudomonadota > Alphaproteobacteria > Sphingomonadales > Sphingomonadaceae > Sphingomicrobium. The sequence goes on from CAWCUG010000002.1 coordinate 227,873, forward strand.
GCGATATCCGACGGGATCGCCAGCTGCTCAGCCAGCAGGCGCGCGGTTTTTTGGCAGTGGCAGTGATAGGGGTCGCCCAACTCCAGCGTGCGCTGCGGCATTCCGTGGAAGCTCAGGAGCAATCGCTGGGGCTCGAAATCGAGCTCGTGAAGCTGGCGCTCGATGCTCTGCTTCAGCGCGGTGATGTGGAGCGGGTCGTCGAAATAGGGCGGCAGCGTCCGAAGCGCCGGCTGCCAGCGGAGCGTCGCCAGCGCTGCAAAGACCGCGTCCTGCGCACTCGCCGTCGTTGCCGCGCAATATTGGGGATAGAGCGGTGCGGCGAGGATTCGCTCGCACCCCGCCGCGACCATCCTTTCGATCGCCGAATCGATCCCCGGATTGCCGTACCGCATCGCGAAATCCACGATCGCCGAGTCGCCAAGCCGTTGCTGGAGCGCTTGTGCCTGCCGGGAGGTGAAGGCCGCCAGCGGCGAACCCTCTTCGCTCCACACTTGCGCATAGGCATGGGCCGACTTCTTTGGCCGCAGCCGGAGCACGACCCCGTGAAGGATCGGGCGCCACAGCCATTGCGGGATTTCGATCACTCGCGGGTCGGTGAGGAACTGGGCGAGATAGCGGCGAACGGCGCCGGCCTCGGGCGCATCCGGAGTGCCCAGGTTGATCAGCAACACTCCGATTCGGCCGTGCTCGACCTGCGGATGTCCGGGGGGTGCCGAGGCGCTGGTCAACGAGCGTACTGTGCCTTCAGCGCCACCCGGTCGATCTTGCCGGTCCCAAGCCGCGGAAGCGGTGAGTCGCTGAAGACGAAGCGGGACGGGACCTTGAAAGCGGCAATGTTGGCCTCGAGGAACTGGCGCAGCTGTTCCTCGGTAAGGCCGTCACGAGCGTGGATTACCGCCACCGGGACTTCGCCGAGGCGCTCGTCGGGGGCTCCGAACACAGCGGCTTCGGCGACATCCGGACACGCGTAACAGGCGGCCTCGACCTCGGCGGCCGAGATATTCTCGCCGCCGCGGATGATGATCTCCTTCTTGCGGTCGACGATGAACAAATAGCCGTCTTCGTCGACATATCCGACGTCGCCGGTCCGAACGTAGCCGTCGCTGGTCAGGGCGGCATCGGTCGACTCGGGGGCCTCCCAATATTCCTTCATGTTGGCTGCGGAGCGGATGCCGATTTCGCCGCGCTCTCCGACCGGCAGGTGACTGTCGTTTTCCCCGAGAATGGCAATTTCGACGAACGGCTTTTGCGCGCGCCCAGTCGAGCCGGGCTTGTCGGCGTAATTGCTCCAGAAGTTGCTGCAGCCCACCGCGTTGGTTTCGGTGAGGCCATAGCCGAGCGCCGGCCGCGCCCAGGTGAACGTCTTCTGGAGCCGCTCGACGTGCGCGACCGGCCGCGGCGCGCCGCCTGCCGTGATGTCGGTCAGGGTCGACAGGTCGTACTTGTCCCGGTCGGGATGGGTCATCAGTTCCAGGCTCATCGTCGGAACGCCGACGAAATAGGTGATCTTTTCCTTCTCGATCAGCCGAAGAGCTTCGCCGGCATCCCATTTGTGCATCAGCACCATTCCGCGCCCGATGACGAAGCTGTTGAGAAGCACCGGAACCTCGCCAGTGACGTGAAACAGCGGAACGCTGAGCAATGTGCGCGGCGGGTTCTCGGGCGGGGTGCCCTCTCGCTCCATGATCGCAAGCAGGGTGATAAGCCCCGTCGCATAGGCATAAACGCCGGTGGTCACCGCCCGGTGAGTCGACAAGGCGCCCTTGGCGCCTCCGGTCGAGCCCGACGTGAACAGGATCGTGGCATTGTCCTGCGGCTCGATCTCGGGGAGATCGGCCTCTTCGCCGCGGAGCAAAGGCTCCAGCGCTACATCGAGCGGCTCGTCGATCTTGAGCGCGACGACAGGCACTTCTCCGCCCAGTGACTCGACCCGCTCGGCGCGCGAGCGATCGGCGATGACCAGCGTCGGGCGCACCATTTCGAGCGCATGCTCGAGCTCATGGCTTTGCCACCAGCCGTTGAGCAGGGTGGCGACCGCGCCCGCCTTGAGAACGGCCATGTAGCTGACGACCCAGGTCGGGCAGTTGCGCATTGCGATTGCGATCCTGTCGCCCTTGGCGATCCCACGCCCGGCAAGCGCCCGGGCCAGCCTTTCCGACTTTTGGTCCAGGTCGGCGAAGGTCAGCCGTTCATTGCCTGCAATCAGCGCCTCGGTCTGCGCGTTAAGCGCGCTGAACGTGCGGAACAGTTGCGGCAGGGTCGCCGGGAAATTGCCGACGATCGCACGGCCGCTTTCGTCGCGATCGATGACGATTCGTCCGCCCGGCCCGGTGATTGCCGCCAGCGTCTCGTCGAACTTCCGATCGAGCTCGCTTCCCATTCACAACCCTCGCTGCCGTTTGCCTTTACTGCAGGGCACCTTATGAGGCGCGGACCGAAAAGGAAGAGCCTTGCCGACAACAGACGCATCCAATGCAATCGCCTGGACCGACCTGCATTTGTCGCCAGTGGCGCTCGATCTCGGCATTTTCGAGCTTCGCTGGTACAGCCTCGCGTACCTGGCCGGGATATTCATCGGCTATTGGTACATGCTCAAGCTGCTCAGGCAGCCGGGCGCACCGATGGCGCGGCGCCATGCCGACGACCTGGTCTTCTATGCGGCGGTCGGGGTGATCCTGGGCGGGCGCCTCGGCTACGTCCTGTTCTACAACCTGCCCTATTACGCACAGCACCCGCTCGATATCCTGAAACTCTGGGACGGCGGCATGTCGTTCCACGGCGGCCTCATCGGAACCGTGCTCGGAATCCTCTACCTGAGCTGGAAAGAAAAGCTGCCGCCGCTCCGGCTGCACGACTACGTCGCCTGCGTCGCGCCCATCGGGTTGTTCTTCGGTCGCCTGGCGAATTTCGTGAACCACGAATTGTGGGGTGCTCCGACCGACGTGCCGTGGGCGGTCCGATTCCCCGAAACCATCGCCGGCCAGGTGGTGCTTGGGCCGCCCCGCCATCCGAGCCAGCTTTACGAGGCGCTCCTGGAAGGCGTGGTGCTGTTCGCAATCCTGGCCTGGATGTTCTGGAAAACCGACGCGCGCTACAAGCCGGGCCTGCTGGTCGGCACCTTCGGCTTCTTCTACGGGCTGTTCCGCTTTCTGGTCGAATTCGTCCGTGAGCCGGACCCGCAGCTTGCCGGGTTCACCCACGCCACCGGCCTGCATATGGGCCAGTGGCTGTCGCTTCCGCTGATAATCGGCGGCGCCTGGCTGATGTGGACGTCCGGTGCGCGCCGCGTTCGGGCCGACCCCGCCCTGGGGTCCGCGAGGATCCAGTGACGCCGCTGGAGCGAGCGCTCCGGGACCGCATCCGTTCCGAAGGTCCACTGACCGTCGAGGCCTTCATGGAGGCCTGCAACTCCTATTATTACGCGACCCGCGACCCGCTCGGCGCGGACGGTGACTTCACGACGGCACCGGAAGTCAGCCAGATGTTCGGTGAGCTGGTCGGAGCCTGCCTTGCCGATTGCTGGACCAGGGCCGGTAAGCCGGGGGACGCCGTTTACGTCGAGCTGGGACCGGGCCGCGGAACGCTGTCCGCGGACGCGCTTCGAGCGATGGCGTCTGCCGGCCTCCGCCCGGAGGTTCACCTCGTCGAGACCAGCCCCGTCCTTCGCGAGCGGCAGGGCCAAGGCATTGCCCGCAGCGGCCTGGCACGACGAGCTGACGACTGTCCCCGATCGGCCGCTACTGCTCGTCGCCAACGAATTCCTCGACGCTCTTCCGATCCGGCAGTTCGCCACCGGAATCGAACGCAGGGTCGTTACTGCCGCAGGCGGGCTGGCATTCGATCGCGGCGGCGACATCGTCGAGGATTCGCCGGCTCGCGACGCGGTCGTGAGCGAGATTGCGCGACGGCTGGTCTCGAACGGCGGCGCTGCCCTGGTCATTGACTACGGGCATTCGAAAAGTGCACCGGGCGACACGCTTCAGGCGGTTCGCGGGCATGCTTTTTCGCCCGTGCTGCAAAATGCCGGGGAGCAGGATTTGACGGCCCATGTCGATTTCGAGGCACTTGCCAAGGCCGCCCGCCAAGCGGGCGCGGCGGTTACGTCCGTCGTCGGCCAGGGCGAGTGGCTCGGCAGGCTGGGCATCGAGTCGCGGGCCGATTCGCTGGCCCGCTCGAACCCGGCATCGCGCCGCGGAAATCGCGAAGGCTCGCAAGCGGCTGTGCTCTCAGGAGCGAAATGGGCGAACTGTTCAAGGTGATCGCGCTTCACTCGCCGCGCTGGCCGGCTCCGGCGGGGCTCGAATGAGCGTCGAGGTCATCCACGCCTCGACCCTGGCCGGGGTTCCGCACGGCTTCCTTGGCCGTGCCGGCGGCGTTTCGACCGGAGTCGTCGCCGGCCTGAACGTCGGCGCCGGAAGCAAGGACGATCCCGACGCAATTGCCGAAAATCGCCGCCGGGCAATCGCAGCTGTGCTTCCCGGTGCCGCATTGGCGACGGTCCACCAGGAACATTCGAGCGAAGCGCGCTATGTTGCCGAGCCGTGGCCCCACAACGAGCGGCCGCACGCCGATGCCATGGTCACCGACCGGCCGGACCTGCTTCTCGGCATCCTGACCGCCGATTGCGCGCCGGTCCTGCTTGCCGACGCCGAGGCGGGGATTGTCGGTGCCGCGCACGCCGGCTGGCGAGGAGCGCTTGCCGGAGTAACCGATTCGGCGATTGCGGAAATGGAAGCGCTCGGCGCTCGACGCCACCGAATCGCCGCGGCGATCGGCCCGTGCATCGCGCTTCCGAGCTACGAAGTGGACGGCCCGTTCAAAGAGCGGTTCATCGAGGCCGATCCCGCCAACGATCGCTTCTTCATCACCGCAGCGTCCGAGCGCCTTCACTTCGATCTGCCCGCTTATGTCCGGCATCGCCTGATCTCCGCGGGCATCGGCGATGTGGAGACGATCCACCTCGACACCTATTCGAACCCGGACCGCTTCTTCAGCTATCGCAGGGCCACCCACCTCGGGGAGGCCGACTACGGGCGGCAGATCAGCCTCATTGGAATTCGGAACATTCGCTCCGCTGGGCGTTCTATTGAGAGATGACAACGAAACGCACCCTGAGCCTTACGGCCGCCGCCGCGACAATCGTGCTGGCTAGCGCCTGCTCGCCGCCGTCGCCCCAGCCCCAGCCGAACGAAATGGACACGGTGAACGCAACCCGGGTCGACGAAGTCGCTCCCCAAGGAGCGCTGACCAGCGACAGCGGCAATTCGGTGCAGTCGAACGCCGACGGACAAAACACTGACGTCGACAAGCGAACGCCGGGGCAGGTCGTTGGCAAATATGCGGAACTGCTCGCGACCGGCCGTTACGCGGATGCCTATGCACTGTGGGATCCGGAGGCGACGACACTGTCGACGGAAAAGTTCGTCAACCAGTTCGACCAGTTCGACACGGTCGACGCAGCGATCGGACGGATCGGGCCGGCCGAGGGTGCTGCAGGATCGATCTACGACGAAGTCCAGCTGACCCTGTCCGGAAAGACGACTGCTGGAGAGAATTACGTATTGACCGGACCGGTCACAGTGAAGCGAGTAAACGACGTGCCCGGATCGACGGTGGAGCAGCGACGCTGGCGAATCGTAAAGATGCAGCTGACGTCGAAGCCGAACACGGCCGAGGCATTAGTCCAGGGTTGAACCAGGAGGAGAATTCAACATGAGCCGCTTTGACGAGGTCAAGGAACATATGAAGGTAATCGACGCCGAAGGCGCCCCGATCGGCAAGGTCGACGGAATCGAAGGCGACCGGCTGAAGCTCACCCGCGACAGCAGCAGCGCCGGAATTGGCAGCCACAAGGGCCACCATCATTTCATTCCCAAGGGGCTGATTGCCGACATCGAAGGCGACACCGTTCGCCTTTCCGCCCGCGCGGACGCGCTGGAGTCGATTTTCGAAACGGAAGAGGGCGGCGAGTCGGCCTGAGCGGGCGCCGCGCGCTACATCTTGTCGAGCGCGTCCGAGATCGTTCGGTTGTCTTCGTCGCTCAGCGGCTGACTGCCGCCGCTTGCGCTCGATTGGGGTGACGCGCCCGAGTCGCTCCCCCCGTCGAGGTCGATCGCCAGCCAGATGATTCCGGCCGCCCACAGCAGGGCCATCCACCGGCTTTTGAAGATCGTGCTGGTGCGCATCGGGATCATTCGGCGGAGTATCGCGCAGTCTGGTTAACAATCGACTGCGGTCACCGGGCGGGCGCGGCGAGCGCGGCGAGCCACTCTTCTAGATTGGTGTAGCCGTCCATGTCGCGGTCGCGGCGTCCGTCGTCCGGGTTGGCCGGATCGAGCCCGTGGGCCGCTTCCCACTGGTCGGGCATCCCGTCGCCATCGCGGTCGACCCGCGGAGTCCCGCGATCGAGCTCGGGCCAGCCGCCTACACTGTCCTGGCTGGCGATCAACGCGCCGCTTGCCGAGCGAACGCTTGCGACCACCCTCTGGTCGACCAAATCGCGAACCAGCGAGGCGCCAGCCGTCGCAAGCACCCGTCGATACGCGGATTCGGCAGGATCGGCGGCAACCGGTGCGACCTGCACGGGACCATTGAGCCGGAAGCCGGGAGTCCTGCTCAACACGTGCGCCGACAGGTCGGACAGCGGCTTGCCGTCGAAGCTGTTGCCGGAAAACCAGCCGCGGGCGAACGGGTTGCGGTTCTCGTAGATCAGCGTCCCCTTCGAGTTCGGTCCCGGGATGTAGCTGTTGTCGATGAAGTTGGAGGTGACGATTGCCGCGGGGCCGGAATCGTACCCCGCCTGCTGCGCTCCCCAATTGTAGAAAATGTTCGACCGGAATTCGAGCAGCGCGCCGCGCGGGTCGCGGTCGGGGGAAAGCTTGTTTTCAGGACGGGGCATTCGCCCGCCGTGGTGGGCCCACAAATTGTGGTGATAGGTGGTGCGACCGCCAAGCGCCTCCCCAACCAGCGAGCCGTAGCAGTGGCGGGCCTTCGTCGTGGGCGGGCCGCACAGCGATTCCGAGATGATCGACCACTGGACGGTGATGTCCCCAAGATCGTGGCCGCGCGCCCAGTTGGGGCTGGTCGAGAGCGTTTCGTCCGTGCCCCAGCTCGCCGACACGTGATCGAGGATGATCCGGTGGCCGCTGACGACGGAAATGGCATCGTCGGGAGCACCCCCAAGGTCGCCTAGCCGCGACCGCAGGAAGCGGATCACAACGTCGTCGGCGTCGACCCGCAAGCCGTGGTTGCGAATGGTGATTCCGCCGCCGGGTGCGGTCTGGCCGGCAATGGTCACGCGGCCGTTGCGGATGGTCAGCGGGCGCTCGAGGGCAATCGTCCCGCCGATATCGAAGACTATGGTTCGCGCACCCGAATCGTCAATCGCCGCTCGCAGTGAACCCGGGCCGCTATCGTTGAGATTGCTGACATGGACGACGTGGCCGCCCCGCCCGCCGAGGCTCATCGCGCCGGCCCCCTCGGCTCCGGGGAAGGCGGGTGGCTGGGCCTGTGCCTGCGAACACGCCGCCAGCAGCCATAGCAGCGCGCAGGTCGCCGTCAGGTGTCGCGAGAGGGGCGCGCTCGTCATTGCCAGCCGAAACGCGTCAGCAAGCCTTTGTTGCCGTGACGAAATAGTTGAGTCGCATGTCGTCGCTGAGGTGAAGCCCGCGAGTTGGCGACCAGGCAATTCCCTCAATATCGACGCAGATCAGCCCTTCGTCGGCGAGAAGCGACTTCATGCGCTCGGGCGGGATGAACTTGTCGAAATCATGGGTCCCTTTCGGGATCGCGCCAAAGGCCTCGGCGGCCCCGACCATCAGCAGTCTCGACCAGGCGGTCTTGTTCGGGGTGGACAGGATTAGCAGCCCCCCTGGCGCGAGGCGCTCGCCGAGCGAGCGAACGAACATCTTCGGATCGTTGACGTGCTCGATAACCTCTAGCGAGGTGACGAGGTCGAATGCCCCGCCGAGTTTTTCGACGGGGGACACTTGGTAGTCTATCTCGAGGCCCTGCTGATCCCCGTGAAGCTTTGCGGCCGCGATCAGCTCGCGCGCCGCATCGATTGCAGTCACCTTCGCCCCCAGCCTCGCCAGCGGTTCCGCGAGGAGGCCGGCTCCGCAGCCGACGTCCAGTGCGCTCTTGCCGGCGAGCGGCTTGAAACCGTGCTCGTCGCACTGCCAGTGCCGGTCCACCTGGTCGCGAATATAGCCGAGCCGCACCGGATTGAGCTTGTGGAGCATCGCCGAGGAGCCGCTCGGGTCCCACCAGTCGGCGGCGAGCGCGGCGAATCGCTCGACCTCGTCGGCAACAACCGTCGAACTTGTTTCGCTCATGCCTGCCCCCTAACAGGACGCGCCGGTTAGCCCAAGGAGCAAGCACCTTCCACATGCCCCGCATCGTGATGAAATTCGGCGGCACGTCGATGGCCGGTATCGAGCGCATTCGAAGCGTCGCGGAGCGCGTTTGCCGCGAAGCGAGGGCGGGCAACGAGGTGCTTGTGGTGGTTTCGGCGATGGCCGGCGAAACCGACCGCCTGGTGCAGCTTTGCCGGGAGGCTGCCGCGCATCACGACCGGCAGGAATATGACGTCGTTGTCGCGTCGGGCGAGCAGGTCACCGCCGGGCTGCTGGCGATGACCCTCCAGAACATGGGCGCAAAGGCGCGCAGCTTCATGGGATGGCAGCTGGTCAAGGCGTCGGGAGTGCATGGCAACGCCCGCGTCGACGCCATCGAATCGGCGACCCTGGACGAGGCACTGTCCGCCGGCACGATTGCCGTAATTCCCGGGTTCCAGGGGGTCTCCGATGACGGCCGCCTCGCCACTTTGGGCCGCGGTGGATCCGATACCAGCGCCGTTGCCATCGCCGCTGGAGTGAAGGCCGACCGCTGCGACATCTACACCGACGTCGATGGCGTCTACACCACCGATCCCAGGATCGTGCCGAAGGCGCGCAAGCTGAACGCGATCACCTTCGAGGAGATGCTGGAGCTTGCGGGAGTGGGCGCGAAAGTGCTTCAGCCGCGTTCGGTGGGACTTGCGATGCGCGAGAATTTGCCCCTGCGCGTGCTTTCGGCATTCGAGGACCTGCCGGGAACGCAGGTGGTCGCACAGCTTTCGGGAGCCGACATGGAGAGAAACGAAATCGCCGGGATCGCTGCCGATCGCAACGAGGGCCGTATCACTTTGACCGCGATTGCCGACAAGCCCGGGACCGTGGCCGGGGTTCTCAAGCCGCTGGCCGATGCAGGGATCGGTTTCGACATGGTCGTCCATGCCGCAACCCGCTCGGGAGAAGCGACCGACCTCACCTTCACCGTCCCGCGGTCCAGCCTCGCGCAGGCGCAATCGATCATCGAGAAGCGCCGCGACGAGATCGGCTACGGCGAACTGCTGACCGACGACTCGGTTGCCAAGGTGAGTGTCGTCGGCGTCGGAATCCGCTCCAACCCGCAACTGGCGGCGACGATGCTGGACACGTTGGCGGAGCGCGGGATCAACCTGCTCGCAATCTCCACCTCGGAGATCAAGGTGAGCGCGCTGGTTGCCGAGAGCGAGCTGGAACTTGCCGTGCGCGTCTTGCACACGGCCTTTGGACTGGATTCGGAGAAGGTGGCGTGAGCGGCGAAGGGCTGATTGCAGATCCTCGCGCCGTTCACCCCGGAGCAGGCCATGTGCGCCTTCGGGAACTGATGCGTCGCGGAACGGAATTCCTTGGCTGCGACGTCGCGATCATGGGCGGCGCGATGAGCTGGGTATCCGAGCGCAACCTCGTCTCGGCAATTTCGAACGCGGGCGGCTTTGGAGTGATTGCCTGCGGGGCGATGGGCCCCGAGCTTCTCGACACCGAGATCGCGGAGACGAAGGCGCGGACGGACAAGCCCTTCGGCGTCAACCTCATCACCATGCACCCGCAGCTTTCAGAGCTAGTCGACACCTGCGTTAGACACGAAGTGGGACACATCGTCCTCGCCGGCGGCCTCCCGCCCGGCTGGGCGATCGACAAGGTGAAGGCGAGCGGGGCGAAGCTGATGGCCTTTGCCCCGGCGCTCAGCCTCGCCAAGAAATTGATGCGCTCGAAGGTCGACGCGCTGGTCATCGAGGGGATGGAGGCGGGCGGCCATATCGGCCCGGTCTCGACCTCGGTGCTCGCCCAGGAGATCCTGCCGCATGTCGCGCACGACATCCCGGTCTTCATCGCCGGCGGGATCGGCCGCGGCGAAGCAATCGCGGCGTACCTCGAAATGGGTGCGGTAGGAGTGCAGCTCGGCACCCGCTTCGTTTGCGCCAACGAGAGCATTGCGCACGAGAATTTCAAAAAGGCGTTCATCCGCGCCTCTGCCCGCGACGCGATCCTGTCGGTGCAGATCGATTCGCGCCTTCCGGTGATCCCGGTGCGAGCGCTCAGGAACCGCGAGATGGAGAATTTCGCCGCAAAGCAGCGCGAAGTTGCCAGGCAGCTGGACGAGCAGAAGGTCGAGATGGGCGAAGCGCAGCTGCAAATCGAGCATTACTGGGCCGGGGCACTGCGTCGCGCGGTCATCGACGGCGACGTCGAAACCGGTTCGGTCATGGCCGGCCAGTCCGTCGGCATGGTGAAGAAGGAGGAGCCGGTCGCAGCGATCCTCGAGGAGCTGGTCGACGAAGCGGCAGCAGCGTTGGAGAGTCGTGGATGAGACTGTTTCGGGCGGCGGCGGTCGCCGTAATTGCGTTGCTGTCGATTGCCGCTTCACTGCCGCAAAAGGCGAGCAGCTACGACCCCCGCGAGACATTCGCTCCGCTTGACCTGGCCCAGGCGGTGAATCGCTATCGCTCGGGTAACGGGATGCCCGGACCCGCCTATTGGCAGAACCGCGCCGACTATACGATCGACGCCCGTCTGGATCCGGAACAGCACGCGATCACCGGCACCGTGCAGATCCGCTACACCAACAACAGCCCCGACGCGCTCGACGTGCTTTGGCTGCAGCTCGACCAGAATCTCTATCTTCCGACTTCGCGCGGCAATCTGTCGGTCGGCGGGCGGCACGGCGCAATGACGACGGCAGGCGTCCCGATGGGCTTCACGCAGGGGATGGTCCTCGATTCCGTAAACCTGGCCGGACCAAATGGGGCGGTGCCGGTGCGACCGCTGGTCAGCGACACCCGCGCTCAAGTCCGGCTTCCGGCCCCGCTCGTTCCCGGGGCGACGACCGTTCTGACCATTGCCTATCATTACACCGTGCCGAAGGAGCCGTGGGGAGGGCGAACCGGCTGGATGGACAGCCCGAACGGCCCGATTTACTCGATCGCCCAATGGTATCCGCGAATGGCGGTCTACGACGATCTCAGGGGCTGGGACACGCTCCCGTACCTGAGCCAGGAATTCTATCTCGAATACGGCGACTTCGATTATTCGATCACTCTGCCCGCCAACTACATCGTTGCCGGATCGGGTGAGCTGGCCAATGCCAACGAAATACTCCCCCAAGCGCAGCAGGCGCGCCTCGCGGCGGCTAGGTGGAGCGACAAGACGGTCACCATCCGTTCGGCATCGGAGCCGTTCGGCTCACCTTCGCAGGCGCGGACGTGGCGTTTCCTCATGCATGACAGCCGCGACGTCGCCTTTGGCGCCTCGCCGGCGTTCAACTGGGACGCAGCGCGGATCAACCTGCCTGGCGGGCGGACCGCTCTTGCCCAGTCCCTCTATCCGAACGAAGCGAAGGCCTGGGACCGGTCCACGGAATATCTGAAGGACAGCGTCGAGCATTTTTCGGGCAGGTGGTTCTCCTTCCCTTGGCCGGTCGCCACCAACATCGCCGGCCCCGCTGCGGGAATGGAATATCCGGCGCTGGCCTTCGACCCGATCGACGCCGGGCCGGAAGACCTGTTCGTGGTTACCGCGCACGAGATCGGGCACAGCTGGTTCCCGATGGCCGTCGGCTTCAACGAGCGGCGCAACGCGTGGATGGACGAGGGAATCAACACGTTCATCGACATCTATGAATCGGAGGATTTTAACCGCGGCGAGTTCGCCCCGAAGCGCGACGGCGAATATGCGCCGAAGGGCGGCAACCCGGTCGACGAGATCGTGCCGCTACTGGCCGACCCTGACGCGCCGGCGATCATGTCGCGCGCGGATACGATCATCGAAAAATACCGGCACCCGGTGACTTACTACAAGGCCGCCCTCGGAATGGTGCTCCTTCGCGAGCAGATCCTCGGCCCTGAACGGTTCGACCCGGCGTTCCGCCGCTTCGTCGCCGCCTGGGCGTTCAAGCACCCGACTCCGGCGGATTTCTTCCGGGCGATGGACAGCGAGGCCGGCGAGGATCTCAGCTGGTTCTGGCGCGGCTGGTTCTACAACAACTGGCAGCTCGACCTGGCGGTTACCGCAATCACGCCCTTTCCCAAGGGTAGCGCCTTTCAGGGATCGCTGGTGACCGTGCAATCGCTCGACAAGCTGGTGATGCCGGTGACGTTGAGGGTGCGCTTTGCCGACGGGTCGAGCCGCGACGTGCGGCTTCCGGCGGAAACCTGGATTCGCGGAGCGGCGACGAACATCCCGGTGGTCAACGATTCGCCGGTGATCTCGGCCGAGCTCGATCCCGAGCACAAGATCCCCGACCGCGACAGATCGAACAACTCCGCCCGGCGCTAATCCGGGGTCAGAAGTTCAGCGTGAAGCTGTGGTTCAGGCCGATTCCGGCGGCGAACTGGTCGGGTGAGCCGAAGCGTTGGACGATCGGCGATTTTCTCGCGTCGCCGACCAGGCGATCGTACCTGGCGTAGCCGAAAATGCCCCACCCGCCGCCGATCGGATAATCGAGGCCGGACGTGACGCCGACTTCGTAGAGCCCTCCGCCGGGTCGATAGACGGGAAGCCCCGAGGCAAATGCGGCCTTTGAACTCACGCCGAAATAGGAATCCTGGAAGCTGGAATTCCCGTACCTGAGGCGCGGGCCGATGGAAAAGACGAAGCGGTCGCCTTTGCGGGCAATAGCGTCCGCGCCGATTATCCCGACGATTCCGTCATGGCCGTTGATGCCCTTGCGAAGCTCCCCGCGAATGCGGAAGTGCTCGCCGAACATCTTCTGCGCGTAGCCGCCAAGTTCGATGGTCCTGGAAATATCGCCGACTGGCGCGCCGACGTCGGAGTCGTCGCGGCCCTGCCTGAGGTCGGCCACCGGACCGAAGGAGAAGCCATGCGTGGAGAAGAGTTTCACGCCCAAACTGTCGTCAGGTGCGCCGAAGCCGAAAGGTTTGTCGCCAACGACGACCGAGACGTTCGGGTACAATGCCCAGTCGTGGCCGTCGTCGCCGAGGTATCTCGGCCGCACTTGGGCGCCAAGGCCGGCACGAACGCGAACCGTACCGAACACTTGCGCTTCGACGGGCGTTATCGGGAGCGTGGCCGCTGCAGCGGCGGCGAGGATCAAAATGGATTTCATCACAGGAGAACCGTCCCGCAGGCGAAATGGTTGCGTGAAATCACTTCGAGGACTCCCCCGTTCTGCCGCGTGACAGCGATGTAGCGCATCTGGTAGCCGTTGCGCCATGCCACTGACCGCCGCCGCGTCCGCCCGCGAAATCCTGACGGGACTCCACGACGTGATGGCCAGCCGTGGCTCCGCGCAATCGAAGCTCGACAAGGTCGTCGACCTCATCGCCGAGACGATGGAGAGCGAAGTCTGCTCCATCTACCTGCTGCGCGATAACAAGCTGGAACTGTTCGCCACGCACGGCCTTCGCAAGGAAGCCGTTCACGTCACGCGGCTGAAATATGCCGAGGGGCTTGTCGGGACCATTGCTGCGGAAGGCCGAATCCTCAACCTCGACGAGGCCGCCGGCCACGCCGAGTTCGTATACCGGCCGGAAACGGGCGAGGAGCGCTTCCACAGCTTCGCCGGGGTCCCGATCATCTATCGCGAGAGCCCGGTCGGGGTGCTTTCGGTGCAACACGCCGAACCGCGCCGCTACGCCGACGTCGAAATCGAGGCGCTGCAGACGGTGGCGATGGTTCTTTCGGAGCTCATTGCCGGAGCGCGGCTTGTCGACGGCGCCCGGCGCGGACGGCTTCGGAGCGGTGGGCCGCTGCGCCTCACCGGGCTGAAGCTCGTCGCCGGAATGGCCAAGGGCAAGGCGGTGTTCCACGAGCCGCGGGTCGTCGTCGAGCACACGGTTGCCGACGATATCGAGGCCGAGCGCGACCGTGTCTATTCGGCGTTCCGCAAGATGCGCGAGCAGATCGACAACATGGCTCGCGACGCCGAATTCGGAAGCGCTGGCGAGCACGAGGAGATTCTCGAGACGTACCGGATGTTCGCCTACGACGAGGGATGGTCGAGGCGGATCAACGAAGCAATCGATTCGGGCCTTACCGCCGAAGCGGCCATCGAACGCGTGCAGCAGCGGACCCGGGCGCGAATGCGCGAAATCGACGATCCGCTGCTCCAGGAGCGGATGCACGACCTGGAGGACCTGTCGAACCGGTTGCTTCGAATCGTCTCGGGCCGGATGGGTACCGCCGCCCAGACCGGGCTTCCCCACGACACTGTCCTGGTCGCCCGAAACCTCGGCCCTGCCGAGCTCCTCGAGTATGACCGGCGGCGGCTGAAGGCCGTGGTTCTCGAAGAGGGATCGCTGACCGCGCATGTGACCATCGTCGCCCGGGCAATGGGCGTGCCGGTCATCGGGCGCCTTCCCGACGTCCGCCACATCGTCGAGGAAGGCGATACCGTTCTCGTCGATGGCGACAATGGAAGCGTAATGGTCCGGCCCTCCAAGGCGCTGCTGACCAGCTTCGACCAGCGCATGGCCTTGAGCCAGAAGCGCAAGGCGAAGTTCGAGGCGGTGCGGTCGCTGCCCGCCGAGACGACCGACGGAGTGCCGGTCAGCGTCATGGTCAACGCCGGGCTCGCCGAGGACGCGGCGTCGCTCGATCTCACCGGCGCCGACGGAATCGGGCTGTTCCGGACCGAGTTCCAGTTCCTCGTCTCGGCGACGCTGCCGGGCCGCGAGAGCCAGCTTCGGCTGTACAAGCGGGTTCTCGACGCGGCGGGCAACAAGCCGGTCGTGTTCCGAACGCTCGACATCGGCGGCGACAAGGCGCTTCCCTATTTGTCGAACGACGCGGAGGAGGCGGACAATCCGTCGATGGGGTGGCGCGCCCTGCGGCTGTCGCTCGACCGCTCCACGTTGATGAAGGCGCAGGCGCGGGCGCTGGTCCAGGCGGCTGCCGGCCGCGTCCTTCGAGTGATGTTCCCTATGGTTTCCGAGCCGTGGGAGTATGAGCAGGCGCGGGCGCTGTTCGAGGAACAGGTGGAGTGGGCCGAGCGCGGCAATCGGCCGCTTCCGTCGCGAATCGAATTCGGGGCGATGGTCGAGGTGCCCGCGCTCGCCGAGCAGCTCGACCTGCTTCTGCCCAATGTCGACTTCCTGTCCATCGGCACCAACGATCTCACTCAGTTCCTGTTTGCGGCCGACCGCGGTGACCCGCGGCTTGCGGAACGCTACGACTGGCTCAGCCCCGGCATCCTGCGTTTCCTCAAACGAGTGATCGGTGCGGCCAACGGCTCCGGGAAGCCGGTTCGAATCTGCGGCGAGATGAGCGGCCGCCCGCTCGAGTGCATGGCGCTGATCGGACTCGGGGCGGAGAATTTCTCGATAACGCCGGCCGCGGTCGGCCCCATCAAGGCGATGGTCCGTTCGCTCGATGCAGCTGCGATCCGCTCGCGAATGGACCAGTGGCTTGCGCGCCCGCCACAGGATCTTCGGCGGGCGTTGTCCGACTGGGCGCGCAAGAACGACGTCGCAGTCGGCTGAAACGGCCCCGATCGGCAGTTGACAGGCCGCCGGACGGCTTCGACAACATCACGCTCGGGCAGGTAAAGGTGAGGAATGGACGAAGAGACTGAAGCGACACAACTTGCCTCCGTCGGAGAGCAGCTTCGCGCCGCGCGTGAGGAAAAAGGCTTCAGCCTCGACGATATCGCGGCGGAAACCCGAATCCCGCTTCGTCACCTGGAAAGCCTCGAAACATCCGACTGGGACAGCCTTCCCGCGCCGACTTACACGCTCGGCTTCGCGAAGAGCTATGCGAGCGCGGTCGGACTCGACCGCACCGAAATCGGCGAGCAACTCCGCTCCGAAATGGGCGGGTTCCGGAGCGAGAAGTCGACCGTGGAGACGTTCGAGCCCGCAGACCCGGCGCGGACCATGCCGCGGTGGCTGGTCGTCTCGGCAATCATAGCAATCGTCGTTGCGGTGCTGGTCTTCACCTGGATCCGCAACCGCTCGCTGACCGAGGAGCCTGCGCCGGACATTCCGGTCGCGACCCAGGTCGAACCGGCGCAGAGCGCGCCTGCAGTTCAGCAGGCAAAGACTGCTTCACCCCAGGGGCCGGTGGTGATTACCGCCGAAGCCCCTGCCTGGATTCGCGTGACCGACCAGGGCAACACGTTGTTCGAAGGCATGATGCAAAAGGGCCAGACGTTCCAGGTGCCGGAAACCGCGACGGCGCCAATGCTCCGTGCCGGAGCACCCGAAGCGCTTCGCATATCCGTCGGCCAGTCGGTTGCTCCGCCGGTCGGCCCTGCCGGCGAGGTAGCCTCGAACGTCAGCCTTCTCCCGTCCGACCTGATGAAAGCCCCACAATCATCGAGTGGAGAGGCAGCCTCTTCGGCCGAGGCGCAAAATTCGCTGGCGCAATAGATTCATCGACGCGTAAGCTGGGCCCGGGCAGAAGAATTCTAATTATGACGGTGGTGGGGGATTTCATGACTTGGGCGCACTTGCGCATCGCACTTCCGGCCGCGGCCCTGATCGGGATCGCGGCCTCTCCGGCAGTTGCACAGCGGCCGCCCAGCCCTGAGCAACGTATCGCCATCCTGGAACAGCAGGTGGCCGCTAGCCAAGCGTCGGACGTCCGGCTCGAGCAGCGCCTCAACTCGATCGAGCGCCAGCTGCAGCAGTTGATCAACCAGGGCGAGGTCAACGGTCACCGCGTCGGAGTGCTGGAATCGCAGGTTTCGTCGCTTCGCAACGACGTCAACGCCCGCCTGACGGCGCTTGAGGCGAGGCCTGTGCCACAACAGGGGACTCAGCCGGTGGAGCAGGCAACGGCCCCGGCAACGCCGACGCCGAAGCGGGAGGTTGCTTCGTCGTCCGCTGACGAAGGCTCGTCGCAAGCCGCAAAACCGACGGAAGTCGCAAGTTCGGACCCGGGGGAGGATGCCTATTCGGAAGGTTTCCACCTGTGGCGCGACGGCAAATACGACCAGGCGATTACGGCGCTTAGGGCATTCGTCTCAGGATTCCCGGACCATAGCCGGATCAGCTTCGCGAGGAACCTGATCGGCCGCGCCTTGCTCGACAAAGGCGAACCGCGTCCTGCAGCGGAGGCCTTCCTGGCGAACTACAGGGCCGACCCGAAAGGCGCTCGCGCTCCCGACAGCCTTTATTACCTCGGGCAGGCGCTGATGGCGCTCAAGCAGCCCGGCCAGGCGTGCAAGGCTTATTCGGAGCTTCAGGACGTTTACGGCGCTTCGGTCCGCCCCGACCTTGCGGCGCTGGTTTCCAAGGGAAAGGCCGACGCCGGCTGCTCCTGATCCGGCGCTGGTCGGCCGTTTCGCGGCCGGCCTCGATGCGCTCATTGCGCCGGAGTCGCGCCTTGGACTAGCCGTTTCCGGCGGTCCGGACAGCCTCGCTCTGCTTCTTCTAGCCGCCCACGCCCGCCCCGGCCGTGTCGAAGCCGCGACCGTCGACCACGGCCTGCGCAGCGAATCGGCGCAAGAGGCGGCGATGGTCGCCGGTCTGTGCGACGCGCTGGAAATTTCGCACGCGACGTTGGAGGCGCAGTGGGCGAGCAAGCCCGAAACCGCCGTCCAGGAGCGGGCCCGGACCGAGCGCTATCGGCTTCTGTCCGCCTGGGCGACCGAGCGCGATCTATCGGCAATCGCCACTGCTCACCACCTCGACGACCAGGCGGAGACCTTGGTCATGAGGTTGAACCGGGGGGGCGGAGTGCGCGGGCTCGCCGGGATTCGGCCAGTTTCCGTCACTCCCGGGCGACAGCTGCCGTTGCTTCACCCGCTCCTCAGGTGGCGCCGATCCGAGCTTGAGCAGCTGTGCCGGTCCGCCGATGTCGATCCCGCACAGGATCCCAGCAATCTCGACGAACAGTTCGAGCGCGTCCGCGTTCGGCGGGGCCTCGCTGAGGCCAGCTGGCTCGATGTCGAGGCGATAGCCGCGAGCGCTGCCAATCTCGCTTATGCCGACGAGGCCGTGGAGTGGGCAACCGACCTGGAATGGGCGTCACAGGTGCGAATCGGCAATGGCGAGATCGTCTACCGGCCGCTTGGCCCGGGCGAAATCCGCCGGCGGATCGCCTGCCGGGCCGTCGCTTCGCTGGCCAGCGAAGGCGAGGCAAACCCGCTTCGTGGAAGGGAACTCGACCGGCTGGTCGAGACACTCTCGAAACGAGGTTCGGCAACTCTTCGCGGGGTTTTGTGCGCGGCTGCCGACGACGACTGGCGGTTCACCCCGGCGCCGCCGCGAAAGCGCTGATTACGCGAATCAGTACCCCGGGCCGGGCGGTGTCGCGTCGGGCGGCGGAACCGCGCTTGTGCTCGATTCGCTCGCTTCGGCCTTGGCCCGGTCAATCATGTTCTGGAGACAGCCGGTGGAGCCGCCGGGGCCCACCGCCGAGCAACTCTGGATGCCGGTGCGGCCGACATATTCGAAGCTCTTGGCCTTGCGTGCCCAGCTTTCCCGCGTCTGGGGAGGGCCGCTTTGGCGGTAACGCTCCGGGATCCGGTAACGCTCGGCTTCGGGCTTGCGGGCGCAGACCACGACCTCGCTGTCGCTCGACCGCGGGCAGGGGTCGTTGCCGTAGACGATGACTTCCGCGATCTTCGTATCGTCCTGGGCCGCCGCCGGTGCCTGGGGAATGACGAAGCCGACCACGATCGTCGCGGCGCCCGTCAATGATTTCAACAACTTGGTCATGTCACAACCTTTCAGGACTACAGCGGACGGAGGACAAGCGGAGTTCCCCTATACGCGTTTCGATAGCGCAATTGCGACACGGCATGCCGCGCGTATGGTTCCGGTCAGCAGCGGATAGCCGGGAGCCCTCTCGGCGCCAGCGGCGAGCGCGGTTTCGCGATGTTCGATTTCCTCGGCGCGGAATTCGGCGATGTCGGCGGAAAGCTCGGGATCGGTCTCGCCAAGCTCGTCGAGCTGGCTACGGTAATGCTGGTCGATCTCGGTCTCGATCGCATCCGTGCAGGCCATCGCCGCTTCTTCGCTGATCAGCGCTGTTCCTGCTCCAAGCATGAATCCGGCCACGTTCCAGAACGGCTGAAGCACGGTCGGGCGGACTCGCCGCTCGGCCACGAGCTGGTCGAAACGATCAAGGTGACGTTGCTCCTGCATCGCCATCCGCGACACCAGCTTGGCCGCTGGCGAGCTGGGCTTGAGCACGGCCAGCTGGCCTGCATAGATTCGGGTTGCGCCATATTCACCGGCCTGGTCGACGCGGATCATCGAATGGGTGTCGGCGCGAGCCTTTCCGGGGCGCCAGGGGCCACTCACCGCGATCGCCTCCCGGTCAGGGTCAGCCAGGCGACCAGCGCCGCTCCCGAAAGCGAGAGGATGGCGTTCCACCCCGCCATGGAAATGCCGAGGAACGACCATTGCACCTGGTCGCAGCGGATCAGCGGGACCTGCATCAGCTTCCTCAGCAGCTCCTCGGTCGTTGCCGCCTTGGCCGTCGTTGCGCAGGTGGTGACGCCTTCGAATATCCCGAGCTCAATTCCGGCGTGATAAATTCCGATCGCTCCCGATATCGCAATCGCCGTGGCTGCCATCAGCGTCAGTCCGCGCGAGCGCTGCGAGGTCGCGGGCGTCATCAGCGCCAGCGCCGCAAGCGTCGCCGCGAGGGCGTGCGGGTAGCGCTGCCAGTAACACATCTCGCATGGATAGAGACCGCCGAAATATTGTGAGCCCAGGGCTCCGCCGAGCAGCGCCAGCGGCAACAGCAGGGCGATCAGGCGGGCCAATTCAGGCCGGGTGACGGTCACCCGCGTGCGCCCGACGAGCGTTGCTTCGGCCACTGTGGCTGCGCCCTATCGCTTCGAGCTCGACTTGCCGCCTGCCGCGGCGACGGCCGTTGGCGAGCCGAGGCGCTTGAGCGTGTTCAGCGCGTAGTAAAGCTGGAAGTCCTTGATGCCCTTCTTCTCAAGCTCTTCGGAGGTGGCCGAAAAGCGCGGGTCCTGGGCGGTGTCGTCCTGTTCCAGCAGCTTGTCGTCAGCCTTCACCTGCGCAAGCAGGTGCCGGCGAAGGTCGGCTTCACGGACGACTGGGCGGTTCTTGTAGTCGGGGTCGGAAAGCTGCGGAACGGCGATATCGGGTTCGATGCCGCCCGCCTGGACCGACCGGCCCGACGGCGTGAAGTAGCGCGCCGTGGTCAGTCGAAGTGCCGCACGCGGGCCGGTCTGGACCACGGTCTGGACGCTGCCCTTGCCGAAGCTCGTTTCGCCCATCACCAGCGCCCGGCGCTGGTCCTGAAGCGCGCCGGCGACGATCTCCGCGGCCGATGCGGTCCCGGCGTCGACGAGGACGATCACGGGAAGGCCGTGCGTCAGGTCGCCGGGCTTGGCGTAATAGCGCTCGATATCGCTTTTCTCGCGGCCGCGCTGGGACACGATCTCGCCGCGGTTGAGGAAGTCGTCGCTGATGTCGACCGCCGCATCGAGCAAGCCGCCCGGGTTGGAGCGAAGGTCAAGGATATATCCGAGCGGGTGACCGCCGGTCGCCTTGTCGATGGCGATCAGCGCCGACTTGGTCTCTTCTGCGGAATTGCCGGAGAATGTGTTGATATCGAGGATGGCAACGCCGTCCTTGACCTCCCACTTCACCGGGCGAAGCTGGATTCGTTCGCGGGTGATCGAGACGTCGAACGGCTTGTCGCGGCCGGGACGCACGATCGTCAGCTTGATCGGAGTGCCCGGTTCGCCGCGCATCTTGTCCACTGCCTCGTCAAGCGTGTCGCCGTAGAGGAGGTCGCCATCGATGTGGGTGATGTAGTCGCCGGCCTTGATCCCCGCCCGCCACGCCGGCGTGTCCTCGGTGGGGGCAATGACCTTGACCGCGCCGTCCTCGACCGTGACCGTCAGTCCAAGCCCGCCGTAATTGCCGTCGGTGGTCGTCTTGAGCGTGTCGAAGTCGCTGCCTTCCATGTAGGACGAGTGCGGATCGAGCGCCGCCAGCATGCCGTCGATGGCGCCCTTGATCAGCGTGTGATCGTCGACCTGATCGACGTAATTCGCCTTCACTCGCTCGTACACGCTCATGAACTTTTCGAGTTCCTGGTAATTGGCGACGTCGGCTGCTGCCAGCGAGCTTGTCGCCACCGGAACGAGCGCGAGCGCGCCAACCAGCGCGAACGGAGGGAGAAGTTTGTGAATCGTCTTCATGAATAGTGCCTTAGGGTCGCGTCGAACACGAGATTAGCCGCCTTTGCGGACATTTGACAGCATTGCAGATGAACCTGCGATTAGGGCAGGCGAAACGGGCTTTCCGCCGTGCTGCAACTCGACCTCGACGGCGCCGAGCGCGATGCCAAGCGGCTCGCCGATTCGTACCGTGGCCCCTCGCTGGAGCTTCGAGCCGGCGTTGACGACCACCGATTTCCAGCCGCCGCCGTGATCGATGATGACGATCCCGTCATAGTCACGAAACGGCCCGGCAAACAGGATTGTCCCCGACGCCGGAGCGACGAGCGCAGTGCCGCGGCGGGTTGCCAAGGTGATCCCGCGCGACCGAACGCCATTGGCGCTAACAGCACCGAGTCCGTCGGTGACCGGGACGTTGGCGGGAAGGCGGTACGAAAGCGGAGGCCGCTCGACTGTGCGTGGCGCCGGTATCGCGGCGGGGCCGAGCCGGGCAAGCTCGTTCGCAAGCTCTGCCGACTCCCGCTTCGAGGACTGCGATCCTTCGGCGATGGTTACCCGCTCCTCGAGCGCTAAAGCGACATCGCCGGCACCGAGCGCCTGGGAACCGGTCCGGCTCGCCATCCGCAGCGCCCGCTGCTCGAGCGCGGCGAAGGCGTCGCGGCGACGATCGAGCTCGTCGCGCCTGTCGCGAAGCTCGTCGCCGGCTGCGATCGCCGCTTTCTCCAGTTCGGTGCCGCTGCGAAGCTCCCGCGACAGGGCGGCTGTCCTTGCCTGGATTACCGGCGCGGTCGCTTTCACCAGCAGCCGGAGCTTCACCAGTTCTTCGGCGCCGCCCGACTTGACGAGCAGGAGTAGCGGCGGGCGGCGAGCGGTTAGGACGAGCCCGCCGAGAAGGGCGCTCACAGGTGCCTGCTTGAGCGCCAGCCGCTTGCGCTGAAGAGCAAGGCGCGCTTGCGCCAGCCGCGCCGAGGCGTCGGCGGCCGTGATTTGCGCTTCGGCGGCGGCGATCGCCTGGGCAGCCGCGAGTTGCTGGGCGTGAAGGCGGGAGACTTCGTCGCGGGCGTCTGCCGCGGCTTTCTCCAGCTGCTGCTGACGGGCGCTGGCTCGGGCCGCTTCGCTCCTCGCCTGTTGCAAGGCGACGTCGAGCGGTTCGCGCTCGCGAGTGACCGGCGCGCTAGCGGCAACCGCCGCCGAGCTGGCGGTCAGGAGAATTGCTGTGGCGAGCCGGAGCACAAGCGTCAGCCTTCGCGGTGATAGGGGTGGTTGGCAAGGATGGAGGTCGCCCGGAACAACTGTTCGGCGACCATTGCGCGCACCAGGAGGTGCGGCCAGGTCGCCGGCCCGAACGAAAGCAGCATGTCCGCTTCTGTGCGTTCGCTGTCGCTGTGCCCGTCGGCGCCGCCGATCGAAAAACGCGCCTCGCGCTTGCCGTCGTCACGCCATTGTTCGAGCTTTCGCGCCAGCTCGACCGAGCCAAGCGCGGTTCCGCGCTCGTCGAGAAGGATCGAAACCGCATTTCCCGGCAGGTCGGGGGCAGGGCGGCTGTCGTCGGCCAACTCGGTCACCCTGGCTGGCCATGCGATCCGCTTTACGTAACGCTGGACGAGCTCGGCTTCCGGGGACCGGCCGATCTTTCCGCGAGCGACGATGTGGAGGAGCACCGCCTGGAGCGGTTTATCTTCCGCTGATTGCGGAAGCGGCGGTGTAGGGCCAGCCGACGACCGCCAGGAAACCGTCGTAAACGGTCTTGGCCGCCTCGGCGATCGCGTGCGGCCGGTTGTCTCCGCCGCGGGCGAAAATGGCGACTGCGATGCGGTGGCCGTTGGGCAAGGTGATGAAACCGACGTCGTCGCTCAGGCCGTTGAGGGTGCCGGTCTTGTGCTCGACCCGGGTTCCCTCCGGAAGCAGCCACTTCATGCGATTGCGACCGGTCATGCACTGGCTCATCAAGTCGAGCAGGTAGGACTTGCTTTTGTCGCTGATCAGATAGCCCTCGTCGAGCCGTTTGAGGAACTTCACGAAGGCGACCGGAGTGGCGGAATCGCGCTTGTCGTATAGGTCCCGCTTGTCGCGAAGAAGCTGGGCGATGGTGCGGTCGATCCGGACGCCCTCGACATGATGCCAGTCGAGCCATTTCTGGACCGTCTCGGGCCCGCCGAGATTGCGGATCAGCAGGTCGGTGGCGTGATTGTCGCTATGGACGAGCATCCGTTTCATCAGGCTGGCCGCGGAAGCGCCGCTGATCGTGTCGTCGAGCGAGCGCTCGCCGTTCTCGACGTAGGAAAGGTAGGTCGCAGCAACGGCGACCTTCACCGTGCTCGCGAGCGGGTAATGCTGGTCTCCGCGGACGCTGACCATCTCTCCGCTGGTGAGGTCGAGCGCGGCGATGCCGACGTCCGACGACTTGGAGGTAACAAGCGTCGCTAGCTCGTTTTGAAGGGAGGCGACGAGCGGCGTCTGTGCGGCGGCGGGCTGCGCGATGAACGCAGCCAGGCAGAACAGAAAAGCAGTCAATCGTCGCATTGGCTCACCCACCTTGAGCTGTTGCAGTCACTTTCTCATCACCAAACGCCCACATTCGCTCCAAATTGTAAAAACTTCGTACTTCCGGGCGAAACAGGTGAACGATCACGTCGTCGGCATCGATTAGCACCCAATCGGCTGCCGGCAACCCTTCGATTCTAACAGATTTTCCGAATTCGCGCTTAATTCTTTCTGCGAGCTTGCTTGCGATGGACGCAACCTGCCGCGTCGATCGCCCGGAGGCGACGACCATATAGTCGGCGATGCTGGATTTGCCCTCGAGCGGAATCGACACGATTTCGAGTGCCTGGTCGTCGTCGAGCGACTTGAGCACGACCTGATGAAGTTTTTCGACATCGGTTGCTGGACGGCCGGAAACGGCGGCGTCGGATGGATGGTCGGGCAAGGCTTCTCCTTACGTAGGTGCCGCGTCGTCGAGGCCGGGCCCGGAGGTCCGGCGGACTTGGCGATACCAATTGGGATCAAGCGCGCGAATGGCGGTTGCGGAGCTAGGATTTGTCGGCAGGCGAAGGAACAAGATCGCCGGTGGACTCCACTCCGTCCAGCACTTTGCCTGGCTTTCGGGGCGGACGAACCTCGCTAGCCAGCCCATCGCGCGCGCCGCGCGGGCAGCCTCGTCATAACCCTCCCGCGGGAGCACCGCAATCGGCACCAGGCTCGCGATATCGCGCCAATCCTTCCACCGATGGAATTCGGCAACAGTGTCCGCCCCCATCAGCCAGATAAACCGGTCCTCGGGAAAGTCCGCCAGAACCGCACGAAGCGTGTCGATCGTATAGCGGGTGCCGGCACGGCTTTCGAAGTCGCTGACCCGGATCGGGCTGTTTGCGGCGGCAATCTCGGCAGATGCCATTCGCGCCTCGAACGGCGCCATGTCGCCGCTGCCTTCCTTGAGTGGGTTGCCCGGCGAAACCAGCCACCACAGCTCGTCAAGGGCAAGGGCTTCAATCGCAGCCAGGCTCAATTGCCGGTGCCCTTCGTGGGCAGGGTTGAACGATCCGCCGAGCAGGCCAATCCGACGCATCGCCAGACGCTAGCATGGTGCTTCAACGCCGCCTAATGATAGCCTCGCGAAGGGGGAACGGATGCCGGATTTCGAGGCGATCGGAGATATTGCGACGGGCGGGATGGTCAGCCGGGCGGTCGAGCCGTCGGCCGGCGAGACTGGCTATACGCACGAAACGCACTGCCTCAATTGCGGTGCGGAGCTTCTCGGACCCTACTGCGCCGCTTGTGGCCAGCATGCGCATGTTCACCGAACGCTGACCGCCTTTTTCCACGACCTGCTGCACGGAGTGCTGCATTTCGAGGGGAAGACGTGGCGAACTTTGCCGATGCTGGCGTGGAAGCCGGGCGAGCTGACCCGCAATTATATCGATGGTCAGCGCGCCCGCTACGTTTCGCCAATGGCGCTGTTCCTCTTCTGCGTATTCCTTACCTTCGCGGTGATGAGCCTGACGGGCTCTTTGGGCGCAAATTCGGAAGCGGCGCGCAAGGGTATCGCCTCGGAATTGCATCAGGACCAGAAGAAGCTTTCCGTCCTTCAGGAACAGCGAGCGACGGCGACCGGCGCGGTCGCCTCCAAGCTCGACGAGCAGATCAGCAGCGTGAAGAGCGAGATGAGCGCGTTCCAGGCGATCCAGGACAAGAAGATTCCGACGCAGAATCTCGACATTGCCGGCGGCGGCACTCCCGACTGGCTGGTCGAGGCAATGGCCAAAGCGAAAGAGAATCCGGAGTTGGTCTTCTTCAAGTTGAAGATGAACGCCTACAAGTTCGGCTGGGCGCTCATTCCGATATCCGTGCCCTTCGTGTGGATGTTGTTCCCGTTCAGCCGCCGCTTCCGGCTCTACGACCACACGGTGTTCGTCACGTACTCGCTAAGCTTCATGATGCTGCTTCTCGTGACCGCGACGCTGGCTGGATTCGTGTCCTCGGCGATCGCGAGCCTCGCCTGGTTCATCCCGCCAATCCACATGTACCGGCAGCTTCGCGGGACGTACGGGACAGGCAGGTGGGGAGCTATTTGGCGAACCGGCGCGCTGACGATTTTCGCCTTCATCGCCATTAGCATGTTCGTCAGCCTGCTCGTCGGACTCGGCTCGTTCGAATAGGCGCAGGCGCTCGTCAGGATTTGCAGGGAAACTTGCGTTCGAGGATGCGGGTCATCGCTTCGGTCATGTCGATCCGGGCGCGCTCGGCCTGCGGAATCTGGCCGAGTCGGTTCACGAATTCGGACAATTCCATCGAGCGCGGTCCGTCCGGCGGGCAGTAACGCGGCGTCTTCCCCGCGGAAATTGCCGCGAGACGGGCCTGCCGCGCCTTCTCGCCAGCGGCCTTGCCTTCGGCGGTCAACGCCTTGACCTTGCCCATGGAGAACAGGGCGAGCGGGCCCTTCTTCTGCAGCTTTATTGCGCTCTGGTAGAATCGCTCGGCGTTCATCGACTGCGCGTGCGCGGCCGCGGGAAGGGCAATCAGCGCGCCGGTGATGCAAAGGCGAAGCAGCGCCCCGCGAAGGGGCGAGTGCTTGCGGCTCAAGCGCCAGCTGCCGCGGGTCCGCCGAGCGGACGGGCCTTCTTGCGACCGGCCTTCGGGATCGAAGAGCCTGCCGCGGGCAAAGCCGGGCCGGCGCTTCCGCCGCGGTCGATCGAGCCGCCGTCAAGCAGCGTGGTGATTTCCTCGCCGGTCAGCGTCTCGAACTCGAGCAGCGCCTGGGCGAGGCTTTCCAGCTGGTCGCGGTTTTCCGACAGCAAGGACTTGGCCCGCTCGTAGGATTCGTCGACGATCCGCCGGATTTCCTTGTCGATCGACTGCGCGGTTTCGTCCGACATTTGGCGGCTGCGGTTGACCGAATAGCCGAGGAACACCTCCTCGTCGGGGTCGGCATATTGAAGCGGCCCGAGAAGGTCGGACAGCCCCCAGCGCGTCACCATGTCGCGGGCGAGGCCGGTTGCATATTGGATGTCGCTGGCGGCCCCCGAGGACACCTTGTCGTAGCCGAAGATTAGCTCCTCGGCGACGCGGCCGCCCATCGACACCGCAAGGTTCGCGTACATCTTGTCGCGGTGATAGCTGTAATTGTCGCGCTCGGGCAGGCGCATGACCATGCCCAGCGCACGGCCGCGCGGGATGATCGTCGCCTTGTGGATCGGGTCGGACGCGGGTTCGTGGAGGGCGACGACGGCGTGACCGGCCTCGTGATAGGCGGTCATCTTCTTCTCGTCCTCGGTCATCACCATGGACTTGCGCTCGGTGCCCATCATCACCTTGTCCTTGGCCTCCTCGAACTCGTGCATGGCGACGAGGCGCTTGCCCTTGCGGGCGGCGAGGAGGGCGGCCTCGTTGACGAGGTTGGCGAGGTCGGCGCCGGAAAATCCGGGCGTCCCGCGGGCAATCACGCGCGGGTCGACGTCGGGGGCCAGCGGCACCTTCTTCATGTGGACGGTCAGGATCTTTTCGCGCCCGTCGATGTCCGGGCGGGGAACGACGACCTGGCGGTCGAAACGGCCGGGGCGAAGGAGCGCCGGGTCGAGGACGTCGGGCCGGTTGGTGGCCGCGATGATGATGATGCCTTCGTTGGCCTCGAAGCCGTCCATCTCGACCAGCAGCTGGTTGAGTGTCTGCTCGCGTTCGTCATTGCCGTTGCCCAGCCCGGCGCCGCGGTGCCGGCCGACGGCATCGATTTCGTCGATGAACAGGATGCACGGCGCGCTCTTCTTGGCCTGGTCGAACATGTCACGGACGCGGCTTGCGCCGACGCCGACGAACATCTCGACGAAATCCGAACCGGAAATGGTGAAGAAGGGCACGCCGGCCTCGCCTGCGATTGCGCGAGCGAGGAGGGTCTTGCCGGTGCCCGGAGGCCCGACGAGAAGCGCGCCCTTGGGAATCTTGCCGCCGAGCCGCGCGAACTTGCCCGGGTCCTTGAGATATTCGACGATTTCCTGGAGCTCTTCGCGGGCTTCATCGATCCCGGCGACGTCGGCGAAGGTCACCCGGCCATGCTTTTCGGTGAGCATCCGGGCGCGGCTCTTGCCGAATCCCATCGCGCCCGATCCGGCGTTCTTCTGCATCTGGCGCATGACGAAGAAGCTGATCCCGATGATCAGGAGCAGGGGCAGCGAATTGTAGAGCATCAGCAGCCAAATGCTCGATCCTTCCTCGCTCTTCACGTTGACGGCGACGCCGCGGTCGAGCAGCTTGGAGGACACCGAGGCGTCCGCCGGGGCTGTCGTCTGGAACGCGCTGCCGTCGGCAAGCTTGCCGGTGATGAGGCTGTTGCCGCCGCTGGTCGTCGACATGGTGACGGAGCGGACGTTGCCCTCGTCGACCTGGCTGATGAAGTCGGAATAGGCGATCGCGGTCCCGGCGCTGGTCCGCGACGATCCGCCGATCATCTGCACGAAAAGCACGAGGCCGAACAGGATGCCGACCCAGATCAGCAGGCTCTTCACCCAGGGGCTGGCTGGCTTCTTCTCGTTCATTCGCGTCCTGTTCCCGGCTGTGTGTCGTCATTCTTCACGGGTCAAACGCCCGTACCGACAAGATAGGCGCATAAAGGGCAATAACAATGGAGCGCTTGCGAAGCGGTGAACGGGCTGCGGCGTGCGGCAAACCGCCGTTGCGCGGGCGGCGGAGCAGGAGCAATGTGGCAAGGCCCATGAGCAAGCCAGACGTCGCACCGCCGCTTCCGCCGTCATCCGAGCGCTGGACTCGGATCGACGTCTACCTCGGCGGGCTTCGACGGCGGATGGAGCGGCGCTCGCGGCCGCCGGTGCAGCGAACCGAGCCCGAACTCGCCGAGGGCGATGTTGAGCACCATCCCCTTCGCGGCGCTGATAAGCGTGCTTGCAGTCCTTGTCGTCGTCTTCGCGATTGCCGCTTGGCCGCCCTCGCAGCCGGAGTTCAGGCCGATCCCGCCGAAGCAGGAGCTCGGGACTGCCCAGCCGGGTTGGTTCGAAGAAGCCAAGAAAGAGTTTCGCTAGCCGCTACCAGAGCGGCGACGTCGGCCTGTAGCCCTGGCGCTCGACGATGCCGGAAATCAGCTTCGACTTGAGCTTTCGCTTCATCGCCTCGGCTCCATCGACGCTCATGCAGACGAGGCGAGTCCCGCCAGCCGGAAGTCGCTCGATCGAGGAAATTCCGACATTCTGGGCGAGACAGCGGGCGACGACTTCGCCCTCGTCGAGCGAGACGAAGAGGACGCGGCTCACGCGGCACACTCCAGCTTTGCGCGCTTCTTCTCGGCAATTCGCGACTGATAGGCGCCGGCAAGCTCGAGATGGGCCTGGCGCGACCGCTCGCATGCCGCGTTCTGCGACATGAACAGCGACACCTGCTGGCGGTGATAGAGGTAGTTGAAATCCATTTTGGCAGCTCCCTGGCAAGTAAGCGGGAGCGCTTGTCGTCTCTCAGGCGCACGGGCTTACGAATACAATCGTGCGATGAGGAGGGCCGTAGCACGGCAGCGGGTGGAACCCTAATCGCCCTGCACGATTTTGCGGCCGAGCGGCCCCTCGCTAACCGGGCGCTAACCTTGTCCGGATAAGGCGGGCACCATGAGCAAGCCCTGGAAGCCCGGAAAAGAGACCGTCGAGCTGCGTCCGTCGCGGATCCGCCGCGACCCCGTGGTCGTGAAAGAGGCCGAGTCCGACGCCAAGCTGCAGTGGCGAACCAGCGACCGCGAGATCAAGCTGGCGATCGCCGGAATCGTCGCCTTCGCGCTTGCAATCGACATTATCATCGTCGCGGTCAGCACCTACTGGAACTGACCCGCCGCCACCGCCGAATCGCGGCGCGGCGGTCCAGGGCAGGATCGCCGAGTCCTGCGAGGATTGAGAGCTTCCCCGGGACGGGACTTGCCTCAGCCGGCCGTTGCGCTTTGCGTGCCGGTATCGCTTCCGATCGAGCGCCACAGCTTCATCGAGCCGTCGGGCTGCCGCTTCCAGATGGCGATCCAGTTGCCCTGCTCGCTCATCGGCTCGCCGGTCACGCCATTGGTGATCGTGAAGGTATAGGGCGCTTCGAAGACGGCCATGTCGCCGTCCTTGGACACGGTGACGTTGCTCTGCCCCATGTCCCAGCGAGTGTTCGCGTCCTTCGCCTGCGCGGCCATCTCGGCCCGGTCGGCTTCGGGACCGAGCGTGTTCGGACTGCCGTGAAACACCCCGACATAATCCGGCGCGTCATAGGCGACGGTGCGATCGGCATCGTGCGCGTTGTAGGCGGCGACGAGGCCCCTGGCGCTTTGCGTGACCTGTGCGGCGACGGCTGCAGTATCGGCGCTCGCCGCCTGGCGGTCGCAGCCGGCCAGGCCGACGCTGGCGGAGGCCAGAAGCAGTAACGAAGCGAATGCACGAGCCATGACGTTTCCCCCGATGTCCGCGGCTTTTCGGCCGTTCGGGGATAAGCGTCAACGCGCCCTTTTCTCGCGGCGGGCGCTAACCCGGCGATAACCGTGCGTGGGTTAGGTGACGCGAACAATGAGCAAGTTGGTCGATTTCACGCCACGGGGGAAACGGCTCAGGGGCCTCGACGAATTCGAGCCGCCGGAGTTCGTCGGACGGATGCAGCGGGTCCAGCGCCAGCGCCAACTCGCCTGGTCAGCGATGCTGGGCGGAGCCATTTTCGTCGGGGCAGCCCTGGGGCTGCTGTTGTTCTGACCGCGGGCGAGCTGAGGTGAATTGTTTCGGTTGCTGTTTCGGGTCGAATTGGCGCTGAAGTCGGCGGTGGAGACGCTGATCTCGGCGGGCGTGGCGCGGGCTTATGCGGGTGGGCGCAGGCCGTGGTGCTGACAATCGTACCGCTGCAATGGACGAACGACGGCCAAGGGCGATTTGTTGGTGATTCAGGCTTAATTCCAGAGGATTGAACCAATGGGCGAACGCGAAAAAATCGAGCCGCATTCCCGGTAGCCGAATACCCGAAGTTGACTAAGTTCGCTCCTCTACGCGCGAGTTGGCGAGCGGACGTGCGCGGCGGCACGCGGAAGATCGAGAGACGGACCATAGGAAAGAGCCTCGCCTCGCAGCCAGTGCGAGGCTCCGCAAGCATGAGGCAGCAACCGGGCTGTAGGACAGCTTTTTATTGCGACTGGCGGGCGCAATCGATGCACAGGGCCGCTTCCGGCCGAGCGTCGAGCCTGTCGGGCGCGATTTCGCCGCCGCAGCGGACGCATTGGCCGTAGCTGCCGTCCTCGATGCGCGACAGCGCGCGCTTCACCGATGCAATCTCGCTCTGGACCAGCGTGCCCTGGTGCTCGAGCGCTTCGTCGTCTTCCTGTTCGACCGCCAGTTCGTCCCAGTCGGGATTGGGTGGCTCGGAAAGGTCGCGGGCGACGTTCGTCAGCCGCGCTTCGAGCTCGGCGAGGGACGTTTCCAGGCGGGCCTTGGCGGCGGCGAGGTCGGTCATCGGCGGCTCCGTTGGGGCGGGTGAAAACAAAAAGACCGAGAGCAACTCTCGTCACTCCCGGTCCCTGTCACATCGGCCTTGCGAGCCTTTGTGGCAGCTCCGTTCTCGCAGCGTTTCGAAGCGGCCGAAATAGGTAGATTCCCGGATGGGCCGGCGGAGTTGGCGTTGAGTGTGCAGCCAAGTGGTTGACTTAGCTGCTCGCAAGTAGTCGTCTGTTGATGTGCCGAGGTGATGGGGGACCTCACGTGTCGAAACTACCCGAGTGCATTCAGCGTGCCGAGCGCGCGCGACTATTTCCGATCCTCGCTGAAACCTCAAAAGAGGGGCGAACGCTCTCGATTTTTCTCGCTACACTTGGGGCGGTGCGGGAGCTTCGGACCAGCCTGCTCGGCCAGATCGGGCAGCGGCTCGGGACTACGGCTAGGCTGCGGACGTACACCAAGGTCGAATTCAAGTGCGCAAAGGGGCAGCCGAACCTCGGAAGGCCTGACGGTCTTCTCGTGCTCGACATGTGGGGTCGGAGGTGGACAGCGCTCGTCGAGGCGAAGGTCGGAAAGTCGGAAATCACCCAAGAGCAACTCGAACGATATCTGGAGCTTGCGAAGCAAGACAAAATGGACGCGGTGATTACGATTTCGAACCAGTTTTCTGCCGTCCCAAACCACCACCCCATCCGCGTCGGGTCCAAGTACAAGGGCATTGAGCTGTACCATCTTCTCGTGGATGCACATCTTGACTGAGACGGAGCTACTGACCGTCAACCGCGACATCGAGGACGACGATCAGGCGTACATGCTGAAGGAGTTTCGGCGGTTCATCAGCCATGAAAGCGCGGGCGTGCAAGGGTTCGATCAAATGCCCGCCGAGTGGCCAGAGCTAGTTACCAAGGCGAAGGCTGGCGGGGTTCTCCAGCCCGGCGCAGAAGTGAAGGCAGTTGCCGAGGCTTGGCAGCAGGAATCGCGTGACCTGTGCTTGATCCTCAGCCGCCAGCTCCAGCGGCAGGTGTCGCAGCGGCTTTCACGGGGAGCGTTGTCGAACCCGGAGGTGCGTTTTCAGGAGGATGTGGACAGCCTCTGTAAAGACCAGCGGTTGCAGGTCGCAATGGACATTCCAGACGCTGCAGCATCACTGAACATCGTTGTGGACCTGCGAGGCCGGACGGTGCGCGTGTTCATGAACGTGAAGGCACCGGGGGACCAACTCTCAAGCAAGGCACGTTTGAACTGGCTGTTGAGGCAGGTACCAGAGGGGCCGAGGACAACCTGCACATTCGGTGTCATTGGCCCGGCCGCGCTCCGCCGACCCAGTTTCCGATTGCAGCGCTCCGGGAGGAATTCGTCGCGGATCGAAGGCAAGGGCAAGATGCAGGTCACCAGCTTTGACGTAGTCTGGCTTGCCGATCTCGGCCGGCGCTTCGAGCAGCGCCGCAACTTCATCGACGACCTAGAGCGCGCCGTGCCCGCGTTTTACGAGAAGGTGGGCCAGCATCTGAAGGCGTGGCAGCCGCCCGCGCCGAAGCTAAAGGAAGAGCGGGCTGAACCGGAAGACGTCACTCCGGCAGCAATTTCACAGGACGCAGAAGCGGGCTCGATGGAGTAGTTGCGCTACTTCTGCCCGTTCAGGAGATGGACGACGAGTTTCAAGATCTGTTCTGCTGAGAGTTCGGCCGGGTGTGAAATCTCATGTCTCTCCACTCGCATTCCGAAATAGGCGGTGGAGAGCGATTCAATCACCTCCTGCCTTTTTTCTTCAGGGAGGGCTTCCAGGAAAGGCGTGAGCGACGCAAGTTCGAGCTAAGTTTGTTTCGCTTGATCCGCATTTGATCGATGTCGCGCTAATTCCTTTGCAAGATAGAAAGCTGGCGCAGATATCGTGAGCGCGACGAGCGCCCTAGCGACCAAGTGTATTGCGTCGAATTGACCGACAAAACTTGCTCGGACGCTAGCTGCCAAAATCACAGTACCCACAACAAAGAATGCGATAGCTCCGTATCTTAGGTAATTCGCCTGATCACGCTCGTTTTTTGCGCGGTTCTGATAATTACCCGTTACACCGATGTTGCCGACGATCTGAACAATGCGCTTGGCTTGGGCTTCAAAGCTCTTTGCTTTATTGACGCTTTCTGAAGCGGCGCTTTCATACTGCTGGAGAAGCTGGTCTACTTTTTTCGTAAAATCATCAACGAAGGATCGTATTTCTTCGTTGAATGCGCCCTTAAGTTGAGCAAATTCAGTTTTGATCTCTGCAATACTTTGCTCAACTGTTTTCGCGGACAACTCGGTCGCCGCCTTGGACGCGGCCGCTTGCTCTTTAATGGCGGCTAGATCGGCCTCGGTTTCTTCAACCTTTCTGGATAGGTTCGCATGTTGGCCTTTTAACGACTTGATCGTCGTCGTCGCAGTCTGTTGAACGGAATTCAGAAGATCATCGTAGGCCGCAGGAGTTTGCGGCGACCAGTTCATGATCCCGCTTTTCGCTGCAGCAACCGCTGCATCGAGGTTGCTTATTGCTGTATTCAAGTGAGCGACATTTTTGTCGGCGTAGTAACTGTTTATTTCGGACGAAATGCCACGGATGTGTCGTTGAGCTTGCGAAATCGCGTTGAAGCTTACCTCCGTGTCAGAAGCCTTCTTCAGTACACTTGAAAGTTCTTTAGCAAACAAGAAAGCTCGCCTGAGGCCGGCCTCCGTCACCTCTTCGAACTCTTCTGAGGTCATGCTCTCGATGACCTTCGGCTGTAGGCTTACTAGTTCATCGAGCGCATCGTTAATCCCGTGTGCGTTGATTATCGTCTGACGTGCCATGCGCTACTCCGCCGCCACCCCAGCCTCACCGAACATATCCGGCTCACCAGCACCCTCGCCCTCGGCGCCGTCGTTCGCCGCCTCGCCCTTCGCCTTCTGCCGGCGGTCGAAATTGTCCCACACCTCGTTCCAGTTCCCGCGCGTCGCGGCCTTCGAGTACTCCGTCGCCCTCGTCTCGAAGAAGTTGGCGTGCTCGACTCCGTTGAGGATCGGCGCCAGCCACGGAAGCGGGTGCTCGTCGACCATGTAGATGGGCTGGAAGCCGAGCTGGCCGAGGCGCCAGTCGGCGATGAAGCGGATGTACTTCTTGATCTGCTTGGCGGTCATGCCCTCGACCGGGCCCATTTCGAACGCCAGGTCGATGAACGCGTCTTCGAGCCGGACCGTCTTCTGGCAGGTGTCGATGATCGATTCCTTGACGTCCTTGGTCAGGCAATCGCGCTCTCGGGTGAAGGCGTGGAACAGCTTGATGATGCCTTCGCAGTGAAGGCTCTCGTCGCGGATCGACCAGCTGATGATCTGGCCCATGCCCTTCATCTTGTTGAAGCGCGGGAAGTTCATCAGCATCGCGAAGCTGGCGAACAGTTGCAGCCCCTCGGTGAAGCCGCCGAACATCGCCAGCGTCTTGGCGATGTCCTCGTCATTGTCGACGCCGAACTGCTGCATGTAATCGTGCTTGTCCTTCATCTCCTTGAACTGGAGGAAGGCGCTGTACTCGCTCTCCGGCATGCCGATCGTGTCGAGCAGGTGCGAGTAAGCGGCGATGTGCACCGTCTCCATGTTGGAGAAAGCGGCGAGCATCATCTTGACCTCGGTCGGCTTGAACACGCGGCCGTATTTCTCGTGGTAGCAATCCTGCACCTCGACATCGGCCTGGGTGAAGAAGCGGAAGATCTGGGTGAGCAGGTTGCGCTCATGGTCGGTGAGCTTCTGCGCCCAGTCGCGGCAGTCCTCGCCCAGCGGCACTTCCTCCGGCATCCAGTGGATCTGCTGCTGGCGCTTCCAGTAATCGAACGCCCAGGGGTATTCGAACGGCTTGTACTGCTTGCGGGCTTCGAGGAGGGGCATTGGACTTAAGCTCCTTGGGTATTCACGATTATTGCGATGGTGGCGCCCAGCACGGCAGCGCCGATTGCGAGGGTGACGGCGAGGATGCGGCGGTTGCGGCGAAGCTGCTCCGTGCCGGCCTGCGTTCCGGGCTGGCGGCGCGAGTTGATGAGCGCAATCCCGATCATCGGAAGCGCAACGAAGGCGGTCGGCCGGTCCAGGCCGATGTCGATCCAGCCGAAGCGGTCAGCCGCCCAGGCGAGATAGCCGGCAAGCCCGATCCAGACGAAGCCGACTCCGATCCACTGCATCCGATTGTACGGGCGCATCGGCGGCCCCGCCTGCTCATAGGCGTTGGGGTCGAAGCTGGTGCGGGCGCGATAGCTGCTCACGATATGCCTCCGGCAGTGTCGCCGCCGATGAACAGGACGAGGACGAGCCCGAAGGCGGTCAGCATCATCCCGCCGATTGCGAAGCGCGTAGGTGGCGCCGTCGCTTTCGCCGATTCCGAGAAGCCGGCGCGTTGCCGAGGGGCGGACCAGCGTCACCAGGCCAAGGCCGAGAGTGACCACTCCGACGGTCAGCGTGACGAGGTGCATGGTCGTCATCAGTGTGCCCCCGCCAGGAAGCTGATCGCAAAGGCGAAAACGAAACCGGTCGCGGCGATCAGGAACATCTTCGACGCGAAGCGCGACTTGGCGGCGGCGTCGCCCTCCTGGCTCTTGGCATTGGCCGAGAAGGTGAAGCCGAGCGCGACGAAAGCAAAGCCGAGGGCGAGGAAGCTGTAGCGCATCAGTCGACCCTTGTGCCTTCGACGTCGATCACCGGGCCGCGGTCGCGGTGGACCTCGCGGTCACGATAGACGGTGGTCGACTTGCGCGCGCCGACGCCGAGGAAGACGATGCCGATGAAATAGCCGAAATCGTACCAGCCGCCGTTGTTGGGCACCGCGTAGATGGCGATGTCGGAGCTGAACAGCGAGCCGATCCACGACAGCGGGAAGATGAAGCCGTGCCACAGGCCGAGCAGGAAGCCGGGAGCGGCCGGCTTGACGGCGGTCGAGACTTCACGGGCGCAGGCACCCAGCAGGAGCGCCGCGCAAACCGCTGCGGCCAAGCGGGGCCGTCGCTGGAGCCCACCTCTCCAGCGACGGCCCCATCCCGCCTCTGGCTGGCGGGAAGGCGTCATTGTCCCAACTCCGCCGGCGACGGGTGGTAGTTGAGAAGCCCGAGGCCGTGGATGAGGAGAATTGCGGCGACGATGAACAGCAGGACCGAGCCCTGGCTACCGCCGCGGCGATAGCTCCAGACGCCGGCGACGATCATCGCCACCGCGATCGCGATCTCGACGGTCTCGGCAATCGTCATGTCGCGGGACCTGCCATTGCCGCGACCGAATCGAGGCGGTTGGCATAAGCTTCGATCACCGCCGCGGTGCGGCCGACATAGGCACGGGCGTCGTCCCAGCGCCGCTGCTCGATCGCCTCGCGCACGCCGGGCAGGGTCTTGGCGCCATAGCCGGTCAGCATGCCGGGGGCGGAGATCAGGTTCTTGTACCACGGCCGACCGGGCAGGCCCTGCGGATCGAGCAGGAGCTGGTCGATGCCGTCGAGAGCGCCGTTGATCCGCGCCTGGGTGGCGGGCGCCAGCTTGTCCTCGCGGGCAAGCACGGCGTCGGCGGCGGCGGATGCCCGGGTCAGGTGATCCGACGCATTCTGGAGCGCGAGCATGTCGATGAGCGGAGTGACGCCCTTGTCGGGCGGAGCAAGCGTCGGGTCGGTCGGCGAGGAGGACAGCTTGAACGCGCCTTCGCGGCGAAGGTCGACAAGCGTGCGGTCCTTCTCCCGCTGGTCGGCGGCGAGCTTCTGGAGGTCGTCGATGTACCCCGACACGTCGGCCGCGAAATCGGAATAATGCGCGGGGACGCGGGGAGCATCCGACGAGCGGAGAACCAGCCGGCCGACGACCTTCGACAGCGCCGCGCCATAGGCAAGGCCGGGGTCGTCGAAGTGGATGACGTGGTAATAGCTGTCGTAAATCGAATGGTAGCTTCCGCCCGACTGGTCCTCGCCTCCGAAGCCGATGTTGAGCGAGGGAATGCCGAGATGCTGGGCGAAGGCGGAATAGTCGGAGCCCGAGCCGAGCGGGCCGAGCGGGAGCTGCCCCGACTTGGCATCCTCGACCAGGTCCGGGCGAACGTCGCCAGGGGTGAGATAGTGGCCGGCGAGGATCGCCGCACGGCTTCGCTCGAGCGCCGGCACCTGGGTTTGCGGGTCGGCAACGTCGCCGGCGACCTGCGTGACAAGCCGCTGCAGTTCGCCATTGCCCTGCGCGAACAAATAGCCGCGGCCGTTATTGTCGGTGTTTATGTAGAGGAGGGCCTTGCGCTTGAGCTCGTCGGCGTGAGTTTCGGCCCATTCGGTCGAGCCGAGAAGTCCCGGCTCCTCGCCGTCCCAGCTTGCATAGACGATGGTTCGATCGGGGCGCCAGCCGGAGCGGCGGAGCTCGCCCAGCGCCTTGGCCTCGCTCATCAGCGCCACCTGCCCGGTGAGCGGGTCGGACGCGCCCATCACCCAGCCGTCGCGGTGGTTGCCGCGGACGATCCACTGGTCGGGGTAGCGGGCGCCCTTCATCATCGCGATGACGTCGTAGACCGGCTTTAGCGACCAGTCGGACTTGACCGCGAGATGGACCTTCACCGCGTCGCTTCCGCCCCAGTGATAAGCCATTGCAAGCCCGCCGCGCTGGTTGCCGGTCACGACCGGTCCGTCGAGCAGGGCGATGATCTTCGATGCGTCGGCATAGGAAATCGGAAGCGCCGGGATTTTGAGGATGACCGGCGAGGTTTCGCGGGTCAGCCGCTTGGCATTGGCAGTCGCTCCGACGCCCGGGGTGAGCGGGTCGCCCGGATAGAGGGTCATGTCCTCGACCGAGCCGCGCTGGACGGCGTGCTCGGGGCGGGCGCCGCCCTTCGGGTATGCGTCGTCCCAGGCGAAACCATCGTCGGCGGGGTCGGAATAGATGAGAGTCCCGACGGCGCCATGTTCCTGGGCGAGCTTCGGCTTCAGCCCGCGCCAGCCGCCGCCGTAACGGGCGAGGACGATCTTGCCCCTGACGTCGATCCCGCGCCTTGCGAGCGCGTCATAATCTTCGGGCATGCCGTAATTGACGTAAACGACCGGAGCGGTGACGTCGCCGTCGCCCTGGTAGGCGACGTAGGGCGGAAGCATTCCGGCGGCGCTGGAGGTCGGGTCCTCGGCAAGCGGCGGTTCCTGCCCGCCGAGCGTAACGTGCTGCGGAGTGACCAGCTCGACCGTCGTCGACACCGGAGTGGGGTAGAGGACGTCGAACTGCTCGATGTGCGCGTCCCAGCCCCACTGCTTGAACAGCGCCAGCTGCATCTCGGCATTGGCCTTGTCGTGCGGCGAGCCGACGTGGTTGGGGGCCGATGCCATCTGCTGGAGCCACTGCATCTGGTCGGCGGTGCTGATTTGCGCGTCGAAGGCGGATTCAAGCGCTGCCGTGTCCGCGGCCATTGCGGGCGCGGCAACGGCAATTGCTGCGAGAGAGGAGCAGACGAAGAGGAGTGGCTTGAGCATATCTATCTGGCACCTGCGGTTGCTGCGATGACCGCGGTGGCGGCCAGTGCAATGAGATCGAGAGCGACGAGCCCGGCGAAAATTCCACCCGCGACCATTCCAGCCTTGCCGGCCTTCGTTTTGGGCGTGGAGAAGCGGGGGATCAGGCGCATTCACGCCTCCCCGCTCTGACGAAACGAAGGGTCACTGACACGCCAGGCACTCGTCGTAGTCGGTCGTCGACGCGAGCTGGATTTCCTTCAGCTCGGGGGTGTTGTCGGCTTCCACCCCGCCGGCGAAACCGGCCCGCTGGACCGACTTGGACCGCAAGTAATAGAGGCTCTTGATCCCCAGCTCCCACGCCCGGAAGTGCAGCATCAGAAGGTCCCACTTGTCGACATCCGCCGGGATGAACAGGTTCAGCGACTGCGCCTGGTCGATATAGGGCGTGCGGTCGGCGGCGAGTTCGATGAGCCAGCGCTGGTCGATCTCGAAGCTGGTCCGGAACGTGTCCTTTTCTTCCTGCGTCAGGAAATCGAGCCCGACGACCGAGCCGCCATTCTCCAGGATCGTGTTCCACACCTTGTCGCTGTCCTTCGACTTGCTTTCGAGCAGCTTCTTGAGGTGCGGGTTCTTGACGACGAACGAACCCGACAAGGTCTTGTGGGTGTAGACGTTGGCCGGGATCGGCTCGATGCAGGCCGAGGTGCCGCCGCAGATGATCGAGATCGACGCGGTCGGGGCGATCGCCATCTTGCACGAAAAGCGCTCCATCACGCCCATATCGGCGGCGTCGGGGCAGGGGCCACGCTCTTTGGCGAGCATCATCGAGGCGGTGTCGACCTGCGCCCGGATATGCTTGAAGATCTTCAGGTTCCAGCTCTTCGCCATTGCCCCTTCGAACGGGATCGAGCGGGCCTGGAGGAAGGAGTGGAACCCCATCACTCCAAGGCCCACCGACCGCTCCCGCTCCGCGGAATATTTGGCGCGCGCCATCTCGTCGGGCGCTCGGGCGATGTAATCGGACAGGACGTTGTCGAGGAACCGCATGATGTCCTCGATGAACTGCTTGTCGCCGTTCCATTCGTCCCAGGTTTCCAGGTTGAGCGATGACAGGCAGCACACCGCCGTGCGGTCGGCGCCATTGTGGTCCTTGCCGGTCGGCAGTGTGATTTCCGAGCACAGGTTGGACGTCGTGACCTTCAGCCCGAGATCGCGGTGGTGCTTGGGCATCGACCGGTTCACCTGGTCGATGAAGATGATGTAGGGCTCGCCGGTCGCAAGCCGCGTTTCGACCAGCTTCTGGAACAGCGCGCGGGCATCGACGGTGCTGCGGACGCTCCCGTCCTTGGGGGACTTCAGCTCGAACTCGGCACCCTCGCGAACCGCCTCCATGAACTCGTCGGTAATCAGCACGCCGTGGTGAAGGTTCAGCGCCTTGCGGTTGAAGTCACCGCTCGGTTTGCGGATTTCGAGAAATTCCTCGATTTCGGGGTGGTTGATGTCGAGATAGCAGGCCGCCGAGCCGCGTCGAAGCGAACCCTGCGAAATTGCCAGGGTGAGCGAGTCCATCACGCGCACGAACGGAATGATTCCGCTGGTCTTGCCGTTGAGCCCGACCGGCTCGCCGATGCCGCGGACGCTGCCCCAGTAGGTGCCGATGCCGCCGCCCTTGGACGCAAGCCAGACATTCTCGTTCCACGTTCCGACGATGCCTTCGAGGCTGTCGGAAACGCTGTTCAAATAGCAGCTGATCGGAAGGCCGCGGCCGGTGCCGCCGTTGGACAGCACGGGAGTCGCCGGCATGAACCACAGCCGCGAGATGTAATCGTAGATACGCTGTGCGTGGCCGGCGTCGTCGGCGTAGGCGGAAGCCACGCGCGCGAACAGGTCCTGATAGCTTTCGCCCGGAAGCAGGTAGCGGTCCTTGAGCGTTTCCTTGCCGAATTCGGTCAGCAAGTCGTCGCGCGACGGGTCTTTCTCAACCGGGAAAGCGGGCGGGGTCACGCTCTTGCTCGACGGCACTGCCGCGGCCGCCACATCGCCGGTTGGTACTTCGCTGCCAGTCGTGAAATCCATTGCGCTACCCCGTTTCGTTACCGACTCGCACGAGCCGGATGTTCTCGAATCGTTCTACTCGTTCTACGCCATCGAGACGAGTCACTTTGCAGCGTTTCAAGGGGTAATGACATGGAGTCACCCTGTGGAAATCGGGGACGAGTTCGCCCATCGCCGGAATATAGGAATTCCGGCGCCGAACACCAGCAGTTGAGTGTTTCCCCTCTCGCGCTACAACCTATTGTGCCTTATTCGCTGCTGAACGCAAGCGGGTAAATGCAGAACGAACCAATTTTCCTGTGGATTTGCAGGGCAGCAACAGTGGCGGCAGCCACTGTCCGCTTTCGACCCATTGCGGACATTGACGGAGTGTGAAATGCATCTGACGATGAAGTCACCTGCCTCGGTCCTTACCGCTGCACTTCACGGACGCAAATGCCGCGTCCAGCGGCGCGAAGCAGATTGGAGCTTTGACTTCGACGAAGGCTTGAAGATCGCTGCTTCGGTTCCGTGGCGCATCGTTACGAAGGACGGCATTGCTCACGGTGACGAGGACGATGGCCAGTGGTTCGGCCTCAGTAAGCCTGTAGATGGAGAGGTTCGCGCAAATGAGCTCCTGCGCGGGCAGAAGATCGACGCCGTGGAACTTGCTACCGACACCGCTGACCTGCGGCTTGTTTTCGATGGTGGTGCGCGCCTCGACTTCTTCAACAACTCATCTGGCTACGAGGGTTGGCAGGCAGCGGTGCCGGCGGGGGGCAAGGAACTTACGGTGATAGCCGTCGGGGGCGGACGCGTGACTACGCACTAACGTCCGCTTTCCACCCTTTGCGGACATTATGACCGTCCGTCGGGCTACGTGCGTGCGCGATCGAAACTGGAGTGATTCCGTCGCGGCTTAGCGCCGCAGCTGTCCCCGAATCGCGCCGGCCGGATATTCGGCGTTGTGGACGTTCACATAATAGCCGCCGGGGTTGGCAGTGATTGCCTGCATCAACGCGGGGTCGATCGTCGCGCAGCCGCTGCTTGAGCCGGTCGCGGGCGCATCGAGGACCACAACGTGATCGCCAGCTGCGCCGGCGGCTCCGACGTGGACGTGGGCGGCAGTCGGCGTGGCGATATTGGCGACCCGCAAGGTGTAGCACAGGCTCGAGCGGGACGGGTCGAGCGTGATCGTCGCGGTTCCGGTGCCATCGGGATCACCGGGGCCTGGGACTTCGGCAGCGCCGGTCATGTTGGCGGTCAGCTGCATCAGCCACGGTGCGGCCGGGGCGGGCGCGACAGTCGCGCATCCGCCAAGCGCGGCCGTTCCGGCGAGCGCGAGCGTAAAAGATTTAAAATGGGTCATGTGCAACCTCCTGTTGGCGGACGGTCTTTTCGACGCCCCCGTAACAAGACGCATGAGCAGCCGCAAAAGCTGCGTTCAGTTGCGCAGGTCAAAGCGGCTTTGCCTGCAGCAGCTTTCCGCTCACCATGTCCGCCGCCTCCTTCGAGCCATCCGGCGTCAGCTGCGCCGGTCCCGGCTGGAGCGGGGCGTTGCCGCGCCTTCCATGCTCTTCGATGTCATGGATCAGCATCTTCATCTCGTGAATTTCCTTGACCTGGTCGCGCGTGATCCGGTCGGCGAGGTAGCGGACTCGGGGATCGCGGATGTCGGCGCGGCGCGAATTGTTGATCGCGATCGAGTGGTGCGGGATCATCGACTTCATGTAGGCG
The DNA here is from genome assembly GCA_963798785.1 of uncultured Alphaproteobacteria bacterium. GTDB lineage: Bacteria > Pseudomonadota > Alphaproteobacteria > Sphingomonadales > Sphingomonadaceae > Sphingomicrobium. Next base: position 270,464 of record CAWCUG010000002.1, read on the forward strand.
AGATCGCCGACGAGCGCCTGGCTTCGGTTGACGGCAAGGATCGCCACGCCCGCAGCTGTAGCAATGACGAGGACGGCGATCTTCGTACCCGTTCCGCGGTACATCGGCCACATGAAGGCCAACATGACCACAGTCATCACGCAGCCCATCACCAGGGAAGAGACGAGCCGGGTTATGCTGAACAGCGCGTGGTCGAAGCGATAGACGAGCTGGTACATCAGCGGGAACATGATGATCGTCGAGGTGGCGATCATGCCTGCGAAGCGCGCCCACGACATAGTCGGCATCGAATCCCGCTCGCGGGCGTGCTGTTGCATCAGGTCCTCCAGGTCAGTCGAGTTTCACCCGAATAAACCCCATCGTGCCGATACGGTTGCTTCCGCCGTAGAGCGGGGCGATCGAGCGAGGAACGAAGTTGACTGCCAGAAGGGCGCCCGCACCCAGGGAGACGTGTTCGGCAAGTCGCAAGTCGCGGATTGCGCCAAGGCTGGCCTTGCCGACGCGATAGGCGGGCGAATTGTCATCGTGCCCGAACAGCTCGCGATTCTCGGCGATCTCGCCGCGCCCGAAGACAGTCCAGCCCCCATGCTTCACGGACGCTTCCGCTGCGAAAGCGTCATCGGCGTGGTGGTCGAGCGTTTTCCGGCCCCAGGCCGCGGTCGCCGCGAGGTGCCAACCGGGAGCGATATCGTTGGCATAAAGGGCGCTTGCCGAAAGTCGCTTCTGATCGAGTCCTGGCTCAAGCTGTTCGGGATCTTTGAAATCACCCCAGCTGCCCTGCAGCGCCAGTGTCCGGGTCGGGTTCCACGACAGCCGCACCGAGGTGGAATCCAGCGGCGCGGTTTCGATGTCCCACCGGTGCTGATCCGGCTCGCGGGCGTTGAAGCGGCTCACCTCGATTTTGACGCGGTCCAGCACCGCGCCCGCGGTCAGCACACCAAAGCTGATGTGCGTCGAATCGAGCCAATGATGCGAGATCGGCGCTTCGGGCGAGTCCATAATCGACTCGCGATGCATGAATGCGGGCGGCCCAAAGGCGGGCTCGCCGGGAAGGCCGCCATAAAGAAAAACGCTGCTGCTGGGACCGAGGTTTTGCGAAATCGATGCGGAGAGCTCCATGAACAGGTCGTGCGGATGCTGCCTGTCCGTGAGTGGGTCGATACCGTTCGCGGTCTCGCCGGTGGCGAGGAGGAGAGGGTAACCACGCTTGCCCATCAGCGGCTCAGGACTCAGCATGGCGCGAAACTGGACTGTTCCGTTCCCCAGCGGCCGCCGAGCCATGCCCATCAGCATGCCGCTGAAGAACGCCTTGTCGTCGCCTCGCGGGCCCGCCTGGTGGTCGTAAACGAAATTACCAACGCCATGCGCCATTAGCATCCAGTCGCCAGCGACTCTCATCAGGCCCTGGTGCGCAGAGGAGTCCGGCTGCCAGGCAGTCCCGGACGCCTCCCGCGCCATCGGGTAAGGCCCGAGCGCGCCGGTGATCTTGAGATTGGAATGGCCCTGCATCGGCATTGCCAACTCGCTGGCGTGCGCATGCTCTGACTGCGGCGGCGCCACAGTCTCCTGCGGCGGCATGTCCATTCCCGGCATATGCTGGTGCTGAGCGAAGGCAACGCCCGGGAGCGCCACCGCGATGGCACCAACAATAGAGGCACACCTGATCATTGTTTCTCTTTTCCTTCGAGGTCGCCCAAGATCGGGCATTCGGGCCGTGAATCGCCGTGGCAGCTCGCCGCCAGATGTTCGAGCGAGCGCCGCATTTCGCGAAGCTCCCGTTCCTTGCGGTTGAGTTCCGCGGCGCGCGCGAGTGCGAGCGCCTTGACGTCGGCGCTCGATCGTCCCTGGTCCTGCCAGAGCGCGACGAGCTGACGGATTTCGTCGATCGAAAAGCCAAGGTCACGGGCGCGGCCGATAAACTGCAGCATGCGGACGTCGCGCAGGTCATAGTCGCGGTAGCCCGACGACCGCCGTGCGGCGCGAGGGACGAGGCCGATCTTCTCGTAATGGCGGATCATCCGCTCGGTGATCCCGCTCGCACTCGCGGCTTCGCCGATTTTCACAGCTTCACGCCACGGAGCCGGAGCGAATTGCCGATAACGGTGACCGAGCTTAGCGACATGGCGGCTCCGGCGATGATCGGCGACAGCAGAATGTCGAACCACGGGTAGAGAATGCCCGCGGCAATCGGGACACCGGCGGCGTTGAAGACGAAGGCGAAGAACAGGTTCTGGCGGATGTTGCGCATCACCGCCCGGCTGAGGTGCCGCGCCCGCACGATACCCTGCAGGTCGCCCTTGACCAGCGTGACCGCTGCACTTTCCATCGCAACGTCGGTGCCGGTGCCCATGGCGATTCCCACGTCGGCGGCGGCAAGAGCCGGAGCGTCATTGATTCCGTCACCGGCCATGGCCACGAGGCGACCCTCCCGCTTCAGCTCCTCGACCTTCGCCTGCTTCTGGTCGGGAAGCACGCCGGCGATGACTTCGTCGATGCCGACCTTGCGTGCCACCGCCTGCGCCGTGCGGCGATTGTCGCCGGTGAGCATGACCACGGAAATGCCGTCGCCGTGAAGCTCGCGGATGGCCTCGGCTGCGCTGTCCTTGATCGGATCGGCAACGACGATGAGGCCTGCGAACTTGCCGTCGACGGCGGCGAACATCACGCCCGAGCCCTCGGCCTGCAGGTCCGCCGCCCGCTTCTCGAGCGATGCCGTCTCCGCGCCGCGTGTCCTGCATCAATGCGGAATTGCCGAGCGCCACCGTCTGTCCCTCGACCGTGCCGGTGACGCCTTTGCCGGTGTGAGATTCGAAATCATCGATCGCGGGAAGGTCCAGCCCCCGCTCGGAAGCGCCATCGACGATGGCGGCCGCAAGCGGATGCTCGCTCCCGCGCTCGAGCGCCGCCGTCAGCCGCAGAAGTCCAGCTTCGTCAAAGCCCGGCGCCGGCTCGACCGCGACCAGCCTCGGCTTGCCCAGCGTCAGCGTGCCGGTCTTGTCGACCACAAGCGTGTCGACCTTTTCCATCAGCTCTAGCGCTTCGGCGTTTTTGACCAGCACGCCGGCGCTCGCTCCGCGGCCGGTTCCGACCATGATCGACATTGGCGTAGCGAGGCCAAGTGCGCATGGGCAGGCGATGACCAGCACGGCGATTGCGTTGACGATGGCGTGGCTGAGCGGCGGTGCGGGGCCGAAGAGGCTCCAGGCGAGGAAGGCGATCAGCGATGCTGCCACGACGCTCGGAACGAACCAGCCGGAGACGGTATCGGCGAGCTTCTGGATTGGCGCCCGCGATCTTTGTGCTGCAGCAACCATCCGCACGATCTGCGACAGCATCGTGTCGCGTCCGACGCGCTCGGCACGAATCAACAGTGCACCTGTCCCGTTGACGGTTGCACCGGTGACTGTGTCGTTGGCGGACTTCTCGACGGGAACCGGCTCGCCTGTAATCATCGACTCGTCAACCGAGCTGCGGCCCTCGCAAACCACGCCGTCCACGGGAATCTTTTCGCCGGGCCGGAACTCGAAGCAGGTCGCCGGGCTCGACCTTGTCCAGCTGCACGTCTTCTTCCGACCCGTCTTCATTGACCCGGCGAGCCGTCTTCGGCGCAAGGCCGAGAAGCGCTCGGATTGCCTTTCCCGTCGCGGCGCGGGCGCGAAGCTCCAGCACCTGCCCCAGCAGCACCAGCGTGGTGACCACCGCGGCGGCTTCGAAATAGACGGGCACGTAACCGCCCATGGTGCGCAGCGATTGCGGAAATATCTGCGGCGCGAGAGTGGCGACGAGACTGTAGCCGTAGGCCACGCCGACGCCGAGGCCGATCAGCGTGAACATGTTGAAGTGGCGAGTCTTCAGAGATGCCCAAAAACGGTCGAAGAAGGGCCAACCGCCCCACAAAACGACCGGGGTTGCCAGCGCGAGCTGAATCCAGATGGAAATCCGCATCGGCACCAGCTCGAGACCGAGCAGTTCCGAGCCCATGACCAGGACGAGAAGCGGAATGCTCAGCGACAGGCTGCCCCAGAAGCGACGGCTCATGTCGATGAGCTCGGGATTTGCCTGCTCTTCCACGGTCGGCTCGAGCGGTTCCAGCGCCATCCCGCAGATCGGGCAGGTGCCCGGGCCGTCGCGGCGCACCTGCGGGTGCATCGGACAGGTCCAGATCGTCCCTTCCGCAGCTTCGGGAAGGGCCCCACTTGCCGGGTGGCGAACCGCCGCGTCCTCGTTGCCGGGGTTCAAGTAGGCGTCCGGATCGGCCCTGAACTTGTCGAGACAATGCTCGCTGCAGAAATAGTAGGTGGCGTCGCCGGCCTGGTGGGTGAACCTGGCGGTGCGCGTGTCGACATTCATGCCGCAAACGGGATCGCGCTCGATGGTGCCGTGCGGCAATTCACCGGCGGGTCCATGGCCCGAACAGCAGTGCTTGGAACTCGTCATGGAGACCCTTGTGCACCTTGACACCGTGGTAAGGTCAAGGGCCGGTGTTTCGATCTCGCCAGCGGTGATGGTACCGGGTGGACGAACCTTTGCGGCCGTCAGCGGTTGCAGACGAACAAGGGGAGAATTGATGATGACGATGTGGCGGATGTTTGCGGCGCTAGTGCCGGCGCTTGGGCTAATCGCTTGCCAGGCCGTTCCGCCTCCGCCGCCGCCGCCGATAGCCGAAGCTCCGCCGGCTGCCGCAGAGCCGCACGTCAGTTTGCAGCACATGAGCGAGATCACCCGCGTGCTTGCGTCCGACGAATTCCAGGGGCGGGCTCCGGGCACTGCGGGTGAAGCCAAGACGGTTCCCTATCTCATCCAGCAATTCCAGGCGGCGGGGCTCGAGCCCGGCGGCGAGAACGGAAGCTGGACGCAGACGGTGCCGATGATCCGCACCCAGCTCAACGACACCAAGGTCACGGTTCACCAGGCGGGCAAGACGATCCCGCTCGGCGACCCCGACGACATCTATTTGGGCACGGTCCGGCCTGTCGACGAAGCGACCATAGCAAACGCTCCGATGGTGTTCGTCGGCTATGGAGTGAGCGCACCGGAACGAGGGTGGGACGACTTCAAGGGCGTCGACCTGAAGGGCAAGGTTGCGGTGTTCCTGGTGAACGACCCCGATTTCGAAGCGGCCGCGGGCGAGCCGGTCGCCGGCAAGTTCGGCGGCAAGACGATGACCTTCTACGGCCGCTGGGTCTACAAGTTCGAGGAAGCGGCGCGCCGCGGCGCGGTGGCTGCGCTGGTCATCCACGAAACCGTCCCAGCGGGCTATGGCTGGAACGTCATCGAAAGCCCGGCCGGCGAGAGCTACAATGTCGTGCTTCCGCCCGACGCACAGCAGCCTGTGCTCCTCCAGGGCTGGATCCAGCGGCCGGCCGCCGAAGCGCTCCTCAAACGCGCCGGCTATGATTTCGATGCTGTGAAGCGCCAGGCGCGAACCGCCGCGTTCAAGCCTATCGATCTTCACGCAACTTTGTCGGCAAACGCCGACGTCGATGTCGATCACATCCAGAGCCAGAACGTCATCGGCAAGCTCACTGGTGCGAAATATCCGGACGAAACGGTGAGCTACGGAGGCCATTGGGATGCCTACGGCATAGGTCCGGCCGACGCCCAGGGACGCAGGATCCGGCCCGGAGCCGCCGACGACGCGCTCGGGCTGGCGGCGATGATCGAGGACGCCCGGCTGTTCGCGAAGGGGCCGCGGCCTGACCGAACCCTTTTGTTCTTCGCGTGGACCGGCGAGGAACGCGGCCTTCTTGGAAGCGAATATTACGCGCAGCACCCGATCTATCCGATGGACAAGATGGTCGCCAACCTGACCTTCGACACGCTTCAGTGGAACGGTCCGGTCAAGGACGTGGTGCTGGTCGGCAAGGGGCAGAGCGAGATGGAAGACATCCTCGCACAGGAAGCGTCGAAACAGGGGCGCTACGTGACCCAGGAGAACCATCCCGAACGCGGGCTTTTCTACCGCGCCGACCATTTCTCCTTCGCCAAGCGCGGAGTCCCGGTGCTACTCGATATGGCGCTTGCCGGGGCCTACGACATGCGCAGCGGCGGGCGCGAGGCGGGCGAGAAGTGGCTTAGCGACTTCACCGGCACTTGCTATCACCAGACCTGCGACTCCTGGTCGCCGAACTGGGACCTGCGCGGTGCGGCACAGGAGGCGGAGCTGTTCTACGCGATCGGCAACCGGCTCGCCAACGGCCGCGAATGGCCGCACTGGTACCCGCAATCGGAGTTCCTGAAAGTGCGCGAGGAGAGCGCCGCGGCTCGCCAGTGAGCTGTAAAGGAATCGTGTGAATTGGCGCGGGTAGCGCGATTGCTACTCGACGCCGGCTGATCGTGGCGGCAGTTTGGCCGCGGGGGCTGACGATGAAGACGCTGGCACTTGCGATGACGCTGTCGTGCATCGCTTCGGCAGCGTACGCGGCCGACGAAGAGCCGATCTGCGCCGACCGGCCGGGACTCGGAACCCCGACCTGCACTGTGCCGGCGGGGATGGTGCAGATCGAAACCGGCCTTGTTGATTGGGTGCACGACCGCTCGACGGGGTATCGCAGCGACCAGCTGACGATCGGCGCCACCGCAATCAAGTTCGGAGTCACCAATCGCTTTCACATCGAATTCGACGTCACTCCGATTGCGCGATCGCTAACGCACGAGATGGGCGGGCGCGAGACGCTGTCCGGCTTCGGCGACGTCGGTATCGCCGCGCGGTACCGGGTCAGCGGCGAGGATTCGCCAATCCAGCTTGCACTCTATCCGTTCGTAAAGGTTCCGACGGCGAAGCGCCCGCTCGGCAACGGCAAGGTAGAAGGCGGGATCGTCGTTCCAGTCGAATATTCCATCCCGGGCTCGCAGCTGTCGCTGGGGTTTAGCCCCGAGCTTGACCTCGTCGCCGACAGCGACGGGTCGGGCCACCACCTGGGAATGGCGCAGGTTGTCGGTCTGTCGTTCGCCTTGGCAGAGCGACTTGGCGCCGCGGCCGAATTGGCGGGCGAATGGGACTGGGGTCCGGGGGGAACGGTGCGGCAATATGTGTTCGGGAGCTCGGCGGCCTACCTGCTCTCAAGTCACGCGCAGATCGACGCCGGGCTGACTCTCGGGCTGAACCGCAACGCGCCCGACATCGAGATTTATTCGGGGCTCACGGTGCGCTTCTAAGGCGCTCGGGGTTGCGATTTCGGCGCTGCTGGCCAAGAGACCCCTGTGCCCGCAGCCAAGTTCATCCGAAAGGCCGTGGTGCTGTCCCGCTGGTATGAGCGGCGGCACTTGCGAACGCCGCTCGCGGTCGCCCGACGGCGGCTGGCGACGGGGATCGGCGCCGTTGCGCTGGCGATTGCCGCGCTCCTGTTCGCCAAGCTCGCCGACTTTGCGCGGATCGGCTTCGACCGGATAGTCGCCGCAGCCCCGTTCCTGCCGCTCGTCCTCAGCCCGCTGCTCTTTGCATTCGTCGCTTATGCGACCCGGCGCTGGGTCCCCGACGCTCGCGGGTCCGGAATCCCGCAGGTGATGGCCGCGGCCAAGCTCCCGGCGAGCAAGGCGGCGCGGGTGCTGGTCAGCCTGCCGGTCGCGGTGTTCAAGATGCTGCTGACGGTGATCGTCCTGTTCGCCGGCGCCTCGGTCGGGCGCGAAGGGCCGACTGTCCAGGTGAGCGCTGCGATGATGGTGCTCGTGCACCGCGTGATGCGCGTGCCGATTACCGCGGGCGTCCTGATCGCCGGCGGCGCAGCGGGCGTTGCCGCCGCCTTCAACACGCCGCTGGCCGGAGTGGCCTTCGCCATCGAGGAGCTCGCTGCGGCCTATGAGCAGCGGGTCGCCTTACTGGTGATGGGCGCGGTGATGATTTCCGGCCTCGTCGTCATCGGGATCGCCGGCGACTATGTCTATTTCGGAGTTCTTCGCGAGACCATCGACATCAGCACCACGATTGTCCTTGCTCCGGCGCTCGGCGTTTCGGGCGGGCTGCTCGGCGGCCTGTTTTCCCGACTGGTGCTCGCCTTTGGACAGGCGACTTCGGGGTGGATGGGCCTGGCGAGAAAGCGCCCCGTCCTGTTTGCTGCCTTCTGCGGGCTTATCGTCGCTGTTCTCGGGATCACCTCGGGCGGGACGACGTGGGGCACCGGTTATCAGTCGTCGCGGCTTCTGATCGAGGGCGGCACCATCACCTATTGGTTCGGGCCGGCCAAGTTCCTGGCGTCGCTGGCGACCACGCTGAGCGGGACGCCCGGGGGCATTTTTGCTCCGTCGCTCGCTGTTGGAGCGGGGCTCGGCAACACCATCGCTCCGCTATTCGATGCCCCCGCCTCGACGATCGTCCTGCTCGGAATGGCGGCCTATTTCGTCGGGGTGGTCAGGGCACCTCTGACTGCGGTTATCATCCTGATGGAAGCGACCGCCAGCCGAAGCATGATCCTGCCGCTGTTCGCCACGGCACTGATCGCCGACGCGGTCAGCTCGCTGGTCTGTCGCGAGCGCCTGTACCACGGTTTGTCGAAGACGTTCGGGGCGAAAGCTCCCGAGACGTCAGAGGATGACGAGCCGCGCCCCGGCAAGGACGAGAACCACCGATAGCGCGAAGCGGACAAGCTTCTCGCTCACCTTGTGGACAAGCAGCGATCCGATGATGATCCCCGGGATCGAGCCGACCAGCAGGCTGAGCAACAGCACGCCGTCGACGCTGCCGATGAACAGGTGGCCCACTCCGGCAACCAGGGTCAGTGGAATGGCATGGACGATGTCGGTGCCGACGATCTGCTTCGCGTCGAGGCGTACCGGGTAGAGGAAAACCAGCAGGGTCGCGCCAAGTGCACCGGCGCCGACCGAGGTGAGGGTAACGAGCGCGCCGAGAACTGCTCCGGCGAAAATGGTCAGCGGCAGCTGCAGCTTGAGTGGAGTGACCGGCCCATCGCCGCTTCGTGACATCACCCAGCGGTGGAGTGCCGGACGGGCGACTGTGGCGATTGCGGTGGCGAGAAGCACCAGGCCCAGCGCGAGCGGGAGCCAGCCGTGTTTGACCTGGCTCCAGTGCATCGCGTTGAGAATCACGAGGGTGACGATCGCGGCCGGCATGCTCCCCATCATCAGCCGGCCGACGACCTTGAGGTCGGCGCTGTGCTTGGCATGATGAATGGCGCCGCCGAAGCTCTTGGTGATCCCGGCGAACCACAAGTCGGTGCCGATTGCAGTGGTCGGCGCGATTCCGAACATCAGGATGAGCAACGGCGCCATCAGCGACCCGCCGCCGACGCCCGTCAGTCCGACGAGCATCCCGACAAGGAAGCCGGAAACGGCGTGAGCAAGGTCCATCGGCAGCCGCTACCACGCGCTGAACGGCTTGGGGAGAAGCGAAAATTATCGATGCGATGCCGCCGTGGCCGGAAAGCCACAGCCGCCGCATGTGCCGATCAAAGCAGGAAACTATTGCGGTGCAAGGGCCTCGGCGCGCTGGAAGGCGGCTTCCTCGGTGGCCCGAAAGGCGCTCTGCCCGCGTGGCGGATCGGCGCCGAGCCCGGTGACGAAAAAGGCGACTCCGGTCCCGCTGGCACGGTCGAGCCACAGGCCCGAACGTAGGCCGTAAGCGTCGCCGGCATGTCCCTGACGAACGATTCCGTCGCCGATCGGATCGTCGTTGCAGCCGCGCACCGGCGTCGGGATCGTCTGTGTTGCAAGCCCGTAAGTGCAATAGAATCCGTGGTCGGTATCGCCGTTGCGGCCGTCGAATCGCCACACCGGGGCGAACAGCGCCTCGACCGACTGAGGTGAAAGGATTCGCACGCCGTCCAGGGTACCGGCGTCGAGCAGCATCCGGCCAACCCGGGCAAGCCCGCTGACGGAAATCCGAAGCCCGCCCTGGGGAGCGAACAACGATCCGTTTTCGCCCAGGCGCCAAAGCGCCAAGTCGCAGCTTTTTGCGTCCTCGACGAAGACCGGACAGTCCGGCCGCTTGCCGTGGAGATCGTCCTTGAGCGGCTGACCGCCGGGCAAATCGAGCTCGACGGCGCGGGCGACCGCCTCGTCGCTGCACGTCGGCCAATTGTAGCAGGCATCGATCTTCATCGGGTCGAGCACGTTGCTGCGCATCCACCTGTCGAACCGCTGCCCCGTCACCTGCTCCACGATCGAGGCGACGATGGGGAAATTCATGTTCGAATAAGTGAAATATCCGTCGCCGGGCCCGTGATCGACGTCCCAGGAGCCCGGATCCGCCATCGCCGAGCGAACCGACCCGCCGAGCGGGATTGCATATTGGTCGTCGTGGTCGCGCACCGAGCTGGTGTGGGAAAGGAGCTGCCGGAGCGTGATCGGCCGCTCGGGGAAGGCGGGATTGCGCAACTGCCAGCCGAAGCCATCCCGAAACGTCGCTGTCGAGGTCGAGCTTTCCCGCCTCGACGAGCTTCATCACGCCGACTGCGGCGACGAGCTTGCTGACCGAGGCGACGCGGACCGGATCGCGGGCGGTGACGGCGCGGCCGGTCCGCGGATCGGCGACACCTTCAGCAAAGCTCCCGACTTCTCCGGAGCGATCGAAGGCAATCCCCGCCTGCGCGATTGGCACCGGCGGGTTGCGCAAGCTGGTGCAGCCGCCAACGACGACGGCGAGCATCGCAATCAAGGCTGCGGTCCACTTCACGGCGCAATCACCGTAAGCGCGCGCGGGCGAATTCGATAGCGTAGGGGCGTCTCCATCAAGGCGGTTTCTCCGTCGATGGAAATCGTCAGTGCGGGCTTGGCACTGTCCACCCGAAGCTCGCAGACCTCGTCCAGCCGGGCGATGTCCTCGCGGCGGTCTCGGCCGGTGGCGGCGCGGAGTGCGGCGGCGAGGAAGCCGAGCCTCGACTTGGGCCGAAGGGCGACAACGCAAAGCTCGCCGCCGTCGAGCCTTTCGCGAGTGCCTGCGCCGGGCATCTGGAGGCGGTAGCGGTTGTTTCCGACGAACAGCAGCGGCGTGTCGATCCGGGCACGTTCGCCGCCGGCCGTGACCGTCAGCCGTCGCTTGGAGAAGCGAAGCAGCGTCCGCCCCGCGGCGACCGCGGTGGCCAAGCCCTTGCGGCGCCCGAGCTTGTGTTGCTGCGCTTCGCGATCGGTGACGAGAATCGGATAAAGACCGATGGAGCTGTTGTTGACGAAGACTCGCCCGTTGACCTCGGCAACGTCGACCCGGCGGCGGTTGCCGCCGCTGGCGATCAGCTCCGCCGCCTCCTTGGGGTCGAACGGAATGCCAAGGTCGCGCGCAAAGTGATTGAGCGTTCCGAGCGGCAGGATTCCCAACGCGACGTCGGTGCCGGCGAGCGCTCCGGCGGCCGCGCTCAGCGAGCCATCGCCTCCTCCGGCGATCACCAGCCGTGCGCCGTCACCAACCGCCTTTTGTGCGGCGTCGGCGATCTCGGAGCCGGGAAGCCAGCGCACATCGCCGTGCAGCCCGGCGGCTTCCAATGCCGCCTCGACCACCCCCTGGTTGCCTGCCGATCCGCCGCCGCGGTTGAGGAGAATTGCTGTTTCCACTCGCGTCGCAACGCGCGAGCGGCGATCAGGCCCCCTTTGCCGCTTCGTTCCCTGCCGCGCATTGGCCGACCCGCGTGGCGTTCACTTTCGCCTTCAACGTGTAATTGCCGACTTGCGTGAAGCTGGTCGTCGTCTCGACTTCGGCGTCGAACGAGTCCGCCGCGAACGTCCCGCTCGCCATCTGGCTGATCCTGCCAGCGTCCTGCTCGCAGGAGAATTGGACGTTGATGATGCCGTTACGCGCATAACTGTTCACCGAATGGCACTTTTCGCCTTTGCTTGCGAAGGCTGCGGGATCAATGGCGCCTCCGGAAGCGACGCAGGCGCGCTTGGGAAGGGCGGCCTTGACATCGGCCTGCGTTGAACTGGCCTCGGCCTTTTCGGATGGAGCAAATTTGATGTCGGTCCAGGCGAGCTCGTACTCGCCGGGGTCGAGCGTCGCGGCGGTTGGTTCCGCCTTGGCCGACTGGGTTGGCGAGTTTCCACAACTCGCGACAAGCGCGGCCCCCGCCGCCACTGCAATGATACGCATCGTCCCCCCTCCGTTTGGTTACCCCCGATCAGGTCTCCTTGCCCGTGCAGTCGCCGACTCGCTTGGCATCGACTGTCATCTGCATCGACATGCCTTTGTCTGCACCGCCTTCGCTGCGCGACTTCATGTGCATCGTATAGGAATTCGACGAATATTTCCCGCTCATCTGCATGACCTGCGTCGATCCGCGCTGGGTGCAGTGCATTTCCGCGTCGATCGTGCCGCCCTTCATCGTGAAGTGATCGTACCGGCACTGGTCGTTTCCGGAGAAGAAGTTCGCCTTCGGCTGCTTCGCCTGCTCCGCAGTGAGGCAGGTTTCGCTGGTGTGCGCGCCGCCGATCACTTTCTTCATCTGCGCGACCGCCTGCAGGGGCATGCCGGGCATCGACATTTCCTCGATCTTGACCGTGGAGACCCATTTGCCGGGGTTGATCAGTCCCTGCTCCTTCGACGCCTCCCGAACCTTTTCGCTGACCTGCTCGACGCTGGCATTCTTTTCGTTGACCTGCGGCTTCGACCCGCAGGCGGCGAGTGGAAGTGCGCAGGCAATCAGGACGGCGGCAGATTTCATTGGCGGGGCTCCCCTAGGTCAATGGAGAACATAAGCACGCAGCGCCCGACGTCTAGGCTGTCTGCGCGACGCCCGTGCGGTTTCCGCCCGTGCCGTTGCCGCGCCAGTGGCGCATGGCCATATGGTCAGGCAATGGCGATCCAGATCCGAACCACCCTTGCCGAACCGGAAACCGGCGAGGCTTTCGTCCCGCACAAACCCGCTCGTCCCGAAAAGGCCGAGGGCGGGAAGCCGTTCGTCCTCAAGTCCGACTACGAACCGGCGGGCGACCAGCCGACCGCGATTCGCGAGCTGACCGAAGCCGCGAACGAGGGCGAGCGTAGCCAGGTGCTTCTCGGCGTCACCGGTTCGGGCAAAACCTTCACCATGGCCAAGGTCATTGAGGAGTTGCAACGGCCGGCGCTGGTCATCGCCCCCAACAAGATCCTCGCCGCCCAGCTCTATGGCGAGTTCAAGAGCTTCTTCCCCGATAACGCGGTCGAATATTTCGTCAGCTATTACGATTACTACCAGCCGGAAGCCTATGTCGCGCGCACCGACACCTACATCGAGAAGGAGTTGAGCGTGAATGAGGCGATCGACCGGATGCGCCATTCGGCGACCCGGTCGTTGCTCGAGCGGGACGACGTGATCATCGTCGCCTCGGTTTCATGCCTGTACGGAATTGGGTCGGTCGAAACCTATTCGGCGATGACCTTTTCGCTGAAGAAGGGTGCGTCGCAGGACCAGCGCGAGATCATCCGCAAACTGGTCGCGCTCCAGTACCGCCGCAACGACCAGGCCTTCGCCCGCGGCAATTTCCGCGTGCGCGGCGACAACCTGGAAATCTTCCCGTCGCACTATGAGGACACGGCCTGGCGGGTGAGCTTCTTCGGCGACGAGATCGAGGACATTGTCGAGTTCGATCCGCTGACGGGAAAAAAGGCGGCGAGCCTCGACAGCATCAAGGTCTACGCCAACTCGCACTATGTGACGCCCGGGCCGACTCTGAAGCAGGCGATGGAGGCGATCCGCCACGAATTGGCCGAGCGCTTGAAGGAGCTGGAAGCTGAGGGGCGGCTGCTTGAGCTTCAGCGGCTCGAACAGCGAACCAATTTCGACCTCGAGATGATCGCCGCCACCGGCTCTTGCGCCGGGATCGAGAACTACTCGCGCTTCCTGACCGGTCGCTTGCCCGGCGAGCCGCCGCCGACCCTGTTCGAATATCTCCCGGACAATGCGCTCCTGTTCATCGACGAAAGCCACCAGACGGTGCCGCAGATCGGGGCGATGGCGCGCGGCGACCATCGGCGGAAAATCACGCTCGCTGAATATGGGTTCCGGCTTCCGAGCTGCATCGACAACCGGCCGCTGCGATTCAACGAATGGGACGCGATGCGCCCCCAGACGACGTTCGTGTCGGCCACTCCCGGGCCGTGGGAAATGAACGAGACCGGCGGCGTATTTTCCGAGCAGGTGATCCGCCCCACCGGCCTCATCGACCCGCCAGTCGAGATCAAGCCGGTCGAGGATCAGGTGGACGACCTCATCCACGAAGCGAAGGAGACTGCGCGCAAGGGCTATCGCACGCTGGTGACGACGCTGACCAAGAGGATGGCCGAGGACCTGACGGAGTATCTCCACGAAGCGGGGCTCAAGGTTCGCTACATGCACAGCGATGTCGAAACCCTGGAGCGGATCGAACTCATTCGCGAGCTTCGGCTGGGGGTGTACGACGTGCTGGTCGGGATCAACCTTCTGCGCGAAGGCCTCGACATCCCCGAATGCGGGCTGGTGGCGATCCTCGATGCCGACAAGGAGGGCTTCCTTCGCTCCGAGACGTCGCTGATCCAGACGATCGGCCGGGCGGCGCGAAACGTCGAAGGGCGGGTGATCCTCTACGCAGACACCATCACCGGATCGATTGAGCGGGCGCTGGCGGAGACCGGACGCCGCCGTGAAAAGCAGCTCGCCTACAATGAAGAGCACGGAATTACGCCGGCGAGCATCAAGCGCAACGTCCACGACATCATGTCGCACCTGGCGACCCGCGACGGCGTAGTGGTCGACACCGGCGACGAGGAGCGCCCGCACCTCGTCGGCCACAACCTCAAGGCCTACATCGGCGACCTCGAGGAGCGGATGCGAAAGGCCGCCGCGGACCTGGAGTTCGAGGAAGCCGCGCGGCTTCGCGACGAGATCCGCCGGCTGGAAGAGGACGAACTCGGAATCCCCGACCCCGAACGAGTGGCGCCGCGCCCGCTCGGCAACTCGACCGAAGGCAAGCCCGGCACACGCAAGGGGCGGTTCGGCAAGTCCCAGCGAACGCGGTTCGGCGGACGCCGCGGCTAACGCAAACCACCGTTAACCACTGAGCTACAAAGAAAAAGTTTGACGGCTAAAAATTCGGCATTAGCTTTCGTCGCTTGTGCACGTTGTAAATCTGCTTGGTAGGTTCGAGTGCGCGTTCGGGGGACCTGACCCATGCCTTTGATCACCGGGACGAGCGGCAACGACGTAATCAATGGCACGACCGGCGACGATGACATCCAGGGTCTCGGCGGTGACGACACCATCGATGGCGGTGACGGCAACGACGTCCTCCACGGCGGCCTGGGGAACGACATTCTTACCGACACGTCGGGCCTGAACCAGCTGTTCGGAGACGGCGGCGACGACCAGCTGATCGTCGACATCTATGACGCCGCCGGGCGCATCTATCTCGACGGCGGAAGCGGCAACGATATCATCCGCGTCGGCTTTCCCTCCGGAGGTCTCGCTCTCGACTGGGGCGTCGATATCGTCGCCGGCGACGGCGATGACACCGTGCTCCTCTCGCAGGGTGACGGGAACATCGTCGATCTTGGCACCGGCAACGACCAACTCGTCTGGATCGGCAACGGAACCACTACGATTACTCTCGGCGAGGGTGCCGACGAAATCTCTCTGGGCCTGATATATACCCGTGAATACGACTTCTACGGCCAGCTGATCCTCACGGATTACGAGCCGGGAGTCAATTCGCTCAGCATAGCCCCTGCTGTGGGAACAGTGGTTGGCTGGAATGGCTACGACAATCCGTTTGCGGCGGGGTTCTTTCGGCTGGTCCAGGATGGTGCCGACGCCGTCCTGCAACGTGACCAGGACGGCCCCGGAGGAGTCGTCCCTGGACGGAAATCGTCCGCTTCCAAAACACCAGCGTGTCGGCTCTGACGGCTACCGACCTAGGCGGGTACAACCCCGACGGGAGCGCTCCGGCGGGGGTCACGATCAATGGCACGGCGGGCGACGATCAGGTGATCCTGAATCCGCAATTCACACTGACCGGTGGACTGGTAGGCGGGGTCGGTGGCGACACCATTTATGGCTTTGACGGGAACGACCATCTGTTTGGGATGGCCGCAAATGATGTCCTCCACGGGGGCGACGGAAACGACTATCTCGATGGAGGAGTTGGTAACGACGTCCTGGACGGGGGCGCCGGCGACGACACCATCTACGGCGGACTCGGCAATGACGTGCTCAACGGCGGCGCCGGTGCGGATGAGATGGATGGCGCGGTACGGCAACAACATCCTCCACGGCGGCGATGACGATGACCTGCTATGGGGCGGCTCCGGCACTGGAGAAATTTACGGCGACGCCGGCAATGACTATCTCCGAATTCGACAGCCACAGCGGGATTTCCGTGCTGCTCGATGGCGGGGATGGTGACGACGTCATAACCGCTGATGGCGACAGCTACGGTCCGGACGCCGTGGTCACCGTCATTGGCGGCGCCGGCAACGATATAGTTGGCTTCGGCGTGCTCGAACTCGACCGGCAACAGCGCCGACCTGGGCGACGGCGACGATCAGATCGGATTGAATGGCGCGAGCGACGTTCGAGTGACGCTGGGCGAAGGAGATGATGTCGTTTTCCCAGGGTATTTCGGATACACCGGTTCGCTGGGAGTGATCACGGACTACCAGCCTGGAACCGACTCCGTCGATCTCGTCAACGTCTTGTCGCACCTGACCGGGTGGAACGGCTTAACGAACCCGTTCACGGCCGGATACCTCAGGCTCTATCAAAGCGGCTCGAATGTGATCCTGCAGCTCGACGGCAATGGCGGCGGAGACGCATTTGTCGATTTGGTCACGTTCGAGAATGTCGACGCCACCACATTCGGCTCAGCCGACTTCGGCGGTTACCAACCGGTGTTCGTCGCCGAGCCCGCGCGCAACCTGACGGGCACTAGTGGCGCCGACACGCTGCAGGGCGGCGGCGGCGGCGATACGCTCTCCGGCCTTGGCGGAAACGACAAGCTGCTTGGAAGCGCCGGTGGTGACATCCTCGATGGCGGCGCCGGCGACGACCGGATGATCGGCGGCACGGGCGACGACGCTTACTTCGTCGACAGTTATAACGACGTGGTGATCGAGAATGCCGGCGAGGGGAACGACAGCGTCTTCTCGACGGCCAATTATGTGCTTCGCGACAACATCGAGGCGCTAACCTTGACCGGAAGCGCAAACCTCTACGGCTACGGCAATGCCGGCGACAACATCCTCACCGGCAACAGCGGCATTAACAAGCTGTTCGGCCTTGGCGGCAATGACGTTCTCGACGGCGGAGCCGGATCGGACCGGCTGTTCGGAGGAACCGGCAACGACATCTATTATGTCGATGCTTACGCCGACCGGGCGATCGAGAACGCCGGCGAAGGCAATGACGAGGTCCGCTCCAGCGCAAGCTATCGCCTCGGCGACAATATCGAGACGCTGACCCTGACCGGGAGCAGCGGCATCTGGGGCTACGGCAATGCTGGCGACAACACGCTCACCGGCAACAGCGGCAACAACAAGCTGTTCGGGCTTGGCGGCAACGACGTGCTCGATGGCGGTGCCGGCACCGACCGCATGTGGGGCGGCACCGGCGACGATGTTTACTACGTCGACCGCTACGCCGACCGCGTGTTCGAGAACGCCGGCGAGGGCACCGACAGCGTGTTCGCCAGCTCCAATTACGTGCTTGCCGACAACATCGAGAAGCTGACCTTGACCGGAAGCGCCAACCTTTGGGGCTATGGCAATGGGTCGGACAACACGCTGACCGGCAACTCTGGCGCGAACAAGCTCTACGGAATGGACGGCGGCGATACGCTTCGCGGGATGGCCGGCAACGACTGGCTCGAGGGCGGCGCCGGCCACGACGTGTTCTACGGCGGCACCGGGGCCGACAGCTTCGTGTTCCGCGACGGCGACTTTGCCGGGCTGACCGCCTCCACCTGCGACCAGGTCAAGGACTTCAGCCACGCCGAGGGCGACCTCATCCGGCTGAACTTCGCCGATGCCGACACCGCCACGGCGGGCGACCAGGCGTTCGCGTTCATCGGCACCGCCGCCTTCAGCAACACCGCCGGCGAGCTTCGCTACGAAGAGATCAGCGGCAACACCTACGTCAGCGGCGACACCGACGGCGACGGCGTAGCCGACTTCCTGATCCGCCTCGACGGAAGCCATGCCCTGACCAGCGGGGACTTCGTTCTTTAGGCGGGAGGGCTGCTTCGACGCGTGAGCCCGCGCGCGATTGCAAAAGCATTCACCGTTTCGTCTTGACCGTGAAATTTTCCCTAGTCATAAACCTGCTACTTTATTGATGTTATTTGCTGTTTCCACACAATAACGGGGGTGAGTTATGCCGACTTTAGTCGCCGGCGGTGCGTTCGACATACAAGATCTTATCAGCAACGGTTCGCTGAGCGAGTTCTTCGACTCGGGTGAGGTTTCGACCGCGAGTGACACGACTTTCGTCGTATCCTACTCGGACCCGACAATTTCAGAGCAGCTAACCCTCACCGGCACCTTCGGCGATTACGTCGACGGCTATCCGACGACGGGAACGATTACCTCCGCCTCATACTGGCTCGACGGCAACACGCTGTTCACCATCACCGACATGTCGATGAGCGTCGAAGACTTCACCAGCTTTGTGAACTCCGACGACCTGACTGGACTGTTCCAGACCATCCTCGCCGGTGCCGATACGCTGCTGGGCAGCGACGGAAACGACGTTTTGCTGGGCTTTGACGGCGATGACACGTTGCGCGGCGGGACCGGCGACGACCAGCTTCACGGCGGCGCCGGCGACGACTTCCTGTCGGAATATTCGGGCGACTCCGGTCCATTCGGAAACGATCTTTACGACGGCGGTGAAGGCGCTGACCGGGTCAGCTATTTCACCAGCGACGGCCTACATGGCGTGAGCGTCGACCTCAACCTCACCGGTTCGCAGAACACCGGCCAGGGCAACGATACCCTGATCAGCATCGAGCATGTCACGGCGACGTACGACAACGACCTGCTCATCGGTAACGATGCTGACAACTGGTTCTGGTCGTTCAGCGGCATCGACACATTGTACGGCCAAGGCGGCAACGACTATTTCACCGTCGGCGCGGACGACAAGCTCATTTCCGGCGGGACCGGCATCGACACCGTCGACATGGCCGATTTCTCTTACGCGCAGGTTTACCAGAACGCCGGCGGAATCAACGTTTCGCTGGAACTCCAGGACACGGCCCAGTGGGTCGGCACCGGCTACTGGACGCTCTCCAGCATCGAGAACCTTGGCGGCTTCACCGGCAACGACACGCTCACCGGGGACGGCAACGCCAACATTCTTGCCGGGCAGCTCGGCAACGACAGCCTCTATGGCGGCGGCGGTAACGACATGCTGTACGGCGACGGCGTGTGGATCATGGTCGGTGGCGTCCAGACGCTGCTCGAGGACGACCTCGAAGACGGCCAGGGTGGCGATGACGACCTCCATGGCGGCGCGGGCAACGACCAGCTCTTCGGCGGCCGCGGCCACGACATCCTCGACGGCGGCACCGGCAACGACCGGATGATGGGCGGGGCGGACGACGATTCTTACTTTGTCGACAGCTATCGAGACGCCGTCATCGAATATGCCGGAGAGGGCAATGACAGCGTCTTCTCGACGGCCAACTATGTGCTGAGTGACAATGTCGAGGCCCTGACCCTGACCGGTTCGGCCGACCTCTACGGCTACGGCAATGCCGGCGACAACATCCTCACCGGCAACAGCGGCATCAACAAGCTGTTCGGCCTTGGCGGCAATGACGTCCTCGACGGCGGTGCGGGGTCGGACCGGCTGTTCGGAGGGACCGGCAACGACATCTATTATGTCGATGCCTACGCCGACCGGGCGATCGAGAATGCCGGCGAGGGCAATGACGAGGTTCGCTCCAGCGCAAGCTATCGCCTCGGCGACAATATCGAGACGCTGACGCTGACCGGGAGCAGCGGCATCTGGGGCTACGGCAATGCTGGCGACAACACGCTGACCGGCAACAGCGGCAACAACAAATTGTTCGGGCTTGGCGGCAACGACGTGCTCGATGGCGGTGCCGGCACCGACCGCATGTGGGGCGGCACCGGCGACGATGTCTACTACGTCGACCGCTACGCCGACCGCGTGTTCGAGAACAGCCGGCGAGGGCACCGACAGCGTGTTCGCCAGCTCCAATTACGTGCTTGCCGACAACATCGAGAAGCTGACCCTGACCGGCAGCTCCAACCTTTGGGGCTATGGCAATGGGTCGGATAACACGCTGACCGGCAACTCGGGCGCCAACAAGCTTTACGGGATGGGCGGCGGCGACACGCTTCGCGGGATGGGCGGAAACGACTGGCTCGAGGGCGGCGCCGGCCATGACGTGTTCTACGGCGGCACCGGAGCCGACAGCTTCGTGTTCCGCGACGGCGACTTTGCCGGGCTGACCGCGTCCACCTGCGACCAGGTCAAGGACTTCAGCCACGCCGAGGGCGACCTCATCCGGCTGAACTTCGCCGATGCCGACACCGCCACGGCGGGCGACCAGGCGTTCGCGTTCATCGGCACCGCCGCGTTCAGCAACACCGCCGGCGAGCTTCGCTACGAAGAGATCTCCGGCAACACCTACGTCAGCGGCGACACCGACGGCGACGGCGTCGCCGACTTCCTGATCCGCCTCGACGGAAGCCATGCGCTGACCGGCGGAGATTTCGTTCTGTAGCCAGGCAGCGCGGGGGGCGCGGTGCGCAACCGCACCGCGCCCTCAAATTACTTAGCGGAGCACGCCCTTCTTTTCCTCGCTCCAGCTGTACCACAGCTGGAAGGCGGCGACGGCGATGATCAACCACGGCATTAGGCCCATCATGCCTCCCGACATGCTTTCGGGCATGACCGTCAAGAACATCTGATAGCCGAGTCCGACGACCGCGCCGATCAGCGACAGGGCGAATGTCCAGACCGAGTAGCGGCTGCGCATCAGCAGCAGTACCGCACCAATCAGGCCGCCCCACACTCCCAGCGCCCAGAAACCGGTGGTCCAGGCTGGCAAGCTGTTAGCGTAAGCGACCATGTCGGCAGGGAAGTTCGCGAGATAGGCTTCATTCGCCGTCTCGGTCATCAGGTAATCGTAGCAACCGAACGCATTCCACAGCAGTGCGAGCAGTCCGACGATCCAAAGGTGCGCGGGCGTCCGCTCGTGAGCAGTCGTTGCCATTGCCGTTCCCCCTCCACGGCGGCGCCTTTCGCCGCCGCCATGGATGAGGCTCCGAAACGAAAACTATGTCAAGACGCCGGTCAGAAGCCGAGGCGTACTCCAAGATGAGCCGAGACGTCATTGCCCTGGTGCTTGCCGACGGTCGTCGAGGCGCCTGCTTCTACATCGAGCATCGAGAGCACCGACGCCGACAAGCCGCCACTCAGCCGTCCGTAGATATTGGTCGACCGATCCGGATAGCTGAAGTGGTTGATGATCCCGGGAGCACTGGTCTGCGCATAGTAAACCGTCCGCCCGTCGCCGATCAGGTCCTTTTCCAGCAGGGCGGCGGCATAGGGACGGATCCCGACGCCGGGTACGCCGGTCGAGCCATGAAGCTCGATCCCGACATTGCCAGTCAGTGCTTTGAAGGTCTGGTCAGACACGTTGAGAGTCAGCGCTGAATCGCCGGTTTCGGTGTAAGCGTCGACCTTCGCCCGGGCATAGTCGAGAGCGACCACCGGCCCGATGCTGACCGCGCCCATCGGCATCATGTATCCGGCCTTCGCTCCAGCGACGACGTGGCTGCCGTCCGGACGCGCAGTCATGGCGTCGATGACTCCCGCGCGGCTGAGCCGGTGCTTGTCGCTTCCGTAGCCAATATGGGCCTGGGCGAAGAGTGGGCCGAGAGCGGTGCCTCCATAGGCTCCGACCTGATAGCTTCGGCCGTTCTCGCGGAATGCATCGTTTCCGAAGCGAACCCGCGGGCGCGAGTAGTTGACGGCAACACCGGCAACGCCGGCGACCAGCCCGACCTCTGCCCCGGCGGTCACCCCCACCGAATCGATGTCGAACGGATCATTGGTCTCGCTGTACGGGACGTCCCGCGCGAAGGTGTCGCCGATGACGAACAGGTGGAACCCGGGCGCCGCGGTTCGGCCGTTGAGGTCGGTTCGAAACGACAGCGTCCGTCCCCACTGCCGCGCCGTTTCGAGCCCAAGGTCGCTCGGCGCCTGGAGGGTCAGCGGCGCTTCCAGCTGAGTTGCGATATACTGGGCGACGATTGCGAAGCCGGCGGACGTCAGGTGGACGTTGTCGACGTAGAACAGGAACTGGTTCGTGTAGCTCGAATCGGCGATGCACGCCGGTGCCGGCGCGCAGGCCCCGCCACTGGTCAGGCCGAAGGCTGCGGGATTGTCGACGATCCGCTCGCCGACGAGAGTGAGGTCGAGATAGTGGACCGTCACTCCGTCTGCGGCATAGCCGGCAAGCACGTCCTGCATCGCGGCGTTGAACGTCGTCGAATAGGCGTTGCGGATCGCCTGCGCGCTCGCGTCGCCGGCAACTTCGGGAAGCATCGCCGTATTGCCGCCGATGAAGCTGATGTTGCGCGCGCCTGCATTCACAAGCGCATCGATTCCGGCGGTTGCGTAGGCTGCCGAAGCGGTTGCTGCTGCCGGCGCGCCGGCAAGGTCGCCCGGCACAACACCGAGTGAGGCGTTGCCCATCTGGTACATGCGCGCATCATTGCCGCCGATGTTGAAGGTGACGAGATCATGATCGTCGAAAGTTCCCGGGACGCTCGGGAAGACTCCGCCTCCGCCGGCGAGATAGGCGTTCCATTCGGTCACGAATCCGGGGACACCGAGGCCGTTTACGTTGGTATTGTCGGTGTTGGCGCCGCCGATCGCAAAATCCTCGACAGGTGCGTTGAGGAGTTGCGAGAGCGAATCGATATAGTTGGTTCCGCCCGAAAAGCGCCCGGTCGGATAGACCTGCGGTGCCGGGTTGAAGCCGATGATGGCGAAGAGGTTGCCGGTGTCGGCATAGCTGTCGCCGAATGCGACGATGTTGTTCACCCGCTGAGCGCTCGCCGGTGTCGCGGCGGCTGCGAAAGCGAGGAGCGATGCTCCAACGAGAACACGTCCAGTACAGCGGCGCAACGACATGACCGATCTCCCTCCCCGAAGCAGTCGGACGCCCGACTGCAAACAGCAGTATGCGCCGAGCGATAGCGGAAACAAGTCACTCAAATGCCACAGCTTCCGCGAAAAGCGACGGCGCGGTGCGGCGACTGTGCTTACGATTGGCGAAACGGCGCGTTCAGGGCGGCGAAACGCGAACCATTGTAGTTTTCCCGCGTTTGACTGGGAAATCCATAACCGGAGTGCGCCGCCGGGCGGCGCGAGATTTATGCGCAACCTATTTCGTCTTGTCCTCGGCGCTGCGGCGCTTGCCGTAGCGACACCGCTTCTCGCCTTTCCGCAAGGCGACGAGCCAGTCGCCGTTCCGCGCAACATCAAGCAGGGCATCGACTTCGTCTATGTCGACCCGCAGCTTAGCAGTGTCGCCAAGCGCCACGAGCGGCCGGTCAACTGGCTTCTCAAGACAATCGGTCTGGACTGGGCGTTCGGAGGCCACCGCAACGAGCCCAATCCGCTGTTCGTCGACCTGGCGCACGGGCTCCAGCAATACCAGTCGAGCTGGGGACGGCTCCCGCAGGTGAAGATTCCGGCCGGCTCGGTCTTGAAGCCAGGGTCGAGTGGCAGCCGAGTGGAGCTGCTCCGGGTGCGGCTCGGGCTCTCTCGCTCGGGCGGCTACGACGACAGGCTTTCGCAAATCGTCAGGGCGTACCAGCAGGTACACGGGCTCGATCCCGTCGACGGTATCGCCGGCCGCGACACCATCACCTCGCTCAACCGCGGCTCCGATTATTACGCTCGGCGAATCGCCATCAATATGGAGCGTGCGCACCGGCTTCCGCCGAGGGGCCGTTTCTCGCGTTACATTGTCGTCGATTCGGGCGCCGCCGAAGCCTATCTGTTCGAACACGACCGCGTCGTTGACGGGATGCGAGTGGTGGTCGGAGCGCCAAAGACCAAGACTCCGATGATGGCGGTGATCCTGCGCGACGCCAAAGCCAATCCCTACTGGAACGTGCCTCCGGAGCTGATCCGCTCGCTGACCGCTCACCGGATCCAGCAACAGGGCCTCTCCTATCTCAAGGACTATCACTACGAGGTGCTGTCCGACTGGAGCGGGAACGGCGATGTCGTCGATCCGAAGACTGTCGACTGGAAAGCCATCGCCTCTGGCCGGAAGGAACCGCAGGTGCTGGTAAGGCAGCTTCCCGGGCCGTGGAATTCGATGGGCAAGATGAAGTTTGAAATGCCCAACGACTACGGGATTTACCTCCACGACACCCCGCACAAGGAGCTGTTCGACCACCACGACCGGTGGGTCAGCAACGGCTGTATTCGGCTCGAGGATTACAAGCGCTTCGCCTCGTGGGTCTTCGGTTCGGTGCCGCAGGTGAGCACGTCGCGCGAGCAGACGTTCCAGCTGCAGGATCCGGTCCCGGTCTACATGACGTACCTGACCGTCGTCGCGCGCGGCAATGGAGTGGTGTTCAGGGACGATCCCTATGGCTTCGACCATCTTGCGATGCCGCAGATGTTCGAAGGCCGCGACCTGGCAATGGCCGACTAGCTGTTTCCGCCGAGCTTCTCTCGGCCGCCGTCCTTCGCGTCCTCCTCGCCGTCGCCCAGTCCCTTGCCGGCGAGCACCTGGTTCAACTCGGCGCCGAGGAGGAGGATGTAGGCTGAGATGTAGAGCCACAGCAGGAATATGATGATCGCCCCGAGCGCGCCGTAAATCGCGCCGAAGCTGCCGAAATTGCGCACGTAAAAGCCGAAGACCCAGGTTCCGACCAGCCAGATGCCAGTTGCCACCACCGACCCCGCGGTCAGCCACTGCCAGGCCGTGTCCTGGCGGTTTGGCGCGTAGCGGTAGATGAGGGCGATCACGACGCTGACCGCCGCGGCGGCGGCAATCCAGTAGCCGATCTGGATGACGCTATCGACGACCCCACCGATGTTCGGCACGATCGCGGTGAGGAACGCGACCAGCGAAATGCCCGCACTGGCGAAAAGGAAGGTGACGACCAGCCCAAGCGTGATCGCGACCGCGACCAGCGTCTGCCACAGGAAGGAACGGCTCTCTTCCACCTCGAAGACGATGTTGAGGCCGCTGATGATCCCGGTCGCGCCGCGAAGCGCACCGTAAAGGGAAATTCCGAGCGTCACGAAGAGGCCCAGGCCGTTGGCCGCACCGGCCCTCGACACCGTGTGGTGCAACTCGCTTCCGACGATTTTCGCGGCCTGCTTTGGGAGCACGTCCGTGAGCGCTGAAATGTGGCTCGCCACCTGCTCCGGCGAAGCGACGATGCCGTAGGTGAGAACCACCGACGTCAGGAACGGAACGAAGGCGAGGAAGGCGTTGAAGGCGATGCCCGACGCCACCAGCGCCAGGTGATCGTCACCCGATTCCTTCCACAGCTGCTTGCCCGCTTCGATCCAGTCGATGTCGGGCAGGACTGCCGCATCGGGCGATCCGCTGTGCTGCGCTTGTGCCGCTTTGTTCACACTAACCTCCGCTTGATCAAAAGCGTCGGTGCAGGGGCGGGTTCCGCTACGGCCGCTGGCGGGACAGGCGGGTCAGCAGGATTGCCGTCCGCTTCGCCTGCTTGGCAATCGAGGGGATGTCGACCGTCTCGCCAGGCGCGTGACTACCGCTCCCGGACGCTCCCATTCCGGCGAGCGAGTCCACGTCCGCGGCAACGAAGCTGATGTCGCCGGCGCCGCGGTCCGACGGCGGAAGCTCGCCCATTTCGGGGATCCCCATGTCGCGGTTGACGGCGTTCAGCTCGGTCAGGATCGCGCGGTTCCCGGCCGTCGGAGCCATCGGCGGGTAATCGCCGGGGTCGAAGCTGAGAATGGCCACGGTTCCGGGCAGCGAGCGGGCGACGATGGCCTGCATCTTCGCCTTGGTGCGATCGATCTGCTCCTGCGACAGTGCGCGGATATCGCCGCGGGCGATCGCGGTCCCGGGAATGATGTTGGTTTTGCCAGTGGCGACGCCCTTGAGCGTGTCGTCTTGCAGCTCGGCGGTCGCTCCGCCAGTGACGAGCCCGACGTTGTAGGTGAGGTTTTCCTCGGGAAGCTGGCGCCGGAATTCGTCGAGTATGCGTGCCAGCTCGTAGATCGCGCCATAGCCGACGTCGCCGAAAATCCCGGCCGAATGCGCCGATCGGCCACTTGCGGTGACCGTCCAGCTTCCCGAGCTCCTTCGGGCGGTCGAGCCCATGTCGCGGCCGTCCCTGACCGCAAGCGGCTCGAAATCGATGGCGACGTCGGCGCGCTTGCCCTCGCGGACAAGCGCCGCGCGCGAGATGGTGACCGGATCTCCCGCGTCTTCCTCGTCGCCGCTAAGGACGACCGTGATGTCGGCGTTGCGAAGCGTGCCCGCCGCCTTCATCGCCCGAAGCGCAGCGACGATGACTGCCATCCCGCCCTTGTCGTCGTTGGACCCCGGGCCGATCCCGGTATCGCCGTCGATTTCCCAATGCTGGAACGGCGAGTCCTTCTCGAAGACCGTGTCGAGATGGCCGATCAGGAGAATCTTTTTCCCGCGGCGTCCCGAGACTGCCGAAGGGTGATAGGCGACCAGGTGGCCCGCACGGTCGGCGCCGCTCTCGTCCGCCCAGCGGGTGCTGAAGCCCAGCGGCTCAAGCTCGCCGCGAAGCATTTCGCCGACCGCCCGAACGCCCGCGAAATTCATCGTTCCGCTATTCTGCTCGACCCATTTTCCAAGCATCGCGACGGTCCGCTCCTGCTCAGAATCGACGGTTCGGACCATCGCCTGTTCGACCGGCGAGAGTTTCGCCGCGGCAGGGCTGGACAGGAGGGCCGCCGCTGCGGCGGCGAAAACGGCAAGAGATCGGACGAAATTCACTGGCGGGAACCTTTCGTGGGCGGAGTCAGTGGAGGATCTGGCCACTCCGGGCGGGCAGCAATTGCAGCAGATGCTCGCATCGCAGGTCAAGAGCGGCGAGGCGAAATGGCTTTTTGGTCATTAACCAGAAGTCACAAATCGCTTTCCTACAGCATAACCAATATGGTTCAAAGCAGCTCGACTCGCGAACCGGGAGGAGGTGCGACGGTGGATATTGACGAATTGATCGACGGGCTCATCGACGTGGAGGGCGGCTATGTGAATCACGCCGCCGACCGCGGCGGGCCGACGAAGTACGGGATTACCCAGGCGGTGGCGCGCGCCCACGGCTATTCGGGGTCGATGCGCAGCCTTCCGCGCGACGAAGCGGCGGCGATTTACAAGCGCCTCTACTGGCTCCGCCCCCGTCTCGACGAAGTGGCGGAGCGGTCGCAGGCGATCGCCGCCGAGCTGTTCGACACCGGCATCAACATGGGCCCGGCAGTCGCCGTCACCTTCCTGCAGCGGGCGCTGTCGGCGCTGAACCGTGAGCGCAAGGACTATGCCGACCTCGTTCCCGACGGGCGGATCGGACCCGCGACGCTGGGGGCGCTGGACAGGTTCCTCGATCTTCGCGGCAAGTCAGGTGGAGAGACGGTGCTGCTCAAGGCGCTCGATGCGCTGCAGGGGGAGCGGTACATCCGGCTTGCCGAGCGCCGCCCGGCCAACGAAGCCTTTCTGTACGGTTGGTTGGCGAACCGGATTGGTGACGAGGATATGCCAGTAAGTACCAACGGGTCGGGAGAACCGACATGACCCGCGCGCGAGCGAGGAGCGAACTTCGACAACTTCCGGGCTCCGCTGGCGGTGGCGGGCCGCTTCCGCCGCCCGTCACCTTCGCCGAAGGCCAGCGGCTGATCTACGGCTGGCTGGCCGCGGCCGCCGGCATGTTCTGCGGTACCGCATCGGTGCTGATGGTCTGCCTCCTGATGTGGGGCAACTGGAGCAAGGCCGAAGAGCATACGATCGTCGTGATCTTCGGCGGCGCGCTCGGCGGTTTCATCATCGCCATGACCTCGGTCATCATCGGATTGCTGGTTGGCGGGCCGGTGGGCCGTTTCAAGGGCAGCGCCGGGCGCGAGGGAGTCAGTCTCGAAGCCAGCGGAGACGGCGAATGATCCCGACGGCCTGGCTCTACCGGATTCTCGGAATCGCAGCCGCCGCGGCGGGGCTTCTGTGGCTGGTGCAGAGCCGTGATCACTGGCGTGACGAGGCGCGATCGAACCGCCTGTTGTTTCAGCAGGAACAGGCGGCGCACTCCGCCACTGTCGCCAACTACCGTGCCGCAGCCGAGCGGGCGCGCCGTGAAGACGCCGCGAAACTGGCGCGGGTCAAGGCCGAACAATCGCAAATCAACGAAAGGACCGCACATGACTTCCAAAGCCGCATTGCCGCTGCTCGGGCTTCTGCTCAGCGCCTGCGCGAGCAAGCCGCACACGCCGCAGCCGATTCCGGCCGTGGCGGAGCAACGCCAATGTCCCGCGTTCCCGCTCCCGCCGGAGGACCTGCTCAAGCCACCGGTCAAAACGGACTTCCTCTCGGCGACCGGCTGATCGCGACCGAGCAGGCGATCCAGCTCGACGAGCTGATCAATTGGGTGAGGGCGCAGGCGGCCGTCGGTGAGAGTGGAGAACAACGCTAGCTTGCGCTGCCGAAATGGTCTTCCCACATCCCGGGAATGGAACAGTATCACGGAACCACGATCCTCGGCGTCAAGAAGGGCGGCAAGACCGTCATCGCCGGCGACGGGCAGGTCAGCCTCGGCAACACCGTCATCAAGCCCAATGCGAAGAAGGTTCGCAGGCTGGGCGAGGACGGCGCAGTGATCGGCGGCTTTGCCGGGGCCACCGCCGATGCCTTCACCTTGTTCGAGCGGCTCGAAAGGAAGCTCGAGCAATATCACGGCCAGCTGCTTCGTTCGGCTGTGGAGCTCGCCAAGGACTGGCGCATGGACAAATATCTTCGCCAGCTGGAGGCGATGATGATCGTCGCCGACAAGGAAACGATGCTGATCCTCACCGGCAACGGCGACGTGCTCGAGCCGGAAGGCGGGATCGCGGCTATCGGGTCGGGCGGCAATTATGCGCTGGCGGCGGCGCGGGCGCTTGCCGAATATGAACCGGACCCGGAGAAGCTGGCCCGCCGCGCAATGGCCATTGCCGCCGAAGTGTGCGTGTTCACTAACGACCAGCTGACGGTCGAGACCATTGAAGCCTGACCGCTCATCCCCAATCTGTCAGTCATGAACTACCAGGCCCCAATCACCCACAGCGACGGACCCGAATTGCTCAAGGACAAGCTCACTCCCAAAGCGATCGTCGCCGCTCTCGACGAGCATATCGTCGGGCAGGACGATGCGAAGAAGGCTGTCGCGGTCGCGCTCCGCAACCGCTGGCGCCGGCAGCAGCTCAATCCCGAGCTTCGCGACGAGGTCACTCCCAAGAACATCCTGATGATCGGGCCGACCGGCTGCGGAAAGACCGAGATCAGCCGCCGGCTGGCAAAGCTCGCCGATGCTCCGTTCGTGAAGGTGGAGGCGACCAAGTTCACCGAGGTCGGCTATGTCGGCCGCGACGTCGAGCAGATCGCCCGCGACCTGGTCGAGGAAGCCGTCAGGCTGGAGCGCGACCGCCGCCGGGAGAAAGTCCGCAAGGGCGCGGAGGACGCGGCCATGGAGCGGCTTCTCGACGCGCTCACCGGAAAGGGATCGAGCACCGCCACCCGCGACAGCTTCAGGCAAAGGTTCGAGGATGGCAGCCTCGACAAGGCCGAGGTCGAGATCGAGGTCTCCGAAGCGCCGTCGATGCCGTTCGACATCCCCGGCCAGAACGGCGTCAGCATGATCAACCTGTCCGAAATGATGTCGAAGATGACCGGCGGCCCGCCCAAGCAGCGCCGCAAGCTCAAGGTGCCCGATGCTTTCGCCCGGCTGAGCGAGGAAGAGGCCGACAAGCGTGTCGACCCCGAGGATATCAACCGCGTCGCTCTTGCCGATGCCGAATCGAACGGGATCGTGTTCCTCGACGAGATCGACAAGATCGCGGTCAGCGACGTCCGCGGCGGATCGGTCAGCCGCGAGGGAGTGCAGCGCGACCTGCTGCCGTTGATCGAAGGAACGACGGTGGCGACCAAATATGGGCCGCTGAAAACCGACCACATCCTGTTCATCGCCAGCGGCGCCTTTCACACCGCCAAGCCCGCCGATCTCCTCCCCGAGCTCCAGGGGCGGCTCCCGATCCGGGTCGAGCTGAGCGCGCTTACCCAGGAGGATTTCGTGCGAATCCTGTCGCAGACCCGGGCCAGCCTGACCGAGCAGTACAAGGCGCTCCTCGGCACCGAGGATGTCACGATCGAATTCGCCGACGACGGAATCGCCGCGCTCGCCAAGATCGCCGCCGAAGTGAACGACGCGGTCGAGAATATCGGCGCCCGGCGGCTTCAGACGGTGATGGAAAAACTGCTGGAGGACGTCAGTTTCGAGGCCGAGGACAGGACTGGCGAGACTCTGGTCGTCGATTCGGCTTTCGTCGAGAAGCAGCTCTCCGGAATTGCCAAAAACGCCGACCTTTCGCGCTACGTGCTCTAAGCTTCGACTTGCCTTGCGTGGTGCCCCTGCCTAGATGCGCGTCACCGTCGTAATCAACGGCAGTCGGGGCGTAGCGCAGCCTGGTAGCGCATCACACTGGGGGTGTGGAGGTCGCTGGTTCGAATCCAGTCGCCCCGACCAGCTTTGCCGCAGGCCGTCCTCCGACGGCTGTCGGGGCACGGCTCAGCCAAGGAAAGTCTCTTCCGCTTATGTCGACAGAAACACTTCTCACGCTTGGAGCCGCATCCGCAGCAGCCACTCCGGGTGGCGGGATGACCGGAATGCTGATCGGAATCCTTCCGTGGGTGCTGATCTTCGCAATCTTCTACGTCCTCCTCATCCGTCCGCAGCAGAAGCGGGCAAAGGAGCATCAGGCGCAGATCACCTCGGCGAAAAAGGGCGACGAGGTCATCACCGGGGGCGGGCTTCGCGGCCGGATCACCAAGGTGCTCGACGGCGAAGTCGAGGTGGAAATCGCGCAGGGCGTCAAGGTCCGGGCGGTCAAGTCCACGCTTGCCTCGGTCATCAAGCCCAACACCACTCCGGCCAACGACTAAGGGCACCCGGACGTGCTCGATTTCCCGCGCTGGAAAGTCATATCGATCTGGGCGGTCGTCCTGTTCGGAATCCTGTTCTCGATCCCGAGCCTGCTTCCGCAGAGCGCGCGCGATCACTGGCCGTCTTTCCTCCCCCATTCGACGATCAACCTCGGGCTCGATCTCGCCGGGGGAAGCCATCTCCTCCTCGAAGCCGACCAGTCGGACCTTCTCAAGCAACGCCTCCAGAGCATGGAGGACACCGTCACCACCGAAATGCGGCGCGGCGATCCGCCGATCCAGATTTCGGGAGTGTCGACCAGCGGCGGCCGAGTGTCTTTTACAGTCCGCGACCAGAACCAGGTCGATGCCGCGGTCGAGCGGATGCGCTCGGTTACGCAGCCCGTTGGACTTACCGGATCGCGCGACTGGGACGTTGGAGTCGTCGATCTCAATCGAATCGTCCTGACCCCGACCGCGGGCGGATCAGCGCAGGCGATGAAGGACGCGATGACAGTCGCCCGCGACGTCGTCAGGCGGCGAATTGATCCGCAGGGGACGAAGGAAATCACCGTCCGCACCGAAGGGTCGGACCGAATCCTGGTCCAGGTCCCGGGTGTCGAAAATCCCGAGGCGCTGAAACAGCTGATCGGGCAGACGGCGCGGCTCGAGTTCAAGCTCGTTGACCTCAGCGCCGACCCGGCGCAGGTCCAGCAAGGGCACGCGCCGCCGGGAAGCGAAGTGCTTCCGATGGCAAGCGGCTCGGGGTTCGTGGCGGTCAAGCGGCGAGTCATCGTCTCGGGAGAGCAGCTTGCCGATGCCAGGCAGGGCTATGACCAGGACGGCCGACCGTCGGTCGACATCACGTTCAATGCGGCCGGTGCGCGGCGTTTCGGGCGGGTAACGCAGGAGAACGTCAACAAGCCGTTCGCGATCATTCTCGACGACAAGGTCCTGTCGGCGCCCAACATCAACGAGCCGATCCTTGGCGGCAAGGCCCAGATCAACGGCGGCTTCACCGTCCAGTCCGCAAGCGACCTGGCAATCTCGCTCGCCTCGGGCAAGCTGCCGGTGAAGCTCAACGTCATCGAGGAGCGGACGGTCGGTCCCGACCTCGGCAAGGACTCGATCCACAAGGGCGCTCTTGCGAGCATCGGAGCGACCCTCGCCGTTATCGTCTTCATGCTCGTCACCTATGGCCGCTTCGGCATTTACGCGACCCTCGCGCTGGTGGTGAACGCCTTCCTGATCCTGGGCGTGATGGCGATCTTCAACGCCACCCTGACGCTCCCGGGGATCGCGGGGTTCGTCTTGACTATCGGCGCCGCGGTCGACGCCAACGTGCTGGTCAACGAACGCATACGCGAAGAGCAGAGGCGCGGGCGAAAGCTCATTGATTCGGTCGAGACCGGCTATCGCGAGGCGATGCGCGCGATCCTCGACGCCAATATAACCAACGTCATCGCAGCGGCGCTGATGTTCTACTTCGGGTCGGGCCCGGTGCGTGGCTTTGCTGTCGTGCTCACGATCGGCGTGGTCACGTCGGTGTTCACGGCAGTCAATTTCACGCGGATGCTGGTTGCCCAGTGGATCCGCAGGGCGCGCCCACGCGCGCTTCACATCTGAGGGCCCGTCGATGCGTCTTCTCAAGCTCGTTCCGGATAACACCAACGTCGATTTCATGCGCGTGCGCAACATCGCGCTCGTCCTGTCGATCCTGCTGACTGTCGCAAGCATCGTGCTGGTCAGCGTTCGCGGGCTCAACCTGGGAGTCGACTTCGTCGGCGGCCAGCTGGTGCGGGTCAGTTTCGAGCAGCCGGTCAATGTCGAGCAGTTGCGCACGCGAGTGGAGGCACTGCACCTGGGCGAGGCCAATATCCAGGAGTTCGGCGGACCCAAGGCATACCAGATCCGGCTTCCCAAGCCCGAGGGCGGGGCAGGATCCACCAACGCCGCCGCCGACAAGGTCCAGCAGATGCTGACTGCGACCTACCCGGGCGCCCGGGTCGATTCGGTGGATACGGTTTCCGGAAATGTCAGCGAGGAACTGGCGTGGAGTGGCGGAATGGCGATCACGTTCGCGATGATCGCCATCGCCATCTACATCTGGTTCCGTTTCGAATGGCAGTTCGGGGTCGGCGCACTGCTGACTCTCGCGCACGACGTGTCGATGACCATCGGCTTCTTCTCGCTGACGCAGTTGCAGGTCGACTTGAACGTCGTCGCTGCGATCCTGACGATTGTCGGCTATTCGCTCAACGACACGGTCGTCATCTACGACCGGATCCGCGAGAATCTCCGAAAATATCGCAAGATGGCGATCATCCCGCTGCTCAACCTGTCGCTCAACGAAACGCTCGCCCGGACAGTGGTGACATCGTTGACGATCCTGATTGCGCTGGCGGTCCTCATGATCCTCGGGCCGGAAGTCATCTTCGGGCTGACGATCGCCATCTTCCTCGGAATCTTCATCGGCACCTATTCGTCGATCTACATCTCCTCGCCGGTCCTTGTGTGGCTCGGCGTAACCCCCGACAGCTTCGTCAAGAGTGAGGCGGCGGACGCAACCACGGCAACTGCGGCCTGAAACCGTTCAGCGCACGTTCGCCTTTGTCTGCGCACGCAGCCTTGCCTGACCCAGAGGCGACGCTAATGAGGATTGCATGTCGAACATGACCCGAATTGCGGCGGTGGCAATCGCTGCCGCGCTCGTTCTCCCAGCCGGCGGATGCGCCCGCAACAAGGCGGGAAGCGATACCGGCTACGTCGCCCGCGACGTCAACACTCTCTATGCGCTTGCCAAGAAGCGGCTGGACCAAGGAGATTATGAAGTTGCCGCCAAGCTCTTCGACGAAGTCGAGCGGCAGCATCCCTATTCGGTGTGGGCGCGGCGCGCACAGCTGATGAGCGCCTTCAGCTATTATGTCGCGAAGAAATATCCCGAGGCGGTCAGTTCGGCGCAGCGGTTCCTGACCATCCATCCGGGCAACAAGGACGCGCCGTACGCGCATTACCTCGTGGCCATGAGCTATTACCAGCAGGTCACCGACGTCACTCGCGACCAGCGCAGCACGCAGCAGGCGATGGATGCGTTCGGAGAGCTGGTGCGCCGCTATCCCGACAGTCGCTATGCGTCCGACGCGCGGCTGAAGATGGACCTTTTGAACGACCATCTTGCCGGCAAGGAAATGGAAGTCGGTCGCTTCTACGAACGCTCCGGCAAGTGGCTCGCAGCCAACATCCGCTTCCGCAAGGTGGTTGAGGACTACCAGACCACGAGCCACACGCCCGAAGCGCTCGAGCGGATGGTCGAAACCTACCTGGCGCTGGGAATCCCCAGGAAGCGCACAAGGCGGCAGCGGTGCTCGGCAGCAATTATCCGGGCAACAAGTGGTACCGGCGGGCCTACGACCTGATGATCCGCCACCCGGCACCGCAACAGCCGCTTCCGCAGCCGCAGGGGTGATCGGAATCGTGAGCGCCGGCTGATGCTCAGGCAGCTCGCGATCCGCAACGTCGTCCTCATCGACAAGCTGGAGCTCGAGTTCGATTCCGGGCTCGGCGTGCTGACCGGCGAGACCGGGGCAGGAAAATCCATCCTCCTCGACTCGCTCGGCCTGGCGCTTGGCGCTCGAGCCGACAGCGCGCTCGTCCGCCACGGGTCGGACAGCGCGTCGGTCAGCGCCGAAATCGAGCTTCCGCCGGATCACCCCGCGCATGGATTTCTCAAGGACCAGGGCCTTGGGTGCGACTCCGGCGAGCCGTTGCTTCTTCGCCGGACGCTGAAGAGCGACGGCGGCAGCCGCGCATTCATCGGTGCGGCATCCGTCCCGGCCGGCGTGGTCCGCGATGCGGCTTCAATGCTGGTGGAAATCCACGGCCAGCAGGACGACCGTGGCCTGCTCAACCCGCGCGGGCACCGGGCGCTTCTCGATGCTTTTGGCGCGCTCGACGTTGCTCCGATCGAGGAGGCGTGGGCACGGGTCTCGCAGATCGAGAACGATCTTGCACAAGCGCGTGCAGAAGCCGCGGAAGCAGAGCGCGACCGGGACTATCTCGAACACGCGGTCGGCGAGATTGAGACGCTTGCCCCCCAACCTGGAGAGGAGACGAGCCTCGCCGAAGAGCGAGCGGCAATCCAGGCGGGTGCCAAGGCAGGCGAAACGCTCGAAGGTATCGACGAGCTTCTCGGCGGGTCCGACGGCGCTTTGGCCCAGCTTCGGCAGGCAGCTCGGCGGATCGAGCGCGGTGCAGCCGATCACGCGGCGCTTGCCGAAGCGCTTGCGGCGCTCGACCGGGCACTGATCGAAGCGCATGACGCGGAGGACAAGATTGCCCGGGCAGGGGAAGCTTTAGCCTACGACCCGGCCCGGCTCGATGCCGTGGAGGCGCGGCTCTTCGACATCCGCGGACTTGCCCGCAAGCACCGAGTGGAGGCCGACACACTCGCAGAGCTGGGTGAGAAAATGCGTGCGCAGCTGGCGCAGCTCGACGCGGGCGGCGAAAGGATCGAGGCGCTCGATGCCCAGCTTAGGCAGGCCCGGCTCGACTATTCGGAGCAAGCGGCCCAGCTGAGCCGAAGAAGGCACGAAGCGGCAGCGAAGCTGGACGAGGCGGTGGCCGGGGAGCTTTCGCCGCTGAAGCTCGATTCTGCGCGGTTCCGGACCGCGATCGGCGAGTCGGAGGCGGGAGCGGCAGGGACCGACCGGGTCGAATTCGAAGTGTCGACCAATCCCGGCGCTCCCTTCGGGCCGCTGACCAAAATCGCGTCGGGCGGGGAGCTGTCGCGGTTCATCCTCGCGCTCAAGGTCGCACTCGCGGAAGCCGGCAGCGCGGCGACGATGATCTTCGACGAGATCGACCGCGGAGTGGGCGGGGCGGTTGCCAGCGCGATCGGCGAGCGGCTGGCGCGGCTGGCGAAGGAAGTCGCAGGTGCTTGTCGTCACTCACTCGCCGCAGGTGGCGGCGCGGGCGGCGCACCATTACCGGATCGAAAAGTCCAACGAGGGTGGCGAGACCAGGACTTCTGTGCGCCGCCTAAGCACCGAAGAGCGGCGCGAGGAGATCGCGCGAATGCTTTCGGGAGCGGCGATTACCGACGAGGCGAGGGCCCAGGCATCGCGGCTGCTGGACGCCGCGTGACCGGCTATGTCGCACTGCTGCGGGCGGTGAATGTCGGCGGGCGGAAGCTGCTGATGTCCGACCTCAAGCGAATCGCGGGCGAGCTCGGCCACGACGGTGCCAGGACGTACATAGCCAGCGGCAATCTCCTCATCCGCAGCAGCAAGAGCGAGCGCGCCGTCAAGCTGGAGCTGCAGCGCGCGCTCACCGCGCACATGGGCAAGCAGGTTGACGTCATGATCCGGTCCGCCGGTGAGCTGGAGGGCGTCGTTGCAGATAATCCGTTTGCCGACGAGGCAGGCAACCGGGTGGCCGCCATCTTCCTCGATTCGGCGCCGCCGAAGGACATCTGCGAGCATGCAAAGAACAGGGATGGCGAGCGGCTCGCGGTTGGAAGCCGCGAAATCTATGTTCATTATCCCGACGGAATGGGGCAATCGAAGCTCCGGATTCCCGCGGCCGCGACGGGGACCGCGCGCAACATGAACACGGTCGCGAAACTGGCCGAACTTGCACGGGAGATGGAATGAGCAAGGAAACACGCGTTTCACACGGATTCGAAGGCGAGCAGCTCGAAAGCGTTTTTGTCGGCCGCCGCGACGGCGCCGCTCGTCCGACGGTGATCCTGATCCCGACCGTGATGGGGGTTTCGCAGCTCGAGATAGGCTTCGGCAAACAGCTGGTCGAGCTCGGCTACAATGCGTTCGTCGCCGACCTGTTCGGAAAAGAGTTTCACGGCGCTCCGCGCGACACGATGTTTGGCGAGATGGGGCGGCTTCGCTCCGACCGCGCGGCGCTTCGAAAGCGGCTGTTGGCGATGCTCGACCAGGTTCGCGGTCTCGACCAGGTCGAATCAGACGGGATCGTCGTCGCCGGCTATTGCTTTGGCGGGCAGTGCGCTCTCGACCTTGCCCGGAGCGGCGCCGATATTGCGGCGGCCGTCAGCTTCCACGGCCTGTTCGACCCGCCCGGACTGCCGCCGGAGAAAATCAAGGCAAAGGTCGTCGCCTTCCACGGCTGGGACGATCCGATGGTGCCGCCCGAAAAGGTCGTTGAACTTGGCAACGAGCTGACCGAGGCGGGCGCCGACTGGCAGATCCACGCTTACGGGCACGTCGCCCACGGCTTCACCAATCCCAACGCGAGCGATCTCCAGATCGATGGAGTCCGTTACAACGCGCTTGCCGCGGAACGCTCTTGGACGAGCTTCATCAGCCTGCTCGAGGAATTGTTCGGCGGCGATGGCTGAAACGATCGGGGAAGCCGAAGCCGCGAACCGGCTGATGCGGCTGGCGAAGGAAATCGCCCGCCACGACAAGCTTTACCACGACGAGGACGCGCCGGAGATCACCGACGCCGACTATGATGCCCTGGTCCGCGAGAATCGCGAGCTGGAAGCGCAATTCCCGCAGCTTGTCCGCGCCGATTCACCGTCGAAGCGGCTCGGCGCTGCTCCGACGGGAGCGCTCGCGAAGGTCACTCACGCGCGGCCGATGCTCAGCCTGGAAAATGCCTTTTCAGCCGAGGAGGTCGAGGAGTTCGTCGCTCGAGTGAAGCGGTTCCTCAACCTGCCCGAGAGCGCTGCCGTCCCAATGACAGCGGAGCCGAAGATCGACGGCCTGAGCTGTTCGCTTCGCTACGAGAAGGGCAAGCTGGTGCTTGCTGCGACACGCGGCGACGGCGCCATCGGCGAGGACGTGACTCCCAATGCCCGCACAATCGGCGACATCCCGCAGGCGATCGCCGGTGCGCCCGACACGCTCGAGGTCCGCGGCGAGGTCTATATGTCGAAGGGGGACTTCGAAGCGCTCAACGACCGGCAGGAGGCGAGCGGGGGCAAGATTTTCGCCAACCCGCGAAACGCGGCCGCCGGGTCGCTGCGCCAAAAGGATTTCGCCATCACCGCCGCCCGCCCGCTTCGCTTCTTCGCCCACGGCTGGGGCGAGCTGTCCGAGCCGCTGGCGGAGACGCAGTTCGAGGCAATGAAGCGGATCGAGGCTTTCGGCTTCCCCGTCCCCGAGCTCCTGGTCCACTGCAGCAGCGTCGAGCAAATGCTCGCCCACTATCGCGTGATCGAAAAGGCGAGGGCGGACCTGCCGTTCGACATCGATGGCGTTGTCTACAAGGTCGACCGTCTCGACTGGCAGGAACGGCTGGGACAGGTCGCTCGCGCACCGCGCTGGGCGCTCGCCCACAAGTTCCCCGCCGAAAAAGCGGAGACCACGCTGGAGGCGATCGACATCCAGGTCGGTCGCACGGGCAAGCTTACCCCGGTCGGTCGACTGACGCCGGTGGGCGTCGGCGGTGTGATCGTCGCTAACGTCACGCTTCATAACCGGGACGAAATCGCCCGGCTGGGGGTGCGTCCCGGCGATCGCGTCCTGATCCAGCGCGCCGGAGACGTAATCCCGCAAGTCGTCGAAAACCTAACTCGCGACGAGCAGCGCCCGCCCTACGTCTTCCCCGACCATTGCCCGGAATGCGACAGCGAGGCGGTAAGCGAGGAAGGGGAGGTCGATGTCCGTTGCACCGGTGGCCTCATCTGCCCGGCGCAAAGGTTCGAACGGCTCCGGCACTTCGTCAGCCGCGGGGCCCTCGACATCGAGGGACTGGGCGAAAAGTCGATCGCCGAATTCATTGAGCTCGGCTGGCTCCACTCGCCCGCCGATATTTTCCGGCTGCGCGAGCACCGAGACGAGCTGATCGGTCATGAGGGATGGCAGCAAGTCAGCGTCGACAAGCTGCTTGCCGCGATCGAGGCCAAGCGCGAGCCGGACAGCGCCCGCCTCCTATTCGGCCTCGGCATCCGTCACGTCGGAATCGTCACCGCCAAGGATCTCCTGAAGTGCTTCGGGACGATCGAGGAGCTGCGGCGGGTTGCGACCTCGGCGGATGCAGCAGGCGAACTGGCATCGGTCGACGGAGTGGGTCCCGTGGTTGCCGAGGCGCTGGTCGACTTTTTCCACGAGCCGCATAACCGCGAAGTGCTCGACGATCTGCTGTCGCAAGTCTCGCCGACCAGGTTCGTCAGCCAGGCGAAGCAGACAGAGTGGACGGGGAAAACCATCGTCTTCACCGGAAGCCTCCAGACGATGAGCCGCGACGAGGCCAAGGCGCAGGCGGAGCGGCTGGGCGCAAGGGCGGCCGGATCGGTCAGCGCCAAGACCGACCTCGTCGTTGCCGGCCCGGGGGCGGGGTCGAAGCTGAAGAAGGCCGAGGCTCTCGGTATTCGAACGATCGGCGAAGACGAGTGGGGGAGGATCGTCGCCGAGGCGACGAGCTGAGGCTCAGCGCGGTTCGGCTTTACCGTGCCACCAGGACCAGAGCGCGACGACGACGAAGACGGCCAGGGCCGCCCCGACGTCGGTGAGCCAGTCGAGCGGGTCGCTGTCGCGGTTCAGTGCCGGGATCGCCTGGACGATCTCGATCACCGCGCCGAACGCGGCAAGGCCGAGCAGCAGGTGGCGTTTTTTCACGTCCGGGTAAGCCCAGCGTCCTAGCGCCGCCAGAACGAGGAAGG
Organism: uncultured Alphaproteobacteria bacterium; assembly: GCA_963798785.1. Lineage (GTDB taxonomy): Bacteria > Pseudomonadota > Alphaproteobacteria > Sphingomonadales > Sphingomonadaceae > Sphingomicrobium. Next base: position 310,173 of record CAWCUG010000002.1, read on the forward strand.
CGACGAGGTGCTCGATCTTGTCGGAGGGCGAGCCGGGTACCTGCGGAGGATGCGGAAGCACAGCCATGATGAAGGCGAAAATGCCCGCTGCCCAGAACAGCAGGCGCGCCAGCGATCGGAGCCAATCCTTCTCGGACACTTCGAATCGACAGCCGTTAGCGAACGTTGGACGTGCGGCGGATGAAATCGGCGACATTGTCGTGAAGCGCGCTCAGCGAAGGCAGGTGCGCGTAGACCATGTGGCCGGACTGGTAGTAACGATATTCGATATTGCCCTGCAGGTTCGGCGGGACCGGCAGGTGATGCATTTCGAACCAGCCCTCGAAATACGGCGTCGAAACATCGTAATAACCGCCGTTCACCATCACCTTCAGATCGGGGTTCATCTTCATCGCCGCGGCGAGATCCGGAAGCACGTTGGGAAGCGCGATCAGCGGCTTGCCCGCGCCTGGCGGCTGATGCTTGTAGTCCCAGTCCGAGTAGATATCGATTCCGGGTTTGAAGGCGATCGTCGGACGATAATTCAGCCGGTCCCGAACATATTGGTTGAACGCCCCGACATAAGCAGCGCTGATCGCCGCGCTCTGCGGATCGTAATTGGAAACCTTGCTCAGCGGGTCGAGAGTGGCTCCGACGAATCGCGTATCGAGCGTGCCGGTCGTCAGCTGGTCGCTGCCGAACAGCTCCTTTTGAAACGCCCCATATTCGATCCTCAGGTTCGTCTTCAGCAGGTAGGCGACGGGAAGGCCGGTAAAGGCGGAAAGCTGCTCCGCAACCCGCTGGCGTTCTTCGGGAGCGAGGTCGTTGCCCTTTATCAGTGCCGCCGCATATTCGCCGGTGGCGAACGCTTCCACCTGGTCGAGAAACGGGCGAAGCTCTGCCGGCCGGTCGGCGATCCGATGGTGGTACCACGCCGTCGCCGCATAGGTGGGCAGCGAGACGATGTAGGGAACGTCGATCGACGGGTTCACTTGGGGGTCGTCGGGCATCGTGTCCCAGTTGAGGATGTCCGACAGCAGGATGAGCCCGTTGAGATCGACGTCCCGCTGCTGGAGAGCCAGCGCGAGGCCCGCTCCGCGCATCGTGCCGTAGCTTTCCCCGAAAACATATTTGGGTGAATTCCAGCGGCCATAGCGGGACAGGAACTCGGTCACGAAGCGGGCAAAGGCCCCGATATCCTGGTCGACCCCATAGAAGGCCTCTTCCTTGTCTTCGCCGGCGATCCTGCTGAATCCAGTGCCCGGCGCGTCGATGAAGACGAGGTCGGATGCGTCGAGAAGGCTCTCGTCGTTGTTGACCGTCGAGTAAGGCGCCGCTGGCGTGTGGCGGGCGTCGGCGGTCTGTACCCGAACCGGGCCGAAGGCGCCCATGTGCAACCACACGCTCGATGATCCCGGGCCACCATTGAACAGAAAGGTGATCGGCCGGTCCGCTGCCGGAATCCCATCCCGGAAATAGGCGACGTAGAACATCGACGCCTCCGCTTTGGGCTTGTCGTCATCCTTGTCGGACTTCTCGGCAACGCTAGCCTCGATCGGGTCGGTGTCCTCCCATCCCTTGGAGTGGACGACGAGGGTTCCGGCGACAGCGTGATAGGAAACTTTGCGGCCGTGGACGGTCACGGAGCCGGTGGAGCGCACCTCCGTCGGTTCGAAATAGCTCTTCGGGGCCGCCTCGGACGGGCCTGGATCGGGCGCGGCAGTCGCCGCCGCCGAAAAGGAGAGGGCCGTGAGTGCCAGTGCGATTGAAAGCTTCATCGGCTGCTGATTGCAGGCCGCCCCTCCGCTGGCAAGATCAGCGGTGAAGAAGGAGTACCGGCCACTCTCCGGAGCCGGCACTGTCGAGGTGCAAGCCTGCCGCCACGTAGGCCTCCGCGACGCGCTCGGCTTGGCTGTCCAGCACGCCTGCAAGAACGATCCTGCCGTGCTCGGCCAGGGCACCAGTGAAGACTCCCGCGAGGTCGATCAGCGGACCGGCGAGGATGTTGGCGACGACCAGGTCGAAAGGGGCCCGTGCGGAAAGCAGGGGCGAGTCCATCCCGTCCGCCTGGGCCAGCAGAAGCTCGCCTTGCCCGTGGCCCAGAGCAATGTCGTTGATCGCTGCGTTTTCACGGGCAACCTCGACTGCGATCGCGTCTATGTCGGTGGCAATGCACTTTGCCGTTGGCCAAAGTGCCAGCGCCGCAAAGGCGAGGAGGCCGGTCCCGGTGCCGATGTCGGCGACATTGGAAAAGTCGTGGTCGTCGTGCTGCAACCGGTCGAGAACTTCGAGGCAGCCGGCGGTCGTTGCGTGCTGCCCCGTCCCGAAGGCGAGGCCCGCATCGATTTCGAAGGCGACCGTCCCGGGCGGAGTAGACCGGTACATCGGCGTGTGGACGAAGAAGCGGCCGGCGCGGATGGGCTGCAGGCCCGACTGGCTCATCGCCACCCAATCCGCTTCGCCGAGCTGTTCGGCGCTCGCTTTGCCGGTTCCGTGCCGCTCCAGCTGCTTGAGCTCGTCTCCTGTCGGTGCTCGCTCGAAATAAGCGTGGATCAGCCATTCGTCGGGCCTGCTGGGGTCCGGCTCATCGGCGACGATCACCGGCGTTGGAGACGCGCCGGGAAACAGATCCTCTGCGTCCGGAAGGCTCTCGGCCTGCTGGCGTGAGCAGCCGAGGGTGACCCGCCAGCTCATCCCGCGAAACTAGCGGACAAAACTCGCACCGTTGACGTCGATGTTGACCCCCGTAGCCGACGCTGGTGCGTCGGTAGCGAGCCAGCGGATGGTCTCGGCGATTTCGTCGGTCGTAGCGACCCGGCCAAGCGGGATTTCGGCGAGGATCTTGGCGCCGCCGCGGCCGGCGAGATACTCCTCGGTCATCTCCGACACGGTGAAGCCGGGGGAGACGACAAAGGCGAATATCCCCTCGCCCGCATAGCCTCGGGCGATACTTTTCGTCATCGCGATCATCGCGCCCTTGGAGGCGGCATAATGCCAGTGCTCTCTGCTATCGCCACGCGAGCCGGCGCGGCTTGCGACGTTGACTATGCGGCCTTCCCCGCCGCGCTCGCGGAAATGCAGCACGGCAAGACGGCAAAGGTCGGCGGACGCCTGCAGGTTGATGCCCATCGTCCGCTCCCAAGCGGCGTGCCAGTCGGCGTCTGAAGCATCGTCGGCGATGGCTTCATAGACTCCGGCGTTGTTGACGAGGACGTCGATTCGCCCGCCAAGGCGGTCCAGCGCGGCATCCCAGATCGCCCGCGGCGCATTGCTGTCGGTCAATTCGCCGGCGATGAGTTCGTCGCTTCCGCGGCTGGAATGGCCGACGACGTCGTGGCCGCGCGATTTGAGAAGGTCGTAGGTTGCAGCGCCGATGCCGCGACTTGCTCCGGTAACCAGAATTTTCATGAGCGCGGCCTTAGCCGCACTCACTGGTGCGGAAAAGTCAGGAGGCGATTCCGGCGACGAATTCCTTGGTTGTCGAGGTGAAGTCGGCAATCTGATCGGAGAAGCGCCCGAACCCCTGCTCGACCTCATCAATTTCCTTGGCGACATTTTCGGTGTCGGTGCGGATCGCAGCGATGGTCGAGCTCATCGAATCAGCGGCGAGCGCGGTCTCGTCGACGGCAGCGGTAATCATCGTCACCGTCTGCGCCTGGAGCTCCATCGCCTGGCGGATTCGATCGGCTGAGGTCTGGACTTCCTCGACAGTGGTCTGGATCGAGCCATTGGCGTCCACGGTCTGCTTGGTCGCCTGCTGGATGGCAGTGATCTTTGCAGTGATGTCGTCGGTCGCCCGTGCCGTCTGGGAGGCGAGGCTTTTCACTTCCTGGGCGACGACTGCAAAGCCGCGTCCCGCATCGCCGGCGCGGGCCGCTTCGATGGTTGCGTTGAGCGCCAGCAGGTTCGTCTGGCCCGCAATGTCGCGGATGAGGCTGAGAATGGATTCGATGGCTTCGACATGGGCCGAAAGCGCCTGGCTGACTTTGACCGCCTGCTCTGCCTGTCCGCCGGCGCGAGTCGCGACGTCGGCAGCGACTTCGACCTCGGATCGCGCATCTTCGATGGCGCGGATGAGTCCGGCTGCGGTCTGGGCTGCTTCGCGCATTGCAACGGCCGATTGCTCGGCGGCAGCTGCAACTTCGCTGGTTTTGCCCAGCATTCCGCGGGCCGATGCCGCCGTTGCCCGGGTGCGTTCGGTGAGGTGGTGCGACTGGTCTGTGCTCCCACGCACCAGGTCGGCCACGCGCCGTTCGAACTCGTCGCTCTGGTTGCCGCGCGCGTCAGCCGCGTCGATCGCCTCGAGAAGCGCGACCTGCGCGAGGATGATGTCGGTTTCGAACTGCCCGATTCGGTTGAGCGCGCAAACGCAGTCGCCGAGCTTTTCAGGGTCGCCGGCGAAGCGCTCCGCAATCCGGGCGATCATTCGGCTCGAGGCTTGCGTGCGCAGCGCAATATATTCCGGGACCGACGTCTTTTCGCTGTAAATTTCCTGGCCGTATTCGGCGACCGAGCGGACCCACTGGGCGTCGATCTTGCCGGTATAGTTCTTGGCGAAGCGCTCCGCGCGCTCGGCGCCGAAAGCAGCGACCACTTCCTCTGCAACGATGTCCATGGCCGCTTCGGTGAGAAGCTGGATATCCCGCTCCAGCGACCCGTCCGGATTGTAGGCGGCAAGGCGCGTACTCACCTGCTTGTCGGTCAACCGCTGCAGACGTGCAGTGTCGCTCTTCATCGCTTATCGCTCCGCTTGTTCGTCTCACCGGAGGTACGATGTGCCCCCTGTCGAGGCGGTCTTGCGCTACTAATGGTTAAGGGCCGGTTAGGAGCGGGCCGGATTGGCGCCGCGGCCTTGCGCCGCTCTTGGCTGCGTCTTAAGCGGGCGTCGGCCTGATCAAGAGTGCCGAAGCAGAATTTCGAAGGGAAGCGGGAAGCAAAATGGCAGCAGTCCGCGAAAGACCGTTATCGCCGCACCTGACCATCTGGCGGTGGGGACCGCACATGCTGGTCTCGATTCTCCACCGGATTACCGGCGCCGGCCTGTCCCTGGTCGGGCTGGCGGTGCTGGTGTGGTGGCTGATGGCAATCGCCGGTGGAGAGCAAGCCTACGCCGATTTTGCCGGCCTCGCCTCACAATGGTTCGGCCTCGTCATCCTCATCGGGCTGACATGGGCGTTGTTCCAGCATCTTTTCTCCGGGCTTCGTCACCTGGTGATGGACACCGGGATGGGCTTCGAGCTGAAGGCCAACAAGGCAGCGGCAGTGGCGACGATGGTCGGTTCGGTCGCTGCAACGGCGGTTGTTTGGGCGTACTGGCTGGGAGCTTTCGAATGAGCATCGGCAAGAGCGCAACCGAGCTCGGCAAGGTACGCGGTCTCGGATCTGCCCGGCACGGCGGCATCGACTGGCTCGCCGAACGCATGTCGAGCGTCGCCCTGCTTCTGCTCGGAACCTGGTTCGTCGCCTCGCTGCTATTCCTTCCCAAGCTCGACCAGCGAACGCTTGCGGAATGGCTTCGAAGCCCGGGCGGAGCGGTGCCGATGGCGCTTTTCGTGTTGACGTCCTTCTGGCACTCGGTCGACGGGCTCAAGCAGGTCGTTGACGACTATGTCGAGGGCGAGGTCGCCAGGTGGTTCCTCAACACCATCTTTTTCTTCCTTGCCGTCGCAGGCGCGTCGCTGGCGCTGTTCGCGCTGGGCAAGATAGCTTTCGGAGCCGGCGCGTGAGTTCTGCTTACAAGATCATCGACCACACCTATGACGTCGTCGTCGTCGGAGCGGGCGGATCGGGTCTCAGGACGACGATGGGGGCCGCCCAGAACGGGCTCAAGACCGCCTGCATCACGAAGGTTTTCCCGACCCGAAGCCACACCGTCGCGGCGCAGGGCGGCATTGCCGCCTCGCTCGGCAACATGGGCCCGGACCATTGGACGTGGCACATGTTCGACACCGTCAAGGGCTCCGACTGGCTCGGCGATCAGGACGCGATCGAATATCTGACCCGCGAAGCGCCCGCCGCGGTCATCGAGCTCGAGCATATGGGGATGCCGTTCAGCCGCACTCCCGAGGGCAAGATCTATCAGCGCGCGTTCGGCGGGATGACTCAGAACATGGGCGAAGGGCCGGCGGCACAGCGAACCGCCGCCGCCGCGGATCGCACCGGCCACGCGATGCTTCACACGCTCTACCAGCAGAGCCTGAAGTACGACGCGGACTTCTTCATCGAATATTTCGCGATCGACCTGATCATGGCGAACGGCGAGTGCCGCGGAGTGGTCGCGCTTAGCCTCGAGGACGGATCGATCCACCGCTTCCGCGCTCAGGCTGTGGTCCTCGCGACCGGCGGCTATGGACGCGCTTTCTTCTCTGCGACGGGGGCTCACACCCAGACAGGCGACGGCAATGCGATGGCGCTCCGTGCCGGACTGCCGCTTCAGGATATGGAATTCGTGCAGTTCCACCCCACCGGCGTTTACGGTGTCGGCGTGCTGATTACCGAGGGAGCTCGCGGGGAGGGCGGCTACCTTACCAATTCCGAAGGCGAACGCTTCATGGAGCGCTACGCGCCGAGCGCGAAAGACCTCGCCAGCCGGGACGTCGTCTCACGATCAATGGTGATGGAAATCCGCGAAGGCCGCGGAGTGGGCGAGCACAAGGACCACATCTTCCTTCACCTCGACCATCTCGATCCGAAGATCCTGGCCGAGCGCCTGCCGGGAATCAGCGAGAGCGCGAAGACATTCGCCGGCGTCGACGTCACTCGCCAGCCGATCCCGGTGGTTCCCACGGTCCATTACAACATGGGTGGAATCCCGACGAATTATCACGGGGAAGTGGTCACGATCCGCGACGGCGACCCCGATTCGGTGGTTCGCGGGCTGTTCGCTGTCGGGGAAGCGGCCTGCGTTTCCGTTCACGGCGCCAACCGCCTTGGCTCCAACAGCCTCATCGATCTTGTCGTGTTCGGGCGAGCGGCGGGGATTCGGCTCGCCGAAGTGGTCGAGGCGGGCAAGCTGCAGGAGCCCCTGGCAAAGGACTCGGCCGAGTTCGCGCTCCAGCGGCTCGACCATTTCCGCCATGCCGAGGGCAGCCGACCGACCGCCGAAGTCCGGCTGCAAATGCAGCGGACAATGCAGGCCGACGCATCGGTATTCCGGACCGAGCGAACGCTTGGCGAAGGGGTCAGCAAGATCGACAAGGTCTATCACGAGATGACCGACATCTCGGTGACGGACCGAAGCCTCATCTGGAACAGCGACCTCGTCGAGACGCTCGAGCTCGACAATCTCATCGCCCAGGCAGTGGTGACCATGCACTGCGCCGCCAACCGCAAGGAAAGCCGCGGCGCGCACATGCACGAGGACTATCCCAAGCGCGACGACAAGAACTGGATGAAGCACACCGTCGCCTGGTTCGACGGCTGGGGCGGCAAGGGCGGCGAGGTCAAGATCGACTATCGCCCCGTCCACGACTTCACGCTCACCGACGACATTGCCTACATCAAGCCCAAGGCACGGGTGTATTGACGCTCGTGCTTGGGCTCGGGGGCCCGCTCGGCTAGAGCCGCTCGTTCATGGCTGATTCCACTCCTCCCAAACGCATTTTTCCGACCTCGAAGGTCGACGCCCATTCCGCGCGTCATGTGCCGTCGAGCCCGCAGACCGAAAGCGAAGCCTACAAGCTCGCCTTCCAGGACATGGACTTCCTCGTGCGCGAGGACCTGCGCCCGGTCCGTTTCCAGCTCGAGCTGCTGAAGCCGGAGCTGTTGCTCCAGGAAGCGAAAATCGCATCGACATTCGTGTTCTACGGATCGGCGCGAATTCCGGCGCCTGACAAGGCGGACGCGCTGGTCGCGGCAGCGACCAACGACGAACAGCGGCTGATCGCCGAACGGCTCAAGGCGAAGTCGCGCTACGTCGATGTCGCCCGGGAGCTGGCGCGGCTCGCCAGCCGCTGCCAGTGCGACGAAGAGGGAATGCGCCAATTCGTCGTCTGCTCCGGTGGCGGGCCCTCGATCATGGAGGGTGCAAACCGAGGGGCAGCCGATGAGGGCAGGGAGAGCATCGGGCTCAACATCGTGCTCCCGCACGAGCAGCTTCCCAACGTCTATGTCACTCCGGAACTCAGCTTTCAGTTCCACTATTTCGCGCTTCGCAAGATGCACTTCCTGCTGCGCGCGCGAGCGGTCGCGGTGTTCCCGGGCGGATTCGGAACGTTCGACGAGTTCTTCGAGCTGCTGACTCTAATCCAGACCGGCAAGGTCAGGCCGCTGCCGATCCTGCTGTTCGGGCGGGAGTTCTGGAACCGCGTCGTCGATTTCGAGGCGCTAGCCGAAGAAGGCGTAATCGCTCCGCACGACCTCGATCTTATCCACTGGAGCGAGGACGCGCAGGAGGCATGGGACTATGTCGTGCGGTTCTACGACCGCCATCCCGACCCGCCGCACATTCAGACGGCGCCGCCGGAGTAACGCCGCTTAGGGCTCGTGACGGGCAGCCGGGCCGGACACCTGGCCGGGAGACGCTTCCTCTTCGTTCAGCACCGGCTCTTTCTGTGCCTTCTGGCCGGGGATATCTCCCTCGGCCGAGGCGGCGGGCTTTCCGGCATCGCCGCCCGCGGTCGGGCTTCCCGGAGGAGCCGAGGGCGGTTCCGGCATCGGTCGCGGCGAGTCGCTGTGCTGGTTGAGGAACGCAATCACATCCGCGCGATCTTCCGGCTTGCTGAGGCCGGCGAATGTCATCTTCGTTCCGGGGGCGAATTTCTTCGGGCTCGTCAGCCAGTCGCTGAGACTATTCCAGTCCCAGGTGCCGCCCTTGCTTGAAAGTGCGTCCGAAAAGGCGAAACCCTTGCCTTTGCCGATCGGCTCGCCGAGCACTCCCCACAGGTTGGGGCCGAGCTGGTTCGGGCCGCCCTTGTCGGCGTTGTGGCAGGCGGCGCATTTCTTGAAGACCTGCTCGCCGTGCGCGGGATCAGCGGTCGCCAGGTAGAATTCAATCGGCTTTTCGGCTTCCGCCGCGCCTGCCCCTTCTTCCTCGACCCCCTCGATCGGATAGCCCATCTTCTCGGGCCGCTCGGAGTGGAACACCTCTCCGGCGACAATCGAGCCTCCCAGAGCGACGATTCCGGCGAACAGCACCCAGCCGGCGATGGTATTGAAGCGGTCGTCCATTGAATCCCCTGCGGCGGCAGCCGAAAGCGTGATGTGCGCGCGCTTTACGGCGGCACTCGAACTTCTTCAAGACGCCAGCCATCGCTCCAGTAATGTGCGGGCGATCGCGTGTGGCGGTGGTGCTTCAAATGTCGCTTCGGCGCGACCTTCTACGGCGGCCTCTATCTCGTCGCGGCTGAACCAGCGCGCGTCCTCGAGCTCGTTGCGATCGATCGTCAATTCCTTGCCCGTGGAGCGCGCGGTGCAGCCGATCATCAGCGATGACGGGAACGGCCACGGCTGGCTTGCGAGATAGGCGACGTCGCGCACTTCGATGCCCGCTTCCTCAGCCAACTCACGGGCGACCGCATCCTCTATCGTCTCGCCGACCTCGACGAAACCGGCAAGTGCGGAATAGCGCCCAGGGCCATAGTGATATTGCCGCCCCAGAAGCAGCTGGCCGTCATGCTCGGCGAGCATGATGACGACAGGGTCCACTCGCGGAAAATGTTCGGCAGAGCACTCCGCGCACCGGTGCGACCAGCCTCCGCGGACAATCTCGGCGGGCGAGCCGCAACTGGCGCAGAAGCGATGTCGGTTATGCCAGCGCGCGAGACTCAGGGCGGCAGCGAACAGCGGCGCCTCGGAGCGAGTGAGAGTGGCGACCGTCGAGAAAGATGCTGGCCCGGCGGCGATTTCCTCGACGAGCGGCGAAAAGCGCGGACAGCCGTCCTCGAGTCCCAGGAACAGGTGCGGCGCTATCATGTCGCGCCACACCAGCAAGCCGCCAGCGTCAACGGCGGGGAGCCCGTCTTTCCAGACCAACTCCTTCGCCTTCGGGCTCGCTGCAAACTCGGCGAGTTGGCGCGCATCGCCTCGCGCCGAATCGCCGCGGTCGAGGCCGGGGCCGGCAAAGAATGGATCAGGCGGCAATTGCGTGTCTCCGTGAAAGAACCCTCTCGGCCGCGCGCCTGTACAAAGTCGGCAACCCCGCTGAACCCAGCGAATCGACGGACTGCCACCATCCTTCGGCTGCCTGCTCCGTGGACTCGATGACCACCAGTTCGAGAGTGAAATGGGTGAACAGGTGACGGACGCTGGCCAGCGGCGGCTTCTCCAGCGCCGGTCGTTGTGTCGTCCACGCCCCGCCCGGTAGCGCTGCCATTCCGCCAAGAAGTCCTTTCGGCGGTCGGCGGACGAGGCGAATTGCGCCGTTTCGCTCGATCCAATGGGCGATTCCATGGCGGAGCGGCCTGTCTTTCCTCGCCTTTTTCGCCGGAAACGCCTCCGCCGAGCCGCTTGCGAAAGCCGCGCATTCGTCGCTCAGCGGGCAGTCTTCGCACCGCGGTGCTCGCGGCGTGCACAGGGTCGCCCCAAGGTCCATCATCGCCTGGGCGAAGTCTCCGGCGCGCGCGGCAGGGGTCAGCTCGGCGGCGGCATCGCGAATGTCGGCTTTCATCGGATGCTCGAACCCGCGGAACCTCGCCACGACCCGCTCGACGTTGGAGTCGATGACGACGGCGTGTCGCCCGAACGCGATCGCGGCGATCGCCGCGGCCGTATAGTCGCCGATTCCGGGGAGCTGCCGAAGCTCCGCTTCAGTGTCGGGGAAGCGTTCCCGCGACGCCAGCTCGCGAGCGCAGGCGACGAGATTGCGGGCGCGGGCATAATATCCGAGCCCAGCCCACTCGCTAAGCACGTCTTCCTCTGCGGCCGATGCGAGATCGCGAACGGTTGGCCAACGGGCGACGAAACGCTCGAACCGGGGTGTGACCGCGGCCACCGTCGTCTGCTGGAGCATGACCTCGCTAAGCCACACTCGGTAGGGGTCGGGAGGAGGCAGTCCGGGCGGCGAACGCCATGGAAGCACCCGCGACTTATCCACATAATGTTGGAGCAGCCGCTCGGCGGCATTGGCGGACATGGGGCGCCTATGGCATGCTGATTTCAAATGGCGAAGACACAGGTTGGAAAAAGCCGGGGAAAAGACGCACCGCGCCATGGCCGCGCCCGCGCGGCGGGTGAGTTGATTGGCAATGCGGGCGGACCCGCTTTCCGCCGCTTCGGCTTCGTTCAGTCGTCGGTCGTCAGCCGCTGGAGCGAAATCGTCGGAGACCGCTACGCCAGGGTGTCGTCACCCGAATCCGTGCGCTTCCCGGCGGGCAAGAAATCCGGTGGAGTCCTCAACATCGTGGTGCAGGGCGCCCATGCCCCGCTAATGCAGCACCTTGCCCCCATTATCGTCGAGCGAGTGAACCGCTTCTTCGGCTACCACGCGGTTGCAAAGCTGGCGTTCAGGCAAGGTTCGCCAATCAAGCGCGAGGAAGGCCCCGTTCGGCCGCAACTTCGGCCCGTTTCGAAGGAGCTCGGAAGCGGATTGCGTGAAGTTGCAGACCCGGAGCTTCGCGCCTGTCTCGAAGCGCTTGCAGTGCGCATCGAGGCAAGCGATGGCGCGCCCGAGGTCGATTCTCCTCAACCCGATCCGATGCCAATACTTGGAGTGATATCTTGATGAAGGCCAGCTATATCCTTGCCGTTGTCGCCGCGCTCGCGAGCAGCGGTTGCAGTGCCGAGAACGGCAACGAAACCGCCACGTCGGCGGATTCCGTCGACCGCCGAGGCGGTGAAGCCGCCGGCCAACGGCGACTGGACGCAGGCAGTGGTCCGCACCAGCGCCGGCGGGTTCCGCATGGGCAATCCCGACGCCAAGGTGAAGCTCGTCGAGTTCGGTTCGATGACCTGTCCGCACTGCCGGTCTTTCGACGAGAACGCGTTCGGTCCGCTGACCCAGAATTACGTGAAGAGCGGGAAGGTCAGCTACGAATTCCGCAATTACGTGCGCGATCCGTTCGACATCAGCGCCTCGCTGATCGCCCGGTGCAATGGCGCGAAGAACTTCTTCGGACTGACGAACGCACTCTACAAAGACCAGCTAGACTGGGTCGGAGCGATCCAGAAGGCGCCCCAGCAGCAACTTCAGGCGATCCAGACAATGGGGCCGGACAAGCAGTTCCTGGAAATCGCGAAAGTTGCCGACCTGCAGAAATGGGCGGCAATGCGCGGCGTTCCGACGGCGAAGAGCACGCAGTGCCTGACCGACCAGAACAGCATCAACAACCTGGTCCAGATGAACAGCGACGCGACCAGCGCGTATCCGGATTTCCAGGGCACGCCGACCTTCGTCATCAACGGCAAGATGGTGGATCTCGGCCCGGTGACGGAGGCACAGGTCTGGCCCGCGCTGGAAGCCAAGATCAAGGCCGCCCTGGGCGGATAGCTTCGGGCGGGGGAGGCACAGGTGCGGATTCGTCGCCTCAAGCTCAGCGGGTTCAAGAGCTTCGTAGAGCCGACGGAGCTTCGCGTCGAAGCAGGGCTGACCGGTGTCGTCGGCCCGAACGGCTGCGGCAAATCCAACCTGCTCGAGGCGATCCGGTGGGTGATGGGCGAAGGCAGCCCCAAGTCGCTTCGCGGCGAGGGGATGGAAGACGTGATCTTTGCCGGGACCGAAAGTCGGCCGCCGCGCGATTTCGCCGAAGTCTCGATGCTCATCGATCGCGACGGCGACGGTGAGGACGACGGCGGCGAAGGCGAGGTCACTCGCCGAATCGAGCGCGGCGCCGGCTCCGCCTATCGAATCGACGGCCGCGATGTGCGGGCAAAGGATGTCGCCCTCCTGTTCGCCGACGCTGCAACCGGAGCCCACTCACCGGCGCTGGTCAGCCAGGGAAAGATTGCCGCGATCATCGCCGCGAAACCCACGGAGCGGCGGCAGTTGCTCGAAGAAGCGGCCGGCATTTCGGGGCTTCACTCGCGACGCAAGGACGCCGAGCAGAAGCTTCGAGCCGCCGAAGCCAATCTCGCGCGCCTGTCGGAACTTCTCGGCGACCAGGAGCAAAGGGCGGCCGCGTTGCGCAGGCAGGCCCGGGCCGCCGACCGTTACCGCCAGCTGACCGGAAAGATACGCGCCGTCGAAGCGCGGCTGGTCCACGCGCGTTGGGCGGAAGCCGATGCCGCTGCCGAGGAGGCCGGCCGCGATGCCGCCGCCGCCGCCGCACAAGTCGAGCAGCTCGGCGAGCAGGTCGGGGCGCTTCGCTCCGAACAGGAAAAAGCGGAGGCCCTCCTCGCCAGTCGCCGCCGCGAAGCGGGCGATGCGCGGGCACGCGGGGGCGAAATCGCTCACCAGCTTGCGACCGCGCGAGCGCGGCGCGACACAGTGCAGCGCCGACTTGGCGAACTCGAGCGACACGAAGCGGCGACCGCGGAGGACATCCGGCGCGAAGAGTCCCTGAAGGATGACGCCGGCCGGGCTATCGCGCAGCTTGAGCAGGAGCGCTCGGCGATCGAAACCAGGCTCTCCGACGCGGAGGCCGACAGTGCTCGAATCGCGTCGCAGCTCGGCGAGCTCGAAGCGCGGTCGCGCGATGCCGAGGCCGCCCTTGCCGACCTGCTTGCCCGGCAGGCAGCGATGCGCGCCGAGCGTCGAGTGGCCGAGGCCGCGCTCGAATCCGCGCAATCGCATTCGTCGCGAGTCGGGGGCGAGAGGGACAAGCTTGGCCAGCAGCTGCAGGCGCTCGCCGACGGGTCCGATCACCAACGGACCCGCGACGAGGCGATTGCCAGCGCGCGGGCGGCGGAGCAGTCGAGGGCTGCTGCCGAGGAACTGCTCGCCCAGGCGGAGGCCGGGCGCTCCGACGCCGCCGACGCTCGCGATCGCGCCGAGAGCGAGCTCGCCAAGGCGCGAGCGGCGCTGTCTGCGTCGCGAGCTGAGCACGACGCCCTTTCGCGGGCACTCAACCAAGGCAGCGGCGCCGCAATCGCGTCAATCCGCGCCGAACCGGGGTTTGAGCAGGCATTGGCAGCGGCGCTTGGCGACGATGTCGACGCCGAAATCGGGAGCGAGGGCTCGCGGCGCTGGCAGGGCAGCGATCCGCGACCCGGCGATCCGTCGCTGACGGCCGGCGTCGACTGCCTTGTCGACCACGTCGATGCGCCGAAAGAGCTGCTCCGGCGGCTGCGCCAGGTCGGAGTGGCGGAAAGCGACACCGGTCAGCCGCTGGAAGTGGGCCAGCGGCTTGTGACTCGCGACGGGCGGATGCGGCGCTGGGACGGCTTTGTCGCCGAAGGTGCGGGAGCCGCCGCGGCCGAGCGGCTGATCCGCGCGAACCGATTGACCGAACTGGCAGGCAAGCTGCCCACATTGGAGAGTGGGGTTTCGAGCTGCGAAGCCGCGCGGAAGACTTCGATGGACAAGCTCGAAAGCTTGCGCGCGCAGGCGGAAAGCGCGCGGTCGGCGGCGCTGCAAGCGGAGCGCGAAATGCGCGAAGCGGAGCGGGCGAGCGACAGCGCCGAAGCGGCGATGGAGCGCGCGCAGGCGCAGCGAAGCGCGCTCGAGCAGCGGCTCGCCGACCTCGATCCGCTAACCAGCGCTGCGGCCGAAGCTGTGGCAACGGCGCAAGCGGCGCTCGCCGCGCTCGCCGATCCCGCCGAACTCGAAGCCGGGGTGGAAGCTGCCCGGGGACGCGCTGCCGATTCCGGCGCGGCCGTGGCCGAGAAACGTGCCGAGGCGGCGACACATGCCCGCGAGCAATCGGCGGCTCGCGAACGCCATTCCGCCGCGGCCCGCGAACAGGCCGAGTGGGAGCGCCGGAAGCGCGATGCCGAGCAGCGGCTGCAGCAAGCTCGCGAGCGGCTGGCGACCCAGCGCGAGGAGCGCGAAGTGCTGGAGAAGGAACCTCAACAGCTCGATTCGCGGGTAGCGGAGCTGGAGCAGGAGAGTTCGGGCAGCGAGGCCGCGGTCGCACGCGCCGCAGCTTGCGAACGCGAGGCGGAGCAGGCGCTTGCGCAGTCTGCCGAAGCAGTGACGGCGGCATCGGAAGCATCGGCATCGGCGCGCGAACGCAGGGCAGCTGCACAGGCCCGCTCCGAAGCACAGGATTCGCGGCGAAGCGAATATGCGCGGATCTGCCTGGAGAAGTTCGAGTGCGTCCCGCAAAGGCTGCCGGAAAAGCTCGAGTTCGATCCGGAAGATGTCAGCGACTCGGAGGCCGAATTCGGCGACACTCGGAAAAGCTAACCGCCGATCGCGACCGGATCGGGCCGGTGAACCTCGTCGCCGAACAGGAACTTGCCGAAATTGAGGACGAACGAACGCGCGGAGCCGCCGAGGCCGACGAGCTGACGCAGGCGATTCACCGGCTTCGCGGATCGATCGGCAATCTCAACCGCGAAGGGCGAGTCCGGCTGCTCGAGGCCTTCGAGCGGGTGAACGACCATTTCCGCAGCCTGTTCACCACCTTGTTCGAAGGCGGGCAGGCGCACCTGGAGCTGGTCGAGAGCGACGATCCCCTTGAAGCCGGGCTGGAGATCATGGCCCAGCCACCCGGCAAGCGCCTCCAGTCGCTGAGCCTGCTTTCGGGCGGTGAGCAGGCGCTTACCGCAATCGCGCTGATATTCGCGCTGTTCCTGACAAACCCGGCGCCGATCTGCGTCCTCGACGAAGTCGATGCTCCCCTCGACGACGCCAACGTCGAGCGTTTCTGCGACCTGCTCGATAGAATGACGCGCGAAACGGACACGCGCTACCTGATCGTCACCCACAATGCGGTGACGATGAGCCGGATGCACCGGCTTTACGGGGTGACGATGATCGAAAAGGGCGTCAGCCGCCTCGTTTCGGTCGATCTTGGCGGCGCCGAGACATTGCTCGCTGCCGAGTGATTAGCCGGCCAGCTCGCCGGCGCGTTTCCAGATTTGCTTCATTTCCTCGACGAAGAGGTCGCGTTCCGCCTGTCGGCGCTCGCGGTCCGGCATTCGCAACATCGCGCTTGGGTGCATCGTCACCCAGCATTCGGAGCCGTCGGCGAGTTCGATCGGCGAGCCACGCACCTTCTTGATCGTCATCACCTTGCCAATCAGGGAGCGCGCCGCGGTTGCGCCTAGCGCGACCGTTACCGGCGGCCGGACCAGCTCGCGCTCATGATCGAGCCACCAGCGGCACGCCTCGATTTCACCGGCATCGGGCTTGCTGTGAATCCGCCGCTTGCCGCGCTGGACGAACTTGAAGTGCTTGACCGCATTGGTCACGTAGGTCTGCGAGCGATCGACGCCGGCTTTGTCGAGCAGGCTGTCGAACAGCCGCCCGGCGGGACCCACGAAGGGACGGCCGGCCAGGTCCTCGGCGTCGCCCGGCTGCTCGCCCACAAAGACGAGCCTGGCGTCCAGCGGACCCTCGCCGAAGACGGTCTGGGTCCCACACTTGTAGAGATCGCAGCGCGTGCAGCCGCGGGCCTCGTCGAACAGCGCCTCCCATGCCGCCCGGCGGTTGCTCTTCGGCGCAGCTTCCCGCTCCGCGTCCAGCGCTCGTTCGCGCCCATGTTGAGCGACCTTTGCCATTGCCGTGAAACGAGCGGCACAGGACGATGTTGCGAGCGCTGTGAAGCCCCCCTACGATTTGCCACATGACACGCACCCTCCTGCGCACTGCCGCATCGCTCCTTCCGCTCTTTGCACTCGCCGCCGCCGCTCCGCCGGATCGGGTCACGCCGATGACTCCGGATGTGGTGGCGTCCTACAGTCCGATTCTCCCGCAGGCCGACTTCGTCAGGCGAGAGGCGATGGTGCCGATGCGCGACGGCACGAAGCTGTACACGGTCATTTTCATGAAGAAGGGCACGCGTAACGGCCCGATCCTGCTGTCGCGGACGCCTTATGACGCGAAGGCAAGCACGTCGCGCACGGCCAGCCAATCGGTCGTCGACGTACTTCCGATCATGTACCGGGAGTTCGTCAACGACGGTTACATCATCGTGCAGCAGGACATCCGCGGCCTCCACAATTCGGAAGGCACGTTCGTCATGAACCGGCCGATCGCCGGGCCGATCAACGACACCGGTATTGATGAGAGCACCGACGCCTACGACACGATTGACTGGCTGGTGAAGAACGTGCCCGAGTCCAACGGCAAGGTCGGGACGATTGGTTCCTCCTACCTTGGATTCCTGACGCTGGCGTCGGAGATCAATCCGCACCCGGCGCTGAAGGCGGCGGTCCCGCAAAGCCCGATGGTCGACGGATGGATGGGTGACGACTGGTTCCACAACGGCGCTTTCCGCGTCGGCGGCTTCGATTTCGCTCTTTCGCAGAGCACGGGCAAGGCCGACGCCGGCGCATCGATCCCGTGGGGCACCGGCGACGATTACACGCGCTATTTGGAAGCCGGATCGATGGCGGACTTCGCGCGCGCCTACCGGATCGACACCGTTCCGTTCGTCCGCAAACTGATGGAAAATCCGGCCTATACGCAATTCTGGTCGGAGCAGGCGGTCGACAAGTGGATGGCGGCTCGCCCGCTGACCGTTCCGACCATGATCGAGGTCGGCCAGTGGGACCAGGAGGATAGCTATGGCGGCCCGGCGGTCTACAAGGCGCTCAAGGACAAGTACGAAGGCACGGACCTCCTTCACCTGGTAATCGGTCCATGGCGGCACTCGGGCGCCAACCACTACGGCTACGAGCTCGGCGACCTCACCTTCAACGGCGACACTGCACTGCAATGGCGAACGCGCTGGCTCAAGCCGTTCCTCGACCATTACCTGAAGGGCGCGCCCGACCCGCACGTGCCCGCGGCGCTGACCTATGCAACGGGCATAAACGAATGGGAGGAGAGCCCGCGCTGGCCGATGGGCACTCCGACACCGCTGTACCTGGCGGCCGGAAACGGCGTGAGTTTCAACCGGCCGGCGTCAGGCGGGCACGACGACTATGTTTCCGATCCTGCCAAACCCGTCCCGTTCCTCCCCCGCCCCATCGACATGAATGACCCGGACCAGTGGCACGGCTGGCTCGTCCACGACCAGCGTTTCGTCGATGGCCGCCAGGACGTTCTGACCTACACCGGTGCGCCGTTGACAAAAGCGGTTCACATCATGGGCGCTCCGAAGGTCGACCTGTTCGCGGCGACGAGCGGCACCGACAGCGATTGGGTGGTCAAGCTGATCGACGTCTATCCGAGCGAGAATCCGGAACCCCCATCGCAGGGCTCGAAGCCCAGCAAGGCCGGGTTCGAGCTTCCGATCGGGATCGAGATCTTCCGCGGCCGCTACGTGGACAGCTTCGCTTCGCCCCACGCGCTCACGCCCGGCAAGATCAGCGAGTTCAAGTGGAGCCTGCCCAACGTCGATCACGTATTCCTGCCCGGTCACAAGATCATGGTGCAGGTGCAGTCGAGCCTGTTCCCGCTGTACGACCGCAACCCACAAACGTTCGTGCCGAACATCTTCCATGCCAAGCCGGCCGACTATCGCAAGGCGAGCCAGAGTATCTTCTACGGCGGCAACACGGCAAGCGCGGTTTACCTGCCGGTGGTGGAGTAGGCGCTCAGGTCAGCGCCTTTGCCTGGTCGGCGGTACTGTCGGTCATGCGTTTGCCGAGCACCAGCTTGAACACCGAGAAGGCGACGAGACCGAAGGCGGCGCTTGCGACGTGGAGCAGCCAGAAGGTCGTTGTTGGCAGGCTCGAGTAAAGGCCGCCGACATAACCGACGACGCCATTGGCGACGAAAAACGACAGGTAATAGAGGCCGATTACCGTCGAGGTGATCTGCTTCGGCGAGATTTTCGAGAACAATGCCAGGCTGATCGGCAGGACGTGCGCAAAGCCGATGCTGTTGAACAATTCGAACATCAGCGGCCACGCCATGCTGATCTTCCCGCCCGCGGGCTGGGTAAGCGCCGCCATGAACAGGCACAATCCGCCCGCCACGGTGAAGACGCTGCCGATGATCATTTTGCTCAACTCGTCCGGCTCGCGACGGTGCGTGCCCCACCATTTCCAGAATGCCGCGACCGCAACCAGCATCGAAAAGCTGACTGCTGCGTCGATTGTGACGAGCCACGTGCTGGGCAAGGCGAAGCCGGCGATACTCAGGTCGAACTGCTGGTCGCCCCAGACGAGATAGGCGTTGAAGATTTCCTGGTTGGTCAGCAGCGAGATCGCGAGCACCGGGATCAGGATGAGCAGGTAGACAACGCACATCCAGTCGTTGCGGGTCAGCGGTTCGCGTGTCGCCTTGGCCTCTGCGCGCTGCTGGCGCGTCTCGCTTGGCAAGTACTTGCGGCCGGACAGGTAGATGATCAGGCCGAGCACCATGACGACCCCGGCGCATCCGAAGCCCCAGTGCCAGCCGACTTTCTGGCCGAGCGTTCCTGAAATCAGCGGCCCGACAATGACGCTGACGTTGATGAAGATGTAGAAGATCTGGAATGCCATGGCCCGACGCAGGTCGTTGGGCCCGTAGAGTGCGCCCACCTGGGTCGCGATATTGCCCTTGAACGCGCCCACTCCGAGCAGGAGGAAGAGAAGCGCGAGCAGGAACGCCGGCTGTATCGCCATCAGGAAGTGGCCGATCGCCATCAGGATTCCGCCGGCGATCAGCGTCGCATCGCGGCCGAACCATTTGTCAGCGATCACTCCGCCGACGATCGGCGTCAGGTAAACGAGCGCCGTGTAAGTGCCGAAAATCGCGGAGGCGAGCGGCTGCCCTGACAGGCCGGGATAAATGTGGGCGTTGAGCCAATCGAGCCCGATCACATGTTCCATCCGCCCCGGGAGGAGCAGGTAATTCACCATGTAGAGGACAAGCAGCGTCTGCATCGAATAGTAGGAGAAGCGCTCGCAGCCTTCGGTGAATCCCAGGTAGCCGAGGCCTTTCGGGTGACCGAGGAACGCGCGGTCGTCATGCGTTCCGACTTCATAGTCGGGGGTGGCGTCGGCGACGGTCATTCGACTGCTCCTGTCCT
Source organism: uncultured Alphaproteobacteria bacterium (assembly GCA_963798785.1). Classification (GTDB taxonomy): domain Bacteria; phylum Pseudomonadota; class Alphaproteobacteria; order Sphingomonadales; family Sphingomonadaceae; genus Sphingomicrobium. The sequence continues at coordinate 330,095 of CAWCUG010000002.1, forward strand.
AGAAATCGACCTTGTCGTAATGTTGCGGCGGGACGATGACCTCCATCCGCTCGCCAAGGAGCGGGCGGAAGCAGGGCCGCGATTTCATCACCGCGTACCAATCCTTGGCCTGCTGGTGACCGCGCCAGTCGAGCGCCCCCAGGTAATCGACGACGCTGAGATGCGCTGCGGCGGTGAAGTCGGCCAGGCTCAGGCCCGGACCGGCCAGCCAGCGGCGGTGGTCGAGGAGATAGTCGATATAGTCGAGGTGAGTGTTCGCGATCCGCATCGACTCGCGAAGCACCCGGGTGTCGGGGCTTTCGCGGCTAACGAGGCGCTTGCGCATGCGTTCGCTCATCAACGGCTCGACGACCTCGCGATAGAGCTTTTCGTCGAACCACTCGACGAGCCGCCGGATCTCGGCGCGAAGCACCGCATTGCCGTGGATCATCGGCATTTTTTCAACTGTCTCATCGAGATACTCGACGATTGGCTGGCTTCCGATGAGGACGACGCCCGCCTCGGAATCGACCATCACAGGCGTTTCGCCGGCAGGGTTGAGGTCGATGAACTCGTCGCGCCGCTCCCACGGATTTTCGCGCACGAGTTCATGCGCGATGCCTTTTTCGGAAAGCACCAGCCGGACCTTGCGGGAAAAGGGACAGAGCGGAAATTGGTAAAGCTGCCACATGGATGGGCGGCAGCTTTAACGCCAGCTCGCCGCAGGTCTAGACGCGCTGAAGAGATGCGGCGTAGCGGGCCGCTTTTTCCGCATAATGAGCGGCCGAAACGCGGATCGCGACTTTCTCGTCGTCGCTGAGCGGACGAACCACCCGTGCCGGCACTCCGACGATGAGGCTTCCGCCCTCGAATGTCTTGCCCTCGGTGATCAGCGCGCCGGCTCCGACCAGGCATTCCGGGCCAAGAACCGCACCATTTAGGATTCGCGCGCCCATTCCGACCAGGCAATCATCGCTGATGGTGCAGCCATGAACGATGGCCTGGTGACCGATGGTCACTCGACTTCCGATCGTCAGCGGTGCGCCCGGGTCCGAGTGGCCGACCGCGCCATCCTGGACGTTGCTGTCCTCGCCGATGATGATCGGCGTGTTGTCGGCGCGGAGGACCGCTCCGAACCAGATGCTCGCACCCCCGCCGAGACGAACATCGCCGATGACATCCGCCGAGGGTGCCGCCCACGCCGTGCCGGCGAGGCTCGGCTCGACCCCATCGATTCTGTACAGCGACAATCATTCCCCCTCTTCGTCTGGACCGACGTCGAGAAGCGCGGCGTCGCCCTGGTACCTGTCCGGGTGCGGCCGGACGAATACCCTGAATAGCTCGGGGTGCTTCTTCCGCAACTCGGCTTCAAGATCGCCGATCACCTTTTCTATGTCGGGCGCGTTGAGCCGGTCTTCGAATTCCACGCCGACGTTGGCGATCACCTGCTCGGGACCGAGTTGGCTGGTCAATATTCCCTCGACTCGAACGACTCCGGGTTGGCGTCGAGCCGCATCGCGGATTGCCCGGCTGAGCTCCGGCCTCGCCCGTTCGCCGATCAACAGGGCCTTGCTTTCGCGAGCGAGCAGAATCGCCACCGCAGCAAGCACTGCGCCGATGCACACCGAACCCACCCCGTCGATCCACGGCTTGCCGAGCTGGATTGAGAGGAAGGTTGCACTGGCGGCGATCACGATTCCGATCAGGGCCGCCGAATCCTCGAACAGGACCATGAAGGTCGTCGGGTCCTTGCTCGCGTGGACGGTGCCGAGAATGCCGCGGTCGCCCATAACCCGGCTGAACGCTTTCCAGCCGAAATACCAGCTTCCGGCTTCGAACAGGGCCGAGACTCCGTAGACGATATAGTTGATCGTCGGCTGCTCCATCGGCTCCGGGTGAAGCATGTGGATGACGCCCTCGTAGGTGGAAACCCCGGCGCCGAGTGCGAAGATGAGGAGCGCGACGACGAACGACCAAAAGTAGATTTCGCGGCCGTATCCGAGCGGGTGCGTCTTGTCCGGCGGCTGCTCGGCGCGGTGCTGCCCGTAAAGGAGAAGCACTTCGTTGCCGCTGTCGACCACCGAGTGGATGGACTCGCTGAGCATTGCCGAGCTTCCGGACATGAACGCCGCAACGCCCTTGGTCGCGGCGATCATGACGTTGCCGACAAGGGCTGCAATGATTGCGGTTCGGGACTCGGCCATTCAGTCAGAAGAACCGCCGAAACGCGAGATGGTGCCGACTAGGGCAGCGGGGCTATCCGGACCCCCATTGGGCGATTTGCTCGTGCGTATCGGCGCGCTCGATCGCCACCTTGCCGAACTCGACCGAGATCACGCAGCTCGGCCGCTCGCCACTTGCTGCTCGCGTGCAGGCAATCACCCGCCCGTCGGGAAGCGGAGCGAGGCGCCCGCTGATCACCAGGTCGAATCCTCCGGTCGGCTCTTCACCCGCCTGCAGTCGCTTGGTCGCCTGGTATGGCCGCCCGGACCGGCGCAGTGTGCGCGGGCCGGTCGCGGTGAAGAATTGCGCGATTCCGACGCTCCGCGACAGGGCAGCAGGTGCCGCTGGGGCCTCGCCTTGGTCGCCAGTGGCTGTCTTGGACGGCTTCTTCTTTTTCGAAGCTGAATCCGCCGAAGCCTTCGCTTGATCGTCGGCCTGCTTCGTCGGAGCGACCGGCTGCGCGTTATCGGCCTCGGCCTTCGGACAGGTTGCCGCGAGTAGCCACGGTTGCGGAACCCAGAAGCCTTCCACGGTCTCGAACGATTCGCCCGCGATCGCCTCGACCGGCGCGTCCTTCGGCGAAAGCTTGGGAGTGGCCCTGACTTTCAGTGCACCGGTTTTCTTGTTCAGCGTCCAATCGAACGCTTTTTCGGACTCGTCGCTCCCCGGGCCTGCGCAACCAAAGCGGAACCGGAACTCGAACTTCTTGTCGGCGAGGTCGTCTTGTCGCTGCTCGTCGTCGGCACCCGTAACGAAGTCGCTGGCCGCGTACATCGCCGCGACAAGCAATTTCTCCCGGTCGAGAGGCGCTTCCAGCGCCGGAATGGGAAGTTGCGGAACCGTCGTCTGCTGTGCCGCATTGGCCGCATTCGCTGCCGCATTCGTCTCGCCTTCGCCGTCCCCGCACGCGCAAAGGGCGAGAGATGCGGCAGCGGTCGCTGCGAGCGATTGGCGAAGCGTCGGCATGGAAGGAATAGAACAATCCTACGGGAGAAAGTCCAGCGCGGGTTGGCCAATGCGGCAATATCGGCGAAGGAGGGGCTGCAAATTGGGGCGGGGGACGCGTGACATTTGAACAAGTCGCCACGTTGCTGGTCCTCGCGGTGGTCGTCGGAGCACTGATCTGGGACAAGGTCAGGTCCGACATTGTCGCGTTGACCGGGGCGGCATTCCTGCTGATGGCGGGCGTTGTCCGGCCGGTCGAAGTGCAGGGCGCCTTCGCCAGTCCGGCCATTATCGCGCTCGCCTCGCTATTCGTGATTGCCTACGCGATGGAGCTTTCGGGCCTGCTCGACGCAGCCATCCGGTCGATGGTCCGGCTATGCGAGAAAATCGGGCGGATCGGGATCTGGATCACCATCGGCCTGGCCGGCGGGGCATCCGCTTTCCTCAACAACACCCCCATCGTGGTTCTCAGCGCACCGGTGATCCGCGACGTTGCCAAATCGCTCAACCAGTCGCCGAAAGTCTATCTTATCCCCTTGTCCTACGCCGCGGTCCTTGGCGGGACGATGACTCTCATCGGGACGTCCACGAACCTCCTCGTCAACGACATGGCCGCGGTTTCCGGCCAGCCGCGATTCGGGATTTTCGAGATTGCCCCGGTCGGAATCACCGTCGCAATCGCCGGCGGCCTTTACCTCCTCCTGTTCAGTTCGAGGCTGATCAAGGGCGCCATCGACGGCACCAACGAGGCTGAAGCGATCGAGGCTGCCGGCGAACCGGGCCTCGCCGGCGGCCAGATGGGCTCGGCTCGCTCCTTCGCCGAGCATGTCCCCTTGCGGCCGTGGCGGGCGATTGCGTCCGCATTGGTGTTCGTCGGTGTCATTGCGCTTGCTGCGTTGAACGTCGCTCCGATCGCGGCGACGGCCTTTGCCGGGGCGGTGCTGCTCATCCTCATGCGAGTCATCACCGCCGACGAAGCCTATCAGGGCTTGCGGCCCGAAGTGCTGATGCTGATTGCCGGAATGGTCGTGCTCGGAATCGCGCTCGACACGACCGGGCTTGCTGGCGCCGTGTCAGACTGGCTGGTTTACGAGCTCGACGGGCTTAGCCCGGTCGTTGCGCTGGCCGCGATCTATTTGGCGACCTTGGTCTCGACGGAAATCCTGTCGAACGCGACAGTCGCGGTGCTTTACACTCCGATCGCGGTCGCTCTCGCCGAGACTCTCGGGGTCAGTCCCCGGCCGTTCCTGGTGGCGATCATGATGGGCGGGAGCGCGGCCTTCGCTACGCCGTTTGGATATCAGACGAATACGATCGTCTATCAGCTCGGCGGCTACAACTATCTCGACTTCGTGAAGGTCGGAATCCCGCTAAACGTCCTCACCTGGATCGTCGGCGTCATCGCCATCCTGATTTATTTCCCGTTCTAGACCGCAAGTGAGCCTCGCGCTCTCGACCTCCCCGCGCCGCGCGCGGGAATGGTGCCCAGGAGAGGACTCGAACCTCCACGCCCTTGCGAGCGCCAGCACCTGAAGCTGGTGCGTCTACCAATTCCGCCACCTGGGCACGGGGTCGAACTTGCGTGGTAGGGCGCGGCATGTGGAGCCGGTTCGGCGTCATGTCAACCGACGCAAATCGCACCGGAACGGCAGCGCGCGGCCCTCGTTCTCTTCACAGCAAAAGAGGAGCAGAAAATGGGCCGTCCCGAGCAGGACAAGCACGACGTTCGCGAACGCGAGCTGGACAATGAACGCCCGGGGTTCACTCCGGCAGGGCGCCGCGACGAGGACTCCGAAACGACACCCTCGACCCGCGATCTCGACCAGCCGAGTTCGCTCGGCGGCAAGGTGGCGACGAAGTCGAAGGTGAAGCAGTCGAACTGAGCCGCGGGCGCTTGTGACCCGCGCTGGCCGCCGCTAGTGGCGAAGCGATGATCAACCCGGACTCCCGCATCGTCACCGTCTTCGGCGGCGGCGGTTTCATCGGCCGCTATGTGTGCGAACTTCTGTTCAAGCACGAGGTGCGTGTGCGGGTTGCCTGCCGCGATCCGGGAAGCGCCTATTTCCTTCAGCCTTTGGCGACCGTCGGCCAGCTTGGCTTCACCCGGACCGACATCGGCAATGCCGAGTCCGTCCGTTCGGCGGTCAAGGATTCCTCGGCGGTCATCAACCTCGTCGGGACCTTCAACGGGTCCCTCCAATCGGCCCATGTCGACGGCGCACGCAATATCGCCGAAGCGTCGCGCGATGCCGATGCGAGCGCGCTGGTGCATATCTCGGCGATCGGCGCCGATCCTCAGTCCGGCTCTCATTATGGGCGGACCAAGGGTGAGGGCGAGCTGGAGGTCCGGCGCGCCTTTGCCGGAGCGACCGTCATTCGCCCGTCCATCGTGTTCGGGCCGGAGGACGATCTGACGAACCGGCTTGCAGCGCTGTCGCGGCTGCCGGTCTTGCCGGTTGTCGCTGCCAAGCGGCGGTTCCAGCCGGTTTACGTGAAGGATCTTGCCAAGGCGATCGCCATGGCCGCTCTCGATCCTCGCACCTTCGGTTCCAGCACGTTCGAGATCGGCGGTCCGCAGGTGATGAGCATGGAGGATATCTATGCGACATGCGCGCGGTCGGCAGGCCGCGAACCCGACCTCCTCGATCTTCCCAACTTCGCGTCGGCGTTCCTGTCGTGGTTCGGCTTCCTCCCCGGAGCGCCGTTGACCCGCGACCAATGGAAAATGCTGCAGCAGGACAACCTCCCAGCGAAGAAAGCCAAGGGGCTTGAAGCGTTCGGAATCGAGCCGACGGCGCTCGAATCGGTGGCCCCGGGCTGGCTGTCGCGATATCGCAGCGGCGGCCGATGGACCGCCCGAGCCGTGCAGCAGGCCGCGTGAAGCAGAGCTAGGTGCCGATCCTAATCATCGCGATAATCCTCGGCATCGTCGAGGGAGTGACCGAGTTCATTCCGGTCTCCTCGACCGGTCACCTGATTCTCGCCACAAAGCTGCTCGGCTTCGACGCCGATCAATGGGCGGCGTTCAACGTCATCATCCAGCTCGGGGCGATCCTTGCCATCGTCGTGCTCTACTGGCGGACGTTCTGGGCCGTGCTCGAGGGGCTGTTCGCCAACCAGCGAGTGTCGTGGCGCTTCGTCCGGAACGTCGTCATCGGCTTCCTGCCGTCGGCGGTTCTGGGGTTCCTGTTCATCAACAACATCGAGGCGCTGCTCGGCAACGCTGTCGTCGTCGCGTGGGCGCTGGTCGTCGGCGGGGTCGCCATTCTCGTCATCGAGAAGACCGTCCCGCCGGGGACCATCGTCGGGGTTGCCGAAATGCCGCTTGGACGAGTGGTCGCAGTCGGATTCATCCAGTGCCTTGCGATGATCCCGGGCGTCAGCCGCTCGGGAGCGACCATCCTCGGCGGATTGTCGCTTGGCGTCGAGCGTCGGACCGCGGCCGAATTCAGCTTCTTCCTGGCAATTCCGACGATGCTCGGAGCGACGGTCCTGGAGATTGCAAAGCACCACGACACCCTGCTCGCCGGGGCGAGCGGAGTTGGATTCGGCACGGTCGCGGTCGGCTTTGCAGTCAGCTTTGTGGTCGCGATCGTCGTCGTCCGCGCCTTCGTCCACTACATCTCGAGGCACGGCTTCGCGCCATTCGCCTGGTACCGGATCCTCGCCGGAGGAACCGCGCTCATCTGGTTGACGATGCGCTAGGCTCGCCGGCTTCAGGCGGTCAGCTGGTACTGTTTGAGCAAGTCGTAGAGTGTCGGGCGGCTGATCCCGAGCAGCTTCGCAGCGCCCGAAATGTTGTTCTCGGTCCGGCTCAGCGCCTGGCGGATGACCTTGCGATCCGCGACTTCTCGAGCGGCGCGCAGGTTTATCGGCAAGGCGCTGCCACCCTCCGCCCGCGCCGGCAGGTCCAGATCGGCGGCGGTGACCTGCTTCGTGTCGGCCATTATCACCGCGCGCTTGATCCGGTTTTCCAACTCGCGGACGTTGCCCGGCCATGCGTAAGCGTCGATCAAGGCGATGGCGTCGGCCGACAAACCCTGGACCTTCGAATTCATCTCGCGCGCGAAGCGGTTCACGAAGTGCCGGGCCAGGAGCACTGAGTCTCCCGAGCGTTCGCTGAGCGACGGGATCTTCACCACCACCTCCGCAAGGCGGTAATAGAGGTCTTCGCGGAAGCGCCCCTCGGCGATCATCGACTCGAGGTTTTGATGGGTGGCGCAGACGATCCGCGTGTCCACGGGAATCGTCTGGCGTCCGCCAATCCTCTCGATGACCCGCTCCTGGAGAAATCGGAGCAGCTTGACCTGCAACGGCAGCGGGATGTCGCCGACCTCGTCGAGGAACAGGGTCCCGCCCTCTGCAAGTTCTATTTTGCCGACGTTGGACTTCACCGCGCCGGTAAAGGCGCCGCGTTCGTAGCCGAACAGCTCGGCCTCCAGCAGGTTCTCCGGAATGGCCGCACAGTTGATTGCGACGAAGCTCCGCTCTGCACGGTCGCTGCGCTCGTGAACGGCGCGGGCGAGCAGTTCCTTGCCGGTTCCGCTTGCGCCCAGAAGCATCACCGAGACGCTGGTCGGCGCGACCCGCTCGATCGTTCGGGCCACCTTGAGCATCTCGTCGGCACTGCTGACGATCGAGCCCAGCACGCTGATATCACCGGTTCGCTCCAGGCGGCGGTTTTCCTCCTCGATCTCGTACAGGTGAAAGGCGCGTGCGACGATCAGCCCGAGCTCGTCGATGTCGATCGGCTTGCGATAGAAATCGTAGGCGCCCAGCGCGATTGCCCGCATCGCGCTCTCGCGCTCGCCGTGGCCGGAGGCGACGATGACTTTGGTGTCGGGCTTGAGCGCAAGCATCTCGCTCAGCGTGGCGAAACCTTCCTCGGTACCGTCGGGATCGGGAGGGAGTCCGAGATCGAGAGTGACCACGGCAGGTTCGTGCAGCCGTAGCGCCTCCAGTGCAGACCCGCGGTCGGTGGCGGCGACGACGGTGTAGCCATCATAGGCCCATTTGAGCTGCCGCTGCAGGCCCTCGTCATCCTCGACGACGAGAAGCACCGGGAGGTTGGGTTCTGTGCTCATGCTGATTTCCGTAGCTGTTGGGGCGGCGCGTCGGCCGCGGCCAAGTGTATCGTGAAGCGAGTGCCTTCGCCCGGCCGGCTCTCGACGCTCAGCCGCCCGCCCATCGCGGTGACCAGCGCCTGGGCTTCGAACGCGCCGATTCCGAAGCCCGACTGCTTCGTCGACGAAAAGGGCTGGAACAGGCGACTTCGGACGAAGTCGGCGTCCATTCCACATCCGCTGTCGGCGATGCTGATGGCGACCTGATCGCCCTCACGATCAATCCGGACGATGACGGGTTTCCCGTCGGCGCTGGCTTCGATAGCGTTTTGAAGCAGGTGGCCGACTGCCTGCTGGAGCGCGGCCGAATCGACGACCGCCCATTCGCCGCTTTTGCCGAGCAGCTTCACCTGGCCAACGGGACAGGCGGCGACACAGGCGGCAAGAATTCCGCGAAGCGGTTGCGGCTCGACTCGACTGGAGCGCGGCGTCGCTTGCGGAGATAGCCGCGCGAGCAGGTCGTTCATCTTGCCGATCGAGCTCTTGAGCGTGGCGATCATGTCGGCACGGAATTCGGCATTATCCGCGTGGCGTTCGGCGTTGCGGGTAAGCAGCGACAATTGGCTGACCAGGTTCTTTACGTCGTGGAGGATGAAGGCGAAGCGGCGGTTGAACTCCTCGAACCGCTGTGCATTCGAAAGCGCCCGCTGGCCCTGCGCTTCGGCAAGGGAGCTCGCAGCCTGGCGCCCCGCGGTGCGAAGCAGGTCGAAGTCCTCCCAGTCGAGCGAACGCCGGTATTCGGGCGCAGCCAGAAGCACCAGGCCGAGCGCTTTGTCCTCGTGGACTAGCGGCACCGCGATCCATGCGTCTGCGTCGTCGACCAGCCACTTCGGAACGCAGTCGCGGTCTTCGCTTCGGGCCCAGCCGTTGCGTACGCCGTCGATTTCGAGAATTCGGCCGCTCGGCGCGACCGAAGCCCAGAAGGCGAGCGCCGAGTGAACGTCGGCGTCGATGGCGGTGCGGCCGTGCCAGTTCCAGGCTGCGCCGGCGACGAATCCGGCCGCCTCGTCGCGCTCGAGAAGCAGCCCGCCAGGACAATCGACGATGTCGGCAAAGGCTTTGACAATTCGTTCGCCGAGTGGCTGCGCCTCGCCCCCGGAGCCGCCGAGCGTGCCTGTGAAGCGAAGCCACTCGCTGCGATAATCATATCGATGCTCGAACAGGTGCTGGGCGATCTTTACCTTCGCCCAGGCGCGCGCCCGCGGGCTTGGCGCAAGCACCATCGCCGCGACCACCATCACTGCAAGGAGCCCTGCCGAAAACGCGCGAAGCCAATCGCCGTCGGCACCCCTCAACGCAGTCGCGAGGACAGCCATGACCGCGAAATAGGCACAGATGGCCAGCAGCGAGAGCGACTGGAACGTTGCCGCTCGCGACAGGCGAATGCGCCAGTCGTCTTCGTGGCGAACGGCAAGCGCAAACAGCGGCGCCGTCAGCGCGACCGCGATCCCGCGCCAGTCGGACAGGCCAGTGGCCGCTGAAACGTCGAGGTAGCTGATGGTGTAGAAGTTGAGGTCGTAGGCCCAGCTCAGCGCCAGCGCGAGCATCGCGAAGCGGATGTTCGGCCGGCTGGAGGGCGAAGCCTGTCCGTAGAGGTTGTGGACCAGGACGAGCGAGCCGGCGGCCGCTGTAATCCGCAGCAGGGTTCCGGTCTGCTCGACCGCAGCCCCGGCGCCATTCAGCACGATGCTGGTTACGACAAGCTGGAATCCGAGCACTGCCGAGACTGCGGCATAGACGAGACGAACGCCCTTTTGCCTGCCTTCGCTGCTCGATGCGTAGAGGCTGTAGAGGAGCCCGATCCACACCAGGTTGCGCGCGGTCTCCGCGTAGCGAGCGAGCGCTCCGGCCGGCCCGATCGCCTGCAGCCATGCCCAGCAGGCGGTCAGCGCGAAGGCCCCGAGCAGAAGCCGGTGTCCAGGCTGGCGTGCGCCCGCTGCAAGTCGCCACCCCAGAAGCGATGCGAACATTGCCGCGGCGAGCGCATGGCTCCAAAAGGACAAGATTGGCGACATCCACACAGGTGTCGCTAAACTTTACAAATAAGTGATGAACGCGAGCGAAGGAGCAGCCATGGCCGACAAGCGCCCGATCGGAAGCAGCGGACTTGAAGTGGCGCCGCTTGCGCTGGGCGGAAACGTGTTCGACTGGACCGCGGACGAGCAGACGAGCTTCGCTGTTCTGGACGCATTCGTCGATGCCGGCGGAACGATGATCGACACCGCCGACGTCTATTCGGCATGGGTACCCGGCCACAGCGGCGGCGAAAGCGAGCGGCTGATCGGCCGCTGGCTCAAGCGCGACCCGGCCAAGCGCGACAAGGTCGTGATTGCGACGAAGGTCGGCTTTTCCGAAGGATTGGCGCCTGACAAGATCTTTGCCGCCTGCAATGCGTCCCTCGATCGGCTTGGGATCGACCAGGTTGACCTGTACTACCAGCACAAGGACGACGAGAGCGTCCCGCTTGCCGACAGCCTGGGCGCCTTCGAGCGACTGGTCGAGCTCGGCAAGATCCGCGCCATCGGCCTGTCGCAGTTCACGGCCGAACGGCTCGAGGAGGCGGTGCAGACGTCGCGTCGACTGGGCCTGACTCCGATCAGCGCGCTGCAGCCTTGGTACAATCTCGTGGAGCGCGAGAAGTTCGAGGACGGCCTGCGCGACGTTGCGCTTCGCCACGGCCTCGCGGTGTTCCCGTTCTACAGCCTCGCCAACGGCTTTCTCACCGGCAAGTACCGGTCGAAGGAGGATCTCGACAAATCGGTTCGCGGGCTTCGCAACGTTGCCTATTTGGAAGGCCGGGGAATGGACGTCCTCGAAGCTCTCGACACCGTGGCTGCGGAAACCGGTGCTGCACTGGCGACCGTCGCGCTCGCCTGGACCAAGGCCCAGCCGGCGATCACCGCACCGATCGCAAGCGCGACCAGCGTTGCCCAGCTTTCGGAGTTGATCGCGGCGCTGAATCTGGAGCTCACTCCCCAACAGATTTCGCTTCTCGATTCAGCAAGCGCCTGACCGGTTAACGCCAAGATGCCTTGATTGCGGGACGGGCGAGCTTTTGCCCGGCGCTGGCGACGCTACTGTTGCTTGCGAGGAGTAAGCGGATGGCTTGGATGATCGGCCGGACGGCGGTTCTGTCCGACCCGGAGGGCGCGCGGCGAAAGGCGCTCGAGAAGCTTCAGGGGCTCGTCGACCTGGAAGACCCTGAGGGGCTGGTCGTTCCGATACTGATCGACGCGATCCTGATGGCCGAAGCCTATCGCGGCGCCCGCCACCAGATCACCCAACTCCCCGAGCTGACGCAAAGCGTCGATGCGCTCATCCGCGAGCTGACGATCATCGAGAAATCGGCGGAGTGGGCGGCCGAGTAGGCCGCTAGCCCTTTTTCAACGAGTCGAGCGCGGCCAGTGTCATTGCCTCGGTCGCCGTCGAGATCACCGCTTGTGCATCGGGCGCCCAGAAGGGGCTGTGGAGCGAGGGTAGCTTCTGCGTGTCGCCGTTCACCGCGTCCCATTTGGCTTGCGGCACTCCACCGACCCAGAAGATCAGGCTCTGAATCGACTTGTCGGCAAGCCAGTAGCGGCTGAAGTCCTCGCCGCCCATCACCGCCGGAGTGGCGATCGCCCGATCTTTGCCGAAATGTTGTTTGAATAGCGTCAGGGCCCGGTTCGACAGGGCTTCGGTGTTGAACGTGGAGGGCGTGTACTCGCCTTCCCGAACGGCAACATCGGGCATCTTGTCCTCAGGCAGACCGGCGGCGATCGCTTCGCCGCGCGCGATTCGCTTGATTCCGTCGAGGAGGAGCTTGCGCACTTCCGGCGTGTAGCTGCGAACTGTCAGCTGCAGCCGCGCTTCGTCGGAGATGATGTTGTGCTTGGAGCCGGCGTGAAAGCTGCCGACGGTGACGACGGCCGGCTGCTGCGGGTCGTTTTCGCGGCTGACCAGCGTCTGCAACGTGGTCACGATTCGCGATCCCAGGACGATCGGGTCCTTAGTCGCCTGCGGGTAAGCGCCGTGGCCGCCAACGCCGTGAATGGTGATGTCGACGCTGTCGACATTCGCCAGCGCATAGCCGGGGGTAACGCCGATTACGCCAGCCGGAAGCGACGCCGAATCGTGGAAAGCGAGCGCGACGTCCGGTTTCGGGAAACGCGTGTAGAGCCCGTCGTCGAGCATCGCCTTCGCCCCTGCGCCGATCTCTTCGCCCGGCTGGAGGATCATGACCAATGTCCCAGACCACTGGTCTTTCATTGCCGCAAGCTGTCGCGCGGTGCCGATCCAGGTGGCCATGTGCGTGTCGTGCCCGCATGCGTGCATGACCGGAGTTGGAGTGCCGTCCGGCAGCTTGCCGGTCGCAGCCGACGCGAACGGCAGCCCGGTCTGCTCCTTGACCGGCAACGCATCCATGTCCGATCGAATCATAACCACCGGCCCGGGGCCATTCTTCATCACCGCGACGACCCCGGTCTTGCCGACATGTTCCGTCACCTGGAAGCCAAGCTTGCGCGCTTCCGCGGCAAGCTTTGCCGAGGTCTGGACCTCCTGCATCGACAGCTCAGGGTGGGTATGAAGATCGCGGTAAAGCGTCATCAGCTGCGGCATCTCTGCGGCGACGCTTTCATGGACGCTGGCGGCAGGCGCGGTGCTCGAAAGCATCATCGCCAGGGATCCGGCGGCAACGGTGAATTTCATCGAATTTCCCTCCCTTGGGTTTCGGGTAGCAGTTCCATAACGTCGAGTTGTGATTCGAACGCCGGCGAGGGCATCAGCAGCCGCCACCGGTCGGGTCCGATGCGCTCGACGAACCCGCTGACGTCGCGCTCGGGATCGACGCCGTATTGCATCGCCCGCGCCTCGTCGCCGAGCATTAGCGTTCCCAGGAAAACCTCGCGCAATTGCCCGTTGGGGAAGATTCCCCCGACCTGCCGCTGCGAACCGGTCAGCTTGGCGAAGGACTGGCGCTCACCCTGCTGCCGCACCTGGCAACGGAAATAGGGATAAGCGACATAGTCGAGCATCCCCGCCGCTTTTGCCCCGAGCTTGATGACGCGGCAGCGGTAGAGGCCGTTCGGGATTGCGCCCCCGATTGCAGCATCCGGGTCGAGGAGAGCGCCTTCCCGGGCGACGTCCGCGCCGTGGCCGCTCGCGCGGGCCGCTGCCAGCGCCGAGGTGAACGAGTGGCGCCAATCGCGCAGCTTGGCGCGATCCCTGTCGGTGGCAACCGTCCGCCAATCCCGTGCCGGATCGACGACTGCGTTCGATGGACGAACCATCGAACAGCCGCTGCAGACCAGGACAAAGGCAAGGAAGACCCGCTTCACGTCATTGCGAGCGTAGCGAAGCAATCCAGCGGCGCAACTGCCTTGCCGCGGGACTTCGTCCCTCGCATGACGAGATCACTGCGCGGTCCAGCCGCCGTCCATGCTGATGTTGGCACCGGTGATTGCGCTGGCCTCGTCGCGGCACAGGAACAGCGCCAGCGCGGCAACCTGTTCGGGAGTGACGAACTGCTTTGTCGGCTGCGCCGCCAGCAGGACGTCGTTCATCACCTGCTCGCGGGTCAGGCCGCGGGCTTTCATCGTATCCGGGATCTGGTTTTCCACGAGGGTGGTCCAGACGTAGCCCGGGGAGATACAGTTTACGGTGACCCCGTCGCGCGCGGCTTCGAGAGCGATGGTTTTGGTGAAGCCGGCGACTCCGTGCTTTGCCGCGACATAGGCCGACTTGTTGGGGCTCGCGACCAGGCTGTGTGCCGACGCGGTGTTGATCACCCGGCCCCAACCCTTCGCCTTCATTGCCGGAAGCGCATGGCGAGTAGTGTGGAACACGGCCGAGAGGTTGATGGCGATGATCGCATCCCACCTTTCCGGCGGAAAGCTTTCCAGCGGCGAAACGTGCTGGATGCCGGCATTGTTGACGAGCACGTCGGGTCCGCCGAGCTCGTCCGCGCAGCGCTTCATCATCCGCTCGATGGAGTCCGGGTCGGACATGTCGGCGCCGTCGTGGATTGCTCCGAGTTCCTGCGTCAGCTTCTCGATCTCGCCGGAATCGCCGAAGCCGTTGAGCATCAGCTTTGCGCCCTGCGAAGCCAGTTCCCGGGCGATAGCGAGGCCGATCCCCGACGTTGATCCGGTAACCAGCGCAACTTTGCCTTGCAGAATCATGGCATCTCCTTTCATCCGCTAGTCGCCGCCTGCGCTGGCGATTGCAACTGCCACGGCAGTTCGCGCATTGGGTCGGGAACAGGAGGACACGGGAATGCGGTTTGGCGGCCAGCGCGAAAGCAGCAATTTCCGCGACGATACCGGCCGCGGCGTTGGCGGGTTCGGAGGCGGGGGCGGTGGGCTCGGCTGCCTCATTCCACTCGTCGCAAGCCGCTTCGGAATCGGCGGAGTCGTCGTCCTGCTGGTCGGCTATTTCATCCTCAGCTCGGTCGGCGGGCTGGGCGGGCTGGGCGGCGGCGGATCGTCCACCAAGCAGTCGCAGCAGGCGTCCGGAGCAGGGCAGAGCACGCTTGACCCGCAGATGGAGCACTTCCTTCGGCAGGTTCTCGGATCGACCGAGGACGTGTGGAGCAGATTGTTCAAGCAAAAGGGCGAGAGCTACGCTCCGACACAGCTGGTTGCCTATTCCGAAGCTGACAGGTCCGGCTGCGGCATGGCCCAATCGGCGATGGGCCCCTTTTATTGCCCGACCGACCAGAACATCTATCTCGACACCGAATTCTTCGATGAACTGGCGAGGCGCTTCCAGGCCCCCGGCGACTTCGCAATGGCCTATGTCATCGCTCACGAAGTCGGCCACCACGTGCAGGATGAGCTTGGGACGCTGAGCAGCGCTTCGCGAGCGCAGGCCCGGGCAAGCCGCGTCGAGGGCAATCACATCCAGGTGGGGATCGAGCTTCAGGCGGATTGCTATGCCGGCGTGTGGGCGGCGAACGCCCGAACGCCGGAGGGCCAGCCGGTGCTCCAGCAAGGCGACTTCGAGGAGGGAATGCGCGCTGCAGAAGCTATTGGGGACGACACCCTGCAAAAGGAAACGCAGGGCCGCGTAGTCCCGGACAGCTTTACCCACGGCACGTCGGCTCAGCGCATGGCGGCGCTTCGCACCGGGTACAAAAGCGGCGACCCCGCCGCCTGCGATTCCCGACTAGACTTTGACCAGCATCTTCCCGGTGTTGGCTCCGGTGAACAGGCCGAGGAAGGCGTCCGGCGTCTTTTGCAAGCCCTCGAACACCGTCTCGTGCGGCTTGACCTTTCCGCTCGCCACCCATTCGCCCATGTCGCGGTAGAATTCGTCTAGCCGCGACACATAGTCGCCGTAGAGGAAGCCGCGCATCGTAATCCGCATTGCGATCATCCTGATGATGTAGCGGAATTCCATCGGCTCGCGGCTGTTGTAGCCGGCGATCATTCCGCACAGCGCGAAGCGAGCGTGCAAGCGAGCACGGGAAAAGGCAGCGTCCAGATGGTCGCCGCCGACATTGTCGAAATAGACGTCGATTCCGTCCGGAGCAGCGTCGCGAAGCGAAGCGATGATCGGGCCGTCGCGATAATCCACGGCGGCGTCGGCACCGAGCGAGCAGACAAAATCGCATTTGTCCTTGCCGCCGGCCGAACCGATCACGGTCATGCCCTTTGCCTTCGCGACCTGGACGACGACCGATCCGACCGCTCCAGCGGCGGCTGAAACGAAGACGATGTCACCTTCCTTGGCCTCGGCGGCGTCGAGAAGTCCGAAGTAAGCGGTCGCTCCCGGCATTCCCAAATGGCTGAGGAACGCCTTCGGGTCGGCTCCGATCTGGGGAAGCTTCGTCAGCGCCTTTGCCGGAAGCACCGCTTCATCGCGCCAGCCGGCCATGTGGAGAACGAGGTCGCCCGCGGCAAAGCCGTCCGCCTTCGATTCGACGACTTCTCCTACGGCCCCGCCTTCCATTGGCGCATCGAGCTGGAACGGCGGGATGTACGACTTCAACTCGTTCATCCGCCCGCGCATGTAGGGGTCGACGGAAAGGTAGAGGTTGCGGACGTGGACCTCGCCATCCCCGGGGCTGGGCAGCTCGAACTCATTGAGCGCGAAGTCACCGCTTTCGGGGAGCCCCTCGGGGCGGTTGATCAGGTGCCATGCTCGCGCCATTTCTGTCTCCTTGTCGCTCCCGCGATAGCTTCGCGGCGCATCATGCGAAAGGCCCGGCGACGATGCGCCGGGCCTTCCCTTTCAGCTGTCGGGCTGTCGGTGCTTAGCTTTCGTACGTCCCCGAGAAGCTGCGATTGAGGTTGGTGTCCTCGTCGCGGTCGCGGTCGCGCCGAAAAAGGCACCGGTGTTTTCCGCGTCTTCCCAGCGGCTCTTCGCTTCGTCAGCCGAAACGTCCAGCCGCACCTGGTTGCCTTCGATGGTTTCGATCATCGAGCAGTCGATCGCGTGGTGGCGATTATCCTCCGAGTCCGACTTGGTGAGGACGACATGGTCGCCGCGCACCTTGTCGACCTTGCCGATCGTCTCGCCGTCGTTGCCGACGACGTCCATGTGCTCGCGGATACCGCCAAGCTGCTGGCGCTTGTTCATGCGGTTTTCCCGCCAGTCGCCGAAGTCGCTCTCGAAACGATCCTGCCGGTCGCGGCAATAGCTGATCGTAGTCGCGGTCGAGGTCGTCGAGCTGGCGCTGCTTCCAGGCATGATAGTGACGGTCGTTATCACGGGTGGAGCCGGCATAGCTGGTATTGCGATAATCGTCGCGTCCCCACGCCGTCTGCGAACGGTCATAGTCGGAGCGGTCATAGTCGGAGCGGTCGCGATCCGAGCGGTAGCTGTTCATATCCGCCGCTGCCGTAGCCGCTGCTGGTTCCGTCGCCGAAGTGGCCGCCATAGCCGAAGCTCGGGCCGGTGGGTGACATGTAGCCGTCGCGGTTTGCACCGCCAAAACCGCCGCGCGAGCTGTAGTCGCGGTCGTATCCGGAATAGCCGGCGCGCTCATAGTCGCGCCTGGAGCTGGGCCTCGACGAGCGATAGTCGCTGTCGCTGGAGGTCCAGTTCATCGGGCGATAGCTGCGGTCGCGGTCGCGGTGCGTTTTCGCGGCGATAGTCGCGGTTGTTGCTCCGATAGGCATAGCGGTCGCGGTCGTAATCGCGTCCATATCCGCGGTCGAATTGCGGTCGCGGCTCCAATAGCGGTCGCGGTCGTAATCGCGCCGCGTTGCGGTCGCGGTCATAGTCGCGGTTCATCCGTTCGTCTTCGCGGCGGCGGCGGTCTGCGTCGTCGTCGCCGAACCAGGAGGCGATTTCGTCTCCTGCGCGTTCGAAAAAGCCGCGATCGTGGTCGTCCGGGCGCGGTCATAGTCGTTGCCGTAACCGGGGCGGTCGCGACGGGTGTCGTAGCGGTCATATGCCATCTGATTGTCTCCTCGATCGGGAATTCTGGGCGGCGGGCGGAGATGCCCTCGCGTCACACAGAAAAAACGAATGGGGAGAGGCGCCGTTCCGGTGCGATTGGCTGAAATACGGCTGTTTTCGGCAGGGCGGGCGGCGGGCTGCGGCGAGCGATTGCGCGAGTGCAAAAGCAAGGCTAAGGAGCCGCTTCCGAAGCGCGGCCAAGCCGCCGCGTTTTCCTGCCAGGCTGGCGGCGCGGGGCTGTAGCTCAGATGGGAGAGCGCTGCAATCGCACTGCAGAGGTCAGGGGTTCGATTCCCCTCAGCTCCACCAGCCTTTTAAATGATTTAGCTCTTAGTCGGCAAAACTTGGTCGTACGGAAAAAGTCACGGAAATGCTGTTGGCTCGACTTGAACCGGCCGGACTTGTTTCGTACCCAGGAAATGATAGCTCGTAGCGTGGAGGAAGTGGGGACCGCGATCGATTTGCGGGCCAATCACTTTGCGGCAGAACGATCACCAGGGGCGTTAGGCGTGGACGGTTGGAGATTGTCCGAGGCTGTAGCGCGACCGCCGCGATTGGGAACGTCTGCAGAGACGATGACGACCAGGGTTATGGTTGCCACCGCCTCTGCAGCGCTGCCTTACGCCGAATCGAGTTTAGGAACAGTGAAAACGCTAGTGTCCGTTTTCGACCCAAAGCGGACATTGGCCCCTGCGGCAAAACGCCAGCTCAGCCGCCCGGCTACGCGGCCCGTGGCAGCCGCGAGGCGAACGTCGCTCGCGTCACTTCTACTGTCAGCCCCTTCTTCGTCGGCGGCTCGGTAACAACGGCATTGAGCTGCTTGGCGAGCGCCGCGACGAGAACGGTGCCAAGCCCGGTCGAGTTCGCCGCTTCGTGCCATTGACCACGACCGGCGCCATTGTCGGAAACGCGTCAGCTTCCAGTCCGCGGCCGCCTTCTCGAAGGTCACTCGGATTCGCGCGGACTTATGTCCGTCGGGGAACGCATATTTCAGCGCATTCATGATCAGCTCGGTCACGATCAGGCCCAGGCTGACCGCGTGGCTGGTGGGCAGCGTCCCTGCGTCCGCAACGACCTTGATCCGGGTGTTCCGCTCCGGGCTGACCATTGAGGATGCAAGGCCGCTTCCGAGTTTGGTCAGATACGGTCCCATCTCGATCTGCTCGATCCCCTCGGATGCCTGCAGATGACTCTGCACTGCTGCGACCGACATCACTCTCTGGTGAGCGGCGCGCAACTCCTTCTTGGTCTCCTCGGAGGTCACAGACCCTGCCTTGAGCAGGAGAATGCTGGCGATGATCTGCAGGCTGTTGGCGATCCGATGCCGCATCTCGCGCAACAGCGTCGTTTGTTGCTCGAGCAGCTCCTCGGTGTGCTCCAGCAGCCGCTGCTTCTCCTGCTCAGCGTCACGCCGCTGGGTGATGTCCTTGATCGCGAGGAGCAGCATCTTGCTGGCTCCGGCCTCGTCGCGGAGCGGAAGGGCGTTGAGCTGTATGGTCCGCTTTCCGAGCTTGCCGAACTCCTGCTCGAATTCGAAACCCTTGAGGCCCGCGTGGTCGGGAAGGACCGCGCGCAGCAGCTGGCGCAAGCCCGGGATGTCCCATTGCCCGTTCGAAAGCTCGAACAGCGAACGGCCGCGAGCCGTCGCCGGATCCTCGCCATACACCTCGTAGAAACAGCGGCTCGCGGCGAGAAGGCTGGAGCGACGTCGTCGAGCACCAGGAACGGCTCGGGCAGCGTGTCGACGATCGCCAGCGCGAGCGACTGCGCCTCTGCCTGGTCGGAAAGTTGTTTCATGGGGTGCTCCTTCAGGCGGGAGCGTCGCACTTCTCTCTGCCACCGGCGCGCCTGTAGGTTGGCCGGTAGTAACCTACCTATACACGAATGGCGAAATAACGAACGGAGTAACGATGGCGACAGCTACGTCCTCAATCGGGACTGGCGTCTGCTTTCACACATTGCCGAATTAGCGGAGTAGATCTGCTTTCGATCCCAAGCAGGTACTTCATCGTAGTGTCAACGGGCATCATCAGGCAGCCGGCGCGCTCTAGTGTATAAGAGCAACTCACCGGCTTTGTGGACTGTCGGTGCCGGAGAGTTGTGCGAAGCTCCCGCTAAAGGAGCGAGCATTGAAAATCGAGCAACGGAACTGGGCGGCTATACCTCTTCGTGACGAGCGCCTAACGATAATATCAATGTCATCCGTGCTGCTGGGGATTTCATACTCCTGCTGAGTGCCGCTGCAGCGCTCTTGCCTCTACTGGCCCGGCCGCAGGGACCATGACAATTGGGACAGTATTGTTGGCGGCAGGCTTCGCTGAGATGTTAGCAGGTATGGCGCGCCACGAGGCCCGTAGCCTTGCAATTCTGGCGGGGACCTCAACGGTTGCCGCAGGGCTACTCTTTTTTGAACTTCGCAGGCGATCTCTTGTCGAGCATCTCGGTCATCGCAGTTTGGCTCTTCGCCCGAGCAATTATCCTGTTTTTCACAATCCGGTTGTCACACGGGAAGGTGAGGATGTGGATTGGCATATCCGCGCTGACTGACCTTGCGCTGGGACAAGCCTCTGGTCGCGGGCCTGTCCGCGACCTCGTTGGCCGTCATGGTCTTCGGGCCCCTACCAGCTGTCGTAGCTAGTTTTGCCTGGGTGTTGGCGCTTAGCTTCGTCGCTACCGGAACGTTTTTGCTAGAGGTGGCCGGCTGCGAGAGCTCTAACCAGCATAGGCTCACTGGCTTTGGGTCCTGCGAATGCTAGGCCCAAACTGAGAGCTGCATCGCTGGTAGGTAAGTGGCAAATGGCGCGCCTGTAGGCGCTGATGGCACATAAGGTGGCGTCTGCTCTCCACCCAAAGCTGCCGCGAAGGGCATTCTGCCGGGGTCGCCACCAACCGTACGGGCTTACCGGGTATGATCACGATTTCAGGTGGGTTTAGTTGCTGCTCCAATCCATGTTAGAAGTGGACAGCAGGAGACCGGCGATCGCTGGCAGCCCCCAATGAAGAAGCGTGCTCCCAGGATTGACCTGCGACGACCCGCAATTCTTGTCGATGTACGGCGTAAATGGACGTAACCAAATACCGATGTGTCCAACGATGGGCTTTAAACTGAAGGTGGCTAAGGGTTTCAGAATTGCTGAGTCGTCATGCTGTCGTTGAACGAGGTGTTCGCCTTCCCGCACAAGTTCGCTGGTCGCTCGGAAACGAGGTGGGCGGCGTGTTTCTTCTACCAGCTGAGCGCCTGAAGCTGTACGACGTGCAGCGTCGTCCCGATAACCGTCCGCCGCTCAGCGACCGTCTGACCGCTCAGGGTGCCCCTTGCGGTTATCGCCTTCGGGCCGGCCCTCGTTCCTGCAGCGCGAGATCATCGAACGCGCGACCCATCTTGAGGAGAAAAGGCGCTTCCGGCTTGCCGGCCAGAGCCTTTGCGTTGCGACGACATTTTTCAGCTTCATAACGCAGAAACATAGCTCGCGCTCCTCAACTCGGAACTTGCCACTGCGGGTGCGAATATACGCCCGTTCGCACACAGAGTCGCTTTGTTCTCCGGCCTTGCTGGTAGGATTGTTCCCTAATTGCCTCGATACGCTCGGCGCGGAATGTCTGCTTTCCACCCAAAACGGACACTCAGATCTCCAGCGCCGCCGACATTTCTAAGGCATCGTCTAGTTCAACGCCGAGGTAGCGGACGGTGCTCTCCAGCTTCGTGTGACCAAGCAGGAGCTGGCACGCTCTCAGATTGCCGGTCTTTCGATAAAGCAGCGACACCTTCGTACGCCTGAGGCTATGCGTCGCATAAGCCGAAGGTTCGAGCCCGATTAGCTTTACCCACTCCTTGACGAGCCGAGCATACTGCCGAGCCGATAAATGGCATTCTCGGTTCATCCGGCTCGGAAACAGCCAGTCGGTTGTGCCCGGTCTCCGCTGCTCCAGCCATCTGCAGATCGACTGGCGCGCTTGGTCAGTAATCTCGAACTGAACGGGTCGGCCAGTTTTTTGCTGAACAACCATGCCTCGCTTGCGCACTACAGTACCGACGAGCACGTCTGACGATCGGAGCGTCACGACGTCGCAGCCGCGAAGCTTGCTGTCGATCGCAACATCGAGAAGCGCCAGATCGCGCCAGCGTCTCTCCACCTGGAGCCTCACCCGCATTCCCCAGATGTGCATCGGCTTCAGCGGAAGCTTGGCACCCCTGAAATGTTGAAGGTTGGCCGTCGATGGATTGAGCATTGGTGCCTCCTCAAAGAGCACACCAACGGACGATCATCCGCTTAGCGTCTGTTTTGGGTGGAAAGCGGACATTGACGACAGAGCGGCGGCGCCTACGATTTGTTTGTGAGAAAGAGCGCAGCCTTATTCCTGTTGGCCGTCCTGACGAGCGGTTGCTCCGACGCGTGCCAGAACAACACCATCTCGACGGCTGGTGTGCCAGCGGTGAATTTGAGAGCTGTCTTGTTTCAACGGGACGGTGACGCGACGACGGGCTTCTCCAGGCGTAGTGTCTGTTGCGACCAAATAATGAAGTGCCCTCTGGTGCGGGTAACGTCTTTGTCGCGGACACCGACCACGGCGCAGCTAGGGGCTGCCTCATGGGGAGGGCCTTGGGTCGAGATTCGGCGGCTCTCGCCGCAAAATCTGCTCATCCGATACGATGCAGAGGTGTGCGTGTTCACACAGGCCGACAGCGTGTCGGGGATCACCATAAGTTACGAAAAGGTCGCACGTTAACGTCCGCAATGGGCTCAAAACTCAGACGCTAGCGGCCTAGCGTCCGTTTTGCGGGCGAAAACGGACACTACCCTTCGCAACCGTGGCATTCAGGCGTTAAGCCACGGCAATGGGTAGGCCCTGCCTAGTTTTATGTCCGCTTTGTTTGTTATTCTAGTTGAGTATCAAGGCGGAACGGCGTGCAACGGCTTCGGCATTTTTCCAGTGCATTGGATGAGGGCGAAGGATTGTGACTTTTGCGGCCGTCGTGGGCTTTGCACCCAGATTGGCGAGCTTTATGGATGGTTCAAACAATAGATCTTGCTGTCCTCGAGCTCATTTTTCAGGTGCAGGGTGGCAAAAGGGGAAGGTGGCCAGGCCGGGATTATCCATGGTTCCAAGCCAGGCGGCAACGGAACACATAACACCACGCACCAGCGGCCAAACTGGCTTTGGTATTCCTGCGGTGTCTCATGTCGAGTATTCGAACCCACCAAACCCTGGTCGAGATCATTTAGGCAGTGTGATGAGCACCACTCTGTCCGCCGCATCCAGGCGCACGAAGCTTCTGGATATTGTTCCGCTTTCGGGTCGAAAACGGAACAGTGGCTACATCAACCTGCCCATCGTCGGGCGAGCTGTGCGGGTCGGTAAACCTGCTGTGCTCCAGAAACCGCACAATAGCCAGCTGCTCGGCCGGTGAATGGCGCGATAAACGGTGCTTCGGCCGACGCGGAACAGCCGCATCAAATCGTAGTAAGTGGCGCCTCGTCCGCGAGCTCTGCAATCGCCAAGCGCGACCAGAACGGGAGCGTTCCGCGAGGCGGCCGGACCAGCGCCATCTTGCACGCTCCGGTGTCAGTTTCATCAAAATGTCATCGCAGCGCCGCGTCCGGCGGCGGCGAGGTTCGCCACCGCCGGATCGTACGGGGGCTGCAGTTGTTGGCGCGTGCCAGCCATCTGATGGTCACGCCGGGTATGTCGGCCGGATATGGCCGGGGGATGGTCCTTGGCAGCCTTGCTCCGATGGCATCGCCAGACGATGATCGCCTATTTCTCGTGCGGTGCTGACGCCTCCGCTGCTCTCGTGTCCGCTCCAGGTGGCATGCCGACAGAGGCTACGGATGTTGTCGTCTTCGTCTGTTCCCCGCCGTCCGCCACGGGATGATGTGGTCCATCTCCTTCCGCATGGGTCGCTTCACCTCGCCAGCTCAGCGCAATCGCGACACCAAGGCTCTGACGGCGAGCTGCGCTCGCACGCGGCTCCACGCCTGCGCGACCCCTGGGCCTCTTCGTCCTTGCGGCTCTTCTCGACTTCGTGGCATCGGCGCTCTCCTCAATCTCCGCGACGGATGCTCGATCCGGCCGTGGATCCAGTCCTTGAGAGCACATCCGCCCGATAACGGACGGTATACCCGACCTTCATGTATCGGTCGGTCCCTTCCTCTTGCGAGCGCCATACGGCGAGCGTGGATGCCTTGTATCCGTATCGAGCTCGGGCAACTTCCCGGATGGCTTCAAGGAGCTTCGGCAAATAATGTCATCGTTGCCACCACCCTGTTTTTGCGATGAATGCCTCAAGGTCGTCGCGGTCGGTAGCGAACGGCCCCGCCCGATCTTGTGGAGGCGGAGGTCCTCTATTTTCCCATCGCCAGCGGTACAGTGTCTTCGGCTGCAGCTCCATCAGAAAGCGCCGCTGCCTTCTCGTGCCAACAATTTCATTCATGTATTGTTCTCCTCTATTGGGGTGAAGACCCATTGAAACTCGCTCAGCAGCGGCACAGCTTCCAGAGAAAAGGGACAAGTGACTAGGTCACTTGCTGCGCACCTGATCTCATTCGTTTGCAGCAGGGATTCGTTGCCTCATTTCCCTCTATAGGGAATTTTTTGAGTGACTAAGTCACTTCCCTGTTTTTTATTATTTTTATCCGCCGAAGTGTGTCCGCCGGAGGTGGATATCTGTTCGTATTTACGTAAACGGCCGCCGTATCTCGCTCAGTCCGCCGGTCGGGCGTTTTCGGCTCACTTTAAATATCTTCGTCACTTGTGATCCGCTGCACCTCCTCAGCCCACTCTGTTGAGCGCGTCGCGCTTCTCCTGCGCGTAGTCGTGGCGCTGGTAAACTGCGACAATTCCGGAGTGACTGCCGCTGACGTGGTTGAGGACCGCTTCCGTCACCTGAAGCAAATCCCGAGTTGCTGCATGCCGGTGGCTACGGTGCGTCGAATGTCGTGCCAGCGCCACTCGGGAACATCGCCCATTGCTTCCCGAACCCGCTTCTCGGCACGGCTGACAAGTCCGGTCCCCGTGGGAAACAATCTTCCGCCTTCACTCTCCAGCTCCTTCAGCAGCTTCATAGCAGCAGGCGAGAGCGGAACCAGATGGGCTTTCCAATTTTTGGCCCGCTGGGCCGGATGGTCCACTGGCGCGACTTGAGATCGAACTCCTTCCAGTCCGCCGATAACACCTCCTCCCGACGCTGGCCCGTAAGGATCAGCAACTTGAGAGCTGTCCGCCAGGGCTCACGTTCCTTGTCGGCTGCGTTCCAGAGCAGCTTCAACTCATCGTTCGAAAGGACCCGCTCCCTCTCATTTACCTTCGTGGACGCCTGGCATTTGTGACGGGGTTTGTCGCGCCGGGCGGAAGCTGTGGAATTACCCAGCTATAAAATCCCGAGAGCTGTCGGCGGATGGCCCAAGCCACTGACGGCGACTTGTTCGCGAGCTTGTCGAGGAGCTTGCGAGACCTCCTGGACGGAATCTCTTCGGGCTTACGCTTGCCAAATACCGGCAAGATGTCGTGCTCGAAAATCCGCTTTACCTCTCCGATGCTGCGAAGCCCCTCGCTCTCCTTGTGCGCCTTGTAGTCGTCGAACAGGTCTTTAAGCGTTCCCTGCCCCCGCCCGGCGCGCCTCGCCGGCCGAACTGTGGACGGATCACCGCCCGCGAGCACCTCCGCGGCCATGCGCCTTGCCTCTTCACGCGCTGCTTCCGGCGTGACGTCGGATAGGTTCCCAGAGACGGCTTCCGCTGCGTGTGATCGGCGGTGCGGTAATAATAGAGGAAAGAGCGCCGCCCCATCGGCGTGACCTTGAGCGCGAATCCCTTAACGTCGGTATCCCAGATGGTCAGGTCCTTCGTACTCGGCTGGACAGCGTCAACGCTGGTTTTCGTGAGCTTTTGTTTTTGGCATTCGTTTCTCCCTTGCTGTAGGTAGCATGTAGGTAGCAAGAGAGGTCAACTCTGAAAGGCTTTGATCAACAAGTAAC
>CAWCUG010000003.1:0-14560 GCA_963798785.1 uncultured Alphaproteobacteria bacterium
GGTAAGTCGCTCGCGCGCTCGGGTGGCTATTTGCGATAATAGTCGCGGAACCAGTCGACGAATGCGGCAACGCCGTCCTCGACGCTGGTCTGGGGCGTGTAGCCGGTGAGTTCCTGGAGAAGCGTCGCGTCGGCCCAGCTGGCGGGCACGTCCCCCGGCTGCATGTCCATGTAGTTTCGCCGGGCTTTCTTCCCGATCTTATCCTCGATCGTCTCGACGAAATCGAGCAGCCGAACCGGCTTTGAATTGCCGATGTTCACCACCCTGAACGGCGCCACCGGGCTGAGCGAATCGCCGGCGGCGATGTCGTCCGGGCTCGACGGTCGTTCGGGGGCTATCGGAATCAGCAATTCGATTGCTCGGACGAGATCCGCGACATAGGTGAAGTCGCGCTCCATTTTTCCGTGGTTGTAAACGTCGATCGGACGATCATCGAGCATCGCGTCCACGAATTTGAAAAGCGCGAGGTCGGGGCGGCCCCACGGTCCGTAAACCGAGAAGAAGCGGAACACGGTCGTCGGGATGGCAAACAAGTGCGCATAGGAATGCGCCATCAATTCGCAGGCCTTTTTCGTTGCCGCGTAAATGCTTAGCTGCGTGTCGGCCTTCTCCGTTTCCAGGAAAGGCATGTCGGTGTTGCCGCCGTAAACGGACGATGTTGAAGCAATCAGCAGGTGCTTCAGCGCGATCTCTCGCGCAATCTCAAGGATGTTGAACGTGCCGACGACGTTTGTTTCGACGTAGGTCCTTGGCTGCTCCAGGCTGTAACGGACGCCCGCCTGCGCCGCCAAATGGACGATCGCGTCCGGTTCGAAGCCGATGATGACTCCGCGCAGCGCATCGAAGTCCTCGAGCATCGCCTCGGTCGCTTCGAAATTGGGCTTCTGCAGCAATCGCTGGTGGCGACGTCGCTTCAGCGCAACGTCATAGTAATCGGTCATGCCGTCGAAGCCGTGTACGGCATAGCCCTTCTCGAGGAGCAGTTCGGCGAGGTGATAGCCGATGAAGCCGGCGCTGCCGGTGACCAAAATGCGCTTCATTGAGCGAGCATGTTACCGCGGGCCGACATGGCAACCGACTGACAGGCGGCGGCACTCCAAGTCAAGGCGCAACCTGTTCGCAGCGCCGGCCTTGCGGAATTGGCGATTTCCCTGTGGCTTTTTGGCCGGATCAGCCACTAAAGCGTGCCCGTTGTCCGCGTGCGCGAATTTCCGAGGGAGAAATGTTCTGGATTCGGAACTGAAGATCGTCGTCGTAGGCCTCGGCTATGTGGGGCTTCCGCTTGCGGTGGCCCTTGCGCGCAAGTTCGACGTCACCGGGCTCGACATCGACCCCGATCGGGTGGCCAGTCTTCGTGCGGGCGACGACGAGACGCGGGAGGTTTCGAGTGAGGCGCTTGCACAGTCCACGCTCGCGTTGACCGCGGAGCCGGACGATTGCCGCGCCGCCGACATCTACATCGTTGCCGTTCCCACACCAGTCGACCGGCAGAAGCGGCCCGACCTGACTCCGCTGCTCGCTGCGACGCGGACCGTGGCCGAACTCCTTGACGCAGACAAACGGCCGACCATCGTGTTCGAAAGCACGGTCTACCCGGGCGTGACCGAGGATTTGTGCGGCCCCGAAATTGAACGCGTTTCCGGACTGCGGAGGTCGCATGACTTCCGCCTCGGCTACAGCCCGGAACGGATCAATCCGGGTGACCGCGAGCACACCGTCGACAAGATCACCAAGGTCGTCGCCGGCGAGGACGAGGAGGTCGCGGAGCAACTGGCTCGGGTCTACGGCGCAATCACCGAAGGGGGGACCTTTCAAGCCGCGTCGATCAAGGCGGCGGAGGCAGCAAAGGCCATCGAGAACGCGCAGCGGGACATCAACATCGCGTTCGTCAACGAAGTCGCGCAGATCTGTTCCTACGTCGGTGTTTCCATCTGGGATGTGCTCGCGGCTGCGCGGACGAAGTGGAACTTCCTTGCTTTCGAACCCGGCCTTGTCGGCGGGCACTGCATTGGAGTGGATCCCTATTATCTGAGCCATCTGGCAGAGCAGTTCGGGCACGACCCGCAGGTTATCCTGGCCGGGCGCGGGATCAACGACGGCATGGCAGCGTGGATTGCGGACACCCTGCACGAGCGGCGGTCCTGCAAGGCCGGCTCGGTGCTGGTGCTGGGCGTCACGTTCAAGGAAAATGTCCCCGATCTTCGCAACAGCAAGACGTTCGACGTCGTCCGCCGGCTGACCTGGCTTGGCCATTCGGTCGATATCGCCGACCCGTTTGCCGACGAGGCCGAGGTCGCGCGCGAATACGGACTGCCACTCTCGAAGCTCGACGGCAGACGGTACGATCTCGTGATCGGAGCCGTGCCGCACCGCGACTATGCGGCTTTGGCGACGGCTGACCTGGAGGCGCTGGTCGCCCCGGGCGGAACGATTGCCGATCTCAAGGGTATGTGGAGATCGGTTTCCACGCACTCGGGGATTCAACGCTGGACGCTGTAGAGAGAGCGACCAATCCGACTGGGCTAACGCAGGTTGTAACCGGGTGAGTCCGCGCTTGCAGGAGTGCACTTTATCGTTATGCGAGAAGCGTTTGCGACTCTACGATGCTCGCAAATCTTTCTCGTCGGCCGGCCTTTTCCTTCGGTTTGAAGTCATTTAGGGCCGGATTCGAATATTCGGGTCACCATCGGGTCGAGCAATGAACCGCGACGTCTCTCTCGCCACTTCTGAAGGTGGCTGGCCCATCCAGCCCTACGATCCCGCGGTGGAATCGGGCGGCGATCGTGGCGGTCAAACCCTGGATTTCCCAACAATCGTTCGGGTCTTGCGCGAGTGGAAGTGGCTGATCCTGGGGGCGATCGCAGCCGGAATCGCACTTGCGGTGCTGTACACGATGATGACCACGCCGATGTATCGCGCATCGGTCATCCTCCAGGTCAATCCGCCCACCGTCGAGATCATGGACGAGAAGAGCGGCGAGCAGAGCCAGGGGCAGATGCCGTGGGACTTCGTGGCCACCCAGGTCGGGCTCCTGTCGAGCCGCAGTCTCGCCGAGCGCGTGGCGCAGGATCTCAATCTCGGCAGCGATCCCAACTTCGTTTCGCAGGATCTCGATCCAAATGCGCGCATTGAGGCCGCGACGGACAAGGTCGCCGGCGGATTGAAAGTGATCCCGCCTGATCAGGGGCAGCTCATCCGTTTCAGCTACGATTCGGCATCTCCGGCGCTCGCGGCGAAGGTCGCCAACGGGATAGCCGAGGCGTTCATCAACTCGAACCTGCAGCGGCGAT
This sequence comes from uncultured Alphaproteobacteria bacterium, assembly GCA_963798785.1. GTDB lineage: Bacteria > Pseudomonadota > Alphaproteobacteria > Sphingomonadales > Sphingomonadaceae > Sphingomicrobium. The sequence continues at coordinate 3,291 of CAWCUG010000003.1, forward strand.
ACGAATCGTCGGCCTATGCTCGCAACTTCCTCGAGCGCCAGATTGCCAAGATCCGTGCCGATCTCGAACGTTCCGAGCGCGACCTGGTCAAGTACGCACAGGCGCAAGGCATCATCAACACGGCGAGCGATCAGAGCGCGAACGCGCTTTCCACCGGTACGAATTCGCCAACCGGCGAGGCGCTTTCGGAGACCAACAAGGCATTGTCCGAGGCGACGGCTCGCAGGGTGGCAGCCGAAGGAGCGTATCGCGCTGCGCTGAACAGCGGCGTCACCTCGGCCGAGACGTCCAGCAGCCAGCCGCTCCGGCAGTCGCGGGCCGCGCTGGAAGCCGAATACCAGCAGAAGCGAACGCTGATGAAGCCCGATCACCCCGAGATGATCAGCCTGCGTTCGCAAATCGCGGAACTCGACCGGCAGATTGCCCAGGAAAATTCGAGCGTCGAGAAGGGGCGGCTGAACGCGCTTCGTAGCGACTACCAGGCTGCGGCTGCGGCGGAGCGCGCGCTCAAGGCGAAGGTCGCGGAGCTGAAATCGGACGTTCTCGACCTGCGCGGCCGAAGCATCCGCTATGCCATCCTGCAGCGCGACGTCGACACGAACCGCGCCCTCTACGACGCCCTTCTCCAGCGCTACAAGGAGATCGGCGTCGCCGGCGGCATCGGCACTGCGCCCGTCTCCATCGTCGACCGCGCCGACCCGCCGACTGCTCCTTACAAACCCAATCTCATGCTCAACCTGGTAATTGGGCTGATGGTCGGATTCGTGGCCGGCGTAGTGGCCGCCATCGCTCTCGAATATCTCAACGATACGATCAAGACTTCGCGAGGACGTTCGCAGGAAACTTGGACTGGCCTGTCTTGGGACGGTGCCCAAACGGCCGGGCAGTGACGACTTCCTCGAGGACCTCAAGGACGCTTCGTCGGGTGTTTCGGATGCTTATTCGACCGTTGCCGCTTCTCTCGGCTTCAGCACCGAAAGCGGGGTGCCGAAGGTCCTGCTATTGACCAGCTCCCGTCCATCGGAAGGCAAGTCCTCCAGCGCACTTGCACTGGCCCAGAATTATTCCCGTCGCGGCAAGTCGGTGCTTCTGATCGATTGCGACCTTCGCAAGCCGGCGTTCAAGTCGCCGAGCGATGAAATTGGACTGACCAAGCTGCTGACGAACAACGACGCGATCGCAGCTCACACGTCGCCCACGCACTTCGAGAACCTGTGGCTTCTTCCTGCAGGTCCGATCCCTCCCAACCCGGCCGACCTCCTGTCGACTGGTCGCTTCCACGCGATCGTCCGCGAGGCCTCGGCTCACTTCGACATCGTGATCATCGACGCGCCGCCGGTGATTGGGCTTGCCGACGCTCCCTTGATAGCGTCGATGTGCAAGGACGTGATGTTCATCGTCGAGAGCGGGAAGACTTCGAACGAGTGTCGCGCGTGAAGCGGTAAGCAAGCTCGCTGCAGCGGGCGCACATATCGTCGGCGTGACTCTGACCAAGTCGACCGAGGGACGGCACGGCTATGGCTACGGTTATGGCTACGGGTACGGGTATGGCTACGGTCAGAAGAACAGATATGGGGCAGTGGATAAGAACCGCACCAGCATCGCGCTCGTCGCAGACCAGTCAGACGGATAAGCAAATTCGGCACCCGCCACGAATGGCAGCGGTTGCTGCAGTCGCGACCGTTGCCGCCGTGCTATGCGTGGAGGTTGCCCGCCTGACCATCGCCGCGCGGATCGCAGAGACGAATCCGCCACTTGCGGAACAGCTTGCACCCGATATTCCTCCGGTGCTGGTTTCGAAAGCGATGGCGGAGGTCGGCCAGGCGGCAGCCCAAGCAGCGACGCCTGGAAGGGACACATTGAATCGGCTCCGCCGTGTCGCCGCGGCCGCGCCACTTCAGCCAGAGCCGTTGCTCGTCGAAGCCGCCATGGCAGAAAAAGCCGGTCACCTGTCCCGGGCCGAGGGCCTGCTTGTCCAGGCACGCCGTCTCGAACCACGCTCTGTCGCAGCACGGTATCTTCTGGCTGACCTGTGGCTGCGCGAGGAGAAGGTCACGCAAGGGCTAGGCGAAATGGCGGTCCTGGCCCGGCTTCTGCCCGGCACGACGGTCCAGCTTGTGCCGGCGCTTTCGCAATATGCGCATTCCCCGGGTGCACCGGAGAATCTCAAGGCGATCCTGAAGCGCAATCCGTCCCTGAAGCCGCCGCTCCTGAGCGCTCTCGCCGCGGATCCGGACAATGCGGATCTCGTGCTGTCGCTTGCCGGGAACGATGTCGTTGCCCAGCAAGGCGAGCCTAGGCACTGGCAGAGGCAATTGCTCGACGGCTATGTGCAGAGGGGCGAGTTTGACCGGGCCTACGCGCTTTGGCGCAAGTTTGCCGCAATGCCGGCAGGCTCTTCGCCGCTCCTGTTCAACGGCGACTTCACCAACTCCGCGGCACCGCCGCCTTTCAACTGGCGCCTGGCCTCGACCGGTGCCGGCGTCGCGGAGCCCGAGAACGGTCGCCTTCGGGTGATCTTCTACGGGCGCGAGAACGCGACGCTCGCTTCGCAGATGCTGTTGCTCCCGCCGGGCACGTACCGCTTTCAGGCTCCAGTTACCGGGCGGCCGGCCGAGGGGGCCCTGGAGTGGCGGATCACCTGCCTTCCCGGCCATCAACGGCCCCTTCATGTCGCGCTTTCAGGCGCCAAGGGAGCTTTCAGCATTCCCGGCAGCTGCCCGGCGCAGGTCCTCTCACTGGACGGTCGGGTCCAGGACATGCCGGAGGAAAGCGACATCACGGTTGGCCCGGTTGCCGTCGAAAGGATCAACGGTTGATCGCAAGGTTCGCGCCGGTTTCGATTGGCATCTATCTCTTCGCGTGCATCGTGCTCGGCGGCAGCGCACAGGGCGTCTGGGGCAATCTCGCGCTTCAGCTCGTGGGGATCTGCCTGATCGCGCTAGTCTCCATCGCGCCGCGAAACGGAGAGCAGGAAAGGGGCGAGCACGTTCCGGCTCTCCTTCTCTTGGCCGGCCTGATCCTGATCCTGCTGCAACTCCTGCCGCTTCCGCCGGGAGTTTGGGCGCACTTGCCCGGACATGCGCCCGCTTCAGCCGGAATGGAGCGGCTGGGTTACCCTCTCCCGTGGCTTCCGGTTTCAATGACTCCATTTGCGTCCGTCACAACCTTGTTTTCCGCCATCCCCGCGATTGCCGTATTTCTCGCGGTGCTTGTCTTGGGGCCGGATCCTCGAATCATCGCGATGGGGATCGTCGCCGCGACGTTCCTCGCCATCGTTCTCGGCGCGGCGCAAGTCGCCGGCGGTGCCCATTCCTGGGCCTATCTGTACCGAGTGACAAACGCAGGTGCGGTCGGCTTCTTCGCCAATCGCAATCACATGGCGACCCTGCTTCTTGTCGCCATTCCGATGGCGGCACTGCTGCTGTCGTCCCTCAAAGGCGACAGTGGCTCGTCGGCGGGACGGTATGCGCTCGCCGGGGTGTCGATGGTCCTGTTGCTCGTCGGAATTGCACTCAACGGTTCACTCGCCGTTCTCGCCCTTGTCGTTCCGGTGCTTGCCGCAAGCGCCTCGCTCTTTGGCGTTGGAGCTAGGTGGCGCCGCTTCGTTTTTCCCGCTTCACTCCTCGCTTTGCTGGCAGGCGTGATCCTGCTCGCGACAACCCAGATCGGCGACCAGACGCCTGACCTTGGTGCTTCGAGGTCGGTGGAGTCGCGCACCGCCATCTGGTCCACCACGACGAGCGCCATCGCCAACTCCTTTCCGGTTGGCACTGGCCTTGGCTCCTTCGAACAGGTCTACCGCCTTTACGAGGATCCGGCAGAAGTCAGCGACAGCTACGTGAACCATGCTCACAACGATTATCTCGAGCTGGCTCTCGAACTTGGAGCCGCAGGAATGGCGCTCATCGCCGCTTTTCTCGCTTGGTGGATTGTCACCGCGGGAAGAATTTGGGCCTCTCCCCTAAGCACGCCGAGCGCCCGCGCCGGGAGCATCGCCGCTGCGGCGATCCTGGCACACAGCGTGGTGGATTTCCCACTACGCACCGCCGCCATTTCGTCGATTTTCGCGGCGTCTCTGGCACTTATGGCGCAGCGTCTCCAGTCGGGTCAGGCGCAAGCGAAAACCGGGGCACGCGCTCGTGCGCGCCATCTGAAGCTCGGCTGAGGGGTGGCGCCGGTGTGGTGGACGGACAGCATTGCGTCGCGGCAGCGGACCTCCTCGCGCGCCCGCAGGAGCACGGCTGCGGCCTCTGGAAAGAGAGACGGCGGCTCGTGGATTGGGTAGTTCAGCAACGGCAGAGGGTAAGACGCGAGCGCAGGTCCATCCTCACCCGCAAGCGCTTTCAATTCGCGGGGGCGGTGATCCTTGCGGCGATGCTGCCCTATCTGGTTCACGCGGCGGGCCCGGCGACGCTTTTCGGGCCGGCCGCGACCAACGCGCTCGCAGCCAACTGTATCGCAGTCGTCATCGCCTTTTGGCTTCGACTATCGGTCGAAAGCTATCCGGGGACGCGTCGCAGCGCAGTTATCCTGCCGTCGTCGATGATGGGTCACGGCCTGGTGGTGGCGTGGTTCGTGGTCTCGCGCCTGCCTTATGACCGCAATGCGCTGATCGCGGGTTTCCTCATCCACGTGCTGTGGCTGTACGTTCTCTACATCGCTGCGGAACGGCGCCTTCGAAACCGCATTGCGGTCGTTCCGTTCGGCCGCGTGGACCGACTGAATTCGATCGCATCAGTCGACTGGTTCCCACTCGTTCGACCGCAACTCGCGCAGGCAAACGGCTGCGACGCAATCGTGGCGGACTTTTCCGCCGACTTGCCGGACGAGTGGGAAGCATTCCTTGCCGATGCGGCGCTCGACGGGCGCATTGTCTACCAGCACAAGCAGCTTTCGGAATCCCTCACCGGGCGCGTGGAGCTGGAACGCCTCTCCGAAAATAGCTTCGGTTCGCTCGTTCCCGCTCGCGGCTATTTCTATTTCAAGTCGCTGATGGACTTCATCTTCGCGTTGCTGATCTTGCCGGTCGCGATTCCGTTGATGATCGGCATTGCAGTCGCAATCCGCCTGGACAGCCGTGGTCCGGTTCTCTTCCGTCAGAGGCGAGTCGGATATGCCGGCCGGAGAATCACGGTCTACAAGTTTCGTACCATGCGCCCGAGCGAGGCTAGCGAGGACCGTCACAGCGCTGTGACGATGGCGGACGACGCCAGGGTCACTCGGGTCGGGAGGACGCTTCGCAAGCTGCGGCTCGACGAGCTTCCCCAGATCATCAACGTTCTGCAATGGCAGATGAGCTGGATCGGCCCGCGCCCCGAAGCGGAGGTGCTGTCGGTCTGGTACACGAGCGAGCTGCCGTTTTATCGTTATCGTCACGTCGTGAAGCCCGGAATCTCGGGCTGGGCGCAGGTCAACCAAGGCCATGTCGCCGAAGTCGATGAGGTCCATCGCAAGCTTCAGTACGACTTCTACTACATCAAGAACTTCTCGGCGTGGCTGGACCTTTTGATCTTCCTAAGGACGATCAAGACGATGCTGACCGGCTTCGGATCGCGGTAGCGGGGCTGCCGATGAGCGGTCCCCAGGCGCAGTCCGGCCTCGGCTCGACAACGGTCATGCTGTCGGCCAACGCGTCCTGGAACCTCGTTAATTTTCGAGCTCCGATCATTGCCGCTCTTACCCGGCGTGGTCACCGAGTCGTCGCGGCCGTTCCCGACGACGGGGGTGCGGACTCGCTCCGTTCTCTCGGCGTTGAAATCGAGTTCGTCCCGGTGGACGCACGCGGCGTGTCGCCGCTTCGCGATCTGCGCCTGTTCCTCAGCTACCGGTCAGTCTTTCGACGCGTCAGGCCGGACGCATTCCTGGCGTTTACCGCCAAGCCGAACATCTACGGGTCGCTTGCGGCTGCACTCTGCGACGTGCCCGTCATCAACACGATTACGGGGCTGGGCACCGCTTTCCTGAGCGGTCGGGCTCTCCAGGCAATCGTGTCGCGACTTTACCGCCTGGCGCTGCGACGTTCGAAGCGCGTTTTCTTTCACAACAAAGAGGATTGCGCCTTGTTCGTCGATCGCAAGCTGGTCAGGTCGGAGCAGGCGGCGGTGGTCGCGGGGTCGGGTGTCGATCTCGAACGTTTCTCCCCCCGACAGAATCTGAAAGCGGACGGGTCGGTGACCTTTCTATTCATCGGCCGAATGCTGACCGACAAGGGGGCGATGGAGTTCGCGCGGGCGGCGGAGATCGTCGGCAGCCAAATCGAGGCGCGATTCCGAATGCTTGGATCGGTCGAGGACCACCCCAAGGCCGTTAGCCGCGATTTCCTGGAGGAGGCCGCGCGGCGTGGCACGATCGAGCTTCTCGGGACGTGCGACGACGTCAGGCCCGTCATCGCCGATTCCGACTGCGTCGTTCTCCCGTCCTATCGAGAGGGACTGCCGCGGGTCCTGCTCGAGGCGAGCGCGATGGGTAAGCCCGTCATCGCAACCGATGTCCCCGGCTGCCGGGATGCGGTCGCTGACGGCGTGACAGGCTTACTCTGCGAACCGCGATCGGCGGCCTCGCTTGCACGCGCGATGACCGCGATGGCGGCGATGACCCCGAGCGAACGCGGTGCGATGGGAAAGGCTGGCCGGCTAAAGGCGGAGCGGGAGTTTTCCATCGACGGGGTCGTGAATTGCTATCTCGACGCGCTCCATTCGACCACCGACCAATTCGCGGCGCCAGTTCTCAAAGGCGCATGAGCGGCGGGGAGCGCTCGTGCCGTTGTTCTCAGGCGTTCACTTTCTGCGGCTCATGCTCCAGGCCGTGCGGGTGGCGAGCACCGTCCTCACCTTCGCGCTTTGAGACAAGTCGGGCTGCTGCGTCACGAAGCATGATATGAGGTTATGATAATCGGCGGCCAAGGTGCAGTCGCGACGGAAATAAAACAAGCAATCGTGTCACGTCACTGAAATGTCAAAATCAGCGATATCATGTCCGGCAAATGGTGCGGGTGATTGCGAAGAAGATTGCGCGCCCTGGATGACCTAGCAATCAATCGGCAAAGTGGACCCAGGTCGCTGCTGCCGCCTGGCTGCCGATGGAGAGCGTCGTCAAGAAGATGGCCAGTGAACGCATATGTACCTCCCTTGCCCAGCCTAGACAGAGCAGGGGGCGGGAGCAATCACACCTGCTACTCGGCGCGAATCCTCACAATGCTGTGCGGACGTTGTTGACGGCTACCTGTCGATATGCGGGAACGCTCATGCCGTGGACGTTACCGGCCGGCCAGTAGCGGCAAACCAGGAAGTCGAACGAGCGATTGCTGGCGATCGCGCAGCCGACGCGCCTCGTCTGCGGCCAAACGATTTGCGTGTAATGGCCGACGTCGTGCCAGTTGCCCGAGCGACTGACCGCCGGAAAGATGCCGGGCCGAAACGCTGCGCGTTCGGCCTCCCAGCCCGCGAACATCGCTCGGACGGTGAACGCCGACTGGGTTCCCATCCACAGGTTCTCGCCAGTGGGACCACGTTCCCGTTGCGACGAATGCGCGAAGACGTTGCGGCTTGCGAGGTAGCGCGCATAAGCAGCGGCCTGTTGTTGCAGACCATTGTCCCACGCGAGCGGCGGTGCGCCGACCGCAGCTCTGGCGCTGTTGTGTGCAGCAAGCAGCGAGCCTTCGATCGACGCATGTGGCCGCGATACGGCAGCGCTCGCAACGAACAGCAACGGCGACAGCGCAAGCGTCGCAATGCCCAGTTTTCGGAAAATAGCTGTCATCCCCACCCCCGAAGCATTTAACTCGACAGCGTCCGAGCACGTCAACGGAACGGCTGCGCCAGGCGATTGCTTGGTCGCCGTCACGACTCGAACTCGTCGTAAACTGCAGCAGGAACGGTTTCTAAACCGTTAGAGAATCGCGCCGGCTGCTGCCGTCGCGGACATTCAGAGGATTGCCGCGATGACCGCCACGACTGCTGCCCAGGCGAGAAGCGCAAGGGCGACGATCGTCCATAACTTCCGCCCGCGCGCAGCCTCGTTGGCGTCCTCGGGCGTGCCCGCGCTCCGGCTGCCCGGCGGCGAAGGTGCAGCGCTCCGCAAGAGGGCGGCGCTGACGACCGCTTTTGGAAGGCGCGACTCGAACTCGCAGCCAGTGAAGGCGCCGCTGCACCAGACCACCGAGGCAGTGACTTCACCCGCCTCCGGAAGCGAAACGGCAATCTTTTCGCCGACCGGTACACCGCCCGTCGACTGCAGGAGCATCCCCGTCTCGGAGATGTCGTGGATGAGGACGGTGGTCGATTCGCTGTCGAAGATGCCGTTGGCGTGAAGGGTCAATTGCCGTCGGTTCGAGACCCGGCGGTCGGTTGAGCGCTGCGGCGCGTGCAGGTGAGCAAGAACGGCCATGGCCTTCCGCCGACGGCTTGCGCCTCAATTCCTAAACGAAAGGTTTACAGCCGCGGCCGGCGCGACGCGGCCGATGCCGCGCGCCTGTTTGCTCAACGAACGAAAGACCGTTGTTCCGGCAGGATTGCCGGCGTCAGCCGCGCTCGCCAGGGAGAATGGTCACCTCCGGCGCAAGCCAGCGGGATCGTACGCCGCAGTCGCTGATGAGGTCGACCGCCTGCGCCCGCTGAAACGGCATCTGGTAGGCATAACAATCGTGAGTCGTCGCGGTCGTGAGGCACAACTGGTCGTTCTGCGCGACCCATGTCGCATTCACGACCGTGGCACCGGACGGCGAGTAGATGCGAGCGACTCCGTTCGGCTCGAACGCAACCGTGTTCACGATGCCGTTGGTCTGCACTTGCACGCGCTGGCCAGTGATCTCGCTGCCCGGGATCCAGCCAGGGTAATAGTGACTCTGTGCGACTGCGGCAGTCGCAGCGAGCAATGCGGTGGTTCCGACAACCAGTCTCGCGAGCATAACAGGCTCCTTCGGCGATGGGTTAACCGTTAATTAACCACTTTTGCCCGCCGGAGTTTCCTAGTCAACAGCGCGATTGGGAAGCAGCCGTGCTGGTTGTGCCGAATCGGGACAAGAAAAACCCCGCGATTTCTTCCGCTTGCCCGTTGTTAATGTTGCATATAACGTGGCGGTTTACCGAAAGGTTAACTCAGGTTGGAACAGATCGTCCGCAGCACCTTACTTGAAAGCGAGCTCGTCGCCGATCAGGCGGGCCGCAGGCGGGCGGCTGTCGGGGCCCCGCTGACACTTCCCCGGATGCGGTCCAGCCAGGCGCTCCGGATCCAGCTTTACGTGCTGCTTTTCGTTGTCGACCTGACCGCGATCGCTGCGGGCTTTTTCGTGGCCGGCGCCCTCCGCCTCGGTTCGCCGTTCGAGGACCAGGCGCTTCAAACGCTCTTGATCGTCCTTCCGATCTTCGCGTCCATCGCCTTTCACAACGGTTCCTATTCTCTCGAGGTGCTTCGGCGCCCCTCGACCGGAGCGGCGAGGGCGACGGAAGCAATTGCCTATGCGATCGCCGTCTCGATCATGCTGCTGTTTACGCTGAAGGAGAGCGAGCACTTTTCGCGGCTGGTCTTCGGCATCGGAACCGTCGCCTCTGTCGGCGCGCTCATCGGTTGTCGAATTCTGGGTCGGGAATGTCATCGGCCGCCATCATCGTTGGAGGTTCGCGAAGCGGCTCGTGATCGCTGACGGAGAGACTGTCGTCCCGCAGCCGGGTGACCACGTCATTTTTCCGGAGCAGGTCGGACTCGATCCTTTCAGAAAGGACCCGTTCGCGCTCGATCAACTCGGCGCGCAGGTCCACTCCTGCGACAGCGTTCTCCTGGTGTGCCCGCCCGAGCGCCGCAATCAGTGGTCGCACTTGCTCAAGTCGATGGCAGCGGAGATCGAGGTCCACGTTCCCGACCTGGTCGAGCTCGGCGGTATCCGGCTCAAACGAACCGAGGCGCAGACGACGCTGGTAATCGGGCACGGTCCGCTCAACATTCGTCAGCGCATCGCAAAACGCTGCCTGGACATCGCGCTGACGAGTGCGGCCTTGGTCTTCCTGTTCCCGCTGTTGGCGCTCGTCGCGCTTGCGATCAAGATCGACTTGCCCGGACCCGTCCTGTTTCGGCAGGAGAGGCTGGGTCAGAACAACCGGCTCTTCTACCTCCTCAAGTTCCGGAGCATGCGTGCCGATGCGACGGACGCAGCCGGAGTTCGCTCCGCGTCTCGCTCGGACGATCGCACGACCCGCGTCGGCCGCTTCATCCGTCGAACGAGCATCGACGAGCTGCCGCAGCTCTTCAACGTTCTCGCCGGTGACATGAGCCTTGTCGGACCGCGCCCTCATGCGCTCGGCTCGACAGCAGAAGACAAGGTGTTCTGGGACCTCGACGAACGCTACTTCCACCGCCACGCCGCCAAGCCCGGTATAACAGGGCTGGCGCAGGTTCGCGGCTTTCGGGGCGCCACGGTCAAGCGACGAGATCTCGCTAACCGCCTCCATTCGGACCTGGAATATCTTTCGGGCTGGACGATCTCGCGCGATCTCAAGATCATTGCCTCGACATTCCGGGTTCTCGCGCATCCGAATGCTTATTAGGTCCGACGCGACGTTGCGTTCGCGGCCAGAGGGAGGCTCCGACGACCGAGGCGATCGGCCAGCAAGTGGACGGTTCAAGCGCTCCTGATTGCGCGCCGGATCGGATTCTCCAATGAGCCGGCCAGGGTCCTACTACGAGCTGTTTGGACTCACTCCAAAGGCAAGTGCCGCAGAGATTCGAGCCGCTTACCTGTCCCTGGTGAAGAGGCACCATCCAGATCTGCGCCAACACCGTGCGGCTGAGAGCGGGCCTGACATGCTGCCGGTCATCAACCGCTGCTACGCGGTCCTGAAAAATCCGATTCTTCGCGCCGAATATGACGCGAGCCTTTCGCGCGCCGCGGCCTCTGGCGAGCGGGCGCTGCAACTGGTCCCCCGCTCCCAGCCCAGACCCGATCGGCGGCTCAAGAGTTTCTTCGCGTGGGGCGCGATACCCGTTGCAGCGCTTGTGGGAGCGCTTTTCGCAGGGCTTTGGCCGCTGGTCGAAGATCCCGAATTCGGCGTCTCTTCCGCTGCCACTTACGAGTTGGCGGAGCGAGCATTACCGAGCGACAAGCAGATCATGGAGCAGGTCCGGTTGGCGACCGCGCTTCCGCTCCGGCGAATCGCGGAAGTCGCGAGCAATTGCTTCCGCGATGCGCGGGCGCAGGACGATATCCTCCAGGCGCAAGTTTGCGTGGTCCTGGACGATGCGGTCTTGTATTGGCGCGAGGACAGCTCGGCAGTTCC
>CAWCUG010000004.1:0-326587 GCA_963798785.1 uncultured Alphaproteobacteria bacterium
TGACGTGCGATGACGACGATCGGGCAATGGTGGTTGCGAGGGAAGCGGAGTGGCCACGCAGCGGCCCAAGCGCTTTCGCTTCGTGGGACCGGCGACAGGGAGGCGCTCCGGGCTGTCACAAGCAACCTGTTTTGGGCCCTCCCACGGCGTGGCTCCTCTGGCCGTTCCAGTGGCTCAGGCTTCAGCGGCGAGATGGCACCTGCCTATGCCAGTCACATCCTCGTCGGTAAGTTTCCTCATGTGCAGGGCCAAATCAGCTACTGGTTACGGAAAGCACGTCGCCGCCCGCAGAAGCTCATCGAGTACAAGTAGCTGGCGCGGCGCTCGGGAACTCAGCGATGCTGTCGTGCTGACTCGCTTTTACCATCTCAAGTGACCAGCCATTCACCGTTTGTCGGTAAACCGTAACAGTGCCGCCCTACAGACTGCGGTCAATGGCCCCGCCCGCTGCCACCCACCTCGGGCGGGGCCGCAAACGAAAGCCCGGCGGATGGACAGCTTCAATTTGACAGGAGCCAGAGAAGTGCCGAAAGCGCGCGCTCGCGTATCTCGGGACGCCCGAAGCGCCCTTTTTGCTCAGAATGGGCCGCGAGTTTGACAGGTTGGCACGCGGGGGCCCGCCGGACCTGGAGGTGCGGTAGTGCTCTTATGAGCAGCGCATTCACGGAGAAGCACAAGAATGGCTTTACGAGGTGATAAGCGCGGCCGCGGTTCGCACTTCGATGACCCGAGCGGGAATTCCAACTGCTGTGGCTCCGCTTGGAACGTCAACCATACAACCGGTTCGCGCCAATGCGCGCGTGGTCTCCAATCTGAACTGACCAAGGATCTTCGCGCGGCGCCAACATCAACGTGGCCACCAAGTCGCGGCACCTCCGCTCCCACGGAGCCAACGGTGACCTGCTGAAAGATAAGACAATTCGGACCTATTTCCGCTCCGGGGTAAATGGCACGATTTCATCTTCGGGTGGGAACTAGAAGTCCGCCACCGATCTTCGAGTTGAGTGGGATGTCCGCCCCAGTGACAGCGGACCAAAACCGATGCCGGAGCACAGCTAATCCGCGAAAGAGCCAAGGCACAGCGGCCGCCTTTTTTTTTCCGTAGCTCCTGATGCTCGCAATCAAGGAACGTCCCGGATCCCACTGCAGTCGTCCTTTTCGACTCTCTGGACCAGTCCGGTTCCGTTGCCGAAATAACTAAGGAATTTCTCCGCACACCTCGTCAGCCATCCCTCAACTGCATATTCCGAAGCTCGATGACAGATGCTCACCGTCACGTTGTGACCCGATGACGCTATCCGACAAACACTAACACAGGTCCAGCCACGGTAGTTCTTCTACGTTCGTCAGACACACTGACGCGCGGAAAGCTACAGAGTTGACGTATTCGCGCAAGTCGCAGCCAGCATTTTAAGAGGCCGACGATAGGCCATTGCAGCGTTGATGGTTGGATCGGTTCACGGGTCCGTGCCCATTGAGACCAGCTGTCCCTCTGACCTGTCCAGTGATCCTTACGTGAAGAAACGATAAGTCGAACACCAGAGAGATGTCTCAACTTGCGACGGTGACTTTATCTCCGTTGACGCGTTCACACACGATCTGCAAGACTTCCCTTCGCTGGCCGGCTGCTCGGACGGGGCCAGCGAGTAAACCCGTGGCTGCGTGCTGCGCATCAGGAGAGCACAATGGCCGACATACAGGGCACAGACAGCGCCGACGTTATCAATGGCACGAGCGGCGATGACGTCATTCATGGCCTCGGCGGCGATGATACGATCGATGGCGGTGCAGGCAACGACCAAATCGACGGCGGTGCAGGAAACGACGTTCTCCACGGCGGCACGGGAAACGACGCCCTTACGGACATTTCTGGGCTTAACCAGCTATTCGGCGATGATGGCGACGATACCCTGATCGTCAATATCTCCGATGCGGGAGGGCGCGTCCTGTTGGACGGTGGAAGCGGCAACGACATCATCAATGTCGGCTTCCCTTCCGGGAGCGGCGTCTTCGATTGGGGCGTCGACATCTTCGGCGGCGATGGCGATGACACGGTGCTACTTAAACAGGGTGCTGGGAACATCGTAGATCTCGGCGTCGGCAACGATCGAATTGTCTTGGCTAACGGAGGAACGTCGACCGTTACCCTCGGTGACGGGGCGGACCAGGTCTCTCTCGGGCTCGCATATGGCAATTCAACATTCACCTTTGGCGGCAACGTCGTTCTCACCGATTACCAGCCTGGTACGGATTCGCTCAGCATCGCCTTCACCTCGGCATTTCTGAGTGGCTGGAACGGATACGATAATCCCTTTGCCGCTGGGTTTTTCCGAATGGTTCAGGACGGCACTGACGCTGTTCTCCAGCGCGATCAGGATGGTGCTGGCGGCCCGTTGTCTTGGGCGGAGCTGGTTCGCTTCCAGAACATCTCTGTATCAGCTTTGACCGCGGCCGACCTGGGCGGGTTCAGTCCTGACGGAACCAACCCGACAGGCGTGACCGTCAACGGGACCGCGGGCGACGATCAGCTGGTTCCGAACCAGGAATACCTGGTGACGGGCGCCCTCGTCGGCGGCGTTGGCGGCGACACGATCAACGGGTTGGGCGGTAGTGATGACCTGCTCGGAATGGCCGGGAACGACGTGCTCTACGGTGGTGCCGGGGCTGACTACCTCGATGGCGGCCTTGGCAACGACGTTCTCCACGGCGGTGATGATGATGACGTCCTGGTGGATAGCTCCGGTACAGACGAGCTCTACGGCGAGGCCGGCAACGACACTCTTCAGTATCAGAGCCGCGGCGGCACCTCCGTCCTTCTCGACGGCGGCAACGGCAACGATGCCATCACTGCCCTTGGGGATGTTAACGGCCCAGACGCCGTGGTTACGATCCGCGGCGGGTCAGGCAATGACACAGTTTATGTCGGCGATCTCGATTCCGTCGGGAACCAAGCGGATCTCGGCATCGGCGATGACGTCATTCGATTCGGTGGCACGAGCAACGTGCGAGTGACGCTGGGGGACGGACAAGATGTCATCAACCCGCTTTCCTTTGCATCGGCCAGTCGTCTTGCCGCTGTGGTTACAGACTATCAACCCGGCACCGATCAGGTAGATCTCGACACGATTCTCCCAAGTCTTGCCGGGTGGGACGCCGCTACGAACCCCTTCGCCGCCGGCTACTTTAGGCTTTTGCAGAGCGGCTCGGACACGATCCTCCAGTACGACATCAATGGCGGCGGAGATGCCGACGTTGATTTCATCCGGTTCGAGAATGTTAGCGGCAGCTCATTCAGCGCAGCGGATTTTGGCGGCTACGCGCCTGTCTTGGTCTTCGCTCCGGCTCAGGACCTGACCGGGACGGCCGCTGCCGATGTCCTCCAGGGTGGTGCCGGAAACGACACCCTTTCCGGCCTTGGCGGCGATGACAAGTTGATCGGCAATGGCGGCAATGATGTGCTGGACGGCGGGACCGGGAACGACCGGCTGATCGGCGGCGTCGGCAATGATGTCTTCTACGTCGACAGCTACTACGACAAGGTGATTGAATACGCCTACGAAGGAACCGACAGCGTCTTCTCGTCGGCTAACTTCGTGCTCGGCGCCAACGTCGAAAACATCACGCTCACCGGGTCGGTGAATCTCTATGCCTACGGAAACAATCTCGACAATGTGCTGACCGGCAACAGCGGCAACAACAAGCTGTTCGGCCTTGGCGGTAACGACATCATCGACGGCGGAGCGGGCTCGGACCGCCTGTTCGGAGGAACCGGCGACGACACTTATTATGTCGACAGCTATGGCGACCGAGTCCTGGAAAATGCCGGCGAGGGCACTGACAGCGTTTACTCGAGCGACAATGCCCGCCTGGATGCTAACGTCGAAAACCTGACGTTGACCGGAAGCACCGGAATCTGGGGATATGGCAACGGGCTAGACAACATGCTGACCGGTAATAGCGGCAACAACAAGCTGTTCGGCCTCGCGGGCAACGACGTAATCGACGGCGGCGCCGGAATCGACAGGATGTGGGGCGGGACCGGCGACGACGCTTACTTTGTCGATAACTACCGCGACAGCATCTTCGAGAACGCCGGCGAGGGCACCGACAGCGTCTTCGCGTCAACCAATTACAAGCTTTCCGATAACATCGAAAAGCTGACCTTGAGCGGCACGGCGAACCTCTGGGCCTATGGCAACGACATCGACAATGTGCTCACCGGTAATTCCGGCGCGAACAAGCTGTACGGCCTTGGCGGCGACGACACGCTTCGCGGGCAAGCCGGCAACGACTGGCTCGAGGGCGGAAGCGGCCGCGACGTCTTTTACGGCGGCACGGGCGCGGACACGTTCGCCTTCCGCGACGGCGACTTTGCCGGTCTGACCACCTCGACCTGCGACCAGATCAAGGACTTCAGCCACTCGGACGGCGACGTCATGCGCCTGAACTTTGTCGATGCTGATACTACCACCGGCGGCGATCAGGCATTTGCCTTCATCGGCACCGACGCCTTCCACAATGTCGCTGGCGAGCTTCGTTACGAAGAGAGCAGCGGCAACACCTATGTGATGGGCGATACGAACGGCGACGGCATCGCCGACTTCATGATCCGGCTAGACGGATCGCACAGCCTGACGAGCGGCGACTTCGTTCTTTAGCGGGAACGAAGCGGCTGCGGCCGGTGCTGGACTTGGCTGAAATGAATGCCGCGTCGACACGCCGGAGCTTGGCGTTCGCGGGTTCCGGCGGAAATTCGTTCTGGTCGTAGAAGCCGAAGAGGCGGTAGCCCAGCGGGAACAGGTGGTCGCAGATTGAGGCAAGTTGCGTGTGATACGGCACGTCTGGATCGACGCCCGCTTCTACCCGGATGATGTGGATCTGCGCCTGTGACAGCATCCCTTCTGCTCCCTGGAGCACCGGCAGCTCATGTCCTTCCACGTCGATTTTCAGCAGATCGATCTGGTCGATCCCATGCCGCTTGCAGAAGCCATCCACCGTCTCGACAGGAATCTCGTCCGTGATAGTTTCTCCGTGGGCGGGAATTCTTGCCATCGACGGGTGCTCGGGGTCGAAATGGAACGGCAGCGTGCCCGCCTCTGAGCCTAGGCCAAGCTGGAAGATTTTGATGTCAGGCTTTCCGCTTGACATTTTATCTCAACATTCTCGTCGGTAAGGTTCCTCATGTGCGGGGCCAAATCGATTATCGGCCGCTAATGGATGTGGCGCCGCCCACAGAAATTCATCGAACACAAGTAGCGTACGCGCGGAGCGCCTCATTCGAGGAGATAGTCTCCAGGAGCTGGTATTCATGTGGATCAGCGTGAGCCAGTCACTACCGAACAGCAGGCGCAGCAGCAGCGCCGTCGCAGTCTCGCCACTCTGAATTTAAAGTTCAGCCAAGCGCCCAAAAGGCACGCATCCGGCTTGGTTGCGCACGTGAAACGCTTCCGCTGCAGTGCCAGCACCTTCGGGAATACGCTCAGTTTACTCAAACTTGTACTTGGCATTTGTGGCGTTGGCGCGGCAAGCTGGTTGACAGCTTGGCTCAACGGTTTTCCCACGGATCAATCACCGACACCACACGATCCCGAAAATGCCGTCTCCGCCGTGAGGGCGGAGTTTCGCACACGGGGCCGCTGTACGGGCACAGTATGCACCATAGTCACCGGCATGTTTTTCTCACCACTCATCCGCTCCCGCAATTGGAGCGCTTCACACAGTCGCTTGAGCCACTCCTGCGTTGGGGTTCGCCGCATAGCTAGCAAGCACCTTGCCAAGCCGAATTGCCGGTCGCTCAAGCAGAAGGAAGGCCGCGGAAGCAATCAAAACGACTGTCACGGCTACGAACGGCATTAATATTGGCAGCCACGTAGTCGGCAGGAGTCGACATAATCGCAAACGCATAAAAACGACATCCAGCACGGCATATGCAAGACATAGGTGCCAGTACGAAACTTCCCCAAGCACGCGAGCGCCCTTGGACTTTAACGTACCCCAAAAGCTGCAGTCACACGCGACGCAAATGAAAAACAGACCATGAAGCACCGTTCGCGCAGGTCCCGTGAAAAGCGCAGCGCCAGCAACGAGGCAAAAGACTGCAAATATGGTCGCGGCCGGTGTGCTGAGCTTTGCAGCGAAATGCTTCATCTCGCGAATCTCGAACGCGAGCATTCCTACACCGAAGAGCGGCAAAAAGTCGATGAGCGGTAGCAAATGGAACGGCCGCAGTACGAGTGAAACAACGACTAATCCGGTTGGCACGATCCACGTAGGTGCGCGGCCCCGGCAACTCATGGCCGCAGCGGACGCGGGTAGCACGACCACATAAAAGAGCCATTCGAACCACAAAGACCAGAGTGCCGAACCCAGTTTGCCACTGCCGGACAGGCCGAACAGATCCCGGCTGGTCCCAACATGCGATCCAACGCAACGCCGCGATTGCTGTCTCACCAATCGCGTGCGGGTGGAAGTCAAGGCGAATGAGCGTCAACAGCGCCGATGCGAAAACTGTAAAAACGACAAGTGGGATGATTCTGAAAACTCGGGAGAGGTACAAGGTCAACCAACCAACCGATCCAAGCCCACGCAGGATTCTTGGATAAAACAAGAAACCCGTGGTCATGAAAAAGAGATTTACACTGCCTGGGCCAAGAGCGTCGACAAAGCCGAGACTAGGCCGGGACCACACACCACCCAAACGTGTTACTTCAAGGTAAAGGACAAAGTGATAGAGCAGCACAAGCAGGGCGAGGACCCGCGCAAGCCCGTCAACGCAGCCAAACTCCGCTGCCCGGGGGCAACGGAAACCCGGACCTGCAAAGAAAGGCTGCACAGATGCGCTAACGAACACGCGAGGACCATACCAGCGCATACTGCCCGCGATCTGCGCTCCGCTCACAGCCAAATCGCCTCAGGCTTCTCCTGTCGCTGCTTACCCACCTTCGTCCCACGCATATACACTCGCCCCTGATAGGCGTCGCTCCAGATAGGCGTACCGCGCAGCGGCACTCGAGAAAATTAGCCGGTGCTCGTCCGATGCCGAAAGTGGCGGCGCCCGTTTTCGTTGATCGTGATCTCGGCGCGCGCTCTACGGAGAATGCAGATTGCATCTGCCCCGTTATAGGTAAAGTCATCCGTCGCCGGCCGCATAGATTTTGTGGGCCGCGTTCGTGTGGTTCCGCTCTACCGAGCCACGAGTTATGTCTTCACGTTTTTTCTGCCATCTAGTTCCCGGAATACCTGACTTTTGTCGCGGCCCCGGCAAGGTATTGGGCGCGCAGGCGAAAGCGGCGGTGAGCATCCACTAGTGCCGACGTCCCACTCTTCGCTTCGCAGCAAGTGCAATTCTCGGCGCCCAATATCTTGCCACCTCGACTGCGTAGTGGTAATTCCCATGCACCGCTTGTTGACGATATAACATGTCGGCGTGGCGGGGTCTCATGCCGCTCGAAGAGGAACAGCCAAAAGCCGTGACGGCGCACCTTGCGGATGGATTTGTTCACGATTTGTGTCGAGGTGATGCCGCAAAAATCGTGGAATTCGATCCGTGATTGGCTTAAAACGCTGCAGCACGTCCGACGGCGCCCTCAACACGTCGATTTCGGCGCCTTCAACGTCCAGCTTCAACAGTTGCACCCGCTCGCGGCCGGAGCATCCTACCACGTCCTCTAGCGTTAGCGCTTTGACGTCAATTTCATCAACGTAATCGAAGCCCGCCGTTCTGCCGAGTGAATTGGCCTCGGAATTTGTCGCCAGGTTTAGCCTCACTACTCCCGTTTCAGACGCCACCGCAGCCTGCAGCTTAGTCACTGCATCGCTTGCGGGAATTGGGCGAACTCTGGAGACGGCTCCAATGCGAGGCTCCGGCCACCGTATTTTTCCAGCATGGCCGCGGTAAATTGACCAACGTTAGCGCCTAAATCGAAAATCAATGGATCGTGGCCAAGTAGGTCGTCGAAGAAACTGTGGGTATAGACTTTAACCAGCATATTCGTCCTCGCACGATACGCACTTCAGCCGTTCGCCTAAACACTTATCTGGAACAGACGCAGCAGGCGATGGGGTTCAACAGTACGTCAGCCTCCGGCACAAGGAGTTTCTGGAATTCCTCGTCAGTCGCGACAATTGCACAGGAGAATTCGTTCGAAGCTGCCTCAAGTTCTGATCGAGGGGTGCGCCCGCGCAAGCCATATGCGTTCAGAATCTGTAGACTTCGCCTGACGCAACAGCTGAAAGACCACTGCGGCGCAGCAAAAGTACACTGGCCGACACACATGCGTGTCGTCCTCCGTCTGATATGCCATCTCCGGCGATGCAGAGCAGCGGAATTCGGAGGCAGCGGCCCGGCCTACTGGTAGTTGTCCGCTGGGAACGGATAAGTTTGCGGCTGGAGTGGTGCAGCTGGGCATCTAGAGGCCGCCTATGAAGCAATTTGCTTGCAGTTTCTTCAGATGTGAAGCTGGGCCAGTGGTAGTTCTGAGGATTCCGTCTGAGAGAAAGCATCTTGGTCGATGCGAACTGTCCAGTGAACGTCCGCGGTAGCGTCAACATTGCAGATGTGCGCCGCTGGGAGTATTTTGGAACATTTAACGTTGGAATTTATGTTTTGCAGATGCCGGAGTGGCTTCTGCTTTCATGAGCGCGCAGAGAACATTGGCCCAGGATCGATCTTCATAGAAAAAACCCTCCCGCAAGGACAACGCAGCGGCGGCTTTCTCCCGAAAAGAGTGCTCGGAACTTGCCAACTGCAGAAGAGCGCGCGCGCACGCCAGCGAGTTTGCTTGCTCGAACTCGACCGCAGCTGGGGCTAGCAGGCGCCCCGCCTCTCCGAGACACGACGACAGGATAACGGGCCGGCCTGCAAGCACCGCCTCAACAGCCGACTTGTTTAGTCCTTCAGCAAAATCGCCACGAGTGGGGACCACCATGACGTGGGCCGCTCCTCGAGTTTGGCTAGAAGTGATTTTCTGTTGCAGTGGCCGATCAATTGAATTCAATTTTGCATTCCCAGATCAACAATCATCGCCTCGACCGCCAAAGCCGCTGACCCTTCTCCGCAAATCTCAAACCTGTATTCGCGCGATGAGTGTTGCACCACGTACGCGGCGGCTCGCACAAAGTCTAAAACTCCTTTGTTTTCTTCGACTTTCCCCCACAAAAAGAACTCGGAACGGATCGATCGCCCAGTGCGGGCGGGCAGATCATCGAAATCTTTTCGGCACCAGCTGGGGGAAAAAACTTGGCTGAAGATGGCGCTCGACATATCGAATTAGTTGCTCAAGTACATTCCCTCCGACACGGCGACAACTCCGACGCGCAATGTCTGATGAACAGCCCGTCGAGGTACAGAAGTAGCGACTTTAAGAAGCTGGGCGAGTTTTTGTCTTATCCACAGCACAGTGTGAAATGAGATCCACACGCGGATTCCGAGCAGGTAGGCTGGCGTGAGCAGAAACCAGTAGGTTATTCCGTCCATAATCACCAGGTCTGACGCGCCGGATCTCTTCAACATCCTTGAGGATCCACAGGGCGTTCTGCAGCATCGCGACGTGGTACCCCCAACCTTGACCTTTTCAAATTGGCCTACTTACAACCTCTAAACCATCCTTCTCTAAACGAGCCGAACACTTCGCAGGGTAAGACGCAACGCCGCGCCTGCCCAGCTTTCGACATAGGTCGAAAAACATTCCTGAGTACGTGACAGCGAGCTGCGATGTGTCGCGCTCACCACGCAGCCACTGTTGGAATGTGCCCCGCACGTCACCAGCTACAGCAGCATAGTAAATGGGACCTCCCGCTGGCCGTGCTGGACATAGCGAATTTAACCTCTTTCTGATGACCCGGCGCTCAAGGTTGTAAGCGAGGTATCGAATGAGTGTAAACGGCAGTTAGGGGAACGCGTCACACAAGGTTCACTGCCGCCTAAGGATTGTTCAGCAGCAACGAACTAAAGTGTGTCGACCCGCGTCTGAAATTCCGTCGGTGCTGGAGAGCCGACCGCGTGAAGTGAGATCGTCCGGGCTGGCAGCAGCCCTTTCCCTCGCCTGGAGCGCTCCCACGTCTCGTGGGGTTTTTTCGTCCCGCAGCTGCAGTAAGAGGGTCAAGTCGAGACCGCGGCCTCCTAACGTCGATCACACCACGGAGTTGCCACATCTGCACAAGGCCTGCTTCGCGGCGGGTCGCCGTACGGAAACGTCTAAAATAAGTTATAGTGAGATGCTGAGGTGCCCAGGCACCTCGGCGGCCACAGGGATCCGTTGGGCTCAATTTTTCACTACAGCCGACGTTAATTAAGGTTCAAGGTGTCGCGCGCACGTTATACTATAAGTCATTGCAATAGATTATTTTCTATTAACTGCGGGTGGGATAACCGATGTTTAACGGGCTGTTGAGGCGCGCAATGATGTGCGGTTTTTTGCGGCGCTGTCGCCTTGGAAGCATGCGCCTCCGGGGGTGCGAAACGACGGGGCCAGCAGTATCGCCATTTCTGTGTGCGCGGATGGCAGCACAGTGCAGGGCGGTCCGGGAAATTGTCCAACGCCGCCAACGGATTCGTCCACCGTCAATCCATCGACGCCTCCTCCCCCACCTCGGACGAGGCAAGTCTCGGTGTCGGTCTGGCGCCGATCGCCGACAATTTCGACACCAGCACCGGCGTCTACACCAACGGGCGCGGCGTGCCGGGGGAGAGCGCCGACCGCAACGGTTCGTTCCGGCTGATCTGCCAACCGGGACAGCTCGCTTACGACGACCCGTGGTGATGCCTGGACAGCCGGGCAAGGCGCACCTTCACCAGTTCGTCGGCAACACCGGCACGAACGCCAATTCGACCTACGCCACGCTGCGCACCAGCGGCCAGAGCACTTGCCAGAACGCCAACGGCGGGCCGGTCAATCGCAGCGCCTATTGGTTCCCCGCGATGCTCAACGGCATCGGCGGCGTGGTGAAGCCGGATTACTGGCACCTCTACTACAAGCGCGACCCGAAAGGCTGACCGTCCTGCGTCGCTCGCGGGCGGCGACTGCGTGGCAATCCCGAACGGGCTCAAGTTCGTCATCGGCTACGACATGGCGAAGATGAGCGGCGGCGTTCTCGACGAGAAGAGCGGCTTTCACTGGGCGAGCCGGTGGCAGTGCTTACTCGGGCGACCTCCAGACGATGAAGAGCCGACGGGTGGCAATACCGCACGCTGCAGAGCCTGATGGACAGCCACATGTGCCAGGTCGGCGACATTGCCCGCCTCATGCTCGGCGGCCCGAACTGCTGGGACGGCAAGAACGTCGACAGTGCCGATCACCGCTCGCATCTTTCCTACACGATCAACGATCCGGCGTTCGCGTTCCCGACTTGCCCCGCCGACCATCCGTACGTGCTGCCTTCTCCGGGCGGGTTCATCGACTTCACGGTGGACCAGCAGTTCGTTGACGGAAAGTGGCTGCTTCTCAAGCGACCAGATGATGCGAGACATGGGGCATCCTGTCGTTGCGGGCGAGACGTTCCATTTCGATTACATCGAGGCATGGTCTCCAGCCATCAAGGCCCGGTGGACGGCCAACTGCCTCGACAAACACCTAAGCTGCAACATCGGTGAGCTGGGCGACGGGACGCAGATGATCGACGGGCCAAACCCGCGCCCGACGCACCAAGTCGTGCCTGTGCCACCGCGACCAACTCCTTGAGGTCGCCCTCGCGGGATTCTGCGAGCCCGTTGAAGAAGCGCCTGGCGCATACTGTCGGGGCATCTGACAAAGAGACACATTTGGTTGCGGGACTATTCGTGCACTGACCGTTGAGCCGACTGACCTGACGAGCTATCGACCTGCAGTCTGACGCTGGAGTTTGAAGCGATCGCCAACGCATTTGCCTATGTGGCGCTCTTCGGCTGGCCGCTCATCTGCGTTGTTCTTTTCAGTAGGCTCTCCTTCGAGAAGGCGGTCGTCTGGTCGATGCTGGGCGGGTACATGCTGCTTCCATCCGGCCTCGAACGTGGATATCGCGCTCCTCCCGCCGCTGGACAAGATGAGCATCACCGCCTTGGGTACGCTGGTGCTCTGCTGGACCCACGGGTCACGCGTGGCCCGGCCCCAACCCTCGTACATTTTATTCCTATTCGGTCTCGCACTCGTACTTTCGCCGATGCTGACCAGTCTTCAGAACAGCTACGAACTACAGACAGCGGGCAGAAGCATCCCCGGATTCTACCCTCTCACCGGCGCTGAAGTTCGCGGGTCGGCACGCTTTGCTGCTCGTCCCGATGTACATAGGCTACCGTTATCTCACGACGGAAAGGCGCGAGCCGCCCTGCTAGCTGCGATCCCCACGGCCATGCTGGTTTACAGCCTTCCAATGCTGCTTGAGGTCCGGATGAGCCCGCAGCTCCATCGATGGATCTACGGCTATTTTCCCCACGCGAGCTTTGCACAGCAGATGCGAGATGGCGGATTCCGTCCCGTCGTCTTCTTCTCGCACGGACTTGCCCTCGCCTTGTTTACCGCGATTGCGTTGATTGCCGCGTTTGTCCTGGTGCGGAGCCGGACGCGCATCTTTGGATATCAGGCGGCCCTGGACCGCAACGTACCTGAGCGGCGTTCTTCTGCTCTGCAAGTCTCTCGGCCCGATCCTCTACGCCGTCACCCTCGCCCCAGTCGTCCTGCTGACGAAGCCGCGTTTGTGGGTGAAGATCGGCTGTGCAGCCTCGCTGTTCGTCTGCTGCTATCCTTTGTTGCGCAGCACTGGCTACACACCCATAGATCTCGTAACGTCTTTGGCCAGCTCGGTAAGCGCGGAACGCGCAAAGTCTTTCCAAGCGCGCGTTCAGAACGAGGAGCAGTTGCTGGCGAAGGCCAATCAGAAGCCACTGACCGGATGGGGCGGATGGGGCCGCAACCGCATCTACGACGAGTGGACAGGTCAGGACATTTCGGGACCGATGGTGGCTGGATAATTCAATTCGGAACGTTCGGCTGGGTCGGCTATCTCGCCTTGTTCGGGATCGTTCGCGGTTGCTGAATTTTTGGCGCTAGGAGGCACGGGAAATGAGCTTACGCCAGCGAACATTCACCGGGGCGGCCTCGCGCTACTCCTGGCGAATATATTTGGTAGATTTCATTCCCAACTCAGCATGACCTTTCCATTGTTTTCCTCATCGCCGGGGCAGCAGCAGCAGTCCCGGGTCGCGTTCGAACCAGGGCTATTAGCTCCCGCGAGCGCGGTGCCGCCTCCCTGCCGCAGCCCCGGCTGCCGTCACATCAGCTGCAGGTGCGTGAGGAGCCTTAGGGCGGCAACCTTGACGGTCCAACCGATGACGAAGCCGCTCGCTAACGTCGCCAAAAACGTGAGTTCGCGAAGCCAGCGAACCTGCTGCAGGCGAGCCATCTTTAGCAGCCCAAAACAATACGGCGGCACCTCGAGCAAACCTAGTGCGAAAACCAGGACGATGGGCTCCGACCGGGCCAGAGCCACGGCGGCACCGCTGCCGAGCCACGCCAGCCGAAGTGCGTTGAACTCGATCGCTGCACGTTGTCGGCCGCTCGCCACCTGGACCGCTTCCATAGGTCGAGTGACGATGGCGAGCCCCGTGCTCACCGCCAAGATCGTCAGGTATTTTCCAGCGGTCAGATAACGGTCGTCGTACAATAGCGCCACGAGAAGCTCGCTTGCTCCGATCAGCCCTCCTGCAGCGAAGGCATAGAGATAGAAAAAGCGTCCCCAGCAGCGATAGTAGGCACTTCGAATGCATTGTTCATCGCGCCATGCCGACGCGATCGCCGGGTAAACGATCGTCGAGGCATAATTGAAGGCGAAAACTGTAGGAGCAGCCGCGAGCGACGATGCGATGACGAAAACGCCAAACTCGCTGAGCGATAGAATTCGGCCAAGAGCCAGCTTGTCCAGTTGGGCGATAACCAACGTCATCGCGCTGGAAAGGCCCACGACGCGGGAAAAACGCCACAGGTCAGCGGCTATGGCTCTGTCGAACCGAATCCTGTGCCGGCCCCCTCAAAAAGAAAGTGGGTTACCCACACGCGACCGCCTCGCCACGAACAACGACGCGACAATCGCCCAGACATTCCGAAAGACGAACGCCAGGGCGATTGCCGCAAAGGTCTGCGTGACGCCGGCAATTAGGTCGATCATTGCAAAGCGTTGAACCGCGCCCGCTCGCAGCGCCCTGAACTGGTGCAGCGATACCTGCCCGTCGATAGCGAAGACTAGCGACGCAACGGCAAGTGGCGCCACGATCTCCGGCTTGCCCAGCAGAAAGCGAAAGCGGCCATGCGGATGCCATCGCCGACTAGGGCCAAGGCCGACGCCGCGAGCGGCGTGCATCGTGTAAACCGCGTCAAGAAACGAATCCTCTTCGCTGCGCGCGTGACGAACGACATAAGCCTGCAGCCCGATATCCGTGATCATGTTGATCGTGTAGAACACCGACATGATAATGCCGGTGATGCCATAGACCTCGGGTGCCAGCAGGCGGGTCAGCACGACCGTGCTGACAAGGCGCACCAGGTTGGTCGTTACCGTACTAAGCGCGAGTGCCGAAGTTCCGGTGAGCCGGATCCGTTGCAGCCGAGTGGCGAAAAAGGCGCCGGCCATTGCTCCCTTTCTAACGAGACGGATAGTCACAGCAACGACCCACTCAACTGCGGCGGTTCCGCTGCTAAAGACGTCGTCAACGCCGAGCGCTTCTCGCTGGTCAAGCGAAAACCCGCCGCCGCTTCACATCGGCCATAGGCACTCAGCCGATTTGTCCCGAAAAAGCTTCGGCCCGTTGCGCGGCTACTGCGTCCCAGGTGAAATTTGATGCTCGGCGCCGAATCCGCTCAGACATCGACGCACGTAACGTATTGTCAACCGACAGCCGCCGGAGGTATCCCGCGAGTGCCTCGATGTCGTGCGGATCAGCTACAAACCCCGTCGTTCCGTGCTCCACAAGACGGCCGCGTCCCATTGGCCCGGTTAAAATGGGAAGGCCGCACCCCGCCGCTTGGTAGCACACGAGAGGCGCGCCTTCCTCAAGGGTGGGGAAGAACAGGAAGTCCGCGGCTAGGTACAACCGACCGAGATCTCGAGTGAAAGGAACGAACCTGACGTCTGGCCGACTGCGATACTTTGCGAGCAAAGGTGCAACCTCGGCGTCTTCTCTTCCAACAATCACGAATTTTCCAGAAATTCCTGCCAGGTCCCAAGCGGCCAGAGCAAGATGAATACCTTTTCTGATCCCGACCTGGCCTACAAAGAGAGCGATTACTCCCTCGTCCGATTTCACTGGCTTTTGAACCGAATTGAAATCCTCGGGCGACCAACCGAATGTCGAGCGAATTATCTGCTCGTCCCGAACGCCCCACTCGAGAAGAGAATCGTCGACGCACTCGCTGGGCGACACGATGAAGTCGTTGAGTGCCAGCTGTTCAATTTCGGTAAGTTGCTTTTCCTCCGTCACGCCATGCGTCGGAGGTAAGCCGACTCTGCTATACTCTGCATCGAGAATGCGTCGGCCCGTGCCATCATGGGTGTTGATCATCTCGCGAATGACTATGGCGCCAACCTTTTTAAGCTGCCGCTGCAGCTCGACCGAGGCTCCAGGCCACAGCCAAACGACACTTCCTGGTCCGCCACGCTCGACGGCATTCAGCAGGTTCAGTTCATTCCTACGACGCGCCCACGCCACTACAGGGGGTTGGAAAGCGATTGACGCAGGGAAAATAGGCGGGAATGGCCTCACGAAGTTCATGCCGGCGGGGAGGCCGCCGTAGACTTGAGGTATGAACAGGACCGGCCGGAAAGGCAGCGGCATATGCCGAGCAAGCGCGACAGCAGCTGACGTGAATCCAATCCCCGCAAAGTGGATGGAAAGCGCAACAAAGAGTGGGCGGGTTTGGTTCAAAGCAAGCTCCCCTCATGCGCCTCGCACGGCGCCGCGGCATCGTTCTTGACCAGCGATCGCGCTGGTATGTCTGGTATCGTTCCCACCGTAAACTTCCGTCTAACCTGAATCACATGCGGATCGCCAAACCTGTCACTTCAAGCCACAACCGCACCATCGAACCGCAGTTCTGGGTTGCCGCGATGCGAAATATGCTTTTCAAACGGTTGGTGGAGGGATGACGCAGCAACCGATGAAGCAAAAGAGGGTTTTGGTTGTTGGAGCGGCCGGCTTTCTTGGGAAAGCATGTACGACTGCATTGGTGGCGGCGGGGGTGAGGGTCGACGCTGTCGATATTCTCGAT
Organism: uncultured Alphaproteobacteria bacterium; assembly: GCA_963798785.1. Classification (GTDB taxonomy): domain Bacteria; phylum Pseudomonadota; class Alphaproteobacteria; order Sphingomonadales; family Sphingomonadaceae; genus Sphingomicrobium. The sequence continues at coordinate 16,233 of CAWCUG010000004.1, forward strand.
TCACCCGTGGACGGCGTCGATACGTGGACCGTCGCGAATGTCATGAGCGGAAGCATCCCTGACGACCTGTTTGCCAGGGCTCACACCCTGATCAACTTTGTGTGGCAGAACGACCCGGGCCGGGGCAACAGCGGAATGTACAAGGACGTCGTGACGAACGTCGCGTCTGCCGTCGGTTTGTTCGAAAGAGCAGCGCAAGCTGGCGTGAAGCGCCTCCTATATCCATCGTCCGGTGGCACAATTTATGGCGACAACCCCCGATTCCCAACGCCGGAAACGGCGCCCATCAGCCCTGTTGGAGGGTACGGCGCCGGGAAAGCCGCTGCTGAGCTTTACCTTCGCGCGATCGGGCGTGCTTACGGTGTGGAAACTTGTGCGTTGCGGATCGGCAATCCGTACGGTCCCGGTCAGTTACCTGATCGCGGACAGGGGTTCATTGCGACCGCACTGGCGCGGACAATTCGCGGCGATCCTATTCACGTGTTCGGCAAGGGAGAGCTCGCGCGGGACTATTTATATGTAGATGATGTTGCTGAGGCATTTACGCTAGCTTGTGGTGCCGAAACTGTACCAGCGGAAGTCAACGTGGGGTCGGGTAGGTACCGGTCAATCGAGCAGCTGCTTCCACTCATCTTTGCCGCTACAGGCCGGAAGACAGAGGTGAAGTATATCGCCGCGCGCACTGTAGATGTTCCCCGCGTATGCCTCGACATTGCTCTCATTCGAGAAACATTAAATTGGCGCCCTCGAACGACCATCGAAGAGGGCTTAAGGAAAACCGCTGAATGGCTCCTTCATGTCGGCGCGGGCTGCAGTGCGCCTACTACGCGTACGAGCACATCAGACTAGCTGGCAAAAACACCACCTATGCACATCGCCTACTACTCCTCGGCTCTTCCGGACACCGGCGCACCCAATGGAGTGGTGACATATGTTCGGATTATGCGGGATGCGCTGCGACTGCTCGGACATCGAGTGACGGTGGTCACTCCGACGGACATAGAGAGAGCAGACGGTACGGTCGCGAAGTTACCGGTACTCAGGGGGATAAGGCGACTCTTCACCTCGGTAGAAGGCGCCGCCCTTGACGCTGCTCGCGGCGACGGCGCCCAGATCTTCGAAATCGAGGAAAGCTTCGGCGTTGCGGGGACGCTGGTTGGGCGTGGAGTCCCCGTTGTCATGCGGCTACACGGGCCCCACGCGTTGCTCCGCCAATATTGCGAAACAGCCGACCAAAAACATCAGGGCGACAAACGACAAGCGGCCGAACTGTCCGCACTCGGAAAAGTCGACGCCGTACTCAGCCCAACCCAACGTCTTCTCGAAGAGTTGTTTAACAAGTTCTGTGTAAACCCGACCTTTGCGAGGGTGATTCCGAACCCCGTCCCAAAAAATTCGAAAACTTGGGATATTAAGTCTGCTGATCTCGATCAGTTATTATTCGTCGGTCGTGTCGATTATCTCAAAGGAGCTGACGTCGCAGTTCGAGCAGTTGAGCAAGCCCGCAAAGCACGTCCTTCGATAAAGCTCACCATGATCGGACCAGGCGATCCGATTGCCGGCGCTACGTGCCTAGGGACGCAAACACCTGCACAAATTGAGACGCTCAGACTGCAATCAGCCCTCGCATTAGCAACGTCCCGCTTCGAAACTTTTTCTTACGCAATCGCGGAGGCGATGGCGCTCGGAATGCCCGTTCTAGCGTCTGAAACTATCGGAGCCCGAGCACTCATTGAGGACGGCGTGAGCGGACGAGTAAGCAATAGCCTCGCTAACGCCATCGTAGAGTTGCTTTCGAACCCCGAAGAGCTCGTAAAGCTCGGTGCCGCGGCCCGCGAAAGCGTGGGTCGCAAGCTCGATCCGGCGGCTGTGGCCAAAGAAACTCTCGAGTTCTATCGTGAGATTTGCATGAGAGGTTAGAATACAGAATGTGACGGAAGATCAGCGCTCCCCTACGTTCGCCGCTAACCAAATCAGCGCCACCCAGCTTTCACCTGAACGGATTTAATCGCCGTGCAATCGCCTGCAGGCGGGGAGGTACCCAGTCGTTTATGAGGTGATCAACTCTCATCTCCCAGTCGACCTGATCTTCAGTTCCGGGCCTGACTTGAAATGTCGTTGAACGGATGGGCGGCGAGGCCGCCGGATCACGAAGGGCGGTATAATAATACGTAGCTAGCGAGCGCCGGTCCCGGTCCGGAGGACAACTCAATGGCTCGGGGTGGCCGTGAAAGCTGTCCAAGTTCGTGCTGAAAACCACGGCCCTTCCAAGAATTGGGTCGACCTTCCTGGCGCACCTCTTCATCTGGCGGTCCCACAGTTCGAGAGCGCCGCCATATGCAGTGGGCCAGTCGTCGTTGAGATACACGAGCAGGTTTAGCCGTCGCTCGACGTGCATCGGACCATGAATATTGAAATCGGCGTGCACGCCCAAGTGCCCGGCAGGACGGGTGAGATGCAGCCCTCCGCCGTCGAGATAGGGATCGGAAATAAGCCCGCGAAATCCCCGTCATCGCTTCCAGAAAACCAAGGAAGGCACGGCCGTTCAGCTCCGCGAATAGATTTCGGATCAGTCCGCTGGATGAACTCGTTCGCGTGGAACTGATACTTCAGACGCTCCTGCGACCGGTCAAAGTAACGTTTCCCTTCGGCCGACGGAAATGACTTCGCGACTTTTAGTAGAAGCTCCGTATCGAGAAAGTCATCAATGACGACATGGGGGAATGGCTCAGCATTGCGATATGCCGACGCGAGCGCCCGCCCTTCATTACGGCACTCTTCCTCGTCGAAAGCATAATAGCCGTCAATCTGCCGCAGATTCAGCAACGTCACCTCCACTGTCCGCCTGCCTGTGTTCCCTTTTTTGCACCACGGGCAAGTGCGGTTTAGACCGAGCATCCTCGGGCGTTTTGCGTGTGTGAAATCCGTGAATGCTGTTGCCGAAAGCCCTCTCAAATCTAAGCGGTCGCTACTGGAATAGCCTGTTCTCAAGGACCGCGTTCAGGGCAGCTGTCCAACGGTTTCGACTATATTTCGCGTTTTTCTGAGGGATTTGGATTGCGCAATCCGCTTCCGATCCAATGCGTCAACGTGGTGCTCACGAATTAACGTGGCAAGTCCGCCTGCATCTTGCGGTGCGCACAGAGAAATATCCTCGGTGTACTCAGTAGTCGCCTCACTAAAAGTGGAGATGACTGGGATGCCGAGTTGCTCACCGGACACCAACGTGATGTGACCACAGCAGGTCGTTTTCGATAGAAGCGGAACGACAAGACAGGAGCTGTCCTGCGCAATTCGCCAAGTCTTTTCAAGTGGCAAGTTGGTCAACACGTGAACGTTAGCGGGAGCGTGCGCAATCCGGTTGTATTCACGTGCTACGATCACAAATTGCACGTCGTGCAGTATGCGCGCAGCTTCAATGAGTGTTTGGTAGTCACGTCCCTCTCCACCAATGGCACACACGTAACCATTTAATGGAAAGCGACTTGGTTCAACGGCAACCGGTGGCGCATCTTGGGTCCAGAGGAGGGTGTGGAAGCGCTCTGGCGGCAAATCGAAGTGTTCTGCGTAGAGCCGGGACTTCGAAGGAGCTGAAGACGAAAAACGTTTGCACACGCTGGAACACGCGCCGCATGATCGCTCTCGCGCCGTGCTCTGGCAGCTCAGTAAAATTGAACGAAAACGCAAGGTGGGGCGACGTATCCCGCATCAACGTCTGCGCGACTGACACAGCTGCGGTCATCCGCGGCAGGTGCGACACTATCGGTCTGCCTCGAGCGTCTCGAACCGCCTGCAACGCAGCACGGTAGCGAGAGAGCTTTGGCCTTCGTACAATTTCCTCGAGGCGCGACTGTGGCAATCCTGAAAAATCGTGACGGCCAATTCCCGGTGGCAAATCGACAAACTTTTCACCAATCGGGAAAGGTCTGACGCGTTAACAATCCAGGAGTCACGCACCATATCGATACTCTTCGCCTTTGAATGAACGATGGCGGTCGATCAGCCGCAGCTTCAGCAACACCATCTCCACTGTACTCTGCCGATGTCCCTCTTTTTCCAGCAATGGGCAAGTGAGCATGCGACCGGCGAAAAATCGCCTTGGGTGTCGACGCCTTTCCCTATGCGGCAGCCAGTCGCGACAGGATATCCGCGACCGTCGAGTTGCTGCCCGGCACGCTGCCACCCAATTCGCGAACGGCTGCTATTCCCCGGGTGGCGCCTCGACGCTCGAGTTGAACGACGACGTCGATAACTGAATTGGCATAAGCAATCGTCTCCGATCGCGAGAGGCCCAATCCAGTTTGCATCACCATGAGAGACAATTGCTCGAGTGCGCCTTCGGGCGTGTTGGCGTGGATGGTACTGAACGACCCTGGATGCCCGGTGTTTACCGCGCGTAGGAAACTCACAGCTTCCTTGCCACGCATTTCCCCCAGCAATATCCGGTCGGGCCGGAGTCGAAGCGACGCCTGCAGCAAGTCGTCGGTGTCCACCAAGGCCTCGCCCAACTCGCCTCTTACTGCCACCAGCCCCAGATCTGCGGGTCCGTGCAGCTGGATCTCCGGCGTGTCCTCCACCACGATGACGCGCTCGCCTTTCGGCACTTCCCGAAGCAACGCGTTCAGGAACGTCGTCTTTCCTGTGGACGTCCCGCCGCTGATCAGAATTGTTTTTCGGCTTTTCACGGCCGCGCGCAGGAACGCAATCGGATTGGAGGCAGCCGTGGCTGGGTCCGCTTCACCTTCAATTTCCGGAAGGCTTTCAGCGTAAGCCTCGAGGCCCACCTCGAGGAGCCAATGACGCCGAATAGCCACTGCCCAGTGGCCGCGCGTGGCGGAAGGAGCAACGAACTGCACCCGAGCCCCGTTCGGCATCGTTGCTGCAAGCAGCGGACGCTCCCTGCTGATGCCCTGGTTCGTGACCCTCGCGACCTGCTCCGCCAGCCGCTGGATCAGCTGATCAGTGACCGCCGGCGCGGACTCGCAGCGCATCGCGCCGCGTTGCTCCACCCAGACTTCGCCGGGCGCGTTCACGATGAGCTCGGTGACGTCCGGCTCCTGCAGCCACTTCGCAAACGGCTGCAGGTACGCCTCCAGAAAAGGGTCCAGGCCCTCTCTGATGTTCGGCTCCTGGGCAGTCATTCCGCTGGAGCATCCGTAGGCGTGAATACCAGGTCGCGCGCAGCGAACACCCTCACCGGCTCGCCTTGCGACACCTTGACCGTTGCTGGCCGCTGCCCGTTCTGCAAAACACCTGAAGCTGCTGTCTCACCACCAGCGACAACCACGGTTGCACCGCGGCTGAACGGATTGGCTGCTCCGATTACCGAACTCAGCAAAGCAGAGCCGAGTCGGCCGAAGAAGTGCGAGTTGACCTTGCCGCCGACGCCCGCTCGACCACTGGAGTCCGTGGCCGGGGATGCAAGTTGTATCGAAACTCCGTCAGGTCGGACCAGTCTTGTCCAGATCAGGTGAACCCGGCGCTGCCCTGCCGAGGACATCGCCTTGTACTCACCTATTAGGCGGGATGATCGCGGGATCAGGATCCGGCTTCCGTCAAAAGAACGCACATCCTGACTAACCACAGCCCTCGCGTAACCAGGGACATCACTATTTATCGCAGTTTCGAGAACTGCGGAAATGAGCGTTCCCTGGACGACCGTCATCGAGGGGTCCGCCATTGGTGTCGATCGCGCAGTGTCAGCGCTATTCGCGCCTGTCTGCGAATTCGTAGCGCTGGAGAGCATTCCCGACCCTTCGCCCTGGGCGCGGGGCCCGGAAAGGGTGCTTGCCCCAGGAGCGATGCTCCCGTCGAAGACGACGACCGGCGACGTCGGAAGCGCCTGAGTCCCGTGCATCATACCCGCGGAAGGCGCCGCATCGGCTCGAGGCGCAGTTTGCGCGACAGCTGGCATCTCCATGGGCGCTCGCGCTACGGTTGGGGCGGTTATTGTCGGCTCCGCCTTGGCAGGAGCGATGGACGTCTGCGCGGTCACAGGGGCTTTCGCTTCCCTGGTCGTGTTCAGCGACATGAATGTTGCAAAACCGAGCACGAGTGCAACGCCAATGCCAGCGAGAATCCCGAGGCCGTCCTTGCGCGATCTTTGCTGAGCCACCACTGGAAAGGCATTTCGACTGGCGTCGTCGAGACTTTCGTCCGACAATTCCAGGCGCGGATCGCCCGAAAGCCAACCATCGCCGATCTCATGGCCGTTCCAGGGGTGAGGTGCTGGACTTGCTGGACCGAATGCCGCTTGCTTGTTCATCAGTGCCCACCTTCCAGGTGATCGCTTAGGAGATCCGCTATCCGTGGCCTTGCAACCGTGGGATCAGGATTTGCAGTCGCGGCGGTCGCCTGCGGCACTGAGTGCGAAACCTCGGCCATGGCGACATGCCCCTGCTGCTGCACGGGAAGAGCTGGCGCAGGTGGTGGCGTTGGAAGTGGCCGCAGCCTTGTCAGCTCAGCACTCTCTTTCCCATATCGCACGACGACGACCATGGGCACCGGCGAAACGACAACATAGTTTCCAGAAAGCCGGTAGTTCAGCGGGCCTTCCGTACCATTCTCGCCGACCGTCAAAACAGCCGGGAGCGGCTGGCGCGGATCCCACGAAAAATAGAGCGACGAACCATCGTCGAATACCCGCTTCGGCAAAAGGCCTCTCGATCCCTTGACCTTCCAGTCAAAGTTCAGCTCGTCAACGGTAGTGGTCGCGACAGCCGACGTTGACTCTGGCTTGGCAGCTTCTTCTTCCGGAGCTGCGGACTCTTGGCTGAGGAGCGATTCATTGGCTGGATAGGAGAACTTCAGCGAATACAGAGGCGTGACATCCTTGCCCACGGCAACGAGATCGAACAGGTAGGTCCGACGATCAGTGACGACAGTCATGTTTGTTCGGGTCGCTGCCGCAATTGGTTTGACGAAAATGATGCTGCCGCGCCGGTTAGGCGTCACCTGCCACGCAGACGAATCTCCCACGGCAATATTTTCAATTCGCTCATCAGGGCCGAATTCGATCGTCGATTGGATATTCGGGCGACCTGCGATTCGAATCACCCGTTCAGGGTCGTAAAAGACGCTACGCAAACGATCGTCGGCGGCATGCGCGCTCGCCGCCGCAAACAAAGGCGCCAAACCGAGCAAAACTTGACGGAACGTCACTTCAACAGCTCCTTTGGCAGTGATGGTGCGGGAGCAGCGTTCGACCGAAAGCCGACGCGGTTGCTGAAGCCGACGTCACCAGCACTGAGCGTGGACGCTACGCCTCCAGCGGTAACGGTCGAATACATCCGCGGCGACGGAGCGGAGACGGTGCGAATGGCGCTCGCCTCGAGTTCCCGACACCACCGAGCGAACCCGGTCCGATCTTGAAATGGCAGTGTTGTTCGTGGGGCTGGGCTGTGGAGACTCGATTCGAGTGAGGCTGGACGAACGGGCCTCGGCTGAACGCAGCGCCGCCGATCGGCTGACCTGCCATCCGCGCACGAGTGAGCCGGCCACCTTGAAGGCCGTGAGCATCAGCGCGACGTAAACAACGGAAGCCACCAGGATCGATACAGCCGACTGGAGATCCACTTCGCCGCCGCCAGAGAGCCCGTCGACCATCGGGGCGATGGCATAAAGAGCGCCACTTCCCAGCAACACCGTCAGCAACGGGACGAATGCGAAAAGCGCTACACTTTTCAACCACCCCTGGAACAATCCCCGGGTGCCATCGAACAAGGCCAGCACGATAAAAACCGGCCCGACGGTCAGCAAAGCTGCCAGAGCGAGCCGGCACACCGCAAGGACGCCTACCGTGCCGAGGAGGAAAACAACTGCTGCAATCGACAGGATGTTGGCAGGCGCAGCGAAGGTTACTGCAGAGCCAACGCTCTGTGGCGTGGCTGCCTCAGCGGCCAGGTTTGCGGGCGTTGTTGCCTCAGCGGCCCGGCTAATGGAGTCGAAGAGCGTGTCCAGGCGCGCTGCGAAAGCATCCGTGGCCGAACCATCGCTCCCAACAAGAACAGAAGCGATCTCATCTGGCCCTCCCACTGCGAGGTTCCACACGACCGATTGGTAAGCGATCCAGGAGGTGGCAAACGTCAGCACCAGGCCAAGCGTCATCATCTTTGGCGTGAGCACTGAAATGCGCAGCGCCGAGCGACCCGTCAGGAGACTAATCGCAAAGAAGGCGACGTAAAGGGTAAGAAGGATCGTCAGCGCGGTCGCGAAGTTGCCGTTTGCGCCAAACAGCCGACCAAATGATACAGCAGTCGCGTCGGATGCCGCGCAATCCAGTTTCTGGATGGCGTCGGCGATGCCTGCTGGTCCTTGGGCCGAAAAGGGTTGGCAGGAGCTCATTCGGCCGCCTCGAAGCATTCCGCTTCACTTTCGGCGCCGGGCCACTTCGCTTGCGTAAGCAAAGGATACCAGGCCGCCGGATCGTCACCCACAAAGGCGCGCAGCTCGTCAAGCCGGCGTACACTTTGTTCACGTCCGGAAAGGACGGTAATCACGTCGGGCATCCCAGACAGGTCGAGACGAACGAGAACTCGAGCGATTACCCTGACGAACGAGACAGCAGTGACTCGTTGTCGGAAGACTGCGAACGAATTCGAGCTCCTGCGCCGTCAAGCCAAAGCCGCTACAATATTCGTCCTCCCGCGCCTTTGGATTGGGCATGAAGATGCTCGTTGCCGTCTGTTCAACGATCGCTGGAGCAATCGCGCTTGAAAGCGCATCCGCTGCCGATTGCGTTGCGAAGCCGACAATCGCATTTCTCTTTCGCAGGGTCTTCATCCAATCGCGTATTCGGCCTGCGAAGAAGGGGTCGTCGAGCGCCTTCCAGGCCTCGTCGATCAGAACGAGAGTCGGCGACCCATCGAGACACGCGTCAATTCGCTTGAAAAGATACATGAGCACGGGAGTGCGCAGCTGCCGGTCATCGAGCAGCTCGGTCATGTCAAACCCAATCAAACGCTCCGAAAATTCAACCTCGTCGCTTTCATTGTCGAACACCCACGCATGCTCGCCATCGTTGATCCATCGATCGAGACGCGAGGGCAAATCACCCGGAGACGGCCGCCGACCTCCTGCCAACAGGTCCCTGAGAAAGCGCAGCCGGCGCAGCTTGGGACCGTGCGCGAAGAGTTCGTCTACAGACTTGCCGATCGCCGCGCTCTCTTCGGAACCTGAGGCCTCGAGCAGACAGGCGAGCCAGTCGCGAATGAACGCGCGATTCGATGCGCTGTCCGGGAGTTGCAGTGGATTGAAACCCGTTGCAGCTCCACGTGTGATTTTCTCATATCGGCCGCCAATGGCTCGCAGAAAGATCTCCGACCCGCGATCTTTATCGAACAGAATTGTTCGCGGAGCGTATCGCTGCGCCTGTGCGGCGAGAAAGTTCAGAAGAACCGTTTTTCCCGATCCAGAGGGCCCGATAATCGTGAAGTTGCCGAGATCACCCTGGTGGAAGTTGAAAAAATGGGGAGTCCCGCCCGTGGTCTCTAGAACCGCCAGAGCATCGCCCCAGTGATTGCCCGAAGCAGCGCCGCTGGGGAAGCCATGAAGAGAGACCAATCCGGCCGCATTGGCGCTCGAAATCAACGCCCTCCGGACCACGAGTTGCTCATTTCCCGGAAACTGCCCCCAAAAGGCAGGCTCAAGGTTCACGTCCTCGCGTACGCAGATTGCCCCGATATCACCAAGCGCGGCAGCGGTCGTGGCTGTCGCGGAATCCAATGCCGGCAGGCTTCCTGCCCGAACGAGGATGCTCAGATGGTGATCTCCAAATCCAAGCTGTCCCGCCCCCACCGCATCACGTGCGGCAGCCATTTCGCCGCGCTCGGTGACGGCAGCCTCATCGGCACTTCGAAGACGCCTTGCAGACAAGTCCATCCGCTCACGGGCCGACTGTCTCTCGACGGGGGAAAATGTCTCGGTGATGACGAGCTCGTGCGGCAATCGCAGCAGGCCATCCAGCAGGCCGGGACGCGTCGTGTCGGGATATTCCTTAAGTCCCAGCACGCTCGCAAAACTGCGGCCCGATGGCCGCCGAACTTCCAGCGCGTCAACGCCAAAGCTCACCCGGGAATAAGGAATGTAATGGCCAAGGTCCTGCGTTTCCGGCGGCAGGAGCACCGGGCGCGTTTCCCCGTTGTAAATAGCTGAAAGCAGCTCCAGCGGTTCTGAATAAAGCCCGGTCGAGGACGAATATGTCCCCAGGAGTCGGACGCCATAAGGCTGAAGAGCTGCCGTGATTGCCGCCGTGGCGGAGTCCAGCTCCAGAACGTCAGCGGTGGGCGCCGCTCGCCTGCCTCCCCTGCCCAGCCGGGCAAGCCTCTCCGGGATGCCTGCCCGTCCCCGCGGCGGGCGCACCACGACCGTCAGAAATTGTTCATTTACGAACAACCCCTTCTCGTTGAGCTGCTCGATCCAGCGATGGTCGAGATGTGATGCAAAATCGCCGGCCGCCGATGGAACGGGCAGTTGCACTCGCCGCCGAATTAGGTGGTGATAGAGCACGCACTTCGAGTTGAGCGCACTCCGCAGGAGGATCTCCCGGACTGTCGTGAGGTGATTGAGGACATCGTCGTCTTCTGTTTCGAAAGGAAAACCTGCCACGGTTACCGTACGCATGACGGATCCGTCGCGCAGTTGAAGTGTCGACTGATCGACATGACGGGCGAACGGCAAGCGATCGCCTGCACGGCTTTCCCGCTTCTGCCACGCTGCTGGTCCGATCCACTTTGTCATCTATTCACCTTCATGGCGCGTAGCTGTTGCAGCCCCAGCGACTCCAGTTCTTAACCCTGGGGCAGCGGCTGACTTTCGTGAGCCACAAGTCGAACACGCGCGGTTCACGAAGGCAGGCGAAATAGCCAATGACGTGAACCACGATTCCGATGGGCAGCGCGAGGAAACTGCGGGTGATCAAAAATGCTTCGGTCGTGATCGCAGCATTGATGACGAAGTAGCTGAAGGTCACACCTGCAAACATTTGCGGGCGCGTCAGCGCTCGAAACACGGGCGATCTGGCCAGCGCCACTGCTTCAACCTCCCGCTGTCGCTTGGATGCCGCTGACGATCGCGCTTGCGCCGAACAGGATGAAGCAGCCAATGATGACCGTTGCCCCGAAGCGCCAGTTCATACGCCCAGTGAGCATCATGAAGCCGACCATTGCCACCGCAATAACTGCAACCGCTGTCGCAACATTGCCGAGCAGCGTTCCCTGCAGCCACTCGAGCGCATTGACGATCGGCCCCGAGCCTTGCGGATCACGAGCCGCAGCCCAGGCGGGGCTTGCGCTGAGACCGACCGCAACCAACGCTGCGCGTTTTCCCACGAACATCAGATTCCTCCAGAAACTGTATGAGAGAGCCGGTCCACGATCGCGCTGACGTATGACTGCGTCTCGCGAATGCGCGGGACCCCATTCGATCGGAGCACCCGTCCTGGACCGGCGTTGTACGCTGCCAAGCTCTTTTCGATGTCGCCGTCGAACTGATCGAGCAACTGCCTGAGATAGCGAGCCCCGCCGATCAGGTTCTGCGCGGGATCGCGCGGATCGACGCCAAGGTCGCGGGCGGTGCCCGGCATCAACTGTGCAAGGCCGATCGCGCCTTTCGGTGAAATGGCTTGAGCGTTCCAGCGACTTTCCTGCCATACCACTGCGGCCAGGAGGGCTGGACTGACGTTCGCTGCAGATGCAGCGCGCTCCAGCAACAGCGCATAGCGCTTTGGAACCGCTGAAGCTGCAACCGGCGACAGAGAAATCGCGGACGAAAAGGTATTCGGGTCGGCAACTCCGGAATCGGTCACTTTTACAATTTCGTCCTGCCGATCCCACACGGCCGCGCCTGCCCCTGCGCGAAGAGAGACTGTGCCATCGGTCGACAGTTCGATAACGTCCGCAGCAGCTGGGGAGGTCAGGCAAAGTACACTGAGAGTAGCGCAAATGCTTGCGGCACGCGCCATCGCCACCATCGAAGTGGTGCTCGTGCGCCTGCGGCGACATTTCTCAGACTGACTTGACAATTCCCACCACCCGCGCCGCTTTTACCACCCTTGAGCAAAAGTCACCATCGCAAGTTGCGGTTAATGAAGTGTTTACGTTCGATGGACGGCGCAAACCGACGAAGTGTTGTGGCCGAGGTCGCAGGCGCGTAATTTAACGCGTCCGAACTGCCTCCAGCGGATAAATCACCTCGGTCGGATGGGCCAACGGCCAAGTCAGCCGACCGGGAAGAGGCCAAAAAAAAGGCGGCCCCGGAGGGCCGCCTTGTGTTTCGCGTCGTGGAACTAGTTCAGGCGATTTGAGCGAAAGCAGGACGGGGCTGACGCCGCATCGCAAAACCCAGACCCGCAAATCCGAGGATCATCAGCGCCCACGCCGCCGGTTCAGGCACTGCTCGGGTGATCGTGATGCTACCACCGAGCGAGCCGGCTGACTGGGCCGCGAGAGATCCAACCATGTTCAGCGTGTAGGTCCCAGCCGCAAGATAGGTGACGAGGTTCCAATATTCGTTGGTGCCGTCGTCCGCGATCTTGGTGAGATCCCATGACCCCCCGCCGCTCCCTGTGAGCTCGGTGAGCAAGTTCGTGAAATCGACTGCCGCCGTGCTCGTCGTCAATGTGATCGAGTAATTGCCCGCAGCATCATTCATGAAGCTGAGGTATTCGGTGAAGCTGGTCGGCTCGGGAGTGTCGTTGCTGAAGTTGTCGCTGTAGCCGATCGTCGTCGTTCCGGAGGCAGTCGTTGGCCCTGTAGTAGTCACTGTTGTCGGGGCAGCCACCGTGACCGTGGCACCTGCTGCACCACCGATCGAAAGGGCCACTGCTCCAACTGCAGCACAAATTGCATATCTCATCCCGGATCTCCTCGGCTTCAGCTTGACCGACCCCCTGCGAGTCGATGGTTTGTTAACTGCCACTTAAACCGCTTGTTCCTGAAAGTTAAGAAAAAGTTTACGGGGCATCTGTCTCATAACGGGACAACTTGCCGCAGCCGGCCACGGGGGTGGCCATGGCGAGTGCGCTACTTCGACCCGTTGTGCTCTTGCATCGACGCCTGGATATCTCGGGCTCGCGCTTCGACCTTCCGCATGCAGGCCTCCATCATCTTACTGGCAGCAGCCGGCGTGAGTTTCTTCATTGCAAGCGCCTCGGAATGCAACTGAGCGTCACTGACATTACCCTCAGTGCGTCCCAGGAAGTAAAACAGTCCCAGCTGCGCCGACCGCTTCTGCGTCTCTTTCCCGGCAGCGTTCGCAAACATGTTCGTGACAAGCAGGCATTTTGAATTGCTTACTGGCTGTGCGGACGCCGGCACCGCCGTGCCCACTATCGCTGCCGCCATGGCCATCGCGCATGCGCCTTTTGACATGCCATTCTCCCTCGTCTGTTTATATCAAAGCGTTTCTTGTGCTTGGGGTTCGCGCATTGGGCACCAGCCATTGCGTTGGAATCATCAGCGGAGCTACCACACGCCAGCCTGCCAAGCACTGGTTCGTTTTAACCGTGTCCCGCTTTCGAACAGCGCTCAAAGTGAGGCTGCCCACGCCTCGCGCTGTCCCGCACTGGAACAACGCCCCGCGCTTGCGTTTGCCCTCGCGCGTAGATCGGCTAAAGCGGAAAAAGCGGGAGAAAAGCGTGCAAAATGAGAGCGTTCAACTGTCCCAAGTCAACGCCGACCTTGTTGTCCAGGTGAAGCACTTGGCCGTGGGCCACGGCGACACGCGCGCTTTCCAGGCGATTGACCGGTTCGTCAATTCTTCCGCGAAGCTCACATCGGTCTTGTTCCCACAAATCGCCACGAAGCTTCAAACCAAGTTTCTGCTTGAGGACGTCGAATCCGGAACGGTTACTGCGTGGCTCGAACACCAACTCTCCGGTGCTGACGCTCTGCGCTTTTCTTGCGAGCATCGTGAGCAGATCAGAAAGTTCTTTGTCGAAGCCACGGTAATTCTGAACCGATGGCTCAACCTGCCGCCGTCCCGTGGAGCACTTGATCAGCTAACCACTGACCTCGCGACCAAGGCGGCAGAGCGCGAGATTGAGACGCTCTTCGGGTCCAGTCCCGCCAAGCCGCTCGACATTCTGGCCTGCGCGGAGATGTTTCAGGAGGTTCGAAGCGCCCTCTCCGCCGAGGATGAGGCTTCGATCGTGGCCGAAGGGGGCAGAGTTCAGTTGGACCTTTCACACAATTTCGGCCCTCGCATGCTCAAGGAGGCAGCAGCAGGTCGATCGATCTCGAACGTTGCCGATCTACTGTTGACGGTGCTCTGCGTAAATTATTCCGGCGGCGAGAAGTGGCGGTTTCGTCACGGATCAGACGAGTTCAGCGCGGATGTTCTCGACCAGCGGTGGGTTGCAGAATTTGTCACCAGGAAGATCGATATTCGCCCGGGTGATGTCCTGCAGGCGCTAGTTCGGCAGCAACACGTCTACACTCCCGTCGGCGAGCTGATGGACACTTCCACCAGCATTTGCTCTGTTTCCGAAGTTCTGACGCAGAGTCCTTCAACGCTGTGCTCCGAAGACGATGCGCTCATCGGGAAACTTGAATCTGCCGCCTGACGGAGACAGCCATGCAGAGCAGCAACTTCAGCCGACCAAGCTGGCCCGGATCGGTGCTGTTAACGCTGATGGTTATTGCCGCCCCAGCTGAGAACGGTTTGAGCAGGCCACCTCCTCTCGAAGATCCAGCTCTGATCAACATTGGAATGATTTGCCGATGGGAGCGAGTATGCGTTTCGCGCCAACAGCGAGCGATGAGGTCAGCACTCGCTTACGCTCGAAAGACTTCGGTCTCAGCGAAAAAACTGCGATTCTGCACCTTGAACGCGAGCAGACCAGATGCGCGCGTTGACTGGATCGGCTTCAACAACTGCGTCCGCAACCGGTCTCTTCGAATCAGATAGTCGCGCCGCTGCCCAGCCTGCCGCCACGGCGAAAGGTTTCATCCCGCGCGGATGAAATTGTCGTGATTGTCTCGGTTTTCGAGTAATCGGCGAGTATCAGTGAATGCGGACGCGGGATCACCCACAGCAGTGCAACTCGGGCGAAATGCTATCCATGAGTATCGTGCGAGCACTGGCCCGCGACAATCACGTCGCGGACCTTGCCCGGATACAGTTCACATCAAAGTCTGACTCAGGCGAGTTGAGCAAGCGCTGGCGCGCGACGGCGACGCATCGCGAACCCGACAGCGCCAAAGCCGAACAGCATCAGCGCCCATGTCGCCGGCTCAGGAACCGCGTTGATCGCTATATCGTCGATCTCAAACGCGTTAGTGTCGGAAACTAAGCGCAGCGTGTCAAAAGCTGCGACATCGGCCCCGCTGAGCAGGAACGTAACGAGCCGATTAGTGTCCGGATCGCTCTGCCCACCATCGGCGGGATTCCAAATGTCCGTGCCATAAAACGTCTCTAGGACGCCGCCCCCGCTATCGAGGAATTGCAGCACGTTGTAATCGTCGATTGAGCCCCACAAAAAGCTGATCGAATAGATGTCGCTCCAGGAGGACAGATCGATGTCGCCTGGGGTCGTGTCGGCCGGGCCCACGCTATAATAGCCGCCGGTGCTCCCGTATGGCTGCGCATGGTCCGATGTTGATCCCGAAACGATATCGCCACCATTGGTCGTCGGGTCACCCGCTCCCCCATCGAAGTCATATGTGGGCGTCGGGCCACTGTAGGCCGGCGTTCCAGCCGTATTAGATCCGATGACGATCGTTGCATTTGCGGTGCCTGCCACTGCAAGCATCGCCGCGGCGGCTGCGACGTTGAGTACTCTCATTTCGCTCTCCCCTTTTACTCGAGATCGAGCAGTCGAACGGTCGGCAACTCGAAGCCGATAACGGTAGGTTAACGAATTGTTAATGTAAAGCTGGAGATCTGAATTGGCAAAGTTGCTTCATCGCGAGGCATCCGCGGAAATCTGCCTGAGCTCATCAGTGAGGCAGCGTGATCAGGCAGTAATGCTCGCCGAACCACACTAGCACGTCAGACGATGATGTCTCTTGTTCTGATCGGATCGGGCGCCGGCGTTCCGCGCCACTTCAGCTTTCTGATGTTGGCTCTCCACGAACTCAGGTCTGGGGGTTAGCCATTCCACAAAACGCCCTTGGCGTCTGTTTACGATCCGTTTACCAAGGATCTGCCGAGTCGTTTAACGGCCCTTTTTTTTCATCGAAAGCGACTGAGCCTGGACAGTCACTCGTGGAGGTGGATATGGCGAATAGCCTGTCCCGTTCGCACCGCTGTGCTGGAGAGCTGGACTCCCAAAGTCGCATATACCTGCATCGCCTGCTCAACGATCTCCAGTCGGTCACGGTCTTCATCTACATGGAAAGCACGATGACCGATGACGAGGACGTGAAAATCGCGTTGCAGCGAGTGGCGGAGTTCGTCCAGGGCGTTGCTGCAGAACGACGCGGATCCATTTACAGTTGACCCTGCTGCATTCCACGCCTGGCTGTCCTGGCTGTCGCGTCGTTGTCGCCCAAGTGAAGAAAGGCCCGTCGCGCTTCGGCTTTCGTTGGGAGCGCAATGACGTCGCTGATGATTTTCCCAGTCAGCTCGTGTGCCCCCTGCTTGTAAAGCTCGACCGTTGCTGCACCGCCTAGCCGAGAGAGGACACCGGAGACGCGCTTTGCGTCGGGAGCTCGCGCCTCACCAGGTGGCCGGTCAGCGATGGAACCGAAGGCGACGATTGAGCCTCGAGCAGCTGCAGCTCTCGAACCAGCGCGTGTAAACTGCAGTCGCGCGAGATCTCGCGCAATGCATTCGCAGTAGGTTCTGCAAGGGCGCGAGAAGCACTGCGGCGCGCTTGCTCAGCAAAGTCTCGCAAGTCGCTCACGAAGTTGACGCTGGGCGTTGAATGTCGTGCCACGACGCGGCCAAGGACACCCTCGTCAAGAGCTGTTTGGAATTCTACCGCCGCGAAGCCTTCGTTCTGCCAAATCACACGAGCTTGGCATGTCTCAAGCATCGGAATCGCGATCCACACGGATTCGCCAGCAAACACGCCGTCAACATGGAGGCGACATCCACTGCACGATATATCGATGATGCGGGCGGAAAGCTTCGGACGGCCAGCTTCGCGGACGCTTGCCGCGAGGAGGATTGCCTCGCGTCGAACACGATTGCGACGCGGTGCGCTCATCGGACCACTCATTGAAGATGCACCCATGCGGCAATCAAGTATCCAAGGTAGCCAAACATGGTAAAAGTTTGGTTAACGGTCGCGGTGCGGTCGAAAGCACCGGCCGCGGATCACCGAAGATGAGTTACCGCGTTCGATCCTTTGATCTGGTACATCGATCGATCCGCGAGTTCGAGAACAGTTTCTGGATCTGAAAGTGGGTCGACGCACCCGACACCCACAGCGACGCTTAGCCGCACCGGCTGATCTTTGATGGAGAACTCTGCTCCAACAACTGCCTCGACGACGCGCAGCCCCATGTTCCACGCATTAAGCTCGTCTGACCGCTCCAAGAGAATCGCGAACTCGTCGCCACCGATACGCGCGATACAGTCAGATTCGCGAGCGGTTTCCTTCAAGATCCGCGCAATTTCGTGCAGCGCTGCATCGCCAGCACGATGCCCCAGCCCGTCGTTTATGGACTTGAGACCATCAACATCCAGGAACAACACGGCACCCGTGTCGCCGTATCGCCGGCCCCGAGCCATCAGACTCTGCAGCCCCGCGAGAAAGGCTCTGCGGTTTGGGAGGTCAAGCAACGGATCAGTGTACGCAAGCCTGCTGAGGTCGTTGACCAGAGCCTGAAGCCTGCGAACCTCCGCTCGCAATCGCGTTATCTCCGAAACCGAGACTTGAATCGTCTCGCCTGGAGTGCCGGTGTTCGCGTCACTCATGTGAGAAAATCACCTCGTGTTGGAAGGCGATTATGGTCGTAACTCAGTAGCTTGCAAAGGCCGTTGGTATTGCTGTCCCACTTTGGTTCAGTGCTGCGCTGGTTGCCCGTCCATTCGGCGGATGAGGCACACGCCCGCTGAAAGTGCGGCCCTGCTACTGACTTGCGCTCTCGTTCGCCGTTGGCGCACCTTGCCCGTCTCTGATCCCGACGGCGGTGTTTTGTTGGCGCAAGGGGCGACAACTTTTTACCGCAACCCTGCCGTCCCATCTAACTAAGAGCCGCGAGAGCGACGAGGTCCATCGCAGTGAAACGAGTGCAGATTCTCACCAGCGGAGCTCTGCGTTATCCCGCACCAGACGCAGCCGGTGCGGCGATCGTCGAGCGAACTCAAGAGCGAGATCGTACAGGTCAATTCCGTATTTGGCCTCAAAGCTGCGCTCCCCAATCTGGTGCTGCTCACGGTGATGAGGGCTGCAAAGGCTAACAGCCCAGCAATCTGACGGCTTTAATCCAGTACCGCCGTCCGTGCCGGTGCGGACGTGGGCACATTCAATCTTCAGGTGAGTACAGCCTGGTACGCAGCACTGATGACGGCGAACCCACACGCGATGGGCTGGACAGCTTCGCTCATCCCGCCGTCGCTGCGCCCGCTCAAGCCGCTTTGGCAGTCGCATGGCGCGCATCATTCTTTGGCTGCTTTTTGCGCTTTAGGTCCCGCGTCTCTGATTTCGGGCGAACGAGGCTCGGGTGCTTCAGCTCGGCCAGTCTCACCGCGATCGCTTCGCCGACCCTCGTGTAGAGTTCGGGACTTCCGCGTTGAAGCGCGGTGAGTTCTTTTCGTCGCGTACCGAGCAGGCGTTCGATCGCTTCCTCGCTTTCGCAGCTCCGCGCAATATGGACGACCTCTTCCGACCAGCTGTCCCACCCGCCCGGCGGCTCCGCACAGACCTCGACTCGGCTGCCGCGTTTGCGGGCAGGCTTCGACGAGGTTGCATTGGAATCCTCCTCCGGCACCGGAATGCAAAAAGCCTGCAGCATCGCCATCTTGTACGCTACCGACATCGCCTTCGAAGTCCCTTTGTCACTGCCATCGGTGGCCTCGCCGAAAGCCTCGATGGTGTGTGTCGAAGCGTCGATCGCGCTCACAAGATCGAAGGCGACGCGAAGGACGGTCCGATGATCTGCGCCTCGATCGCTGATTGATCGCTCAAGCACCCTTGGCAGAATGCACAGCTTGTGCCTCGCGAGCAGCGGCGCCAAGGCCTTCACCACATCATCGATTCCGCGATAGCGATACTCCTCCTCCTCGTGCCGCTGGCTCTTGGCTATGCCGTTGCCAGCAAGCTCGCCCGTGACAGCATTGATCGCCTGGTAAACGAGCGCGCTCATGCGCTGAGCTCGCGGATGGTGATTGCACCTGACTTGCTACGTTTCGCCTCAATTCCGTGCCCAAAAGCCCTCCCGACGTCTTCCTCCACAAGCTCCTTGATGCTCCTCGTCGCAGACTGGTGAAGCTTTGCTGCCTCGCGGTTACCAAGCCAGTCGGCTGCTGCTGAAGCCCAAGCATTGTTTCCCTCCAGGCAGATCTCGCGCGTGCCGACCGGCCGCGGCGCCGATGCCGGGACTGCCGGGACAGGTGTTTTCCCGCTTACAACGCAGTCCCAGAACGATTCTTCGGCTTCCTGCAGCTCTAGCTGGTAGAGCCAATCGGCAGCGATCTCGATCACCTCATACTTGTGATTCCCGAATATGATTGAGAGCAGCGCCCGGTCGACACCGGCGACGGCCATATTATGCTGGAGCTGCGGCATGTAGCGGGTGACCACCTCGTCACTGCTGGCAAAAGCGTTCGTGTGCTTGGCCTCCCACACGGCGTTGGCATCCGCGACGAAACCGTCGAGCGTGCAGCGTCGCCACTCATGGCGCGAGCAGCGCAGCGCCTGACCAGCGCGGGTAACGGCCCTCCCGGTGACTTGCTCGAACCACTGCCGGTTGAAGTTCTCCGTCCAGCAACCGAGCATTACCGCCAGGTTTGAGGAAAGATCCGGCGGACCTGCCTCGCCGCGCTTTTCCAGCCACAGTTCGCAAATGCGTTCCGAATCGCCAGAGAAGATTACATTGGCATCGCTGCCGCCAATGCCCTCGGCACGTTCGGCAACTGCCGTTCTGTCCAGCTGCAGTGCACTCAGCTGTGGCCATAGCAGCATCTCCGCCTCAGCCTGTTTTTCCAGCGTAATGAGCGACATACGAACAACCTCCAATCGTTTGAGTGATCGTGTGGTTGCTCTGCAAACGCAGGAAGTGAAGTCTAAAAAGAGGCGCGCGAGATTGCCGTTGTAAAAACATCGAGCCAATGGCGGCAGCCCTGCGGACTCCTTCGCGTGACCATTTCGCCGCTACGGGGAATCCACCCGCAGTCTCTCTACAGCCGGAGGTCCGCCGTGAGCCACAACAGAGTCCGCGCAAAAACTGCTGACCAAAGCTCCCGCGCTGCCGCAGCCACGTTGCTCAGAACGCCGCACCCGGCGCCGGCGCCACGTCTCCAATGGCGGCTTCCGCTGCGTAGCGGCTAAGGCACGACAGTGGCGTCTTTTCTTGCCCGCTCAGCCCGTCCAATGTACGAACGCGGGTTGCGGCGCCATTTCCCCAGAGTGGTCAGCCGTCACGAACGGCCCCTGCTCTCGTTAGCTGCGCGATCGAGAGCAGGAGCTACCCGCAACAGCTTTCCCAACAATCGTCAGGCGGTACATCCAGAACCGAAAAAGGCACTTGCACCTACCTCGCCAGACGTCGACATTGGACCGGCGCATCCGACGGTGCGGTCAGGTCGCGATGGTGCGATTTCGAATGCGTGGCCTGGAGAACGTGGATGGAACTCGGATTTGGGCAAAGGCCCCGCGTTAAAGCCGCCCGGTACCAGCTGCAGCTGCGTCAAATTGCAAAAATGTACCTGGGTAAGAAAGCTTATTCCGAAGCTGCTTGGCACGTGATGATCGCTTTCTACACGTTGCAGTCATCAGAGCGGGGGTGCAGCGTGCGAACTATCGCACAGCGCGCCGACATGCCGCGAAACACAACACTGCGGAATCTTTTGCGGCTCGAGTCCGCGGGTTTCCTGACCATGCAGCCGGACAAGAATGACAAGCGCGCCATACGCGTCCAAATCACCCCCGGTGGGCGCGACGTCGTTAAGCGAATTTTCGACGTCGCAGAGACAGGACATTCGCCCATATGAGGCACGTTGCATCGCTCGAACCTCTCGCAAACAACTCCAGATGGTCCACGTCGCTGGCCAGCTGTGTTGACTGGAAGCCAACGGGGCACGTTGCTCACACGAGGATCTGGCCGTGACAGAGCAGCGGTCGTACCGCGGGCTTGTGACTGGCCGCCGCTGACATCTCGACTGGAGCGATCTCGCTCTTGCTCTTAATCCTCGCACGAAATAGCTCACGGCTGCCGAGCGGAACACGAGGTGACAGGAAGTGGCGAGCCCAACAGAGAGTCAGATCCGCTCAGTACTGCAGGTGCGCCGGCGAAGATCGGAATTGTTTGGCGACGGCCTCTTCTCTGATCCGGCTTGGGACATCTTGCTCGAACTCTATGCCGCCCATCTGGCACGTTGCAGCGTGACTTTAAGTGACCTGACCACCATTGCACCGCGCTCGGTACTCGCGAGGTGGGTCAGCGCACTTGAGGAGCGCGGACTAGTCCTTTGCCAATTTGACGCGTTCAAACCCGACCGGTTTTGGATCTCGCTCAGCCAGGAATGTGCACAACGGATGACCCGCTTTCTTAGCCGCGCGCCGCATCTTGCTCCACACGCATGATCTGACCCTTACCAGTCAATGACCTGAGCTGGCAGACTGCAAGGTCAACGTGCGCTCCAATCTGCGCCGGTGCCAGAGCGCGATCGAGCAGATCAAGCGCGGCCTGCAACTGCTCCAGCGCACTTTCCAGCATCTGCTCGCGCTGTTGCGGATCTTCGGTCACGTAAATGGTCTCCGTTCGAGCGGCAAAACGCTACTGACGCGTGAGGTAAACGGTTTGTTAAAAGCTCGCAAGTCGACAAGCACTCCATTTCAGAGTGGGATTTAGTGTTCTGCGTGCGTCGTTCAATCGAACCACGGGCGTGTGACGGCACCAACTTGAACCAGCTTTCACGTACTGGAGTCCGCTTTGGGCAAGCTGCTAATTCGCTCGGCCCGCGTAGGGCCCAGTGTCCAATCAAGGTGCTCCGGGCTCGTGGCGTCCAATATTGCGAGACCGTCCGAAATCTTGACCAAAGTCTGACTCGCTCGAGCGGGTGCTTGCAATTTGCTCCAACCGCTCCCTCACCAGCCTGAGTTTGCACCGAAATGGTTGGTTCAGACGGTCCAGTAAGACTTCGTTAACCAATTCCTCTCACGGTCGAATTGCTCGGCAACCGATTGAAATGGGTCGAAAAGATAATGCACCAGGCGATACGCGTTTCCGAAACCCGATTTAATGAAGGGACAGTGAATTCGAGATCCAGAGCCTCTGTCGTTGTCGCACATTTGGAGCGGCTGTCGGAGGACAGACTGAGGACCGCTGCACCGACTGGGCCCTCGTCTAAGTTTGTCCGAGGCATCATCGCCGCTCGTCTCGCCAGACGGCAGTTTTTCGACGGTGACCTTTTTGCCGATCCTGCTTGGGACATTCTGCTCGAGTTGTTTGCGCTGGACGCAGAGCAGCACCGCACGTCCGTGTCGAAGCTCTGCATTGCGGCTGCCGTACCTGCGACGACAGCATTGCGATGGATCGACAAGTTACACAATGACGGTCTCATCGAACGCAGCGCCGATCCACTCGACGGACGCCGCGTATGGGTCAACATTTCCGAGACTGGACGTCGCGCTATGTCCGGCTATCTGAACCACCTGACCCGCGGCCACGTCCCCATCTGACACGAGACCTGTTGCAGTCGCGGTGCCCGCAGACGCAACTGCAGCTATTTGGGCGTCGCTAGACGTTCTTTGTGTCGCGCAAGACGGGCGACAGCCTCTGCCGCTTGGACTCGCTGCAGACGGCGACTTAACTTAGGAACGTGACAGCGACCTGAGATCCTGCGCCTACGCTGGAATCCGCAAGGCGTCAGCCATCCATAGGTTGCGAGCAGTCGACTGACGCGGCATCTATTTGCACGAAACCGAAAGAGGAACAGACGTGAGTCAGTCACATCCCTCGCGCGCAACCATAACGAAGCAGGTGCAACGGCTTGAGCACGATCTGGTAGAGCTGCAGGCCTTGGTGAATTCGTTCGATCCTGCCAAGCCTCCGCAAGAAGTGTCCGCGGAGTGGATAATTGCGATACTTCGGTCACGGTCCCGACGGGAAGAAATATTTGGACCAGGAATTTTTTCCGACCCAGGTTGGGATATTCTGCTCCAGCTTTACGCAGCGGCCCTGGTGGGTGAAGAGACTACCGTCTCGAACCTCCTGCAGTCGCTCCCCGTAGCACACACCTCAGGACTCCGATGGATCGGAAATCTTCAAGAACTCGGGCTTGTCTCTCGCAGACGCGACATGGTCGACAAGAGACGCAGTTTTGTCAGGCTCTCTTCGCTCGGACTAAGAAAAATGGAAGCGTACTTCCATGGCGGAAGCTGTGAACTGAGGCCGCTGTAGGCAAGGCTGCTCCCAGGAGTTCTTACGGATGGGTTGACGGCGTATCGCCTGCGTCGATCCTGCAAGCGCAGCGATCACGCGCCGGCAGGTTTTCGGACCAACATTGCAGTCAGCTCGGTAGGACGCCCGGAGAGTGGCTAGCCGGATAGTGCATCCGGAACGGAGCTGACAGCAAATCTCTCTAAACGGCTGCGACGAGATAAGCTGGCCAATGTTCTTATTTGCCGCCATTTCCGCTGCTGTCCCGTGGCCGCCTCAACCGAAGATCAAGGCTCTCACAACAGTCCGCGTCGAAGTGCCTGCAAGGGTGAATCGGGAGGAGTGGAAGAAGCTGCCAGCGGTCCAGCGCCACGAAAAGGTAGTCAGAGACAGTCAGGGGCGGAAGTTTCTGCTCCGCACTATTGAGTTGCCTTAACCCCTCTGCCGGGATTCCGCTTTTTGGAACTTTCCGCAGAGCCCCACGAACTTCCGACAGACCACCTGCGACGAAGTAACCGCATGAGCCGGGCGACAGAAACGTTGTTGACGCCGCCCCCTTCTCACAAGCCTTTTCACATGCCGATGTCCGCCAACCAGCTGGAAAAGGCATGTCTCGCGCGCTCGGTGTAAGCTCTTTTGCGATCGGCTTTCCTGCAGCGCGCCTCGATCGGCGGCATCAGCCCAAAGTTCACATTCATCGGCTGGAAGAGCTCGGGATCGGCACCACCAGTAATGTGGCCGAGTAACGCTCCCATTGCCGTTTCCGGCGGTGGCGTGGCAAGCGAGACGCCGGCGAGCTCGGATGCCAAGAGCAGCGCAGCCAACAGCCCCACCGCCGAGCTCTCGACATAACCTTCACAGCCGGTGATCTGGCCCGCGAATCGAATGTTCGGCCTCGACTTCAGACGAAGTTGATCGTCCAGCAGTGACGGAGAGTTTATAAAACTGTTGCGGTGGATTCCGCCGAGCCGCGCGAACTCGGCACGTTCGAGGCCGGGGATCATCCGGAAAATGCGAACCTGTTCGCCGTGCTTCAGCTTCGTCTGGAAGCCGACGATGTTCCACAATGTGCCCAGCGCATTGTCCTGCCGAAGCTGGACAACGGCGTAGGGCCAGCGCCCGGTCCGCGGGTTGTCAAGCCCGACCGGCTTCATCGGGCCGTGGCGGAGGGTCTCCATTCCACGCTCGGCCATCACTTCGATTGGCATGCAGCCCTCGAAGTAAGGCGTATCGCGCTCCCACTCCTTGAACGCCGTCTTTTCGCCGTCGATCAGAGCCTGAACGAAGGCCTCGTATTGCGGCTTGTCCATCGGACAGTTGATATAATCCTTGCCGCCCTTATCCCAGCGCGCGGCCATCCACGCCATATCCATGTCGATGCTGTCGCGGTGGACGATCGGCGCGATGGCGTCAAAGAATGCCAGCGACTCTTGCCCGGTCTCGGCGGCGATTGCGCCGGCAAGGCTCGATCCGGTCAGCGGGCCGGTGGCGATGATCGCCGGTCCATCGGGAAGCGAATCGACCCGCGCGCGGACGATCGAAATATTGGGGTGCCCTTCGACTGCACGCGTGACTTCGGCGGCAAAGCCGTCGCGGTCGACCGCCAGCGCCGACCCCGCCGGCACGCGATGCTTGTCGGCCGCGGCGATAATCAGCGAGTCCAGATCGCGCATTTCCTGGTGAAGAAGTCCGACCGCATTGTGCTGCGCGTCGTCCGACCGGAAGCTGTTCGAGCAGACCAGCTCCGCCAATCGATCCGTCTCGTGCGCCGGAGTGGTTTCTCCAGCGCCCCGCATTTCGAACAGGCGCACCTTCAGTCCGGCTTTCGCCAGCTGCCATGCCGCCTCGGACCCGGCTAACCCGCCACCAATGATCTGAACGCTTTTCTTCAATGGCTTTCACTTAATTGGTTCGAGCTAACACTATCCAGCACGTGAAGAGACGTGCCAATCAGATAACCCGTGGTTCAGATCACAGGTCGCTGCCGCGCCTAATTTTTCGGTCGGAACGAAGATCCAGCGACCCGACGAGCTTGTCGTAGCGCTTACGGAAATGACGAACGCCTTCTTCTCTTGCCCTCAACGCTAAGGTGAAGGCATTCTGCTCACCGTAACGGCTGATTGAGAAACGTCGAGACACCCGGTTACCAGAGTTGTCGTCCCAGTAGGCGAGCCAATAAGGCCCGTGGTTCCATCCTTCGTACTTGGACACACCGGGAATTCCTGACCGAGAGTTGCTGCGAACGTCGAAGCGACTGCGGAGCGCGCGGAGTTCACGGTGGACGGCCCTGTTCTGCGATGCAAACTTCTTAGCCGCCTGTCTCGCGGCCTCAGGCGATCCGTAAAGTGCGTCGGAGAAGTACCTAAAGTATCTGATCCCATCCAATACAAACCCAGCTCGCCAGCCGCTGCATCGACCGACCTGTCGATAAACTCTGAACCCGTTTTCAAGAGCGCTAGCGCTCCCTTTGTCGGCCATTCTAACTCACCGCTCCGCATTTTTTCGTTCTTCAAGTGACGTCAATTTGGCATCCAGTGGAGTCCTTAGCAACAGAACTCCTCGGGTAGTGCAGCGTCGGTGATGCCTTAGCCGTCTCTGCTCGCAGGAAGGGCGTCGACATTATGCGCGGAGCAACCACCCTTGCCCGAGTGGCTAGCGAGAACTTCATCAATGCTCAGATCAGCTGACGCATTGAGTGACGGCAATCAGCCGGTTCGGCAACTGAGGCATACAAGGGGCGCCTCCAAACGTCGGCGCGACAATCTTCGACTTGTCCGCGGAATGGATTGCCTGGCGCAAAAGTCTGCTCCAAAAAGACGCCCGGCACGCCGCCCGTCGAACGTCGTCGGCGCGTGATTCGAGGAGTCGACAATTGCCTTCAGAGCGCGCTGTTACCGCCTTGCACATGCGCCAGAACTCAGCGACGTACGCCGAGATTGGCCGATCGTTAGGCGTCAGCAATTCCCGCGCTAGGCAATTGGTTCGATCCGCAGTGCGAAACGAGCCTGGCTTCTGGACTTCGCCCGAGCTGCGAAAAACAACTCTCGACAGTATACGTGTTCATCCCAAGGCGCGGGAAAAGTTCGGGCCCATGCGCTGAGGCCATCGAAATACGGTGCAGGAGCTCAGTCGCGTGGCAACAATTGCCGTTTCAGAGGGGATGCCGGCAGCCGCAGGCAAGGCCCACAGGCACGTTTTGGAGCGGAACTGAGCCGGGACTTGCATCCGGGAGCACAGCAGAGCTGAACACCTTAGCAGGCGTTGCCGGCCCGGTCGCGCCATCCCCATGCATAATAGGACGGTAGCCCTTCAATGATACCGCTTCTGTAAAGGCCCACACCATGGACGTCGGCGCAGCTAGCCGATTGAAAGCGGTGCGCTGATACAAGTAGCTCGTGGCCTGAGAACAGGCAGCCATCTGCCGCTTCAACCACAACGGGACGCTGTGGCCCGCCCTTTTGCCCGAAAGGGACGAGGGCCAGTCGCTTAGCTGCTATGTCGAACGCTGTGTCGATGCTCGGCCAGTTGCGAAGGGGCTCGCCCCAAGCAGCTTCCCTGCACCGGAGCATTCGCATGGGCAGGTCAGGCCTGTGAAGGTTAAGCTCATCATCTAAGAGCGGATCAGCTCCGATTAGCTGCGCACTTGCGCTTATGACATGCGATGCAGCTCGATAGTAGGCAGCAGTCTGCACGCCGGCGAGGTTCCATCCGGCGTTTGGGAGGAGCACGTCGTAAAATACCTCGATGTCGTCGCCCGTTATGACGCGGATGGGATGCTTCTCCCACGTGACCTGCAAGACATCCCCGGACCGGAAGCCCATCTGACCACCTTACCCCTTCAGGCACCTTCTCACCTAAACACCGTCACCGGTGCAATGGGAAAAGAACTCTCCGGAGGTGCGGCCGAGGTGTCGGAGTTCTCGTCGGGAGCGGAAAGCGGCTCTTGGTGGCCCCGGTTCGCAAGATCCAGTCGAACCGGCGCTAAGCTTCTCCCTCCGCTTTCACCCCAGCAGATATTCTCACGCGGCTAATTTTCCGCCCATTCCAATGCCAGGGTGCCGCAGTAGCTGCAAAACAGCGGGATGTATGGACTTGGTAAATCGGACGCCGCCAACAAATTCCGCGACCCACTGCACCTCTGCTTCGAGACCCTCGAGTCCAGGAAATTTAATCCAAACGGTTTCACCCACTGCAGGTTTTTCCGTAAACCTGATCTTGCAGCCGCTCGTCGACGCGTCCAGTACGCGAGCCGTGTAGGATTTCCCTGCTCGCCGGAGCTGAACTTCAGCGAAAGAAGATATCCGCGGAAGGATTCGTTCGCGCCAATTCTTGGCGGGTTTTGCGTCCAGCACGAACAAGAGACCAATCATGCCGTTTGAGCACCAGCGGACTTCCCCCTCGATTTTGCCGCGCCTCCAGACCGTGAGCTTCAGGCGCTCTCCTATGCCAGCCGATGCGGAGCACTCGATCGCACAGCCATCGTACGTGAGATTCGTAACCACTGCGTCGACCACGGTTTCATCACAGAGCGTCACGCATGCGCGAATCCGGCAATCGGCACGTTCGATTCGGCTGACGGGGCTCGTTGCCCCCCTGCCATGCAACTCCTGCCTCACGACGTCCGCACGCGAAATGTCCGGCTAAGATTTCCGCGCAATCGGCACATTTGCGAGGCTGCCACTCTTCGGGGAACAGCTAAGTGCAATTGTCACAAGCGCCGGCAACGGTTCGTGGGCAAAGATCAATCGACCCTCGTTGACATGTGCGGCGAGCACGACCTGAACGCTGGTCTTCAAGACGCGATCGCTTTTACCAATGCGAATACATTCACAGTAGCGTTCACGTCTGCGGTTCATTTTTCGCCCCCGGTTCACACAAAGGATGCACCTCGGCCGGTTAACAACAACCCTCATAACTATCGACAAGGACTGAGCGGCGCGACTTACCAAATGGCGAAGTGAGCCATTGGCTCAATTCGTGCCGTTTTGACGAGCCGGTTCTCTTTGTTGGCCCAGGTACATCACAGGAGGCCTTGGAACCGCAAACCGATACTGTTCCAACCGGGCGGCAGCGGTGCTTCGCAACGTTCAGATCATGAGTTTCAGTCCGTGCAGGCGCGTGACGCAATCACCGTCGCAAACGGGAGCAGCGATCAGACGCATCCACCGGACTTGGCCATTCGCTGCGTTGACCTCGGCATCAAGCGTGAAGCCACGCCGGTGCTTTATACAATGCGCCCTCAGCCGCTCCAACGCGACACGGGAGTTCTCGGCATAGAGCGAGATGGCATCGCTGCGATTGATTGAGGCATTCCTCGGCAGTCCAAAAATGTCGTAGGTGCCCCCGGACCAGACCAGGGAATTGGTGGCGAGATCACATTCCCACAGACCCGCATGGTAGAGTCCAGTTACGCCGACCTCGATCGGCTGCAAAGCATCCGTAACTGCGGCGTTCAGAACGTGCCCCAGCTCGAACTCTCTAGAGGCCTGCGAGAGAGGCCAGCTGTGAATGAGCGGAAAGGACTCCGTTTGGATCACTACGCAACCTGGCGATCGTTGTCCGCAAACCATCTGCGCAGGCGAGAGCTGGCGTCAGGTGTGAGGGCAACATAAATTCGGCGAGCGTCCAAAGGATCCCGGTGCCGGACAACGAAATTCTCCCGCTCCATGACCTTGAGCCACCGGAGTGCAGTCGTCGCGGGAACCCCTGCGGCAAGGCATGCATTCGAAACCGTCACGCGGTGCTGCATTGTCTCTGCTCTGAGTAATTCGAGGAGAATGTCCCACAGCGGGTCCGCCATGAGTTCTCGCGGGAAGTACCGGCCCCGTTCTTGTCGACGGCGAATTACGGTGCTTATCTGCTCTACACTGATCTTCAGCGTCTCCGGCGTGGAGACGTTGTTCGGCATTGCCAGGCCCTGCCCCCCAGAGAGTTGCGCAAGACTACTCGCGATCCGGCTCACCTCCTCGCTGAGTTGCAGAAGCCGATTGCTGCGAGGGTTTTGCGATTGGTCAGACATGTCTGACTGATAACCCCACGACGGAGTTATGCTAGTCCGAAACTGCTCCATCGTGACCCATAAATGGTCCAGCGACAGCGCAGCGATGAGTTGGCCATCACAGAATCGCCCGCACGCTGGGGGCGCAGTGGCGGCAACTCTGGCGGGAAGAAGATCCGGCTTTCTCCTCACGCTGCCGTGCCCCTTCGAATGCTGTGCTGAAGAGATTCTACCGTTTGCGTCCGCTCCGCAGAACTATCCGTTCTGGATCGAGCGGAAAGTTGGTGCGAACGGTTCGTTCCTATGACGCGTTTGACTAAACGGAGTGATCAATGCGTCATCTGTTGCTGACTTGCGCACTCGCATCACTGGGCTCAGGAGCTGAGGCTAGCGATCACGGCGCGACATCCCGCGGGTCGGTTGTCATCAGTGTCACTATCCCGGCAAGAATCGAAATAAGCCGGGTGGATGCCAACCGATACGCGCCCGAGGCCGGCTTCGAAGCATGCTTGAGGTCCACCGGATTAAAACAATACGACCTGTTCATCATTGAGCAGAGCGACGGCAGTGAGCCGGTACGTCTGCCCCTGTCACTGTCGAGAGATGACGCTCGCTGCGGGCCTGCGCTTACCGCCGCTCGGTTGGGTCCTCCAGGGTTGCGTAAGTTAGACCGACGCCCAAGCAATGGAGGCGAGCCGCCGCTACTGCTGATTGCACCGAATTAAGCTGGAGTAACCGCTTTCGCCGCTGAATTGATACGGCAGGTTCGTGTAAAGATTGCACGCTGACCGACAATGTCCACTTGGCAGCAGCGCATCCGCTACGTGAGCGGATTCGCAACTATGGGAGAAAAGCAGCCGCAGAGTACCGCCGTGACAACTCGGAAGCTGATCTGCCTCACGTCGCCCCACCCACTGTGCTGGGCCTGCAGAGCATGCAACCTGCAAACTCCACAATCGCATCCGCGCCTACCCGGCGAGGCGTTGGCCTCTGTTCCATTCATCGACAATTCGTGCTTCTTCCTCGGTCAACAGCCTGCCTCGAAAACCCGGACGCCTGCAATCGAGCTCCCGCGTATCCTTGACGATAAGCGGATGCGGATGCGGAGAAGCCAGATGCAGTCGTTCCGGCTCGATGACTGCGCCGAATTCGATTCCTGCGCGCCCGTCCCGCGACCACGCAATCCAACCCGAAACTGTCTCTCCCATGTATTCCAAATTGACCTCGGCTTCGGCGGGCGGGAGGCCGATGCCCACGACCATGGCGCCGTGCGCGGAAAGATTCTTGATGCGCACCGCACTGCGTTTGGGTCCCCATTCGACTGTCGCCGCAAGGAGAACGTTTGACCTGGCGGACCGTCTCTCGTCGGCGGTGTTCATTGGCCTGATTCCAGTTTCCCAGTTCATCCTACGCCAATATGGTTGACCAATTCTTATGTCCGCTGAGTTGGAGGCAGGCACTTCCGGTCTAGTATTTCGGCGTTGCAACTGCCGCGTTGATGCACATTTGGGCGGCAACGGACTCCCCAAGTCCCCGCTGTCCCTCAAGGCCGCTCCGCCCTGGCCAACCCATCGGCAGGGCGGAGTTGCCCCTCCAAGCATGTTCACGAATCGCTCTGCTGTCCCTACCCAGACTGAATGTCCACAAAACACGCCCGCACTGCGGCAGACCTGGTGCGCTTCGGCGCAAACGTGCAGATAACTTGCCGCGCATGCGGTGCAATGCGGACCCTCAGCGGCATTCAATTTGCCAAGGAGTGCGGAACCGGCTCGCTTGGACTCACAGCAAAGCACCTGAAGTGCAGCAGGTGCGGCGAAAAGCGGACGCAGCTGATTGTACTTCCGCCGGCGTAATAGCTGAACCCGTGAACGGCTCACATGCGTTTACTGTCACGAATGGAGACCGCTTTGGCTAAGGAACGAGCAGACTTAGCGCCACTCGACGCCCGCGAGAGGCTGACGAGGTCTCTCAGAAAAGCATTTCCCGTGCCAGCGAGGGGCTCGTTCACTGATGTGCAGGCACGGCTTGAAGCTGGAGAAATGGTGCGCCTTCTGGAGGGTCCAATCGGACCTTGAACCTTTGGAGAAAGGCAAGCGGTCTAGCTAGTCCTTGGGGGCTGCACGCTGACGGACCCTGCTCAATGCGCGCTTCTCTGCAGACTTCGCTCCTCGCTGATGGCGAGTTGGACCAGGTCATCCATGCTAACGTCGGCCCCAGTCTGGTCACTGACCCAAGCGCGCCGATATTGCTCCAATGCATCGATAAATTTGGTCACCGCAAGCTTGGCGGTATCGGCAGCAGCAACGTCAACCACACGCTCGCCCTCGTCGACACCTTTGATCGAGTAAATAGCCACGATGTCCGCCCTCCTCAGACCACCAAAGCGCGTGGCAGACTTTAGCGCCTTGAGACGGCCTACGCATTCACACACATCAGAAACTGAACTCCGACAGTCCCTGGAGTGGCCCCACTACGCTGCCGGTAGCTTCGCCGCCGGTTGAATTAGTCCGACAGCAAATTGGTCGCGAAGCTGGGGTGAAGTAAACCCAAGCCGCTAAAGTTGCAGATCGACCGGGCACAAGCACGAACACGGAGATTCGTTACGACACAAACCGACGGGACACGTTCAGCTCGGATCATACGGGCCCACGGCCAATAAAGCACTTTGACGGATCACGCTGCGTCCGCCTTTTTCACCATCTGAGATGTTGCGGCCGAAGCCCCTACAATGGGCGCTTATCTTGAGGGGGAGGAATGGTCCGGGACTCGGCACCTGCCCCGATAGCCGCTTCCAAGCGAGCAATCGCGAGATCGAGGTGAGCTCCAATGTCGGCGGGAGCAGAGCAATCGTCGAGCAACGCAAGCGCCCGCTTCATATAATCCAAGGCTTCCAAGGTACGCACCACAACTCACCCGTTCCCACTACGCAACTGCCATGCTCAATTGACGCAACGTGATAGAAAAAACAGCATCTTGGATAAGGTGTCCTATTATGACACAGCCGAACGGCTACGCGCTAGAGCCCGTCGAATAGATCTTGAAATCGATTCAGTCGCGTCAACTGACGTCTAGATGCTGCACCAAAACGGCGTTGCGTCCTTGGCCTGGGCGAATGTTACCGTCTGGCGAGAACAGTGAGCGCGCGTAGCTACTTACTCGTTATGCCAACTTGTCGGGATCCGTGCACTTGAACGCCTGCAGCCGGTGAAACGGAATATCCTGTCAGCGTTCGGAGATGAAAGATTGGTCAAAGTATGGCCCTTCCACCGCAACAAAGAAACGGACGCCCCGAGCTGGCGTCCGTCCCCTTGGTGATTCGGCACGCGTGGGGAGATGGGTAGGTCGCGCAGCGAATCCTACATCGCAAGCCACTTTTGCGTGCTCACAAGCCAGCTGAGCTGCGCAAGTGCAAACACCGCCATGACACCTAACCGCAACAGTCTCTCAGCCGGACGCTATTACCAAGGCCGCGTCCTGTGCCGACTTCCGCTGATTACGCGGCCGTTCGGGGCATACTCCGTTAGCAACCAGCTCCACTTGCGAAGTTGATAGCTGACGAACTGGCTGAAGCTGTCCGCCTGATCATCGTGGCGGCCATTTGGAAATGCCTTCAGCTCTGATCGGAAAGCAGGAAGCCACGGCGCGTCCACCGGTAACAGAAGATTTCCGGCTTCCACCTCGGCGAGGCATCCGGCAAACCTTTCCTCCTTGGACCTGGTCGGCTTTATCATCACCGGGAGGAAAGGACCCGAAGCCCGCAACTCCTGCCACAACGAAATGCCGCTCCCGGCATTCTCGATGATGACGGCATCGGCCCTCCATTGCTTCTGCAGTCGGATGACCGCACGCTTGAGGTCAGGGAAATCCAGGCGTTGCCGGTAAACGTCCACGAGGTACATCTTTCTCGTTTCCCGGTGGAAACCCCACGTAGTGCAAACGGAGTAATCGCTTGTTGGCGCTGCCGACATGCCCGTGTCCCAACTTTGCACCACTTTTAGAAATTCATGGCGCTCAGGCACTTCATCATAGGTACCGAACCACTCCCAACGCAGGAGATTGCCTTCCGGCGCGACTGGATCTTGTTGATATTGCGCAGCGAAAACTGCAGGCCCAAGGTCACGACGAAGCTGGTCGAGAACTTCAACGCTCTCGCGCTCGGGATTCAGCAGGTCGCCCACAGCCCGCGCGTGCCATCGGTCGGCGCCAACCTGAATTTGCTCCTGCTTTTCGGCGATGGCCGGGAGGTTGAGATGATCATACCCCTTGTCCAACATGTATGCTGGCAGGTCATCCTCGTGCAGCCGTTGCTGAATGGACACGATCACGCCGCTGCCCTTGTCGTTAAGTCGAGTGCACAGTGTGTTGTCGAACCAGGCGCGAACGTCATCGCGTACAGCTTGGCTTCGAGCCTCGTCCGCTTTCATGCAGTCGTCGACAATAATCAGGTCGGCACCAAAGCCGGTGACGGACCCGCCAACCGATACCGCTTTGCGTACTCCCCCCGCACTTGTTTGCAGTTCAAGCGCGCGATTGCCGCGATCGCTGATCCGGGTGCCCGGAAAATCGGCTTGGTACCAGCTGGATTCCATGACGGCGCGCGTCAAATTGGAATGTAGTCTGGCCAGATCATGGCTGTAGCTTGCGACCATGATCTTGAGTGCGGGCTTGTGTCCAAGGAGCCAAGCCACGAAGGCCACAGACGCGGTTATAGATTTGAGATGTCTCGGCGGGACGGTGATCACTAGGCGCCGTGTCCGGCCAGCCCCTGCGTCGGTTAATGCATGGGACATTGCCTTCAGGTACCAGCATAGCTCGAGCGACGGCTCGCCTGGATGAAGAGTTTCGAAGACCTTCATGAGGAACAGCGAGAAGTGAGTACGTCTGGCCGCCCTGACGTGGAGCAAAGTAGGCGCGTTCATTGCTCTCCCCCCGCAAGTACCGAAGTTTTGAACTCTTCGAGAATCGCAAGATCCGTTGCGGTGAGATCCTCAACGGCCGACACCGATTCTGGAGCTTTCTTCTCTGGAACGGCCTGCGCATAGAGGCTGAGTATCTGCGACATCGCGCGCGGATTCCCCTTCAGTGCAAGCTCGAACGTCTTGTGCAGAACGGCTTCAATACGATGCATGCTCTTTTCGCCGGAGGCGGTTCGGACGGGCACTCTTCGAGTGAGCAGTTCCCGAGCGAGGGTATTCAGGCCCTTTGCTCCCTTCGGGCGCCCTTTCGGGTTGCCGGACCGCCCGGGCTGAAATCGAGCATGCACCGGAGGACGCCCGTAGCCGACGACATAGTCCGACTGTGCCGCTCGGGGGGGCTCACTCTCGGTCTCTGGCGCTGGAGGGGCGTTTTGGCGCGTGCGCTGTCGCGCTGGCGGCAGCCGCCTACGCACGCCCTCGTCTGCAACGGTTGCGCGCTCAGCGGCAGAATTCGTGGGGACAATAGACACGGGAATTTCTCCTAAGATATCGAGCA
Organism: uncultured Alphaproteobacteria bacterium; assembly: GCA_963798785.1. Classification (GTDB taxonomy): domain Bacteria; phylum Pseudomonadota; class Alphaproteobacteria; order Sphingomonadales; family Sphingomonadaceae; genus Sphingomicrobium. Next base: position 51,192 of record CAWCUG010000004.1, read on the forward strand.
AGATCTATCGGGAGCCGGCGCGACAGCGCGCCGACCATCCGAAGCCTCAGTTGAGTTTAGTGGTTGGGGCGTCTGTCTGGACGTTGGCAGCCTCAGCCAAGCGTCTCGCAGCTATGGCCGCAAAGTTTTCGCCGGTTTCCGCGTGAACCGCTTCCGCACCCGTCATCGCGCTCCAGCGCTTTATCGCGACATCGATGTAAGCGGGCTCAATCTCGATCCCGTACGCGATCCGCTTGGTTCGCTCGGCTGCAAGGATCGTGGTGCCAGATCCTATGAAAGCATCGAGGACGATCTCACCGGGATGGGTCACATCACGTATTGCATCGGCGACGAGCGCAACGGGTTTGACCGTCGGGTGATCGGCAAGATCTGCCATGCGGTCCTTTCCGAAGCTATTTACCCCGGCGTAGTCCCAGACGTTCGTTCGATAGCGGCCGTGCTTCCCAAGCTGAACGTTGTTGGTGTGCGCCGCCTTACCTTTCTTCGCGACGAGTACGAGCTCGTGCTTGGAACGGTAGAGGGACCCCATTCCCCCGTTGATCTTGTTCCACACGCACAGGTTCAGCGGCGCAAGCGCGTTGGCTTCGACGGCGGCGAATAGCTCCGGCAGGTGCCGCCAGTCCATGCACAGGTCCAGTACGGCGCCATCCCGAAGGTTGGCCGCGAGCTGCTTGATAGCATCCGAGAGGAACAGCGTGAACTCTGGCCCGGTCATTTCGCCCGACGCCATCGCGAAGTCGGCATGCTGCACTTTTCCCAGCCCGCAGACGTGGCCACTCACGGGTACGTTGTAGGGCGCATCTGTAAATGCCATCGCGCCCATGCAACCGTCCATCAGTCTGTGCCAAGCATGCTCCTCGAGAGAGGAAGCACAAAGAAGCCGGTGAGAGCCAAGGAGCCACATATCTCCGTTGCGCGACACAGGAGCGATCGGCGTTTCGAGAACGCTGTCAGCGGGGTCGGGCAGCGTCGCGCCGACCGCTTCATCGTCGGTGATGAGGTCGATCTCTGCCGTTTCCCACCCGAGAACCTCAATTGGGACCTCGTCGAGCTGGATGAGATCGGAAAGCTCGATGGAGAGCAGTTCGTTATCCCAGCTGGCGAGCTCAGCGAGACGATTGTCCGCGATTCGATACGCGCGCACCTGGGCCACGCTCCAGCCGGTGGCAACCACGACAGGCACATCCTGCATTCCGAGTCGCCGCGCGGCTTCAATGCGGGCATGTCCGGCAATTATCGTCCGCGCGCTATCCACGAGCACTGGAAGAGCAAATCCGAACTCAGCGATCGAGCTCATTAGCTTTGCGATCTGATTTTCCGGGTGCCGCCGCGGGTTCTTTTCGTAAACCGAGAGTGACGCGAGCGGACAGTAGTGAATGGGACCGAGACGGTGCTCAACTGCCGTCCGTTGCGCGGCTGCCGAGCTAGCCCGTGCGTCAATGTGAGTGTGTTTTGTCATTGTAGTCTTCCTTGCTGGACGCAGCGAGGAAGCGGGAAGCGCAGGTGCAGCCAAGGCGACAACCGCTACCCGCCCCGCGCGATGCGTGGCGTTGGTAAAGGTTGTCCCGATGCTGCTGCCCGGCGTCTGCCGAGTAATCTGCTTCAAGGACAGCAGGAACATAGGAACCGAATCACCGCTGTGAAGTGCTTTTTTTGGTGCAGTGGAAATTATTTCTTCGGTACTGAGCGCGCCTGACCAGTCCCTGAAAAAAAGTGAGCGCTGCTGAAGTCTCCCTGATACGCTGGAAAAAATTCCCTGTTCTGCTGGTCAGGGAATTCGACCAGCGGAACCCCTGATTTCCGGCGCTTTCGCGGCACCTTCCAAGTCCGGAACAGCAGGTGCTCGGTACGAATTCCCTGTAATTACCCGCAGAGCAGGGAAACAACCGGACCTCCGGAAAGTCCTGTCGCGGGCATCACAACGTTTTATTCAAAACCGAAAGGGCCACTGGAGAGATTACGACCCGGAAACTACGCTGAACTCTCCGGTGCCAACGTTCCGTTGGCGCGGCATCGCTATCCTGCGGCCGGCGGCGCGCCTTCCCCGACCAGCAATTCCTCGATGTCGGGGACGGGCCGATCGGTCATTTCCTTGTTTACGGTCAGCACGATCCGTCGCTCCGCCTGCTTGTGGAGCTTCTTTCGAAGCACCCCCAGCGCCTTGGGCGGGGCGATAATCACCAGGTCGGTGTAGTCGTTCGACAGCGCCCGGCGGTTCAGCTGGTCGGCAGCCTGTTCGACCCACCGGTCCTCGCCCTGCTGGTGGAAATCGGCCTCCGAATCGGAATCTCGTCCCATTCCGACGCTCTGCTGAACGAGCCCGGGAGCATCAGTCTTGATCTCGCGGTCCATCGGGTCGGCGCGCTCGTCATGCAATTCGGTCCGCAAATCGATCATCCCGGAATCGCCGTGATTGCGAAGGAACAGCATCTTCTTGCCGTCGCCGACAAAAACGAGTGCGCCGTGTGGAATGGCCATCGAGGGTTCTCCTTTGAGTTTGCCTTTAGTTCGGCCAACGCCCCCGCAACAAAGCCCGTTCCCTGTTCATCGTCGCCGTCGTCCAGCCATTAGCCGAGCGACGTCGCCGGTCAGGCCTCGGAGCCTTCGCCTGCTCCGTCCGGCTCGGGATCAACCGGCTGCCCCAGCTCGTCCTCGCCGACGATCGCTCCAGGGGCCGGAGCGAACTCGTCCTCGCCGGAATCGAGCTCCTCCTCGTCGCTTTCGTCGATCTTGGCGACGCTGACCACATGCTCGCCCTCGGCGACGTTGAAGATGGTGACGCCCTGGGTGTTGCGCCCGGCAATGCGGATGTCGCCGACGGTCGTCCGGATCATCTTGCCCTGGTTGGTGACGAGCATCAGCTGTTCGCCCGGAGTGACCGGGAAGCTTGCCACCACGCCGCCGTTGCGCTCGTTGGTGACGATGTTGATGATCCCCTGCCCGCCGCGCTTGGTGCGCCGGTATTCGAAGGTCGACGAGCGCTTCCCGTAGCCCTTTTCGGTGACGGTCAGCAGGAACTGCTCCTTGTCGGCGATTTCGGCATAGCGGTCCGGCTTGAGCCCTTCCGCTTCCTCATTGCCCCGCCACCTGGGCGCCCGCAGATAGGCCTCGCGCTCTTCGGCAGTGGTTCCGGCGCGGCGGAGGATCGACATGGAAATGACTTCGTCGTCGCCGAGGAGCCGGATTCCGCGAACGCCGGTAGAGCTTCGCGACTGGAATTCGCGAACATCCGTGGACATGAAGCGGATCGCCTTGCCGTTGCGGGTGGCAAGAAGCACGTCGTCTTCCTCGGTCAGCAGCCGCACCCCCACCAGCCGGTCGGTGACGTCTTCATCCTCCGACTCGTCGGAGGCGAATTTCATCGCGATCTTGCCGTTTGACGGAACGTTGGTGAACGCGTCCATGCTGTTGCGGCGAACCGTGCCATGGCGCGTGGCGAACATGATGTGCAGCCCGCCCCATTCGGACTCGTCCTCCGGCAGCGGAAGCACCGCGGTGATGACCTCGTCCGCCGACAGCGGCAGCAGGTTGACCATCGGCCGGCCCTTGGTGTTCGGCCCGCCTTCGGGAAGCCGCCACACCTTCATCCGGTACACCCGCCCGATGTTGGAAAAGAACAGCACGGGGTTGTGGGTCGAGGTGACGAACAGGTTGGTGACCGCATCCTCTTCCTTGGTCATCATCCCGGCGCGGCCCTTGCCGCCGCGCTTCTGTTCGCGGAAGATCGAGAGCGGCGTGCGCTTGATGTAGCCGGTCATGGTCACGGTCACGACCATGTCCTCGCGCTCGATCAGGTCTTCGTCCTCGATGCCGTCGGCGGCCGGTGCGAGCTCCGTCACTCGCGGCGTTGCGAACTCCGCTTCGACCTCGTCGAACTCCTCGCGCATGACTTCGTAGAGCCGGGCGCGGTTGGCGAGGATCTCGAGAAGCTCGCCGATCGAGTCGGCAAGGACCTTGAGCTCGCCGCCGATTTCGTCGCGCCCGAGCGCGGTGAGCCGGTGCAGCCTCAGCTCGAGGATGGCCTTCACCTGCGCTTCGGAAAGCTTGTACTTTTCGCTCTTCGCCTGCGGTTCGACCGCTTCGACGAGCGCGATGTACGAGCGGATCTCGTCGCCCGGCCACTCGCGCGCGAGCAGCTTCTCGCGGGCAACGGCAGGGCTCGCCGACCCGCGGATGAGCTTCACCACCTCGTCGAGGTTGGTCACCGCGACGACGAGCCCGAGCAGGATGTGGGCCCGCTCGCGAGCCTTCAGCAGCTCGAACTTCGAGCGGCGCGTGATGACCTCTTCGCGGAACTTGACGAAGCTCTCGATAATGTCGCGCAGCGTCAGCGTCTCGGGCCGGCCGCCGCGGATCGCCAGCATGTTGGCCGGGAAGCTCGACTGCGCCGGGGTGTGCCGCCACAGCTGGTTGAGGACGACTTCGGGTGTGGCGTCGCGCTTCAGGTCGATGACGATCCGCACGCCCTCGCGGTTGAACTCGTCGCGGATGTCGGCGACGCCCTCGATGCGCTTTTCCTTGGCCGCCTCGGCGATTTTCTCGACCAGGCCCGACTTCCCGACCTGGTAGGGAATGGCGGTGAGCACGATCGAGCGGCGGTCGCCCCTGCCTTCTTCGATCTCGTAGCGCGAGCGCATCATGATCGATCCGCGCCCGGTGGTGTAGGCGGAGTGGATGCCCGACTGGCCGAGGATCAATGGCGCGGTCGGGAAATCCGGCGCCTTCACATGCTCCATCAGCCCTTCGGACGTGATCGCCGGATCGTCCATGAACGCGCGGCAGGCGGCGAGGACTTCGCCGAGGTTGTGCGGCGGGATGTTGGTCGCCATGCCGACCGCGATTCCGCCGGCGCCGTTGACCAGGAGGTTGGGGAAGCGCGCGGGCAGGACCTGCGGCTCGCTCTCGCTGGCGTCATAGTTGGGCTGGAAATTGACGGTGTCCTTGTCGATGTCGGCAAGGAGGAAGTTGGCGACCTTGGCCAGCCTCGCCTCGGTGTACCGCATCGCCGCGGGCGGATCGGGGTCCATCGAGCCGAAGTTGCCCTGGCCGTCGATCAGCGGCACCCGGAGCGACCACGGCTGCACCATTCGGGCCAGAGCGTCGTAGATCGCACTGTCGCCGTGCGGGTGATATTTACCCATGACGTCGCCGACGATGCGGCTCGACTTACGGTAGGGCCGGCCGGCGACATAGCCCGCCTCGTCACAGGCGTAGAGGATTCGCCGGTGAACGGGTTTGAGGCCATCGCGGACGTCGGGAAGAGCGCGGCTGACGATGACGCTCATCGCGTAATCGAGGTAGCTGGTCTTCATCTCCTCGGTGATGGAGATCGGAGCGATTCCGCCGGAGTCGCCCGGGGCGCGTTGTTCGTCGGCCGGCGGCTGTGTGGCCAAGGGGCAATCCTATCTGTTCAAGTCGTGAATACGCGGGGAAAATGCGCCGGAACCGGCGCCTCCCCCCAAGATAGGACGGCCTAGCCGATTGTGAACCTTCGCACCACCCCCGCGCGCCCGCGTACACACGCGCGAGGGGCCGCGCGGCCTCGGCGAGCCCGCCGGGCGGTTCAATGCGCGTTCATTGCAATCGTGGCAGTGGGTTGGCGATCAAGCCGCGCGGTATTATTGGCCTCACGCGGACCCTTTCCTTGCCAACCACGCAGCCGGTGACCAGCCCGGCGAAGGAGAAATGATGAAATCCACGCTGACGGCCGTTGCCCTCGCTCTTGCCGCCCTTTCCGCTGCCCCTGCTGCCGCCCAGCAGGCACAGCCGGCGAAGGAAAACCCGAACGCCATCAAGACTCACACGCCCAAGGTCTCCGGCAAAGCCAGCAAGCCGATTTCGGAGCTTCAAAAGGCCGTCAATTCAAAGGACGCTGCGGCCATCCAGTCCGCGCTCGCCTCCGCGCAGGGAGCCGCCCAGACCGAGGACGACCGCTATGCGATCGCGATGTTCCAGCTGAAAGCGGCTGCAGACGCGAAGGACAATGCCGCGATCGCCGCTGCGATCGAAGCGATGCTTGCCTCGGGCGCCGCCACTCCCGAGGAGAAGCTGCCGCTCTACATGAACCTCGCCAAGACCTACACCGCGCTCAAGCAGCCCGACCGGGCCGCACAGGCGTACAGCCAGGCCTTGCAGCTCGACCCCAATAACGTCGACGCGACTGCCGGGCTGGCCGAATCCAAGGTCGCTGCCGGACAGGCCGCCGAAGGAGTCGCCCTGCTCCAGAAGGGGATCGCCCTGCAGTCGGCGAACGGCGGCCGCGCCGACGAAAGCTGGTACAAGCGGGCGATCGGAATCGCCTACAAGGCAAAGCTTCCGCAGGCGATCGCGATCAGCCGCGACTGGCTTGAGGCCTATCCGACCAGCACCGCCTGGCATGACGCGCTCGCCGTTTACCAGAACCTGGCGCCGATGAACGAAGAGCAGACGCTCGACCTCATGCGGCTGAAGCGTGCAACCGGCTCACTCGGCCCGGCGGATTACTTCAACTATGGGGATATCGCCGTCCGCAAGGGTTATTCGGGAGAGGCCAAGGCCGTTCTCGACGAAGGCTTCGCCGCAAACGCGATCAAGGCAACCGACCCGAGCTTCAGCGAACTCAATTCCGTCGCTACCCAGAAGACCAAGGGCGACCGCGAGAGCCTTCCGGCTGCCCCCAAGGCGGATGCCACCGGTACCCAGACGCTGAACGCGGGCGACGCGTGGTACGGCTATGGCGAATATGCCAAGGCCGCGGACTTCTATCGCGCCGCACTGGCCAAGAGCGGCGTCGACGCCAGCCGCGCCAACCTCCACCTGGGAATGGCGCTCGCCCGTCAGGGTGACAAGGCCGGTGCGACTGCCGCCCTCAACCAGGTCGGTGGCAATGACGCCGCACTCGCCAAATACTGGCTGATCTACGTCAACACCAAGGCCTGACATCGTTGCGGGGGCCGCCTTTTGCGGCGGCTCCCGAAGCGGTTAACGTCGCGCTGTCTGCTGTCCCATTACGGGATGGTTAACAACTGCTTACTTCCGGTGGCACGGGCCCCGGATAGAGCGGTCGCTGGAGATTGTCCGGTGAGACAGACGCGTGAGTATGGCCGTTGCAATTCGATGATCGCTTAGCAACGACGCTGGCCCAGCCGGCGGCGGCCGCGCATGGTCGCGCAGTGCGCTGGCGCCAGCTTGTCGAGCTCGTCGCGCGCACTCCGGTGGACAGCGACCGCGACCTCTTCGACCAAGCGATCGAACAGATTCGAACCGGCGCCGCTTCGGTCGACGAGCGGGTCCGCTCGGCAGCGGCGCTGGCCGTCGCGGCCTTGCCCTTGCCGGTCGAGCTGGTGATCGCATTTGCAGCCGACCGGCTGGGCGTTGCTGCCCCGATCCTGGCGAGCGCGCGGCTGACCGCGTCGGAATGGAAGCAAGTCGCAGCCGCCGCGAGCGATGAATGCCGCGCCTTCATCTCCGTCATCCGCTCGGAGCAGCCGGCGCTCCCAACGTCATCGGTGGACGCCGCCAAGCACCACGCTTCGGCAAGCATCAGCGACGTCGTCGCGCGGATCGAACGGCTCCGCCACTCGCACGAGCCCTCCCCTGCGGAAACGCCTGGCGAGAACGAACCGGGACAGTCCCGCCTGTTCCGCTGGGAGTGCAACGAGTCGGGTGAAATCGACTGGGTAGAAGGCGTTCCTCGCGGGGCGCTGGTCGGAGCAACGATCGCCCAGGGCCATTCCGGTCAGGGTGTCGACAGGACAGTCGAGCGTGCCTTCGCTTCCCGGGCGCCGTTCCACCAGGGGCTTCTCGAACTTCCTCACGACCTTTCGGCCGGCGGCCGCTGGACGATCAGCGGCGTGCCGACCTTCGAGCGCTCGAGCGGCCGGTTTGCCGGCTATCGCGGCGTTGCCGAACGCGAAGGCGAGCCAACGGCGGCCGCTTCGGCGGTAAGCGGCGACCGCAACTCGCTTCGCGAGCTCGCCCACGAAATCCGCACTCCGCTCAACGCCATCATCGGTTTCGCCGAGATTATCGCCGGCGAATATCTCGGCCCCGCCGGGGATCGATTCCGGGATCGCGCCGGAGAGATCGTGGCGCAGGCAAGGCTGCTTCTAAGTGCAACCGAAGACCTGGACTTCGCGGCACGCATTCACGCTGCAAACAATGGCGAGCTACGCACCGACGTCGGCGCGCTGGTCGAGCGGCTCGCCGGTGCGATCCGCGAGGTCGCCGCTTCGCGAAACGTTCATGTCGAGGCGTCGAGGTCGACCGCCGACCTGACCGCTGCAATCCCGGCCGACATTGCAGAACGCCTGGTCCTTCGAATGTGCAGCGCCGTCATCGCCCGCGCGTCCGAGGGCGAGCACCTTCGCCTGTCGGTCGACCAGGGCCGCGAGTTCTGCACCGTTTCGATCACTCGCCCGCTAGCCCTTGCCGGCCTTACGGAGGACGAATTGTTCGGCACCTCCGATGACTCGCTGTCGCCGAGCTTCCCTCTCCGGCTGGCACGCGGCCTTGCGCAAACCGCGGGCGCCGGACTGATCGACTGCGAGCGCGGAATCACCCTGCTGTTTCGACGGGCCTGACTTGGCGCGGGCTGCTGCCCGGTCTATCGGCGGCTTTCCGGCGCGGGGCCTGTAGCTCAACGGTAGAGCCGGCCGCTCATAACGGCTAGGTTGGGGGTTCGAATCCCTCCGGGCCCACCGCTGGTCAGACGGCGCGTCCGTGCCCCTTTAGCCGGAACGCCAACGCGATCAGCGCCGCCGCGGCAAGCAGCGCGTAAAAGCCGATAATCCAGCCCACGGTCAGCAGCGAAGCGCCTGGAACCAGCACGGTAACGACGAGGATCGCCACGCCCAGAAGGACCGAAAAGACGCCGACGATCCCAAGCAACCATTCGCCCGCGATTTCCCTGCGAAGGCGGATGGCAGCGCTGATTTGCCCGATTCCGTTCACGATTGCCCACATTGCGATCATGACCAGGAAGACGAACGCGTAGCTGAGCGTGCTGATGGCCGGCCAGGCGAAATAGATCACGCCCACCGCAATTCCGATGAGGCCGGCAATGACCAGTCCCCACCAGCGTTCGCGGTGGTGGCTGGCGCCGGCAATCCCGCTGACGAGCAGGCTCACTCCGTCAACGAAAGCGAAAATCGCAAAGATCATGGCCAGCGCGGTGATCGCGCTGAACGGATAGAGGATGGCGAGGATTCCAAGCGCCAGTGCAAGCAGCCCCCTGAACAGGAACCAGCCCCAGTTGTGCGCCGGAAGGTTGCGGCGGACTTCCCCTGCAAAAGCGGGGTGAGGGTCGGATTTGCTCCAGGTTTCGGTCATCGCTGATGAACAGAATAGACCTTGGCCGAGTCAGTTCCAACTGGCGGTCGCACCGGTTCTTGTCTGTTCGGCACTGCACGCGTAAGCGCCGCAGCCGTCGGGGAGTAGCGCAGCCTGGTAGCGCATCTGCTTTGGGAGCAGAGGGTCGCAGGTTCGAATCCTGTCTCCCCGACCACTCAGGCGGCGATTTTCTTCAGGAACGCCGCCTCCCGCTCGACCGACGGCGCAAAGCTTGGCCGGGCCAGGATCCGCCTTGTGAACGCCACCGTCTTTCCCCAGCGGTCCTCGTCGAGTTCGACACCGAGGTGCTGAAGGTTGGCGAACGGGCTGGCCACGGCAATGTCGGCAAGTGTCAGGCTGTCCCCGACAAGGTAGCCGTCCGGGCCCGGGGCAACGCTTTCGATATAGTCGAGAATCTTCGGCAGTTCTTCGCGCTCCGCCTGGTCCGCGGCGTCAAGGTCGCCGGGACGCTTGAGGAAAACCGGCGAAACGATGCGGTTGAAGAACATCTTCCCGCCGCAGCCGCTGAAAATCGTGTCGGCGAATTCCTCGAACCAGATGCATTTGCCGCGAAGTTGCGGGTCCGAGGGGATCAGCGCCGGCTGCGGATGCTTTGCCTCCAGATAGTGGATGATCGCGCTCGAATCGGCGAGGTGGTAATCGCCGTCGATAAAGGCCGGCATCTTGCCGAACGGGCTGGCCTTTCGAAACTCGGGATCCTGGTCGCCGATACCGACCGGGCGAATGTCGAGCTCGATGCCCTTTTCCGCTGCGTAGGCAATGACTTTGCGGACGTACGGCGACATCGACGAGCCAAAGAGAATCATCAGTCCAATCCTTCCCGATTTCGCGGAAACCTCAAGCGTCCCGTCCGTTGGTCTGGAAAGCAACGGGAGCCAATGATGACCGACACTAGCAACAATTCGAACGCGAAGCGCGACCTCGACGACATCGTCGAGAAAGAGCCGCAGTCAAAGCACGGAGTGCAAGGCCAAGCCAAGCACGATCACGAAAGCGCCGGGCCCAATTCGGTCGAATACGGCAATACGATCGCCCCGCAAAAGGGCCGCATGCGCGACAGCGATCGGTCGAAAGGCTGAGAAACAAGGAGACAAGGATATGCGCCGGAACAGCGGTGACGACCAGGGTCGCAATCGATACCTCGACCCGACGATGAAGGAACATGAACGCGAGCGCGGAAAGAGCGGCAGTGCCGTCCTCGACACCGACGCCAAGAAACAGGACATCGACGACAATCTCGAACAGCGCTCGACCGGGCTCGGCTCGCATGCCCGCAAGACCGGTCACAAGGGCGATACCGACTAGGCGATCCTGTAGAAGTCGGCGATCCGGTCGAGCGCGAGCGACAGCACCACCTTGCCCGCTCGCGCTGGCCAGCCAAGTGCGGTCTCGGCGTCGCGCATTCCCTCGCCCGAGCAGACTATCCGCCAGAGGATGTCCGCCAGGCCGGGACCTGCGGCTTCGACGGCCGAATCGAACCGGCGCCTGGCGTCGATCTGCGAGGCGATGAGGTCAGGAGCGGCGGGCGACGCGCCGCGCTGGCGCCCGACCGGCGCCGCATCCCACTTCATCGTGACCTTGGCTGGCAAGCCACCGCGTTCCCAGTCGCGGCGAAGCTGCTCGCCGGCATCGAACTGGCGGCGCGACACCAGTCCGCGCGCAAGCAGCCAGCCGAGCGGCGATTCGGCGGCGTTGACCGTTACCGACCGCACCCCCCGCCGGCCTTTTCCACGGATCGTCTGCCCGTCACGGCCAATCGCCCGCTCAACCAATATCCGCCCGCTTCCAACCTGTCCCAAATGCCGCTCCTGCCTCGTCCGATTCGCCAAGGTCTTGCCACATCGGCAAATCTGTAGGACAGAGTAGAAACCGTTTTGGTTCATGGGGGCATCGGTGAAAACGAAAATTCGCGAGGTTAGGCGGGCGCGCAAGATGACTTTGGACGCGGTCGCCCGCGCTTGCGACCCGCCAACCACGCCCCAGACGATCGGACGGCTGGAGACCGGGACGCGGACCGTTTCAGTCGACTGGTTGAATCGGATCGCGCAAGCGCTTGGTGTCGACGCCGCCGACCTGGTCGAAAGCGGCGAGCGGTCGGACCTGCCGGTGGCCGCAATCGTCGGGCCGACCGGGGCCAACGCCCCCACCCGAACCGCGGTCTCAGTCCCACCCCGCCCGAAGCCGGGCGACGTCGCGGTGACCATGTCGGCGAGCATCGGCGAGTATCGCGCCGGCGACGAATTGTGGTGCGAGACCTTGCAGCCGGAGGAGTTCGGCCGTGCGCTCAACCGCGACGTGCTCGTCCCCAGGCCGGCGGGACGCTTCGTGTTCGGGCGGCTGCTCGGGCGTGAAGAGCCGGAACAAGGCGAAGCGAGCGGCAAGTTGCACCTGCTTCCGCTCGGCGCGGGGTCGCGCCAGCAGGTCGTTGCCAACGCTCCGTGGATCGCGATGGCGGTCAAGCTGGTGCGGACGCTTTAGGCGCGGCCGCGTCGGCGACCGTGTTCGATCGCGCTTTGGCGATGGTGGGCGGTGACGGGCTCGAACCGCCGACCCTCTCGGTGTAAACGAGATGCTCTACCAACTGAGCTAACCGCCCGGCGCCGCGTTGGTGCCAGAGCGCCCGCCGGTCGGCAAGCGCTCTACACGACGGCTGGACGCCCGACTTCGGCAAAATAGCGCCGCATTGCGACGCTTGCGTCCCTCGACAGCTCGACGAAAACCCGGCGGCCGTCATGCGGGTCCGCCCGGCGCACGAAGATTCCCTTTTCGGTCATCGTCTTGAGCCAGCGAAGCGCCGTGGTGGCCGGGACTGCAGCCGCGATGCACAAACTCGACACCGGCACCCTGAGCTGGGCGATTTCGGCCTGGAGCAGGTCGAGGAGCATGTCCCAGGCAGGGTCGGCGAACAGGTCTTCGGCGAAGAACCGCCCCCGCAACCGTCGCGCCCGAATCACCGAGCGGACCGCTTCGACCGGGACATCGGGAACATCGTCCTCGACCGGCTTTCGAAGCTCCGGCTCGGCAGCGGCGGGAACGGTCGACAGTCGAGCCAGCGTCGCCGCAATCCGGCTGACCTCGTCGCTCAGCTGGCGAAGCCGCTCGGTGCCCTGTTCCCTGGCCACGTCGTTGGCGCGCGCCGGAGCATTCGCGATGGCCGTTGCCGCGGCGAGCGATGCCGCTCGCTCAACAGCATCGCCGTCGACGACGAAGTGCGAGGAGGAGTCGAAGAAGCGCGCGCCGAGCTGGTCGATGCACTGGGCGGTGAGGGAGACGACGGCCCCGAACGACCGGGCCGCAAGACGCTTGTCGACGTCGTCGAGAAGCGCGTCGAGATCGTCGCCGCAGTCGCGGTCGACCTCGATCCACATCGCGCTGGTCGAAGGCTGCTGGCGAAGCCGCTCGCGGGCCTCGGCAATGCCGAGCTGTGCGCCAATTCGGAACCCCGAGGAAGCAGCCGTGTCCCGCGCCCGGCGCATTGCCGCCTCGCTACTCGCCGCGATGAGAAGCGGCGGCGGTCCGTCATATGAAAAGCTGTTCTCGGCCAGTAGCGCGTCCATTCCCAATTCTCCTTGGACATAACCGAGCAGGTCCACCCTAGATAACGAGCGTATCGGAGAAAAGTCAGACGATTTCGGCTCCACAATGGAGCTATCTCCTGCCGCACCTAACCGATTTTAATGTAAGTTGAATCCAGTGGAGGGGTGCCGACCTTTGCGGGGAAAACAGATGGAACGGATTGCCGCGTTGCGCGCCGAGTGGCTGGCGCAGTTGGCTGAGACGATCGAAGGCGCGCAGCGCCTGGCTTGGCAGCTCGGAACATGCGGGGGAACGTCAGCCGAAGCGCGCGAGCTGTACGGGCAACTCGAGGTCGCCCGGATGGAGCTCGATTCGCTACGCGGAATGACCCGCGGAACTTCCATCCAGATTGAACCGGATTGGCTTCAAAAACTCGGCTGGGGCGGAGCGCCGAGCCATGACGACGAGTAGCTAGCGGCGCCTGTCAGGTGCCCGCGGGCAGGTCGCCACCGCCCGAAAACGGCTTGAGGAACGGCCCGATCGGCGGCGCCTTCCAGCCGGCGGTGGCAACGAATCCGCGGTTGAGGAAGGCATGCTTGCCATAGGCCAAGGCTTCTCCGTCGGGACCGTCGACGCGGCCGCCGGCGGCGAGGAGAACCGCGTGCGCGGCGGCCGTGTCCCATTCGCTGGTCGGAGCAAGGCGCGGATAAATGTCGGCCTTCCCTTCCGCGATGATGCAGAACTTCAGGCTCGATCCAATGCCGGCATAGTCGCACTCGCCGACGGCCTCGGCGAGATAATCCGCGGTCGGCTGGTTGAAGTGCGATTTTGAGGCGACCGCGGTGACTTCCTGCCCCCGTTCGCGCGCGGCAATGGCACGCCGACCGTCGGAATCCTCCATCCAGGCGCCCTCGCCGACCAGGCCGGCAAAGAGGCGCCCGCGAGCCGGAGCGAACACGGCGCCGAGCAGCGGAGTCCCGCCCGAGATGAGGCCGATGTTGACGGTATAGTCGTCGCCGCCGCGGATGAACTCCTTGGTCCCGTCGAGCGGGTCGACGAGGAAATAGGTGTCGTCGAAGGCGGGAATGCGACCGGCAGCGACTTCCTCCTCGGCGATGACCGGAACGCCGGGCGCAGCGCGCGCCAGTGCCGCGAGGATGATGAGCTCGGCGGCGCGGTCGGCTTCGGTGACCGGCGACAGGTCGTCCTTGTGCTCGACGGCAAAACCGCGGGCGACGAGTTCGAGGATCGCCTGCCCCGCCTCACGCGTCGCGACGGCAATGTCCTCGAGTAGCTGCTTGTTGTTCATTTGTTTGGCGGGCCCATCCACTCCAACCGCGGCCCGCTCAACGCGGCGCCATCCGGATCCCGCCGTCGAGCCGAACCGCCTCCGCGTTGAGATACGGATTCTCGACCATGAAGCAGGCTAGCCGTGCATATTCCTCCGGCTGGCCGAGGCGCTTGGGAAAAGGAACCTGCTCGCCCAGCGCGTCCTGAACCTTGGGCGGCATCATCGCCACCATGGGAGTCTTGAAGACGCCGGGAAGGATCGTGTTGACGCGCACCCCGTCGTTCATCAGGTCGCGGGCGATCGGAAGCGCCATGGCGAGCACTCCGCCCTTGGAGGCCGAGTAAGCGACCTGGCCGATCTGCCCGTCCTGCGCGGCGACTGACGCGGTGTTGACGATGCAGCCGCGCTCGCCGTCCTCGAGCGGGTCGAGATTGACCATCCCGAACGCGCTGTGGGCGATGCAGCGGAAGGTTCCGATGAGGTTGATCTGGATGGCCAGCTCGAACTGCATCATCGGGTAGAATTTCGGCTCCTTCGTCTCCTTGTCCCGGGCGACGGTCTTGGCGGCGTTGGCGACACCGGCGCAGTTGACGAGGACTCGCTCCTGCCCGTGCGCGTCACGCGCCCTGGCGAAAGCGGCAGCGACCTTGTCGTCGCTCGTCACGTCAACTTCGCAGAATATCCCGCCGATGTCGGAGGCGACCTTCTCACCCTTGTCGCTGTCGCGGTCGAAGATGGCGACCTTTGCGCCGCGCTTTGCAAGCTCGCGGGCGGTCGCTTCGCCGAGCCCCGATGCGCCGCCGGTGACGACTGCTGAAATGCCGTTGATGTTCATGTCATCTCCTTGGGTTCAATCTTCGCCAGCACCGCTCCCTCGACAACCTGGGCGCCTTCTTTGGTGTTGAGTTCGGCCACGACTCCGTCGAACGGAGCGGTGAGGCCATGCTCCATCTTCATCGCCTCGAGGGTCAGCAAACGTTGCCCTTTCGTAACGTTTGTACCTTGTGAAACTTCGACCGAGGCGACTTTGCCTGGCATCGGTGCAGTGATGACGCCCGAGGACAGCGCACCGTCGATGCTGCCGCGGGTGGCGAGGTCGAAACCGAAAGCCTGCCCGGAGCGGAAGACGACCACCAGATCGCCATCGACGAAGCCGCTGATGCCCGGCAGCTCGCCCGCAACTTCGACAGCCTCCGCTTTGCCGGCGCTGGAAAGAGTGACACGTGTCGCGGGCTGCGCGTTCAATCGAAAGCCGGCCAGGCCCGGCAGATCGGAGTCGGCTTCGCCCGCGAGCAGGGCCACGGCCGCCGCGCCCTGCCAGATCTCTTCGTCGGGCTCGGCATCGGGGACCAGGTCATCGCGGTTGCGCTCGATGAAGGTCGTGTCGACCTGGCCGCTGCAGAAGTCGTCCGACGTAAGCGCGTCGAACAGAAAGGCCGCGTTGGTCCGGACCGGCCACACTTCGACGCCGTCGAGAATCACTGCCAGTTCGTCGATCGCTTCGTCGCGACTTTCACCTCGGCCGATCAGCTTGGCGATCATCGGGTCGTAGAAAGGCGAGATCGAATCGCCCTCTTCCACGCCGGTTTCGATCCGGCCTTCTTCGCCCAAATCGAAATGCTCGAGCGTGCCTACGCTCGGCAAAAACCCTTTCGTCGGATCCTCTGCGTACAACCGCGCCTCGATCGCGTGGCCGCTGATCGACAGCTCCTCCTGTTTCTTCGGAAGCTTTTCGCCCGAGGCGACGCGGAGCTGCCACTCGACGAGGTCTTCCCCGGTGATCTCTTCCGTGACCGGATGCTCCACCTGCAGCCGCGTGTTCATTTCCATGAACCAGATACGGTCGGCGCGTAGCCCTTCCGACGCGTCGGCGATGAACTCAACCGTGCCGGCGTTCTCGTAATTCACCGCCTGGGCCGCGCGCACCGCCGCGCCGCACACCGCCTCGCGAGTCTCCGTCGTCCATTCCCGGCGCCGGCGCTTCCTCGATCACCTTCTGGTGGCGGCGCTGGAGCGAGCAGTCGCGCTCGAACAGGTGCACGACATTGCCGTGGCTGTCGCCGAACACCTGCACCTCGATGTGGCGCGGGCTTTCGATCCACTTTTCCAGCAGGACGTGATCGTTGCCGAACGCCGCGGCGGATTCGCGCTTGGCCGACGCGAGCGCATCGTCGAAATCGGAGGCGCTCTCCACCTTGCGCATGCCCTTGCCGCCGCCGCCCGCGACCGCCTTGATCAGCACCGGATAGCCGATCGCGTCGGCTTCCTTCTTCAGCCGCTTCGGATCCTGGTCCTCGCCCAGATAGCCGGGAGTCACCGGAACGCCCGCTTCGGCCATGATCGTCTTGGCGGCGTCCTTGAGGCCCATGGCGCGGATGCTGTCCGGCTTCGGCCCGACCCAGATCAGCCCGGCATCAATCACGGCTTCGGCGAACCCGGCGTTCTCGGAAAGGAAGCCGTAGCCGGGGTGAATGGCCTCGGCCCCGGTTTCCTTCGCGGCCGCGATGATCTTGTCCCCGCACAAGTAGGATTCGCTCGCTGGAGACGGCCCGATGTGAACCGCCTCGTCGGCCATCCGCACGTGAAGCGCGTCGCGATCGGCATCGGAATAGACCGCGATCGTGCGCACCCCGAGCTCGCGCGCCGTTCGGATGACGCGGCACGCGATTTCGCCACGATTGGCAATCAGAAGACTCTTCATCATCGACCCAACTACATCCTGAACACGCCGAACGACGGCCGCTCGGGGATCGGCGCATTCAGACACGCCGCGAAAGCCAGCCCCAGCACGTCCCGCGTCTGCGCCGGGTCGATTATTCCGTCGTCCCACAAGCGGGCTGTCGCATGCCAGGGGTTTCCCTGCGCTTCGTAGTCGTCGCGGATGGGCTGCTTGAACTTCTCGGCTTGAGCCCCGGTCCATTTATCGGCGTCGCGATGAACGGTGGCGAGGACGCTTGCCGCCTGCTCGCCGCCCATGACGCTGATGCGGCTGTTTGGCCAGGTGAACAGGAATCGCGGCGAGTAAGCGCGGCCGGCCATTCCGTAATTGCCGGCGCCGAAGCTGCCGCCGATGAGCACGGTGATCTTGGGCACCTGCGCGGTCGCGACCGCGGTGACCAGCTTCGCGCCGTGCTTGGCGATTCCTTCCGCTTCATACTTCCCGCCGACCATGAAGCCGGAGATGTTCTGCAGGAACAGAAGCGGAGTCTTGCGCATCGCCGCCAGCTCGATGAAGTGGGCGCCCTTCTGCGCGCTCTCGGAGAACAGGATTCCGTTATTGGCGAGGATCGCCACCGGCATTCCCCAGATGTGCGCGAAGCCGCAGACGAGCGTGGAGCCGTAGAGCGGCTTGAACTCGTGGAATTCGGAGCCGTCGACGATGCGCGCGATCACCTCGTGGACGTCGTAGGGCGCGCGGACGTCCTCGGGGATGATTCCGTACAGCTCTTCGGGGTCGAACGCCGGCGGCCGCGGCTCGTGAAGGTCGATGTCGGCGCCATTCTCCCCCTGAAGAGTCGAGACGATGTCGCGGACGATGGTCAGTGCATGCTCGTCATTCTCGGCGAGATGATCGACGACGCCGCTCTTGCGCGCGTGCAGGTCGCCGCCGCCCAAGTTCCTCGGCGGAAATTTCCTCGCCGGTCGCGGCCTTCACCAGCGGCGGTCCGCCGAGGAAGATCGTGCCCTGCTCCTTCACGATGACGCTCTCGTCGCTCATCGCCGGGACGTAGGCGCCGCCGGCGGTGCAGCTGCCCATCACGCAGGCGATCTGGGCGATGCCCTTCGCGCTCATCTGCGCCTGGTTGTAGAAAATGCGCCCGAAGTGATCGCGGTCGGGGAAGACGTCGGCCTGGTGCGGAAGGTTCGCGCCGCCCGAATCCACCAGGTAGATGCACGGCAGACGGTTCTGCTCGGCGATTTCCTGCGCGCGAAGGTGCTTCTTCACCGTCAGCGGGTAATAGGTCCCGCCCTTCACCGTCGCGTCGTTGCACACGATCATCACCTGGCGGCCGGATACGCGCCCGATGCCGGTGATGATCCCCGCGCCCGGAACCTCGCCCTCGTACATGTCGCAGGCGGCGAGCTGCCCGATCTCGAGGAAGGGCGAGCCGGGGTCGAGAAGCCGCTCGACGCGGTCGCGGGGGAGCAGCTTGCCGCGCGAAACGTGGCGCTCGCGATGCTTTTCCGATCCGCCGTTCGCCGCCTCGGCGACGTCGGAGCGAAGCTTCTCCACCAGCTTGCGATTGTGCTCGGCGCGAGCGCGATACTCGTCGCTTCCCGTGTCGATCTTGGTTTCGAGCTTTGGCGCTGTCATGCCAGCCGAGTAGCCGGTGGCGAGCGACTTGCAAACTACTGCGGCCGGTTTGCCCTCGCCTTCACATAAGCGACGACGGCCGCCCGTTCCTCCGGCGTGAAGTAGCTGAAATGCGCCTTTGCGACCCTGCTCATCAACCCGAGGTAAGGCTTGGTCTTGCCTTTGCCGGTGGTGAGCAGCTGGGTCAGGTCCGCTTCCGAATAGGCGCCGGCAATGTCGAGATCGGGCGTACTCACGCCCGGGCTGAAGTCGGGAATTCCCGTCAAATCGGCACCGTGGCACTCGGCGCAGGTGTTTTCGGCAATGTAGCGGCCGAACGCATATTTGGGCCCCATGTCGACCGGGAGCTTGCTGCGGTATTCGGCCACGTAGGCGGCGACCGGCTTCATTGCCCCCTTGGCGATCTCCGCCCGTGCCTCGGGTGAGAAGGCCGGCGGCGGCGTTGCCGCGCCGCTCGGCGCGACCGTGCGCAGATGCGCAATCACCGCCTTCATGTCGGCATCGCTCATTCGCTGGAAAACTTCCGCGGGCATGATCCACAGGTCGCCGCGAGTCGGGTGCTTGCCCGTGCGAAGAAGGGTTTCGAGCTGCGCATCGGTCATGGTGGGAAGCACCCGAGTAAGGTTCGACGCGTAGATCTTGCCCATTTCCGGGCTGTCGCTGTTGAACCAGCTCCCTTCGAGGTTTTCCTCGTGGCAACCGCGACAGCCAAGGACGTGGGTCAAGCGCTCGCCATGCGCGAGCATTGCCGCATCGTCGCTCGTCGTCGCCCCGGCGAACGTCAGGGTCGCCGGCGCTTGGGACGCGCCGCGACTATCGGCGGCGGCTTGAGCCTGGTTGTTTCGATTGCACGCAGACAGGCTGACTAGCGCCAGCAGGACGGCCCCCATACGCATCGCGTACACTCCCCCTGCGAAGGCAGCGTTCTAGCAGCGAACCAGGGGTCGGACTACTGGTTTTGGATAAGCTCCCGCCCAATCAGCATCCGGCGGATTTCGTTGGTGCCGGCGCCGATGTCGAGAAGCTTGGCATCGCGCAGGTAGCGCTCGACCGGCCAGTCCTTGGTGTAGCCTGCCCCGCCGAGCGCCTGGACCGCTTCGCCGGCGACCCGGAAGGCGTTTTCCGAGGCCAGGAGAATTGCTCCGGCGGCGTCGTATCGCGTGGTCTTCCCGGCATCGCAGGCCTTGGCGACCTGGTAAGCGTAGGCTCGGGCGCTGTTGAGTGCGATGTACATGTCGGCGACTTTCGCCTGCATCAGCTGGAATGAGCCGATCGGCTGCCCGAACTGCTTGCGCTCGCGGACGTAGGGAAGGACGACGTCGAGGCAGGCCTGCATGATGCCGATCTGGATTCCGGCGAGAACCGTGCGCTCATAATCGAGGCCGCTCATCAGCACTTCGACGCCCTTGTTCTCCTCGCCAAGCACGTTTTCGGGCGGGACGAAGCAGTCGTCGAACACCAGCTCGGTCGTCGGCGAGCCGCGCATGCCCATCTTGTCGATCTTCTGGCCGGGAGCGAACCCGTCCATGCCCTTTTCGATGAGGAAGGCAGTGATGCCGCGGCTTCCCTCGCCTGTCTTCGCATAAACGACCAGCGTGTCGGCGGACGAGCCGTTGGTAATCCAGAACTTGGTGCCGTTGAGGCGATAGCCGTTGCCCGACTTGTCCGCCTTCAGCTTCATTCCGACGACGTCGGAGCCGGCGCCGGATTCGCTCATCGCGAGCGCGCCGACATGCTCGCCGCTGATCAGCTTGGGGAGATATTTTTTCCTCTGGTCGTCGTTTGCCCAGCGGCGGATCTGGTTGATGCACAGGTTGGAATGGGCGCCGTAGCTCAAGCCGACGGAGGCGGAGGCGCGGGCGACCTCCTCCTGCGCGATCACATGTTCGAGATAGCCGAGGCCAAGGCCGCCCCATTCCTCCTCGACGGTGATGCCGTGAAGCCCGAGTTCGCCCATTTGCGGCCACAGCTGGCGCGGGAATTCGTCGCTCTCGTCGATTTGCGCGGCGATCGGTGCGATCTTGTCGCGCGCGAAGCGTTCCGTCGTCTCGCGGATCGTGTCGGCCATTTCGCCGAGCTGGAAATCGAGTCCCACGTCGCTCATTCGTTTCTCCCGTTGCGCTGCGCCTAGCACCGGGCCGCGGATTTGAACAAGCGAGCCTCGGCTCTTATGTGCAGTGCAGCAAATTCGTACCGGAGCCACGCAATGACCGACACCACGTCCGACCCGACCGTCATCCTCTCGATCGCCCGAACCCCGATGGGATCGATGCAGGGCGCGCTTGCCGGGGCGTCGGCGACGGATCTCGGTGCAACGGCGGTCAAGGCGGCCGTCGAACGCGCGGGCGTGAAGGGCGAGGACATCGACCGCATCTACATGGGCTGCGTGCTCCCGGCCGGGCTCGGCCAGGCCCCTGCCCGGCAGGCGGCGATCAAGGCGGGTCTCCCCAAGTCGGTGCAGGCGACGACGGTCAACAAGGTCTGCGGATCGGGAATGCAGACGGTTATAATGGGCGACGAGGCAATCCGTACCGGCAATGCCGACGTGATTGTCGCGGGCGGCATGGAGTCGATGACCAACGCGCCTTATTTGCTCAAGAAGCACCGATCCGGCGCGCGGCTTGGCCACGACACCGTTTACGACCACATGTTCCTCGACGGGCTTGAGGATGCTTACGAGGAAGGCCGCGCGATGGGCAGCTTCGCCCAGTGCACCGCCGACGAATATCAGCTGAGCCGCGAAGACATGGACGCCTACGCGATCGAAAGCCTCAATCGCGCCAAGCAGGCGATCGCCAACGGCGGCTTCAAGGACGAGATCGTCCCGGTCACGATCAAGGGGCGCAAGGGCGACACCGTGGTCGACACCGATGAGGCGCCGGGCCGCGGCCAGCCGGATAAGATTCCGCAGCTCAAGCCCGCCTTCGCCAAGGACGGCACGATTACCGCCGCCACCAGCTCGTCGATTTCAGACGGAGCCGCCGCGGTGGTGCTCGCTCGCCAATCCGTGGCCAAGGAGGAAGGCCTGGAGCCGGTCGCACGGATCGTCGCGACGGCCGCGCATGCGCAGGACCCGTCCGAGTTCACCGTCGCGCCGATCGGAGCGATTGAAAAGGTGCTGGAGAAGGCGGGCTGGAAGACTGGCGACGTCGACCTGTGGGAAATCAATGAGGCGTTCGCCTGCGTCGCCATGTTCGCAATGAAGGACCTCGGGATCCCGCACGACAAGATCAACGTCCACGGGGGCGGAACCGCGCTCGGTCACCCGATCGGCGCAAGCGGCACGCGAATTCTCGTCACGCTGATCAACGCGCTCAAGCAGAAGGGCGCCAAGCGCGGGGTCGCGAGCCTGTGCATCGGCGGCGGCGAAGCGACCGCGGTCGCAGTGGAGATGCTTTAACCGAGCCTGTCCGGACCCCTGCCTTCACAGGGGAACATTATTTCCCAGCGTAGGCCTGGCACTCGAGTTCGAGCTTTGCTCCGAGCGCCAGCCCGTTTGCTCCGAACGCGCTTCGCGCGGGCATCTTGCCGGGCGTGAAATAGGTCACGTAGACTTTGTTGAACGCGGGCCAGTCGTTCATGTCAGCTAGGAATGCGGTGCAGTGGAAGATGTCGGCATGAGACAGGCCGGCAAGCTTCAGCGTCTCGCCGATATCGTCGAGAGTCGCCTTGGTCTGCGCCTCGATTCCCTCCGGCGGCTTGCCATCGGGGCCGCGCCCGATCGCGCCCGAGAGATAGACGACGTCGCCGACTCGAACCGCCCGCGAGAAGGGTAAAGGCTGCCCGTTCATCGTCGGATTGCCGTAGTGCTCCACGGGGGGACGCGGCTGGGCCGGCGCTGGCGTGCTCATCGTCATGGACATTGCTCCAGCTGCAATCGCGATTGAAAAATTCACGTTCACCCCTCCCCTGTCGTAGCTTCAGTCGACGACTTCGCCGGTGTCGACCCCCCAGATGTCGTTCGTTCGAATGAACCCCTGGCGGCTGCCAATGGACATTCGGCACCAGCCGGCACCGCAGCGATCGATCCGTCCCACGACTCCGGCCTCTGCGCGGTAGCGAACGGGGCTGTCCGTGTTGGGACCGCCGTAAAGCGGTCGCGGATCGCCCTTCTTGACGATCGCGGTTCGCCGATCGCTGAGCAGGGTGACAAGCATCCATCCCTTTGCGCCATCGGGATCCTGGATGAGGCGCCAATTCTGGTATTTCTGGAGGATCCGCACCGGAAGGTCGCGGCGCTGGTAGAGCCACTTGCCCGGATAGGTACGCGCCGGCCCGTTGCGGGTCATCGCCTGTCCGCTGGCGATCGACGCCCAATAAGGTGGCTGCTTGTCCTGCGCGAGCGCCGGAGTGGCGACCGCCGCGATCAGGACTGCGGTGAATAGCCCCCGTCGAATCATCACGCGCCGGTGAGGATCCTGTCCACCAACTGCTTCACCGTCGGGACGAAGCCGTTGGAATAAAACGGGTCGCTCTTGAACCGATAGGCGCCGTGGCCGGCGAACATCAGGTTCTGTTCGACCGGGCCGCCGTGGGCGATGTCCTGGAGCGTCTTCTGGATGCAGAAGCTTCGCGGATCGGCGAGCCGTCCGGTCGTGTTCTTCTCATTGTCCGCCCACGACGAAAACGCACATTGCGACAGACAGCCCATGCATTCGGCCTGGTCGGTTCGGATCTGCTTCTTTTCTTCGGGATCGACGAAAATCAGCGTCTCGTCGGGAGTCTTCATCGCCTCGGTAAAGCCGGCCGCATACCATTCGCGCGCATGCTGCAGGTCGCCCTTGGTGACCCAGTAATTCTTCTTGCCGTTAAGACCGACGTCGAGTTCGAAATGATGGTCGCCGAGCAACTCCTTGGTGAACGCGATCTGCCGGTCGGAGCGGGCTTCGAGGTTGCGAAGGAACGGATTGCGCACCGCCGAGGAGTAGAAGCCGGTGGGGCTAAAACGGTGGAGGAGGATATCGCCCTCTTCCAAGTCCATCAGCCTGGCTTTCCATTCCGGCGGGATCGGGCTTTCCTGGGTCAGCAGCGGACGCGTGCCGAACTGGAAGACGATTTGCCCGAGTTCGGGATTGTCGATCCAGTTCTCCCACTCGTCGAGGCGCCACACGCCCCCGGCCATGACGATCGGAACGCTGTCGGCGATGCCTTCCGCGCGCATCGTCTCGCGAAGCTCCTTGACCCGCGGGTACGGGTCCTGCGGAGCGCGCGGGTCCTCGGCGTTGGACAGTCCGTTGTGCCCGCCGGCCAGCCACGGGTCTTCGTAAACGACCGCTGCAAGCCATTCGGCGGCCTTGTGATAGGCGCGTTTCCAAAGTGCGCGGAAAGCCCGAGCCGAGCTGATGATCGGCAAATAATTGACGCCGTAGGAGGCGGCGATTTCCGACAGCTTGTAGGGCATGCCGGCGCCGCAGGTTACGCCCGCGACGAGGCCCTTGGTTCGCTCGAGCACGCCGTGGAGGACTCGCTGCGCACCGCCCATTTCCCAAAGCACGTTGATGTTGATGGCGCCGTTCCCGCCAGCCATCTCATGGGCGCGCTGAACCTGCGCCACGGCGCCGTCGATGGCGAACTGGATCAGCTCCTCGTGCCGCTCGCGGCGGGTGAGGCCCTGATAGATTTGCGGAATGATCCGCCCCTCCGGATCGTAGCTGTCGGCATTGACCGCCGAGACGGTGCCGATTCCGCCGGCAGCCGCCCAGGCGCCGGAGCTGGCATGATTGGTCGCACTGACGCCCTTGCCGCCCTCGACAAGCGGCCAGACCTCGCGGCCAGCATAGAGGATGGGCTTCAAGCCCTTGAACACGAACGAACCTCCCGAAGTTTGAGGGCCTATATAGGCACGACCCTGCCAATGCTCCAAGAATTGTTTCGGCAAAAGCGAAAGGGGCCGGAGAGTGTTCCCTCCGGCCCCCTTTATTGGCTGTGGTTCGGCTTAGCAGTTACCCGAGGCAATCGCTCCGCCGACGACCGCGCCGAGCGCTCCGCCGATCAGCGCGCCGGCCGCACCGTTGTTGCCCCGCCGATAGCGGTAGTAACGGCGATGATGGTCGTTGTTGGAAATGGCGCTGCCGAGGACCGCGCCGGCAACTCCGCCGATCACCGCCCCCGCGGCGGGATTTCCGCACCGATTGTAGCGCGAACCGTAGCGGCTGCCGTAATAGCTGTTTCCGTAATAAGGCTGGGCATAATAGTTGCCGTAGCTGCCGTAATAGCCCGGATTCCCGTAGCCGTAGGCCGGGCTGGCATAGCCATAGCCGGGAGCGGAATAGCCATAGCCGGGAGCGGAATAGCCGTAGCTGTAACCAGGATAGGCCTGGGCGCTGGCAACGCCCGGAACCGCGACAGCGGCAAGAGCCGCACCGGCCAGCATAATCTTCTTCAACATGGACGAACTCCTTACAAATCCTCCGGGTTTTCCGGAATTGAGTTCGTTATAACGGCGCTGTCATGAGCCGGTGCTGAACTGGGCAGTCAGCTTTCGTGCAGCGCATAGTCCATGCCGACGTCGACAGCCGGAGCCGACTGCGTGATCCGCCCGACGGAGATAAAGTCGACCCCGGTTTGGGCGATCGCGCGGATCGTTTCCAGCGTCACCCCGCCCGATGCTTCCAGCGGAACCCGGCCACCGACCAGATCGACCGCCTCGCGGAGCGTCGGCGGGTCCATGTTGTCGAGAAGCAGCCGGTCGGCTCCGGCCGCCAGCGCCGGTTCGATCTGCGCGATCGAGTTCGACCTCGACCTGCACCTGCAGGCCCGTCTGCGCGCTCTTTGCCGCCGTCACCGCCGCTGCGACCCCGCCAGCCACGGCAACGTGGTTGTCCTTGATCAGAACGCCGTCGTCGAGCCGCATCCGGTGGTTGTGTGCGCCGCCCATCCGCGCCGCATATTTGTCGAGCAGCCGAAGGCCGGGGATGGTCTTGCGCGTGTCGAGTAAAGTCGCTCCGGTCCCTTCAATCGCATCGACATAGCGGCGCGTCAGCGTGGCGATTCCCGACAGATGCTGGAGGGTGTTGAGGGCGGACCGTTCGGCAGCGAGCATCGACCGGGCATTGCCAGTGATTTTCATCAGTGCAGCGCTGGTTTCGACCCTGTTTCCGTCGGCGGCGAGCCGTTCGATTTCGACCTCGCCATCAAGTGCCCGGAAAAACGCTTCGGCGACGGCGAGCCCCGCCACCACGATCGGCTGGCGCGCCGAAAGCTGGGCCGAGAAACGCGCATCGGCGGCGATTGTCGCCTTGGAGGTGACGTCGCCGCCCTTGCCTAGATCCTCCGCGAGCACCCGGCTGACGAACTCGTCGATGTCGAAATCCGCGATCATCGGGCGGCTCTAAGGCACCCTCCCGCGCGGTGCTAGTGCGCCGGTTGGCCGAGGGGTACGTCGTCGCCGACGATTTTCCAGTGACCGTCGCGCCGACGATAGCTTTGCGCATCGTGAGCGGCGAATTGCGAGCCGTTCCACGATTCGACGGTGACCGTAATCGCCTGGCCGGAAAGGTCGATCCGGTTGAAGCTCTGGCTTTGCTCTCGCACGCGGGTCGATGTCGCCGTTCCCGCCTGCACGACCAGTGCTGGCCCGGCGCGAGTGACGAGGTCGCGGGCGTTGTGGATCGAAGCGTCGTGGTTATGCCCGGCAAGCAGCATGTCGACCCCGGCGTCGCCGACAGCATCGAGCGCAAGTTCGCTCCTGCCGACGGCGCGGGTCACCGCTCCGCCGACCTCGAGCGCGAACAACGGATGGTGCGTGACCAGGATTTGAGTCGCATCGGGATCGGTCCGATCGAACGTGTCGCGGATGAACCGCATCTGGTCCTCATTGATTCGCCCGTCCTTGAAGGTGAGCGAACGGGCGGTGTTGATTCCAAGCACCGCCGCACCCGGGATTTCCTGCAACGGGCAGAGCGTGTCGTCGATGTAGCGCGTGTAGCGGGTCAGCGGCGACAGGAAGCGGCGGAGGACGTCGTAGAGCGGGATGTCGTGGTTGCCGGGAACCGCCAGCACCTCGTGCCCGGAGTCGCGGAGCCGTTCGAGGAAGCGGCACGCTTCCTGGAATTGCTCGGTCCGGGCACGCTGGGTGAAATCGCCGCTGATGACCACCAGGTCGGGCTCGGCCGCGTTCACTTTGGCTTCTACCGCCTCGACCAGTTCGGGGTCGTGGGCGCCGAAGTGGAGGTCGGACAAATGGATCAGGCAAGTCACGAACTGGCTAACGCGCGTGACAGTGGCCGGTTCATTGATACATGTGGGTCGGTGGACCGAACGCACGCCAACACCGGGACCCGGCCAGTCAGCGAAAAGCTCCGCTTCGACGAGGCAGCGCTGGAAGGCTGGATGAGTGACCAGGTGGCGGGCTTTCGCGGCCCGATAGCGGTCAGCCAGTTCAAGGGCGGGCAGTCGAACCCGACCTACCGGATCGACTCGCCGAGCGGTGCCTACGTGCTGCGCCGCAAGCCTCCGGGAAAACTGCTTCCCGGGGCCCATGCGGTCGAGCGCGAATTCCGAGTGCTGGCGGCGCTCGGCGAGCAGGGCTTCCCGGTCGCCCGAGTCCACGGGCTGTGCGAGGACGAGAGCGTCATAGGAACGCCGTTCTACGTGATGGACATGGTCGACGGGCGGATCTTCTGGGAGGCGCAGCTGCCCGGGCTTTCGGCCCAGGAACGGGCGCAAGCGTTCGATTCGATGAACGCGACCATCGCCCGGCTTCATGATTTCGATCCCGCCGCGATCGGGCTTGGCGATTACGGAAAGCCCACGGGCTTCGTCGAGCGCCAGGTTGCCCGCTGGTCGAAGCAATATCTCGGTGACGTCGAGGCAGGGCGGATTGCGGCGATGGACCGGCTTGTCGAGTGGCTAGGCAAGCACCTTCCGCCCGACAGTGGCCAGTCGAGCGTGGTCCACGGGGACTTTCGCTGCGACAACATGATCTTCGACGCAAAGGCGCCGGCGGTACGCGCGGTTCTCGACTGGGAGCTGTCGACGCTTGGCGACCCGGCAGCGGATTTCACATATCACCTGCTGATGTACCGGATGCCGCACGACCTGTTCGCAGGCCTTGGCGGGATCGACATCGAGCCGCTGGGGATCCCGTCGGAGGACGCTTATGTGGCCGCTTACTGCCGACGCACCGGCCGCGATCATCTACCGAACAAGGACTATCTGATCGTCTTTTGCCTGTTCCGGCTGGCGGCGATCATCCACGGCATCAAGGGCCGGATCGTCCGCGGAACAGCTTCGTCGGCGCACGCGGCGCAAATGGTGGAACGGCTCGAGCCGCTGGCGGAACTGGCGTGGTCGGAGGCGCAAAAGGCAACACTTTAGCCTCTACACAGGCCGTCGCCGTACCGGTGCGGGCTAGCTGTGGAACCCGCGAAGGTCGGAACGGGCCCGTTACGCCAACCGCTGGTTGGGTATGAGACGCATTTTCCAAACCCTTCGCAGGCAGGGCGGCCGCGGCCGAGCAGCGGTGTCGAAGCGAATCCGCCAAATGAAGCGGCTTCGCCCAACGCGCGGCCACGCCCGTGCGGCACTGATGGCAACGGTTCCTGCCGCGGCGCTGTTCGGCTTTGCAGGCATGCAGGCGACCGCTCCCGCGCAGGCAACGGTGCTGAGTGCGCCACTGGCCGAGCCGGTCGCACCTGAAAACGCGCTCCCCGACCCCCTGCCCGACCGCGCTCCAGAAGCGACTCCGGCCGCGGTGGAGGCGAGTTATTACGGGCCGGGCCTCGCCGGCAACCTGACCGCAAGCGGTGAACCCTTCAACCCGAAGCAGCTAACCGCAGCGCATCGCACTCTTCCGCTTGGAAGCATCGTCAAGGTGACGAACGCCGCAACCGGCAAGAGCGTCAACGTCCGGATCAACGATCGCGGCCCGTTCCACGGCAACCGCGCAATCGACCTGTCGACAGCTGCCGCCAAGGCAATCGGAATGCTCTCGACCGGCACCGCCAAGGTCACTCTCCAGGTGCTATAGAGCCCGTAGCCGGAGCCGCGGCGTTTTACCAGTCCAGGAACAGCAGGAGCTTGACGTCGATGGAGACCCCGTCGGCGCGGCGTTGCTCGATGAAGGCGCTGATTTCGTTCCGCCCGACGAGGTGGACCGTGATGTCCTCATGCTCGTTGCCGCCGCCCTCGCCCACCCGGCTGACCTGGTGAGCGCGGACGAGGGTGAAGCTTTCGGCGACCATGCCGGGAGAGCTGTGGAAGCAGCCGAGCGTTTCGATCCGTCCGGCGGTGAAGCCGGTCTCCTCCTCCAGCTCCTTGACCGCGGTGTCCTCGATCGTGGCGTTCTTGTCTTCGTCGCCGACCAGCCCGGCCGGCAATTCGAGGCAGCGGCCGCCGACGGGGACTCGATATTGCTCGATGAGGATCACCTTGTCGTCATGCTCGGCGAGGATGACGACCGCGTTCGTGCTTCCCGTGCGCGACACATATTCCCAGCGGCCCTGCTTGAGCGCGGTGATGTACTTGCCTGCCCACATCGTCTGGACGGGCGCATCGTGGTCGGGGGTCATAGCTCGATCAGTTTGTCAGGTATCTCGTTGGGATTACCCGCGCTCTTGGGAAAATGTTCCGCGAGCACGATGCCGATCTGCTGGATTGCGGCGCTGATTCCGTCGGCTGGCCGGCCGTCGCGGACGTCGGCGAGAAGGCTAGCCATCGCCTCGCCCCACGTCTCCGGAGTTGTCACCTGCGTAATGGCGTTGTCGGCGATGATTTCGGCGCGGCGCTCGGCCATCGACAGGTAAATCAGGATCCCGGTGCGGCCGACGGTGCGGCGCTCGGCGGCGGTCTTGAAGATCGTCATCGCGCGGCGGCGGACCCTGCGGCTCTTGGTCGCGCCGGGGGTAAACGCCATCCGCAGCGGCATCCACTTGAGGACCAGCAGCGTGGCGGTGAACTTGAAGACGGCGAGAACCATCAGGAAGGTCAGAAGCTGGCTCAGCGTCGGCTCGGGGCGCCAGCCGCCGAAGACCAGGTCGAACCACCAGGTCAGCGACGCCGGCCACCACGCCGACCAGGCAAGCACCAGGATCAGCACCGCGACCGCCCAATGAAGGGCGACGTCGTGATAGGAATCGCTTTTCGCGGTCGCCACCGCGACTATTTCGCCGTCGGTGGTCGCCTCGGCAGCCGCGATCGCGGCACTGACCTTGGCGTGATCTTCCGGAGTCAGGTGAATCACCATGAGCCGGATGCTCCGCCGCCACCGAACGAGCCGCCGCCTCCGGAAAAGCCGCCGAAGCCGCCTCCTCCGCCAAAGCCACCGCCCCCGCCAAGGCCGCCGCCGCCCCAGCCGCCGCGGTGACGCGACGCCCTGGACGCTTCGTTGAGGCCCCACAGGACGATCCACGGGCTGATCCCGCCGCGGCCGCTCGAACGATATCGCCGACCGCCCGCGCGCCTTGCCATGCTGAGCAGGACGAAGCCGATGATCATTGCCCAGAAAATGACCGGGAGGGCGCCTCCGCTCGAATGCCGGCGCGCCTGCTGCGCCTGCTGCGCCTTGGCGACATTGGCTTTCGCCTGGTCGGGCGGAAGGCTCATCTGCGCGATGACCTGGTCGGCGCCGGCCTCGATTCCCGCTCCGTAGTCGCCCTTGCGGAATTCGGGGAGGATCGAGTTGCGGATGATGATGCTGCTCATCGCATCGGTCAGATAGGCGGTGGCGCCGTAGCCGACCTCGATGCGCACCTTATGCTCTTTGGGAGCGACGAGGAGGATGACTCCATTGTCCTCCTTGTCGCCGATTCCCCACGCGCGGCCGAGCTTGTAGCCGTAATCCTCGATCGGATAGCCCTGCAGGTCGGGGACCGTGGCGACGACGAACTGCCGCCCCGTCTGCGCCTCCAGCGCCTGCGATTTACTGGTCAGGTCGGCGGTTTGTGCAGGGCTGAGGATGTGCGCCTGGTCGACCACCCGGCCGGTGAGCTTCGGGAAATCCTGAGCGGACGCCGGGGCGGCAAGCGCAATCAGCGCCAAAAAGAAGCAGGCGAGGTAGCGGATCACCTCAACCGGCGGTGTTGAAATTGACCGTCGGTGCATTCTCGGCTCCGGCCGCGGCCTCAAACGGGACCTTGGGCTTGGCGCCGTAGAATATCTTGGCGCCGACAGCGCTGGGGAAGGTCCGGATGGTGGTGTTATACTGGCGAACCGCCTCGTTATAGTCGCGCCGGGCGATCTCGATCCGGTTCTCGGTCCCTTCGATCTGGCTCTGAAGCGTCAGGAAATTCTCGTTCGACTTGAGGTCGGGATAGGCTTCGAACGACGCCAGCAGTCGGCCTAGCGAGCCGCCAAGCTGCTGCTGGGCATTGGCAAAGGCCTGCACCTTGCCCGGATCGCTAAGATCGTCGGCGGACAGGTTGATGCTCGTCGCCTTGGCGCGCGCCTCGGTCACCTGCGTCAGAACGCTCTTTTCCTGCTGCGCATAGCCCTTCACCGTCTCGACGAGATTGGGGATGAGGTCGGCGCGGCGCTGGTAATCGGCCTGGAGGTCACCCCAGGCGGCGTTGACCTTTTCCTCCGACGTCGGGACGCTGTTGAGCCCGCATCCGGCAAGAGCGAGTGCAAAGAGCGGAGCGAGAAGACCTAAGCGGCGAATACGGGCCATTTCATTTCCCCTGAACAACGAAGCTGTGGTTAGGTAGAGACCATCCAGAACGCATTCAACGTTGCTGCTGTTAGAATCGGGGGAGGTGCTCATGCTGAAGGAGTTCAAGGCGTTCATCGCACGGGGAAACGTCCTCGACCTGGCCGTGGCGGTGATCATCGGTGCCGCCTTCGCCAAGATCACCACCAGCCTGACCGAGGACATCATCATGCCGGTCATCGGAGCGATCTTCGGCGGCCTCGATTTCTCGAGTCATTTCGTACTGCTGGGGCCGGTCCCCGATGGGTACCAGGGTAGCCTGACCAATTACGCCGCGCTCAAGGAAGGCGGAGCACTGGTGCTCGGCTGGGGCGAGTTCCTCACCGTCACCATCAACTTCCTCATTCTCGCCTTCATCATTTTCCTGATGGTTCGAGCCGCAAAGCGATTCGAGCACCAGGAAGAAGCGAAGCCGTCAGGGCCGAGCGAGGTCGAGCTACTGACCCAGATCAGGGACGATCTGAGGAAGCGCTAGCCCCTACTTCGGCATTCCGCTGATTCCGCTTTCGCTGCGCAGCGCGTCGGCGTCGAGGCGATAACCATCCTCGAAAACGGTGACGACGTGGCGAAGGTTGGTGATGTCCTTCGAAACGTCGCCGTCAACGAGGATAAGGTCAGCGGTCTTCCCGGGAGCGATGGAGCCAATTCGGTCGTCCATTCCAACCATCCGCGCAGGGATGATCGTGGCGGTCTGGAGCGCTTCGGGATTGGTCAGGCCGGCTTGTTCGTACAGCTCCAGCTCGCGCACCAGCTCCAGTCCATATCCGTCGGTTCCGGCGACGATTCGCACGCCCGCGTCGTGAAGCTTGCCGACCAGCTGCACCATTTTGTCGAAGCTCTTGCGGAAGTCCTCGCGAGTGAGACCGCCGAACAGCGGATAGCCACTGGTCGTCCATCCACGCGCGACCGAAGGCGGGACAACTGCGGCGAAGGACGCATATTCGGGCGCGATCACGCTTCCGTCAGACGTGAACAGCGGCTCCCACACCGTCAGCGTCGGATCGACGATCGTGCCGCGCTTCGCGAGCTCGGCATAGAATGCCTTCATCGCCGGTAGAATCGAGATCCACGTCCTTGCCGTACTTGGCCGGGCCTTCGAGCCGGGCGGCGGTGTTGGCCTTGTCCACGACGTCCTGCGGCATTGCCTGCATGAGGACGAAGTTGATGTGGGTCAGCTCGTCGTAGCCCGCGCGGACCGCTTCGAGCGGGCGCATCCCGGCCGGGACGTGACCGTGGACGTGCAGGCCAAGCCGGTGCGCTTCGGCTGCGGCGGGCGCGATCCACTCCGGCTTCATCGACGTGTAGAATTTCGCGCCCCACAGCCCGGCGTCCTTGATCTTGCGAACGGCCTCGACCGCTTCGTCGGCACTGGTGACCGTCAACGCGCCTTGCGCGGCAAGGGGATCCTTCCGATCGATGATGACCGACACCTTCCCTTCGGGCGCCAGGAGGTCGCCCGATGCGCGGCGCTTCTGGATGCTGAGCGCCTCGTCGATCATCGAGCCGGGGCTTCGGTAATTCGTCATTCCCGTGGCGAGGTTCTGAAGCAGGTTCCAATCGTCGCCGACGTGCTGGTGAGAGTCCCACAGGCCCGGCAACAAAGTCTTGCCGCGGCCGTCCACGAGCGTTGCGCCCGCGGGAGCGTTGATCGTCCCGGCAGGTCCGACCTGAGCGACCTTCCCGCCCGAAACCAGAACCGCCTGGTCCGGCAAGTATCGCCCGCCGACGGAATCGAACAGAAGGACGTGGTCCACGAGCGTCGGAGTCAGATTGGCCGGCGTGAGGAAGCGGTGGGCGACGTCGCGCACCATTTCCGCCGTGGCTTTCTCCTGGATTTCCTTCAGCTTCGGTCCCGCGGCCTCATAGCCGGCCGGAAGCAGCGAAATGACCCCGGCGAAGCCGAACAGGTGATCGTCGGAGTCCAGCCAGAGCGGCTTGCGGCGAAAAGCCATACCCCTTCACGAAAGCCAGCTTGACCGTCTTCGGCCCCTGCCGGACCGTCGACCTGGTACGAGTCGCCGATGGTGATGCTTGCATGGCCGCCGGGCAGCAGGTCGATGCCCTTGTCCCCGGCAGCGACGAGCGCCTCGATATCCTGCTCACCCGCGAGCCAGGGACCGCCGTAGGTGTTGTATCTTTTCGCTCCGAACGGCGCCGAACCGCTGTCGACGCTGGTTTTCCATGTCGCCACCCCATTCGGGCCGACCGAGAAATTCTCCGTCGCATCCCCCTGGTCGGTATAGCCGCGGATCGCGATTTTTACCGGGCGTCCGTCGGGCCCACGGGTAATCACTTCGTCCGTCTCGGTGATCCAGCCGCGCAGGTTCAGCGACATTCGATAGGCAGTGCTTCCATTGGGAAGGCTCCACGACCAGACGTCCCCGCTCTTCGCAGCGGTCGAGCTGATCGTGAAATGCCGCGCATTGGCCGGCGGCACGAGCAAATCTTCTTTCGGCGTCGAGGCGGCAATTGCGCCGCTCGCACAGGCGCTGAGCAGCAGTGCGGAAATAACGTTGCGCATGTTTTCGAATCCCCCTGATTGCGGGCACTGTGCGCAGCGGACGCGCAGCTTGCAAGCAGCACCTTCAGAGGCAGCGGGCGAAAGGAAAAAGTCCGGAGGATTCTGTTGCCCGGCTCCTCCGGAAGCCGCTGGAATCCCCTTCTGTTGCCCGGTGGGGTCCGACCGCGCTTTTGTCATTGTAACTTCAGACCGTTAGGTCGTCAGTTACGCAGCAATTGCGAGCGCCTCGTTATCGTTGGCACTTGTGTGAATGAGCCGTCACGGTGGCATCCATACCGATCGGCAACCGGGTCTTTATTGCACTCGTCGATCCTATTTCGCCCCCATCAACAGCGGCGAGCCGTGCGTGCTCGCTCGCCGCTGGTGGTGGAGGCGCCGGGGTACTGCCCCCCGGGTCCGAAATGCCTATTCCACCCGACAATCTACCGACATAGCCAGGTTGCCCTGACACCAATAAGATAGTGGGAGCGTCGCCGAATCGCAAGGATTCCCGCGCTTTGGCAAAGGCCATCTGGCATTTCTGCGGAAAGTGCTGTTATGACCGACCATCCACTTTCAAGGCGAGAGAATCACATGAGAAAAGCCACTTTGGCAGCGGTTGCGACGGGCCTTCTTGCGGTTGCCGGGTGCGACAACAGCAACCAGGACCAGCTCAACCAGGTGGACCTGAATGCGACCGAGAACCTCGACGTGCTCGCCGACAATGCGGCAAATGCCGCCTCCGAAGAGGATTCGCTGCAAAACCAGCAGCAGGAGCTCAACCAGGAGCAGCCGGTGGCCGAGAACGTCGCTGGCCCGGAAACTCCGGCGGACGAGAATATCCAGGGCATGTGATGCCCTGCCCCGCCTTGGGCGGTGGCCTTTCGCAAAACAGGCGCGTCGCCTAGGCGGCGGGTGATGGAAAGCGGCGAGGCAATTCCGGCGGCGACCCTGGTGCTGGTTCGGGACCGCACAGACGGTGCGCCCGAATTGCTCATCGTGGAGCGGTCGCAGGGAATGGCGTTCGCTGGCGGAGCACTGGTCTTCCCCGGCGGGCGAATCGACCAGCAGGACCGCGAACTTGCCCCGACGGCTGACAAGGCGGCCGCGGTGGCGGCAATTCGCGAGACCATCGAAGAGACTGCGATTCCGGTCGCGACGACACCTGTGCCGAGCGAAGAGCAGGCGCTTGCGATGCAAAAGCAGCTGGTCGCCGAGCGGCCGTTCGGGGACGTCCTTCGCGAAAATGGTCTCGAGCTCGACCTCGACGCACTCACGCCCTTTGCCCGCTGGGTGCCCAAGTTTCACGCGACGCGGCGCTTCGACACGTTGTTCTTCGTCGCGCGGGCCGGCGAAACGCCATGGCCGCCGCGGGTCGTCCCGGGGGAGTGCACGAGCGCATTGTGGATAACGGCGCAGGAGGTGCTGGAGCGTGACAGGAGGGGCGAAGCGCGGCTGATCTTCCCCACCCGCCGCAATCTCGAGCGGCTTGCGCTCCACTCGACCTTCGAGGCGATTTGCGCCGACGCCAGGGCTCATCCGATCGAGCCGATCAGCCCGTGGGTCGAAGAGATCGAAGGTGAGAATTTCATCACCATTCCCGAGGGAATTGGCTATCCGGTCACCCGAGAGAGGCTGGACGGCCTCTGGCGCGGCTGATCGGCGGGATCGAGTTGCTGCACTGCACAAAAGAAAAGGGACCCGCGGATCCCGCGAGTCCCTCGTCTGCTCCAGTGGGTCTGAAGCTTATTTCAGATGGTTCGAAAGATGCTTGTTCATCTCGAACATGCTGACCCGGTCCTTGCCCCCGAAAATCGGCTTCAGCGTTGCGTCGGCAACGATTTCCCGTTTGTTCTGCGGGTTTTGCAGGTTGTTCTTGCGGATGTGATCCCAGATCTTCGAGACGACCTGGCTGCGCGGAAGCGGCGCGTTACCAGTGATCTTCGCGAGATCCGCCGAAGGTTGAACCGGACGGGCCAGCCCGCCCCCTGCTTTACGACCAGTGCCTTCTGCCATGTATCCCTCCTGTTGTTCTGTTGTTTTGTAGAGCGCAAAGCCGTCCTCTTTGCAATGGCGATTCACTTCAGAATCTCCACTAGGGACGCCCGAACGGCACCACCTTGTTGAAACTGTCGTGCCCAATGTCGGCGGGCCGACCGATTTCGATCCCGGCACGACCGCACCATTCGGCGACGATCGCTTCCTCATCGTGATGGAATTCGGGGTCGTTTTCCGGCACGTCCGACGCCCTTCCCAGCCGAATCCGCGCAATGGTGCGGATGTTGGCGTTGGAGGTGATGTGGAACATCAGCCGGTCAATGCGGTAACGATGCTCGCTCACCTCCTCGACGAGCAGTTCGACACCAGTGAAATCGGGCTCGAGAATGGTCCCAAGAAGCTTCGACAGCACGGTCAGGTTGAACGCCATCGCCGGCTGCTCGAGGTGCGGCTCGACGGAGTCGCTGCTTTTGTCGACCAGCCAGTCGAGCGCTCGACCGACCGCTTCCTCGCCGCAATCGCGGAGGACGTCCTGCGGCATCGGCCCATGCGCGACGCGAAGTCCCGCCTTGTGGAAGGCGGCGAGCAGGAAGCCGGTGTCGCTATAGCCCATGAAGGTCTTCGAGAACGCGGCATCGGGCAGATCGCGGGCCGCGGCCTCGGCAATCCGGTTCGAGCCATAGCCACCGCGGGCGAACCACACGGCATCGACTGCGGGATCGGCCATCACCTCGCGCAAGGCGGCGAGGCGCTGCTCGTCGGTCCCGGCGAAATGACCGTGCGAGAGGAAGCACTGCGGGTGGAACAGCAGCTCGCAGTCGCCGCGCCGACCGGCGATCGCCTCCACCTGGCCGGCGACCTCGCGGCTCAACGGATTGCTGGGCGCGACAACTGCTATCTTCATTGTTCCGCCAATCCCTTTGCGCCGGCCCGCCAGATAGTGCAGCTTCGCCTCACATGGGGAGAGGGTGCAAGTGAAGAAAACAGCAACCATCGCAATTACGTTCGCCGCGGCGATCATGGCCTCGGCCGCGCCGGCGCAGAAAAGCGCGGATTACAGTGTCCTGATCCGCGGCGGGACGGTCTATGACGGCTCGGGCGGGGCGCCGTTCGTCGGTGACGTCGCGATTGCGGGCGACAAGATCGTTTATGTCGGGCCGCATGCGCCCGGAACCGCCGCCAGGATTGTCGACGCGACCGGCGAGGCGGTTTCGCCGGGCTTCGTCAACATGCTCAGCTGGGCGATCGAGAGCCTGATCGCCGACGGCCGCGGCCTTAGCGATATCGACCAGGGGGTGACGCTGGAAGTCTTCGGCGAGGGCAATTCGATGGGCCCGCTGACGCCGGAGATGAAGAAACTGTCCGTCGAGCGGCAGGGAGACATCAAATATCCGATCCGCTGGACCACGCTCGAACAATATCTCGAATGGCTGACGAAGCGCGGGATTTCGCCGAACGTCGCTTCGTTCGTCGGAGCAACGACGGTTCGCCAGCACGAGCTCGGCGAGAAGGACATCGATCCGACGCCGGAGCAGCTCGAGCGGATGCGCAAGCTGGTTCGCGACGCGATGAAGGACGGGGCGCTGGGGGTCGGATCGTCGCTGATCTACGCCCCGGCCACCTATGCGGAAACGCCGGAGCTGATTGCCCTTTCACAAGAGGCGGCGAAGTGCGGCGGAATGTACATCAGCCACATGCGATCCGAAGGGAACAAGCTCCTCGAATCCATTGACGAACTTATCGAAATCAGCGCCAAGTCCGGCGCCCCGGCGGAAATCTACCATTTCAAGCAGGCCGGCAAGCCCAACTGGGACAAGCTCGACCCGGCAATCGCCAGGATCAACGCCGCCCGAGCCGCAGGCCAGCGGATTACCGCCGATATGTACACCTATACCGCGGGCGCGACCGGCCTCGACGCGTCGATGCCGCCGTGGGTGCAGGATGGCGGCCTGGAAGCGTGGATCGAGCGCATGAAGGACCCGAAGGTGCGCGCGCGAGTCATCAGGGAAATGGACACGCCGCAGAGCGACTGGGAGAACCTGTTCCTGCTTTCGGGCGGGCCCGAAAACGTGCTTCTCGTCGCCTTCAAGAACGACAAGCTCAAGCCGCTGACCGGAAAGACCCTCGCCGAAGTCGCCAAGATGCGCGGCAAGAGCCCGGAAGAGACCGCGATCGACCTCGTTATCGAGGACAAGAGCCGGGTCGGCACCGTCTATTTCCTGATGAGCGAAGACAATGTGAAGCGCGAAGTGGCGCTTCCGTGGATGAGCTTCGGCTCCGACGAAGGCGCTCCGGCACCCGAAGGCGTGTTCCTGAAGTCGAACGCCCACCCCCGCGCCTACGGCAATTTCGTCCGCGTGCTTGGCCAATATGCCCGCGACGACAAGGTGGGAACGTTGCAGGACGCAATCCATCGCCTGTCGTGGCTTCCGGCCACCAACCTGGGAATCCGCGGGCGCGGTGCCCTCTTGCCCGGCTATCATGCCGACGTCGTTGTCTTCGACCCGGCGACGGTGAAGGACCATGCCACCTACGCCAAGCCTCACCAGCTGGCGACGGGCATTCGCGACGTGTTCGTCAACGGCGCCCAGGTGATGAAGGACGGCACCCACACCGGCGCCACTCCGGGACGCGTCGTCCACGGCCCCGGCTGGACCGGCTGGCCCGACGGAGGCGCGTGCAAGTAGCATTGCCTCACTACGCAGCTGTTCGTAGGCTCGCCCCCGCTCGGGCCCAAGTTCGAGGAGAGTGAGCGTGAACATCGTCTTGGCAGCACTGCTGGCTTCCGCGGCCGTCCAGTCGGGTTCGGCCGCGCCGCAGGCCGGCTACAAACTGGTGCCGGTCCCGGCCAGAATCGAAGTCACCGGTTATGGCGAAGTGAAGTACATGCCCGACATCGCCACGATCACTTACACCGTCCGCGGCGAGGGGAAGACGAGCGATGACGCAGTACGCGCGATGACCGCGACTGCGGCGCGAATCGAAGCCGCCGTTGCCGCACTGGATCCTGCAGCGGAGCCGAGAACGAGCAAGGTCGAGGTTGAGCCGGTCCGCGAAAGCGAGTGCAAGGACCGGCGATACGGTCAGCCGCAACTCTCGACTGGAGCGTGCGCCATCCAGGGCTATGTGGCGAGCCAGTCGATTACCCTTCACACGTCGGCAGTGAAGGATTCGGGGACGATGGTCGGAGCGATCGGACGCGCGGGAGGGACCAATCCGCGCATCCAGAATTTCACGGTCCGCGATTCGCGTCCGCAGCAACAACAAGCAATGGCTGCTGCGCTGGAGGACGCGCGCTCCAAAGCCGCTGCCATGGCCGCCGCCACCGACGTCCGGCTCGGACCGATACTCGACATCCACAGCGGTCGCCGCAACGATGCGCAGCAACTCGAGGTGCGCGGGAGCCGAACTCAGCCAGTCCCTCCCCCACCACCACCGGCGCCGGTCCCGGTTAAGCTCACGCCGGAACTGCTGACCACCAATGCCTATGTCAGCGTCATCTACAGGATCGCCGAGTGAGGGGGGCACCACTAGCCAGCGCGCTCCGCGCCCAATAGGGCGCGAAGCCATGAGTGATTCGTCCTATTTCTTCTGCGGGATCGGGGGCAGCGGGATGCTTCCCCTGGCCTCGATCCTGCGCGCTTCCGGGGCCAAGGTCGCGGGGTCCGACAGGTCGCTCGATGCCGGCCGCACTGCCCCGAAGTTCGATTACCTTCGCTCGCTCGGGATCCAGCTGTTCCCGCAGGACGGATCGGGACTGAA
The DNA here is from genome assembly GCA_963798785.1 of uncultured Alphaproteobacteria bacterium. Taxonomy (GTDB): domain Bacteria; phylum Pseudomonadota; class Alphaproteobacteria; order Sphingomonadales; family Sphingomonadaceae; genus Sphingomicrobium. Next base: position 90,550 of record CAWCUG010000004.1, read on the forward strand.
GCCGGGAATGACCCTGGTCACCTCGGCAGCCGTCGAGGAAACCGTCCCCGACGTTGTCCGCGCCGATCAGCTCTCCCTCCCGCACCTGCGCCGCCCGCAACTGCTCGCCCAGCTTCTCAACAGCGCCCAGAGCAGCGTCGCTGTCGCAGGAACCAGCGGAAAATCGACAGTGACAGGAATGATCGGCTGGATTCTCCACGCCTGCCATCGCCAGCCCACGGTGATGAACGGCGCGGTCATGAAGAATTTCGTCACTCCGTCGGCGCCGTTCGCAAGCGCCATCGTCGGCGATCCGGAGCTGTTCGTCAGCGAGGTCGACGAAAGCGACGGGTCGATCGCGCTCTACACGCCGCAAGTCGCGGTGCTTACGAACATCAGCCTCGACCACAAGGAAATGGCGGAGCTTCGGGGCCTGTTCGCCGGCCTGATCGCCCAGTCGAGGAAAGCCGTCCTGAACCTCGACGATCCGGAAACGCGCGCGCTTGCCGACGCCGTTCCCGCGGAAAAGCTGGTGGGGTACGGCTTCGACTCTCCCAAGGCCGATTTCGCCGGCCGCAATCTCGAGCTTCTCCCGGGCGGCGTGCGATTCGACGTCGACCACGGAGAAAAGCGCCACGAAGTCCGCCTGAGCCTGCCCGGCAGGCACAATGCGTCCAATGCGCTGGCCGCCATCGCCGCGGCGCGGCAGCTGGGCGTCACTGCGGCGGATTCGGCGGCCGCGCTGAACCGGTTCGAGGGTTTGAGGCGTCGTCTCGAGCTGGTCGGCGAAGCGGGCGGCGTGACGGTAATCGACGATTTCGCGCACAATCCGGACAAGATCGAAGCGACCCTGGCCACCATGCGCGCCCAGCCCGGACGCGTGCTGATGATGTTCCAGCCGCACGGCTACGGCCCGATAGCGAAGATGGGCGAGCAATTGGCCGAGAGCCTTGCCGGCGGAATGGGCCCCGACGATCGCCTTTACCTGCCCGACCCCGTTTACCAGGGTGGCACCGTCGATCGCGACGCGCGGATCCGAGTGGCTCGCCGAGCGCATTCGAGAGCAAGGGGGCAGCGCCGAGCACATCGCCGAGCGGTCGGCGATCGGTGAGAAACTGGTTGGGGAGGCGCGGCCCGGCGACCGCATCCTGATCATGGGGGCGCGCGACGACACGCTCGCCGAATTCGCCCGCGAGCTGCTTGAGGGACTTGGGCGCTGAAACCGCTTGCGGCGAAGGCAGTTGAGACGTCATGGGCGACTATGTCACCGGCTGGAAAGTTCCTCGCGACGGCGAGCGCGAGCGACTGCTCGAGCGCTTCCCGCCGAAATATGAGCGCACGATTGCCGATCATGTGACGCTGCAGGCGGGGGCGACCGAAAACACCCCCCTGCCCCGCGACATCGCCGCCGAGATCGTCGGGAGAGCGGACGACGGCAAAAGCCTCGAATGCCTGGTTGTCGCAATCGACGGGACGACCGACCGGCCCGATGGCTCGACCTTCCACATCACCTGGTCGCTGGGCGCGGGACGGAAAGCCAAGGAAAGCAACGACGTCCTTCGCGAACAGGGATGGCAGCCGGTCGAACGGCCTGTCGCGATCGAGCTGCAACCGGCGCGGTTCAAATGGTGAAGCGAGGCCATCCGCACCTGTTCCTGGATTGTGACGGAGTGCTTGCCGACTTCGACGCCGGCGCCAAGCGGCTGCTCGGCATGGCGCCCACGGCTTTCGAGGAGCGGCATGGCAAAGGCGAGTTCTGGAAGCGGCTGGCGCGGGCCCGCAATTTCTACGGCGATCTTCCGCAGATGCCGGACGCCCAGGAACTGTTCGCTGCGGTCAAGCACCTCGACCCGACGATCCTGACCGGCCTCCCGCTAGGGAAATGGGCAGCGCCGCAAAAAGAGCGCTGGGCGGCCGAGCATTTCCCGGGCGTGCCGATCATCACGACGATGGCTCGCCAAAAGCACCTGCACATGGATGCGGGCGACGTGCTGGTCGACGACCGCGAGAACCATCGCCAGCTGTGGGAGGATGCCGGCGGGATCTTCGTCCATCACAAGAACGCACGCGACACGATCCGCAAGTTGGCGGAAATCTACCCGTCGGTGAAAGTGCGCGACTAAGCGCTTCGGCTATGCGGCCGCGCGAATGTCGACCTTCTCGACCCACTCCGGCCAGAATGCCGGCTCCCGGCTCGACCAGCCAGGTGCAGTCGCGGCGCTCTCGCTGATCGACTGCAGGAGGAGCCGCCGCCTGTCGGGGTGAAGGTGGGGAAGTGCCGCCGCGGAACAGAAAGACGCCGGCAGCCACGGGCGAGCAGCCGCGCCGACGAGCCGTTCGTAGAGGAAACGGAATGCGGCGAAGTGCGGCAAGCGGTCCTGGCCGAGGTCAAAAGCGGCAAGCGTGATCAAAGTCCCGATGAACGGCTCGATCATGTCGAGGCCGCTATCGTCGGGAACCTGCATGCGAAGGTGATCGAGCTGCTTGTAGAGACGGGCCTGGGCTCGGATCGATGCGGCCTCGCCCTCGTCGCGCGCCCAGCATTCGATCGGGTCGCGGCGGCCGTAAGCGACATCCAGCGAACGGCGGATGTAACGCTGCGTAGCCTTCGGAAATCCCGCGAACTCTTTCATTTCCGAGATCAGCAACGCGCCGTTTGCTGGCTGGCTGGTTCTCGTGATCATGATCCCACTCCTTTTGCCCACGCGGGATCATGCGGTTGTTATGGTTTCGTATTGCTTAACCACTGTGTCCCACCCCGTTCAGTATTGAATTAGAGGGGGGACTGGTTCGCAATGTTAATATCTCACCGTTCGTCGCAACGGCAGTCGGTGTTGATTATGGGCAACGCAATCGAAACGGCTGCGTTTCGACTTACTTGTCCTCGTCGTCGTCCTTGAAGCCCGATGACGGGACCGGTTCCGAATGCTCCGGCTGGGCGATGGAGACCGGGTCGGAGGCATCCATGGATTCGTCGCTTCCGACGTCGACCTTTGCGTCGCGATCCTGCGGGTGCTCCCTCACCCTCTTTTCGAGCTCCGGCTCTGGGTTCTTCTGCTCGACAACGGGCGGCGGCTGGCGCTTCTTGTTTTCCGAATGAGTCACTTGGCTTGGCTCCGTGAGGCTGTGTCGTTGGAAGAACGAGCGGACTCGAACAGGCGTTCCGGGACCCGGCGCTTTCGACCGGCGGCTCGGCGTATTCTGCGAACATGCTGGAGCACTGATGGTCGCAGCGCGCCGCGCCGCGTAGAAGCGCCACGATGAAGCCGTTGCACACTTTCCTTCGCGAGCGCCTGGCCGATTGGCCGATGGCCGTGAAGTCGATCCTGGGATTCTGGCTTTTCTATGCGCTCACCGTCGTCGTCCGGGCGTTCCTCAGCGGCGATCCGCTGACAATCCTCGCCAACAAGACGTTCACGATCACCTGCGGGATAATCCTGACGTTCGGCATCTACGTGACGCTTGCACTGCTCGTACGGCGGTCCAGCCTTCGCCGGCGAGCAATCATCGCCATTCTCGCCTCTCTTGCCGCCGCGGCGGCGATGGCCGCGCTGCTGATGCTTGCCGACCGCTACCAGGACAAGCCGCAGGATGAAGTCCACTTCGTGTCGACCGAGGGCTATCGGGTGACCGAGCTTGGGTCCGGCACCCGGATAGAACGCGACAATGCGCCGCCGCTGGTCGTCACCTGGCCGAACGTTTCCGCGCTCGATCCCTACACGCAGTTCCGGATTGCCGTCGATGCAACCGTCGTGTGGTTGTTCTTCTTCATGGCTTGGAGCGCTTATTATCTCGCAATCCGGGCGCAGGGGCAGGCGCTGACCGCACAAAAGCGGGCCGCCGAAGCGGAAACCGCCGCCCAGACCGCGCAGCTCCGGGCGCTTCGCTACCAGGTCAATCCGCACTTCCTGTTCAATACGCTCAACTCGCTTTCCTCGCTGGTGATGACGGGGCGCAACGACCGCGCCGAAGCGATGCTCCTGGCGCTGTCCACCTTCTTCCGGAGCAGCCTGTCGCTCGATCCGGCGGCGGACATCACGCTGGCGCAGGAAATCGACCTCCAGAGGCTTTACCTGGAAATCGAAAAGACCCGCTTTCCCGACCGCCTGCGGGTCGAGATCGAGGTTCCCGACGACCTTGAGTCGGCACGCCTGCCGGCGCTCATCCTGCAGCCGATCGTCGAAAACGCGATCAAGTACGGAGTGTCCAAGACTCGCCAGAAGGTCCTGGTCCAGATTCTGTGCGAACGCGTTGGCACCGACCGCATGACGATCAGCGTCAGCAACCGCCTGCTCAACGGCAAGGCCAGCGAACGCGCGGCGACCCACGAGGGCACCGGGGTTGGCCTGGCCAACGTCAGCGAGCGGCTTGAAACGCGGTTCGGAAGCAAGGCGGAATGCCGGCACGGTCCGGTTGCAGGCGGCGGGTACAAGGTGACATTGACGATGCCGGTGAAGGAAGATGGCTGAGCCTGAATCGCTTCGAGTGCTGATCGCGGATGACGAGCCGCTCGCGGCCGAACGGCTTCAGGTCCTGCTGGCGAGGGCAAAAGGTGCGGTGCTGGCCGGCACCGCCACAGACGGCGAATCTGCCGTGAGCATGGCCAAGGCGCTCAATCCGGACGTGCTTCTGCTCGACATCGCCATGCCCGGCCTCGACGGCATAGAGGTCGCGCGCTCGCTGGCAACGCAGAAGCCGCCGCCGGCGGTCGTCTTCGTCACCGCCTTCGACCAGTTTGCCGTCGCTGCATTCGAAATCGCAGCGGTGGATTACCTGATGAAGCCGGTGGACCCGGCGAGGCTCCAGCGGGCGCTCGACCGGGCGCGAGAATATGTCGACCATCGCCGCGAACCGGCCGACCAGGCGCAATCGCCCGCCAAGTGGATCGAGGAATTCTGGGCCTCCGACCTGAGTGGCCTCGTCCGCATTGCCGCTGACGACATCGACCGCGTTTCCGCAGAGCGCGATTACATGCGGCTCCACGTCGGCCGCAGGAGCTGGCTGATCCACCACTCGATGACGGCGCTCGAGGAAGGGCTGGACCCGGCGTTGTTCGTCCGCCTTCACCGCTCGGCGATCGTCCGCAAGGACTTCATCACAGGCTTCACGCGCAACCCGTCGGGGCGGTGGATCGCGCGGCTCGCCGACGGGACCGAGCAGCCGGTGGGACGGCTCTATTCCGACCGGGTGCGAGCGATCGCCGGAAAATAGCGTCAGGCGGTCCGGTCGCCCAACCGGCGGTCAATCGCCCCGGCAACCGCAACGTCCATCGTCACATTGCCGATGGTCCGGAATGTGTCGGGGATCATTTCGACAGCGACGAGGATCGCCAGCGGCGCAATCGGCACACCCATGGCCATCGCCACCGGTGCGACGGCGCTGATGTAACTCACCTCGCCAGGCACGCTGACCGACCCGATGCTGATGATCGTCGCCACCGCCACAGCAGCCATCACGTGGGGAAGCGAAGTGTCGAGGCCGAGCCAGTACGCGACGTAGACGACCACGCCGACGTTCATCGCCGGGCCGGTCGGCCGGAACAGCGCAACGGCGAGCGGAAGAACAATGTTCGCAGTGCCGTCGCGAATCCCGACATTTCGTGCGGCCGCGAGCATCGCCGGCAGGCAGGCGAGCGAGGAGCGGGTGGAAATCGCAACCGCCTGCGGAGCGATTTCCGCCTTCGCGAACCTTCGCAGCGGAAGCCCGCCGACCGCGAATGCAAGCACATAGCTGCTGGCGAGGATGATGACGCCCAGGGCCGAGACGAGCAGGATGTAATGGGCAAGCGCCCCAAACGCGGCAATCCCGGCGCCAAGCGCAATCGAAAAGCCGAGCGCGAAGACTCCCAGCGGTGCAAGCCACAGCACCCAGCCGATGACGATCAGCAGCGCATCGGCGGCGCCTGCGAAGAAGTTTGTCAGCGGCAGCCGCCGTTCCTCGGGAATCCTGGTCACGGCGATGGCGAACGTCATCGCGAAAACGACCAGCGCGAGAACGTCCCCGTTGGACGCGGATTCGAAAATGTTCGACGGCACGACGCCCTCGAAGAAGTCGAGCACTCCTGGCGGCTTCGACGGAACTGCCGAGGGCGAGATGGACGCCAGGCCGGTGCGCAATGCGGCCGCTGCGGAATCGGGCAACGGGAACAGGTGAAGCAGCGGCGGCATCGCCACCGCTCCGACCACCGCCGAGGCGAAATAGATCGCAAGGAACCAGACAATCGCCCGGGCCGCTATCCGTCCGCTGCGCAGCGCGGCCGCACCATTAGCGACTGCAGTGACGAGCAACGCGATGATCAGCGGGATCACGGTCATCTTGAGCCCGTTCAGCCACAGGCCGCCAACGAACTGCGAGGTTGCGAGCGCAGCGTCTCCGAATTGCGCCGGAGCTCGGGCGGCAAGTGCTCCCCCGCCAAGGCCAAGCACCAGTCCACCGAGCACGAGATAGCTTCGAGCGCCGCGAACCGGGCTTGCTGCTGCTGATTCCGCGGCTTCGCTCAAGCAGGCTTCCTGAATCGGAAGACGAAGCGGTCAGTCTTGCCGCGAATTGCCGGGTCGAACACCAGGAGCGAGTGGTCGTCCGCCGGATTGCGGAGGATTTCGCTGTGGTCTTCGAGCACGAACCCGGCGCGCTCGAAGTCCGCCTTCACGACTGCGGGATCGATTCGATGGTATTTCTCGACCGTCGCGCGGGTGTCATCGTTCGGGCTGGCGATGTGATCGATGACCCCGACCACCGCGCCCGGCTTCATCGCCGCGTAGAGCGCCTTGAGCCACTGGTCCGGCTCCATCCGCGGAATCTTGCGCTCGGGATTCTGCCAATAGACGTCATGATAATCCATGTTCATGATCAGGAAGTCGTAGCGGTCGGTTCCAAGCAGAGGATTCTCGAACGGGCTGGAAATCAGCGCGACATTGCCCTGCTTTTGCGCGAAGTCGGCGAATTCGGCCTTGCGCTTGTCGTTCATGAACTGCGTGGGCTGCCAGACGACGACCGATCCGTAGGGACCGACGACCGGCGCCATGATTTCCGACCAGTAGCGGTTGGCCCCGAACATATCGATCGCGTTCATTCCCGGCTTCAGGCCGAAGAACTCGAGAACCTGGGCTGGCTTTCGCAACTCGTCGAGCGCGACATTCTCCGCCGTCCGCGCGGGGTCGGCAACCGCCGAGGCGATGGTGTTTGCCGGAACGGTGACCTCTGCCGACGATCCAGCCGGAAGCTGCGCGGCCGGAACCTGCGCCGCCCCCGCGACAGGAAGCACGAGGATTGCGGCAGACAAGAGTATTTCCCGATAGCGCATGAGTATCACTCCTAGGTGGGGGCCAACGTTTATAGCGCCGACGTAACGAGCGCCAGCACGATGGAAATGTTGCTTCCCCGACTCTGCGGTTCGCGATAAATGGGAGCGTCTTTGCCAGCGCTTCGGGGGACTCGCTATGGCTACCGCCGCTTTACCGCCTCGTGACCGTCAGACTGCCGAGCGCAAATTCTATACGCGAATGGCGCTCCTGCTCGTTGCCATCGTCTTCCTCGGCTTTGCTCCGAGCTTCTACCTTCGCGGCGTCGTTCCGCCCTATCCGCGGCCCAACCCGACACTTCCTCCGTGGGTGATCCTTCACGGGTTGGTGTTTACGGCATGGATGGGGATCGTCGTCGCGCAGACTCAGTTGATTGCGGCCCGAAGGCACGCCGTCCACATGCAGCTCGGCATTGCCGGAATGCTCTTCGCCGTCCTGATGATACCGGTCATGTACCTGACCGCCGTCTGGCAGGTGGCACGCGCCAACCAGCCGCCGTTCACCGATCCGCTGACGTGGACGATCGTCCCGCTGGCGGTAATCGTCCCGTTCGCGGCCCTCGTCTGGCGAGGGTGGGAGAACCGCCGCCGGGCGCAGTGGCACAAGCGGCTGATGCTTTCCGCGGCGATCATCGTGGTGATGGGGCCGGCAATCGGACGACTGCCGATCGCCCCGCCCGTTCAGCCGATCTGGAGCGTTCACTTCTCGCTCGGCCTGCTGCTTTTCATTCCGCTGTTCGTGCGCGACCGGCGAAGCGAGGGAGCGGTTCACCCGGCGACGATGTTCGGCTTTTCGATGGCCCTTATCAGCCGTCGCGATCCCACTGCTGGTCTTCTGGACCGGCGCCGACTGGGCCGCGATCGCTCGCCACCTCCCGGGGGTCGGCTCTTAAGCGGCGGCGCTCGCCTTCTCCGCCGCCATCGACTGGACCAGTTTGAGCGCCTGGTGAGCGGCCAGTGCCGCGCCTTCCTGCCACGCTGGCTGGTAACTTAGATGCTCGCCGGCGAACACGATCGGCCCCTCGGGCTTGAGCAGCTCTGCATAGAGCGGCGGGCGCGGATCCGTCCCGTTGAACCCGGGCCAGCCCGGAGTGACGCCCTCCGAATAGGGAGTCAGGCCCCAGGCGACGGTGATGTCCTTGGCCAGCAGGTGCGACTTGCCTGGGTGAAGCGCTTCGATCGAGTCGCGGGTAATCCGGAATCGCTCGTCGTGCGACAAGGCCGAAAAGGCGTCGGGATTTTCCCGGCGCGTCCAGCCCGCCGCATAAGCACCGACCAGGACACCCTTGGCCGAACCGAGGTCGTTGGATGGATAGAGGACGTTCTCGTTCAACCGGTCGGTCCACGCCGGGCCACCATAGATGCCGTCCTCCTCCCAGAATCGCGGCGCTTCGAAGGCAACTTTCACGCTATGGACGTAACCCGGAGCGCCGGCGATCGCCGCCCTCTTGGCGGCCGTAAAGTCGCTCGGGATGCGGGCGAGTATCGGCAGCGGCAGCGTGCAGACACAGTAATCGGCCTCGGTCGAGCCGTTGCCATGCTCGATCCGGACCCGCTGGCCTATGCGGCGGATAGCGGTGACAGGCGTATTGAGCCGCACCCGCGGCTTCACCTGTTCGTAAATCGCGTAAGCAATGCGGTCGATTCCGCCGACCGGCTGAACCATCGTCGCCTGCATGTCCTCGATATGCTCGAACAGGTACGGCAGAGTGATATTCCGCGACGGCGCGAGCTCGCCAAGCGACAGGGGCGGCAACGGGACCGGGCTTTGGGCATAGGCGCCCGGCTCGACCGAGTAGCCGGACGAGCCTGACGGTACGTAGCGACCGTTCGAATCAAGAGATCCGTAGGGGCCGAGGAACTGGCGGATCATTTCCAGCTCACCCTTCGGCACGTCCGCATCGAGAGCATGGCGATCGATCGCCTTGGCGAGAAGCTCGGCCGTCTGGCCGCGCATATCCTCGACCATTCGCCGTTCCGGCTGGACCTTGCCGGCAAAGTCCCATCCCGCGTTGCGGTTCTGGTTGACGAACGGCTCAAGCCTGACGCCGAGACGGCGCGCATAGCCGAGGATCGCCCGATGCGTGGACGGGATCCGCGCCGCTCCCGCGTTGAAATAGAGACCCTCGTCGAACTGCGCCTGCTGGACCGGCCGTCCGACCTGCTCGACACGGTCGCCGCCGCGGATCGTCCACACCCGGCCGCCGATGCGGTCGCGCGCCTCTAGCACGGTGACGTCGTAACCCGCCCCCTGAAGCTCGAAGGCGGAGACCAGCCCGGCGATTCCGGCACCAAGGATGACGACCGATTTTCCGGCGCCGCTCGCCGGCGGAAGAGCGAAGGCTTCGGCGTCGGCGGGCGTCGGCATGGCCAGGCCCATGGCCTCCATGGCCATGTAGACGGCCCCTGCCCCGCCGATCGCTCCGATACGGTACAGCAGCTTGCGCCGAGTCAAAGACATCATCGTTCTCCCCCGCGTCGAGACTGCGGCGAAAACCTTCCGTCCGCAAACTTTTCCGGCGTCGGCGCATCGCCTGCGCTGCTGGCGCGTTCTTCCCTGAGAGAAGATTCAACCAAGGAGTATTTTATCGATGGCCGACGACACGCAAATTGAAGCCCTGAACACGCTGACCACGACTCTGATCGACAGCATCAACGGCTATGAAGACGCCGCAAAGAACACCGACAATTCGCGATTTCGAGCAGCTTTTCCGCGAGCATGCGCAGGATCGTCGGCAGGTCGTGGACAAGCTGCAATCGGAAATTCGCCGGCTCGGCGGCGATCCGTCCAACGACGGCTCGGTAATGGGCAAGACCCACCAGACCTGGCTCGACCTGAAGGCCGCCGTAGTCGGCCGCGACGACCAGGCGATCATCAATTCGGTCGAAGCGGGCGAGGATTATCTCAAGGAGAAGTTCGAGACTGCGCTAAACAGCGGCGAACTTGGCGGCGAACCCCGCCAGGTGGTCGAGCAGGCCTATCAGTCGGTCCGGTCGGGACACGACCAGATCAGCCGAATCAAGCACCAGATGGAAGCGCAGGACTGACCCCTTCCTGACGGCTGGCGCGGCGGCAGTCGCTGCCGCGCCGCCACTTGTGTCGCCGTTCTGGCGCGCTAACCTCGGTCAGGGGCTGAGACATTGGAACGGAGTTTGCAATGAAGCTCGGCCGTTTTCTTTTCCCTGTCCTCGCTTTGACCCTCACCGCACCTGCGGCCGCCCAAAAAGCGACCACGGTCGTTCCCATTCGCCTCTACAGCTTCGGCTTTGCACCGAGCCCGATCTCGCTTCGGGCGGGCGAGCCGGTTACGCTGGTTTTCGAGGATGTCGCCGGACTCGGGCACGAGTTCAAGGCGCCCGGGTTCTTTCGTGCCGCCAAGATCCTCTACGGGAACGTCGATGGAGAAGGGTCGGTCGAACTAAAGCCGCACCAGAGCGCCTCGGTGACTCTGATTCCCGCACGCGGAACCTACAGCGTTCACTGCGGCCACTTCATGCACAAGCAGCTGGGGATGCACACCACGCTCTACGTCCAGTAAGTCGCGCGCGGCTAGGACGATCCGCCCCCGGTATCGCTCGACTCCTCCGTCTCCGGCGTCGGCGCACCCATTTGGTCGATCTTCAGCCAGTCGTGGAACGGGCGGTGGTAGATCATGTCCATGACTTCGAACTCCAGCCCGCCCGGCTGGTTGGTGTTGCTGTTCCAAAGCGCGACGACGCCGCTCTTCAGCTTCGGGTCGAAGAGGATGAGCGAGCGATAGCCGTCGACTCCGCCGCGGTGACCGACGATCCGGTGTGTTCCGTAATCATAGCTTCGCCAGCCGAGGCCGTACCAGGCACCTTCCAGCGGATCGGGTGGCATGTGCAGGCGCCGTCGCTCGTTCGCGGTCTTGGCGAGCCGCGAGTGCAGGGCGTCAAGCACCTTCGGAGAGATAACGGCCGGCATTTCGCCCATCTGCGCCATCATCCACAGCGCCAGGTCCTTGATGTCGCTATTCACTCCGCCGGCCGCAGGCACCCGGTAATAATTGTCGGAAAGTTCGATTTCGCGGCGCCCGGCATTGTGCGGGTGAGCCCAGCTCTTCGAGTTCATCAGCCCGGCCCGCGTAACGCTCGCACTCGTCATTCCGATAGGGTCGAACAGCCGCCGCTTCACCACCTGCCGATAGGGCTGGCGGGTAGCGTTGCGGACGATCTCCGAGCTCGCGTCGTAGGCAACGTTTTCGTAATTCCAGCAGGTGCCCGGCTGGCAAATGAGGCTCAAGCCGCCGATTTCCCGGCGTATCTGGCGCGGGTCCTCGCCCGATTCGAGGCGGTCGTCATAGGCGTTGTGATAGACGCCCAGTCGATGGCTCAACAGGTCGGCGACGCTCGCCCTGTGCTGCGCGTCGCGGGGCAGCCTTAACGTCGTCTTGTAGCGGGAGATCGGCGCCGAGAGATCGACCTTTCCGTCTTCGGCAAGCTTGGTCACCATGGTCGCAGCGACGCCCTTCGACAGCGACGCCCAGCGAAACACGGTCGCCGGAGTGACCGCCTCGCCGGACCCGGCAACGGTCTCGCCATAGCCCCTCAGAAAGGTGATTCGGCCGTTCTCGACGACTCCGACGGCAAGGCCGACCATCGTCGGCCGGTCCATCAGCTTTTTGAGCCGCGCGTCGAGGAGCGAATAATCGACGTCGTGGCGTGCCGCCGTCGACACCGCCGCCAGTTGCGCCTGCGCCGGCGCCGGCTTCGTGGACGAGCCTCCGCCGGCGCCCGGCCGCGTTGCGACCAGGGCAGAGCCAAGCGCCAGGACAGCAGCCCCGATTATGATTTTCGACGATGTTTTCACGCTGATCCCGCTCCCACTCCCAAAGCCGCTGTTGCCGGAGGGAATCCCACGCTCAACACGCCACCTGCGCGCCTGCGACGAACGGAAGCCTGCGCGCGACGAACGTGCGCTGGGTGGGCGCTGGCCATCGCCTCGGTGCTGGCTTAAGGGCCTGCGGCGGGAGGCTTTGGGTGCGTTTCTTGAAAACCCTGTTCTGGATCGTTGTCGCCGCGCTGGTCACCTTCTTTGCCGCGCGCAACTGGAAAACAGTGACGATCGACCTTTGGGGCAATCTGCAGGCCGACGTGAAGCTTCCGCTGTTGCTGTTGCTGGTGTTCGCGCTGGGCTTCATCCCGACGTGGCTGGCATTCCGGACCAAGCTGTGGCGGATCGAAAATCGGGTCACGGTCGCTGCCCGTGGAACCGGCAACCGGCTGCCCGACGAGTCGGAGCCGGAGGAATGAGGCCTGTTTTCGTTGCCATCGACACGCCCGATATCGAGCGCGCCCGCACGCTCGCCCAGAGCGTCAAATCCGCAGCAGGCGGACTCAAGCTCGGACTTGAATTCTTCTGCGCCAACGGACCCGCCGGGGTCCAGGAGATGGCCGGGGTCGGACTGCCGCTGTTTCTCGACCTCAAGCTCCACGACATCCCGAACACTGTCGCGAAGGCGATCCACGCCCTTCGGCACCTGGAGCCGGCGGTGCTCACAGTTCACGCCGCGGGCGGCCGGGCGATGCTGGAACAGGCCAAGGCGGCCGCACCGGAGCGCACCAAGGTAGTTGCGGTGACGGTGCTCACCAGCCTCGACGGCGAAGACCTCGCCTCCACCGGTGTCGCGGCGAGTGCCGCCGAGCAGGTGGAGCTGCTTGCCGGGCTGGCCCGCCAATCCGGGCTCGACGGAATCGTTTGCTCGGGTGCGGAAGTGAAAGCGGCCCATCGCGCCTGGCCTCACGGCTTCTTCGTCGTCCCGGGCGTTCGTCCGCAGGGGAGCGGCACCGGCGACCAGAAGCGCGTGGTTACCCCGCGCGGGGCGATGGACGACGGGGCATCGATTCTCGTCGTCGGGCGGCCCGTCACCCAGGCAGCGGACCCGGCAGCGGCCTTGAAGGCAATCACCGCCACCTTGTAAGTGGACAAATCCAGGCCCGTGGGCTTACCCGCCGAAGTCACGAAAGGCGCAAATCAATGTCCTGGCTCAGCCGAGTCCGAAGCGGAATCCCGTTCCTTCCCAAGCGGCAGTCGTCCGACACGCTCTGGCACAAGTGCGCCAAGTGCGGGACGATGGTCTTCTTGAAGGAATGGGAAGAGAACCAGCACGTTTGCCCGCGCTGCGAATTCCACGATCGGATCGGCCCCAAGGAGCGGTTCGAATATATTTTCGACGACGGCAAGCATGAACTCCTGCCATCGCCGCAGGTCCGCGAGGACCCGCTGAAGTTCCGCGACACCAAGCGCTACTCCGACCGCCTGAAGGAAGCGCGGTCGAAAACGGGCGCTCGCGACGCGCTGGCCAATGCCCGCGGGACAATCCACGGGCACCCGGTCGTGGTCGGAGTTCAGGACTTCGCCTTCATGGGCGGGTCAATGGGCGTAGCCGTCGGAAGTGCCTTCGTGAGCGGGGTGCAGGCAGCGATCGCAGCCAAGACGCCCTACGTGATTTTCACCGCGTCCGGAGGGGCGCGAATGCAGGAAGCGGTGCTGTCATTGATGCAGCTTCCGCGAACCACCGTCGCCATCAGCGAACTTCGCGAGGCCGGGCTTCCGTACATCGTCGTCCTCACCGACCCGACGACCGGCGGAGTGACGGCGTCTTACGCGATGCTGGGCGACATCCAGATTGCCGAGCCTGGAGCGCTCATCGGTTTTGCAGGGCAGCGGGTTATCGAACAGACGATCCGCGAGAAGCTGCCCGAGGGCTTCCAGCGCGCCGAATATCTCCTTCAGCACGGAATGATCGACATGGTTGTTCCGCGCCGCGAGATGAAGGACAGGCTGGCAAAGGTAATCGGCTACCTGATGCCGGAGAAGAAGGCGGCCTGAGGTGGCCGATTTCGCGCGCTCAGACAGCGCCGCGGTCCAGGCCCAGCTCGACCGGCTGGCGAAGCTGTCGCCCGGCGGCGACCGCCTCGGCCTCGACAGAATCGGCGCGCTGCTCGAAAAACTCGGCCGCCCTCAGGATCGCCTCCCGCCGGTTTTCCACGTTGCCGGCACCAACGGAAAAGGCTCGACCTGCGCCTTCCTGCGCGCGATTCTCGAAGCTGCGGGCTTTTCCGTCCACATGTTCAGCAGTCCGCATCTGGTCCGGTTCAACGAACGGATCCGGGTCGCCGGCAAGCTGATCGGCGATGACGAACTCGCCAGCCTCCTCGAAGAAGTACTCGACTCGAGCGCTGGCATCGAGCCGAGCTTCTTCGAGGTCGCCACAGCGGTCGCTTTCCTCGCCTTCGCCCGCACCCCGGCGGATGCCTGCGTCATCGAGGTGGGGCTTGGCGGCAGGCTGGATTCCACCAACGTTATCGAAAAGCCGCTGGTCACCGGAATCGCGGGCCTTGGCGTCGACCATAAGCAGTGGCTGGGGCGCAGCATTAGCGACATTGCCGCAGAGAAAGCCGCAATCGCCAAGCCCGACGTTCCGTTGGTGACCCAGCGCTATCCGCCGCTCGCCGCACAGCAGGTGCAGCAACGGGCGGAAAAGGTCGGAGCGCCGTGGATCGCCCGCGGAGCGCGCTGGGACTGCCGCGTAATCCGCGGATCGATCCATTATCGCGATCGCGGGGGGTCGCTGAACTTGCCGATGCCGCGCTTGCCGGGACGGCACCAGGCAGCCAACGCTGCGCTGGCGGTAGCGATGATCCGCAACCAGGAGGTCCTGGATGTCTCCGACGATGCCTGCTGCCGGGGCGTCGCCGAGGCGAATTGGCCCGCGCGCCTGCAGAGGCTTCGCGCTGGGCCGCTGACGAAGCGCCTGCCCGAGGGCAGCGAGCTGTGGCTGGACGGCGGCCACAACGCATCGGCGGCGCGGCTGATTGCCGACCACGCCCGTCGGAGCTTCGCCGCGGACCTACCGCTGGTCCTCGTCTTCGCCAGCCTTTCGACCAAGAATCCGCGGGCGATGCTTAAGCCGTTCGCCGGGCTCGCCGCCGAGGTGCACACCGTCCCGGTCGCCGACCATGACCATTATTCGCCCGAAAAACTCGCCGCGCTCGCCGAGAAGTTGGGTTTCGAATCCACCTCCAATTCGACCCTGAACAAGGCGCTCGCGCAGGTTAAGCAGCCGTCGCGGGTGCTGGTTTTCGGATCGCTCTACCTTGCCGGAGAGGCGCTGAAAGCCAACAGGGAAATTCCGGACTAGCTCGTCTTCAGCTCGCCCGACGGCGTGACTTCCTCATCGTCCTCGGTCCCGGGTTGGCGGATCGCGTCGACGACGAAGCCCCTGCTCCACATGATCCACAGCAGGATCATGCCAGGGATCGCCGCAGCGACCGTGAACAGCCAGAAGCCGACCCAGCCGAGCCCTTCGGCGACGAAGCCGGCAGGCGCCGCGAGCCACGTCCGCCCAACCGCCGCAAATGACGAAAGAAGGGCGAACTGAGTCGCAGTATAAGCGAGGCTCGACAGGCCGGAGAGGTAGGTGACGAATACGGTCAGCCCGATTCCGCTGGTCAGGTTCTCGGTTCCGACAGCCAGCGCAAGCATCATGTCCGACCGGCCGGTGTAGGCGAGAAGCGCGAACAGCACGTTCGAGAACATCATCAGCAAGCCGGAGATGAAAAGCGCGCGGCCCATGCCGAGCCACTTTATGAACGGCGCCCCAAGCGCGGAGCCGACAATCAACGCCCAGAAACCGACGAACTTGTTCACCGCGATATAGGCCGTGTCGGAGAAGCCGAGCTCGTTGATCATCGGCCCGAGCATCACCTGCCCCATCGCATCGCCCACCTTGTAGATGAGGACGAAGCCGAGGATCAGGAAGGCACCGTGGCGGGTCAGGAACTCCTTGAACGGATTCCACACCGATTCGCGCAGCCACGCGCCGAAGCTTTGGCCGACCTTTCGGATATGCCTTTGCACGTAGCGACCGGGGCCGGCGAACAGCGCGCCAATGGCCGCTGGAAGTACGCTGAGGCCGGTCAGGCCGTAAGCAATCGCCCAGCCGAGACCGGCGCCCTCGGTCGAGGCAAGATAGATCGTTCCCGCACCCGCGATGAGGTTACCGGTCCGATAGCCGAACTGGTTCATCGCGGTTCCGTACGCCAGCTCCTCGTCGGTAAGGATTTCGATGCGGTAGGCGTCGATGACGATGTCCTGGGTCGCTGACAGGAACGCGACGATAATCGCCCAGATCGCGAAGATTCCAAGGTGGTGGGCGGGATCGCTGCCGCCGAGGAACCAGACGGCCGCGAACAACAGCGCCTGGATCAAGAACAGCCAGGCGCGTCGCTGGCCGAACGCCTTGGTCAGGATCGGCAGCGGTACCTTGTCGACCAGCGGCGCCCACAGGAACTTGAGCGTGTAGGGAGTGGTCAGGCCGATCGCGAAACCGATGGTCGACTTTTCGATTCCGACCTTCGACAGCCAATAGGTCATGGTGGCCAGCAACAGCGTGAGCGGGAATCCGCTCGAGATTCCGAGAAGGAACGCGACGAACGGCATCGGCCGGAAATAGGGTGCGATCGTTCCGAAAAATCCCGGCCGTTCCGCCGTTGCCGTTGCAGTCGCCATAGCCCTCCCCTTCGCCATTGGTGTGGCACTGCTTACCAGCCCAATTGCGCGTGAACAGGGGGTGAGCGCTTGGCGCTTGCCCCGCGGACAGCTTGGGAGCACCAAGTGTGGATGGACGCACACACCGCGACCCTCCGGCCGACCCCCGGACAGCGCGCACTTGCCGACGCTCTCGCTCGCGGTGAAGCAGCGCTTGGCAGCGGGATCGTCGAGCTCGACGCCGACGTCTACACCGACCCGGACCGCTTCGAAGCCGAGCAGCGGGAGATTTTCGCAAAGCTCCCGCTCGTCGTTGCGCCGTCGGCTCTCCTGCCGGGCGACAGGCAGGCATTCGCTCACGACGGCTACGGCGTTCCGCTGCTGGTCAGCCGCGATGGCGAGGGCACTATCCACGTCATGGCCAATGTCTGCCGCCACCGCGGCACCCGGCTCGTGGAAAGTGCGGACGTGGTTGCGGCCAAGGGGATCGCCTGCCCCTATCACGCCTGGACTTACGGGCCGGACGGCTCGCTCAAGGGCCTGCCCCGCGCCGACTGCTTTCCCGGACTCGACAAATCGACGAAAACGCTCGCCCATTTCGCGGCACGCGAAGCGGGCGGGCTGATCTGGTTTTCGCGGGACGAAGCCGCCGATTTCGATTCCGTACAGGCGCTGGCGCCGGACCTCGACGCCTTCGGCACCGGTTCACTCCACCTGTACGAGCGGCGAACGCATGAGGTCGCGGCCAACTGGAAGCAGCTCGTCGACGCCTTCCTGGAAAGCTATCACGTCCAGCGGCTTCACGCCGGCACCATCGCCAACTTCTTCGCCGACGGGCTGACTGCCGCGGATCGGATCGGCCCGCACCAGCGTGCCGTGGTCGGGCGAGCCGATTACCTGGCCGTGATCGACCGCGACGACTGGCAGCAGCTTCGCCGGGCAGTCACCTACACCTACGCAATCTTTCCCTCTTCCATCCTGGTGGTCAGCCCCGACTACATCAACCTGCTGGTGATTATGCCGCAGTCGGTCGGCACGTCGCTGGTCGAGGATTTCATGCTCATCCCGGAAGCTCCGGCGACGCCGAAAGCCGAGGAGCATTGGCGCAAGAGCTGGGAGCTGCTCGACGCAGGCACGTTCGGAGGCGAGGATTTCCGCGCCGCGGCGCTTTGCCAGCAGGGACTCGAATCCGGCCTCATCGACAAGCTGACGCTGGGAACGCTCGAAACCGGGATCGCCGACTTCCACGCTCGCGTGGACTCGATGCTCTAGCTTTCCACGCGCGGGTAAAGCTCCAGCCCCTTGGTCGATTTGACCTTTTCGCCAGCGAGAAGCCGGTCGACAGCGTCCAAGGCGTTTTTGAGCTGGCGCTCGGTATAGGGCTTGCTGAGGCAGCCAACCGCAACCGCCTTGGCCGCCTCGGGTATTTCATGCCCGGTGGAAAACAGCACCGGCACACCGCGATTCGCCGCCGCGCGGGCGAGATCGATGCCGCTTCGCTTGCCGGTCAGCCGAACGTCGCTAAGGACCAGGTCGACGTCTTCGCGGCCCAGCAGGGAAATTGCGTCGTCGAATTTGTCGAGCGTCGCGACTACATCGTAGCCAAGGTCGGCAAGCATTACTTCGTTGTCGAACGCCGTAAGCGGCTCGTCCTCGACTATGAGGATGCGCTTGACGATGCGATTTCGCTTACCGAACAGCATTTGACCCCCAGCAGGACACAACAGCTTTGTCATCTGAACGCACCAACCGCCGGCATGTGCCGCGACGATCCCGAAGTACACCGTCGCCAGCGGAAGGCGAGTCGCAACGCATCGCCAAGCTGCTCGCCCGCGCCGGGATAGCGTCGCGCCGGGAAATCGAGCGGATGATCGCCGAGGGGCGAATCGCCATCGACGGCGAAACGGTGACCACTCCTGCAACCCTGCTCACCAGCCTTCGCGGAGTGAGCGTCGACGGAAAACCGGTTCGAGAAGCGCAATCGACCAGGCTGTTCCGCTTCTACAAACCGCCCCGGACACTGACCGCGGCAAACGATCCAAAGGGCCGGCCGACGATCTACGACCGCCTGCCGAAGGGCCTGCCGCGGGTGATGCCGGTGGGAAGGCTCGACTTCATGACCGAGGGGCTATTGCTCCTGACCAACGATGGCGAGTTCAAGCGCAAGCTGGAGCTGCCGAGCAGCGCCGTGGTCCGCAATTACCGGGCGCGCGCGTTCGGCGAGGTCAGCCAGGCGCAACTCGAGAAATTGGCCGAAGGGGTGACCATCGAAGGGATGCATTACGGCTCGATCAACGCCAATCTCGAGCGGCGCACGGGACGAAACTGCTGGATCGAGCTCAGCCTCACCGAAGGCAAGAATCGCGAGGTCCGCCGAGTGCTGGCGCACCTGGGGCTGCAGGTTTCGAGGCTGATCCGGACCGACTACGGCACGATCGGAGTCGGCGGACTCGAGCCCGGTGCGGTGGAAGAGATTCCGCGCGGCGAAATCGATCGCTTTCGTGCCACCCTGAAATGAGGATCATCGCCGGCCAATGGCGCGGCCGAAAGCTCGCAGTTCCCGCGGGTGACACGACCCGCCCGACCGCGGACAGAGTGCGCGAGATGCTGTTTTCCATGCTTGCCAGCCGCCTCGGCTCGCTCGAGCAGCTTCGAGTGGCGGACCTATATGCGGGAAGCGGCGCATTGGGACTGGAAGCGCTCTCCAGAGGCGCCGCCTTCGCCTGCTTCGTCGAGCAGGACCCGCGCGCGCTTGCGGCAATTCGCGCGAACGTCGATTCGCTTGGCGCGGAGAAGCAGAGCGAAATCCTCGCCCGTCCGGCCCAGTCGCTGCCGCCGGCAAAGCCGTTCGACCTGATCTTCGCCGACCCGCCTTATGCGGCGGGATCGGGTTCGGCGGCGCTTGGCCAGGTGCTCAAAGCAGGCTGGGCGTCGAAGGGATCGTGGGTGTCGATCGAGACCCAGCGTCGCGACAGCGTCGACCCGCAAGGCTGCACGGTGGAGGCAGAGCGCGATACCGCGCGGGCGCGGATCACCCTTTTGCGGGTTTAGCGCTCTTCGATTTTTCGAGGATTTCGTCGATTTCGACTGAAAGCGTTGCCGCCATCGCCGTGCCAGCTGCCTTTGCGGCATCCTTCAACGCCTGTTTCGAACCGCCTTCGCTCCGGCTTGAAAGCCTGTGGTGAGTGAAGGCGGAAAGCGCCGCAGCAGCTCCGGCGGCGAGGACGTCCGCGGCGAGCGGGCTTTCGAACAAGCCGGAAAGCGCGTCCGCTGCGCTCAGGCTTTTCGGCTTTGAGGCGGCCTTTCGGGGCGCTGCCTTCGATTTCCTTTTTGCCGGAGCCTTCGAGCGAGCCGATTTCGTCGTTTTCGTTACCTTCTTCGCCACCGGCCGACCCCCTTCATCCGCTTGTCACCAGCGTGCTGCACGCGAACGCGGCTCCAGCGCAACGGCTTTCTTTGCCGACAAGCGGAGCGACTAATGTCCGGCAGCGACGCGGGTCGTGCTGTCCGGGTCCAGCTTGTAGATGTCCTTGACGAAGGTCAGCTGGCCGTTTTCCGGCAAAGCGGTGAGGTAGGTGACGTAGACCGGCACGCCCCGAGGAAGCTGCTCGGGATATTCCGGTTCGCCCGTCGGCATGGGCTCGTGACCGAGCAGCCAGCGCGCCAGGCGCGGTGCGCCCTCGAGGCGGATGCAGCCATTGCTCCGGGTGCGCTCCGACTTGGTGAAAAGGTCCCGGTCGCCCTCGTCCGTATCGTGGAGGTAAATCCCTTCCGGATTTGCGAAGGGAAACTTCAGCTGTCCCATGAAATTGTCCGGGCTGGGATCCTGGCGAATGCGCGGGTTGGCCTTCCCGGCGGCAACGGCTTTCCAGTCAACCGAATTGTTCGGAAGGATCGTGGCGTCTTTCGTCCAGTCGGACATCACGTGATAGCCGCGCCATTTGAAGTAGCTGTCGCCCTGCTTCAGATACAAAGGCGCGATATTCTTCCGGACGAGGAAGTCCGGCGCGTTCCAGTACGGGTTGTGGATCACGTAGAACATCATGCTGGTGACCAGCGGTGTCGGCATCCAGCGCGGGATATATTTGTCGTAATCGCCGACGACGACCTTCATCGAATCCACCGGGACTCCGTCCTGGTACATGTACAGCATCTGCGTGGCCGAATTGACCATCACGAAGCGGCCCTTCGCCGGCATTCCGCGAGCGCGCTCCAGGTTGGCGACTACCCGCGGATCGGCAACGGCCGAGCCGGTCGACTGCATCTGATTCCAGGCCGCGTCGCGGATCGAGGTGTAGATGCTGTTCGGGTTGGCAACGGAGCTGAGATAGACCTCCAGCGACGGCGATCCGGCGGCGGTGCGCAGGATCTGGTCCGCGGAGCGCGGCTTGGGCTTCATGTAGTCGTAGCCGTAGATCATGCCGGGAACCGGGCGATCCATCATCTGCGCATAGAAAACCAGCGCTTCCGAAAGGCTGTGCTCGGCATAAGCGATCGCCTGCGGCGAGCCGGTGGCGACGGCCTGGTTCACGGCGGAACGAAGCTGCGCCGCATATTGCGGGCCAGACGCGATTCCGTCGAGCGACGACCGCTCCATGATCGAAATGAGCTCGTTGGCCGCGGGCTTGGCGGTGTTGCCGGCGAACCAGATCGGGGCAAAGCGCCAGCTGGCGTAAAAGGCGCTGAACCTGGCCTGCGCTGGGCAGGCCGGCGGATTTATAGGGAAGCTGGACGGGCGCTGCAGGCTCGGCCGCGGGCTTTGGCCTTGCGCCGGCCACACCGGGTTGCATCGCGAGTGAAACCGCCGCTGCGGCGACCAAGATCCCTGTTTTCATAACACTGAATTAGATGAAGGAATCTCGCTTAACAACGCATGAGCAAGGCAGTTTCGGGCAACCAGCCCGCAAAAGACTTGCCGCGCCGACAGACGGTGCTGCCGACGCGGCGGATCGTTCGGTTAAGCGAGGGTCAGGCGCCGATGAGGACCGGCGTTCCGACGTCGGTCACGCGTGTAAAGCTTCTTCGCGAACTCCGATGGAAGCCTGATGCAGCCGTGGGACGCGGGCTCCCCGGGGTTGTGCCCGGCGTGCATTGCGACGCCGTAGTCGGTGATCCACTCGGCATAGGGCATCGGCGCGTCGTTGTACTTGCGCGAGTGATGCATGCGTTCCTTGCCGAGAACCTGGAAGACGCCATTGGGCGTGTCGCGGCCCGGACGGCCGGACGAAATCGACGCGACGGCCATCAACTCGTTTCCGCGATAGAGATAGGCGAGCTGGTCTTCGAGGCTGATGACGACCCGCTCGTCTCCGGCACCGGACGGAACGTCCCGCCACAGATATTTGCCGGGCGGGACTGTGTCCTTGCCGAAAGTTGCGACCATGTCGTCATGCGCGATGCGGGACGCGGCCGAGGCCGTGGCCCGGGCCTCATAGCTGTCGTTCGCATTTGCTGGGTACGCGGGTACTGTGAGCGCGAATGCGCCCGTTACCGCCAGCGCGAGGGCTAGCTGTTTCATTTTCTCTCACCTGAACTTTTTTGTTGACTTTTGCTGAATCAATGATCTGGCGCCGAGTTGGGTTCCCCGGCGCGAGCAATTATCGAGAGATGCCGGATTGCGGCTGTTAGAGCCGCTCGACCTTCAGCGGCTGGGCAAAAGCTGGCGGTGATCTGCGGGAACGGAATTTCGATTCCGGCCGCGTCGAGAGCCCGCTTGATTGCCCTGACAACATCGTCGCGGCTCTGGTGCATCTCGAGCTGCTTGGAGCCAGACCACCAGCGGACTGTGAAGTTTATCGAACTGTCCGCAAATTCGCGGGCGAACACTTCCGGCGCTCTCGTTCGATTGATCCGGTCGCTTGAAGTGACCGCTTCCAATATCGTCTTTGCCGCTTGGTCGAGGTCGGTCCCGTAACCGACGCCGACGATTATCTGGTGCCGGCGAAGCCTTGCATCTGTGATGATCCGCACCGGATTTTTAAACAGGAACGAATTGGGCACGATCGTCAGCTGGTTGTCCAACAGCCGCAGATAGGTTTCGCGAAGCGTGATTTGCTCGATTCGACCTTCGACGCTTTCGCATTCGATATGATCGCCGATGCGCATCTTCTTGCGCATCATGATCAGCACGCCGGCGAGGAAGTTTTCGAAAATATCCTTGAAAGCGAAGCCGATGGCGACGGAGCCGAAGCCGACGACGGTGAGCAGGCTTCCAGCGGTTACGCCGGGCAGGAGCACCGCCATCCCCACCAGGATGCCGAATAGCCAGACGACAATCCCGGCAAGCGTAACGAACAGCGCACCGAGGCTCGGACGGACGCCCGCTTCGTCTGAGATGCGCTTGGTGATCGTTCGTACGAGGTGCGCCAATCCCCAGGTGAAGGCGATGACGACCAGCACGATCGCAAGCTGGGGGATCATCCTGACGAACCCGGCGGCCATGTCCTGAACCCTGGCAATGAGAATATCGACGAGGTTCATCCGAACTCCGTTGCCGTCACGACACGACCGGGCCGGTTCCGACGGGCCGCGACTTCGAGACGGTCACCGACTGAACCCTGGACGTGCCCGCCCGTTGGGAAGGTGAAGGAGGTAGCATGGAAGACAGCAAGGAAAAACAGCCGCTTCGCAACGATGCGCTGCAGAGCGGAGCCGACGGCGATGTTGCTTATGCCGAGGACGCCCGGAGCTTCGGCGTCGGCGGGCAGACGATCGAGCGCGCCTTCAACCCCGGCCACAACGACAAGCCCGACCGCGACCCGGAGCGCGACGAGAGCATTCCGCGCGGCGAACACCCGAGCAGGAGAAAACGATGAGTTCCAGCAAGCACGAACAGACCGACCTGGAGGACAACCCCTTTCCCAAGGACCTCGAGCGCGATCCGGCGATCGGCAAGTCCAAGGGTGCATTCGCTAGGACCGGCAAGGACCCGATGGCGATCGAGGGCGAGAGCACCGTCGATGGCGACGTCCAGAACGATTCCACTTACGGCGGCGGCGCCGACCCGGACCAGCTCGGGCGGACCAACGAATAGCTCAGTAGAGGAGGTATGGCTTCCGCTCTTCGGTCCAGGCTTGCTCGTCGGCTTTGGCGAGCGAGTCCAACTCGGCGGGAGCGGAGTCGCCGTCCACCCATTCGCGAAGCAACGGTGAGCCGTTGATGACGTCGATCGGCAGCTTTCCGAATGCATATTCGTACGGGAAGTCGCGCCACAGGTCGTAGTCGGGATACAGGCGGCGGATCGCCTTGAAGGCGAGCGCCTGGAGCCGCCACGGCTTGAACGCGCTGTCGTCGTAGAAGCGGCCTTCCGCGTGGATTTGCACGCCGTTGCACAGCTCGCCGACATGCTTGTGGAATGTCGGCTCGAAATTCACTTCGCGCAAGCTTGCAGCCGGCGAGCCAGTCCGGAGCGAGGCGCTGCATCTCTTCCACCACTCGCCGGGAATCCACGTCGGGCGCGCCGAACAGCTCGAGCGGGCGGGTCGTCCCCCTGCCCTCGCTCAGCGTCGTTCCTTCGAGCATCACCGTGCCCGCATAACAGCGCGCCATGTTGAGGTTGGCGGCGTTGGGGCTGGGATTGATCCAGATCCTGTCCTCGGGCCAGCCAAACCCCGGACCCTTGTCCGGACTCCAGCCCTCCATGTCGATCACGCGATAGTCGACGTCGAGCTTGAAGTGGTCGACGAACCAGCGGCCGAGCTCGCCCAGCGTCAGGCCGTGGCGCATCGGGATCGGCCCCGCTCCGACGAAACTTTCCCACCCTTCACGAAGCGTCAGTCCTTCGACCGGGCGGCCGGCGGGGTTCGGGCGGTCGAGTACCCACACCGCCTTGCCGTGCTCGGCGGCGGCCTCGAGCACGTAGAGGAGCGTGGTGATGAAGGTGTAGATTCGGCAGCCGAGGTCCTGCAGGTCGACGATGATGGTGTCGAAGATTTCCATCGAGTGACTGCTGGGCCGGCGCACCTCTCCATAGAGGCTGAAGACCGGGACCTGGTGGACGGGATCGGTGAAGTCCTCCGATTCGACCATATTGTCCTGCTTATCGCCGCGAAGGCCGTGCTGAGGCCCGAAAGCGGCGGTGATGTTCACTCCGGCGGCAGCAAGAGCATCGAGGCTGTGGGTCAGGTCCGCGGTGACTGACGCGGGGTGGGCGAGGAGAGCGACGCGTTTGCCGTCCAGCGGCTTGCGAAGATCCGGCTGGGCCAGCAGCCGATCGATTCCGAACAAGGTCATTGCGCTTGTCTAGGCAAGCTTCGCCGTGAAGCAATCGGCGAGGTGGAAATCGGGCTTTTCGGGGTTCGGGTGAGCCAGGGCCCAAAAGGATTTGGTCCCTTCCTTTTCCTCAAGCACCGCGGACAGGCCGAGGTGCCAATGGCGCAGGGCGTCGGTGGCGATCGTCGCCCCGACCGCCCACCACGTCATATTGTCTTCCATACGGATGTAGGGTTCCGTCGCCTCGGCTTGCGACCGGCCGTCCCGGTAGGATTCGAAGTCATACGCCGCCCAGGCGCCGGACGGAGCGAAGTTCCATTCGCGATAGGCGCTGTCTCCGTCAGCGTGCAGGAACGCCTCGAAGCAGGTGGTGCGCCAAAGCTCGTCCGTACGGCCTGGCTCGGCGGACTCGCCGATGACGAACCGATCCGCCGGAGCGCCAATTCCGAACCAGATGTTTGTCGTCGCGACGGGGCCGAGCATCGCCGCATGGTCGACGTTGGCCCACACCTCGAACGGCGGGTCCGCCGGCGGCGTCAATGGATGCGGCGTTAGAACTAACTGCACGATGTTCCAAACTCCGTTCGTCCCGAGCCTGTCGAAGGACTGCTCTTCCCTTTCGCCAATCGCGAAACTTCGCCCCAGTCACCGCGAATCAAGGCAGCATTTGCTCCCCGAACGACATCCGATGAGGTAGTGGCAAGTACCGCCCCTCGACAAGCTCACGGCAGACGGTTGTTGGGATGAATGGAAGTCGGTGCTACGCGGCGCGCGATGAAAGCCTACGAATCCGACCTGCTCAGGCTCCTCGACGAGCGCGGGTACATCCACCAGGTGACCGACGCCACGGGATTGGACTCGCTGGCGCTCAAGGGGCCGGTGACCGGCTATGTCGGGTTCGACGCGACTGCTCCGAGCCTGCACGTCGGCAATCTGGTGTCGATCATGCTGCTGCGCCGGCTTCAGCAGGCGGGCCATCGCCCGATCGTGCTTATGGGCGGAGGCACGACAAAGGTCGGAGACCCTTCGGGCAAGGACGAGAGCCGCAAGCTTCTCACCGAAACCGACATTGCTGCGAACATCGCCTCTATTCGCAAGAATTTCGACAATTTCCTGACCTTCGGCGACGGCCCCTCAGATGCGATAATGGTCGACAATTCGCAGTGGCTGGACGGTCTCGAGTACCTGCCGTTCCTTCGCGACGTCGGACGCCATTTCACGATCAACCGCATGCTCAGCTTCGACAGCGTGCGGCTCCGGCTGGACCGCGAGCAGCCGCTGACCTTCCTCGAATTCAACTACATGATCCTCCAGGCGTACGATTTCCTGGAGCTGTCGCGGCGCGAAGGCTGCCGCCTGCAACTCGGCGGCTCCGACCAGTGGGGCAATATCGTCAACGGGATCGAGCTTGGGCGGCGGATCGACGGGACAGAGCTTTTCGGAGTCACGACGCCGCTGGTTACCACAGCCGACGGCGCGAAAATGGGCAAGACCGCAAAAGGCGCGGTGTGGCTTAGCGCTGACCAGCTAAGCCCCTACGATTATTGGCAGTTCTGGCGGAACACCGCGGACTCTGACGTCGGTCGCTTCCTGAGGATTTTCACGGACTTGCCGCTCGACATTATCGCCAGGCTGGAATCGCTTCCAGGAGCGGAGATCAACGAGGCGAAGATCGTGCTCGCCACCGAAGCGACAGCGCTTCTCCACGGGCGCGACGCAGCGCTGGATGCGAAACAAACGGCTCGGACGACGTTCGAACAGGGCGGTAGCGGCGAAGACCTTCCGACGCTTTCGGTCGGGGACGGGATGAACATCGGTCACGCCCTCACCGCGCTTGGCTTCACGCCTTCGAACAAGGAAGCGAAGCGCAAGATCGCCGAAGGTGCGGTGCGGCTCAACGACCAGCCGGTCACCGATCCGGGGCTGACCGTCGAAATTTCCGGCGACCCGGTGAAGATCAGCCTCGGCAAAAAGCGGCACGGGCTGCTTACGCGCTAGCCCTTTCGGACCAGCACGACGCCGGCAAGCACCAGGACTGCCCCGGCAATTCGCATGCCGTTGATCGGCTCGCGAGTGAGGCCCATCGCCCCGACGTGGTCGAGAAGAAGCGCCATCGTGATCTGCCCGGCGATGCCGATGGTGATCAGCGAGGCGATTCCGATCTTGGGCGCTGCATAGGCGGCAACGCCGACGAAGATCGCTCCGTAAAGCCCGCCGATCCACGCATACCAGGGCAGCCCGGCAAAGGCCGCGGTCCCCGGCCGGTTTCCGCTGCCAACCCAGGCGACGAACAGAGCAATCGTACCGACGGCGAACGAGATGAGCGCCGCCAGCACCGGCGAACCGCCGGCCTTGGCGAGCATCGAATTGGTCGGGGCCTGCAGCGCCACCATCGACCCGGCAAAGAACACGAGGAGGATCGGAACGAGCATCGGCATATTTTTCCCCTTCTCTCGTCGTTGCGGGCGTAGC
This sequence comes from uncultured Alphaproteobacteria bacterium, assembly GCA_963798785.1. Taxonomy (GTDB): domain Bacteria; phylum Pseudomonadota; class Alphaproteobacteria; order Sphingomonadales; family Sphingomonadaceae; genus Sphingomicrobium. The sequence continues at coordinate 118,026 of CAWCUG010000004.1, forward strand.
GAAGCAATCCAGAACTACCGCGCGGGTCACCGGATTGCCGCGTCGCCTTCGGCTTCTCGTAACGACACTAGCCCGACCGTATCAGGCCCACCGCATGGTCGCGCTCGAATAAATAGAGACAGGTCCGCGCCGCCTCGCCTCTCGTGCCGGTCAAGCCGCCATCGCGGTCGAGGAGTATCTGTGCGTCGTTCTGCGCGATCGGAGCCAAAGTCTCCACATCCTCGGCCTTGGCGACCCGGAATGCCTCCTCGCCCGACTGTTTCGTGCCCAGTATCTCGCCCGGTCCGCGAAGCCGCAAATCCTCTTCGGCGATCCGAAAGCCGTCGTTGGTCTCGCGCATCAGCGCCAGCCTCGAGCGCGCTGTTTCGGTGAGGTTCGAACCGCGAATGAGAAGGCAAGTGCTTTTGCCCGACCCGCGGCCGACGCGCCCGCGAAGCTGGTGGAGCTGGGCGAGGCCGAACCGCTCGGCGCCCTCGACGATAATCAACGTCGCGTTCGGAACATCGACTCCGACCTCAATGACCGTCGTCGCGACGAGCACGGAAAGGTCGCCGGAAGCGAAGGCGGCCATGACCGAATCCTTCTGTGGCCCCTTCATCCGCCCGTGCACCAGCCCGACCTTCTCCTCGCCGAACCGGGCCTTCAGCACCCGTGCCCGCTCCTCGGCAGCCGCTGCATCGCTGCTCTCGCTTTCTTCGACGAGCGGGCAGACCCAATAAGCCTGGCCGCCCCCGGCAATGTGGCGTCCAAGCCCGGCGACGACGTCGGCCAGCTTTTCTTCGCTGATCACTCGCGTTTCGATCGGCGTTCGCCCGGGCGGCATTTCGTCGATCCGGCTGACGTCCATCTCGCCATATTGGGTGAGAGTCAGCGTTCGCGGGATCGGCGTTGCGGTCATCACCAGCAGGTGCGGCGGCCGTTCGGCTTTCTGCGACAAGAGCAACCGCTGCGACACGCCGAAACGGTGCTGCTCGTCGATGACGGCGAGGCCGAGCTTCTTGTAGGCGACCTTCTCCTGGAAAATGGCGTGGGTTCCGACGAGAATGTCGATGGAACCATCGGCAAGCCCCATCAGCACCCCGTCCCGCACCCGTCCTTTGTCGCGGCCGGTGAGAATGGCAACGTGAACTCCAAGCGACGTGAGTTGCTTCGACAGCGTTTCGAAATGCTGGCGGGCGAGAATTTCCGTCGGAGCGAGAAGCGCCGCCTGCGCACCGGCTTCGACCGCGATCAGCATCGCCTCGATCGCCACCAGCGTCTTGCCCGAGCCGACGTCGCCCTGGAGAAGGCGGAGCATTGGCACCTTTTGCTCCATGTCGCCGCGAATCTCGCCGATGACCCGTCGCTGCGCGGCGGTATGCTCGTAGGGAAGCTTGAGCTTTCCGATCAGTGCGTCGGTGCCGGCAAGCGGAACGCCCCGCTTTCGCCGCGACGACTGCCGAAGAAGCAGGAGCGCCAGCTGGTTGGCGAAAATTTCGTCGTAAGCGAGCCGCCGCCGGGCCTCCGTCGAATAGGGGTCGTAGTGAGCCTCGGCGAGCGCGGAGCGCCAAGGCCGCCATGCCTCGCGAGCGGCAAGGCTGGGCTCGATCCATTCGGGAAGCTCGGGCGCTCGCTCCACCGCCTCGGAGGCAAGGTCGCGCATCCGCTTGTTGGCGATGCCCTCGGTGAGCGGATAGACCGGCTCCCGAGCCACCGGCTCGGGACCTTTGCCGGGCTCGACCACTTCCGGGTGAATGATCTGCCACTCGTCGCCATATTGCTCGAGCTTGCCCGAAACGATGCGGGCCTCGTTCATCGGCAAGCTTTTTCGCGCCCAGCCGGGATTGTTGAAATAGACGAGGCTGATGGTGTTCCCGTCCCCGTCGGATGCGAAGATTCGCGTGGGGCCGCGTCCGGATCGTGGCGAGCGGCTGTCGAACGGAGTGACCTCGATGATGACGTTGCGGCCGAGCAGCGAGGCATTTGCGCCGGTAGCCCGGAGCCGCTCGATGACCCCCGTCGGCAGGTGATAGAGCAGGTCGACGACTCGCGTGACATCCAGCCGCTTGAGCTGCTTGGCAACCTGCGGACCAACGCCCGGCAGCGTCTCCACTTCGGCAAATAGCGGGTTGAGGATGTCGGGCCGCATGAACGCCTGTTAACGCAGTAATCGACGCTCGCAATGACCGTTGCGCGCCACTACATGGCCGCAATGCAGCAAGACGCCGAGATTAAACGCCTTCGCTGGCGCGCGCATCATCGCGGAACGTTCGAGGCCGACCTTTTGGTCGGAGGCTTCTTCGACGCCCATCACCAGTCATGGAATTCGGCCGATCGCGAGCTCTTCGGCGAGCTTCTCGAAGAGCAGGACGTCGACATCATGGCCTGGGCGAGCGGAACTGCACCGGCTCCCGAGCGCTACCGGGGATCAATGCTCGAGGCGCTTCAAAAGCTCGATTACATTCCGATCGCACCGTGAGCGAGCCGCTTCAACGAATCCTCGGGGCCGGCGAGCCGCTGACCCTTGCCGGCGTGCCGACGGGGTTCCTTCCGTGGCTCGCCGCCGATGTCGCCCGCGCCGCCCACGGCCGCAGCACCGGCGGCCGGGCCGTTTTCATTGCAGCCGACGAAGCGGCGATGCGCGCGCTTGCCGAAACCGTCCCGCTGTTCGCGCCGGAAGTTGACGTGCTGACGCTTCCGGCGTGGGACTGCCTGCCTTACGACCGCGCTTCGCCTGCGCTCCGCGTGATGGCCGAGCGGCTCTCGACGCTCAACGCGCTGCAGCAGCCGCTCGACAAGCCGCAGCTTCTGGTCGTCACCGCCAACGGCGCGACCCAGCGGCTTCTGACGCCCTTCCGGATCCGCCAGCTGACGCGCCGGATCGCCAAGGGCGAGCAGATCGATCGCGATTCGCTCGTCGAGCAGCTGGCTTCGCTCGGTTACCAGCGCACCGACACCGTCGCTGAGCATGGAGAATTCGCGGTTCGCGGTTCGCTGGTCGACCTGTTTCCCTCCGGAGAGGAAAGCGCGCTTCGCCTCGACTTCTTCGGAGACGAGATCGAGAGCCTCCGCCGGTTCGACCCTTCCGACCAGCGCTCCACCGGTTCTGCGGAAGCGTTCACGCTGATGCCGGCGTCCGAAGCGCTTCTCGACGAGGACAATGTGAAGCGCTTTCGCGAGCGCTATCGCGAGCAATTCGGCGCCACCGCAACCGGCGACCCGCTTTACCAGGCGGTGTCCGACGGACGCCGGATGGCCGGCATGGAACATTGGCTGCCGCTGTTCGAGGAGCGCCTGTCGACGCTGTCCGACCATCTCGGCGACCACGACGTCCTGGTGCGCGATTCGGGCACTGACGGCGCGCTGGATTCCCGGTGGGAAGGAATCGAGGACTATTTCAGCAATCGGACTCGCGCGATGCAATCCGAAGCCGGCGGGTACCGGCCCCTCCCGCCCGACGCGCTGTACTTGGCACGAAGCGAGTGGGAGGAACTCGGTCAAGTCCTGGCCAATTCACCGGACGTCCCCGTTCCCCGAAGCGGAAGGGCCGATGACCCTTGATTTCGGTGTCCAGGCGGCACGCGATTTCGCGCCGGAGCGGGCGCGCAACGACAATGTCTACAGCGCGGTCGCCGACCATATCCTCAAACTTCGCCGAAGCGGAAAGACGGTCATCCTCGCCAGCTACACGAAGGGCTCCAGGGCGCGTCTGTCGGGGCTTTTGGAGGACCATGGCCTCAAGGCGCAGAAAAGCGTCGACACGTGGCAGGAGGCGCTTGGCAGCAAGACACAGCCGGTGCTGCTGGTGCTTCCGCTCGACCATGGCTTTTCGAGCGCGGACATTGCCGTCCTGACCGAGCAGGACATGCTGGGCGATCGCCTCGTCCGGCGTCGCCGCCGCCGCAAGAACGCCGACGCCTTCCTCGCCGAAATCGCCTCGCTTTCTCCCGGCGACCTCGTCGTCCACGCCGAGCACGGAATCGGACGCTACGAGGGGCTGTCTTCGATCCAGGTTGGAAAGAACCCGCATGACTGTGTCGCGATGACCTATGCAGGCGGCGACAGGCTTTACCTTCCGGTCGAGAATATCGAGCTCTTGAGCCGCTACGGAAGCGAGAGCGAAGGCGTCAGCCTCGACCGCCTCGGCGGGGAAGCGTGGCAGCGGCGAAAATCGCAGATGAAGGAGCGGATCCGCGCAATCGCCGGCGAGCTGATCAAGCTTGCGGCGATGCGCGCGACTCGCCCCGCCCCGGTCGCAGCGCCGGATTCCGCATTCCCGCAGTTCGTCGATCGCTTTCCCTACGAGGAGACCGACGACCAGGAGCGGGCGATCGAGGAGGTTCTCGGCGATCTCGAGGCGGGAAAACCGATGGACCGGCTGGTGTGCGGCGATGTCGGCTTCGGCAAGACCGAGGTTGCGCTTCGAGCGGCGTTCGTTGTTGCCATGTCCGGGCTCCAGGTAGCGCTAATCTGTCCGACGACGCTTCTCGCCCGCCAGCATTATTCCAATTTCATGGAGCGGCTCCAAGGCTTCCCGATCGAGGTCGGCCGGTTGTCGCGGCTCGTCCCCGCGGCCGAGGCGAAACGCACGAAGGAAGGCCTGGAGAAAGGCACAGTCGACATCGTCATCGGCACGCACGCGCTCCTTGCAAAAGGGCTGGAGTTCAAGCGCTTGGGCCTCGTCATTGTCGATGAAGAGCAGCATTTCGGAGTTGCCCACAAGGAGCGCCTCAAGGCGCTGAAGGCCGATGTCCACGTCCTGACCCTGACTGCGACACCGATCCCGCGGACCCTGCAGATGGCGATGAGCGGACTTCGGGAGTTGAGCGTCATCCAGACCCCGCCCGTCGACCGGCTCGCGGTCCGCACCTACGTCACGCCCTGGGATCCGGTGGTGCTTCGCGAAGCGCTGCTCCGCGAACATCACCGCGGCGGCCAGAGTTTCTTCGTCGCACCACGCGTGGCCGACCTGCCCGAACTCGAGGAATGGCTTCGCGAGGAGGTTCCCGAGGTCAAGTTCGTCACTGCTCACGGGCAGATGAGCGCGACCGAGGTCGAGGAGCGGATGAGCGCTTTCTATGACCGCAAATATGACGTGCTGCTGTCGACGACGATCGTCGAGAGCGGGCTCGACATTCCATCGGCGAATACGCTCATCGTCCACCGTGCCGACCGCTTCGGCCTCGCGCAGCTCTACCAGCTTCGCGGCCGCGTCGGCCGCGCCAAGGTTCGCGCTTACGCCTATCTGACGACCCCGGCCGATCGTTCGATCACCGATACCGCAGCCAAGCGGCTGCAGGTCCTCGCAGACCTCGACAGCCTCGGCGCGGGATTCCAGCTCGCGAGCCACGACCTCGACATCCGCGGCGCCGGAAACCTGCTCGGCGACGAGCAGTCGGGGCACATCAAGGAAGTCGGATTCGAGCTTTACCAGTCGATGCTGGAGGACGCGATCGTCGAGGTGAAGGCCGGCGGAGCCGCGCGGGAGGAGGAATTCTCCCCGCAGATCAGCGTCGATGCGCCAATCCTCATTCCGGAGCGGTATGTTCCCGACCTCGACCTTCGGATGGGCTTGTACCGCCGCTTGGGCGATCTCGCCGACCGTCCGGCTATCGACGAGTTCGCCGCCGAGCTGATCGATCGCTTCGGCCCTCTTCCCGAGGAGACCGCGAACCTGCTGAAGATCGTCGAGACCAAGCTCAACTGTAAGAAAGCCATGGTCGCAAAGCTGGATACCGGGCCCAGAGGCGCAGTGGTTGCCTTCGCGCCCGCAGGCTTTCCCGACCTGAAGGGGTTGCTCGCCTACATCGAAAAGCTGAAGGGGACGGCGAAACTGCGGCCGGACAGCAAGCTTGCGGTCAGTCGCAACTGGGCGACCCCTGACGAGAGGCTCAAGGGGGCGTTCCAGCTGTCGCTTGGCCTGGCGCGAGTCGCCGCCGCGAGCGAGCGGGAAAAGGAGGCGGCGTGAGCGATTCGGCTCCGGCACCGATTTGCGCTTATGCTCGCGGCAGGTCGGGATTTTGCGGAGTAGCAGCTTGAATCGAGGAGAGGCGCCCACTCCGGACGAACCTGGAAAGGTCGACCTGTCCCGCCTCGGGATTGCGCTCCTGTCCTCGCACACGGAGGTCGCCCGCGCTGCCGAAGCGATGCTTCGCCGCCGCTACGACTGGGCGCCCGCAGATGAGGCAAAGCTCCTCGTGGCGCTCGGCGGTGACGGGTTCATGCTCCAGACGCTTCACCACATGCTCGAGAGCGGGCACTCGTGCCCGGTTTTCGGGATGAACAGGGGGACGGTCGGCTTCCTGATGAACGATTGGCGGCTCGACCGCCTTGCCGAGCGGATCGAGGGCGCAAAGGCAATCCGCGTTGCACCGCTCGAAATGACGGCTCGGACCGTGGCCGGAGAAGTGTTCACCCATGCCGCGATCAACGAGGTATCGCTGCTTCGTGAAACGCGGCAAACAGCCAAGATCGAAGTCTCGGTCAACGGCCGCACGGCGATGCCGGAGCTTGCCTGCGACGGCATATTGGCAGCGACTCCTGCCGGTTCGACCGCTTACAACCTGTCCGCCGGCGGCCCCATCCTACCGTTGCAGGCCAAGATGCTTGCGCTGACGCCAATCAGCCCGTTTCGCCCGAGACGCTGGTCGGGAGCGATCCTCCCCGACGACACCGAAATCTGTTTCCGGGTGCTTGAGCCCGAAAACCGGCCGGTTTCCGCCGTCGCCGACCAGTTCGAGGTGCGCGAGGTGACGCAGGTGGACGTGCGCCTCGACAAGGACCGGTCGCTGACTTTGCTGTTCGACCCCGAGCATGCGCTCGACGAGCGCATCGCGATGGAACAGTTCGCAACGTGAAGCTTGCCTTTGGAGCAGGTAACGCTATCTAGCCGCCCTGCCCGCCGGCAACGATTGCCTCGGGCCGCTCCCCGGTAGCTCAGCGGTAGAGCATCCGACTGTTAATCGGACGGCCGCCTGTTCGAATCAGGCCCGGGGAGCCATTCTTCTTTCCGCTAAGCCACGCTGAATGGCTCGAAAAGCTTCCGCCGAACCGGCGCGAAGCCGTCTTGCCATTGCGCCTTCCTTCGCTATTTACGCCCAGCCCCTTGCGGGCTCCCCTGGCAGCTCGACGGCATTCGACTGGTTTCACAACGGTCGCCGTTTCGAAGAGCGTGTCGACGGGACCGAGCTGGAAACGAAGGAACGCCATCAATGACGTCGTCGAGTCCGCCGCGGACCCGTGAAGAACTCCTGCAAATGTGCGTCGACTATTTCGGCGAGCAGCGCGTGCAGGCGATTCGGGACGGTCTCGCAATGACGAGCTACGGCGGATTTCGCGCGCCCGAGAAGATCCTGCTGATGCTGTTCCCGTCGCGGTCGGGAAGCAATTATTTCGGCCAGCTTATCTCCAGCACCGGCTGGTTCGAGGAAGTCGCCGAGAGCTTCAACCATCTGCAGCTTGCCAAGGTTCGCGAGCGCAAGGGACTCGCCGACACGCACGAAGCCGTGCAGTGGATGATCGACAATCGCGGAACGCCGCACGCCTTCGGCTTCAAGGCCGGCTTTTTCGTCCTCACCGGGGCAGTCGAGACCGGCTTTCTGTCCGAAGTCATCGAGCGGGCGGAAGTGGTGCTGCTTCGGCGGCGCGATCGCGTTGCCCAGGCGATTTCGCTGGTCAAAGGCAAGATGAGCGGCCGAATGCACAGCGGCCAGCCGCTCGAACGGCCGCTCGACGACAGCGATTACGACGGCGATGCGATCCGCCGCCATGTCCTCAACATCCAGCGCACCGAAGCCAAGCTCGCAGACTGCGCCGAACGGCTCGGCAAGGATGCGCCGCTGTTTTACTATGAGGACATTTGCGCCGACCCTGAAGCGAATGTGGTCAAGGTCTGCGATCTACTGGGGCTGCAGATGCCGGAAAATTACGAACCCACTAAAGTGAGACTCAAAGTTTTGCGCGACGAGTTGAGCGAGCGCTGGGCAGACCGCTTCCGCGAAGATTATCCAGACATTCGCTGATGAGAGCACCAATTCACGATCGAAAAAGTCCGGGAACGAGCAAATGAGCCAATCGCAAACCGCGGCCGTCGCGGGGAAAGCCACTCCTGCCAAAAGGCACGATGCCTTGTGCAGTTTTGAAGAGCGTGTTGCACAGCTTGAGGCGCGCAGCCGGCTTTCCGACCGCACCCGGGGCAATCTCGTCCGGGCACTGGAGTCGATCGATCCGGCGGAGCGTTCGGCTTTCCTGGACAGACATGGCGAGAAGCTTCGCGACATCGAAACACTCGCGTCCGTCAAATATGCGGACATAGGCTATTGGGCGCACCGGAACGTCATTCTCGCCGAATGGCTGGAGCTCGATCGTTCGCCGCCGCTGCACATCCTCGACATCGGCGCCGGCTCCGGCAACTTCGGGATGGTCGTGCAGTCGATGGGCCATACTGCCGTCTGCACCGACGTCGCCGATGAGTGGTACGACGAGCTGTGCAAGCTGACTCGCGTCAAACGCGTCGTTGCGCCGGTCAATCGCGGCGAACGCTACAAGCCCGTCGCCGAAAAGTTCGACCTGATCAGCATCATGCTGCCCGCCTTTCATCGCAAGCGGGTGAAGGGGAAGCGTGAATATTGGTCGGTCGAGGACTGGCGGCTGTTCCTGCTCGGTCTGGTCCAGGACTTGCTGAAGCCGAACGGCAAGATTTTCATCCTGATGCCGCTCGACAAGGATGACGAGGGCAATCTCAGCTATTCGCCGCTCGTTGAATGGGCCCGCGACCGGGGCGCGCGGCTGGACCGCACGTTCCGCAAAGGGCCAGTCCGCCACATCCTCTTCGATCCCGCAACCGAAGCGACCTTCGGAGAAGATCCGCCGCACGTCGCCGAAAAATCAGACGTCGAGCTGGAGCTCCCGGCCTAGATGCATGTCGGCCCGCCGCGCAGCCGCGAGGCCCTGCTCGAGCTTTTCGCTTCCTATTTCGGCCAGGACGAAATCCGCTCGGTGGTTGACCGGCTGGCGGTCAGTCGGCGCGGCGGCTTCAAAGTCCCCGAAATCGTCCTCATCATTCTCTTCGCGTCGCGTTCGGGGAGCAATTATTTTGGGCAATTGCTGTCGGGAACCGGCTGGTTCGAGGAAATCGGTGAAAGCTTCGCTCCGCACCAGCTCGAGAAAATCCGCGACCGCCATGGCCTCGTCGACATCCACGACGCCGCCCAGTGGATGGTCGACAATCGCGGTACTCCGACAGCATTCGGCTTCAAAGGTGGCTTCTACGTTCTCGCCGGCGCTGCCGAGGTCGGGCTCCTTCCCGAAGTCATCGACCGCGCACATTTCGTCCTTCTTCGCCGCCACGATCGCGTCGCCCAGGCGGTGTCGAGGGCAAAGGGCAAGCTGAGCGGCCAGATGCACAGCCTCCAGGAGCCGCGCCGTATTCTTGACGACAGCGACTACGATTCGGACCTCATCGCCGACCATCTCCGCCGGACGATCGAGGCCGATGCCGATCTAGCGGACATGGTCCGGCAGCTTGGCAAGCAGGCCAGCACTTTCCACTACGAAGACATCTGCGCCGACCCGCGAGCCAATGTGGCGAAGGTCTGCGAGATCGTCGGGTTGCCGATGCCGGCAGACTACGACCCGCACTCGAAAGTCCGGCTATCGGTACTTCGCGATGACGTCAGCGCCCGCTGGGCGGAGCGCTTCCGGAGCGAACGTCCCGACCTGGTGGCTCTCTCCGCTCAAGAAACGAGCGAATAGCTTTCCCACAGATCGAGCGTGCGCGGGAATCGCTTGGCGCAGAAATCGAGCGTTTCGCGATAAGCCCCGGCGATCGCAGTCCTCACTTCGCGCTCCAGCAAATCGCGTTTGGGACTGACGTTGAATTCGCGAACCGCCAGGTCGGGACGCGTGTCAATTCCGATGAATTGCGACAATGCCGAGAGATTATCCGGATCGAACAAGCTCTCGTAGAACCCATAGAAGACGCTGCTCGCCGGGGCTGCTGTTTCGATTGCGGCGACCGTACGCTCATAGCGGCCCCGCCGCTGCGCATGCTCGCTGGCGGCATAAGCCCGGACATAGTCGTCCTCGGGCACCCCCGGGTCCATCCCGGCCACGCGAAGGTCCTTGCGCCGGTACATTCGCGCTGCGCTCCAGCAGCGCTCGACCGGATCACGCATCAGGAAGATCAGCTTGACGTTGATACCGCGCCGTCGGAATCCGTCGCATATGCGCGCCAGCGCCTCAGCCGGAAGCGCTGAATAGGCCGGCGTGATGTCGGCGGCGATACCCTTGCCAGGCTGTTCCACAAGCGCGGCGAAATGCTCGAAATACAGCTCCGGAGACTCGACCAGCTTTCGCCGCAGGGCTTCCCGCTCGCCGGTGTCGGCACCCTCGAGAGCGATCGGGTCGCCGGCGTCGGTGCCGTAGATGCAGTCCCAGACGTGATATTCCTTCATTGCTCCGCGCGCGAACTCGGGCGCTTCCGCCAGGTAGCGGTGGAGCCAGGTCGTGCCGGCTTTTTGTGCGCCAAGGCCAAGGACGAACGTTGCCACGGCCCCGGCCTGTCAGGCGGCCGAGGATTGGAGAATCGGCTGCAACTGCTCTCGCATCTGTTCCGTCGTCGCGCCGGTTGCGATCGCCGTGCGGGCTGCCTCGCGCGCCGGTGCCCGCTTGCGAAGCTTCCACAAGGCGCGGGCGCGCACGGTCAACCCGGCGGCATCGTCAGGTGCGCGCTTGAGCAAGCTGTCCGAGACCTCGAGCGCTTCCGCTGCCTGCCCGCCCGAAAGCAGCGTCCTGGCAAGCGTCAGCGCAGCCCAGCCGTTCTCCGGATCGACGTCGCACAGGCGCCGCAACGTTTCGATTGCGGCGTCGCGTTCTCCCCTGACGAGGTGAACGCGGGCGAGACGGGCCAGCACCTGCGGGTGGTCGGGCGTCGCCTCGAGCTGGCGCGTGCAAAGCAGGAGCGCCTCGTCGTAGCGGCCAAGGCGCTGCAGGTGAGCGCCGATCTTGTGGGTCAGGATCGCGTCGGTAATCCCTGTGGCGAGGACTCGATCGCACAGTTCCGAAGTCGCCCGATTGTCGCCGGCGCGGATCGACGAGCGGAAAATCAGCTGGAACAACGGTGGCCGGCTTTCGCACGCCGCCCACACGCGATCGGCAACCTCGTCCCCGGTTTGGCTATGATCGGATAAATCCCGTAACGTCTGCGCCACGTCGAACATCCAGTCGGGATGATTGACGTAGAGATCGGAATCGTCGCGATTGAGCTGAAGCGCGTGGCGCACGGCGCGCTCACTGTCTCCATCGGCAAGCGCAAGCCGCATCGCCGCCACCTGCGCCGCCGGGCCCGCATCGCTCAACAAGTCCTGTATGTCGTCGTAAATCCGCCGAGCCGCCGCCAGGTCGCCGGCCTCCACCAGGTGCGCCATTCGCATCGCCGCCCGGCTGCCTTCACTGACGCTGCCCGGGACGTATGCGTCGGTGACGTGCTGCATGATGCGGGCGACGAAATTGGGATTGATGTGAATGAGGTCGTCGTCCCAGATTTCCGGGCTTCGGGTGATCGTCGCAATCTCGTAGCTTGGAAAGTAATCGACGCCTTCGCGCTGGGCGCTCACCTCGCCGGCAACGGCTCGGAGCACCGACTTCGAATGGGCGTTGGCGACGATGATGTCGTCGCTCGAGAAGGTCCGCGCCAGCACGACCGGCGACGTGGTGATCAGGACCCGCCGCTTTCCGTCCTGGACGAGGTCGAGCGTCTTTTCGACGTAGCTCTTGCACTGGTCGAAGCTAAGCCGCTCGAACGCGAAGCGCTCCTTGTCCTCCCGCCTCGCCCACGGAGTGTCGAATTCCACGTAGGACTGCGACACCTCGTCCCACCACGCCTCGATCAGGCCCAAAGTGATGATGACGACGTCGGCCAGGAAGGCGCCCCGGAAATAGCGGTACAGTTCCTTCCTCGTTTCGATCGCATCTTCGATCGTCGGGGAAACGCCCTTTTCCGGACGCGACCAGATGTCGGTCCAGCGGTTGGGCCCGAGCTCGAGCAAAAGCGGCAGGATATCCTCGTCGCCCGGCGTGTCGTCGCGGTCGAAGATGCGCTTGGTCCAGGCGAGCTCCTGGTAGATTGCGGCGGGCGTGTAGCGATTGCGTCGATTGCCCTCCGCGACAACTCCGCCGTGGACGTTATAGCCGTCCAGGACGAGCCGCTTGGAGATGTTCTTGGCGAAGCAGCTTCCGATTGCGAAGAACAACTGGTCCTTCGAAAAGTCGAACCCGGGCTCGACGTGCGGCCAGCATTCCGGCTCGACGCGGTTGTCGGCCGATCGCCCGAGCATTCGTCCGAACCGATTGGACCTGGCCGCCGCAAAGGCATCGGCAAGCGGGATTCGCTGGCTCACAAAAATCCTCAGCTAAGGCCCTGACAATGACGGCCCACAGCGCTCACCGCAAGCTGCGCTAGCCTTCAAGCGCAGCCATCAGGGTCGCATTGCCGCCCGCTGCGGTCGTGTCGACGCAGGTGACGCGCTCGGTCGCAAAACGGACGACATAGTGGGGGCCGCCAGCTTTCGGACCCGTGCCCGACATGCCCTCGCCGCCGAACGGCTGGCTTTCGACCACCGCGCCGATCTGGTTGCGGTTCACGTAGAGATTGCCGACCCGGGCGTTCTGCTCTACGTAATCGGCGACACTGTCAATTCGGCTCTGCAGGCCAAGCGTCAGCCCGTATCCGGTCGCGTTGACCTGCTCGATGACCTTTTCCAGTTCCCCCGACTTCCAGCGGACGACGTGGAGGATCGGCCCGAAATTCTCCTCCGTCAGCTGCTTGAGGTTGTCGATCTCATACATCGCCGGAGCAACGAAAAAGCCGTGCGCGTCGAGGTCTTCCGGAACGTCGGACCGCATGACCTTGCGCGCATGAAGGTCGAGCCAATCGAGGTGACGGCGAAGGGACTGGCGAGCGGCCGCGTCGATCACGGGGCCGACATCGGTGGTGAGCTGGCCTGGATCGCCGACGACCAGGGTCTCCATCGCGCCCGAGATCATCCGCACCATGTCGTCGGCGACTTCGTCCTGGATAAACAGCACGCGGAGCGCTGAACAGCGCTGGCCGGCGCTCTGGAAGCTCGACGCGACGACGTCGCGAGCGACCTGCTCCGGAAGCGCCGATAAATCGACGATCATCGCATTCTGGCCGCCCGTTTCGGCAACCAGCGGGATGATCGGCCCGTCGGTGCGGTCCGCAAGCGACCTTGCAATGATCCGCGCCGTATCCGTGGACCCGGTGAAGGCGACCCCGGCGGTCAGCGGATGGGAGGTCAGTGCGGCCCCGACCCGGCCGTCGCCGGGCATCAGCTGGACGATCGAGCGCGGTATCCCTGCCTTGTGCATGAGATCGAGCGCGAAGGCGCCGACCAGCGGAGTCTGTTCCGCGGGCTTTGCGATGACCGCATTTCCGGCCGCAAGCGCAGCTGTCACCAGCCCGGTGAAAATCGCCAGGGGGAAGTTCCACGGGCTGATGCAGGTCCACACCCCCCGGCCGTGAAGCCGAAGCTCGTTGCGCTCACCGGTCGGGCCGGGAAGCACCATCGGGCCGGAAAACTGCCGGCGTGCCTCGGCCGCATAATAGCGAAGGAAATCCACCGCCTCGCGAACCTCGAGGATCGCATCGGGGAGAGTCTTTCCGGCTTCGCGGATGCACATCGAAAATAGCTGCTCGCGATTTTCCTCGAAGAGGTCGGCTGCCTTGTCGAGCAAGCCGGCACGAGCACTGCCGCCAAGAGCATCCCACGCGGGCTGGGCAGCAGCCGCGGCGGCCATTGCGCGATCGATCGCGCCGTCCGTCGCCTCGTGGGCAATTCCGATCTCAATTCGGTCGTCCTGGGGCGACGTGATGCGGCGGATCGGATGCTCGCCCTTCGATCGCTCGGTCGGCCGCGCTTCGTAGGTGAGGGTTTCCATCGCCGCGAGGCGCTCGACCAGCGGATCTCGAACCAACGGATCGGACAAGTCGACCCCGGCACTGTTCTTGCGGCCCGTTCCGAAGATTTCATTGGGTAGCGGGATTGCCGGGTTGCGCTTGGGCTCGACCTGCGACAGCTCGGCGACGGGATCGCGCACCAAATCGTCGAGCGAGAGCTGCTCGTCGGCAATGCGGTTCACGAAACTGGAGTTGGCGCCGTTCTCGAGCAGCCGCCGGACGAGATAGGCGAGCAGTTCCTTGTGACTTCCGACCGGAGCGTAGATCCGGACCGGGGTCGGAGCCTCGCCAATTCCCTTCTCGAGCTTGGCGAGCTCATCGTAGAGCTCTTCGCCCATTCCGTGCAGCCGCTGAAACTCGAACGGTGCAGGCCCGGCCAACGCCTTCACCTGGCCAATGGTGGTGGCATTGTGGGTCGCGAAAGCGGGGTAGATGCTGTCGATCGCCCCCAGCAGCACCTTCGCGCACGCCAGATAGGAGACGTCGGTTCCGGCCTTTCGGGTGAAAACCGCATAGTCAGGCAAGCCCCCGACCTGTGCCGCCTTGATCTCGGTGTCCCAGTAGGCGCCTTTGACCAGTCGGACCATGAGTTGGCGGCCATGCGCCCGCGCAAGGTCGACCGTCCACTCACACAGGGGAACCGCCCGCTTCTGGTAGGCCTGGATTGCTATTCCAAGACCGCCCCAGCCGTTGGCGAAAAGGCTGTCGTCAGCGACAAGCGCCTCGAACAGGTCCATCTGGAGCTCGAGCCGGTCGGCTTCTTCGGCATCGATCGTCAGGTGGACGTCGGCCGCGCTGGCGGTCGCTGCAAGCTCGCGCAGCACCGGCAGGATATAGGCCTTCGCGTCGGCCGCGTGGCTCCACTCGTAGCGCGGGTGAAGAGCCGAAAGCTTGACGGAAATGCCCGGAGAAGCGGCAAAACCGCCCTTCGCCTCCTGCACGATCCTTGCCAGCGCATTGCGGTAGGCCTGGGCGTAGCGCTCGGCGTCGCCGAAGGTTCGCGCTGCCTCGCCGAGCATGTCGAAGCTGTGGGTGAGTCCCTTGCGGCGCTCGGGCGCGGCCCGCTTGAGCGCCTCGTCGATCGTCCGCCCGAAAACGAACTGGCGGCCAAGGATGCGCATCGCCTGGTTTACCGCGGTACGGACGACCGGTTCGCCAAGACGGCCGACCGCGCGGCCGAGCGCTGCACGCCAGTTGGCGGAGCGGTCGTTGGCGCCCTCGAGGACCTTGCCGGTCAAAAGCAGCGAGAATGTCGCCGCATTCACGAAGGAAGAGTCGGAACTCGCCGAGCTTTTCCGCCCATCGCGGCCGCGACAGCTTGTCAGCGATCAGCTCGTCTGCAGTGTGCGCGTCGGGAATGCGCAAAAGCGCTTCCGCCAGGCACATGAGCGCAATGCCCTCGTCGCTTCCCAGGTCGTAGGTATGCAGAAACGCGTCGAGGCCGTCGGGCTTTTGCGCGCGCATGCCCTTGGCAAGCGACCGCGCGGTGCCCGTGGCGTCCTTTAGCTGGCCAGCGGTGAGGCGCGCCTGCTCGATGCGCTCGCTGGCGACCTGCTCCTCGTCCGGCCGATAGGCCTGGCGAACGCGGTTCCGGTGGGTTTGAACGGCAGCCTTCGCTGCCGGCGCGCTCACGCCAACTGCCCGTGACAATGCTTGTACTTCTTGCCCGAACCACAGGGACAGGGGGAGTTGCGACTGACCGGAGCGGTCTCGGTTTCTCCGTCACCTTGCTGCGGCCCGCCGGCAAAGTCGGGACGCGGCATCATCGGCGGCACGTTCGACAGGACGGTGCCGGTGGCCGCGTCGACATCGGCGGTATCGTCTTCACCCGAAAGCGGGTCGATATGCTGCGTGATGAAGTCCGGAAGCGGCGGCGGCGGCGCGGGCTGGACCTGAAGGTTGGCGCGCATCAGCGTCTTGGTCACTTCCTCGCGTATCGATAGCAACAAGCGTTCGAACAACAGGAAAGCTTCCTGCTTGTACTCGTCGATCGGCTTCTTCTGCGCATAGCTGCGAAGGTGGATGACCTGCCGAAGCGCGTCGAGAGTCGCCAAATGGTCCTTCCAGTGATGGTCGAGAGTCTGGAGAAGGATATTCTTCTCGATGTCGGCCCAGCTCGCCCGATCCACTTCCTTCAGCTTGTCCGCCATGTGGTCGTCGGCAAGCTTCTGCAGGCGTTCGATCAGCATTTCCTGCTCGACCGCCTCTTCCTCCAGCCACTCGTCGACCGGGGGCTGCAGTGCGAAAACGGAATCGATGCTGTCCTTCAGGCCCGGAACGTCCCACTGCTCGGGGTAGGTGCCCGGCGGGCAATGCGCGATGACGACGGCGGCTGCGGTTTCGGACCGCATTTCGTCGATAACATCGCCGACTTCTTCGGAATCCATGATGTCGGCGCGCTGTTCGTAGATGACCTTGCGCTGGTCGTTCATCACGTCGTCGAACTCGACCACCTGTTTGCGGATGTCGTAGTTGCGCGCTTCGACCTTCTTCTGCGCAGTCTCGATGGCCTTCGATATCCACGGGCTGACGATCGCCTCGCCGTCCTCGAGATTCTTGTTCATCAGCCGCGAGAACATCGTCTGCGGGCCGAAGATTCGAAGCAGGTCGTCGTCGAGGCTAAGGTAGAATTTCGACAGTCCCGGATCGCCCTGGCGTCCCGACCGGCCACGCAGCTGGTTGTCGATTCGCCGGCTCTCGTGGCGTTCGGTGCCCAGGACGTAGAGCCCGCCTGCTTCCAGGACCTTGCGCTTTTCCTCGGCGACTTCCGCCTTGATGCGCTCGATCGCCGCCTCGCGTTCCGGGCCTTCCGGGACGTCGGCGAGTTCGTCGGCGATCCTGAAGTCGACGTTTCCGCCCAGCTGGATGTCGGTGCCGCGGCCGGCCATGTTGGTGGCGATGGTGACGGCGCCGAGCCGGCCCGCCTGTGCAACGATGTGCGCTTCGCTCTCGTGGAAACGGGCGTTGAGGACCGAGTGCCGGATTCCCTCACGATCGAGGAATTCGGCCAGCATTTCCGACTTCTCGATCGACACGGTTCCGACCAGGGCCGGCTGCCCTTTTTCCTGCTTATCCTTCAGTTCCTTGGCGATGGCGGCGAATTTCTCCGTCATCGTTTTGTAGAATTCATCGTCCTCGTCGATCCGCTGCACCGGCACGTTGGTCGGGATCGCGACCACGTTCATCTTGTAGATGTCGAAGAATTCCGGAGCTTCGGTCATTGCCGTTCCGGTCATTCCGGACAGCTTCGGGTACATCCGGAAATAGTTCTGGAAGGTGATCGAGGCGAGAGTCTGGTTCTCGGGCTCGATGAACACGCCCTCCTTGGCCTCGACGGCCTGGTGAAGCCCGTCCGACCAGCGCCGCCCTTCCATCATCCGGCCGGTGAATTCGTCGATGATGACGACCTTCCCGTCCTTGACGATGTAATCGATGTCCTTCTTGAACATCACATTGGCCTTAAGCGCCTGGTTCAGGTGATGGACCGTCTGGGTGTTGACGATGTCGTAGAGGTTTCCGCCCTCGATCAGGCCGGCCTCCTCGAGCATCCGCTCGGCTTTCTCCGTGCCCTCTTCGGTTAGGACGACCGATTTCTGCTTCTCGTCCTGCTCGTAATCCTCGGCCGTGAACGTCTTCACGATCTTGTCGACCTGCATGTACAGGTCCGACTTGTCGTCGGTCGGTCCGGAAATGATCAGCGGCGTGCGGGCCTCGTCGATGAGGATCGAGTCCACCTCGTCGACGATGGCGAAATTGAACGGCCGCTGCACCATCTGCTCGCGCGTGTATTTCATGTTGTCGCGCAAATAGTCGAAACCGAATTCGTTGTTGGTGCCGTAGGTAATGTCGGCGGCATAAGCGGCGCGGCGCTGGTCGTCCGGCAGGTTGGGAATGATCACCCCGAATGACATGCCAAGGAACGAATAGACCTGGCCCATCCACTCCGCATCGCGGCGAGCAAGATAGTCGTTGACGGTGACGACGTGGACGCCCTTGCCCTCGAGCGCGTTCAGGTAAACCGCGAGCGTTGCGACCAGCGTCTTGCCCTCGCCGGTCTTCATCTCGGCGATTTCCCCGCGGTGGAGCGCGATTCCGCCGATCAGCTGGACGTCGTAGTGGCGCTGGCCGAGCGTTCGCTTTGCCGCTTCTCGAACGGTGGCGAAGGCTTCGGGAAGGATGTCGTCGAGCTTCTGGCCGTCGGCCAGCCGCTTCCTGAACAGCTCCGTCTGGTTGCGAAGCTCTTCGTCGGTGAGTGCCTCGATCCTCGATTCAAATGCGTTGATCGAGTCGACATATTTGCCGAGGCTCCGGACATAGCGGTCGTTTGCCGATCCGAAGATGCTTTTGGCCAATCCGGCTAACATGGAATTCCCTTAGATGCTCATGGCCGCGACAGAACGGGGGCCAGCCTCGCCCGCGCGCGAGCGTTGCGGCGGCGATGTAGGAACGGCGCCAGCCTTAGTCAAACATGCCGACGGGATGTTCGGGCCCGCTGCGCCAGCTTCGACGCAGCGCAGACCCGGAGCGAAAGCTTCAGGCCTGGCCTGAGTTCGACTGGTCGAGATTGCCCTCGAGCCATTGCTGGATGTTGCTTCGCGGTGCCGCACCGACCTTTTGCGCGATCGGCTGGCCATCCTTGAACAGAAGCATCGTCGGGATGCCGCGCACTCCATAGCGCGCCGGGACATCGGGATTCTCGTCGATGTTGAGCTTGGCGACGGTCACCTTGTCGCCGAGATCGTTGGAGATTTCCTCGAGGGCGGGAGCGATCATCCGGCACGGGCCGCACCATTCGGCCCAGAAATCGACCAGGACGGGCCCTGAAGCGCCGAGCACCTCGCTTTCGAAACTCTGATCGGTGACGCTCTTGGTGGCCATGCGATTGTCTCCTTTAATCCGGCTTGCGGTGCATATGGGCAGCGAGACGGCCGCCCTCAACTCCTAATCCTGAAGAATCGTGTGCCCGCCGTGTAAAGCAGCGCGGATTCGATCCTCCGATCGGGAAAGATCACCGCAAGCGCGTCGGCATAGGCCTGCATCTGCAAGCGGTGCGATTCGGGGATGTCCTCCTCGCGTTCGGGTGCGCGACCGGTCTTGTAGTCGACGACCAGGACCCGGTCCGCTTCCACGAGGAGGCGGTCGACGGTGCCGGCGATGACCCGTCCGTCGGGTAGAGTCGCTGCAATCGGCGCTTCGGCCAGCGACCCCGGCCCGAAAAGCGCCGAAAAACGGCTGTCGTCGATCAGTGCGCAGACGCTGTCCGCGATCTCCTGTCGAACTTCGGCCTGCGCAACGCCGGCCGATTGCTCGAGCCATCGCAGCGCCGCGGATCGCCGGTCTTGTCGGAGGGACCGCGGGCAACCTCTCCAGAAGCGCGTGGATGATCGTCCCCCGCTCGGCGGCGGCCTTCATTTGCGCAGACGGCGGCGGAGAAGCTTCGCGATCCTCGGCCATCGCCGAAGGTGCAAGCGGCCGCGGCGGCCGGGCCTCGGGCGGTGCTGGCGCAGTCGCCCATGGCGGGATTTGCGGTGCCGGGATGCTGGGCTGCGCGGGCTTTGGCTTGGCCGCTTTGCCGGAGGCCGTCCCGCGATAGCTAAGCACCGCGCCGAGATCCTTGTCCTCCGACCATTCGCCGCCGAGCGACAGGAGCGCTCGCTCGACGCGCGTGTGCCAGCAATCTTCCACGCGCTCGCCCTTGTCGATGCCGGCGATAACCAGCCGATCGATGGCGCGAGTCATTCCGACGTAGAGCAGCCGCCAGTGCTCCTCGAGGTCGAGCGCATCGCCGATCGCCATCAAGTCGGCAAACGGCGCCACTTGCTCGGCCTTTCGTGGCCGCACCACCGGCACCGGCTTGCCGGCGACCGGGAAGTTGATTGCCGATTGGACGCCGCCGGCCTTCGCGGGATCGGAGGTCGAAATCGGCAAGGATCACCACCGGCGCTTCGAGGCCCTTGGCACCGTGGACAGTCATCACCCGCACTGCATTCGCCGGTGCCGACGGATCGCGCTTGATCTCGACGTCGCCGCTGGCGAACCAGGCGAGAAAGCGGTCGAGCGACGCGGTTTCCGTCCGCTCGAACTCCAGTGCGCTTGCAAGCAGTTCGTCGATCGGATCGCGCGCGGCGAGGCCGAGGCGCGAATAGAGTTTGCGCCGGCCGCCGATCGGTCCGGTCAGGATCGTCTCGAGGAAGACGTACGGGGTCGTGTAATCGGCCATCGCCAGGAGGGACCCGAGAAGCTCCCGGGCAGTAGCGAAATCGGTCGATTCGGCGCTGCGGTCGCGAAGTGCCTGCCAAAGCGGCTTTCGATCGCGGTCATAAGCGAGCTCGCGAAGCCTGTCCTGGTCCCAGCCGATGAGCGGCGAGACCAGCAAATTGGCGAGGTTCAGGTCGTCGAGCGGCTGGACGGCGAAGCTGACCGCCGCCAGCAAGTCGCGAACGGCCAGCGGCTTTTGCAGGTGGAGCCGGTCGATGCCGGCGACCGGGACTCCCTCCTCGAACAAGCGCGCGACGAGAAGAGACGCGAGTTCGCCGCGGCTTCGGACCAGCACCAGCACATCGCCGGGAGTGATCCGCTGGCCCGTCAACTCCAGAACCGGGCCGTCGTCGATCCACCGCCGCACCTGCTTGGCCAGCGCGCCCGCGTACAGGCGCGCGTCCTCGCCAAGCCAGCCCTCCTCCCCTGCTCCATCGAACTCGCCGTCTTCGGCCGTGAAGGGTTTCCACAGCTCGACCAGGCCCGACCGGTCGAAGAAGGCGCGATGGCGGTTCGGAGGCTCGGGCAGGCCCATGTTCGGGTAGCCGACTTCGTCGATAATCGCGTCCACCGAATCGAGGATCGCCTGTGCCGAGCGGAAGCTCGCGTCGATCGACAGGTCGCGATATTCGGGCGAGGAGGCCTCTTCGCCCGCCTCGTCCTGCGCCTGCCGAAGCATCGCGCTGTTCTCGCGAACCCAGTCGCGCGCCCGCTTGAATTCGCGCGGGTCGGTTCCTTGGAAGCGGAAGATTGCCTGTTTGAAGTCGCCGACCATGAAAATCGTCCGGTGCTGGTCGCCGGCGGCTCCGGCACCGGCGAAAAACTCGCCGGCGAGCGCCTTGACGATTTCCCATTGCGCCCGGTTCGTGTCCTGCAATTCGTCGACGAGGATGTGATCGGTCTGGCGATCGAGCTTGTAGCGGACCCACTCGCCCATTCCCGGTTTGGCGAGCAGCGACCGGGTCCAGTCGATCAGGTCGTTGAAATCCGCCACTCCGGCGCTTCGCTTGGCCCGCGAATAGGCCTTTGCGAACGCCTGGCCCGCTCTCAGTCCGGCCGCCATATCGGCCGCGAGCAGGGCGCCGTTCTGGATTCGGACAAGCTCGGTCACCGCGTCAGCGAGCGCATCGGCATGGCTGTCGTAGTCGGGGGCGACCTTCAGTTGGCCGCTGGTGGTCTTGCGCCGGTCGCCATCCGCCTTGAACACGACCCTTGCCAGCGCCCCGAGATTGCCGGCCCGTTGCTCGGGCGGCAACGCCAGCCAGGCATCGATGGCATCGGCGTGACCGGTGCCAGTGGACGCACCCCACTCGCGATTCACCCGTGCAATTGCGCGCAGCAGGTCGCAGTCGAAGCGATTGTCGGAGCAATGGGCGGCGAGGAACTCATCGACCGAGCCTTCGGGAAGCCCGATGACCCGTCGAAGCGCCGGCTCGATCTCGTCCGCTTGCCCGAGTTCGGCCATCGCTTCGGCGGAATGAGCGCAGCGCATCAGGTAACGGACCGTCTCGTTCTCGCCGATCCTGAGGCTAAGGCACTTCACGTCGTCGATGAGCCGCGAGTCCCCGTCGGCATCGGCGTCGGCGATCAGGCCGGCGAGCGTCGTGCGCGCGAGCTCCTGTTCCGCCCGCCCCTCGATGGGCTCGAAACCCGGCGAAATCCCCGCTTCGGCCGGAAAGGCGGCGAGCAGTGCCTGGGCGAAGCTGTGGATCGTCTGGATGCGAAGACCGCCGGGGCAATCGAGCACCTTGGCGAACAGCTGGCGCGCTCGCCGCCGGGTCACCGGGTCGTTCGATTCCCGCAGGCTGAGAAGGTCGGCGCCGAGGTCGGTTTCCTTCATTCGCGCCCATGCTGCGAGCTGGCCGCCGATGCGGTTCGCCATTTCCGCGGCCGCGGCCTTGGTGAAGGTCAGACAGAGGATCGATTCCGGCGAGGCCCCGTGGAGCATCAGCTTGAGAACGCGCGCGGTGAGCACCTGCGTCTTGCCCGTTCCCGCCGAAGCCGACAGCGACGCATTGACCATCGGGTCGGCCGCGAGAGCCTGTTCCAATCCCAGCTCGGGGAGCGATTTCACCCGGTTGCTCACGCCGTCAGCCCTTCCCAAGCGCTGGCCGCGGGCATAGATGGGCCGTTGAAACAGGCATTTAGGGACGAAACATGAGCAATCATGACGACGAGACGGGCGAGCAGCGTCGAGCCAAGTTCAGGAAGGCCGGGGTTGCAGTCGGAATCGGCTCCGCGGCCATTGTCGCCGCGCTCCTTTATGCAGGGAACACCAAGAAAAAGAAGAAGCCGCGAAGCTAGGGTCATCCGCGGCCGTACCATTCTTCCAGCCGCATCAGCTGGTCATAGTCGCCATATGGCGCGTAGGCCGGGTGAAGCTTGGCCGTGAATTCCTTCTCACCGCACAGATACTCCTCCGCCGCCCGGGCGAAGTGCGCTTCGGCGTGGGCGAGGAAGTCGCCAGCGCCCAGCTTCTTGTCGGGCCGGACGCACTTGCCGAACTGGTCGCCATATTTGGTCAGCGACCAATATTCGAAACGCCGCGGATCGCCGCTCAGCCCTTCGAACCCGCCGCCGCGCGCGATCAGTCCAAGCAAGCCGAGCTGGAGTGCAAAACCGGCGTCGACCGCCTTTTGCGCCGGGGCCTTTCCGGTTTTGTAATCGACAATGGCGACGCCGCCGTCCGCAAGCCGATCGATGCGGTCGGCCTTGCCATAGAGAGTCACGCCCGCCACCTGCGCTTCGCCCCAGCATTCCGCCGCCAGCGGCAGCCGCCCCTGCTCCTGGTTGGCGCGCTCTTCGGTCTCGACCCAGCGGATCGCTTCGACCAGGCGCGGCGACCACAGCACGCGAAGCATCGGGTGAATGGTCTCGTCGGCCAGCAGCAACTCGGCCCGCTGCATCAGCCGGTCCGGGGCACAGTCGTCCTGCTTGAGCCATTGTTCCAGCACATCGTGGACCGCCGTCCCCTTCCACGCCGCGCTGTGATCGGCGTCGACGGCATCGAGAACGGGGAGCTTGAGAATCTCCTTCGCGTAAAAAGCGAACGGGTCGGCGTTTAGGCGGTCGACCGATGTGACCGAGATCCGCTTTGGCCTTTGCGCCAGTGGCGGCGTCGGCTGCGGCCGTTCTGCGGGAACCGGCGGCCCCGGATCGTCGAGTGCAGCGGTAATCCGTTCCAGCGGGATGTCGCGCGGAAGGCCGCCGGTGATCGCGTCCAGCCGAAGCCAGAACCGAGAGGCGACCGTCGGCGAGCGACCGTCGCGCCTCGCCCGCGTGATCAGGACGTCGCGAGCGCCCAGCGCGCTTGCGAAATCGTGGGCGGAAAGGCCGATCCGGCGCTCGATCCCGCCAAGGCCGAGATTTGCCCGGATCTTCGGCGCCAGCCACGGGTCGGGCGCTGGCAATGCTGGCCACACTCCCTCGTTGAGGCCGCCGAGGATCATCAGGTCCGCCTGCTGCAACCGCGCTTCCAGCAGGCCCCAGATGAACACTCGCGGATGGCCACCATAAGCGGGACGAACACTGCGGCTGGCGAGAAGCTCGCGAAGCAGCGCCACGGCGTCCTCGGGAGTGACCGAAAAGCCTTTCGCCTCGTCGGCCGCGATCAGGTCAGCGAGAAGCTCGGCAGCCATTTTGCCGTCCCGCCCCCGCCAACCGCGATCGCCGCAAAGGGATTCGACGCAGGTGACGAGCCGCTCCGCGAAGTGGGCCAGCGAAAACGCCTCCGCCACGTCGCCGTCGAGAGGATTGAGAACCGGCCGGACGCGCTTCCACGCGGCCAGGCAGCCACGGCACTGCCGCTCTTCCTCCCGTTCGGCGAAATGGCGATCGAGCCCGGCAAGCCCCGGAGCCGGGCGCGGGCCACGAAGCGCAAGGTCGAGAAGCCTCGCATCGTCGAGCCATTTCGCCCGGCTTTCGCCAACTCCGCCGACCAGCGGATGCTTGAGAAGCGCAAGAAGCGGAACCGGCGCCAGTTCCTCGGCAATCGCCGACGCAATGCCGAGAAGCAGCGTTCCCGGGGCAAGCTCGGAAAGCGCCTTTCCGGCGCTGTCGTCGGCCGCGATCCCCCACCGTGACAGGAGCGACGACACTCGCCTCGCCAGCGTGCGATCCGGAGTCACCAGGGCAGCCGTTCGCTCCGGCGTTTCCAGCGCTTCCCGGATAGCAAGGGCGATTGCCTGCGCTTCGGCTGCGGGATCGGGCAAGACCGCGGCCCGGATTCCGGTCAAGCGCCGCTCGGCCGGCTTGAGGATGCTCCACTTGTCGGAGAATTGCGCCGAAACGAACGCATTGGCGACCGCCTTGGCCCGTTGCGGGGTTGAGGCGGCGAGCCCCACCCGCGGCCACAGCCTCACTTCATCCCTGGCGACCCCGATTCGCTCGAGAAGGAGCTTGAGGTGGAATTGCGGGTGCGTTTCCTCGCCTCGTCCTTTCTCGTCCGGCCCAAGCGCCTCCCACTCCTCGTCCGGGAGCATGGAGGAAAGCGCGAGTCCGGGAAGGACGACAAGGCCGTCCGGCATCGCCGCCACGCGGGCAAGCAGCTGTGCGATCGCGGGAGCAGCCGTGGTGATTCCGGCGGCGGCGGTGAAACCCGATGGCGGCTCGGACGCCCACCGGCCTGCAAGCCGGCGAAGAAGCAGGTTTCGGCGCTCGGCAAGGTCAACCTTGCCCAACCTGCCAAGGCGCTCGGGCCAGGCTTCGACGATGGTCTCCAGACGGTCGAGCGACGCCTGCCAGTGGCCGGCGAGCTCGGGAACGTCGAGCGCTGCCTGGGCGAGTTCGTGGGGGTCGATTTCCTCCACGAGCAGCGAATCGAGCGTTCGGCCCAGTTCGGCCGCCATTCTCATCGCCTCGACGCCGGATTCGCCATCGCCCCTGACCAAGTCGGCAAGTGCGAGAAGGCGTTGCAACGGCTCGACGGCCGGCGGTGCGGGATCGGCGAGGTCTGCCGGGTCGAGCGCGCCGCCAATCCGCTCGTCGAGCTCCGGGTCTCCGATCGGGACCAGCCTCGGGAGCACCAACCCGGAGCCGCTGGCGCGGACGAAGGCATCGGTGACGCTTCGAACGGCGCGATTGTTGGGAAGGAGTATTCGGCCGCTGGCAAGCGACAGCGGGTCTGACCCGAAGCGGGCGATCAGGCCGGCGACCAGCGAGTCCGCGAATGACCTGTTCGTGGGGATTGTGAAGACGGCGGGACGCCGCGCGCGATCGGCTGCGGCCTCAGGCATCCTCTAGCGTCAACTCGGTCGCCTTGATTGACTGCGGAGTTCCGACGTCGAACCACAATCCCTGGTGGACGGCGCCGAAGCAACGACCCTTCTCGATCGCCCGGTCCCAAAAGAGGTTCGCGGAAAAGGGGCCTTCCGGTGCGTCGTCGAGGAGGCGTTTCGAGACCAGCTGGATGCCGGTATAGACGAACGGGGCGACGCGCGAGCGTTCGCGGCGGCGAAGCCGCCCGGCGCGGTCCATGTGGAAGTCGCCAAGGCCGCCGTGGTTTTCCGCGCGGGCATGCGGGACAAGCAGCAGGAGCGCATCCATCTTGCTCTCGTCCCAGTGCGAGGAGAGCAGCTTGAGGGTGTCCGCCGGCCCGTCGACCCACAAATTGTCGCTGTTGACGACTAGGAACGGGTCGGCGTCGATCAGCGGCGCCGCTCGCGCCATGCCGCCGCCCGTTTCAAGCAACAGCGACCGCTCGTCGGAGATGGCGACGTCGAGGCCGTGCGCATTCTTTGCCAGGTGAGCTTCGACTGCGTCGGCAAGATAGTGGACGTTGACGACGATCCGCTCAACTCCGGCGGCGCAGAGCTTATCGAGCAAATGGTCGAGAAGCGGCTTGCCGGCGACCTCGACCAGGGGCTTCGGCCGGCTGGCGGTCAGCGGCCGCATTCGCTTGCCCAGCCCGGCGGCCAGGATCATTGCCGTTTTCGGCACCTCACTGGCGATTTCGGCCTTCAGCCGAAGCGCTTTCTTCACCGCCTTCATGCCGCCTGTGCCCACGGCGCCGCGCGATGCTCGGGAGCGATATTGAGGTCGAACCAGCGGCGAACCGGCTCCAGCTCGGGACGGGCGAGATCGCGCTCGAGAAGGCCCCACATTCGCGGCTGGAAGGCGGTATAATGGGGCTTGTTGTCGCGCTTCCAAAGGCGGGTAAAGACGCCCAGGATTCGCGTGTTGCGCTGGGCCGCGAGCACCCAATAAGCGCGTTCGAACGTGCCTTGTGTGCCAGTCGCGGCAACATAGCGGTCGATCATTGCACGCTCGATCCGCGGAGAGACATCGCGGCGCGCGTCCTCGAGAACGGACGCAAGGTCGTAGGCCGGATGACCAACCAGTGCGTCCTGGAAATCGAGAAGGCCGAAATGGCGCACGCCTTCGCGGCCGCGCACCAGCATCACGTTCTCGGCATGAAAGTCCCGAAGTACCGTCACCGGTCCAAGTCCGTCGCTTGCCACGGACTCGAGGACCTCCATCCACGACGCGCGGAACCCGTCGACGTCGACCGACAGCCGCAGCGCCGGACAGTACCAGTCGGTGAAAAGCGAGATTTCCTCCAGCCACTCGGAAAGTCCGTGGGCGGGCAGCCCGTCCATCGGCGGATGCTTGTGGAGGTGGACGAGAACATCCGTCGCAAGCTCGTAAAGCTCAAGCTCTAGCGAGCTATCGCTGTCGAGCATTTCGCGAAGCCGCCAGTCACCGAAGTCGCTGAGCAGGAGAAGCCCGCGCTCGACATCGCGGGCAAGGATCTCCGGAGCGCTAAGCCCGACCGAGTGCAGCCACTCTGCAACCGCGACGAACGGGCGGACGTCTTCGCGCGCTGGCGGCGCATCCATCAGGACTGCGGTGCGCGCGCCCTCGGTCACCCGGAAATAGCGGCGAAATGACGCATCGCCGGCAAGCGGCTCGACTCGAGCCCCTGCCCAACCGCTTCGGGCAAGGAATTCGTGAACTTCGGCAGCCGGAATCATGTCAGTGGCCATCGCTCCTGCCATGCCGGAGGCACGTGTGCTGTCAAGCGCCGAGCGCCGGAGTCGTCGAATTCGAGCGTCAGCCGAAGCGCATTGGGCCATTGCCCGGCCCCCGCACGCTCCGGCCATTCGACCACGAGCGCTGCGTCGGCGAGAAAGTCGAGGCCGAGTTCCCGAAGCTCGCCGGCTTTCTCGAGGCGGTAGAGATCGACGTGGTACAGCGGCGGTTCCAGGTTTTCGTAAGGCTGGACGATCGCAAAGCTCGGGCTCGGCACCTCGCCTCCATGGCCCAGCGCCCGGATCAGCCCTCGCGCAAACGCTGTCTTTCCAACTCCGAGCGGCCCCGACAGGGTGATGACATCTCCGGGCCGAAGCAGCGAAGCCAGCTTGCCGCCCAGCTGTTCGGTCGACTTCTCATCCGGCAGGATCACTTCGGCGCCCGTGGAATCGAGATGGTCACCGTCGTGCCCTTCCCTCGCTTCGAGACGAGATCGATCTTGCCGCCGTGGGCTTCGACGAATTGCCGGGCAAGCGGCAAGCCCAGGCCCAGTGCAGCTTCGCCGCGTGAGGGCTCGTGCTTCACCCGGTCGAAGCGGTTGAACACACGCGGCAGGTCTTTCTTGGCAATACCCTGGCCGTTGTCGCTGATCTGGACGAACGCCTGCTCCTCGTCGCCCCACGCCTTGATCGCGATGGTACCGCCGCGATCGGTATAGGCGGCGGCGTTTTCCAGCAGGTTTTCGATCGATTCGCCGAGGCGCTTGGCATCGCCGACGACGGTCCCGGTGTTCTCGTCGATGTCAGTCCGCGAGCTTCTGCCCCTTTTCCGAAGTCCTGCTGGCAAATTTCTCTGCGGCCATCCGGCAAAGGCCGGCGATGTCGACCCGTTCCCGCTCGAGGGCGATTCCGACCGAATCGCCCTGGGTCAGGTCGAGCACGTTGTCGATCAGCTTCGACAACCTCTCGACCGATTCGAGGATCGCCTTCACATAGTCGGAAGCGGCGGGCGCCAGAGCCCCGGCGTAGCCCTGCGCAAGCATCTCCGCGAAGCCACCTATCGAGGTCAGCGGCGTTCGCAGTTCGTAGCTCATGTTGGCGACGAAGTCGGTCTTCACCCGGTCGGCCTGCTCCAGCGCGGTGGCGCGTTCGCGAAGCGCGGCCTCGATCCGATTGGAATCGGTGACGTCGACAAGCGTGAACAGCGCATTCCCGTCGGGGAGGGGAACGGCTGCAAAGTCGAAATGACGGCCATCGGTAAGGGTCAGGCGGCCATTCGCCGGCTCCCTGTCGGTGGTCGTCTTGCGCACCATCTCGCGAATTTGCGCGGCCGCGGTGGGGTTGACGAGCTTGCGCGCCAGCCTCGGCACCATTTCGTCGACGCGCGGGTGTTCGGCCAGCCATTCCTCGTCGAATCCCCAGACATGGCTGAAACGGCGGTTCCACAGGTAGAGGCGGCCATCGCTCGCGAAGACGCCAATTGCCTCGAAGAGATTGTCGAGGGTCGCGGAGCGCACCCGGAGCAACGTGTCGCGCGCGGAGGCAAGCCGCGCCTGTTCGGTTCGATCCTCGAGGAACAGCCGCAAACCGCCGTCGGGCAGCGGCTGGCCGACAACTCGCCAGTGATCACCGCCGGGCAGCAGCCAGTCCTCCTCGACCACTTCGTCCGGGCTGGTGAACCAGGCCCTGCGTTCGTTCTTCCAGTTGGGAAAATCGCGCGTTTCAGGGACCCGGTTGCTTTCCCGCATCTTCTCCAGGACTCGATCGAACTCCGGCTTCTCGTTCAGCCAGTCCGGATCGAGCTGCGCCATCGCGGCGAACGGGCGGTTGAAAAAGCTCAAGCTGCGCTCGGCGTCGAATTGCGCTGCTCCGGCGGTCATCCGGTCGACGAGGTCGCGTTGCGAATCCGCCTGCCGCGCAAGTTCCCCGCGGGCGTCCTCGAGCTCCTGTATATCGAGAGCGAAGCCGGCGACCGCGCCGGTCGGGAGGGGGACGTTGACGACGTGCAGCATCCGCCGCTCGCCGCGAACGATTGCGGCCTGGTTGCTCGACGTCGGCTCTCCGCTTTCGAGTGCTGCGACTGCCGATGCCTTGGCTTCCTCGGTATCGCCGGTAAGCTCGGTGCAGCGGGCAATAACCTCGGCAGCATCGCGTCCCTCGACAGCTTCGACGAAGGCGCTGTTGACCAGGCCGAGGCTGAGGTCCGGGCCGCGGTACCACATGGGGAAGGGTGCCGCTTCAATGAGGCGTGTCAGCGCGTCGAGAGCGGCTTCGGTCTGGTTCAGCCGCTGCGTGACCTTTGCGCGCTCCGCTTCCGCGGAGCTGGTATCGAACAGCCACAGCAGGATGGTTCCGGGTGGTTCCGGCGCCGGGGCCGGCCCGCCACGGACATCGAGCACCCGGCCCGATCCGGCGACGCGGACCTGCGACTGCAAGTTGTCCCCAGCGATCGCTGCGTCGCGTAGCTGACGCGACAAGGCCTCGACATCCTCGGCAATCAGTCCGCGATCTTCGCCGGCGAGACCGGAGAGCTCGCGTGGCGGTTTGTCGATGCCGATTTCACGAAGCAGCCGTAAATCGGTTTCGATCGTGCCGTCGCTGCGGACGACAAGCGGCCGCCCCGGCGAAAGGTCGAGAAGCGCCTGCAGCGATCGCGCGGTCGAAATGATGTTCGTCGCTTCACGCAGTCGGCGAGCGGCGACGATCGACAAAGCGGCAGCGATGACGATCCAAAGCGCTGCGAGCGCGGCGGCGATTACGCTGGTGGCCGCAAGCGAACCCACCTCTCAGCTCTCCCCTCGCCCCATGGGCATTTCATATGCGCAAGCGACAGGCAAAACAAAGGGTTGGAAAGCAGATGCTCTCCAACCCCTTGTTCGTTCACTTACCAGCGTCGGGCCGCCGTAAGGCGGACGTCGACTAGAAGTTAGGCAACTTAGCCTTGACGCTCACGAAGAAGCGGCGGCCGTAATAGTCGTAGTACGACCCGTTCACCGCCACCTGGGCGAATGCACCGATCGGATCCGCGACCGTCGAAACCCTCGGGGGCTTGGTGTCGAAGAGGTTCGAGACACCGAACAGGAAGCTGTAGTTGCTTCCCACCTGAATCTCGCCCGAGAGGCTGTGATAGGCCACCGTCGGCAGCTTGTAGACCGGGCAATAAGCGCCGCCACGAAGAGCAAAGCCGGCTGCCGAGGAGAAGCAGTTGTTCTCCGTGAGAGCCGATCCGGCAAGATCGCGAAGGTACTTGATGTCGTTCGTACCGCCGATGACATTGAGGCCGTAGGTGATCGTGAACGGAGCCTTGTTCCAGGTCACGTTCAGATCGCCGACCCACTTCGGATCGCCCGAGCTGCCATTGTTGGTCGTCGTAACGCCCTGGAAGAGCGTGTACTTGTCCGTCAGCTGGCGGCTGGCCTGCCCGAGGATGGACAGCGAGCCCCACGAACCCAGGTCCTGACGGAAGCGGGTCGTGAAATCGAGCGCCTTATTGTGCTGCTGGTTGATGTTCAGATACGGATCCTGAACCTCCAGGATGTTGTATTCCCTTGCCGATCCGGCAGGCGAACGAGTGAACAGCGAGCACAGCGGATCCGTCGGGAACGAGTCGGACGTGTAACATCCGTAGAGGATGTTGCTCGCGCCGAGCTGCGTGACCTGGTTCTTCACCCGGATGTTGATGTAGTCGACCGCAAAGCTGAACTGAGCACCGCTCCACAGAAATGCGTCCGGAGTGAAGATGGCGCTGAGAGTCAGTGCCTTTGAGGTTTCCGGCTCGAGATGGCCGACACCGCCGCCCGAAACGATCAGCGCCGACGAACCTGCGCCTGCATAGTCGTCAGGAATTCCCTGCGATGCGCAGTTTGCAGCAAGCTCGGCGTTGTCGGTCAAGCCGTAGCGGATGCACGGATCGATCCCCTGCCCCTGGAACCCTGACTGATCGGCCAGGAATTCCTCGAACAGTGCCGGGGAGCGGAACGACGTGCCGTAGGTTGCGCGCAGCCGGAGCCAGCGCGTCGGCGAGTAGTTGCCGGCGACCTTGTACGTCCAGTTGCCGTTGTTCGAACTCGTGGGCTCCATCGGAACGCTCGGCGTACGTGTTGGTGACACGAGCCGCACCGTTGAGCGTCAGGTCGTCGACCAGAGGCACGTCCTTGAGGACCGGGATTTCGACTTCGCCGAAGGCTTCCTTCGTCGTTTCATGCCCGGCGGTGATCCCCGCGGTCGTGCTGCCCCAGATGTTGTCCATTAGGTCGGGATCGACGGCTTCGCCCGGAACGTCGCGGATCGAGTCACGCCGCCACTGGGCACCCAACGCAAAGCGTAGCGGCCCGTAGGGAAGGTTGAAGAGGTCGCCGCCGAACGACAGCTCGCCGGTGTCCTGCTTGTACCTCGTGTTCCCCCTGTCGACGCCGAACAGGAAGGCGCGTTCTTGCGGCGTGAAGTTGCCGGCGAGGACGCGCGGATCCGTATAGTCGATGTCGAGGCACGGGACGCCGCGGATCGCCGTTACCGTTCCGGCGCACGCCTGCGTACGGAATTCAGCAACACCGAATTCGATCGCGTCTCGATAGATGATGTCGCGCGCATAATCGCCGTCGGACTGGCTGTGCTGGAAATAGAAATCAGCAAAGCCGTGCGGGAGGAGGTTGGCGAGGTCGGCATGGGCGCCGGCCACTCCGCGATAATATTTGACGTCCGTGCTCGAGTTGAACGGCGCAAGGATCACCGGCTCGATGAGCTGTTCACCGCTGAATTCCGTGTTGAACGGATCGCCGGTGGCGTTCACGCAGTTCGGGTTCGTGTTGTAATCGCAGAAGAAGTACGGAAGGTAGTAACCGCCTCCGTAGATGGCCGTGTAAACCGTCGGGGCGTTCCCAGTGAACTGGTTGAAGAACAACTGGCGGTGAGCGGTCGTATGCGTCTGGCGCCGGTTGTAGAGCCCTTCAAAGTACAGGCTGACATTGTCCGTCAGATCATATCCGCCTTCGCCATAGACGGTGAAGCGGGTGGTCTTCGGGATGATGGAATCGCGATCGAGCTCCGGGTTCCAGTTGTTCTCGAGCGCCAGGCCGGTCGCGTTGTAGGCGCCGACCGGGTAGAATCCCGCCGGAGCTCCGAACTGGAACGGGTCGACTGGAGGCGCAAGAATTCCGCTGAGATAGTCGCTCAACTGGGAGCCCGGACGGTCGAACTGGATAGCCGTGATCGGTCGACGGGTCGTTCCGCCGCCAACCGCCGGAACCGGCGGGCCAAGCAGGTTCGTGAACCCGGACCCGACGTAACGCGACCCTCCGATCCCGCTGTTCATCGCGAAGTCGCTGAGAAGCAGAACGTCGTTGAGCGTGTCGCCGCAATAGGGCTGTCCGGTGCGCGGATCGATGGGATCTGCGCGCGCGCCAGTGGCCTCGCTGGTGACATTCTCTTCCGGGCAGCCGAGGAAGCCGCGATCGCCGCGGGTAAGCGCCCGACGCTTGTCGTAGTTGACGCTGACCATCAGGTGGCCGCGGTCGCCAATTCCAAGGCCGTAGATACCCGCGATGTTGTATTCTTCACCACCGCTGTGCTGCGGGGCATTGGCGAAGCCACGGATCTGAAGGCCGCGAACGTCCTTCTTGGTGATCAGGTTCACAACGCCCGCGATGGCGTCGGAACCGTAAACCGACGAAGCGCCGGTCTTCAGGATTTCGACGGACTGGATTGCATCCTGCGGGATAACGTTGAGATCGAACGCGGAAACTCCGCCGCGAACGCCCGCCGGTCCGGCCCTGCGGCCGTTGAGAAGCACCAGCGTGCGGTTTGCGCCAAGGCCGCGAAGGTCGATCGTCTCGACGCCTTCACCGCCGTTGATCACGAAGTTCGTCGAAAGCGCCGAGGTGATCTGTGTCGATCCCTGCGCGACCGGCGAGGTCTGGAGGATTTCGGCGGTGGTGAACCGACCTTCGCGGTTCTGGACGTTGGGATCGATGACCGTGACCGGGTCGGCGCTGGTGCGCTCGTCGCGGTGCAGGCGCGAACCGGTGACGACGACTGCCTGTTCGGTGCCGCCCGCCGACTGGGCGTTGGCAACCCCGCCACGAGTAGGCGTGGTTTCAAGTTCGCCCTGGTTGGCATTCGGGTCGACAGCTGCGGCAGCGGCGTCGGAGCACGCCTGCTTGGCCGCCGGGTCTTCGATTCCCTGGCACGCTTGCGGAGCCGGAGCCGGAACTGGCGGCGGAAGCGTTTGCGCGAACGCCGGAGCGGCGAAAGCGACAGCGGTAGCGGATGCACTGCACAACAGCAGGCGTGACGGACGAAACATGCGATTCTCCCCAGAACAAGCAAAAAGCTACAAGCTCAGGGGAGACGTTAGGCAAGGACCGGCGCGAAACGGAAGCCGTTTGAACTCAGCGGCTTCGTATTCTCCAGTCATGTAGCATTAATGCAACATTCAGCTCCGCCGAGAGTCGGAGTGCCGACTAAAGACGCCGTGCGAGCGGCTTTTTACTCGGCACCGAAGGTCGAATAGCCGACACTTAGTAGCGATAGTGCTCCGGCTTGAACGGGCCCTCCGGCGAAACGCCGATATAGGTCGCCTGCTTCTCGTTGAGCTTGGTCAGCTTCACTCCAAGCTTGTCGAGGTGAAGCCGCGCGACCTTCTCGTCGAGGTGCTTGGGAAGCACGTAGACGTCGTTCTTGTACTGGTCCGTGTTCTTGAACAGCTCTATCTGCGCAAGCACCTGGTTGGTGAAGCTCGAGCTCATCACGAAGCTCGGGTGCCCCGTCGCGCAGCCGAGGTTCACCAGCCGCCCCTTTGCGAGAACGATGATTTTCTTGCCGTCGGGGAACTCGACCTCGTCGACCTGCGGCTTGATCTCGGTCCACTTCATATTGGCGAGAGCGCCGATCTGGATCTCGCTGTCGAAGTGGCCGATGTTGCACACGATTGCCATGTTCTTCATCGCCCGCATGTGGTCGAGCGTGATGACGTCCATGTTGCCGGTCGCGGTGCAGAAGATGTCGGCGCGCTTCACCGCCTCTTCCATCGTGACGACCTCGAACCCCTCCATCGCGGCCTGAAGGGCGCAGATCGGGTCGACTTCGGTGACGATAACTCGCGCTCCGCCGTTGCGAAGGGACTGGGCCGAGCCCTTGCCGACGTCGCCGAAGCCGGCGACGCAGGCGATCTTGCCGGCCAGCATGACGTCGGTGGCGCGGCGGATGGCGTCGACCAGGCTCTCGCGGCAGCCGTAGAGATTGTCGAACTTCGACTTGGTGACGCTGTCGTTGACGTTGATCGCAGGGAACGGAAGCTTGCCCTGCTTGGCGAGGTCGTAAAGGCGGTGAACGCCCGTCGTCGTCTCTTCCGAAACCCCGCGAATGGCCTCCACGCTCTTTGTCAGGTAGCCCGGGCGCTCCTTGAGGAAGCGGTTGAGCGTCGCGACGAAGACTTCTTCTTCCTCGTTGGTGGGCTCGAACAGCTTTTCGCCAGCTTCCACGCGCGCGCCCCACAGGACGAACATGGTGGCGTCGCCGCCATCGTCGAGGATCAGGTTGGCAGTGGTGTCTTGGCCCCAGTCGAAGATGCGGGTCACGTACTGCCAATATTCCTCGAGGGTTTCGCCCTTGATGGCGAACACCGGCGTGCCGCCGGCAGCGATCGCAGCGGCGGCGTGATCCTGGGTGGAAAAGATGTTGCAGCTCGCCCAGCGAACCTCCGCGCCCAGCGCGATCAGGGTCTCGATGAGGACGGCCGTCTGGATCGTCATGTGCAGCGAACCGGTGATGCGCGCGCCCTTCAGGGGCTTCAACTCGCCATATTCTTCGCGCAGAGCCATCAGCCCCGGCATCTCGGTCTCGGCAATTTCGATTTCCTTGCGCCCGAAAGCAGCAAGCGAGATGTCTTTGATGACATAGTCGTCAAAACGAGTGTCAGCCTGGGTCGCCACGATAGTCTCCGGATAGATTTGGGTCGCGGCGCGCACTAGCGTCCCGAGCGCTCGGAATCAAATATAAAGAATTCTTTATATCTTTGCCGAAGTTGCGGCAGGTGCATTTTCGTCTAGGCTAAGCCGGATCGTTTTTTCAGGAAAATTCATGTGACTACCAGCGGAGAATCGCTCGTCCGGACGCAGGGCGGAAGCTTCGAGGAGGCGCTTGCCAACGGCCGGCGCTTGCTGGCTTCGCATCCCCAGGTTGCGCTCCAGCAGGCGGAAACCCTGCTTCGCCTGGAACCTGTACCAGGCGCCTTCGCGCTCGCTGCCGAAGCCTTGCGCCGATTGGGCAAAGCAGCCGAGGCAGAGCAAGCCGAGCTTTCGGGAGTGAAAGCGAGCTTCGCCATTCGAGAACTGGACGATGCAGCAGTCGCGGGGCGCGATGGCCGGCAGGAGGATGCGCGGGCCGCCATCGAGTCATTTCTCGAGAAGCAGCCGGAGAATCTCCTCGCCCTGACCATGGCTGCTGAGGTCGACATGGCCAACTGGCACCTCGACGCTGCGGAAACGCGGCTGCGGGCGATCCTCGATCGAGCCCCGAGCTTCCTTCGCGCAATCATGCTCCTCGTTGACTGCCTTCGGTTCCAGGCGCGGCTTCGCGAAGCAATTGCGCTGGTCGAAAGCGTCGTCGCTAGAAAGCCCGAGAATCTCGTCGCGCTGCGCCGGCTCGCCGATCTGCTGGCGGAGGGAAACGATCATGAGCGGGCCGCGGAAACCTACGGCCGGATCCTGGAGCTCGACGCGACCCAGGTGGAAACGGCGCTGCTGTACGCGCACCAGCTTCGGATGCTTGGCCGCGCCGACAAGAGCAAGGCTGCATTTCGGCGGGCGCTCTCGCTCGACCCGCACAACGGGGCGGGCTGGTGGGCGCTTGCCAATTACTATCCCTCCGAGCTGACGGACGAGGACGTGGGACGGATCAAAACAGCGTTGGCGGAAACCGGGGAAAACCGCCGGAACGCAGGGGCCCTGCATATCGCATTGGGCATTCTTGCCGACGGGCGCGGGGACTATGAGCAAGCCTTCCGCTACATTTCCGAAGGCAAGAAGCTTCGGGCGACGCAGCAGGAGGAAGGCTCTGCAGCTGCTGCCGAAGAGCTCGAGAGATTTCATAAGCTCACTTACTCCCGAGCGCTTCGCCGAAGTGGCTGGCGCCGGCTGCGACAGCAGCGAACCGATATTCATCATCGGAATGCCGCGGTCGGGCACGACCCTACTCGAACGCATTCTCGGCGGTCACTCGCAAATCGAAGCGGCCGGCGAGCTTCCGATCAATGCGCGCCTGTTCTCCGCCCACGGCGCCGGTTCGAGCGAACGGATCGCGTCGCTCACGCGCGACGAGGTGACCCTGCTCGGCGAAAAATATCTCGAGCGCTCGAAGGACTACAGGGCGACCGACAAACCGCGCTTCATCGACAAGATGAATTCGAACTGGTCGCGAGCCGCCGTGATCCGGCAGATGCTTCCGAACGCGAAGATAATCGACCTTCGCCGCGATGCGCTCGACTGTTGCTGGTCGAACTTCAAGATGATGTTCGCCGAAGGCATTGCCGCGGCCAACGACCAGCGTGCGTTGGGGCGGTTGTACCGCGACTATGTTCGAATGATCGATGCGGTCGACAGCGCCGCTCCGGGAGGAATCCTCAAGGTCGACTATGAGGACCTCGTCGACGACGTGGAGTCGCAAACGCGTAGGATCCTGGATTTCCTCGGCCTGGAATACGAGCCCGACTGCATCGACTTTCACAAATCCACGGCAGCGGTGGCAACGCCCAGCAGCGAGCAGATCCGCCAGCCCATCAACCGCAAAGGCATCGGCAGCGCCGCCCCCTATCGCCAGTGGCTCGGCCCGCTCATCGAGGAGCTCGGCCCGCTCGCCGCCTAAGCTGCTCCGGTCTGGCTCGACAGGAGTCGCGGGTCGACTCCGGCGGACTTGAACGCGGCGGCCCAGCGCTCGTCGGTCGGGGTGTCGAAGAGGATGTCTTCGCCGCCCTCGGCCGCGAACCAGCCGTGGCGGGTCATTTCGCTGTCCAGCTGGCCCTCCTCCCAACCGGCGTAGCCGAGTGAGACGATCCAGCGCGAGGGCCCCCGCCCCTCGGCAATGGACCGCAGCACGTCGATGGTCCCGGTCATCGCGCACAGGCCCGCGACCTGCAGCGTGTCCTGCCCGCCCCAGTCGGTGGAATGGAGCACGAAGCCCCTGCCGGGCTCGACCGGGCCGCCGTGATGGACGGGGCAATCGGGTGCTTCTCCGGGGTCGATGTCGAGCTGCTTGAGCAACGCCCGGAACCGCAGCCCGGCTCGCTTCTGGCCGATGCCGATCCCGACAGCTCCGTTTTCGTCATGGACGCACATGGCGATGACCGCGCGCTCGAATCGCGGGTCGGACATTCCGGGCATCGCCAAAAGCAGCTTGCCCGAGAGGAACGGACGAGTCTCCACGCCGTCATGATGGGGCCGTAGACGATGAGCGGCAAGGCCGATCGCCGCCTTGAGAGCATGGTCGCCGACGCCTATCTGCCTTACGCACCCCGCGCAGCAGGAGAAGCAGTTATGACGATCGAAGTCGGCCAGAAGATTCCCGACGTCCCACTCACTATCGGAACGCCCGACGGGCCGAAGCCGACCACCAGCGGCGAGTTTTTCAAGGACAAGACGGTCGCGCTGTTCGCGGTTCCGGGCGCCTTCACTCCGACCTGCTCGGCTCGCCACCTTCCTTCCTACGTCGACAAGGCCGGCGATCTGAAGGACAAGGGAGTCGACGAAATCGCCTGCATTTCCGTCAACGACCCGTTCGTCATGGCCGCCTGGGGCGAGCAGGACGGTTCGGCCGACATCACCATGCTCGCCGATGGCAACGGCCAGTTCGCCGACGCTGTCGGGCTGTCGATGGATGGCTCCAAGTTCGGTATGGGCAAGCGCAGCCAGCGCTATTCGATGGTGGTCAAGGACGGCACCGTCGAGCAGCTCAACGTCGAAGCGCCCGGCGAGTACAGGGCATCGAGCGCGGAGCACATGCTCGAACAGCTCTGACGACCCGCCGCGAGTTCGCTCCATCCGGCCCGAACGACGAAACAACAGTCGCCGCTCGCCCGTTGAATCCCCGACAAGTCATTAACTTGAAGGAGATTCCCCTATGCCACGCCATGATTCGACCCGCAGCCACGGTTACAAGGAAACTGCCAACGAGTGGCTGGACACCGCCAAGAGCCACCCGACGGCGACCGCCGCGGCTGCAGCGGGCGCTGCCGGCGCCATCGCAGCCGGAGTCTATCTCTGGTCGAAAAGGAGCGAGATCAGCACCCACATGCACGAGTGGGCCGACAAGCTTCAGTCGAGCCGCACCGGCCGCGAGCTGATGAAGACCAAGGGGCCCAACGAATTGAGTGCGATCGAATCGTCGCGCAAGACCGCGTCCGGCAAGAGCGCGAAAATGAAGTCGCCGCGGGCAACCGGAGGGCAGTCCCGCACTGCCGGCCAGAACATGAACGCCGGGCGGGCCGGCGCCGAGAGCGTCAGCCACTAGCGCCAGGCTCAGCCGAACAGGAAGCGGGCGTCCCTAACCGGGCGCCCGTTTACTTACGGGGCGAAAAAACGCGCGATCGCTTCGCCGAATTCCTCTTTCGCCACCGAACTCATGTGAGTGCCCGGCACCTCCTCGAACGTCCCGTTTGGCAGCGCGCTGGCGAGCTCCTCGCCCGACCCATTGTCCAGGTCCTCGCTTCCGCACAGGACGAGCGTAGGCATCGTGAAAGCATCCAGCCATGTCGACTCGCAGTCGGCGAAGCTCTCGAGAAGCAGGGCCGCGGCGACAAGGTCCACCTTCATCGTTTTCATGAACTGGATGGCGAGCCAGTGAGGGTTGCCGCGCGCAGCGGTGTCGAACGCGTCGATCGCGTCGAGGAAGAACTGCTTGCGTCGTGCCCAGTGCCGAAGCCCTTCCAGCCCCATTCCCGCGATGAGCGCTCTTCCGGGCGACAACCCCTCGCCCACCGCTTCGATCGTGGTCCGCGCGCCCAGCGAGAAACCGCCGAGGTCGAACGAGTCGAGGTCCAGGCGCTGCACTAGCTCGCGCACATCGCGGGCGAGGATTCCGGCCGGGTAGAATTCCGCATCGTGCGGCCGCGCCGATTCCCCGTGCGCTCTGAGGTCCGGCATGATCACTCGCAAGCCCCTGGCCGCAATCCGCTGAGCGTGACCGAACTTGATCCAGTTCATCTGCGCGTCGGAAAACAGGCCGTGGAGAAGGATGACCGGCCTGCCTTCGCCGAGTTCGTGATAGGCAAGCTCGATACCGTCCGAAGCGGTCCAGCGGTGCAGCGAGGCGTCAGTCATTCGCAGGCCACTGCCACAGGACCGCCCGGAAAGGACAGAGGCATGTGCCGTGCCGGGCGGAACCGGCGTTGAACGGCCCGCCCAGACTCACCCCGGCATCGCGCCCGTCGCCTCGGTCCAGCGATCGACCAGCGGCTGGTACTCCTCGCAGCGGTGCTCGGGCAGGCCCTCGGTGTTGGTCCACGCCCGGTGCATCGAACTCGGCGCCGAAGTGACTCGTCGGCTTGAACCGGGACGGATCGTCGAAGCTGGCGACGGTGAGGTCGATTTTCGTCGTGTTCTCGTCGTATCTGAACCCAAGGCTGGAGCCGCACTCCCGGCAATAAGGTCGCTGTGCGATCGGGCTTGAGCGGTACCAGTCGGGCTCGCGCTCCCAGCTTACGTCACCCTGCTCCACGTTTTTCATCGCCAGGCTGATGTTGCCGCTTGCCCGCTGGCACATCCGGCAATGGCACAGATAAGCCTCGTCGCTGTCGATTTGCGCCGTGTATCGGATTCGTCCGCAGGCACAGCCGCCGCTCATCCGGTCCGCCATTTTCGTCTCCCTGTGGTGCAGTTTGGTTTGCGCGGTTAAGTGGCCGCATGTCCAGCGCCCCTACGACCGAAGAAATTGCACGGGACGCAACCTGGCTCGTCCAGGCGCTCGACGTTCGAAGCGGCATGGCCCGGCTAGTGAAGATGGACAGCCAATCCTGTCACGACGCGAGCTTCCTTGACGACCGGATGTTTGCCGGCGCGGTCGAAAGCGTGGTCGTGCCGTGGGCGCAGGTCGCCGAAGCGGTTTCCGGGCCGATGCGAACCGACGCCCGCTGGATTTTCCACATTGGCCACGTCGGCTCGACCCTGGTGGCGCGGCTGCTCGGCGAGATCGACGGGGTGCTGTCGATCCGCGAACCACGAATCCTGCGCGATGTCGCGATGCTTCCGCCCGAGCAGAGGCGCGCGCTGGTAGCGCCGCTTCGCAAGCTGTCGTCGCGGACATTCACTGCCGAAGAGGTCGCCCTGGTCAAGGCAACCAGCTTCGCGTCCGAAATCGCCGGAGATCTGGTCCCGCCCGGCGAGCGGGCGCTGCTGATGTACGCGACCCCGCGCAATTACATCGGCTCGATCCTGGCCGGCGAGAACAGCCTCAAGGAATTGTCGGCGCTTGCCCCCTCGCGAGCGCTGCGGCTCGCCTCGAGGGCACGCCTGCCGCAACCTCGCACGCCAGGCCGCGGCCGCGGCCATTGCCTGGGCCTGCGAAATGACGTCACTCGAAGCCGCCGCCGAACGGATGGGCGACCGCCGGGTTGCCTGGGCGGACTTCGACGCGATGCTCGCCGATATGCCACGCGAGATGGCGAGGGTCGCGGACTTCTTCGGATTTGCGATCGACGAGCTGCCCGCAATCGCTACCGGCCCGCTGATGGGCCGCTACTCGAAAGCCACCGAGTTCGACTACACGCCGTCGCTTCGCCGCGACCTGATTGCCGAGGCCGACGCAGCAAACCGGGCCGACATCGACAGCTCGCTTGCGATGCTCCACTCTGCCGCGGACAAATCGCCACTGCTCACCACCGCTCTTCGGAGAGCCGAATGTACCGAATCCTAGAGCTTCTCACTGCCCAGGAAGTCGAAGAGTGCAAGCGCATCGCCGCTGCCGCGCCCTTCGTTCACGGCCGCATCACCAATCCGCACAATACGGCCAAGGACAACGAGCAGCTTCATGAGCAGCAGGCGTACCAGGCCAGCTCAAAGCTGCTGATGCAGGCGCTCGGCCGCTCGCCCGAATTCGCCGAGTTCGCCTTCCCGATGCTGATCGCTCCGCCGCTCATCACCCGCTACAAGCCGGGCATGAAATATGGCGCCCATGCCGACGCCGCTTTCATCCAGCTACCGGGCCAGACGATTCGAAGCGACCTGTCCTGCACCATCTTCCTGAACGACCCGGAGACCTACGAAGGCGGAGCGCTCCACGTCCGCCTGGGTGACGCCGACATCCGGTTCAAGCTGAAGCCCGGCGAAGCGATCGTCTATCCGTCGGACACCTCGCACGAGGTCGAGCCGGTGACGGAAGGCGAGCGGCTGGTCGCGATCACCTTCATCCAGAGCCGAGTCCCCGACCCCTTCCGCCGGAACCTGTTGTTCGACCTCAAC
The DNA here is from genome assembly GCA_963798785.1 of uncultured Alphaproteobacteria bacterium. Lineage (GTDB taxonomy): Bacteria > Pseudomonadota > Alphaproteobacteria > Sphingomonadales > Sphingomonadaceae > Sphingomicrobium. The sequence goes on from CAWCUG010000004.1 coordinate 159,653, forward strand.
GAAGTCGCGGCGCTGGAGGGCAACAACATGGACCCGCAGAACTTCAGCCGCCTCCAGCTCGTCCAGCAAAACCTACTGCGGTACTGGGGGGAGAAGCCCTAGGCCGCCTTCTGCAAATGCTTGCGGCCCAGCAGCTCCGCGATCTGGACGGCGTTCAGCGCGGCGCCCTTGCGCAGGTTGTCGCTGACGATCCAGAGCGAGAGGCCGTTGTCGACCGTCGGATCGTCGCGGACGCGGCTGACATAGGTCGCATATTCGCCGACGCACTCCACGGGCGTAACATAGCCGCCGTCCTCGCGCTTATCGACCAGCATGATGCCCGGCGCCTCGCGCAGGAGCTTCTGCGCGTCCTCGGCGGAAAGCTCGTCCTCGAACTCCACGGTCACTGCTTCCGAATGGCCGACGAACACCGGCACTCGAACGCAGGTCGCGGCCAGCTTGATCTTCGAACCGAGGATCTTCTTGGTCTCGACCATCATCTTCCACTCTTCCTTGGTCGACCCGTCCTCGAGGAAGACGTCGATGTGCGGAATGACGTTGAATGCGATCTGCTTGGTGAAGAAATCGGGGTCGTTGGAGTCGCCGACGAAGATGTTGCGCGACTGGTTGAAAAGCTCGTCCATCCCGCGCTTCCCGGCGCCGGACACCGATTGATAGGTGGCCACGACGACACGCTTGATCGTCGCGGCGTCGTGAAGCGGCTTTAGCGCCACCACCAGCTGCGCCGTTGAGCAGTTCGGGTTGGCGATGATGTTCTTCTTTGCATAGCCGGCGATCGCGTCGGCGTTCACCTCCGGCACGACCAGCGGCACGTCCGGGTCCATCCGGTACAGCGAGCTGTTGTCGATCACGGTGCAGCCGGCTGCAGCCGCTTTCGGGGCATAGACTTTCGACACCTCCGACCCGGCGGCGAACAAGGCAATGTCCCAGCCGGAAAAATCGAAATGCTCGAGGTTGCGAACCTTGAGCTCCTTGCCGCTGTCGCCGAAGTCGATGACATCGCCGGTCGACCGCGACGAAGCGAGGGCGGCAAGCTCGTCGAGCGGGAATTGGCGCTCGGCGAGGATGTTGAGAATTTCCCGACCGACATTGCCGGTGGCGCCAACGACGGCGACGCGATAGCCCATTGCAACGATCTCCTTGCACGGGCGCCTATCGCACCCGGCCCGTGAAATCGATATGGCTACGGCCGGTTCGGGGGCCAAGGGGGGTCTATTGCGTCCGCTGCTGCTGTTTTGCGCACTGCTTGTCGCGCTCGTCGCTGCGCTTGCAGCAACGCCGCTCCTGATCACGCTCCCGCCGCGAGTGGCCACACCGGCAGCGTCGGGTGAGTTCAACGACGTGCGCGCCAAGGCGCGGCTTGCGGCAATCCTGGGCAATCAGCAGCCGCACCCCGCCGACAGCTTCGGCGACGATGCCGTTCGCGCGCGGCTTATCGGCGCAAATCCGGGGGCTTGGCCTCACGCCGGTCGTTCGCAACCAGTTCGCGTGCAACGAAATCTTCAAGCAGCGCGGAAGTCACCTGCGCGCGAGTCCGCAACGTCATCGTCGCGCTCGGGCCGACCGCGGGCAAGGCGCTTCTCCTCAACGCGCATTACGATAGCACGCCGGTCGGTCCGGGCGCCGGCGACGACGGCGTTGGTGTTGCGACGCTTCTGGAAGTCGCGTCGATCCTGAAGTCGGAGCGGCTGCAAAGGCCGGTAATCCTGCTTTTCAACGAGGGCGAAGAACTTGGGCTGGTGGGCGCCCGCGCCTTCATGGCCGACCCGCTCAGCGGGCGCGTGGACAGCCTCATCAACCTCGAAGCGCGCGGGGTCAGCGGACCCGTGACGATGTTCGAGACCAGCCTTCCCAACGGACCGCCGGTGCGGGCTTTCGCGCGGGCGGTGGACCGGCCGTTCGCCAATTCGCTCGCGACCGATTTCTACCGCCAGCTTCCCAACTACACCGACGTCAATAGTTTCGGCGAGCGCGGGTGGCTGACCCTCAATTTCGCGATGATCGGAAACGAGACTCGCTACCACAGCCCCGGCGATACGGTGGCAGCGCTCGACGCGCGCAGCCTCAAGCACATGGGCGACCAGACGCTGGCGGTGGCGCGCCAGCTGGCTCGCGGCCAGCCTGGCGGTGGCGGGAGCCTGCTGTTCGCCGATATCGCCGGGCGGCAGCTGGTGATGGTGCCGCAGGGGGCCGGATTTACGCTTCTCGGCCTACTCACTCTCGCCTTTGCGGTTCTCGCCTTCAGCCGTGGCGGGGCGCTGCGCGGGCTGGCGGTAATGGCGGCGGCGATCCTCGCCTCGGCAGCGATCGCCTGGCTCGGCTTCTACCTGATGGGGCTGGCAAGGGCCGGCGCCTTCTGGCGCGCCTACCCGCTGTGGACTCACCTCGCGGTCTTTTCATGCGGGCTGATCGCAGCAGTCGCCTCCCTCACGCTCATCGCACGCCGCCCCACGGTCGCGCAGCTTCGCGCGGCCTTCTGGCTTTCTTTCCTGCTGCTCGGGATCGCCGTCCTGGCGATCGCTCCGGGCGGCGTGATTTACTTCCTCCTCCCGCCGCTAGTGGCGCTCATCGGCGTTATCGCCGGGCGATGGATCGGCTGGGCGGAGCGGGCCGGGATGGTCGCCGCCGCCGTCCTTCTGTGGCTGACGTTCGGGGAAGTGCTGGCGCTTCTCGGGCTGCTGATGGTCAACGGCCCCTTCTTCATCTTCGCGCCGCTGGCGATGCTCATCGCGATGCCGTGGCTGATCGAAGCCAAGCCGCTGGTCGAGAGCCCCGGCCGTCTTCGAGCGATTGCCGCTTCGGCGGTTCTGATGCTGGCAGCCTGGGCGGCAGTGGCTGCGGCGCCGGCCTATTCCTCGGACCGGCAGCAGAGGTTCGTCGTCCAGCACGTCACCGACGCCGACACGAAACGCGCTTTTTGGACGGTGTCGAACGACCGGGCGCCGCTTCCCAGGCACTATGGCGGAAGCGACGACTGGCGATGGAAAGGGCTTCCCCACCTCGATTGGAAGCGGTGGATGACTCCGGCTCGCGCCATTGCGGCCGCCCAAGCCCCGAACGTCACCGTCACCGGCACGAAGCGGAGCGGGCAATCGCGTACCGTCGCCTTCCGGATCGAAACCAACGGCGCCGAGAGCGTCACGCTGGTCGCGCCAAAAGACGCCAGGATCGTATCGGCGGGAAGCGGCGGCTTCATCCGCCCGATCTTTCCGGGCGCGAGCGGCGATTATTACCTGACCTGCTTCGGCCGAAGCTGCGACGGTGCAACGATGCAGCTCACCACGCAGCAGCCAAGGCCGATCGCCGTCACCGTGGTCGGATCGAGGCGCGGCCTTCCCGCGTCGGCGAAGCGGCTGCTGGAGGAACGGCCGGCGAACGCACGCCCGCAATATGCGCCCGATTCGACGCTGACGGTGTCGACGATGAAGCTTTAGCGGCGCGTTCGCGCCACTACGCTCAAGCCTCGGTCTTGCCGCCGCCCGGAGCTTCGGCCTGGGCGCCTTCGCCGGGCTTGATGTCCTTGGTCAGTTCGCGGCGGATGTCGCGGCGCTCGGCAATACGCGCCGACTTACCGGTGCGGCCACGCAGGTAATAAAGCTTGGCGCGACGAACGGCACCGCGGCGGACGACCTCGATCGAATCGATTGCCGGCGAATAGAGCGGAAACACGCGCTCCACGCCTTCGCCGAAGCTGATCTTGCGAACGGTAAAGCTCGATCCGACGCCCCTGTTCGACCGAGCGATGCACACGCCTTCGAAGTTCTGCACCCGGGCACGGTCGCCTTCGACGACCTTCACGCCGACCTTCAGCGTATCGCCGGGGCGGAATTCGGGAATGGTTTTTTCTGCGGTCAGAGCGTCGATTGCCTCGCGCTCGAGAGTCTGGATCAGGTTCATCGGTTCAAGCCTTCGTATCTCTTCGCCGCGCGCCAGAGGGCGGTGCCTGCGATGCGCCCCCGTGGCGCTCGATCAGGTCCGGCCGCCGTAGCCGTGTATCTTCGAGCGCGCGCTCATGGCGCCACGCCGCGATCTTCGCATGATCCCCCGATCGCAGCACTTCGGGGATCGTGCGCCCTTCCCAAGTTACAGGCCGGGTATAGTGCGGATATTCGAGAAGCCCCTGTTCGAAGCTCTCCTCCTCTCCGCTGGAGGCCGCGCCCATTACCCCGGGAAGGAGCCTTACGCAAGCGTCGAGGACGACCATCGCGCCAAGCTCCCCGCCCGACAGGACATAGTCGCCAATGGACACCTCGTCGACGGGCCGTGCGTCGAAGATTCGCTCGTCGAATCCCTCAAAGCGGCCGCTTAGGAGGATGACACCCTCGCCCGAGGCAAGCTCGCGCACGCGCGCCTGGGTCAGCGGCTTGCCGCGCGGGGTCAGCGCCAGCATCGGCCGGCCATCCGCGACGCTGTCGAGCGCAGCAGCGACGACGTCGGCGCGAAGCACCATCCCCGCCCCGCCGCCGGCCGGCGTGTCGTCCACGCTTCGGTGCTTGTCAGTCGCGAAGTCGCGGATCTGCACCGTCTCGAGCTGCCACCTCCGCTCCTCCAGCGCGCGGCCCGCAAGGCTGACACCCAGCGGCCCGGGAAACATGTCCGGGTAAAGGGTCAGGACGGAGGCTCGGAAGGTCACGATTGGTCTTCAGAACCAGAAGCGGGCGGTCCCAAAGTTCCGCGCTCGCTGCCGGCGCAATCCCGACATCCACGGCGCCCATTTTCCGATAGAAATCGGCGGCTGGCGGATGGGCGATGATAGTAACCTCTCGCAGGCCGCGCTGGGCCGCAATCGCCCTCATGTGGTCGAAAAGCAAGCGGCCAAGACCGCAACCCTGCGCCTCGTCGGCGACGAACATCAGGTCGAGATCGGCTTTGGCAACGTCCAGGTGATAGAAGCCGACAGTCTCGCCGCCGCGATCGGCGATCCAGAGCTCCCCATCTTCGACCATGTCTCCGGTGACCGGATAGCCGGCAATCATCGCGCGGTAGCGTCCGCGATAGGCGCTCGATCGAAGCATCAGCCGCGTGAGCGCGCCGCAATCGTCCAGGGTGGCTGGGCGCATCACGAGCGCGTCGGATGGTATGCGAACCTCGGTCATTGGACCGCTGCCTCCTAGGGCCACGGGAACCAGTGCGAAAGTCTGGCATTGGGCGACGCATGGACCAACCACTCGACTGCCTGATCATCGGCGGCGGACCCGCTGGGCTGACGGCCGCCATCTACCTCGCCCGATTCCACCTCGACATCCTCGTCGTTGATGACGGCAAGGGGCGGGCGGCAAGCATTCCGTGCACGCACAACCTTGCCGGATTTCCCGGCGGGATCAGCGGCAAGGAGGTGCTGGCCCGAATGCGCGAACAGGCGCAGCTCTACAAAGCCAAGATCAGTGACGGCTTCGTCACCCGCCTCGACCGCGATAATGGCGGGTTTCGAGCCAATTGGGGCCAAGGCCCGGTCGATGCCCGAACCGTGCTCCTGGCGACCGGCACCCGCAACCGCCGACCGCCGATGGACGAGGACCTGCACGACGAGGCGCTCGATCGCGGGCTCATCCGCTATTGCCCCATCTGCGACGGTTTCGAAGTCACGGACAAGACGGTTGGCGTCATCGGAAGCGACCATCACGGAGTGGCCGAAGCGCTGTTCATCCGCGGCTACACCGACGACGTCACGCTAATCGCGCCCGACAAGGCGCTCCACCTCGACAAGCGCGACCAGGAGATTCTGAAGACCGCCGACATCGACTGCATCGACGGGCCAACGCAGGCCGTCGCGATTTCGAACGGCTGCATCGTCGTCGAGACAGCCGAAGGGACTCACACCTTCGACAGCATCTATCCGGCACTTGGAAGCGATCCGCACGTCCTTCTGGCCAAGGAGGTCGGCGCCCGGCTTGCGAAGAACGGCTGCGTCGCCACCGACGATCACCAGCGAACCAGCATCCCCGGCCTGTACGCAGCCGGAGACGTCGTCATCGGCCTCGACCAGATCAGCCACGCGATGGGCGAAGGCGGGGTCGCCGCAACGACGATCAGGAACGATTTGGCGGAAAGGCGAGCCGCTGCTGCGTTAGAAATCGTGATCGGCAGGAGCCGCAGGCGACGCGGCAATCCACCGCTCGAAGACTGGATCGCTTAGCTACGCTCGCAACGACGACTTAGGCCAGGAACTCGGGGTCGATCACAACCCTGTCGTCCTCGATGTCCGCAACCCCAGGCCGGAACGGAACCAGCGAGGACTTGCCCTCGGGCGATTCCACCTCGAGCAAATCGCCAGCCCCGTAATTCTCGACCGCGACAACCCGGCCGAGCGGCGTTCCGTCGCCATCCACGCACTCGAGCCCGATCAGGTCGGCGTGATAATATTCGCCATCTTCGAGCGGCGGCAGGGCCGACCGGTCCACTTCGACCAGGGAGCCGCGCAGCGCTTCCGCCGCAGAACGGTCTTCAACACCCTCGACCCGCGCAATCGCGCCCGCGGAACCGGGGCGGATGCTCTCGAGGCTCCGCTCGCCGCCGTCAATGAACACACGCTCGTGCCTCTTGAGGCTGTCGAGGCTGTCGGTGAACAGCTTCAGGCGCAGCTCGCCCTTGACGCCATGCGCTCCGGCAACGGCGGCAAGGGCGACGCGCTTCACTGGACGGCCTACTCCGCCTTCGCTTCGTCGCTGGCCTTTTCGGCGCCTTCGGCAGGCGTATCTTCGGCAGCGCCTTCGGCAGGCTCGTTGGTCGACTCGCCCAAATTCTCGGCCCCATCGGTGGCGGCGGCTTCCTCTGCCGGAGTCGCGTCCTCGGCCTTTGCTTCCTCGGCGGGAGCCTCTTCAGCCTTCGCTTCCTCGGCGGGCGCTTCCTCTGCCTTCACCTCTTCGACAGCTTCTGCTTCGGCAGGAGCTTCGTCGGCGGCAGTCTCGGCCGACGTCTCTTCGGCAGCCGCTTCCTCGCTCACGACCTCTTCGGCCGGAGCCTCGGCGGGAGCCTCTTCCTTGGGTGCGGCGGCGGCTTCGGCCGCTTCGGCTTCCTTGGCGGCGCGAGCCTCGACGCGCTCCTTGGCCTTCTCGCCCGGCTCCGCCTTCTGCGGGTTGTTTCGCGCCGGACGCTCCATCACGCCGGCGGCGTCCAGGAACCGAAGGACGCGGTCCGACGGCTGGGCACCAACCGACAGCCAATGCTTGATCCGGTCAGCGTCCATCTTCACCCGGTCCGGCGAATCCTTCGCCAGCAGTGGATTGTACGTGCCGAGCTTCTCAATGAAGCGTCCGTCGCGCGGGCTACGGCTGTCGGCAACGACGATGCGGTAATACGGGCGCTTCTTTGCCCCGCCGCGCGAGAGGCGAATTGCTAGAGACATTGGTGTTTCCTTCTTCTTGAACTTGTTATTTCTTCGAAAATTTGTCGAAACCGGGGGGCAGGTTGAAACCTGGGCCGCCAAGCCCGGGGAGGCCGCCTGCCCCGCTAAGGTCGGGAATCCCACCCGCTCCGCCAGCGCCGCCCAGGCCGCCGCCACCGCCAAACATCGCGGCGATCTTGCCGAGGCCGCCCATTTTCTTGAGCCTCTTCATCGCGGTGGACATTTCCTGGTGCATCTTGAGCAGCTTGTTGACCTCCTGGACGGTCCTTCCGCTGCCCTTGGCAATCCGGATCTTGCGCTTGGCGTTGATGATGTCCGGCTTCGCGCGCTCCTTTGCGGTCATCGAACTCATCATCGCTTCGAGGTGGATCAGCGCCCTGGAATCCTGCGCCTTTTCCATTGCGCCCTTCATGCCCTTCATTCCCGGAAGCATGTTGGCGAGGGCGCCAAGCCCGCCCATCCGCTGCATCTGGCCAATCTGCGAGCGAAGATCGTCGAGGTCGAACTTGCCCTTGGCCATTTTGGCCGCGAGCTTCTCCGCTTCCTCGACTTCGATGGTCTCGGCCGCCCTCTCGACCAGGCTGACGACATCGCCCATGCCGAGGATTCGCCCGGCAATCCGCTCCGGGTGGAAGGCTTCGAGAGCGTCCAGTGCTTCGCCGACGCCGGCGAACTTGATCGGCTTTCCGGTGACTGCCCGCATCGACAAGGCAGCGCCGCCGCGGGCATCGCCGTCGAGGCGGGTCAGGATAACCCCGGTTAGGTCGACGTCGGCTGCAAAGCCCTTGGCGACGTTGACCGCGTCCTGGCCGGTGAGGCTGTCGACGACGAGAAGCGTCTCGGTGGGATTGGACGCCTGCGCGACGCCCTTCATCTCCGCCATCAGCTGCTCGTCGACGTGAAGTCGGCCGGCAGTGTCGAGAAGCACGACGTCATAAGCCTGGAGCTTCGCCGCCTGGATCGCCCGCTTGGCGATCTCGACCGGCTGCTGGCCCTGCACGATCGGGAGCGTGTCGACGCTCGCCTGGCGTCCGAGCACCGCCAGCTGCTCCTGTGCGGCCGGCCGGGCAACGTCGAGCGAGGCCATCAGGACTTTCTTGCGGCCCTTCTCGGTCAGGCGCTTGGCGAGCTTCGCCGTCGTCGTCGTCTTGCCCGAGCCTTGAAGCCCGACCATCATCACCACCGCCGGCGGGTTGACGTCGACATTCAGCTCCGACGCGTCCGATCCGAGCGTCTCGACAAGCTGGTCGTGGACGATCTTGACGACCATCTGGCCGGGAGTGACGGACCGCAGCACTTCCTGGCCGACGGCCTTTTCAGTCGCCTGGTCGACGAAATCGCGCGCAACTGGAAGAGCGACATCGGCTTCGAGAAGCGCAACGCGCACTTCGCGCATCGCCGAGCGGACGTCGCTCTCGTTGAGCGCGCCGCGGCCGCGAAGCTTGTCGAACACGCCGCCGAGGCGGTCGCTCAGATTATCGAACACTCAAGTCTCCCAAACATGCCGGAGCGGCCCATATGGTACGCCACAACGCAATTTGCGCCGGCGGACGAAACCTCGTCGGCCGGCGTGCACTCCTCATCCCGAGACGTGCTCCAGTCATGTACTGTCCTTAGGACGAGGCGCGCTTACCCGCAGACGGCCGTCGAATCAACAGATTGTCACCGGCGCTAGCTCAACCGCGGCTTGCCCTTGGGCTTGCGGCGAGGTCGATTGGCCCGCCGGGCCCGCCGCCCGGCCGGTCAGGACCGCCACCGGGCCTGTCCGGGCCCTCCGCCTCTGGGCGGCCTGCCACCGCGCCGGTGCCCCTCCGCCGGACCTCGGGGACCACGCCGGTCGCGCTCGGGAACCCGGTCCAGCGGTCGCGACTGCTGCATCTGCTGCCTCGGCCCGACCGCATAGCCTTCCTTCAAAAGCTGGGTGAACGCCGTCCGGGTGCTCTCGACAATGGCATCCTGGAGCTCCTTGGGGAGATCGGCGAAGGTGACATTGCGGTGGATCGCCTGGACGTCGCGAAGTAGCTGGTTGGGAAGGCCCCCGGACGCGCGTTTCAGTGCCTCTACCGCATCGAGAACGGCCGAAAAGAGGACCGATTGCATGACTTCGTTTGCCGGCCTTTGCATTGCTGTTCGTGCCCTCGCTGGTGGACTAAGCTTTTGCGGCCTCCTAGATGCGCGGCCGACCCATGGGAATTCACTTTCACAAGATGCACGGCCTGGGAAACGATTTCGTGATCGTCGATGGCCGCGAGCAGAACGTCACGATGACGTCGGAACTGGCGCGCGCAATCGCCGACCGCCATCGCGGAATCGGCTGCGACCAGCTCATCCTGGTCGGCAAATCCGATAAAGCCGACGTGTCGATGCGAATCTGGAACCACGACGGCGGCGAGGTCGAATCGTGCGGCAACGCGGCGCGCTGCGTAGTGGCGCTGACCGGGGCCAAGACGATCGCCACGCCCGCCGGCGTCATCGAAGGCGCCTCGAAGGGAGACGAGGTCGAGGTGTCGATTCGCGAACCGCGATTCGGCTGGGACGATATCCCCCTTTCCTACGCGATGGACACCAGCTCGCTTCCCCTCGAGTGGGACAGCCTCAAGCACGGCTTCGCAGTGAACGTCGGCAATCCGCACATCGTCTTCTTCGTCGATGACCCGGATTCGGTTCCGCTCGACGTATTCGGGCCGAGGATCGAGGACGATCCCGCCTTTCCACAGCGGATAAACGTCCACATTGCCGCGGTTCGCGAGGACGGGATCCACATGCGCTCGTGGGAGCGCGGCGCCGGCCTGACGCTCGCCTGCGGGACCGGCGCCTGTGCAACCGCAGTCGCGGCAATCGCCACCAAGCGGGCTACGAGCCCGGTGAAGTTGCACATGCCCGGCGGCGTCGTCACGGTTCTTTGGGAGCCTGGCAAGCAATTGCGAATGCGCGGCGCTGCAACGCACGTCTTCGAAGGCGATCTCGATCTCGAGGCGCTGCAATGACCGTGGAGACGGTCACGCTTGGCTGCCGTCTGAACTTCGCCGAGTCCGACACGATCGCAGCCACCGCGCCGAAAGACGGCGACTGGATCGTCGTCAACAGCTGCGCGGTTACCAACGAGGCGGTGAGACAGACCCGCCAGGCGATCCGCCGGGCGCACCGCCGCCGGCCCGACGCGCGGATCCTGGTGACCGGCTGCGCGGCCGAGCTCGACGCAAGCGCGTTCGAACGCATGCCCGAGGTCGCGCGAGTTGTCGGCAATTCCAGCAAGTTGGCGGCATTTGACGCCATGACGCCGAAAATCCCGGCGAGCTCGGGCGCTCGCGTGCGAAGCTTCGTCGCGATCCAGAACGGCTGCGACCACCGCTGCACCTTCTGCTCGATCTGGAAGTCGCGCGGGCCGAGCGTCTCGCTTCCGTTCGAGGCGATCCGCGATGCCATCGCCCGCGAGATTGATCGCGGAGCCAAGGAGATCGTGCTCACCGGAGTCGACATCACCGATTATCGCGGCGGGCTCGGCAAGCTGTGCCAGCGGCTTCTCGCGGCCGAGCCGCGCCTGCAGCGGCTTCGCCTGTCGTCGCTCGACAGCATCGAGATCGACGAAGCCGCTGTTCGAGCTGATTGCCGGCGACAGCGCGGCTGCTGCCGCATTTCCATCTGTCGCTTCAGGCGGGCGACGACATGATCCTCAAGCGAATGAAGCGCCGCCACAGCCGCGCCCAGGCAGTCGCCGCGGTCGAGCGGATCAAGGCGGCCCGGCCGGACGCGACCATCGGCGCCGACCTGATCGCCGGATTTCCAACAGAAACTGAGGAAATGGCAGCTAACAGCCATGCAAACTGCTAGAAGATTGCGACGTCGTTGCAGCGCACATCTTTCCCTTTTCGCCCCGCCCCGACACACCGGCGGCGCGGATGCCGCAGGTCGAGCGCGGAACCAGTCAAGGCGCGGGCGGCGAGGCTTCGCCAAGCCGCTCGATGTGCGTCGGACAGCATGGCTCGACAGCCTCGTCGGCTCGCTCCAGCCGGTGCTGATCGAAAACGGCTGCAAGGGGCACACCGACGGCTTCGCCCCGGTAGCGCTTCCCGGAGCGCAAGCGCGGCGACAGCGGCTCGGCCCGGATTGGAAGGCGCGATGGCGATTGCCTGATCGGGACGTGGGCATGAGCTGGCTCGACCGCCTCCGCGGCGGCTTTTCCAAGACCGCCGACAAGCTTGCCGACAACCTCACCGGCCTCACCAGCCGCGCCGCGCTCGACACGGCGACCCTCGACGACATCGAGGAAGCGCTGATCGCCTCCGACATCGGCCCGGAAGCATCGCACCGGATCCGCGAGGCGATCGCCCGCCAGAAGTTCGAAAAGCTCGACGAGCGCGGGCTTCGCAGCATCCTTGCCGAAGAGATCGAAAAGATCTTGGCTCCCGTCGCCAAGCCATTGGAAATATCTGGGGCTTTCCACGCCCGCATGTCATTCTCGTCATCGGCGTGAACGGGTCGGGCAAGACGACCACCATCGGCAAGCTTCGGCCATTGGCTCCACGAGCAGGATTACGGCGTCCTGCTCTGCGCCGGCGACACTTTCCGCGCCGCGGCAATCGAGCAGCTGCAGATCTGGGGTCGAGCGGATCGGCGCTCCGGTGATTTCGGGCAAGGAAGGCGCCGACCCTGCAGGGCTGGTCTTCGACGGGGTGAAGCAGGCGACCGCGCAGGGAATCGACGTTCTCGTCGTCGACACTGCCGGCCGAATGCAGAACAAGCGCCACCTGATGGACGAGCTTTCGAAGATCCGGCGGGTCTCGGACGCCTCAACCCGGAAGCGCCGCACGATGTCATCCTCGTCCTCGACGCAACGACCGGGCAGAACGCGCTTTCCCAGGTCGAAGTCTTCCGCGAAACCGCAAACGTCACCGGCCTCATCATGACCAAGCTCGACGGCACCGCACGCGGTGGAGTCCTCGTCGCTGCGGCCGAGCGCTTCGGGCTGCCGATCTACGCGATCGGGGTCGGCGAAAGCGCCGATGACCTGCGACCGTTCGACCCGCGCGCGGTCGCTCGCGCAATCGCCGGATTACCGCCCGAATGAGCCCTCGCCAGCAAGATGGAAGCGCTTCTCAGCTGCTGATCGACGTCGGCCCGCTGCTCGTCTTCTTCGCGGCCAACTTCTTCGCGCCAGTGCCACCCGCGCTGAAGATCTTCGTCGCCACCGGCGCCTTCATGGCGGCGATGGTCGCGGCGATGCTCTATTCGGCGCTTCGCCTCGGCCGAATCTCGCCGATGCTGTGGTTTTCCGGCGTCCTCGTCGTAGTAATGGGCGGGATCACGCTGTGGCTCCACGACGAAACCTTCATCAAGATGAAGCCGACCTTCTATTATCTGCTGGTCGCGTCGCTCCTCGGCTTCGGGCTGTGGAAGGACAAGCCGCTACTCAAGCGCGTGCTGGGAAGCACCTACCCCGGCCTCGACCCGGAGGGATGGCGAAAGCTGACTCGCAACTGGGCGATCTTCTTCGCCTGCATGGCCATTCTCAACGAGGCAGTGTGGCGCAACAGCTCGACCGATTTCTGGGTCGGTTTCAAATTGTGGGGAGCAATTCCCCTGACCTTCGTTTTTGCCGCCGCGAACATCCCGATGCTTCTTCGCCACGGCCTCAACAGCGAGGATCCCACCCCTCAGGAACCGGGGCCCGTCGAGTGAGCGATCCAATTCTTTCCATCCGCGGCCTGCGCAAGTCCTATGCCGACGGGACCGAGGCGCTGAAGTCCGTCGACCTCGACATTCGCCGCGGCGAGATTTTCGCCCTCCTCGGCCCCAACGGTGCCGGCAAGACGACGCTGATCAACATCGTCTGCGGGATCGTCACTCCGACCAGCGGCGAAGTGCTCGTCGACGGCCGCGATTGGCAGTCCGAGTATCGCTACGCCCGCGAGCGGATCGGCCTTGTTCCGCAAGAGCTTACGACCGAGGCCTTCGAAAGCGTATGGGCAACGGTCAGCTTTTCGCGCGGGCTCTACGGTAAAGCACCGGACCCGGCCAGGATCGAGGATATCCTCAAGCGCCTGTCGCTGTGGGACAAGCGCAAGACGATCATGATGCAACTTTCCGGCGGAATGAAGCGGCGGGTGATGATCGCCAAGGCGCTCGCGCATGAGCCGACGCTACTGTTCCTCGACGAGCCCACCGCGGGAGTCGACGTCGAGCTTCGCCGCGACATGTGGGAACTGGTGCGCAAGCTGCGCTCAGACGGCACCACCGATCATCCTGACCACCCACTATATCGAGGAAGCCGAGGAGCTGGCCGACCGCGTCGGGGTCATCACCAACGGCGAGCTTGTCGCCGTCGACGACAAAGCCCAGCTGATGAAGCAGCTCGGCAAGAAGCGGCTCGACATCCTGCTTGCCGAACCGCTGGCGGAGGTGCCGCCGGAGCTTTCCGAGTGGAGCGTTGCCCTCGAGGACGACGGCCACCGCCTCTGCTACACCTTCGACAGCCATGCAGAACGGACCGGCATCGCCTCACTGATGAAGCGGCTTGGCGAACTTGGAATCACCTACAAGGATCTCTCGACCGACCAGTCGAGCCTCGAGGACATCTTTGTCGAACTGGTGCACCGCGGCCGCGTCCAACCGGAGCAGGCGGCGTGAACGGCTACGGCGTCTTGGCCATCTACCGCTTCGAAATGGCGCGCTGGGGTCGCACCTTGTGGCAGAGCCTGGTCGCTCCGGTCATTACCACCGCGCTCTATTTCATCGTCTTCGGTTCGGCGATCGGGAGCCGGATGTCGGCCATGGAAGGGGTGAGCTTCGGAAGCTTCATCGTCCCCGGGCTGACCCTCCTCTCGGTGTTCATGCAATCGATATCCAATGCCAGCTTCGGCATTTATTTTCCGAAGTTTACCGGCACTATCTACGAACTTCTCTCAGCTCCAATCTCCAGCCTCGAAGCGGTGCTTGCCTACGTCGGAGCCGCGGTGACAAAGTCGCTGATCCTGGCGCTGATCACGCTGGCCACCGCGACGCTGTTCGTCCACGTTCGAGTGGAACACCCGCTGCTGATGGTGCTGTTCCTGGTGGCGATCTGCACGGCCTTTTGCCTGCTCGGCTTCGTGATCGGCGTGTGGGCGCAGAATTTCGAGCAACTGCAGATCGTGCCGATGCTCGTCGTCACTCCGCTGACCTTTCTCGGCGGCGCCTTTTATTCGATCAATGCGCTCGCCGAGCCATGGCGAACGGTCACGCTGTTCAACCCGGTGGTCTATCTGATCAACGGCTTCCGCTGGACCTTCTACTCGGTCTCGGACGTGCCGATCTGGTCAAGTGTCGCGGTGGTGGCGGCGATCATCGCCGTCTCGCTCACCGCGATCACCTGGATCTTCCGCTCGGGCTATCGACTGAAGCAGTAGTCCGCCTTACTGGTTCGCGCGCTCGAGTCCGTTGCCGTCGAGGTTCTGCGCGACGAAGTCCCAATTTATAATGTTCTGCAAAACGCTCTTCAGGAACCGCGGCCGCTCGTTCTTGTAATCGATGTAATAAGCGTGCTCCCACACATCGACGGTCAGAAGCGGGGTCATTCCATGCACGGCGGGCGTGTCGGCGTCGTGAAGCGACGTCACCTCCAGCTTGCCGTTCTTGAGGATGAGCCATCCCCAGCCGCTTGCGAAATGGTTGGCGCTCTCGGTCTGAAGCTTATCTAGAAGCGCCTCGTGGCTCCCGAAGTCGCCGTCGATCATCTCCTTGAGCTTGCCCGAAGGCGAGGTCGAGCCTTCCGGCGCAAGGCACTGCCAAAAGAAACTGTGGTTCCAGATCTGTGCGCTGTTGTTGAACAGGCCCTTGTCGCCCTTGTCGTTGCCGGCCTTGATGACCTCGATCAGCGATGCGCCTTCGAGGCCCTTGTCGCCAAGCATGCCGTTGGTCTTGTCGACATACGCCTTGTGATGCTTGCCATAGTGATAATCGAGCGTCTCGCTGGACATATGTGGCTGCAGCGCATCTCGCGCATAAGGCAGCTCGGGAAGCTCAAAGGCCATGGCTCTCGCTCCTGATTTGGTGATGGGTACGATAAGGCAACGCGACTAGGCCCGCAGCGTTGCAAGTCAACCGGGCGCCTCTAGCGCGAACCCGCGTCGAGCAGCTTGTGGCGCTTTAGCGCGTGGCGCAGCTGATCGTAGCTGAGGCCGAGCGCAGCCGCCGTCGCGCGCTGGTTGAACCGGTTGGCGTTGAGCGCCTCCTCGAGAAGCGCACATTCGTAAGCATCGACAGCGGCTCGAAAGTCGTCGGTCTGCAGTGGAACGTCCGCGGTGGCGGTCTCATCCGGCTTGCGGCTGCGGCTGCGGTTCCGATTGCGGCTCGGCGGCTTCCGAAGCAGTGGCAGGCGCTGCCGAAGGTTGCGGTGCCCAGGGTGAATGGAACGGATCGAACTGGATCGAATCGATCGGCCGTTCGGGGTCTTCCCAGCGATAGACGGCGCGCTCGACCGCGTTGCGAAGCTCGCGCACGTTCCCCGGCCACCGATAGGCTTCCATTTCCGCCTTCACGCGGTCGCTGAACCCCGGCCAGTTGGGCCAGTCGAGCTCGACCCCCATCCTGCGCCCGAAATGCTCCGCAAGAAGCGGGATGTCGCCTTGCCGGACCCGGAGCGGAGGCAAGGTGATCACTTCGAAGCACAGGCGATCGAGAAGGTCGGCCCGGAACCGTCCCTGCTCGACCAGGGTCGGCAAATGCTCGTTGGTGGCGGCGACGATCCGCACATCCACCGACACCGGCTTTGACGCTCCGATGCGGGTGATCTCGCCATATTCGACGGCGCGAAGAAGCCTGTCCTGCGCCGGCGGCGACAGCGTTGCCAGCTCGTCGAGGAACAAGGTGCCTTGGTCGGCCTCCTCGAATCTGCCGTGACGAGTCTTCGTGGCTCCGGTAAAACTGCCCGCTTCATGGCCGAACAATTCCGCCTCGATCAGGTTTTCCGGAAGCGCCGCGCAGTTCATCACGACCAGCGGCCCCGACCAGCGCGGGCTGAGGTGGTGGAGGCGCTCGGCAATGAGCTCCTTGCCCGTCCCGCGCTCGCCGATGACGAGGACCGGCCGGTTGAGTGCCGCAGCACGGCTGGCCCGCTCGACGGCATCGAGCACGGCATTGCTTTGCCCGACAAAGGTTTCTGTCCGTTCCAAGCGCCGACTGTTGGTATTAAACACCATGAGTTGGCAAGAATTTTCGCTACGAAAACTGCCGAATTTTGCGCCTTTCCCGAGTTTACCGGCATATTCCCAATCTGGCACGTCTCCTGCATGAAAAAAGCACGAAAGGGCCCCTATTTTGGATTGCGGAGTTTGAGATGAGTATTTTTTCCCGGACGCGGGACATCTTCGCTGCGAACATGACCGAGCTTCTCGACCGGGCGGAAGACCCGGCGCGGATGATCCGGATGATCATCCTCGAAATGGAAGAGACGCTGGTCGAGGTTCGGGCGAGTGCGGCGAAAACCATCGCTGACGGCAAGGACATGCGCCGGACGCTGAGCCGCCTGGACGAGCTCCAGGTCAGCTGGACGGAAAAAGCCGAGCTGGCGCTGAGCAAGGGCCGCGAGGACCTTGCCAAGGCGGCGCTCATCGAGCGCCAGAAGGCCGAAGACATGGCCGGCGGCCTCAAGGAAGAAATGAAGCTGCTCGACGACACGCTGAAGAGCTACGAGGCGGATATTGCCAAGTTGCAGTCGAAGCTTCGCGAGGCCCGTGCGCGGCAGAACGCCATCGCCCACCGCCTCGAAAGCGCGGTGACGAGGGCCAAGGCCCGCGAACTGCTCAATGGCAACCGGACGGAAGACGCATTCAGCCGCTTCGAAGTGCTGGAGCGCCGCGCCGATTTCGCCGAAGGCCGTGCCGAAGCGCTCGGAATGAGCGGGCCCAAAACGCTCGAAGAGGAAATCTCTGAGCTGAAGTCGTCCGACAAGGTCGACGCCGAGCTCGAAGCAATGAAGGCCGCCATGGCGGCGAAGGGGAATAAGTAATGGAAGACCTGATCCCGGTCCTTGCGATCATCGTCCTGTTCATCGGCCTGCCGTGGCTGATCTTCCACTACGTGACCAAGTGGAAATCGACGGCGAGCCTGAGCGGCGACGACGAGAAATTGCTCGACGAGCTTCACGACATGGCCCGCCGGCTAGACGACCGCATGTGCACGATCGAGCGCATAATGAACGCGGAAAACCCGGGCTGGCAGCAGCAGTGCCTCCCGGATTCCGGAAGCCCGCTCGCCGACGACATCCTGACGAGCCCGACCCACCGCACTCGCCGCGGAGAGACGGCATGAGCACGCAGCCTCCCAGCCGGACCAAATTCTACCTCGACAAGAAGCACGGCAAGGTAATGGGCGTGTGCGCCGGCCTCGCCGACTACACCGGCTTCGACGTCACCCTGATCCGGATATTGCTTATCCTGGGCATCTTCATGGGCGGCGGCGCCTTGATCCCGGTTTACTTCATCACGGGCTGGGTCGCCCAGGATCGCCCTCGCGAGCTTCAGGATTCCGATGCCGAGGAAACGAAGTTCTGGCAGGGCGTGCGCACGTCGCCGTCGCGGACCACCCGCGACATCAAGTCGCGGTTCCGCGACATCGACCGCCGGCTCGCGCAGATCGAGCATTATGTAACCGTCGAGAATCGCTCGCTTGCGCGCGAGATCGAGCAACTTCGCTAGCGTTTTCCAGGGGGACTCGAATGGATCCGCAACTCGCCCAAATCATCGACCTGCTTCAGGTCATCCTGCCGGTCAGTGCCGTAATCGTGGTTGTCGCTGTTGGCGGATCGCTGTTGAACAACTGGCTGAAGATCAAGAACGGCTACCCGCTCTCGAATAGCTGGGGCCTGCCCATTCATCCGAAAACGGACCGCGAATCTGCCGAGCGGATCAGCCTTCTGACGAACGAAAACGCTCAGCTGCGCGCGCAGATCTCCTCGATCAACGATCGCCTACAGACGGTGGAGCGGATCATCACCGACGAACCGAACCGACTGGCCCGCGATATCGACGCGCTTTCGCTGGACAAGGGAGGGCGAGCCTGATGTGGCAAGATCCATCGTCGTGGATTTGGGTCCTCATTCCGCTCGCGGCGATCAGCCTCGCGCCGTTCAAGATGTGGCTTCGCGTGAAGGAGCGGCAGATTTCCGCCCAGACCGACCTCGCCGCCGAAAAGAGCGCCCAATATGCGTCGCACATCGAGCGGCTCGAGGCACGGCTTCGAGTTGTCGAGCAAATCGTCACCGATGGAGGGGCGCAGACTGCCAACCAGATCGAGGCTCTTCGCGAGCATCGCGCAATCGACAACGGAGAGCCAAGGTAAATGAACCCGTTTGAAATGGTTGTCCTGATCGTCGCGATCGTCATGTTCGCGCGGGTGCTGAGTGCACGATTCCGCTATCACGGCCGCAGCGGCGATGGAGCCGTTCCAGCGGAAGAACGCGCGGAGACGCTTCGGCTGCGCGAGGAAGTCAAGCAGCTCAAGGACCGCGTGAAGGTGCTTGAGCGGATTACCGTCGACAAGGAAAACAGCCTCGCCAACCAGATCGAGGAACTTCGCGACCGCTAGAAGGCAGCGGCTGGCGCTGCTAGGCGCTGGGCCATGAGCGGACTGCCGCCACTGAGCGAAATCTACGACGAATATGAGTTTCTCGACGCGGAGGACCGCTACCGGCTGCTCATCGATCTCGGCCGCAAGCTCGAGGACATGCCGGACGCGCTCAAGACCGACGCGACGAAGGTTCGCGGCTGCTCGGCCTCGGTGTGGGTCTATCCGACCAGCACCGACGATGGTCGCCTGCACTTTCTCGCCGACAGCAACGCCGCGATTACCAAGGGCATCGTCGCCCTGGTGCTCGCCGCCGTCCAGGACAAGCCGCCCGCCGAAGTCGCTGCAACCGATATCCAGGCCGAGCTCGCCGCGTTCGAGCTGTCGCGCCACCTGAGCGCCAACCGCACGCAAGGCGTTCCCAACATGATCGCGCTGATCCGCGAAACCGCGCAGCGGCTCGCCAAATGAGCGACGCGGCGGGATTCGACCCGGCGGCGTTCTTCGAACTTGCCCGAAAAGTCGGCCATGGACGCGCGCTCAACCTGGGTTTCCGCAATTCCGGGCCGAGCTGGGCGGAGCTCTCCCTCCCCTGGCACGACGATCTCGTCGGAGTGCCCGAAACCGGAGTCCTCGCCTCTGGGGCAATCGTCAGCCTCGTCGACACTGCGAGCGGGACCTCCGTGTGGGTCACCCTCGACAAATTCGTCCCGATCCTGACCGTCGACCTCAGGCTGGATTACCTTCGCCCGGCGGCAAAAGGCGAGACGATCGTCGCACGGTGCGAGTGCGTGAAGGTCACTCGCCGGATCGCCTTCGTTCGCGGGACTGCTTACGGGCAGCAGGATGAGCGCCCGATCGCGCTCAGCGCCGCCACCTTCATGATCAATCGGTAGCGCCAAGCGCCAGCCGGCGATCCTCCGCCACCTTGAGCACGTCATAGGCCGCCTGCACCTGCTGAAAGCGCTTCGCGGCTTCTTCGTCGTTCTGCTTCAGGTCCGGGTGGTTTTCCTTCGCCAGCCGCCGATAAGCCGCCTTGATCGCCGCGAAGTCGGCGTCGCTGTCGAGCTCGAGGACATCGAGCGCCCGCATTTCATCGCGGCTGCGGCTGTCGTCGCCGGGTCCCGACCACCCCCAATGCGCCGAGCTTTTGAACCCGTTCGCGCCATTGGCTTCCTCGGCCGCCCGCTTGGCCGCTTCTTCCGGGCTCAGGCCCGCGAAATAATTCCAGTTGCGGTTATACTCGCCCGCGTGGCGTTCGCAGAAATACCAGCGTTCCGGGCTGTTCGGCGCCTTGGGCGCAGGCCGGTCGCCGTGTTCGTTGCATCCTTCGCGGTCGCACAGCCGCACTCGCGCCGCGTTACGGCCCGACTTTCCATATGAGCGCCAGCGGGGAAATCCCCAGTCGTCCGATCTCTTCTGCTTTGCCATCGCCAGCTACAGTAGGAAGCCGGGCGCGCCCGCGCCAGTACCTACTCTGCCGGAGCCCCGGTCAATGCCGCGACGAAGCAGATGACCAGCATCAGTGCGATCCCCGCCTGCACCGGAATCGACTTGCCGATCCGCCGGGCGACAATCAGCGCAAGCAGGCACTGCACCCCGTAGAAAGCGGCGAACGCCCGCGAGGCGACGGCGACGACGCTGAACGGGTTGGTCAGCCAGACGACGGCGATGGCGAGCGCGCTTGCCGCGAGGAAGGCCACTGGAATCGTCAGGCGCTTGCCGGAAAGCTCGACGGCAAGCCCGGTCGCGCCAATTGAATCGGCAACCGCGGCGCTCAGCTGGCTGGCGACCGCGGCACCCAGGACGATGATCGCGAGAGCCGGCGCGATCCCTTTCATCACGTCGAGAATGCCCGCCACCCCCTGCGTGTCCGCCGCCGCACCGAGGAAGGGCGTCAGCAGGATCAGGAAGGCGAGGTAGATGACGGTCGAGATCAGCTGCGCCGACTTCATCGTCTCAATGCGCAGCTGGCGCCCGTACATCTCGCCCATGTAGCGAGACGTCTCGAACCCCTGGACCGTTATCAAAAGCCCCAGCAGGAGCGCGATCGAGCCGCCGCCGACCTTGACCGGCGGCAGGATGAGCGGCTGGCCCGACTGCAGCACCCACGCCGCGCCAAGCGCAGCGAGCATCCCGACGATCAGCCCCAATTTTATCGAGACGCTTCCGTGGGCGACGAGCTCGATCCGCCGCAACGACCCGGTCCAGGACAAAAGCACCAGCGCCCCGATGATTGCGGTGACCAGCACGTTGGAGACGAACTCCGACTCCACGCCCGCCGCGCGGGTGGCGAAGGCCGCTAGCAGCTTTAGGTAATAAGCGACCGAAATGGCGTAGGCGATGGTCAGCGTGACCTGCGACAGCTGCGCGATGCGCCTGAACGCGGCGCCTGGAGCAGCGTGCACCAGAAGCGGTTCTTCATAGGCGATATTGAAGCGGATCACCGCCCCGACGGAATAGGCGATGCCCAGCAGGAGCATCATCGCCGGTGCCGCGGCCGCGCCGAATTCCTTGGCCAGGATCGGCCCCGAAATGAGGAACCCGCTGCCGATGATCGAGGCAAGCGGAGTCACCGTCGCGATCCACCGGTCCCTCCTGCTGAACGCGCTCAAGGTCAGCGCCGCGATGACGATTACCGACGCCGCGAAGGCAAGAATTACCGGCAGTGTGAAGTAATCGCCCACGCTCGCTCCTCCGCCCGCCAACGCGCGTGTAGCGAAACGGATGCCGCTTCGTCAGATAGGAAAGTGCGCCAGAGGGCCTGTAAGCCGGGTTTTGTCCAGCGCATTGCTGCGCCTGTGCGGCCATTCGTCTAGCCCCGCACTTGCGCGCGGGGTCAAGCGACCAACCCGGGCGACGAGCGGGAACACGCTCATATGCCGCCCCTATTCGGTCTTGCACCCGGTGGGGTTTACCATGCCGCCCTTGTTGCCAAAGACGCGGTGCGCTCTTGCCGCACCCTTTCGACCTTACCCGTCCGAAGGCGGGCGGATTGCTTTCTGTGGCACTGTCCCTGACTCCCGAGGGAGCCGCCGGGAGTTACCCGGCACCGTTGTTCCATGGAGCCCGGACTTTCCTCGCCGGGGACAAGTCCCCGCCGCGGCCGCCCGGCCCTCTGGCGGGGTGCGATATAGTGGAACAGCCGTGCACTTGCGAGTCGGGGCTGTGAACGCACATTTCTCAATCTCGCCTGAGCTCATAGTTGGAAACCCGACTGTCCTGACCAAAGCGAATTACGAGCCATTCGGAGTCGATACGGATCAAGCCTCGCTCCGGGCCGAGCCAATAGACCAGGTCCCAGTCGTCAAAGTAGTCGCAATCGCAGTCAGGTCCCAGAAGCCGAACGACCTGCTCGTGAGTTAAGCCATTCAACTTGCCGCTCCTGATGAGCGATTCCACCATTTGTAGTCTCGTCGCATCGTCGGAGCGCTGGACACTCCGCCACGTGATGGCGTCGAACGCTCGAGTGGGGAGGTAGCCGGCCTCGAAACCGCAGGCGACTGTGATTGCGCCCAGCGCAACGACGGCGACAAGGAGGCAACCCCAGCCGGCGCCGATCTTCACTGAGGCCGCGGCAGCAGAAGTGAGAGAAGCTTCGCCCTACACTCGCCGTCGATGATTCCGTCAATTCGGTCGGGGCGGAAGCGGCGTTGAAAGGCGATGACTGCCTTCTTCTGATCGGACACATCGTAACCGAAGCGCTCCATGGCCAGCAGGAAGCCGGCGTCTGTCCAGAACGGGTCGACCAATTCGCGCGTCGGGCTCGGAAGAGCCAAGCGCCGCTTCGCCAGCGCCTCCCACGGGAACAGCTCGCCGGGGTCTTCCTTGCGCGCCGGAGCAATGTCGGAATGCCCGACGATGTTGCCGCGCCCAATGCCGTGACGATCCTTGATCGACGCAACCAGCGGAATGACCGACGCGATTTGCTCGTCCGGAAACGGGCGATAGCCAAACTCGTGACCGGGATTGACGATCTCGATGCCGACGCTCGCCGAATTCACGTCGGCAACTCCGCGCCAGCGCGACTTCCCGGCGTGCCAGGCGCGCTTGGATTCGTCGACCAGCCGGTAAATCGTCCCGTCCTCATCGACGAGATAATGGCAGGACACTTTCGCTTCCGAAGAGGTCAGCCGATCGAGCGCGCCCTCCGCGTCGGGCATGCCGGTATAATGGAGCACGATCATCGACACCGGCAGGGCCCGCTCGTCGAAATTGGGCGAGGGGCGCTCGATCATGTCCATTGATGAAGAGGCGCACATTTTGCGCCGCAACTCAACCCTTTGCCGCGATCCTGCGGTCGGTGACCCGCTTCTCGACAACGGCTCCATCCACGAGCCGGTAAAGGCCGCGCGCGTCGACATCGGCTCCAAGCCGCTTTGTCTGCCCGATCACGGTTTCCCCGGCACCGAGCATCAGCCAGCCGTCGCTTGCCATTGCCGAGGCCAGCCGCTCGAACGCGAGCGTCCGCTTTTCGACGGTGAGGTAAAGCAGCACGTTGCGGCACAGCACGATGTCGAAATCGCCGGGGTGAGGCGGAGGCTCGAGCAGGTTGTGCACCTGGAACCTGATCGGCTTGCGTATGTCCTCAACCGCGCGCCAGCCCTCGCTGGTTTCTTCGAACCAGCGAATCGTCTGGTTGATTCCAAGGCCCCGCTGGACCTCGAACTGCGTGTAGAGCCCGCTTCGTGCGCGATCGATCGCAGCCGATGAGACGTCGGTGCCGACGATATCGATCGTCCACCCCTGCCACTCGCGCCGGGTTCTCCGCGAACAGCATCGCGATCGAATAGACTTCCTGGCCCGTCGAACAGCCGGCGGACCAGATGCGGATCCGGCGGTTCGAATGGCGCTTCTTGGCAAGCTCGGGAAGCGCATGGCGAGCAAGCAGGTCGAACGGGGAGCGGTCGCGGAAGAAATAGGTTTCGTTGTTCAAAAGTGCCTCGACCACTTGGTTTGAAAGCCCCGGTTCCTTGCCCATGACCAGGATGGTGATGAGCTCGTCGAGCGTGGATATGCCGCGCTCGCGAAGCAGCGCCGAGAGCGCGGTTTCGATTCTCCAGCGGCGGTTCATCGTCAACTGCTGCCCGGTTCTGGCCTCGAGAAGCCCGGCGAGAATTCGGCTGGAGCTATCGCTTACTTGCACTTCTGCTCCCCTGCGCGCGACGCGATCCGCCGCCCTATCTTTTCCGGCGACATCACGGCGCAGGCGAGCCCTGCCTCGATGATTGCGCGCGGCATTCCCCAAACCGCGCAGCTGGCTTCGTCCTGAGCCAGGACCGAGCCTCCGAAAGACACCAGCCGGGCCGCACCTTCAGCGCCGTCGCGGCCCATCCCGGTCAGCACCACGCCGACCGCCGACGATCCGAATTCGGCGCCAATTGAGGCCAGCATCGGATCGACCGAGGGCAGGCAGCCGCTTGCCGAGCGCTCGTGAAGCAGCTTGATGGAATGCCCGCCGGCGACCGATTCCACCGACAAATGGGCATCGCCCGGAGCGATTATGATCCGATCGGGACGAAGCATCATCCCGTTCTCCGCAACCAAAGCTTCGCGGTGAGAGGCGATTCCAAGTTGCCGGGCGAACACCGACATGAACGGCGACGGCAGGTGCTGCGTGACCAGGATCGGCACTCCAAGCCGCGCCGGAAGCGCCTGGAACAGAGCGGCAATGGCGTGGATACCGCCGGTGGAAGCACCGATCGCCAGCACTTCGATGGGATCGCTGGCCATCGCCCGCATCGGCCCATAGCCCTGCAGCCTGATCGGCTCGGCGAGCGGCCGCTGTTCGTCGGCAAACCCGATTGCCTTCAGCCGCGACAGCAGCACTTCGGCGAAGCGGCCGTTGAAGCGGCTCGTCCCCGGCTTGGGCATTGCATCGGCAGCGCCGAGCGCAAGCGCCGCGACGGTCTGCTCCTTGCCTGCCTCGGCGAGGGAGGAAACGATCATCACGCGGGCACCGTCAGCGGCCGCGAGAATCTCCGGAATCATCTTGAGCCCGCCGGCACCGGGCATTTCCAGGTCGAGAAGGACGATATCGACCTTCACAGTCTTGAGGGCGTCGATGGCGTCTTCGGCGGTTCCGGCAACAGCGGCGATTTCGAACGCGCTGTCGCTTCCCAGGATCCGGGACAGCACTGCCCTCGCGACGATCGAATCGTCGACGATCATCAGCCGGATTCGCCGTTGCTCCGGCGCCTCTGCCTGCTGGCGATCCCGCGATGTTGCGAGCGCCCGCTCCATGCCGCGGACTCTTACGCGACGCCGACGAGCTGAAGCTTGACGTGCAGCGTCTCTCGATCGAACGGCTTCATCACATATTCGTCGGCGCCCGCTTCCAGGGCCGCCCGAATGTGGGCCATGTCGTTTTCGGTAGTGCAGAAGACGACCTTCGGCTGGTCCTCGTGACCGCGCTGGCGGAGCATCCGAAGGAACTCCATCCCGCTCATCACCGGCATGTTCCAGTCGAGCAGGACGACGTCCGGCATCTTCTCCTCGCAACGGGTCAGCGCTTCCTGGCCGTCGCCGGCTTCCTCGACCTCGAACTGCAGCGTCTCGAGGATGTGCCGCGCAACCTTGCGGATCACTTTCGAGTCATCGACGATCAAACAGCTCTTCATGCTTCGGGTGTCCCGTTTCAAATCTAGTTGCTCGTTTATCTGCGAAGGGTAACCAACCGCTTAAGCTGCCTTGGCCTCGGCGCCGGAAATCAGCGCCGCGACGTCGATCAGGAGCAGCGGCCCCACTTCGGTTTCGACCATTCCTTTCGACACGCGCTCCCAGCCGGAACCCATCGCCGCACGAACGGCGGCGGGGTCGCTTGCGGCTTCGACAACGTCTTCGACGACATCGACGATAAGCGCGTAATGATGCCCGTCCTGCTCGACGACGGCGGCCTCGCGAATGCCGTCCGAGCAGTCGGTTGTGCCGAGCTCGAGCGATCGCCTGCAGTCGATGACGGTCAGCACCCGGCTCCTCAGCGCCGACAGGCCGGCAACGTGCGGAGCCGCTCTCGGGACCGGGATCAATGTGTCCAGCTCGACCACGGATTCAACCGCGGCGGCGGGCAGGGCGACCCGGTCGCCGGCAATGGTCACGATCAAAAGCAGCTCGTTCATCGTGCATTGCCTCCGCCGGCGGATTTCAGCGCCATGAGCAGCCCGGCACGGTCGTAGCGATAGATGCTGTCGTCCTTCGCCCCCGCTGCTTCTGGCTTCGAGCGAAGGACAATCGTCTTCGCGCCCTTGGCCTGCGACTTGCGCTCGGACGTGATCACCAGGTCGGCGTCGCCTTCGTAATCGTCGCCGACAACGCGGTAACCGACGGCCTCCACGATCGGACGGAGCATGTTTTGCATCCACGGGTCTTCGCCGGGCAGCTGGCACAGCGGCTGCGCGCTTGCAGTGCCGGCCGAAATCCCGAGATGATTTGCGAACAGCCAGTGGGCATCCACAAGCTCGGCGGGCTCGCCGCCGATCAGCGTCACCGCGCTGATTTCGCCGGGGTTTTCGGCGGGAATGATTTGGCTGTCTAGAACCGCAAGATCGATGACTTCGCGGAACGCGTAGCCGATCTCGTGTTCGCCGTCGTTGAGCCTGAACACCCGGACCTTGCCGCCGGGAAGGTCGCTGTTGACCCCGGCAAGCGGCAGGATCGCCTTGCCGAGCTGGACCCGAAGCTGACCCGCACCCGGCTTGACGGAATCGGCGGGGACTTCCTCGATCCGGTCGACCACCGCCAGCCGAAGCGCCCGGCGGGCGCCGTCAAGGCCGCGGAAGAGAAGCACCGGCGTTGCCGCCGCGGCTGCCTTTGCCGGCCCGTTTGCGACCCGCGCCGATCGTTCCTGGGCTTCCAGCTTGACTCCGCCGACCTCGGCCAGTCCCGCGGCATCGAACAGCAGGATCGGGCTTCCATCGTCGGCCAGCGTGGTCCCGGCGTAGAGGCCGGTCGCCATCACCTGCGGAGCGGCCGGTTTCACCACCAGCTCCTCGTGGTCGTGGATTCGGTCGACCGCCAGCGCGTAAACATCCCCGCCGGCGGGCCGAAGCACCACCAGGTTGCGCTCGTTCTCGGGAACCGCGCTCTCCAGCCCCAGGATGTCGGCAAGGGCAACTTCGGGAACCCGCTTTCCGCGGATCGTTGCCACCCCTGCCCCGCCGAGGCTGTCGAGGACGACCGATTCACCGTTGGCGCGAACGATCTCGACGATTGCCGAGCGCGGAATGGCAAAGTTCTGCGCGCCGATCGAAACGGTCAGCGCGGGAATGATGGTCAGCGTCAGCGGAACTCGAAGCGTCATTCGCGTGCCTTCGCCCGGAACGCTGTCGACCTCGACGATCCCGCCGATCCTCTCGACGTTGGAGCGAACGACATCCATTCCGACTCCGCGCCCCGAAATTGCGGTTACTTCCTTTGCGGTCGAAAGCCCGGCCTCGAAGATCAGCGCCAGCTGCTCGCGCGGCGAAAGGTTCGCGGCCTCGCCCTTTTCCAACACGCCGGCGGCAATCGCCTTTTCGACCAGCTTCTTGCCGTCGATCCCGCGCCCGTCGTCGTGGATGTCTATCAGGATCTGGTTACCCGACTGGCGGGCAGAAACGCACAGCACGCCGATTTCGCGCTTGCCGGCCTTCAGCCGGTCCGCCGGGGCCTCGATCCCGTGGTCCACGGCATTGCGGACAATGTGGGTCAGCGGGTCGCGGATCATCTCGATCATCTCGCGATCGAGCTCGACGTCGCCGCCCTCGATATCGACCAGCACCTGCTTCCCAAGCTCTGCCGAGAGGTCGCGGACCATTCGCGGAAGCGCCACGAAGAGATTCTCGATCCGCTGCATCCGCGTGCGCGTAATCGCGTCGCGCATTTCGGCGATGATCGCCGACAGCCGCTCGAACGCGCCGTCCACCGAAACGTCGCTCGACGCTTCCCGCAAGCGCCGGGCAAGCTCGTTCCTGGCCAACACCATGTCGGAAACGGTGCTCATCACCCGGTCCAGCAGCTCGACCGACAGGCGGATCGTTCGCGGGGCGGCTCCGCGGGCCTGGTCGGCGACCGTGGTTGCAACCGGCGTTGCGGGGCCTTCCGCTCCAGGCTCGATGGCGGCGATCAGCTCGCTGTCGTCGCCGTCCGGGAAGTCGAGCCCGGCATCGATTGCAGCGATCATCTCGCCGATCCGGTCGATGATGGCGAGGACTGCGTTGACCAGCTGCGGATCAGGCTGGCGGCGGCCGGCACGGACGTCTGCGAGCGCATCCTCGGCCGCATGGCTGAGCGCCTCGAGCCGCGGGAAGTCGAAAAAGCCGCAATTGCCCTTGACGGTGTGGACGAAGCGGAAAATGGAATCGAGACGGGCGCGATCGTCGGGATTGGCTTCCCACGCGACAATTTCGCCGCCGAGCGCTTCAAGCATTTCTCGCAATTCCGCGACGAAATCGGCAATCAGGTCGTCCATTGGCGCAACTGCCCCCGCGGCGTGAAGTCCACGGTCTTATGGCGGGCAGGAGTTAACGCGGCGTTATCCGTGCGCCGGAAGCGTCGCCCCGATCATCAGCACGTCGTCGGACGGCTGCGAAAGCCGAATCGCGCCCTTGGCCTCAGCCGCCAGGCTGTAGGCGAGCCAGGCGCCGGCAGTTCGCGGCTCGGCCGTTTCGCCGGTACCGTTGGTCAGCGTGTCGCTGATCGCCGCGTCGAGGATGATCCGCGGCCCTTCGGCGCGAATTGCGATTTCAGTCCCGCCG
This sequence comes from uncultured Alphaproteobacteria bacterium, assembly GCA_963798785.1. Lineage (GTDB taxonomy): Bacteria > Pseudomonadota > Alphaproteobacteria > Sphingomonadales > Sphingomonadaceae > Sphingomicrobium. Next base: position 188,273 of record CAWCUG010000004.1, read on the forward strand.
TCGCTTTCCGCCCCCACATCCAGCCTGCCACCGCGAACCAGTGCGTCACTGGCGATAAGCGACAGGTTGAGAAGCAGCTTCGTTGCGGTTTTCGACAGCTTCGTATCGCCGATCATCCACCCAAGCTCGATCTTGCCCTGCTGCGCGAGCAGACCCTGCAGCGCCCCGCGCGCCTCGCTGCTGTCCACGGCCTCTCCGAAACCGCCCGCGGCTCCGAAAGCGAGGCGGAAGAACTTGAGCTTGTTTGCGGTCGCCTTCGCGCTGTCGGATAGCAATTCGAGGCAGCGATCGCGCATGTCGGGGTCCTGCTCGTCGGAAAGCAATTCGATGCCATTGTTGAGCGCCCCGACCGGCGACATCAGGTCGTGACAAAGGCGTGAGCAGAGCAGGCTTGCGAAATCGACTGTGTTCATGCCCGTGGGTGATGCGGCAACGGCCGTGGCAGTGCAAGGCAGTAGCAGATGCCCGCCACCGGCACTCCGCTAGCGTCCGTTTTCGACCCAAAGCGGACACAGACAATAGCCTGGGCACTTGGTTTCCACAGTGGACATTTGCCGCTCCCGCTACTTCTCCTCACGGGGTGAGCTTAAATTGCCCGCGTGTCCCACGAGAGGGACATGCCGTTGGGACATTCACAAAATCTCGAGAGTCCGTTGCGGTTGTGTTAAACGTCCATTAACAACTCGGGTTGCGCAGGTGTTTGCGTTAGGAGGTCCAGCTATGAAAATTGCCACGAATTTTAGTGTTCCAACCTTTGCCATAGCAGCAGCCTTGATGTTCCCGGCGGCCGCGGCACATGCTGATTTCACCGGCCCCTACGCTCCAGCAAACGCTACCATCACCACATCGCACGGCGGTTCGGTCGACACCTCTTCAGCCCCAGCGTCGATCACAATCAATGGCGCCAATGACGAAAGTCATTATGACAGTGACCAGCTCTATGGGTTCACGATTCCATTCGCGGGCACCCTTTCCTTCGACTGGGCGTACACCACGTTCGATGTCGACGGTCCTAGCTTCGATCCGTTTGGATACATTTACAATGGCACGTTTTTCCAGCTGACGGACGATCTTGAAGTGCGTCCCAATCCGGGAGCCTCAGCTTCCTTGTTGGTGCGGGCGATCAGTTCGCGTTCGATCAAAGCTCGGCGGACAGCTCCTATGGGGGCGCCACCACTACGATTCGCGGGTTTACGGCTCCGCTCTCGGGAGCCGTGCCCGAACCCGCCACATGGGCATTAATGCTGGTAGGCTTTGGCGGTATCGGCTGGTCGGTTAGGCGGCGGCGAAGTCCGGCAGCTCTTCCTCAGATTGCTTAGCGCCTAAAATAACTCCCCAGTCTGTGAGCCGAGGAGGGGTGCTTGCGCAGGGTCTCTCTTTTGTTTGAGCTAGTGTCCGTTTTCCACCCATTGCGGTCACTGGGGGTGTGAGCCACAAAGGCAACATGCGCGCTTGTGGTCTCATTTGGCTCTCGCTGATGCTGGGCGGTTGTGGCGAGCAGCACCCCATCGACTGCTCCAAAATCAATTTGCCAGCCGTAGACCAGTGCGTCGACCAGAATGGCTCCAAGGGAGAGGCGGGAAGTCTTGTCGCGTGTCTTCCGTTTTCCGAGCAGTTGGTAACCACCGGAACATGGGTTGTAGGGTTCGAGAAGAACGACTTTTTCGAATGGGGAAAAGGCAGGTGCCCGCAGATGTCTTGTGGACACACTCCACTGGCGCGAGCCTCATCGTCGACGAAGAAACGCGGAAGAAGGTCGCCCCATCTGGACCGCTAACTTACGCTTTGCAGGTTGACGTCGTGGGAAGACGAGCGTTGTGCCCAATGGGTGCAGCAAATGCTTACCCCATCGCCGTCGAGAAGCTGGAAGTCACACGCCGCATCGCCGCGCGCTAACGACCGCTTTCCACCCATTTGCGACACTAGCAGCTTAGGTCTGCTTTCGCCCCATTGCGGACGTTAGCTGAAGAGCGATACGCTCCTCACATGAAAGCCTTTTGGCCGTTCCTCGTTCTCGCTGTTGCGGCGTGCACACGCACCGAGAACTCTTTTGTGGTGGAGGACGACCAGCAGCGCGTTCAGTCCGCCACCCTCTCGCTCTGTGGCACGAACACATCGCTTCCAGCCCGTCCGCAACAGCTTTGAAGTGAGCGTGCCAATCACCTGCGAGGGTGAGGGACGCATTGCACTCCTTTACCGTGACGGCGGGAGGGAACTCTGTCCCATTGGGTATGTCACACCCGGAGCCGAACAACAGTTCCGGTTCCGAGCAGAGGCGGCAACCTGTTCGCCAGTTCCCTAACGTCCGCTTTCCACCCAAAGCGGACGCTAGCGCAGCTGCATAAATCCTGTCCTACAGCCAGTTCTCTGTGCTTCAGGATTGCGGATGAGGTTGATGCGTCCGTTTACCGCGCTTGGAGTCTCTGGTCGCCCTCCGCCAAGCCTACAAAGTGGAAGAAGGACACGGATCCCCGTTTCGAACCATTCCCCCAGGCGTAACCTCTGTAACGTTCGTCATTGTTGAGCGTGCTTGAAGCCATTTTGCACCGCACCCATATTGGATTTGTGGGGGGCACGCAGACAATCGAGGTGAAGCTCGAGCCGGCGCACTCGGGCTGGCGGCTCGACCGTGCGCTCGCGGCGGCCGTGCCGGCACTGTCGCGCGAGCGGCTCAAGGCGCTGATCCGCTCCGGCGGTCTCACAGCCGGCGAGACGGCGGTTCGCGATCCCGCCATCAAAGTCCGCGGCGACGAGCGGTTCCGCCTTGAGGTGCCGAAGCCCGAGCCTGCACACAACACGCCGCAGGACATCCCGCTGGCAATCGTTTTCGAGGACCCGCACCTCCTCGTCGTCGACAAGCCCGCCGACATGGTCGTCCATCCCGCCGCCGGGAACCGGGACGGTACGTTGGTGAACGCTCTTCTTCACCACTGCGGTGAATCCTTGTCGGGTATCGGTGGGATTGCCCGCCCCGGGATCGTCCACCGGATCGATAAGGGCACATCAGGGCTGCTGGTCGTTGCGAAAACCGATGTCGCCCACGAAGGCCTGTCCAGGCAATTTGCCGCCCATTCGATCGACCGCCGCTACCTTGCGATCGTTTCCGGAGTTCCGAAGACGAGCGGCGGGACGGTGGACGCGCCGCTTGCCCGCTCGTCCTCCGACCGCAAGAAAATTGCGATAGTCGAGGGCTCGCGCGGAAAGCGCGCCGTCACCCACTGGAAACGGCTTCAGATCCTCGACGATTCGGCGCTCATCGAATGCTCGCTGGAGACCGGGCGGACCCACCAGATTCGGGTCCACATGGCCTCGATCGGCCACCCTTTGCTCGGCGACCCGGTTTATGGGCGCTCGAAGGGGCAACGCGACCTGTTGAAAAGGTTGGGCTTTCACCGGCAGGCTTTACACGCCGCAACGCTGGGATTTACTCATCCGGTAACGAAGCACCGCCTGTCGTTCACTAGCGGCATGCCGGCGGACATGCAGGAACTGTTCACTCACCTCAGTGTATAAATAATAGGGGCTCGGGCGCCAAACGAAGCGTCCGGCCCAGGGAGACAGGATCGAATGGCAGCACAATCACGCGGAATCGTTTCGATCCCCGCATCCGGCGGGGAGGCCGGACTCAACCGCTATCTCTCCGAGATCAAGAAATTCCCGATCCTCGCTCCCGAGGAAGAATATATGCTCGCCAAGCGCTGGCGCGAGCACGACGATACCGAAGCGGCCGCCAAGCTGGTCAACTCGCACCTGCGCCTCGTTGCCAAGATCGCCATGGGCTATCGCGGCTACGGGCTTCCGGTCAGCGAGCTGATTTCCGAGGGCAATATCGGCCTGATGCAGGGCGTGAAGAAGTTCGAGCCCGATCGCGGCTTCCGCCTCGCAACTTATGCGATGTGGTGGATCCGCGCGTCGATACAGGAATTCATCCTGCGCTCGTGGAGCCTGGTGAAGATGGGCACTACCGCGGCCCAGAAGAAGCTCTTCTTCAACCTCCGCCGAATGAAGAACCAGATCGACGCGTTCGAGGAAGGCGACCTGAAGCCCGCCGACGTCACCAAGATCGCCACGGACCTTGGCGTGACCGAGGACGAAGTGGTGTCGATGAACCGCCGGATGGCGATGGGCGGCGATACCTCGCTTAACGTCTCCCTGAAGGGTGACGAGGGCGGCGAGAGCCAGTGGCAGGACTTCCTGGTCGACACCGGCCCGTTGCAGGACGAGCTGATCGCCGACGACGAGGAGAGCCGCGTTCGCCACGAACTGCTGATGGATTCGCTTGAAGGCCTTAACGACCGAGAGAAGCATATCCTGATGGAGCGGCGCCTGAGCGACGATCCGAAGACTCTCGAGGAACTGAGCCAGGTCTATGGAGTCAGCCGCGAGCGTATTCGCCAAATCGAAGTGCGGGCGTTCGAGAAGCTGCAGGCGGGCCTGATCAAGCTCGCCGGCGAAAAGAAGCTGCTTCCCGCCGCCTAGCGGTTCTTCGGCTTCTTCGACTTCTTCTGGAGCGTCCAGGGTGGCTTCGGCCATCGACGGCCGCTCTTCGGGGGCATCGGGCTCGTCGTCGATCGCGACATTGTCGGCCGCCCACGCCCCTCGCCTGCCCATCGGCAGCGGCTTGCCGGTGGTGCTGTCGCGGGCCGTCTGGTGCTCGATCTCGCTGTTGAGCTCGGCCCCGAAAACCAGCGCGTAGGAGGACAAGTAGATCCAGGTCAGCAGGACGACGACAGTGCCCAGCGATCCGTAGGTCGCGTTGTAGTCGGCGAAGTTGCCGACGTAGAAACCGAACACCGACGTCAGCAAGAGCCACGCCACCGACGCCAGGATCGACCCCGGCGTGATCCACCGCCACTGCGCCTCCTCGCGCGACGGTGCATAGCGGTACAACGTCGCCGCCACCCCCGCCGCGGCAAGCGCAAGCACGACGTAAGCGAACGCTTTTCCGGCGATCAGGAGGACCGGCGACGCGCCCGGCTCGAGGACTCCGATGAACGCGACCACGGTCGTCCCCGCAACCGCCATGAGCGAGAGCGCCACCACTGCGACGGTCATCGCCAGGGCCAGCGCGTAATAGTGCAGCAGCCCCCGCTTTTCCTCTTCTTCATAGGCGATGTTGAGTGCCGTCATGATCGCTCCGGCCCCGTTGGTCCCGGCGTAAAAGGCGAGCGCCAGCGAAACCACGATCCCGAAGCCCTTGGTCTGCGACGACGTTCGGACCGCGCTCAGCAATTGTTCGCCCACCAGCCTGGCCGCGTCCCTCGGAAGGAATCGCGCCAGCGTCTCGACGTTGCTGACGACGGTCGCCGGATCGGCGGCAAAGCCGTAGAACAGCACCACCAGCCCCAGGAGTGGTACGAAAGCGAAGAAGCCGTAGAAAGCCACTCCCGCCGAAACCAGGCCGACATTGTCCTGCCACGTTCGCGTCCACGTCCGGCCGGCAATCTCTTTCCAGGCGGCGACGGGCATTTGCCACGGTGAGCGGGCCCATTGCCCGAAGTCGTCCTTGCGCCTGGAGTGCTCGACCATGCCAGACTCAAAACCTGGCGCCGAAAGCCGTTCCGGGGGGCTTGCGTTCGCAAGAAATGTGTCCGACGCTGGTTGTTTCCTTTTGAGCGCGTGAGCGCCTTCATTTGGAAGCGACTCACCCGCCCGCTGGAACGGACGAGAGGAGAGTCGCATGCCCCACGCAAACGGTATTGAACCCAACGGCACTCGAGCAATCGCGCTGGTCGGACCGGCCGGCGCTGGAAAGACGAGCATTGCCGAGGCAATCCTGTTTGCCGCCGGTGCGACCGACCGCCACGGCTCCGTCGCTGACGGCACGAGCATCGGCGACTCGAGCCCGGAAGCGCGTTCCCGCGGCGGCTCGACCGAACTCAACCTCTACAATTTCGAGTATCTCGGCGACCATTTCGCGATTGTCGACACGCCCGGATCGGTGGGTTTTACCGCCGACGGAAACCGCGCCGTCGCGCTCGTCGACCTTGCAATCGTGGTCGTCGACCCGGACCCGTCGAGAGCCCCGCTTGCGGCGCCGGCGCTGCGTGCCCTCGACGAACAAGGCATCCCGCACATAATCTTCGTCAACCGAATCGACCAGGCTCACGGGCGCATTCGCGACATCCTCTCGGCGCTTCAGCCAATCAGCGTTTCGCCACTGATCGCTCGCCAAATCCCGATTCGCGACGGCGAAAAGATTACCGGTTTCGTCGACTTGGCGCTCGAGCGGGCGTTTCAATATAACGGCAAGGACAGCGAGCAGATCGACATCCCCGACGACGTCCAGGCCCGCGAGCACCAGGCGCGCAACCAGATGCTCGAACAGCTGGCCGATCACGACGACGAGCTCCTCGAACAGCTGGTGATGGAGCAGACGCCCAGCCGCGACAGGATTCTCGAGGACCTCGCCCGCGAAACCGGCGAGAGCCTCGGCGTCCCGGTGATGTTCGGCTCGGCCGAGAGCGGCTGGGGAATCGGCAGGCTGCTGAAAGCGCTCCGCCACGAGACCCCCGCCCCGGAAGGAGCGGCTTCGCGGCTCGAAGTCAGCGACCCGGCGCTGCACGTTTTCAAGGTGTCCAACGGCGGCACCGTGGGCCGGCTGGCGCTGGCTCGCGTGCTCGGCGGGCGAATTGCCGAGGGCTCGGACCTCAGAGACTCGAAGCGGCGAAACCGCGCGGTTGGGGGCGCTGTTCGCGGTCCGCGGCGAGCGAACCCAAAAGGTCGGCGAAGCCGCGAACGGCGACATCGTTGCAGTGGCGAAGATCGAACTCGATCAGGGCGGGGGAATGGCTGAGCAGTGGCACAATACCGCCTGCCGTCGAGGTGCAATATCCGGCGCGGAATTGCGCGTTCGCAATCGAGCCGGCCGACCGCAAGGACGACGTGAAGCTTTCCGGCGCGCTCCATCGCCTGCTCGACGAGGATCCAGCGCTTTCGCTGGAGCAGGACGACACCAATCACGAGATGCGCCTTCGCGGAGTCAACGACGAGCACCTGAACACGGTGCTGGCGCGGCTCAAGCGGCGCTACGGAGTCGAAGTGAAGTCGCGGCCACCGGCGATTGGCTATTGCGAGTCCATCCGCAAGCCAGTCACTCAAAAAGGCCGCCACAAGAAGCAGTCCGGCGGCCACGGGCAGTTCGGCGACGTCGTCATCGAAGTGAAACCGCTGCCTCGCGGATCGGGCTTCCGTTTCGACGAGACAATCCACGGCGGAGCGATACCGAAGCAGTGGATTCCCGCCGTCGAGGAAGGTGTTCGCGAGGCAATGTCCAAGGGGCCGCTGGGATTTCGGGTCGTCGATGTCGCAGTGACCCTGGTCGACGGCAGCTACCACAGCGTCGACAGCTCCGAGCTGGCATTTCGACTGGCCGGGCGGATGGCGATGTCCGAAGCGCTCGAAGCGGCCAAGCCGCACTTGCTCGAGCCAATGCAGAAAGTCGCAGTGGTCTGCCCTTCAAGCGCGACGAGCCGGGTTACCTCGGCGGTTGCAAGCCGGCGGGGACAGATGCTCGGAATGGGGCCGCGCGACGGCTGGACCGGCTGGGACAGGATCGACGCGATCATCCCGGAAGCGGAGCTTGGCGGGCTGGAGGCCGAGCTTCGGTCGCAAAGCCAGGGGCTGGCAAGCTATGAAGCCGAATTCGACCACCTGTCGGAGCTCAACGGGCCACTCGCCGAGAAAGTCGTCCAGCACATGGTCCCGGAGCCGGCGTAGTAGCTAGCGACAGCTGTTTGTCTTTCGCCTAAGCGGCGCTGATGCGCCATTGGTTCAAAGACCAGCACATGCGCTCGCTGCTGAAAAACAGCAGCTATTTGGGCGCTTCCAAGCTCGTCGCGGCGATTGCGTCGGTGACAACGCTTGCGCTGACTGGGCGGGCGCTCGGGGTGATGCTCTTCGGAGTGCTCATCCTGATCCACAGCTATGCGCAGGCGGCAAGCAGCCTGAGCAAGTTCCAGACGTGGCAGATCGTCATCCGCTATGGAGGCCAGGGCCTGGCCGCCGGCCGCCCTCAGGACTTCAAGGTCGCCACCGGCTTTTCGCTCGGCCTCGATCTCCTCAGCGGGCTCGTCGGAATGCTCCTGGCAATGGCAATCCTGCCGTTCATCGGCGGCTGGTTCGGAATTTCCGACCGCTATATCACCGTCGCCCTGCTCTACTGCTTGGTCATTCCGACGATGCAGGCGATGACTCCCGGCGGGGTGCTTCGAACCCTCGACCGCTTCGACCTGTTGAGCTGGGGCGGCGTCGTCGACCCGATTTCGCGCGTGATACTCACGGCGGCAGCTTGGGCGTGGGGCGCGTCCTTCGAGGTCTATGTCCTCATCTGGTTCGCGACCGACCTTGCCGGGGATTTGTACCAGTGGTGGCTAACCTGGCGTGAGCTCAGGCGTCGCGGAATGACCGACGCGCTTCGTCCAACGCTTCGCCCACACCCGCTCAAGGGGGCGTGGCGCTTTGCAATCCGGGTCAACCTCACTTCCAGCCTCGCCGCCTCCTGGGGGCCGATCGCACGGCTTATCGTCGGCGGCCTCCTCGGCCCGATGAGCGCTGCCTTCTACCGCGTGGCCGCAACCCTCGCCGACAGCGCTCAGCGACCCACGGATATGCTGGGACGTGCCTTCTACCCCGAAGTCATGCGCATGGACCTGAGGACCAAAAAGCCGTGGAAGCTAATGCTTCGCGGAGCGGCCCTGGCGGCGATGTTCGCAATGGTGGCGGTCGTCATCGTGATTTTCGCCGGCGAACAATTGATTCGCCTGATTTTCGGCGATGCGTTCGTCGGCGCCTATCCGGCGCTTGCCGTGCTGATCATCGCTCCGCTGCTGGCGATGATTTCCTTCCCGCTGCCGCCAATGCTTTACGCGCTTCACCGCGACGCAGGGCCGCTTGTCGCGCGCATTGTCGGGACCGCCCTGTACCTCGCCATCGTGGCACCGCTGACGTGGCGGTTCGGGCTTGCCGGCGCTGCCGGTGCCTTCGTCGTCGGCAATGCCGCGATGGTCCTGGTGCTCGCGTTCCAGCTTGCTCGCGAATACCGAAAAGTGCGGCGGCAGTGACGGCCCCGCGGATCTGGGTCATTCCCGGCAACCGACCTGGCGACGATGCGCAGGTTTACGCGCTTGCCGAGGAGCTTTGCCTTCCGTTCGAAACGCGCAAGCTCAAGTTCAATTGGAGGCAATGGCTGAGCGGAAATTATTTAGGCGCAAGCGCGGCCTCGGTCGACAGGGCATTGCGCAATAGCACTCTCGTTCCGCCCTGGCCCGACCTCATCATCCACGTTGGCAGGCGCGCGGTCCCGGTCGCGCAGTGGGTCAGGAAACAAAGCGGCGGGCGAACGCGGCTTGTCTTCATCGGCCACCCCCGCGTGACTGGGGAGATGTTCGACCTTGTCTTTACGACGCGGCAGTATCGAACTCCGGTCGGCGCTTCGATCCGCTTGTTGCCGGTGGCCATGAGCCGGTACCGCGAACCTCCAAAAGCGGAGGATCGCGACCGCTCCTGGCTTGAGTCGCTGCCGCGGCCACACCTGCTGCTGATGCTCGGGGGAAGAACCCGGCACTGGCTGCAGCGCCCGGCTTACATCGCGGACATGGCGGCAAAGCTGGCCCAGCGCGCTCGAAGCAAAGGCGGTTCGCTCGTCGTCGCACGCAGCGCCAGGACGAGCGAAACAGTTCTCGATGCGATCGAGCGGCGCTTGGAGGAGTGCTCCTGCGAGTGGCGCGTCGTTCGCGACGATTTTCCACGATTCCCGGTGCTCCTCGACGACGCCGACGAGCTGTTCCCGACCGCGGACAGCATCTCGATGATTTCGGAAGGGGCAATTACCCGCAAGCCGGTCGGAATCGTGCCCTTGGAAAAGAGCCTCACCGGGCGAATTACGCTCGGCGGCGAGGTGCGTGAGAAGAGCCGGATGCGCGATCTGCGCCGGTTCTGGACCTACGTCCTCGGCGAGCGGTTCGTCGGGACGATGGCCCAGCCGTTGGCGAGCGGCGTTGCCAACCCGGTGATCGTCGCCGCGAAAGAGGTTCGCGATCTTCTCGACTGCGCTTCGCGGAGTGCGCCGGCTTGACGGAGGACGCGGCGCCAGTCTGGGTTCTTCTCGGCCACCGCACCGGCGACAACAACCAGCTGCTCCGACTGGCGAGCGAACTGGGACTTCCCTTCCGGACCGTCCAGCTGTCCTACAATCGCCGCTACCTTCTCGGGCCACGGCTGCTCGGACCAACGCTATCGACGCTCGAGCCGGCATCGCGAGAGCAAATCCGCCCGCCATGGCCCAGGCTCGTGCTGGGAATCGGCAATCGAAGCGTTCCTGTCGCGCTGGAGATTCGACGCGCCTCGGGCGGAAACGCAAAGCTCGTTCGGCTCGGAAATCCGCGTCTCGCCCCACGCAATTTCGACCTGGTAATCACCACCGGCCAATATGCCGTTCCCGAGGCAGCGAATGTCCTTCGACTGCCGGTCGGAATCAACACGGCGCCACCGCTCGAACCGTCGCCCGAGGAGTCGGAGTGGCTTGCCAGGCTTCCCCGGCCGCATCGCCTGTTGTTGATCGGCGGCGACAGCTTCATGTGGCACCTGGCGCCAGGGGACGTCGCCAAGGCTGCGTCAGCCCTTCGCCGAAAGGATGGCGGAAGCGTCATCGCGGTCAGCAGCGGGCGAACTTCGGACCGCATCCTGCATGCTGTACAATCGTCGCTGCGGGGAAGCGAGCCACGGCCTCGTCTTCGGCCGCTTCCCGCGCTACCCCGTGCTCCTCCACGATGCGGACGAGATTGCGGTCACCGCCGACAGCGTCGCGATGATTTCCGATTCCGTTGCCAGCGGAGCTCCGGTCGGACTCGTCGAGCCGCGCCTGACCGCCGCCGGGGCCGCCTTCTATTCTTTGCACAAGCTCGGTTTGCCTCTGCCCGTCCGTGATATCCGTGGGTTCTGGACATCCGTTCGGGCGCAGGGCCTTGCCGGGACCATCGAAGACCCGGTCGCCGGCAAATTGTCAGCTGACCCGCTCGCAAGCGCGGTGGAGGCCGTGCGCCGACTCCTCGACGATCAGGCGGCGAGCGCCAGCTGCGGATCCCAGCCACGGTAACGATCGATCAGGTGCAGGCTGTCGTGGCGAATGTGATTTGCCGCCATTTCCCGGCGCAATTCATCGTCGGTGACTTCGCCCGAATCGTACAATTCGGCGAGCAACGAATAGACGAACGCCTCCTGGTTGGGATCGGGATGCGGCTGATAGCGAAGTAGCAGCTTGTTGAGCAGGTTGACCGGCCAGGGACGCTGCAGCGTGAAATCCACGGGCAGCCCCGATTTCCACGGCTGAGTTCGCCTCTTCGTCGTGTGAAGCAGCTTCGTTGCCGGGGTCAGCCGGTCGAAATCGTTCCACTGTGGCTCGAGCAGGCCGATTGTCGACGGGTCTTCGCGCTTCAGGTCGATCCAGTCGAAATAATCGAACTCATGCCCGAACAGGCCATCGAGATAATCGTCGAACCTCCAGTGACGAAGCTTCGAGCAATCGAGAAGCATCACCGAGGTTGCGATATAGTCGGGCCGGCGATTGTGCCCGGGCCTGGGCACCGCCCAGATCGCCTTGCCCTGCAGGTCGCGCTCGAAAAGCTCGGCGACATCCCCCAGCGCGAACACGTCTGGATCGGTGACCACCGCGCGGCCTTCAAAGCCCATCGCGCTTGGCGGAAAGAAGCGCAGCGGCGTGAAGCTCTGCAGGTCTTCGGGATCCCAGTCGCGGACCTGCCCGCCGCGAAGAATGCTTTGATCCGAGTTCATCAGGCGCGGGAAATCGCGCGTGTGCAGAATCTCTGACGTCGAAGCTGTCGGGGCTGCGCGAGTTGCTTTTGTAGCTGTGCGCGGAAATCTTCGCCCCGAGGAATTGCCGCGCGTTCGCCTGGATGAAGACGGTGGGCTTCACAGGTCCAGTTCCTCGAAGCCGGCCTGTTTGACCGTCCGGTCGATCTCGACGAGGGTCGTCAGCAACGACTCCATCCGGCCAAGCGGCCAGGCGTTCGGCCCGTCCGACAGCGCCTTCTCAGGGTCGGGGTGGGTTTCCATGAACAGCCCGCTCACGCCCGCAGCCACAGCGGCGCGGGCCAACACGGGGACATGCTCGCGCTGCCCGCCAGACCGGCTCCCCTGCCCGCCCGGCAGCTGCACCGAATGCGTTGCGTCGAAGACGACCGGGCAGCCGGTTTCGCGCATGATGGCGAGGCTCCGCATGTCGGAGACCAGGTTGTTGTAGCCGAACGTGACTCCGCGCTCGCACACCATGATGTTGTCGCCGTCGCCGCCCGCCGCCTTGGCAGCGTTTCGCGCCTTCTCAACGACATTGACCATGTCGTGAGGCGCCATGAACTGCCCTTTCTTGATGTTCACCGGTTTCCCGGCGCTAGCGACGGCGTGGATGAAATCCGTTTGCCGCGCCAGGAAGGCAGGGGTTTGCAGCACGTCCACCACTTCGGCGGCTGGCGCGATCTGGTCGATGTCGTGAACGTCGGTGAGGATCGGCACGCCAATCTTTTCGCGGACTTTCGCCAGGATCCGCAGCCCCTCGTCCATTCCAGGGCCGCGATAGCTTTTGTCGGAGGAGCGGTTGGCCTTGTCGTAGCTCGACTTGAAGATGAACAGGATGCCCAGCCGGTCGGTAATTTCCTTCAGCCGTTCAGCAGTGCGAAGCTGCAGCTCTTCGCTTTCGACGACGCACGGCCCGGCTATCAGGAATAGCGGCTGGTCGATCCCGACTTTCGTCCCGAGAAGATTCATTAGGCTTATCTAGTCCAGGCCGTCGACGACTGCCACTGGCCGCCAGTCGCCAAGCCCGTTGGCTGCGGCAAAGTCGTCCGGGATCGGTTTGCCCTGTGCGATCCCGCCAGCGACGTAGACGCAGTCGAAGCCCATGCGAGCGGCTCCGAGAATATCGGTGTGCAGTCCGTCACCGATGGCGAGAACCCGCTGGGAGTCCGGGCTGCCGGCAAGCTGCATCGCGTGGCGGTAGATTGCCGGATAGGGCTTCCCGTACCATTCGACGCGTCCCCCGAGCTCGATGTAACGGTCGGCAATCGCCCCGGCGCATGGCTCGGCTTTGCCGCCGCGAATCACCACCCGGTCGGGGTTGAGGCAGTGCATAACCACGTCGCGGTCGGCCAGCGGACGGATCTCCGCCTCGTAGTCGCTCACCGTGCGCCGTGTCTCGTCGAGCCCGGAACAGGCGAGATGGTCGAAGTCTCCGCTTTTGGCGATGCGCACTCCGCGGCCCTCGAGGATCGCGCGATCGGAGCGCGTGCCGATGAATCCGACCGGCTCGTCGATCTTCGCCAGGCAGGTTATGGCCGCATCGCCGCTGGTCGCAATTCCGTCCCACAGTCCGGAATCGAGCCCAAGCCGAAGCAACTGGTCGGAAACTGCTTCTGCGGTTCGCGGTGCGTTGGTGATGAGGATCGTGGTCTTGCCTTGATCGCGCCAATTGCGGAGGCGTTCAGCTGCTCCGGGATAGAGGCTCACGCCGTCGTGAACGCATCCCCAGATGTCGCACAGGATCACCGGGTAAATCGTCTCGATCTCGTCGAGCGCGCTCAATCCAGCCCTGCCCGCAAAAGCGCTTCCTCGATCGGTGCGAGATCCTCGGGGTTGTTCAGCTCACGCAGCGAAAACGGCGGCGGATCGACGTCGACCACGGCAACTGGAATCGAGGCGTCGAGGAAGCGCAACTGCTCCAGCCCTTCGAGCTCTTCCAGCTGCGAAGGCGGCAGGCCTGCATAGGCTTCCAATGCGCTCGGCCTGTAGGCGTAGACGCCGACGTGGAGCCTGACCGGCGATAGCTCCTCCTTGAGCGCGCCTTCCGGCAAGTAGGGGACCAGTCGCTTTGAAAAGTACAGAGCCCGGCCCGAGGAATCGGTGACGACGCTGGTCCCGCCGACTCGGCCTGCCCGCTCTTCGTCCTGGAGCATCCGGACGTCCGCGCTTCGAAGCTGCATCGCCGGGGTCGCAACATCGACGTCGTCGTTCGCCATACGTTCGATCAGTGCCTCGACGAAGGTCGGCGGCGTAAGCAGCGCATCTCCCTGGAAGTTAATGACGACATCCGGATCGTGGAGCTGGCTGAGCGCTTCGGCGCAGCGCTCGGTACCGTTTCGGCACTCCGGCGAGGTCATGATGACCCCGACCCGCGCCGGCTTGCAGGCATCAGCGACCCGCTCGTCGTCGGTAACGACGAAAACGCCGGTGACGCCACGGACGCGGCGTGCCGCCTCGACGCTCCGCTCGATCAGCGGCTTGGCAACGCCCGTCGCACCCCTGATCTCGACCAGCGGCTTTCCGGGAAAGCGCGACGACTGATATCGCGCCGGGATCAGGATGACCGCGTTCACCGGTGAAGCTACCTCGCGCTCGGGCAGTCGTGAATGTGGAGGACGCCGACGGGCCGTTGCCCGCCTGCTTCGTCCTCGACGACGAACAGGGCCGTGATCCGGAAGCCGTCGAACAGAGAAAGCGCGTCATCGATCAGCGCGTCCGGCCCGATCGTTTTCGGGCTGCCCGTCATGAATTCCGCGGCAACGTGGTCTAGGCCGCGCTCGATATTCCTCCTGAGGTCGCCGTCGGTGATGACCCCGACGAGCCGGCCGTCCTCGTCTGTGACTCCGACCACTCCCAGGCGCTTCTCGCTCATTTCGACGATCGCGTCGTGCATCGACGCGTCACTGCGCACCAGTGGGACCTGGTCACCCGAGTGCATCACTCGTCGAACCGGCCTGAGGCGCGCACCAAGCGAGCCGCCAGGGTGAAGCCGTCCGAAGTCGGTGCGCGTGAAGCCCTTTTGCCGCATCACCGTCATCGCAAGCGCATCGCCGAGCGCGAGCATCATCGTCGTGGACGTTGTCGGAGCCACCGATTCCGGCCCCACTTCGGGCCAGTGAGGAAGCACGAGCGGTGCGGCTGCGGCCTGGCCGAGCGGAGAGTTCGATGCGCCAGTTATCGCGATGATTGGAATTCCAACCGCCTCGAAATGGTCGATCACCGGCTCAAGCTCGCTGGTCTTGCCTGACAGCGAGATCAGGATTGCGACATCGTCCTTGGCTGCAATCCCGAGATCGCCGTGGATTGCCTCGGCAAGATGCATGAATGTCGCGGTGGTCCCGGTGGAGGCGAAGGTGGCGGCGATCTTTCGCGCCACATGGCCGGATTTCCCGAGACCGCCGACGATCAGCTTGCCCCTCGCTTCGAGGATGAGGTCGATGGCGCGGGTAAAATCGTCGCCGAGGCCATCGGCCAATGCGTCGAGTGCGCGCGCCTCGTCGTGCAGGATCTCGCGCCCGAACTCGAGGACCGGCGGATTGCCCTGTTTCCCCATCAGGCGGCTTGCGGCGCTTCCGCAGCCGATTCCGGCTCGGCTGCCGAAATCACCTGCGCGCACACAAGATCCCCCACGACGTTGAGCGTGGTCCTGCACATATCGAGGAAGCGATCGACCCCAAGCACGATCGCGATCGCTTGCGGCTCGATTCCGACCATCGCCAGGATCAGCGCCACCACCGGAAGCGATCCGGCGGGAACGCCGGCAGTGCCGATTCCGCCCAGGATGCAAACCAGCATGACCATCACCTGCTGCCACAGCGACAGGTCGACCCCGAAGAATTGAGCGAGGAAGATGACGGTGACGCCCTCGAACATCGCGGTGCCGTTCTGGTTCGCGGTGGCGCCGATGGTCAGGACGAATTGCGCGACCCGTCGCGGAAGGCGCAAATTCTCATCCGCCACGCGGAGCGAGGTCGGGAGAGTTGCGTTCGACGAGGCCGTGGAGAAGGCCATCACGCTGGCTTCCTGAGTTTGCCGAAAGAAATCGAGCGGGTTCTTCTTGCCCAATGTCCAAAGCAGGATCGGGTAAACGACGAACATCTGGATCCCGAGCGCCAAGAGGACGACGCCCACGTACGCCGAGAGACGGATCAGAAGGTCCCATCCGAACAGCGCCGCAAGATTGAACATGAAGCATGCGACGGCAAGCGGAGCCATCTTGATGACGATCAGGATCAACCGCATCGTGACGTCGAAAATGCCTTCGAAGCCGTTTTGCAGCTTGTGCGAATTGGGCGTGTCGGTGAGCAGCAGCCCGATTCCGAAGAACAAGGCGAAGAACATCACCGACAGGATCGCGTTGTTCGATCCCAGCGCTTCGACAAGATTGTTGGGAATGATGCTGATAAAGGAATCGATTCCCGACGGCTGCTCGGCGCCTGCACGAACGATCGCGCCGGCCCGGTCGGCCTGCGCGGCGAGAAGCTCGGCCGCCGCCGCCCGGTCGACTCCGGCACCCGGCCTGATCAGGTTCACGGCCGCCAGGCTGACGACCACGGCAATGGACGAAACCACGACCGTGTAAACGAGGGTCCGGATTCCAACCCGCTTGAGCGAGCGGATTTCGCCCATTTCCGAAATTCCGACGACGAGCGCCGAAAACAGCAGCGGGATCACCAGCATGAACAGCAGCCGCAAGAAGATTTGACCGATGGGCTGCGTGACATAGGTGGTCACCGTTTCCACCCACGGCTCGCCTTG
The DNA here is from genome assembly GCA_963798785.1 of uncultured Alphaproteobacteria bacterium. Lineage (GTDB taxonomy): Bacteria > Pseudomonadota > Alphaproteobacteria > Sphingomonadales > Sphingomonadaceae > Sphingomicrobium. The sequence continues at coordinate 204,842 of CAWCUG010000004.1, forward strand.
GGCGCTCGAATAGACGATCAGGCCGGCGACCAGGCCGATGAGGAAACCGGCAAGCATCTGCCACTGCAGACTAAGCCCGCTGCTCTTGCGCATTACTGCTCCTTTGCTGCTGCGCTTCGCTTCGCGGCTGGCGCGGCTTTGGTCAAGGCGGTTAGCCGAACGGCCGGTCGATGCTCGATGGCGGCGTGGTGAAGAATTCCGGTCCCGCATCCGTCATGTGCCAGCAGTCCTCGAGCCGGACTCCGAACTTGCCCGGAATGTAGAGGCCGGGCTCGTCGGAAAAGCACATTCCCGGTGCCAGCGGCGTCGTTTCGCCGTGGACGAGATAGACCGGCTCATGAACCTCCATACCAATGCCGTGGCCGGTCCGGTGAGACAGGCCGGGAAGGCGGTAGCCGGGACCATAGCCCCAGCTTTCATAGGCACGGCGAACGGCGTCATCGACGCTTCCAGCGGGCACTCCGACCCTGGCTGCGGCTATGGCGATTTGCTGCCCCCGGTGGACCTGGTCCCACAGCTTGCGCTGTTCGGGCGTCGGATCGGCGCCAAAGACATAGGTGCGCGTGATGTCGGCCTGGTATCCATGAAGTGAGGAAGTGCAGTCCATCAGCACGACCTCGCCACGCTTGATAAGCTGCGGCTTGCCGCTTCCATGCGGATAGGCCGAAGATTTGCCGAGCAGGATGAGGCCGCCATCATAGTCTGCGCCGAGCGTTTTCTGCGCAGCGGCGATGAGTGCGTCGATTTGCGCCGGAGTCATGCCCTCGCGCGTGTGCGCTGCGGCATTGCGGAGCGAGGCGAGCATCATTTCGTTTGCGGCCTGCATCAGGGCCAGCTCGTGCGGCGACTTGATCATGCGGCAGCCGCGCACCACCGGGTTGGCGCTGACGACGGAAACAGTCGGCAGCTGCTCCTTGAGGCGATCGAGGATGAAGAAACGATCCGTCTCCTCGAAACCGACGCGCTCGTTTGCAACCGATCGTTCGCGAAGAAAGTCGGCGACGAGTTTCAACGGCTCCTCGTCCTCGTTCCAGGTGCGGATCTCCGCCGGAATCGAGAGGCTTTCGGCGACCGACGGCCTTTCGAAGAACGGCGTGACGACGATCGGATCGCCGACTGCCGGAATGATTGCGGCAGTCAGCCGCTCCGAACGCCACCATTGGACGCCGGTGAAATAGTCGAGGCTCGGCCCCGACTCGACGAGGATCGCGCCAATTCCGTTCCCGCTCATCAGCTCTTGCGCCTTGGCGATGCGTGCTAGCCGTTCGTCGCTCCCGATCGGCGGCGGAATTGGGATTTTCGGCAAGGTCTCGGAAGCCGCGGCGGCAAGGCGCGCGGGAATGGCCGCGGTCAGGCCAGCTGCTGCCGCCGTCCCGATGAAGCCACGACGATGAAGACGAAGATGTTGCATACGACCCCCGAATAGCTGTGCCGGGAACTGTTGCACGCGCCCCCGGATTAGGCCAGCAGCCACCGCTCGACTTTCACACCATGCTATTCGAATCCGCACACGAGGGCCCGACCGCTCCTGGAACCAAGGAGACGGTCGCGATGCTGGCAGGGCTGATGGCGCTCAACGCCTTGGCCATCGATTCGATGATCCCGGCGCTGCCCGAGATCGCCCGCGACCTCGATGTCGCGGCGGCCAACGACAGGCAGCTCGTCGTCATCATGTACCTGGTTGGATTCGGATCGACGCAGCTGCTGTGGGGGCCGCTGGCCGACCGCTTCGGACGCAAGAACGTGCTGGCGGCAGGGCTGTCGCTTTACGCGGTGTTTGCGCTCTTGTGCGGAATCGCCGGGAGCTTCGCCTTGCTGATCGCTGCAAGGATATTGCAGGGCGGCGCGGCAGCGTCGTCGCGAGTGCTGGTGGTGGCAATGGTCCGCGACCTCTTTCACGGCGAAGCCATGGCCCGAGTCATGAGCCTCGTGTTCATGGTGTTCATGGTCGTCCCGGTACTCGCTCCCTCGGTGGGACAGCTGATCCTGCTGGTGGCGCCATGGCGGGCGATTTTCCTCGTCCTTGCCGCCTACAGCCTCGCAATGCTCGCGTGGTCATGGCTGCGGCTGCCGGAAACCCTCCAAGTCGAGCACAAGCGGAACCTGCACTGGCGAACCGTGCTGACGGCGGCTCGCGAGACCGTGTGGGAGCCGCAATCGCGTGGGTACACGCTGGCGATGACGCTCGTCTTCGGCTGTCTCGCTGCCTACATCGCGTCGGTCCAGCAGGTCATTGCCGAAGCGTTCGACTCACCGGGGGCAATCGCGCCGGTTTTCGCCGCAATCGCCGCTCCGATGGCGGTTGCGTCCTGGGCCAATTCGCGCGTTGTCGGCCGCTTCGGGCTGCGGCGGATCGGGCACAGCGGCGCTGCGGCATTCGCGTTCGTCACGGTAGTGCACGCGGTGATCGGAACGGCTTTTCGCGAGACGTTGGTGGAGTTCGTTTTATTGCAGTCGCTGACGATGGTGGCGTTCGCGTTCACGTCGGCGAATTTCAGTTCGCTGGCGATGGAACACATGGGAAGGATCGCCGGGACCGCATCCTCGGTACAGGGGCTGGTCACCACCATCGGCGGCTCTCTCATCGGCTTCGCAATCGGCCGCGCCTTCGACGGGACCGTTCACCCGCTGCTGTGGGGAGTAGCAGCAGCTGGAAGCGCAGCATTCGGAACGGTTGCGCTCACTGAGCCGAAGCGACTGTTCGCCCGCCCGCGCCCGCAGCGGCCGCAGATCGAACCGCGGCCGGCAACGGACATCTAAGCCTGGACGGGCTTACTCGGCAGCTTCCGGCTCAGGGCCGGTCATCATCGCTTCGCCGACTTCCTCGGTCTTGCCGCGGATGGCGTTTTCGATCCGCTGGGCGATGTCGGGATTTTCGATGAGATACTGCTTCGAGTTTTCGCGGCCCTGGCCGATTCGAACCGAATCGTAGCTGAACCATGCGCCGGATTTTTCGACCAGTCCCGCCTTGACGCCGAGGTCGAGGATTTCGCCGACCTTAGAGACGCCCTGGCCGTACATGATGTCGAACTCGACCTGCTTGAAGGGCGGAGCGACCTTGTTCTTGACCACCTTCACACGCGTCGAATTGCCGATGATGTCGTCGCGGTCCTTGATCTGGCCGGTACGCCGGATGTCGAGGCGGACCGAAGCGTAGAACTTGAGCGCGTTGCCGCCGGTCGTCGTCTCCGGATTGCCGTACATAACGCCAATCTTCATCCGCACCTGGTTGATGAACACCACGAGGCACCGCGACCGGCTGATCGAGCCGGTTAGCTTGCGCAGCGCCTGGCTCATCAGCCGCGCCTGCAGGCCGACATGGCTGTCGCCCATCTCGCCCTCGATCTCGGCGCGCGGAACCAGCGCCGCAACCGAATCGACGACGAGGATGTCGACAGCGTTCGAGCGGACCAGCGTGTCGACGATCTCGAGCGCCTGTTCCCCGGTGTCGGGCTGGGAAACGATCAACTCGTCGATATCGACGCCGAGCTTTTTCGCATAGGACGGATCGAGCGCATGCTCGGCATCGACGAAAGCCGCCGTTCCGCCAACCTTCTGCGCCTCGGCAATCGCGTGAAGCGCGAGAGTGGTCTTGCCGGAGCTCTCCGGACCGTAAATTTCGACCACCCGGCCGCGCGGAAGCCCGCCGACGCCAAGCGCGATATCGAGTCCGAGGCTGCCGGTGGAAATAGTGTCGATTTCGATCTTCTCGCGGCTGCCCAGCTTCATCGCCGAGCCCTTGCCGAATGCGCGGTCAATCTGTGCAAGCGCTGCCTCGAGCGCCTTTTGCCGGTCCATACTGGGAACTTCCAATCCGCTTGAAATGACTTTCAGCTGCGCTGCCATGCTGTTCACCCCTTCGTCAACGGGCGGCCGACCCCGACCCTGTGGAAACAGCGGTGTACCGCGTTTGTTCTATGAGAACAAGAGGGGAACATTCGCGACGAAGTGATCGGGAGAGTAACCGTGGTGGCAAACGCCTCAGTTCGCCGGCATTTCGCCTTTCGAAAACACCGCGTCCCGTTTTTCCGCGGCGAGGATCTTGCGCAGCTGGTGGGCAACCGTGCTGTCGACTTCGTCGAGAGCGTCGCACAGGCGCGTCATTGCGTGGTTGAGATGCTGCGTCGGGACGTGCTCGGGAAGCGCCCCGAGCGACAGTCGCACGGCCTCTTCCACTTGCTTGCGGGACTTGTCGTCGAGTCTCGGCAATAGCGCCGCATAGGCCTCGTACAGCTCGGCGAGCGTTTGCGGCTGCTTGGATTCCGCCGAAGCGACCGCCGTGGCCTCGAGGAGCTGGAGCGCTTTCTTGAGAGTCAGGTCGGGATAGACGATCGGCGAATTGCAGTCCGGCTCAGGCCCGTCTTCAGTCCACTCCCACACCAGGTTGCGGACCGCCCGGCATATCAGGATCGGCGGATGCGGATTCGACACTGCGGTCGACGTGTTGTTCCACGCGATGGTTGCGAGTTGCCCGATGCCCACTTGCGGATCTTCCTCGAGCTGTGGCTCGGCCCCGATGTCGATTGCATCGTCGATTGCTTCGCCAATCGCCTCGCACGCGCCGGAAGTCACTTCGGACGTCGATCGAAGCACGGCGAGCGTGTCGCCGCGCCCGACGTAGACTCCCTCGGTCACGCACAGCTCAAGTTGCGAACCCGGAGCACACTTCCCAAGCGCCTTCGCCAGCGAATCGACCGCCACCCCTGTTACCGTGCCCGCATTCGTCGCAGCGTGGACCATTCGCACGGGCAAGCCGTCGCTTGCCTCTCGCCGGGTCGCCTTGAGCGTCTTGCGCTCCTTGTCGCGCGCGTGACGGACGTTGCCGACAATCGCGTTGATGACGCTGCTTCCGCGCATCTGCTCGATCGTCGTGAATATCAGGACGAGGATCAGGAGCAGCGCGATCACCGTCATCACGATCGAGATCAACGCACCGAACAACGGGTGATGGATATCGCGGACCGTCGCCAGCGTGATCAGCGTGTAGAGGCTGAGGCCGACGAAGAACCCGAAGTAGAACTGGTTCGTCTTGCGGTTGCGGAACTGCTGCAGGATCTGGTTGCTGAACGAGGCCGCGGCCTGCTGCACCGCGACAAGCAACAGCGAGAAGGTGATAGACGTCACGGTGATCAGCGCCGAGGCGATCGTTCCAAGAAGGCTTCGGGTCGACTGGCGGTCGCCGAACAGGCTCTCCAGGAACGTCAGCACGGGGGTGTGCTTGACCAGTTTCTTCGAGAGCGCGGCGTCGATCTTGTAGGTGACGGCCGCAAGCACAAGGAACAGGAACACGACAAGCAGCGGGATCGCCAGGAACGCTCCCAGCGATTGCGCACGCTGAAGCAAGCGCTTTGCGAAATTCACAAATCAGGTCTCGTGGCCATTTGGAACACCAGCGCAGAAAAGCCGTGCCGGTTCCGCAACGCTGCAGCTTTGCTACTCGCCCAGCGCCTCGTTCAGAGCCGGCGTAACCCGGTCGACGGTATAGGGTTTTTCGATGACTGGCGCGTTTGCGAATTCGGCGGGCGGGGGCTCGACGTGGCCGCCAGTGGCAATCACGAACGGAATTTGCTTTTCGCGCAGCTTGCGGGCGACCGGCCACGCGTTTTCGCCGTTGAGGTTGACGTCCAGGATGGCGACGTCGAACCCGCCCTTTTCCGCTTGCGCAACCGCGTCCTGCACGCTTTCGCAGCTGGCATGGACGGTATGGCCCAGGGTCTCGAGAAAATCCTCGAGCATCATCGCGATTAGCGGCTCGTCTTCGACGACAAGAATGGAACGCGACGCGGACATGACTTCAGCGCAAATAGTCTGACAATCCGCCCCGGCAAGCATTTATTTGTCCGAGATGACCCGCCGCGCCGCTTCCGCAAGCTCCTGAACGGAGAAGGGTTTTGGAAGGAAATCGACATTGTCGAGATCGATGGACTTGCGAAGTTGCTCCTCCGCGTAGCCGGACATGAAAAGGATCGGCAGATCGGGCCGTGACTTGCGAGCTTCGCGGACGGTAGCGGGCCCGTCCATTCCCGGCATAACGACATCGCTGATCATCAGTGCGATGTCATCGCCGCGCGCGATGACCTCCAGCGCCTCCTCGCCGTTACTCGCGGTGATCACCGTGTAACCGTGGCGGGTGAGAGCGCGCTCGGCGACCGTCCGGACCATCGGTTCGTCCTCGACCAGAAGCACGGTTCCAGTGCCCCACAGCTCAACCTCCTTGCGCTTTGTGCCAAGCGCCGCCTTACCGATCTCGCTCTCAACCCGGTGCACTGGGAGGTAGATGACGAAACGGGTGCCCTCGCCCTGCTTTGAATCGGCGAAGATGAAGCCACCCGACTGCTTGACGATTCCGTAGACGGTCGAGAGGCCGAGCCCGGTGCCCTTGCCGATCTCCTTGGTCGTGAAAAACGGCTCGAAGATCTTGCCAAGCACGCTGGCCGGAATGCCGCATCCGGTGTCGGTAACCGACAGGGCTGCATAATCGGCAATCGGAAGGATGTCGGACCCGAGCTCCGCGACCTGGTCGGCACCCACGGCATAGGTCTGTATCGTGACCGTGCCGCCGCCCTTGCTCAACATCGCGTCGCGGGCATTGACGGCGAGATTGACGATGACCTGCTCGAGCTGACCCGGGTCGGCCCGAACCTGGCCCAGGTTGCGACCGTGCTTCACAACCAGCTTCACCGTTTCGCCCAGCAGCCGTTTGAGGAGGTGCGAAACCTCGGCAATCACGTCGGTGAGCTGGAGCACCTGCGGACGAAGCGTCTGCTGGCGCGAAAAGGCGAGTAGCTGGCGGGTGAGGCCGGCGGCACGGTTGGAGTTGGACTTGATTTGCTGGATGTCGTCGTAATCGCTGTCGCCCGGCGTGTGCCGCATCAGCATCAGGTCGCAGTGCCCGATGATCGCTGTCAGGATGTTGTTGAAATCGTGCGCAACCCCGCCGGCAAGCTGCCCGACGGCCTGCATCTTCGTCGCCTGCGCCACCTGGCGCTTGAGTTTCGCTTCTTCGCTATTGTCCTTGAGCAGCAACAGGACCGCTGCATCGCCCAGGCCGCGAAGCCCGGCGATGGTTAGGGCCACCGGCTCCTTCGGGCTTCGCGCCAGGCGGACTGCGAGGTCGCCCGACATCGCCGGTCCCCTTGCGTGACGGCGAACGGCGTCGGCAACGGCCGCCTTGTCTTCCTTCACCAGCAGGTCACCGGGGTACACCGGCCGCGACGACTTGATCCCTGCCGCCGCCCGGAAAGCGTCGTTCATGGTCAGGAAACGCCCGTCGCGGTCGACCAGGGCGAGCCCGATGGGAAGGATGTCCAGCATCGCTTGCAGATGCTGCGAGCTGGACAAAGGCAGGCTGTCCGGACTGTCGAACAGGTAGAAATTGCCGAACTCTTCACTACCCGCAACGTCGAGCGGGACATGGACGGCGCGCATCGGCCGCCCGAGCTCGCCTTCGGCGGTAAGCCGGAACTGACCCTCCTCATCTTCGGCCACGACGAGGTCCGTCAGGCGCGGCGTATCCCGGCTTTCCTGCCCGCTCAGCGCTCGCGACTGGAACAAGGAATTCCACGACAGGAGCTTGCCCCCGCCATCGACCAGCGCGGCCAGGATTCCGGCACCGGCGAGGAGGTCTCCCGGCTTGCCGCGCAACCGGGTCGCCGCCAGCGCGACGGGATCGCTTGTCCCGGGCTTGAGGAAACGCCACACCAGCAGGTCGCTGCGCGCTCCGGCGCGTTCGATCTCAACTGCATAGGTGCCGCCGTCGGTGGCAATTCCCGCAGCACAGCCACCCCCTTCGCGCCAGGCGATTGCGCGGGCGGTCGACAGCGACTGCGCTGATTCCGAAATCGGCCGCCAGCTTGTCGGGCGGCCGGCCTTCGAACCTGTCCCGATAGGCGCTGTTGGCGGCGAGCAGCTTGCCCTCGGCATCCGTGAGAGCGGCAGCATCGCTGGTCAGTCCGAGCATTGATCCGACGAGCGAATAGTCCGGAGCTACGACCAGCCGCTCCAGGTCGGGTGCTTCGATCGCCGGCTCGCGCCTGAGCAGCGCGACCGCCGGAAAGGCGATGACGCAGATGGCAAGGAACAGGATTGCAGCCGTGCCGGCGCCCGCGAGCCAAAGCAGGCCCGCCCCGGTGATTGCGGCGGCAACGGCAATTGCGGGCGTAAGCCATCGCAATGTGCCGTCGATCGGCCGCGAATCCAGGAGCGGGAGCTCCTGCTGCAACATGGCTTAGGCGATGCCCCCTACCAAATGCGCACCCGGTCCTCGGGAGCAAGGTAGAGCTCCTGGCCGGGTTTGACGTCGAAAGCCGGATACCACGGATCCATGTTGCGAACGACGTCGGTCCGCACCGGGCATGGCGAATGCGGGTCGGTCAGCAATTGCTGGCGAAGCGCCGGCTCGCGGCTCTTGCAGCGCCACACCTGCGCCCAGCCCAAGTAGAAGCGCTGGTCCGCCGTCGTCCCGTCGATCACCGGCGGCGGAGCGCCGTTCAGCGACGCGATATAGGCATCGTGAGCGACGGTCAGGCCGGCAAGGTCGGCGACGTTTTCGCCCATGGTGAGCTTGCCGTTGACGTGCATCCCGGGAAGCGGCTCGTACGAATTGATCTGCTTCTCGTACTTGTCGAGGCTTGCAGTGAACGCCTTCGTGTCGCCCGGAGTTCCACCAGTCAATCAGCTTGCCGGTTGAATCGTATTTGGCGCCCTGGTCGTCGAAGTGGTGACTGAGCTCGTGACCGATGACTGCACCAATTCCGCCATAGTTTACCGCCGGATCGGCATTGGGATCGAAGAACGGCGGTTGCAGGATCGCCGCCGGGAAGACGATCTCGACCATCGTCGGGTTGGCATAAGCGTTGATGGTCATGGGGGTCATTCCCCATTCCCAGCGACGAATGGGTCCACCCAGCTTGCCCAGTTCGTAGGCGTGATCGAAGCGGTTCGACCGCATGGCGTTGCCGAGCAGGTCGTTGGCATCGATCGCCAGTCCGCTCATGTCGCGCCACTGACTGGGATAGCCGATCTTCGGAGTGAACGCCGCCAGCTTGGCGTGCGCTTTCGCCTTGGTTTGCGGGCTCATCCAGTCCAGCGCATCGATCCGCCGTCCCATCGCGGCAATGATGTTGTGGACGAGTTCGTCGGCCGCGGCCTTGGTTTCCGGCGGGAAATATTTCGCGACGTAAAGCTTGCTGACGTCGTCACCGAGTGCGCCGACGGTGAAGTTCACTGCCCGTTTCCACCGCGGCTGCTGCTCGGGCGTTCCCGAAAGCACGGTGCCGTAGAAGTCGAAATGCTCCTGGTCGAAGGCCTTGGGCAGGTAGGACGAATAAGCGTCGATCGACTTCACCAGCAATTGGTCCTTGAGCACCGACAGCGGCGCCTTTTGAATCGCCGCGGCCTCGCCGGTGAAGGCACTTGGCTGGGCGACGATTACATAGTCGACGTTGGCGCCGGTGCCGTGGACGAAGTCGGAAAAGTCGAATCCCGGCGCCTTCCTCTCGAGCTCGGCGAGAGTGATCTTGTTGTACGTCTTGGTGCTGTCGCGGCTTTCCGAACGAGTCCAGTGGACCTTCGCGATCTCGGCTTCGTAATCGAGAATCGCCTTGGCGCGGGCGGCGGCATTCTTCTCGCCGGCAAGCGTCAGGACGTTCGTCAGGTGCTCGAGATACTTGGCACGCGTGTCGACGAGCTTCGGGTCCTTCGAAAGGTAATAGTCGCGGTCCGGCATGCCCAGTCCACCCTGGAGCATCGTGATCGCGTAGACGTCCGGCGACTTCTCATCCTGGCCGACGTACATCCGGAAAGGGCCGGAAATGCCGATTTCGTCCGCTTTGGCATAAAGCTGGTCAAGCTGGGCCTTGCTGTCGACTCCGCGAATCTCGTTCAGCCAGGGCTCCAGCGGAGCAAGCCCCTTCGCCTCGACGGCGGCCTCGTTCATGAAACTTTCGTAAGCGGCGCCGATCCTGCTGTTGGGGGCCTTCGCCTGTTCTTCGATGATCGTCCGGGTCCGCTCTTTCGAGAGATCGTCCAGGACGTTGAACATCCCATAGCGCGACTTGTCGGCGGGGATTTCGGTGTTCTTCGCCCATGTGCCGCTGGCGTATCCGAAGAAGTCGTTCCCGGGGGCGACCGTCGGATCGACCCCGGTCTCGTCGAAACCGAAACTGCCGTAGGTCGGCTTGGGAGCAGCTACCGGCGCCACCGGAGCTTGGGGAACCACAGCCGACTCCGGCGGCGGCGGCATGTCGGCGGGACGGGTCGCGCAGCCACCCAGAAATGTGCCGGCAGCGAGAAGGGCAAGTAGTGAACGCATTAATCTAGTCTCCCCAGGTACAGGTCTCTTCTATAGGAACGCAGAAGCTAAGCCGTCAAAGCCGCTTGCCGAAATAAGCCGCCCGCCCACAGAAAGGCCCGATGGAGACTCCTTCGATCCAAGACTTGGCGCTCGACCCGGAATGGCTCCCGCACACCTTCGATGCCGAGGGGGACGACCTGACGTTCGTGCGCGTGCCCAGGCAAGCGCGGTCGACGTTGATGTTTCTTTCCGACGAGCATTTCGCCGGGCAATTCGCGAAGACGGCGACAGCGGCCAATTCCGTTTCCCGCGAGGTGGGTAAGGCGGCCCAGGCTTCGATCCACTTCATCTTTCACACTTCCTTTTGCTGCTCGACGCTTCTTGCCCGGGCGCTCGACGTGCCGGGCACCTCGTCGGCGCTCAAGGAGCCCGACGTCCTGATCAACCTCGCCAACCGGCTGATTCGAAGCGACGACCAGTCGAACCGCGAGCGATTGGAACTGGTGACGCGGCTCCTCGAACGGCCGCTCGCGCCCGGCGAGACTGTCATCGTCAAGCCGACCAATTTCGCCAATCGCCTCGTGGAACCGCTTCTCGAGATCAGGCCCGGCTCGAAAGCGGTGCTTCTCTATTCCGACGTCGAGACCTTCCTTCGCTCGCTGCTCAAGCGGGGGATGTTCGGGCGCATATTCGGCCGCAGGTTGTTCAACCAGCTAAGCGCCTGGACGCCGCTCGACTTCGGCTATTCGCAGTTGGAACTCCTCGAGCAAACCGACGTGCAGATCGCCGCGCTCGCCTGGCTCATGCAGATCCATCACTTCGACACCGTTACCCGGCGCTTCGGTCCGGAGCGGCTGATGCTGCTCGATTCTGCCGCGCTGCTCGCCGACGCGTCAACAGCGGTCGGCGATGCGCAAGCCCTGTTCGGGCTCGGCCTCGACCCCCGGCAGGTCGATGCGATTGCCGAAGGGCCGGTGTTTTCAAAGCACAGCAAATTTTCGGGGCGCGACTACAACTCCCAAGAGCGGGAAAAGGAGCACCAGGCGGCAAGCGCGGTGCACGCGGAGGAAATCGGAATGGTGTCGAAGTGGATCGAGGCCGTAGCGAGCCAGGTCGGAGTGCCGCTTCGCCCGCGCCTATGACCCGCCGAGCCGGGCGTTGCGCCGGCGGCGAAGCTTGTTCGCCAGCCACATTCGCCAGACGACGGCTGTGAAGAAATAGCCGACGACGGCGGCGGCAATGGCAAGCGTCAGGATCCCAAGCGCAATCGGTCCTGACGCTTCGTGAATCCAGAAAAGCAGGCGCGCGAGCTCGCCCGAAGCCTGCTGGGCCGTCGCCGGGTCGGCCACGGCCGCATCCGCCCGAAGCTCCCACATCCCGGTGCGGTAGGCGAGATAGTACATTGCCGGAATCGTCAGCGGATTGATGACCAGCGTGAATGCCGCCGCAATCGCGACATTCGCCCGCAGCGGAATGGCAAGCAGCGCCGCGATGATCGTGTGCATGAACGGGATGATGATCCCCACTCCGAGGCCGATTGCCACGCCCCGCGGCACCGATCGACGGTGCATCCGCCACAATTCCGGCTTCGAGAGGTGGTGAGCGAAGGGGCGGAGCAGGCGATTCTCGTGAACCGTCTCGCGTGTTGGAATGTGGCGCCTGATCCAGGCAAAACGCTGGGACACGGCGTCAGACGTCGTGCCGAAGCAGCCGTTGCTGCTCCCGCTGCCAGTCGCGCTGCTTCACCGTTTCGCGCTTGTCGTGCACTTTCTTTCCTCGAGCGAGTGCAAGCTCGACCTTCGCCTTGCCGCGACCGTTGAAGTAGAGCGAAAGCGGCACCAGCGTTAGCCCCTGGCGAGTGACCGCGCCGTTGAGCTTGGCGATTTCGCGCTTGCTCAGGAGGAGCTTTCGTTGCCGCCGCGGCTGGTGGTTCATGCGATTGCCGTGGCTGTATTCGGGGATGTGGCTGTTGATCAGCCACACTTCGTCATCCTCGACGGCGGCGTAGCTTTCGGCGATCGACCCCTCGCCGCCGCGAAGCGATTTCACCTCCGTCCCGGTCAGGGCGATCCCCGCTTCGAACTTTTCCTCGATGAAATAGTCGTAGCGCGCGCGCCGGTTCTCGGCGACGACCTTCTCCTTGTCGAACGTGGCCAGCTTCGGTTTGGGCATTGCCGGTCAGGCCAGCCCTGCATGATCGAGCGCGGCGTCGACGGCGCGCTTCGAGGCATCCGAGGCATTCACGATCGGTAAGCGAACGTCGGTGGGGAAGTCCGGACGGACCTTCGACAGCGCATATTTTGCCGGCGCCGGCGAGGCGTCGGTGAACAGCGCGACGTGCAACGGGTAGAGCTTGTCCTGGAGCGACACGGCATCGTCCCAGCGCCCCTCGCGCATCGCAGTCTGAAACTGCGAACACAGCTTCGGAGCGACGTTGGCAGTGACCGAAATGCAGCCGACCCCGCCCATTGCGTTAAACCCGAGCGCGGTCTCGTCATTGCCGGACAGCTGGCAGAAGTCCGGGCCGCAGGCGAGCCGCTGCGCGCTAACTCGGCCGAGGTTTCCGGTCGCGTCCTTTACCGCGACGACGGTGGGCAGCTTGGCGATCTCCGCAAGCGTCTCGACGGAAATCTCGACCACCGCCCGCGACGGGATATTGTAGACGACGATCGGCAGGTCGGTCGCTTCCGCCATCGCCTTGTAGGAGGCGAGCAGCCCCGCCTGACTCGGCTTGTTGTAGTAGCCGGTGACGATAAGCGCCGCGTCGGCTCCGAACTCTTTGGCCGCTTTCAAATGCTCGATAGCCACCGCGACATTATTGCTCCCGCATCCGGCGATCACCGGCACACGGCCGGCGGCGGCTTCGACCGTCAGCTCTATGACGCGTTTTTGTTCCGCTGCCGAAAGCGTCGCGCTTTCCCCGGTGGTTCCGCACGGCACCAGCCCGTTCGAACCCTGCTCGATTTGCCACTCCACTAACTTTCGCAGTGAGTCTTCATCGACACAGTTGCCGGAAAAAGGCGTTACCAGCGCCGGCATCGAACCAAAAAACATGATTTTTCCTTCACTTGGGAGAGGTTGCGGGTCTAAGGTCCCCTCCCCATTCAGCAACTGATAAGGAGCCGATTGGTATTATGTCCAGCATGGGCAAAAGGGCTTTTTTCATTTCAATCCTGCTGGCGTGCTCGGCTTCGGCGTCGACAGTCATCCCGGCTACGATCATTCCGCGAACCGCTTCGGCGTCTGCCGCGGTGGGCCAAAACATCAACAGCGCGATCGCCGAATGGCGGCAGCTTCGCCAGGGCGGCAACTACAGTTTCGCGACCTACGCGCACTTCCTCAACTACAATCAGGACTGGCCGGGCGAGGCGGCGATGCGCCGCGACGCCGAAAAGGCAATGCGCCCCGGGGAAAATGCTTCCCTCGTCCTCGGCTTCTATCGCCTCGAAGAGCCGAAGAGCGGCAACGGCTGGGCCCGCTATGCCGAGGCGCTGAGCGCTGCCGGCCGCACGTCCGATGCAGTGGCTGCGGCAAAAAAGGCGTGGGCGTCGAACGACCTCAGCTCCGCCGACGAGGCGATGATCCTCGCCCGCTTCGGCGCCAATCTGACGAGCGCCGACCACGACAATCGAGTCGATGCGCTGTTGTTCGACAAGGACCCCAAGGACGCCGGCCGGCTTCTCGCCTGGACCAGCCCCGATCGTCGTGCCGCGTTCGCTGCAAGAGTTGCAATGCAGTCCCGTGCTGACGACGCCGAAGCGCTGTTCCGCGCCGTCGGAGGCCAGGTTGCCACCGATTCCGGGCTTCTCATGGACCGCCTGCGCTACCTTCGCGACGGCGGCAACGAGACCCTTGCCCGGCAACTGGCAGCGCAGCCGCACCAGTTCGCCGAACGGCCGGCCGACGCCGAGCGCTGGTACGAAATGATGCTGATCCTCGCCGACGGAGCCGTCGAGGATCACCAGTGGCATCTCGCCTACAACATCGCCCGCCAGCTTGACGACGCGTTCCCGCAAGGAACCCAGATGCCCGATCAAAGCTATGGCGTTCGCGACAATTACACGAGCCTTGCATGGCTCGCCGGCCGGATCGCTCTCGACCGCTTGCACAACGCCAACAACGCGATCGCGATGTTCTATCGCTATGCGCAAGGCGGTCAGTCGCTGCAGGTGGCGACCAAGGGTTGGTACTGGGCCGGCCGGGCAGCGCTCGCGGCAGGGCATGCGACCGACGCGAGCGCCTATTTCCAGCGGGCCGCCATCTATCCGGACCTGTTTTACGGTCAACTCGCCCTCGAACGGCTCGGCCGCATCGTCCCTGCCCCCGGCTCTCCGCCCGCGGTCGCCGCGACTGACCCGACACGCATGGCCTTCACCCAGAAGCCGATCGTGCAGGCATTTCGGCAGATGGCCTATTACGGCAACGCGACCGAGCAGATGCAGTTCGTGCGCGCGCTCGCCGAATCGCTGAAAACGCCGACGGAGCGGTCGCTTGCGCTGGAAATGGCGCGGCAGCTCGGTCGCGAAGACCTCGCGGTCTGGGTCACTCGCGCCGCCCGCAACGACGGCGATTCATATTATTACCGCGACGCTTACCCGACGATCCGGACAACTCCGCGCACCGCCTGGGCGCTGGCCAACGGCATTGCCCGGCAGGAAAGCTCGTTCGACCGCAATGCGGTGAGCTGGGCGGGAGCGCGCGGAATGATGCAGCTGATGCCCGCCACCGCCCGGGAGCAGGCGGGCAAGCTCGGCGTCAGATACGACAGCCAGAAGCTTTACGACCCCGATTACAACGTGATGCTCGGTTCCTCCTACTTCCAGCGGATGCTGGACACGTGGGACGGAAGCGTTCCGCTTGCGGTTGCAAGCTACAACGCCGGCGCAGGAAACGTGCGCAAATGGGTCAACGCCTATGGCGATCCGCGCACCGGCCGGGTCGATGTCGTCGGGTGGATCGAAGCGATCCCGTTCACAGAGACCAAGGGCTACGTCCAGCGGGTGATCGAAAACAGCGTCGTCTACGACAGCATCAACCCGCAACCGCAAAGCCGCACCGCGCTCCACGTTTCGCGCTATCTCGGCAAGGGGACACCGGGCTAAGCTGCAGCCATGGCAGAGCCAAGGCCGCGGTACATCACGCCCGAGGGTTTCAAGCGTGTCCGCGACGAATATGAAGAGCTGTTCGGGATTGAGCGGCCCAAGGTTGTCGAGGTAGTCTCCTGGGCTGCCTCACTGGGCGACCGCTCCGAAAACGCCGACTATCTCTACGGCAAGCGCCGGCTTCGCGAGATCGATCGAAGGCTCGCGCACCTCGCACGAATCATGAAGGCTGCAAAGGTGGTGAACCCCGCCGACCAGCCAACGCGCGATCAGGTGCGGTTCGGAGCGACGGTCGAACTTGCCGACGAGAACGACAACCGGCGCGTGCTGACCGTCGTCGGCGACGACGAGACGGACGCGTCAGCCGGCCAGATCGGCTGGAGCGCGCCCATTGCGCGGGCGCTGATCGGGGCCAAGGTCGGGGACGAACGGACGGTGCGGCTGCCGTCAGGCGAGAAAAGCTACGAAGTCGTGAGTATTCGCTATCCGGACAAGTAGGTTCGTCACTGTCCGCTTTTCCACCCAAACTGGACGCTACGGAATCGACGCGATGTCGGGGCGAATGAACTCCCGCCGTGCCTCCACCGAGAACAGCCGGTCGGGGGAGTAGAAGCGAAGTGGCCAATCGCGGCGGCCCATCGGCGACAGCAACAAGGCGTTGGTGAGTTCGAACAGCGGCTCGCCCCGGTCTGCCTCGGCGAGGAAAAGCCGAACTCCGCGCAGGAAAACGCGCGTGATTGTCTCGTGATAGCCTTCGGTGTCGCTGTTTACCCCGCCAACGCTCTGATTGTACCGGCGAATGATGTCCGGCAGTCGCAAGTCGACGTCGATGTCCGGCCGCCTGACCAGCAGGTAGACTGTCGCGGCGAGATGCGCCTCGTGAGTCCACTCCTCACGCGGCAGAGTGCACGCCAGCAGCCCCTCGCCGATACGAGCGACTTCGGCGTCTGAGGTGAACAGGCGCGGTGCGAATTCGGTCATCTGGTCGGGTCCTCGGTTCGGGCCCGACCGGCAGCCGGGCTATTCGACGGTCGTTGCTTCCTGGACCTTGGGGGCCGCCTCGCGGACGCCTTGGTCGACGTGATCCGCGAATTGCGCGAAATTCTCGACGAACAGGTCGACGAGCCTTGCCGCGGTGCGGTCATAATCGTCCGGGTCGCTCCAGGTGCTTCGCGGGTCGAGGATGCTGTCGTCGACCCCGGGCACGTGAACCGGCACGTCGAAGCCGAAGTTCGGATCCTTGCGGAACTGCGCGTTCTTGAGGCTGCCGTCGAGCGCTGCATTGAGAAGCGCGCGGGTTGCCTGGATCGGCATCCGCTTTCCGGTGCCATATTTGCCGCCGGTCCAGCCGGTATTGACCAGCCAGCAATCGACTCCGCCCTTGGCGATCCGCTCCTTGAGCAAGTTGCCATAGACAGACGGGTGGCGCGGCATGAACGGCGCGCCGAAGCAGGTCGAGAAGGTCGCTTCGGGCTCGGTCACGCCGATTTCCGTGCCCGCAACCTTGGCGGTGTAGCCGGACAGGAAATGGTACATCGCCTGGTCGGGAGTCAGCCTTGCGATTGGCGGCAGGACGCCGAATGCGTCGGCGGTGAGCATAACCACGTTCTTCGGCACCGGCCCCATGTTCTTCTCGGAAGAATTGGGGATGTATTCGATCGGATAGGCCCCGCGGCTGTTTTCGGCCAGCGTCGGATCGTCGAGGTCGAGCTCCCGGGTGACCGGGTCCATGACCACGTTTTCGAGGACGGTTCCGAAGCGGCGGGTCGTCGCGTAAATCTCCGGCTCGGCCTCGGCCGAGAGGCGAATCATCTTCGCGTAGCATCCGCCTTCGAAGTTGAAGACTGCGGTGTCCGACCAGCCGTGCTCGTCGTCGCCGATGAGCGTCCGGTTGGGGTCCGCCGACAGGGTCGTCTTGCCGGTCCCTGACAGGCCGAAGAAGATCGCGGTGTCGCCTTTCGGGCCGATATTCGCGGAGCAGTGCATCGGCATGATGCCGTCGCGGCGGAAGCAGGAAGTTGAGAAGCCCAAACACCGACTTTTTCATCTCGCCGGCATAAGCGGTGCCGCCGATCAGGATCAGCTTCTTGGAGAAATTGACGGCGACGACCGTCTCGCTCCGGCAGCCATGCCGCTCGGGGTCGGCGCGGAAGCTGGGCAGGTCGATGATCGTATATTCCGGACGGAAGTCGGCAAGCTCGTCGGCTTCGGGGCGAACAAGCAGGGTGCGAATGAACAAATTGTGCCAGGCGAGTTCGTTTATGACGCGCACGCGGACCCGGTGCTCGGGCTGCGAGCCGCCGTAGAGATCCTGGACGAACAGGGTGTCCTTCTCGCCAAGCGCAACCAGGAAATCCTCGTGCAGCCGGTCGAACGCTTCAGGGTCCATCGGCTTGTTCACCGATCCCCACCAGACTGTGTCGTCGGTGAGTTCGTCGCGGACAATGAACTTGTCCTTGGCACTTCGGCCGGTGTGGTTGCCGGTCTTGACGACGAGCGGCCCGTGTTTGGCGAGAAGCCCTTCCTCGCGCTGGACGGCAAACTCTACGAGCGGTGCCGTCGTCAGGTTCCAGTGAAGCTCGGCCGGGGTGACGATGCCCTGTGCGTCCAATCCGTGTTTCGCGACCCGATCGGTCACCTTTTTCCCTTCCATCAATAAGAATTGCGGCGGCGACCCATCGGCAGCCGCCGCATCATGTTGTAAAGCGCCTATAGCGCCGAAAAAGTTGCCCGGTCAAAAGCGGCCCTTCGGCTTGTCTCGACTGGAGCCCACGCCTAAGCCCCGACACGGACCGCCAAATGAGCAATGTGATCGCGCTGGTCGACGACGACCGCAATATCCTCACTTCGGTGTCGATCGCCCTTCAGTCTGAGGGCTTCATCACCCGCGTGTACACCGACGGAGAAACTGCTCTCAAAGCGTTCACGGACGATTGTCCGGACGTCGGAGTCTTCGACATCAAGATGCCTCGGATGGACGGAATGGAGCTATTGAGGCGGCTTCGCGAGTTCAGCTCGATGCCAGTCATATTCCTGACGTCGAAAGACGACGAACTCGACGAGGCGCTCGGCCTCGCGATGGGCGCCGACGACTATATTTCAAAACCGTTCTCGCAGCGGCTCCTGCTCGCGCGCATCCGGGCAATCCTCAGGCGCCAGGACATCGCCAAGTCGGAGGCGTCTCCGCCGGCCGATGGCGAGCCCGAGTTGATCGTTCGCGGTCGGCTGGCCATGGACCCAGCACGGCACAAGGTGCAGTGGGACGGCAATGACGTCACGCTGACTGTGACCGAGTTCCTGATACTCGAAACGCTCGCACAGCGGCCCGGCGTGGTGAAGACGCGCAACCAGCTTCTCGACGTCGCCTACCACGAAGACGTCTATGTCGATGACAGGACGATCGACAGCCACATCAAGCGAATTCGGCGAAAATTCCGCACCGTCGACTCTCAGTTCGACGCGATCGAGACGCTCTATGGCGTCGGGTACAAGTTTGACGACCAGTAGGCGCAAGCGCCACCCGGCTCTGCCGTGGACCGCCCGGTGGACGCTCACCTGGCGGATTCTCGCCGTCAACATCCTGACGGTGCTCATCCTTGCGCTTGGCGTCATCTACCTCGACGCCTTCCGCAACAAGCTCAGCGAAGAGCGAATCCATCGCACCGAGCGTGAAGCCCAGATCAGCGGCATAATCGCCCGCTCGCTTCCGCCGCCACGGCGGGCGCAGGCGCTCGCCGCGATTGCAAGCTCAACACGCAGCCGGATCCGGCTTTACGACGCGAGCGGACGGCTGGTGGCCGACAGCTGGTCGCTGACCGGACCGACGTACGAGCTTCGCGATCCGAGCAAGGAACGCTGGATGAAAGACGCGGCGCGCGCCCTCGACCGCGGCTTCAACTTGCTGGTCGGAGCGCAATATGCACCGGATTTCGTCGAACCCTCCAATGACCTGATCACCGCCTGGCCGGAGGCCTACCAGGCCCAGCAGGCCAATGCCGTGACCAGCAAGGTCCGGACGGCCCCGGACCTTACTCCGGTCATGTCCGCGGCGGCCCCGGTCGACGGCGGCGCGCTTCTGGTCACCTCGAACGAGCGAAGCCTGATCAAGTCGATGCGGAGCCAGCGCGCTGCGCTTGCCCTGGCGATGGGGCTGTCCATCTTCATTTCCGTCCTGCTGTCGCTGTTCCTCGCCAGGACCATCGTTCGTCCGCTCCGCCGCATTGCCCTCGCCGCGCATCGTGTCCGGCTCGGCCGCGCCCGCGAGGTACGCGTGCCCCGCCTGCCCTCGAGGCGCGACGAAATCGGCCTTCTCGCCCGTTCGGTGGCCGACATGAGCCAGTCGCTTCGCCAGCGCATCGACAATATCGAAGCGTTCGCCGCCGACGTGACTCATGAGCTGAAGAACCCGCTCGCCTCGCTTCGCTCCGCACTCGACGGAGCCGAGGCGGTCAAGGATGCAAAGCTGCGCAAGCGCCTGATGGACGTCGCACAGGCCGACGTGCTTCGTCTCGACCGGCTGATCAGCGACATCAGCGAAGCCGCGCGAACGGACGCCGAGCTCGCCAGGGCCCGTTTCGAGCCCGTCGACCTCGGCCCGCTCATCGAGCAGCTCGTCGACGCGTGGCAGACGCGGCGCGAGCGCGGCGACGCCCGAATTGCCTTTGCTCGCCCCCGCAAGGAAAGCACCTTGGTCCTTGGTGACCCCGGGCGGCTGGCGCGCGCGATCGACAACATCCTCGACAACGCAATTAGCTTCTCGCCGGCGGGCGGGCTGGTCGAGGTCGCCGCCTCGCGCGTCGGCAACCAGGTCAGGATCCGGATCGACGACGAGGGCCCGGGCGTTCCGCCCGAAGCACGTGAAGCGATTTTCAACCGGTTCCACTCGATACGGCCGGACAGTGAACAATTCGGCCGCCATTCCGGGTTGGGTCTGGCCATCGCCAGGGCTATTGTCGAAGGACATGACGGGGAAATCAGCGTGTACGACCGCGACGACGCGCCTTCCGGCGCCCGCTTCATAATCGCGCTTCCCGCGCTGGACGACCGGTGAGCGCGCCGCGGCGACTCTCGACCGAAACGGTCCACGCGAGCACTGTCGCGATCGACGGACGCGCCGTCCTCATCACCGGCCCGTCGGGGTCGGGAAAATCGGACCTGGCGCTTCGGCTCTTCGATCGTGGATTCGCCCTGGTGAGCGATGACCAGACGATCGTCCGGCGCGAGGGCGACCGGCTAATCGCTTCCGCGCCGCACAGGATCGCGGGGAAGCTGGAAGTCCGCGGAGTTGGGATCATCGACGTGGATACCCAAAACGACGTTCCCGTCGCTCTTTTGGTCGAGCTGACGAGCGACATCGAGAGGATTCCGGACGACAGCCGCGAGCGTCCGCTCCTTGGCGTGCCGCTGCCCCTGATCAGCATCGATGCGATGGCCGCATCTGCGCCTGCCAAGGTCGCTCTGGCGCTCGACCGGCTCGGGCTCGCGCATTCGTGACGGCGACCCCGGCAAAGCCGCGGCTGTTGCTCGTCACCGGCATGTCCGGAGCAGGCAAATCCACCGTGCTCGACGCCCTCGAGGATATGGGGTGGGACACGGTCGACAACCTCCCCGCCGACCTACTTGCGGCCTTTGTCAACACGGGCGACCAGTGCAGGACGGCCCCGGTCGCGGTCGGGATGGACGTCCGGAGCCGCGGATTCGAACCCGGCACAATCGACGGCGCAATCGCCGCAATCGAGGGAGTCGAACCGCAAATCCTCTTCCTCGACTGCTCGAGCGCCGACCTGATGCGGCGCTTCGACAAGACTCGCCGTCGGCATCCGCTCGCCCCCGACCGGCCCGCCGAGGACGGAATCGCCCGGGAACGCACCATGCTGTCGCCGCTCCGCCGCGCGGCCGATACTGTGATCGATACGACCGATCTCACGCCGGCCGAGCTTCGCGAAGAGCTTCGACGGCGCTTCAAAACGACTCGTGAGCCGGTGCTCACCGTTTCCTCGTTCGGGTTCGGCCACGGCATCTCACGTACTGCCGACCTGGTGTTTGACATGCGGTTCCTCGCCAATCCGCATTGGGTCGACGAGCTTCGCGACTTGACCGGCAACGACAGCGCCGTTCGCGACTATATTGCCGGAGATCCGTCGTGGGAGGATTCGATCAACAGCATCGAATCCCTTCTCATGACATGGATTCCCCGCTACTGGGCCGCGGGCAAAAGCTATTTGACGATCGCCTTTGGCTGCACGGGGGGACGGCACCGATCGGTGACCGCGGCAGTGGAGATGGCGCAACGATTGCGAGCCGCGGGTTTCAATCCCAATGTCCGGCACCGCGACCTGTCTTCGGCACCGAACGACAGGATCGAGGACAAGGCCGGCACCGCAGCTGCAAGCGGGAGTGGAAGCGAGTTGAACGAATGATTGGACTAGTGCTGGTGACCCACGGCCGTCTCGCGGCCGAGTTCATCACCGCAATGGAACATGTGGTCGGCCCGCAGGAAGCCATCGAGGCAGTCTGCATCGGGCCCGACGACGACATGGAAGAGCGGCGCAAGGACATTGCCACCGCCATCAAGAGCGTCGACAAGGGCAAAGGCGTAATTATCCTCACCGACCTGTTCGGGGGAACGCCTTCGAACTTGGCGATCAGCCTAATGAAGACCGAGAATATCGAGGTCATTGCCGGGGTGAACCTGCCGATGCTCATCCGGCTTGAGGGCGCTCGCAAGGCGATGGGCGTTCATGCCGCCGTCGCCGCCGCCCGCGAAGCCGGCCGCAAATATATCTCTGTCGCTTCAGAGATACTCGGGGAAGCCGCCGCTTGAGCGCTTCCAGGGAGGTCAAGGTCGTCAATCGCCGCGGGTTGCATGCTCGCGCAAGCGCACAATTCGTCAATCTCGCAAGCGAGCTCCCGGCGAAGGTCGAGGTCGAAAAGGACGGCAATCGGGTCACCGGAACGTCGATCATGGGCCTGATGATGCTGGGCGCCGGAATGGGTGACTGCATCGTCATCCACGTCGAAGGGGACGGCGCCGAGGATGCGCTCGACAGGCTGGTGAAGCTCGTAGAGTGCGGATTTGGCGAGGAGTGCGGCTGAAAGGTGCCCGGGCCAGATGCCTAGAACGGTCACCGCCTTTTCCAACACCACCGTAAAGCGGCTCCGCTCGCTCCGCGACAAGAAGGCGCGCCGCTCCGAAGGCATGTTCCTGGCAGAGGGCCTGAGGATCATCGCCGAAGCGCGCGACAGCGGGCGGTTGCCCGAAGTCGTCGCTTTCTCCGCCGAGGGCGCAAAACACCCGCTTGCGGCCGAAATTATCGCCGCGACCGAAGCCGCTGGCGGCGAGGCAATCGAGACGACTCCGGACATCCTCTCGAAGATGAGCGGCAAGGACAATCCGCAGATGCTGCTCGGCGCTTACCGTCAGCCGGAGACGTCGCTCGACCGAATCGATCGATCGTCTGCGCCGCTATGGATTTGCGCGCAGGCGCTTCGAGACCCGGGCAATATCGGCACCATCCTGCGCACCGGCGACGCGGTCGGCGCCGGGGGGCTGATCCTGATCGACGATTGCGCCGACGCCTTCTCGGTCGAAGCAGTGCGAGCATCGATGGGCGCCCTGTTCACGCAGCAGATCGCCACCGCCCGGTGGGAGGAGTTCCTGTCGTGGCTGCGAGCGGGCCCGGGCCAACTGGTCGGCACCAGCCTCAATGCGAGCACCGACTACCTCGAGGCGGCGTACGAACGCCCTTGTTTCCTGCTCATCGGCAACGAGCAGCAGGGCCTGCCCGAGGACTATGAAGCCGAGTGCGACACCCTGGTGAAAATCCCGATGGCGGGGCGTGCAGACAGCCTCAACGCGGCTGTCGCGGCGGCCGTAATGGCCTTTGCCGTGAAGGCGAGCTGGCGGTGACGGGAACCGCACGCGCTGCGGATGCTTATCGCTCCATGATCAAACGCATTGCACTGTCGATCGCGCCGGCCCTGCTCGCCGGTTGCATGTCTTACCCGTCGCCGCCGCCGGCGGCGCCGGCACCGGCTGCGCCCTATCACGGCGTCGGCACCGAGCCTTTCTGGAGCCTCACCATCGACGACAGCAATATCACCTTCACCCGGCCCGAAGAGCAGCCGATCGTTCAGCCTAAGCCCAGGCCGATCGTCGGGATCGCCGGAGAGATCTACCAGACGCCCCGGATGGACGTGAATATCGTCCACGCGCAGTGCAGCGACGGGATGAGCGACCGCACCTATCCCGACAAGCTGCAGGTGACGGTCGACGGGACCCGCTACAACGGCTGCGGCGGGCTCTAGGTTCTGCTTTGAAGGCGACGGTTAATCGTCGTCTTCGGCATCTGCTGCTTCCAAGCGCGAAGACGCCGGATCGTCGAGCGAGACGACAACCTTTTCGCTGTCCTTCAGTGGCAACTTTGTAAGCGGGCGTGGTGACGCCTCGACCATTGGCAGGTCGGGGATGTCCTTGGCGCTTCCGGCGCCGAACTCCTCGAATCGCCGCGCCTGCGTCAGGACTTGGCTTTCGAGGCTCCCGACCATCTTGTTGTAGGCGTTGTTGGCGCGGCTGAGGTTGGTGCCCACCGACGACACGTGCTCGGCCATGGTGGCAAGGCGCGAATGCAGCTCCCGGCCAAGCTCGGCAATCTTGCCGGCCTCGGCAGCGAGCTTTTCCTGGTTCCAGATGCTGGCGACCGTGCGGGCGATCGCAACCAGGTTGGTCGGTGTCGCAAGAAGCACTTTGCGCTCGTTCGCCCAGTCCCAAAGTCCGTGGTCGAGTTCCAGCGCCGCCGTCAGGAAATGCTCGCCGGGAATGTACATCACCACATAGTCGGCCGAATCGCCGAACTGCGCCCAGTAGGACTTGGACCCAAGCTGCTGGGCATGCGTGCGGATCGAGGCGAGATGGGCGGCAAGGCAGGCCTGGCGCTTGTCGTCGTCGACCTCGTCGCAAGCATCGAGATAGGCGTTAAGCGAACATTTGGCGTCGATGACGAGCGTTCGTCCGCCGGGCAGCCGGACGATGACGTCGGGCCGAAGCTTTCCGTCTTCGCCGTCGACCGTGACCTCCGTCTGGAAATCGGCGTACGGGCTCAATCCCGCTTGCTCGAGCACGTTGCGGAGCGATTGCTCGCCCCACCGGCCGCGTGCCTTGGGCGAGGAGCGCAGTGCATTGACCAGGTTGCGGGTCTCGTCGCGGACCTTCCCCTGCCCTTCCCGCACCTGCTCGACGACCGACTTCAGACCGGCATAGTGATCGATCCGCTCCTTCTCGACCCGCTGCAGCCCTTCCTCGTAGCGCTTGAGGGTGGTTTCGACCGGCGCCAGCAACTCCTTGAGCTTGGTCTCGCTAGCCTTGTCGGCAGCGGTGAAGCGCTCGCCCGCCTTCTCCAGAAAATCCTTATGCGCTTTTTCGAGAAGCTGGTCGCCGACCGAGCGGAACTGGGCGATCAGCGCGTCCTTCGACTCGGCAAGGTCTTTCATCCGCTGCTCGAAGTTGCGTGCGTCCGCCTGCAAGGCAGCGAGTTCCCTGGAGGACGCCTCGTGGGAAGAGCGGACCTGGTCACGCTCCTTCACCACCTCGTCGAGCTGCAATCGAAGGGTGTCAACGGTGTGCTTTGCCGCCGCACCGTCACGGCTTGCAACTAGCCAGCCGATCAGCGCACCAATTCCAATGGCGACAACGCCGACAGCAAGGATTACGCCCAGATACATTGTCATTCCCCCGGTGGAACAGAATGGGAACCCTACGCTTCGCCTCGTGAGCACTCAAGGCGGAACCGAGGTGCTTTCCACAGGTTCGACGTTCGAGCAGGAGAATTTAATGTCTATTCGCAAGATGATCGCTCTGCACCCCGACGTTGACGGTCACGTCAACCAGCCGCTCGGCGATGCCGCTCACCACCTGATGTACTGCGCGCGAATGTGCCTGTCCTGCGCCGACGCCTGCGCCGCCGAAAAGACGGACATGAGCGAGTGCATCCGTTCCTGCCTCGACTGCGCGGACGTTTGCGAAGCGGCAGGCAAGCTGGCGGTCCGCCGTTCGGGATCGAACGAAACCGTCCTCAAGGAGATGCTCGAGCTGTGCGCTCGCGTTTGCGAAGCCTGTGCGTCGGAATGCGAAAAGCACGACTATGAACATTGCAAACTGTGCGCGCAGATGTGCCTCGAGTGCGCCGACGACTGCCGCAACGCCTCTGTTTCGATTACGCCCCGGGGATAGAATGCGACTTGCGCTGCTCGCACTACCGATGCTGGTCCTGGCCGCCTGCGACAATGCGCCGGCCGGCCACGAGCCCAACGGGCCTATCCGGACCGATGACGGCTCCGCGACGGCGCCCGGGCAGGTAAATTCCGCCGAGGCAGGAGAGCTCCCGTCGGAGGAGACGGGGCCGAGATTTGTCGGGAGATGGGCGGCCGACGAGAAGTCGTGTCAGTCGAATGCGTGGCAGTTCACCTCTTCGACCCTGCATACTCCCGCCGGCTCTCAGTGCAGCTTTAACCGTATCAGCGAAGTTCCCGGCGGTTACGACATCGAGGCAACCTGCAGCGCAGAGGCGCCGCCGACGTCGGACACGCTGAAGATCCGCTTCGCCGAGTCGGCCAAGGCGATGCTGTTCAAGTCGAAAACGATTGCAGACAGCGGCCTCGTGTTCTGCGGCCGCGACGTCTGAGCGGCGGCTAAGCCGCCCGCTTTTCCTGCTCTTTGCGCTGCTTGGCGAGCTTCTTGAGGATCATTTCGCGTTTCAGGCGCGACAAATGGTCGATGAACAATATGCCTTCGAGGTGATCCATCTCGTGCTGCAGGCAGGTCGCCAGCAGGCCCTCGATATCTTCTTCGTGCGGGTTTCCGTCCGAGTCGAGCCACCGTGCGCGCACCCGGTCCGGCCGGTCGACATCGGCATATTGGTCGGGAACCGACAAGCAGCCTTCGGTATAAGGGACGTCCCGATCCGACGAACCGAGGATTTCCGGGTTTATGAAGACGCGGGGATCGCTGACCGGCTCGCCGCCCTCTTCGGCCGGTTCCTGGAGGTCGATGACCAGGATTCGACTGGGCACGCCCACCTGGATCGCAGCGAGCCCGATTCCGGGCGCATCGTACATCGTCTCGAACATGTCGGCGATGAGCGCGCGCACGTCGTCATCCACCGTTTCGACGGGTTTCGACTTCTGCCGGAGCAGCGGGTCCGGGACCTCCACGATCTTGCGAATTGCCATGACTGGAATTTAGGCGCTCGGAGGCTTTGGTTCAACCGAGCGGGCGGCGCGCTCGCAAAGCCTGCGCAAGCGTTCCTTCGTCGAGATAGTCGAGCTCGCCGCCGACCGGCAGGCCGTGAGCGAGCTGGGTCAGCCTTACGGGGAAGCTTTCGAGCCGCTCGGCCAGATAATGGGCGGTCGTCTGCCCCTCCAAAGTCGCGTTCATCGCGAGCACGATTTCGTCAATTCCGCCTTTCGCGACCCGGCTAACGAGCTGCTCGATGGTGAGATCTTCCGGGCGAACGCCCTCGAGCGCCGACAATCGCCCTCCCAGGACGTGATAGCGCCCGGGAAACAGGCGCGAGCGGTCGAGCGCCCACAGGTCGGCAACTTCCTCGACAACGCACAGCGAACGCTCGTCGCGGCGCGGGTCGCGGCAAATGCCGCACGGGTCCGAGGTGTCGACGTTGCCGCAGGTGGAGCAGGTCGAAAGCTTGTCGGCGACCTGGCGGAGCGCGGCGAGCAGCGGCTGAAGAGTCGATTCGCGCTTCTTCATCAGGTGAAGGACTGCACGGCGAGCGGATCGCGGCCCGAGCCCCGGAAGCCGCGCCAATGCGTTCGCCAACGTTTCGATTTCCTGGCTTGCCACGGCACTTGAGATAGGAATTTCGCCGCTGTCGCGCCATAGGGCACCGTCATGCGCATCGTCTTCATGGGATCGCCGGACTTCGCACTTCCAAGCCTCGACGCCCTGATCGGCGCCGGGCATGACGTCGCATGCGTCTACACCCAGCCGCCAAGGCGCGCCGGACGCGGCAAGGCGGAACAGAAGACCCCCGTGCACCGCCGGGCGGACGAACTCGGGATCGAGGTCCGGTGCCCGAGAACTCTGAAGGAATCGGACGAGCAGGCGCGTTTCGCCGCGCTGGACGCCGACCTGGCGGTCGTCGCCGCCTACGGGCTGATCCTTCCCTCGCCTGTTCTCGATAGTCCGAGACTGGGCTGCATCAATGTCCACGCCTCGCTGCTGCCGCGCTGGCGGGGAGCTGCACCGATCCAGCGGGCAATCTTGGCAGGCGACGCGGTGACTGGCGTCACGATCATGCGAATGGAGCAAGGTCTGGACACCGGGCCGATGCTCCTGAAACGCGAGACTCCGGTGGACTCGAAAACTGCCGGTGAGCTGACGGATGAGCTGGCGAAGCTCGGCGCCGATGCACTTCTCGAGTGGCTGCAGAAGTCATCGGAGGGCGAACCGCAGTCCAATGAAAGTGCCACCTACGCGCCCAAGGTCGACAAAAGCGAAGCGCGCATAAATTGGACTCGCCCGGCAGCAGAAATCGAACGCCAGATCCGCGCCTTCGCCCCCTCCCCCTGCGCGTGGTTTGAAGCGAATGGCGAGCGCGTGAAGCTTCACGAAGCAAAGGTCGGTGCCGACGGGGCCGGCGAACCAGGCGAAGTGCTCGACGACTGCCTGAACATCGCCACGGGTGAAGGATACATCCGGCCGATCAAGGTGCAGCGCGCCGGTCGCGGAATCATCACTCCAGGCGAGCTCTTGCGGGGCTTTCCCATTGCCAAGGGCACGGTCCTTCAGTGACCCGCTGGCGGCTTACGGTCGAATATGACGGCGGGCCGTTCATGGGCTGGCAGCGCCAGGAGCATGGGCCATCGGTCCAGCAGGCGATCGAGGACGCGCTTGCGCAAATGACGGGCGAGCGTCCCACGGTGCATGGCGCCGGGCGCACCAATTCAGGGGTCAACGCACTTGCGATGACCGCTCATGTCGATCTCGAAAAGACACTGACTTCGCACCGGCTCCGCGAGGGAGTGAACGCGCTTGTCCGGCCCGATCCGATTTCGATCCTGGCTGTGAGCGAGGTGCCCGACGACTGGCACGCGCGCTTCTCGTGCACGGGCCGGCGGTATCTCTATCGAATCCTCAACCGCCGCGCCCCTCCGGCGCTGGATCGCGGGCGGGTCTGGCACATCGCCGGCGAACTCGATTGCCAAGCGATGGCGGAAGGCGCCGCAATGCTTCTCGGCCGCCACGACTTTACCACGTTTCGTTCCGTCCACTGCCAATCGGACAGCCCGGTGAAGACTCTCGATCGCCTCCACGTCAGCCGTGAAGGCGACGAGATCCGGATCGAAGCGGCGGCGCGAAGTTTCCTTCACCACCAGGTGCGATCGATGGTCGGCTGTCTCGCGCTTGTCAGGCTGGGGGCAGTGGCAGCCGGCGGACATGAAGGCCGCACTTGACGCTCGCGACCGTTCCGCCCTCGGTTTGAACGCGCCTCCGCAGGGCCTGTATTTCGTCGAAGCCCTCTATCCGTGATTTTCGCGATTGCCCGCTCGTGATAAGGGGTTGTGGATGCGGACCGGGGGACAGACGATGAGTGATCGCAACGTCGCTGCAATCCAGCAATATTGGACCTTCATTTCCGCCAAGGACGTCGATGGCTTTGCCTCCATGTTCGCCGACGAGGCGGTCGCGCACGACCCTCCAAACTCGCCTCCCTCAGACACCGATGAAAAGCGCCGGGCGTTCATCCAGGGCATCTTCGACACCTTCGAAACGATTGACGGCAGGGCCGAATTCATCCGCGCAAATGGCTCGATGACCGCTCACAAGTTCCGCATCGACGGAACGACGGCCGACGGGGAAAAGCGGGTAATCGAAGGGATGGATTTCATTCGCCACGCCGACGACGGCCGCTTCGAAGAGCTGATTGCTTTCTGGTGAGCCGCTAGTCGCTTTCGCTTGCTTCGAGCGGCGCGGCGGCGATCAGTAGCCAGCCGGCGGCAACGAAGCTCGCGGTCAGGATCCAGGCGAAAGTGGCACTGATTTCGCTTGTCTGGCCGAAGATGCCGTAAACGAGGACCGCGACCGGTAGCCCTCCCAAAAGCAGCACCGCGAGGGCGAAATCCACCGCGGCGGCAAGATAGACCCAGGTGCACAGCGGTTTGGGCGAATGTCGCGACGACCACAGCAAGGCCGCGCTTCGAACTACCAGCCACAGGATCACGAAATTGAGGATCGTCAGGAAATTGATGTTGGGATCGGCGACAAGCCGAAGCCCGGCAAGCAAGCTGGCGGCGGCGGCCAACCCAGCAGGAAGATGATGCCCGCGACGAGCGAAAACGGCCGCCATTTCAGCAGCCCCGGCAAGCACCAGGAGAATCCCGATAAGCAAGCGCGCCGGGCCACCGGACTCCATCGGCAGAAGCGCCGATGCAGCCGCAAGCGCCAGCATCGCCAGCCCGGCCAAGCGGATAACTCTCGTTCGCATCGCGTTGGACATCGCCACCATTGTACCGCACGAACGCAATTGGGAACAGCGACAGCCCTGCGGGAGTCATGACACTATGGCCGATACGATGTCACCCATGACCAGCGAAGAGTCCGAAGCGGTTGGCGGAGCGATTGCGAGCAAGCTGAACTGGCTGCGCGCCGGAGTGCTTGGAGCGAACGACGGCGTTGTCTCGACCGCCGCGCTCATCTTCGGAGTCGCCGGGGCCGCGGTGTCCCACCAGGCGCTCCTGGTTTCCGGCATCGCCGCCGTCGCCGCCGGAGCACTGTCGATGGCAGTCGGCGAATATATTTCAGTATCGAGCCAGCGCGACCTCGAACAGGCGGAGCTCGAGGAGGAGCGCCGCGAGCTCGAGGAAGACCCCGAGCGCGAGCTTCAGCAGCTGACCCGGCTTCTCCAGGAACGCGGCATTTCGCCCGAGTTGTCGCACAAGGTCGCTGTTCAATTGCACGAAGACGACCCGCTCGCCGCCCATGCACGGCTCGAACTCGGGCTCGACCCGAACGAAGTCACCAATCCCTGGCACGCGGCTTTTGCTTCGCTGATCGCCTTTACCGTCGGCGGCCTGGTGCCGCTGCTCGCTATCATCCTGGCGCCCGTTCCAATCGGGATGTGGGTCGCTGCAATCGCCGTCGTCGCCGCGCTCGCCGCAACCGGGTTCATTGGTGCGAGCCTCGGCGGGGCGCCGCGGCTTCCCGCCATCGGGCGGACGGTTTTCGGCGGAGTGCTGGCGATGGCAATTACCTATGGCGTCGGCTACTTGACCGGAATGCAGCTCGGCTGAAGCTCCAGCGGCCGCAAGTGGGATCGAGGCGCGGATGAGTGTTGGGCAGGAATCGCCGCTGGACGCGACGACTCGGGTCATCGCCGGCGATGACGGGACGAATTACGACCGCGTATCAATCGCGCTGCATTGGGCGACCGCGCTGCTCGTCGTCGTACAAATGGCCCTCGCCCAATTGTGGGGCTTGTGGGATCGCCCGACACACCATGTGATGGTTGTCGCCCACATGTCTCTGGGAATTGTCCTCACCGCCGTGATCGTCGCGAGGATCGTGTGGAGGCTCATCCCCGGACATGAAGTCCCGGCTGCGGACGTCGGCTGGCTTCGGGTCGCCGCGAAGGGCGTCCACTATCTGCTATACCTGCTGCTTGCTGCCGAAGCCGTCCTCGGATTCCTGTTCCGGTGGTCGGGCGGCGAGGAAATGAGTTTCTTCGGGCTGCCGATCGCATCGCCGTTTCCGCAATGGAGCCGCGCCGCTCATCACCAGGTGGGGGAGATTCACGAATGGGTGGGCTGGACAATTATTGCCATTGCCGCAGCCCACGCCCTGGCCGCTCTCTATCACCATTACGTGCTCCGCGACCGCGTCCTGAAAAGGATGCTTCCAGGACGCTCGAGCAGCGCTTCCGCCTGACGCTCGCGCAGCTTCTCGCCGCCGTCGCGGAGCAAAGCGCAACGAGATGGTAAGGCTTTCGGCCGAAATTAGCTGGTGAGCAGGGCTGCTGGCCGCCCGCTCGGGCCATGCGCGGAGTACGACTTGAAAGAGCTGCCGATCGAGACGACAATTTATTCGATGTCCGACGAACCTCCGCCGGACAAGAACCGGCGTGCGGATGAGCGCCACCTGACCCTGTTCCGGGTTGGAACGATCGTGATCGGCGACCGCCGCGAGCTTTGCCTGGTCAAGAATATCTCCGCCGGAGGAACCCTGATCAGGGCCTATTGCACTGTCGAGCCGGACACCCGGGTCGATATCGAACTCAAGGACTCGCAGCCGATTTCGGGAACGATAACCTGGGTTCGCGGCGGCGACGCCGGGATCACGTTCGACGAACGGGTCAACGTCGTCGATCTTTTGAAATCGAACGCGAACGGACCGCGGCCGCGGATGCCGCGAATCGAAGTGCAATGCGTCTGCTTCGTCCGCGAGGGTGCAATCGTGCACCGCACCCAGCTGCAAAACATTTCCCAGGGTGGCTTGAGCGTCGAGGCTCCCAACCCGCTGTCGATTGGCAGTGACGTGACGGTGACGCTTCCCGGTTTACCCTCGCAAGGCGCATCGGTGCGCTGGCGGGATGGGGATCGCTACGGAATTTCGTTCAACAGCGTTCTTCCGCTGGCCGGCCTCGTCGCCTGGCTTCACGAGCGCAACGGCGCTTGATTCGGGCGAAGGTCGCGGATCAGCCTCAGTCGCCGAGCTTGTTTGCTCCGACTGCCCACGCCTCGATCAGGGCCCGCTCTCCGGGAGTCAGCGGCTTTGCTGTAAACCCCGGACGGCGCGCGATCGGCGGTGGTGCCTTCTCCTGCCGCTCCGGGACGTGGCGAAGCATCTCTCGCGGGAACAGGGGAAAGTCGAACTCCACACCGGCATAGCTGTCGTGAGCCCAGACAAGGCGTGCGGGAACGCTCAACCCCTGGCGATGAAAGAGTACGCGCGTACCTTCGGGCGGCAGGCTGTCGCCCTGCACCAGCGCACCTTCCTGCGAAAGATTGCGAAGCACGACCGTCAGCGACTCGCCGGGCACCTCCAGCGTCGCCTTGAGAAGCACGTTCGAGCGGCGATGCCGCCGGTTCTGGGTCTGTACACTCGCGTCCATTGTCGGTGGCATTATACGCGCGAAGTAAATCTTGGTTTAAAGCCTATTTGAGCCTGTCTCTTTTCGGAACAGCAGCATCAGGTTGTTCGCCGGCATGTCTCGCGTCTCGACCAAAGTAAAACCTCGCCTGGCGGCTTCGTCCGCGAAGCGTTCGACCTTGCGCAGTCCCCATTCGGGATCCCGCCGCTTGAGATCGCCATCGAACGCGACGTTGCTCGGCGCCGGCTCCGCGTCGTCACTGAACCAGGGACCGTAGAGAACAAGCGGCGCTCCGGCGTCGAGCAGACGCGCGGCTCCGTCGAGCAGCCCCAGCGACGCGCTCCACGGGCTTATGTGGACCATATTTATGTTGAGGACCGCATCAGCCCGCTCGATCGGCCACTCGGACGCTGCCGAGTCGACGACAATCGGCTGGCGCAGATTGGCGAGGTCCGATTGAGCGACACGCGCAGCGATCGAGTCCAGCGCATCGGAATGAACATCGCTCGGCTGCCACTCGAGACCCGGGAACGTCTCCGCGAAATGCACCGCATGCTCGCCAGTGCCGCTGGCGACTTCAAGCACCAGCCCGTGGTCCGGCAACCAGTCCGCGAGGACTGCTGCGATGGCGTCACGGTTGCGCAGCGCCGCCGGCGCCGAGCGAAGGCCTCCTCCGCCGCGGGATTCGTAGAACCGGCGCTCGCCGGTCACGCCTGCCCGAGAAGTCGTTTGGCGCGCATGTACATCTCGATCCGGGTTGCCGAGAGCAGGCCAAGCGCGAAGCCGATGAAGGCGTCGGTCATCAGCATTGCCGCGCTGTTCGGCTGGCTCGCCGCAGTTTCTCCGAAAATCTCGCGGGCGCCGAGCTTCAGGGCGACGATCGCAACCAGCAACAGCATTGCCACCGGCGATGCTTTCTGACGCAATTCCCCGCTGTCAGGGTCGCGGTGGATCCCGATCAGGCGACCGCGGTACCAACCCGCGAGCAGCCCCAGCGCAAGACCGGCCAGCGCCAGCGCCCACCCCGCAACCGGCGGCGGAAGCTCGGCGAACATAACTGCGATGAGGGCGAGGTAAACCACCGGAATGACCCACAAGGTCGCCAGGTTGAGCTTGCGTTCCCCGCGCATGGTGCGGAGCCTGAGGGCGATGACGACCGCGACAATGGCGAACGGCAAAAGCGTCGCGAGCCAGCCGTGGGGCTGACCTGCGTTCACTGCGCCGCCTCCGCCTGCTCCGGCTCACGATAGACCAGCACCGGTTTCCTTGCCGCCAGCGTTTCGTCGAGCCGCCGCCTCGGCGCATAGACCGGCGCGTCTTTGAGGCTCTCGTCCCCTGCTTTAGCGCGCCCGGCGATCGATCGCATTGCGGCGATGAACTGGTCGAGCGCGTATTTTGAACTCGGTCTCCGTCGGCTCGACCAGCATCGCGCCGTGGACGACCAGCGGGAAATACATCGTCATCGGGTGGAAGCCCTCGTCGATGAGCGCCTTGGCCAGGTCGATGGTGCTCAACCCGCCGGCAAATCCCTTGTCGGAGAAAATCGCCTCATGCATGCACGGCCCGCTTCCGGCGAACGGTGCGTCGAGAACGTCGTCCAGCTCGCGAAGCACGTAATTGGCGTTGAGGACCGCGTCCTCGGCGACTTGCCGTAATCCGTCGGCGCCGTGGCTCAGCATGTACGCCAAAGCGCGGGTGAACATCCCCATCTGGCCATGGAAAGCGACCATCCTCCCGAAGCTGTTCGGGTGATGATCGGCCGCATTTTCCTCTTCGATGAGGACGAACTGGTCGTTCTTCTTCTCGACGAACGGAAGCGGCGCAAACGGCGCGAGCGCCTTCGACAGGACCACCGGCCCCGCACCCGGCCCGCCCCCGCCGTGGGGCGTCGAAAAGGTCTTGTGCAGGTTGATGTGCATGGCGTCGATGCCGAGGTCGCCCGGCCGCACCTTGCCGACGATCGCGTTGAAATTCGCGCCGTCGCAATAGACCAGCCCGCCGGCATCGTGGACCGCCTTGCTGATTTCGATCATTTCCGGCTCGAACAGCCCGCAGGTGTTCGGATTGGTGATCATCACTGCAGCGACGTCGGGCCCGAGCCGCGCCTTGAGCGCATCCAGATCGACCCGCCCCTGCGAATTGGCCGGGATGTTCTCCACGCGATAACCGGCAAAGGCAGCGGTCGCCGGATTGGTTCCGTGAGCGCTGGCCGGCACGAGCACGACTTCGCGGGCGTCGCCGCGAGCCTCGAGCGCCGAGCGGATGCACAGCAAGCCGCACAATTCGCCATGCGCGCCCGCCTTGGGGCTCATCGCCACCGCAGGCATTCCAGTCAGGGTCTTTAGCCACTCGCCAAGCCGCCAGATCAACTCGAGTGCGCCTTGGACGGTGTCCATCGGCTGGAGCGGATGGACGTCGGCAAAGCCGGGCATCCGCGCCACTTTCTCGTTGAGCCGCGGGTTGTGCTTCATCGTGCACGATCCAAGCGGGAACAGCCCGAGGTCGATCGCGTAATTCTGCCTCGACAGCCGCGTGTAGTGGCGAACTGCCTCCGGCTCCGAAAGGCCAGGCAAGCCGATGTCGAGGTTACGCTCCAGCCCCGACAGGCGCGCACCCGAATGCTCGGCGACCGGAACGTCCACGCCAGTGCGGTCGAGCCGTCCGCGCTCGAACAGCAGCGGCTCTTCAAGCTGTAGGGCCTGGTTGCCGGTCGTGGTGGCTGGGCCGCAGTCTCCGCCGCCGCGAGGAGCCGTAGGACGCCAGCCGGAAGGATTCACAGTCACTTGCAAATCTCCTTCAGGCCGGCTTCCAACGCATCGATGTCCTCATCGGTGACCGTCTCGGTGACAGCGACCACCAGTCCGCTCTCAAGCTCCGGCGAATCAGGGAACAATCTTCCAAGCGAGACGCCGGCGAGGATTCCGCGCTCGGCGAGGTCGCGGGCGGCCGGCCGGGCCTCGACCGGAAGGCGAACGGCGAATTCGTTGAAGAAGCCGTCGTTGACGACCTCGAACTCCTGCAATCGACGACAGCCGGTCGGCGACTTCGCACGCGCGCGCGTGATTCAGGGAAGCGAGCTGGCGCAGTCCCTTTTCGCCAAGCAGGCTCATGTGGACCGAGAATGCGAGCGCGCACAGTCCCGAGTTGGTGCAGATGTTGCTCGTCGCTTTCTCGCGCCGGATATGCTGCTCGCGAGTCGACAGCGTCAGGACGAATCCGCGCTTGCCCTCCGCATCGACGGTTTCGCCCGCAAGCCGCCCCGGCATCTGGCGGACGAATTTCTCCGCGCAGGCGAACAGGCCCACGTACGGCCCGCCGAACTGAAGCCCGACCCCGATGCTCTGGCCCTCGCCGACGACGATGTCGGCGCCCATTTCGCCGGGTGACTTGATCAGGCCAAGGGCGACCGGTTCTGTCACCACCGCGACCAGCAGCGCGCCCTGGGCGTGCGCAGCGTCGGCGATCGGCTTGAGGTCGGCAATCCGGCCGAGAATGTCCGGATACTGGACGACGACGGCGCTGGTCTCGCCATCGATGCCGGCAATCAGCCGATCGGCGTCGGTGGACGCCGACAGCTCGGGCGTGCCGGTTTCGATGCTGTCGCCGGTGAACTTCGCCATGCTCGTGCAAACGCTGACGTAATGGGGGTGAAGCCCGGACGAGAGGATGGCCTTCTTGCGACGCGTAACCCGGCCGGCCATGAGCACGGCTTCCCAGCAGGCGGTGGAGCCGTCGTACATCGACGCATTGGCGATATCGCAGCCGAAGAGGCGCGCGACCTGGGTTTGGAATTCGAACAGCACCTGCAACGTGCCTTGCGCGATTTCCGGCTGGTAGGGCGTGTAGCTGGTCAGGAACTCGCCGCGCTGAATGATATGGTCGACCGTCGCCGGCACGTGGTGGCGATAGGCGCCGCAGCCGAGGAAGAAGGGCACGTTTCCAGCGACCATGTTCTTTGCCGCCATCGCGCCGAGCTGCCGCTCGACCGACAACTCCGACGCGTGCAGCGGAAGCCCTTCGACAAGGCCGTCGAGGCGCGCTTCTTCGGGCACATCGACGAACAGGTCGTCGATTGATTTCGCGCCAATCGTCGCGAGCATTTCTCCACGATCGGAGTCACTTAGCGGCAAGTAACGCATCAGAGAGTTTTCACCCAAGCGCGATAGTCGTCTTCGCTCATCAGCCCGTCGAGCTCGCCCGGATCGGCCAGCTTGAGCTTGAAGAACCACCCTTCGCCTTCGGGATCGCTGTTCACAAGCGACGAATCGTCGATCACCGCCTGGTTGCCTTCAATGACTTCGCCAGAGACCGGCGAGTAGACGTCCGACGCGGCTTTCACCGATTCGACGACGGCCGCGTCCTGGCCCTTCTTCAGCTGCTTCCCCGCTTCGGGGACGTCAGTGAACACGACATCGCCGAGCGCGTCTTGCGCGTGGTCGGTAATCCCGACTGTCGCGGTGTCGCCATCGACCCTGATCCATTCATGCTCGCGGGTGAAATAGGTCGTCATTGGGAAGCTCCCTTGCGGTGATAGCGGTGGGGGACGAACGGCATGGCCGCGACCCGGGCCTCGAACAATTTGCCTCGCTGCTCGAGCTTCAGCTGCGTTCCCGGCTCGGCGCGCGAAGTCGCGACATAACCCATTGCGATCGGCCGCTGCAGCGACGGCGAAAAGCCGCCACTTGTGATCCGCCCGACCTCATTGCCCTCGTCGTCGAGGACGAGCGCTCCTTCGCGGACCGGTTGGCGTCCTTCGACATCGAAACCGACCCGCTTTTCGATCGGCCCATCCTCAATCTCGGCGAGGATCCGCTGGGCGCCGGGAAAGCCACCCTCGGCCCGTCGCCGCTTCTGGATCGCGAAGGTCAGGCCGGCCATCACCGGAGTCGTGTTGCGGTCGAGATCGTGGCCGTAGAGCGGCAGCCCCGCCTCGAGCCGCAGCGAATCGCGCGCTCCAAGCCCGATCGGCTTGACGCTGTCGTCGGCAACCAGCGCATCGGCCAGCTCCCCGGCTGCGACACCTGGAATGGAAATCTCGAATCCGTCCTCGCCGGTGTAGCCCGAGCGGCTGATCCACAGCGGGTGCCCGAAGGTGTGGAAGGCTGCGCCCTGCATGAATGTCAGCTCCGATACCCCGGGAACGACACGCTCGAGGGCTTCGGCCGCTTTGGGGCCCTGCAGCGCAAGCAGCGCCTGCTGGGTCATGTGATCGAGGTAGATCGACTTTGGCAGCGCGTGGCTCATCACGTCGATGTCGCCGTGCTTCGTGGCGCCGTTCACGACCAGGTAGAAATCCTCGCCGCGCCGCGTGGCCATCAAATCGTCGATGATTCCGCCGCTGCCGTCGAGGAGAAGCGAGTATCGAAGCTTTCGGTCGGGCAGCGCCTGCAACTCGCCGGGAAGAATCATTTCCAGTGCGCTGTCGACCTCGGGCCCGTGGACGTACAGCTGGCCCATGTGGCTAACGTCGAACAGGCCGGCGTTCTCGCGCGTCCACAGATGCTCGGCCATGATTCCTTCGTACTGGACCGGCATCCAATACCCGGCGAACTCGACCATTCGCCCGCCATGGGCGCGATGCCAGCTGTCGAGTGGGAGCTGCTGTGTTTCCGCTGCAGCGGCGTTGTGACTTTCAGGGCCTTGATCGCTCATTCGTTCGCCTCCGCGACAGTTCGGCCCCGCGGCCCGCGCCGCTTTGCCTTACCCCCGTCTGTCGCTGCGCCTGAGAGCTTTGCCCCTTCGGCGGCTCCGGCTCATCGCCGAAGCACTTTCCAGACTGTCAGGCGGGCGCGGTCCGTCTGCCTGAGAGATTCCGGGGGCGGTTGCTCCTTCGGCGCCGCCAAATGCTTGAAACATCTGGCGAACTCTCCCACGCCGCCTCCCGGCGGAAAGACCGCCGGTGACCCCCGCAGCCTTGGCTGCGAGCGAGACCCGAGTCAACGGGTGGCGTTGTAGCGGAGTTGCTCGGCAGTGAGCTGGAATCCGACCACGTGCTGGAACGTCGCGGTGGCAACGGCATCGCGCACCGCTGGATCGCTCATCGGGTCGATCGCCGAGTCGGGGTCTCCGGCCTTGCGCCTGCGGGTAAGAATTTCGCGGACATTCTCCGGGAGAGTCGCCGCCGACCGCGAAATCCGCGCTGTCGCCTGGGCCGAGGTCTGGGCGCGAAGGCTTCCGGCAGCGAAGTTCAGCGCCACCTGACCCACCCGTTTGGCGACCACGCGGTTTCCGGCCTGAACGACGGCGTCGAAATATGGCAGGATCACTTGCCGGGCCTGGGTCGGGTCGCGGCGAGTGGCGACGACGTTGAAGGTAGCCGTCGAGATGACGTCGTTGCCGCTTTCCTGGCAGGCATCGCGGAGGTCGGTAATCGCAGCTTCAATGTCGATTGCCGAGGCTGCAGTGCTTCCCGCCGGGTCGAACGTGGTGATGTCGCCCGTGGCAGCGGGGATCGCCACCTGCGGGCAGGCGCTTCGGATCGTGTAGATCCCGCCTTCCTCGATATTGCCGCGGCGCGAGCAGCCGGCCACCAGGGCGAGGATCATTATCGAGGCGAGACGAAGCTTCACGGGCACTTCCTTACGGCGGTCGCTGGAAAGGCCGCTGTCATAGGAACCGCCTTTCATTGCTGCAAGCGAGCGCTTACATCGCCGGCCTCATGACGAAGCGCCCTCCCCTTCGCGTCCTCATCGCCGCGCCGCGCGGATTTTGCGCAGGAGTCGACCGGGCGATCCAGATCGTCGAGCTCGCGCTGGAACGCTTCGGGGCCCCCGTCTTCGTCCGCCACGAGATCGTCCACAACCGGTTCGTCGTCGACCGGCTCAAGGGCATGGGCGCGGTTTTCGTCGACGAGCTGGACGAGGTGCCCGACGACCGGCCGGTGGTCTTTTCCGCCCACGGAGTCCCCAAATCGGTGCCGGCGAACGCGCGCGAGCGGGGCCTGACCTA
Source organism: uncultured Alphaproteobacteria bacterium (assembly GCA_963798785.1). Classification (GTDB taxonomy): domain Bacteria; phylum Pseudomonadota; class Alphaproteobacteria; order Sphingomonadales; family Sphingomonadaceae; genus Sphingomicrobium. The sequence continues at coordinate 244,285 of CAWCUG010000004.1, forward strand.
TGTCGATGCAACCTGTCCGCTGGTGTCGAAAGTGCACCGCCAGGCAGAGCGGCTGATCGAGGACGGCTTTCACATCCTCTTCATCGGCCACGGAGGGCATCCGGAAGTCATCGGCACCTTCGGACAAGTGCCGGAAGGCGCGATCACGCTGGTCGAGACCATCGAGGACGCCAACGCCGTCGACGTCGCCGATCCGGAACGCCTCGCCTTTCTCACCCAGACCACGCTCTCGGTCGACGATACTGCAGCGATCGTCGACGCGCTGAAGGTGCGGTTCCCGAACATCCGCACGCCGCGAAGCGAGGACATTTGCTACGCGACGTCCAACCGGCAGGCGGCGGTGAAGGCAATCGCTCCCGAGTGCGACAAGATGCTTGTCATCGGCGCTCCCAACAGCAGCAATTCGCTTCGCCTTGCCGAAGTGGCCGAGCGGTTGGACGTGCCGTCGAGGCTGATCGAGCGCGCCTCGCGAATCGACTGGGACTGGCTTGGCCAGCCACAGACGGTTGGAGTCACCGCCGGGGCGTCGGCGCCCGAGCTCCTCGTGCGCGAGGTCATCGACGCTCTTCGCGAACGGTTCGACGTCAGCGAAGAAATCGCCGACCACACGCCGGAGCGAATCGTTTTCAAGCTACCGCGCGAACTCGTCGCCTGAATGACACTTCCGAAGGTCGAAATCTTCACCGACGGCGCGTGCAAGGGCAATCCGGGGCCCGGCGGCTGGGCGGCGCTCCTCCGGACCGGCGACAAGGAACGGGAAATCTGTGGCGGCGAGCCGCTGACGACGAACAACCGAATGGAGCTTCGCGCCGCGATCGAGGCGCTCAATACGCTCAAGAAGCCGTGCAACGTCGAGATTCACACCGACAGCAATTACGTCCGCGAGGGAATCACGAAGTGGATTCACGGCTGGCAGCGAAACGGCTGGCGGACTTCCGACCGCAAGCCGGTGAAGAACGCGGATCTGTGGCAGGAGCTGATCGAAGCCGAGTCGCGCCACTCGGTCAGCTGGCACTGGGTCAAAGGCCACAGCGGCCACCCCGAAAACGATCGCGCCGACGCTCTCGCCTGCGCCGAGGCCGACAAGCAGCGCGGCTGACGGTTCAATTCCGGTGGCTTGATGCTAGAACATGCCCGTAACGAAACGGGAGACGAGCAGTGGCCATAGAACTTCAGCTTCTCGTCTGGTCGGCAATTCTCGCGCTGGTCCAGATGATCGTTGCGGCAATGGGCGCCCAGCAGCAGGTCAGCCTTCCAGTGCTTGCCGGAAATCGTGAGGCTATGCCGCCGCTCAGGGGATGGGCCCTTCGCGCGACCAGGGCCCATCTCAACATGCTCGAAAGCCTGGTCGTTTTCGCCATCTTCGTTTTCGTTGCCGTGGCGACAAATCACCTCAACGCCACGACTGCGCTGGGTGCCAACCTCTTTTTCTGGGCACGCCTCGCCTACGCGATCGTCTATGTAATAGGGGTGCCGTGGCTTCGAACGGTGATATGGGGAGTATCGATCGCAGGCGTCGTGCTGGTGCTTTCGCAACTCTTCTAGTCGGTCCGGAAGCGAGCCGGCGAAAAGGGCGCCGGGTCGATTGACGCGACCATATCGTCCGCTTCGCTGCCAAGCAGGAGCGACGCGGCGAGTTTCGCCGCCGCCGGCGCGGTCTGGATTCCAAACCCGCCCTGCCCCGCGCACCAGAAGAAACCGTCGGCCGAAGGATCGAACCCGTAGACCGGGACCCGGTCGGGCGAAAAGCTGCGCAATCCGGCCCACTTTCGCTCGACCGCCTCGATCGGCCAGTCCACGACCTTCTGGAAGCGGTCGATCGCCAAGGCGACGTCGATTTCTTCGGGTGCGGAATCGCACGGAGCGCTGTCGATCTCGTCGTGCGGACTGAGCCAGATTGTCCGCTCCCCCTCGCCCTTGAAGTAGAACGTGCCATCCGAATCGTCGACCAGCGGCAGGTCGCGAAGGCCGGAGCGACCAACTCGAAGCTGGACCATCGTCCGCCGCTTCGGCGCGATTTGCAGCGGCTTCACGCCGGCAGCGACGGCCAACTCGTCCGCCCACGCTCCGGCCGCATTGACGATCGTCGACGCGGTAACGGTCGATCCGTCCTGCATCTGAACGGTCCAGCTGCTCGTCGCGCCGAGTCGCGCGATCCAATCGCCAGCCGGTACGAATCTCGCCGCCGCTTCGCCGGAACTGGCGAAGATACGCGGAGTGAAGCGCGGCAACGTCGATGTCGGCACAGCCGGGCTCGAAAAGGCCGCGCTTCCACTCGGGCCGGATCCCCGGGATCATCCGCTCGAGTTCGTCGCGCTCGATCACTCGCGATTCTATTCCATCGGGAAGCTCGGGAAGCGCATCGCGGGTGATGTGAAGGTCGCCGCGGGTGCGAAGCAGCCCGTGTTCGCAAAAGTCGGCGGGCGGCCGGTCGAGAAACGCTCGCGAAGCAGTGCTGAGCTGGGCGACGATTGGTCCGCCGTAGCTCTCCAGCCAGAACGCGGCGGACCGTCCGGTCGAGTGAAAACCGCAATGGCTTTCCGCCTCGACGAGAAGAACCGAACGGTGTGGCGCGATTTGTGCGCCGAGGCTCGCTCCGGCGATTCCGCCGCCGACGATCAGGATGTCGAAGTCACTCATTTGCGACGCTGGTTACGGTTTCGAAAGCCGTCGCGTCTACCTCGGCACCATGATGAACGCCGGATTCACCGATTTTCTGCTCGCCGCGCTGGCGCTGATCCTCGTCGTCGCGGCGGTGATCGACGTTCGCACGTTCACGATTTCCAACCGGCTCAACCTCGGCGTCGCGCTTCTTGCACCGGTCTATTGGTGGTCGGTCGCGCTCCCGCTGTGGCCGGACGCGGCGACCCAGGTTGCAGTGGCAGCGGGTGTCTTCGCCCTGCTTGCGCTTGCCTTCTACGCGGGGATGATGGGCGGCGGTGACGTCAAGCTCGCTGCCGCCCTCGCATTGTGGTTTTCGCCCCCAAGCACGCTTCGATTCCTGATTTTCATGTCGCTCGCCGGGGGTTTGCTAACTTTAGTTGTAGCAGCCGTTCACAAGCTTCGTTCCCGAGAGGGAAAGCCCGAAGTTCCGTACGGTGTGGCCATCGCAATCGGTGCCCTGGTCATTCTCGCCCAACGCTTTCTTAACCAATTTGCCTGATGTGTGTCGTCTGTAATCGGGGCCCGTAGGGGAGGCGTTTTCGCCATGGACTTTAAAAAGATCGTGCTTCTCGTCGGAGCGCTCATGGTCGCGGTGGTCACCGCAATCATGGCAAAGAACATGTTTGCCGGTGCAGGCGCCCAAAGCGCTGCCGCGGCACCGGTGCCGCAGGGCCCGAAGGTGCTGGTCGCCAAGAAGCCGCTTCCGGTGGGAACCATCATCGATGCGACCATGGTCGCGTTCGATAGCTGGCCCAAGGATTCGGTCCAGCCGACCTATTATCAACAGGGCACGCCCGACGCGGACCCGAGCAAGCTGCTCGGAACCGTCGTTCGCTACCCGATGACGGCTGGACAGCCGGTCACTCGCGGCGCGCTCGTCGGGCCCCAGGACCGTGGGTTCCTTGCTGCTGCGCTTGCGCCGGGAATGCGCGCGATCACCGTCCCGGTGAACGCTTCGACCGGCCTTGCCGGCTTCGTCTTCCCTGGCGACCGTGTCGATCTGGTGCTCAGCCAGCAGGTCGAGGGCGGCGGTGACGGAGATCCGCTGCGGGTTTCCGAAACGATCGTCCGCAACATCCGCGTGCTCGCCACCGATCAGCGTTTCACCGACAAGGACGAGGACGGCAAGACCGTCATCAAAACCGCGTCGAACGTCACTCTCGAGGTTACTCCGCGAATCGCGGAGAAGGTCTCGGTCGCCCAGACTATGGGCACTTTGTCGCTGTCGCTCCGCTCGATCTCCGACCAGTCTTCGGACCTGTCGCGAGCCGTTGCTTCGGGTGACATCAAGGTCCCGCAGGGCACCAGCCCGGCGGACGAGCGCCGCCTTCTGACCGCTTTCGCCAATCGCCCGCTGGACACGAACACGACCTACACCACCGGCGGCGACGTCTCGCGCTTCCAGCGCAGCACGGTCCCGGGGAAAGCTGTCGCTTCTGCACCGGGAGCGGCGCCTTCGGCTGCTGCCGGAGCCGCGGGTGCCACAAACGGGCCGATGGTCCGTGTCGCCCGGGGCAATGAAATTTCCGTCGTACCCGTGGGAGCTCGCTAAATGACCACTCAGCACATCCTTCGCCGGGCCCGTCTCGGCACCGCCCTGGTGGCGCTCGCAATTGCCGCTCCGGCGGTCCTGGTGGCCACTCCGGCCGCCGCCCAGAATGCGGGATCGACCTACCGCCCAAGCCGCGAGCTCCTGCTCTCGGTCGGCGAAGGCCAGATGGTCACGCTTCCGAAGAACGTCGCCAACGTGTGGACGTCCAATCCGAAGGTCGCCGACGTCTATGTGAACTCGCGCCGGCAGATCAACATCTTCGGCAAGGACATGGGCGAAGCGACAGTGATCGCCACTGGCTCCGACGGATCGGTCGTTTATGGCGCCCGGGTCCGGGTCAACCAGAACATCAGCTCGATCAACGAGATCCTTCACTCGGCGATGCCCGATTCGAACATCACGGTGACGACCGCCGGCCAGGTCGCAGTCATCAACGGAACCGTCGCCTCTCCGGATGACGCCGCCCAGGCGGAAATGCTCGTCCGGGCCGTGCTCAATCCGGGGACCAAGGAAGGTGATCCGCTGAACATCGTGCCGGTCAACCGGCTTCGGACGGCGGTTCCTCTCCAGGTGACGCTCAAAGTGAAAATCGCCGAGGTCAATCGCGATCTGCTCAAGCAGATCGGAGTGAACCTTCTGGCCAGCGACACGACCGGCGGCTTCAAGTTCGGAATTGCCCAAGGCGGTGGAATCAACTTGCCGCCGGCCGATTGCGTCAAGGACTGCCCGCTGCCGACGGTCATTCGCAATTCGATCGGCTCGACGCTCAGCGGTGCCGGAAAGCTCTTCGGCCTCGATATCCTGAGTTCGCTCGACCTGGCCGAGACCGACGGGCTCGTCACCACGCTTGCCGAGCCTAACCTCACTGCACTTTCGGGCGAGACCGCCAGCTTCCTCGCCGGCGGCGAATTCCCGATCCCGATTTCCCAGTCCCTCGGGGCCGTGTCGATCGAGTACAAGGAATACGGCGTCTCGCTGGCGTTCACTCCAATCGTTCTTGCCGACGGCCGCATTTCGATGCGCGTCCGGCCGGAGGTGAGCGAGCTTTCGGACGCCGGCGCGGTTACGCTGAACGGATTTACCGTTCCGGCGCTGACCACGCGCCGTGCGGAAACGACTGTCGAGCTGGGATCCGGACAGAGCTTCATGCTCGCCGGGCTGCTCCGCAACACCAACTCCAACAGCATCGACAAGGCACCGGTTCTCGGTGACCTGCCGATCATCGGAGCGCTCTTCCGTTCGACCAAGTTCCGGCGTCAGGAAACCGAGCTGGTGATCATCGTGACACCGTATCTGGTGCGTCCAGTGAGCGGGCGGTTGCCCCTCCCGACGGACGGCTACCGGATGCCCACGGCCGCTCAGCAGTTCCTGGAAGGCCAAACCTATACGGGGGTCAGCGGCAGTGCCGCGGCAACGACCGCCCCGGCTCCGGCACCCGGCGCACCCGCTCCAGCGGCAGCCGCTCCGGGCTTTAAGCTGTGATCTGGACGATGGGAAAGGATAGAAACATGCGCAACATACTCGCCACCGTCCTGCTCGCGTCCGCAGTCGCAGCATGCAACACACCTGGTGCTCCGACCGCCGACCGCGGTCTCGAAGCGGTGAACCAGCCGGTTCTCAACCGGTCCACCCTCGCGATCGACGTCGCTGCTCCGGGCGGCGTGCTGCCACCGGCCGAACTCGCTCGCCTGGACGGCTGGTTGCACGGCCTCGATCTCGGTTACGGAGATTCGATCTTTGTCGACGGCATGGGCGTAGAGACTGCCCGGGCGCAGGTCGGCGAACTTGCCGGCAATTACGGCATGATGGTTCTTCCCGCGGCCCCGGTTACCGCTGGCGTGGTTCCGGCCGGAATGGCTCGCGTGATCGTCAGCCGGACTCGCGCCGAGGTTCCCGACTGCCCCAACTGGAGGCGTGTCTCGCAGCCGAACTTCGAGAACCGCAGCATGCCCAACTTCGGCTGCGGCGTGAATGCCGCCCTGGCGATGCAGGTCGCCAATCCGGAAGACCTGTTCCACGGCCGCCAGTCACCCGCCACCGTCGATGCGATCGCCGGTGCGAAGGCCATTATCATGTACCGCAACTGGGCGCTCACCGGAGTCAAGGAGGGCCAGTCTCAGCGCCCTCTGAAACAGATCGAATCGTCCACCGGGGAGGGGAAGTAAAATGAACGCTCCGTTTCAGGCTCGCGCTGGTTTGCGCGATCCGTTCACGGCCTTCGTCTGCGACGATGCGACTGCCGACATGCTTCGGCCGGTTGCAGTCGAGCACGGCTGGAGCCCGGAGAAGGTCAACAAGGGCGGGCTTCGCAACGCGGTCCAGTCCCTGTCCGTCTCGGCAAGTCCGAACATCCTGTTCGTCGACCTGTCGGAATCGGCCGACCCGCTGAACGACATCAACGGCCTTGCCGAAGTCTGCGAGCCGGGAACGATCGTTATCGCCGCCGGCCAGGTCAATGACGTCCGGCTGTATCGCGATCTCGTCGCCAGCGGCATTCACGATTACCTGCTCAAACCGTTCACCGTCGACCAGCTCCGCGACAGCTTCGCTCACGCGCAGATGATCCTGTCGGGACCGCGCGGCGAAGCACAGGTCGACAAGCCGCACGTGATGACCGCAGTCATCGGCGTTCGCGGCGGCGTTGGCGCTTCGACTGTAGCGACATCGCTTGCGTGGATGCTCGGCGAGCGGTCGCACCGCACGACGGCGCTGCTCGACCTCGACGTTCACTTCGGCACCGGAGCGCTGGCGCTCGATCTCGAGCCCGGCCGCGGACTGACCGATGCGATCGAAAACCCAAGCCGCATCGACGGACTGTTCATCGAACGGGCAATGGTCCGCGCCAACGAACGTCTGTCGGTGCTCTCCGCGGAAGCACCGATCCACCAGCCGCTGATTACCGACGGGAGCGCCTTCTTCCATCTGCAGGAAGAAATGCGCAACGCGTTCGAATCGACGGTGATGGACCTGCCCAGGCAGATGCTCATCCAGCACCCGCACCTCGTCCACGACGCTCATGTGGCGGTCGTCGTCGCAGAGCTGACGCTGGCCGGCACCCGCGATGCCATCCGCATCCTCGCCTGGCTGAAATCCAACGCCCCGCAGACCAAGGTCATTGTCGTGGCCAACAAGGTCCCGAACGGCGGCGCCCTGGAAATCAACCGCAAGGACTTCGAGCAGTCGATCGAACGGGCGGTAGATATCGTCCTTCCGCTCGACACCAAGCTGGCCGCCCAGTCGGCAAAACTCGGCAAGCCGCTGGCCGAAGTCGCCAGCGGGAAAGCTGCGGCGCCGTTCAACAGCCTCGTCAACATGGTGCTTAGCCATGCCACCGAGGACGGTGCCGGCGATTCACCGGCGAAAGCCGAAGCCGGATCGAAGTCGCTGGTGAACAACCTCAAGTCGATGCTTGCCAAGCCCAAAGCGAAGGCGGCGTGAGTGAACGGCCGGCGCAGCCTCTCGGCTTCGCCCGGCCTGGAAGGAACGGACAGTAGATGTTTCTCTATCTGATCCTCATTGTCGGCGGACTTGGCCTGCTTGCGCTCTTGCTCAAGCTTGCCAGCGGTCCGTCGCCATCAAAATCGCTCAAGCGCCGAATGGAGCTTGTGAAGGAACGGCACGCCGAGGGCGTGACGGCCGCCGCACAGGCTCAGATCCGACGCCTCATGGCGGCTCGGGCAAGCCGGTTCGAGGGTTTTGCTTCGTCGATCATCCCGCGCCCGGCGCTGTTGCGCAAGCGCATCGAGATGACGGGCAGGAACATCAGCCTCGCCAAATATGCCAGCATCTCGCTTGGCCTGGTGGTTGTCGTCGCCCTGCTTCTAATGCTCCGCGGAGCACCCTTCTTCCTGGCGTTCTTCGTCGGCCTGTTCGTCGGCATCGGCTTGCCGCACTTCGTCATCGGCAAGATGATCGTCCGTCGAATCAACAAGTTCACCGTCAACTTTCCCGATGCCATCGAACTGATGGTCCGCGGTCTTCGCTCGGGCCTTCCGATCAGCGAAACCCTTGGCGTCGTCGCCAGTGAAGTCGGCGGCCCGGTCGGGATCGAGTTTCGTGCAGTCGCCGACAAGATGAAGATCGGCCGCACCATGGAAGCGGCTCTCCAGGACACCGCCGATCGGCTCGGCACCGCGGAATTCCAGTTCTTCGTCATCACGCTGGCAATCCAGCGCGAGACCGGCGGCAATCTTGCCGAGACGCTGTCGAACCTCGCCGACGTGCTCCGCAAGCGCGCTCAGATGAAGCTGAAGATCAAGGCGATGAGCTCGGAATCCAAGGCTTCGGCTTACATTGTTGGCTCGCTTCCGTTCGTGGTGTTCCTCCTCGTTTGGCTGATCAACCCGACCTACATGGCGACCTTTTTCACCGACCAGCGGCTGAGTGTCGCCGGACTTGGCGGATTGCTGTGGATGGGCATTGGCGCCTTCATCATGGGCAAAATGGTCAACTTCGAGATCTAGGGCGATAGGATGCAATCAGTTCACCCCACCCTCCTCGGAATCGACCTCATCTGGGTCGCCACCATTCTCAGCGGAGTTGCGACTCTCGCGGTGATGATGGCGATCTATGCGGCGACGACGGTCAAGGATCCGATGGCCCGCCGCGTCCGCGCGCTCAACGAGCGCCGCGAACAGCTCAAGGCCGGAATCGTCGCCTCGACCAACAAGCGCAAGAAGCTGACGAACCATAACCAGGCGGCCGACCGCGTACGGGCGATCCTGAGCAAGTTCAGGATGCTCCAGGACGACCAGCTCAAGAAGACCCAGCAGCGGTTGATGCAGGCGGGCATCCGCAACAAGGACCTGGCGTTCTTCATCATCTTCGCCCGCTTCGTGCTCCCGGTGGCGCTCGGATTGACCGCGGTTGTGCTGATTTACGTCCTCAATCACTGGCCGGAGTGGGGTGGCTTCCGCCGCTACGCGACCGTCGCCGCCATCCTCGTGGGAAGCTACAAGGCGCCGGACATCTGGCTGAAGAACAAGGTCACGAAGCGAAGCCACGCAATCCGCAAGGGCTTGCCGGACGCGCTCGACCTTCTCGTCATCTGCGCCGAAGCCGGCCTGACGGTGGACGCCGCTTTCGGGCGCGTGTCGAGGGAGCTTGGAAAGGCTTATCCGGAGCTTGGCGACGAATTTGGACTGACTGCAATCGAGCTCGGCTTCCTTAACGAGCGTCGGCAGGCTTTCGAAAATCTCGCCGGCCGAGTGGAGCTCGAAGCTGTCCGGGGCGTGGTCACCACCATGATCCAGACGGAGAAGTACGGTACGCCGCTCGCCTCGGCGCTTCGCGTCCTTTCGGCCGAATTCCGCAACGAGCGGATGATGCGCGCGGAAGAAAAGGCTGCGCGCCTGCCGGCGATCATGACCGTGCCGCTGATCCTGTTCATCCTTCCGACCCTGTTCGTGGTCATCCTCGGGCCGGCGGCCTGCTCGATCCACGACAACCTGCTCGGCCGCATGTGATTCCGGGCGCGGAACGGAAACATCCGTTCCGCGCTTTATCCTCGTAACTGACGAGGACTCCGGCGATGATTGCATTCACATCTGACCAATGGGTGATCCTGGCACTGGTCTTCGTGCTCGGGTTCCTGATCGGCGCGTTCCTGCTCGCCGGTAGCGGCCGCAAATGGAAGCGCCGCTATCGCGATGAAGTGCGCGACCGCGAAGCCATCGAGGAACGCCACCGCGAGCGCGAAGAGGAGTGGCAGAACCGCGAAAAGGACTGGCGCGAGCGCGACAGCCTTCGAGAGGCGGCGCTCAAGGACCGCGACCGCGATGGCATTCCCGATTCGAACGAGTCTTAGCGCTAGCCCTCGATTTTCGAGAAATCCGCCACCTGGTTCACCGCATCGCGGAAGCGGGCGAGCAGGGCCAGCCGACGTGCCCGAACCGCTTTGTCGTCGGCATTGACGGTAACGTGATCGAAGAAGGAGTCGATCGGTGAACGCAGCGACGCGAGCGCCGCCATCGCCGCGGTGAAGTCTTCCTTTTCGACTGCCTTCGCCGCCTTGGGCTGCGCCTTGTCCAACGCATCGGTCAGCGCTTTTTCCTGCGGCTCGATCGAAGCGGTGCCGGCATCCTTCGGATCCCACTTTTCCTTTTTCAGGATGTTGGCCGCCCGCTTGTAGGCAGTGAGCAGGTCCGCCCCCTCCTGCGTCTCCACGAACTCCTGAAGCGCCTTCACGCGTGCAAGCAGCCGAACAAGATCGTCTTCACCGCCAAGCGCAAACACCGCGTCGATCAGGTCATGGCGAACGCCCGCTTCGCGCTGCTGCACCTTCAGCCGGTCGGCGAAGAAGTCGAGAACCTCGGGCGCTCGTGCAGGTCGACGCCCGGTTCGCGTCAAGCCATCACCGAGTTCTCTGTCACCTTGCTCGCGCACAGACTTCTGGACGCGTAGTCGCTACGCGGCATGAATGCCGCTGCTCCGTCATCGGCACGTCGATGAGAACCTAGCGAAGCGACAGAATCATCTGCGATCGACTCAAGTGCCGCGCGCCGAAGAGCGAACGGGTCCTTCGATCCAGTTGGCTTCTGGCCGATGCCGAAAAACGCGCAGATCGAGTATCGAGCCTGTCCGCCAGCGACAGACCGTCACTGAGGCCGTCGGACGTCGTCGCCCTGCCCGACCGGCTTATAATGATCGCGAATTGCAGCGGCGACAGCCTTCGGCTCGCCCTGCGCTTCGGCGAGGTAGCCGCCGATCACCCCCTGCAGCTCCGGAAACTCACCGACCATCCCGGTGACCAGATCGGCCTTCGCCAGCCGCGCCGCGCGCTCGACCTGCTCCGGCTTCGCGCCCTTTACTATCCCCTCTTCCGCGAGCCAGCGGGCAAGCTTCGCCACCCGCTCGACCTTGTCGGCAACCGTCCCAAGCTTCTCGTGGAAGACGATTCCGGAAAGCTTCTTGGCCTGTTCCTCTAGCGGCACCTTGAGGTCCTGCTCCCAGAAGAACCGCGCATCCGCGAGCCGCGCCGCAAGTACCCGCTTATTGCCCTCGATGATCGCCTCGCCGCCGTCGTTCGCGTCGATGTTGGCGACGCAGATGAATGCGGGTGCCAATCCGCCATCCTCGCGGTGGCAGGCAAAATATTTCTGGTTGGCGCGCATCGTCAGCACGATCACTTCGCGCGGCACGTCGAGATAGTCGGCGTCGAACTCGCCAAGCAGGGGTACCGGCCACTCGGTGAGCCCGGCGTTCTCGACCACAAGTCCCTCGTCGGCGACGAGCGCAAATCCGGCAGCCTTCGCCGCCTTGTCGGCGCCTTCGCGGATGATCCGCTCGCGCTGTTCCTGGTCGACGATGACGTGGCAGGCCTTGAGCTTCTGCGCATAGTCGCTCGGCCCGCCGATGGTGATCGGCCCGGGATGGTGAAAGCGGTGCCCGACAGTCGTCGCTCCGGACTGGATTCCGTCGATTTCGACCGGCACGATCTCTTCGCCCAGCACCGCGACAATGCCGTGCAGCGGCCGCACCCAGCGAAGCAACTCCGTGCTTTGCGAAGCTGCTCCCCAGCGCATCGACTTGGGCCAGGGAAAGCCGCGAACGATCCGCTCGATCATTGGCCCGAGAAGTTCGCGCGTTTTCTGCCCGGGCGTGTCGATGGTGGCGAACCAGACACCGTCGCGATCCTCGAGCTGGCCGCGCTTCAGCCCGGTCTTGCGAAGGAAACCCTCGATCGCCTGGGGCGGAGCGCTCGTTCGCGGTCCCTTGAGCTCCTCGCTCCGCGGCTGCGTTTCCGTGGCAAGCCCGCGAGCAATCAGCGCCAACCGCCGCGGCGTCGAGAACACGTCGATCGCCTCGCTCGACAGCCCGGCTTTCTCCAGCTCCTCAGCAAACAGCCGAGCAAGGTCGTTGCGCGCGCCCGCCTGCATCCTTGCCGGAATTTCCTCCGAGCGAAGCTCCAGCAGGAAGTCTGCGGTCACGCCGGCCACCCGTTGGTTTCCATCCACGCCGCACACGCGCCTTTCGCGAGGTCGCGGACGCGGCCGATATAGGCCTGGCGCTCGGCGACCGAGATGACGCCTCTCGCCTGTAACGTGTTGAAGATGTGGCTTGCCTTGATCGCCTGCTCATACGCCGGAATCGGCAGCTTCGCGTTGAGCGCGCGATCGCACTCGCCTGCCGTCTTCTTGAACAGGTCGAACAGGAATTCGGTATCGGCGACCTCGAAATTCCAGGTCGAAAGCTCGACTTCGTTTTCGAGGAAGACGTCGCGATATTTCACGCCGTCGCCATTGAAATCGAGATCGAAGACATTGTCGACGCCCTGAATGTACATCGCCAGCCGCTCGAGCCCATAGGTGAGCTCGCCGGAAACCGGCTTGCAGTCGAAGCCGCCGACCTGCTGGAAATAGGTGAACTGAGTCACTTCCATGCCGTCGCACCACACTTCCCAGCCGAGGCCCCAGGCGCCCAGCGTCGGGCTTTCCCAGTCGTCCTCGACGAAGCGGATGTCGTGCTTGAGAGGGTCGATTCCGATTTCGCTGAGACTGCCGAGGTAGAGCTGCTGAAGGTCGGGCGGGCTCGGCTTAAGGATGACCTGATATTGATAGTAATGGCCCAGGCGGTTCGGGTTTTCGCCATAGCGGCCGTCGGTCGGCCTTCGACACGGCTGCACGAAGGCGGCTTTCCATGGGTCGGGCCCGAGCGCACGAAGCACGGTTGCCGGGTGAAAAGTCCCCGCGCCCATCTCCAGGTCGTACGGCTGCACCAGAACGCAGCCTTGAGCGCCCCAGTAGCGGTGCAGCGTCAAAATCAGGTCCTGGAAGCTCAGTGACACGAATAATCCCGTCGCGAAGGTTTCGCGGGCTTTGGCCTATCGATTCGACTGCGGCAAGTGGACGGCGCGGTGACGGCTTCCTACATCGCGCGTTCAACTCCTCTCCCGCAAAGGCCGTCGATGATGTTCAAGTTTTTCAGGCGCGCGCTTGCGCTCGTCGGCCTCGCCACCGCTTCCATTGCGTCCCCGCAGCCAACGGTCGCGCCCGCCGCGCATCCGGCGCTGTGGGAAGTCTCCGACCCGGACACGACGATCTACCTGTTTGGAACGATCCACCTGCTTCCGCCGAACTACAGCTGGCGAACCGCGGCCATCAATTCGGCGATCGGCAAGTCCGACGAGCTTTACGTCGAAACCATCGTCGATCCGCAAAATCCCAAGGAGCTGATCGCGGCGCTGACCAGGCTCGGCTACTCGAAGGGCTTGCCGCCGATCGCCGATCGCGTGGATCCCGCCACTCGCCCGATGCTGGAGGCGGCGATTGCAAAAAGCGGCATCCCGCGCCCGATATTCGACAGGATGGAAACCTGGGCGGCGGCCTTCACCCTGCTCGGAGTGCAGTACAACGAGCTTGGCCTGAAGGGCGAAAGCGGGGTCGAGCAGACTCTTCGCAATTCGTTCGGAGCCGTGGGCAAGCCCGTCGGGCAACTCGAAACCAACGCCCAGCAGCTCGGCTTCTTCGACCAGCTTCCGGAAACTGCGCAGCGAGCGCTCCTCCAGGGAGCAATCGAAGCGCCCGACACTGCAACCGACGATTTCGCGGAAATGCTCGATGGCTGGGCCAGCGGCGACGTCGAGGCAATCGCGCGGACGTTCAACCGCGACCTCGCCGAATCGCCGGAACTGCGCGACGTTCTCCTAAGTAACCGCAATGCGAACTGGAGCCGCTGGATCGAGCAGCGCCTGTCGAAACCCGGAACACTGATGATCGCGGTCGGCGCTGGCCATCTCGCCGGTCCCAACTCGGTGCTTTCGCTGCTCCAGCGCGACGGCTACCGAGTGCGTCGCCTGCAATAGCCGCCCTCATCGCTAAACTACTGCAGTTTCGCTGGAAATATTCACTTGGGTGGAGTTTTTCCTAGACATTTCTTAACGCGTAAGAGACCATGCTCTCAGCGGTATCGGGCGGGGGCCACGAACCACCGGTTGAGCTTGGTGCGGTGATCCGCGCCATCGGCGAATGCGCCGTGATGCGGTCACCAGTTCAAAGCTGCCGGAAAACGGCCTCGCACCGATTTGGGATCGGAGGCGCGCCATGGCTATTGTGCCACTTCTAATCGGAGCATCTATTGCGGCAGTGCCGCTCCCTCCGGCGGCGACCATGGTGCCGCGCCGAGTGCCCGATCACCCCGCTCTGTGGGTCGTCAACGACAATGACACGATCATCTACCTGTTCGGGACGTTTCACGCGCTCGACGGCAAGTCGGACTGGTTTGAACAGGCGGTAAGGACCGCCTTCTCCGCTTCCGACCAACTGGTCCTGGAAACGCTCGTTCCGGAGCCGTCGACAGCGCCCGTCCCCGCCCCACCGCAAATCGGCACCATTCCGGGAGGAACCGCGCCGGTGATGCAGCTTGCGCCGTCGGCCTCGTCGATGCTCGCGTCGAGCAGGACCGTGATGAGCGCCGGGCGCTCGGAAGGGCTGTCCACCGCCAACGGGGCCGATGCAATTCTGCGCGAGGCGGCTGAACGAAGCGGCAAGAGCGTCGGCGGCCTGGAAAGCTTTCAGTTCCAGCTGCGCATGTTCAGCACTCTTCAGGATTCGACGGCTGCAAAGGCACCCGATGCGCAAGCCGTACGCGCCCTCGGAGCGGTTCTCGCGCAGCTTCAGTCGGCCTGGAACCGCGGCGACGTCGAAATCGGCTTCGCCCCGCTCCTCATGCAGATGCGCGCGCAATCGCCGCAGACCTATGCGACCATGTTCGTCCAGCGCAACGCGCGCTGGGCGCACTGGATCTCGGAGCGGCTGAAGACTCCTGGCACGGTGTTCGTCGCGGTTGGTGCCGGCCACCTCAGCGGCCCGGACAGCGTCCAGAACCAGCTTGCGCAGCTCGGGGTCAAGTCGGCCAGGATCAACTGACCGGTAACCGTAGTCACGGCTTTAATCCGATATCCACAGAGGAATTGCCATTCGCAGCGCGCTCGCGTATTGGCGCGCCCTCCCCCGGCCACGGTCATCCCTGGAGGTGTGGCGGGGCAATTTAACTGGAGTAAAGCGAATGAGCGAACAGCTGGTGCTGCCCGCTGAGCCGCGCGATCGGGCTGGCAAGGGAGCCTCCCGTGCATTGCGTCGCGAAGGACGGGTCCCCGCCGTGGTCTACGGCGAGAAAAAAGAGCCGCTATCGGTGCACGTCGAGGAGAAGCTCCTCACGAAGATGCTTTCGAACGGCCACTTCATGAACTCTGTGATCATGGTGGAAGTGGGCGGAAAGCCGAACCGCACGCTTCCCAAGGACGTGCAATTCCATCCGGTCACAAGCCGGCCGATCCACGTCGATTTCCTTCGCATCGGCGAACATGCACAGGTGCACGTCAATGTGCCGGTGCGCTTCGTCGAGGAAGAGCAGTCGCCCGGAATCAAGCGCGGCGGCGTCCTCAACGTCGTTCGTCACGAGCTGGAGCTGGTCTGCGACGCGGCGAAGATCCCGGACGAGATCATCATCACACTTGCCGGGCTCGACATCGGCGACGCGATCCACATCAGCCACATCAGCCTTCCTGAAGGCTCGAGGTCGGCGATCGACGACCGCGACTTTACCGTCGCGACGGTGGTTGCGCCGTCCGCGATGAAGTCCGAGGCCGAGGAAGAGGAAGAGGCCGCTCCGCCCGCCGACGAAGTGCCGGCGATGGAGCAGGACAACGAGGGTCTCGAGGAAGACGAGAACCGCGGAACTCCCGAATCCAAGTCGCTCGACGACGAATAAGCCGAACAATCCGAACCGCCCGCCCGAAACGGCGGGCGGTTCCTTTTTGCCTGCCCTGCGCTAGGACACGGCGATGCAGATCTGGACCGGTCTCGGCAATCCCGGCGCGCAATATGCGCTGCAGAGGCACAATGTCGGCTTCATGGCGCTCGACGCCATTGCCGACGTGCATGGTTTCTCGCCGTGGACGAAGAAGTTCCGGGGCCTTGTCGCCGAAGGGCGGATCGGCCGGGAAAAGATACTGCTGTTAAAGCCGCAGACCTTCATGAACGACAGCGGCGATGCGGTTCAAAGGGCCGTTCATTTCTACAAGCTCGACCTCAACTCGCTCACCGTCTTCCACGACGAGCTCGACCTCGCGCCGATGAAGGTGAAGGTGCGGGTTGGCGGCGGCCTTGCCGGTCACAACGGTCTTCGGTCGATCAATTCGCACCTCGGCCCCGAGTTCCGGCGCGTTCGGATCGGAATCGGCCATCCCGGGCCCGGACAAAAGGAAAAGGTCACTCCGCACGTGCTGGGCAATTACGCCCGCGCGGAAATGGAGCCCCTCGCCGACCTTCTCGCAGCAATCGCCGATGAGGCGGAATGGCTCGCCAACGGCGATGACGCCCGCTTCATGAGCGAAGTCGCGCTCAGGCTGCAGCAGGCGGAGTAGGCGTCGCAGCCACGGAGGGCTTGGTCAGTCCGTGCCGCTTCCGCTCGCGCTCGATGAGCTTCTGGAAAGTCGGGTCGTCGCGCAGGCAATCGAAATCGGGATCGCTCTCGGCGCCCCGAAACGCTGCCTCGCCGGACAGCGCAAGGGCGCCGTCAAGAAGGCGCAGGGCCTCGTCCCTGTCCCCGACATACGCCGCTAATATGCAGGCGAAATTATATTTCATGTTGGTGTTGTCGGGATCGATCAGCATTGCCCGCTCGATCCATTCACGCGCTCGCTCGGTCTCGCCGAGGATCGCATAACCGCCGGCGATAATCCCCAACGCAGCGCCGTTGCTCGGGTCGTGCTGAAGCGCCTTTTCGGCTTCAGAGACCATTTTCCTTGCGCCGAAGAGCACCTTATCCGACTGGCCCTGTGCCTGATAGCAAGTGACGAGGAGCGCCCAGGCATGGAAGTCGCCGTCCATGACCTCGACCGTTTTTTCGTAGTGCTGGGTCGCCCGGGCGAAGTCCCGCTGGACCTTTCGCAGGCGCCCCGCCTCCCGGTTTACCTCCCACGAATCCGGCGCGACCTTCAAAGCCTTCTCGATCTCGGCTTCGGCCTCCTCCGGACGGCCCTGCTCGTCAAGCCGGCGGACCATCGCGCAATAGGCCTCGCCCACTGTCGGGTCGATTGAAAGCGCCGTGTGCCCGGCCGCGAAACCGTCGTCGACCTCGCGACCGAAATTGTAGCGCAGGTTGGATTGGGCGATCGCCAGGAGCGCCCAGGCCTGGGCATAATAAGGATCGATTTGCACCGCCCTGCTGCAGATCCGCATCACCCGCTCTTCGCGGCGGAAATCGCCGTGATTGCCCGTCGTCCAATATTGCCGGGCCAGCAGGTACAGCTTGTAAGCTTCGACGTTGGTCGTGCCGCGTTGCTCGATCGCCTTTTTTTCTTCCGGTAACAGCTTGAGCTTGAGCGCGGCGACGATCGCTTTGGAAATTTCGTCCTGGATTTCGAAGATATCGGTGAGGTCGCGATCGTAACGGTCCGCCCAGACGTGACCGCCCGTCGCGCCGTCGATAAGCTGCGCAGTGATCCGCACTCGGTTCCCTGCCTTGCGGACGCTGCCTTCCAGGACATGAGTGACGCCTAGCTTGCCGGCGACCTCGCTCACGTCGACCGATCGCCCCTTGAACGTGAAGGCGGTGTTGCGGGCGATCACCTCGAGTGCGGAGACCTTCGATAAGTCCGTGGTGATGTCCTCGCTGATCCCGTCGCTGAAATATTCCTGGTCGGCATCGCCGCTCATGTTCTGGAACGGAAGCACGCAGACCGAAAGCTGCCCCAAGCTCGCCCTGCCCGGCTTCGCCGCTGTCGGCTGTGCCGCTCCGGCCAGCAATTCGATGCTGCTCCTCAGCTTCAGCCAGCCGCCGCAATCGGTGTTGCCGTCCCAGTCCGAAAGGTCGGCACACTGGATCTGGTTGAACGGCATTGGTGGTGCGGTGCCGTCGAGGCTCGCCTGGATTAGAGTGCCGACCTCGCGACCGGCATCCGCTTCGGCGCGCACCCACTGCGATTTCGCGGCTTCGCTCGACCACAGGACGATGACGGCCTTCGCCGCTTTCAGACGCTCTTCGATGACCTCTGCATAGCCGCGATGGGCCGGAAGATCGGAATCGCGCCAGACAGCGTAGCCCGCGGCCTTTAGCGCCTGCTCGACCAGTGCCGCCTGCTCTTCGGTAGAGCGCGCATAGGAAATGAACACGTCCGACATGCCGCGGCGCCCGTTCCCGTTTCAGCTGAACTGATTACAGCCGGTTAGAGGCCTTCGTCCATCCCGATGGGCATTCCCGGCGGTACGCGCGGGAGCCGCGCCGGATCGGCGATCGCCTTGTCCAGCGCCTCGCGGTCCTGGAGCAGCGCGGAAAGTCCGTTTGCCCAGTCCTTCTCAGCTCCCCTCGCCCGCCACTTTGCCAGCTGGCCGGCGAGCCGGTCGAGCCGACCGGACAGTTCCAGGGCCACCGTCGGGGAAAGCGCCGCGTCCCGCTGCGTCCTCGCGAGTGCAAGGACGCTGGTCGTTGCGATCCGCCGTCCGACTTCATCGCCCGCCTGGCCGAACGTACGGTCAAGGAGCAGGTCCACCACCTGTCCCGGCGCAGGAATCGACGGGTCAGCCGAATGCTGGACCTCCAGGCGATTGAGTCGAGGAGCGCTAAGCAACGAGCTGAGAGTCTGAACAGCCGCGACTTCACTCGCCTTGAGTGGATCGAACACCGGCCCGCCAGCGGTCGGAATAATCTCGATCTCCGTCTGCCGGTCGGAATCGCCGCCATAGCCGCTCGACAGCAATGGCTGCAGCTGCGGCGGCACCGTCAGCTCCGGTGCGGCGAGCGTATCGATGAGTGCATGGAGCGCCGCCCACTGCCGCTCGCCGGGCACCACCTCGGCGACGGCCTGCTCGCCGATCACCGGATAGCCGAAGACGACGCCGCCGAGCGATTTCGCAGCCGCTTCGACCTGGTAGCGATCGAGCAGCCACAGCGGCACGAACGCCCGGCGAAGGTCGGCGAGCGAACTCCCGGCGGGAAGCGCACCCTGTCCGAACCGCTCGAGAGCGACCCTTCGCACCTCCATCATCCGCCGTAGCTCGGCGACCGGATCGGAACTGTCGTCCCAGATCGCTCCGTTCGGCTGTGCGGAATAGACCGGGCGCGCATCACCGTCGGCGACGAAGCGAAGGCCTTCGGTCCGCGCCTTGGCAAGGATCGGCCGAGCCTCGGCGTCGGTGCGGGCGCCGTAGAGCCAGTTGACCATGAACTTGTCCCACGGCCCCACTCCAACTCCGTACGCATCGCGAAGCGAGGGCACCCCGTCGACCAACTCGATCCGCGGTGCGGGATAATCCATCACCGAGTAGCGCCCCTGCGTGCTCGCGGCGAAATTGTGCGCAAGCCCGATCGCGTGGCCGACTTCGTGGGCGCCGAGCTGACGAATCCGCGCCAGCGTTGCGGTAATCGGGTCGTTGATATCCCCGCTCCCGGTGAGGCCGGCGCCGACCAGCGCCTGGAAGATCAGCATGTCCTGGCGAGCGCGAAGGGAGCCGAGAAGCACTGAGCCCTTGATGATCTCGCCCGTCCTGGGGTCGTCGATAGGCTGTCCGTAGGACCAGCCGCGGGTGGCGCGATCAACCCAGTTGACGACATTGTATCGAACATCGAGCGGATCAACTCCTTGCGGCAGGACTGCGACCCTGAACGCGTCGACGAAGCCGGCCGAATCGAACGCCGCTTTCCACCAGCTGACACCCTCGACGAGAGCGCTTCGCACCGGCTCGGGCGCCGCCCGGTCGATATAGAATGTGATCGGCTCCTTGACCGGCGAGCGAGCCGCCGCCGGATCGGTCTTTTCGAGCCGGAAGCGCCGCGCCAGCTGGACGACCACCGGCTTTCCCAGCGGCGTCGAGAAATCCACCTGCTGCCGCCCGAGCGAATAGCCGTAGGGATCGACCCTCGGGACATAGCCGCTGTCCGGTAGTGCGATCAGCGAGTGACGCAGGACGAGGCTAAGCGTGTTTCCGCCGACGATATTGCTGACTTCGTCCTTTGGCTCGTCGGAGTGAAAGGTGAGCCGAGCCGCGAACTCCGCATTGTCCGGAAAGACCTTCACGAACGACGGGTCCGCCGCGCTCAGCTCCGGCACCAGCTTGTACTCGCCGCCGCCGCCGCGCTTGATCGCCTGAACGATCCCGACATCGTCGCGGGCGAGAAAGCCGGAGAGGTCGACGGTGTAGGAACCGTCCGGCTTGGTTGCGATGACGTCGCCCATCCACAAGATCGAAGTGGCGAACGAGGTGCGGGCGGCGTTCTGCTCGTCCGGGTCGCCGCTCGAAGCGACGAATTTGCTGTTTTCGACCTCGGCAGCCACTTTCTTGCCGACCCTTCGGAAGACCAGGATCCGGGTGTCGTTCGCAGCCGCCCGGTCGAGACCGATCGGCGCCGACCCAAGGCCCGTTTCAAGCTGGGTCAGGTAGATGTAGCGCGCCGACACCCCGCTCAAGTCTGGCTTTGGAAAGGTGGCGACGATCTTGCCGCTTGCCGGGTCCGCCTTCACCTCCAGAAGCGGGCGATCGGCCTGCTGTGCGTGGGCTGGCGCGGCAACAAACAGGGCGCAGGGCGCGGACGCGGCGAGCGCCGCCGCAATCAGGCGGACACGAACAGATACGGCCATTGTTACAAAACTCCCTCTCCACTCTCACGCTAAAGAGGGCGCACTTGGCTGTCCACGCACTTGCGCGCCGTCCCGCCAGACCGCACAGCGCGCAAATGCCCGTGCGCCACCTCTTTGCGACCCAAGTGTTCGAAGCAGACGCCGACCCGGCCCTGCTTCCCGACCTCGCGCATTCGATCCGGAGCCTTGCCCGCGACGATGCGGCGGGACGGCGCTGGTCGAAAGAGCATCTCTATCCCGGCTACACCAGCTACGCCTCGCTCGACGATCTTCCGAGGCGCGACCCGGCATTCGCCGGCCTTGCCAAGGCGTTGGGCCGCAATGCTCGCGAATTCGCTGGCGAGCTCGGCTGGGCCGCCAAGCCGAAGCTCGACAGCCTGTGGGTGAACCTCTTGAAACCGGGCGGGCAGCATAGCGGGCACATCCATCCGCACAGCATCCTCTCGGGCACGCTTTACGTCGAAGTCCCCGACGGATCGGGAGCGATCCGGTTCGAAGACCCGCGACTTGGCCTGATGATGGCCGCACCCGTTCGCGAAGGCACGTTCGCGATCGTCCAGCCTCGCCCCGGCCTGATCCTGATGTGGGAAAGCTGGCTCCGCCACGAGGTTCTCCGAGGCACTAATAGCGGCGACCGACTGAGCATTAGCTTCAATTTTTCGTGAGCCGCCGCTAAGCGCGGCTGCACATCCCGACACTGGAGAAATCATGGGCTTCCGCTGCGGCATCGTCGGCCTGCCGAACGTCGGCAAATCGACGCTTTTCAATGCTCTCACCGAAACCGCCGCTGCGCAGGCGGCGAACTATCCCTTCTGCACGATCGAGCCGAACGTCGGCCGAGTGGCGGTCCCTGACCCGCGCCTCGACACCATCCGGGAGATCGCCGGTTCGGCGCAGGAAATCGAGACGCAGATCGAGTTCGTCGACATTGCCGGCTTGGTTCGAGGCGCGAGCAAGGGCGAGGGCCTTGGCAACCAGTTCCTCGCCAACATCCGCGAAGTCGACGCCATCGTCCATGTGCTTCGCTGCTTCGAAGGCGGCGACATCACTCATGTCGAAGGCCGTGTCGACCCGATCGCCGACGCCGAGACTGTCGAGACCGAGTTGATGCTCGCCGACCTCGAATTCGCTCGAGCGGCGCGTGCCGAACCTCGTCAAGAAGGCGCAGCAGGGCGACAAAGAGGCGAAGGTCGAGGCGTCGGTCCTCGGCCAGGCGCTGGAGCTCCTTCGCGCCTCGCGACCCGCCCGCCTCACGCAGCCGAAAGATGTCGAGGAAGAAAAGGCGTTCAGGCGCGCGCAGCTGCTGACTGCAAAGCCGGTTCTCTATGTCTGCAACGTCGACGAAGGCGACGCGGCGAGCGGTAACGCGCTGTCGGAAATGGTCGCTGCCAAGGCAGCGGCCGAAGGCGCGGTTTCGGTCGTCATCTCGGCTGCAATCGAAGCCGAGATCGCCACGTTGCCCGAAGACGAGCGCGACGCCTTCCTTTCCGACCTCGGCCTCGAAGAAACCGGCCTCAACCGCATGATCCACGCCGCTTATGCGCTTCTCGGCCTGATCACTTTCTACACCGCCGGGCCAAAGGAAGCGCGCGCCTGGACGGTGCACAAGGGCGCCAGGGCTCCCGAAGCCGCCGGCGAGATCCACAGCGACTTCGAACGCGGATTCATCCGCGCCGAGACAATCGCCTATGACGATTTCGTCGAATGCGGCGGCGAAGCCGGCGCCCGCGATGCCGGCAAGCTACGCTCCGAAGGCAAGGACTATGTCGTCCACGACGGCGACGTGATGCTGTTCCGGTTCAACGTCTAGGGGCCGGACGCTCCCCTTGCCTCGCGGCACAGCATCCAGCTGAGCACTGCGGCAACGACCAGCCCGACCCAGCTTGCCCACATCGGGATGGCAAGAGAGCCGAAATTCACCGGAAACGGCTCGATCAGGCGGAAGCCATGAACGACCCCCATCACCGCGAAAATCGCCGACGCGATCCAGGTGAAGACATGTCTTGACCGCATTGCACACCTCCCCTGTTTGAAGTGCGAAGATACTAGCCTGCGACCCGCTCGGCCAGCGGCAGCGAGACGAGGACCCACAGCAGTCCGAACGACCAGCCGCCGATGACGTCGCTGGGCCAGTGCACGCCCAGCAGCACGCGGCTGGAGCCGATTGCGAACGAAAGCAGCAACGCCACCGCGACCGCGCTTCGCTTCCACCTTGTCCGGCCGAAGAACAGGATGGCGAGCACCAGGCACACGATCATCGAATTGGCGGCGTGGCCGCTTGGAAAGGACGGGCTGCTGACCGGGACCAGGTGCGCTTCGTCCTCGGGCCGAAACCGCGCAATCGCATATTTCTGGGCTTCGACGAGAAGACGGCCGGAAGCGATCACGACCAACGCGGTGACGGCGTCGCGCTTGCGACCCATCCACAGCAGGATGGCGGCAGCGGCAACGACGACCGGGATCCCGACCCACCACAGACCGAGCGTGGTGAAACCGCGCGCGACCGCGATCACGATCGGATGACCACCGGCGTAGAGCGAGCGAAGAATGTCGTCGTCGAGCGTACCGGTCCCGACCGTCAGCATCGCGAACCACAGCGCCGCCAGCCCTGTGGAAGCCGTGGCAACCGCCCTGCTCGGCTGTGGCAATCGGCTCCCGGCGCTACTCATGCGCCGTCACCTAGCCGCTGGCTTGGCGCGCTCGCCAGCTCCTCCGCTAGAAACGCGCGCCCAGCCGCAAGCCGATCGTCCGCGGCTGCCCCGCAAAGATGTAGGTCCGCGTGCAAATGCTGCAGGCGACGAAGCGCGACAGCTCGTTCCTCTCGTCGAAGGCGTTGCTGACGAAGAGCTCGGCACTGTAGCTTGTCCCAGTCGTACCCGGCGAACAGGTCGACGACTGTGAATGCGTGCAGCCGCCCCAGGTAATCGTTCGGGTTGACGCCACCGCCGGCATTCTGGCGGATGTCGGCGCTTGCCGAGCCCTGGTAGGCGATATTGCCCTGCACGTGCGCTTTGCCCGCCCACACCGGCCAGCTGTAGCGCGCGGTCGCCGTCGCCTTGAACTTGGGCGTGATCGGAAGCCGCGTTCCCGACGGAGTGACGATGTAATCGCCCGGTGCCGAGCAATTCGCCGACGGGTCGACCGACGAGTGGCAGATCGCGCCGCTGGTCTTGGCATCGGTGTATGCGGCCGCCGCATTCAGCGACAGTCCTCCGGCAATGTAGGAGATGTCGGTTTCGACGCCGTCGATCTTTGCATCGCGTCCGTTCTGGATCACCGTGAGGCTGTTCTCGCCCAGGAAGCTGAACTGAAACTTCTTCCAGATCTGGTGATAGATCGCGCCGTTCCAGCGAAGCGGCCCGAACCCTGTTTTCCACCCGATTTCGAAGTTGGTGAGATAATCCGGTTCGTATGCAGGGGCATTCGGCTGGCGGTTGATTCCGCCGGGTCGGAAGCCGCGCGACCAGGTCGCGTAGAACATCAGGTCCTTCGCCGGTTTCCAGCGCGCGCTTAGCCGGTGAGTGAAGCCGTCGCCCTTGCTTTCGCGGGGCACCGCCTTGCCGTTCACGACTTCGCCGACATTGGTGCACGGGGTCCCGTCAACGCCGCCTGGCGCAAGGTCGGAACTCTCGTCGTTGAGCAGCTGCAGGCCGTTCACGGTCAGGCAGCGGCGCACGCCCGAGCTTCCGCCGGCGCCGTTCGGAGGCGGCGGCCAGCCGCCGCCCTCAGTGAAGTTGGGGTTCTTGCCGAAGCCGGCGAACCCGAACAGGCTGTTGTCATATTTGAACAGGCGCCCGCCGGCGATCAGCGTGATCGTCGGAGTGACGTCGAACTCGGACTCGCCGAACAGCGCCCAGTCCTGGTCCTTGCGGTCCTGGAGGGTCAGCCACAGCGTTTCCGGCCAACCGTTGACGGACAGGTTGGGGTCGAGGCCGTCGACCTTGTAGTCCTGGTAGATGTGGTTGGTCTGCCGCTGGTAGAAAGCTCCGATCATGGCGCGCGCCCGCCACTCCTGCGGAGTCGAAATCCGCACTTCCTGGCTCATCTTTTTGAAGTGCTCGTCGCCGATGATGTACTGGCGCGGATCGATCGTGTTTCCGGCGGAATCCTGGAAATAGAAGTAGTTGGCAAGGCCTCCGTAGCTCTCGTAATAGGCGTCGTAAGCATCGGAATAGTCGGTGTAGTCGCCGACCGAATGAGTCGGCCTGTCCATGTATGCGCCGGCGTAGGTGAGGTCGAAGTTGGCGATCTTGCCTTCGATCGTCAGCGCCGCCTGCGTGAACTCGTCCTTCGAGAACTCGTCACCACGGAAGCGCTGCACCTTGAGATCGCCTAGCGTCGGGTCAAACGCGCCGTAGCCGTTGATCTTCGAATATTGGTGCATGATCGTCGGAGTGATCGTCCAATTATCGTCGAGATCGATCTTGAGCGCTGCGCGGCCGCCGTAGTCGGTGCCTTCGTTGATGTTCCTCTTCACGAACGCGGAATTGTTGACGGTAATCCCGTTGTGGACGCAGCCGACGGTGTCGCCGCTGATCGGGTCGATAATCGGGTCACCGCAATATGTGCGGGATCCCGGCACGTTGTCGATGTAGCCGGCGTCGTGGTGGTAAAAGGCCACGCCTCGGAACGCGATATTGTTGCTGATCGGGATGTTGATCATCCCCTCCAGCACGCCGCCGATTCCGCCATGGTCGACCGTGTTCAACTCGCTGTCGACGCGGCCGTAGGTTGCGGTCAGGTCGGGTTTGTTGGTGATGATGCGGATGGTTCCGGCCTGGCTCGACGCGCCGTAAAGCGTGCCCTGCGGCCCGGCCAGGCTTTCGATGCGGGCGATGTCATAGACGTGGACGTCGAGTGCGCCGCCAATCGTCGTCACCGGCTGCTCGTCGAGGTAGACGCCGACGGAGGGAAGCGAGCCGGAGTGGTTGCCGTCGCCGCCGGTGGCGACTCCGCGCATGTAAATCACCGCCCCGCCGGATTGCGACGTGTTGAAGCTGACCGACGGCAGTTGCTTGGTGTAATCCTCGAAATTCTTGATGTTGAGCTGGTCGAGGCGCCGCGTCCCGATCGCCTGGATCGAGAGCGGGACGTCCTGCGCATTCTGCTCGCGCTTCTGCGCGGTGACGATGATCTCGTTGGAGTCGGGGACACGCCCCTCCTGGGCGACCTGCACCTGCGGCGGAAGTGACGTGACGTCGGTGGCGTTGGTGTCGGGAGCCGGAGAACGCGTCGTGTCCTCCGGAGGTTGTATCTGCGGGGTGTTATCCTGGGCAGCGGCTGCCGATGTCAGCGCTGTCGATACGAGAAGTCCGAGCGCAACCTTGCGCAGTTTTGCATTTGCCATCCGAACGAGCCCCCATTCGCTTACGTTACAACAATGCGACAGAGGTGGCGGAAATTGTCAAACAGCAGTTTGGAAGTCTCAGCCGATAGTATCGTTCCGTTGCAGAAATGACGCAGGTGCGTCGGGGTAGGCGCTAACGACCGGGCCGAGCGCCTCCGCCAGCGGATTGAGGTGACTTTCGTACCGCCGCCACTCGTCGGTCGCGTCGCGGTAGATCGGGCGGCGGACCTGTTCGGAACTCGCGGTGCGAACCGCGCGCTCGGTCTTGTGGAATTCCAGGCACGCGGGTTCGAACTCGAGCCCGCAATAAGCGAGAAGCGAGCGCACCTCGGCCTCGGTGTCGTCGACCATCCGCTCGTAAATCACCCGATGCACGCGGCCGGGCAGAACGGAATCGACGTGCGCCATCAGCCGCACGTAATCGGCATAATAATGGCCGACAGTCTCGAGGTCGTAGGTGAAGTTCTGGCCGCGAGCGAAATGCTGCCGGAAGTTGGAGAAACAGCAGGCGATCGGGTGACGGCGGGCATCGATAATTTTGGCATTGGGCAGGACCAGCTGGATGAACGGGACGAACATCCAGTTGTTGGGAAGCTTGTCGACAAAGAACGGCCGGGTGGTGCGTCGCTGGACGGACGCCCGCTTGAGATAATCCTCGCCGCGCCTGACCCGCTCGGCTTGCGACAGCGCCAGCGCCGAGCCCGGATAGCGGCCACCCCCACTGGCTACCGCTGGAAGGTCGGGAAGCTCGGACGTCCCTTCGACAAGGCTGTGCGACGACAGGATTTGCTCGACCAGGGTCGATCCCGCGCGGGGCATCCCGACGATGAAGATGGGATCGGCTGACGGGCAACCGCCGATGCGCTCGGCAAGCGCTTGCGCGTCAAACGCCGCGATGCTTTCGTCGACCAGCCGCGTGATCTCGTCGCCCCGGTACGGCTGCATTTGCAGGCGAAGCGCGTTGCCGCTGGCATAATGAGCGAAGGCCTCGTCGGTTCGCCCGGCATCGTGCATTGCCTTGCCGAGGGCGAAATCGAGGTGGAGCCGATCCTCGTCGCTAATTCCAGGCAGAGCCAGCGCCCGCTGCATCGCCTCGATATCGTCATGGCCGAGCTTCACGGTTTTGAGGTTGGCCAGGCTCCACCAGGCTTCGCCAAGCGCCGGCTTGAGCTCGGTCGCCTTGCGGTAGGCGGCAAGACCCTCCTCCTGCCGGCCAACGGTCTTCAGCATGTGCCCGTAGCTCATCCACACTTTCGGCTGTTTCGGGATTCGCCGAAGCACGCTTTCGTAAAGCTCGATTGCCTCGTCGAAATCGCCCAGCCGCCCCAGCGTCGCGGCCTTGAGGTTCCAGTGACTGAGGCCGTCGGGCTCGGCAGCGAAAACGTCGTCGAGAAGCTCCATCGCCTCCGCCGGTCGTCCTGTGCGGCCCAGCAGCAAGGCGAGATTGGCCTTTGGGGCAACCCATCCCGGAGCAATCTCGCTGGCTCGCCGAAGCAGCGTCTCGGCGTCGCGAAGGCGTCCGATCCGCGCTGCCAGCTCGGCCAGCATACGGATCGCAGCGGCGTCGAACGGATCCTCCTTCAGGTGCGGCTTGAGCAGCCGTTCGGCGACGTCGAGACGGTTGGCGTTAAGCGCCAGTGCTGCCTCCACCAGGCGCGGATGAAGGTGGGCCGGTGTCGGTGCGTTCGTCGCCACGCCCGCTGCTGTAGCGCACCACACGACGGCCCGCTATGCGGGGCCATGATCTATTTCGAAGACCTGGAGATCGGCGCCGAAACCGACTTCGGCTCCTATGACGTCACTCGCGAGGAAGTGCTCGAGTTCGCCCGCAAGTACGACCCGCAGCCGTTTCACCTGTCCGACGAGGAAGCGGCCAAGACTCACTTCGGGCGCATTGCCGCAAGCGGGTGGCACACCTGCGCCATGACGATGGCGGTCATTGCCCGGAAGGTGGTGGGCGAAGACCAGGCCGGGCTCGGCTCGCCGGGCGTAGACGAACTTCGCTGGCTAAAGCCGGTCTATCCGGGAGACACTCTCCACGTGCGTGGGCGGATCGTCGAAAAGACACCGTCACGAAGCAAGCCTCAGATCGGCTCTTTCAGGACGGAAACCACCGTCACTAACCAGGACGGCGTCCCGGTGATGCGATTCACCTCGATCGTACTGATCCGGCGCCGCCCGGACTGAGCGCTACTGCGGCTGGGTCCGGACGTTCTCGCGATTGCGGTCGCGGCGGTCGTCGTCGCGGTTGCGGCGGTCGAAACCGCTCCAGTTTTCACGGACGACAGTGCGCTCGTTGTTCGTCGCTGCGGCTCCGCTCAACTTGGCTTCGCCTGTCGGTCCAATAGCGCTTCTGGCGGTCGTTCCAGCGGTATGGGCGGCGATTGGAATCGTAAACGTAATAGCCGGTGCCCGGGTAATAATAATTGTCGTACCAGCCGTAATAGGGATCGGCGTAGCCATAGCCTGCCGTACGGATAGCCACCCCCGTAATAAGGATCGTAATAGCCGCCGCCATAGCCCGAAGTCGTAGCCTACCCCGACCGACATTCCGCCGTAGGGGCCGTAGCCGCCATAACCGTAGGCGCAGCCGCCAAGAGCAGCCGAGCCGGCGAGTAGAATTGCAAGACGTGCGCGCATGACAGTTCCTCCAAGATGCGAGGTGTAGGTCACCAATGCGCTGCAGAGCCTGCGCGTTCCCTCATGTAGCTGCGGTTAATGGGATTTTCCGCTTGCGGGGCGCAACGCCTAGCGCGTGACCCCGGCCTTGCGGCTTGCCCGGCGGCGCTTCGCCTTGTTCTTCGGCTCGAGCGGCCCGGTGACCCGAACCTTGCGCTTCGCCTCCGCCCAGACGTTCTGATAGGCGAGGTAGCCGAGGATGGTTCCCACCAGCAGGAAGATGACCACCGCGATTCCCGCCGCATGGCGCGACTCCAGGTTTGGCTCTGCAGCCCAGACCAGGAACGCGGAAACGTCGGTGGCCATTTGCTTGACCGTCGGAGTGGTTCCGTCGGCATATTGCACCTGCCCCTCGCTGGTCAGCGGCGGCGGCATCGCAATGTTGAGGTTCGGGAAATAGGGATTGTAGTGAAGGTTCGGCGGCGTCTTCGCCGTCGGGAACTTCTTGACCAGCTCCGCCGGCTGCGGCTGGAAACCAGTCAGGATCGAATAGACGTAAGCGGCACCGCCTTCGCGTGCCTTCGTCATCAGCGACAGGTCGGGCGGAAGCGCATTGTTGTTCGCCGCACGCGCCGCGACTTCATTGGCATAGGGGCTCGGGAAGTGATCTGCAGGCGTCGCCTTGCGGCTCGCCGCTTCACCGGTGTCGGGATTGATGCTCGGAACCTCGATCTGCCACTGGTTGGCAATCGCCTTCACCTCGGCCTCGCTGTAGCCGAGATCCCGAAGGTTGTAGAAGGCGACGTGGTTCAGGCTGTGGCAGGCCGAGCAGACCTCCTTGAACACCTGGAAGCCACGCTGCAGCTGGCGCTTGTCGAAGTGGCCGAACGGCCCGTCGCTGGCCAGGTGAAGCGGTTTGGGAGGCAGATGATACTCTTCCTCGGCAAGCGGCGCGGGCGGACTCGAGATATATTCCGAGACGCCGACGAACAGCGAGATGAGCAGAACTCCGGCAAAAGCCAGGCCGACGAGGAAACCGATAAGACGGACCATGGTGTTGCGCTTTCCTCTTAACCGGCGACCGTGGTGGTTCCCGGATCAACTCCGACCGGGTCACTTTCCTGCTTCTCCCCGTGAAGCACCGAATTGGTGATCGAGCGCGGCAGCGGAAGCGGCCGCTCGTACTTCGACACCAGCGGGAGGATGATCAGGAAGTGCGCGAAATAATAAGCGGCGGCCAGCTGGCTGATGACGTTGCGCATCGGCGTTGGAGCGCCGCCGCCTGCCCAGCCGAGAATGACGACGTCGACGACCAGGATGATGAAGAAGGTGCGGAACAGCGGGCGATAATTACCCGAGCGAACCGGCGATTTGTCCAGCCACGGAAGGAAGAACAGCAGCAGGATCGACGTGAACATCGCCAGCACGCCCCACAGCTTGGCCGGCAGGATGAAGTCAACCGTGAACGAGCGGAGGATCGCGTAAAACGGCCAGAAATACCATTCCGGCACGATCTCCGCCGGCGTCGCCAGCGGGTTGGCCGGGATGTAATTGTCCGGGTGCCCAAGCGCGTTCGGCATGAAGAAGACGAACAGCGCGAAGAGCAGCAGGATCGACCCCGGCGAACCAGCCGTCCTTGGCGGTGTAGAACGGGTGGAAGGGAAGTGTGTCCTTCTCGTCCTTGACGTCCACGCCCGTCGGATTGCTCGATCCCGGGATGTGAAGCGCCCAGATGTGAAGCACGACAACCGCGGCGATGACGAACGGCAGCAGGTAATGGAGCGAGAAGAAGCGCGAAAGCGTCGCCTGGTCGGGCGCGTAGCCGCCCAGCAGCCACACGCGGATCGGCTCGCCGATGATCGGGATCGCCCCGAAGAAGCCGGTGATCACCTGCGCACCCCAATAGCTCATCTGGCCCCAGGGGAGGACGTAACCCATGAAGGCCGTCGCCATCATCAGCAGGTAGATGACCAGCCCGAGTATCCACACCAGCTCGCGCGGCGCCTTGTACGACCCGTAGTAGAGGCCGCGGAAGATGTGGATGTAGGTGACGATGAAAAAGAAGCTGGCGCCGTTGGCGTGCGCGTAGCGGAGAAGCCAGCCCGCGTTGACGTCGCGCATGATGTGCTCGACCGAATTGAACGCCCCCGCGGAGAAGGAATAATACCACATCGCCAGCACGATCCCGCTGACGATCTGGATGGTCAGGAAAATCCCGGCGAGGACTCCGAAATTCCACCAGTAGTTGAGGTTTCGCGGAACCGGATAGCCGCCTCCGATCGCTCCGTAGACGAGGCGCGGCAGCGGAAGCCGCTCGTCCATCCAGCGCATGAACGGATGCTTGGGTTCGTAGGCCTTGGCCCAGGAAAAGCTCATCGTCCCGTCCCCCTCAGCCGATCTCGACCGTGGTCGGCGTCTTGAACTTATATGGCGGCACCGCGAGATTCTTCGGTGCCGGCCCCTGCCGGATTCGCCCGGCGGTATCGTATTGCGACCCGTGGCACGGGCAGAACCAGCCGTCGTAAGCCCCGCGGGTTTCGCCCTCGCCGGTTCCCAGCGGGATGCAGCCCAGGTGAGTGCAGACGCCAACGACGACCAGCCAGTTCGCGTGGCCCGGCTGGGTGCGCTCCTGCAAACTCTGCGGATCGCGAAGGTCGGCGAGCGAAACCGAATTGGCCTCGGCGATTTCCTTCGCCGTCAGGTTGGCAACGAACACCGGCTGCTTGCGCCACAGCGACTTGATCCGCTGGCCCGTCTGGACCTTGGAAATGTCGACCTCCGTCGTCGACAGCGCCAGCACGTCGGCCGGCGGCGCCATCTGCACGATCAGTGGTGAAATTGCAGCGACGGCACCGACACCGGCAAAGCTCACTGCAGCGACATTGAGAAAATCGCGGCGGCGAACGCCATCGCCAACCGTAACCGGAACGTCAGCCATGCTTACCCTATGACTTGTGGCGACCCGCCCAACGGGACCCCCTAAGGCGATTGGCGGCCTGATAGCGAGGGCAGTCGGGACTGCCAAGGGGCCGAATTGTCAAAGAACGAGCTCAGCCGGCTCGCCCGGCGATTTTCCTTCGGCCCGCCCCAGCCACGATGCGCGGAACATCACGGCGGCGGCATAAGCGACGACGACGATGACCAGCCAGCGGAGAAGCTCCAGGGGCATCGTTTTGACGACAAAGGCGGCGACGAGAACGGCAGGGATACCGCCCAGCGCCAGCCCGACCACGACCTTCAGGTCCATCCGGCCCATCTGGATGTGACGGACGCACGCGCCCACGCCCATCATCGCCGCGCCTGCCGCCATGATCGGGAAGACCAGCCGCGGGTCCATGCCCATCAAGCTCAAGGTCACCAGAGTCGGCGCATAATTGCCCACTCCGAAGTTAAGCAGCACACCAAAGGCAAAATTCGCGGCGATCGCGACGATGGTCCAGGCCAGCGGAAGGCTCGACGCGGTCCCTCCCCCCGGCATCAGGCCGAGGTTGGTCATCGCATAAGCGATTGCCGCAAGCACAAGCCCCACCCCGACCACGAGCTGGACAATCCACACCTGCGCCCGGGCCACCAATGGCGCGCCGACCAGCCCGCCCAACAGCACCGCGATGGCACAGCCGATGAGCAGCACCGGGTCGACGAAGACTCCCAGCAGGATGAGGAAAATGACGCTTTCGGTCATTGCGGCCGGAGTGAGCCCGACCAGCATCGTCGGCGGGATCATTCGGTCCGGGACCATTCGCCGAAACTTGAGCCATGCCGTTGTCGGAGCGAAGGAGCCGATCCCCAGCGTGTCGAAGAAGCTGACGATAGCGCCGAGCACCATCGCCTCCCGGTTCGGAGTTCGCTCGATCGGCAATTGCGGAGCGGACCAGCACAGCGGTGAACAGCACGATCGCCAGTCCGAGCGGGACGAGCAGTGCAATCAGCATCGATGCATCTCCACCTGCCCGTAACCTGGCGGAGGCTAGAGGAAATGCTGCTGCTGGCAAGCTTTCCGAGACAATCCGCAAAAGCCCCTGCTTGCCTCTTGGACGTCCGTTGGCGAAGAGGCCCCCATGCTCACACTCGACGAACAGCAACATGCAGCCAAGGACTGGTTCGAAGTCGCTCCGCGACCGCATCTGCGCCGCCTTCGAAGATATCGAGCGCGAGGCGGGGTCCGACTCGGCCTTCGTTCGCACTGCGGTGGGACCGTGACGACGAAAGCGGCAGCACCGGCGGCGGCGGCGTGCGCTCGCAGATGAACGGCAAGGTGTTCGAGAAGGTCGGGGTCAACGTCTCGACCGTGGCCGGCCAATTTTCGCCCGAGTTCGCGGCAACGATTTTCGGCGCCAACGAGGACGACCGGCGATTCTTCGCAACCGGGATCAGCCTCGTCGCCCACATGGCCAACCCGCACGTCCCCGCCGTTCACATGAATACGCGGTTCCTGACCACCACCAAGCGCTGGTTCGGCGGCGGTGCCGACCTCAATCCGGCAATTCCCTATGAGGAAGACACGGAAAGCTTTCACGCGCGGCTTCGAGCCGCCTGCGCAGCCCACGACCCGACCTTCTATCCGCGATTTTCCAAGTGGGCCGACGACTATTTCTTCCTTCCCCACCGTGGAGTTGCGCGCGGTGCGGGCGGGATATTCTACGACCATCTCGAATGCCACGAACCCGGCGAAGGACCGACGTTCGAGCAGAATTTCGCCTTCACCCGCGACGTCGGCGAAGCGTTCCTCGACGTGGTTCCGAAGCTCGTCCGCAAGCGAATGGACACCCCGTTCAGCGACCAGGACATGGAACGGCTGCTCGAATTCCGCGGCCGCTATGTCGAGTTCAACCTGCTCTACGACCGCGGGACCTTGTTCGGGCTGAAGACCGGCGGCAACATCGACGCCATCCTGATGAGCCTGCCGCCGCTGGCACGGTGGAAATGAGCTGCGAGCCGGTCACGGATGGCGAACTGGCCGCCGTCGTCACCTTTCTCGAGATGCGCAAGCCGCCGACGGGGCAGGTCCCCGCCTCCAGCCTGTCGCTGCGCCGGATCGCCGATCCCGATGTCGATCATTACCGGCAGCTGTTCCGCCGGGTCGGCCAGACCTGGCTTTGGTTCTCCCGCCTGATGCTCAGTGACGAGCGGCTGATCGAGATCATCGGCGACGAATCGGTCGAACTCTATGCGGTAGTTGACGATATCGGAGCCGCGGTCGGAATGCTCGAGCTCGATTTCCGCAACGACAAGGAATGCGAACTGGCGTTCGTCGGCCTGGTGCCCGAGCTTGCCGGAATGGGGCACGGCCGCTGGCTTCTCGGCGAATCGTTACGGCTTGCCTGGCGCGACGGTATTCGCCGGGTGCACGTCCATACCTGCACGCTCGACCATCCGGCGGCCCTGCCCGCTTATCGAAACGCCGGCTTTACCGCCTGCGGGCGCGCGGTCGAGCGTTTCCCCGACCCGCGGGTGATCGGCATCCTGCCGCGCGATTGCGCGCCTCAGGTTCCGCTGCTGGGCACCGAAGCAGTCGATCCGGGACCGGCCAGCTGAACGTAGATCCGCGCCAGGATGACGGCGAGCAGGACGGTAATCGCGGCGTTCACGACTGAATTGACGATTGCGAGCACCAGCGCCGAAAGGGACATCGGCGCAATCGGGCCAAACAACAGCACCGCGACCAGCGCGACGCCCCAACCGATTGCAGCCATCGCGATTCCCGCGCCGATGACAAACAGCATGAGGAAGCCGAACAACCGCCACCAATGCCCGGCGGTCAGCTCCCAACTGCGCTGGATAATCCCGATGGGCCCGACATTCTCTTCGCTCGCCACCGGCGACGCTAGCAGCATTCGCACCCCGACGAAGCAGACCAGGGCGAGGTAAAAGATCGAAAGAATCATCACTGCCGGGGACTGCAGGATCGCCTGCTCATTGCTCGATCCGAGAGGAGCGCCGGCCGCAAAAGCGACAAGGGCGAAGGGAATCACCAGGAGAACGCACACGAGCGCGATGATCAGGCCGGAGATGAAATAGATCGGCATGCGTCGCGCGGCATGGCCGATCGCCTCGCCGACAGACACCGCCGATCCGACGGTTAGCCGGATCACCGCGAGCTGCCCGATCAGCGCCAGGAGCGAGCTGATCAGCAGCACGATCAACGAGGTGAACGAGCCCTCGGAGCTCGGATTCAGCCGGGCTGACAACGCCGGAAACGATACCCGGAAGCACGACGAGCGCGGCAGCGACGATGGTGAACAAACGCCCGTCGGCCGCGATTCGGGCCTTCGCCTCGTCCCATGCGCGTGAAATGGAAAGTGAAGCCATTCGGAAATCCCCCAGAGTTGGCGCACTTATGCGGGGCTTGCCGGTGCCTTGCAATCTTGCCGCCGCCGCTCTCGCGGGCCATCTGCGTGCGATGGAAACGGTCGACGGCGTCGAATGGCGGGTCAGCGAAGGGCTCGTGCCGTACGAGAGCGCGCTCGCGTTCATGGAGCAGCGGGCCGCGCTGATCCGTTCGGGCGAAGCAGCGGAATGCGTCTGGCTCCTCGAGCACCCGCCGCTGTTCACCGCAGGCACCAGCGCCGACCCGGCCGAGCTGATGAATCCGCTGGGTTTTCCGGTCTTCGAAGCCGGCCGCGGCGGACGCTACACCTATCACGGCCCCGGGCAGCGCGTCGGGTATGTGATGCTCGACCTCGACAAGCGTGGGCGCGACGTCAGGCGGCTTGTCCATTCGCTCGAGGGCTGGATCATCGACACGCTCGCCGAACTTGGCATTTCAGCGCACCGCGCGCCCGGGCAAATCGGCATATGGGTCGGAAGCGGACCGGGCGAGGCGAAGATCGCTGCATTGGGAATCCGGGTCAAACGCTGGGTCACGCTTCACGGTTTTTCGATAAATGTTGCGCCGGACCTCGGTCATTTCGGCGGCATCGTTCCGTGCGGAATCAGTGAATTCGGGGTCACCAGCCTCGCCGCGGAAGGGAAAGAAATGCCGATGTCGGGCGTTGATGCAGCGCTGAAACGGTCGTTTCATTGCTTTCTCAATGACTTGGAAGATAGCTATCAAGTCTCTTGATGGTAATGAGCCGTTCAGATTATGCTGTGGGCGATTTGGGAAGCGGGAAACCGTTCCAGATCGAAATAAATAGGGAGTTTTGAATGCGTGCTCTGATCCTGGTCGCTGGTGCGGCCCTGGCGGTTGCGGGTTGCAACGGCAACAACGCGGCTGACGACAACAACCTGGTCGTCGAGAATCTCACCACTGAGAATCTCGTCGTCGAGAACGACATGAACGCGGTTGATATGAACGCCGTCGACATGAATGCGACCGACATGAACGCGGTCGACATGAATGCGACGACCGACACGACCACCAACATGTAATCGGCGGCTCCGCGAGGGGCCGTTTGAACTTGAGGCTGCCGGGTTCGCCCGGCAGCCTCTTTTTTGGCATTGTGCACCGCAAGTCGAAGGAACCGTAATGCGCAAAACGATCATCCTGACGGCATTCGCCCTTGCCTCCTGCGGCTCGAACGCGCCGACCAACACCGCGGCCGTGTCCGACGAAAGCGACAGCGCCGAGGTCACTGCGGTAAACGATACGACAGCGATCGACGCTGCAACCGGCGAAGCCGCCAACATGGCCGCCGACGTGAATTATTCGCTCAATGAGGAATCCGCCGACGAGAACGCCGGCAACAGCTCCTCGGACGCGCCGGCGAACACCAGCGCCCGCTAGGGCAGCCCCACCAGCTTGTGCGACTGCAGGCTCAGCCGCCACTTCGGCCGCTTCATCGCCAACCCGATCGCCGCCTCGACCGCCGCCCCTGCGTCGGCGCAGTCCATCGGCTGCACGAGGAAATTGCGGAAGTCCCAGCTTTCGAGCTCGGTCGGGTCGATCCCGTCCTGCGGCCACACCAGCTTCAGCTCGTCGCCCGACCGCTGGACGACATC
Source organism: uncultured Alphaproteobacteria bacterium (assembly GCA_963798785.1). Taxonomy (GTDB): domain Bacteria; phylum Pseudomonadota; class Alphaproteobacteria; order Sphingomonadales; family Sphingomonadaceae; genus Sphingomicrobium. The sequence goes on from CAWCUG010000004.1 coordinate 280,984, forward strand.
GGTTCCGGCCTTCGGACTCACGCAAATCCAGTCGACTGCGTCCACCACCGGCAAGGTCCCGTTGGTTTCAACTGCGACTTCGAACCCGCGCTGGTGAAGCGCATCGACAAGGGGACGGTCGAGTTGGAGCATCGGCTCGCCGCCGGTGATCACGACGAGCTTGCGCTCCGAGCCCTCGCCCCAGTGGCTGGCAACCGCATCGCCAAGCGCTTGGCAATCGGCGAACTTGCCGCCGCCGGCGCCGCCGGTGCCGACGAAATCGGTGTCGCAAAAGCTGCACTGGGCCGTTGCCCTGTCTTGTTCCCTGCCCGACCACAGGTTGCATCCGGCGAAGCGGAGGAACACCGCGCGGCGGCCGGACTGGCCGCCCTCGCCCTGAAGCGTCAGGAAGATTTCCTTGACCGCGTAGCTCATCGGGCGGGATCGGCTGCATAGCGCGTCGGGTCGCGACAGGCCGGCCTCGGAAAAGCCCTTCGAGCGAAGCCGGCACGCGTCGCACAGGCCGCAATGCGCACCGTCGGCGGCCGGATCGTAGCAGCTGTGGCTGAGCCCGGCATCGAGCCCAAGCCGCGCCGCCTCGCGCGCGATGTCCGCCTTGCTCATTTCCAAGAGCGGCGCATGAACGGTGAAGCGATCGCCCTCAACTCCGGCCTTGGTCGCGACGTTGGCCAGCTGCTCGAATCGCTCGATGAATTCGGGCCGGCAGTCGGGATAGCCGGAGTAGTCGAGGGCGTTCACGCCGATGAACAGGTCGCGGGCCCCCGCCGCTTCCGCCCAGGCGAGTGCCAGGCTCAGGAAAACAGTGTTGCGGGCGGGGACGTAGGTAACCGGAATGCCGTCGCCGACGCCCTGCTTGGGAACAGCGATGTCGGCGGTCAGCGCCGATCCGCCGAACTGGCTGAGGTCGAGGTCGATGACCACATGGCGCTCGGCGAGATCGGCGGCGATCGCTTCGGCTGCCGAAAGCTCGACGCTGTGCCGCTGGCCATAGTTGACGGTCAGCGCGAGCACCGAAAAGCCGCGTTCGCGAGCGATTGCGGCAGTCACCATCGAATCGAGCCCGCCCGACAAAAGTACGACGCACCTCGCCATCACAGCTTCAGCCCGAACCGCGGCGCCGCCCACGCCATTAGCGCGTAAAGCGCGAGCGTTCCGGCGACGACCAGCGCCAGCGACAGCCAGAAGGACACGCCCGAACGAAGCAGCAGGGGAAGGACGATGAACAGTGGCAGTGACGGAATGACGAACCAGAACGCGCCCATCGACAGCTCGGCAATTCGTTCGGAATCGCCGGTATCCCGCCAAAGCCACAGGATCGCGAGCAGCGACGTCAGCGGCAGCGATGCGACGAGTCCGCCCCATCCGGGCGAGCGTCGCGAAATTTCCGAAACGAGAGCGACGATTACCCCCGAAATGGCCGCCTTGATGACCAGGTAGAGCATGAAAAGCGCCTCTAAGTGGTTCGGACGGACAAAAGAAGGGCCGCCCGTCGCGACAACGGGCGGCCCAGTATCGGGCCGAAACCCGATCGGGAGGAAAGCGTGCCGAATCCGGCACTCGCTACCTCTAGATGAAGATGGTTAAACGCTGCCTTAACGGGCCGGGCAATCGCCAATTCGACGGGCCTGCGCGCGATAGTTGAACGGGCTGCCGCCAGAAATTCCCTGGGTTTCGATTCGCACCGACCGCGGCGTGTAGAACGTCAACGTGCTCTCGCCGAAGCTGCCGCCTGCGCAGCTGTAGTGGACAGTCGCCGACGTCGCCGACTGGCGGATCACCGTCTCCGGGCACTTTGCGTTTCGGTGCTCGACCTGCGCAAGGAGCGCGGCATCGCTCACGCACAGCCGGACCGGCTCGGCTCCGTGGCGGTCGATTTCCCACAAGCCGCTGTCGAGCCGCGCAACGATGGACGGTGCGGCAGCGGCCGCAAGTGCGGCAGCGGCAACTGCGACAGCAGCGCGACTCGCAAGTTTCGTCACGGGAGCGAAACTAACACGAATCGCCTCAGGAGTGGATGGCGTTCAAGAGACTTCCTGGAGAGCGATCGGGAAGCTTTGCGAGCAGAATTCGCAATCGACCCGGATCAATCCGTCCTCGCCGACCATCGCCTCGCGCTCTTCGGCGGGGAAACGGGCAATGACCGAGCGCACATAGTCGGGGTCGCAGCGGCATCCTTTGCTGAGCGGCAGCGGTTCGAGAGTTCGCACCTCCGCCTCCTCGTGGAAGAGGCGCCAGGCCAGATCGTCGAGAGGGAGGCCCGGATCGGTCAGCTCCTCCGGCTTCACCGAGCCCGCGAGAGTCGCCACGTGCGGCCAGTCGGGGTGGTCGAGACGGGTATGCAGGCGGTCGCGCCCCTCCTCGCCTTCCGCCAGGTGCTGGAACAAAAGCCCGCCCGCAGTCCAGCCATTATCGCGTTTTTCAGCCGCCAGTCGAACGATGCTCGGGATCTGTTCCGACTGGGCGAAGAAACTTTCCGCGGCGTGGGCGAGGCTCTCGCCTTCCAGCGGAACGATCCCCTGGTAGCGCTCATCGCTCACCGGGTGGTCGAAGGTGATCGCCAGATAGCCTTTGCCGAACAGCGAAAACAGCGACGGCTTCGGCCCGGCGTCGGCAAGCCGCGCCCGATCGTGGCGGACATAGCCACGAAGCTCCCCGCCCAGATAGTCGCACACCAACAGGTCGACGATCCCGCCCTCGGTCTGCGCCTGCACGGTGATCTGGCCGCCCGGCTCCTTGAGCATTGCTCCAAGCAACGCCGTCATCGCCAGCGCCTCGGCAAGCAGCCGCTCGATGACCGGCGGGTAGCGGTGGTTCGACAGGATGGAATCGAGCACCGGCCCGATTCGGACGAGCCGGCCGCGCGCGTTTCGCGCCGGGATGGTGACGCCAAGTGCGATGTCGGTGGTCAGGTTGCTGTCGGGCATTCGCGTCAGATGGTTCTCATCTTCCTAAATCGCAAGCTGCGGCTAGCCGGGCGAGGCCGCCGATCCCGCGAGCAGGCCGCCGTCGATGTCGAGCTCGGACCCAGTGATGTAGGGAGCTTCATCCGATGCAAGGAAGACGACCAGCGCCGCCACTTCCTCGGGCGTTCCGAATCGCTTCAGCGGCGTGTCCTTGACCATCGCCGCCATTCGGTCGGCGCGTTCCGCGCCCTCGCCGAGCATTGAGTCCCAGATCGGCGTCAGGATCGCCGCCGGATGAACCGAATTGCAGCGGATTTGCGTACCCTGCTGCGCGCACCACAGCGCGACGGTTTTGCTGTGGTTGCGAATTGCCGCTTTCGAAGAGGCGTAGGCCGCGGCACCCGGGATTCCTACCAGCCCGGACCGCGACGAGATGTTGATGATCGAGCCCGTTCCAGCTGGTCGCATCGCCCGAATTGCCGCTCGGCAGCCAAGAAACGTGCCGTCGAGGTTCACCCGATGCACGCGATGCCATTCCTCGAGCGTCGTATGCTCGGGATCGTGCGGCACCGGGCCGTCCTCGAAACCGGTAATCCCGGCATTGTTGACAAGAATGTCGAGTCGGCCTTCTTTGGATACCAGCCGGTCGATCACGTCCCAGTCGCGTTCCGAAGCCACATCCAGCCGCTCGAAACAATGATCGGGGCCAAGCTCTTCAGCAAGCGCGCTGCCTTCCTCCTCGTTGATGTCGGTGAGCCAGACGCGGGCACCCTCATTGGCGAAGGCGCGCGCGATCGCCGCGCCGATTCCCCGCGCCGCGCCCGTGACGAGCGCGACCTTTCGGTCGAGACGGTGCATTTCAAACTCCTGCGCTAATTCTCCGCTTTCGCGGCGGCCTCAACTCATGCCGCCGCGGGGACCTCATACTCGGCCGCCGCCGCCGACAGTTTGTCGACGAACTCGCGGATATGCTCTTCCTCGATGATGAGCGGCGGGAGCAGGCGCATCACGTTGTCGCCGGCCGCGACCGTCAGAAGCCCGCGCCCGCGAAGCCAGTTCACGAACGCCCGGCTGTCGGTCTTCATCTTTATGCCGAGCATCAGCCCCATGCCGCGAACGCTCTCGAAGAGATGGTCGTGGTTGGGGATCATCTGCTCGAGCGCGGAGCGAAGCCGCTCGCCCATCTGGCGGACGTGGGCGAGGAATTCGTCGTTGGCGACGACGTCCAACACCGCCTGCCCGGCGGCCATCGCCAGCGGATTGCCGCCGAAGGTCGATCCGTGGGTGCCGACGACCATTCCCTGCGCGGCTTTCTCGGTCGCCAGGCAGGCGCCCATCGGAAAGCCGCCGCCGATACCCTTGGCGGTGGCCATGATGTCGGGCTCGATATCGTACTGCTCGTAAGCGTAGAGCGTCCCGGTCCGAGCGACGCCCGACTGCACCTCGTCGAGGACCAGCATCAAATCGTTGTCGTCGGCGAACTTGCGAAGTCCCTGCATGAATGCCTTGCTCGCCGGGCGAATCCCGCCCTCGCCCTGCACCGGTTCGACCAGGAAGCCGGCGGTGTTGTCGTCGACCGCGGCGAGCGCAGCCTCGAGATCGTCGAACTCAACAACCTTGAAGCCGGGGAGCAGCGGGGCGAAGCCGTCGCGGAGCTTCTCCTGGTTGGTGGCGCTGATCGTGGCCATCGTCCGGCCGTGAAAGGCGTTCGAGAAGGTGATCAAATCGTGCTTGTGCGGATTGCCCTTGGCGTGATGGTAGCGCCGGGCCGTCTTGATGGCGCACTCGACCGCTTCGGCGCCCGAATTGGTGAAGAACACCGTGTCGGCGAAGGTCAGGTCGACCAGCCGCTTGGCGAACGCCTCGCCCTGCGGAGACCCGTAGAGGTTCGACACGTGCATCAGGGTTCCCGCCTGCTTGCAAATGGCGTCGACCAGGTGCGGATTGTCGTGGCCGAGCAGGTTCACCGCGATACCCGCCGCGAAGTCGAGATATTTCTCGCCATTTTCGCCGTAGAGATAGACCCCCTCACCCTTCACCGGTCGCACTTCGCAGCGCGTGTAGACGGGCATGAGCGGGGTAATGGTCATGGGCTGGAATCCTCATTGGCTTTGCTTCGGACGGCGGGGTGAGCCGCGTCGACACGCCTATAATGGGAGCGGACCGGAAAGGAAAAGGGGCGAGCCCGCAGGCCCGCCCCTCCTTTTCGCTCTATCGCCTCGTCTCGTGAGGCGGCCGGTGCTTACCAGCGGCGATCGTAGCGGCTGCGCCGGTCGTAGTCCGAATAGCGGCGAAGCTCGTAGTTGATCCGCGCAATCTTGCGGCTGATCGACTGGACTTCGTAGCGCGACATGCCGTTTCGACCGGACCGGTAGATCGCGCGCTCCGCGGAACGGATATCGCGATCGAGATCGCGTGCCTCGGCGCGGGTCAGGCGTCCCTGGCGAGCCAGAGCGTTCATCTGATAGCGGACCTGCTGGAGGTCGCGCTGCCACTGGCCTGGGCCGTAGCTGTTATAGCCGTAGGCGTTGCCGTACGGAGCGCCATAAGGGGAGCCGTAGGCAGGCGCGCCATAAGGCGCGAGGTTGCCGCGGGCCTGTGCGGAAGCCGGCGCTGCAACGACAAGGGCCGTGGTCGCGGCGGCAAGGGAAATCATGAGTGTACGCATCGTTGCTCTCCTTTCGAGCGGTTGATGCCTTCTTATCGCACGAGTCGCATGGGGCGGCCCTGAATGGCGCCGTCAGCCAATGTTCAACGTTCGTTACGCTGGCGTTCAGGCTACGCCCGGGCGGCCGATCAACCCCACGAAACTCGCGGATACCCTCGCTAACCTCTTGAAAATCGCTGTTTTCTTCTTATCTTGTTGATATGCTTAAATTAATCGGGGGCGCCGCACTTGCGGCAATGCTGGCCTTTGCTCCGGCTTCGACAATTTCAACTGAAACACCGGCCCAGGCCGTGCCCACGGCGGTCGCCGCCGCGGCGGTCCGCGGACCTGCGCGTGCCGCGGAGTTCGGGCTCGACAGCCCGGGCGATTCCGGGCTTGCTCCGGGGCAGACTGCGAACGATTTTCGCACTTGGCTTCGCGGGTCGAGCACCGATCGCGCCCGGCTGACCCAGTTCGGCGACTATCTGACGTCGCAGGGCGTCGGCTCGGTCATTCCCCTGTGGGAGCTCACCCGCACCTCGTCGTCATGGCGGGAATGCGGCGCCGAGCCGTTCGAAGCGCCGCCCCGCGACAAGTGGGAGCATATGGTGACCACTCTGAAGTTCGTCCGCGACGAGGTCGTGCCCGCGGTCGGTCCGGTGGAAGTCGTATCCGGCTATCGAAACGCGAAGCTCAACGCCTGCTCCGACGGTGCACCGCACAGCGCTCACCGCGAATATTATGCGATCGACATGACTCCGGTGAACGCCGACGTGTCGCGCGCCGACCTGGTCCGCTCGATCTGCCCTGCCCATGCCCGCGACGGCCGCGCCTACAATGCCGGCCTCGGCTTCTACAGCGGCCGCCGATTCCACGTGGACTCGTCGAAGTTCCGCAAATGGGGCAGCAACGGCAAAGGCGCGACCAGCCCCTGCGTGGCCTGAGCTCTAGCAGCTAATGTCCGTTTTCGACCCATTGCGGACATTAACCCTCGCTTGTTACAACGGCAGCATGAACGACCGAAGTCGGTACGCAGGCATGACCGTGAACGAACGTCTTTTCGACGCCGGATTGATGGAGGCTTTCGATGCCGCGGCGCGAGTGAGAGACCGGGCGGAGATCGGCATCAGGCTACTGACTGACGTGCATGTTGAGGACGCGGCTTCGTCTGCGGCACGATCCTAGAAGCGCCCGAACACTACGGCTATTAGGAAACGTCCGCTTTCCACCCATTTCTGCCGCTAGATCGGCCAGCGTCTGCTTTCGACCCATTGCGGACATTAGCGCGTCTGGTAATCAGGGGCCAATGGCGAATAAGTTTGGTCTTTGCGCGTATGTATTGCTCTCGATTGTCGGGCTTCCAACGGTGCGAACGCTGCTCCGTTGTCCGCTACCCTAGCGCACAAACCCTACCGAGCGGTCCGCTCCAGACTGATGGGTCTGGGCTATCGGCCAGTTAATTCATCCACGCTGAAAATCCTTGTCCCGATGGCCAAACTATTCTGCTGGGCGAATACTCAGAGGTAATCTCCGCTCGGGGACGGGTCTGCCATGTGCGAATCCGACTGGGACTCACGAGCGGCACATATTTATGCGCGTCAACATCGACTGCAGCTCAACTAACGCCGACGTGATCCAGCACTCCAGCCGACAGGTCCGGCAAGCGCGAACGGGCAGATAGATTGCCCAATCGCGAATCTGAGTCCGCAGTGTCCGCTTTCCACCCAGAACGGACATTAGGCTGCCCTACGCCTTGATCTTCCACCCGCTCCTGAGCAGCGCGTAGCACGTCCCCCAAAGCACCAGGTTGAGCACCAGGAGCCCGGCCGCGCCGATCAGCACCGGCGAATCGCTGATCCCGAGGAAGCCGTAGCGGAAGCCCGAGATCGCGTAGAAGAACGGGTTGGCGTGGCTGACCGCGCGGAACGCCGGGGCGAGCGCTTGAACCGAGTAGAAGGTGCCCGACAGCAGCGCCAGCGGGGCGACGACGAAATTGGTCACCGCCGCGGCATGGTCGAATTTTTCCGCCCACAGGGACGTGATCAGCCCAAGGAACGACAGCATCAGCGCCCCCATCAGCCCGAACCACAACACCCACAACGGATTGCGCCATCGTCACCGACACGCCCGGCCACAGCAACATCACCAGCCACACGGCGCCGCCGACGGCGAAGGCCCGCGTCACCGACGCCCCGATCAGCCCCGCCATCAGCTCGCCCGTCGACAGCGGCGGCATCAGATAATCGACGATATTGCCCTGGATCTTGCCGACCAGCAGCGAGAAGCTGGCGTTTGCGAAGGCGTTCTGGATCATCGCCATGATGATCAGGCCCGGGGCGATGAAATCGGCGAAGGGGACGCCCATCACGGTGCGCCCGCCGCGGCCCAAAGCGATGGTGAAAATCGCCAGGTAGAGGATGGTCGTGATCGCCGGGCCCCACACCGTCTGCAGCTGGACCTTGAAGAACCGCCGCACCTCCTTGATATAGAGGGTCTTGAGCCCTCCCCAATTGACTCCGCTCAGAACCGGGTCGCCCGGTTGCTGCATGAGCCATGGCGAAGATTGGGGGCTGGCTGGCCGTTCGTTCACGTGAAGCCGCCTATCGGTTGAAGGCAGCCTCGGCAAGGCGGCGGCCGGCACGATGAAGACCTGGAGTGATTTGAAGATGTCCTGGACCGAAGAGCGTATCGAGCAGCTGAAAAGCATGTGGCACGATGGCGCGACCGCAAGCGAGATCGCCGACAAGCTCGGCGGGGTCAGCCGCAATGCGGTGATCGGCAAGGCGCACCGCCTCGGCCTCGAAGCGCGCCCGTCGCCGGTCAAGCCTGGCGAGGAAAAGGATGATTCGCAGACTGCTGCGAAGCCCAAGAAGGCGCCGTCCGCTCCAAAGGCCGCTGCAAAGGCCGCTGCTGCCGACAAGCCCAAGGCCGAACCGGAAGCGCGCGCAGCCGCGCCGCAGCCGCAACCGCAGCGCCCGCAGCGCGGCAATTCGACCCAGTACCGATCGGTCGGTCCGGGCGGCTTCATCCGCCAGGGCCCGGGCGACCAGCAGGCGCCGATCCCGCCGGCCCCGCCGCGCCGCCTGATCCCGGCCAAGCCGAGCGACGAGGTCGCCGACAAGACCGGCCTTCTCGAGCTCAACGACCGCATCTGCAAATGGCCGATGGGCCATCCCGGCGAGCCCGATTTCCACTTCTGCGGTGAGCCGTCGAACCCGGGCTACCCCTATTGCGTCGCCCATTGCGGGGTCGCCTATCAGGCGCAACTCCCCCGCCGCGACCGCCGCCCGCCCCCGCCGCTTCCGTTCGGCGGGCCGCGCGTGCGCTAAGGCTCCCATCACTCCCTTCCCTGCCAAGGGAGGGGCCGGGGGTGGGTGCGCGAAGCGCGGCTAACCGAGCCCCCCGCCTCGCCGCGTTTACCTTTCGCTAACCATGAGCGCCGTAGCGTCTCCCCGGCAGGGGGAAGAAGCGATGAAGCGCGAAACGACCAATGCGATCCGCACCGTCCTCGAAGAGTGGATTCCGCCGATTATCCGCGATTCGAGCGCGATGCGCTGGCTGTTCCGCCGCCACTGGGGCCGCCTAATCGACGACCTCGAAAGCTTCCGCAGCCGGATCGCCTTCGTGACCGACGAGGAATATCATTCCGTCTATGAACGGATGCCCCGGGTCCAGGACGAAACCGACAACAGCGCCGCCTGCATATCCGAAATCAGCAAGTCGATCGTCGGCGGCACTGTCCTCGATGTCGGCTGCGGCACCGGCTATCTGGTCGATCATCTCGCCCGCAACCACCCGCGCCGCAAGTTCACCGGCCTCGACTTCATCATCGAGGAAGGAACCCGCACGCGCCTCCCTTCCGTCAAGTTCGTCGAGGGCAAGGTCGAGGCCCTGCCGTTCGCCGACGACAGCTTCGACACCGTCATCTGCACCCACGTGCTGGAGCATGTGCTCGATCTCGCCGGAGCCGTTCGCGAGCTTCGGCGCGTTGCCCGCCGGCGGCTGATCCTGGTCGTCCCGCAGGAGCGCGAGTACCGCTTCACTTTCAACCCGCACGTCCATTTCTTCCCCTACCCGCACAGCTTCCTTCGCTATTTGACGCCGGTGCCCGGCAACCACCGCTGCGAATCCGTCGGCCGCGACATTTATTATGTCGAAGTGCCGCCAAAGGCGGTGGAGCTGCGCCAAGACCGGCCCCGGCGACAAACGCCGTGCCGCCTGACCGCGGCGCGCCGGGCGGGGTTGCACCGGCCGGGATTGCGATTTCCGCTTCCGGCGGCTGTGGTCGCTGCACTGCTCCTGATCGCGTCGATCGGGCCGATCGTCTTCGACCTGCTGTGGAGGCACGGGCTGATCGTTCCCGGCCAGGCGATGCTCGGCCGCGATTTTCTCAATTGCTGGGCGGGCGGGCAACTGGCACTCACCGGCCGCGTCGGGGAAGTCTACTCGCCCGCCTACATGGCGGCGTTCGACGCCCTCACCGGCCAGCCAGCTCGAGCATCCACGTCTTTTCCTACCCGCCGACCTTGCTGCTGTTCCTGTGGCCGCTCGGGCTCTTGCCCTATCTCCCGGCGCTGGCGCTGTGGCTGGCGGGGACCGGCGCCGCTTACGTCCTTGCCGCGCGCTCGTGGCTGCGTCCGGGCGAAGCTCCCGCCATGGACCGCACTCCTCCTCCCGGCGGTCCTCGCCAACGTCTGGGCGGGACATTACGGTTTCGTCCTTGCCGCTTTGTGGCTGGCGGCATTCGCGTAGATGAGAAGCGCCGGCCGCTCACCGCCGGCCTTGCAATCGCCCTCCTGACGCTGAAGCCGCACATGGGAATCCTGTTCGCGCTCGTCCTTCTTCTTCGCGGCGAATGGCGAGTGATCCGGATCGCAGCAGCGGGCACAGTCGCGCTGGTGGCGGCCAGCCTGCTCGTCTTCGGGATTGCACCGTGGGCGAGCTACCTGAGCGACACCTCCTCGCTCCAGCTTCACCTTCTCGCCCGCAATGGCGCCGCATTTTTCCTGATGATGCCGACCGCTTATGCCAGTGTCCTTACCGCGTTCGGGAGCATTGCGTTGGCAATCGCAGCGCAGGTCCTGTTCGGGGCCGCTGCACTGGCCCTGCTCGTTCGTGCGGCAGTTCGCGCAACGCCATGGCGGGAGCTCGGCTTGATGACCGCGACCGCGACCTTCCTGGTCCTGCCTTATGCGTTCAACTACGACATGGCGGTCGTCGGCCTGGGCGCGGTCATGCTCCTGTTCGGGCGAGACCGAAAGCTTGACCTTCGCCGGCCAGCTTTTCGCTCTCCTCGCCTTCGGTGCGCCGGTCCTGGTGTTGCTCACCGCATACCTTCACCTGCCGGTCCTGCCGATCGCCCTGCTTGGTTTCCTTCACGCGCAGTCGAAGGCCTATGTCCCCGCGGCGGCGGATGAAGAAAGGCCCCGGGACTCACTGCCCCGAGGCCTTCATTCGCCAGCTTAGGCGTTATGCCTCTTCGCGCTCGGCCTCGGCGTTGACCGTCTGCTTGGAGGCGATCTTCTCCTTGTCCTTCTCGGAACTCCCGCCGATGTCGATCTTGCGCGGCTTCATCGCTTCGGGGATTTCGCGGACCAGCTCGATGGCCAGCAGCCCGTCCTTCATGTCCGCGCCCTTGACCTGGATGTGGTCGGCAAGAGCGAAGCGCCGCTCGAACGAGCGGGTGGCGATCCCGCGATAGATGTAGTCGGCCGCCCTCTCGTCCAATTCCTCGCCTTTCCGGCCGGTGACGATCAGCACGTTCTGCTGGGCGGTGATGTCGATGTCGTCGCGCTTGAAGCCGGCGACCGCAAGCTCGATCCGATAGTCGTTCTCGCCGGTTCGGATGAGGTCGAACGGCGGGTAATTCTCGCCGCCGTTGGCGAGCCCGTTATTCTCGAGCATGTCGAACAACCGGTCGAAGCCGACTGCCGAGCGGCGATAGGGGGTGAAATCGAAAGCACTACGCATGTGTCTGTCCTCCTTGTCTGAGCAACAGGCGGAGCGAGCCCACGCGGGCATCCCGCCCCGTCACCGGGCCCATCGAGGCGCCCGGCACAGCAAAATCTTGGAATTCGGCCCCGCGCTTTCAACCCTGTGGAAAAGGCCTCGCACTTCCCTTGGCACGGCTCGAATCGCGGCCCTATAGCGAGAGGCGATGGCAGACCTGTTTTCCTCTTCGTCCGCGCCCGACCCGTCCGACAGCTACGACGCCTCTTCGATCGAGGTTCTCGAGGGGCTGGAGCCGGTTCGCAGGCGGCCGGGCATGTATATCGGCGGAACCGATGCGCGCGCCCTCCACCACCTCGCCTCAGAAGTCATCGACAATGCGATGGACGAAGCGGTCGCCGGCCACGCCAGCCGGATCGAGGTCACGCTGGAAACCGGCAACCGGCTGAGCGTCACCGACAACGGCCGCGGAATCCCGGTCGACCCGCATCCCCGCTTCCCCGGCAAGAGCGCGCTCGAAGTCATCATGACCACGCTCCATTCGGGCGGGAAGTTCGAGGGCAAGGCCTATTCGACCTCCGGCGGCCTGCACGGCGTGGGCGTGTCCGTCGTCAACGCCTTGTCCACCGACACCGTCGTCGAGGTCGCCCGCGACAAGACCCTCTACCGCCAGTCCTTTTCCAGGGGCCACGCGACCAGCAAGCTCGAAGAGGTCGGCGCCACCTCCAACCGGCGCGGGACCACGGTCGCCTTCACCCCCGACGCTGAAATCTTCGGCGAGGACGCGAAGTTCAGCCCCGAGCGCCTCTACCAGCTGGCCCGATCGAAGGCGTACCTCTTCGCCGGGGTCGAGATCCGCTGGCGCTGCGACCCCGCACTCGCCTCCGAAAAGGTCCCGGAAACCGCCACTTTCCAGTTCGCCAACGGCCTTGCCGACCACCTGAAGGAGCAGCTCGGTGACCGCCCCTGCGTCACTGCCGAGCCGTTCACCGGCCGCCAGGACTTCCCGGACAGCCAAGGCAGCGCTGAATGGGCGGTCGCCTGGCCGCTCTATTCCGACGGCTCGCAAAGCTATTACTGCAACACCATCCCGACCCCCGACGGCGGCACCCACGAAGCCGGCCTTCGCGCCGCCCTCTCAAAAGGCATCCGCGCCTTCGGCGACCTGGTCGGCGAGAAAAAAGCCAAGAACATCACCCCCGATGACGTGTTCAACGGCATCGAGCTGATGCTTAGCGTCTTCATCCGCAACCCCCACTTCCAGAGCCAGACCAAGGACCGCCTGACCAGCCTCGAGGCCGCGCGCTTCGTCGAGGCGGCGGTGCGCGACCATTTCGACCATTTCCTCGCCGACAACATGGACCGCGGCCGCGCCCTGCTCGGCTCGATCATCGAGCGTGCCGACGAGCGTCTCAAGCGCCGCGCCGAGCGCGAGGTGCAGCGCAAGACCGCCACCAGCGCCCGCAAGCTCCGCCTGCCGGGCAAGCTCACCGACTGCGCCAATGACGACGCGAAGGGCACTGAGCTGTTCATCGTCGAAGGAGACAGCGCCGGCGGCTCGGCCAAACAGGCCCGCAACCGCAAGACCCAGGCGATCCTCCCGATCCGCGGCAAGATTCTCAACGTCGCGTCCGCCACCCAGGAAAAGATCCGTGCCAACAGCGAAGTCGCCGACCTCGCGCTTGCCCTTGGATGCGGCACCCGCGACCGTTTCGACGAGGGCGCGCTTCGCTACGAAAAGATCATCATCATGACCGACGCCGACGTCGACGGCGCCCATATCGCGACGCTCCTGATGACCTTTTTCTTCCAGGAAATGCCCGAGCTGGTGCAGCGCGGCCATCTCTTCCTCGCCCAGCCCCCTCTCTACCGCCTCAGCGTCGGCGCCAAGACCCTCTACGCGAGAGACGACGCCCATCGGGCCGAGCTCGAAGCCACCGAGTTCAAGGGCAAGAAGGTCGAGGTGTCGCGGTTCAAGGGCCTGGGCGAGATGAACCCCAACCAGCTCAAGCAAACCACAATGGACCCGGCCACCCGCAGCCTGATAGAAATCACCCTCCCCGCCCAATTCCAGGACCAGCAGCCCGCCCGCGACATCGTCGACCGGCTGATGGGCAGGGACCCTGCGAAAAGGTTCGAATTCATCCAGAACTCGGCGGCGGCCGTGGACGAAGGCGCGATCGACGCATAGCCGGAATCGAAAAGGCCGCCGCGGGAGCTTTGTCCGCGACGGCCTTGGCGTGGTTCGGTTCAGCCCGCTTGAGGGGCCGTGCCCGCGGCTTAGTAGAAGCGTCCGGGGATCACCTGGACGACCCGGCCGTAGCGGACGTCGACCAGAAGCAGGTCCGGACCGTAGCGGACCCAGCGCAGGTAGCGCCCGGGCGCCCGAAGTCCGTAAGCGCCGTAGTCCGAAATCCTGTAGCGGGATCCGTAAAAGGCGGGACGAAGCCGATAGCCGGCCGAAACGCGGCTGTAGTTCCAGTCGCGATACGGCGCGACATAGGCGCTGTAGCGATGGTGGCTGCTCCGCCGGACGTGGCGGTTGTGGTGCCGGTCACCGTGATGCCGGGCAGTGTGGTGCCGACTATCGTGATGCCGGCTGCTGTGGTGGCGATCGCCGCCGTGGTGCGGGCGGGCGGCTGCCGGGCTCGACAACGCCGTCGCGGCGGCAAGTGCAATCAACAAGGGGGTACGCATGACGAGTCTCCTTCTGCACCCGACCGTGCAGGAGGCAAACTGAACCGAGCCCGTACCGGCGGCGCACGGCGGGACAAGCCGTGCATTGAAGCCGACGAGCAGCGCTCAGTGCAGCGAAGGGACAGTCACCGGGTTGTCATTGATTGCCTTGACCAAGGTCATCGGCCCGCGGGCGACCGTCCTCCAGTGCTCCGCATTCAACTCACCGATCATCCACGCGCCGGTGACGCCCGAAAGGAACCACAAGAAGACTGCGAGGCGGATTGCGAATTTCATTTTGCCCCCCCTGCTCAGCGCATAAGGGAGTCACTATCCTCCGCTTGTGTAAACAATCCGCTAACGCTGCCCAACCGGGACGATCTGCCTGTGCCAGCTGTCGGCAAATTCACTGGCCCGGGAAGCGGGAAACCACTGGCCTTGACCTTTGTTTAGTATTACCTAATTTAGCACTTATGGAATTAATCGATTCTCTCGCCGCAAAGGCCGCTGACGCAGCCGCATTGCTCAAATCACTCGCCAACGAGCAACGGCTGCTCATTCTTTGCCATTTGGTGGCAGAGGGAGAATTGTCGGTCGGCTCACTGGGGGAGCGATTGCAAATCAGCCAGTCGGCGCTTTCGCAGCATCTCGCCCGCCTGCGCGAAGAGCGGCTGGTGACATTCCGCCGCCAGTCGCAGACCATTTTCTATTCGATACTGGATCCGAAGGCCGAGCGGGTCCTTGCGTTGCTTGGCGAATTGTTCTGCCCCGAGCTCGTGGCGGCTAAGGACAATTGCGCATCGAACCGGCCAGCGGGCGGCGGCACACAGCAGTCAGGAGGAAAAGGATGACCAACACCGATCCCGCTCTCGACATTGCGTCCGAGCAGGCCCGCCGGGCGGCTTTCGGCGAAGCTCCGAAGCCGGAAGTGACCAGCTTCTTTCACGAGCCGACCTTCACCGCCTCCCACGTCGTTGCCGACCCGGCAACCGGGCACGCGGCGATCGTCGACAGCGTGCTCGACTTCGACGAGAAGTCCGGCCGCACATCGACTGCGGCCGCCGACGCAATCATCGACTTCGTCCGCAGCCATGACCTCACCGTCGACTGGCTGCTGGAAACCCATGCCCACGCCGACCACTTGTCGGCTGCGCCCTATCTCCAGGAAAAGCTCGGCGGGAAGCTTGCCATCGGCCGCGCAATCACTGCGGTCCAGGACGTCTTCGGAAAGGTCTTCAACGAAGGCACCCGGTTCCGCCGCGACGGGTCGCAGTTCGACCACCTGTTCGACGACGGCGACAGCTTCAGCATCGGGAATATCCCGGCGATCGCCCTTCATGTCCCCGGCCACACTCCGGCCGACATGGCCTATGTCATCGGAGATTCGGCTTTCGTCGGCGATACCATGTTCATGCCGGATTACGGCACCGCCCGGGCCGACTTTCCCGGCGGCGACGCGCACCAGCTTTACCGATCCATCCGCCGCCTGATGAAGCTTCCCGAGGAAACCCGCGTCTTCCTCTGCCACGATTACATGGCGCTCCCCAATCGCGCCCACTTCGCCTGGGAAACTACCATCGGCGCCGAACGCACCGGAAACGTCCATGTCCACGATGGGGTGAGCGAGGAAGACTTCGTCAAAATGCGAAGCGCCCGCGACGCAACCCTGGAGATGCCTAACCTCATCCTCCCGTCGGTGCAGGTGAACATGCGCGCAGGCCACCTTCCCGAGCCGGAAGACAACGGCACCCGCTATCTCAAGCTTCCGCTGAACACGCTGTAATGCTCGCTCCCCTGCCTCCGCTTTATGCGCTTGCCGGCGGTTTGCTGATCGGCACCGCTGCGGCGCTCCTCCTGCTTCTATCGGGGCGGATTGCCGGAGTGAGCGGGCTTGCGGCAACGGCCGTTCGAATTGCCGACAGGGGACCGGGATGGGCGCAGGCGGTGACCTTCATCGTCGCGCTTCCGGTCGGGGCGTTGCTCGTTTCGCAGTGGGTCCGGACGCCGGACCTTGCCGTCACGTCATCGGTGCCGCTGCTCGTTACTGCCGGCCTGCTCGTCGGCTTCGGAACCCGCCTCGGCAACGGTTGCACGAGCGGTCACGGCGTGTGCGGGATGGCACGGCTGTCCCCCCGCTCGATCGCCGCGACCGCCACCTTCATGGCGCTCGGCTTCCTCACCGTTTTCGTTGTCCGCCACCTGTTCGGAGCCGGCGCATGAAGCCGGTCCTGCCCGGCGCGGTCGTCGGCCTCCTGTTCGGCGCCGGATTGGCGCTTTCGGACATGATCAATCCCGCCCGAGTGCTCGCTTTTCTCGACGTAGCGGGGGCTTGGGACCCCACCCTGGCCCTTGTCATGGCCGGCGCACTGATCCCGTCCGCCATCGGCTACCGCGTCGTGCGTCGAATGGATCGGCCGCTGATGGGGCGTGAATTCAGGATTCCGCAAAATCGCGTCGTCGAACCGCAGCTGCTCGCCGGGGCTGCGATTTTCGGCATCGGCTGGGGACTTGTCGGTTTCTGTCCGGGCCCGGCAATCGCAGCGCTTGGCCTCGGCTTGTGGCAGCCGTGGTTGTTCGTCGCTGCGATGGCCGCGGGGATGTTCGTCCATCGCCTCTACGAGGACTGGCGACACAATCCGCAGCGGCGGGCGCAGGCGTGACCCTTTCCCTGCTCCAGTATGCCCTGGGCGTCGGCTCGGGCGCTCTCGTCGGCTTCGTTCTCGGGCTCGTCGGCGGCGGCGGGTCGATCCTCGCGGTTCCGCTGATGGTCTATCTTGTCGGCGTCCGCGACCCGCACCTGGCAATTGGCACCAGCGCCTTTGCGGTGGCTGCAAATGCAGGGATCGGGCTTACCAACCATGCCCGGGCTGGCAACGTGAAGTGGCGCTGTGCCGCCGTCTTCGCGGTCGCCGGAATCGCCGGGGCTGTGATCGGATCGACTCTCGGCAAGAGCTTCGACGGGCAAAAGCTGCTTTTCCTGTTCGCTCTGGTGATGATTGTGGTCGGGGCACTGATGCTTCGCCGCAAGGCCGGCGGCGGAAACGCCGCTGTCACCCTCGGCCGCGACAATGCCGGAAAGCTCGCCGGCTTCGGTATTGCCGCCGGCGCTTTCTCGGGCTTTTTCGGGATCGGCGGCGGCTTCCTCATCGTGCCCGGGCTGATCGCAGCGACCGGCATGTCGATGATCAACGCGGTCGGCTCATCGTTGGTGGCAGTCACTGCTTTCGGCTTCACGACCGCCGCGAATTACGCCCTCTCCGGCCTCGTCGACTGGGCCCTCGCTTTCGCGTTTATCGCCGGCGGACTTGGGGGAAGCATCTTTGGCACCAGGCTGGCGCGCCACCTGACGCAAACCCGCGACAGGCTGACGATAGTGTTCGCGGCGCTGATCTTCGTCGTCGCGGCCTACATGCTGTGGAAAAGCGCCGCCGCGGCCTGGGGTTAGGTCCGAAACGGAGTTTTGGAAACTCTCGGTTAAGCCGGTTCCACTACGGCACACCAATGTTGGACGCTGTCTTGAACCGGCTGGACCGAAGCCTCGGCATCGGATGCGTCACACCCTACGAACGCGCGCTACTTGGCGAACGATACGAAGCGCTTAAGCGGCAGCTTCCGTGGCTCTACGGGATATTGTCGGCAAACCTGCTCGGCGTCTTCATCGCCACGCGCTCCGACCCGGCAGTGGCCGCCTGGCCGAATATCGCCTTCCTGGGAGTTGTCGCGGTCCGATCGCTTTTGTGGCTGCGAGTTGCGCGGCTCAAGCGCTCGCCAGAACAGATGAAGCGCGACATGAGGAACACCTTCCTCATAGCCTGCATCTTCTTTGCTGCCAGCGGGGTGTGGAGCCTCTACTTGTACCTGGCTTCGACGGTGCTCGCCGGAAGCGACATAGCGATTGTCGCCGCACTAGCGGCGATCGGCGGATCGTGGGGACTGAGCAGCTTCCCGCAAGTGGCTCGAGTACCGCTCGTGGTGCTTGCGTTGCCGTCCGCGATCCTGACGGCGGTCACGCCGGGGGCGGCGAATGCCGGAATGGGTCTTGGCCTGATTACGATGACCTTGCTCAATCTCAGGCTGATCCGCGTAAACGGCCGAATTTTTTCGCGGCTGGTGTCCTCGCGCTTCACCGTCGATGCTGAAAAGAAGCGCGCTTTGTCCGCCGAACAGCGCGCTCTTCACGAGCAATCGCGGGCGTTTCGGCTGGCTCATACCGACCCGCTGACCGGCGCCACCAACCGGCGCGGCTTTCTCTCGGCGGTCGAAGCGATGGACGAGCATCTTCGGCGAAGGCTGGCGCTGATCATGCTCGATCTCGACGGGTTCAAGCCGATCAACGACACCTTCGGCCACGCCAGCGGCGACGCCATCCTGGTCGAGGTGGGTCGCAGGCTATCGGCGATTGCCGGACATCTGCCGGTCGCCCGCCTCGGGGGAGACGAGTTCGCGCTGGTGTGCGAGTGCGATGCCGAGGCAGAGGCGATCACATTCGCCGAACGGGCCGTCGAAAGCCTCAGCGCCCCGTTCTGGCTTGAAGACAGGCGCATGCGGATCTCGGCATCGGCTGGCGTGTCGTTCCAGCAGGAGGACAAGCTCGCCGATGCGCTTCGACGGGCCGACATCGCCCTGCATCATGCGAAGCAGAGCGTCCGCGGCGCGGTTGCACTTTTTTCGAGCGAAATGGAATTCGAAGTCCAGCGAAAGACCGCGATCGAACAAGCGCTTCGCGAGCCCGGACTATCGGCCGAAATCAGCTTGCGCTTCCAGCCGATCTTCCAGCTGGATTCGATGGAGCTTGGTGCGTTCGAAGCGCTTGCTCGCTGGCAGCACCCCGATCTTGGCTGGATTTCGCCGTCCGAGTTCATCCCGATCACCGAACAGATCAGCGTCGTCCAGCAGATCAGCGACGACCTCCTCAGGCGTGCTGCGGCCGAGGCCCGCAACTGGCCGGACTCGATTCGCCTGTCGTTCAACCTGAGCCCGGTTCAACTATGTTCGCCGGACACTGCCAGGAAGCTGCTGGCCATCGTCGATGAAGAAGGCCTCGATCCGCGGCGGTTGCAGATGGAGGTGACTGAAACCGCCCTGCTCGCCAATTTCGAGGTCGCCCGCTGCAACCTGGGACAGCTTCGTCAACGCGGAGTGCGGACGCTCATCGACGACTTTGGGGCCGGCTACTCGTCGATATCATACCTGCGGGAGATGACGTTCGACGGGGTGAAGCTGGACGGGTCGCTGATCTCGTCTGCGGGGTCGAGCGAAGCGGGCGCGAAATTGCTCCAGGGCGTGCTCGCGCTGTGCGCTGCAATGGGACAGCAATGCGTTGCCGAGCATGTCGAGACCCAGGAGCAGCTCGAGATGCTGCGGCGGCTGGAGTGCCGTCACGGGCAGGGGTTCGTGCTTGCGCCGCCGCTCGATCGCGAAGGTGCAGCCGAGCTAGCCAGGTCGCGCGTGCTTCGCTTCCCCCGCCCAGCCGATTACTCGGCGGCGGCGCGAACCGAATCCCCACGCCGGCGCGAGCGCCCGATGGCGTGGTAATCGAAGCCGGCGCGACCGGCTTCATCGGGATCGTAGACGTTGCGCAGGTCGACCAGGACGCGCCCGCTCATCGCGTTTGCAAGCTTCTCGAAATCGAGCGCCCGGAACTCGTCCCACTCGGTTACGATCACCAGCGCATCGGCTCCATCGACAGCGTCGAGAGCGCTGCCGGCGCACTGCATTTTCGGGAGAAGCCGTGCCGCATGCTCCATTGCCGCAGGGTCGTACGCGGTAACGCTCGCGCCCTGCTCGATCAGTGACTCGATGAGCGGGATCGAAGGCGCGTCGCGCATGTCGTCGGTATTCGGCTTGAAGGCGAGGCCCAGGACGGCGATCCGCTTTCCCTTCACGTCGCCGCCAAGAGCGTCGGCCACGCGTCCGGCCATCGCCAGCTTGCGCTTGTCGTTGACGTCGACGACGGTGCTGACGATCCGCTGCTCGACGCCTGCTTCCTCGGCGGTCTGCAGAAGCGCCAGAGTGTCCTTCGGGAAACAGCTTCCGCCATAGCCCGGCCCCGGGTGGAGAAACTTGGGCCCGATGCGGTTATCGAGCCCGATCCCGCGAGCGACTTCCTGGACGTCGGCGCCGACAGCCTCGCACAAGTCGGCGATCTCGTTAATGAAGCTGATCTTCACCGCGAGAAAGGCATTGGCCGCATATTTCGTGAGCTCGGCGGTACGGCGGCCGGTGAACAGGATTGGAGCCTTGTTGAGGAAAAGCGGCCGGTAGATTTCGCGCAGCACGTCGCGGGCGCGCTCGTCCTCGGCGCCAACCACGATTCGGTCGGGATGCTTGAAGTCGGCGATCGCCGCCCCTTCACGAAGGAATTCCGGGTTCGATGCAACGGCCGTGCCGGACGGCGCACCCTCTTCGGCGAGTATCTTCGCAATCTCGTCGCCGGTGCCGACCGGAACCGTCGATTTCGTGACCACGACCGCAGGACCGTCAAGCGCCCGCGCCAGCTCTCGAACCGCCGCGAAGACGTAAGTGAGATCTGCATGGCCGTCGCCACGCCGCGCCGGAGTCCCAACCGCGATGAAAACCGCATCGGCTCCTTTTACGCCGTCCTTGAGATCGGTCGTGAACTTGAGCCGGTTCCTGTCGACGTTCGCCTCGACGAGCGCGTCCAGCCCAGGCTCCCAGATCGGCATCCGACCGGCGTGCAAGGCGTCGATTTTCGCCTTGTCCTTGTCGATGCACGTGACCTCGTGGCCGAAGTCGGCAAAGCAGGCCCCGGAAACGAGCCCGACGTAGCCGGTTCCGATCATCGCAATTCGCATCAACAAACTCCTGGCGGGAAGGCGCGCCTCTTAGCCGCTGCCTCGCCCGATGCTCAAGCTCCTCTTAAGCCTCGATTCAGCTGCGCTTTTCCATTAAGGGCGCCGCACCTTCCTATGAAAAGCATCACCCTTCCAAGAGCGCCCCGCGTCGGGCTGGTCTCGCTCGGCTGTCCCAAGGCACTGGTCGACAGCGAACGGATCATGACCAAGCTCCGCTCCGACGGCTACGACATGTCCGCCGATTACGCAGGCGCGGACGTGGTGCTGGTCAACACCTGTGGGTTTCTGGACAGCGCCAAGGCGGAAAGCCTCGAAGCGATCGGCGAAGCGATCGCCGAAAACGGCCGTGTCGTCGTGACCGGTTGCATGGGCAAGGACGCCGAGCTCATTCGCGAGCGGTTCCCCGCCGTTCTCGCCGTTACCGGCCCGCAGCAATATGAAGATGTCGTGGCCGCGGTTCACGACGCCGCTCCGCCTGTCGCATCGCCGTTCACCGATCTCGTTCCCGAAGCGGGGCTGAAGCTGACCCCGCGCCATTACAGCTATTTGAAGATCTCGGAGGGCTGCAACCACCGCTGCGCGTTCTGCATCATCCCGCAGCTTCGCGGAAATCTCGCCAGCCGCCGCCCCGATGCCATCCTTCGCGAAGCCGAGAAGCTGGTCGCCGCGGGCACGAAGGAGCTACTGGTCATCAGCCAGGACACCTCCGCTTACGGGCTCGATCTCAAGCATGCCGCGTGGCCGTGGAAGGGGGGCGAAGTTCGCGCCCACATGACCGACCTGGCGCGCGAGCTCGGCAGGCTCGGCGCCTGGGTGCGCCTCCATTACGTCTACCCGTATCCGCACGTCGACAGCGTTATTCCGCTGATGGCGGAGGGACTGGTCCTCCCCTATCTCGACATCCCCTTCCAGCATGCCAGTCCCAAGGTGCTGAAGGCGATGAAGCGGCCGGCCAACGAGGCCAAGGTGCTCAAGCGGCTCGGCGAGTGGCGCGCCCAGGTGCCCGATCTCGCAGTGCGCTCTTCCTTCGTCGTCGGATTCCCCGGCGAAACCGACGATGACTTCGACTATCTCCTCAAGTGGCTAGAGGAGGCGCGGCTCGACCGTGTCGGAGCGTTCAAGTTCGAGCCCGTCGAGGGCGCTGCCGCCACGGACATGGCCGACCAGGTCCCCAACGAGGTGAAGCACGAGCGCTTCGAGCGGGTGATGGAGCTGTCGGCGCGAATTTCGGCCGAGAAGCTGACAGCGAAAGTCGGGCGAACGCTCGACGTCCTGATCGATGCGGTCGACGCGGAAAGCGGCGGCGCAACCGGCCGGTCCAAGGCCGATGCCCCGGAAATCGACGGCGAGGTTCACCTTCGCGATGCCGGCGACCTTCAGCCCGGCGATATCGTCGCCGCGACGATCGAGGATTCCGACGCTCACGACCTGTTCGGAGCACCCGCGGAGCAGCGTTAGCCGATCGCGCCGAGGTTAAGGTGGAGGCATTCCCCCTTGCCATCGGGCCGGATTTTCCTGCATTCGGCCAGACAGTTGCCCGCAGGGACGGCTGCCGGACACCACAATTGAAAAGAGAAATCGAATGGCATCGACCAGCTCCGGCCTTCCCGGCGTATCGCTGAAAGAGGCGCTGGCGAATGCCAAGGCCAACGGCGCAGCGCGGGTCCTGGGACGCGGCGAGGACAATCGAATCGAGCCGGAGTGCTGGCCGGTCGTTAAGCCGACCTTCGAATTCTCCAAGGACCAGACCTTCTTCACCATCGGCAGTTGTTTTGCCGGCAATATCGGAAAGCGGCTCGCCGCCGACGGCTACAACGTTCACAAGAAGGGCGAATCGCGCACCCGTTACACGCCGCCGTCGATCTTCCAGGAAATCGAGTGGGCAAGCAGGATTTTCCAGCGCGATGGACTCGTCACCCGCGAAGACGTCGAACCGCTGCTGATCGAAACTGCCCCCGGCCTGTTCAGTGACTTGTGGAATCGGCCCGGCAAGGAGCCCCCCGCCGACATCGCCACCGCCGTCGAGCGGCGGCAATCGATCTACAACTGGCTGAGCGGCGCGTTCAAAGCGGACGTTGTCGTCATCACGCTCGGCCTGATCGAAGCCTGGTACGACACGGTCAGCGAGTCCTATGTCGAATTCGACAGCGGCTGGCTCCGCCGCCGCGACCGCGAGCGCTTTCGGTTCGAGGTGCTTTCGTTCGCCAAGTGCAAGGACTCCGTCAGGCGAACGCTCGACTTCCTGCTCGACGGAAAACGGCGCGTTCTGATGACCACGTCTCCGGTGGTGCTTGCTCGAACCTTCACCGACAAGGACATCATCGTCGCCAACAATCACTCGAAGTCGGTGCTCAGGGCGGTGGCCGGCGAACTGTGCGACGAAATGGACAACGTCGATTATTTCCCAAGCTACGAAATCGCCACGATCAGCGGACGCCAGCAGGTGTGGGAAGACGACCTGCGTCACGTGAAGCCCAACTTCGTCGCGCGGATCATGCAGCACGTCACCAATGCCTACGTGCCGGGCAGCGTCACCGACGACACCAGCGCCCTGATGGAGATGGCGAACCTCGTTGACGTCGGCGAAATGGATGCTGCCGGGACACTCTACGACAGGCTCGCCGACGCCGCAGAGAAGTCGACCGACAAGTCCGTCCACTCGGCGGCCATTCGGCTGGCGATGAACCGCGGCGACGTGCAAGCCGCCGTTCGCCATGCGGCGTGTTTCGACCCCGCCGACGACCGGCTGTACCTCACCCACCCCGAATGGATGCTGGAGGTTGCTCGCGCTTTGTCGGCGAGCGACTCCCATCGCCAAGCGGGAGAGGAGGTCTTCGCCCGGCTCAAGAGCCTGTGCAACTCCCGCCCGGCAACGCTCCTGCCGTTTCTCATCAATCGCGAACGAGCGCGTGACGAGGACGGCGTTCGCTTCGTCCTGGCGATCATCGAGGGCGCGGGCCAGATGGACGCGATCCCGGCGCAGCGAGCGTTCCTCAAGCTCAAGCAAATGGGCGAAACCGACCGCGCCCTCGCCTTTGCCGAGCGGCAGCTCGAGTTTGCACCGGACAACATGGCGCTGCTCGCCGGCTATGCAAAATTGCTCTTGCGTGCCGGTCGACCGGCGAGCGCGATCGAACCGCTTCGGACGATCGTCGAAAAGGATCCCGACGCACTGTGGGCGCGTCACGGGATCGCGCGCGCGCTGTATTCGGAAAACCGCTACGAAGACGCCCTCGACGCGGTCGAGGGGCTCCTCGCGCGCGAGAAGGATGATCCGGAAGGCCTCGTAACCCGCGCCCGTACGCTCAATCGCCTCGGCAGGCGCGAAGAGGCCAAGGAAAGTGCAAGGGCCGCGGCCAAGGCATCCGACGACGACCCGCAAGTCGTTCGCAAGGTAAGAAACCTGCTCGACGCCTGACGCTTGGCGCATTGACCGCCCGGGTACTGGACAGCGGCAGAGGCGCGGCTAGTCTCCGCTGATGCTCAAAACCGCAACCGCCCTGCTGGCGCTCGTCGCCGCACCCTTAGCCGCCCAGCCCCTCACTCCCGCGCAAATCGCCCAGGTGGACCAACTGGTCGCCGGAACGCTTTCCGAAACCGGCGTTCCGTCGGCGGAAATCGCGATCGTTCGGAACGGACAGCTCGTGCTCAACAAGGCCTATGGCAAAGCCAACGAAGGCCTGCCTGCCAATCCTGATTTGCCCTACCAGATCGCGTCGAACTCGAAGCAGTTCACGGCAATGGCGCTGATGCTTCTCGAAGACGAGGGCAAGCTCAACCTCGACGATCCGGTTTCCAAGTACGTGCCCGGAATTTCCCAGGGCGACAAAATCACCATCAGGCAGCTTCTAAGCCACGAATCCGGGCTTCAGGACTTCTGGCCGCAGGATTATTCGTTCGTCGACATGGAAACGGCGACGAGTCCGCAGCACATCGTCGACAAATGGGCGAAAAAGCCGCTCGATTTCGAGCCGGGGACTCGCTGGCAGTACAGCAATACCGGCTACGTGGTCGCCGGGATGATTGCCGAAAAGGTCAGCGGAAAGCCGTTGATGGGCTATCTCAAAGAGAAGATATTCGCCCCGCTGGGGATGACCAGCGTCATGGACCAGGACGATACCAACACCCCGGCGTTTCCGGCCGGCTACCACCGCTATGCGCTCGGTCCGGTTTCCGTCGAGAAGCAGCCCGGGAGTGGCTGGCTTTATGCCGCAGGCGAGCTGTCGATGACCGCGGCCGACCTTGCGAAATGGGATATCGCCCGAATGAACCGATCGCTCATCCCTGCAAGTGATTGGGTCGAGCAGGAAACGCCGGTTCTTCGGACGGACGGCCGGACCAATGGCTACGGCCTCGGAGTGTTCAACCACTACCAGCGCGAGCGCCACGTCATCGACCACGGCGGCGAGGCGGTCGGATTCCTCACCCAGAACACCGTCTATCCCGATACCAGGGACGCGATCATCGTCTTCACCAACGCCGATTTCAGCCACGCGACCGCTTCGCTGACGGAGGGAATCGAGGACATCGTCCTCGATTCGCCGGAGCAGGTGTTGACGGGACAGACGCTGCGCCTCGACGACGTCAGGGCGATCTATTCGGCGCTGGTAAGCGGCCCTCTCGACCGCTCCAGGTTCACCGATGACCTGAACTATTATTTCGATCAGAAGGCACTTGGCGACTATCGATCGAGTCTCGCGCCGCTGGGGACGCCGACAGTCGAGAGCCTCGGCAGCCCCAGGCTTCGCGGCGGCTTCGTCAACCGCAACTTCGCGCTCCACTTCCCGGCAGGCAAGGAGCTGCTGCTGATTACCTATGCGGAGCCGGGAGCCAATGGCCGCTGGGAGCAGTTCATGATCATGCCGAGATGATTTGATGACGGATTTTGCTTCCCTGCTAGTTGCCGACCGCGGCCAGAAAGCCCACCCGCTCCACCTCGTCGACAAAGACAGTTTCGAGGGATGGCTGACGCAGCAGCCCTTGACTCGCCGGAGCGCGTTGGCGGCGCAAGGGTTCGATGCGAAGACTCCGTACCAGTCGGCGATCGTGCCGGGCGACAGCTTCGAGGATTTCGAGGTCGTCACCACGGTCGCAAACGTGAATTCGCTTTCGCCATGGTGCCTTGCAAAACTGCCCGATGCCCTCCCGGAAGGCACCTACCGCCTCAGCGACGGACCGGCGGGCAAGGCGGCGCTCGGCTGGCTTCTCGCGCAGCACCGCTTCGACGCCTTCAAGAGCAAGAGCGACGAGGCCGAGCGGGGTCCGCGGGTCCTTGTCACCGCGGAAGCGGCGGGAATCGAGCAGACCGTCCGACTTGCGCAGGCAAGCGCGCTCGTCCGCGACCTCGTCAACACTCCAGCGCTGCAGCTCGGTCCGGCCGAGCTCGAAGGGGCGATTCGCGACCGCCTCGACCCCTGCAATGCGGAGATCCAGGTCACCAGGGGCAGCGAGCTGGAGAGCGGCTATCCGCTGATTGCGGCGGTTGGCGCCGCTGCAGCCGCAGACCGGGCGCCTCGGCTGGTGGAAGCGACCTGGGGAAACCCCGGCCACCCAAAGATCGCGATCGTCGGCAAGGGCGTCTGCTTCGATTCGGGCGGGCTGGACATCAAGGGCGCGTCTGGCATGCGAATCATGAAAAAGGACATGGGCGGAGCCGCGCATGCCCTGGCATTGGCGTGGCTGGTCGCATCGGCGCGCTTGCCGGTTCGCCTTCACCTGCTGATCCCGGCGGTCGAAAACGCCGTCTCGGCAAATGCCGTTCGTCCGGGCGACATCGTCAAGGCCCGTTCGGGACTCAACGTCGAAATCGACAACACCGACGCCGAAGGGCGGCTGATCCTCGCCGACGCGCTGGCCAAGGCAGCAGAGGGCGAGCCGGAGTTGATCGTCGACTTCGCAACACTGACCGGCGCCGCCCGCGTCGCGCTCGGTCCCGACCTGCCGGCGCTGTTCGCCACCGATGACGACCTCGCATCCCGAATCGAGCAATCGGCGAGGCAGGTCGACGACCCGGTGTGGCGGATGCCGTTGTGGGATCCTTATGACGAGATGCTGAAGAGCGACGTCGCCGACCTCGCCAATGCTGCGGGCTCGCCGATGGCCGGAGCAGTGGTCGCCGCGATGTTCATGAAGCGGTTCGTCCCGGACGGCATGCCTTGGGCGCATCTCGACACGTGGGCGTGGCGCGACAAGGCGCGGCCGGGGCGGCCGAAGGGCGGCGAAGCGCTCGGGCTGAGGGCCGTCTTCGACGCTCTCCAACAGCGATTCGCGACCGCCTGAAGCGGCGGTTTTTCGCACGCTCGGCCATTTTCCGGCAATTTAGCGGTTACTTGCCTGCAACAATTCCGGCCTTTGCCTGTTTAAGTCGGCAAGTGCGCGGTGCGCGGGAGAGTTGCAGCAATGGCCGACGAATCACTGTCAGCCTGGATGCGGGCACTGATCGCCTATGTCCGATCAGGTGAACCCGATTTGACCAATCGACAGATGGCTCTGTTGATGCTGGTCTATTTGACTCCTGGGCCGCACACTGTGCGCGGGCTGGCCAAGATCCTCGGAGTGTCGAAGCCTGTTGTCACACGCGCCTTGAACACCCTCGGCGGCCTCGGCTATCTGCGCCGCGAACGGGACCAGGACGACCGCCGTAACGTGTTCGTCGTGCGCACCAAGGACGGGGCCGATTTTCTTGAAGATTTCAAGCGCAATCTCCGCGAAAGCGACCGAAGCTCGTCCGGCAACCGGCCGGTCATCGGGCAGGCCGCATTCGCCCATCACCGCTGAATTCGCGCTTAGCGGCCCCTCGGAGCGACCCGACCCCCTCACGCACGCCTATCGCAAGGATCTCGCCGACATCTCGCTCGCCGGGCGAGTGATCGCATCGCATTATGCCGAACCGCTGAAATGCGCGTTCGCACGCGGGTCGGCGGTGCGCTCCGCGCCGGACGACAACGCAGACGAAATCTGCACGTTGGAAGCCGGAGCCCCTTTCTGGATGCTCGACGAGAACCTCGGCTGGGCCTGGGGCTATGCGGGTAGCGAGCGGCTGGTCGGCTATGTTCGGGCAGATTCGCTCGGGGCCGCCGGCTAGCCGACCACCGAGCTGTGGAGCCAGAATAGCTCGTAAAGGCTGCTTGCAACCAGCACCGCGACGACGATTGCGATGGCCCAGTCGCGCCGGGGCGCCCGTGGGCGGCGCGCCGGAAACAGGAAAAATGCAGCGATCGCGGACAGGATGACGGTCGCCAAGGCAGCGTTGCGCAAATAGATTACGACAACCGTTCGAACATGCTCGGTACCCTCGGCAATCGATTCCCCGTGCGGGCTGGTCAGGATCGCTGTGCCCCACACGATGACGGCGGCGAACAAGAGAAATCCGCCGACGAACATCCGGGCCCGCCCTAGTCCCCTCGTTTTCACATCTCTCCCCGTTGGCGACGAATGGCGTACCAACGCTTCACATTCGCATCCTGCTCCTTGAGCGTGTCGGCAAAAACGTGCCCGCCGGTGCCGTCGGCGACGAAATAGAGCGCCTTGGTCTCCGCCGGGTTGAGGACGGCTGCGATGCTGGCCTTGCCGGGGTTGGCGATCGGCCCCGGCGGAAGCCCGGAATGCGTGTAGGTGTTGTAGGGATCGTCCGAATGGAGTTCGGACCTCTTGATCCGCCGCCCAAGCGGCTTGCCCTTGGTGATCGGGTAAATGACTGTCGGATCCGCATCGAGCTTCATGCCGATCCGAAGCCGATTGCAATAGACACCGGCAATCGTCCGGCGCTCGCCCGGCTTGCCGGTCTCCTTCTCGACGATTGAAGCGAGAGTCACTGCCTCGGCCTTGGTCGCCACCGGGCAACGGCCGGTGCGCTTGGGCCACAGCTCGGCAAGCGCTTCGTTCATCGCCGCCTGCATTCTCGAAACGAGCTTCGAGCGCGGCTCGCCGCGCTGGTAATTGTAGCTGTCCGGAAGCAGCGACCCTTCGGGGATGTCGGGTGTAGCGCCGGTCAGGAAGCGGTTCGCCGCCAGCTTCTCCTCGACGATAATCGACGGCATTCCCTCGGTGACCGTGATCAGCCGCTGCACCGGCTTTCCATGCTGGAGCAGGTCGAGGATGCCGGAGGCGCTGGTGCCCTTCGGGATTTCGAACTCGCCCGCCTGTACCGGATCGCCCGAACCGAACAGCTTCGCCATTGCCCTGAACGTCATCTCGTTACCGGGAATGGCGCCCATTGAATCGAGCTGCCCGGCAACTGTGGTGAGCGTGGAGCCTTCGCTGACGATGATGGTGTGCGGCCCCGGCTTCGGGCCCGAGCTCCACCAGTAAGTCGGCGATCACGAGCAGCGCCGCGGCCGCCAGCGCAGCAGCAGCAATAAGCGCGAACCGCCTCACACTGCTTTCATGATCAGCGAGGCGTTGGTGCCGCCAAAGCCGAAGCTGTTGTTGAGCACCGCGCAGACCTCACGCTTCTTCGCCTTGTGAGGAACCAGGTCCACTCCCTCGGTGCCCTCGGTCGGATTGTCGAGGTTGAGCGTCGGCGGGACGATCTGGTCGCGAATGGCCAGGATGCAGAAGATGCTCTCCACCGCACCGGCACCGCCGAGCAGGTGCCCGATCGCCGACTTGGTCGAACTCATCGACAGCGAGTCCAGGGCATCACCGAACAGCCGGCGAACCGCCGCGAGTTCAATCGTGTCAGCCATCGTGCTGGTGCCGTGCGCGTTGATATAGTCGATGTCGGCAGGCTTCAGCCCCGACTTCTTCAGCGCCATTGCCATTGCCCGGTACGCGCCCGATCCCTCCGGGTGCGGAGCGGTGACGTGGTGAGCGTCGCCCGAGAGGCCGTAGCCGACGACTTCCGCGTAGATTTTCGCGCCGCGGGCCTTGGCGTGCTCATATTCCTCGAGAACGACGACACCCGCGCCCTCGCCCATCACGAATCCATCGCGATCCTTGTCATAGGGACGGCTTGCCTTGGTCGGCTCGTCGTTGAAGTTGGTCGCAAGCGCCCGCGCCTGGGCGAAACCGGCAATTCCAATCGGACAGATCGTCGCTTCCGCGCCACCGGCAAGCATGATGTCGGCGTCGCCGTCCTTGATCATCCGGGCCGCGTCGCCGATCGAGTGGGCGCCGGTCGAGCAGGCGGTGACCACCGCGTGGTTGGGCCCCATCAACCCGTATTTGATCGAGACCTGGCCCGAGATGAGGTTGATCAGGCGGCCGTGAACGAAGTGCGGGCTCACTCGGCCGGGGCCATTTTCGTGCAGGTTGACGCTTTCGGATTCAATTCCGGGAAGTCCGCCGATCCCCGACCCGATCGAGACGCCCGCCCGAAGCCGCGTCTCTTCGTCCATGTCCGTGAGCCCGGCGTCTTCGATTGCCTGTCCCGCAGCATCGATTCCGAAGATGATGAACGGGTCGACCTGGCGCTGCGTCTTGTGGTCGACGCGCTTGGAGGGGTCGAAGCCATATTCGTGGTCGGCCGGTTTTACCTCGCAGGCGATCCGGCACTTCTGGTCGCTGGCGTCGAAATGCGTGATCTGGCCCGCGCCGCTCTTGCCGGCGAGCACATTGCGCCAGCTGGTTTCAACGTCGGCACCAAGCGGCGTCACCAGCCCCAGACCTGTCACCACGACACGGCGCATGATTGTTCTCCGTCAGCTTACAAAAACAAACGGCCTCCCGCTTTGTTCGGGAAGCCGTTCGTGCCGCCAGTCGCCGGCTTGGAGGGCGGCAGAAAAGGCTCCGTATCAGCCTTGATGCTGGTCGATATAGTCGGTCGCATCCTTGACCGTCGTGATCTTCTCGGCGGCATCGTCGGGAATCTCGACGTTGAACTCTTCCTCGAAGGCCATCACCAGCTCGACGATATCGAGGCTGTCCGCCCCCAGATCGTCAATGAAACTTGCTTCCGGCGTCACCTTTTCGGGTTCGACGCCAAGATGTTCGACAACGATCTTCTTCACCCGGTCAGCAGTTTCGCTCATTGGGCCTTCCTCCGTGTTGCTTTTGCGATGCCCTAGCCGCGCTGTCAGCCGCTCGCAAGTGCGTGAAACGTCGCGTAGCATCCGTCACTACGGCAATGCGCAAGAAGATATCACGATCCCTCACGCCCGGAGAAGTCGAGCTCGTCCGTTCCGTCTTCGGCGATGCCATCGACACCTCGCGGGTGCGGCTGGTCCGGGGCAAGTGGTGGCCCTTTCAGCCGCGACGAAGCGCGATGGCTCCCATGGGCAACATTTATTTCCATCCGGACGGCGGCGGCTGGTCGCCGGACTTCGCGACCGAGCCGCTGCACGCCCAGGCCTATTTCATCCATGAGATCACTCACGTCTGGCAGGCACAGACACGCGGGCGCTTCTACCTGCCGCTGATGCGTCACCCGTTCTGCCGATATCGCTACGACTTCGTCCCCGGGCGCCCGTTCGGCCGCTACGGGCTCGAGCAGCAAGCGGAAATCGTCCGACACGTCTTCCTCGCCGAGCGCGGCGCAAATGTCGACGCGCCGCCGGCGACGCTGCTGCCTTTTAGTCCGGCTTCTTCGCCACCGCGACCAGCGCCGGCCTCAAAAGCCGGTCCTTGAGCATGTAGCCTCGCTGCATTTCCTCGACGACGGTTCCCGGTTCGGCGTCCTGCGACGGCACTTCCATCATCGCCTGGTGCTTGTGCGGGTCGAGCGGCTGTCCGATCGCGTCGATCTTTTCGATCCCGTTGCGGGCGAATGCCGCCTCCAGCTCGCGCGACGTGGATTCGATGCCGGCGAGGAAGTTGCTGGCAACCTTGTCGCCGCGAAGCTCGTCGCTGATCGCAGCCAGCGCACGGTCGAGATGGTCCTTGATCGCCAGCATGTCGCGGGCGAACGTCGCCGAGGCGTAAGCCGCGGCCTGGCTCTTCTCCGCTTCGAGGCGGCGGCGGACGTTCTGGACCTCCGCAGCCGCGTAAAGCGCCTTGCTGTTGGCTTCCTCGAGCGCCTTCTGGAGCTCCTCCAGCCGGTCGTGCTCGGCAAGTTCGGGCGAGTGGTCCGCCGTTTCCTTGCGGATCTCCTCGGCGTCCTCGTGAAGCTCTTCTTCGTCCTGCATCATCCCATCAATCTCGTTAGCGCCTTGGCCGTAAAATCAACCATGGGGACCACCCGGGCATAGTTCAACCGAGTGGGGCCGATTACACCGACAACGCCGACGACCTCGCCATGGCTCCCGCGATAGGGCGCGGCAATGACCGAAGATCCTGACAAAGCAAACATCCGATTTTCGCTGCCGATGAAGATTCTGCATCCCGGCGCATCGCGGGCGCTCTCCAGCAGGCGGGCGATTTCCTGGCGATCCTCGAGCTCGTCGAGAAGCCTCCTCACCCGCTCGAGATCGGCGGCGGCATCGTCGTCGATGAGATTTGCCTGGCCGCGGACGATCAGTACCGGGCGCCGCGCGTGATCGTGCGACCAGGCGGCAAGCCCGGAGGCGACGAGCTCGGCGGCCGCGGAATCGACCGCGTCCTTCTGCTCGCGGATTTCCTGGCGGAGCCGCGCCTCCGCCTCGCCCAGGGTCATTCCTGCGAGACGAGCATTGACGAAGTTGGCGACCTGCTCAAGCGCCGAGCTGCTCGTTCCCTCATCGAGCGAAACGATCCTGTTTTCGACATTGCCGTCGGCACCGACGAGCACTGCAAGCGCCCGGTCCGGCGCCAGCGGAACGAGGCTGAACTGACGAAGCCTGAGTTCCTGCTTCGGTGCAAGCACCACGCCGGCCGCCTGGCTCATCCCCGAAAGTGCCGCCGACGCCGCTGCAAGCGCGTCCTCGATCGGTTGATCGCGCCCGATCTGGCGCTCGATCTCGGCGCGCTCGCGAGGGTCGGGCGCAGAGGCCTGCATGATCCCGTCGACGAACAGGCGAAGCCCGTGCTCGGTCGGAATCCGCCCTGCCGAGGTGTGCGGATGGGTCAGGAGGCCCCGCTCCTCGAGGTTCTGCATCACTCCGCGAATGGAGGCAGGCGACAGGCTTACGCTGCCGGTCAGCGTCTTCGACCCGACTGGCGCGCCACGCTCGAGGTACGATTCGACGACCAGCCCGAAAATTTCGCGCATCCGGTCGCTCAGCTCGGTGATTGGCGCGGGTGCCATGGCCAAGTATCTAGGATTGCAGCGCTCGCCGGTCTAGGGAGCGGGCCAAACCAGCCAAAGGAGACCCCATGCGCCCTTCAGGCCGCGCCCCCGACCAGATGCGAACCATCACTTTCGAGCCCCACTTTACTCGTCATGCCGAAGGCTCGGTGCTGGTGAGTTTCGGCGACACGCGCGTTCTGGTCACCGCGTCGGTCGAGGAAAAGGTGCCGCCGTTCCTTCGCGGCAAGGGCCAGGGGTGGGTCACCGCCGAATATGGCATGCTTCCCCGCGCCACCCACACTCGGGGAAATCGCGAGGCAGCGCGTGGCAAGCAGTCGGGACGCACCCAGGAAATCCAGCGGCTGATCGGCCGCAGCCTCCGCGCCGTCGTCGACCTCGGCAAGCTCGGTGAGCGCCAGGTCACCCTCGACTGCGACGTTATCCAGGCCGACGGCGGCACTCGAACCGCGTCCATCTCCGGCGCATGGGTGGCGCTTCGAATCGCAGTCGACAAGCTGATGCAGTCCAAGGCGGTGACGGAAGACCCGATCTCGAGCCAGGTCGGTGCCGTTAGCTGCGGAGTGTTCAAGGGAACGGCGGTCCTCGACCTCGATTACGACGAGGACAGCTCTGCCGGCTGTGACGGGAATTTCGTGCTCACCAACGACGGCAAGATCGTCGAAGCGCAGGTTACCGCCGAAGGAGAATGCTACGACGAGGAATTGCTGTTGCGGATGCTTCGCCTGGCCCGAATTGGCTGTGACGAAATTTTCGCGGAGCAGCTGAAAGCGACCGGCAGATGAGGCCGATCGGCGACAAGCTCGTCATCGCCACCCACAACGCGGGAAAGCTGCGCGAAATCGCAGCTCTGATCGAACCGCTCGGGATCGCCTGCGTCGGCGCCGAAGAACTCGGCCTTCCCGAACCCGAGGAGATCGGCAACACGTTCGTCGACAATGCCGATCTCAAGGCGCGCCAGGCGGCGGACCTGTCCGGCTTTACCGCCCTTGCCGACGACAGCGGCTTGTCGGTGGACGCTCTTCACGGCCTGCCGGGAATCTTTTCTGCCCGCTGGGCCGAGGATTCGGATGGCAAGCGCGATTGGGTGCGGGCGATGAAGCGGGTGTGGACCGATATCGAGGTCGCTGGGCCGGACGCGAGCCGTGACGCCCATTTCGCCTGCGCGCTCTCGCTCGCCTGGCCCAATGACGGCCAGACGGAAAGCTTCGAAGGGCGAGTCGACGGAACGCTCGTCTGGCCGCCGCGCGGCGACAAGGGGTTCGGCTACGACCCGATGTTCGTCCCTGCCGGCCGTGAGCAGACGTTCGGCGAAATGGACCCGGCGCAGAAGCACGAGATCAGCCATCGTGCAGACGCGTTCCGAAAGCTGGTGCGGGCACTGAAGAGATGAATTGCGCGGGCGACCCACTCGCCCTTTACGTCCACTGGCCCTTCTGCGTGTCGAAGTGCCCCTATTGCGACTTCAACAGCCACGTCCGCGATTTGATCGACCAGGAGGCGTGGCGCGAGGCGCTTCTCGCCGACCTTGCCCATGAGGCGGCGCTCCTTCCCGGACGGCAACTGACATCGATCTTTTTCGGAGGGGGAACTCCGTCGCTCATGGAGCCGGCAACGGTCGCCGCGGTGATCGAGGCTGCGCAACATCACTGGTCAGCGGCGGACGATGTCGAAATCACGCTCGAGGCCAATCCAAACTCCGTCGAAGCGGCCCGTTTCGACGACCTCTCGGCCGCCGGCGTCAACCGGCTCTCGCTGGGCATCCAGAGCTTCGACGACGGCGCGCTTGCCTTCCTCGGCCGCGCTCACAGCGCGAGCGAGGGGTCGGCGGCCCTCGAGACCGCGCAGAAGCATTTCGGCCGGGTGAGCTTCGACCTCATCTACGCGCTCCCGGGCGACGATGAGGAGAGCTGGTCAGCAACGCTGCGGTCGGCGCTATCGCTCGGCACCACCCACTTGTCGCTGTACCAACTGACGATCGAGCCCGGCACTCGGTTCGCGTCGATGGTCGCTCGCGGAGATTTCCAGCCGCTCGACAGCGACATGGCAGCCGACCTGTACGAGGTGACTGCGGCACTGACGTCGGCATCCGGCCTTCCTTCCTACGAGGTAAGCAACCACGCCGTCCCCGGCGCTGAAAGCCGCCATAACCTCACTTACTGGCGCTATGGCGATTATGCCGGAATAGGCCCCGGTGCGCACGGCCGCCGCCTCGGTTCGCGGACAGTGCGCCACCGCAAGCCGGAAAACTTTCTCTCCGCGCTTGCCCGCAACGGTCACGCAATCGTCGAGGAGGCGCCGCTCGCGCGCCGCGAAGCCGCCGACGAGGCGCTGGTGATGGGACTTCGCCTCACTGAAGGGCTGGATGTAGACTCAATCGAAAAGCGCTTCGGAGTGCCGCTCGTCGATCGGGCGAAGGTCGTGCAGCTTGTTGAAAGCGGCCACGTGACGCGGTCCGGATCGCGGATCGCGGCGACCGGTTCGGGCCGGCTGGTCCTCGACAGGTTGCTTTCGGAGCTTGCCGCCTAATCGGCCTTTTTGGGCAGCGGAGGGAGCGGCTCGATCTCGATCTTGTAGTTTTCGAGCCGTTCCGAATAGTAATCGTCCACCTGCGAGGCCGCGTCGGATGCCGCCGCCTTTCGCGACATTCCGTGGCTGACGTTGGTCTCAGTGAGGGCCGATCGAAACGGCTCGGCAGAGCCGTCGCAAGCAGCCCGGGCGAAGTCGATGAACCCCTCGGGAGCGACCTTCTGGTTCTTCGCGCGGGTCGACGCCGTTGTCAGGCATTCGGCAAACGTATGCCGCAACGACGCCTGATCGGCGCCGGCTAGAAGCATTGCGGCCGCGAATGCAATCATCAGGCGACTCCCCTTTGCAGCCGATGACGAGTTCGGAGAGTGACTCCTTTTGCTCACCGGTTCAAGCGCTCGCTTTCGGTTGCGCAGCGGCCCTGCGCAATGCCACTGTGCGGAATGGCAACGCCGCTTGCGCCAGGTCTGTACATCGTCGCCACTCCCATCGGGAATCTCGGCGACCTCGGCTCGCGCGCCGCCGCCACTCTTCAGTGCGCCGACCTGGTTCTCGCCGAGGACACGAGGGTGACCGGCAAGCTGCTCAAGCACATCGGCGCCAAGGCGCCCATGCAACGCTATGACGACCATGCGACCGAGACCAAGCGCGCCGAAATCGTTGCGCGGATTGCAACCGAAGCCATCGCCCTGGTCAGCGATGCCGGAACGCCTTTGGTCTCCGATCCCGGGTACAAGCTCGTCCGTGCCGCTCGCGAAGCGGGCCGCGATGTTCGCACTGTCCCGGGACCATGCGCGGCGATCGCCGCCCTCACCGTCGCCGGCCTGCCAAGCGACCGCTTCCTGTTCCTCGGCTTCCTTCCCGCCAAGGCAAAGGCGCGCGCCGACGCAATCGCCGATATCGCCGGCC
Organism: uncultured Alphaproteobacteria bacterium; assembly: GCA_963798785.1. Taxonomy (GTDB): domain Bacteria; phylum Pseudomonadota; class Alphaproteobacteria; order Sphingomonadales; family Sphingomonadaceae; genus Sphingomicrobium. The sequence goes on from CAWCUG010000004.1 coordinate 317,512, forward strand.
TGCGGGCCACGCTCATTCTCTACGAAGGTGGGCCCAGGCTCGGCGACACGCTCCTGGCGCTGTCGACGCAGCTCGGGCCGCGCGAGGCAGCGGTGGCACGCGAGCTGACGAAATTGCACGAGGAGTGCGTCACCGGCACGCTTCCTGAACTGGCGGAGCGCTACACCGAAACTGTCCCGAAGGGCGAGATGGTCATCGTCATCGGCCCCCCAGCGGAGGCCGAAGCAATCACCGATCCAGACCTCGATTCGTTGCTGAAGTCGGCGATGACGGACCTCTCGCCATCGCGCGCCGCGGCCGAGGTCGCTCGTCGCGCAGGCATACCCCGCAAGCGCGCCTACGCCCGCGCCCTGGAGCTGTCGAAGCGGTGACCCGCCGCCAGGCGGAGAGGCGCGGACGCGGGGCCGAGACGCTGGCGGCGATGTTCCTTCGCCTGAAGGGCTGGAGAATTCTCGCGCGCAGGGCACGAGTGCCGGGCGGCGAGGTCGATATCGTCGCCCGGCGCGGCCGTACCGTCGCCTTCGTCGAGGTGAAAGCGAGGAGCACGAGCGAAGCTGCCGACTGGTCGCTGGACCGCTACCGACTGCGCCGCGTCGCGGTCGCTGCCGAGCGGCTTGCGCCGCGATTCCTTCGCGACGGCGACGACATCCGGATCGACGCCATGTTCATCGTCCCCGGAAAGCTCCCCCGCCACCTGCCCGACGTGTGGCAAGGGTGACAACGCCCGCCGCCTCGCTTAGGCGCTCGCAATGACCCTGCGCGTTGCCGTTCAGATGGACCCGCTCGAGCGGATCAACATCGCCGGCGATTCGACCTTCGCAATCATGCTGAAGGCGCAGGAACTCGGGCACCAGCTTCTCCACTATGCGCCCGAGGACCTGAGCTGGGCCGATGGGCGCCTGTGGACGATGGCGCGCCCGGTGAGCGTCCAGCGCGTCGAGGGCGATCATTATCGCTTCGAGGATCCGCGAATCGTCGATCTCGGCAGCGACGTCGATGTCGTCTTGATGCGGCAGGATCCGCCCTTCGACCTCGGCTACATCACCGCGACGCACCTGCTTGAGCGGATCGGCAAGGAAACGCTGGTCGTCAACGATCCCGCCAGCGTGCGCGGCGCACCGGAAAAAGTGTGGGTGCTCGACTTCCCGCAGTTCATGCCGCCGACGGTGGTCACCCGCTCGCTCGGCCTCGCCCGCAAGTTCCTCGCCGAGCACGGCGACATCGTGGTCAAGCCGCTTCATGGCTTTGCCGGCGGGTCGGTGTTCCGGATTGGCAGCGACGGGCGCAATCTCGCCTCGCTGATGGAGCTGTTCAACACCACCTATCGCGAGCCGCACGTCCTTCAGAAGTTTCTCCCGGAGATCGCCGATGGCGACAAAAGGATCGTGCTTGTCGACGGCGAGGTCGCCGGCGCGGTGAACCGGGTTCCAGGAGCGGGCGAAATTCGCTCCAACCTGGCGGTGGGCGGAACGGGCCGGAAGGCGGAACTCACGAAACGCGAACAGGAGATCTGCGACACCCTCGCTCCGGAGCTCAAGAAACGCGGCCTGCTGTTCGTCGGAATCGACGTCATCGGCGGCAAGTGGCTGACCGAGATCAACGTGACGTCGCCGACCGGGATCGTTGCCATCGACCGGTTCAACGGCACCGACACGCCAGCGCTGATCTGGAAGGCCATCGACCGGCGGCTTGCCGAGCGCTGAAAAGAACGCTCCGTTGCGGAGTGATACTACCGACTTGCTTTACCGCCGGACGGGCAAACGGGCCCGGTCGCGGCGCTCCTGCGTCCCCACTCGGGAAACGCCGCGACGAGCCTTCTCCTAGGCTCTCGGGTGCGCGTGCCTGTAGACGTCGAGCAACCTGGCTGCGTCCACGGCCGTGTAAATCTGCGTCGACGACAGGCTCGCGTGCCCGAGCAGCTCCTGGAGCGAGCGAAGGTCGGCTCCGCGGGCGAGCAAATGCGTTGCGAAGCTGTGCCTTAGCGCATGCGGCGTCAGGGTATCGGGAAGTCCGAGCCGGACCCGCGCAGCCCTCACCGCCCGGCGGACCAGGTCGGCGCTTAGCGGCCCTCCCTTGGCCCCGACGAAAAGCGGCGAGTCTTCCGCGATCCGATAGGGGCACTGACCGACATAGTCGCCGATGGCTTCGCGAACCGCCTTCACCACCGGGACGATGCGGGTCTTCGATCTCTTTCCGGTGACCCGGATCGCCTCTCCCATCGGCAGGTCGCGGGCGGTCAGCGAAAGCGCCTCCGACACCCGAAGCCCCGAACCGTAGAGCAGCAGCAGGATCGCCAGGTCGCGGGCACCGATCCACGGCTCCGACGCGAACGCACCGGCATCTTCGGCAAGCGCGATCGCGTCATCGGGCGACGCCGGCCTTGGAAGCGTGCCGGGACGCCTGGGCGCACGGGTTCGCGGCACCTGCGGCGCCCTGCCCTGCTGCTCGGCAGCATAAGTGAGGAAGGCGCGAACGCCGGATAGCTCTCGAGCAGCCGAGGCTGCCCCCAACCCTGAATTGCGCCGCGCAGCCAGGAAAGCGCGCAAGTCCGCAGCGCTCACCGCCACCAGTGCGTCCGCCTCGACATATTCGCCGCGATACTGGCCGAGAAAGTCGATCAGCCGGTGAGCGGTCCCGACATATGCGCGCACGGTATGCGCCGAGCGCCTCTTGTCGTGCGCGAGATAGCTCGCCCACCGCGCGACAAGCGCTGATGCCGGATGCGGAAGATCGCCCACGGGCGAATCTTCCTCTTTCAGGACTCGCGACGCAAGCCCGCTATTCGACGTAGTGCGCCGTCGTCTTCTCGCGAACTTCGTCTTTGGTGACCCCTGGTGCCAGCTCGATCAGTTTGAACGGGCTGTCGTGATCGGGCCGCTGGAACACGCACAGGTCGGTGATGATCATGTCGATCACGTTCTTGCCGGTGAGCGGAAGCGTGCATTCCGGAATGAACTTGGGCGAGCCCGACTTCGACACATGCTCCATGACGACGATGATCTTCTTGACGCCGGCGACGAGGTCCATCGCCCCGCCCATGCCCTTGATCATCTTGCCCGGGATCATCCAGTTGGCGATGTCGCCCTTCTCGCTGACCTCCATCGCTCCCAGCACGGCGAGATCGATATGCCCGCCGCGGATCATCGCGAAGCTCTGCGCGCTGTCGAAAAAGCTGGTCTGGTCGAGCTCGCTGACCGTCTGCTTGCCGGCATTGATCAGGTCGGGATCGACTTGGTCGTCGTACGGGAACGGCCCGATGCCGAGCATTCCGTTCTCGCTCTGGAGCGTGACCGTCATGCCCTTCGGCACGTGATTGGCTACGAGTGTGGGAATGCCGATGCCGAGGTTGACGTAATAGCCGTCGCGAAGCTCCTTGGCCGCGCGCGCAGCCATGTCGTCGCGGGTCCAGCCCTCTTTGAGCGTGTCGTGGCTCGTCACTATGCCGCCTCCCGCTCACGCGTGGTTCGGAACTCGATCTGCTTGTCGTAAGGCGCTCCGCAGATCAGCCGGTTCACGTAAATCGACGGCAAATGGATGCAGTCGGGGTCGAGCTCGCCCGTCGGCACGATCTCCTCGACCTCCACCACGCAAACCTTCCCGCAGGTCGCGGCGGGCAGGTTGAAGTTGCGCGCCGTCTTTCGGAACGTGAGATTGCCGCTCTCGTCCGCCTTGTAGCCCTTGACGATTGCAAGGTCGGCGAAAATCCCGCGCTCGAGGATGTAATCTTCCCCGTTGAAGCTCTTCACTTCCTTGCCCTCGGCGACCTGCGTTCCGACGCCGGTCTTGGTGTAGAAGCCCGGAATTCCGGCGCCGCCGGCGCGCATCCGCTCGGCAAGCGTCCCCTGCGGACAGAACTCCACCTCCAGCTCGCCGGCGAGGAATTGCCGCTCGAATTCCTTGTTCTCGCCGACATAGGACGAGATCATCTTCTTCACCTGCTTGGTGCGGAGAAGCTTGCCGAGCCCGACATTGTCGATGCCGGCATTGTTCGACGCGATGGTCAGGTCCTTGACCCCGCTTTCGACGATCGCGTCGATCAAGCGCTCGGGAATCCCGCACAGGCCGAACCCGCCCGCGGCAATGAGCATTCCGTCGTGGAGAAGCCCGTCGAGGGCGTCTGTCGCGTCGGTGTAGATTTTCTGAGCCATTCACTCTTTCCTGTCGATACGCCGACGCTGGAACCCAGCGCCGTTTTAGCCCCAGCCTCGGCTGGGCTGACGACGAAAGAAGCCACCGTCCCGCGCCGGATAGAAGCGCGTCAGCGACCCGGTCAAGCGAAGGTCACGTCGCCGGGCGGTAGGTGAAATCGAAAGAAGGTTTCCAGGTCGTGCCGCCGTCGGTTGATTCTTCGCCGAACTGCCTAACCGACCCGTCCGGGTTCCTGCTGTAGGTCATCCTCACCAGCGGCCCGCCCCATTTGCCGCTGATCACCATCGCCGAGCCATTCCAGCCTCCGGTGAAGATGGCGCGCGTGCCGCTGGAGTCGATCCAGAACTGCTCCCAGCGCTTCTCTTCGGGGACGTAGATGCTCAACGAGCCGCCCGGCTGGTTGCTGAGCGGCATCCAGTTTTCCCGAATCCCGCAGCCATACACCGGCTCGATGAGGCTATGCGCGACCAGCTTGTCCTTGCCCGTGGGATAGACGTCCCAGCGACCGACCCAGAAATCGAACTGGTGATGCTCGGCATCGGCGCAGGGTGCGGCAGGAGGAGAAGCCTGGCCTTCGCTTTGCTGCGCCAGCGCAGCGGCTGGCAACGTCGCGAGAATGGCGGCAACCGCAATCGTCTTGTACATCGCTCGTCCCCCTTGCTGGTGACGACGTTCCACCACGACCCGCAGAGCAAGCAACCGCTTTTCGACGAAGCGGCGGGCCGGAGCCCTAACCCCGGAGCTTGGCGAGCACTCCCTGGAGCTGCATCGCGTTGGACATGTCGCCCTCGATCTTGAGTTTGCCGGTCATGAAGGCGGTCATTCCGTCGAGTTCGCCGTTGGCCATCTTTTCCCAGTCTTCCCACGTCGTCTTGATCGTGGTGTCGGCCGGCGCGTCATTCTCCGTCACCTTCTGCTCGGCCCCGTCGAGCAGGATCACGCCCTTGTCGGCAAAGTCGAGCTTGACCGTTTTTCCGGGCACCCACGCCTCGTTTTCCTGCATTTTCTGCACGAGTTCCTGCTTGTCCATGGCATCTCTCCTTTGGTCGACGGCCTAGCGAGCCGTTGCGGGCGCATCAAGGCGCGCCTATCTGGCTTCGCATGGGATACGAAGCAGACCTCAAGCTCTTCATCAACGGAAGCTGGCGGACCGGCGAAGGCCGCGACAACTTCCCCGTCATCAACCCGGTCACCGGAGAAGGCATCGCCGAGCTTCCGCTCGCAACCGAAGCCGATCTCGACGAGGCGCTGGATACCGCCAAGCGGATGTACCCGGAGTGGCGGGCGACTCCGGTCGAGAAGCGCAGCGCCATCCTCCACAAGACAGCCAAGCTGCTGAAGGAACGCGCCGACGAAATCGCGCGAACCATGACCCAGGAGCAGGGCAAGCCGCTCGCGGAGTCCAAGGGCGAAGTGTTCGGCGCGGCGTCGCTGTTCGACTGGTACGCCGAGGAGATCAAGCGCGACTACGGCCGGGTCCTTGTCCGCCCGCCGGGCGAGCTTTCGCGGGTGATGCACGAGCCGGTCGGCCCGGTCGCGACCTTCACGCCGTGGAATTTCCCGATCTACCTGCTCGCCAAGAAGGTTTCGGCCGCACTCGCCGCAGGTTGCTCGGTTATCGCCAAGCCGCCCGAGGAGACCCCGGGCAACACGCTGGCGATTGCCCGCGCGCTCGACGATGCCGGCCTGCCCAAGGGCGTGTTCCAGCTCGTCCATGGCGTTCCCGACATGGTCAGCCGCCACCTCATCGGCTCCAAGGTCATCCGGAAAGTCAGCTTCACCGGCTCGATTCCGGTCGGCAAGCACCTGATGAAGCTCGCCGCCGACAACGTCACCAAGATCACTCTGGAGCTTGGCGGCCACGCACCTGTCCTGATCTTCGACGATTGCGACCTCGAGAAGACTCTCGACATGGTCGTCCCGCAGAAATTCCGGAACGCCGGCCAGGTCTGCGTCTCGCCGACTCGATTTTACGTGCAGGAAGGCATTTACGACGCCTTCATCAAGGGCTTTGCCGAGCGCACCGAGAAGGTGAAGGTCGGGGACGGGCTGGAAGCGGACACCCGCATGGGCCCGCTCGCCAACACCCGCCGCCCGGACGCCGTCGGCGCACTGGTCGAAGATGCCCGCCAGAAGGGCGCGCGCGTCGTGACCGGCGGCAACCGCGGCAACCAGGGCTATTTCTTTCAGCCGACGCTGCTCGCCGACGTGCCGCTCGAAGCCGACATCATGAACAACGAGCCCTTCGGCCCGGTCGCGGTCTCACGCCCGTTCAAGGACCTCGACGAAGCCATCGAGCAAGCCAATCGCCTCCCCTACGGCCTCGCCGCCTTCGCGTTCACCGAGAACGGCCGCCGCGCCAATTTGCTCGGCGACGCGATCGAGGCGGGCATGGTCGGGATCAACACCTTTGCCATCTCAATCGCCGACGCGCCGTTCGGCGGGGTGAAGGAAAGCGGCTTCGGAAGCGAAGGCGGCAAGGAAGGGCTTGAGACCTACCAGGTCGTCAAAGCCATTCACCAGGCGTAGCGGCGCCCTATGACCAAGCGCACGGGCGGGCAGGTTCTCGTCGACCAGCTGAAGATCAACGGCTGCGACCGAATTTTCACCGTTCCCGGCGAGAGCTTCCTCGCCGTTCTCGACGCGCTCCACGACACGCCGGAAATCGCCGTCACCGTCTGCCGGCAGGAGGGCGGGGTTGCCTACATGGCCGACGCCGACGGCAAGATGACCGGCCGTCCCGGAATCGCCTTCGTCACTCGCGGCCCCGGAGCGACCAACGCCAGCGGCGGAGTCCATGTCGCGTTCCAGGATTCGACTCCGATGATCCTGTTCGTCGGCGACGTCGCCCGCGGCGACCGCGACCGCGAAGGCTTCCAGGAAGTCGATTTTCCCGCTTTCTTCGCGCCGATCGCCAAATGGGCGGCGCGGATCGAGGATGCGCGCCGGATTCCCGAATATGTCGCCCGCGCCTGGCGGGTCGCCACCGCCGGCCGTCCCGGCCCGGTCGTTCTCGCGCTTCCCGAAGATATGCTCCGCGACGAAGTCGAGGTGCCCGACCGCCCCTGCGTTGCGCCTGTCGCCGCAGGCGCCCGATCCGGGCGCGCTCCAGGCGCTGTTCGAGCTTCTGAAGGAGGCCTGCGCGCCGGTGGCGATCGTCGGCGGCGCCGACTGGAGCCCGCGCGCGGCGCATCACTTCGCCAATTTCGCCTTCCGCTACGGAATTCCCGTCGCCGCCGCCTTCCGCCGGCAGGATTGCGATCGACAACAGCTGCGGGGTCTATGCCGGCCAGCTCGGCTACGGGCCCAATCCGAAGCTCCAGCAGCGGATCCGCGATGCCGACCTGATCCTCGCCGTCGGCGCCCGCCTCGGCGAAGCGACGACCGACGGCTACACATTGATCACGCCCGACCACCCGGGCCAGACGCTGGTCCACGTCCACCCCGATCCCGAACGAGCTCGGCCGTGTCTATCAGGCGGACCTCCCCATCTGCGCCGACATGGGCGAATTTGCCGAGATGGTCGACGAATGGATCGACCCCGACCTCGTCCGCTTCTCGTGCGGCGAGCAGGCGCATGAAGAATGGCTCGACTGGTCTGAACCCAAGCCGCGCAAGGGGGTAAAGCTCGATCTCGGCCCATGCGTCGCGGCGATGCGGGAAAAGCTCCCGCACGACACGATCATCTGCAACGGCGCCGGCAATTTCTCGGGCTGGTGGCACCGTTACTGGCGCTACGGCAGCATGCCCACGCAGCTCGCCCCGACATCGGGCACGATGGGCTACGGAGTGCCCGCGGCGGTCGCAGCCTCACTGCGTTTCACCGACCGCCCGGTCGTCGCGGTCGCCGGAGACGGCGATTTCCTGATGAACGGCCAGGAGCTTGCGACCGCGGCGCAATATGGCTGCGACCTGCTGGTCATCCTCGTCGACAACGGCAGCTACGGCACCATCCGCATGCACCAGGAGCGCGAATATCCTGAGCGCTCTGTGCGACCGAGCTGAACAACCCCGACTTCGCCGCCCTCGCCCGCGCCTTCGGCGGCTGGGCGGAAACGGTCGAAAAGACGGCAGACTTCGCTCCCGCGCTCGACAAGGCGCTTGAAGAAGAAGGGCATCCGCCTGATCCACTGCAAGACCGACGTCGAGCAGATCAGCAACGCGACGACGATTTCCAAAATCCGGGAAAAGGCGAAAAGCCGCTAGTCGGCGTGAGCCCGCTCGAACAAGGCCCGGTGCGGGCACGGGTCGGAGCCAAGCACCTCCGACTTCGCTTCCTCGAGCCGCTCGGCGCGCGGACGATCGTGCTTGCGCCGATCGGCGAATCGGCTCAGCAGGTCGTTCCAGTTCTCGTGAAAACTGCCCCTTCGGTGCGGCACGGGTTCAAGACTCCCTTTCGCGAGAATCTACGGCCCGAGCGCACCGTGGTTCAGAAGAACAACATCCGTATCGGTCTTGAGTTTCTCCCGAATCACAGCCCGAACGGATAGGTTTCGTCGTCGCCCGGGCGTTGCTCGCCCGGGAGCGGGGTAACCGCCTTGGTTTCGTCGAACCACACCCAGCCGTCACGCCACTGCCGGGCGAGCAACGTCCGGGCGACGACGAAACTTACCCCTTCGGGCTGTGATCGGGAGAAACTTGCGACCGATACGGATGTTGTTGTCCTGAACCACGGTGCGCTCAGGCCGGGAGATTCTCGCCAAAGGGAGTCTCTGAAACCGGTGCCGCACCAAAGAGGTAACTTTCACGAGGACTTGAACGATCTGCTGACGCCATTCGCCCATCGGCGAAAGCACGACCGTCCGCGCGCGGAGCGGCTCGAGAAAGCGAAGCAGGAAGCGCTTGAGTCCGACCTCTGTCCGCACGAGGCCTTGTTCGAGCGGGCCCACGCCGACTAGCGTCTTTTCGCCTTTTCCCGGATTCTGGA
>CAWCUG010000005.1:0-73962 GCA_963798785.1 uncultured Alphaproteobacteria bacterium
AATGCTCCCATCGTCCGCCACGGTCAGCAAGCCTCGGTCGAACATCCAGTGCACCGTTCCCGACAACGCCAGCGCGTTCTGAACAACGTCAGGTCCTTTGTCCTGAACTGATTTGATGTGCGCCGCTTCAACTTCGGCGCGGCCACCACCGTTGATGAACTGAAACCCCGTGAAGGCGCAGCGGCGGTCATAGGCTTTCAGCACGCGAGTCCTGAAGATGCGGTCGCGGACGGTTCGCTTCGTGAGCATTTGAACGCGATCCTGCTCGAATTCGTACGGTGCCTGTTCCTCGGCCACGGAAGACGTGGCTTCCGTGTCCGAGCGAGGGAGCAATTCGTCGTGGGTATCGAGCCCAAGCCCGACGATGCGATTGAAGTCCTCCGCCGGGATGGGCCGAACCGCCGCCTGCGCCCGACCGGAAACATTCCCCGCCTCGTTGAGCACGCTGTGCTCCGGATAGTCGCCGCCTGATTGGAACGGCACGTCCCGTTCAAATGGCAGGTAGGAAGTCGGGTCGATCATCGCGATGTGCATTCCGGGGCTGCTCGGATCGGGCGTGATCCGTTCCACCTTGGCAACGGCGTGATAGCCTTTGCGGCCGGCCTTCACCGGCTCCATGTAGATTACCCAGTCGCCGACCAGTTGCGCCGCGCGCGACAGATATTGATCCGGGAATTGATAAACGGCCCAGGGGCGATCTTCGTAGCGCGAGTCTTCGCGATAGAGGAAAACGCCTTTGGTCATTCAGCCCCGTTGGCCTCCATCACCACAATGGATTTAGCTTATGTTTGACGTAGCGCGCAGCGTTTGCAAAGCCTGTCCCTGCTCGGGGCAGGGGGAACAATGTACGAAGACGCAGCACCGCGTCGCGCAACGCGCGCGCGCGAGATTCTAAACAAGCTGGAGCGGGTTTATCTTTCGGCGATCAGGGCAATCGCCCTTGTCGCAGCCACTCTGTTAGTCATCTGGGCAATCTGGCTGGCAGCGAGCGGGATTTACAAGGCGTCGCGGGACGTCGAACTCGGTAACCGTAAAGCCGGCCGTGGTGTCGCCGGAGGAGGTCACCGCGATCGACCTCGGCCAAGTAGCGAAGGAGGAGGCGCAGCCGGCATCCGATCCACTCACGTCGCAGAAGAAGTTCTACGCCGACTTCACCAAGCGATACTACACGCTCTTCAAAGCGAAATTCGAACCCTTCAAGAAGGCCGATGACCCGGCTCTCGATCGGAAAGCATTCGACCAACGCTATGTTTCGACGGACGACCGCCTCGACGCGATCAAAGAGGGCAACATTGCCTTCCAGCAGGACGCTGCGGATCTGGAATCGCTTCTCAAAACGATGACGACCGCAGCAGCCGACCAGAAAACGGTCGATCGCCTCCGCACCTATCAATCAGCGAAAAAGGTCCCTGTGACTAGAACAGAGTTGGGAACGCGTCAGGAGCGGTACTGTTACTACTACAGCGACTATTTTGGGCAGTGCGGCGTCTGGGACACCCGAACGGTCCCATACACTCGCAAGGTGCAGGAAATGAAGCTGCCGCCGGGCATCGTCAGCCACGCGGACCTGTTCGGTGCGTATCAGGACGCGTACCTCTCAAAACTTGCGGAAAAGCGGGAAGCCAATGGAGCAGAAGCCGCGCGGGCGCGGGGCGAAATCATGGCGGACAACGCCGACGGTCCGGTCCGACTGTGGTCTGCGCTACAAGTTATTGGCGCATTCCTGGCGCTGATGTTCCTATTCTTGTTGATCGCACTGGAACGGCATCAGCGGAAAATCGCAGCTGCCATCGCGCCAGGTGAGGTTGTGGCCGACGAGGCTTAGGCGTCGTCGGTTACGCCCCTACGTCAGCCCCTTCCTCTTGGCATAACGCGCATCCCGAGCCGCCTTAAGCTCCGCCTCCGACTTCGGCGCCGCAGCCTCCTGCCGCTACCCTTCGCCCGCCTCGCGCTCGGCCTTTTTCGCGGCGGCCTTTTCGGCCTTGGCGGCCGCTTTCGCCTCGCCGGCCGCGGCGCGGTCGGCGGCGGTCTTTTCGTCGATCGGGCGGGCGGGAGCGGAGCTTTGCCAGCGCCTCCTGCTTGGCCTTTGCCGACTGGGCGGCGCGGTCCTGGAACGTGCTGTTGTAGGTCATGGTGGTGGGGCTTTCTGGTGAGGGGGTGCGGTAGACTGTTCGACGCGCAAGGGGAAGGAAGATGGGTCCGCCGATCAAGTCGGGATGTCGGAGGGTTCCGCTCGCGAGAATGCGAAGCGGCCGGATTCCCGCTTTCGCGGGAATGACGAAATGGGCGGGCGGAAGCGTTAGCTTTCGTCGCCCATGCGTAGGGCCGCGATGAACGCCTCCTGCGGAATGCTGACGCTGCCGTACTCACGCATCCGCGCCTTGCCCTTCTTCTGCTTCTCCAGGAGCTTGCGTTTGCGGGTGGCGTCGCCGCCGTAGCATTTGGCGGTGACGTCCTTGCGCAGCGCGCCGATCGTTTCGCGGGCGATGATCTTGCCGCCGATCGCGGCCTGGATCGGGATTTTGAACAGGTGGCGGGGGATGAGGTCTTTCAGGCGCTCGCACATGCCGCGGCCGCGCGCCTTCGGCATTCGCGCGGTCGACGATCATGCTGAGCGCGTCGACCGGCTCGCCGTTGACCATGATGCTCATCTTCACGAGCTCGCCGTGGCGGTGGCCGACCTGGTGGTAGTCGAAGCTGGCGTAGCCGCGGCTGATCGACTTCAGGCGGTCGTAGAAGTCGAACACCACTTCGTTGAGCGGGAGCTCGTAGTTGAGCTGGGCGCGGGCGTGGCTTCCGGTGCCGACGTAGGTCAGGTTCTTCTGGACGCCGCGGCGGTCCTGGCACAGCTTGAGGATGGCGCCGAGATATTCGTCGGGCGTGTAGATGGTCGCCTCGATCCACGGCTCCTCGACGCATCTCGATCGCATTGGCGTCGGGCCAGTCGGCGGGGTTGTGGATCTCCTGTCGGTCGACTGCCGCCGCGCAGGTGGACTTCGTAGACGACGCTGGGCGCGGTGGTGATGAGGTCGAGGTCGTACTCGCGGGTCAGCCGCTCCTGGATGATCTCGAGGTGGAGAAGGCCGAGGAAGCCGCAGCGGAAGCCGAAGCCGAGGGCGGCGGACGTCTCCATCTCGAAGCTGAACGAGGCGTCGTTGAGGCGCAGCTTGTAGAGCGAGTCGCGCAGCTTCTCGAAGTCGTTGGCGTCGGTCGGGAACAGGCCGCAGAACACCACCGGCTGTACTTCCTTGAAGCCGGGGAGCGGGGCCTGCGGCGGGCTTTTTCGCGTCGGTGATGGTGTCGCCGACGCGGGTTTCCGCGACCTCCTTTATCTGCGCGGTGATGAAGCCGATTTCGCCGGTCTGGAGCTCGGGGAGGTCGGTGCGCTTGGGGGTGAAGCAGCCGACGCGGTCGACGAGGTGGGTGGTGCCGGCTGCCATGAACTTGATCTGCTGGCCCTTTGCGAAGCGTGCCGTCCATGACCCGGACGAGGATGACGACGCCGAGATAGGGGTCGTACCAGCTGTCGACGAGCATCGCCTTGAGCGGGGCGTCGGCGGTGCCGCTGGGGGGCGGGATGCGCTCGACGATGGCGTCGAGGACCTCTTCGATCCCGAGCCCGGTCTTGGCGGAGGCGAGGATGGCCTGGCTCGCGTCGAGGCCGATGATCTCCTCGATTTCCTGGCGGACCCCGTCGGGGTCGGCGGAGGGGAGGTCGACCTTGTTGATGACGGGGACGATCTCGTGGTCGTGCTCGATCGACTGGTAGACGTTGGCGAGGGTCTGCGCCTCGACCCCCTGGGCGGCGTCGACGACGAGGAGGGCGCCTTCGCAGGCGGCCAGCGAGCGCGAGACTTCGTAGGCGAAGTCGACGTGGCCGGGCGTGTCCATCAGGTTGAGCTCGTAGCCCTTCCAGTCGAGCCGCACCGTCTGCGCCTTGATGGTGATCCCGCGCTCGCGCTCGATGTCCATGCTGTCGAGCAGCTGCTCCTTCATCTCGCGCTGGGTGAGGCCGCCCGTCGCCTGGATCAGCCGGTCGGCAAGCGTCGACTTGCCGTGGTCGATATGCGCGATGATGCTGAAGTTGCGGATTCTACTGATGTCGGTCATTTCAAGGCGCGCTATAGTGGCTGCGGACAAGGGGGCAATCGATGAAGCATCTCGGGCTCGTGGCAGGCGCGGCGGTTGCGATGGCGGCGGCGCCCGCAACGCCTCCGCCGGTGGCCAATTACTGGATGGACGTTTCGACCGCCAGCGGCATGGGCGCGGGGCTGATGGGCGGCGGCGGCCAGCCCGACATGGGCCAGATCATGCAGATGATGAACGGGCGGCGGGGCGCAGGTGCAGCACATGCTCAACCTCTACCTCGCCTCACGCAACAAGGCGGCGGCCCCGCAGGCCAGCCACCTGATCCCGCCGGGGATGCAAATGGGGCCGAGCCTTCCGCTGATCGCACCGCCGGTAACCAAGGCGGTCGCTACCCCGACCGAATTCCAGCGGCCGAAGGGGCGGATGATCATCTACTGGGGCTGCGGCGAGCATGTCGGAGCCGGGCAGCCGACGGTGATCGACTTTTCGAAAGTCGCGGCCGGGCAGATGCCGCCGGGCTTCGCCGCAATGATGAGCGCGGTACGAGCGGCGCAGCCGCCGCGGCCCGGCCAGTCGGCGGGCTATGGAGAATGGCCGAACAGCAGGGACAACCGTCCCGTCCCCGGGACCGCATCGCTCGCTGGGCCGCACAAGGTCGAGGGCAATTATTCGCCGCCGATCGCCTTCAGCCTGGGCCAGAACCAGGACTTCATGCCGGGGCTCGGGCTTCGCGAAGCGGGCGGTCTCGGGTCGGGTGCGATCCCGCTGAGCTGGACCCCGGCGAGCCAGGCGACCGGCTATGCGCTCAGCATGTTCGGCTCGTCCGGCGGCAGCGACGTCGTCATGTGGAGCTCGGCCAACAAGGCGAGTGCATTTCCCACCATGGACTATCTGTCGCCGGCGCAGGTGAAGCCGCTGGTGACGAGCGGAGCGGTGCTCGCGCCGAGCGTCAGCCAGTGCACCGTTCCGGCGGAGGTGGTGAAAGCCTCGCCCCAGGGAATGGTAATGATGATCGGTTACGGGCCGGAGGCGTGGTTCCAGGACAAGCCGAAGGCGCCGACCTGGACCGTCCGAGCCCGCTACAAGACCAACGCGTCGTTGATGCTCGGCATGGGCGATATGATGGGCGCGGCCGATGACGACCAGCCGCAACAACAGCCGCCGAAGAAAAAGAAGAAAAAGGGTTTCGGCCTGGGTGACCTGATCGACGGAGTCGTGCCGCACCGGTGACGGGCACTCGCGAGGAGAGGACCTCCGCCCAAGCATGCGTTACCGTAATTGCGTCGACGCGGGCGGCATTCAATCATCCTGCCGAAGCGCACTCGCCAAGGACTTCCCGGACCGCCGCCTGGAATGACTTCCCAACTCGAAGTAGCGTACCGTCCGCGAGCCGAACCTGAAGCGCCCCCGATGGGATCCGCGATAGCGATTGCACCTGCGCCAGATTGACCACGGTCGAACGATGAATCCTGACGAAGCCGAATGGAGCGAGCTGCTCGGCAAGTTGACTGATCGCCGTCCGTTCCAGGAAGGAGCGATCGCGACCGTGCAGTCGCGCATATTCTCCCTCGGCCGCTATCCAGTCGATGCATTCGATGTCGAGACGAACCTTCTCGCGGCCGCTGCGAACCCAAAGGTGCGGTGTGTCCTCGCCTGCGCCAAGAGCCTTTAGAGTATCGACCTTCGCCGAGAGCAGCGAGATTTCGCGCTCGCGCCGTACGATCTCTTCGCCGTATGTAATCGACAGCAGCACCAACGCCACCACAAGGTGAACGCCAAGGAAGAAATAGGCGAGCTGCGGAAGCAGCATGAGGATCGCGGCGGGGTCGTAAGTGGCACCTTCCCCGGGGCCCATCGCAGTACGAAAGACGATGAGGTTGAAGACCGACTGAACTACGGTGCCGAGCATCGCCAGAAGGATTGCCAGCGCCGCACGGCTGAGGAACGGCCAGCCCGCAGTCCGCCGGAGCACAGCGAGCACAGCGAACGACAGCATTGCGCCGGATAGGGTAACGATCAGCCGCGCGACGAAAGCGTCGATGTCGTTGAAGCCCGGCGATCGCACCATGCGGTCGACGGTGAAATAGGCGAATTGCAGCGCCCACAACACGAGAATGACAACGGTGCTTCTGCTCCACCGCCCTCGGGCGATGGATGCGTGGTGGGGGTCGTGAACAGGGTCGTTCGCCGGCAGTTTCGGGTCGTTCATGACATGCATCATGCCTCTCAATGCCGCTAATCGTAAGGCCATCCACGCTATCGTAAACTGACGAGAGGAAATGGAGTTTGGTGATGATGAAGCCAATCGTGGTGGCCGCGATGTTCCTTTCGGGCATCTCCGTTAGTGCAGGGCCGGCACAGCCAACAGCGGGCGAGGGAGGAGTCGCCGCAAATTCCAAGCCCGTCTGCAAATTTGTGCTTGCCTCGGATGCGGGCGCTCAGCCGTACAAGCTGTGCCAAAGCAAGGCGCAATGGACGGCCATGGAGGCAGCCTACGCAAAGGATGCCAATCGCATGGTCTGCCATTACGAGGACGTTCCCGGAACGAAGGTCGGTGGGCACAAACTCTGCGGACCGCAGTCCGCGTGGGAGGCTCGCCGGGCCGAGGCCCGCGAGCAGGTCGAGAAAATTCAAATGGGCGTATGCGTGCCTGGTGCCGGATGTTGAAATTCGCGCTCCTCGTTGCCGTGGCGGGTGCTGCAAGCTCACAAGCGCCCGCAGCGGACCGGCTCGACTGCGCCGCTCTGAAATCAGCTTTACCTAACCGCTCGAACCGACTTTCCTGCACTTCGCGAAAAGACAATCGAAGCGGCGTCGTGCCTCCAGACGCGGAATCAGTTTCGCTGTACCTGGTCGTTCCCCTCCGACAGATATGTGATGGCAGAGGGACAGGTGTCGCGGCTGCGACAATGCACGGCCACGGAGCAGCGCGCCGAGGCTCTCAAGGCAAAGCGCAGCGCGACCGAGTTTCGGATCAACCCCGAGACCATCGTCGACATCGAGGGCCCGACGCTGGATTCGGGCAGCTGGACCATCACGCTTCGAATCTCGAGCAGCGCCGACTGGCGCTAACTGTACGAGGCGCTTTGGCGCTCGGCCGAGATAAACGCCGCTTATTGCTGCATCGGGGCTCAACGCGTCCGAAGCAGCCCTCCCGCCTAAAGAACGAAGTCCCCGCTGGTCAGCGCGTGGCTTCCGTCTAGGCGGATCAGGAAGTCGGCTACGCCGTCGCCGTCGGTGTCGCCGCTGACGTAGGTGTTGCCGCTGATCTCTTCGTAGCGAAGCTCGCCGGCGGTGTTGCTGAAGGCGGCGGTGCCGATGAAGGCGAACGCCTGGTCGCCCGCCGTAGCGGTGTCGGCATCGGCGAAGTTCAGCCGGATGAGGTCGCCCTCGGCGTGGCTGAAGTCCTTGACCTGGTCGCAGGTGGACGCGGTCAGCCCGGCAAAGTCGCCGTCGCGGAACACGAAGCTGTCGGCCCCGGTGCCGCCGTAGAACACGTCATGGCCGGCGCCGCCCTCGAGCCAGTCGCTGCCGCCCATCCCGCGAAGCGTGTCGCCGCCGTCCATTCCGTAAAGCTTGTTGGCGCCCGAGTTGCCGGTCAGCGTGTTGTCCGACCCATTGCCATAGCCCCACAGGTTGGCGCTGCCGGTCAGGGTCAGCTTCTCGATGTAATCGGCAAGGCGGAAATCGGCGCTGGAAAAGACCGAGTCAGTCCCTTCGCCAGCGCGCTCGATCACTGAATCCGAATAGCTGTCCACGAAATAGGTGTCGTCGCCAGCACCCCCGAACAGGCGATCGGCGCCGCCACCACCCTTAAGCGTATCGTCGCCGTCCATCCCGAACAGCTTATTGTTGCCGCCGTTACCGGTCAGCAGATTGTCGGACGCGTTTCCGTATCCCCAGATGGCGGAAGCGCCGACGAGGGTCAGGTTTTCGACATTTTCGCGAAGAACGAAGTCGCTGGTCGAGCGGACGGTGTCGAGGCCCTCCCCGGGGGTCTCGATAATCGCATCGCGGTAATCGTCGGCGTAATAGAGGTCGTCGCCATCGCCCCCGAACATGCGGTCGGAGCCGGCCCCGCCGTCGAGCACGTCGTTGCCACCGAGGCCGAACAATTTGTTGATGCCGCTGTTGCCCGTCAGGACATTGTCCAGGTCGTTGCCGTACCCCCGAATGTTCGAATGCCCTTCGAGCGTCAGCTTCTCGACGTCGGAGGGGAGCGTGAAGTCGATGCTGGCAAAAACCAAATCAATGCCTTCGCCGGGCTTTTCGCTGACCCTGTCACCGGGATTGTCGACGAAATAGACGTCGTTGCCAGCACCGCCGAACATCGCGTCGGCTCCGGAATCGCCGTTGATCCGATCGTTGCCGTTACCGCCGTACAGACGGTCATTGCCGCCAAGGCCGCGAAGCACGTCGTCACCGCTGCCTCCAAGCAGCCAGTCGTCGGAGTGGTTGCCGCTGATGCGGTCGCCGAATGAGGTGCCGATCACTCGCTCGATCGACAGGAACGTGTCACCCTGTGCCGCTCCGCCGCTGATCACGTCTCCGGGTTTTAGCCCGAGCGTCACCGGGCCATCGGCCCCCGCATAGGACACGGTGTCCAAACCCGGACCGCCGCGATATTGATCGCCACCGCCGGAAGAGCGGAAGACGTCATCGCCGGCCAAGCCGTTGAGGGTTTCAGAATCGACCGTTCCGTCGATGACGTCATCACCTTCGGTGCCGTCGATTTGCGGAGTCGAGCTGACGAAAGGCGTCGGCGATCCCGTTGCGTGGCCGTAGACGACGTAGACGCTGCCCGAGAGGTCGTCTGCGCGAGGAGCGCTAACCAGCAGGTCGTCGAAGCCGTCGCCGTTGACGTCGGCGAACTCGACGAAGCGGCCGAAGTCGTCGGTGCCGGGTCCGGCATCGACGGTGAAACCATTCGAGCCGTCGAGCTCGCCGACATCGATCGCCGGTTGCCAGCCGTCGGCGCGGCCGAAGATCACGTAGGCGTGCTCGGGCCCGGTCTCCTCACCCACCCGCGTGCGGTCGGGCGCGCCGATTGCGATATCGGCATAGCCGTCGCCGTTGAAGTCGCCGGTCGCCGCGTCCATCGCCTGGCCGCGGAAGGAAATGCCGTCGATGCGAACGCCATTCACGCCGTCGATCGTCTCGAGATCGAAAACGGCCGGGAACCCTGCCGCGCCGCCGAAGATGAGGTAGGTCGAGCCCTCGCGCTCGACCCCGGGGGAGGCGTCCGTCGCCTGGACGACCAGATCGTCGTAGCCGTCGCCATTGACGTCCCCGGCGCGGCCAATGCTCCAGCCCAAGCGGCTGCCCACCTCCGCGCCGACGATCATGAAGCCGTTCGATCCGTCCAGCGTGTCGAGGTCGAAGTCGGTGCCGATACCGCTCTGGCCAAAGACGACGTAGGCGGCTCCGGTCGCCGGGCCATGACCGGCTTGCGAGTCCGGAGCGCCGATGATCAGGTCCGCCAATCCGTCTCCGTTGAAGTCTCCGGCCGACCGGACGGCATTGCCGAAGACGATGTCGGCCGTCGGAGTCGAAATGTAGAAGCCGTCGCTTGCGTCGAGATGGTCGGCGTCGATCGCTGCGGGCCAGGATCCCGAATGGCCATAGATCACCGCCGTCAGCTCCTGGTGCGAGAAGGTGACCAGCAGGTCGTCGATGCCGTCGCCGTTGAAGTCGCCGAGCGGGGCATAGCCTCGCGCGCCGTCGATAATGAAGCCGGTGTCCCCTTCCAGCGAATTGCCCGAGACGGTGGCCGCGAATCCCGACGCCGAGCCGAAGACGACATGGCTGCCGATCACCACATCGGACAGGCCGTCGCCGTTGATGTCGATGCCGCCAACTGCGTCCGTCGCGCTCGCCGTGTCGCCGGTGGTGAAGGTGAAGCCGTTCGTTCCATCGAGGCCGGAGAGATCGAAAGTGGCTCCGAATGCACCGCCGCCGTAGACGACGTACGCATCCGTCCCTTCGGTCGAGATGATGAAGTCGCAGATGCCGTCGCCGCTCACGTCGCCGAGCGGGGCTATTCCCCAGCCGACCTGCGGGCCCGGTCCGACGATCCGGAAACCGATGCTGCCGTCGAGGTCGGCAGGCGTAATGGTAGCAGCTCCGGTCATCAGCAACCCGTCGATTTACGATTGTCGAGGGTGGCTAACGCGGGAAGGGCGGCGGTCGATCCAAGTTTCTGGAAGCGGACCTGCCTGTCGTGCTCGCCGGAGCCGTCGCTGCTGCAGTATCCGCCGTCCGTCGAAGCCAGGCGCCGCTTGGCTGACGCGAGTTGCGCATGGCGCTCGCGGGATTAAGCTGGATCGCCAGTTTTCCCGGGGAGTAATAAACAATGCTGGATTTCAAGCGACTGCCGCTGCTTTTGGCGACATCGTCACTGGCCGCCTGCGCCACCGCTCCGCAGGTAGCGGTTGCGCCGCCGCCCGTCGCTGCGCCCGCGGTCGCGGTTGCGGCCGAGCCGCAGGTGGCGCCGGTCAGTGCGCTGGTCGACGAAGTCGCGATCCCGCACACGCAGTTCAAGCTTGCTAACGGCCTGACCGTCATCGTCCATGAGGATCACAAGGCGCCGGTCGTCGCCGTCAGCACCTGGTACAATGTCGGGTCCAAGGACGAACCGGCCGGAAAGACCGGTTTCGCGCACTTGTTCGAACATTTGATGTTCAACGGGTCGGACAACCTGCCCGGCGACTATTTCACCTACCTGCAGCAGATCGGCGCCACCGGTTACAACGGCACCACGAACTTCGACCGGACCAACTATTTCGAGACGGTGCCGAAGTCGGCATTCGAGCGGGCGCTGTTCATGGAAAGCGACCGCATGGGCTACCTTCTCGGCGTGATGGACAAGGCGAAGCTGGATAACCAGCGCGGCGTCGTCCAGAACGAAAAGCGGCAGGGCGACAACCGACCGGGCGGGCTCGTCTTCTACGAAATCCTGCAGAACCTGTTCCCCGAGGGGCACCCGTACCACCACACCACGATCGGCTCGATGGCCGATCTCGACAACGCCACGCTGGCAACCGTCAAAGAGTGGTTCATCAACAATTACGGGCCGAACAATGCGACGCTGGTGATCGCCGGCGACGTCACGCCCGAAGAGGCGCGGCCGCTGGTCGAGAAATATTTCGGCGCGATCAAGGCGGGGCCGGTCAACACGCCCGCGGCGGCGCAAGTGCCGACGCTCGCCGCGCCCAAGTCGATCGTGATGAAGGACCATGTCGCGGCAACGACGGTATCGCGATACTGGCCGATGCCGGGGCTGCTCGACCGGCAGCTGGTGGCGCTCGATGTCGGCGGGTCGGTGCTCGGCGGACTGTCGAGCTCGAGGCTCGATGAAATCCTGGTGCGCGACGAGAAGCTCGCGGTGTCGGTCAGCGCCGGGCTCTTCCCGGCGCAGCGGGTCGGAATCTTTTATGCCGAGGCGACGGTTAAGCCGGGAGTCGATCCCGATGTCGTCGCCAAGCGGCTCGACGAAATCATCGCCGATTATGTCGCCAACGGACCCACCCAGGACGAGGTCCGCCGCGCCGCGACCCAGGAGGTCGCCCAACGGATTCGCGGGCTCGAGCAGGTCGGCGGTTTCGGCGGCAAGGCGGTCAGCCTCGCCGAAGGCCAGGTGCTCGCCGGCGACAGCGACTTCTACAAGAAGACGCTCGCCAATTACGCGACGATCACTCCGGCGGAAGTGAAAGCGGCAATGGCCGAGTGGCTGACCAAGCCAAACCTCTCGATCCGCCTCGAGCCCGGTGAGCGCCCGCCTTACGAGGAGTCGAGCTTCACCCCCGACAAGGCGAAAGGCGCCGACATCGCCGTTCCGGTGATAAAGCGGCCGGTGCCGCCGGTCGGCGAGCCCGCACCGCTCGATTTCCCCGACGTCCAGCACGTCCAGCTGTCGAACGGGATCCCGGTGACCTATGCGCAGCGCACGACTGTTCCGGTCACGCAGGTCGCCTTGTCGTTCGACGCCGGCGCTGCTGCCGACCCGCCGGCGTGGCGCGGGCTGCAGGACTTCACCATGTCCGTGCTCGACGAGGGCACGACAACCCTTGGCTCGCAGCAAATCGCCGAAGAGGAAGAGCGGCTTGGGGCGCAGATTTCGACCGGCGGCTCGGTCGATCGAAGCGCGGTGAGCATGTCGGCGCTTTCGGCGAACCTTGCCCCCTCGCTCGACCTGATGGCCGATATCGTTCGCAATCCCGCCTTCGCTCCAGCCGAGGTGGAGCGGGTGCGGAGCCAGCAGCTGACCGAAATCGCGCAGGAAATGAAGGATCCCAGCGGGATCGCCAACCGGGCGTTGCCGAGCCTCGTGTTCGGAGCCGGCCACCCTTATGCGACACTTGGCTCCGGCGACCCGGAAGCGCTCAAGAGCTTCACGCGCTCGCATCTGGAGAGCTTCCGGCAGCATTGGCTGCGGCCCGACAACGTCGAGATCTTCGTCGTTTCCAACCTGCCACTCGCCCAGGTGCAGGCGCAGCTCGAGCAGCAGTTCGGCAACTGGACGGCGCCTTCGGCTCCCAAAGGCGTGAAGACGTTCCCGGAGATTCCTGCCCGGGCGAAGGCCGAGAGGATCGTCCTGATCGACCGTCCAGGATCGCCGCAATCCGTGATCGTCGCCGGGGAGGTAACCCCGATCGACCCGCGCGGCGACGTCAGCGCAATCGGTACCGCAAACGACGTGCTTGGCGGCACCTTCCTGTCGCGAATCAACATGGACCTTCGCGAAACCAAGGGTTGGTCCTACGGAGTGAGCGCCGGGCCGCAACTTCACGAAAAGCTGGTCCCGTACATTGTCAGCGCACCGGTCCAGGCGGACCGGACCGGCGATTCGATCAAGGCGCTTCGCCAGGACATCCGCGCATTCCTGACGACCAAGGGCGTCACCGACGAGGAGCTGGAGCGGGCGGTCGCAAATCGGATCAAGTCGCTTCCCGGCGACTTCGAGACGTCGAGCGCGGTACTCTCGGCGATGCGATCGAACGACATGTACGGCCGCCCCGACAATTATTACGAGCTGCTCGGCGACAAATATGCCGCGCTGACCAGGGGACAGCTGGACCTGGCACTTCGCCAGGCGCTCGACCCGAACGCCTTCGTTTGGGTCGTCGTCGGTGACGCGACCAAGGTGAGGCCGCAGCTCAAGGGGCTGGGGATTCCGGTCGAAGAGGTCGAGCCTCGCTAGGCGGCTAGTCGTCGCTGCGCGTTCGTTCGAGGGCGGCGGCGCTCTCGATCAGGCGCGCGGCCTCGATCAGGGAGGCGGCGAGCTCGGGGGCCTGGCGGGTGGCATAGACGCGGATGCCGCGGACCAGCTCCGGCCATTCCGGCGCGGACAAGCCAGCAGCTTCGGCGTCGTCAGGTGGCGAAATGCAACTGGTCACCTGCAAGCCGATGACGCCCGCAGCCTCGCTTGCCGCCCCCCGCTTCTGCGAACGGCAGCGGTCGTGCGACGAACACCCCGCTAGGGCGTCACTCGGGTGACATGGCCCATCTTGCGGCCGGGGCGCGGGTCGCCCTTGCCATAGATGTGGACGTGGGCTTCGGGCTCGGCGACGAGGCTCGGCCAGTTTGCGATTTCCTCGCCGAGAAGGTTTTCCATGACGGCCGACGAGCCAACGCGGGCGGTCGATCCGAGCGGCAGGCCGCAGATGGCGCGGATGTGCTGCTCGAACTGCGAGGTCACCGCGCCCTCGATCGTCCAGTGGCCGCTGTTGTGAACGCGCGGGGCGATCTCGTTGACCAGCGGGCCCCCGGGGGTGGCGAAGAATTCGACGGTGAGGACGCCGATGTGATCGAGCGCTTCGGCAATGGCCGTGGCGACTGCGATAGCGCGGGAGCGGTGGCGCTCGACGAGATCGCCGGCGGGGACGGTCGAGCGGCGAAGGATTCCGTTGTCGTGATCGTTGAGCGGCAGGTCCCAAGCTGCGGTCGCGCCGCCGGCCGTGCGTGTGAGGATCACCGAAAATTCGCAGTCGAAGTCGACGCGTGCTTCGGCGACCGCGGGCTGACGGCCGATTGCGTCCCACGCTTCCAGCACGGTGCCGGGCTCGGACGCCCACGACTGGCCCTTGCCGTCATAGCCGAGCCGGCGGGTCTTGAGCACCAGCGGGGTTCCGAGACGCTCCTCCGCGGCACGTGCATCGGCTTCGCTGTCGACGCGCATCCATGCGCCGACGCGGGCGCCGGTGCTTTCGATGAACTCCTTTTCGATGCCGCGGTCCTGCCCGACCTGGAGCGATGCAACTGGGGGGCGCAGCTTCGAGGCGATCGCCTCGAGCGAGGCGACGGGCACGTTCTCGAATTCGTACGTGGCGACATCGACGGCATTGGCGAAGGCGCGAAGCGCTTCGACATCGTCGTATCCGGCACGGGTGAACCTGGCGGCGACATCGGCGGCGCAAGGAGCGGCACCGGGTTCGAAGATGTGACATTTGTAGCCGAGATTCGCTGCTGCGATCGCCAGCATCTTGCCGAGCTGGCCACCGCCGATGATGCCGATGGTCGACCCGGGAGGAATCATTGCGGGGAGTCGGCCACCGAAGATGTCTGATCGGAGCGATGCTGGTCGAGGCGCCGCGAAAGCTCCTCGTCGCCGGTGGCCAGGATCGAGGCGGCGAGCAACGCTGCGTTGATTGCGCCCGGCTTGCCGATGGCGAGCGTCCCGACCGGCACTCCGGCGGGCATCTGGACGATCGAAAGCAGGCTATCCATGCCGTTGAGCGACTTGGTTTCGACGGGAACCCCGAGAACCGGCAAAGTCGTCATCGAAGCGGCCATGCCCGGCAGGTGCGCGGCACCGCCCGCGCCGGCGATAATCACTTTCAAGCCGCGCCCGCGAGCGCCCTGGGCATAGTCGTAGAGCCTTTTCGGAGTGCGATGGGCGGAGACGATCTTCGTCTCATGCGCCACTCCCAACCGGTCGAGCATTTCGGCGGAGTGCCGCATCGTCTCCCAGTCCGACTTGCTCCCCATGATGATTCCAACCAGCGGGGCCGCCACTTTTCGCCCTTCCTACTCACTTCGCCCAAGCCGCCGTTTAGGAAGAGGATCGGCTGTTCGCAATCAGGACAGTGGATTCGGCAACATTTCACCTGTTCCAGAATCCCGCTATTTCCGGCGAAGTGAAGGACTCGGGACCAGAGTCGGCCGAAGACGCCATGACGGAAGTCGAGCGGCTGCGCGAGCAAGTCGCGCGGCTGGAAGAGCGTGTGCGCCTGCTCGACGAACTGGCTCACCAGGACCCGCTGGTGCCGGTGCCCAACCGGCGCGGTTTCATGCGCGAGCTCGAAGCGGCGATCGCTCGGGTCAGCCGATACGGCGAGAGCGCAGCGATGCTGTTCGTCGACATCGATGGCCTCAAGCAGATCAACGACAGCTTCGGCCACAAGGCCGGGGACGAGGCGCTGATCCACGTCGCCGGCGCGCTAACCGGCGGAGTCCGAAAGAGCGACTGCGTCGCCCGGCTGGGCGGTGACGAGTTCGGAATATTGCTCGCCCATGCGACCGAGGAGAGCGCCCTGGAAACCGCCGAGCGCCTGACCGTTCTCATCGACGGGTTGGACGGCCATTGCGACGGCAACGACGTGCAGCTGAGCGTCGCCATTGGAGTGACGATCATCGCGGCAAGCGATTGTGCGGACGCGGTAATCAGCCGCGCCGACAGGGCGATGTACGAGCGCAAGGCCGAAGCGGCCTAATCCTTCGGGACGGGTGTTCGATGAGCGGCCGAGCCTAGTCGAAGACGCGTGTCGAAGGATCGTCCAGATAGTATGAGTCGCGTGCGGTGAGGTCGTCGCCAAGGTCGTAGACCAGCGGCTGTCCGGTCGGGATCTCAACTCCGACGATGTCGTCGTCGGCGATGTTCGACAGATGCTTGACCAGCGCCCGGATCGAATTGCCGTGGGCGCAGATGAGGACCCGCTCGCCCGACTTCAGCGCCGGAGCGATGGCTTCGTCCCAATAGGGAAGCACCCGGGCGATGGTGTCCTTCAGGCTTTCGGTGTCGGGAACGTCGACGCCGGCGTAGCGCCGGTCGCTGGCGACGTCATAGTCGCTCCCGGGGTCAAGCGGCGGCGGCGGGACGTCGAACGATCGCCGCCAGACCAGCACCTGTTCGTCCCCGACCTTGTCCCGCATCTCCTGCTTGTTGAAGCCGGTGAGGCCGCCATAGTGGCGTTCGTTCAAGCGCCAGTCCTTGCGAACCGGAAGCCACAGCCGGTCCATCCGGTCGAGGGCGATGTCGAGCGTCTTGATCGCGCGGGTCAGCAGGCTGGTGAAGCAGATGTCGAAATCGACACCGCGCTCCCGCATCAACTCGCCGGCATCGATCGCCTCGTCGACGCCTTTGTCGGTAAGGTCGACGTCCCACCAGCCGGTGAAACGGTTTTCGAGGTTCCACTGCGACTGGCCGTGGCGGAGGAGGACGAGGCTAGGCATCGACCTTTTCCGCCGCCGCCTTGTCGGCCGTGGCAGTCTGCAACTGCGGCAGGATCTCATGAAGCGCGTCCAGGCACGCCCGTGCGAGGTGCCGCGAGCGCTCCGGCGACCAGCCGTAGAGCGGATCGGGAAGGTCGAAATTGTCCTTGAACGGCATTTCGAGAGTCATCGACACGCAGCCGAAGCGTTCGGCGAGCTGGGTCGTCGACATCGACATGTTCGCTTCTCCGGCCTTCGGGATTTCATAGCCCTTCCGGGTCTGGAAATCGGGCGAGAGCCGCTCGAGGGTTTCGCTGAACCGTTTGAACAGGCGAGTCTGCCGGTCGGTCAGCGACGGGATGCCTTCGAACCCGGCAAGGAAGTTTGCCGGGATCGCTTCGTCGCCGTGGATATCCATCGCAAAATCGACGCCGGTCTCGTCCATGGCGTTGCGCACGCAAAGCACTTCCGGGCTCTTGTCCGCGCTCGGCGAATGCCATTCCCGGTTGAGGTTCACGCCGGCGGCGTTGGTCCGCAGATGGCCGCGGCGCGAGCCGTCGGGGTTCATGTTCGGAACCACGCGGAAAGTGCACTGCTTGCGAAGCACGCGGGTCACCGGATCGTCGAGGTCGGTGAGCTTTTCGAGGGCGCCTTCCATCCACCATTCGGCCATGCTCTCGCCGGGGTGCTGGCGAGCATAGAGCCACACGCTGAGCGGCCCGTCGCCCATCTGGAGGCAGTCGATGTCCTGCCCGTCGAGCGACTTGCCGAGCGATGAATAAGAAACACCCGGGAGCGAGGCGACAGAGGTCACGAGGTTGTGGTGGCGCTCCATCGAATAAGGCGCGAAATAAGCGACCCAGGCGATGTCCTCGCCGGGCGTGAAGCGGATGGTCAGGACCCCGTCTTCATAGCTGGTGCCCTCGGCGCGGAGCCACTCCTCGCGGTCGGTCGAGATGCACGCACGATAATCGGGCCAGCCGTGCGGATAGGCCGAGCCGCCGCAATTGGTGATTCGAAGCGTGACTTCGCGGCCCTTCGCTCCGGCCACCCGGAAATAGAACCACTGGTAGAAGTCGCTCAGGTGATCGGTGACGATTTCGAGGTCGGCGCTGTCGCCGTCCTGCTTCACGACGCGGATATTGCCGGCGTCGAAAGCGCTGGAGATGGTGAGGGTCATGCAGTCCTTGCAACTGTGCGTTGGAATTGGCCGACGCTGATAGTGCGCGGGCGCGGATGAGGCAAACTGCGCACGGCGGCGCCGTTTGACGGCTGCGGGGCGTCAACCTAGGCAATCGCGTTCGGGACAGGAGTTGGTGCACGTGAAGCGAGCAACTGATCGATTCGGCGCAATCGCCGCAGCCATGATTGCAGCCGCCGGAGTGTTTTGTTGCTCGGCCGCGGCCGCGCAGGTCGAGCACAACATCCCGGCCAAGCCGGTGACCATCGACGAGAGCTATTTGACCGGTCTCGAATGGCGAAACATCGGGCCAAATCGCGGCGGCCGCTCGATCGCAGCGGCGGGCAGTGCCGCACGTCCGAACGAATATTATTTCGGAGCGGTCGGCGGCGGGCTCTGGAAGACCGAGAACGGCGGCACCAGCTGGAAACCGGTCACCGACGGCAAGATCGACAATGGCGCAGTCGGCGGAGTCGCGGTGTGCGAAGCCAATCCCGATATCGTCTTCATCACGACCGGGGAGACCGAGCTTCGCGGCAACATCATGCCCGGCAACGGAGTCTATAAATCGACCGACGCCGGCAAGACCTGGACGAGCATGGGGTTGAAGGACGTCCGCAATTTTTCGCGCGTCCGAATCGACCCCACCAATTGCAACAACGTGCTGGTCGGCGGCTTCGGCCATTATGGCGCCCCCAATCCGGAGCGCGGAGTCTATCGGTCGACCGACGGCGGCAAGACCTGGGCCAAGACCCTGTACCGCGACCCGAACAGCGGCGCGGTCGACATTTCGATCGATCCGAAGAACCCGTCGGTGGTCTATGCCGCCTTGTGGGAAGCGTGGCGCAAGCCCTGGGGAATGAGCTCCGGGGGGCCGGGCAGCGGCCTGTTCAAAAGCGTCGACGGCGGCGCCACCTGGACCGAGCTGACCCGCAACCCGGGCATGCCGGCGGGGGTGATCGGAAAGATCGGCGTCAGCGTCTCACCGGTCGACGGCAACCGCGTCTATGCACTTATCGAAGCCAAGGAAGGCGGCGTCTTCGTTTCCGACGATGCCGGTGCGACGTGGAAACGAACCAACGACAGCCGCGACCTTCGCCAGCGCGCTTTCTACTACACCCACGTCTACGCCGACCCCAAGATCAAGGACCGGGTCTATGTGACCAACGTCCGCTTCTTCCGTTCCGATGACGGCGGCAAGACCTTTCCGGAGAAGATCAAGGTCCCGCACGGCGACAATCACGACCTGTGGATCGCTCCCAACGATAACCAGAGGATGATCGAAACCAACGACGGCGGCGCCAACGTCACCGTCGACGGCGGCAAGAGCTGGACCGGCCAGGATTATCCGACGGCGCAGATCTATCGCCTGACCATCGATCACCATTACCCCTATTTCGCCTGCGGAGCGCAGCAGGACAATTCCAGCATCTGCGTCCCCAGCCAGGACTGGAAGTTCGTCAACGTGCTTGGCCAGTACGGCTTCTCGCCGGGGGGCGGCGAAAGCGGCTATGTCGCCAACGACCCGCTCCACCCCGACATCTATTATGCCGGCAGCTACGGCGGCCTTCTGGAACGGTTCAACAAGTCGACGGGCGAATCGCGCCTGGTCAATATCGTTCCCGACAACCCGATGGGTTACAGCGCCGAGGACATCGGGGAGCGCTTCCAGTGGACTTTCCCGATCGTCTTCGATCCGCAGGACCAGACGGTCCTTTACGCGACGTCGCAGCATGTCTGGAAAACCAGCAACGGCGGTCAGTCGTGGCAGAAGATCAGCCCCGATTTGACCCGGCACGACCCGGCGACGCTGGTCGCATCGGGGGGCCCGATCACTCTCGACCAGACCGGCGTGGAGACGTTCGCAACCGTGTTTGCGCTGGCGCCTTCACGGCTCGAAAAGGACGTCATCTGGGCCGGCTCCGACGACGGGCTCGTCCACATCACCCGCGACAACGGTGCGACATGGCAGGACGTCACTCCCGCGGCGTTCCCCAAATATCTGAAGATCACGACGATCGAGGATTCGCCGACACGGCCGGGGACTGCGTTCCTTGCCGGCAACCTGGCTTTGCTCGACGACCTTCACCCCTATCTGTTCAAGACCACCGACTATGGCGCGCACTGGACGGCGATCACCAACGGTCTTGCCCCTGACGAAGTCGTAAGAAGCGTCCGTGAAGATCCGGTTCGCGCCGGCCTCCTCTATCTGGGCACCGAGCGCGGAGTGCGGGTGTCGTTCGATGACGGCCTCTCGTGGCAGAGCCTTCAGCGCGAGCTTCCCGTCACCCAGGTCCCCGACCTTGCGGTCACGGACCATGACCTGGTCATCGCCACGCACGGCCGTTCCTTCTGGGTGCTCGACAAGATCGACGTCCTTCGCCAGCTCGACCGATCCGGCTCCGGCCGCCGCCAGCTCCAGTTGTTCCGTCCGGCACCGGCAGTCACCGGGATCGATCCGGGCGTGATGGTCGATTATTATCTGCCCGCGAAGCCGAAGCGGCTGACTCTCGACATCCTCGATTCCCAAGGGCGTCTCATCCGCAGCTTCACCGGCGACCCGCAAGCGGAAGCGAAGAAGGAGGCTGAAAAGAAGGCCAAGGAAGCCGGCAAGGAACCGGAGAAATATTTGCCGGCGCCGTCGATGAAGGCCGGCCTGAACCGCTTCACCTGGGACATGACCTATCCAGGCTTCACCGAGTTTGAGGACATGATCCTGTGGTCGGCACGCAACCAGGGCCCGGAGGCGCTTCCGGGGCAATATCGGGTGCGGCTCACCGTGGACGGCAAAACGTTGACGCAGCCCGCCGAAATTCGGCTCGACCCGCGGCTCGGGACGGTCGCCCAAGCCGACCTGGAGAAACGCTTCGCGCTGGCGACGGCCATCCGCGACGAAGTGTCGAAGGCCAACGAGGCGGTACTGCTGATCCGCGGAATCCGAACGCAGATCGCCGATCGCCTCGCCAAGACCAGCGACCCCGCGGTGGAAGCGGCGGGCAAGGCGCTCGATTCCAAGCTCGCGGCGATCGAAGGCCGGCTTTACCAGGTCAGGAACCAGAGCGAGCAGGATCCGCTCAATTATCCGATCATGCTCAACGACAAGCTGGCCGGCCTCGGCTCCTATGTCGAAGCGAGCGAAGCCGCCCCGACGGCACAGGCGTACAGCACGCATGAAGTGCTCGTGCAGGAGCTCGATGCGCAATTGCAATCGCTCGATTCGACGCTTGCCACCGGTCTTCCCGCGTTCAACGCACAGCTTCGCTCTGCCCGCCTCGCCCCCGTCGAGCGCAAGGCGCAAGCGGCGGTTCCGGCAGGGACGTCCGAGCTCAAGAACGGCGGCGGCGAGGAAGACGAAGAGGACGAGGAGGACGATTAAGCGCTAGCCGCGAACCAATGCCGCTGGCGCTCGGTTTGAGCCTCGGCTAGCGCAACCGACCCATGACAAAACTCCCCGTCCTCGTCACCGGCGGCGCCGGATACATCGGAAGCCACGCCGTCCTCGCTCTGAAGGATGGCGGCTGGCCGGTCTCAGTCATCGACGACTTGTCGAACGGCACCCGCGAAGTGGTGCCCGCGGACGTGCCCTTCTACGAAGGCAGCGTCGCCGACCGGGCGTTGCTCAAGCGGATTTTCGACGAGCAGGACATCGGCGCGGTCATGCACTTCGCCGGCTCGATCGTGGTCCCGGAAAGCGTCGAGAAGCCGCTCCTTTATTATGCGAACAATACGCTCGCTTCGCACGCGCTGGTCTCGGCGGCTGTCGATGCTGGGGTGAAGCATATCCTCTTCTCTTCGACGGCGGCTGTTTACGGGATCCCCGAACGGGTGCCGATCGACGAGGAGGACCCCAAGCAGCCGATCAATCCCTATGGCGCGTCAAAGCTGATGACCGAGCGCATGCTCGAGGACAGCTCGGCTGCTTATTCGCTCAATTACGGCGCGCTTCGGTATTTCAATGTCTCGGGCGCCGACCCGCAGCTTCGCTCCGGCCAGATCGGCAAGGGCTCGACGCACCTCATCAAGGTCGCGGTCGAGGCGGCGATCGGGAAGCGCGATCATGTCGACGTCTTCGGGACCGATTACCCGACGCCCGACGGCACCTGCGTCCGCGACTATATCCATGTCAGCGACCTTGCCGGCGCGCATGTGCTCGCACTCGAGCGGCTGATCGAGCAGCCCGGCGCCAACCTCGTCATGAACTGCGGCTACGGCAAAGGGCTTTCCGTCCTGGAGGTTCTCGATGCGGTCGACCGCGTGGCCGACGAGCCGCTGAAGCGCGAAATGAAATCGCGCCGTGCGGGCGATCCGCCGGTGCTGGTCGCTTCCAGCCGCCGCTTGGTCGAAACGCTCGAGTGGACGCCGCGATTCGCCGACATCGAGACCATCGTTACCCACGCTCTCAAATGGGAGCGCAAGTTGCAGGGAATGACGTTCGGGTGAAATCATTGAAGTTGCTGCTCGCCCCTCTGGCGTTGCTTGTCGCGGCGGCAGCGCCGGCACCGCAAGCGTTCGACGAGAGTGCCGCCGACCGGATCCGCGCCGACGTCGAATTCCTCGCCAGCGACCTCCTGGAAGGCCGCGACACCGGCTCGAAAGGCTATGACATCGGAGCGTCCTATGTCGCCTCGCGGTTCCGGGCGATCGGGCTGAAGCCCGGCGGCACCGGCGGCGGCTGGTACCAGCAGGTGCCGTTTCGCCGGACCTGGCACGAACAGCCGCCATCGGCGTCGCTGGTGATCGGCGGCAGTACCGTCGCCCTCAAGCCAGGCAAGGACATCGCCGTCCGCCCGAGCCTGGCCGAGCAGGCGCGCGACCTGGACCTGCCGCTCGTTTTCGCGGGCCACGGGATCAGCGACTCGCGGCTCGGCATCAACGATTATTCAGGGCTCGACGTGCGCGGCAAAATCGTCGTCGTTATCGAAGGGGCGCCGGCGGGCCTTCCGACCGAAGTTTCCGCCCATCTCGATTCCAGCAAGGCCGAGACCGCTGCGGACAAGGGCGCGGCGGGCATCATCGAGATCGCCGGGACCGGCCCCCGCCCGGGGTTCAACCGGCTCCGCTATTACGACCGGCCGGTGGTCGATTGGTTCGACACGTCGGCGAAGGCCCAGAGCGAGTCGATGCGCCCGGGACTAATCGGGGCAATGTCGAAGGCGATCGCCGAAAGGTTGTTCGCGGCGGCAGGCAGGGACTTCACCCAGACGCTTGCCCAATCGCGAAAGCCGGGTGCGCTGCCGGGGTTTACGCTGCCGTCGCGCTTCAAGCTGAGCGACAGGATGACGTGGAAGGACTTCACCAGCCCGGAAGTGATCGGGGTGCTTCCCGGATCCGACCCGGCGCTGAGGGACCAATATGTGGTCCTGATGGGGCACCTCGACCACCTTGGAATGAAGAACGACCCGAAGCCCGGCGAGGATGCCATCTATAACGGTGCGCTCGACAATGCCGCGGGCGTGGCAACGATGCTGGAGAGCGCCCGCGAGTTCGCCGAATCCGGCAAGGCGCCGCGGCGTTCGGTCCTGTTCATCGCCAACACCGGCGAGGAAAAAGGGCTTCGTGGCGCGGATTATTTCGCTGCCCACCCGACCGTTCCGGAAGACGCAATCGTCAGCGTCGTCGACCTCGACATGCCGCTACTCCTCTACCCGTTCACCGATGTCGTCGCTTTCGGTGGCGACCATTCGACGGTCGCGCGAACCATCGCCGAGGCCGCCGGATCGATGGGCGTGAAGGTTTCCCCGGACCCGATGCCGCAGGAGGCGATCTTCGTCCGCTCCGACCATTATCGCTTCGTTACCCGCGGAATTCCGGGAATCCTGCTGATGACCGGCTATGCCAACGGCGGCGAGCCGATCTGGAAGGATTTCCTCGCCCACACCTATCACAAGCCGAACGACGATCTTTCGCAGCACATCGAGTGGGGCCAGGGCGCGCGCTACGCGGAGTTGAACTATCGCATTTCGAGAGCGCTGGCCGACGCCGACGAGCGGCCGTTGTGGTATTCGGGCGATTATTTCGGAGACACGTTCGCGCCGGGGCAAAAGCGGGCCACGCGCTAGCTGCACCTTGACTTGCAGGCAGCGGCCCCATAGGTGAGCCGCCGGTTTCACAGAACCTCCCGACACTCTGGATTAGGACGAGGCGGCGCGCCCGATGAAAGTTCGTAACTCACTCAAGTCGCTGAAGAGCCGGCACCGCGATTGCCGGGTCATCCGCCGCCGCGGCCGCACGTACGTCATCAACAAGACGAATCGGCGCTTCAAGGCGAGGCAGGGCTAAGGCTCTCCGCGCGCGCGGCTCCCGCCCGCTCGCCACCGCAAGCGACTATCTGACCGCCGTAAACGGCACCGTCGGGCTTCAGCGCGGGTTCACCTGTGCTGCGCTAAAAGATGAGCATAGGAGATCTATGCGATGACCAAGCGTTTCGCAGCAGTACTGGCTTTGGCAACCGGCTTCGCGCTGGCGTCGACCGCGCTCGCGCAGGCGCCGCAGCAGACGCAGTCGACGCCGAAAGACTGGAACTACGTGATCAAGGACGGCAAGCGCGTGCCCAAGGGCAATCGAGTCACCAACGCCGACGGTAGCTGGCGCGAGGAGACCCGGGTCGGCAAGTGCGTCACGATCAAGGAAAAATCGGCGTCGGGCGAGTACAAGGAAACCCGCCGCTGCGACGATTAGTCCAGCTTACCGGCATTTCCCTTTTCAGAATTGATCGCGCATTTCGGAAGGCCGAAGCCTTCAACATCCTTGCAGTCCCGAACCTGGGCGCTTCCGTCGGGACCGATGAACACGGCCCAGTCGCGCCCGTCGGCGCAGCTTGCCATCCACATCTCCAGGTTCTTGTACTCCCCGACAAAGCCTGAGCGGGAAATCCGCTGGCACTTGTAGCCGGAGTCGTAGATCGCTCGCTTCAGTGCGATCGCGCGGTTGAGATCGTTCGCCTGGTGAAGCTGCTGCTGCGCCGGGCCCTTCACCTTGATCGCCTGCGCGGGCTGGGTCGTTTGCGACTGCTGCCCGCTGTCGCACGCGCAAAGCGCAAGTGCTGAAAAAGCGGCAATTGATGCTGTTCGCATTTGTCCTCCTGCCGGTGCCAACGTCGCAAACGCGCGAAAGCTTCGTCGGCGTTCAGCCGTTGTAGCGGATCCGCACCTTCGCCGCAGCCGAAGTTGCGCGCTCAATCGCCGCGGCGACGGTTTCGGCGCGGGCGAGCGCGACCCCCATTCGCCGGTTCTTCAAGGTCTTCGGCTTGGCGAATATCCGCACATCGACCGGCCGATCCGGCTCGCCCAGCGCGAGTGCGTCTGCGAGACCCTCGAAGCCAAAGTCGTCGCTTTCGCGATTGGCGAGGATCACTGCCGAGGCGGAGGGCCCCGAAAGGTCGATTGCGGGGACCGGCAGTTCCAATATCGCCCTGACGTGAAGTTCGAACTCGTTTGGAAATTGCGAAATCAGCGTCACCATCCCGGTGTCGTGTGGCCGCGGGCTGAGCTCGGAGAAGATCGCCTCGTCGCCGCGAATGAAGAATTCGACGCCGAAGATGCCGCGGCCGCCGAGCGCCTCAACGACTCGCTTCGCCTGGTCGTGCGCGGATTCGAGAGCCGTTGGCGAGATGTCCGCCGGCTGCCAGCTTTCGCGATAATCGCCATGCTCCTGCCGGTGGCCGACGGGAGGGCAGAACAGCACGCCGTCGGTCGTCGATACGGTGAGCAGGGTGATCTCGCTGTCGAAGCGGATGAACTCCTCGACGATCACCCGGGGCCGGTCGCCGCGCATGTTGGCGACTGCATAGTCCCAGGCGGCGCCGACTTCGTCTGCCGTAGCGGCGACGCTCTGGCCTTTGCCGGAGCTCGACATCACCGGCTTGACGACACACGGCAGGCCGACGGCTTCGACGGCGGCGACGGCGGCATCGCGGCTCTCGGCGAACCGATATCTGGAGGTCGTGAGGCCGAGCTCGGTCGATGCGAAGTCGCGAATCCGGTCGCGGTTCATCGTCAGCTGGACGGCCTTTGCCGACGGCACCACGTGCCAGCCCTCACCTTCAAGTTCGGCCAGGGTTGCAGTGTCGATGGCTTCGATTTCGGGAACGATGTAATCGGGCCGATGCTTTTCGACGGCAGCTCGCAAGGCGGTGCCGTCAAGCATTGGAAAGACCTCCGCAAAGTCCGCCACCTGCATTGCCGGTGCGTTGGCGTAGCGGTCGCAGGCGATGACCCGGCAACCCAGCCGCTTGGCGGCGACTGCGACTTCGCGACCGAGCTCGCCGGAACCGAGCAGCATCAGGCTGGCAATATGCATCGGGCAGCGACTATCGTGCCGCAGCCAAAACACAAGGAACGCGAATGCGCACTTTGCTCCTGCTCCCGCTTCTTGCACTCACCGCCGCTGCTCCAAAGCAGCCGACGACCCCGACCGAAATTGTCGATTCGGCGCCGGAAAGCGCGTGGATCGATATCCCCGCCGACGACTTGCTGGTCATGAAGCTGAAAGACGGCGGGCAAGTGGTCATCCAACTCGCCCCGGCGTTCGCCCCGGTCCACGTCGCCAACATGCGCGCGCTTTCGAAGGCGCACTGGTGGGAGCAGGCGGCGATCTATCGCGTGCAGGACAATTACGTCGTGCAGTGGGGGAAGAACGAAAGCAGCGACCCGCTTCCGCAAGCGGTCGTGGCCAAGCCGCCGGCCGAATATGCGCGGCCGACTGCGGGCCTTCGAATCCACCCGCTCGGCTATCCCAATTCCTATGCGCCGAAGGCCGGCTACGCACAGGGCTGGCCGATCGGCTACGACCCGCAGACCGAAACCGCCAACCTGGTTCACTGCTATGGCTATGTCGGCGTCGGGCGCGATCTCGATCCGGACACCGGAACCGGCGGCGAGCTCTACGCGGTCATCGGCCATGCACCGAGGCACCTCGACCGCAACATCGCCGTCGTCGGTCGAGTAATTGCCGGGATCGACAAGTTGAGCAGCCTGCCGAGAGGAACCGGGCAGCTCGGATTTTACACCGAGCGGTCGAAGGACGTGCCGATTGCGTCGGTCCGGCTGGCCAGCGACATGCCGCCGGCCGAGCAGCCGTCATTCCAGTATATGGATACCGACGGCCCGGCATTCGCGGCCTACGTCCGGGCCCGCGCAAACCGCAAAGACGACTTTTTCATCCGGCCGGCGGGCGGCGTCGACCTGTGCAATGCGCCGGTGCCGATTCGACCGGCACCGGCACAATAAAAAGCTGCAAGCGAGGCCTATGCGGCCCAGGCGTGATTGTCGGCGTTCCTGTGCATGATGATTACCGGGCGATTGTGCGAGTGAGTGCTTGCTTCGGCGAGTGCAAGCGCAGTTGCGCAGAACGCGCACTCGGCCGAGATTCGACCGATAATCCAATGCGTTCGCCCACAGCCGGGGCAGTGATTGACCTCATGTTCCCGGTAAACGGCGTGATAGCCGCGTAGCCCCGGGCGATAGTTAGAGCCGTTCTGGCCTGGAGTGACAGGCATAGCACGTTCCTTTCGGGGCGGTTGAACGTGCGAAGTGCATGCCGGTTTCATGGCCGGCCCGAATTGGGACTTCGGGAACAGGGTTGCGGACGCGCAAAAGCGCCGGTCCAGCGCTTCAGGAAAGCGGCGGGTCGTCGACTTCGATCGGCTCCGCGAATTCGGCGCCAAGGCGGTCGCCGGCGGTCCATTTGACCACTGCATTGGCGCGTTCGCGGCCCGGAAGCATCAGCCACACTCGCGAACCGACTTCGAAGTGCCCGTCGGTCGCCGCCATGAAGCCGTGCTCCGAGATGTTGAGGACCTGCGCGTCGATTCCGTTGGCGCCCAGCTCACGCATCGTCGCCTCGACTTCGACCGGAAGCCGCGGCGAACGCCGCCGGTCTGCCGGATCGGGGGCTTCGCCAATGCGCGCCTTAATCATCGAAAAACTCATCTCCACACCCAGCTACTCCACAGGGGCGACAAAGGTAATGCCGATCTTGCCGTCCCTTACCCAACAGACGCGGCCGGGGACCGGATCGAGCCCGACCAGCTGGATGCTTATTGTCTCGCCGATGTACGGGATCAAGGAGAAGATGACCATCGCGCCCGAAGACGATCGGTTGGCCAGCCGGGTGGCATAGTTGCGCCCGCGAAATACGAGCACTGCCGTTTCCGACTGGACTTCGATTCTCGGTTCGCCGCGGTGGTCGACGTTGCGCGTCGCCCGCCTGGGTACCATCGACCCGTGGAGATACTTGGTGGTCATGCGCGCCCCCCGTCGAAGCGCCTGTGTACGCGAAAGGCCTTAAAGACTGGTTGTTATACATGCGCTTAGTTGCGCGACTGTGGCCGTGCGCCACTGGTCGCGAGCATTCAGCCTGTGTATTGTAGCTGGCGGGCAAACATGGGTCGCCCGATATTGGGCCGAAGAGCGAGACTGACGTGACAATTCATAACCGACTCAACGCGTTCGCGATTTTCTGCGGGGCGGCGGCACTTCCAGTTGCCGCCAATGCGCAAGTGCAGGGCCCCGCGCCGGTGGCGACACCGGTGGCGCCGGTTCAACAGCAGGTCGCGCCAGTCGCCGCCGAGCCGGTTCCGCTGCCGCCGCCGTTGTGGAGCGTCCCGGACGCACAGGAGCTGCTTTCGGTGATCCGCGGCATATCGAGCGAGGGTCTCGACCCGGCGGACTACGACCCCAAAGGCCTCGCTGCGGCGCTCAATTCGGGCGACCCGATGGTGCTTAGCCAGGTCGCAACCGACAGGTTCAACCGCCTGTCGTCAGACCTCGCCTTGGGCCATGTTCGCGGCAAGGACCGGATCGACTGGTCGATCAAGGATCCCGACCTCGACAACGGCCGCCAGGACCAGCTGCTTCGCTGGGCGGTCCAGGCGCACCAGGTTCGCGACACGCTCCAGGGCCTCGACCCGGTGCATCCGCAATATGCCGCGCTCAAGCACGCGCTCGAGGTTACGCCGGCCGAAGAAACCGACAAGATCAAGCGTATCCGACTGAACATGGATCGCTGGCGCTGGCTTCCGCAGAACCTTGGCGACCGGTACATCATCGTCAACGTGCCGGCCTATACCGCGGCGCTGGTCGAAAATGGCGAGACCGTCTCGCGCCATCACGCCGTCGCCGGCAAGATCTCGACTCCGACGCCGCAGCTTTCGGCGATGGCGACCGGAGTGATCCTCAATCCCTGGTGGGAAGTGCCGTCGAGCATCGCCGGCGAAGTCGCCGGGAAGAACGGCTACGTCGCACTCAGGGACGACAACGGCAAGGTGCTTCGCTGGCGCCAGCCGCCGGGGCCGTCGAACGCGCTTGGGCAGGTCAAGTTCGTCATGCCCAATTCCAAGGCGATCTACCTTCACGACACCAACGCCAAGTCGCGATTCAACAGCCGAATCCGCGCGTTCAGCCACGGCTGCATCCGGACCGACCGGATCATGGACCTGGCGACGCTGCTTCTGGGCGAAGGCGAGACCGAGTGGACTCCCGAGAAGATCAAGGCGACGCTCGACAGCGGCAAGTCCGTCCAGGCCAGCTTCGCGGAGCCGCTTCCGGTCTACATCGTCTACATGTCCTCGGCGGCCACCGTGGACGGGCGGATCATCGATTATACCGACATCTACAAGCGCGACGGCAAGGTCATCGCGGCGCTTCGCGACGCTCCCAAGGCAGCGGCGCCGGCGCGCGACGCAGCCAAGCCGGTAGCGGCTGCCGATGACAAGGTGGCGACGCGCTAACGGCGCAGGCTCAGCAGCCGATGCTGACCTGGGTCTCCCCGCGCTTGACCAGCCGCACCGACGCCGGGTCGGTCCCCGGGGCGACCTCGACGAGGATATCATCGAGGTCCGGTTCGCCATCCTTGCTGAACACGGTGACGAAGTGCCGGTGCGACAACAGCATGTGCTCGTCGAGCGGCTTGCAGCCCGTCGACTTCAGCGAGCGCAGCCCGACGAGATAGCCGGCGCTATCGTATAGCTCGGCATAGCCCCACTCGGCGTCGATCTGCCCGTCCTTCAGCTGGCCGGCACATTCGGCTTCCATCGCCCGGCAGACATCTTCCGTCTCCGGATCCTCTTGCCAGCGGGGCTGCGGGTCGAAGGCGAAGGTGGCGGGCCGCTGCGCCGCCATCCCCGCAAACGCAGCCGCGGCGAGCGCCGCCACTGCAACAGCTGCCACTTTCATCGCGCCCCCCTGCGTCGGTTGCGGCTACTTGGCCTTCAGGGCCCTCACCGCGGCCAGTGCCTTTTCGACATGCTTCGAGAAATCGAGATCGTCGTGGACCATGACGACCTTGCCGTTCGGGGCGATCACGTAGGACGTCCGCGTCGTCAGCTGCGGATGCTCCGCCCAGGCGACGTCATAGGCCTTCGCCGTCGCTTCGCTCGCCGTAGCGACCGGGAAGGCGTTGCGGCATTCCTCGACGGAGAATTTTTCAAGCGTTGCGAGGTCGTCGCGGGACATTCCAATTACCCGCGCGCCCAGCTTCTTGAACTCGGCGGTGGCATCGCTGAACGCGTGCGCTTCCAGCGTGCATCCCTGCGTGAACGCCTTGGGGAAGAAATAAAGCACGACCGGCCCATTCCTGAGCTGCTCCTTCAGGTGCAGCTTGAAGGGCTTGCCGGCGATTGCTCCAGTGGTCGTGAAGTCCGGTGCCTGGGCGCCGAGCGGAAGCGCCGCCCACAACGGGGCCGGCATCGTTCCGAGGGCGAGTGCGATTAGCAGTTTGCGCATTTGCTGCTCCATGTTGCGTGACAATGCCGCAGCCCCACGGCACTGCCGGTGTAGCAAGTGGCTCAGTCCTTGTCGCCGGGCTTCTTCGCGCTCGAATCGGCGCCCTCTCCTTCTTCGTGGGCGTTCGGAAGCGCCGCGTATTCAGATGCGCTGACCTTCGGCAGTTGCTTGACGAAGGCGGCGATCTTCCACAGCTCCTCGTCTTCGTCGGACTTGCCGAACGCGGGCATGGCGCT
This sequence comes from uncultured Alphaproteobacteria bacterium, assembly GCA_963798785.1. Lineage (GTDB taxonomy): Bacteria > Pseudomonadota > Alphaproteobacteria > Sphingomonadales > Sphingomonadaceae > Sphingomicrobium. The sequence continues at coordinate 30,657 of CAWCUG010000005.1, forward strand.
CATCTTGATCCCGTTCTTCGCGACCCAGAAGATTTCCTGGACGCTCATCTTGCCGGCAACCTTGCCGAGGTCGGGCGGAGACGGGTCCATCGCCGTGCGTGAACTTCTCCGGCTCTGCCCCCGGGCCGCCGTGGCATTCGGCGCACATGCCCTTGAAGTGCGAACCGCCCTCGCGGATCGCGGCGGCGTCGAACTGTGGCGGCTGGAGACCCTCGGCCGAGTGGTCGATCGCATTCATCCGCGCCCGCTTCATCACCGGCTTCATTCCGGGCGGATAGGGTTCGTTCGCGCCAACCGGGAACGCGCCGGAGCCGATGTAGATCGCCGCAGCAACGATGATCAGGACGAGCATGACAAGCGCGCCGATCAGCGCTGCTGCCCAGCTGAATTCCGTCTTTGCGGCCATCGTTGCTCTCCCGTTTCGTTCGCACCCCTTAATTGGAGAACCGTCCTCCGGCCAATGGGTTCAACCCCGGACGGCAGCGCCAGTGAATTGACAATAGTCATGCCGGGTACGGAACGGCGGCCAAGCTCACGAAGCGGCGAGCGGCTCTGCGGCCGTGCCGAACGGCCCCCCGAACTCGGAACCGGCGAACGCCGGCAATCATTGATGGCAGGAGGAAAATCGGGAGAAACACGATGGCGCAGACCGACCGAAGTGCAACGACAACGACGGACCACGACGAGATCCGCAATTGGGTGGAGCAGCGCGAGGGGAAGCCTTCGATCGTCAAGGATACTGCCGACAACGGCCGCGAGGGCGCGATGCTGCGTATCGACTTCGACGAACCTGGAGGAAATGACGACGAGGGCCTGGAACACATCGGCTGGGACCGGTTCTTCAAGATCTTCGACGACAATGACCTGGCGTTCCTGAGAGTCGACAACGACGACAGCCGTTTCAACAAATTCGTGGAGCGGCAGGAAGAGGATGCGTAGCGCAGGCCGCCCGGCCTGATACTCGGGCTTTAGCGCCCGGCGGCGAGCAGGCCGGTTAGAAGGTAGATGAGAATGACGACGGGTCCGGTCACCAGCAGCGCCGCGACCAGCGCCAGGCGGATGAGCAGCGGGTCTATTCCGGTGTAGTCGGCGATCCCGGCGGCGACGCCCATGACCTTGGCATCGCGCCGGTTGATCAGGAAACGGTTGTTCACATTGACCTCCGCTCAGGCGATCAGGGACGTTGCGCTGCTGACGCAAAGCATCGCGGCGAGGAAGGCGGCGGCGAAAGCGGTTGCGGTTTCGCGGGTGGCTGAAAAAGTGGCGATCATTGTCTGGTCCTTTGTTTGTTGCGGCCCACCATTGGGCCACGGAACCATCAATGCACGGTCCGTGCCAATTCAACTTTATCTAATGAAATCAGTCTGTCGGTGATTTTAAGCGGAGATGTTGGCGGGATTTCCGACCGTGAATCGGGAAAATTTCCCAACTCAATCGCGATATCCCAGCCGCTCGGCCCAGGGCAGCAGGACCGGAAGCACTGGCTCGAGCTGATCGGCGTAGCGTTTCCAGCGGCCGCTCGCGCGCGTGTTGAGCGGCTCCGTCACCTGGTCGTAGCTCGGCGTGATGATCGCCCCGCGTGACCTCGCGGTTTTGCGGTGCTCGAGCATCTCGTCGTCCCAATCGAGCCCGAGGAAGTCGACGGCGGGGCGAAGCGCCGCTTCGGGATCGGTGACCAGCTCTTCGTAGACGACCGTGTGAACCCGGATCGGGAACCTCTCCCGGATTGCCGTCCAGCCCGACATCACTGCGTCGTAGAGATCGGCGGAATCCTCAATGGTCAGAAAGCTCGCCATTGCGTCGTTCATGACGAAGCTCTGCATGAAGGCACTGAGCACCGCGTCGCACGGGTGACGCTGGGCGAACAGGATCGGAGCGCCGGGGAACATTGCCTGGATGAACGGCGCGCCGAGCATGTTGAGCGGAAGCTTGTCGACCACCGTTCCCGAAACGCCCGGCTCAACATGCTCGTCGAGCAGCGCGAAATAGGCGTCGCGGGCGCGGCGAAGATCGGCCTGTGAGCGGTTGGCGAGCTCGGCGACGCGGCCGATCTCCATCTCGGCGGCGCCGAGCAGGTGGACCTCCTCGAGGACGGCCGTTCGCGGATGGCCCATGAGGAACGTGTCGAGGAGGGTCGTTCCCGACCTTGGAAAGCCGACGAGGAACGCGGGCATGGGCCTGTCGGGCGCTTCGAGTTGGGGCAGCCGCGGCGCGTCGGCGACCATTCTGCGGGCGAGATCGCGAAGCCGCTGGCGATATGCGGCCCCCTTCTCACGCCAAGCATCGAATTCGCGGGTGACCCGGTTCATCTCGGTCATTGCCGCGAAGGCTTCGGCGGGATTGCCTTGGCGGTCGGCCAGCCGCGCCTTCAACCGCCACCAGCGCACCGGGTCGTGATCGCGAACGGCAAGGTCGAGAAGCCGGCTCGATTCCTCCAGCTGGCCATCGCGAAGCGCGAGGATTGCCTTGAGAAACGCAAGGCTGTCCTCCGGAACCTTGTGTTCCGCGGCCTGCGCAAGCAACGCCGGCAGCTGGTCGAGCTGGTTCGTACGCTCGTAAATGAGGCCCAGTTCGTGAAATCGCTTCGGGATCGCCAGGAGCGATCTCGAGCACCTGCCGATACGCGCTTTCCGCCTCCGCAAATCGGGCGAGCGTGACCAGGCTCTTGGCCCGCGCCAGTGCCGAATCCCGGCTTGGGCCCGCCAGTCGTTCGAGGTCGTCGATCGCGGCAATCGCCTCCTCGTGCCGGTCCGCGGCGGCAAAGGCAGCCGCAAGGTTGCGCCTGATCGGCGCTGCGTCGGGATTGAGGGTGGCCGCGCGGCTGAGCGCCTCCACCGATTCCCCCCATTGTCCCGAACAAGCCAGCGCATTGCCGAGGCTGTTCCACCCCCGCCAGTCGCCCGGCGCGGCGGCGGTTACCCTGGACCAGGCGGCCGCTGCCGAATCGTGACTGGCGATCGCATCCGCAGCTTCACCGCGGACCTGCCAAAGCGCCAGCGTTCCGGCGGAGGTTATCGGCGGAGGCTCCGGCAGTTCGAGGACCTCGGCGGCATTGCCGGAATCGATGAGCGCCCTGCCAAGCATCACCTGAAAGGCGACGTTGCCCGGCTCCGCTTGCGCGGCGGAGCGTAGGTGAGCGACGCCTTTCGCCGGCTCGCCGAGCCTGCAGTGGACGAGCCCGAGCAGGTGGTGCCACATCGGCGACGGATTCGACTTCAGCGCCGCGTCTGCCGCGGCCCTCGCCTCGTCGAGTTCGCCACGCTGGAAGGCTTCGAGTGCCTTGCGGAATTCGGGCGATGGCTCGCCGGTCACGACGAATATCCCAGCCGTTCGGCCCACGGCAGAAGGAGGGGAAGCACCGGCCGAAGCTGGCTTTCGTAGCGCCGCCACCGGCCGACCGCGCGGCTGCTGAGCGGCTCCGTCACTTGCTCGTAGCTGGGAGTCGAGATCGCTCCGCGCTTCCGCGCAGTGTGCTGGTGATCGAGGAGCTCGTCCCGCCAGTCCACCTGCAGGAACTCGATCGCCGCCCGAAGCTCGGGCTCCGGATTTTCGACCAGCTTTTCGTAGGTGACCTTGTGCCAGGCGAGCGGAAGCGAGCGCTCGCTTCGCCACCAGAGGTCCATCGCGACGTCGAAAAATTCCGCCGAGTCGGCGATGTCGAGGAAATTGGCCATCGCCGGGTTGAGGCTGAAGGTCTGGAAGAACGCGCTTAGAACGCAGTCGCACGGGTGCCTCTGCGCGAACAGCAGCCTGGCATCGGGAAACAGCCGGTAGATGAGCGGCGCCCACAGCATATTGAGCGGCATCTTGTCGACGACGAGCCCGTCGAACCCTTCCGGAAGATTCGCCGGAAGCGCGTTCAAATAGAGGTTGCGCAGTTCCTCCGCGCGATCCTCGTCGAGCGTCGAGACCCCTTCCACCGAGCCGACCATCTCGCCGATGGCCCCGATTAGCGGGACTTCCTCCAGCACTCCGATTTGCGGGTGACCCATCAGGAAGGTGTCGAGCAGGGTCGTTCCCGATCGCGGAAAGCCGACGAGGAACGCGAGCGGCCGGTGCGGCTTGGGCTTTACCGGCGCCCAGCTTCGCGCCCACTCGGGCGTTATCGCCTCGGCAGAAGTCCGGAAGCGGGCGCGGACTCGCCGGGCCGACTCCCGCCACTCGGACTCGCCGCGGAGGAAGGCGTTATTTTCCTTCGCGGCAGCAAAGGCGGCTTCGGCATTTCCAAGCGCGTCGTGGACCTTGATTTCAAGCTGCCTGCCCCTGACCCGGCCTTCGGCTGGCGCAATCCGCCCAAGCCATTGCAGCGCTTCCCCGGCCTTGCCGCTGCGCCAGGCGAAGAGTGCCTCGAGCAACGCAAACGAGTCGCGGTCGCAGCCGGCGGCAACGGCATCGTCGATCAGCCGCCGCAGGTCGTCGAGGCGGTTGCCGCGCTCGAGAACGACCCCGAGTTCGCGCACCGCCTCGGCATTGGCCGGCTCGGATTCCAGCACCTTGCGGAAGTCCGCTTCCGCCTCCTCGTCGCGATTGAGCCAGCCCAGGACTCGTCCACGGTCGAGGATCAGCGACAGCCGGTCCGGGTCCTTGGCAAGCCTGGCGGAAAGGTCTTCGAGCTCGAGGTGGCGAACGGCCTCGGTTCGGTCGGTGATCGATTGAGCGGCCTGTGCGGCTTCCGCGCGCAACCGCCACAGGTCGGCGGCAAGCGGCCCCGGTCCGGGCCGGCGGGCGTATCGAAGCGCGTCGCTGGCGCGCCCGCTGTCAATGAGCGCGCGCACCAGCATCGCCCGGAATTGCAGGTTGCGCGGCTCGGCGGCGAGCGCCGCCTGCAAATGATCGAGCCCGTCCTGGGGCCGTCCGAGCCGGCAGTGGACCAGCCCGAGCAGGTGCTGCCATTTTGCCGAGGGATCACGCTGCAGCTCGCGCTCGGCAATCGTCCGGGCCGTGCCGAGCTCACCGCGCTGGAATGCGTCGAGCGCTTCCTCAAATTCAGCCGCAACTGCCATTGCCCCGCCTATCGGCGGCGGGACGAGTGGCGGTCAACTGTTAGCTTGATGTGGAGGCGCCGCCGTCCGGATGAAGCACCTGCCCCGTCATGTAGCTGGCGTCCTCACAGGCGAGGAACAGGAAGGACGGAGCAACCTCGTTGGGCTGGCCGGCGCGTCCCATCGGCGTGTCCTTGCCGAACTCCTTCAAGGTGACGTGATGGCCGCTGTACGGGTTGAGCGGAGTCCAGATCGGCCCCGGAGCGACCGCGTTGACGCGGATTCCGTCGTCGACCAGATTCTTCGCCAGCGAGCGCGTGAAGGCGGTGATCGCGCCCTTGGTTGCGCTGTAGTCGAGAAGGGCCTTCGAGCCCTTGTACATGGTCACCGACGTCGTGTTGATGATCGCCGCCCCGCTCTTGAGATGCGGGCGGGCGGCCTGGACCATGAAGAAATAGCCGAAGAAGTTGGTCTGGAAGGTGCGGCGAAGCTGCTTTTCGGTGACCTTCTCGATGTCGTTGTCTTCGTGCTGCTCGCCGGCATTGTTGACGAGGATGTCGAGCCTGCCGAATTCGTCGATCGTCTTGCGGACCGCTTCGTCGCAGAAGTGCTCGTCCCCGACATCGCCACGCAGCAGGATCGCCCGGCGCCCCTCGTCCTCGACGATCTTCTTGGAATTTTGCGCGTCCCTGTCCTCGGAAAGGTAGACGATCGCGACGTCGGCGCCTTCCCGGGCGAACAAGGCGGCGACCGCGCGTCCGATCCCGCTGTCAGCGCCGGTCACCAGTGCGACCTTGCCCTTGAGCCGTCCGGAACCGGGGTACCGCGGCTCCCAGTCGGGCTTGGGATCGAGCTTTGCCTCGCTGCCGGGCAAGTCGTCTTCGTGGACCTTGGGGATAAGGACGTCGGTGTCGTCGGCCATTTTACCCTCTTCGTTGTTCGGCGGCGGCTTCGACCTGCGGCTCACGTTCGGCGGAGGCCGGCGCGCGGCCGCGGCGGCACTCGGCAAGCAGGCTCGGAAAATCGAAATTGTTGTGCTCGAGGAGCGCGCCCGGAGCGGCAGCCGTGCAGGCGGCTTCGCTCTCGTAGCGAGTGGGCACGGTCATCACCGGGGTGCACTGCGTCGATCCGTCGGCGCACCCGAGAATTGCAATGATGAAATAACCCGGTCCCATTGGCCCCGCCTTGCTGAGTGAACGCTTCGACAACCGCCGAATAATCGTGCGGTTCCAATCGTTTCACATAGAGCGTTTGCCGGTGGCGATACGGGTTCTTACCTAAGCGCAATGGCGCAAGGCGGGGATCAGGCGAAGGTGAAAAGGGAAAGCCTCGCTCCGCTGCTGCGATTCCTGCCGATGCTGTGGCCCGCCGGGCAGCGCGAGCTGAAGGCGCGAGTTGTCGCCGCGGTGCTCCTGGTGCTCGCGGGCAAGGCGGCGGTGCTGGTCATGCCGTTCGCCTACAAGGCGATCATCGACCGCATGGCAGCGACGGCGACAAGCACCGGCTTCGCGGTCATCGCCGCGTTGGTCCTTGCCTATGCCGGGGCTCGCTTTGCCGGTGTGCTGTCGGACAACCTGCGCAATGCGATTTTCGAGAAGGTCGGGCAGGACGCGGCGCGGCGGCTGGCCGGGCAGGTGTTCCGCCACATCCACTCGCTGTCGCTGCGATTCCACCTGGAACGGCGCACCGGCTCGCTGACCAAGGTCGTCGAGCGCGGAACCAAGAGCATCGACATGATGCTCTACTTCCTCCTCTTCAACATCGCCCCGACGATCATCGAGCTGACCGCGATCTGCGTCATCTTTTTCATCAAGTTCGGTGCCGGGATCGTGGCGGCGATGCTGGCAGTGGTTGCCGCCTACATCGCCTTCACTCGCTGGGTGACGGACTGGCGCAACCAGATCCGGCGGGAAATGAACGACGTCGACAATCGCGCGATCGGCCGTGCGGTCGACTCGCTGCTCAACTACGAGACGGTGAAATATTTCACTGCCGAGGAGCGCGAAGCGCGGCGTTACGACGAGGCAATGTCGGCCTACGCCGGGGCCGCGGTGAAGAACGAGACGTCGCTTGCCTGGCTGAACATCGGGCAGTCGCTGATCACCAACCTGATGATGGCCGGGGCAATGGCCTACACGGTCTGGGGCTGGAGCCGCGGGCGCTTCACCCCCGGCGACGTGGTGCTGGTCAACGGCTTCCTGCTGCAGCTGTTCAGGCCGCTCGACATGCTCGGGTGGGTCTACCGGTCGATCAAGCAGGGGCTCATCGACGTCGAGCAGATGTTCGCGCTCCTCGATACCGAGCAGGAAATCACCGACTGTGCCGACGCGGTGCCGCTTCAGGTCAGCGGCGGACATGTCCGCTTCGACGACGTCCATTTCGGCTACGAGCCCGGCCGCGAAATCCTCAAGGGCGTCAGCTTCGACGCGCCCCCGGGGACGCGGCTGGCGATCGTCGGGCCGTCGGGCGCCGGCAAGTCGACCATCGCCCGCCTGCTGTACCGCTTCTACGATCCGGATTGCGGACGCATCTGCATCGACGGCCAGGAAATTGCGCAGGTGACGCAGGAGAGCCTTCGCAAGGCGATCGGGATCGTCCCGCAGGACACGGTGCTGTTCAACGACACCATCGGCTTCAACATTGCTTACGGCGCGCAATCGGCGACTCCGCAGCAGGTCGAAGCGGCCGCCGAGGGTGCGGCAATCGACCGCTTCGTCGCCGTCCTCCCCGACAAATACGACTCGATGGTCGGCGAGCGCGGGCTCAAGCTGTCGGGTGGCGAGAAGCAGCGAGTGGCGATTGCCCGAACGCTGGTGAAGAACCCGCCGATCCTCATTCTCGACGAAGCGACGAGCGCGCTGGACAGCAAGACCGAGGAGGCGATCCTGGCGACTCTCGACCGGCTGGCGCGCGACCGGACGACCATCACCATCGCCCACCGGCTGTCGACGGTCGTCAACTCCGACACCATCATCGTCCTTGCCGACGGCCGGGTGAGCGAAAGCGGCACGCACGAGCAATTGCTCGATCGCGGCGGGCTCTATGCGGACATGTGGCACAGGCAAGCCGCGGAGCGCCTCGAGGAAGCGGCCCGAGGCCGCCGAATAAAGCGCTCCCGTGAGGTTGCCGCGCCAGTCGCGAGGTGCAAGGACTCACCTCGGTGGGAAGAGTGGATTCCGAACGAACCGAAGAGCCGCTGGCGCTGCTTAAGCGCGTGTTCGGTTTCGATTCCTTCCGGCCCGTCCAGGAACAGGTGATCGGGCGAGTGATGGCACGGCCGCGACACGTTGGCGGTGATGCCGACGGGTGCCGGAAAGTCGCTCTGTTACCAGCTTCCGGCGCTTGCCCGCAAAGGCACCGCGCTGGTGATCTCGCCGCTGATCGCACTGATGCACGACCAGATCCGGGCAGCCGCCGCCATGGGTATCCGCGCCGCTTCGCTGACGTCGGCCGACCGCGACCGCGACGAGACCGTACGGCGCCTTCGGGCGGGGGAGCTCGACCTGGTCTATGTCGCTCCGGAACGCGCGACGGGCGAGGGATTTCGCCGGCTCCTCGAGACCATCCCGCTGGCACTGGTCGCGATCGACGAGGCGCATTGCGTCAGCGAGTGGGGCCATGATTTCCGTCCCGATTATCGGCAGCTCCGCCCGCTGCTCGACACCCATTCGGGAGTCCCGCGGCTGGCGCTGACGGCGACCGCCGACGCCCGCACCCGCGCCGACATCCTCGCGCAGCTTGGAATCCGCGAAGAGGGGCTGGTCATCGCCGGCTTCGACAGGCCCAACATTCGTTATCACGTCGTCCCGAGAAGCGGCGTCGCCGCCCAGCTAAAGTCGCTCACCGCCCGTCAGCCCGGCGCTGGAATCGTCTACGCGCCGAGCCGCAACAAGGCCGAGTCGATCGCCGAAGGGCTGTCCTCGGCAACGCGGCCGGCGCGGGCGTATCATGCCGGGCTCGATCCCGAGGTGCGCGCCCGCAACCAGGCCGCGTTCGTCGAATCCGAGGACATGGTAATGGCGGCAACCGTCGCGTTCGGAATGGGAATCGACAAGCCCGACGTGCGCTTCGTCGCCCATGCGGCGAATCCCGAAATCGATCGAGGCCTATTACCAGGAAACCGGGCGCGCCGGGCGCGACGGCGATCCGGCTGAAGCGTGGCTGTTCTGGTCGGCCGGCGATTTCGCGACTGCTCGCCGGCGAATCGAAACCGAGGTCGAACCGGACCGCCGGCAGGGCGAGCGCGAGCGGCTCAACGCGCTTGCCGCGTTCGTCGAGACCGCCGGGTGCAGGCGAGCGATCCTGCTTCGCCATTTCGGCGAGAGCCCGTCCGAAACATGCGGCAATTGCGACAATTGCCTCAACCCGCCAACGACCATCGACGCCACCCAGGTCGCCCGCAAGTTGCTGTCGGCGGCGTTCCGCACCGAAATGCGGTTCGGAGTCGCGCACCTGTCACAGGTGCTGGCCGGCAACGACAACGAGAAGGTCCGCAGTTTCGGCCACCACCACTTGTCGGTCTTCGGGATCGCATCGGCTGACGAAATCGCGCTGGTGCAGCCGGTGGCAAGGGCGCTGATCGCCCGCGACGCGCTCCGCGCCGACGCTTACGGCGGACTGTCGTTCGGGCCGGGCGCGAAACCGATCCTCAAAGGCGAGGAGGAGCTGGTGATCGCCGTCCCTCCACCCCGCAAGCGCCGGTCGCGGCAACGCGGCGGCGATGGGCCGGCCGATCCCCTGTTCGATGCACTTCGCGAGGCCCGGCGGGAGATCGCTGCGAAAGCCGGTGTTCCCGCTTACGTCGTCTTCCACGACTCGACATTGCGCGGAATCGCCGCGGCCCGCCCGCAGACGCTGACGCAGCTTGCCGAGGTCGAAGGAATCGGCGAGGCGAAGCTGCAGCGATACGGACAACAGATGCTCGACGTCGTGCGCAACAGCGGCGTTTAGGGCGCGCGCAACGCTCCCGGACATTGGCCGCTCGTCGAATAAAGGCCAATTTCCGCCATATTCAGGCTTGCGCAAGGGGCGCTGTGGTTCGAAAGAGCCCAATGCTCCTAACAAAGGATATGACATGCTCCGAACACTTCTCGTGACCAGCGCCGCGATCGCAGTGGCGGCGACGCCCGCCGCGGCCGCTCCAGCGAAGGCCGCGCCCGCCACGACGGCTCTTCCCGCGACCAACCCGTTCGCCAAGCCGAGCACGCTGCCGTTCCAGGCGCCCGATTTTTCCAAGATCGAGGACAGCGATTACCTGCCCGCGATCATGGCCGGAATGGCGCAGCAGAAAAACGAGGTTGCCCAGATCGCCAACAACCCGGCGGCGCCCACGTTCAACAACACGCTGGTCCCGCTCGAGCGCTCCGGCGCGCTTCTCGAACGCGCGCTCAACGCCTTCTTCGCGGTCAGCGGCGCCGACACCAATGACGCGCTCCAGGACGTCGAGACCAAGGTTTCGCCGCTTCTCGCCGCGCACAGCGATTACATCTTCCTCAACTCCAAGCTGTTCCAGCGGGTGAAGGCGCTCCACGAGAAGCAGGACAGCCTCAACCTCAACGCCGAACAGGCAAAGCTTCTCGACGTCTATTACGACCAGTTCGTCCACGCCGGGGCGCAGCTCGCTCCCGCCAAGCAGGCGCAGCTCAAGGAGATGAACGAGCGGCTGAGCACGCTCGAGACCGACTTCGGCCAGAAGCTTCTCGCCGCAACCAAGGAAGGCGCGCTTCACGTCACCGACAAGGCCGCGCTTGCCGGATTGTCCGATGCTGAAATCGCCGCTGCCGCGCAGGACGCGAAGGACCGCGGTGTCGAGGGTTACATCCTGCCCCTTCAGAACACGACCCGACAGCCGGCAGCGACGTCGCTTACCAGCCACGCGACGCGTCAGGCGCTTTACAACGCCAGCGTCAGCCGCGCCGAGCACGGCGGGGAGAATGACACGCGCAACGTGATCACCGAGATCGCGCAGCTTCGCGCCGACAAGGCGGCGATGCTCGGCTACGACAACTGGGCCGATTACAAGCTCTACGACCAGATGGCGAAGAACAGGGAGACCGCGCTTGGCTTCCTGACCCGCCTCGCGCCGGCCACCGCTGCCAAGGAAAAGCAGGAGTGGAATGACATCGTCGCCCTCGCCAAGTCGCAGGGCGCCGACTTCAATCCGACCGCGGCCGACTGGAATTACTACGCCGAGCAGATCCGCAAGCAGCGCTACGATCTCAACCAGGACGAGCTGAAGCCCTATTTCGAGATCCACAAGGTGCTGACCGACGGCGTCTTCTACGCGGCCAACCAGCTCTACGGAATCACGTTCAAGGAACGGCACGACCTGCCGACCTGGAACGACGACATGATGACCTATGAGGTGATCGATTCCGACGGCAAGCCGCTCGGGCTGATGTATTTCGATTACTGGAAGCGCGACAGCAAGTCGGGCGGCGCGTGGATGAGCAATCTCGTCAACCAGTCGTACCTGCGCGGAACGAAGCCGGTGATCTACAATGTCGCCAACTTCACCAAGCCGGCGCCGGGCCAGCCGGCGCTGATCAGCTTCGACGACGTGACGACCATGTTCCACGAGTTCGGCCACGCACTCCACGGCCTGTTCGCGGCGCAGACCTATCCGACCCTTTCGGGGACGGCGGTCGCCCGCGACTTCGTCGAGTTCCCGTCGCAGTTCAACGAGCACTGGGCGCTCGATCCCAAGGTGCTTCCGCACTACGCCGTGAACTACAAGACGGGCGAGGTCATCCCGCAGTCGCTGGTCGACAAGATCAAGAAGTCGCGGACCTTCAACCAGGGCTATGACAACGGCGAAGTGCTCGAAGCGGCACGGCTCGACCTCGACTGGCATTCGCTCCCCGCGGACGCCCCGAGGCAGGACGTCGATGCGTTCGAGGCCAAGGCGCTCGCCGCCAGCGGCTACGACACCGCCGACGTTCCGCCGCGATACCGAACCAGCTACTTCCGGCACATCTGGAGCAACGGCTATTCGGCGGCCTATTACGCTTACCCGTGGACCCGGATGCTGGCGCAAGATGCCGCCCAGTGGTTCGACGATCACGGCGGCCTCACCCGCGAAAACGGCCAGCGCTATCGCGACATGGTGCTGTCCCGCGGCAACACCGAGGACCTGGCGGAAATGTACCGCAAGTTCGCCGGCCACGATCCCGACATCAATCCGTACCTCATCTATTACGGGCTGACTCCGGGGACCGACCCGGCGGTTACCGCGCCTCCCGCCACTCCGGCGGCGACTCCGGGACAGTGATCCGGAAGCTGGACGAGACGACGAGCGTCAGCGGGCAAATCCAGCCCGCTGACGTTCCGGCGCTCAAATCGTCGGGCGTGACGATGATCATCTGCAATCGCCCGGACGACGAAGATCCCGGCCAGCCGAGCGCTGCCGAGATCGAGCGGGCGGCAAGAGCGGAGGGGATGGAATTCCGCCACGTCCCGATCGTTCGCGGGATCGGCCCCTCCGATTCCGAAGCGATGCGCGAAGCGCTGGAGGCGGCGCCGGGAAAGGTGTTTGCCTATTGCCGCTCAGGCAACCGCTCGGCACTGACCTGGGCCGTTGCCCGCCGGGAACAGGGCGCCAGCGTCGAGGAAATCCAGAAGGCGGCCGCGGATGCGGGCGTCGACCTCTCCCCGGTCGAGCATTTGCTCTAGTCGGGTTCCTCGAGCGATCTGGTGGCGCGCCGCCGGTCGGATTCGAGGACCATCAACCGAACCGGCATCATCGGCCCCCAGCCGATGCTGTGCGCACCGGTGTCGAACAACAGGGCCTCGATCCCGTCCGCCTGCAGCTTCAGCCGGGCCAGGTCGGCCTCGACGCGAGTCTGGTATCGGGCGAGTTCGACGAGGTCGCTCACCAGGGAACGACGTCGCCCGCCGCGATTTCCTCTTCTCGCGGCGCACGGCCGAGCACCGCGTTGCGGTGCGGAAAGCGCCCGAAGCGGGCAATGATGTCGTGGTGCTTGCGGGCGTAGTCGAGCATTTTCTCGTCGCCGAGCTGCGTGAACAGCAGCAATGATCGATTCTGGTCGTCGATGTCTTCGCTGTGCTCGAACGGCATGTAGAGGAACTTGCGTTCGCGCTCGGGCAGTTGCTCGTCGAGCTGGCGGTCGACCGCGCCTTTGGCGATCGCCAGTGCAAGCGGATCGGTCGAGAACTGGTCGGCATGGCCGCGGAACATGTTGCGCGGAAACTGGTCGAACAGGAGTACCGCGGCAAGCGCGGTGCGGGCATCGCCGAGGAAGGATTCCGGTGGAAGGTTCCGCTTGTCCTTCCACAGGTCGAGGAAGCGTTCGCGGATGTCCTCGTCGAGCTCCGGCGGTCCGCGCCACCATTGCTCTTCGTTCAGGCCAAACCAGAAGCCGAGGACGTCGTCGCGCCAGTCGCTCATGCCGAAGCAGTCCCGCCAACGGTAATCCCGTCGATGAGCAACGAGGGCTGCCCGACGCCGGCCGGAACCGATTGGCCGCCCTTGCCGCAAACGCCGACTCCCTCGTCGAGCGCCAGATCGTTGCCGATCCCCTTGATCCGGGTGAGCACGGTCGGCCCGTCGCCTATCAGCGTCGCGCCTTTCACCGGCTCGGCCAGCTTGCCGCCACGAATCCGGTACGCCTCGGTACAGGAGAAGACGAACTTGCCGCTGGTGATGTCCACCTGCCCGCCACCGAAGCTTTTCGCATAGATGCCGTCCTTCACCCGCTCGACAAGCTCCCCGGGCTCGTCCGTGCCGGCCAGCATGAAGGTGTTGGTCATCCGCGGCATCGGCGCGTGGGCAAAGCTTTCGCGACGGCCGCTTCCCGTCGGCTCCATTCCCATCAGCCGCGCATTCAGCCGATCCTGGAGATATCCCTTGAGAATGCCGTCTTCGATGAGGACGTTGCGGCGCGTCGGAGTTCCCTCATCGTCAATCGTCAGCGATCCGCGCCTTTCGCCGATTGCGCCGTCGTCGACCACCGTCACGCCCGGCGCGGCGACTCGTTCGCCGATCCGACCACTGAACGCCGACGTGCCCTTTCGGTTGAAGTCGCCCTCGAGCCCGTGACCGACCGCTTCGTGAAGAAGGACGCCGCACCAGCCCGGCCCAAGTACCACCGGCATTTCGCCGGCCGGGGCCGCGACCGAGCGAAGGTTCGCGAGCGCCTGACCGAGCGCTTCGTCGATTCCGCGGTTCCAGGTCGCCGGGTCGAAGAGGCTTTCGTAGAGGTAGCGGCCGCCGATTCCGAACGAGCCGCTTTCCCGCCTGCCCGAGTCGGCAGCGACGATGTGCACGCCGAGCTGGACGAGCGGCCGCACGTCGGTGGCGACGAAACCGTCGGGCCGGATGATTTCGATCACTCGCCAGCTTCCGCGAAGCGAGACGCTGACCTGCGCCACGCGCGGATCGCGAGCGCGCGCAGCGGCATCGATCCGCTGGCACAGGGCGACTTTTTCGGCAAACGGCACCTCGACCAGCGGGTTTTCGGAGCCGTACATCGCCTGGTTTGTGCGCGCTGGAGACGGTGCCGCAGTGCCTTTGGCCGAATCCAGGAGCTGGACGGTTTCCGCGGCACGGGCGATTGCGCGGGCGCTGATTTCGTTGGCGTGGGCGAAGGCGGTCGTCTCGCCGGTGACTCCGCGAAGGCCGAAGCCCGACGAACTGTCGTAGCTGGCCGTCTTCAGCCGTCCGTCGTCGAACCCGAACGCCTCGCTGACGCTGTGCTCGAGGAACAGCTCGCCATCGTCGCACGAGCCGAGGTGCTGTGCCGCGAGCCGGCGGGCCTCATCGGGATCGAGCGTTCGATAAAGAAGCTGGCGAGGGTTCACGACCTGCTGTCCGCGACGCTCCCTTCGAGGACGAAACGCCGGTCGCAATAGCCGCATTCGACCCAGCCGACGGCGGGGTCGATGCGCAGGAAAACGCGCGGATGGCCAAGCGCCGGCGAAACCGCGCCGGAACCGTCGCAGGCGACCTGCGCGGTCGTGACCTTGTAAACCTCGGGCGGCGGGATCGTCATGGCAACCACTTAGGGTCGTCGCCGACGCACGACAAGCGGCTGCGTCGCCGCTTACTGGTAGTTGGCGGTGACGTCGAACTGCGCGTTGTAGTCGCCTTCGGGCTGGTCCGCCGCGATCACGATCGATCCGCCGACTCCAACGAAGAAGGCACGGGTCGAATCGATGGTCCGGATTGCCGATCCGTCGAGCGTCAGCGCGAGCACGTCGATCGTGTCCCCGGCGCCGTCGCTAAGCTGGGCGGGCGGATTCATCGTCATGATCACCTGCTGGTTGGGCGAGCCTGCACCGGCGAAGCGGGCGCGAAATCCGGCGTCGCCGGGGACGAGCGTCACTCCACCCGCAAAGGTGCGGGCGCCGGTGGTCGCGTTGATGGTGACAACGCCGGAAACCGGCGACGGGATCACCGATCCGAAATCGAGGTCCTGCAGCTTGGTCAGTGTCAGCGGAATGAGAATGAGCGCATGACTGTCGTCCTGCACGGGCGGATTGACCGCCAGTGCCGGAGCCGAACCAAGAGCGACCGCGGCGAGGCTCGCCGCGCAAACAATGTGCCGAATACCCACCGGGACTTCCTTTCACGCAAGATTGCGATTGCGCGAAGGTTAGCAGCGGCCGTGTCACCGGCGATTGAAAGGACTGGGTAGTCGCGGCCTTAACCAAGAACGCAAACCACGAGCCCTCGTTCAGGGATAGTGGACGGTTACGTCGAACGTGCCGACATAGGTGCCGTCGGCCTGGTTGGCGGCGACACTAAGCTGCGCTCCGATGTTGAACTCGAAGGCCTGGTTAGCGCCGATTTTCCTGTTGCTCGGTCCGTCGAGAGTCCAGTTGGAAACTATCATCGTCTCGGTGCCGCCGGCGCGGGTCAGCGTGATCGGGTTCTTTGGAAGCCGTATCTGGTAGGGCGCATTGCGCGATCCTGCTCCGACGAACACTGCTGGCGAGGTTGCCGCAGGGACCGCGGTCACTCCGCCCGTGGTCGTCACCGCGCCGGTGACCGGATCGATGACCGCGGTGCCGGCGGTCGCCGAAGACAGCAAGTCGCCGAAATCCATGTCCGTCTTCTTGAGAAGCGAAAGCGGGCGAAGGACGATCGCGCCAGCGTCCGACTCCACCGGGGGAGTGGCCGCAAGCACGCCGGACGGCGCCGCGAAGAGCAGCGCCGCCAAAGCGAGCCTGGAGAAGCGTGAGCGCCGGTTCATTCACGGGGGAGCTACAAGGTTAACGTCAAGATCACCCTGCCGGTTAGGGTTAAGGCCGCGTTTACCCCCTTTGCCCCGCCAGCTTTCGCTGCGGGAACTCCAAGGCTATGCGGCTGAGCCATGACCAAAGTCGACGCCGCAATCCGAATCGAATCGCTTTCCAAGATTTACGAAGGCGGCAAGCTTGCCCTCGACGAGGTCAGCTTCGACGTTCCGCGCGGACAGATATTCGGGCTGCTGGGCCCCAACGGCGCCGGCAAGTCGACGCTGATCAACATCCTCGCCGGGCTGGTGACGAAGACCGGCGGAACCGCGGTCATCTGGGGCTTCGATATCGACGAGCACCCGCGGAACGCCAAACGGTCGATCGGAGTGGTGCCGCAGGAAATCATCTTCGACCCGTTCTTCACTCCGAGGGAGACCCTGGAAATCCAGGCCGGACTGTACGGGATCCCCGAATCCAAGCGCCACAGCGACGAGCTGCTCGCCGCAATGCATCTGACCGACAAGGCGAACGCCTATGCGCGCACGCTTTCGGGCGGAATGAAGCGGCGGCTGTTGGTCGCCAAGGCGATGGTCCATTCGCCGCCGATCCTGGTGCTCGACGAGCCGACCGCCGGAGTCGATGTCGAGCTCCGCCGCCAGCTGTGGGCCTATGTGCGATCGCTCAACGCGCAGGGCGTTACGGTCGTCCTCACCACGCACTATCTCGAGGAAGCCGAGGAATTGTGCGACCGGATCGCGATCATCAACCACGGCAAGGTGATCGCCAACGAGCCGACTCGCGAGCTGGTCGCAAAAGCGCAGGAGAAGGCGGTGGTCGTCACTTTCGACCGCGACCTCGTCAACGTCCCCGCCAACAGCAGCTTCGAGAATATCGTGCTGCTCGACGAGCGAAGGCTCGAGATCACCTATCGCAAGGACAAGGTGAACGCCGGCCAGGTTCTCGCCGCCCTCAACGACGAGGGGCTGGCAATCGTCGATGTGTCCACCCGCGACCCCGATCTCGAGGACGTCTTCCTCAGCCTAGTAGCCGAAGGATGAGCCTCGACTTCGACGTGCTGATCGTCGGCTCGGGCGCGGCCGGGCTGACCGCGGCACTGAATCTTTCGACCGACAAAAGGGTCGGAGTGATCGCCAAGGGCGCGATCGGAGAAGGCGCGACCAACTGGGCGCAGGGCGGAATCGCCGCGGTCCTTGAAGAGGGCGACACGTTCGACGCCCACGTCAACGACACGATGATCGCCGGAGCCGGTCTCAACGATCGCGACGTGGTCGAACATGTCGTCGGCCAGGCGCCAGCGGCAATTCGTCGGCTTGCCGAACTCGGCGTGCCTTTCGCCACCGACGGCGAGGCGTTCCACCTCACTCGCGAAGGCGGCCACAGCCACCGCCGGATCGTCCATGTCGCCGACGCCACTGGCCGCGCGATCCAGCAGGCGCTGGAGAGCGCAGCGGCGAAGCAGTCCAACATCACGCTGCTCGCCGACATGGTCGCGATCGACCTGGTCACCGGCAGGAACGCCGAGCAATTCTCGACCGAGGGCGGCGTCCACGGGCTCTACGCGTACAACCGCAAGACCAGGAAAGTCGAAACCGTCACCGGCCGGGCGACAGTCCTGGCCTGCGGCGGCGCCGGGCGCGCTTATCTGTTCTCGACCGCGCCGAGGGGTGCGACCGGCGACGGGATCGCCATGGCCTGGAGGGCGGGCTGCCGCGTTTCCAACATGGAATTCATGCAGTTCCACCCGACCTGCCTGTACAACCTGCAGGTCAAGAACTTCCTGATCACCGAGGCGGTGCGCGGCGAAGGCGGAGAGCTGAAGCTTCCGACCACCGGCGAGAGGTTCATGCCCCGGTTCGACGAACGCGCCGAGCTGGCTCCCCGCGATGTCGTCGCGCGGGCGATCGATCACGAGATCAAGCGGCTTGGGCTCGATTTCGTCCACCTCGACATTTCGCACCGCGATCCCGAGTTCGTGAAGGGCCATTTCCCGACAATCTACGAAAAGCTCATGGCGCTTGGAGTGGACATGACTCGCGAACCGATCCCGGTCGTCCCCGCCCAGCACTACACCTGCGGCGGAGTGCTCGTGGACATGCACGGGCGAACCGACGCCCCCGGCCTCTATGCCGCCGGCGAGGTCACCCAGTCGGGCCTTCACGGTGCCAACCGGCTGGCGTCGAACAGCCTTCTCGAGTGCCTCGTCTTCGGCGAAGCGGCGGCGCGGGACATTCTCGAGCGATGGCAAGACCTCCCCGCCCCGCCGCCAATACGCGCCTGGGACGAAAGCCGGGTTACCGACAGCGACGAGGAGGTCGTCATCCACCAGGTGTGGGGCGAGATCCGGCGAATGATGTGGAATTATGTCGGCATCGTTCGCACCACCAAGCGGCTCGAGCGGGCAAAGCGCCGGATCGACATGATCCGCCAGGAAGTCGCGGATTACTACCGCAACTTCCGCGTGACGCCCGATCTCATCGAGCTTCGCAACCTGGTCGAGGTCGCCGACCTCATCATCCGCTCGGCACTCGCCCGCCACGAGAGCCGCGGCCTCCACTACACTCTCGACTATCCGGACACGCTGCCCGAGCCCAAAGACACGGTGCTGGTGCCCTAGCGCGGCGAGCCATGGCCACGCCACTGGCGTAGTTTTCGGACCCTGCTAAACCGCCTCGTTCTTATGGCTGACGGTAATCATCTCTATCTCGTCGACGGGTCGAGCTACATCTTTCGCGCCTATCACCGGCTGCCGCCGCTGACCAACCGGCACGGGCAGCCGGCGGGCGCGGTCTACGGCTACACGACCATGCTGTGGAAGCTCGCCGACGGCCTCAACAAGGGATCGAAGGAGGATGGCGGCCCAACGCACATGGCGGTCATTCTCGACGCTTCTGAGCAGACGTTCCGGAACGAGATGTACGACCAGTACAAGGCGCACCGGCCGCCCCCGCCCGAAGACCTGGTGCCGCAATTCCCGCTGATCCGAACCGCGACCCGCGCCTTTTCCATTCCCTGCATCGAGGAAGCGGGCCTGGAGGCGGACGACATCATCGCCTGCTATGTGACGGCGGCGAAGAGCGCCGGGTGGAAAGTCACCATCGTCAGCTCCGACAAGGACCTGATGCAGCTGGTCGAGGACGGCAAGGTCGACATGCTCGACACCATGAACGACCGGCGGATCGACAGCGCCTATGTGCGCGAAAAGTTCGGGGTGGGACCCGAGGCGCTCGGCGACGTGCTGGCGCTGATGGGCGACAAGGTCGACAATATTCCCGGAGTGCCGGGGATCGGGCCCAAGACCGCGTCGCAACTCATTCTCGAGCATGGTTCTCTCGAGGCGGTCCTCGCCAATGCCGAGAGCATCACCAAGCCCAAGCTCAAGCAGTCGCTGATCGATCATGCCGACGCTGCGCGGCTGTCGCGGCGGCTGGTCGAACTGGTCTGCGATTCCGCGCTCCCGCAACCGCTGGACGAGCTGGCGCTGACCGGAATCCCCAAGGAGCCGCTGCAGGAGTTCCTCGAGGAGCAAGGATTCAAGTCGCTTCTTACGCGGCTTGCCGGAGGCTCCGCTCCGGGGGGGCGGAGCAGCAGCGGAGGCGGCCTCAACATCGGCGTCGCCGCGCTCGAGCCTTCCAGGCCCGTGGAGCCGGAGACGATCGAGGTCGACCGCTCGAAATACGAAACCGTCACTGACGAGGAGGCGCTCGACCGCTGGATCGCCGAAGCGACGGCTGCGGGGCGGGTTGCGGTCGATACAGAGACCGACTGCATCGACTGCGTGATTGCCAAGCTTGCCGGAATCAGCCTCGCCACCGCTCCGAACCGGGCCTGCTACATCCCGGTCGGGCACAGCGGCGCCGACCTTTACTCCGACGCTCCCAACCAGCTGCCGATGCAGCTCGTCCTGGCCAAGCTGAAGCCGCTGCTCGAGAACGAGGCGGTCCTCAAGATCGGGCATAATTTCAAATATGACTGGGTGATGTTCGACAAGGCCGGGATTGCAGTCGCGCCGGTCGACGACACCATGATCATGAGCTTCGATCTCGACGCCGGGCTCCACGGCCACGGGCTCGACGAGCTTGCCAAGCTTCATTTCGAGCACGAGTGCATCCCGTTCAAGCAGGTCGCGGGCGTCGGCAAGAGCCAGATCACGTTCGACAAGGTGCCGTTGCCGCAAGCGACCGAATATGCCGCCGAGGACGCGGACATCACGCTCCGCCTGTGGCTTCGGCTGAAACCGCGAATTGCCGCCGAAAATGTCGCGCGGGTCTACGACCGCGTCGATCGCCCGCTGGTTGCGGTGATCGGCCGGATGGAACGGCGCGGGGTCAAGGTCGACCGCGACTATCTCGCTCGCCTGTCGCGCGAGTTCGCCGAGGAAATCGCCAAGCTGGAAGAGCGGATCTACGAAGCCGCCTGCGGGCCGTTCACCATCGGATCGCCGCAGCAGCTCGGCGAAGTGCTGTACGGGCGGCTTGGGCTCAAGGGCGGGCGAAAGGGCAAGAGCGGCCAGTACTCGACCGACGTCAACGAGCTCGAGCGGCTCGCCGGCGAAGGCGTCGAGTGCGCGCGGCTGGTGCTCGACTGGCGGCAGCTTTCGAAGCTGAAGTCCACCTACACCGACGCGCTGCAGGCGCAGATCAACCCGGAAACCGGGCGCGTCCACACCAGCTTCTCGCTTTCCGGAGCGCAGACCGGCCGATTGTCCTCCAACGAGCCCAATTTGCAGAACATCCCGATTCGCACCGACATCGGCCGCAAGATCCGCGACGCCTTCGTCGCCGAACCGGGCAACGTCCTGATGAGCGCGGACTATAGCCAGATCGAGCTTCGGCTGGCCGCTCACATGGCCGACGTCCCGCAGCTGAAGTCCGCGTTTCGCGACGGCGCCGACATCCACAACATGACCGCCGAGGAGCTTTTCGGCTCGGCCGATCGGGACAACCGCAACAAGGCGAAGACGGTCAATTTCGCCATCCTTTACGGCATCTCGTCGTGGGGGCTGGCCGGACGGCTGGGCATCTCAAAGGACGAAGGCAAGGCGATCATCGATCGCTATTTCGAGCGCTTCCCCGGCATCCGGACCTACATCGAGCAGACCCTTCAATTCGCTCGCGAGAACGGCTTCACCCGCACCCTGTTCGGCCGCAAGACGCACTTCCCGAACATCCGCGCGTCCAACCCGTCGTTCCGCGGCGGCGCCGAGCGGGCGGCGGTCAACGCGCCGATCCAGGGTACCAGCGCCGATCTCATCAAGCGGGCAATGGCGCGAATGGACGACGCCTTGAAAGACGCCGGCCTGGAAGGCGCCAAGATGCTCCTCCAGGTTCACGACGAACTCGTCTTCGAAGTGCCTGAAGGCCGCGAGGAGGAGACCGCCCGGGTCGTCCGCACCATCATGGCGTCGGCCGCCGAGCCTGCATTGAAGCTTGACGTCCCGCTGGATGTCGAGGTGGGATGGGGCGAACATTGGGGCGCCGCGCATTGAGTGAACCGGAACCGCAGACGGGTGCGGCGACCGCCGACCTTGCCGCGCTTGCCCGTGGCGGGCGGATCAACTTCTTCGGCTTCGTGCTCCGCCTCGCCGCCCGGCTTCCGTTCCTGTTCATCGCCGGCCGCATGTACGGGGCAGCCGCGCTCGGCCGCTTCGCCTATGCGATCCTGATCGTCGAGTTTGCAGCGCAGATCGCAACGCTGGGGCTCAAGCGCGGACTGGCGCAGCAGCTCGCCCACACCGACAAGCCGCACGCCTGCATCGCGTGGGACGCACTGATCGTCGCGCTGCTCGGGTCGCTGCTGATGATTGCGATCCTCGTCGCCTTTCCCGAGGCGATGTACCCGAACAGCGCAATCGCCGGCCTCGACCGGCTGCTTCCCATCACCATCATCGCGCTTGCCTGGTCCGATATCATGCTGGCAGCGCTCGCCTATCGCCATGACGTCGGGGCCACTGTCCGGGCCCGCGCAATCGTCGAGCCGTGGACGATCAGCATCGCCGCCCTGGTGCTCGCCTTCGTCGACAAGCGCGACGGGCTGATCATCGCTTATGTGCTGTCGATGGTCGGCGCGCTTGGCGCTTCGATCATTCCCTTCCTCAAGAGCTATGGAAGGCCGCACGACTGGCGTCCCGAGCCCGGGCCCTTGTGGCTCATGGCGCGCAAGAACTTGCCAGTCGCCGCCGCCGATGCGGTCGAATGGGGTTCGCGGCGAGTCGACATCGCCGTGCTCGGGCTATTCTTCCTGCCGCAGGTCGTGGGCATCTATTATGTCGCGCAGCAGGTGGCGTCGCTGCCCTCGAAACTGAAGACCAGCTTCGACCCCATCCTCGGCCCGGTGATCGCGCAGAACCTTCGGGCGGACAACAAGGCCGCCGTCGCGCGCCAGGTCCGGCAGGTCGGATTCTGGGTTATCGCCGCACAGACGGGCGTAGCGCTTGCGCTCGGAATCCCCGGCGAGGGCGTGATGGGGCTGGTCGGACCGAACTTCGTCTCGGGAACGGCCGCCCTGGGCTTCCTGCTCGCGGCCGAAGTGGTCGCGGCGATGGCCGCGGTCAGCGAGGCGGCACTGATCTATATCGCCAGTCACCGTAACATGTGGATCAGCTTGAGCATGATCGCGCTCGAGGCGGCGCTGTCGGCCGCCTTGATCGTGGCGATGCGCAAGATGGGGTTTACGACGATGTGGCAGGCGACTGGCCCAGCGATCGCGCTCTTGCTGTCGCTGGCGTTCGCAGCGATTGCCAAGTCGAACCTGCTTAGCCGGCTCCTGGACGCTCCGGTTTCCGGATGGCGTTGGCCGCTGGTCTGGGCAGCGGCCGCCGCGGTCGTGGTCGGCGAGCTTGCGATCCTCCTGCCTGAATGGGCGGAGCTGATCTTCGGAATCCCGTCGATCCTCGTCGCCTTCGGGACGGTGCTTTGGATCAAGGGATTCGGCCCGCAGGACCGCGAGCTGTTCAGGATGAGCAAGGCCGACATCGAAAACCTGCAGATCCCCGCGCCCGGAACGACCGAGGACCCGGTCCGCTAGCAATCAGTGGCGGAAGTGCCGCATCCCCGTAAACAGCATCGCCAGCCCGGCTTCGTCGGCGGCGGCGATGACCTCGTCGTCGCGGATCGAACCACCCGGCTGGATAATCGCAGTGGCGCCTGCTTCGGCCGCTGAAAGAAGTCCGTCGGCGAACGGGAAGAAGGCGTCCGAGGCAACCGCCGATCCTGCGGTTCGCGGCTCCGCCCAGCCAGCCGCCTCCGCCGCCTCGCGGGCACGGATGGCGGCGATCCGGGCGCTGTCGCGGCGATTCATCTGACCCGCGCCGATACCAGCGGTCACCCCGTCCTTCGCGTAAACGATGGCGTTCGACTTGACGTGCTTGGCAACCGTCCACGCGAACAGGCAGTCGGCGAGCTCCTGGCTTGTCGGCTGGCGCTTGGTGACGCACTTGAGGTCGTTGCGGGTCACCGTCCCGTTGTCGCGGTCCTGAACCAGCAGCCCGCCGGTGATCACCGACAGGTTCTGCCCCGGCCGCGCCGGGTCGGGAAGTTGCCCGGTCAGCAACAGCCGCAAATTCTTTTTCTTGCGAAAATCGCCTTGGCATCGTCATCGGCATCGGGCGCGACCACGACTTCGGTGAAGATTTGCGTGATCGCTTCGGCTGTTGCCGCGTCGAGCGGCCGGTTGCTCGCGACGATCCCACCGAATGCCGAGACGCTGTCGCAGGCCAGTGCCTCGGACCAGGCGTCGATCAGCGTCGATCGAGTGGCAACCCCGCACGGGTTCGCGTGCTTGACGATGACCACGGTCGGGTCGGAGTCACGAAATTCCGCAACCAGCTCGAGCGCCGAATTGGCATCGTTGAGGTTGTTGTAGCTAAGTTCCTTGCCCTGGACCTGCTCGGCCTGCGCGATTCCTCGCGCATGGGGTCCGGCGGGAATGTAGAGCGCTGCCGACTGGTGCGGATTCTCGCCGTAGCGAAGCGGCATCTTGAGAGTGGACGAGAATGTCCAGCTTTGCGGCCACCGCTGGCCCTGGTCGGCAAAAGCGAACCATTGCGAGATCATCGAATCGTAGGCCGCCGTCAGCGCAAAGGCCTTGGCAGCCATCCGCTTTCGAAACTCGAGCGAGGTCGCGCCATTATGCTCCTCGAGCTCGGCGATCAGTTCGTCGTAGTCGGCCGGGTCGGTGACGATCGTCACAAAGGCATGGTTCTTCGCCGCCGAGCGCACCATCGAGGGGCCGCCGATGTCGATATTCTCGATCACCTCGTCGCGCTCGGCCCCGCTCATCAGGGTCTGCATGAAACGGGTAGAGATTGACGACGACCAGATCGATCGGGGCGATCCCGTGCTCGTCCATCGCCGCCTTGTGTGCGGGGTTGTCGCGAATCCCCAAAAGCCCGCCGTGGACCTTCGGGTGAAGCGTCTTCACCCGCCCGTCCATCATCTCCGGGAAGCCGGTAAGTTCGCTAATGTCACGCGGTTCGGCGCCATTTTCGCGAAGCCTCGCGGCCGTGCCACCGGTCGACACCAGCTCGACTCCGCGCGCCGACAGCGCCCTTGCAAGCTCATCGAGGTCCGACTTGTCGGAAACGGAAATCAGCGCCCGCCGGACGGGCACGAGGTCACTCACATCTTGCTCCTTTTTCAACTCGACCGGCGGAACTGCCAGTTCACTTCGGCACCGGTCGCGGTCGTTTCGCCATTGATCACCAGCTGCATCGTCCGGTGCGGCAGGCCAGCGGAATCGACGGTCAGGCTTTCCTCGACGCTGATTGCAGCTCCTCGCGACCGGAAATTCCACGGCGGCGCCCCGGGCGAGCGCAGGATCGCTCCCATGCCGTCCGCGGTTATCGTCGGCTCGATACCTCGGGCAAGGTGAAATCTAATCGCGAAGGCCCGGCCATCCTTCGACTTGCGCCGGACCTTGGGGATGAGCTCGTCTGTGCCGCGCAACTCTTTGCCGTCATTGCCAAGGACCAGGACCCGGCGGTGAATCAGCCCGAACGCACGCAGGTATCCGTCGTGATTGGCGTCGATCCGGCTGGAATCATTGTCCTCCGACCGGTCTATCAAGATGTCGCTAACGCCCTTTCCCAGAGAGCCGTCGGGGAGGATAGCCGTCGAATTGGTGTCGCCGACCGTGACGCTGCTGTGCGCGGCGGTCGTCCGAAGGGCGTTGACCAGGTCCTGGGGCATCTGCGGCACGAGCGGCCCGGGACCGCCGCAATTGACGACCAGCCGCTGCGCACCGTCGGCAAGTTCGAACGCCAGGGTCGACGCACAGCCCGCAGGCGCAGTCTTCGGCGGAGGCGGCGGGGCGGCATCCATGATGACGATCGTGCCGAGGGCCGACAGCCGGTGAAACCCCCAGCCGCGCGG
Organism: uncultured Alphaproteobacteria bacterium; assembly: GCA_963798785.1. Taxonomy (GTDB): domain Bacteria; phylum Pseudomonadota; class Alphaproteobacteria; order Sphingomonadales; family Sphingomonadaceae; genus Sphingomicrobium. The sequence continues at coordinate 56,227 of CAWCUG010000005.1, forward strand.
CTGGCGAAGCGCTCTCGCCCGGATGCCGCAGCCCTCGATGATCGCCGTCAAGCGCGCCGGGTCGCCCGGATTTCCACCCTCCCAGCTGGATAGTGCCCCATCGCCCATGACGACTCCGTGGAGCGCCGAGAGCGCCGCCGCGGCGGCGGCTTCCAGGCTGTCGGGCGGCGTGTGCTTGGCTGCGAAATAGGCAGAGCGGAGCAGCCCAAGGCAGTCGACCAACTGGACCTGCTGATAGGGCGTCCGGCTGATCAGGCCTCCGTCGTCGAACTGCGCCGAACTCAATGCCCGGCCGAGCCCGGCTTCGCCGCGAGCGAGGCGCGTGACCCCACCCTGGACCACGAGTGCGGCGGCAACGACTCCGGCCCAGGCAGTGACCCGCTTCAACCCCGCGGGGCAGCGATCGGCAGTGGATTCGAGGTGGCGGGCGCCGCGGGCAAGGGTGTTGAGAAGCGCCGAGCGATAGCCGCTATCCGTGCTCGACAGGATGTATGGAGCGTAAGCGGTCCAATAGAGGATCCGCTCGCCCCAAAGTTCCGGTCGCCAGGCGGCATCGACCCGAGTGCCGTGGGCAAGCAGCCAGCGGCCGGCGATTGCCTCGGCAATGGCCGCGCCCCGGTCGCGTGACGCCGCAGCGGCAAGGTCGCGGAGCCAGGAGAAGCTCTGCAGCTGCTCGGCAATCGGCCCTTCGGCACCGACCGCTGCGAAATCGAGGTCGGCAAGGGGGAGAGTTTCGCTTCCGCAAACAAGCTGGCCGGAAAGGATGGCGTCGCCTCGGCTGCGGTCGCCCTGGACGTGATCGCGGGGGACCGCCACCAGCCGCAGCGGCTGCCGCCTCGACGAGAATATTCGCGATACGAGCGACCCCTTCGCCAGCTTTCGGACGACGTCGCGTGCAGCGGCGTCCGCGCCGATCACCCTTCGCCCCGAAGCGCCCGGATGTTGGCGGCATAATTGCCGGGACCGCCGCGGAAGCTTGCGCTTCCGGCGACGAGAACGGTCGCGCCGGCAGCGATCGCGCGCGGCGCCGTCTGCTGGTCGATTCCGCCATCGACCTCAATGTCGGTCGAAAGCCCGCGAGCGGCGACCTTTTCGGCAATCGCCTCGATCTTGCGAAGCTGGCCGTCGATGAACTTCTGGCCTCCAAACCCCGGGTTCACGCTCATCACCAGGACGAGGTCGACGTCTTCGAGGACATAGTCGACGGCGTCGGGCGGAGTGGCGGGATTGAGCGAAACCCCGGCGCGCTTGCCAAGCGACTTGATCCGCTGGACCGTCCGGTGGAGGTGCGGACCGGCCTCTGGATGGACCGTGATGGTGTCGGCGCCGGCATCGGCAAAGGCGTCGAGGAAAGGGTCGACCGGAGCGATCATCAAATGCACGTCGAACGGCTTGGACGTGTGCTTCCGAAGCGCCTTTACCACGCCCGGGCCGATCGTCAGGTTGGGCACGAAATGGCCGTCCATGACATCGATATGGATCCAGTCGGCGCCGGCCTCGTCGATCGCGCGCACTTCCTCGCCCAGCCGGGCGAAATCGGCGGACAGAACGGACGGGGCGATCAGCGGGCGAGCCATCGCTCCGATTAGAACGGATTACGCGGCGCGGACAAGGCGTGCGGTGAAGAAGCCGTCGAGGCCACCTTGCGCTTCGAGCAGCCCGGGGAGGATTCGCACCCAGCCGGCGGGCGCGGGAGTGACGAAATCGGGGAGCTCGCCGCCATTGGGGGCAGCGAATTGGAAGTCTTGCCGCTGGCGAAGGAACCCCCTGACGATGTCCTCGCCCTCCTTCGGCTCGAGCGAACACACCGAATAGACGATAGCGCCCCCCGGGCGGACCCAGTCGGCGGCGCGGGCAAGAAGCCGTGCCTGGATGTCCGCCAATTCGGCGATGATTTGCGGGCGCGCCCGATAGAGCGCTTCGGGGTGGCGGCGGAAGGTGCCGGTCGCCGAGCAGGGGGCGTCGAGGAGGATTGCGTCGAATTGACCGGCGGGACTCCACTTCAGCGCATCGCCCGCGACCAGTTGCGCGCGCAGCTTCGTTCGAGCCAGGTTTTCAGAAAGCCGGCTCAGGCGCTGCTCCGAAAGGTCGACGGCGGTGACCGCCTTGCCCGCGGCCGCCAGCTGCATCGCCTTGCCGCCCGGCGCCGAGCAGAGGTCGAGAACCGTCTCGGCCGCCGCCGGAATGAGCCGCGCCGGAATCGAGGCGGCAAGGTCCTGCACCCACCACTGACCGGCTTCGAAGTCCGGCAATTCGGCAATGGACCCGGCATTGCGCAGGCGCACCTGTGCCGGAGCAAGCGAGATCCCGCCGTTGTCGCGGGCGAATTGGCGGGCGGCTTCGTCGGACTTGAAGCTCAAATCGAGCGCCGGCCTTGTGGCGATCTGGCGACGGGCAGCTTCGACGGTTTCGATTCCCCAGGCCGCCGCCCAGCGCTCTTCGACTTCGCCGGGAAGGTGGGGAGCGGCGTCTTTGGGAAGGCCGCGGCGGAGCAATGTCCCGAGCACTCCGTGGACAAGCCGCCTCGGGCCGCCGTCGACGAGCGGGAGTGCGGTGGAGACGACGGCGTGATCGGGCGTGTCGAGGCCGATCGACTGGGCAAGCGCGATCCGAAGCACCATTCGCGCCTTCGAATCGTCGGGCAGCCGGTTCCTGGTGGCGCTGTCGACGAGCGAATCGAGGTCGGGGAGCCGCCGCAGGGCTTCGCCGCAGATCGCCACGGCGAGCGCCTGGTCGCTGTGCGAAAGCCCACGCACGCGCTGCGCAGCGGAATCGAGAGTCTGGCCGCGTCGAAGGACGGCGTCGAGCATCTGCAGCGACGCTCGTCGCGCCGAGAGGCCGGAAGTGGTTGGATTCGCCTCAGCCAAGGCTCATCTTGCGCATATGAAACGCCCCAAACATCTCGACCCGCCCAAATATCTGTCCAAGTCGCCGCCGGTTCCCGAGCCGGCGCCGGCCGCAAACACGCAGCCTCCCGAAGGCGAGGAGGAGAAGCCCGATCCGACCCGCTACGGAGACTGGGAAAAAAAGGGAATCGCGATCGATTTCTAAGAGCTTTCGGGCCTGGGTGGACGGGCAAGCAACTCTTCCAGCACTGAATCGATGCTTTCGCCCTTCAGTAGCCGGTCGACCGAATCGACGATCGGCATGTCGACGCCTTTTTCGCGAGCGACCCGCGCCAGCACCGGCGCGGTGAATGCGCCTTCGGCAACGGTCCGGCGGTCAGCCATCAACTCGCTTGCCGACCGGCCCTCGCCGATGCCCTTCCCCAGCGAATAGTTGCGCGAGCTCGTCGACGAGCAGGTCAGGACCAGGTCGCCGAGACCCGCAAGCCCGGCAAGAGTTTCGCGGCGGGCGCCAAGCGCGACTCCGAAGCGGGTCATTTCGGCAAAGCCGCGGGCAATGAGCGCTGCCCGCGCATTTTCGCCCAGGCCGCGCCCTTCGACGACCCCGCAGGCAATCGCGAGAACGTTCTTCACCGCGCCGCCCACTTCCGCTCCGGCGACATCGTCGCTGATGTATATCCGGAACTCGGGCCGGGCGATTGCCGAGCGCACCGCCTTTGCGACGCCGGCGTCGTCCGCCGCGAGCGTAACCGCGGTGGGCAGCCCGCGGGCGACTTCGTGAGCGAAGGTCGGGCCGGACAGCACCGCGACCGGGGCGCCGGGGCACGCACCTTGCGCGACGTCGTGCAACAGGAGGCCGCTTCGTTCCTCGATCCCTTTGGAGCAGAGCACCCTCGGAAGGTCGCATCTCGGCGCGCGCTCGAGGATGGAGCGCATGTGCTGCGCCGGAGTCACCACCAGCCAGGCGTCGCTGTCTCCGATGTCGGCGAGATCGCCGGTCGCCCGGATCGCCGGGTCCAGCGCAATGCCGGGCAGGAAGACCGGGTTTTCGTGGCTGGAATTGACCGCCTCGACGACGTCCTCTTCCATCGCCCACAAAAGCACGTCGCGCCCTGCCCTGGCCGCGACCTGGGCGAGCGCCGTCCCCCACGCGCCGCCGCCGATCACCGCGATTTTTTCCAAGCTCATGCCTTTACTCCAGCTCCGCGGACCGGCTCCGCGTCGGGATCGAGCGGCCAGCGCGCCCGCGCCGGCACCGACAAATCGTCGGTCATGCCAAGTGCAAGGCGCTCGGCGCCGGCCCAGGCAATCATCGCCGCATTATCGGTGCAAAGCCACGCTGGAGGAACGCTGAAGCGGCGCCCGCTGTCGGCCGCAAGCTTGGCAAGGGCCGAGCGAATCGCTGTGTTGGCCGCCACCCCGCCGGCGACCACGAGCGACGGCAACTCGCTGTCCTGCAGGGCAAGGCGAGTGCGATCGACGAGGCAATCGACGACCGCCTGCTGGAAGCTCGCGGCAATGTCGGCGGGCGAATAGCTGCCCGAGGCGACCGCGCGCTGAACCGCGCTCTTGAGACCAGCGAAAGAGAAATTGGGGTCGGGCGAGCCGGCAAGCGGCCGCGGCAACGGCACCGCCGAGGAATCGCCCTCGCTTGCCAGCCGCTCGATCGCCGGGCCGCCGGGGTAGCCTAGCCCAAGCAGCTTGGCCGCCTTGTCGAAAGCTTCGCCGGCGGCATCGTCGATAGTCGTCGCGAGCCGCCGGTAGGCTCCGGCGCCGCAGACTTCGAGAAGCTGGCAATGGCCGCCGGAAACCAGCAACAGCAGATAGGGAAAGTCGAGGTCGGGATCGACGAGGCGGGGCGACAGCGCGTGCCCTTCGAGGTGATTGACCGCGATCAGCGGCTTGCCCGACGCCAACGCCAGCCCCTTGGCAGTCAAGAGCGCGACCATGACTCCGCCGATCAGGCCGGGGCCGGCGGTTGCCGCGATGGCGTCGACTTCGGCAAGTCGGACGCCTGCAGAATCGAGCACTCGGCGAACCAGCCCCGGAAGTATCTGCACGTGCGCCCGAGCGGCGATTTCGGGAACCACTCCGCCGAACGGCTGATGAGCGTCATTCTGCGACACCACCTGCTGAGCCACGATTCGCCGGTCGCTGGTGACCAGCGCCGCAGCGGTATCGTCGCAGCTTGATTCGAGGCCGAGGATGAGTGCCATGCGTTGGTTCCTTTGCCCGAACCGTTGGACTAGTGAAAGCCGATGCCCCGCAACCCAAGACTTGGAACCCGTGGATCGCCGCTGGCGCTGATCCAGGCGCGCAAGGTCGCCGCAGCGCTCGAAGTCGCCGAACGCTGGCCGGCCGGTCACGTAGAAATCGTGCCGGTCACGACCAGCGGCGACAGGATTGCCGACCGGCCGCTCGCCGAAGTCGGCGGCAAGAGCCTGTGGACGAAGGAGCTGGATTCGGCGCTTCTCGGCGGCGAAGTCGATTTCTGCGTCCACTCGATGAAGGACGTCGAGGTCGTCCGTCCGGCGGAAATCCTGCTCGCGGCGATCCGTCCGCGGGTCCATGTCGAAGACAAGCTCATCGGAGCGGCATCGGTCGACGAGCTGAAGCAAGGAGCGGTGGTCGGGACGTCCTCGCCGCGACGCGCGGCGCAACTCCTCGCCGCCCGGCCCGACCTGAAGATCGTCACGCTTCGAGGAAATGTCGACACGCGGCTCAGGAAGCTCGAAGCGGGCGAGGTCGATGCGACCATCCTTTCGGCCGCCGGGCTGCATCGGCTGGGGATGGATTCGGTGGGGACGGCGATCCCGCTCGAAATCATGCTGCCGGCTCCCGGCCAGGGCGCGCTGGGGATCGAGTGCCGCGCCGACGACAGCGAGTGCCGGCAGCTTCTCAAGCTGCTCGACGATTCGGCAAGCCGAGCCGCCGTCCTCGCCGAACGCGCATTCGCTCGCGCGCTCGGCGGCTCCTGCCATTCGCCGGTGGCGGCGCTGGCGACGGTGCAGCGAAACAGCGTTCACCTGCGCTGCGAAATCCTTTCCGCCGACGGCAAGGACCGGCTGCGCGAGCAGGCCGATTTCGCGGCCGGCAAGGAAAAGGTGGCGGAGGACCTCGGCCGCGCCATGCTGGAGCGCGCACCAGAATCGATCCGGACACTGTTCGCGGCCGCATGAAGCCGCTCGTCATCGTGCGGCCAGAGCCGGGTGCGAGCGCGACGCGGAAAGCCGCCGGAGCGCTCGGCCTGACGGCTATCGTCGAGCCCTTGTTCGAGGTCCGTCCAGTGCCTTGGGACGCGCCCGGCAGCGGACAGTTCGACGCGCTCCTGCTGACCAGCGCCAACGCCATTCGCCATGGCGGCGACGACTTGCGCGCCCTTGTCGGCCTGCCCGCTCATTGCGTCGGCGAAGCGACGGCCGAGGCTGCAGCACAGGCTGGCTTCACCGTCGGCGAGACTGGAACCGCAGGCATCGACGCGTTGCTTGCCGAACTGCCACACGAAGCGCTGCTGCTTCACCTTTGCGGCCGCCACTGGCGCGAGCCGTCGTCCACGACCAGGGCCATCGTCCACCTTCCCGTCTACGAGTTGGTCGAACTGCCCGTTTCGCGGCGGCTCGAGGTGTTGGAGGACGCCGTCGTTGCCCTCCATTCGCCCCGCTCGGCCGCGACGCTTGCCCGCGTCGTCGAAGACCAGGGGCTCCGTCGCGGCACCATCGCCCTCGCCGCAATCAGCGATCAGACGGCAGCGGCCGCCGGTGACGGTTGGGCGAGCATCGAAACGGCCCGCGAGGCGAGCGACGAAGCGCTTCTCGCCATCGCCGCGCGCCTGTGTCAGAACGGCGGGTGATGGAGGCGGGGAGAGGCTCGATAGGTTGGGGCGCGCGGCTCTTGGTCGCGGCCGTCCTGATATTGGTCGGGGCGGCGGCAGCGGTGTGGGCGCTCGCCCATTACCAGCCGGCAGCGCGCTTCCTTGGAGTGGTTCCCTCGACATCGCGCGCGACGCAAGCTGTGCCTGCGCAGCAGGTGGAAGCACAGCCTTCGCGGCCGCGGCAGCCGGAAGAGGCGCTCAATCGCGCAATCGCCGAGCAGATCGGCCAGCTGCAGGCACGAATCCAGCGTGTAGAGAGCGAAAACGAGCAGATGCAGGGCTCCAGCGGGCGCGCCGATGCCCTGCTGATCGCCTTTGCCGCCCGCCGCGCAATCGAGCGCGGCGCCAGCCTCGGCTATCTCGAGCCGCTGCTCGTCGACCGTTTCGGAAAAGAGCACGCGCAGGCAGTGGCGATCATCGTCACCGGGTCGCGATCGCCGGTCAAGCTGACGCAGCTGGTCGCCGAGTACCAGGATCTCGAGCCCAAATTGCTGGGCCCGCCGCCGGACGAGGGCTTCTGGACCAGCATGAAGCGCGGCCTGTCCTCCCTCGTCGCTGTCCACCGCTCCGACCGGCCATCGACCCAGCCGCAGTCGCGATACAACCGCGCCTTGTCGCACCTGCGGGCGGGCGAGGTCGATGCCGCGCTTGCGCAGACGATGCGCCTTCCGGGCGCTCCGCGGGCGCGCGACTGGATAAATTCCGCTCGGCGCTACGTGGCCATCCACCGTGCCCTCGACGAAATCGAATCGGCGGCACTGATCGGGACCCCGGCTGCGGTCCAATAGTTGCTTGGCAGGGCGATTCGGCTGTGCAATTCGTTCGCCCCGGTACACAGCGCAGGTTCAGAACCCGTGTGCTAAACAACTGTCAACGCACGATAAACAACGGGGAGAATTGAGTTCATGACGTCACTTTGGAGCCGCTTTGGCCTCGCGATCGCGCTGGCTGGACTGACCCAGGTCGGCGCTGCCGCGATCATGTCCTCAGAGAAGTCGCCGCCGAAGAATAGTCCGGCAAAGCATGAGGTCTTGGTCGCCAAGGCCGACACCCATCGCCACTCCGCGCCCAAGAAAGCGCCGGTGCCGGCCCCGGCCTATATCCGCCACCGGCTCGATGCGATCGGCAAGGACTTCAACGGACGTGTCGGAATCGCTGTCCGGTCGGTCGAAGACGGATGGGAAACCGGCTGGAAAGACGACGAATATTATCCGCAGCAAAGCGTTTCGAAGCTGTGGGTGGCAATCACCGCGCTCGACGCGGTCGATCGCGGCAAGCTCAGCCTCGACGACAAGGTCACCCTTACGCGCAAGGACCTGACCGTCTTTCACCAGCCGATCAGGGACGACATCCTCAGGGACGGGTCCTACACGACCACGGTCGGCGACCTGCTGTTGAGGCAGATCACCACCAGCGACAACACAGCCAACGACAAGCTGATGCGGCTTGCCGGCGGCCCGGAGGCGGTCAGGGCGATGATCGCTCGCAAGAAGCTGGGCGCAATTCGCTTCGCCAATGGCGAGCGCACGATGCAGAGCCGGATCGCCGGCCTCAGCTGGTCACCGAAATTCTCCTACGGCCATGCGTTCTGGGACGCGCGGGAGAAGGTACCAATCAAGAAGCGGAGCGCCGCCTTCGCCCGCTACATCGCCAATCCCTACGATGGCGCCGCTCCAAGCGCGGTGGTCGGCGCGCTTGCGCGGCTCAAAAAGGCGGAGCTGCTTTCCGCCTCGTCGACGGCTCACCTCCTCAAGGTGATGGGCAACACCCACACCGGCCCGAATCGCCTCAAGGGCGGGCTGGAGCCGGGCTGGACCTTGAATCACAAGACCGGCACCGGCCAGGAACTCGGCGGAGTGCAGGCGGGGTACAACGACGTCGGGATCCTCACTGCGCCGGACGGCAAAAGTTATGCGGTGGCGGTGATGATCAAGAAGACGTCGACGCCGCTGATCGTGCGCATGAACATGATGCATGACGTCGTCGAAGCGGTGATCAAGCAGCACGAGATGAGCGGCGGCGGCGATCTCGCTCCCTAGACGACGCGCGCCCGCTCAGCAGCTTCGCGAACGCCCGCTCGACTGAAGCTCACGGAACGTCGGGCGAGGTGATGGTGACCGGCACGTGGATGTCGTCGCGATAGCCGTAATCCGTCCAGGTCAGCGCCACCAGGATCAGTAGCCAAAAGAACCCGGCTGCAGCGAAGGCGCGGGTGAGGCCGCCGCTGCCCCTGAGCTCCATGAAAAACCACAGGACGAGGAGCGCTTTGCAAATGGCGATGGCGAGCGAAATGCCGAGATTTGCCGAACCCAGCGGGACGAACGCCATCCCCGTCGTCGCCGCGAGAAGGAGCATCAGCCCGCCCCACACGCGCACGACGGTTCGGCCGGGCCGGGTCATCCGTTCCTCCCGGCGAGATAGATTGCCGGAAAAAGGAATATCCAGACGATATCGACGAAGTGCCAGTAGAGCCCCAGGATCCGCATCGACAGGCCTTGCGGAAGGCTGTTTCGAGCAAGGGCGATCGCTGCAAAGCTGACGAACGCAATCCCGATCAGCAGGTGGAGCGCGTGGAGCCCGGTCGCGCAGAAATACCAGGTGAAGAACAGCTCGGCGACGCGGCCGTGGGCGGCGGTGTCGAAGTTGAGGCCGGGGACCAGCCCCTCCCGATACTCCTCGAGATATTCATAGCCCTTGATGGCCAGGAACAGCAGCCCGAGCGCGGCGGTCCCGGCCAGCCACAGGGCCGCGCTCTTGCGTGCCCGAGCCTCGGCCGAGTGGACCGCCATCGCCATGCAGGCGCTGCTCGTCAGCAGGACCGCGGTGTTGATCGTGCCGAGGACGACCTTGGTGTGGCTGGCGGCCTCGACAAGCTCTTCGCCGTACCACAAGCGATAATCGAAATAGCCGGCGATCAGCGCTCCGAAAAACAGCACTTCGGTGGCAAGGAAGGTCCACATCCCCAGGGTGGAGGCGTCGCGCTCCTGCGCGCCGTCGGCATATTGGAACCCCGGCTCCGGTGCCTGTGCCCGCTCAGTCATCGGCCGCCTGCGCCAGCGGTTCGCCGCGATCATACTGGTATGGCGGGCGGATGACGTGCGGGGTCTCGGCGAAATTGCGGGTCGGCGGCGGCGAGGGCACCTCCCACTCCAGGCCAGTCGAGTTCCACGGGTTGGCGGGCGCCGGCTTTCCCTTCAACAGCGACCAGCCGAAATAGAAGATCGGGAGCGCGTAGCCGACGGCGAGAATGCTTGCGCCGGCCGACGACAATACGTGCCACACCTGGAATTCGGGCGGATAGCTCTGATAGCGCCGGGGCATCCCCAGGTAGCCGAGGATGAACTGCGGGAAGAAGGTCAGGTTGAAGCCGAAGAAGGCGAGGATCGCGGTGAACCGCGCCCACGCTTGCGGGTACATCCGCCCGGTAATCTTCGGCCACCAGTAATGAAGGCCGCCGAAATATCCCATCACTGCGCCGCCGACCATGATGTAGTGAAAATGCGCGACGACGAAATATGTGTCGGTGACGTGGACGTCGACCGCCAGCGCAGCGAGAAATAGTCCCGTCAGGCCGCCGATGGTGAACAGCCCGATGAACCCGAACGCGTAGAGCATCGGCGCGGTGAACCGGATCCAGCCGTTGTGGAGAGTGGCGGTCCAGTTGAACACCTTGATCGCCGAGGGCACCGCGACGAGGTAGCTCAGAAACGAGAAAACCAGGCTCGCGTAGAGCGCCTGCCCGGCGACGAACATGTGGTGGCCCCAGACAAGGAAGCCGATGACGCCGATGGCGATGCTCGCCCAGACGATGAACTTGTAACCGAACAGCCTGTTGCGGGCGAAGGTCGGGACGATCTCGCTGATCAGCCCCATCGACGGCAGGATCATGATGTAGACGGCCGGGTGGCTGTAGAACCAGAACATGTGCTGGTAGAGAAGCGGGTCGCCGCCCAGTGACGGGCTGAAGATTCCGACATGGGCGAAGCGCTCGACCAGGAGCATCGCCAGCGTCATCGCAAGCACCGGGGTCGCGAGCACCAGGATGACGCTGGTCGTGTAGGTCGACCAGACGAACACCGGCAGCCGGTACCAGGTCATGCCCGGGGCGCGGAGCTTGTGAATGGTGACGATGAAATTGAGGCCGGTGAGGATCGACGAGAAGCCGGCGACGAATATGCCGCTGACGGCGAGGATGACGTAGCCGGTCGCGTAGAAGGTCGAATAGGGCTCATAGAAGGTCCAGCCGGTGTCGATTCCGCCAAGCAGGAGCGCGGCGATTGTCAGCAGCCCGCCGGCGATGAACAGATACCAGCTCAACAGGTTGAGCCGCGGAAACGCCAGGTCCCTCGCCCCGATCATCAGTGGGATCAGGAAGTTGCCCATCGTCGTCGGTATCGACGGGATGAGGAAGAACCACACCATGATGACGCCGTGCATCGTGAACAGCCGATTGTAGAAATCCGGGCTTCCCAGGGTCGGGCCGGGAGTCAGCAGCTCGAACCTGATCAGCGTCGCCGCCACACCGCCGACGGAGAAGAAGAAGGTAATCGTCGCGAAAAAGAGGAGTGCGATGCGCTTGTGGTCGGTGGTCAGCAGCCAGGAGCGGATGCCAAGCTCCGAATTGAGATAGTTCAGCGGCCGTTCCTCGCTCATCGGCGGTTCCCGAGCGGTGGAGCCTTGCCGCCCAGCGACTGGACGTAGGCGACGAGCCGGGCGAGATCGTCTTCGCCGATTTGGCCGGCAAAGGACGGCATCACCGGGTCGTATCCCGCCGCGACGTCCTGCTTTGGAAGCAGGATCGAATCGCGGATGTAGGCGTCGTCGGCGCGGATCACGCGGCCGTCGGAGAGCGGGACCGGGCTTCCGTACACGCCCTGCAGCGGCGGCGCCCGCACCGTCCCGCCCGGATTGTGGCAGCCGCTGCAGCCATAGCTTCGAAACAGCCTTGAACCCTGGTCGGCGAGCGACCCGGTGCCGCCATTCTCCCGAAGCCAGCCGGCGAAGGCGCGCGGCGCCATGACGGTCAGCCAGCCGTCCATGTGCGCGTGGTCGGTTCCGCAATATTCCGCGCAGAAAAAGCGATAGCGCCCCGGCTTGTCGGCCCGAAACCACATTGATTCATAGCGGCCCGGGACGACGTCGCGCTTCAATCGAAGCGCCGGGACATAGAAGCTGTGAATGACGTCCTGCGAAGCCATCACCAGCCGAACGTCCTGCCCCGCGGGAACATGGAGCGCGTTGATCTCGCGCTGGCCGCCGGGGTGCTGGGCCTTCCACATCCACTGCTTGCCGACAACGAAGATCTGGAGCGCATCGCCGGGCGGCTGGTAAATCCGCAGGTAAAGGTCCGCTCCCCACACGGCGAGCCCGACGAAAACCAGGAGCGAGGCGATGGTCCAGCCCCACTCCCACTTCCACGTCTTGGTCGTCGGGGTCGTCCGCTGGGCACCGCTACCCTCGCGATAGCGGGCGGCGAACAGGATCAGCAGGAAGAAGACCAGCCCGGCGGTGAGGCCGGTTATCACCAGCAGCCCGATGAACAGCAGGTCGAGCTGCCCGGCATAGCTGCTCGCCTCGGCGGGCCAGAACGGTACGTGCCCCATCAGGCCCGCCGCCTCCGGACGAGGAAAAAGACCATCGCGACGCAGGCAAGCGCAAGCGCGATCGAGACCCAGCGGACGATCGACAGGACGAGCGCCTGCACCGTTCCCGGCTGCGGGTCATAGCCCAGGCACAGGCACAGCAACGGGTAAGCGGCGGGCTTGGTCACGCCCCCGGCCGCGCCTTCGACGGCCGTCCGAAGCTGACCCGGGTTTTGCTGGAAGCCGAGGATATATTGCGCAATCCGCCCGTCGGGAGTGGCAACGATGAAACCGCCCGGATGCGCATATTGGTCGAGCGACGGGTCGTATTTGTACGGAAAGCCGATCGCCGATGCGATCCGCTTCACTTCGCGCGGGTCTCCGGTCAGGAAGTGCCAGCCCGCCACCGACTTCGAGCCGAGCCGGGCCATGTAGTCGGCGCGCGCCGCCGCTCCGTCCGACGGCTTTTCGCGCGGGTCGATACTGATGGCGACGAATTGCAGGTCGCGCCCGGGCCGCAGGTTCTGCTGCTTCATCTCGGCGGTGATTTTGCCGAGCACCAGGCCGCACAGGTTCGGGCAGCGAAGATATTCGAGAACGACGACCGCTGGCTTGTTTGCGAAAAGCGCGCCGAGGCGCACCGGCCGGCCGCTCTCGTCGCGAAGCGCCGCGTCGAGCGGGAGCTGGGCCCCCGGGTGCTGGTGGAAGGCAAAGTCGGCGAACTGCGAAGGCCGGATCTGCGCATCGGCAGGAAGGCTGTGCACAAGCAGGAGAGCGACAAGCGCTCGCCTCCAGCTCACTTGGGCTCCCCCCAGCCCTCCGTCGCGACCTCGCGCATCGCGCGATCGACCGGGACGGTGACATGGCCGTCGCCCGACCAGCCGTACCCGCCGAGCTTTTGCTGCTGGCTGGTCGAGTAGAGCGCCTGGTCGCGGTAGGGGTCGGTCTGGAGCTGCGGCGCCGGCGGCAGCGGAGCGGTCGGGCCGCGATGGCCACCCTTCGTCGCGTGCGGAAAGGCGATTGCCAGGCTGGCCAGCACCAGCGCCACCGTTGCAGCCAGCCCGCCAGCGAGCGTGGCAAGCAACCACGGCGGAGCGTCCGAGGTTTCGTATCCTGGCTGTGAGTGCACGTCCGTCACCCGGACTCCCCGCTTGAACGTCTCGCAATTGCGAACGGAAAGCCGCCGTGCTTCGTTCCGTTCCCGTTATTGACCAAAGCTACTTCTTGGGAACCTGCAGCGGCTCAGGTCCGTTCGCCGAACAGAAAAAGGGGACGAAGGGAGGAACGTTTCGGGTGGCGCAGATATTTTCGCGCACTGCTGACACCCGCTTCCGTGCCATCCTGATTGCCATCTTCGCACTTGCGCTCGGTTCGCTTGCAATCGCCGGAGTTTATGCCCGCTCTCAATATGCGACCGATGTTGCGCGCACTCCCCTGCAGCCGGTGCCTTTCAGCCACGAGCATCACGCCGGCGAACTCGGAATCGACTGCCGCTACTGCCACACGAAGGTCGAGACGAGCGCCGACGCCGGGATGCCACCGACCCACACCTGCATGACCTGCCATTCGCAAATCTGGACCAACGCCCGGATGCTGGAGCCGGTTCGCCAAAGCCTGGCCCAGCACCGGTCGCTGATCTGGCAGCGGGTCACGCGAGTACCGGACTACGTCTATTTTCGACACGACATCCACATCGCCAAGGGCGTGTCGTGCGTCGAATGCCACGGGCGCGTCGACCGGATGCCGCTGACCTATCGGGCCAAGGCGCTGCCGATGAAATTCTGCCTCGATTGCCACCGCGACCCGGCGCCGCACCTTCGGCCGCGCGACGCGGTGTTCGATTTCGACTGGAAGCCGCCGCAGAACCAGGCCGCGCTCGAGCAAAAGCTGATGCACCTGTATCGAATCCACTCGCCCAACCAGCTCACGCAATGCGGGGTGTGCCACCGATGACCGGTGCTCCCAAACCCGACGGCACCGGCCGCCGCTGGTGGCGCTCGCTGGAAGAGTGGGCAGACAGCGAGGCATTCGCCGAAACCATAAAGGCGGAATTCCCCTCGCTCGCACAACTGTTCCAGGTCGATCGCCGAGAGCTCCTGCGGGTGATGGGCGCGTCGCTGGCGCTTGCCGGGGTAACCGCGTGCAAGCCGGCACGATCGGACGAGGTCGTCCCGTTCGTCGATCGCCCGGACGACTTTGGCGAAAACCGGGTCAGCCATTTCGCGACCGCCGTCCTCACCGACGGCTTCGCCCAGCCGGTGATCGCCCAGACCAGCGCCGGGCGCCCGGTGAAGCTGGAAGGCAATCCGGAACATCCGGCGAGCCGCGGGGCGTCGAGCTTCCTCACCCAGGCGGCGCTTCTCGACCTTTACGATCCCGACCGGAGCCAGCAGCCGCTGGTCCGCGGTTCGCCGGCGACATGGGCCGATTTCGACGCGCAGATGACGCGCCGGCGCAGCGAGTGGGAAACGACTGGCGGCGACGGGGTTCGGCTGCTCGTCGCGCCGACGACGTCGCCTACGCTCATCGCCCAGATCGCCGAGCTGAAATCGGCGCTGCCAGACCTGCAGGTGCACGTGTTCGATCCCCTGACCGGCTATGGCGGCGACCCGAGCGGGCGGGCGCTTGGCGGCGCCCAGCGCTCGTTGAAGCTGGACTCGGCGCGAGTCGTGGTCAGCCTCGACGACGACTTCCTCGGGCCCGGTCCCGCCCAGGTCGTCAATGCCGCAAGCTGGGCCACAGGCCGCGGAAGCGCTCCAAAGGCCAAGCGAATCCGCCTGTTCATGGCCGAGCCGACGCCGAGCCTGACCGGTGCCAATGCGCAACAGAAGATCTCGGTTGCGCCCTCGCGAATGCCGTTGCTCGCTCGCGCGATCGCCGCAAAGCTGGGGGCAGGCGGGGCCGTCGCCGGACTGACCGCGGAAGAATTCGGCTGGGCGAGCAGCGCAGCCCAGGCGCTGGCGTCGAACGCCGGCTCGTCGCTGCTCACTGTCGCCCGCCACTCGCCCGCCGAGCTCCACGCGCTCGCCGCGGTGGTGAACCGGCGGCTCGGCAATGACGGCAAGACGCTGTCCTATTCCGAGCCGCTGACGCTGCGGCCGGACGGGAGCTTCGTCGACCTGTGCCGAGACATGCAGGCGATGAAGGTGCGGGCGCTGTTCATGCTTGGCACCAACCCTGCCTATGCATCGCCGGGCGACATCGATTTCACCGGGCTCCTCGGGCGAGTGCCACTAACCGTCCATTCGGGGCTTCACGTCGACGAGACCGCTGTCCTTTGCGATTGGCACCTGCCGACTCCGCACAGCCTCGAAGACTGGAGCGATTCGCGAGCGGTGGACGGGCTTGCGACGATCATGCAGCCGGTCATCCAGCCGCTTTACGATACGCGCTCGATCCACACGCTGGTCGCCGCCTTCACGTCGGATGGCGGCGCGCCAAATGCCCGTGCGCTGGTCCGCAAGCACTGGGCAGGCAGGCTTGGCGAGGACGAATGGAACGCGGCTCTCAAGCTCGGCTTCGTGCCCGGAACAGAGGCGAAGGCGACGTCCGTTTCGCCAAATCCGGGCGGAGAGGTTGCCACAAAGGAGGCCGGGCCAACCGAGATCGAGATCGTCATCCGCCCCGATCCGACGATCCGCGGCGGCGAAGGCGCGAACAACGGCTGGCTCCAGGAACTTCCCAAGCCGCTGACGAAAGTGACGTGGGACAATGTCGTCGCCATCAGCCCGGCGATGGCGCGCGGGCTGGGGATCGGCGGGTCCGGCGAATCCGCCGACAACAACGCCCGGCTGATCGAAATCGAAGCCGACGGCAAGGTGATCCGCGGCCCGGTGTGGGTCTTGCCCGGACAGCCCGACGGCGTTGCCACGGTCTACCTGGGATATGGCCGGCGCGAGGTCGGGCGGGTCGGTCGTGGAGTCGGATATGACGCCTACCCGCTGCGATCGATGGCCTCGCCATGGTCGCGAACGGGAAGCATTCGAGCCAGCGATTCGACGGTGCCGGTCGCCACCACCCAGCGGCACCATGTGATGGAAAAGGAGGACGAGCTTCCCTTGGTCGCCGGTCCTGACGAGAAGGTCGCCAAGCCGGTCGAGCGGGCAACCATCTACCCGGAGTGGAAGGACGGCGAGCCGGCGTGGGGGATGGTCATCGACAACGACCTGTGCATCGGCTGCAACGCCTGCATCACCGCCTGCCAATCCGAAAACAATGTCCCGGTCGTCGGCAAGGACCAGGTCTATATGGGCCGCGAGATGCACTGGCTCCGGGTCAGCCGGCTCCACTCGGGCGAGCCGGAGAGTCCCGCGACCGTATTCCAGCCGGTGCCGTGCATGCATTGCGAGCAGGCTCCCTGCGAAATGGGCTGCCCGGTGCACGCGACGGTGCACAGTCCCGACGGGCTCAACCTGATGGTCTACAACCGCTGCATCGGCACCAGGACCTGCTCGAGCTTTTGCCCGTACAAGGTCCGCCGCTTCAACTGGTTCGACTATACCAGCGAGGCACCGGCACCGATCGAGGCGCAGCGAAACCCGGAGGTCACGGTTCGTGGCCGCGGCGTGATGGAAAAGTGCACCTACTGCATCCAGCGGATCGAGACCGCGAAGGTGCAGGCCGACATCGACAATCGCGACGTCCGCGACGGCGAAGTCAAAACCGCCTGCCAGCAGGCCTGCCCGACCAACGCGATCACCTTCGGCAATCTCGGCGACGCGGGTAGCGCGGTCGCCGGGCAGCGGTCGAGCCCGCGCAACTATGCGCTCCTCGGCGAGCTGGGGACCCGCCCCCGGACGACCTATCTCGCCAAGATCTTCGAGGACGACGCATGAGCGAACGGGCGCTCCCCCTCGACGAGACGCTCGGCGAAATCACCACCGAAGTCTCCGCGGTACCGCTGCGCTTCCCGGCCAAGCTGCCATGGACGATCGCATTCGTCTTCGCCTTGTCGCTGCTCGGGCTGTTCGTGGTGTCGGTCACCTATTTGTTCGCTCGCGGAGTCGGCGTCTGGGGCCTTAACATCCCGGTCAACTGGGCGTTTGCCATCCACAATTACGTATGGTGGCTCGGGATCGGCCATGCCGGGACCCTGATTTCGGCGATGCTCCTGCTGATGGGGCAGGACTGGCGCAACTCCCTCAACCGCTTCGCCGAAGCGATGACGCTGTGCGCGGTGGTCTGTGCGGGAATCTACCCGATCCTGCACCTGGGCCGGCCGTGGTTCTTCTACTGGATGTTCCCTTACGGCGCGACGATGGGCGTGTGGCCGCAGTTCCGAAGCCCGCTCGAATGGGACATCTGGGCGGTTCTCACCTACCTCACCGTCTCGTTGATCTTCTGGTACGTCGGCCTCATCCCCGACCTCGCCACTGTCCGCGACCGGGCGAAGTCGCGCGGCCGGCGGATTTTCTTCGGGATTTCTCGCTCGGCTGGA
>CAWCUG010000006.1:0-230000 GCA_963798785.1 uncultured Alphaproteobacteria bacterium
GCGCGGATCGGCACATCACTGGGTGCGGTGGCAAAAGACCTATCGGATCATCGCCGCGATCGCCGTGCCGCTGGTCGTTTCCGTGCACAGCGAAGTGTCGATGCTGTTCGCTGCCGGCCAGCTCCCCGGCTGGCACTCGACGATCTTCCCGCCCTATTTCGTGCTCGGCGCCGCTTTTTCCGGCTTCGCCGTGGTGTCGATGATAGCGGTGCCCGTGCGCAAGATGTTCCACGTCCAGGACCTGGTCACCGACCGCCACCTCGACCTCCTCGCCAAGGTGTTTCTCGCCACCGGATTGATGACCGCCTACGGCTACGTCTTCGAAGTGTGGGACGCATTCTACTCGGGTAACGCGCACGAGATCGCGACCGTCCACGACCGCTTCTTTGGAGCCTATGCTTGGAGCTATTGGGGCGCCGTCGTCCTCAACTTCATTCCGCTGCAGGGGCTGTGGTTCCGCTCCGTCAGGCGCAACGGGCTCCTGCTGTTCCTGATCGGCACGTCGGCGATGATTGGCATGTGGTTCGAGCGCTACATGATCCTCGTCACAACGCTCTACAAGGACTTCCTCCCCTCCTCGTTCGGGGAGTTCCACGCGAGCTTCTGGGACTGGAGCACCTATGCGGGGACGCTCGGGCTGTTCCTCGTCCCCTTCCTGCTGTTCCTGCGGTTCATCCCGTCCATCTCGATGACCGAGGACAAGGAGGTGCTTGCGCGGGAGAAAGAGGAGGCGCGCCATGGCTGACCGGCCGCTCGGCCTTCTCGCGGAATTCGCCGACCAGGAGTCGCTTCTCGACGCTGCGCGGCGCGCCCGAAAGCAGGGGTACCGCCGCCTCGACGCGTTCAGCCCCTACCCGATCGAGACAATGGGCAAGGTCCTCGGGCTGCAGACTTCAACGATGGGCTGGCTGAGCTTTTTCGGAGGGCTGTTCGGCTTTTTCGGTGCACTCACGGTGCAGATCCTCACCAACTGGGATTACCCGATCAACGTCGGCGGTCGGCCGATCCTGGCGTGGCCGGCATTCGTCGTCGTCGACTTCGAACTGATGGTGCTGTTCGCGGCCCTCTTCCCGACCATCGGGATGCTCTATTGCAACGGCCTTCCACGGCTTCACCATCCCCTGTTCGCGACTCCGCGTTTCGATCTCGCCAGCGACGACCGCTTTTTCCTCTACGTGGAGGCGGACGACCCGAAATTCGATCCGCACTCGACCCGGGCCTTCCTGGAGTCCCTCGACCCGGCATCGATCGAGGAGGTGCGGCCATGAGGCTTCGCCTGCTCGCCGTCTTCTTTGCGCTCGCCGGGTGCCACCAGGACCTGACGATGAGCGACCAGCCGAAATATGAGGAGTGGGAGCGTGCGTCGCTGTTCCGCAACGGCCGGGTTGTGCAAGCGGCGCCGTCCGGCACCGTGTCGAGGGAAGCGGATACGCGGGGGCTGGTCGCCCAGCGTCCGCCGATGAGCCTCGCGCTCGTCAAGCGCGGGCACCAGCGCTTCGACATCTATTGCTCCGTCTGCCACGGCTATGGCGGCGATGGCGACGGGATGGTCGTGCAACGCGGCTTTCCGCAGCCGCCGAGCTTCCACTCAAAGCGCCTCGTCGCCGCGCCCGACAAGCATTTCGTCGACGTTATCACCAACGGCCACGGAGTCATGTACAGCTACGCGGACCGGGTTCCAGTTCGCGACCGCTGGGCGATCACGGCCTACATTCGGGCGCTCCAGCAAAGCCGGTTGGGAACCCTTGACGACGTCCCGCCCGCGCTCCGGCCCGCACTTCTGGCGAAGCGGAAGTGAGCCGGCGGATCCCGCTGGTCGCCGGGATAGCCGGGTTCGCACTGTGGGCCATCGGCCTCGCAATGGCTGCAAAGGCGGCGCTTCTCGGCTGGCTGGTCGCAGCCCTGGCCTTCGCCTGGGTCCCGGTTGGCTGCCTCGCCGTGCTGATGATGGTCGTCCTGGTCCCCGGAAGCTGGCGCTCCTTGTACACGGGCCCGCTCCTCCTCGGCTCCGCGCTGCTGCCGGCCGCCGCCGTTGCAATCCTTCCGCTGCTGCTTGGCCTGTGGATCGTCTATCCGTGGGCGGACCCGTCGGTCGCCGCGCATTTCGCGGCGTTCAAGGCGGCCTGGCTTTCGCCGGCCTTCTTCATTGTCCGCCAGCTCGTCTACTGGGCGATCCTGATCGCAGTCTGGCTGGCGCTGCTGTTGCGTCCGCTGGCGCGGGTCCCGATTGCCGCCGCCGGCCTGATCGCCTTCGCGCTCGTCGCATCGTGGATGGGCGTCGACCTTGCCGAGACACTGACGCCCGAATTCCATTCCTCGATCTACGGCCTGCTGATCCTCGGCTGCGAATGGCTTTCCGCCGTCGCTTTCGCGCTCGTCATCGGCCTTCGCCGCGGGCGCGGTCCGGCACCGCCTTCGGCGTCGGGAGCATTGATGGTGGCGCTTTTGATGTGGGCCTATCTCCACGCAATGCAGTTCATCGTCGTGTGGTCGGGCGACCTTCCCGATGAAGTGGTCTGGTACCTTGCCCGAGGCACCGGCGGCTGGGCGTGGGTGACGGGACTGCTGTTCGTTGGCCAGGGGCTAGTGCCGTTTTTCGCGATGCTGCTGCCGGCGGTCCGCTCCAGCCGCCGGGCGATGAGCGCAATCGCTTCGCTGACTCTTTGCATGCGCCCGCTGGAATCGGCCTGGCTGCTGCTGCCGCAGGAGCAGTCGGCGCTGCTCGCCTGCCTGTTTGCACTCGCTGCCCTGGTGGGAATCGCCGGAGCCGGTGCCGCGGGCGTTCTCCTCGCTCTCGACCGCCGCCCGCAATTCATCGAGCCGGCCCGATTTGTGCCTCGCCAAAGGCGCGCTTGAGCCCGCTCAACTCGCGGCGGGCATCGCGCCGCCAGTTACAGCGCGTGCACCTGGAGCTGGTCTTCCGCGGTGGGGCGGTAGGGATCCGGCCCGCAGAAGGCTTCGATGCGCGCGCGGTCGCGGACGATGATCTGCCGTCCCCTGACGACCAGGCCATTGTCGGCCAGCACCTGCAGCGTTCGCGAAAGGGTTTCCGGAGTCATTCCGATCCGCGCTGCAAGATTGCGCTTTCGCATGGGCAGTTCCGGAGCCGCACAGTCGCTCGAATCGGCTACTTTCAGCAGAAACGAGCCAAGCCTTTGCGCGGCGGTTCTCGATTTGAGGTCGAGGACCTGCCGGAGTGCGACGCGGAACTGGCCGGCCATGGCTCGGCTGAGCTGCATCGCCAGGGCGACGCTCGTCGCCGCCTCCATCCTCACCCGGTCTGCGTCGAGCAGCAACATCCGGCAAAAGCCCAGGGTCCGGGCGGAGGTCGTGTAGGGTTCATTGAACAGCACCGCGCCCGGCATGAAGATGTCGCCGGCGTTCAGCAGCATGACGCCCCATTCGCGGCCGCCGCCGCTGGAGAAAATCTCGACGGTGCCGCTGACGACGACGTGCAGCTTGTCGGGTTGGTCGCCCTGCTCGAAAAGCAGCGTGCCCGACGGGTAGCGTTGTATCGTGGAAAACTGCAGCAACCGCGAAAGGGCCGCGCGTCCGACCCCCGAGAAAAGCGGCAGCGCGTCAATTTCGTCCTTGTCCGCCGCTACTACAGCCATGACTCCACAATCCGGCGTGCAGCATCCGGTTCCAACAACGAAGCGGCTCGCAGGCAAGAATCGCCCTGACCCAAATCAGCCTCAGCGGATGGTGGCGGGCCAACGGATCGCTGAGCGGCAACAAAGACTCGAGGGTTCGGCTGCAGCGACATCGGCAGTCTGGAGCGGGCGAAGGGATTCGAACGCCGCGCGATGGCCCTTGGGCCTGAGCGGCAACGAAGACTCGAGGGTTCGGCTGCAGCGACATCGGCAGTCTGGAGCGGGCGAAGGGATTCGAACCCTCGACCCCAACCTTGGCAAGGTTGTGCTCTACCCCTGAGCTACGCCCGCTCAAATGGCGCGAAGCCGCCGGACTGGCGGCAGGGTGGCGGGCGCCTAGCATGGGGAAAGCCCCCGCTGCAAGCGTTCCGGCGCTCGCCTTGTGAGGCGGCGCGGAGCGGCCCATATGGGCGGCGAACGCGAGTAACGAAAGGACCGGTGTGGCGACATTGGGATTAAGCGAGGCCGAACGCGAAGCAGTGGCCAAGCTGGACCGCGACGTGATCCAGCCGTCGATGAACAAGCTCGTCCTGCTCGATTTCTGGGCGGAGTGGTGCGGCCCGTGCAAACAGCTGTCGCCAGTTCTCGAAAAGCTTGCGTCGGACTATGCCGACAAGGGTGTCACCCTGGTCAAGATCGACGTCGATGCCGACAAGGTGATCGCCGCCCAGTTCCGGGTGCAGTCGATCCCGACCGTTTACGCTTTCTACCAGGGCCAGCCGGTTGCCGACCTCACCCAGTACCGGACGGAAGCACAGCTCAAGCGAATCCTCGACCAGCTGATCGCCCAGCTTGCCATTGGCGGCGACGATTCGCAGCCGGCGAAGGCCGAGATCGGGCCGCTGATCGCGATGGGCGAGGAGGTTCTTGCCGGCGGCGACGCGGCGCGCGCGGCGAGCATTTTCCGCCAGGTTCGCGAGCTCGACCCCGACGATGCGGCGGCCATCGGCGGCCTTGTCCGTTCGCTGGTCGCCAGCGGCGAGGTGGCCGAGGCCAAGACCCTCGTCGACGGGCTGTCACCGGAGCTTGCAGGCGATTCGGCCATCGGCCGGGCCAGGGCTGCACTCGAGACGGCGTCGGCCGGTGCGGCGTCGGAGCTTGGCGATCTCGAGCAGAAGGTCGCCGCCAACCCCGACGACCTCCAGGCGCGCTACGACCTTGCCGGCGCGCGAATGGCGGCCGGCGACCGCGACGGAGCAGCCGACGACCTTCTCGCAATCGTCGAGCGCGACAGGGACTGGAACGACAGCGCTGCCCGAATCCGCTTTCTCCAGCTGCTCGAAGCGCAGGGACTCGAAGACGACTGGACCCGTAACCAGCGCCGCCGCCTCTCGGCCCTTCTCTTCACGTGAGCGGCGCGCTCCCGCTTCGCGCCCCGATATTTCCGATTGCGGGCGCCATCCTTTTCCCCCGCGCGCAGCTTCCGTTGCACATCTTCGAGCCGCGCTATCGCGACTTGGTCCGCGACGCCGTCGACGGCGACGGCCTGATTGCAATTGTCCAGCCGCAACTTGTCGAGGTCGCCGACGATGAAAAGCAGCCGCTCTACGCGGTCGGCTGCGTCGGGGAGATCGTCGGCGTCGAGGAGATCGAGGACGGGCGCTTCAACATCGTCCTCAACGGCTCGAACCGATTCCGCCTGATGGCAGAGGTCGACCTCGATACGCCCTACCGGATCGGCGATCTCGACGTTGGCGCCTTCGACGATCGCGAGCCGGAACCGCTTGCGATGACGTATCGGGCGGAGGTCGAGCGCGAGGCGCGGCGGCTGGGGGAGGCGCTCGGGCTCGCGGTCGATTGGTCGGCGGTCAGCCGCCTCGACGACGAACTGCTGGTCAACGCCATCGCCCAGGTCGCGCCGTTCGACGTTTCGGCAAAGCAGGCCCTGCTCGAATCGGAGACGCTCGAGGAGCGCGCCGACCTGCTTGTGCAGTTGATGCAGTTCCTCCGCCTGAGCCAGGGCGGCACCGACCTTCAGCCGACGCTTCAGTGACTTTCCCCTCTCCTTTGGAAGGAGAGGCGAGGATCAGATCGGCAGCCCCCTCAGGAGCAGCGGCAGGTCGCCGCTCGTCCCCCGCGCTTCGGCCATCAGCCGGTTCTTTACCGGCCCGATGCGGTCGATGAGGCCCATTCCGAAGCGGCGAACCGCAGCGGGAAGCTTGCCGGGAACGGCGTAGATCCTGGTCAAACCGTCGGTCGCCATCGCCACCATCAGCGAGTCCAGTGAGCGCCAGCGCTGATAGCGGTCGAGCAATTGCCTGTCGCCAAGGTCGAGGCCGAGCCGGGCGCCTTCGACCAGCACCTGCGCAAGCGCTGCGGCGTCGCGGAAGCCCAGGTTTAGCCCCTGCCCGGCGATCGGGTGGATCGCGTGGGCGGAATCGCCGACCAGCGCCAGCCGCTGGGCGGTGATTTGCGCCGCATGGTGGAAACCCAGCGGATAGGTGGAGCGCGGAGCCGCAAGCGCGATCTTGCCGAGGAATCCGCCCATCGCGCTTTCGGCTTCCGCCGCGAAATCCTCGTCGCTTAGCGACAGCAGCCCGGGCGAGTCCTCCTTCTTCACCGACCACACCAGCGCCGATCGGTGCCGTTTTCCCTCGTCGGTCATGGGCAGCAGGGCGAACGGGCCGCCCGGGTAGAAAATCTCATAGGCGACATTGTCATGGGGCCGCTCGTGGTTGAGCACGGAGACGATGGCAATGTGGTTGTAGCGCCAACGTGCGACCCGGATTCCCGCCTGTTCGCGCATTTGCGAGTTGCGCCCGTCGGCGGCGACGAGGACCGGCGACGTCAGCTTACGGCCGTCCTCGAGTGCAACGACGACGCCATTGTCGCCGCGCTCGACGCTTGCGAGCTTCGATTTCCACAGGAGCCAAAGGTTCTTGCCCGCTTCGGCGCGGGCCCTCAGCGCGGCCCGCAAATTGCGGTTTTCGTGCATCCAGCCAAGCGGATCGTCGTCCTCGCCCGGTTCAAATGCGAGGCCGCCGGGGTCGAGCCCGTCGGCGACCTGGATTTTCAGTATCGGGCAGCCGGGGACCGGGAAATGGTCGGCAACGGCGGTCGCGGCGAGCATCCGCATGGAGCTCGACGACACCGCGCTGGTTCGCCCGTCGAAGCTTGCCCCGGTTCGCAGGTCGGGATCGGCCGGGTCGACGACGATCGCCGACAAGCCGCTCGAAATCCAGCGCCGCTGCAAGGGCAAGGCCGACAAGCCCGCCGCCGAGGATGATCACGTCCGCTCGGTCCATCGGGCGTTGCACTAGCGCCGCAGTTCCGTGCTGGCGAGGGGCGGAATGAGCCCCGTCGAGACAGCGCGCTTGCCCGCGAGTCCCGGACAAGGCATTTTAAGCGCTGGATTTTGGGGGTGGGAACGATGGCAACGGCTGCCGCGCGGCCAAACAAGGACCTTGGGCCCGACTGGCGCAACAAGCTGCGCGAGTCGCTCGGGCGCCTTGCGCGACGAACCTGGGGCGTTGTCCTGCTGGCCCTGTGCGTCGGCGGAGCGGTGGCGCTCGCTTCGCACAGCAGTACCGATTCGTCCTTCTCGACCGCGGCCGGCGGCAATCCCGACAATTGGCTCGGGGTCGTCGGCGCCTATGCAAGCGACCTGGCCCTGCTCCTGTTCGGGATCGGATCGGCGGTCTTCCTGCCGGTGATCGGACTTGCCGGACTGCGGATGGTCCGGCTCAAGCCGGCTCGGCCGAATTCGGCGGGCGCTGGTTCTCGCGGCGATCGCGGCAATCCTCGTCGGCATCGCCCTCAGCCTGACCAGCGGGTCGGCAGTATCCGGGCTTCCCGGCGGCTGGGGGGGCGCAATCGCGCTTGCTGCGGCCAGCGGCCTCGAGTCGCTGATTGCGCTGATCCCCGACCCGCGTTTCATCGAGCCCACGCGAATCGCGCTCCTGGTGCTGTTTGCAGTGGGCGGGCTGGTTCTTGCCTGGCTGGCACTGGCGCTGTCGGACGATGAGAAGGCTTGGCTGTGGGGCCTGCTCGAGCGATCGCCGGCGAAGAAGACCGCGCCGCGGGTTACCCAGCAGCGCGACGAGCGACCGGCAAGCGCAGCACCGCCAACGCCGCGTCCAGCCGTCGCCGTTGCCGAACCGTCGGCCGTTGCCGGGCGGCCGAAGAACGCCGGGGTACGAAGGCCGGCCGCGCAGCCGGGGCTCGCGCTCGGCGACAGCTACGCGCTTCCCGACATCAGCCTGCTGTCGGCGGCGCCGGACAAGGGGCGCGCGCAGGTCGACCGGGCAGCGCTGGAACGCAACGCCAAGATCCTCGAGGCCGTGCTCGAGGACTTCAACGTCCGCGGCAACATCGTCGAGGTCAGGCCGGGGCCGGTGGTCACCATGTACGAGCTCGAGCCGGCAAGCGGGATCAAGGCGAGCCGGGTTATCGCTCTTGCCGACGACATCGCCCGCAACATGCAGGCCATCTCGGCGCGCGTCGCCATCATTCCGGGACGAAGCGTCATCGGCATCGAGCTCCCCAATGCCCGGCGCGAATCGGTCGTGCTGTCGGAGCTGATCGGAAGCGAGTCCTTCGCCAACAGCGATGTCTCGCTGCCGCTCATCCTCGGCAAGAACATCGGCGGCGATGCGGTGATCGCCGACCTTGCGCCGATGCCGCACCTGCTCGTCGCGGGGACCACCGGGTCGGGCAAGTCGGTCGGCCTGAACTGCATGATCCTGTCGCTTCTCTACCGGCTCGACCCCGACGAATGCAGGATGATCCTCATCGATCCCAAGATGCTTGAACTGAGCATCTACGAAGGCATCCCGCATTTGCTGGCTCCGGTGGTGACCGAGCCAGGCAAAGCGATCCGGGCGCTCAAATGGACAGTCGAGCAAATGGAGGAGCGCTATCGCATGATGGCCAACCTCGGCGTTCGCTCGCTCAGCAGCTTCAACCAGAAAGTGCGCGAAGCCAAGACCAAGGGCGCCCAGCTCGGGCGGCGGGTGCAAACCGGCTACAACGCCGAAACCGGCCAGCCCATCTACGAGATGGAGCAGCTCGAGTACGAAGTGCTCCCGCAGATCGTCGTCGTCGTCGACGAGCTCGCCGACCTGATGATGACGGCCGGCAAGGAGGTCGAGTTCCTGATCCAGCGGCTGGCGCAAAAGGCGCGCGCGGCGGGAATCCACCTGATCATGGCCACCCAGCGGCCGTCGGTCGACGTCATCACCGGAGTCATCAAGGCCAACCTTCCGACCCGCATTTCCTTCCAGGTGACCAGCAAGATCGACAGCCGCACGATCCTCGGCGAGCAGGGGGCCGAGCAGCTGCTCGGAAAGGGCGACATGCTCTACATGCCCGGCGGCAAGCAGATCCTTCGGGTCCACGGCCCGTTCGTTTCCGACGAGGAAGTGCGGGCGGTGACCGAGCATTGGCGAAAGCAGGGCACGCCCGAATATATCCAGGCGGTGACGGAGGAGCCGGAGGACGGCGACTACCTCTTCGACGGCCAGCCGACCGGCGAAGACGATCCCGAAACCCAGCTCTACCGCAAGGCGGTGCAGATCGTCGCCGAGAGCCAGAAAGCGTCGGTGTCCTACCTGCAGCGGCAGCTTCGGGTCGGCTACAACAGCGCGGCGCGGTTGATCGAGCGCATGGAAAAGGAAGGCAAGGTCGGAATGCCCGACCACGTCGGCCGCCGCGAAGTGCTGATCGACCCCGACGGGCACCCCATCTAGGCTGAACCAGGCGGAACCCGCGGGTTCAGAGCGCATTCAACCGCAAAGCGCCACGTTCGTGCGCAAGTCTTCAGGAGCTTCGAATGTCCTTTGCAACCCGTTTCGCGCGCGCGCTGGTCCCAGTGGCAGTCATGGTAGCGCCGGTGGCGGCGCACGCTGCCAAATCCGCTGAGCTCGGCCTGGTCAAGGCACACCTGCAGGCGGTCAATTCGATGACCGCCGATTTCGTCCAGACCGATTCGAAGGGGCAGACCCTGTCGGGCAAGCTGTTGCTCAAGCGCCCGGGCCGGATCCGGTTCCAATACGGCAAGGGCGTCAACGTCCTTCTTGTCGCCGACGGCCGCAAGCTGACCTTCATCGATTACGATGTCGGCCAGAAATCGAGCTGGGACCTCAACAAGACCCCGCTTGGAATCCTTCTTTCCAACAACCCCGATCTCGACAGGATCGCCCGCATCGTTCCCAATGAAGACCCGCGGGTCGTCATCGTCCGGGCGGTGGACCCGTCGCACAACGAATATGGCAAGCTGATCCTCGCCTTCATCCGCGACTCCGGCGCTCCCGCCGGGCTCAAGCTCTACGGCTGGACGGCGGTCGACGCGCAGGGGAAGCTGACGACCGTGAAGCTGTCCGGCCAGCGCTACAACGTCGCCGTACCGGGCAGCGCGTTCACCTACGCCGAGCCGAAGAAATAACTCGCTGAAAAGCGTAGCAGATGAAAACCTGTTCATCCGCGCGTCAGCTATCGGCGCGTAGAAGGAACGCGGTTGCCGCATAAGGCATGGGGTTTCCCCCTGTTACCCTTGCCGCGACGATCCCTTGCGTGACGAACGCTTGGTTCGGCCCTCGCTCCATGCCCCCGGAGCGAGGGCCTTTTTCTTGGGCCCTCGAGCGAGCCCCTCCTTTTGATTTCTACCGATAGCGGGCTAAGCGCGGCACGTGAGCAAACGGCTGAAGATCGCTTCCTGGAACATCAACTCGGTGCGCGCCCGGCTGGCGCTCGTCGAAAGGCTCATCGAGCAGGAACAGCCCGACGTCCTGTGCCTGCAGGAGACCAAGGCCTGCGACGAAGTCTTTCCCGCCGACTTCTTCCGCGGCCATGGCTTTGCTCACCAGCACCTCAACGGCCAGCGGATGCACCACGGCGTGGCGATCCTCAGCCGCCTGCCGCTAAGCGACCCCGGCCGCCACGACTGGCAGGACAATGGCGAAGCCCGGCACGTCGGGGCGCGGCTTGAATGCGGGATTCGGCTGGAGAACGTCTACGTCCCGGCCGGCGGCGACATCCCGGATCGCAAGCTCAACCCGAAGTTCGGGCAGAAGCTCGATTTCCTCGAGCGAATGACCCGCTGGTCGGACGGGCTCGACGAACCGACCGTGATCGTCGGCGACTTCAACGTCGCCCCGCTCGAATGCGACGTGTGGAGTCACAAGGCGCTCCTCAAGGTCGTCAGCCACACGCCGGTCGAGGTCGAGGCGCTAACGCGGCTTCGTGACGCCCACGACTGGATCGACATCGGCCGCCGCTTCTTCCCGGCACCGCAGCGCTGCTTCACCTGGTGGAGCTACCGGTCCCCCGACTTCACGAAAAACGATCGCGGGCGGCGGCTCGATCACATGTGGGCGTCGCCGCAGCTGTCGGGCCACCTTGCCGCACATTGCGTCCTCGAACCGTGCCGAACCTGGGAGAGGCCATCGGATCACGTGCCGCTCATCTGCGAGCTCGACGATGTGAGCGCGCCTGGCGAGCTTCGGCGGGCGATTGCGGCACTCAAGGGCGGCCGCGCGGCGCGGATCGTCTCCGACCGGCCCTTGACGGTCATGGCTGCGGAGACGGCGGATCGCGAGCTTCTCGCCTCGGTCGACCCGGATTCGACCGCCCCCCTGCTGATCAGCGGCTGGCGCGCTGCGGCGCTTGCGCTCGGTAACCGGCGCGATGCCGCCGACCCGGGCGAGCCGGTTCTGCTCGATCGGCCCCAATGGCTGGACGCCGATTCGGCAGTCGCGATTGCCGACCCGGGCCAGGATTGGCAGCGCCCACCGCTCGGCCCGCTTCAGCCGCGTCCGCTCGAGCGAATCGACGAAGCCGTCGCGGCTCTCAAGCTCGCCCGCCTCGCCGGCCTGCTCCCGGCGCTGTGGGTACTCAGCGACGCCCGGGCCGCAGCCGAGGTCAGCGCCGATGCCGTCTCGGGCGCGGGTCTCTCGGTGACGCCCGTCGCTCGAGCCAGGCTGCCGCTGGAGGACATGCCCAAGACCCAGATTGCAGTGTTTCGCGCCGAGGACGGAGAGGAGCATGTGGCGCTCGTCGTCGGCGCGTTCGCCGGGCGGCCGCCGCTGGTACGCCTTCACAGCGAATGCCTGACCGGAGACGTCTTCGGCTCGCTCAAGTGCGATTGCGGCCCGCAGCTGAAAGAGGCGCTTCGGCTGATCGCCGCTGCCGGCGGCGGAGTCCTGCTCTATCTGCGGCAGGAAGGGCGCGGGATCGGAATCGCCAACAAGATTCGCGCCTACGCGCTCCAGGACCGTGGCTTCGATACCGTCGAGGCCAACCTGCGCCTTGGTTTTGCCGACGACGAACGCGGTTACGAGGAAGCGGCGGCGATCCTTCGAGCGCTCGGGATCGAAGAAGTCCGGCTTCTCACCAACAATCCGGCGAAGGTCGAGGGTCTCGAGTCAGCTGGAGTGACAGTCACCGAACGCGTCGGCCATCACATGCCGGTGAACCCTCACAACGCCGATTACCTCGCCACCAAGCGCGACAAGAGCGGCCACCTGCCCTAGTCGTCTTCGAACAGCGCCGTTCCGACCCTCACGGCAGTCGCTCCAAGCATCACCGCCGCCCGGTAGTCGGCGGACATGCCCATGCTCAATCCCGCAATGCCGTGCTCGCGAGCGATCTTCGCCAGCAGCGCGAAATAGGGCGAAGGCTCGACACCCAGCGGCGGGATGCACATCAGCCCGGCAAGCGGAAGCGGCGACTGGCGAACTGCGGCCACCAGCGTGCCGACATCGCTGATCGCGCAGCCGCCCTTTTGCGGCTCGTCGCCGATGTTCACCTGCACGTACACGGATGGGAAGCGCTTCGCCTTGTCGGCTTCCTTGGCCAGCGCACCCAGCAGCGACGGGCGGTCGAGCGAGTGAATGGCGTCGAACAGCGCCACCGCCTCCGCCGCCTTGTTCGATTGAAGCTGTCCGATGCAGTGCAGCCGAAGCCCGGGGTAGCTGGCGAGCAGCTCCGGCCACTTGTCCTGCGCTTCCTGGACCCGGCTTTCCCCAAAGTCGCGCTGCCCCGCCTTTGCCAGCGCCTCGATTTCAGCGCCGCTTCTGGTCTTGCTGACGGCGACGAGAGTCACCTCCGCCGGCTCGCGGCCGGCAATCCGGGACGCCGAGGCTATGCCGTCGAGAATTGCATTGCGGCGGTGTTCGGCGCTGCTCATGCAAAGCGCCTATAGGAAGCGCGATGAGTCGCCGCCAGACCAGCGTTCCGCGCCAATGGCTCGTCGCCGACGGGCGAACGGGCGCGGACCTGTGGCGGGCAGTCCGGAGCCTGCCGAGGGGAAGCGGCATCCTCGTCCTCTACGAATCGATGCCGCCGCGCGAGCGCTCGAGGCTGCTTGCAAGGCTTCGCCGCGTCGCGCGCGGCCGTGGGCTGGTGCTCGCCGACGCTGCTGCGGGCGAGGCGATTCGAGTTCACGGGCTGCGCGAACTGCGAAGCGCCGGATTGTCGAGGGCGCCGCTGTTGCTGCTGTCGCCGATGTGTCCAACCAGAAGCCACCCCGGCCGGCCGCCGATGCCGCGGATGCGCGCGGCGGCGCTGCTTCGCCTCGCCCGCTCGCCAGTCGTTGCGCTCGGGGGAATGAACGAGCGGCGGTTCGGCCGAATCGAGCGGCTCGGATTTCAGGGTTGGGCGGGGATCGACGCCTGGATCAGAACTTGAAGGCGGTGCCGATGTAGACGGCCTGGCTGTCGACACGATCGTCGGTAAGCGCCGAAGCCCGGTCGTGCTGCACGTTGTAGCGAACGCCACCGGTCACCGACAGGCGCCGGGTCAGCGCATAGGACCCGCCGACATCCAGCGCGTATTTGTCGGGATCGCGGAGCGCCGGGGCAGCGCTTCCCTGCGACCGGTCGGCCGAAACTGCGACCCGGCCGGTGAACTTGGGAAGCGAATAGCTGATTCCCACGACTGCCGATTCGCGGCCATCGATGGGCGATCCGGCGGGTTTCACCTTGGCAACGTCGCCGGACACTGCGAAGCGCCTCCATCCGACCGCGACTCCGAGGTTGTAGCTGACCGGGGCAAGCGCGCCGACCGGCGAGCCCGAACCGTTCGACGCGACTTCCTGCGGGTTCGTCGCCCGGGCGCGGATTGCCACGCGGATTTGCGACGGGCGTCCCTTGGCTGCTGCCGGAGTGAACTTGAAATTGCCCAGGTCCTGCGAGTCGCGGCCGGAAAAGGCCGCGGCGAGCCGCGGGTCGGCAGACGCTGGAGTGAAAGTGAAGTCCGGGCTGATGCTCACCGCGATCGCCGGCGGACGCTTGTTCGAGCTGGTTGCGGCGAGTGCCGGAGACAGCAAAAGACCCGCCGCGCCAAGCGCAACGGCCGCTTTGCCTGCACTGATTGGCCCGCGACTCACCTGCTCCAACTCCCTGTTGAGCAAATTTATATAGGCTGACGAACCTGAAGGTTCCATGTCTGACTCGATTCGGAACGAGTCTGTTGCAGTTGAACCACAAACGCCGTTCCGCCGCTGTGCTTGCGGCCTCGTCGCCAGCATCTATAACGCCGACGCCAATGCCATGTCTTGAGGATTGCCGATGCCCCGCATGAAGCTCACCGTTGCCGCCGTAGCCCTTGTTGCACTGACGGCGTCGGGTTGCGCTCACAACCGCAGGCTGCCGACTCAGCTCGCGCCGTCGACGATGACGACGATCGGGGTGAACGGCTATTTGTGGCGGGCTGCGCTCGACACGGTTTCGTTCGCGCCGCTCCTTCAGGCGGACGCCGGAAGCGGGGTCATCATCACCGACTGGTACGCCAATCCCAAGTCGCCCGGCGAACGGGTCAAGCTCACCGTCACCATCCTCGACCAGGACCTTCGCGCCGACGCGCTCAGGGTCGCTGCATCGCGCCAGGTGCTCCAGAACGGAACCTGGGTGGAAGCGCCGGTAACCGCGGCCACCGTCCAGAAGCTCGAGGACGTCATCCTCACCCGTGCCCGTGACATTCGCCGCACCACCGTCCCGGGATAAGGCGCACCGATGACCGACCGCTTCGATCCGGCGGTTGCGGACGTTCGCTGGCAAAGGCGCTGGGAAGACGAGCGCTGCTTCATCGCCGACACGGACAGCGCCAAGCCGAAGGCCTACGTGCTCGAGATGTTCCCCTATCCGTCGGGGCGCATCCACATGGGGCACGTCCGCAACTACACGATGGGCGACGTGCTTGCCCGCTATCGGCGGATGCAGGGTTTCGAAGTACTCCACCCCATGGGCTGGGACGCCTTCGGAATGCCGGCCGAAAATGCGGCGATGGAGCGTGGCGTTCATCCCGACGGCTGGACCCGGGCGAACATCGCGGCGATGCGCGACCAGCTCAAAAGGCTCGGATTCGCGCTCGACTGGAGCCGCGAAATCGCCACCTGCGACCCCGAATATTACGGCCACGAGCAGGCGCTGTTCCTCGACCTGTACGAAGCGGGCCTGGTCTATCGCAAGGAAAGCGAGGTCAATTGGGACCCGGTCGACATGACGGTGCTCGCCAACGAGCAGGTCATCGACGGCAAGGGCTGGCGTTCGGGGGCGCCGGTCGAACGCCGCAAGCTGTCGCAATGGTTCCTGAAGATCACCGACTTCGCCGACGAGCTTCTCGACGGCCTCCAGTCTCTCGACGACTGGCCCGAAAAGGTGAAGCTGATGCAGGCGAACTGGATCGGGCGCTCCGACGGGCTCCGATTCCGCTTCGAAATGAGCGCCGAGGGCGCGGAGCGCGACTATCCGTGGATCCAGGCGGCGCTCGCGAAAGCGCCGCAAGTCGAGGTTTTCACCACCCGGCCCGACACGATTTTCGGCGCCAGCTTCGTCGCAGTCGCGCCCGACCACCCGCTGGCCAAAGCGGTGGCGTCTGCCAATCCGGACGCGGCTGCGTTCATCGCCGAGTGCAAGGCGGGCGGCACCAGCGCCGCCGATATCGAAACCCAGGAGAAGCGCGGCTTCGTCACCGGCCTTGAGGCTGTCCACCCGCTCGACCCCGACTGGAAGCTGCCGGTGTGGATCGCGAACTTCGTGCTGATGGACTATGGCACTGGGGCGGTGTTCGGAGTGCCGGCGCACGACCAGCGCGACTTCGAATTCGCTACCAAGTACGACCTGCCGATCCGCCGGGTCGTCGCCCGCGCCGACCAGGATTGCGAGACTCCGATCGGCGATGAGGCGGAACCGGGCGAGGGAGTCATCGTCAACTCGCAGTTCCTCGACGGGCTGTCGGTGGAGGAAGCGCAGGACGCCGTCATCAGGCGCGCGGAGGAGCAAGGCTGGGGCACTCGCGAGGTAGTTTACCGCCTGCGCGACTGGGGTGTTTCGCGGCAGCGTTACTGGGGCACCCCAATCCCGATGGTCCACTGCGCGTCATGCGGCCCGGTTGCCGTTCCCCGCGACCAGCTTCCGGTGCTCCTTCCGGAGAATGTCTCGTTCGACGTGCCCGGCAACCCGCTGGACCGCAACGAGTCCTGGCGGAACACCAATTGCCCGAAATGCGGCGGCAAGGCACGGCGCGAGACCGACACCTTCGATACCTTCGTCGATTCGAGCTGGTACTTCATCCGCTTCGCCAGCCAACCGATCGAAAAGGCGTTCGACAAGGCCGACGCCGAGGCCTGGCTACCGGTCGACCAATATATCGGCGGGGTCGAGCATGCGATCCTTCACCTCCTCTACGCCCGCTTCTGGACCAAGGCGCTCAAGCGGATCGGGCGATTGGATATCGACGAGCCGTTCAGGGGTCTGTTCACCCAGGGCATGGTCACTCACGAGACGTTTCGCGGAGTGGACGGCCGCTGGCTCGCACCGGACGAGGTGAGCGCGGACGACCAGGGAAATCTCATCGATGCCGCGGGAGCCCCGGTGAGTCGCGGGCGTGTCGAAAAGATGTCCAAGTCGAAGCGCAACACCGTCGATCCCGAACCGATCGTCGCCAAGTACGGCGCCGACGCGGTGCGTTGGTTCATGCTTTCCGACAGCCCGCCTGAGCGTGACCTCGAATGGTCCGAAGCAGGAATCGAGGGGGCTGCCCGCTTCGTGCAGCGGGTGTGGCGGCTGGCCAATAGCCCCAGCGCGGCAGAGGGCGAGGACGACGCGCTCCAACGCAAGCTCCATCGCAGCATCGCCGCGGTCGGCGAAGCGATCGACGGATTGCAGTTCAACAAGGCCGTCGCCCAGCTTTACGAGCTGGTCACGGCGATCGAGAAGGCGCCCGCCTCCTCCACCCGCGGCAAAGCCATCCGAACGCTCGTCCAACTCGTCTCTCCGATGGCGCCGCACCTTGCCGAATCCTGCTGGCAGGCTTTCGGCGAGCAGGAGCTGGTCGCCGATGCCGCCTGGCCCGAATTCGATCCTGCGTTCCTCGTCGCCGACGAAGTCACTCTTGCGGTGCAGGTGAATGGCAAGCTGCGCGACACGCTGACCGCTCCGCGCGGGCTCGACCGCGCCGATGTCGAAGCCCTCGCGCTGGCGTCGGAGAAGGTTCAGCGGCAATTGGCCGGCTCGGCTCCCCGGAAAGTGATTGTGGTACCGGACAGGCTGGTCAATATCGTCGCGTGATCGGTCGAACTCCTCATCGTTGCTTCGGCGGTCGCGCTTTCCGCCTGCGGGCTGCGCCCACTGTACGGCGGCGGCGCATCGGGCGAGGTTGCGGCGACTCTCCGGCAAGTGACCGTCGCCCCAATTGCCGGGCGAGACGGCTGGCTGGTCTACAACAAGCTCAAGGAACGGCTGGGCGATTCGCCCGCAAGCGCTCCTCAGTACCGGCTCACCGTCGAGCTCGATGACGAGATCATCGGCCTCGGAATCCGCGGTGACCGCGCAGTCACTCGCGAGCGGCGAACTTTGCGCGCCCGTTACCAGCTCGTTTCCGCGTCGACCGGGCAGGTCGTTCTCGACGCAACGGCAGGCTCGGACGCCGGAATCGACGTCGTCAGCTCCGAATATGCAACCGTCGCTGCCGAACAGACTGCTGTCGAAAGGCTGGCCGACGCGGTCGCCGACCAGATTGTTGCGCGGCTTGCGCTTTACGCCTCGCGTGCGGCAGCCCCGCAGTGAAAATTGCCCGGGGAACGCTTCGGCAAGTTCTCGGCCGGCCCGATCCCAAGGTTCGTTTCTACCTCTTCTATGGCCCGGACGATGGACAGTCGCGAGCGCATGGCGAGCATCTCGCGAAGGGCCTCGAAGCGGAGAAGTCCGTCATTTCCGCGCAATCGGCGAAGTCGGATCCGGCGGTTCTCTCCGACGAGGCTGCCGCAATCGGGCTGTTTGGCGGCAAGCGGGCTCTTTGGATCGAGCCGGCGGGCGACGAAATCACGCCGGCAGTGGAGGCGCTGCTTGAGGCGCCGGCATCCGAAAGCCCGGCAATCGCCATCGCCGGCGCACTTCGCAAGACCTCGTCGCTCGTGAAGCTCGCCGAATCGCACCCGCTTGCGCTTGCTCACATCTCCTATGAGCTTGGCGAGCGCGACGCGGAGCGGATGGTCGAGGAGATGGCCCAGGGAGAGGGGCTTCGCCTGGCCGATGGCGTGGCCGCCCGCATTGCCGCGGCTTCTGGAAACCAGCGCGGCGTGATTGCCCAGGAACTCGCCAAGATCGCGCTGTTCGTCGGCGCTTCCCCTGACACTCCCAAGTCGATCGACCGCGACCTTCTCGGCGAGATTGCCGCCGGTGCAGGGGGCGACTGGACCCACCTTGGCGATCTCGCTCTTGGCGGGGACGTGGACGCGTTGTCGCGGGAGCTGGACCTCAGCGGCGCCGATATTGATCCCATTCGCCTGCTTCGCGCCATCCAGCGGCGGCTGCTTGGCCTGGCTCCCATCCGCGCCCGGGTCGACAATGGTGCGCGACCTCATGACGCCGTGACGTCAGCAGGCAAGTCCGTGTTCTGGAAAGATAAAGAGCTCGTCGCCAAGCTCGTCACGCTGTGGGATTCGAAGAGCCTTGCGCGGGTGTTCGAGCGATCGAGCGACCTCGAACGGCGGCTGATGCGGCGCGATTCGCCACCCGACGCGGAGGCGCTTGAAGAGGAACTGTTTGCAATCGCCAGGACCGCCCGACGCCGTTCAGCGTGAAGCTTCGCAACTGCGTTCGCTTCAGGTCCTAGATCTGTTCGCCGGACAGGCGCTGGCAAAGCATGTCGAGCTGGTCGAGGCTCGAATAGTGGAGGGTGACGGTGCCGCGGTTGCCGTCGTTGGAGACTTTCACCTTCAACCCCAGCATGTCCCCGAGCTGCTGCTCGAGCGCGGCAAGATCGGGATCGGCCGACTGCCGCTCGCGGCGGACGCTGTTTTGGCTGGGCTCGGCCGCTCCGGGCCTAGCCTTCTTGGCGAGCGCCTCTGCCTGGCGCACGGACAGCCCGCGAGCGACGATTTCCTGTGCCAGCCGCTCCGGATCGGGCGCGGTCAGGATCGCCCGGGCGTGACCCATACTGATATCGCCTTGCAATAGCGATTGCCTGACCGATTCGGGAAGGTCGAGCAATCTCAACAGATTAGCGACATGGCTCCGCGACTTGTGGACCAGGTTGGCAACTTCGTTCTGCGTGTGGCCGAAGCGTTCGACGAGTTGCTTGTAACCTTCCGCCTCTTCGATCGCACTCAGGTCCTGACGCTGGACGTTCTCGATGAGCGCGATCTCGGCCGACGTCGAATCATCGATCTCGCGGATGATCGCCGGAATGCTGTGGAGCCGCGCGCGCTGGGCCGCCCGCCAGCGGCGCTCGCCGGCGACCAGCTGGTAATCGTCACCGTCAGGACGAACCAGAATCGGCTGAAGTACGCCGCGCTCGGCAATCGATTCCGCCAGCTCGGCAATCGACTCTTCGTCGAAGTGCGTCCGCGGCTGGCCGGGATTGGGGCGAATGCGCCCGATTTCGATCTCGCGAACGCCGCGATCGCCGCCACCCTCGCCCGGCGCTTCGCCCTCGGCGGCCGCGGGACGCGCAGCCTCGTCGAGCAACGCCGCCAGGCCGCGGCCCAAGCCCGAACTCCGTTTCTCGCTCATGCTGCCTCCGCCGGACGCGGAAGCCGCGCCATGAGTTCGCGGGCAAGGCGCACATAGGCCTCGGATCCCGGACATTTGAGATCGTAAATCAGCGCCGGGAGGCCGTGGCTCGGCGCTTCCGAAAGCCTGACGTTGCGCGGCACCACGGTCTCGAACACCGTGTCGCCCAGGCAAGCGCGGACATCGTCGGACACCTGCTGCGAAAGCCGGTTGCGACGGTCAAACATGGTCAGCGCGATCCCAAGGATCGAAAGCTCCGGATTGAAGGCGACGCGGATCCGCTCCACGGTCCCCAGAAGCTGGCTAAGTCCTTCAAGCGCAAAGAATTCCGACTGCAGCGGCACCAGCAAATGGCGCGCCGCGACCAGCCCGTTGACGGTCAGCAAGCCAAGCGATGGCGGGCAGTCGAACAGGCAGATGTCCCAGCGACCGGCGGGAGTGGCCGTTAGCGCCTTGTCGAGACGCCGGGCACGATCCTCGAGGCCAACGAGCTCCACCTCCGCCCCCGACAGGTCCATCGTCGCCGGAAGGAGATCGAGCCGTGGGACGCGAGTGGGGACGGTGCAATCCACGACATCGGCCGATCCGATGAGGACGTCGTAGCTCGAGCGTTCGCGCTTCGACTGCGGGACACCGAGCCCCGTCGACGCATTGCCCTGCGGGTCGAGGTCGACGAGCAGCACCTTCCAGCCGATCGCGGCCATCGCCGTTGCCAGGTTGATCGCGGTCGTCGTCTTGCCGACGCCGCCTTTCTGGTTTGCGATCGCAACGCGTATCATCGCCCACCCCTCGCTCGGACGTTCCGGAGCACCAGGATCTCGGAATTGTGCCCGGTGCAGCTTGGAAACAGTTCGCCATCACAGTGCCAGTTTCTCCTCGCCTCGGCCAGTTCCGATTCGGCGTGGCGGCCCTTGGGCAGCACCCAAGCCGTTTTTCTTGTGGACAGATGAGTGGATATGTCGAGCAGCCGGTCGACCTTGGCGACCGCCCGGGCGGTTATCACATCGAACTGGCCGGCGACCTTCTCGGCCTTGCAAGCGGCGACCGCGACTCGCCCGGAAAGACCGAGTTCCGTAACCGCTCGCTCGAGGAATTCGGCGCGGAGCCGTCGCGGCTCGACCAGCATCACCGGGCCGTCGACCAGCGCCGCGATAACGATACCCGGAAGGCCGGCGCCGGAGCCGATATCCACCCACGACGCGCCCGCCGCGGGCTCGAATCGCACTAGCTGGGCGCTGTCGAGAACGTGCCGTTCCCACAGGCAGTCGAGGGTCGACGCGGAGACCAAGTTTTGCCTCCCCGCCTCGGCGCGGATCAAGGCCTCGAAGCGGCCGATGAGGTCGAAGGTTTCACGTGAAACATCGCGCCCGCTGACTGCGGCAAGTCGCTCAATCATGCCGCTGCGCGACTCGCAGCGACGTGGAGCGCGGACAGGGCGGCGGGCGTAATTCCCGCGATTCGCGACGCCTGGTCGAGCGTCTCCGGGCGGGCTGTGGATAGTCGCTCGACCATTTCGTTGGAAAGCCCGGGCACCGAGGCAAAATCGAACCCGCCGCCGAGCCACACGCGACAGTCGCGCTGGACCGCCGCCCACTCCTTTTCCTGCCGCGCCAGATAGGGCGCATAGAGCGCGTCCGCCCGCCCCTCGTCCGTATCTGCCCAGGCCGACTCCTGCCGCTTCTGGTGATGACGTTCGATCTGTTCGCGCCTGGCCGCGCTCACGCACCCCAAGGAAAGGGCCAATTCACCGAGCCTGGTCGTCGCATTGTCGGAACGCAGCGCCAGCCGATGTTCCGCGCGAGCGGTCATCATCCGGTACGGCTCGGTCACTCCCTGCACGGTGAGGTCGTCGACCATCACACCGATGTAGGACGTGCGACGATCGAAGCGCACCGGCTCGATGTCCAGCGCCTTGGCGGCGGCGTTAAGCCCGGCGACCAGCCCTTGTGCCGCCGCCTCCTCGTAACCGGTCGTGCCGTTGATCTGACCGGCGAGAAACAGGCCTGCGACCTCCTGCACCTCGAGCGTGCTTCCGAGCCGCCGCGGATCGACGAACTCATATTCGACTGCATAGCCGGGCCGCGCGATCCGCGCCTTTTCCAGTCCGCCGATCGAACGAACGAACAGCTGCTGCACGTCCTCCGGCAGCGATGTCGAGATCCCGTTCGGATAGACGAGCTCGCTCCCAAGCCCCTCCGGCTCGAGGAAGAGCTGGTGCCCGTCGCGCCCGCCGAACCGCTTGATCTTGTCTTCTATCGACGGGCAGTAGCGGGGACCGCGGCCTGCGATTGCGCCGGCGAACAACGGCGAGCGGTCGAGATTGGCCTCGATGATATCGTGAGTCGCCGCGTTCGTCCGGACGATGGAGCAATGCAGCTGCGGTAGCTGCTGGCCGTCGCTCAGTTCCGACATGCGCCACGGCTCAAGGTCGCTCGCCTGGCGCTCGAGCTTGGCCCAGTCGATCGTCCGGCCGTCGAGGCGCGGGGGCGTCCCGGTTTTCAGCCGCCCCTGCCCCAGCCCGATCTCGCGGATCTGCGCGCCCAAGGCCACTGCCGACGCCTCGCCACGACGTCCGCCAGCGACGACCTGGTCACCCACGAACATGCGCGCGTCCAGAAACGTGCCCGTAGCGATGACCAGCGCCTTGCACGCGATCGTACCGCCGCTTGTCTCCAGCGCCTCGACCCGTCCGCCCCCGAATGACCAACCCGAGAGCCTCGCAGAGCAGGAGATCGACCCCGCTCTCGACGACGAGGTCGCAAACCGCGCCTTGATAGCGGGCGCGATCTGCCTGCAGGCGCGGCCCGTGGACTGCGGGTCCCTTGCTTCTATTGAGCATCCGCCGGTGGATCGCCGCCCGATCCGCTGCCCGGGCCATCAGGCCGTCGAAGACATCGAGTTCGCGAACCAGGTGACCCTTGCCGACGCCTCCGATGGAGGGGTTGCACGACATCTGGCCAAGATCCTCGGCGCGGAACGTGACCAGGCCGACACGGGCACCCCGCCGTGCCGCCGCTGTCGCAGCTTCGCATCCGGCATGGCCGCCACCAATGACGAGAACGTCGTACATGGGCGGACGCTTAGCCGAGCCGGGCGCTCAACGCGAGGCCGCGGGCCTGTTTCACGTGAAACGTCTCCGGGTCATTTGCCGAGGCAAAAGCGCCCGAAAAGCGAATCGAGCACGTCCTCGACCCCGGCGCGTCCGGTGAGCAGGTCGAAGGCAGTCCGTGCCTGCCTCAGCGACTCGGCGGTGAGCACGAGCTCAGGAGCGCTTGCAGCTTCGTTCAACGCGTCTCGAGCTGCGGCGAGCCGCGACGCCTGCCGGTTGTTCAGCGCGACCTCGCCCTCCGCAGGAAGAAGCCCCCGCGCTTGTGCGACGATTGCATCGGTGAGCGCCCCAATCCCCTCTCCGGTCTTTGCCGAGACCGCGATCGAACCCTTCGGCGCGGGCCCCCGCTCCTCGAGGTCGGCGCGGGCGTGGATGCGCAGCAACCTCGGGTGGGCTGGCGCGTCTTGCGGCTCACCCAGCCAGACCAGGACATCGGCCAGCTCGATGAGCTCGCGCGCCTTCCTCACCCCGATTCCCTCGACCACATCGTCCGAATCGCGCAATCCCGCGGTGTCGGTCAGCCGCATGGGCACTCCAGAAACGGCAATTGGGACGTCGAGGTGATCACGAGTGGTGCCGGGGACGTCGGTTACGATTGCCCGATCATATCCAGCTATAGCGTTGAGAAGGCTGGATTTTCCGGCGTTCGTTGGCCCCGCCAGGACCACCCTGACACCCTCCCGAAGCGGCTCGGCGCGCGGACGGCGAAGCCACTGATCGAGGTCTGACGCTAATGCGGCGCAATCGCGGACGAGCGATTCGTCGGTATCGGTGGATTGGTCGTCGACATAGTCGATTGCGGCCTCCGCCCGAGCGGAAAGCTCGAGCAACCGCGACTGCCACTTCTCAATGAAGCTCCTCAAGCCGCCCTGCGCCATCATCAACGCCGCCCGGCGCTGGCTTTCCGTTTCGGCTTCGATGAGATCCGCCAGCCCCTCCGCCTCTGTCAGGTCGATCCGCCCATTCTCGAACGCACGACGAGTGAACTCGCCCGGCCTTGCCTCGCGCACGCCTTCGAAATGCCCAAGCTCCTCGACGATCGAAGCGACAACGGCTCGCCCGCCATGGCAATGAAGCTCGACAATATCTTCGCCAGTCGAACTGGCGGGTCCGTCGAATCGAAGCACCAGTGCCTCGTCGAGCCGCTCACCGGCCGAACTTCTGAGCTCGCGGACGGCAGCGTGCCGCACCGCAGGCAAGCCGCCACACAGGGTCTCGGCAGCCTCGTGCGCACGGGGTCCGCTGACGCGAATGACCGCGATTGCCGCCGGCGGGGAGCCACTTGAGAGAGCGAAGATCGTGTCGGAGGACATCGTGCCGCCTTATCGCGGCGAGCCGCCCGTGGGAAAGCTCAGCCGAAAAGCTGGCCGATTCCAACTTCAGGGTGGACCCACCCGTCATAGATCATCTTGCCTGCAACCCACAGTATGACGGCCAAGCCGACATAAGCGATCCAGCGGTAGCGCTCGATGTAGCGGGCAATCAAATTGGCCGCGATTCCCATCAGGATCACCGACAGCACCAATCCAAAGACGAGTATCTCCGGATGGCCGCGCGCAGCGCCCGCCACCGCAAGGACGTTGTCCAGGCTCATGCTAACGTCGGCGACCGCCACGCCCCACGCAGCCGCGGCAAAGCCTTTGGCGGCTCCAACGCCGCTATGCTCGTCGCCGGTGATTTCATCGGAGCCCGGGCTCTCGCCCGAATGGTGGAGCTCTCGCCACATCTTGTAAGCGACCCACAGCAGCAGCAGCCCACCGGCAAAGATCAGGCCGACCAGCTGCAGCAACTGCGTCACGATAAGAGCGAAGCCGATTCGCAGCACCAGCGCCGCGGCGACCCCGATCATGATCACCTTGCGGCGCTGATCCGATGGCAAGCCCGCCGCCAGGGCACCGACGACGATCGCATTGTCGCCGGCCAGCACGATATCGATGACGAGGATCTCGAACAGCGCTGTCAGCGCGTCGGGACTGATCAGAGACGAAAGGTCCAAAGCCTAGCTCCTAAACGGCACCAAGGACGTGCCGTAGCCCCAAAACATGCTCGCCGCCCATCCACCCTTCGTAGATCATGGTCACGGCGACATACAGGATAACCGCAAGGCCGATGTAGTTGATCCAGTGATAGCGCTGGATGAGCTTGGCGACATAATTGGCGGCCAGGCCCATGAACAGGACCGAGAACGTCAGGCCCACCACCAGAAGCGCCGGGTTCTCGCGAGCGATGGACGCGACGAGAAGCACGTTGTCGAGGCTCATGCTGAGGTCGGCAATGGTGATCTGGATCGCTGCCCGAAGCAGGGTCTTGGTGCGCGGAGGCCCTTCGCGCTCGGGTGTCGCCGGGTCGTCGACGATGACCGGCGCCTTCGGGTGCAGCTCGCGCGCCATGTTGTAGGCGACCCACAGCAACAGCAGCCCGCCTGCGAAAACCAGGCCGGTCACCTTCAGGAGCTGGGTTGCGATCACCGCGAAAGTGATGAGGAAGACCAGCGCCATTCCGACGCCGAAGAGCAGCACCTTGCGCCGTTCGCGTTCCGGCAGGCCGGACGCGAGCGAGCCCATGATGACGACATTGTCGCCGGCCATCGTCAAATCGCCGACGATGATCTGGCCGAGCTTGGCAGCGCCCGCCGCGGTGAAAATGCTCGAGAAGCTGAATCCGGAGATCATCGCCCCAGCCTAGCGCCAGATTTCACCAAGTGCGATCCGGCAAAGCGCGCCCGTGCCGCCTGGAGTGAAGCCTTACTGGTTCATCGAAGCGAAGAAGTCCTCGTTG
Source organism: uncultured Alphaproteobacteria bacterium (assembly GCA_963798785.1). GTDB lineage: Bacteria > Pseudomonadota > Alphaproteobacteria > Sphingomonadales > Sphingomonadaceae > Sphingomicrobium. The sequence goes on from CAWCUG010000006.1 coordinate 25,491, forward strand.
GACTTGGCGTCCTTCATCTTGTCGAGAAGGAACTGCATCGCGTCGATCGTGCCCATCTGCATCAGGATCCGCCGAAGTACCCACATCTTGCTCAGCGTCACCTGGTCGACCAGCAGCTCTTCCTTGCGGGTGCCGGACTTGCCGACGTCCAGGGACGGGAAGATGCGCTTGTCGGAAACCTTGCGGTCGAGCACGATCTCGGAGTTGCCGGTGCCCTTGAACTCCTCGAAGATGACCTCGTCCATCTTCGAGCCAGTGTCGATGAGCGCGGTGGCGATGATCGACAGCGACCCGCCTTCCTCGATGTTGCGAGCTGCGCCGAAGAAGCGCTTTGGCCGCTGCAGGGCGTTGGCATCGACGCCGCCGGTCAGGACCTTGCCCGAGCTCGGGACCACCGTGTTGTAGGCGCGGCCGAGACGCGTGATCGAATCGAGAAGGATGACGACGTCCTTCTTGTGCTCGACCAGCCGCTTGGCTTTCTCGATCACCATTTCGGCAACCTGGACGTGACGGCTGGCCGGTTCGTCGAAAGTCGAACTGATGACTTCGCCCTGCACCGACCGCTGCATGTCGGTGACCTCCTCCGGCCGCTCGTCGATCAGCAGCACGATCAGGAACACTTCAGGGTTGTTGTCGGTGATGGCGCGGGCGATGTTCTGGAGAAGAACCGTCTTGCCGGTCCGTGGCGGAGCAACGATCAGTGCGCGCTGGCCCTTGCCGAGCGGAGCGACGATGTCGATGACTCGCGCCGACTTGTCCTTGATGGTCGGATCGAGCGTGTCGAGCTTGAGCTTCTGGTCGGGGTAAAGCGGCGTCAGGTTGTCGAAATTTACCCGGTGCCGAACGGTCTCGGGATCGTCGAAGTTGATGGACGTCACCCGGGTAAGTGCGAAGTAACGCTCTCCGTCCTTGGGCGCCCGAATCTCTCCCTCGACCGTGTCGCCGGTGCGAAGCCCGAAACGGCGGACCATCGCCGGAGCGACATAGATGTCGTCCGGTCCGGCGAGGTAATTGGCCTCGGGCGAGCGGAGGAATCCGAATCCGTCGTTGAGGACTTCGATGGTCCCGCTGCCGATGATCTGGGCGCCGTCCTCGGCCTCGATCTTGAGGATCGAGAACATCAGGTCCTGCTTGCGCATGGTCGATGCGCCCTCGACCCCGAGCTCCTCGGCCATGGTGACCAGTTCGGCGGGCGGTTTTTGCTTCAGATCTTTGAGATGCATGTGGATTCGCTTTTTGGGGCAGTGGGCGTTCAGCTGTTCAAGCCTGGCGGCGGACGCCGCTTGCATGGGACGGAAGGCTGAATCGGCGAAGATAAGAGAACGGGCCGGTACAGCCTCGAGTTCGCGAGTTAGGGAGCGGCTTGCACCGAGTCAATCGGCTGAATCTACAATTCAGAAGGGCCGGACGATCACCAGCACGACGATCAGGGCAGCGGCTATGCCGGGGATTTCGTTCATGATTCGAAGCGAGCGGCTGTCGGGGCTGCGTTTGCCGTCGGCAAGCCGCTTTCCGTACACCCCAAGCCAGCCCTGGTAGGCGGATAGTCCGACGACCAGCGCAAGCTTCGCCTGGAACCACCCTTCGTCCCATGCATCGATGTTGAAGGCGAGCAGGAGCCCGAGAATCCAAACCGCGATCAATGCCGGGGTGAGGATGATGCTCCGGGCCCGCCGCTCGCGTTCGATCCAGGCGCGGTCCTCGGCCGATCCCGGCGCCGTTTCATGGTGATAGACGTAGAAGCGCGGCACCAGCAAAAGCCCCGCGATCCAGTAGATGACGAAGGTGACATGGGCCGCCTTCACCCACGGATAGGCGCTGCCGAGGAACCCGTTGAGGTCGGTCATTTGCTCCCCTTGGCCAGTCGCACCAGCTGCTCGACGTGCTCGATCGGCGTCTGCGGAAGGATTCCGTGGCCGAGATTGAAGATGTGCGGGCGCTCGCGGAATGCGTCAAGCACGTTGCGGCAGGCCGACTGCATCGCCTCGCCGCCGGCAAGAAGCGCCAGCGGGTCGAGATTGCCCTGGACCGGCAGGTCGCCGGGAAGTTCGCGATTGGCCCAGGCCGGGTCCACCGTCTCGTCCAGGCCGATGCAGTCGACGCGGGTTTCCCCGGCATACGCCCGAAGCTTGCCGCCGGAGCCCTTGGGAAATCCGATCACCGGGATGTTCGGGAATCGCTCCTTGAGCCGTTCGACCAGCCGCGCGGTGGGAGCGATCACCAACCGCTCGAACTGCGCCGGCGACAGGCTCCCCGACCAGCTGTCGAAGATCTGGACCGCCTCGGCGCCCGCCTCGATCTGCCCCGACAGATAGTCGAACGTAACCGCTTCGATACGCTCGATGATCGCGCCCATCCGTTGCGGGTCCGAGTAAGCAATCCGCCGCGCCTCCAGCTGGTCGCGGCTGCCTTCGCCGGCGATCATGTAGGTCGCGACCGTCCACGGAGCGCCGGCAAAGCCGATCAGCGCCACCTTCGGCGACAGCTTCGACTTCACCTTGCGAACGGTTTCGTAGATCGGCTCCAGCCGCGCCGGAAACGCCTGCAGCGAGTCGAGGTCGGCGGAGCCGAGCGGCGGCGTCAGCCGCGGCCCTTCGCCGGCGACGAAGCTCAAGTTCTGCCCGATAGCGAACGGCACGATGAGGATGTCGGAGAACAGGATCGCGGCGTCGAAATCGAACCGCTCGAGCGGCTGCAGCGTGACCGCCGCCGCACAATCGCTGTCATAAACCAGGTCGACAAAGCTCCCCTTCTCCTGGCGAAGCTGGCGATATTCGGGGAGGTAGCGGCCGGCCTGGCGCATCATCCACATCGGCGGCGGATCGCACCGCTGACCGCCAAGCACTCGAAGCAACGGCTTGTCCGGTGCGCTCGCCGCAACGGTTTCGCTCGGCGAAGGGGGCACCCTATTCTCCTATTATAAATTCTTAATTAGAAAATTGATGAGGTAGTTGTCCGGCTGGACTCGGGAAATAGAAGTCCGTTCCGCTTTTTCCAACAGCAACGGCAAATCGACTCTCCCGCGAATCCCGCGAGTCGGTCGCCGCCGTGCCCGTGATTCACATGCTGGGGATGAATCTCGCCGCCGGTGGATGGAATCGCGAATTACCGTAAGCGGACTCTGGATTGCCGCCCGGTTGAGACTGTCCCCGCTCCCGCGCTAGGGAGTCGCGGCGGGTTTTCCACAAGGTTGTCCAATGGCGTTGATCCTAGCCTCTTCCAGTCCGATCCGCCGCCACATGCTGGACCAGGCGGGGGTCCGCTTCCAGTCCGTCCCGCCGGCCATCGACGAGAGCCAGGAAAAAGCGCGAAGCACCTCTGCCGCGGACGTCGCAACCGGGCTGGCAAAGGCCAAGGCGCTGGCGGTCAGCGGCAATCACCCTCGCGAGTGGGTGGTCGGAAGCGATTCCGTGCTCGCCGCCGGCGGCCGCCTGTTCGACAAGCCCGCCGGTCGCGAGCAGGCCGCCGAGCACCTGCGCTTCTTTTCCGGAAAGCCGATGCAGCTGGTCAGTGCGGTTGCACTTGCCCGCCAAGGAAGCGTCGACTGGAGCTATTGCGACACCGCAACGCTCCACGTCCGCGAGCTTTCCGACGCCTTTATCGAGGATTATCTCGATGCCGAATGGCCCGATGTCGGCTATTGCGTCGGCGTTTTCCGGCTCGAAGGACGCGGCGTGCAATTGTTCGAAACCATCGACGGAAGCTATTTCACCATCCTTGGAATGCCGCTGGTGCCGCTTCTCGGCGAACTGCGCTCTCGCGGGCTGCTCGCGACATGATCCGCCTTGCGCTCACCGGGTCCATCGGAATGGGCAAATCGACGGTCGCGGCGATGTTCCGCGAAGCCGGGATCCCGGTGTTCGACGCCGATGCCGTCGTCCGCCGGCTGCAGGGCGCGGGCGGAGCGCTGGTCGAGCGCATCGAGGATCGCTTCCCGGGCACCACCGGCCCCGACGGAGTCGATCGCGAAGCCTTGTCGAAAAAGGTGCTCGGCGATCCCGGCGAGCTTGCGGCGCTGGAGGCGCTCGTCCACCCGGCGGTCCACCACGAACGCACGCGCTTCATCGTCGAAAACGGCGATTCTCCAGCGCTCCTGTTCGAAATCCCGCTCCTGTTCGAAACCGGTGGAGAGCAAGTCGTTCGACAAGGTCATTGTCGTCTCCGCTCCTGCCGATGTGCAGCGGCAGCGGGTGCTTGCCCGCCCGGGGATGACCCAAGCCAAGTTCGAGGCGCTGCTCGCCCGCCAAATTCCGGACGAGGAGAAGCGCCGCCGGGCCGACTTCGTCGTCGATACCGGCGGCGAGCTATCCACAACTGAAAGCCAGGTGAGGGACATTCTTGCTTGTCTCGGCCTCGGCAGCGATGGTTAAACAGGCCCATGCGCGAAATCGTCTTTGACACCGAAACCACCGGCCTCGACCCGGCGGGTGGCGACCGCATCGTCGAGATCGGCTGCGTCGAAATGTACAACCGCGCCGAAACCGGCCGCCATTTCCACGCTTATTTCAATCCCGAGCGATCGATGCCGCCGGGTGCCGAAGCGGTGCATGGGCTCAGCGACATCTTCCTTTCGGACAAGCCGCGCTTTTCCGAGCGAGTGATCGAGCTTCTCGACTTCATCGAGGATTCTCCGCTGGTCGCCCACAACGCCAGCTTCGATTTCGGCTTCCTCAACTTCGAGCTGTCGTCGTGCGGCCACACGGCGATTTGCACCAGCCGGATGGTCGACACGCTGTCGCTCGCCCGGATCCGCCACCCCGGCGCAAAGCACAGCCTGGATGCGCTTTGCACCCGCTTCGGCGTCGACCGCACGCATCGGGTCAAGCATGGCGCCCTCCTCGACGCGCAGCTGCTTGCGCAGGTCTATATCGAACTGACCGGCGGCCGGCAGATCGGGCTCGGCCTGGTCGAGGAAACCGATGTCGCGCAAATCGTTGACACTGCGGGGACCGTCACTGTCCGTGAGCCCCTTAGCCCGCGCCCGCACGTGGCGGGTGTTGACGAGCTGGAACGCCACCGGGCGTTCGTATCGAGGCTGGTCAACCCGCTCTGGGCACGCTTCACCGCTGCGAGTTGACGCAGCGCCGGACGCCGCCCTAAGCGGCGGCCGAATTGGTAGGAAAGGAGCCTCCACAGTGGATGTTCGTGTCGCTGATCATCAGGTCGAAACCGGCGATTTCGTCAAGGAACATGCGATCGCCCGTATCGAGGAGATGACCGAGAAATATTATTCTCGGGCGGTCGGCGCCGACGTCACTTTCGGAAAAGGCCCGTACGACGACTTCACCTGCGACATCGTCGCCCCGGTCGGCCAGGGTGTCGTCCTCAAGGCCTCCCACCGTGCGCAGACTGCGCAGGTCGCTTTCGAATGCGCCGCCGACAAGGTTGAAAAGCAGCTGCGCCGCTACAGCAAGCGCTTGAAGGAGCATAAGCCGGGACACGACGTTGCGCCGCGGCTCGAGGCCAACGCCGCCTACCGGGTGTTCGCTTCGGCGCCCGAAGAGCAGGAGACTCCCGACAACCCGGCAATCGTCGCGGAGACCCAGGTCGATATCCCGACGGCAAGCGTCGCCGATGCGGTGATGATGATGGATCTTCGCAACACCACGGCGCTGATGTTCAGGAACAGCAAGACCGACGAACTCAACATGGTCTATCGCCGCGAAGACGGGAACATCGGCTGGGTCGAACCGAACGACCAGTAAAGCCGAACCATGGCGCGACAGGCGCCGGAGAATTGCGGAAGTCCAGCGATGCACCTGACCGAATTTCTCGATTTCGACGCCATCAAGCCTGCCCTTCCGGCGGGCAACAAGCGCTCGCTTCTCAACCAGCTGTCGAGCCTTGCCGGCGGCCGTCTGGGCGTTGCGCCGGCAGATATTTACGCCACGCTCAGCGAGCGCGAGAAGCTCGGCTCGACCGGCTTCGGCCAGGGCGTGGCAATCCCGCACGGCAAGGTCGACGGGCTCAAGCAGATCTACTGCCTGTTCGTCCGGCTCGCGGAGCCGGTCAGGTACAAGGCCATCGACGGGGAGCCGGTGGACCTCGTCTTCCTGCTGCTTTCGCCGCCGGACGCCGGCGCCGATCACTTGAAGGCGCTTGCGGCGATCAGCAGGGTGGTCCGCCACGCGCCGACGCTCGAAAAAATGCGTGGTGCGCGAAGCCGCGACGCGCTTGCCGCCGTGTTGATGGCCGCCGACGAGCGCGACGCGGCTTGACCCGCGCGCTCGGCCGGCCGCGCGCCTTGTCGATGGCGCGATGAGCAGCGGCCGGATTTCGGCATCGGTGGAAGCAACCGGCCTCATCCGCCGCACGCAGGCCGCCGGCGACTTCGCCGCGATTCTCCACAAGGGCGATGCCGAGCGCGGAAGCCTCCTACTCGTCGTTCGCAGCCGCGGCGATTTCGTCTCCTGCCTTGAGCGCACCCTCGACCTGAGCGGGACCTATCGCTGGCAGGTCGTCGGCGCCGGGCAGGTGGAGGAGGAGCCGAAATTGGCGGAATTCCTTCGCCGGCGAGTCGAATTCGACCCCGACATATGGTTAATTGAACTGGACGTCGCGCAACCGGAACAATTCATCGCTGAAACGACATCGGCGGGTTGACCCGGCGGCCGCGCCGGGGAAATGGCGGAACTGAAACGAGAGCGGGGGGTGCTTTCAACCGACTAGCCGGTTGGGAGGCACCACGCGAGACGGGGCACCACCCCCGGGGCAAAGCGGGACTGAACCGCGCAATCGAGCCTCGACGCTTTGGGTGGTTCACCGCAATGATCAACGGAAAACATGGTTGCTTCCATTCGTTCGGCGTTGCTGATCTGCGCCGCGATGAGCGCGAGTTCGGTTGCTCCGGCACAGGTTGCTCCGGCCGGCCCGGCGGTCGTGCAGACTGCCAGTGTCAGTCCCTCGGCGATCACGCGCGAACTGCTTTTGAAGTCGGACCAGCTTGCGGTGCCGGTCGAGGAGAATTCTCCGGTCGACGCGGACACGCAGGACGAGTCCGCACCCGAGGTCGATCGTCACGCGGACCTTCCGACCCTGGTCGCACAGCTTCGGAGTGCCGAGCCGGGAAACCGGCAGCTCGAGTGCCTCGCAGCTGGCATCTATTTTGAATCCAAGGGTGAGCCGCTTGCCGGCCAGCTCGCGGTCGGCGACGTCATCGCCAATCGCGCCGACAGCAGCCGCTTCCCTGACAGCTATTGCTCGGTCATCCTTCAGCGCGGTCAATTCTCCTTCGTCCACCACGGGCGCTGGCCGCACATTCGCCGCGACAGCAAGTCGTGGAAAACGGCTGTCGCAATCGCCACCATCGTCGATCGCGACCTGAAGGATTCGACCGCCGAGGACGCGCTTTTCTTCCATGCGCGAAGGGTGAAGCCCGGCTGGCACAAGAAGCGAGTCGCCTCGATCGGCAATCACATCTTCTTTCGCTGATTCGCCGCCTTCCTAAGTTTCCCGCTTTGTTCTAGCCTCCCTCCCTATGGAGGTTAGCCACGCCCTTGCGCTCGACAACGACTTGCCGACGGCGACGGATGTCGCTCGCGGAGTCGCTCGCCTGTTCTGCCGCCAGGACCTGTTTGCGATTTGCGAAGTGCCGCTTCCCAACGGCCGCCGCGCCGACATGATGGCGGTCGATGCCAAGGGAAACCTCACCATCGTCGAGATCAAGGTGGCGAAGGCCGACCTCGTCGGCGACTGCAAGTGGACCGGCTACCTGGATTTCTGCGACCGCTTTTACTGGGCGGTTCCGCCCGCTCTTGCCGGCATTCTTGACGGCGAGTCCTATCTTCCGGGCAAGGCCGGGCTGATCGTTGCCGACCGCTACGATGCCGCCTGCGTCCGAACGGCGGCGCTCGACCCGCTTGCCCCCGCCCGGCGCAAGGCGGAGCTTCTTCGATTTGCGCGGCGCGCGGCGCGGCGGCTGTCGGAACAGCTCGATCCCGGCCTCGCCAGCCTGAGCTAGTTCTTCGGGCTCTTCGATTCGATGATTCGAAGCAGTTCGGGCGTCCGGCTGTCGCGCTTCGCGTAGTCGCGCGCCGAATAGCCTTGCGCCGAATCGGGCTTGTCCGCATCCGCGCCGGCATTCACCAACGCCCGCACGATCGGCACCTGCCGCCGCTGCACTGCGATGATCAGCGCCGTCTCGCCCATGGAATTTTCGGCGTCCACCTTGGCTCCAAGGCCGATCAGCCACTCGACTGCATCGGTAAATCCCATCCGCGCCGCAGCCATTAGCGGAGTCTCGCCCTTTTCGCCGGGAAGGTCGGGATCGGCGCCTTGCTGGAGCAGATATCCGGTCCAGTCCTGATCGCGGTTGTTGATCGCTGCGATCAGTGCCGTCTGGCCGTTCAAATCGCGGGCGTTGACCAGCGTCGGCTTGTCCTGGAGCAGCTTGAGCGCATCATTGCCCTTGCCGTCCTGAATCGCCTTGACCAGCTGCGGGCCATCGTAGCCGGTGGCCTGTGCTCCTGCTGGCGCTGTCATCGCCGCGGCCGCGATCGCGGCCAGGGTGCGCATCGGCGCTTTCATTCAAACTCCCCCGCTACTGTCTTGATTGGCCCCGGTTAGCAGAGCATTGCTGCCTTTGTCATGAACGCGCGCAAGCCTTTCTGGGAAAAGCCTTTGTCGAAGCTCGATCGCGGCGAGTGGGAAGCGCTGTGCGACGGTTGCGGCCGCTGCTGCCTCCACAAGCTGGAGGACGACGAGAGCGGGGAGCTGTTTGCGACCAACGTCGCCTGCCGCCTCCTCGACCGGCGGAACGGCCGGTGCACCGACTATGCCAACCGCAAGAAATGGGTCGCCGACTGCGTGATCCTCGACCGTGGGAAGCTCGATCGGCTCGACTGGCTTCCGGAAACCTGCGCCTACCGCCTTCGCGCTGCCGGGGAGCCGCTGCCCGATTGGCACTATCTGGTGTCGGGGAGCCGCGAGACGGTTCACGAGGAGGGCCATTCGACGCGCGGCTGGACGGTCAGCGAGGATGACGCAGGAGATCTCGAATACCACCTGGTCGACCGTGCGCTCTAGGCAGCTTGCCACCCACCCGGAGCTGCCACTGCCCGATCCTGCTCTGCGCGATCCGCAATGCCCGCCGGATGCGGCTTCGCTTCGACGATCGCGAACACATGCTCAGGCTCACGCATCCGCGCGGCGTTCGGCCCGCCGCTGCGCTGGCCTGGGCGGCGAGCCAGAAGCAGTGGATCGACGAACAGCTGTCGAAAACGCTTCCCGCGGAACCGTTCGTCCCGGGGGCTGTGATCCCCGTGCAGGGCGCCGACGTCGAGCTCTGCTGGTCGGCGAGCGCGCCGCGGGTGCCGGGCCTTTCCTCCGGCAAGCTGACCTGCGGCGGCCCGCAAGCCGGGTTCGGGCGCCGCGTCGAACTGTTCTTGAAGCGGCTGGCTCTCGACCGGCTGTCGGCAGCGACCGCCGAAATCGCCGCATCCGAGAATCTTCGGGCGAGTTCGGTCACCGTGGGCGATGCCCGCACGCGATGGGGAAGCTGCAGCAGCAACGGGGCGATCCGCTACAGCTGGCGGCTCATCCTGGCGCCCTCTCCGGCGCTGCGGTTCGTCGTCGCTCACGAAGTCGCGCATTTGCGGCACCTCGACCACGGCGCCGAGTTCAAGGCGCTGGAGCGCGCCCTTTACGGCGGCGACACCGCCGCCGCCCGCAAGCTATTGAGGGAAACCGGGCCGAGGCTGCGAAGGATTGGCGTCGGTCGCTGAACGCGGCTGCGGCTGCAGCGGCTGCGACGGCGGCCGCTGTCGCGGCGATTGCGGCTGAGGCTGCTGCTGGGTCGTTGCCGGGGGAACCTGCTGGCCCGGGGCGCGCGGTTGCTGGCGCTCGCGGCCGCCAAGCACGTTGTCGAGCCACTGCTGGGTCAATCCGTTCTGCGGTTGCTGTCCCTGCTGCTGGCCCTGCGGCGGCTGCTGTTGCTGCGGGTAATCGCCGGGCCGGTAGCTGTCCGGCGGCGGTAGCGGCAGCCCGTTCTCGTCGACCAGCGGCGCCATGTTCATGTCGATATAGCCTTCGCCCAGATATTGTTCTTCGGGCGCCAGGTCCCAGTCCGGCATCGGCACCTGGGTCTCGAACTGTTCGACCGGGCGATTGGCGACTGCTGCAGACATGAAATCGTGGAACGCACGCGCCGGAGCGGTTCCGCCGTACAGCCCGCCGACCCGCTTGGCGTCGTCGCGGCCCATCCACACGCCGGTGGTGAGCCCGCTCGAAAAGCCGACGAACCAGCCGTCCTTGTTGGAGCTGGTGGTGCCGGTCTTGCCCGCGACCGGCCGCCCGATCTGCGCCGCCCTGCCGGTCCCGGTCAGCACCGCCGACTGCAGCAGGTCGGTCATTTCGGCGGCGACCCAGGGGGCGACCAGCACCCGCTGTTCGGCCGGCTCGCGCTTGTACAGCTCGCGCCCGTTGACAGTGACCACCTTGGTGATCGCGTAAGGCGTCACCGCAATCCCGCGATTGGCGACCGACGCGAACGCCTGCGTCATTTCGATGAGCCGCACCTCGCTCGACCCAAGCACCATCGACGGATAGGTGGAAATCGCCGTGGTGATCCCGAACCGGTGCGCCATGTCGGCGATCGTCGAAAAGCCGAGCTGCTGCCCGATTTGCGCGCTGATCGTGTTGATCGATCGGGCGAAGGCTTCGCGGAGCGTGACCGGCCCCTCGAACGTGCGGTTGTCGTTGCGCGGTTTCCAGCCGTTGATGTCCACCGGCTGGTCGACCATCACGTCGGTCGGCTTCATCCCCGATTCCAGCGCCGCCAGGTAAACGAACAGCTTGAACGACGATCCCGGCTGGCGCTGCGCCTGGGTGGCGCGATTGTAGATCGACGCCGGGTAGCTTTTGCCGCCGACCATTGCCCGCACCGCTCCGTCGCGATCGAGGGCGACGAGCGCGCCTTGGGCTCCGTCGGGCGCATGGGCGACGATGGCCTTGTGCGCCGCCTGCTCCATGTCGGGGTCGAGCGTCGTCCAGACGTCGATCGGCTCGGAGGTTTCGTCGATCAGCGTATCGAGCTGCGGAAGCGCCCAGTCGGTGAAGTAGCGTGCCGCGTCGCGATTGTTGTTCGACTGGATTCGGATTGTCGCCGGGTCGATGCTCCGCGCCTGCTCGGCCGAGATGAAGCCGTTGTCGACCATCGCCTTGAGCACCACCTTGGAGCGGTTGCGCGCAGCTTCGACATCGGCGGTCGGAGCATAGTTTGACGGCGCCTTGACCAGCCCCGCGATGATCGTCGCTTCGCCCAGCGACAGGTGGTCGGCACTATGCCCGAAGAATCGCCTGGAGGCGGCATCGATCCCGTAAGCGCCGCCGCCGAAATAGACCCGGTTGAGGTACAGCTCGAGGATCTGGTCCTTGCTGAACTTGCGCTCCAGGGCGAGCGCCAGCACCGCTTCCTTTATCTTTCGCCCCATGCTCCTGTTGTTGGTCAGGAAGATATTGCGGGCGAGCTGCTGGGTGATGGTCGAGGTCGCCCGCACCCGGTGTCCCTGGATGACCGCGGACCCGATCGCCCTGACGATGCCGATCGGGTCCACCCCGAAATGGCTTCGGAAGCGCCGATCCTCGATTGCGATCATCGCTGACCGCATCGGCGGCGGGATATCGTCGTAGGTCAGCCACTGGCCGAAACTGGGCCCCAGCGACACCAGCACCGCTCCGTTGGACGCGTGGACGCGGATCATCTGCCCGAGGTCCGACCGCCGCGATAGCTGCGAATAGCTTGGAAGCGAGGCGACGGCGACCGCCACCGCCACCGCAAGCGCAACGGCGCCGAGGAGCGCTGCGTAGACGAGCAGCTTGAAAGCGGTGAGGAAGGGGCGCCGTGAGGAGCCGTTTGCGGATTGGGCCATCTGGAATCAGGCGATAGAAAGCGGATGCCGATCCGGCAAGAAGGACCTTGGCCCGCGAGACGGCCACAAACGCGCGATCTTTGTCATGGCGTTTCTTCGCAGGCGGCAGGTTACGCTGCCATTAACCCTGTTTTAGCGTCTCTGTGCCTATCAGGGCACGATGGCATACCGACTTGCGCTCGCGAGCAGGCTTGCCGCTGCGGCCATGATGGCTGCGGCGAGCGTAGCTGCACATGCGCAATGCCGGCTGTGCGACACGCCGACGACAGAGCGCGAGACCGCTGCGCAAAGCAGCCTCATCCAGCTGGAGGTCGAGACCACGCTCGATTTCGACCGCCTCGTCCTTCTCGGTGGCGGCGAGGGAACGGCAACCCTCCTTCCGACCGGCCAGCGCAGCGCTTCGGGCAGCATCGGCACGTTGAGCGCCGGCGCGATGGTGGGAAGCGTCACCGTCCGCGGCGAGCCGGGGCGGTCCATTCGAGTCGACATGCCGCCGCGAATCCAGCTCTATTCCATCGGCGGGTCAACGATCGTGATTGACCGCCTGGAAACCGATCTTCCTGCGCTTCCAACGCTCGATTCGGCCGGCAACCTCAGCTTCCGATTCGGCGGCCGCTTGCAGATAACGGGCGATTCGGAAGGCGAATATCGCGGCGACGTTCCGATTACCGTCGACTATCTTTGACGCCCTCTTTGAAGCCCTGCTCCGAAACGGAGTGATCCTTAACGCGCCGGTAACCAAGCCCTTGAGGGAAGGGGTAAGCGGTGGCGGTTAATGGGATGGTCACGGGTGGCCGGACCAGCGTCGGGCAGCCGGTGCACGTTTTGAACCAGTGGGGAAATTTGAAAATGAAAAAGCTTCTGATTGTGGCCGGCGCGGTTTCCGCCCTGGCTGTCACCAGCGCTCCCGCCCAGGCGGCGACGCCGACGACCGATGCCAATGCTCACGCACGCATCTTTCGTCCTCTGACCATCACTGCCGACCGCGATCTCGATCTTGGAACGATCGTCCTCAGCGGTACCGGCGCGTACACCGACACGGTCGGAATCGACCAGGCCGGCCTGTTCAGCTGCGACACTGACGTGACCTGCTCGGGCACGACCCAGACGGCGCAGTACACGGTCACCGGAACCAACAACCAGACCGTCGTCGTCACCGTTTCGCCGACAATCGTCATGACCAACCTGACGGACGGCGTTTCGACCCTCGACCTGACGGTCGATGCCCCGGCGACTGTCGCGCTCGGCGCTTCGGGCAATGCCGGAGTCACCTTCGACATCGGCGGTTCGATCGATGTCAGCGACACGACTGCCGACGGCGTCTACCAGGGCACCTTCGACGTCAGCGCCGACTACCAGTAAGCGCTCGACACCAAGCGGCCTCGGCCGCGGACAGGGGTCGCCGGCAACGGCGGCCCCTTTTTCATGGCCGTTCAATTGGCATGGTGAACCGAAAATAAACCATTCCGGCGCAAGGAGGAGGTGATCGCTCCAATACGGAGCAAAGTGGGGATCGTGAAATGAATGTCCTGATGAAAGCCGCTGCCGCGGCAGCGGCGCTTTTCGCCGCACCTCTCCTTGCGATTCAGCCGGCACGGGCCGGCGTTGGCGACCTTCTCGTCGCCCCGACCAGGCTGGTGCTCAACGGTGGGCGAAGCGCCGAGGTCATCCTCAACAATATCGGCGACGAGCCGGCGACCTACCGGATCTCCGCCGAATTCCGCCGGATGAAGGCGGACGGCACTCTCGAGGAAGTCGAATCCCCGTCGGCTTCGGAAACCGCCGCCAGGGACATGCTCATCTACGCTCCGCGGCGAGTGACGCTTGCTCCTCGCGAGCCGCAATCGGTTCGGATTTCCGCTCGGCCGCCGGCGGGCCTTCCCGACGGCGAATACCGCGTTCACCTGCTGTTTCGCGCTATTCCACCCGCCAATCCGGTGGCCCGGCCGGCAAGCGCCCCGGCAAAGGGGCTGAGCTTCAAGCTGACGCCGATTTATGGCGTGACCATCCCTGTCATCGTCCGCCTCGGCAATCTCAGCGTAAAGGCGGCGATTTCCAACGTCAGGCTCGAAACGCGTGCCGGAAAGCCGGTTGTCGCGCTCGAGCTCGACCGCAGCGGAGGCCGTTCGACCTACGGCGAGGTGCGGGTGCTCAAATCGGGCGTGAAAGACCCGGTGGCGCTTGCCCGCGCGGTCGCCGTCTACACGGAGCTCGACAAGCGAACCGTCGTCATCCCCGTCGAAGAAGGCTTCAAGGGCGACATCGCCGGCCCGGTAACCATCCAATATGTCGAAAGCTACGACGACGGCACCAAGACGCTCGCCGAAACCCACGCGGTACTCCGATAGGTCGTATCCGGGGGCGGTGAGTAGTCATGGTCGTGACCGGCACCTGGCTGGGAAAGGCGGGCGCGCTTGTCGCGACCGCCTGGCTCACCGCCATGGGCGCGGTCGCTGCAACCCCGATCGGCGACCACTGGACCGCCGATCCCGAAGAACAGTTCCTGCTCGACGCCAAGCTCCACCAATATCGGCTCGGCGACGGCATCCGCGCCTATAATACGCCCGAGGGCACCTGCCTGGTCTTCGGCGACTTCCTGACCACGCTCGACGTGCCGATTAAGCTCGATCTCGCCGCAAAAAGGGCGAGCGGCTGGGCGTTCAAGGAAAGCAACACGATCTCGATCGACCTCGCCGCCGGCAAGGTCGCCTACGGAGGCAAGGCCGAGGCGCTCGCGAGCACTGCGATCCGCGAGACCCCCGAGGGGTGGTGCGTCGACAGCGGCGCCTTGTCGCGCTGGTTCGGAATCGGCGTGAAAGCACTGACCAACGGCTCCGTGGTCGTCCTCGAATCGGAGGCGAAATTGCCGGTCGAGCTCGCGCTCGAACGGGAAAAGCGGGCGTCCAACCTTCACAAGGCGAAATTCGACCTCGCCTCGCTTCCCCAGGTGCGGCTCCCGTACCGGATGTGGCGCGCACCGGCGCTCGACTTCGTCGTCAGCGCCGGGGTGACCTATCGCGCCGACACCGGGGTCAAGGTCGACCGGCGGATGTCGGTGTTCGCCGCCGGCGAAATTGCCCATTTGTCCTACGACGCCCAGGTCACCACCGACCGCAAGGGCATTCCCTCGCGGCTCAGGGTTCGCGCCTATCGGTCGGATCCCGATGGAGGGCTTCTCGGCCCGCTTCACGCCACCCACTACGGCTTTGGCGACGTCGCTGGCTTGGCGACCCGGCTAAGCGGGACCACGACCAGCGGCCGCGGCGCGGTGGTCACCAATCGCCCGGTGGTGAACCCGACGAGCTTCGATCGCACCCGCTTCGAAGGCGATCTTCCCGCCGGGTGGGACGCAGAGCTCTACCGCAACGGGCAGCTCCTCGCCTTTGCACGCTCGGACGGCCGCCAGCGCTACGTCTTCGACGACGTCCAGCTGATGTACGGCGAAAACCGGATCAGCATCGTCCTTTACGGTCCGCAGGGGCAGGTCCGCACCCGGGAGGAGATGATCAACGTCGGCCAGGACAATGTCCCGGCCGGAAAGACCTGGTATTGGGCGGGAATCAACCAGCCGGGGCGCGACCTGGTGTCGCTCAACGGCAACGCGTCGTTGAACCCGCTCGATCCGAAGATGCAGGCGACCGTTTCGCTCGAACACGGGCTCGACGACCGCACCTCGGTCGGCGTCCTCGCCCGCACGATGCTCCTTCAGGATCAACAGGTTACCTTCGTCGAAGGGTCGGTGCGGCGGTCGTTCGGCTCGGCGCTGGCCGAAATTGGCGCATCGCGCGAAAGCAGCGGCGGAACCGCGGTCAGGGCGCAGCTCCTGGCCAAGCTTGGCGAGATAAACGTCAGCGCCGAAGCCATTGCTGCAAATGATTTTCATCTGCGCGGCGGCGCACCGACGACTGTCCGCGACGCTCGAATCGCAATCGACGCGCCGATTCGCCTCGGCCGGACGATTGTCCCGGCCCATGCCGACATCCATTTTGCCGACCGGCCGGACGGAAGCTCGCAACTCGAAGCCGCGGCGCGGCTGGCGGCGACGATCAACCGCTTCAACCTTGCCGCCGACATCAGGTACACGCAGCAATATCTCGCCAAGGGACCGGCGCCGCCGCCCAATGTGGTGGCGGAGCTTATCGGTACCGGGCGAGTCGGCCCGGTCAGGCTCCGCGGCGCCACCAGCTTCGAAATCAGTCCTGAAAGCCGGTTCAGAGCGCTCGAGCTGACCGGCTATTGGTCTGGGTCTGACACCACCGACTGGGAGGGGACGCTCGCCTATGACGGGCCGCAGAAGCGCGGCCGCGTGCGAATCAGCAACATTCGCCGTTTCCGCGGGCTTGCGCTTGCGGTCACCGGCGAAGCTGCGACCGACGGCTCGCTTGCGATCGGGCTCAATCTCAATTTCTCGCTCGACCCCAGCCACGGGTTCAGCCTGTCGCGCCAGCCGCTGGCAAATGCCGGCTCGATTCGCGCGCGGGTCTATCGCGACCTCAATGACAATGGCGTCGCCGACCCCGGCGAACCGTTCGAAAAGGGCGCGTTGATCACCGCCGGCCATGCGCTCGCCGAAAAACCCACCGATTCGAAGGGCATGGTCGTCGTTGCCGGTCTTTCCACCTTCACTCCGATTACCGTCGGGATCGACCGCAACAGCCTCGGCGACCCGATGCTTGCGCCGAAGAAGGCGCTCCAGGTCGTGGTTCCAAGGCCGGGCGTTCCAGCCCAGGTCGATATCGGCCTGGTCGGCGCCGGCGATATCGAAGGGGCGATCGTCAAGAACGGCGGGCTCGGCTTCGAAGGCTTGGATCTCGAGCTGGTCGATTCGACCGGATCGGTCGTATCCACGACCCGGACCGACTTCGACGGCTATTTCCTCTTCGAACGGGTGCCCTACGGCACCTACCGCGTGCGGCTCGCCAAGTCGTCGGCAGATGTCGTCGGGCTCGACCCGGACCTGAAGCTGGAAGTCACGGTCAGCGACGAGCATCCGGTCGTCCGCACCGGCTCGACCCATCTCGACCCGCCGCCGCGAATCGCCTCCGCGCAATAGTCGTCTCAGGCGACTTTTCGATTGTTCGCTGTTGCGACGCACTCGCAGGAGTGCATTGATGCGATCCGGCTTCGGCCGGTGGCGCTGCGCCATCGGCCAGCTCTTTCATCATGGTGCGGTCGAGAAGACTCGAACTTCCACGGCCTTTCGGCCACAGCGACCTCAACGCTGCGCGTCTACCAGTTCCGCCACGACCGCACGTGAATGAAAACGGACGGCCTTGCTGCCGTCGCGCCTGGCAAGGCTCGCGCCTCTATCAAAGCGATTCCCGACGCGCAATGGCGAGCTTTGCGATCCCGTATCGGGACAGTGCTTAACGCCTTGTTTACCTTTTGCCATTGGCGGCGTTACCAGTGGCGACATGTTGCTGTCCCTTCTCCTTGCCGCCGCCTCGGCTGGCGCCGATTCGGCACCTCGGCCGGCCGCTGGCGATCGTGGCGGCGCGGTGGTTCGCCAGGCGACGGCCAGCGTTAGAATCGTCTCCGGCGAGCGAATCAGCGCTTCGGACATTCCGCAAAGCGCGCTGGTGAAGGATACGCAGGTCCGCGGTTCCGACGGCATCGAGCGGCCGGCGCGACTGGTCGAATTCCCCTGAGCGGGGCTTAGCCCTTCAGGGTCAAGGTGACGGTCGACTCGGCGCCGCTTGCAGGCACATTCATCTCGGCGCTGTTGAAGGTCGCGGTCCCGCCCGGCGGAAGCGTCCGCGTCGGTGGGGCGATGGTCCACGAATAGAGCAGCTTGCCGCCCTTGTCGCGAAGCTCGGCGTTGATTGCGGGCACCTGCTGCGGCTTGCTGCTGGGGTTGATGACGCGGCCGCTGACGGTGACCAGCTCGTTGCCGCTGGCAAGCTTCTGGCGCTCGGGCTGGCCGGGGGCGATTTGAAGCGGGGTCGGCTGGGCGGCGGAAAGGCCAATTCCCTGCCGCAGCGAATCGGGCGCCACCAGCCACAGTGCGCCGACGATGACGACGACCACCAGGATCGTGAGGACGACCGCCATGAGCCAGCTTCGCTTGCGGTCGGAGCGGCTTTCGTTGCGAACCGCGGCAATCTCTTCTTCGTCCGGGATTTCCTTGGAAATGTCGACCTGCTCCTCCTCCTCCTCCTCCTCCTCTTCCGGCGGCGGAAGCGGGGCTGCCTGCGGCGTCTCGGCAAGCTCGGTCTGCTCGGCCTCGTAACTGGCCGGCACAGGCACCGCCAGCTCTTCCGCCTCGTCGCCCGGCTCCGGCTCCTGGTGCCAGCTGTGCCCGCACGAGGCGCAGCGGACTTTGCGGCCGCCATCGGGGATGGCGCCGTCCTTTACCGCATATTGGGTCCCGCACGCCGGGCAGGTCAGGATCATGTGCCGCGCGCCTTCCGCTAACCAGCTTTCGCTAAACAGGAATGCGCGGGCGTTGGCAAGGCGGCTGCCCCGTGCAACAAGTCGCCGCACGGTGCGGGAGGTGGTGCTGCCAGCGGTAGTAAAATTCGAAAACGTAGGCCTCCGCTACGGCACTGAGGCGGAAGTGCTGCGTGATTTGGATTTCACGCTTGCGGAGGGGGGTTTTTACTTCCTCACCGGCGCGTCCGGCGCGGGCAAGACCTCGCTTCTGAAATTGCTCTACCTCGCGCAGCGGCCGACGCGCGGACGAATTCGCTTGTTCGGAAGCGATCTCGAAGACGCCCCGCGAGAAGCGCTGCCGCACTTCCGGCGTCGAATTGGCGTGGTCTTCCAGGATTTCCGGCTAATCCGCCATCTCTCCGCCTTCGACAATGTCGCTCTTCCGCTCAGGATTGCCGGCCGCGACGAGGGCGAGATCACCAGCGCCGCGAGCGAAATGCTCGAGTGGGTCGGCCTCGGCGATCGCGCCTCTGCCCGGCCAGCCACCCTCTCCGGCGGTGAGCAGCAACGGGTGGCGATCGCCCGGGCAGTGATCACCAAGCCCGACCTGCTGGTCGCCGACGAGCCGACTGGCAATGTCGACGCGGAGATGGCGAGGCGCCTGCTTCACCTTTTCAGCGCGCTCAATGACCTTGGAACCACCATCGTCGTCGCGACCCACGATCTCGGCCTGATTGCATCGAACACGCGTGCCGAGCTTTTACGGCTGGACTCGGGAGCGCTCGTCGATTCGACGGGATCGCTCAGGAACCCGCCCCGGCAACGCCCGGCGGAGACGCATCCGTGATCCTCGACCGCATTTGGGCTTCGGGAGCCGAGGCGAGGCTGGTCCCGGCGGGCAAGCTTCACGGGCCGACCGTGGCTTTGACCGCAATGATGACCTTCGCGATGATGATCGTCGCCGCAGCCGGACTATCGCTCGCCAATGCCGCCGCGTTGATCGAGAGCGGCGCCAACAGCCGCTATGTCGTCGAAATCCCGTCGGCCGCGGCATCGGTCCTGCCCAAGGCGGCGGCGGCTGCGAAGAGCGTGCCCGGCGTTCGGCAGGTGACAGTAATCCCCGAAAGCGAGATGCGGCTAACGCTGCAGCGCTGGCTCGGCGAGGCCGCGTCGAGCAGCGAACTTCCGGTGCCGGTTCTTGCCATGGTCGAACTTGCACCAGGGGCCGACCCGGCGAAAGTTGCAGCTGCAGTGGGCGAGGCAGCTCCCGAAGCGACGTTCATCGCTGAATCGGCCGAGCTGCAGCCGCTTCTGAGTTCGGTGCGGGAGCTTGGCTGGATTGCGCTTGCGCTCGTCCTGCTGATGGCCGCGGCGACCGCGGCGGCCATCATGCTGGCCGCTCGAGGAGCGCTGGACACGCATCGGCCGACCGTTGAAATCATGCACGGGATCGGCGCCACCGATAGGCAGGTCATCCGGCTGTTCGAGCGCAAGATCGCCGCGGACACGATTGCCGGCGCGCTCGCCGGAGCCATTGCCGCCGCTGCCGTGCTTACGTCGGTCGCCGCCGGTCTCGCCGCAAGCTCGCAAAGCTTCGCACCGGCAGCGCCCGTCGGACTTGCCGATCTCGCCGTGCTCGCGCTCGTGCCCCTCGCGGCCGTTGTCATTGCAGTCGCCGTTGCCCATCGCACCCTCCTCAGGGCATTGCGGGCGAGCCTATGATCCTCCGCCTGTTTTCCATCGCCCTGCTTCTTTACCTGCTCGGCTTCATCATTTTCGCGGTCACCCTTGGCTCGTCGGCTGGCGACCAGCGCACCGACGCGATCGTCGTGATCACCGGCGGGGGCGGCCGGATCGAGCACGGAATCGACGGACTCGCCGCAGGTCGCGCCAAACGCATGCTCATCGCCGGAACGGATCCCGCCGTCACCAAGCCCGATCTGGTTCGGATCATTGGCGGCAAGAAGAAGCTGGTCGACTGCTGCGTCGATCTGGGAAGCGAATCGGTCGACACCCGCTCCAACGCCGAAGAGGCCAATCGCTGGCTGACGAAGCACGGTTACAAGAGCTTCCGCCTGGTGACGAGCGACTGGCACATGCGCCGGGCGCGTTACGAATTCCGCCGAGTGATGGGCGACAACTATGTCATCGTTCCCGATGCAGTTCGCACCGAGCCGCGATTCAGCACCTTGTTCGGCGAGTACAACAAGTTCCTGCTTCGGCGAGTCGCAGTCCTGTTCGAGCTATAGCCGGTGCAGCACCTCCGCTCCGCAGCGTTCGCGCTCCTCTTTTACCCGGCCACCGCACTGTTCGTCGCCGCCGGAATCATCGCCACCATTTTCGGACAGGCGGCGACGCGTTCGCTCGTTCGAGGCTGGACGACTTTCAGCCACGAACTAGCTCGAGTGCTGCTTGGAATCGATACCCGGGTGAGCGGGACAATCCCGTCGGGGGCGGTGCTGATCGCGGTCAAGCACGAGTCGATGTACGAGACGCTGGAGATGGTGCGAATCGCCGACACGCCGGTCATCGTCCTCAAGCGCGAGCTTTCCCGAATTCCATTCTTCGGCTGGCTGACCCGGCGGTATGGCGTCATTCCGGTCGACCGCAGCGCCGGGTCGAAAGCTCTTCGCCAAATGGTCAGCGCCGGGCGCGAAGCAATCGCCGAAGGGCGGGCGGTGCTGATCTTTCCCGAAGGGACTCGAGTCGCGCACGGCACCAAGCCACCGCTTCGCTCAGGCTTTGCCGGCCTCTATCGCGCGCTCGGCCTGCCGGTCGTGCCAGTCGCGGTGGACAGCGGCAGGTTGTGGACTCGCGGGCTGCTCAAGCGGCCGGGCACAATCCATTTCGTCATCGGCGAGCCGATCCCGCCCGGGTTGAAGCGCGCCGAGATCGAGGCGCGGGTCCATGCCTCAATCAATTCACTGGCGCCCTAGCCGCGAAGCTTTGCGCCGAGCTTCTCCGCGGCCGCGACCACCTTTTTCGAAATCGCTCCGAGCTCGTCCTCGGTGAAGCTGCGCTCGCCCGGCTGGAGCGTGACCTCGAACGCAAGCGACAGGCCTTCGGGGGCTTCGAACCGGTCGAACAGGCGAACATTGGTGATTGCCGCTTTGTCCGACCCGCGGATCGCCCGGACAAGCGAGTCGGCGGCGACTTCCGGCGGGACCAGGAAGGCGAAGTCGCGAGTCAGCGATTGCAGGGCTGCGGGCTCGAACCGGGCGCGTGCGCGATCGCTCGAGCGTGGCTCGGGGATGGAATCGAGATAGATTTCGCCGGCGACCAGCCCTTCCGGAGCGCCGAGTTCCTTGGCGAGCGCCGGGTGAAGCTCGCCGAAGCGCGCGAGGATGGTCTTGGGGCCGAGGCCGAGCCTGGCGGAGCGTCCCGGGTGCCAGGTCGGACCGGCGTCGGCGAATAATTGAACGCTTGCCACCGGCGCCCCGGCAGCGTCGAGCAACGCCAGCGTCTCGGCTTTCGAATCGAACGCATCGAAACCCTCGGCCTTGCCGCTATTCCACTCGCGCGGCTTTCGCTCGCCGGCGAGAACGAATGCGACGGTCGGATGCTCGCCATCGGCAAGGTACCGCCGGCCGAGCTCGAACAGACGAACCGAAGATTCGCTTCGATCGAGGTTGCGGCGAGCCGCTGCCACCAGCCCGGGGACGAGCGACGGCCGCATCACCGCCATTTCCTCGCTGATCGGGTTTTCGAGCCGCCATGCGGGCTCGAACGGCGCTGCCTCCTGTTCCGAAACGAAGCTCCACGTGACCGCCTCGTCGAGGCCGCGCGAGGCAGCAGAGCGCCGGACTCGCCGCTCGATCAGCTGCGAGCGGGTCGCGGTCGGTTGAGCCACGCCTGGTTGGCGGTCCAGCGGTGTCGACGGGATTTCATCGTAGCCGATTATCCGCGCGACTTCCTCGACCAGGTCGGCGGCGCCGTCCACATCGCGCCGCCAGGTCGGGGCGCGGACCGTATCGCCTCCGTCGAACTCGAAGCCGAGCGAAAGCAGGATCGACCGCTGCCGGTCTTCGGCAACGTCGATGCCGGCGAGCGAGCGCGTACGTTGCGGATCGAACGAAATGGTTTTCTGCTCGACGGGAGGGTTGCCGACGAACAGCGCCTCCGACGCTTCCCCTCCGCAGATGTCGAGGATGAGGCCGGTCAGGATCGCCAGTCCATCGTCGAGGAACGCCGGGTCGACTCCGCGCTCGAAGCGGCTCCGGGCGTCGCTGGTCAGCGACAGCTTTTGGCCGGTGCGGGCAATCCGGGCCGGGTCGAAGTAGGCGACCTCGAGCATGACCTCGGTCGTCGAATCGCCAACGCCAGAATCCTCACCGCCCATGATTCCGCCGATATCGTGAACTCGCGATTCGTCGGCGATGACGGTCATCGAGGAATCGAGCGTATATTCCTTCTCGTTGAGCGCGAGCACGGTCTCGCCGTCGCGGGCGCGCCGAGCGACCAGGGCGCCGTCGAGCTTGGCGACGTCGTAGGCGTGGCTCGGCCGGCCAAGGTCGAGCATCACATAATTGGTGATGTCCACAATCGCCGAAATTGGCCGCTGTCCGGCGCTCTTCAGGCGGCGCTGCATCCATTCGGGCGAGCTGCCGTTGGAAAGGCCGCGCACCGCTCGACCGTAGAAGGCCGGGCAGCCCTCAGCGTCTTCGACGCGAACGTCGATGGGCGGGGAAAAGCTGCCCTTTACCGCCGGAACCTCGAGTGGCTTTAGCGACCCCACTCCGGCGGCGGCGAGATCGCGGGCGATCCCGCGAACGCCCATGCAGTCGGCGCGGTCCGGGGTGATCGCAACGTCGAAAACGGCGTCGTTCAGCTCGGCATAATCGGCGAAGCTGGCGCCGACGGGAGCATCCTCGGCGAGCTCGATGATCCCGTCATGCTCCTCGCCAAGCTCGAGCTCGCGGACCGAACAGAGCATGCCGTGGCTTTCGACTCCGCGAATTTCCGCGACCTTGAGAGTCATGTCGCTTCCGGGGACGTAAGCGCCCGGCGGCCCGAACACTCCGGTCATTCCGGCACGGGCGTTGGGCGCGCCGCACACGACCTGGACCGGGCCTTCACCGGCGTCGACGCTAAGAACCTGCAGCTTGTCCGCCTGCGGATGCTTGGCGGCGGTGAGGACCTTGGCGACCTTGAACGGCGCCAGCGCATCGGCCGGGTTCGAAACCTCTTCGACCTCCAGCCCGATCGCGGTCATCCGCTCGGCAATCGCCTCGGCGGAGGCATCGGTCTCAAGATGGGCCTTGAGCCAGCTCAGGCTGAACTTCATGCCCCGACTCCGCCGCTAAGAGTCGGCACGTCGAGCGCCCGGAAGCCGTAATGCTTCAGCCAGCGGAGGTCGGCGTCGAAGAAGGCGCGCAGGTCGTCCATCCCGTATTTCAGCATCGCCAGCCGGTCGACTCCGGTGCCGAACGCGAAGCCCTGCCACTCTTCGGGATCGAGCCCGCAATTGGCGATGACGCTGGGGTGGACCATCCCGGAGCCCAGAACCTCCATCCAGCCTTCGCAGCCGCCGACGATTCGACGGCCCTTTTCCATTGACCAGCCGACGTCGATTTCTGCCGAGGGTTCGGTGAACGGGAAGTAGGACGGGCGCATCCGAAGGACGATGTCATCGCGCTCGAAGAACGCCTTGAGGAACGTCTCGAGAGTCCACTTGAGGTGGCCCATATTGATATCGCGATCGATCACCAGCCCCTCGATCTGGTGAAACATCGGCGTGTGAGTCGCGTCGCTGTCCGAGCGGTACACCCGCCCGGGGGCGATCAGGCGAAGCGGCGGCGGCTGCGACTTCATCGTCCGGATTTGAACCGGCGACGTGTGCGTCCGAAGCACGTGGGATTCCGCTTCCGGATCGTCGTCGATTCGGCGGACGTAAAATGTATCCTGCATCGCCCGCGCCGGGTGGAACTCGGGCATGTTCAGCGCGGTGAAGTTGAACCACTGCTCCTCGATCTCGGGCCCTTCCGCGACTGCAAAGCCGAGGTCGGCGAAAATCTCGGCCAGCTCGTCCATCACCTGGCTGACGGGATGAACGCTTCCCTTCGGGCTTTCAGGTGCGGGCAGCGACAGGTCGACCCGTTCGGTCGCCAGCCGCTTTTCCAGCTCCGCCGCTTCAAGCTCGGCCTTGCGCTGCGCAATCGCGGCGGTCACCGCCTCGCGCTGCGCGTGGATCTTCGGCGCTCGTTCGGCGCGTTCGTCGGCGGACATCTTGCCCAGCGACTTGAGCTGCGCAGTGATGCTTCCGGACTTGCCGAGCGCGGAGACGCGCAGCTGGTCGAGCGCCGACAGGTCGGGCGCGGAACGGATTTGATCGGTCAGCTCGTCAGCCATGGCGTCAGCGCCTTAGCCGCGAGCAAGGCGGAAATCCAAGCCTCACCCGGCGACAAACGGATAAGGGGAAATCGTCTTGCGGTTTTCTTCGACCGCAAGCATCCGCCCGGCGGGCGCGGTGGCGCGATATGCGCAGCCGACGCGGGGGCAGATCGCGCAGGCCGGGCCGACCGGCGTCGCCGGCGTGTTCACCAGGTCGAGCCCGTCCGCATAAGCGATCCGCGGCGCATAGCGGACGTCGCAGCCAAGCCCGATGGCAAGCAGCGCATCGTCGCGCAAGTCGGGCCGGATCGGCCGCTCGATGGTGCGGCTGATGGTGAAATAGCGCTGGCCGTCGGGAGTCTCGATCAGTTGCCGGATCGTCTGGCCGGGAGTCTGGAAAGCAGCGTGCAGGTGCCAGCGCGGACAGGTGCCGCCGAAGTGGGAGAAGGGGAAGCTCTCGCCCGCATAGCGCTTGGAAATATTCCCCGCCGGGTCGACCCGAAGCATGAAGAAGGGGACCCCGCGGGCGCCGGAGCGGCCGAGCGTGGTGATCCGGTGCGCCACCTGCTCGATGTTCGCCCCGAACTGGCCGCACAGGCGATCGAGCGCGTAGCGATGCTCCTCCGCGGCGCGCAGGAACTTGCCGTAGGGCATCATGATCGCGCCGGCCGCATAGTTGGCGAAGCTCATGTGCAGCAGCCGCCGGCTTCCGGCGTCGGGCGGGCGGGCGCTTGTCACCAGGGTGTCGATGACCGAGGCGAATTCGAGAAGCGCGAGCTGATAGGCGAGGCCGAAGGTGCGGTTCTCCGGCCGCAGCAGGGCCGACAGCATGAAGGTCCGCCGCTGCGGGTCGTAATGCTGGCTGACATCGCCGAGCACTTCCGGCTCGACGACCCGCAATTCGACGCCCCACGCCTCCTTGAGCCGACGCCGAAGCGCCTCCGCCACCGAAAGCGGGTCGCCGAGCGCTCCGCCGAGCGTTTCCGCGCCGTCCTCGAGATCGGGGAAGTGATTGCGCTGCGCCTGGATATAGTCGCGGACCCAGGTTTCCGGAGTGATCAGCGCCCGCGGGTCGGGAGCAGTCTCGTCGGCCGGGCGGCGCTGAAGCTCGCGAAGCGCAGTGTACAGGCGCACCACGCCATCGGCGACGACCGGCGCATTGTCGGCAAGCTCGACGAGCTCGTAGCGCGTCACTCCAAGGTCGGAGAGCATCGGGTCGGAGAAGATCTCGCCGAGCTGTTCTGCGCCAGCGGTCTCGCCACCGTCGCTGGCAAACGCCTTTATGTCGATGTCGAAGGCCTCGGCGAGGCGGAGCAGGACCGGCGCGGTAATCGGCCGCTGGTTGCGCTCGAGATGGTTGAGGTAGGAGGCGGAGATGCCGAGGTCTGCGGCCATCGCCGCCTGGCTCTGTCCGCGCTCGCGGCGAAGGCGCTTCAGCCGCGCCCCGAGGAATAGCTTGCGCTGTGCGCCCATTCGTCAACTTGTGAACGAATTTACAAGAAGCACAAGTCGTGAACTGACACATTCGCCCTTTTTCGTGCATCTTTTTGAGCGGCCATGAGGTTTCCTGCTGTCCGACGATCAGGAAAGGGCGAGTATATGGCGGATTTCGGCGAAGTGCTTTCGGCTCCAGCGGGACGGTTCGACGGGATCGAACGGCCGTACAGCGCCGACGAGGTGCTCAGGCTTCGCGGCTCCGTGCCGATCGAACACAGCCTCGCCCGCCGCGGCGCGTTGAAGCTATGGGAGCTGCTTCGCAAAGATGAGCCGGTTCGCGCGCTTGGCGCTGTCACCGGCAACCAGGCGATGCAGATGGTGCGCGCCGGGTTGAAAGCGATCTACCTCTCAGGGTGGCAGGCTGCCGCCGACGCCAACACCGCCTGCTCGATGTACCCCGACCAGTCGCTCTACCCGGCCAACACCGGTCCCGAGCTCGCCAAGCGCATCAACCGCGCCCTGCAGCGCGCCGACCAGGTCGAGCATGCCGAAGGGGGCGCCAAGCGCGACTGGTTCGCTCCGATCGTCGCCGACGCGGAAGCCGGGTTCGGCGGACCGCTCAACTGCTTCGAGATCATGAAAGCCTATATCGAGGCCGGAGTCGCCGGCGTTCATTTCGAGGACCAGCTCGCATCCGAGAAGAAATGCGGCCACCTGGGCGGCAAGGTGCTGATCCCGACGCAGGCGGCGGTGCGCAACCTCGACGCGGCGCGGCTCGCCGCCGACGTATCCGGCGTCCCGACCATCCTCGTCGCCCGCACCGATGCCGAAAGCGCCAAGCTGCTGACCAGCGATGTCGACGAGCGCGATGCGCCGTTCATCACCGGCGAGCGCACTGCCGAGGGCTTCTACCGGCTCAAGGACGGCAGCGGCCTCGACAATTGCATCGCCCGCGCAAAGGCCTTCGCCACGCACGCGGACCTTCTGTGGTTCGAAACCAGCAAGCCCAACCTCGACCAGGCGCGGCGCTTCGCCGAGGCCGTCCACGCGCAATTCCCGGGCAAGATGCTCGCCTATAATTGCAGCCCCAGCTTCAACTGGGAGGCGAATCTCGACCGCGGCACCATCGCCAGGTACCAGAGCGAACTCGGCGCGATGGGGTACAAGTTCCAGTTCGTCACGCTGGCCGGCTTCCACAGCCTCAACCATTCGATGTTCGAGCTTGCGAGCGGCTACCGCGACCGCGGAATGGCCGCTTATTCCGAGCTCCAGCAGGCCGAGTTCGCTTCCGAAGCCGCCGGCTACACCGCCACGCGCCACCAGCGCGAAGTCGGCACCGGCTATTTCGACGCCGTTGCCACCGCCATCTCGGGCGGCCAGTCGTCGACGGTGGCGCTCAAGGAATCCGACCGAATCCGCGCAATTTGTCGCAGCCGAGTAGGAGCAGAACAATGACACAGCGTTACTGGGTGATTGGGGGCGAATACCGGAACTGCCTGTTCGACGAAGTCGTGCCAGGAACCGAGGAGATTTCGGGTCCGTTCCCGGATGAGCTACGTGCACGCACGGAGTGGCAGCGCCTGACCTTCCGCGATCATCGCGGGGCGACGGAGCGCTTCGCCATCTGCGTGGAGCCGATTCGCCAATGAATGATGTCATCGACCTGCCGAGAGTTACGGCCGAACCTTCGAACGTCCGTGGTGCCGACGACGTCCTGACCACCGATGCGCTCGAATTGCTGATGGAGCTTCACCATCGCTTCGACCAGAGGCGGCTGGCGCTTCTCGACGACAGGCTCGATCGCCAGCAGCGGTTCGATTCCGGGGAGCTTCCCGATTTCCGGCTCGACACCCGCGACATCCGCGACGGCGAGTGGAGCGTTTCGCCGGCGCCGCGCGACCTTCAGGATCGCCGGGTCGAGATTACCGGCCCGACCAACGCCAAGATGGTCATCAACGCGCTCAACAGCGGCGCCAAGGTGTTCATGGCCGATTTCGAGGACGCGACCTCGCCGATGTGGGACGAGCTGGTCCAGGGGCAGGTGAACCTTCGCAACTACTGGCAGGGGCGCCTTCACTTCACGGACCCGAACAGCGGCAAGTCGTACGAGGTCGGCGACGATCCCGCGGTTCTGATGGTGCGCCCGCGCGGCCTTCACCTGCCCGAAGGCCATGTCACCATCGACGGCCAGCCGGTCGCCGGCGCATTCTTCGATTTCGCGCTCTACGTCTGGCACAATGCCCGTGCGCGCCCTGGCGAAGGGCAGCGGGCCGTACTTCTACATCCCCAAGCTCGAGAGCATGGAGGAAGCGAAGCTGTGGAGCGACGTCTTCGCGCTCGCCGAGAACCAAGCTGCGGCTCGAGCGCGGGACGATCAAGTGCACGGTGCTGATCGAGACGCTCCCCGCCGCCTTCGAGATGGACGAGATCCTCTACGCGCTGAAGGAGAATATCGTCGGCCTCAACTGCGGCCGCTGGGATTATATCTTCTCCTACATCAAGCGGCTCGGCCGCAGCGCGCGATCGGCTGACCCCCGACCGCTCGGCGATGACGATGGATAAGGCGTTCCTCGCCGCTTACTCGCTTCGCCTGATCGCCACCTGCCACCGCCGCGGCGCCCATGCGATGGGCGGGATGGCCGCCTTCATCCCCGTCAAGGGCGACGAGCAGGCCAATGCGGCGGCGCTGGAGAAGGTGCGGCAGGACAAGCTGCGCGAAGTCCGCAACGGCCACGACGGGACCTGGGTCGCGCACCCGGCGCTGGTGCCGGTCGCCATGCAGGCGTTCGAGGCGATGGACGGCCCCAACCAGCTGTCGAAGATGCCCGAGCAATTCCCGGCCGCGACGAAATGCTGGAGCTTCACACCGGCCCGCGCACCGAGGCCGGCGCCCGCGAGAACATCCGCGTCGGCGTCCAATATCTCGCCGCCTGGCTCGGCGGGACGCGGCGCGGTGCCGCTCTACAATCTGATGGAGGACGCCGCGACCGCCGAGATCAGCCGCGCCCAGCTGTGGCAGTGGCTGCACTTCGGCGCCGAGCTGGACGACGGTCGAATGTTCGACGGCGACCTGTTCGACCAGCTGTTCGACGAGGAAGTCGGGCTTCTCCAGGACGTGCCGGACATCGACGAGGCCGCCGAGCTCTTCCGCGAGATGGTCGTCTCAGACGACTTCGTCGAATTCCTGACGCTGCCAGCTTACGAACGGCTGGGGTGAGATGCTCATCTGAGCCATTGCACAGCCCCCGATCTTAGGTACGATCGCTCTCGTGAAGAAGAGTCCCTACGCTGGCATGACCGTGAACGAGCGGCTTTTCGCTGCTGGCAAATTGCAGCGTTTCGACTTGGCAATTCGCCTTCGTTGGCGCTGGATGGCCATCAGGATTTTGCGCTCCGTTCATCTGGAGACGCCGGAGCGCACGGTAGACGCAATACTGGCGGACCCAACGCTATACGGGCGAAAGAGCGAATCGACGCCTCGGTACGGCGATTAAACAAAAAAGGGCGCCGGAAATCGCTCCCGACGCCCTTCTTGTCTGGATAGCGAAGCCGCTTAGGCGGTCGCCTTTTCCTTCTTCTCGATCGCGTCCTTCGCCTGGGCGATGATGCCCTTGAAGGCCTCGCCCTCGTGCATCGCGATGTCGGCCAGGACCTTGCGGTCGAGGTCGATGTTCGCGAGCTTCAGCGCGTGGATGAACTCGCCGTAGGTCAGGCCTTCGGCGCGGACGGCGGCGTTGATCCGCTGGATCCACAGAGCGCGGAA
The DNA here is from genome assembly GCA_963798785.1 of uncultured Alphaproteobacteria bacterium. Lineage (GTDB taxonomy): Bacteria > Pseudomonadota > Alphaproteobacteria > Sphingomonadales > Sphingomonadaceae > Sphingomicrobium. The sequence continues at coordinate 55,260 of CAWCUG010000006.1, forward strand.
AGACTGCGCTTCTTCACCTTGCGGTCGCGATAGGCGTACTGGCCGGCCTTCTCGACAGCCTGGCGGGCGATGCGGATCGTGTTCTTGCGGCGGCCGTAATAGCCCTTCGCCTGCTCCAGGATCCGCTTGTGCTTGGCGCGCGTGGTCACGCCGCGTTTGATGCGTGGCATATTCTAGCGCTCCTTACTTGAGGCCGTAGGGGGCCCAGAGCTTCACGCGGGCGACATCCGCCTCGGCGAGGAGCTCGGTTCCGCGGTTCTGGCGGATATACTTGGCGTTGTGGCTGATCAGCCGGTGGCGCTTTCCGGCGACTCCGTGCTTCACCTTGCCGGTGGCGGTGAACTTGAAGCGCTTTTTGACGCCGCTCTTCGTCTTGAGTTTGGGCATTTTCGTCTCCTTCGAGATTCTGGAACGGCCGCGGCAGCCCTTGATGGCCGGGCACGTTCGAGTGTTCCAGTGGTCTGGAAGAGGGCGGGCGTATACGGGCACGCGTCCCTTCGCGCAAGCTACCATGCAATCGGCGAGCCATCGTAGCTGAAGAAGCTGCCCGAGTCGGCTGCGGTGAGGTCGTCGATGACCTTGCGCATCCCCTCGATACTCTGTTCCGGCTCCAGCGGGGCCGACGAACCGCCCATCCGGGTCTGCACCCACCCGGGATGGAGAACCGCGCAGGTCACCTTGCCGCGATTGTCGATCGCAAGGCTCCGCCAGGCGGAATTGAGGGCCGTCTTCGACGAGCGATAGGCGATGAAACCGCCGGACTCATTGTCCTCGATGCTGCCCATGCGGCTGGTAATCGCGATCAGCTTGCCCTTGCTGGCGGCGACCAGCGGAAGCACGGATTGCGCCAGCAGGAAGGGCGCGACCGTGTTGATTCCGAAAGTCTTGACCCAGGCTTCGCCGTCACTGGCGCTGGTGACCGATTTGGGCCCGTAGGTTCCGGCATTGGCAATCAGCAGGTCGAGCGAATCGAGCCTTTTGCCGAAGCCGGCAACCGATGCGAAGTCGCTCATGTCGAGCTCCTCGACCCTTACGCCGAGGCCGTCGAGCTCCGGGCTGGAGTCGCGGGCGGTGGCGACGACATCCCAGCCGTCGGCGGAATATTGACGCGCGAACTCCAGGCCGAGGCCACGGTTCGCGCCGGTGATCAGGACTGTAGGCATGTCGGTGTAACGCGCCCGCGGCGGAAAAGGTCAGGCCGCGGCGACGTCGAGCTCGCCCGCCTTGGTCGGGTGCAATGTCTCGAGCGACCTGGCGCTGCCGTCGAGCCAGCTTTGCCACTGGTCGGGCCTCAGAAGCGCGATCTGGCGGTTGTGATAGGGCTCGACGTCGGGCCCGGGCGGCGCGGTCAGCAAGGTGAACGCCTCGCCGACTTGCGGATGCGGCCGAAGCAGCCCGGCGATCGCGAATTCCTTCCCCTCGCCAGGGCGGAACAGCCAGCAATTCTTGCGCTTCTGCGCCGGATCGTCCGGCTTCGTATATTCGTAGAAGCCGTCCATCGGCACCAGGCAGCGGTCCTTGGGAAATTCGCGGCCGTCGGAGCGCATGTTGAACACCGGCTTGCCGTTGGGGCTCGGCCACGACCAGCGGCGGACGAGCAACTCGGCATGATCGCCATTCCAGCGCACCACCGGCGCCCGGTCGGTGATGTGGATGTCGGCCGGCTGGATGTTGGGAACGCCTTCGGGGAAGGTCAGCGGGACATCGACGCTATCGAAAAGCCGCCGGATCGCGTCGGGGTTTTTCTCGATCCGGTAGAGATTGCACACCGGCGTTGCGGCTCAGTCGAACAGGCTGGAGACGCTTGCTTCGTCGGCGATTCGGCGGATTGCTTCGGCGAGCAGCGGCGCGACGGTGAGCCGGCGGATCTTGCCGCCCTTCTCGTCGGCCTCGCCGCTCCAGATCGAATCGGTGACGACAAGCTCCTTGAGCTCGGACGTCTGCACCCGGGCCGCCGCTCCGCCGGAAAGCACGCCGTGGGTGGAATAAGCGAAGACGTCGGTCGCGCCCTGCTGCCTGAGCGCCGCCGCCGCGTTGCACAGCGTTCCGGCACTATCGACGATGTCGTCGATGAGGATGCAGGTGCGCCCTTCGACGTCGCCGATGATGTTCATCACCTCCGATTCGCCGGCGCGTTCGCGGCGCTTGTCGACGATGGCCAGCGGGGCGTTGTTGAGGCGCTTGGCGAGGCTGCGCGCGCGAACCACGCCTCCCACGTCGGGCGACACCATGGTCAGATTGTCGGTCGAAAAGCGCGCCCGGATGTCGGCGGCAATGACCGGAGAGGCGAAAAGGTTGTCGGTCGGGATATCGAAGAAGCCCTGGATCTGCCCGGCGTGCAAATCCATGGTCAGTACCCGGCTTGCGCCGGCGACGGTGATGAGGTTGGCGACCAGCTTGGCCGAAATCGGGGTGCGGGGGCCGGGCTTCCGGTCCTGCCGCGCATACCCAAAATAGGGTATGACCGCCGTGATCCGCGATGCCGACGCCCGCCTGAGCGCGTCGATGCAGATCAGCAGTTCCATCAAATTGTCGTTGGCCGGGTAGGACGTCGACTGGATCACGAAAACGTCCTCGCCGCGGACATTCTCGTTGATCTCGACGAAAATCTCCTCGTCGGCGAAGCGGCGGACGCTCGCTTGCGTAAGCGGCATCTCCAGATAGTCGGCGATCGAGCGGGCCAGCGGCGGATTGCTGTTCCCGGCGAGCAGTTTCATGGCGTTGCGGCTCCCACGGCGTTGCACCGAGCCTTAGACAGCTCAAGGCGCGTGCGTAAAGGCTTGGTTGCCCGGCGCGGCACGTGCGCTAAAGGCCGATGGCCATGACCGCCACCGGGACACAGCGCCTCTCGATCGCATTCGCGCAGATGAACCAGCGCGTCGGCGACCTCGATTCGAATGCTGCGGCGATGCTGGCGATGCGGGAGAAAGCGGCGGGCGCCGACCTCATCCTGTACCCGGAGCTGCAAATCACCGGCTACCCGCCCGAAGACCTCATCCTGAAGCCCGAGTTCGTGCGAAGGACGATGGAAACCACCCAGCGGCTGGTCGAGGCGACGGCGGCGCCGGGGCCGGCGATGCTGATCGGAACCGTGATCGCGGAAGAGGGGCGCGACCTACAACGCGGTGATCCTCGCCAACGAAGGCCGGGTCCTGGCGCGAACGCTCAAGCGCGAGCTTCCCAACTACGGCACCTTCGACGAGAAGCGGATCTTCACGCCCGGGCCGATGCCCGAGCCGATCGAGTTTAAGGGCGTGAAGATCGGCGTGCCGATTTGCGAGGACATCTGGCAGGAGACCGTCTGCGGGCACCTTGCCGACGCGGGCGCGGAAATGCTGCTCGTCCCCAACGGCAGCCCCTACGAGCTCGACAAGGACGACCTCCGGCAGGCGCTCGTGAAGTCGCGCTGCGCGATAACCGGCCTTCCGATCGCCTACGTGAACCGCGTCGGCGGCCAGGACGAGCTCGTCTTCGACGGCTCCTCCTTCGTCATGCACCCGGACGGCGAAGTCGTCGTGCAGATGCCGGACTGGGAGGAATGCCTGCTGATCACGGACTGGGAGCGGGGCGATGACGGCTGGCGCTGCGCGACGCGCGACGTTCACCGGCTCGATCCCTATCCGGAGGACATCTACCACGCGATGATGGTCGGCCTTGCCGACTATGTCGGCCGCAACGGCTTTCCCGGCGTGATGCTCGGCCTTTCCGGCGGAATCGACAGCGCGCTTTCGGCCGCGGTGGCGGTCGATGCCCTTGGCGCCGACAAGGTGTGGGGCGTGATGATGCCGTCGAAGTACACCAGCGACGACAGCCTCGAGGACGCACGCGGCTGCGCCGATCTTCTCGGCTGCCGCCATGACGTCATTCCGATCGCCCCCGCGGTCGAAGCGTTCGATTCGATGCTTTCAGATGCGTTCGAGGGCACCGAGAGCGGCCTTGCCGAGGAGAATATCCAGGCGCGGCTGCGGATGGTGGTGCTGATGGCGCTGTCGAACAAGTTCGGGCCGATGCTTCTCACCACCGGCAACAAGAGCGAGATGAGCGTTGGCTATGCGACGCTCTACGGCGACATGGCGGGCGGCTATTCGGTGCTGAAGGACGCGTACAAGACGACGGTGTTCAAGCTGTCCGAGTGGCGCAACGCCAACAAGCCCAAGGGCGCGCGCGGCCCGGACGGGCCGGTGATGCCGGCGCGGGTCATCACAAAGCCGCCGAGTGCCGAGCTCAGGCCCGACCAGACCGACCAGGATTCGCTTCCGCCCTATGATGTTCTCGACGCGATCCTCGAGGGACTGGTCGACAAGGAGATGTCGGTGAACGAAGTCGCCGCTCGCCACCGGAGCGGAAACGGCGCTCATCGCCGACATCGAGCGCAAGCTGCTCCGCGCCGAATACAAGCGGCGTCAGGCGCCGCCGGGAGTGAAGATCGGCGCCCGCAACTTCGGCCGCGACCGCCGCTACCCGATCAGCAACTTCTTCCGAAGCGGCACGGAATGACCGTCGTCACCCGCTTCGCCCCTTCGCCGACCGGCCGCCTGCACGTCGGCAACATCCGCACGGCGCTGCACAATTTCCTGTTCGCGCTGAAAAATGGCGGCGAGTTCGTCCTCCGCATCGACGATACCGACCGGGCAAGGTCGACCGCCCAGTTCGACCAGGCGATCCGCGACGATCTCGACTGGCTCGGGCTCGACCCGACGCGGGTCGTCAGGCAGTCGGAGCGGTTCGACCTCTACGAGGGCGAGTTCGAAAAGCTTCGGGAGTCCGGGCGGGTTTACGCCTGCTACGAAACGCCCGAAGAGCTGGAGCTTCGCCGCAAGGTGCTGCTCGGGCGCGGGCTGCCGCCGGTGTACGAGCGCAAGCCTGCCGGCGCGCCGATTCCCGAGGGCCGGTCGCCGCACTGGCGCTTTCAGACTCGACCACGACCGGCCGATCGAGTGGACCGACCTCATCCGCGGCCCGCAGAAATTCGATCCGAACTTGCTCAGCGACCCGGTCGTTCGGCGCGAGGACGGAAGCTGGCTGTATTTGCTGCCGAGCGTGATCGACGACATCGATCTGGGGATCACGCACATCGTTCGCGGCGAAGACCATGTCTCCAACAGCGCCGTCCAGATCCAGATGTTCGAGGCGCTTGGGTCGGGAGCGCCGAAGTTCGCGCACGAAGCGCTTTTGGTCGCCGCCGAGGGGAAGCTTTCGAAGCGGCTCGGGTCGATCGGGGTCGAGGACATTCGCGAAGTCGGCCTGGAGCCGATGGCACTGCTGTCGGTGCTGGCGAGAATCGGGACGTCGCAGCCGGTGGAGCCGGCGCTCAGCCTCGCGGAGTTGGCGATCGACTTCGACTTTGCGCATTTCGGGCGTGCGCCGGCGCACTTCGACCTGCACGAGGTTGAGTTGGTCAACGCGAAGCTGGTTCACTCGCTCGCGTTTGGCGACGTTCGCGATCGGCTTCCCGCCGGCGCCGACGAGCGCGACTGGGAGCTGGTTCGGCAGAACCTGGTTCGGGTGAGCGATTTCGGCGAATGGATGCCGGTCCTTCACGGCGACATCGATCCGCCCGACCTGGCCCACGACGAGCGCGCAGTGGTTCGCGACGCTGCATCGGCCGCCCCGGCGGTGGACTGGTCGTCGGAGCCGTGGAAACAGCTCGTCGAGCGCACCAAGGACACGAGCGGGCAGAAGGGCCGGGCGCTTTTCCACCCGCTCAGGCTGGCAATCACCGGGCGCGACAGCGGCCCCGAAATGGCCGGGCTGGTCGGGCGCATCGGGAAAGAGCGTGTCGTCCGCCGGCTCGAAGCGGCAGCAAAACGATAGCACCCGATGAGAGCAGCGTAACGATTTCAGTATCTCTCATCTATGTTATGGTGTAACATTGCACAGACTCGCGTTGAGAAGGAGTCCAGCAATGTCGGCTTATGCTCCCGTTCCCGTTTTCGCCGAGGGTAGGCGCCATCCGCGCGCGCTGCTGTTGATTGTCGGAGCCCACGCGGCCCTGCTTGCCGCGGTGATGACCGCAAAGCCGGACCTGGTCCCCGGTTTCATCCCGACGATCACGAAGATTGACCTCATCCCCGAGCCGCTTCCTCCACCCAAGGAGGTGCCGCCTCCGGAGAAGCCACGGCACGAAAGCGTCATCGACAGGCCAACCACGGCGCTCCCGCTTCCTCAGCCGAGCCAGCGGCATCTCGACCAGGCACCGCTCACGACACTCGATCCCGGGCCGACGATCGACCCGGGCCCGCCGATTCCGTTCGCCGAGCCGGCCCAGCCGGTTCGCGTGGGACCGCGCTTCGCCACTCCCGAAAGTGACGTCAAGCCGCCATATCCGCAGAGCAAATTGCGCAGTGGCGAAGAGACGGTGCTCCGGCTCAGGCTCAGCATCGATTCCCGCGGCCGGGTTACAGCGGTCGAGCCGGTCGGAACCGCCGACCCGGTGTTCCTCGGCGCTGCCCGCCGGCACCTGATCGGCCACTGGCACTACCGTCCCGCGACCGAAGACGGGCGTGCAGTCGCAACCTCGACGGTAATCACGCTCAGGTTCCAGCTCGACAAGTAACTCGGCGTTGCGTCTGGCGGGAGCGGGCTCGAGCGCTTACATTTGTCCCAATGAGCTGGTTTCCCCGCCCCGTCGGCCCGCGCGCAGCGCTTCGCGACCTCGCTGCCTTCCTTCGGCAGCGGAGCCGCGAACAGGTCATTGGCGGCGCGCTGGCGCTTCTGGCGACGGCGATCATCGTCATCGAATTCCTCGTCGACTCCAACATGGGCACCGCGCCGCCGGCGCAGATCGTCTACGTGGAAAGCTGGAACGCCAACCGGACCGACGCCGAGATCATCGCCGACCAGAAGAAGGACCAGGCGGCAAAGCGCGCCTACCAGGCCGAGAAGCAGCGGCAGTTCCAGAGGCTCGGGAACCAGCTCGGAATTGAGTAGCGACACCCGCTTCATGGCCGAGGCGATCGCGCTCGGCAGTGCGGCTCGCGGGACGACCGCGCCCAATCCCAATGTCGGCTGCGTGATCGTCTCTCCGGAAGGCGCGATCCTTGCCAGCGGCGCAACCGCGCCCGGCGGGCGCCCGCATGCCGAAGCGGTCGCGCTGGCCGCTGCCGGGAAGGCGGCCAAAGGGGCAACAGTGTTCGTCACCCTGGAGCCGTGCGCGCACGAAAGCGAGCGCGGGCCCGATTGCTCGGGTTTGCTCGTTGCAAGTGAGCCTGCGCGAGTCGTCGTTGCGCTCAAGGATCCCGATCCGCGCACCAGCGGACAGGGTTTGCAGAAGCTTCGCCAGTGCGGAATCGAGGTGAAGCTCGGTATCGGGCGCAAGGCAGCCGCCGAATCGCTGGGCGGATATTTGACACGGCTGAAGCTCGGACGCCCGCGAATTACGCTCAAGCTGGCGCTGTCGATCGACGGCAAGATCGCGCTTCCCTCAGGCGAATCGCAGTGGATCACCGGCGAGGATGCCCGCCGGCACGTGCATCTCGAACGCGCTCACACCGACATGATCCTGGTCGGGCGCGGGACCTATCTTGCCGACAAGCCGAGGCTTGACGTGCGCTTGCCCGGGCTCGAGGAGCGCTCGCCACGGCGCGCCCTGCTGACTCGCGGCGATGCCGTCGACGGATGGAAAACGCTGCATTCTCCGCAAGATGTATACCGACTTCATGACGTCAACGACCTGTTGGTCGAAGGCGGGTCGGCGACCGCGACGGCTTTCTTGAGCGAAGACCTGGTCGACCGAATCCTCATCTACCGGGCGCCAATCCTGATCGGAGAAGGCAAGTCGTCGTTCGGCTATGTCGGACTCGACGCGATTGCCGACGCCCACGGGAAATGGCGAAGTGCCGGCGAACAGCGGCTCGGGGTCGACCGGCTCGAAGTTTACGAGCGCGTTCGCGGCGGCTAGGCGGCAAGCATGTTCACGGGCATCGTCACCGACGTCGGCACTGTCGCCAGTGTCGAGCAGCGCTCCGACCTGCGGCTGACCATCCGCTGCGGCTATGACATGGCAACCGTCGACCTCGGAGCGTCGATCGCTTGCTCCGGCACCTGCCTTACCGTCGTCGACAAGGGCAAAGACTGGTTTGCGGTGGACTTGTCGACCGAAACCCTGTCGCGAACCGCGCCAGCCTTGTGGAAGGAAGGCGCCAGGCTCAATCTCGAGCGCCCGCTGCGGGTCGGCGACGAGCTTGGCGGCCACTTCGTCACCGGCCACATCGACTGCATTGGCGAGGTCGTCGGAGTCTGCCCCGAAGGCGGGTCGACGAGGCTTGGCATTGCAGTGTCGCGCGAGCTTGCGCCGCTGATCGCCCCCAAGGCCTCGGTCGCTCTCGACGGCGTGTCGCTGACGGTCAACGAGGTCCGTGATGGCGAGAGGGACGGGACACATTTCTCGGTCAACATCATCCCGCACACCGCGGAATGCACGACTCTGGGCGAAATCGCCGTCGGCCGACAGTTGAATGTCGAAGCAGACGTGCTCGCCCGCTATATTGACCGGATGATTGCTGCCCGCGCACAGTAGGAACACGTCTGTTTCCGCTTTTAATCACATTGCAATGTGATTATGTGGCGCTCATGTCCACCGACCTCATCGAGCGGCTGACCGCGATCATCGACACTGGCGAAGTCAGCCGGGCTGCACTGGCCCGCGCTGCCGGGCTCCACCCCAACAGCCTCCGGAAGCTGGGAAGCGACGAGTGGAATCCCACCGCCGACACGCTCAAGCGCCTGGAGAAGCTCATCCAGCAGGGCACGACCGACGTCCTCGTCGGCGCCGAGACGATTATCGACGAGGCGCGCAACGGCAGGATGTTCATCCTCGTCGACGACGACGACCGCGAGAATGAGGGCGATCTCGTCATACCCGCGCAGATGGCGACTCCCGATGCGATCAACTTCATGGCCCGCCACGGCCGCGGCCTCATTTGCCTGACGCTGACCAAGGAGCGTGCCGAGACCCTCGGGCTGGAACCGATGGCGCGGACCAACCGCAGCCGCAACGAGACCGCCTTCACTGTCTCGATCGAAGCGAAGGAGGGGATTTCCACCGGAATCAGCGCCGCCGACCGGGCGCGGACGGTCTCGGTCGCAATTGATGCCGCCCACGGGCCCGACGCCATCGTTTCCCCCGGCCACGTCTTCCCATTGGTCGCCCGGCCCGGCGGCGTGCTGGTTCGCGCCGGCCATACCGAAGCGGCGGTCGACGTCGCCCGGCTGGCAGGGCTCAATCCGAGCGGCGTCATCTGCGAAATCATGCGCGACGACGGTTCGATGGCCCGGCTCGACGACCTGATGGACTTCGCCCGCGCTCATGGCCTGAAGATCGGCACCATCCGCGACCTCATCGCCTACCGGCTTCAAAAGGATCACCTGGTCGAGCGAACCGCCGCGACCCTGTTCAAGGCAAACAGCGGCGCCGAGTGGGAAGCCCAGGTGTTCCGCGACACGTCGAGCGGCGAAGAGCAGCTGGCGCTCGTCCACGGAACGCTCGACACCGACAAGCCCGTGCTGGTGCGAATGCACAGCCTCGACCTGTTCGCCGACGTGCTTTGCGAAAGCGGGCCGCGTGGCGGCCTGCTTCAAGGCGCAATGCGGGCGATCGAAGCCGAGGGATCGGGGGTGGTCGTCGCACTGCACGCCGCCGCTCCGGGATCGTTGTCGCGATCGATCGACATCAGGGCGGGCAAGCCGGTGAGTGGCGGCGACGCGGTCCGCGGCTACGGGATCGGCGCGCAGATCCTCGCCGCGCTCGGCATCCACGACATGATCCTGCTGTCGAACACCAGCCACTCGCCGGTCGCACTCGCCGGCTACGGCCTTGCCATCATCGACGAGCGCCCGATCGAAGTGGAAGGCTGACGTCATGGCGACCATCCTGATTGCCGAAGCGCGCTTTTATCCGCACCTCAACGACAAGCTGTTGGACGGCGCCCGCGCGGCGATCGAAGCTGCCGGGCACAAGCACGAGACGATTACCGTCCCCGGCGCCCTCGAGCTTCCGGCGGCGATAAGCCTGACTGCAAAGAGCGGCCGCTTCTGCGCCTTCGTCGCCCTGGGCGTGGTGATCCGCGGCGAAACCTATCACTTCGAGATCGTCGCCGGCGAAAGCGCTCGAGCGCTGATGGACCTCACCCTGCAGGGCTTCGCCATCGGCAACGGGATCCTCACTGTCGAGACCGAAGAGCAAGCGCTGGAGCGCGCCGATCCGCAGCGAGGCGACAAGGGCGGCGATGCCGCTCGCGCAGCGCTCGCGCTTTATGAGCTTCGCGAGAATTACGGGACTTAATCCCGGGCTTCACGTCGGCTAGGCGCTGCGGGTGACTCGTCCCGAACCGCACAGGCTTGCTTTTCCCGCACTGCTGCTCGGCAACGCCGCGCTTGCGTTCGGGCCGTGGCTGGTCCGGCTTGCCGATGTCGGAGCGGTCGCGACCGGCTTCTGGCGGCTGCTCCTGGCGCTTCCGTTCCTGTGGCTGCTGGCGACGGGAACGCGCCAGCGGCCGCACTGGCCGAGCCGTGCGCTGATCGTCACCATCGCCATCGCGGCGCTCTTCTACGCGCTCGACCTTGCCGCCTGGAACGCCGGCATCCGGATGACCAAGCTCGGCAACTCGACCCTGTTCGGAAACAGCGGGAGCTTCGTCTTCGCTCTGTACGGGCTGCTGCTCGCGCACCGGCTGCCGTCCGCGAAACAGGGCGCGGCCCTGGCGCTTGCGGTAATCGGCGCGGCGCTCCTGATGAGCAGCAGCTACGAGCTCAGCCCGAAGAGCCTCGGCGGAGACGTGCTGACGCTGGTCGCCGGCCTCCTCTACGGCGGCTACCTGATCTTCATCGACCGCGCGCGAACCCGCCTCGATCCGCTGCCGATACTGCTGCTGGCCACGCTTTTCGCCGCACCCGTCCTCCTCGCCATCAGCACGGGCCTGGGCGAGCAGATGTGGCCGAAGGACTGGACTCCACTGCTGGTGTTCGCGCTGTCGAGCCAGGTCGTCGGCCAGGGACTTCTGGTCTATTCGATCGGAGTCTTCCCGCCGCTGGTTGTCGGGCTCGCGCTCCTCACGCAGCCGGCGATTTCGGCGCTGATCGGCTGGCTCGCGTACGGCGAGACCTTGTCCGCGGCCGATTGGGTGGGGGCTGTCGCAATCGCCGCCGCGCTCGTCCTCGTGCGCTTGCCGCAACGGGGCTTGCGCGGGGCCGCCCGGCAGCCCAGTTGACCCGGATGCCCGCTCCGAGTCCTCTCGAGAAGATTCGCGACCAGCTCGCCTTGCCGGTCGGCGAGAACGCAGTGTTCGACGGCTGGACAGCGGCCGCCGTCGATTCGGCGGCCCGCCAGCTCGGGATCGATCCGGCGCAGGCGCGGCTGGCGTTTCCAAAGCAAGCGCCGGAGATGATCGATGCCTATGTCCAGGGCGTCGACCGGGAGATGCAGCGGCGACTTTCGCCCAAGACCCTCGACAAGATGAAAATCCGGGAGAAGATCCGCTCGCTGGTCTGGGCCAGGCTGGAGATCATGGCGCCGGCTCGCGAAGCGGTACGAAAGGCGCTCGCAATCCTGGCAATGCCGGCAGAACGTCTCGCTTGGCGCCCGGATCGGCTGGCGTTCCGCTGACCTGATGTGGCGGCTTGCGGGTGACACCAGCACCGACTTCAACCACTACACCAAGCGAATGACGCTCGGCGCCGTCTACGCGTCGACGCTTCTGGCCTGGCTCGACGACGACAGCGAAGGATGCGCGGAAACCGCCGCCTTTCTCGATCGGCGGATCGACAATGTGATGCAGTTCGAAAAATGGAAGGCGCAGTGGCGCCGGCAGGAGCATTTCAGCGTCAGCCGCTTTCTCGGCAGATTGCGCTATCCGCCGCGCTAGTCGTTATTGATAATTAGTTGCAAGTTCGGTAGGCGGCTTTCATGTCTAGCCCGGGCGCCGCGCTTCGCCGACTTTTCCTGTTGCTCTGCATGCTGTTCGCGGCCGCGGCTCCGGCAATGGCGTCCGACAGCGCCGTCCAGACCAGCTGGCGACTGCTGGACTATATCGCCGTCGACTATCCCGGCGCGGTTTCAGGGGGGCGCGTGGTCAGCGACACGGAATTCGCCGAGATGCGCGAATTTTCCGGATCGGTGTACGACCAGATTTCGCAGCTTCCGGCAAATCCGGCGAAGCCGAAGCTGGTCGCGGCGGCCCGGCAGCTGAAGAGCCAGGTCGAATTCGAAGGCACCTCCGGCCGAAGTCGCGCATACCGCCCGCGGCCTCGGGACCGAGCTGTTGCGCGCTTATCCGGTCCCGCTCGGGCCCAAGCGGCCGCCGGACCTCGCCCGCGGAGAGGCTCTTTACAGCCAGAATTGCGCGTCGTGCCACGGCGCCGAAGGGCGCGCCGACACGGCGATGGCCAAGCAGCTCGACCCGCCGCCGGTCGCCTTCACCGATCGCTCGCGCGCCGCCAAGAGAAGCCCGTTCGCGCTCTACCAGGTCATCAACCAGGGCCTCGAGGGCACTGCGATGCAGAGCTTTTCGCAGCTTCCCGATGCCGACAAATGGGCGCTCGCCTTCCGGGCCGGCAGATTTGCCTATGCGGACGATTCGCTGATCGCCCAAGGCAAGGACATCTGGAGTTCCGATCCCGGGATTCGCCAGCTGGTGCCCGACCTTTCCGCACTCGCCGTCCTGTCGGAAGAGGACCTCGCCGGAAAGATCGGCGAGCAGCGCGCCGGCGCCGTCATCGCATATTTGCGATCTCACCCGGAAGCGGTGGGGACGCAGACGCCGTCGCTTTCGATTGCCCGCCACAAATTGGCCGAGAGCGTGGCCGCCTACCGCGCCGGCGACCGCGACAAGGCGCGTTCGCTCGCGCTGGCCGCCTATCTCGACGGCTTCGAGCCGGTCGAGCCCGCGCTCGCGGCGCGCAACGGCGAGTTGCTGGCGACGATCGAACGGGCAATGGGCGAGCTTCGATCGGCTATTTCCTCCGGCCGCCCGCCGGCCGAGGTCGCCGCCAAGGCAGAGTCCATCGACGCCCTGTTCGGGGACGCGGAAGCGGCTTTGTCGGCCTCCGACAACAGCGCGATCTCCGCGTTCGTGGGCGCCTTTGCAATCCTCCTTCGCGAAGGGCTTGAGGCGCTTCTAATCGTCGTCGCAATGCTCGCCTTCCTCAAGAAAGCGGACCGGCGGGAGCTGGAGCGGCCGGTTCACTACGGGTGGGTCGGCGCACTGGCCGCAGGCGCGCTGACCTGGTGGGCGGCAACCAGCCTGGTCAGCATCAGCGGCGCCAGCCGCGAACTCACCGAGGGCTTCGGCTCCCTGTTCGCCGCTATCGTCCTGCTGTTCGTCGGCATCTGGATGCACGGCAAGGCGCAGGCGGGCCAGTGGCAGAGATATATTCGCGAGAAGATGTCGAGCGCGTTGAGCGGCCGGTCGGCGTGGATCCTGTTCGGGCTGGCTTTCGTCGCCGTCTATCGAGAGGTGTTCGAAACGATCCTCTTCTACGCGGCCATGGCCGCCGAAGGGCATGTCGCAGCGCTCGTCGCCGGCGGCGTCGCCGGGGCGGTGCTACTCGCGGCAATCGCGGTGGCAATGCTCCGCTACAGCCAGAAGCTGCCGATCTCGAAATTCTTTGCCTACAGCTCGGCGCTGGTCGCGGTGCTCGCGGTGATCCTCGCCGGAAAGGGCGTCGCGGCGCTTCAGGAGGCCGGGATGCTTGGAATCCAGCCGGTTCCGGCGCTTCCTCGAATCTCGATGCTTGGCTTGTTCCCGACGCTCCAGACAGTGCTGGTCCAGTTGCTTGCGCTCGCGATCCTGGTTGCCGGCTTCGCCTGGAACCGGCGCGAAGTGCCGCCCCCTACTGCCGCTTAGCGGGGCCGGCAAAGCTCGGGGCACTGGACGCAACTGGCGCCGGGATTATAGCTGTCCTCAACAAGCAGGAGAGTTTCAATGGCTGGCGTCAACAAGGTGATCCTCATCGGCAATCTCGGAGCGGATCCCGAAGCGCGGTCGCTCAACAACGGCGGCGAAGTCGTCAACATGCGCGTGGCCACGTCGGAAAGCTGGAAGAGCAAGGACGGCGAGCGCCAGGAACGAACCGAATGGCACAACGTCGTCATCTTCAACGAGAATCTCGGACGGGTTGCCAAGAGTTATCTTCGCAAGGGCTCCAAGGTCTATCTCGAAGGGCAGATCCAGACCCGCAAGTGGCAGGACCAATCGGGCAACGACAAATATACGACGGAAGTCGTGCTTCAGCGGTTCCGCGGTGAGCTGGTGCTTCTCGATTCGGCACCTGGCGGCGGCGGCGGCCGAAGCGATTATTCCGACCAGGATTTCGGCGGCGGCTCGAAGCCGCAGTCGCGGCCTCAGCCGGCGACCTTCGACAACGACCTGGACGACGACGTTCCCTTCTAGGCCGATTGGCAGCCCGGCCGCTCCCGCCACGCGCTAATCCGGGCTTGAGTCCTTTTTCAGCTTGGCCAGCGCGGCAAATGGCCCCGCTTCGGCCTCGCTGAGCACTCCAGCGTCCCTGAGCGCCGATTCGGCACCCGCGCTTCTCGGCCAGGGGTCGATCGAGAGCGCCAGCGTGTCGGCTATCGCGGTCCCCAGGTCGATTGCAGCGCCGTCATAAAAGACGATGTCGCAATCCTCCGCCGCGAGCTCGATTTCCTCGTCGGCCTCGCCTTCCTTCGGCTCGGGCAGGAAGAGGACTTCGAAAGGCTCGTCTACATGCTCGGCAACGGGCTCGCCGGTGGCGACGCAACTCTGCTCGAGCGAAGAGCGAAGCCTGCCCCTGGCGCGGATCGTGCCGCCATCGCGGTCGAGCGTCGCGTGGGCCTCCAGCCGTTGGAGCGAAAGCAGGCCGAGCCGGTCGGCGATCGCTGCTCGCTCCGACTCCCCTGCCACCAGGTCGATCCTTTCGCCGCGACCGATCCGGTCGAGGGCGACACGATGGCCAAAGCCGTCGCGACTCACGACTGCCCCTCCAGCAGCCGCGAGTCGGCTTCGCACGAGATTTCCTGCCACAGGGCGCGAGCGGCGGCCGCGCAATGGCGAAGCGCGTCGTCCTTCGGAGCGCTCGCCGCGGTAGAGGCTGGAAATCACCGTTTCGTCCCAGTCGCGCTCGTCGTGGATGGCGTCGCGCCACTCGTCCACCCGGCGCTCCAGCGACCCGACCAGCTTTCGCACCCGCCGCCCCAGGCCCGGATCGTTGAGGCCGAGCTCGCGATGCTCGGCATCCATCGCTTCGATAAATCGCTCGGTCAGGGCAACCGATTGCGCTTCCAGATCGCTGCCCCCCGATTCGACCCTGACGATGAAAAGCGCGGTGACCGTGGCAAGCACGGCGAAACGCCCGTCGATGCTGTCGGGCACTTCTCCGTCGGTGTACCAATGCGGCTTTCGCGCTTCGGCAACGACCCGATCGAACAGCGCCTGGCCGCGCCTTGGCTGGTCGGTTAATCGGCGGAACAGGAATCGGAGCATAGTATCGTCTACCACGATGCGGGGTTGCACGCTTGAGCCTCAAGCGCATATTGGCGATTGCCGCTGCTCGACAAGCCCGTCCAGGGCTGTCGAGACAGGCGAATCCGGGAGACGAGTTCGGAATGAAGGCTGAGAGCGCGAAGATCGCGACGGCAATTGCAGGCGCGGCACTGCTTGGCGGTTGTGTTGGAATGCACGACCATCGCGGCTCCGTCATCGACACCGAACTGGTGTCGGCGATCCAGCCCGGCGTCGACAACAAGGATTCGGTCGAGAGGACGCTCGGGCGTCCGACCTTCACCGGAGAATTCGGCGACAGCGACTGGTATTATGTGTCGAGGGACACGAAGACCGTCGCCTTCCGCGCCCCGCGCGTTCAGAAACAGACGGTTCTCCACGTCATTTTCGACAAGGCCGGCAATGTCGCGGCCGTCGATACCACCGGCAAGCAGCTGATCGCCAAAATCGATCCGGTGAACGACAAGACACCGACGCTGGGCCGCAAGAGCAGCCTGTTCAACGACCTGTTCGGCAATATCGGAACGGTGAATTCGGCCGGCACTCCGGGCAACACGGGCGGATAGCGTAAGCGCCCGCTTTTGCGCGGCGACACTTTGCCTTAAGCCCGCACGATGACCGCGACCCCGTCCGGCATCACTTATGCCGATTACCTGAAGCTCGACCAGCTGCTGTCGGCGCAACAACCGCTTTCGTCGCTCCACGACGAGATGCTGTTCATCGTCATTCACCAGACGAAGGAGCTTTGGCTCAAGCAGATGCTTCACGAGCTCGGGCTGGCCATCGACCTCGTCGAGGAAGATCGCTTCGCGCCCGCCTGCAAGGCGCTTGCCCGGGTCGGGCGTATCCAGTCGGTGATGACCTTGTCGTGGGACGTCCTCTCGACCCTCACCCCGGTCGACTACCTCAAGTTCCGCGACGTCCTGGGCACGTCGTCGGGGTTTCAGTCGGCACAGTTCCGGGAGCTGGAATACCGGCTCGGGATCAAGGACGAGCGCTACCTGCAGCATTATCCGGAAGGGAGCGAGGAGCATTCGCGGCTGGCGAAGGCGATTGCCGAACCGAGCCTTCGCGAGGCGTCGCACTCGGCCCTGGAGCGCGCCGGCTTCGACCTTGGCGACCGCTCCGAGGGGGCAATCGCTGGTGCATGGCTGCAGGTTTACCGCGATTCCGACCGCTGGTTCGACCTTTACCAGCTCGCCGAGAAGCTCCTCGACATCGACGATGCGCTGGCCGGCTGGCGCCACAAGCACGTCCTGACGGTCGAGCGGATCATCGGCAACAAGCGCGGCACCGGCGGCTCCGCGGGAGCGAGCTATTTGCGATCGACCCTCGACAAGCGGGCCTTCCCGGAGCTCTGGGCGCTCAGGACCGACCTTTGACCTTCAAGCCGCTGTTTTCGAAGTCACTGCAGGCGAACCCGGACCGGCTGCACATGGCCGCCCACAGCCACCACCTGTGGCCGGACGCCAGCTTCGACGGGCAGGTCGAATGCTGGAACGATGCCGCCCGTCTCGCCGACCGCAAGTGGGACAAGATCATGGGCGAGGTCTGGCCCGAGGCGCAGCGCCACGTGGTCGCGGAGCTCGGCGGCGGGTCCGCCGATTCGATCGTCTTCGCCCCCAACACGCACGAGCTTCTCGTCCGACTGTTCGCCGCGACGTCCGAAAAATGGCCGGTGCGGGTGCTGACCAGCGATGGCGAATTTCACAGCGCACGACGGCAGTTCGCGCGCTGGGAAGAGGCCGGCGCCGCTTCGGTCACTCGGGTTGCGACCGATCCGTTCGACACGTTCTGCGACCGTTTCCTTGCCGAAGCACGGCAAGGCGGCCACGATTTCATCTTCGTCAGCCAGGTGCTGTTCGCAAGCGGCCGGGTCTTCGACCGCGTGGAGGAGCTTGCAAAGCTCGCCTCTCCCGATGGGCCGTGGGTCGTGATCGACGGCTATCACGCCTTCATGGCAATCGATTCGCCGTTCGACGGCGCCGCAGCCAGCTCGGCCTTCTACCTCGCCGGCGGGTACAAATATGCGATGGCCGGCGAAGGGTGCGCGTTTCTTCACGCGCCGCCGGATTTCGGTGCGCGACCGCGGATCACCGGCTGGTTCGCCGAGTTCGAGGATCTGTCGCTTCCGCCCGGGCTCGTCGGCTACGCAAAAAGCGCGATGCGGTTCATGGGCTCGACTTTCGATCCGTCGGGCCTTTACCGGTTCAACGCAGTCCAGCGGATGCTGGCTGAAAACGGCCTGACGACGGCGCGCATCTCCGCCCATGTCGCCGGCCTTCAGGAGCGGCTGGTCGACGCGCTCCATGGCACAGCGCTCGGCCGGGCCGAGCTTCTCAACCCGCTTGTCGAGCGACCGCACGCCCGCTTTCTCGCGTTTCGAAGCGCGAGCGCCGAGCGACTGGTGCCGGGCGCTCCTCGACAATGACTGCGTTGTCGACGTTCGCGGGGAGGTGCTTCGGGTCGGGATCGGTCTCTACCACGACGACAGCGACATCGACCGCTTCGCGGAACTGGCGTCCCGGCTCGACTAGGGCCGAAGCCCGTGGCGGATCATTCGGTTGGCAACCTTGGCGACTTCGCTCGGCTTTTCCTTGCCCCACACCGCGAAGCGAAGGCCGAGGAAGACGTTCATGCCCATGATCGCCCAGGCTTCGACGTCGCTTGCGATCTTGGAATCGCTGGCGGCCACCTCGCCCTTCGCTTTCCCCGCCTCCAGTCGAGCGGCAATTCGCGAGGCGGTCGTGCGATAGTGCTTCTCGAAGCCTTCCGGGTCGGCGAATTCCGCTTCGTCGATGATCCGGTAGACCTGTTCGTGGGCGCGGGCGAACTCCAGGAAGGACTCCAGCGCCTTGCCCTCCCCGTCCAGCGTATCCGTCGCCGCCTGGAGGACCGGAGCGACATGGTCGCGAACCCGCGATGACATGTCGGTCACCAGCGCCTTGAACACCGCCTCCTTGCTGTCGAAGTAGGTGTAGAAGGTGCCGAGCGCGACCCGCGCGCGCTGCGTGATCCCGACGATCGAGCCTTCCGAAAAGCCGCGCTCGCCGAATTCCTCGAGCGCGGCGTCGAGGATCTTGCGGAGCGTCCGCTCGCCGCGCGCGGTTCGAGGCGCCTTCCCCTCGCTTGCCGGACTCGCGGTCCGCGGAGCGGCCTTGACCCCCATCTGCTTCCCCCTGACACGGTCCCGTAACATTCAGAAGTTGAAACCCGGTTCACCTTTCAGTATAGCTGACCTGCTTATCCGCGCAATGGTTTCGGTTGCGCATCGAGGGGGGATTTCAACATGAAACTGGTTTCTGCGTACCATATTGCTTGGCTCGGTCGCGGCCGCGGCGCTGTTTTCGGCCCCCGCGTTTGCCCAGGAAAATCCTGCGACTAGCCCGGAGCTCGCGCCCAACCAGGAAACTCAGGCGGAGGCTTCCGAGGCCAGCCACCAGGAAGTGATCGTCACTGCCCGCCGCCGCAACGAAGTCCTCCTCGACGTTCCAATCGCGGTGACCGCTTATTCGGGCGAGCAGCTCGCCCGCCAGGGTGCGATCGACATCACCGACGTTGGCGACACCACTCCCAACGTGACGTTCGAAACCTCGCGCGGCACCAACACCACCCTGACCGCCTTCATCCGCGGTGTTGGCCAGCAGGATCCGGTCGCCGGGTTCGAACAGGGCGTCGGCATCTATCTCGACGACGTCTATCTCAACCGCCCGCAGGCGGCGGTTCTCGACATCTATGACGTCGAGCGAATCGAGGTTCTTCGTGGACCGCAAGGCACTCTCTACGGGCGCAACACCATCGGCGGCGCGGTCAAGTACGTCACTCGTCGTCTGTCCGACACGCCCGAGCTTCGAATTCGCGCCAACGTCGGCATGTACCGGCAGGCGGACCTCATCGTCACTGCCTCGGCCCCGGTAACCGAAGGTCTCAAGGTCGGCGGCTCGGTTGCTCGCCTGAGCCGCGGCGGATTCGGCAAGAACCTGACCACCGGCCAGGACAATTACAACAAGGACATCTGGGCCGCCCGCGGCACTGTCGAAGTCGATCCGGCGCCAGGGACCTGGTTCAGGCTGTCCGGCGACTACACCTGGGACAACAGCAATCCGCGCGGCGGTCACCGGCTGATCCCGTCGCTGCTGAGCGGCGCTCCGGTGCTTGGCAACGTCTTCGACAGCCGTGGAGCGCTTGCCGATCCCAAACAGAGGGTGACCGGTGGCGGGATCGCGCTCCATGGGGAGATCGGACTCAACGACTGGCTGACCTTCCGGACGATCACTGCCTATCGCAAGGACAAGAGCACCACCCCGATCGATTTCGACGCGCTTCCCGCGGTCGATCTCGATGTTCCTGCGATCTACAGGAACAAGCAGTTCAGCCAAGAGCTCCAGCTGGTCGTCGACCGCGGGCCGCTCGCCGGAGTCGTCGGCGCATATTATCTCGACGCCAACGCCTATAACATCTTCGACGTCCGGCTTTACACGCTCGGCGCACTGCTCGGCGCGCCCGGCTTCACCGCAGCGACTCTCGGCAATGTGGACACGAAGACGTGGGCGGTCTTCGGCGACTTCACCTACGACTTTACGCCGCAGTGGAGCCTGTCGCTCGGCGGCCGTTTCACCAACGACAAGCGCCACGCGCAAGTGCTTCGCGAGAGCTACATTTTCGGCGGCCAGCCGGCACTTGGCGGAACCGCTGGTTTCGGCACCGGAGTGAAGATAGCCACGACCTCCGACTTCGAGGGTCGTCGAAAGGACACCGCATTCACCCCGCGGGCGTCGGTCACCTTCAAGCCGAACCGCAACAACACGATCTATCTAAGCTATTCGCGCGGGTTCAAAGGCGGCGGATTCGATCCGCGGGCGCAGTCGACCCAGGCACCGGTCCAGACCCCGGCTGGAATCTACGACTACATGGCGTTCGACCCGGAGAAGGTGGACAGCTACGAACTCGGCTGGAAAGCCGCGCTCGGCCGTCTCCAGCTCGCAACCGCCATCTTCGACGCCGAGTACAAGGACGTTCAGGTGCCGGCTTCGGTCGGCTGCATCGTCAATGGAGTGACGAACTTCTGCGGGCTGACGACCAACGCCGGTGCAGCGCGTTTCCGCGGCGTCGAGATTGAGTCCAACCTGGCGATCGCGGAGAACATGGCGACTGCTGGCGATCGGCTGAACTTCGCCGGCACGCTTGGCTATCTCGACGCGAACTATCGCGAGTTCCTGACGCTCATGACGGTCGATTCGGCGGGTAATGCCATTCCGCCGACCGAGATCAACATGGCGCCCTATCGCGCGATCCAGAACACGCCCAAGTGGACGATGAGCGGATCGCTCGACTACAACACGCCCGCCTGGGGAGGACGGTTCGATGCCAACACGACGCTGTCGTACCGGAGCAAGAGCCAGCAGTTCGAGCTTGCCAGCCCGGGGCTTGACCAGAAGGGGTTTGCGTTGCTTGACGCGAACGTCGTTTGGCGATCTGGCAACGGCCGGTTCGAACTCGGCCTGCACGGGAAGAATTTGACCAACACCAAATATATCAGCGCCGGATACAACTTCCTGACGCAGAACCCGTACACCGGCGCCTATGTTCTCAATGGCGCCGGCAACCCGATCCCGGCCGGAGGGCTCGGCCAGGAGGGCGTTCTGACCGCCTATTACGGCAACCCGCGCCAGGTGTTCGTGTCTGTGGGACTTAACTTCTGAGCAAAAGCCATGCTTCGGGAGGGCGCGGACCCCAGGCCCGCGTCCTCCTGTCGCTCCTTCTGCTCGCCTACATCTTCAATTTCCTCGACCGCCAGATCCTCGGAATCCTGGCGCAGCCGATCAAGGACGACCTCAACCTCACCGACACCCAGTTCGGCGCGATCGGGGGGCTTGCCTTCGCGCTGCTCTATTCCGTCCTCGGCGTTCCGCTCGCCTATCTCGCCGACCGGACCAGCCGCAGCGCAGTCATTGCCGGCTCGCTTGCGGTGTGGAGCGCATTCACAGCGCTGTGCGGTACCGCGACCGGCTATCTTCAGCTTTTCCTCTACCGGCTCGGAGTCGGGGTCGGCGAGGCGGGAGGAGTTGCTCCGTCCTACGCCCTGATCGCCGACTATTTCCCCCCGGAGCGGCGGTCGCGGGCGCTCGCCATCTATTCGCTCGGGGTGCCGATCGGCCTCGCCTCGGGCACGTTGCTCGGTGCCTTCATAGCTTCGGCTGTAGACTGGAGAGCCGCATTCCTGGTGATGGGCGTGGCCGGCCTCATCCTCGCTCCGGTCCTTCGCTATTTCGTCCGCGACCTGCCGCTATCGAAGGCGCCCGTGACCGCTGCGCCGCTGATGCAGGTCTTCCCGATCCTGGCTCGAAAGCCCACTTTCTGGCTGATGGCGCTGGCCTCGAGCATGAGCTCGTTGTGCGGCTACGGTCTGGCGCTGTGGACTCCCTCGGTGCTGATGCGGAGCTTCGGCCTCGATCTTGGCGACACCAGCTACTTTTTCGCGTCGCTGCTTTTGATCGGCGGCACTGCCGGCGTGTTCGCCGGCGGCTGGCTCGCCGATCGACTGGGCACTCGAAACCGTGCCTGGTACGCCCGGCTCCCGGCCATCGCCTGGCTGATTTCGGCACCGACCTTCGCGCTTGGGCTGATGGCGCCGAACTTGCTCATTGCCTGGCCGCTGCTTCTCATCCCCAACGCGCTCAACATCCTTTGGCTGGGCCCGGTGACGACTGCGGTCCAGCACCTGGTCCCGCAGCGGATGCGGGCAACTGCTTCGGCCAGCTTCCTGCTGATCAACAACCTCATTGGGCTTGGAGTCGGTCCGCTCCTGATGGGTCGGCTG
Organism: uncultured Alphaproteobacteria bacterium; assembly: GCA_963798785.1. GTDB lineage: Bacteria > Pseudomonadota > Alphaproteobacteria > Sphingomonadales > Sphingomonadaceae > Sphingomicrobium. Next base: position 77,556 of record CAWCUG010000006.1, read on the forward strand.
TCCGATGCATTAAAGGCGACCTACGGCGTCGATTCGCTTCGCAATGCCGCGGTCGCTTGCACGAGCTTCTACGTGGTCGCTGGCGTGCTGATGCTGTTCGCTTCGAAACGCTTGGCGTCGGCCTGGGTCGAGGACTCGCCAACCGCCTGAACGGGTTCGAAAGCACAGGTTCAGCCTGTTGCGCCAAAGCGCCGGGTCGGGCGGACGAAGCGCCGCTACACAGAGGAACGCTATTCGAACCCTCTTCGTTGATACAGTGAAACGAAGGAGTTTTTCGTCATGACCAGGTTTATTCTGGCTGCTGGAGTTGCCGCACTGGCAATCACCGCACCCGCGTCCGCCGCACCCGGCGGCAAGGGCGGTCACGGCCACGCGCAGGCCAATCACAAGCAAAATCACGGGCGTTCCGCGAAGGGCGGCCACTCGTCCCACGGCTATGCGCAACAGGCAAAGCGCGGCGCGCCGAAACACGCTCGCCAGGCCCGCAACACCCACGGCCAGCCAAAGCACGAGCGCCACGCCCAGGCCCACGCCCAGCATCGCGCAAAGCCGAACGGCCATCGCGCGCGCATTGCCCAGGCCCACTCCAACGACCATTCCGACCGCAACGCCCACATCGCCAACCGCGGTCGGGGGCACGAGGCGCAGCGCCGCGCGGCCATTGCTCGCAACCGCTCGCATGATGCCCGCCAGGTCCTTGCCCGTCGCGAGAACCGCGGCAACCGCGACAACGGGCGGATCACCTATGCGCAAAATGGGGTCGGTTACGGCGTCGGCGGATGCCCTCCGGGACTGGCGAAGAAGCGCGTCGCGTGCATGCCTCCGGGACAGGCCAGGAAGCTGGTCGGCCAGCGCTACGACAGGGTTCGTGACCGGGTGAATCTCCGCGAGCTGCCCAGGAGCCTGCGCTACGTCTATCGCGACACGCCGGACTATTATTATCGCTACGGCGACGGCTATGCCTACCGCGTCAGCCGCAAGGACCAGCTGATCAGCGCGCTGATGCCACTCTTCGGCCTCGGCTATACGGCGGGCCAGCAGTTCCCGGCGGCCTATCCGAACTACGGGATGCCCGCTGCGTATCAGCCGTTCTATCCGAACTACGGCAACTACGATTATCGCTACGCCAACGGCTACATGTACCAGCTCAATCCGAACACCGGCCTGATCCAGAACGTCGATCCGCTGCTCGGCTACGGCTATGGCTACGGGCAGATGATGCCGGCGACCTATTCGGCCTATAACGTGCCGTATCAGTACCGGCCGCTCTACTCGGACAGCAGCAACGCTTATTACCGCTACGCGCCGGGTGCGATTTACCAGGTCGATCCGCAGACCAGCCTGATCACCGGCGTTGCCGCGCTCCTGACCAACGGCATGGCCGTCGGCCAGCCGCTTCCCACCGGTTACGGCGCCTACAACGTGCCGTACGGCTATCGCGGGCAATATTACGACACTGCGAACGACTGGTACCGCTATTCGAACGGCAACATCTATCGGGTCGATCCGACAACCCAGCTGGTGACCGCGATCGTGGCATCGATACTGACCTGATCCGAGGATGGATCGCAAACGGCCCCGCAAGCGTTGCGGGGCCGTATTGTTTCTAATGGAGACCCAAGCGCATGCTTAAGACCCTTCCCCTGTGCCTGTGCGCAGCAGCACTCGCGCTCTCCGGCTGCAACCAGTCGGCCAACGACAATTCCGCGTCGGCCCAATCGAGCGGCACGGAGGCGGCCGCGGGCGACCAGACGATTGCGGCGACGCATCGACCAGAACGGAAAATTCTACCAGGCGGCGAAGGCGGTCGGCCTCGATTCCACGCTCAACGGGCCCGGCCCCTACACTGTCCTCGTTCCTGGCGACGATGCCTTCGCCAAGTCGCAGGGCGATGCGCTGAACAATCCGGCCGATCCGAAGAACCGCGCCGAAATCACCCGCGTCCTGACTTATCACATCCTGCCCGGGGTCATTCTTGCCGATGACATTTCCAAGGCGATCGACAATGGCGGCGGCAAGGCGGTCCTGGCGACGATGGGCGGCGAAACCCTCACCGCGACCAAGGACGGCGGCAATATCGTCTTTACCGGCGGCAATGGCGAAAAGGCGACTGTGACGAAGGCCGATATCAAGGCGTCGAACGGCGTCATCCACGATGTCGATGCAGTGCTTGCCCCGCCAACCGCCGGTGACAACAGCTCCGGGCAGCCGCAGCAGGGCCAGTAAGGGCGATTCCGGTTCGCTAGACACTGGCAAGGCCGCGAAGGCTCGCTATAACGAGGCGAACTAGGAATCCATCACGGGGGCGGGCGCGCTATGAAAGCGACGATTGAACGGGCGACACTCTTGAAGAGCCTCGGCCACGTCCAATCGGTGGTCGAGCGGCGCAACACCATCCCGATTCTGTCCAACGTGCTGATCGAGGCCCGCGACGACAATTCGATCCGGCTGATGGCCACCGACCTCGATTTGCAGGTGGACGAAAGCGTTCCCGCCAACGTCGACCAGGCCGGGGCGACAACGGTTCCCGCCCACACCCTGTTCGATATCGTCCGCAAGCTGCCCGAGGGCAGCCAGGTCGAGCTCAACGTCGCCGAGGGCAAGATGCATTTGTCGGCCGGCCGCTCGCGCTTCCACCTGTCGACGCTCCCGCGCGACGACTTCCCGGTGATTTCGGAGGGCGAGCTTCCGACCAGCTTCGAGCTTCCCGCCGCGACTCTCCGCCAGATCATCGACAAGACCCGCTTCGCGATTTCGAGCGAAGAGACCCGCTATTATTTGATGGGCATCTTCCTCCATGTCTCCGACGACCAGCTGAAGGCGGCGGCGACGGACGGCCACCGCCTTGCCCGCGTCGTGCTTCCCAAGCCCGACGGCGCCGACGGGATGCCCGACGTCATCATTCCCAGGAAGTGCGTCGCCGAGCTTCGCAAGCTCCTCGAAGAGGTCGAAGGCACGGTCGAAGTGTCGCTATCGCCCACCAAGATCCGCTTCGGCCTTGGAAGCGCGGTGCTGACCAGCAAGCTGATCGACGGCACCTTCCCCGATTACAATCGCGTCATCCCGACCGGCAACGACAAGCTCCTCAAGCTCGACCCGAAGACCTTCGCGTCCGGTGTCGACCGGGTCTCCACGATCGCCAGCGAGAAGACCCGGGCGGTGAAGATGAGCGTCGACCGCGACAAGGTGACGCTGTCGGTCGCTTCGCCCGAAAGCGGCACCGCGACCGAAGAGATCCCCGCCGACTACGGCTCCGACACGATCGAGATCGGCTTCAACGCCAAATACCTTCTCGACATCCTCGGCGAGATTGAGGGCGATAGCGTCGAGGTCCACCTCGCCGACGCCGCGGCGCCGACTCTGCTTCGTGAAAACGACAAGTCGAACGCGCTCTACGTGCTCATGCCCATGAGAGTGTGAGCGCGCCGGCGAAGCTGCTACTTCGCCGCTCGTGCCCGCAGTCTCGCGCCTCGCCCTAAGCGACTTCCGCTCCTACGCCGACGCGATGATCGAGCCGGGGCCGGGCTTCGTCCTCCTCTACGGCGAGAACGGAGCGGGGAAGACCAATCTTCTCGAAGCGGTATCGCTCCTTTCCCCCGGGCGGGGCATTCGCGGCGCGGCGCTTTCGGACATGGCGCGAAAGGGCGCAAGCGGCGCCTTTGGAGTAGCTGCCAGGCTCGATGATCTCGATATCGGAACCGGAACCCTCGCCGCCGCCCCCGACCGCCGGCAGGTGCGAATCGAACGGCGCCCCCGCCGCCGCCAACTCGCTCGGCGAATGGCTCTCGGTCCTGTGGCTGACCCCGGCGATGGACCGGCTGTTCACCGGCCCCGCGGGCGACCGCCGCCGCTTCCTCGACCGGCTGGTGCTCGCTCTCGAGCCCGGCCACGCCCGCAACGCCGCGCGCTACGAAGCCGCGATGCGCTCCCGCAACAAATTGCTGTCGGAGCCGGAACGTGCCGATCGCGCCTGGCTGGACGCACTCGAATCGCAAATGGCCGAGCTCGGGGCATCGATCTCCGAGGCTCGACAGCGAACCGTGGCCGCGCTCGACGAGCGAACCGAAGGCGCACCCGACGACCAGTTTGCCCGGGCGGTGCTTGCGCTGGAAGGCTGGAGCGGCGGAGACTTGGCCGCTGAGCTGCGCTCCAGCCGCCCACGGGACGCAGCCGCCGGACGCACCCTCGTCGGCCCCCACCGCCAGGATCTGGCGGTCACCCACCGCGCCAAGTCCATGCCGGCGGCCCAGTCCTCGACCGGCGAGCAGAAAGCGTTGCTGCTCGGCCTCGTCCTCGCCCACGCCGACCTCGTCGCCCAGCGCCGCGGCTCACCGCCGATCCTGCTCCTCGACGAAGTCGCCGCCCATCTCGACCCGAAGCGCCGCTCCGCCCTCTTCGCTCGCCTCGAAGGGCGCGGCCAGGTGTGGATGACGGCGACCGAGGCGGCGCTGTTCGACGGCATCGGCGATGCGTCGCGATTTCACGTGGAGCCGGGGGTCGTGGCCGCCTCCTGACGGGAAGCATGGACTTTTAACAATTCCGCCCTATATCGCACTGCAACACGAGGCGCTTTTGCAAGCGGCGTGATCGGTAAGGCCCGCGAAGGGTCACCGGCCCGCGTCTCGATCGTTTTGCTCTCCTATTCACGCGGGGCGCTTTTTGACCCCCTTCATCCGACCGCGTCGCGGCCGGACTTTTCATATTGGATTCAAACGAATGTCTTTCCCCAACCTCGGGCTTTCCAAGCCCCTGCTCGATGCGCTTGCCGCCAAGGATTACACCCAGGCGACGCCCATCCAGCTCCAGGCGATCCCGACCGTGCTGTCGGGCCGCGACCTGCTCGGAATTGCCCAGACGGGCACCGGCAAGACCGCCGCCTTCATGCTTCCCTCGCTCGACCGCCTCGCGGCCGATCGCGCCTACCTGCGCCCCGGCCAGATCCGGATGCTGGTGCTTGCGCCCACGCGTGAGCTGGCATCGCAGATCGCCACCAGTGCCAAGGCCTATGGCCGCTTCATGAAGCTGAGCGTCGGAGTCATCTTCGGCGGAGTGTCGAACCACAAGAGCGTTCGCGAAGTCTCGCGCGGGCTCGACGTGCTCGTCGCCACGCCCGGCCGCCTGCTCGACTTGATCGACCAGCGCGCGCTCAGCCTGCGCGATCTCGAAATCCTCGTCCTCGACGAGGCCGACCAGATGCTCGACCTCGGCTTCATCCACGCGCTCAAGCGGATTGTCGCGCTGGTTCCCAAGAAGCGGCAGACCCTGTTCTTCTCGGCAACCATGCCCAAGGCGATCAAGGAGCTTGCCGACAAGTATCTGACCAACCCGGCGGAGGTCTCGGTCGCTCCGGTCGCGACCACGGTCGAGCGCGTCGACCAGAGCCTGATCCAGGTCAACCAGCCGGAAAAGACCGCGCTCCTCATCCACACGCTCAAGTCCAATCCGGTCGAGCGGGCGCTGGTGTTCAGCCGCACCAAGCACGGCGCGGACAAGATCGTCCGCCTGCTCGAAGCGGCCGGAATCCCGGCCAACGCAATCCACGGCAACAAGAGCCAGCCGCAGCGCGAGCGCGCGCTGGCAGCGTTCCGCTCGGGTGACGTGAAGGTCCTCGTCGCCACCGACATCGCCGCTCGCGGGATCGACATCCCGGGCGTCAGCCACGTCGTCAACTACGACCTTCCCGACGTTCCGGAGCAATATGTCCACCGCATCGGCCGCACCGCGCGCGCCGGCGCCAGCGGAATCGCGATTGCCTTCTGCTCGCACGAAGAGCGCGGCAATCTGCGCGACATCGAACGGCTGACCCGGCAGAAGCTGACCGTCGTTCCGCTACCGCAGGACTTCGCTCAGGTGGTGCAGTCGACCAAGGCGCTCAAGCCGGCAGCTCCGGCGAAGGACGGACGCGGCCGTGGTGGAGGCGGCGGACGCGATCACCGCCCCAACCGTCACCCGGCGCACCGCCCGAGCGGCTCGCGCCCCGGCGGCAACCGCCGCAAGTTCGGCCAGCGCCGCCGCGCCGACGGGTAGGAGCTGCGGCGCTAGCGTCCGCTTTCGACCCATTGCGGATGCTGCCCGATTTGCCCTTGTGGTGGAGAAAGCCTCAAAACTCCTCATCCGCTGAGTTGGTTTCGTGCCACTCCCGAAGATCGCTTCCGCAGCGCCCCGCGTCTCAACAGGCTCGGACGCAGCTGCATCTGCGTTCGCCTTGCAACACACGCCGCCCGTTGCCCTTGGGCCGCGCCCCTGAAGGTCCGATTCGGATCGCCTGCTCTTGAACTAATTTTAGCGTTTACTAAATCAGATAGTGCTAATATAGTTGTCATCGGGGGCGGAGTGTTACTCGATCAGTTTGCAGGAGGCGCCGCGCAGACGCCGGGAGTAGGGACTGCCGGAGCCAGTCGCTGCCTTTTCGCGCACCGAAGCGCGTTCCAGAATGCTCCGGGAGTGCGCCTCGACGAACGTTCCCTCTCAAACGCGTGCAGGAGCAATCGCTATGCCAAAACATGAAATCGTCATCGTCGGCGGCGGCGCTGGTGGAATCGCAGTCGCCGCATCCCTGCTGCGGCGAAGGGCTGGACTCGACATCGTTGTCGTGGAGCCGCGGGAGGTTCACGACTACCAACCCGGTTACACCCTCATTGGCGCAGGTGTATTCCACGTTGAGGACGTGCGGCGGCCGATGGCCAGCGTGATGCCGAAGGGCGTCACCTGGTTGAAGACGGCGGTGGTCAGCTTCGATCCCGAGAACCAGGTTGTTCACCTCAACGATGGACAGCAACTCGGTTACGACCTCCTGATCGTCGCGACCGGCAATCGTCTCGATTTCGAATCGGTTCCCGGTCTGCCTGAAACGCTCGGTCGTAACGGGGTCACGTCGAACTACCGCGCAGATCTAGCGCCCTACACGTGGCAGCTCGTGAAGGCTCTCCGATCGGGCACGGCGCTGTTCACTCAGCCGCCAATGCCGATCAAGTGCGCGGGTGCCCCGCAGAAGGCGATGTACTTGTCGTGTAGCCATTGGGAGAAGGAAGGAACGCTGCCGGACATCAATGTCGAGTTCCACAATGCCGGCGCGGTGCTGTTCGGCGTGAAGGAATATGTACCTGCGCTGGAGCGCACGGTCGACCGCTACGGCATAGATGTCGAGCTCGGCAGCAATCTCGTCGCCGTGGACGGCGAAGCGCGGAAAGCCACGTTCGACACCGAGGCAGGACAAGTCACGCGTAGCTTTGACATGCTGCACGTGACCCCGCCGCAGAAGAGCTGCAAAGTCGTCGCGGAGAGCTCGCTTGCGGACGCTGCCGGCTACGTCGACGTGGATCAGTTCACATTGCGTCACAAGCGCTACCCCAACGTTTTCGCGCTCGGCGACGCCGGTGGAATGCCCAACGCCAAAACCGCTGCCGCCGTGCGCAAACAGGCGCCTGTCGTCGCGGCGAATGCCCTTGCAGTGATCGACGGCTCAGAGCCGGAATGGGGCTACGACGGCTACGGCAGTTGCCCGCTCACGGTTGAAAAAGGCAAAATCGTGCTTGCCGAGTTTGGCTATGGCGGCAAGCTTCTCCCGACGTTCCCCAATTGGTTGATTGACGGAACGAAGCCTTCGCGCCTCGCCTGGCTGCTCAAAAAGGACGTGCTCCCGCCGATCTACTGGAGCGCTATGCTCAAGGGCCGGGAATGGCTTGTAGAGCCCAAGCCGCTGACCGAGACGGCGGGTTCGTAACCGCTCAAGACAAGCGGCACGCCCTCCGCACCTTCGCAGAACTGAGCGCGTTTTGGCTGGGCGGCGCCCTTTCCGGACCATGGGGAATGAAGAAAGACGTTCTTCGGCGAAGGCTTTTCGAAGCTGCCTTCGCGCGATCGAGCTCGGGAGCTTGTGTTCCGCTTTCCACCCAAAGCGGACATTAGCGCAGGCACAAGAAAACGCTGTCCTACAGCGCGCCTCCCGTGGCAGCGGGACGCAATGGCCTCTGCGTTCTCGACAATCCGCAATATCGCGACTGGACTGCACGCGCGCCCGTTGAGGGGCGAACTTAGCGAACTTCCGGCCCCGACTCACGCGTACGCGCACACGCGCGCACGCGTGACTTCTTGCTGAAAATCCCTATATCTGACCCATGGCAACAGACCCCAACAAGAACGACTACGGCGCCGAATCCATCAAGGTCCTCAAAGGGCTCGACGCGGTTCGCAAGCGGCCCGGAATGTACATCGGCGACACCGACGACGGATCGGGCCTCCACCACATGGTGTTCGAGGTCTCCGACAACGCCATCGACGAGGCGCTTGCCGGTCATTGCGACAAGGTGCTGATCACTCTCAACCCGGACGGATCGGTCTCGGTCGAGGATAACGGCCGTGGAATCCCGACCGGGATCCACAAGGGCGAAGGCGTTTCGGCGGCCGAGGTCATCATGACCCAGCTCCACGCCGGCGGGAAGTTCGACAACACGTCGGAGGCGAATGCCTACAAGGTCTCGGGCGGCCTCCACGGCGTCGGGGTGAGCGTCGTCAACGCGCTTTCGGAATGCCTGGAGCTCACCGTGTGGCGCGACGGCGAAGAACATTTCATGCGCTTCCGCCATGGGGTCGCCGAAGCGCCGCTGGAGGTCGTCGGGAAGACCGACAAGCGGGGCACCCGGGTGACGTTCCTGCCCAGCACCGACACCTTCAAGATCACCGATTTCGATTTCGACCGGCTCGAGCATCGCTTCCGCGAGCTCGCCTTCCTCAATTCGGGCGTCCGCCTGGAGCTGGTCGACAATCGCCACGACGAGCCGAAGAGCGTCGAGATGTTCTACGAAGGCGGGATTGGCGCGTTCGTCCAGTATCTCGACCGCGCCAAGACCCCGCTGATCCCCGACCCGATTTCGGTGACCGGGCAGCGTGACGAAATCGGAATCGAAGTCGCTCTCGAATGGAACGACAGCTATTACGAGAACGTCCTCGCCTTCACCAACAACATCCCCCAGCGCGACGGCGGAACGCACCTTGCCGCGTTCCGGGCGGCGCTGACCCGGACCCTCAACAATTACGCCGAAAAGTCGGGAATCCTGAAGAAGGAGAAGATCGGGCTAACCGGCGAGGACATGCGCGAAGGCCTGACCGCAATCGTCTCGGTCAAGCTTCCCGACCCCAAGTTCGGATCGCAGACCAAGGACAAACTGGTCAGCTCGGAAGTGCGCCAGCCGCTGGAAAGCCTGATGGCCGACAAGCTCGCCGAGTGGCTCGAGGAAAATCCCGCCCACGCCCGCACCATCGTCCAGAAGATCATCGACGCCGCCGCCGCCCGCGAGGCGGCTCGAAAGGCGCGCGAGGCCAGCCGAAAGTCGGTGATGGGAATCGCCTCGCTTCCGGGCAAGCTGGCCGACTGCCAGGAAAAGGACCCGGCGCTCAGCGAGCTTTTCCTCGTCGAGGGCGACAGCGCCGGCGGCTCGGCCAAGCAGGGCCGCAACCGCCACAATCAGGCGATCCTTCCGCTGAAGGGCAAGATCCTCAACGTCGAACGGGCACGGTTCGACCGGATGCTCGGCTCGAAGGAGATCGGGACGATCATCCAGGCGCTCGGCACGTCGATCGGGCGCGAGGAATTCAACCTCGAGAAGCTTCGCTATCACAAGATCGTGATCATGACCGACGCCGACGTCGACGGCGCCCACATCCGGACGCTGCTCCTGACCTTCTTCTATCGGCAGATGCCCGAACTGATCGAAGCCGGGCACCTCTTCATCGCCCAGCCGCCGCTCTACAAGGTCAGCCGCGGCCGCTCCGAGGTCTATCTGAAGGACGATGCCGCGCTCGACGAATATCTCGTCGATGCGGGCCTCGACGGGCTCATTCTCGAGACCGGCGACGGCCCTCGGAGCGGAGCCGACTTGAGGGCGCTCGTCGATCATGCGCGCCGCGTTCGCACGCTGATGCGCTACGCTCCGCGCAAGTATGATTCCGCGCTCATCGAAGCGCTTGCCGTCAACGGCGCCCTCAAGCCCAACCTCAACGCCCACGGCCGCGAGCAGGCGATCGCAAAGGTCGCCGCCTGGCTCGGCGCCGGCGACCTGGAGGCGGGCTGGTCGGGCGAGGTCGGGCAGGATGGCGGCTATGTGCTGCGCCGCCTGTGGCGCGGAGTGACCGACGCCTATCTGATCGAGAACGCCTTCCTGGCATCGGCCGAGGCGCGCAAGCTTCACGGGCTCCTTGCCGAGCAGGCCGCAGTCTACGAGCATCCCTCGCGGCTCGTCACCGTCAAGAAGGGCAAGGTGGTTTCCGACGAGCAGAAGCCGGAGCCGATCGAGGGAGCCGATCCCGACGAGCAGCCGACAGAGGCAGAGGCGGACAAAAAGGCGATTGCCGTCACTCGCCCGTCCGAGCTCCTCGAAGGCGTTCTGGCAGCGGGCCGCAAAGGGCTGTCCATCTCCCGGTACAAGGGCCTTGGCGAGATGAATGCCGAGCAGCTCTGGGAAACGACCCTCGACCCGTCGAACCGGTCGCTACTTAGGGTCGAAGTCGCGCAAGCCGATGTCGCAGACGAGATCTTCACGCGGCTGATGGGCGATGTCGTCGAGCCGAGGCGGGAGTTCATCCAGGAGAATGCGCTCAACGTCGCCAATCTCGACGTCTGAGGAACTGCCGTTGCCCGCCCGGGTTGCTCAATGGTGACCGGCCACACCCTCACCGTCGCCAGCTACAACATGCGCAAGGCGATCGGCACCGACCGCCGGCGCGATCCGCACCGGGTGCTCCAGGTGCTCAACGAAATGGACGCCGACGTCGTCGCCCTCCAGGAAGCCGACAAGCGCTTCGGCGGTCGGGCGTCGGCGGTTCCGCACGAGCTCATCGACTCCCACGGCCTGTACAAGCCGGTGCCGCTTGGCGTCCGGCACAAACGGCCGCTGGAAGGCGCGCGCCGCCGGGCAGAGCGGCTGCTCAACGTCGACACCCGCAACATCGGCTGGCACGGCAATGCCCTGCTGGTGAAACGCGACGTCGAAATCCTCGACTGCGCGGCGCTCCAGCTGCCGATGCTGGAGCCGCGCGGGGCAGTGATTGCCGAACTGCTGGTCGCCGGCGACCGGCCGCTGCGAGTCGTCGGAATGCACCTCGACCTTTCCGGGCTGTGGCGGCGGCGGCAGATGCGGGCGATATTCGACGCGGTCGACAAGCGTCCGCAGAAGATGCCGACTATCCTGATGGGCGATACCAACGAGTGGCGCGTCGCCGCCGGATGCCTCAAGGACCTGCCCGCCGGTTTCCGGATCGTTCCGACCGGTTCCAGCTTCCATTCCCGTCACCCGGTCGCGGCGCTCGACCGCATCATCGTCAACGACGGCCTCAGGATCGACTCGGCGGGCGTCCACATGAGCCCGGCCGCGCGACGCGCTTCGGACCACTTGCCGATCTGGGCGAGGCTTACGCTCTAGCCGAGCTCGGCAATCTTTCGCTGCCGCCGGCGCTGGACCGACGAGCCGATGCCCAGCGATTCGCGATATTTGACCACGGTCCGCCGAGCACAGTCGAACCCGCGCTGCCTGAGCAAAGCGGCGATGGCATCGTCGCTGAGGATCTCCGTCTCGCGCTCGATGATGTCGCGGATCGCCACCTTGACCGCTTCCGCAGCGCCGCCCTCGCCTTCGCCGTCGCTCGAGGCCACTCCCGAGCCGAAGAAATATTTGAGCTCGAACATCCCGCGGTCGCACAGCAGGTACTTGTTCGACGTCACCCGGCTGACCGTCGATTCGTGCATCTCGATGGCGTCGGCCACTTGCTTGAGAGTGAGCGGCTTGAGCGCTTCGGCGCCGCGTTCGAAGAAGCCCTGCTGCGTCTTGACGATCTCCGACACCACCTTGACGATCGTCCTCGCTCGCTGGTCGAGTGCCCGCACCAGCCAGTTTGCATTGGTCAGGCATTCGCTGAGCCACGCCTTCGACGCCTTGTCCTGCGGGCCTGCCTTCAGCTCTTGATAATAGCGCCGGTTGACCAGCAGCCGCGGAAGCGCCGCACTGTTGAGCTCGACGGAATATCCTTTCCCGGAGCGGCGGACGAAGACGTCCGGCGCCGCCTGGTCCGCAGCGTCCGCGGTGAACCGGGTCCCGGGCTTGGGATCGTAGGCGCGAAGCTCGGCGACCATATCGGCGAGATCCTCGTCATCGACGCCGCAAATGCGCTTGAGGTCGTTCAGCCGGCCTTTGGCAAGCAGGTCGAGATTGTCGATCAGCCGCGCCATCGCCGGATCGTAGCGGTCGGCGGCTTTCGCCTGCAGCGCCATGCATTCGGAAAGGTTGCGCGCCGCGACGCCCGGCGGGTCGAGGTCCTGGACCAGTTTCAACGCCTGCGTCGCCTCGTCCGGCGAGGCGCCGCTGTCGCGGGCGATGTCGGCGAGCGCCGTCGTCAGGTAGCCGCTCGGATCGAGTTGCTGGACGATGATCTCAGCAAGAACCGCGCACTGGGCCCGAGGTCGCCGTGAAGCTGTGCCAAAAGGTGCTCCGCAAGGGACGTGCTCGACGCCTCGAGACGGTCGAAATCGAACGCCTCACCCGACGACGGAGCGGCTGCGACATCGGCATAGCTGTCCGTTTCGAGCGCCTGTTCGTTGAAATCATAGTCGAGCGGCCGATCGTCCTCGCCGGCGCCGCCAAGGAGGTCGTCGCTCAGTGAGGGCGCTTCTGGCTGTTCGATTTCGGCCGCTGGGCCGTCGTCCTCGGCCGAGCCCATTTCGAGAAGCGGATTGGTCGAAATCTCTTCGGCGATTGCCGCTTCCAATTCGAGATTGCTCAAGGTCAGCAGCTTGATCGCCTGCGTCAGCTGCGGCGTCATGACGAGCTGCTGCGATTGGCGAAGCTGGATTTGCGGGCCGAGCGACACGCTCAACTACTCCCTAAAGCGCGAAGCTTTCGCCAAGGTACAGGCGGCGGACCTCGCTGTCTGCAACGAGCGCCTCGGGAGTGCCCTGAAACAGCACCTGCCCGTCGTAAATGATGCAGGCGCGGTCGACGATGTCGAGCGTTTCGCGGACATTATGGTCGGTGATCAGAACGCCGATGTCCCGCTGCTTGAGCTCGCGAACCAGCTCGCGGATGTCGGAGATCGAAATCGGATCGATGCCAGCGAACGGTTCGTCGAGAAGCATGATCGACGGATCGGCGGCGAGCGCCCGGGCGATTTCGCAACGCCGCCGTTCGCCTCCGGAAAGCGCCATCGCCGGACTGTCGCGAAGGGCGGTGAGGCCGAATTCGCCGAGAAGCCGTTCGAGCCGCTGGCCGCGAACCTCGGCATCGGGCTCGTCGACCTCAAGCACGGCGAGGATATTCTGCTCGACCGACAAGCCGCGGAAGATCGAGGTTTCCTGCGGAAGATAGCCGAGCCCGAGGATCGCCCGCCGGTACATCGGCAGGTCGGTGATTTCCTGCCCGTCGAGAAATATCCGGCCCGCGTCGGGCTTCACCAGCCCCATGACCGAATAGAAGCAGGTCGTCTTGCCGGCGCCGTTGGGGCCGAGGAGCCCGACGACTTCGCCGCGGTGAACGCTAAGCGAAACATCGTGAAGCACCGCCCGCCGATCGTAGGACTTGGCGATGGAACGGACGTCGAGGCCGTCCGTCGCGACCTCGGCATGGTCGCCGGGCCGGGCAAGGAGAGTCGCCTCGTTCACCGGTTCAGTCGCCGCGCTTCGGGACAGTGAAGTGCCCGGTGACGCGGCCTCCGCTCTGGGCGACGCCGGCCGGACCGCCATCGATGACGGCTCGCCCGGAGTTGAGGTCGATCACCAGCCGCGAGCCGATGATCTGCGATCCGCCGCGATCGAGGCGGACGTTCCCGACCAGGGTGATCAAGCGGCGGTCGAGGTCATAGACTCCGAAGTCGCCGCGAGCCGTTTCCGACGGGCTGCGGACGACGACTCCACCGCTCGCGTCGAGGCGCTGGATCTGTATTCCGCCGGAGCTCGAATAGGCGACAGTGAGCCGTTGGGTGTCGAGCGCCAGGTCGCCCTGCGTGACGTGGACGCTGCCGACGAACAGGGCGCGGTCGGCGCGGTCCTGGACCTCGATCCGGTCGGCGCTGACATCGACCGGGGCGTTGGAATCATGGCCCTTGAGCGCGGAGACGGGCTCCTGCGCCTGCGCGAGTGCGGCAATGCCGGCACAAGAGGCGGCGATCGCGGCAAGGATTTTTCGGCGCATGGACATCATCTGACTGCGCCTTGCACTATTTTCAAGCGAGCGCCGTGGTCGAGGGTCACCGTTCGCTCTCCCAAATCGGCCCGAAGTCGTCCGGCGGAGAATTGCCCAAGGCTCATTTCGCCTCGCACTCCGCCGCTCCCGGTCACCTCCCGCCGCTTGAGATCGACGGTAACGTCGCTGGTGTTCAACTGATATCCTTCGGGGCCGCTGACTCGAACGGGTCCGACGACGCGGACCAGGTTCTGGTCGAGATTATAGCGGGCAAAATTCGCAAGCAGGGTTACCGGCCCATGCTCGAGCCACAAGCGGGCGAGCATGCCGCGGATGTCGACGATCGGCAGGTCGGAGCTTCGCTGCACGGCCGAGCGGGCGATAATCTGGAACCGGCGACCCTGATTGTCTTCGCCGGTATATCTCGCCACGTCGACGCGCATCCGTTCCGGCGCGTTTTCGACCTTGTTCTTGTCGAGGATGAAGCTGACGTCGCCGCTCTTGTCGAGCGGGGCGAGCGCGAGGAAGGCGATTAGCGCACCCACGCCCACCGGAAGGGCAATCTTGGCGATTCGCACAACTCGGTCATGCTGGCTGCCGGGGACGGCCCAATGCTGCCTTGCTTCGCGGCCGCGTTCGGCAGCTTCAGACATTCGTCGATCCGGCGTCAGCCGTCATGCGCAAAGATGTCCTGGTCGGCCCACCCGGCGATGTCGAGAAGTGCACGGTATGGAAGGAAGTCAAAGCAGCCCTGGGCGAGGGCAACGCGATTTTCCCGCTCGAGTCGCTCGTCGAGCTTTTCCTTGAGCGCATGGAGAAAGCGCACGTCGCTGGCCGCATATTCACGCTGCGCATCGCTGATTTCGCTGGCTCCCCAGTCGCTGGTCTGCTGCTGCTTCGACAGGTCGTGGCCAAGCATTTCCTTGACCAGGTCCTTCAGCCCGTGGCGGTCGGTGTAGGTACGCACGAGGCGCGAGGCGGTCCGGGTGCAATAGACCGGGCCGGCGACGATGCCGAGATATTTGCTCATGATTCCGAGGTCGAAACGGGCGAAGTGATAGAGCTTCAGCCGGTCGGCATCCGAGAGCAGCGCCTTGAGGCGCGGAGCCGAATAGTCGCTGTCGACGGCAAATCGAACGAGGTGCTCATCGCCCTTTCCGTCGGAGAGCTGGACCAGGCACAGGCGGTCGCGCCCCGGCATCAGCCCCATCGCCTCGGTGTCGACGGCGATTGGACCGTCAGCGAAACGGACGTCTTCGGGAAGGTCCTCTTCGTGGAAATAGATGCTCATTCACTTACCTCGTGGCGGCGCTTCCTGCGCGCGGATGGACAGAGTTTCGGCGGTTGCAAGCCCCTTAGCAAGGAGCGGCTCATCGAATCACTAGAGCAGCCGACTTTTTTCATGTAAGGCTGTGGACGGTGTGTGGAAAAAATACACCGGAAACCGATAGCGCCGTTGATGCCCAGCGCGTTGGTTGTAGTTGATTGGGGCACAAGGAAATTTGACGGGCATGGGTTTCGATAGAGGGCGTAAAGGCGACCGCGGCGGTCGCGGAAGAGACAAGAGAGACGGGTTCTTCGGAGAAGACAGTCTCGCGGAGCGCAGCAGCTTCGAGGATCGCGGCGGATTCGGTGCCGGACGTGGCGGCTTTGGTGACCGCGGCGGCGGTGGCGGAGGCGGCGGATTCGGTGGCGGCGATCGCGGCGGCGGATTCGGCGGCGGTGGCGACAGGGGCGGCGGATTCCGCGGAATGCCCCCGCAGGTCGTCGGCGAAGGAAAGGGCGTCGTGAAGTTCTTCAATCCCCAGAAGGGATTCGGCTTCATTGTCCGCGACGATGGCGGCGAAGACGTTTTCGTGCACATTTCTGCTGTCGAGCAGGCCGGGCTCACCGACCTGGCCGACGGGCAGCCGGTCCAGTTCACCCTGGTCGATCGCGGCGGCCGTATTTCAGCCAGCGATCTCAAGATCGAAGGCGAGCCGATGCCGGTCGAACGCGGCGGTGGCGGTGCTGCCGGCGGCGACCGTGGCGAGCGCGGAGGACCGCAGCGCCAGCTGACGGGCGAGAAGGCGCAGGGAACGGTCAAGTTCTTCAATGCGATGAAAGGCTTCGGCTTCATTCAGCGTGACGACGGCCAGCCGGACGCATTCGTTCACATTTCGGCTGTTGAGCGTGCGGGAATGCCCTCGCTCAACGAAGGCGACCGGCTAGCTTTCGAGCTCGAGGTCGATCGCCGCGGCAAATATGCAGCCGTGAATCTCCAGCCTATCGGTTGATCCCACCCACCGCACCGATAGGTAAGAAGCGCCCGTCCGGCCAAAAGCCGGGCGGGCGTTTTCGTGTCAGCGGCTACATCGCGCTTTCGTAGAAGCGGACGAGGTCGGACTTGAGCTGGTCGGCCGACTGCGGGTCCGTGTACATCATGTGGCCCGCCGGATAATATCGATAGACAATATTCGACTGCAGCCGCGGCTCCAGCGCCAGGTGCTCGAATTCGTATTCGGCGCCGTGGAAAGGCGTCGCCAGGTCGTAATATCCGTTCACCGACAACACCTTCATTCGCGGGTTCTGCCGCATGGCGTTGGCGAGGTCGACGCTGGTGTCGGCAATCTGCTGGTCGCCGTCCGGACCCTTGTGGGTGAAGTCCCACCCCTCCTTGCCGCCATATACCCCCGCGTAGTTGTTGGGGCGGTAGACGAGCTTGGTGTCGTAGCCGAGATCGCGGAACAGGTAATCGTGAAGCGCCCCGACGAAGGCGCCGGTGATGGCGCTTCCCTGCGGGTCGTAATCGGTGCCTTCCCCGACGTTGTTGGGCTCGGTCCCGATGTAGCGAGAGTCGATCCGCCCGATGATCTCGTGGCGGTCGCGGAGGAGCTCGCGCCGGAAGTGGTCGGGATCAACCCGAAGGTGCGAGCGCAGGATATAGTCAGGCGACAGCCCGGTCAGCTGCGACATCTGCTGGGCGATCGACTGGGCCTCGGCCTCGTTGATCGTGTTGCCCTTCTGGAGCGCCAATGTGTACGGGCCGGCGGCAAAGTCGCGGGCCTGTTGGATGAACTGCTCGAGCGGCGGCTTTCCGGGGATCTTGCCGTGGTACCAGGCGTCGGCGGCATAGGTCGGAAGGAAGTTGATCAGCGCCTGATCGCCCTGGAAGTCGGCGAAATTGAACACCGTTGAGACGAAAGCGATTCCGTTGAGCTGCACGCCCTGGTCGAGAAGCATGTCCGACAGGCCGGCGGCGCGGGTCGTGCCGTAGCTTTCGCCAATGATGAACTTGGGGCTGTTCCAGCGATTGTACTTGGTCAGGTAGCGCTGGATCGTCCGGCTGAACGCATCCAGGTCCTTGTCCACGCCGAAAAAGTCCTTCGGCTCTGCCTTCCCGAGTGCACGCGAGAGGCCGGTGGTCGGCGCATCGATGAACACCAGGTCGGTGACGTCGAGGAGCGTGTCGGGGTTGGCGGTATAGCGGAACGGAGGCCCGGCAACGGTTTCCGGGACAGACGCATCGACCTTCATCGGGCCGAACGACCCCATGTGAAGCCACATGGTCGAAGAGCCCGGCCCGCCGTTGAACAGGAAGGTGACCGGCCGCGGCGTGCGCGATGGCACGGTATAAGCAACGTAGAACATGCTCGCGGTCGGCTCGCCGTCCTGGTTGCGGATGGTGAGGTGGCCCGGAGTGACGGTGTAGGCGAGCGTGTGGCCGTGCAGCGAAATCGAGCGCTTCACCGGCTGCGCGTCCTCTTCGACGCTGGCCTTGACCTGGTCGGGATTGGGCTTCGAAGCTTCGGCCTTGGCGTCCTTCGAGGGAGCATCGCCGGCGGGCGTGCTCTGGGCAGCAAGCGGGGCGCTGCTCAGCGCGAGAGCGAGTGCGAGCGTTGACGTACGAATCATTCGGCACCTTTCATTGGGATCGGATGTCCCTTCACCATGACAAAATCGATGTTCTGAACCGCAGCCGGATCGACGAGCGGGTCCCCGGTCACCGCAATCAGGTCGGCGGACTTGCCGGGGTCGAGCGTTCCGGTCTCGGCTGAAAGATCCATCAGGGCCGGCCCGCCCTTGGTTGCGGCGATGAGAGCGTCGCGCGGCGTCATTCCGCCCTTCGTCACCATCAGCGCGACTTCCTTGTTGGCCTCGGTATGCGGAGCGACCGCGGAGTCGGTTCCCAACGCGATATTGACTCCGTTGCGGTAGGCGAGGTTCAGGCCCTTGCCCCAAACGCCAAGCGTTTCGCGGGTCTTCTTTTCCATTTCCGGGGTCAGCTTGCCGGTCCCGAGCATCCGCTCAACTCCGCTGAAGGCGAGAAGCGTTGCGGAATAATAGGTGCCGTGCGCCTTCATCGCTTTCGCACCGGTCTCGTCGAGGAAGGTGCCGTGCTCGATCGAATCGATCCCGGCGTTCGTTGCCGCCAGGATGCCCTTTGCTCCATGGGCGTGCGCCGCGGTCTTCAGGTGCATTGCGTGCGCCATGTCGACGATGCCCTTCAGCTCGGCATCGGTGAAGTGCTGCTCGAGCCCCATTGCGCCCGGGTCGAGGACGCCGCCGGTGGCCATCACCTTGATGACGTCGACGCCGGCCGCGGCGAGCTGCCGAACGACCTTCTGGCACTCCTGCACTCCGGTGCAGACCGACGGATTGAGGTGCGCTTCGTTGACTGCCGCGGCAAGTTCCGGGGGAAGGGCGGTTGCGGCATCAGCGTGCCCACCGATGATCGACAGCGGCGCTCCGGAGACCTTGATTCGCGGGCCCGGGAAGCGCCCTTCGCTGACCGCGTCGCGAACCGCGATTACGGCGCTGGTGTCGCCGCCGAGGTCGCGGACGGTAGTGAACCCGGCGCGCGCCATCTCCAGCGCGTGGGTCAGACCCACCGTCGCCGCGTAGGGCACCGAATGCTTTTGCGTGAAGCCGCTGTACCACGGTTCGCCGCTGGTGCCGGTCAGGTGCACGTGGACATCGGTCATGCCGGGCATGACGGTCCTGCTTCGCTCGTCGACGACGATCGCGCCCTGCGGTGCAACGAAGCCGCTTTCGATTTTCGCAATTCGGCCGTTTTCGACGATTACCGTCGACGGCCCGCGCTCCGGCTGGGCGGCATCGACGATCAGGTGGCCGGCCTGGATCGCATAGGTCTCGGCGGACGCCGCAGCACTCGTCAGCAGCGCGGCAACGGCGATGGCTTTCTTGAACATCCTGGAAGTCCCCTCTCCGGGGCGCGACCG
Source organism: uncultured Alphaproteobacteria bacterium (assembly GCA_963798785.1). Taxonomy (GTDB): domain Bacteria; phylum Pseudomonadota; class Alphaproteobacteria; order Sphingomonadales; family Sphingomonadaceae; genus Sphingomicrobium. The sequence goes on from CAWCUG010000006.1 coordinate 96,943, forward strand.
TAGCGCTGCCGCAACGGGTTTCAAGTCGCCATCGATTGCAGAGTCGCCACTCTGTCGGCCTCAGCCGCCGGTTTGTCGATGCGTATGCGGCTGATCCGCGGAAAGCGCATCGCCAGCCCGGATTTGTGGCGGCTGCTCGAGTGAATGGAATCGAAGGCGACCTCCAGCACCAGGCTCTTTTCGACCTCGCGAACGGGACCGAAGCGCTCGACCGTGTGATTGCGGATCCATTTGTCGAGCCACTTCAGCTCCTCGTCGGTGAAGCCGAAATAGGCCTTGCCGACTGGAAGCAGCTGCCCGTGCTCGGCCCAGCATCCGAAGGTGTAGTCGGAATAATAGCTGGAGCGCTTTCCCGAGCCGCGTTGCGCGTACATCAGGACGCAATCGGCGGTCAGCGGGTCGCGCTTCCACTTGTACCAGAGGCCGGTCCGTCGGCCCGGCACGTAGGGGCTGTCGCGGCGCTTGAGCATCACGCCCTCGATTGCCGAGTCGCGCGCGGCCGAGCGAATGTCGGCAAGATGGTCGAAGTCGCGCGCCTCGATCAGCCTCGACAGGTCGAAGCGGTCGGACGCGAGCTTTGGAAGGAAGGCCTCCAGGCGCTTCCGCCGATCACTCCACGGGAGGCCGCGAACATCTTCTTCGCCGTCGAGCAGGATGTCGTAGAGGCGAACGAAAGCGGGATAATCGGCCTGCATTTTCGCGCTGACCTTCTTTCGTCCGAGCCTCTGTTGAAGAGCGTTGAACGATGCCGCGGCCCCGCCGTGCACCTCGGCGCTTCCCTGGCCGGAGCCGCGCACCAGCAGCTCGCCATCAAGGACGCCCTGGCTTTCGAATGCCTCGGCAACTTCCGGGAAGCTTCCGGAAATATCGTCTCCGGTGCGGCTGTAGAGGCGGGTCTGGCCGGCGGTTCGGACCAGCTGGACGCGAATGCCGTCCCACTTCCACTCGGCTGCGAAGTCGTCCAGCGATACGGCGGTATCGCCGAGCGGGTGGGCCAGCATGAACGGGCGGAATACCGGCACGTCGCGGGGCGTTGGCTGCGGCCCGTTGCCCTCGCCCCAGGCAAACAGCTCGGCGTACGGCGCCGACAGGCCGTGCCAGACCTCCTCGACGGCATCGACATCGAGGCCGAACGCGTCGGCAAGCGCCTGCTTGGCAAGCCGGCCGGACACTCCGACCCTCAAATTGCCGGTGGCGAGCTTGAGCAGCGCGAATCGTCCTGACGAATCGAGGTGGTCGAGCATTTCGGCGAGTACCCGCGGCGCGTTGACCCGGCCGGCACCGGCCAGCCGCTCAACGGCATCGCGAAATGGAAATCGTACCGTCGTCCAGCTCCGGCTCGCCCGCGGGCGTTGGCCAGAGAAGCGACACCGTCTCGGCCATGTCCCCGACATAGTCGCGGCTCATATACAAGAGTGCCGGATCGACCCGCTCCTCCGCGACTGCGCGAACCGCTGCGCCTTTCACCGCCGGGATTGCCAGCGAGCCCGTCAGGGCGGCAAGCGCGACTCCGCGGTCGGGGTCAGGCGTGTCCTTCAGGTAATCGCCAATCAGCTTCAGCTTCGTGTTGCGCGAACGCGTGTAGGCGAGGTCATCCAGGAGCTGTGAGAAGGCGCGCATGGGTCCGTAACGAACCCTGCGCGAACCGGGTTGCCAAGGCTAGTGGAGGCGAAGCGCCAGGGCAGCGAGAATCGAGGTGCAGTCGGCGCTTGAGCGGCTCTCGATCGCTTCGTCGAGATGTTCGAGGCAGCATCGGGTCGCAACCCTGTGCCCCGGCAGGAGCGCCAGTTGGGCCGACCGGTGCATCAATGCTTCGAGGGCGTCGAGACCGTGCTCCACGGCAATCTGGCGAATCGAATCCATTTTTGAATGGATATCCAGGGCAGACAGGCGTTCCGCGCGGTTGCCGAACTCGGCGACTCGCTCGTCGATCTGGTTGCGTACCGCTCCGAGCGGGTCCCCAGCCATTGTCGTTCTCCCGTCGAAGCGACAATCGCCGCAAAGGGTTAACGGCCGGTCAACGGCGGCGGCCGCCTTGACAAAAATCGGCTTCGCGGCCATGTGCCGCCCGCGTGAAGCGACACCCTGGACGTGTCGCTTTAATCTTTTGGAAAATTGGGACCTGTCCGATGGCCAAGCCGGCAACCGTCAAGATCAAGCTCGTCAGCAGCGCCGATACCGGCTTCTTCTATGTTACGAAGAAGAATCCGCGGACTCAGACGGAGAAGATGAGCTTCCGGAAGTACGACCCGGTCGTTCGCAAGCACGTCGACTTCAAGGAAGCCAAGATCAAGTAGCTTCCGGCGCGGGGACTCTTCCGTCCGCGCCCTGGATTCCCAAAAGCTCGTTCACCTGGGCGACGAATTTCATCACCGAAATCGGCTTCGACACGTACGCCTGGGCGCCCGCCGCCCGGATCCGCTCCTCGTCGGCTGCGGCCGCATAGGCCGTCACTGCCATGATCGGCACGTCCCTCAATCCCTTGTCCTCGCGGATCAGGCGGATGAGGTCGAGGCCGCTGACATGCGGGAGCTGGATATCTGTGATGACCAGTTCGGGGCAGAATTCGCGAGCCTGGTCTAAAGCGAAGCGGCCGTCGGTGACCGGGCGCGCCTCGTGGCCATGCGCGGCGAGGAGATCGCAGAACAATTTGACGTTCAGCGCATTGTCCTCGACGATCAGGATCTTGGCCAATTCACTCTCCGCAACGTGCCCGATGTGTTTAGGCGATGGATAGGTCCGCGCCAACCGATGCCCGGGCACTGGCACTTCTCGCCCTCGCCATTGCCGTTTCCGACGAACGGCGTGCGACGCGGTTCCTTGACCTGACCGGAATCGGGACAGATGAGCTTCGCGCCCGAGCTGCGGAGCCGGCGCTCCTTGCCGCGCTGATCCGGTTCCTCGAGGCCTATGAGCCGGATTTGATCGCAGTGGCCGGGGAGATGGACATTGCGCCGGACGCGCTGGTCGCCGCCCGGCGCCAACTTGAGGAAGAAGAATGACGAAGACGATTTTGATCACCGGGGCGACGGCGGGGATCGGCGAAGCCTCGGCCAGGCGCTTTGCAAAAGGCGGATGGCAAGTCATCGGCACGGGGCGCCGGGCGGAACGCCTCAAGAGCTTGGCCGACGAATTGGGGGAGTCGTTCCTCCCGCTCGAGATCGACATGCGCGACACCGGCTCGCTCAATTCGCTTGCAACCCTGTCGCCGCCGTGGGGGGAGATCGACCTTCTCCTGAACAACGCCGGCCTGGCTCCTCCGACCGATCCTCTTGCCGAAACCGATTGGGGCCTGATCGAGACCGCGATCGAGACCAACGTCACCGGCCTCGTCGCTTTGACCCGGTCGCTTATCCCGACGCTGACCGAAAGGAAGGGCGCGATCATCAACCTGTCGTCGGTCGCCGCCACCTATCCCTACAAGGGCGGCGCCGTTTACGCCGGCACCAAGGCATTCGTCCGCCAGTTCTCGCTAGATCTCCGCTGCGACCTCGCCGGCACCGGTGTCCGGGTAACCTCCATCGAGCCGGGAATGGTCGAGACCGAGTTCACTGTCGTTCGCACCGGCGGCGACAAGGCCGCCTCCGACGCGCTTTACGCGGGCATGGACCCGATGACCGGCGAGGACATTGCGGAGACGCTGTGGTGGGTCGCCAATCTTCCTCCGCACGTGAACGTCAACGCGCTGGAGCTGATGCCCACAAGCCAAAGCTTCGCCGGCTTCACTGTCGCTCGAAAAGCTTGATTCGGCAGTTGCGAGTGGTCAGGAGGCCCCGATGAGCATCGATCAACGCCTCGCCGAACTCGGCGTCACCCTTCCCGAACCCGCGGCCCCTGTTGCCGCTTACGTGCCCGCAGTCGAACAGGGCGGGCTTTTGCACATCTCCGGCCAGATAAGCTTTGCCGAGGATGGAAGCCTGATCAAAGGCAGGCTTGGCGACGACGTCGATCTCGACTCCGGGATGGCCGCTGCCAGGCGTTGCGGAGTGATGCTGATCGCGCAGATGAAGGCCGCGCTCGGTTCGCTCGACCGGGTGGAGCGGATCGTCAAGCTCGGGGTCTTCGTCAACAGCGCCCCGTCGTTCACCGACCAGCCGAAGGTCGCCAACGGTGCCTCCGAGCTGATGCAGGAGGTGTTCGGCGAGGCGGGCCGGCACGCCCGAAGCGCTGTCGGAGTCGCCGTTCTCCCGCTGGGCGTCGCGGTCGAAGTCGACGCAATCGTTGCGGTGAAGGCCTAGTTCAGCAAGCCCGGCCCATTCATAAAGCGGAATGGCCGACCGCGAATCGGAAATCCTCGCCCGGATTGCACCTGGGGTAAGCGGGCTCGAAGCTGCTGCGTGGGATCGCCTCGCCGGGCCGCATCCGTTCGTCAGCCACGCTTTTCTGTCCGCGCTCGAAGAGTCGGCTAGCGTCGGGCCGGGAACCGGATGGACTCCGGCGCCGATCCTGGTCGAGACCGATTCCGACATCGTCGCCGCCGCCCCCGCCTATCTCAAGACCCACAGCCAGGGCGAATATGTTTTCGACCACGGCTGGGCCGATGCCTGGGAGCGCGCAGGAGGCGCTTACTATCCCAAGCTTCAGGTCGCGGTGCCGTTCACCCCGGTGCCGGGCCCGCGGCTGCTGGGATGCCGCCCGCAGCAGCTGCTGGCGGCGCTGGAGGCGGTTACCCGGGGAAACGACCTGTCGTCGGCGCACGTTACCTTTGTCACCGACGCCGATTGCGCTGAGGCGGAGAGCCGCGGCTGGCTGATCCGCCACGGACTCCAATACCATTGGTTCAACCGCGGCTATCGCGACTTCGACGACTTCCTTGCCGGGCTGACGAGCCGCAAGCGCAAGTCGATTCGCAAGGAACGGTCGGCGGCCCGCGCCGGGCTCGACTTCCGCGCCCTTCGCGGCTCTGAAATCGGCGCCTCCGAATGGGACTGGATGTGGCGATTCTACCAGGACACCGGAAGCCGCAAATGGGGCTCGCCCTACCTGACCCGCGACTTCTTCGATCGAATCGGCAGGACGATGGGCGACAAGTTGCTGCTGCTTCTTGCCTGCCGCGACGGCATCCCGATCGCCGGAGCGCTCAACGTCATCGGCCCGGATGCGCTTTACGGCCGCTATTGGGGCAGCATCGATGAGGTGCGCTTCCTCCATTTCGAGCTGAGCTATTACCAGGCGATCGAGTGGGCGATCGAAAACGGCCTCTCGTCGGTTCAGGCGGGGGCGCAAGGCGAGCACAAGATTTCGCGCGGCTACGAGCCGGTGGTGACGAAGTCCGCGCATTTCATCGCTGATCCAGGGTTTCGAAGCGCGGTTGCGGACTTTCTCGATCGAGAACGCGAAGCCGTCGCCGCGGAGGCGCAGTGGCTTGCGCGGGACCTTCCCTACCGTTCCTCGGCTTCGGAGTAGAGCGCCACCTTGCGCCCGCTCCGGTCCGCCCGGCCGCGGTACATGCCAGGAGTGGTGAAGCCCCAGGCAATCTCGCCGGTGGGCGCGGCTGCGATCAGGCCCCCCTTGCCGCCAAGCGACTGGATATCGGCGAGCGTGTCGTCGAGCGCCTGCTGGAGCGAGCTTCCGCCGATCTTCACTCGCTCGGCGATCTGGTAGGCAGCAAGCGCGCGGATGAAATATTCGCCGGCTCCGGTCGCCGACACCGCGGCGGAGCCGTCGTCGGCGTATGTGCCGGCGCCGATAATCGGCGAATCGCCGATTCGCCCCCAGCGCTTGCCGGTCAGTCCGCCGGTCGACGTCGCCGCCGCGACGTGGCCATTCACGTCCAAAGCCACCGCGCCCACTGTCCCGTACTTCAGGTCGGCGTCGAAATGGTCGCCGTCGGCAGCAAGCATCGCATCGAGCTGCCGCTTCCGCTCGGCGGTGCCGAACCAGCTGTTATCGACCTGCTCCAGCCCCTGTTCACGCGAAAACTGGTCGGCGCCGCGCCCGCGAAGGAGGACGTGGGGCGAGTGGTCCTTGATCGCCTTCGCGAGGCTGACGGGGTGGCGAGTCTCGGTCGCACCGGTCACCGCGCCGGCGGAGCGGTCGCGCCCGTCCATGATCGCGGCATCGAGCTCGTTCCGACCTTCGAAGGTGAAGACCGCGCCGCGGCCGGCGTTGAAATTGGGATTGTCTTCAAGTTCGCGCACCGCCGCCTCGACCGCGTCCAGGGCGCTTCCGCCGTCGGCGAGGACCGCCGATCCGGTGACCAGCGCATGATCGAGCGCCGAACGGATTTCCCGGTCTTTCGCCGGGTCCGTCCGAGACTTTTCAATGATTCCCGCGCCTCCATGGACCACGAGCTTCCATTCGCTGTGTTTCATGGCGCTCCTTTGAAGAGGCGAGCCGCAGAAGGGAAGAGGCCGCTCCCCGATTTCGATTGACTCGTTCGCCTGCGTAACGATATAAATGTGATATCAGATTAAGGAGACGATGATGCCGGCACATGACCCTGGTGCGCTCAAGCTGAGCAAGGAGCGGCCCGCGCAAACCGCGAGCGGCTATCCGATGCTGCTGCTCGTCCTGCTCGCGATCGCGGCGGATGTTTACGGAGTGGTGCGCGCGGCCAACGTGCAGCCGGCCTTCCTTACCTTCGCGCTGTTGATTGGCGGAACCCTCGTTTTCATCTTCACGATCTCCGGTTTCTACATGCTCCAGCCGAACCAGGCGGCGGCAATTACCTTGTTCGGTGATTACAAGGGGAGCGACCGTTCGACCGGGCTGCGCTGGGTGTGGCCGTGGATGATGCGTCCGAAAATCTCGATCCGGATTCACAATTTCACGTCGGACCGGATCAAGGTCAACGACCTTCGCGGCAACCCCATCGAAATTGCTGCAAACGTCGTCTGGCGCGTGAACGACACGGCCCAGGCGCTGTTCGACGTGGCTGACTACACCGACTTCATCGAAGTGCAGATCGAGAGCGCCATCCGCACGATCGGGGCGAAATATCCTTACGACGACATCGAGCATAAGGAGGTGACCCTCCGGAGCAATGCCGAGCTCGTAAACGCCGATCTCGAGGCTGAGCTTCAGGATCGCGTGCAGAGGGCGGGCATCACCATCGACGAGTGCCGGATCATGCACCTGGCTTATGCGCAGGAGATCGCCCAAGCGATGCTTCGCCGGCAGCAGGCGGAAGCGGTCATCGCCGCTCGCGCCAAGCTCGTCCTGGGCGCGGTGTCGATGGTCGAGACGGCGCTGCAGCAACTGTCGGAAAAGCAGGTGGTGGAGCTGGACGACGAGCGTCGGGCGGCGATGGTGTCGAACCTGATGGTGGTGCTGTGCGCCGACCGCGAAACCCAGCCGGTGATCAATACCGGAACGCTGTACCAGTAACGTGTCGGGCGGCGGCAATCGCAAGGCCTTTCCGCTGCGTGTCGATCCAGGACTGTGGTCGGCCGTGGAGCGCTGCGCCGCCGCGGACCTGAGGAGCATTAACGCCGAGGTCGAGATGCTGCTTCGCGAAGCGCTCGCCGGCCGGGGCGTGAAGTTGAAAGCGCCTGAACCGCGCAAACGGGGACGGCCGAAGAAGGAGGACTGACGATGTTCATGGCATTCCACAGCAGCGATTCCCGCAAGCCGATCCTGCTCGTTTTGTTTGTAGCCTTGTTGCTGATCGGCGGCGCTCTCGTCCTGTTGGGCGGCTGAGCGGAAGGCAGGTTGCACGATGATCGCCGAATTCCACAACTTGCCGCTGGCCCTTCGAATCGCGCTCGCCAGCCTGTCATTCGGAGTAGTCATGATCGGCCTGGCAATGTGGCTCGCCGGATGAGTGACGGCCCCGAATGGTTCGCGCCCAAGCGCTTGGGTTACGGGACGGGCGTTCCGATATCGTGGCAGGGCTGGGCAGTGCTGGCAGCCTATGTCGCTGTCGTTATCGCGGCGGCGAAGCTGCTCGAGCGAAAGCCGCTGGCGATCGCCGGAGTCGTCGTCCCGGCTACCGCGCTACTCATACTCATAACCGCGAAGACCACCCGCGGCGGCTGGCGCTGGCGATGGCCCTGGGGCGACTAGCCGACGGAAAGATCGTGCTGCTGGTTTAGCAGCGCCCAATCGTCGAGGTCGGCGGTCATCAGCCGGGCGGCCTGTTCGACCAGGTCGGCGGCACGCGGCAGATCCGGAGACTCGGTCTCGAGGCGCTCCGCCACCTGCCGGACGACCATCGCGGTTTGCTCGGAGCGGACGGCGGTCCCTTCATAATCGCCCTGCACGCGAATGCCGAAAACGGCGGTGCCGATCGCCGGAAGGCCGGCAGCGGCGATTGTGAACCACTTGGCGTTGGCGACCGCCCATTCGTGGTCGACTGCGATCGCGATAATCAGCGCGGCGCAGCTCAGCAGGGTCGCGTTGAAGACGACGAGGCCGAGCGTTTCAAGCCGACGGTCGAACAATTGCACCTGCTGCGCGGACCGGTGGTGATAGTCGATTTGCGGCCACAGTTCGTGAGCGGCGACGGCTTGCGCCAGGGCGGCAGGCTGTTCGGCCCGGATTCGCCCGCTCGGAAAGCCGACGGCCCGCCACACTGCCGCCGAATACCATTCCACCCAGCGGCGAGCCACCGGATTGGCCGGCGTGCCGGGCGGATCGGGGGCGGCGATTCCAAGCAGTTTCAGGCTGCGCATCGGCCGCAGCCGCTCGGCGAGCTGACGATAGTCGAGCCAGCGGCGATGCCACTGCTGGCCAGTGCCGACCTTCGTATTGATCAGGATTGAGAGGATGACGACGAACTCGGCGAGCGCCAGACCGGGCTTCCACTCCGGCATCGGCAGCGCGGTGAGCGCAAGAAGCACAGCCAGGGCGGCGAGGATGAAATTGAAGACGTGGCCGCTCCGGTGGCATTGGGCGAAGTGGCTGGCGAGCGAGTCGCTCCAGCCGTACCATTGTTCGAGTGGTGCCAGCGGGTTGGACAGCCCGCTCGGGTTCCAGCAACCGCTGTTGTAGCGGTCCCAATCTTCACGGACATAAGCGGCGCCGACGTCGCCCCGCCACGCACTTCGGCCGAAGCGCGACACGCCTGCGCAAGCCAGCATCAACGGATATTCGACCCGCGCCTTCCACCGCCTGCTCCGCTCACTTTGGAATGTCGCGATGAAGCTGCGTTCGCGGCCATCGGGCGGCGGCGACAGCAGCGCGCTGAGGACCTGGTCGAGATGCTCCGGCGTAAAGCTACGCTCGACCGGCCGTTCGGAGCGCCGGGTGATCACCGACGGATCGAAAGCGCTCCAGCGAAGCCCCAGCGGCTGCTCCGGGTCGACCGGGACGTGGACCAGCGGAGTGCCGCGAGTGAGCGCTAGTTCGACGACCTCCCCGGTGCCGCCGCGGCCGCGCGGGGGAAGCCCGTCCCAAAGCGCGATGAGCACGTCGCAGTGGGCGACCGTCGCCCGCCCCGCCATGACGAAGGCCTGCAGCTGGTTGTCGAGGTCGCCGGGGAGCTCGAGGAGACAGCTTGCCCGCTCGGCCAGCATGTCGAAGCGGGCGAGACCGGAATTGTGCAGGGTCGTCCGGTAGGCGTCGGCTGCAAATGGCAGAATCGCCTCGAGCTCAAAACCGAGCTCGATCGCGATGTCGGCCGCGATCTGGTCTGCGCCGTCCGCCAGCGGCGAGACGAAAAGCAGCCGCGGAGGAGCGTCGGCGTAGCAATCGCGCTCGCGATGAAAAAGATCGATCGCGCGCGTTTTCAGCTCGACGAGGGCAGTGCCGAGGCGCTCGATGACCATCTCCACCGCGTCCTCGGGAAGCGCTTCGATCCGATGGCCGGTTATCCCGACGCTGAGGACGAACGGCAGCCGCGGCGGCCCCGACAGGCCACCGAACTGAAGCCGCAGTTCTGGCGATTCGCGGTTCAAAAGTGCCTTGATTTAGAGGATGCGGATTCTGGCATTGCCGTTCTGGTTGTCGCCAATGGGATCGTAGGTTAGCGACGCCGCGTGTTCGCCTTCCAGTGAAAAGTGTAGCGCGAATCCGAAGTACTGCAGATGGTTGTTCGGGTTGTCGACGCTCAGATGCTGCCGGCATTGCGTCACCGAGCTGGGGGTGAAACCGTCCCACGTGTCACCGGGCGAGGGGCAATGGCCGCTTAGTCCAATGGCCCGGACAGACATTGCGTCATTCGGGCTCGGATTCTTCGGCTTTTGAAAGAAGCCGTACCCTTTGCCCGTTTCATCGACGAGATCGAAGGTGACTTCGAAGCCGTCGGAAAACTTGTCATCTTGCCAGTTGTTGAAGGTGATCACGGCGTTTTCGGGGCCGCCCTTCTTTTTCACTGGCACATGCTTCGAACTGATGTCGAATGTCCCTGAACCGCTGTCGCTCAGGATGGTCACGATGATCGACACTGGCCGACGGCCGTGAGCGTCCGCCAATTCATCGCCTTGGTTGCTCGTAACGTTCATGATGTTTCCCTCCGATATCCAATGGAATTCAGGCGATTGATTAGCGGCCTGGCCTCTGCGCCCCGCCCGACCCGGCGAAGCAACTCGGCCCGCGTGTCCATGTCCTGCGGGCGTTCGGCGGCGCCGCCTGGAATTTGCTCCAGCCCAGCGTTCCAGGCCTTGGCAGCAGCCGCGGCCTGTCCGGTCCGCTGGTTGACCTCGCCGAGCAGGAGGTAAGCCGCGGCAACACGGTAGCGGTTGGTCACCGGATCCTCGTTGCGCTCCAGTCGTGCGGAGGCGAGCGCCCGCTGCGCGAGTGCCAGAGCCTCGTCGGGTGCGCTGGGGAGCTCGAGGCGTGAGCGGAGCATCGTGCAGTCCGTCTGGACCACACGCGCTCGCACCATCCCGGCGCCACTGGCCCTCAGTCCGGCCGAAAGAGCACAGCCACGCGCTGTTTCCGCCTTGGCGTCGTCGTGACGGCCAACCGCAAGAAGCTGCCTGGCGAGTTGTAGCCGCGCCATTGCCGCCGACATTTTCCAGAACGCGTTTTTCGGCTCCACCGAGATCAGCCGGTCAGCTTCGGCGACTGCAGTCTCGAGATTACCGATCGCCTCGGCTGACTCGCCTCGCGCGCCATGAAGGACGCCCAGAGCCACATGCGAAACAGCGGCCTGGCTGCGAAGGTCGACGTCAGTAGGATTGCTGCTGAGGAGGCCTTCGAGAAGCGAGAGTTGCCGTTGGCGAGTGGCGATCGCAGTATCGAAATGGCCTTGCGCACGCTCTGACTCCGCGACCCAGGAAAGCGCTTTCCCGATCTCCTTCTGGTAGCGAATATCCGACGGGTAGAGCGCGGCGAGATCCCGCATTGGCTTGACGACGCTGGTAAACTGCTTGGTTGCTCCTTCGTAGTCACGCTTGTTGTACAGCGAAATGCCGACGTCTTCTTCGCCGTAAAGGACTTCGATTCGGTACTTGAGACTGTCGGGTGCGAGCGCAGTAAGCCGGTAACCGAGTTGCCGGTACTCCCGGTATCCCGAGGCCGCGCCGTCGGGATCGCCGCGGAAGCGGGCGACCTCGCCTGACCAGAACACGTTCTGGGCGTGCTCGAATATGCGTTGCGGATCGTCGGGAGAGCGCCTGACCAGCTCGCCTGTCCCCGCTAGCGCCTGGCGATAGAGCGCCTCTGCTCTTTCAAGGTTGCCTCTCTGGTAGGCAACGTCGGCCATGAGGCTCAGCGCGCGTGAACGCTGCAAAAGCGCTCCGTCGGAAAGCTCGGCGGTATCCTGCTTGCTGTAATAGTCGAGCACTCGCGACCCGACTCCGTCCAGCACGTCGAGGCGGCCCACCGGCTGCAGCTTGTCGCGAAGATCGCCGACCATGAACTCGATGAGGCTTTCGGCCTGGCGTCTCTGGTCGCGAGCCGAGTCGCGAGCCTCGATCGCGGCAAAGGCGAGAGCGCTTGCAACCAGCATCCCGGCAAGGGATGCGGCCGAAAAGAGTGCCAGCCGCCGCTGCCGCCGCAGGTGGTCGCGCTGGACGAGATCATCGAGCCCGACTCCAAGTATGCCGGCGACAATCTTGAGAAAGCCGGTGCGTCGCTCGACGGGGCCTCCCCGAAGATCGGCGGCGAGGGGCTCGGTCTTTTGCCCGGTCGGGCTTCCGCGGCGATTGTACCTGGCCACGAGCGCGGGCGGGAAGCATTCCTCGTCCTCCCGGCCCGGCATATCCGTCGCCAGCGGCTCTCCGCCGACGATAGCAGCGATGATGCAGCCCTCGGGATGGAGCCGCTTGAACTGGTCGACCTCGGCATTGACCCATTTCGATTTCGCGGCTGCGGGAGAGCAAAGCACGATAAGGCAGCGCGAAAGCTCGAGCGCCTGCCGGATTTCGGCACCGAGATCGTGCGACGCGGCAAGTTCGTGACGGTCGCGAAATATAGGCGACAGCCGCTTCGGAACCACTCCGTTGGCAGTCAGGCGCCCGGCAAGCGTCGACGGGACACGAAAGCGTTCCAGCTCCCCGTGCAGCCAGTCGGCCTCGCTGCTGTCGCCGTGACTGTAGCTGAGGAACGCGAAATAGTGATGCGCCGGGGGCATGGGTTTGGGAGCGGCGGGCTCGGCCGAAGCATCACTGTCCTGGAATGGCCGGCTCCACTTGTTCATGGTGCCCCCGAAACTTCCGCCGTTTTCTTAGCATCTTTGAATAATCACAGCGAATCATCGGAAGTTAGCGGTTCGTCCGGGTTTGAGCAGCCCGCTTGAGCGCCTATATAGCCACCATGTCGATCCGTCCCTGGCGAGATATCGAGCGGCGAAAGTCGCGGCAGATCATGGTCGGTTCCGTCCCCGTTGGGGGAGACGCGCCAATCAGTGTCCAGACGATGACCAACACGCCGACCGAGGACGCGAGTGGGACCATCGACCAGATTCGCCGTTGCGAAGACGCTGGCGCCGATATCGTTCGAGTGTCGTGCCCGACCGCCGATGCGACCGCTGCGCTCAAGCAAATCGTCCGCGAGACGAACGTCCCGATCGTCGCCGACATCCACTTTCACTACAAACGCGCTCTCGAGGCCGCCGACGCCGGAGCCGCGTGCCTTCGGATCAATCCCGGTAACATCGGCTCAGAGGAGCGAGTCCGCGAAGTCATTTCCGCCGCGCGCGCCAACGGCTGTGCGATCCGCATCGGCGTGAACGCCGGCAGCCTGGAGAAGGACCTGCTCGAGAAATACGGCGAGCCGTGCCCGGAAGCGCTGGTGGAAAGCGCACTCGACCACATTCGGATCCTCGAGGATCACGGCTTTCGCGACTACAAGGTCGCGGTAAAGGCGAGCGACGTCTTCCTTGCAGTCGCGGCATATATGCAGCTGGCGGGCGAGGTCGATTGCCCGCTCCACCTCGGCATTACCGAAGCCGGCGGACTGATCGGCGGTACCGTCAAATCGGCAATCGGAATGGGCAATTTGCTGTGGGCCGGAATCGGCGACACCATCCGCGTCTCGCTTTCGGCCGAGCCGGAGGAAGAGGTCCGCGTCGGCTATGAAATCCTCAAGAGCCTCGGAATCCGAAGTCGCGGCGTACGCGTGGTTTCGTGCCCGAGCTGCGCAAGGCAGGGCTTCGACGTCATCCGAACCGTCGAGACACTGGAGGCGCGGCTGCAGCACATCAAGACTCCGATGTCGCTGTCGGTGCTCGGCTGCGTCGTCAATGGACCCGGCGAGGCTCGCGAGACCGACATTGGAATCACCGGCGGCGGCAACGGTACGCACATGGTTTTCCTCTCGGGCGTTACGGACCATCACGTCAAAGACGCCAACATGATCGACCACATCGTCAGCCTGGTCGAAGCCAAGGCAGCCGAAATCGATGCGGCCGAGGCCGAAGCCGCTACTCTCGACGCGGCCGAGTAATCGTTTTAGCCGCCGGGCGTGAACCGCGTCCCGCAGCACCCCGTCCATGCCTTTGCGGTCGCGCTCGCGGCGGTCGCTACCCTGTCGATCATGGACGCGGTGATGAAGGCGCTGGTGATTGCGCTCGGGATTTTTGCCGTCAGCGTCTGGCGAGCGGTTGCCAACCTGATTGTCGCTTCCGCGCTCTACCTTCCGCGACGGCTGCCCTGGCCATCGGCCGCGACCCTGAGGATCCACGTCGGCCGAGCGGTCCTCGTCACCGTGATGGCCGTGCTGTTCTTCTGGGGGATTGCCCGGGTGCCGCTGGCGCAGGCAATCGCGCTGACGTTCATCGCGCCGTTGATTGCGCTGCTTCTTGCCGCCGTTTTCCTGGGCGAGCGAATCGGCCCGCGGTCAGTCACCGGATCGATCGTCGCCTTCGCCGGGGTCGTCGTCATCGTCGTCGGCCAGGCCCGCGGAGTCCTGGGACCCGGGGCGTTGGTTGGAAGCCTTGCGATCCTCGGCTCGGCGCTGTGCTATGCCGGCAATATCGTGATGATGCGTCACCAGGCGCTCGCGGCCAGGCCGCTCGAGATCAATTTCTTCCAGTCGGCGACCGTTGTCCTGCTTTGGGCGATTGCAATCGCGATTTTCGGAGTCCCGGCCGCACCCGGGGCCAACTGGACCTGGATCATCGTTGCCTCGGTGCTTTCCACGGCGGGTGGGCTGCTGTTCGCTTTCGCATACGCGCGGGCGGACGCGAGCTATCTCGCGGTCACCGAGTATAGTGGCTTCCTGTGGGCCGCGGCGCTTGGCTGGCTGGTGTTCGCCGAAAGGGTGACCGGCTACACGCTCGGCGGCGCGATGCTGATCGTCGCGGGCTGCCTGATCGCCTCCCGGCGGGTGGCGGCGGCACCGCCGGAAATCGAGGCGGCCGCCTAGCTTCCGATCACGCCGATGGTGAAGGCGAGGATGCCGATGTTGAAGACGAAGGCGGCGAAGCAGTGGAACGTCACCACTCTGCGAATCGCGGTGCTGGTGACCTGCACGTCCGATGTCTGGAACGTCATCCCCAGCGTGAAGGCGAAGTAGACGAAGTCCCAATAGACGGGGACGTCGGTGCCGGGGAACGCAATTCCGGAACACCCCCGCTCGGGATGCGCATAGGCAAGGTGCGCGTAGTGAAGCGCGTAGATGGTGTTGCTGAACAGCCAGGCGAGCACCAGCGTCCCGATAATCAGGATTTTGGTGAAGGGCTGCGGGGTGCCGCCGATGGTTTGGACCGCCATCACCACAAGCAGGACCGACATGACCGCACCGGTGATGCCAAGCAGGATCGCCCGGTTGGCGTCATTGGCCTGCGCATGTTCGCGGATCACCGCGGCCTCGCGGGTCCCGAGCAAGGTCAGCGACGACACGAGGAATAGCAGCGCCGCGGCATCGAACCCGACCATCGCTCCAAGCGCGTTGTCGTGAAGAGCGCGAGAGCCAATCGGGACCGCGACGATCAGGGCGACAATGAAGCCGATGAAGCGCAGCGGCGCGATTGTGTTGCCGATGCCGTCGCGTGTCGCCATGGACAGGCAGATTAGCGCAAGAAGTCGGCGCGTCCAGCGGGAGGTCTCATGCCCTGGTTGTGGTTGGTCATCGGGGGCCTGTTCGAAGTCGGGTTCACGACATCGTTGCGGTTCGTCGACGGCTTCAGGAACGTGCCGTGGACCATCGCCTTCCTGGTTTCGGTGGCGATCAGCATGGCGCTTCTCGAGCTGGCGTCACGTTCGATCGCGATGGGCACGGCCTACGTCGTATGGGGCGGGATCGGCGCCGTCGGCACCGTCATCGTCGGGCTTCTGTGGTTCGGCGAGCCGGCATCGCTGGTCCGGCTGCTGCTGATCCTCGTCATCGTTGCCGCGATTGCCGGGCTTCGGCTCGCCAGCTGACGTTACTCAGCAGTCTGCGGCTCGAGCATCGGCGCAACCTCAGGGCCCGTTTCGACCGACGGGATCAGCTGCGGTGCCGGAAAGGGACCGCGCGCCTGCTCATAGCCGAAGCCAAGGTTGAGGAGCAGCTGCTCGGACCATTTCGGGCCGATGAAGCTCAGCCCGACCGGCAGTCCCCTGATCAGCCCCATCGGGACGGTGAGGTGCGGATAACCGGCAATCGCGGCCAGGTTGCCTGCTCCGCCGCCGGAGATCTGGTCGCCGTTGACCGCATCGATCTTCCACGCCGGCGGCATCGTCGGCCCGACCAGTGCAACGACGTTATAGTCCTTCAGGAGCTTGTCGATCCCGTTCGGGCCGGCCGCTTCGAAGCTCGCCCGGCGCGCCTTCTTGTAGGCCGGATCGTCGAGCCCCTTCGTCTTTTGCGCCTGCTCGAAAATGTCCTGTCCGAACAGCGACAGTTCCTGCGCCGAGTGCGCCTTGTTGAAAGCGATGAGGTCGGCGAGCGTTCGCGACTGGACCGCGGGCGGAGTGGTGGCGAGATAGGCGTTGATCCCCGCCTTGAACTCGGTGAGCAGGACCGTGAACTCGTCGCGCCCGATTTCGTCGTCGTCGAATGTCTTGATGTCGACCAGCGTTGCCCCGCGCGCCTTCAGGAGCGCCAGCGCCGAGTCGAACACCTCGTCGGTTCCGAACCCGGACGCAAAGCGCATGACCCCGATCCGCTTGCCGGCGAGGGCGTTCGGATCGAGCTTTGCTGCGTAATCGGCCTTTCGCAAATCGGCGTCCCTGGTCGCCGGATCGGCAGGATCGCTTCCTGCGATTACCGTCAAAAGCTCCGCCGCCTCACGGACCGTCGCAGTCAACGGCCCGGCGGTGTCCTGGCTGGCGCTGATCGGGACGATGCGCGCACGGCTGACAAGCCCGACCGTCGGCTTCAGGCCGACGACTCCGTTGAGCGATGCGGGACAGGTGATCGACCCGTCGGTTTCTGTTCCGATCGCGAAATCGACGAGGCCCGCCGCCACCGCGGTCGCGCTTCCGCTCGAAGACCCGCACGGATCGCGGTCCAAAGCATAGGGATTGCGCGCCTGGCCGCCGACGGCGCTCCACCCGGAAATCGAATTGCTCGAACGGAAATTGGCCCATTCGGATAAATTGGTCTTGCCGAGGACGACCGCGCCGGCATCGCGGAGCCGCGCCACCAGCGGAGCGTCGCGGTTGGTGACATTGTCGGCAAGAGCGAGGCTTCCGGCGGTCGTCGGCATTGAACCGGCCACCTCAATATTGTCCTTGAGGAGCACCGGCTTGCCAGCGAGCGGCCCCGCCTTCCCGGATTCGTCGATCCGCCGCGCCTGCTCCATTGCTGTGGGATCGGTTGCAATCACCGCCTGAAGCATCGGATTGAGCAGGGCGATTCGCTCGAGCGCGTCCTGTGTCTGCGCCTCTGCCGGTCCGCCACTCGGTTGCGCCTGCTCGGCGAGCGGCATTTGCGCCGGCTGGTACGGCGGCACCGTCGCGCAACCGGCAACTCCAAGCGCGAGAACTGATAGTGCAAGGGCACGCATGGTACTCTCCCTCAGGTCGAACTGCGCCTCTCGATGGTCGCTCCGACCGCGGAGAGCTTTTCCTCCAGGCGCTCATAGCCGCGATCGAGGTGGTAGACGCGAAGGACTTCAGTCTCTCCCTCGGCCGCGAGCCCCGCCAGGACGAGGCTCATCGACGCCCTGAGATCGGTGGCCATCACCTGCGCGCCGGTGAGCTTGTCGACTCCGTGGACGATCGCCGAGCGGCCGTGGATGTCGACATCCGCGCCCATCCGCCGCAGCTCCGGAACGTGCATGTAGCGGTTCTCGAAGATCGTCTCCTCGAGGAAGCTGTCCCCTTCGGCGAGGCTCAGCATGGCCATGAACTGCGCCTGCATGTCGGTGGCAAAGCCGGGGAACGGCGCCGTCGATAGCGCGAGCGGCTTGAGCGGTCCGTCGGCGCTGACCTTGATGCCCTTATCGTGAAACTCCAGCACCAGGCCGGCATGGGCAAGCGCATTGAGAGTCGCCTGCATGTCGTCGGGCCGGGCGCCGATCAGGTCGACTGAGCCGCCGGTTATTCCAGCGGCGCAGGCGTAGCTCCCGGCCTCGATCCGGTCGGGCATCACTTCGTAGGTGGTGCCGTGGAGGCCCTCGACGCCGTCGATGACGAGGTGCGATGAGCCGATGCCCTCGATTTTCGCGCCCATTGCCACAAGCAATTTGCACAGGTCGACGATCTCCGGCTCGCGAGCAGCGTTGAACAGCTGTGTGCGGCCGGCGGTGAGGACCGCTGCCATGAGAACGTTCTCGGTCGCTCCGACCGAGACAACGGGAAAGCTGTAATCGCCACCGGCCAGCCGTCCGCCGGGCGCGCTCGCTTTGACATAGCCGGCGGTAAGCTCGATCTCGGCGCCGATCGCCTCGAGCGCCTTCAGGTGAAGGTCGATGGGCCGGTCACCGATCGCGCAGCCGCCCGGCAGGCTCACCGTCGCGTCCCCGGCCCGGGCGAGCATCGGCCCGAGGACGAGCACCGACGCGCGCATTTTGCGCACCAGCTCATAGGGTGCGACCGTCGAGGCGATATCGTCGGCGCGAAGGGTCATCTTGCGGCCGATCTCGCCGCTTTTCACCCCGGCGACGCTGGTCGAAACGCCCAAGTGGTTGAGCAGGTGGCCGAAACTGTCGACGTCCGCCAGCCTCGGCAGGTTGGTGAGAGTCAGCGGCTCGTCGGTAAGAAGCGCGCAGGGAAGAAGGGCGAGCGCGGCGTTTTTCGCGCCGCTAATCGGAATTTTGCCCTGGAGGCGCTTGCCCCCCTTAATCCAGATGCTGTCCACGAAGTGGCTTTAGCGAACGGGGACAGTCGTGCAACAGCGGTTCGGCGCGGCCGCCCCAGCTACGCTTTCTCCAGCGTGCATTGCAGCGGGTGCTGGTTTTCGCGGGCGAAGTCGACGACCTGCGCGACCTTCGTTTCGGCGACTTCGTAGGTGAAGACGCCGCATACCGCGACGCCCTGCTGGTGGACCTGGAGCATCACCCGGGTCGCGTCCTCTATTCCCATCGAAAAGAAGCGCTGCAGGACGAGGACCACGAACTCCATCGGAGTGTAGTCGTCGTTGAGCATCAGCACTTTGTAATTCGAGGGCTTTTTGGTCTTGGGTCGAGTCCGCGTCGCGATCCCGATTTCGAGATCGTCGTCGAGACCATCACCGCGCCCGGGCCCGTCGCCCATTCTCGTCACACGCCACCTCATCGTCGCTCGTGAATATGGCACGGCCGAGACGTGCCGCAAGACAGGAGCGGTCTTTGAGCGACAGAAAAAAGGCGGCCGCTCCGCTGGGAGCGACCGCCTTTCGATGCCTGACGGGAGGGGAGGAGGTGTCAGGCAGCGATTTCGTTGAACTTCTCGACGTTGGCGCTGGCGCGATTCGAGATCGGCTGGAACGCTTCGCCGGCGAGCTTGACGAACGACTCGGTCAGGCTGGAGCTCTCTTCGACGAAACGGTCGAAGGCGCTGCGGGCGAAATCGCTCTGCAGCTGCATGAGTTCGGTCGGGCTCTTCGCCTCGGCGAAGGTGCGGACGGTGTTCGCCGTCTGCTCGAGACCGTCACGGCTCTTGGCGGCGACGTTCTGTCCGATCGACTGCGCGCCGGTGGTGGCGATTCGGCCAGCCTCGACAAACGCCTCGACGTTGCCGCGGTACATGTTGGCCAGTTCCTCGGCGGCCTTGCGCGAGCGCTTCGCAGCTTCCTCGCCACGAACGGTGGCTTCGCTGAACAGCTTCTCGAATGCATTGGCGCCCGGGAATGCGTTGAACCCGGCGAAAATGTTGGTGGGATCGTTCTTCATCTGAGTCTTCCTTTCATTGGCGCGGGCCTGCGGCTTGGAGCGCGCGGCCTTTGCCTTGCGGCGTGGTTTCGCCGCGGATTTGGGGGCGGGCTTGGTGCGAACGGGCTTCGGCGCTTCTTGCGCTTTCGCAGCGGCAGTCGTTGCCGCAGTCACGTTCGTGTCCTTGGCGACCTCGACCGCTTCACTGGTGGTCTCCACAGGATTGCCGCTTTCCGTAACCATTCACGTGTCTCCGATTGCTGCAGTGCAACATAAATGGTGCGCGGCACAATTTCAAGGGCAAAATTGTGCAGTGCAGCGGACGCCCTTGACGAAAGCGTCGACGGCATCGCAAGAGCGGCTATGGACGGCTCAGCAGATCAGGTTTCCCGCCACCGCCGCGGCTTGCTGATCGTTCTTTCCTCGCCCTCGGGCGCCGGCAAGTCGACGATCGCTCGAATGCTTCTCGACGCGGACCCGCAAACGACGATGTCCATTTCCGCGACGACTCGACCGCCGCGCAGCACCGAGCGTGACGGCGTCCATTACCACTTCGTCGACGACGCGGAATTCGACCGGATGATCGAACGCAACGAGTTCATCGAGTGGGCGCCGGTGTTCGGCTTTCGCTACGGGACCCCCGCGGCACCGGTGAAGGCGGCGCTTAAAGCGGGCAAGGACATCATCTTCGACGTCGACTGGCAGGGTCGCCTGCAAATCCACGCCCAAATGGGCGAGGACATGGTTCAAATCTTCCTCCTGCCGCCGTCGATGAAGGAACTCGAGCGGCGGCTCCGCTCCCGCCGCACCGACTCCGAAGAGGTGATCAGCCGGCGGCTGGCCATGGCGCGCACGGAAATCGAGCATTGGCCCGAATATGATTACGTGCTCGTCAACGAGCACACCGAGGAATGCCTCGAGCAGGTCCAGGGTATCATTGCCGCCGAGCGGTTGAAGCGCTGGCGCCAGATCGGGTTGGTCGCGCTGGTTCGCGACCTGGTCAGCCGGAGCGCCTAAGAGCCCAGCAGGTCGAGGAAACGGGCAGCGGCGACGAAGCTCGAATGCCGCTCCTCGAGCGCTGCCTCGGCTTCCGAATCTGCGCCCCACTGCTCGCGCTGCCACTGGTCGTCGATAGTGACTGCTGCCCACGCCTCGTCAGCCGAAAGCGCGTGCTCGGCAACGGCAAGCGCGGCAACGAGCGAGCCTCCGATGGTCACCAGCGGTGACAAGCCGGCCAGGCGGAACGCATCGAACGAGCGAACCTCGTGCGTGAGTTGCCGCACCGTCTGTCCGGGCTGGGCAACGTGGACGATGCCGCAGGTCGTGCGAAAGTCGACATCGAATTCGGCGCCGGGCCCACGCCAGCAGCTCGTCCCAGCTTTTCTCCTGGCGGGCCACCAGCTCGCGCGGTGCCTCGGCGCGATAGCAGGCAAGGTCGCTCTCGCCGTAGCGGGCAAGCGCATCGGCGAACGCCTCGGGATCGGGCGAAACGCGGTCGATCGCTGCATTGGCGAGGCCGGTCAGGCGCATTGCCCCCGGGTCGACGCTCTCGCCGGCATCATTCCACTCTGCGGAAATCGCGTCGGCCAATCCCTTCGTCGGAACGACCAGCGGCTTGCGCCCGGGGGTGCGTAGCGGCTTGCCGTCGAGGTGGACCGTCCAGCCGCCAGCCTCGGCGGCAACGCTCGCCTGCTTCCAGAATCGTCTCACTCGCGGCCTTCGTCCTGCTTCTTCCACTGCCTCTTGAGAAGCAGCGGCGTAGCGACGGCATCGACGAGCCCGAGGACGATGATTGCCGCACCAAGGGCCGGCCAGCCGCCCGGGCGGATCACGCCCGTGAACGCAATCGCCACTCCGGTAAGAAACGTCACCAACCCAAGCAGCCGCGCGCCCATGAACAGGAAGAAGCGGCGTTTCCAGATGTCTTCGTCAGCCATTGACCGCCTCCTTCGCCAGCGCCGTCACCTCGCCTGGCGAAGCAGCCACGCCGTGAGCACCCGCGCCGATCAGCTCCTTCGGCTCGTGATAACCCCAAGCGACGCCGATTGCCGCCGCGCCCGCTGCAACGCCCATTGCCATGTCGAAGGTGGTATCGCCGATGACGACAGTCTTCTCCGGCTCCGCACCGGCATCGGCCATTGCCGCGATCGCCATTGCCGGCGAAGGCTTCGACGGGTGGCGGTCGGCGGTTTGAAGCGAAACGAAACGGGCGCGAAGACCGTGACTTTCCAGGCAGTGGACGAGCCCGCGATCGGACTTGCCGGTGGCAATCGCGAGCAGCCAGCCGTCGGTTTCGAGACTATCGAGAAGCTGGAGGATTCCGTCGAACAGCGGCTCCTCGACCCGCCCTTCGCTCCGCGCCCGGTGGAAACAACCCTTGTAGGTTTCGGCGAGTTTGACGTGTTCGCGCTCGGCGCTGTCCGGGACCAGGGCAGCCATCGCTTCGGTGAGGCTGAGCCCGATAACCCGGCGGCACTCGGGCGCCGGCGGAAGCTCCAGCCGGTGAGCGTCGAACGTCTCCGCAAGGGCGCGATGAATGGTTGCACCGCTGTCGACAAGCGTTCCGTCGCAATCGAAGACCGCCAGCTTGGTCATTTCCTGCCGCGTTCCCCGCGCGACCTTCGCTCGCCGCGGCGGGTCGGCTTCTTCACCTTTGCCTTTGGCGTTCGCGGCGGCCTCGCCGTCGTCGCCTGCTCTCCCGCCTCGATGTCGAAGCCGAGCATTTCGAGGCTTTGCTCGACATGCTCGGGAAGCGGCGCTGTCACGGCGATCGAGCCGCCGCCGGGAGCGTCAATCTTCAACCGCCGTGCGTGGAGGTGAAGCTTTCGGCTGATGCCACCGGTCAGGAACGAGTCGGCGCCGCCGTACTTGCCGTCGCCGACGATCGGGTGTCCGATTGCCGCCATATGGGCGCGAAGCTGGTGGGTGCGGCCGGTGAGCGGCTGGAGCTCGACCCAGGCGGCGCGGTTGCCGGCGCGGTCGACGACGCGCCAGCGGGTTTTTGCCGGCTGGCCCTCTTCGTCGACGTGCATCTTCTCGCCCCCGGTGCCCGGCTGCTTTGCCAGCGGGGCGTCGATCAGGCCTTCGTCGGCCGACGGCACTCCGACGACGAGAGCCCAGTAGATCTTCTTCGCGGTGCGCCCGGCGAACGACTTGGAGAAAAATGCCGCCGCGCGGGCGCTTCTCGCCACCAGCAACGCCCCCGACGTGTCCTTGTCGAGCCGGTGGACGAGCTTGGGCCGGTGACCCGATTCGTCGGCAAGCCCGTCGAGCAGGCGGTCGAGGTGGTTGGTCGTTTTCGTCCCGCCCTGAGTCGCCAGGCCAGGCGGCTTGTTGAGGACGAATGCGCTGTCGCTTTCGAAAATGACCAGCGAGCGGACGAAGTCCTTTTCGTCGTCGGTCAGCGTTTCGCGCTTCGGCCGTGCCGGGCCGCGCCTCGCTTCCGGCTCGACCGGAGGGAGGCGAATCTCCTGCCCGGCGGCGATTCGCTCGCCCGGAACGACTCGCTTTCCGTCGAGCCGAATCTGGCCCGTGCGCGCCCACCGCGAGACGATGTTGAAGCTGATCTCGGGCTGGTTGCGCTTGAACCAGCGATCGAGGCGAATGCCGTCGTCGTCTTCGTCGACCTTGAATGTCCGGGTGTCCGCCATTGTCGCCACTTAGCGATTGCGGCGGCGGAATCTAACCCGTTCGAGCGCCGGCCCAATATTCGAAGGCGGCGCTTTGCAATCGGGCAACCAGCGTTGCTGCTTCCGGCCCGGTCCAAAGGCCCTCGTGGCCGTGAACCATCGCCCCTCCGCCGGCCCACCAGCCCTGGCCGGGAAGGCCGTCGGACTGGCGAACGACAAGCACTGCAAGCTCCGGCTCGCCGCGCTCGGCGGCCTCGTCATCGACGCGCGCGAGCACTTTGCACAAGGCGCGCATCTTCGGGCCGCGTGAATCGATGGCCAAGCGAATTGAGAAGGTCGGAGTAAGTGACTGCCTCGCCCGCTGCGGCCGCAGCAACGAGAAGCCGCCTCACTTCCCCCGGATCGGCAAGTAAGCCGGCCTTGCTCATCCCTCGGGCTGGTTGGCGACCGGGGTCAGTTCGAAAACTTCGAGCTTGGCGCCGCTTCGCGGCCACGGAATGACCAGACGCCATTTGAACGGCGCTATGCGCTCGAACACGCCGGCCATGTCGCGGTTGGGGTCCTCGCCATAGGCAAGCGGTTCCTTGTCGTCGCTCAGCCCCAGGCTGCCAAGGAAGATCAGCCGGGCGGGATCGTCATCGTCCCACAGCCGCCCTGCGGGACGCTTGCTTCCGGTCTGTTTGACGATTGTCAGCACACCGTCGTCATCGCTGAGGACGTAGCAGAAAAAAGGCTTGAACTTCTCGAACGCAGGCGACTTGGAATCGGTCTTGCCGATGCTGATCATCCTGCAATTGTAGCTCCCCGGCGTCGGCTCGGGCCGCGGCAGCGCCGACCGCGGCTTGAGAAGCGCACCTTCCGCTGCGATTGCATTTGCGTAGCGCGGCTTGGCATCCGCCAGCCCGACCTGCCACGCCAGCCCGAGGCGCCCGAGCCGGTCCTGGTCCCCTATCGAGGCAACGCGAGTCCATGCGTCGGACTTCAACGGGGCCTCGACGCTAACGCTAGCGGCACTTCGCGCGCGCCTGGTGGCAGCATCGCAACCACCGACCAGCGCGAATGTCGCCATCGCACACCAGAAGCTCGCGAATCTCATCCGCACGACCACGTCTGTCGCAGCCCGCCGGTAGCGATGCAACAAAGGCGGCGTTGACCACAGGCTTTCACTTCACCTTGTCCCCAGCTACGCGCCCGGCGGATGAACAGCCGAAGCGACAGTTCCAGCAACA
Organism: uncultured Alphaproteobacteria bacterium; assembly: GCA_963798785.1. Lineage (GTDB taxonomy): Bacteria > Pseudomonadota > Alphaproteobacteria > Sphingomonadales > Sphingomonadaceae > Sphingomicrobium. Next base: position 121,347 of record CAWCUG010000006.1, read on the forward strand.
ACGCAACGCGCGGCGTCTGGTTCGGAATAGGTGCCTACGGCCTGTGGGGCATCCTTCCGATCTACTTCAAGGCGATCGCCGACGTCGGCGCCGTGGATATCGTCGCCCATCGGATCCTCTGGTCGGTGCCTTTCCTGGGGATACTGCTGGTCGCGCTTGGCGGTACCGGCGACCTGCGGAGCGTCCTTCGGCGGCCGCGAACCGTCGCCGTTCTCGGCCTCACCGCACTGCTAATCGCCGTCAACTGGTTGTTGTACGTCTATGCCGTCACCAGCGGGCGCATCCTGGCTGGAAGCCTCGGCTATTATCTCAACCCGCTCGTCAACGTGGTCCTCGGCAGGATCGTGCTCAAGGAACGGCTGGCCATTCTTCAGTGGGTGGCGGTGGCGGTCGCGGCAGCGGGAATTTCGGCGCTTGCGGTGCAGGCGCTTGGCCAGCTTTGGATCAGCCTCACTCTGGCGGCGAGCTTTGCCACCTACGGCCTCCTTCGCAAGATGGCGCCGGTGGAATCGGTCGTCGGGCTCACGGTCGAGACGACGCTCCTGCTCCCGGCGGCTTTTCTATGGCTGGCATTCGCAATTGCCCGCGGCGAGCCGGCTTTCGGCCCCAGCCAGGCAGACACGGTGCTTCTGCTCCTGGCCGGCATTGCAACGACGGTGCCGTTGATCCTGTTCACCGCCGCCGCCCGGCGAGTGCGCTATTCGACGCTCGGAATGTTGCAGTTCATCGCGCCGACATTGCAGTTCCTGTGCGCCGTCTTCCTCTACGGCGAACCGTTAACCACCGCCCATGCGATCGCATTCGGGTCGATCTGGCTGGCGCTTGCGCTCTACGTCGCGGCGCTTCTCCGGGCCCCGAAAGCCGCTGGTTCGGCAATGGCGCCGGAGTGACGCTCGCAAAGCAGTGCTGACCTGCTAAAAACAGCGCAGTCGGCCAACTGAGGAGCGGCAATGCTCAACTTCGTTTCCGTCATCATCGGCGTCGTCTCGCTCGTGTTCGTCGCGATCGCCTTCCTCCCACTTCTCGGCTGGGCCAACTGGCTGGTCGTTCCCCTCGCCATCATTGGCGCTGCGATCGGCGCGATGAGCCGCGGCACTACCGGCCGTAATCTCAACATCCTGGTGATCGTCGTCGGAGTACTCCGGCTGATGCTCGGAGGCGGTATTCTCTAGGCTCGCCCGCAAGGCCGTACCCGTCTAGTGCTGCTTCACATACCGGCCGGGCGCGTCTTCGATTGCCTTGAGCTTGCCTTTGCCGGGAATTCGCGCGCCCTCGGCTTTCACCGTTTTGGCTGACTGCGACCTTAGCCAGTCGAGCCAGTCTGGCCACCAACTGCCCTTGTGCTCGGTTGCCCCGTCGATGAACTTTTCCAGCGAACCGCACGGCGCGTCGTTGGTCCAGTAGCAATATTTCTGCGCGGCAGGCGGGTTTACGACGCCCGCAATATGTCCCGACCCGGCCAGCACGAACCGCTTCGGACCGGCGAAATGGTCCATGATCTTCCACACGCTTTCGGGCGGCGAGATATGATCTTCGCGCCCCGCCTGAATGTATGACGGGGTCTCCACCTGGTCGATATCGATTGGCGTTCCGGCGACCTCGATTCCGCCTTTACGCGCCAGCTTGTTCCCTTCGTAAAGGTCGCGGAGATAGGCGCGGTGCCAGCCTGCGGGGAGGTTGGTGGTGTCCGAATTCCAGTAGAGAAGGTCGAACGGCGGCGGCTCTTCGCCGAGGAGGTAATTGTTGACGACATAGTTCCAGATGAGGTCGCGGCCGCGCAGCAGGTTGAACGTCGCGGCCATGTAGCGGCCGTCGAGATAGCCCTTCTCGGCCGTAAGCTTCTCGAGCAATGCCATCGTCTCGGGGCCGGTGAACAGCTTGAGGTCACCGGCATGGGTGAAGTCGACCTGGGCGGTCAGGAACGTCGCCGATTTGACCTTGGCCGCCTGTTTCTTGCTGCGCAGCCACGACAGGCTGGCGGCAAGCGTCGTCCCGGCGACGCAATAGCCGATCGCGTGCACTGACTCGACGCCGAGCAGGTCGCGCACGGTGTCGATCGCATCGACCTGGCCGCGAAGCACGTAATCGTCGAGGCCGACATCCGCGATGGTCTCGTCTGCCGATTTCCAGCTGACCATGAACAGCGAAATGCCATTGTCCACGCACCACTTCACGAAGCTCTTCTCGGGCGCGAGATCAAGGATGTAGAAGCGGTTGATCCACGGCGGGAAGACGATCACCGGCGTTTCCAGCACTTCGTCGGTGGTCGGCGTGTACTGGATCAGCTGGTAGAGCGGCGTCTCCTTGACCACCTTGCCGGGAGTGGTGGCGAGGTTGCGGCCGACTTCGAAAACGCCCGGCCGAGTCTGGGTAAGCTGTCCCGCGGCGATGTCCTTGAGCATGTTGGCAAGGCCGTTGAGCAAATTCTCGCCACGGGTTTCGATCGTCTTCTTGAGCACCTGCGGGTTGGTCAGCGCGAAATTGGACGGACTCATCGCGTCGACGAAATTCCGGGTGGCGAATTTCAGCCTCGAGCTGGTCTCCTCGTCGAGTCCCTCGATCTCGTCGACGGTGCCGAGAAGCCTGTCCGAAAGCGCGAGATAGGTTTGGCGAATCTGGTCGAACAGCGGGTTTTGGTGCCACTCGGGAGCAGCGAACCGGCGGTCTTTCTTCTCGCCTGGCCGGCTCTCGAGCCCGAGCATTTCGCCCCATGCCTTGAGCCCCTTGGCCCAGGCCTGCGCGCCGGCGCCCATCATGCTGACCGGGTCCGGTGCTTCTGGAGCGGAGCCAAAGAACGCCGGCGGGAAGGCGCCCCACGCGGGCGGGCTGGTCGGCCATGGCTGCGACGTCTTGAGGCTGTCGGACCACGCTTCCATCAGCATCTGCTGGGCGCGGCCCATCACCCAGGTCCAGTGCTGCCAGTCCTCGAGTGTCGGGATTGCTCCCGAAGGCGTTTCGTCGGTCATGTGGCTCGATTTAGGGCGCTGGCGCTCGCATTGACAGCCACCCTCGTGCATATCGACGCGCGATGATCCCCATTCCGCCGCCCGACACGCGGGTCAAAGACATCGCCGACATGATCCAGACGGTGCTTGCGCCGGTCTTCCTGCTCGCCGGGATCAGCGGCTTTCTCAACGTGCTGACGGGTCGGCAATCGCGCATCGTCGATCGCGGCCGCGACATCGAGCCGCTGCTTCCGGCAAGCCGAGGGAGCGAGCACGACCGTTTCATCGGCGAGTTGAAGACTCTCGACCGCCGAATGGCACTGGTCGCTCGGGCGGTCTGGCTGACGGTTCTCGCCGCACTTCTGGTCTGCCTCATCGTCGTGCTGCTTTTCGCCGGGACGGTAGTCAGCGGCCACTTCGGGCGCGTCATCGCCGCGCTGTTCATGCTGTGCATGATCTTTCTTGGATCGGCGTTCGCGGTGTTCCTGATTGAAACGCGGATCGCGGCCCGGTCGATGCGAATCCGCAATACGCTTCTCGAGCACCGGGTCGACGAAGACTCGCCCTAGCCGTTCTCGACAAGGGCGGGTGCGGCTCCTATCGCGCTCCCGGCCAGCAGGGAGTCAGATCGTCAATGAATCGCGATTGCGTCCAGAATTCGTCCGCCCTCGACCGAGTCCTCGTCCTGGAGATGGTGAGAGTCACCGAGGCAGCGGCAATCGCTGCGTCGAAGTGGATCGGCCGCGGCGACAATGATTCCGCCGATGCCGCCGCAGTCGAGGCGATGCGCATCGAACTGAACAAGCTGCCGATGGACGGGACGGTGGTGATCGGCGAAGGCGAACGAGACGAAGCGCCGATGCTCTATATCGGCGAGAAGGTCGGATCCGCGCAGGGTAGTGGTCCCGGGATCGACATCGCGCTCGACCCGCTCGAAGGGACGACGATCACCGCGAAGGCCGGGCCCAATGCGCTTGCGGTGCTTGCAATCGCCGAGGAAGGTTGCCTGCTCAACGCGCCCGACGTCTATATGGAAAAGCTCGCGGTCGGTCCCGGCTATCCCGAAGGCACGATCGACCTCAATCGGCCGGTCGCGGACAACATCCGCGCAATCGCAAAGGAAAAGGGCGTTGAGCCGGGCGAGGTCATCGCCTGCGTACTCGACCGGCCGCGCCACGAGAAAATCATCGCCGAGCTTCGCAAGCTTGGCTGCGGGATCGTGCTGATCGGTGATGGCGACGTCGCCGGAGTGATGTCCACTGCCGATCCCGACACCGACATCGACGTTTACATGGGCAGCGGCGGCGCCCCCGAGGGAGTCCTCGCCGCCGCCGCGCTCCGCTGTGTCGGCGGGCAAATTCTCGGACGGCTGATCTTCCGCAACGACGACGAGATCGCCCGTGCCCGCAAATGGGGCATCGACGATCTCGAACGCGTCTACACGACACAGGACATGGCCAAGGGCGACTGCATCTTCGCAGCAACCGGAGTCACTCACGGCTCTCTGTTGAAGGGCGTCCACCGGCGTAAAGACTGCATCACCACCGAGAGTCTCGTGATGCGAGCCAGCTCGGGCACGGTGCGCCGCGTTTTCACCGAGCACTACAAGCTGGGAAGCCGCCGAAGCCTCTAGACCCGCGGCACCAGCGGCCTAGAGTCGCCCAGTGGGATTTGCACTGAACGTCGAACGATCGCTGTCCGGACAGCCGTGGAAATGGCGCGGCACGGGCGAACGCGGAATGGACTCGCTCGTCGATGAAATTCTTCTCGCGCGCGGGGTCGCCGGCGATGACCTGGAGCGTAACCGGAGCCCGAGGCTTCGCGACTTCCTCCCCGACCCGTCGGCCTTCCGTGACATGGACGCCGGTGCGAAGCGGATCGCCGACGCCATCGAAACCGGCGAGACGATTGCCATCTTCGGCGATTACGATGTCGACGGAGCGACCAGCGCCGCTCTCCTGACCCTCCTCTTGCGGCACCTCGGGACCGAGCCCATCGTCTATATCCCGGACCGGCTGATGGAGGGCTACGGGCCTTCCGGCGCCGCTTTGGTCGAGCTGAAGGGGCGGGGCGCTTCACTGGCGGTGACGGTGGATTGCGGCGCACAGGCCTTCGACGCGCTCGAAGAGGCAAAAGCGGCTGGCCTCGACGTCATCGTCGTCGACCATCACCAGTGCGCGACGCTGCTTCCGGTCGCCTTCGCGATGATCAACCCGAACCGGCTCGACGAGAGCGAGATCGGAAGCGCCAATGGCCATCTTGCCGCCGTCGGAATGGCCTTCCTGCTTGCGGTGGCACTCGTCCGCGAGCTTCGCGGCCGCGGCTATTTTGCCGGACGGCGAGGAGCCGAAGCTTCTCGATCTTCTCGATCTCGTCGCGCTTGGGACGGTCGCCGACGTCGCCAGGCTGCACGGGCTCAACCGCGCGTTCGTCACTCAGGGATTGAAAGTGATGGCGGGGCGCCAGAACATCGGCATGGCGGCACTCGCCGAAGCGGCGCGGCTGGTGAAGGCGCCGACTTGCCGCGACCTCGGCTTTGCGCTCGGGCCGCGAATCAACGCCGGCGGGAGGGTCGGGAAGGCCGATCTGGGCGTGCGGCTACTGACCTGTACCGACGCGGAGGAGGCGCGCTCGATCGCTTCCGAACTCGATCGGCTGAACGAAGAGCGGCGGGCGATCGAAACCATCGTTTGCGAACAGGCGGAGGCGGAAGCCTCGTCGCTCGGCGACAGCCCGGTCGTCACAGTGATGGCGCGCGGCTGGCATCCCGGGGTCATCGGCATTGTCGCCGGACGCCTGAAGGAACGCTTCGGCCGACCGGCGATCGTCATCGCCGAAGATGAAGACGGAACCGGCAAGGGCTCGGGCCGCTCCATTTCTGGAGTGGACCTGGGCGCGGCTGTCCTCGCTGCCAAGGACAGCGGACTGCTGATTGCAGGAGGCGGCCACGCAATGGCGGCCGGACTGACGTTGCCGAAGGGCGGCCTCGCGGCGTTCCGCGACTTCATCAACGACCGAATCGGCGCCGACGTGGAGCGATCGCGCGAGGGACGGGCGCTGTTGGTCGATGCAGTGGTCGCGCCGGGGGGAGTCGTCGGGGAGCTTTGCGATTCTCTCGAAGGCGCGGGGCCATATGGAGCAGGCTGGCCGAGCCCAAAAATCGTTGCCGGACCGGCACGGCTCCTGCGAACCGGCATCGTCGGCAACGGCCACGTCCGCGGGCTCGCCTGCGGCGACGACGGCAAGACTTTCAAATGGATCGCATTTCGAAGCGCCGAAACCGCAGCTTGGGCAGGCACTTCTGGCGTCCGCGTCCGATGCCCGCTGGTGGCTTGCGGGAAATATCAAGCGCGACGAATGGAATGGCGGCAACGCTGCCGAAATGCACCTGGACGACGCCGCACCTGCCTGACGCCGCTTGACCCTCGCAGGAGCCTCGCCTAACTCGCGGCGGCTTTTCCGGCCCCATCGTCTAGCGGTCTAGGACGTCGCCCTTTCACGGCGAAAACACGGGTTCGAGTCCCGTTGGGGTCACCATAGCCCGAAATCCGGTGACGCTTCACTGCATCGCCCAGGACACGGCGATGCTTGCTGTCAAAACGGCAACGCTCGACGCCAAAGCGATACCGGCGGAAAGGCCCTTTCGCCCGGCATAAGCGAAGGTCACTCCGATCTTCACCAGCATGTTGGCGACGATGGTCCCGGCCAGCGCCATGGCCGCGACGTTTGCTGCGATCGCTTCCGGCTGCAGCCCGCCGGCGGTGATGATCGCAACATCGACGTCCATGCTCCCCATGATCAGCAGCAACACAGCCAGGCCCTGCTCGCCGAACCGCCCCTGCGCCCACGCGCCGGCGACTGCCGCTGCGGCAACGAAGGCTAGGAAGCCGAGCGCTGGCAAAAGCGCGATCGGGTTGCCCGGTGCCGCCGGCGCATCGCACCGCGGTGACTTGCGGTACAGCCACCATCCCGCGACCGCACCGGTCGCCAGGGCCGGAAGCACGATGATCGCGAAGTCGACGAGCACTCGAGTCGCCAGAAGGGCGACGAGCACGATGACCCGGACGTACATGACCGCCGATGCAAGCGCGATTCCGGCCGGCTCTGCGCCGCCCTCGTCCTCGCTTCCGAGCCGCTGGGCAAGCGACTGGGTGACGGCCGTCGAACTGTAGGCACCGCCGATTATCGCGGTCGCGATGGTGCCGTGCCGTTCGCCGAAGATGCGGTTGGCCACATAGCCGAGGAAGGAAAAGCCGGTGACGAGAACCACCACCATCCAAAGCTTTTGAAGGTTCCAGGCATCGTAGGGGCCGTAATGGCCGCTCGGCAGGAAGGGCAGGATGGCAAGAGCGATGACTGCGAACCGGGCCAGCGCCTTGACGTCCTCCTCCTCCATCCGCCGAAGCAGGCCGTGGGTTTCGGTGCGAAGGGCGAGGATGAGAGTGACGACCGCAGCCCCAGCAATCCCGAGAGCTGCCGAGCCGCTGCCCGAGAGGAATGTCAGTCCAAGCGTCACCAGCGCCGCAACGGCTGTTGTCGCGTCGGAGCGGTCCTCGCCTTTTCGGCGGCTGTAGCCGATGGCGATAACTGCCGCAGCGGGAAGCAGCAGGAGAGCGGAAGCGAATCGGTAACCCGATTGCGCCAATAGCCCGGCAACACCGCCGAGGAGGCCGAACAATGTGAATGTCGCGGATCCCGGCGACGCGGGTGCCCGCGCGTTCCTTGCGGAGCGTCCACCCGCGTTCGATGCCGATCAGGAGCCCGGCCGCGACCGCCGCCCCAACTGCCAGTGCCTGGTCGGACCAGCCGTTCAGCGAAGTCCGCCCCTGAAGCCGCTCGGAATGCCAGCGGATATGGTCAGGCATGAAAGTGGAGACGAAATAATAGCTGTGGTCGTAGCCCGGCTGGCGGCGAAGGGTGAGGTCTATGCCCGCGTCTTCGCAGGCCTTCTCGAGAAGCTCCGGCCGAAGTTGCTGGTCGAGGAACGGATCGTCGGTCCCGACGTCGACGAGGATGTCCGGCACTCGTGCGCCGTCTTCGATCAGCGCCACGGAATCGTGGTTTCGCCACAACTGCTCGTTGTCGCCAAGATAGCCGCCAAGCGCCTTATGCCCCCACGCCACCTGGGACGGCGCCACGATCGGCGAAAAAGCCGAGACGCTACGAAATCGCTCCGGATTGCGAAGCGCCGCAGTAAGCGCTCCGTGACCGCCCATCGAATGGCCGGTGATCCCCTGCCGGGCCATGTCGACGGGAAACTCCTGCTCGACCAGCGCGGGAAGCTCCTCGGTCACATAGGTCCACATCCGGTAATTGGCCGCAAAGGGATCGCGGGTGGCGTCGACATAGAATCCGGCGCCAAGGCCGAAATCCCAGCCGCCAGCCGGATCGGTCGCAACGCCCTCGCCGCGGGGACTCGTGTCCGGAGCCACCAAGACCAGTCCGAGATCCGCGCAGGCGGCGCGATACTCGCCTTTTTCGGTCACGTTCATCGGGCTGCAGGTAAGGCCGGAGAGAAACCAGACGACTGGAACCTTTCGCCTCTTTCGCAGCCTGCGGCGGAAGGAAGATGGAAAAGCTCATCTCCGTCGCAGTCGACGACGACGCATGTTTGCAGACCAGCTGCCGTCCGCCGTGGCACTTGTTCTCGGACGTAATCTCCATTGTCACTGCTTGGGCCGGTACAACCCGCACAGCTTGTTGCCGTCGGGATCGCGCAAGTAAGCGAGGTAGAGCTTGCCGAATCCGCCTTCGCGATAGCCGGGAGGATCTTCGATCGATGATCCGCCCGCGGCAACGCCGGCGCTGTGCCAGCGATCGACATCCTCGGCGGTCTCGAAATTGAAGCCGATGGTGCCGCCGTTGGCGTGGCTTGCCGGCTGGCCGTCTATCGGCGGCGAGACGAGGAATGCGGCGCCGTCCTTTCGATAGGCAAGGCGGCCCTTCTCGTCCTGAAAAGCCTCCTTCCCGAACAGTGCGTCGTAAAAGGTTTTCGAGCGCGCGATGTCGTTGGTTCCGACCATGATGTGGCTGAACATATGTCCTCTCCCGGTTAGAGCTCCACCGCGTGAGTCGCAGTGGCGTCGTCGCCCGTGTTGGGGGTGTCATTGGGATCGATCAGAAGCAACTTCACCTCGCCGCGGCGCGCGGCAGGACGGTGCTCGGTCCCGGCAGGGACGATCAGCAATTCCCCCGGGCCGACCGTCACCGTTCGATCGCGAAAATCCATGTCGAACTCACCTTCCAGTATCAGGAACAGCTCGTCCGTTTCATCATGCTTGTGCCAGATCCATTCGCCGCTCGTTTTGACGAGCCGCACTTCGTTGTCGTTGTATCGCGCGACGATCTTTGGGGCCCAATGGTCACTGAACGCGCCCATCTTCTCGGCAATATTGACCAGCGTCGGCTCACGGTTGGCAGTCATCGGAGGACTCCTCGTTCCGGTTGCGATAAGAAACTTATCGCCCCATCTCGGCTGCCGATCAATAGACGACGACGCTTCGGATGCTTTCCCCGCGTGCATCAGATCGAAGCCCTTGTTGATTTCATCGAGGCTCAGCACGTGGGTGATCATCGGGTCGATGGCGATGGTGCCGTCCATGTACATGTCGACGATCTTCGGAACGTCGGTCCTGCCCTTGGCGCCGCCGAACGCGGTTCCACGCCAGTTGCGGCCGGTGACGAGCTGGAACGGGCGCGTTGCGATTTCCTTGCCCGCTTCGGCGACCCCGATGATGACGCTCGTGCCCCAACCGCGGTGGCAGCACTCGAGCGCGGTACGCATCACCTCGGTGTTGCCGGTGCAATCGAAGCTGAAGTCGGCGCCGCCGTCCGTCATTTCGACGATCTTGGAGACGATCTCGTCGCGGCTCATCCCCTTGGTGTTGAGGAAATCGGTCATCCCGAATTTGCGGCCCCATTCCTCGCGGTCCGGGTTGATGTCGATGCCGATGATTGTCGCGGCACCCGCGATCTTGGCGCCCTGGATGACATTCAGACCGATCCCGCCCAGCCCGAAGACGACGACATTATCGCCAGCCTGCACCTTGGCGGTGTTGAGCACCGCACCGACCCCAGTGGTCACTCCGCAGCCGATGTAGCAGCTGGTCTGGAACGGCGCGTCCTCGCGAATTTTCGCGACGGCGATATCGGGCAGCACCGTGAAATTCGAAAATGTCGAGCAGCCCATGTAGTGGTAAATGGTCTCGCCCTTGTAGGAAAAGCGGCTGGTCCCGTCGGGCATCACGCCCTTGCCCTGCGTGGCGCGGATTGCGGTGCACAGGTTGGTCTTGCCCGACAGGCACGATTTACATTTGCCGCACTCGGGCGTGTACAGCGGGATGACGTGATCGCCCGGCTTGACGCTGGTGACGCCGGCGCCGACCTCGCGGACGATCCCTGCCCCTTCGTGGCCGAGGATCGACGGGAAAAGCCCTTCGGAATCGAGCCCGTCGAGAGTGTAGGCGTCGGTGTGGCAGATGCCCGTCGCCATGATTTCGACCAGGACTTCGCCTGCCTTCGGACCCTCGAGGTCGACCTCGACGATCTCCAGCGGCTTTTTTGCCTCGAACGCAACGGCGGCGCGGCTTTTCATCAGTTGCTCTCCTCCAGGAAGCGGCGGATCCAGGCGCCGACCCGGGCGCTGTCGTTGGGGGCATCCAGCGATTCGATTGCTGCCTCGGGATTGGGAATATCGTCCTCTCGCGCCTCGATCAGCGCCTTGGCGAAAGCGGGCGTGAATTCCGGGTGAAACTGGAAAGAGATCGCTGGCCGGTCCCGCCATGCGAGCGCTGCATAGGGCGTGAAGTCGGACCGGGCGACGACATCGGTGTTGGGTGGCTGGATGACCACCTGGTCCTGATGCGAAGCGGGAACCGCGATTTTCGCCCCGGTTCTTATCCACGGCTCCGGATGGATGACGTCGTAGCTGTGAAGGCCGGCGCCCCAGCCCTTGTCGGATTTTTCGACATGGCCGCCGAGGGCCTCTGACATCGCCTGGTGGCCGAAGCAGACCCCGACCATCTTGGACGTCATTGCCGACCGGATGAATTCCAGGAGCCGGGGGATCCACGGCAGTGGGTCGTAAACCCCCGCCGGCGACCCGGAAATCAGATAGGCCTGGTGGGCGCCGGGGCTATCGGGGATGTCCCCCGCCTGCACGTCATAGCTTACGATGTCGAAGCCGCCGCCGAGCATCTGCGCGAACATGGCGGTGTAGTCGCCGAATTGTGCCTTCAGATCGCCCGGGGGGCGGCCGGTTTCCAGAACTGCGAGTTTCATGGCTACGCGCCTTGCCACCTCATTGCCGTTCGGCCAATGCTTTCAATCGAAGAGGGGCTGGAATGTCAGACAAAGTGCTCCAGGGACGCCACGCGTTGATTACCGGGGGAGGCACCGGGATCGGAGCCGCTGCGGCGGCCGCGCTCGCCAACGAAGGCGCGAAGCTGTCGCTCCTCGGCCGAAGGATGGCGCCGATCGAAGCCGTCGCCGACCGGACGGGCGGGAGGGCGGTGCAGTGCGACGTGACCGATCCCGACCGGATTGGCCGGGCTTTCGACGAAGCCCGCGCAGCCAACGGCCCGATCGACCTGCTCATCGTCAACGCCGGAATTGCCGAGAGCGCACCGTTCCACAAGATGACGCGCGAGAGCTGGGACCGGATTGTCGGCACCAATCTCACCGCCGCGTTCGACTGCGCGCGCGCCGCGATTGGCGATTTGCTCAAGAGCGATAATGGACGGCTGGTTTTCGTCGCCTCGGTGGCGAGCATTCGCGGCGTTCCGTACGCCGCCCACTATGCAGCTTCGAAGCACGGGCTCCTCGGACTCTCCCGATCGCTGGCAGCCGAATATGCGAAGACGAGCCTGACGGTGAATTCGGTCTGTCCGGGCTATGTCGACACTCCGATGACCGACCAGAGCGTCGCTCGAGTGTCACAGATCACCGGCCGCAAGGAAGACGACGCGCGCTCGGCGATCACCAACATGAATGCCAGCGGCCGGCTCGTCGACCCCGAGGCCATCGCCAACATCATCCTGATGCTGTGCCTGCCCTTGAGCCGCGACATCAACGGCGCCGCAATCACCATCGACGGTGGCACAAGCGCGTGAGCTTCGACCCGGCGACTTTCGCTCCGACCCATTTCCTGTGGGACTTCGACAACGGCGTCGCGACGATCACCCTCAACCGGCCGGAGCGAAAGAACCCGCTGACCTTCGAGAGCTATGAGGAGCTTCGCCACACCTTCTACGCGCTGGTCAATGCGCGCGAGGTGAAGGTGGTCGTTATCACCGGCGCTGGCGGCAACTTCTGCTCGGGCGGAGACGTCCACGAGATCATCGGGCCGCTGACGAAAATGGATCGTGCCGGGCTCTTGAAGTTCACCCGCATGACCGGCGATCTCGTCCGCTCCATGCGCGGCTGCCCGCAGCCGATCATCGCCGCCGTGGAGGGCGTCTGCGCCGGCGCCGGCGCGATTATCGCAATGGCCAGCGACCTTCGCCTCGCCTCGCCAGATGCCAAGGCGGCATTCCTCTTCGCCCGGGTCGGGCTATCGGGTGCCGACATGGGAGCCTGCGCGATCCTGCCGCGGATCATCGGCCACGGCCGCGCGGCCGAGCTTCTGTTCACTGGCCGCAGCATGAGCGCCGAGGAGGGGCACGACTGGGGCTTCTGGAACCGCCTGAGCGACGCTGTCTTGGCCGACTCGCAGTCGCTCGCGCACGATCTCGCCAGCGGACCCGCCTATGCACATTCGGTGACCAAGCGGCAGCTCGACCTGGAATGGGACGTGTCGATCGAACGGGCGATCGAAATGGAAGCGGAAGCCCAGGCGGACTGCATGGAAACACGGGACTTCAAGCGCGCGTACGAGGCGTTTTCCGAGAAACGAAAGCCCGTCTTCGAAGGCGATTGATGGCCGACACCAGCTTCCTTTCCTGGCCATTCTTCGAGCCGAAGCACCGCCAGCTCGCCGAGCGGTTGCAGAGCTGGTGCCGGGGGAGCCTTCCCAAGCCGGGCGGCGATGTCGACGCGGATTGCCGGGCGCTCGTTGCCGCGCTCGGCGACTCCGGGTTCCTTAAGCTGTGCGTTTCCGACCAGGGTAGCCGTCCCGACGCTCGAAGCCTCGCAATCGCCCGCGAAACCCTCGCCTACTACAGCGGCCTCGCGGATTTCGCCTTTGCGATGCAGGGGCTCGGCTCGGGCGCGATTTCCTTGTTCGGAACGGTCGAGCAGAAACGCGAGTGGCTACCGAAGGTGGCGAGCGGCGGGGCGATCGCTGCCTTCGCGATGACCGAGCCGGAGTGCGGATCGGACGCCGCGAACATCCAGACGTCGGCGGTGCGCGACGGCAACGAATGGGTCCTCGCCGGCGAGAAAACCTACATTTCAAATGGCGGGATCGCCGATTTCTACGTGACCTTCGCGCGAACCGGGGAAGGCGAGGGCGCGCGCGGGCTTTCCGCCTTCATCGTGCCGGCCGATGATGTCACGGTCGAAGAGCGAATCGAGGTCATCGCCCCGCATCCGCTGGCGCGAATCAACTACGACAAGGTGCGCCTCCCGGCGGACGCTCTGATCGGCGAGCCGGGGGAAGGTTTCCGCATCGGAATGGAAACGCTCAACCTGTTCCGGGTCACCGTCGGGGCCGCTGCGCTCGGCTTCGCGCGGCGAGCCTTGGACGAGGCAGTGGCGTTTGCGACCGACCGCCGTCTCGGTAGCGGAACGCTGTCCGACAATGCGGTGACACAGGCGAAGCTCGCCGACATGGCGCTGGCCATCGATTCGTCGGCGCTGCTCATTTACCGCGCCGCCTGGCAGCAGGATGCAGGCGGGGCCGACAACCGCCGCGCAGCAGCGATGGCCAAGCTCCACGCGACCGAATCCGCGCAGCAGGTCATTGATGCTGCGGTGCAGATGCACGGCGGTGCGGGCGTCACCAAGGGCGTGAAGGTCGAAGAGCTGTATCGCGACATCCGCGCGCTCCGAATCTACGAGGGCGCAAGCGAGGTGCAGCGCCAGATCATCGCGCGCGATTTGCTGAAGGGGGCGAGCAAATGAAGACTCTTCAACCGGCCGGATGGCCGCGGCCGAAAGGCTATTCGAACGGGATCAGCGCCAAAGGGCGGATGGTCTTCACCGCCGGGGTCGTCGGCTGGGACGAGAACGAGAGCTTTCCCGATCACCACCTGCACGGCCAGTTCGCGCAGGCGCTTCGCAACACGCTGGCGATCCTCGCCGAGGACGGCGCTGGGCCCGAGCATATCGTTCGGATGACCTGCTACATCACCGACCGCGGCGAATATCTGCGCGACCGCGACGAGATCGGCGCCTGGTGGCGCGAGATCATCGGCAGCCATTATCCGGCAATGGCGATGGTCGAGGTCAAGGGCCTGATGGAAGGCGCGGCCAAGATCGAGATCGAGACGACGGCGGTGGTGCCGGACTAATGATGCGCGACACGTTCGTCGAAGACCGCCTGCCGCCGCCGGAGCTTCTTCCGGAATTCCGCTTCGAGCTTCCGGAAGTGCAATATCCCGAGCGCCTCAACTGCGCGGCGGAGCTGCTGAAGGGGGGAGCGCCCGACGCGCTGGCGGTCGTCAACGAACATGGCCGCTGGACCTATGCGCAGCTCGACGACTTCAGCGGGCGCATCGCTCGCCTGCTGGTCGATGAAGAGGGGCTGGTTCCCGGCAACCGCGTGCTTCTGCGCGGGCCCAACACCTACACGATGTTCGCGGCGTGGCTCGGCGTGCTCAAGGCCGGCGGCGTGGTCGTCGCGACCATGCCTCTGCTTCGCCCCGGCGAGATCGCGACCGTGATCGAGCGCGCGCAAATCTCCCACGCGATCGTCGACAGCCGCTTCATCGGCGACTTCCGGCAGGCGGTCGACCAGACGCATTTCGTCAAGCACATCGTCAAATATGACGGCGATTACGGAAAGGGCGAGCTGGAGACTCGCTGCGCCGTCGCTCGACCCGCTTCCGCCGGCGGACACCGGCCGCGACGACCCGTGCATCGTCGCTTTCACCAGCGGCACGACGGGAGTGCCCAAAGGCTGCGTCCAGTTCCACCGCGACGTGCTTGCGCCCTGCGACACCTTCGCGAAGCATCTTGTCGGCCCGAAGCCCGGCGACGTCTTCCTGACCAGCGCGCCCATGGCTTTCACCTTCGGCCTCGGCATCACGCCGATGTTCCCTTGGCGGTTCGGCGCGGCTGCGGCGACGATCGAGCAGGGCGGCCCGGAGCTGATGCTCGACGCCGATTGCGAAATTCGGAGTCACCCACCTCGGCACCGCGCCGACCGCCTACAAGGCGATGCTGTCGCAACCCGGCGCTCGATGCAGCCCTCGAAGACCCTGCGCTACTGCATCTCCGCCGGCGAGCATCTGCCGGAAGCGACCTGGCGAGCGTGGAAAGAGCGCACGGGAATCGCGATCACCGACGGCATCGGCTCGACCGAGATGATGCACATCTTCGTCTCCGCCGCCGGCGACGACATCCGCCCCGGCGCGACCGGCAAGGCGGTTCCGGGCTATATCGCGACCGTGCTCGACGAGGACGGCAATCCGATGGATGAGGGCGTCGGCCGCCTCGCGATCAAGGGCCCGACCGGCTGCCGCTATCTCGATGACCCGCGCCAGCGCGACTATGTGCAGAACGGCTGGAACGTCACCGGCGACACCTACCGCCGCGATGCCGACGGATATTATTGGTACCTCGCCCGCAACGACGACATGATCGTCAGCTCCGGCTACAATATCGGCGCTCCCGAAGTGGAGAATGCGCTGCTGTCCCACCCCGCGGTCGCCGAATGCGCGGTGATCGGCGTGCCCTGCCCCGAGCGCGGGCAGAAAGTGAAAGCGTTCGTGGTGCTTGGCGGCGGATGCGGAAGGCTCGGACGAGCTGGTCGCCGAGCTGCAGGCGCACGCCAAGGCGCAGATCGCCCCCTACAAATATCCGCGCGAGATCGAGTTCGTCGACGCGCTGCCGAAGACCGCGACGGGCAAGCTCAGGCGGAGCGAGTTGAGGAATCGATGATCTATGCGAACAAAGATCCCAAAGATGCTGACTGCCGCTTGCAGATGGCGATCTCGCATCGTCCTGTTTGATATGTTGATCTGAGTCATGGACTTCATCACGGAAGAGCGAGGTGAATGCGAGACGTGTTCCCGACCCTTGATCAGCTTGAACGAGGCGAGGTCGTGTGGCATAATCTGAGACAGGCGCAATTTCGACAGCGGTGAATGCACAGCCGCTTCGACGAATGTCTACTTCAACAATGAGCTGAAGGCTTATTGTTCGAGTGCGCGCAGAATATCCGGCTCGACCTCGAAACGGGCGAACTGGGGCAAGTGCCGTGTTGGTCAAATCGATGTCGGATTAGCGCTCGCTCTGAACCCGGCAGACGTGCTCACTCGAACTCCACGATGACCTGATCGACCGCGAGGCTGTCGCCCGCCTTGGCCGGGGTCGCCTTGACCGTCGCCGCCTTGGGCGCGCGGAGGATGTTCTCCATCTTCATCGCTTCCATCACTGCGACCGGCTGGCCCGGCTCGACCTTGTCGCCGACCGCGACGTCGAGCTTGGTCAGAAGCCCCGGCATCGGCGCGAGGAGCAGCCGCGACAGGTCGGGCGCGGGCTTTTCGATCATGTGCTGCTTGAAAGCTCGGCGACGTGCGGCGGAAGCACCTGCACCTTGTGGCTGGCGCCGCGCGTGGTCAGCACGAAGCCGCGGCCGTTGCGGCGGACCTGCACCGTTCGCACCCGCCCGTCGATTACGACCGACAGAAGCCGCTGCCCGGGCGTCCAGCGGCCGATGATGTCGATCAGCTCGCCGCCGTTGACGACGGCGAGGGTGCCGCCCTCGTAGGGCTTGATCCGCACCCGGTGCTGCTCGCCATCGACGATGACGACGCGCTCCGACGACGGGATCACCGGCGGGCCGAGCTGGTGGTCGATCCCCGCCGCGCGTTCCTCGGTGATCGCTCCGATCATCCCGCCGATGACGGCGATGTCGGACAGCAACTGCTTGTCCGCTGGCGCGCCGTGGAAGCCGTCGGGATATTCCTCGGCGATGAAGTTGGTGGTGATGTCGCCGGAGCGGAAGCGCGGATGCTGCATCAGCGCCGACAGGAAATCGACATTGTCGCCGATGCCGTCGAGCTCGAACGCGTCGAGCGCGGCGATCTGCGCGTCGATGGCGGCGGTGCGGTCGGGTCCCCAGGTGATCAGCTTGGCGACCATCGGGTCGTAGAACATGCTGATTTCGGAGCCTTCGGTGACTCCGTCGTCGACGCGGACGCGGACGTCATCGGCGCGTGCTCTGCGGAGGCCGAGTGTAGCGCGTCAGCCGCCCGGTGCTCGGCAGGAATCCGCGATACGGGTCCTCGGCATAGACGCGCGTTTCGACCGCCCAGCCGTTCGAGCTTCACGTCGTCCTGCCCGAACGCCAGCTTCTCGCCGGCTGCGACACGGATCATCTGCTCGACGAGGTCGAGGCCGGTCACTTCCTCGGTCACCGGATGCTCGACCTGCAGCCGCGTGTTCATCTCGAGGAAGTAGAAGCTCTTGCCGCTGGGTCGGCGCCGTAAACGATCAGCTCGACCGTGCCCGCTGAGTAATATCCGACCGCCTTGGCCAGAGCGACCGCCTGCTCGCCCATCGCCTTGCGCATTTCCGGCGTGACGAACGGCGACGGCGCTTCCTCGACCACCTTCTGGTGGCGGCGCTGGATCGAGCATTCGCGCTCGCCGAGGTAGAGGACATTGCCGTGCTGGTCGCCGAGCACCTGGATCTCGATGTGGCGCGGCTGCTCGATGAACTTCTCGATGAAGACGCGGTCGTCGCCGAAGCTGTTGAGCCCCTCGCGCTTGACGCTCTCGAAGCCCTCGCGGACGTCCTTCTCGGACCAGGCGAGCCGCATGCCCTTGCCGCCGCCGCCGGCCGAGGCCTTCATCATCACCGGATAGCCGATGTCGCTTGGCGATCTTCACCGCCTCGTCGGTCGTCGCGATGTCGCCGAGATAGCCGGGCACGATGTTAACTCCGGCCTTCTGCGCCAGCTTCTTCGGATTCGATCTTGTCGCCCATCGCCGCGATCGCCTTGGGCGGCGGGCCGATGAAGGTGATGCCGGCCTTCTTGAGCGCCTTGGCGAAGCTCTCGCGCTCGGAAAGGAAGCCGTAGCCGGGGTGCACCGCCTCGGCGCCGGTCGCCTTGCAGGCGTCGATGATCAGCTCGGCCTTGAGGTAGGATTCGCTCGCCGGCGGCGGCCCAAGCCGCACGGCCTCGTCGGCCATCAGCACGTGCGGCGCGCGCGCGTCGGCGTCGGAATAAACGGCGACGGTCTTGATGCCCATGCGCCGCGCCGTGCGGATCACCCGGCACGCGATTTCGCCGCGATTGGCGATCAGGATTTTGGAGAACATAGAATCACTCAGAAGGAGGTTTGGACGGTTGCGCCAGGCTGTCCAGTTTTTCACGAACGCCGGGTGCAGTGTTGTCGAAAAGATACCAGATCGCCTGCTTCGGTTCCGAAGTGGCGCCAGCCAATGTGATCCGCTCCAGATAACCTAAATCGGGATCTGTCCATTGAAGATAAAATCCGTCATCATCTTCTGTGACGGCATGTCCCAGCTCAGCTTCGACAGCGGGCCTTACCATCGCAAGAAGCTGACCACCTGTTCGTGGCTGAATGCTTCCAATCGACAGCGCGCATTCGGAGAACATCGAGTTGATGTTCAGGACAAGAAGACCGCGTGGTGATCTCCACGTAAACGAGCCGGGATTCTGGTTCACGTGCTGCTCGGCGTAACCAAAATCCGACGCCTTGATGGCGCTCTTGAATTTTTCGACGTTCCATGCCGGCCGAAGGCAAACGTCCATGAACTCAGAAACGGTGCGTTCTGCACTGACGCCTTTCACGGAGAGCTGTGCCGGCGGTTCGCCAAGCTGGCTGCTAAATGCTTTTCCCCCGGCATCCATCTGGGCTTGCGATGGAGTCGCTGCCAACAAGCCCAGCAGGAACGAATAAATCATCACTCCGCCGCCTCATCCAGTGGGGGTCGGTTATGGCCGAGGAGGCGGAGCACCTCGTCGGCGGCGTCGGCGAGGTTGGTGCCGGGGCCGAAGATCGCCTGTACGCCCGCGGCTCGGAGGGCGGCGTAGTCCTGCGGCGGGATGACTCCGCCCGCGACGACCTTGATGTCGGCGCGGCCCATGTCCTTGAGCGCCTCGATCATCTCCGGGATGAGCGTGCGGTGCCCGGCGGCGAGCGAGCTTGCGCCGACCACGTCGACGTCTTTCTCGACCGCCATTTCGGCGGTCTCGCGCGGCGTCTGGAACAAGGGCCCGGGGATCACCTCGAAGCCGAGGTCGGTGAAGGCGGAGGAGACGAGATTTGCGCCGCGGTCGTGGCCGTCCTGGCCCATCTTGGCGACGAGGATTCGCGGGCGTCGGCCGAGCCGGTCGGCGACGGATTGCGTGCCCTGTTCGGCGGCTTTCCAGCGGTCGTCGCCGCGCGCGTTGCCGTAGATTCCGCGCACCGGATGCGGCACGGTGTCGTACCGCCCGAACGCACGCTCCAGCGCGTCCGAAATCTCGCCTAGCGTAGCCCGCGCCCGCGCCGCTTCGACGCTCAGCGCAAGCAGGTTTGCGTCGCCGCGTGCGCCTTGCTCAAGCGCATCCAGCGCCGCGCGAACCTTTGCCTCGTCACGCTCCGCGCGCACCTTCTCGAGCCGCGCGATCTGGCCGGCGCGGACCTTCGCGTTGTCGACCTCCAGGATGTCGTGCTCGGGTTCGCTTTCGGGCTGGTAGCGGTTGACCCCGACGATCACCGTCTCGCCGGTGTCGACCTTCGCAGCGCGTTCCGCCGCGGCTTCCTCGATGCGGTGCTTGGGCAGCCCTTCCGCGACGGCCTTGGTCATCCCGCCATGCGCCTCGACTTCCTCGATCAGCGCCCAGGCTTTTTCTTCCAGCTCGCGGGTCAGCGCCTCGACATAATAGCTTCCGCCAAGCGGATCGGCGACCGCCGTGATGCCGCTTTCCTCGGCGAGGATCAGCTGCGTGTTGCGGGCGATCGCGCGCCGAAAAGTCCGTCGGCAAGCGCGATGGCTTCGTCGAAGCTGTTGGTGTGCAGCGACTGCGTCCCGCCGAGCACCGCCGCAAGCGCCTCGATCGTCGTGCGGATGATGTTGTTGTACGCGTCCTGCTCGGTCAGGCTGACTCCGCTCGTCTGGCAGTGCGTCCGGAGCATCTTCGACTTGTCGTTCTTGGCACCCAGGTCGGTCATGATCTTGTGCCAGAGCGTGCGCGCGGCGCGCAGCTTGGCGACCTCCATGAACAAATTCATGCCGATGCCGAAGAAGAAGCTCAGGCGCGGCGCGAAGGCGTCGATCTCCAGCCCCTGTTTCATCGCAACGCGCACATATTCCATGCCGTCGGCGAGCGTGTAGGCGAGCTCCTGGACCGCCGTCGCCCCGGCCTCGTGCATGTGATAGCCGCTGATCGAGATCGAGTTGAACTTGGGCATCTCGCGATTGGTGTAGGCGATGATGTCGGCGACGATCCGCATGCTCGGCTCGGGCGGGTAGATGTAGGTGTTGCGGACCGCGAACTCTTTCAGAATGTCGTTCTGGATGGTGCCGGTCAGCTTGTCGTGGGGGACGCCTTGCTCCTCCCCGGCAACGATGAAGAAAGCCATCACCGGAAGCACCGCGCCGTTCATCGTCATCGACACGCTCATCTGATCGAGCGGGATTCCGTCGAACAGGAGCTTCATGTCCTCGACGCTGTCGATCGCGACCCCTGCCATGCCGACGTCGCCGGCGACGCGCGGATTGTCGCTGTCGTAGCCGCGGTGGGTGGCGAGATCGAAAGCGACGGACAGGCCCTTCTGCCCCGCCTTCAGATTGCGGCGATAGAAAGCGTTGGATTCTTCAGCGGTCGAGAAGCCCGCATATTGCCGGATTGTCCACGGCCGACCCGCGTACATCGTCGCATAGGGTCCGCGCGTGAAGGGCGGCTCGCCGGGATTGCCGGGGTCGATCCCGGCCGAGTCCTGCGGGCCGTAGACGCTCTTGATGCTGATGCCTTCGGGCGTGTCGCGGGTGGTTTCGTCACTCATTGGCAGCAAGCCCTAGCAGGCCATTTCGACTTTCGGGAGTGGTCAGGAGCGCCCGTAGAGACGGTCGAGCGCGCGCGCGGTCTCCAGAAGGCCAGTCGTGCTGCCGTCGAACCGCTCTCCGGAGTCGAGCTTTTCGACCCAATCCGCGGCGGCGCGCCCGCCCCACTCGTCAGGGTAGCCGGTCATGCGCTCGCGTTCGCGGCCGTTGAAGCGGTCGGCGACGAAATCGAAGAAGCTACCGTTCTCGTTGCGCATCTCGGCGCCGCCTTCGGTGCCGTAGATGCTGGCGCGAATCTCCGCGTCTTGGCCGGCGGCGAGATTCCACGAGCAGGCAATGCGAACGCCGACTCCATTCGCAAGCTCCAGTTCGCCGGTGACGAAGTCCTCGCACTCGTCGGGCCTCACTGGCCGCCCGTCCTTGAGCGCGCGGCCGCGAGCCGCGACCACCTCGGGAAAGTCGAACAGCCACAATGCGAGGTCGACGAGATGGACTCCAAGGTCGACGAGGCAGCCGCCGCCCGAAAGCTTCGGATCGTAGAACCAGGCGTTCCCCGGGCCGTAGGCATTGTGGAACACGAGGTCGGCAGCGAAGGGCTTTCCGAGCGCTCCCGCCCGCACAAGGTCCCGGATCGCCTGCATCGCCGCGGTGTGGCGATAGGACAGGTCGACCCCGAGCAGCCGGTCGGCGTCGCGTGCGGCATCGAGCACAGCCTCCACTTCCTCGGCATTGCGCCCAAGCGGCTTCTGGCAGAACACCGCTGCGCCGGATTTCAGCGCCTGGATCGATTGGTCGCTGTGGAGTGCGCTGGGCGTGGCAACGACGATCCCGTCCGGCTCGAGCGCGAGAATTTCGTCGAGCGAGCTGACGAGCTTTGCATCGGGCGCGAGCGCTTGCGCTTCCTTCGCCATATCGTCGCCTGGATCGCAGATCGCGACTGCTTCGGCCTTTCCGGTGGCAAGCATCGCCTCCATCCGGTTTCGGCCGATGTGGCCGACGCCGAGAAAGCCAAGCCGAACGGTCACGTGGTCACCACTGCCTTGACGAAATTGCCGGGCTTGTCGCGGGTTGCGTTCAGCGCTTCGTCGAGCTGGTCGAGACTATAGCGGTGAGTCACGACCTTGGCCGGGTCGATGACGCCGGTCCGAACCGCTTCGATCGCGTCCTTGACGCCCTGCAGCGCAACCTGTGGATCGCGCTCGTGCGCGTTGATCACGTCGAATCCGCGCCAGTTCCACAGCTGCATGTTGACCTGCCTCGGCCCATCCTGGTGATAGCCGGCGACGACCAGCTTGCCGCCTTCCTTGGTTAGCTCGGCAGCGAGGTCGAGCGGCCATTGCTTGCCGACTGCCTCGATGACGCGGTCGCAGAACTTGCCGTCGGTGAAGTCGCTCACGCGGTCGATAATGCCTTGGTGATCGTCCATCGCGATCACCTCTGCCGCCCCCATTTCGCGGGCGAGGTCGAGCGAGGTTTGGCGGCGCGAAATCGCGATCACTCGAGCGCCCGCCTGGCTGGCCAGCCGAACGAGCAGTGCGCCCAGAAAGCCGATCCCGATGATCGCGACCGTTTGGCCCTCCTCGATGTCGCTTCGCCGGAAGATGTTCATTGCGCAGCCGAACGGCTCCCCGGGGAAAGCGACATCGCCCAGCTCGTCGGGGATTTTCACAACCGCCAACTCTTCGGCGAGGTCGAACTCGGCGTAAGCGTTGGTGCCCAGCGTCGCGACCCGGTCACCCACGTGGAGATCGCGAACGTTTTCCCCGACGGCGTCCACGGTCCCCCAGCCCTCATGGCCAAGGTCGCCTGGCTCGGTGGGGAATTCCATCCACTCCGGCCCTTCCCACGGCGTCAGGTTCGACGCGCACACGCCGCAGCCCGACAGCTTCACGCGCACCTGGCGGGGACCCGGCTCGGGCATGCCGACCTCGCGAATTTCGACTTGTCCCGGTGCGGTGACCACTGCTGCGCGCATGTTCGAGCGGCTTTCGCCGCTTTGCATTTTGCTCATCGATCCCCCTTTACTCGGCGGCCTGGATCAGCGGCGCCTCGGCCGCGGTCGCGGCAATTCCGCGCCAGCTCGGCCGCGTCGGCCGGTCTTCCTCCGCAAACCACGCAATCGTCTTCGACAGGCCATCGCGAAGCGTCGTCTTCGGTTCCCAGTCGAGAAGCTCGCGAGCGCGCGAGATGTCGGGCCGGCGACGCCGTGGATCGTCCTGGGGCAGCGGGCGGCGGACGATTTCGGACTCGGTGCGGGTCATCTGGACGACCAGCTTCACCAGTTCCTTGATCGTCATCTCGTTGGGGTTGCCGAGGTTGACCGGCACGCCGTCCGCGTCTCGCGAGTCCATCAGACGCATTAGCGCCTCGACCATGTCGTCGACGTAGCAGAAGCTGCGCGTCTGGGAGCCGTCGCCATAGATGGTGATGTCTTCGCCATCGAGTGCCTGGCAGATGACGTTCGAGACGACACGCCCGTCGTCGGCGCGCATTCGCGGGCCATAGGTGTTGAAGATGCGAGCGACGCGGACGTCGGCGCGGTTGCCGCGTCGGAAATCGAAGGCGAGCGTTTCGGCGGCACGTTTGCCCTCGTCGTAGCAGGCCCTCGGTCCGGTGCAGTTCACCCAGCCGCGGTAGTCCTCTTGCTGCGGGTGGGACTCCGGATCGCCATAGACTTCGCTGGTCGAGGTGAGGAGCAGCCGCGCCCCGCAATCTTCGGCAAGCCGCAGCATATTTCGCGTGCCCATGACGTTGGTCAGCATCGTGTGCTCGGGGTCCGCCTGGTAATGCGGCGGCGAGGCGGCGCAGGCGAGGTGGTAGATGTGCGTGAAGCGCTTTCGCCGAAGGCTTTGCGGAAGCTCGTCGATTACGTCGTGATCGACCAGCTCGAACCGTGTCTCGTCCTGCAGGTGCGCGATATTGCTTCGGCGCCCGGTCAGGAAATTGTCGAGACAGACGACCTGCGCCCCAGCTTCGATGAGCCGGTCGCACAGATTTGAACCGATGAACCCGGCTCCGCCGGTGACCAGCGCAACCGATTCGCTCTTCTTGCTCACACAATACTCCCTGGGTGTTGTGCGCGTGCGGCCGCGAGGGCGCGCAGCGGCATCTTCGATGTGGCGCTCCAATTCGCGAGCGCGGTGGTCGGAAATGTGCTCGGCCATGACTCTTCGGCGGGCGGCCTTGCCGATGTCGCTTGCGGATTGCGGCTGCCGAAGCCGATCGACGACCTCGCCGGTCGAGCTTGCGATGATGATTTCGCGGCCTGGTTCGAACAGCTCCCCAAGTCCGTCCCAGCAATCGGAAATGACCGGAGTTGCGCATGCAGCCGCTTCGAACAGTCGAACCGAAGGCGACCACCCGGCTTCGATCATATCGGCGCGGGTGACGTTCAGGGTGAAGCGGGACTGGGCGTAAAATCGCGCATGCTGCGACGGCGGCAAATGCTCGATCCGGTCGACATTGTCCGGCCACTCGATCGACTTGGGATATTGCGCGCCGGCGACCACGAAGCGGCGGTCCGGAAGCGCCCGCGCGGGCTCGAGGAGAAGCCGCTCAAGCGTGTCCTGGCGATCCTCGCTGTACGTGCCGAGGTACGACAGGTCCCATTTTTCCGGCAGCCCGAGCGGCGGATAATGCTCGGCATCCACAGAGCAATAAAGCGCGCGCGCAGCCGGTGAGCCATATTGCCGCTCGATCCGCTCCAGGGTCGGCCCGCCGGTGAAGGACAGGTACAAATCGTACCCAGGAATGACGGCGGGCGAGACATATTCGAAGTCGCCGCGCTCCAGCTTGGCAAGAGTCACCGGTGTGTCGATGTCGTAGAAGGCGGTGACCCCGCCGGCGACCTGCTGGACGAGGCGCCCGACCGCAACTCCGTCGGGCACGTAGGAGCCGACGATCACCGCGTCCGCTCCGGCAATTTCGGTTCGCCAACTGTCGAGATCGTCGAGCGAGTCGTAGAATTCGAGACGGCAGAAATCCGGATCCACGCAATCGCGGCTGTTGCGGTACCAGGGGGCGTCGCGTTCCAGGAAAAGGACGTCGTGGCCGAGTGCCGCGAACGCACGCAAAAGCGCGCGATAGGTGGTCGCGTGGCCGTTCCCCCACGACGACGACAGGCTGAGGCCGAGGACGACGAGCTTCATGCCGCTTCCTCCTTTGCAAGGACGCGCCCCTGCGCCTTCCTGGCCGCCGTTTCGCGAAGCAACGAATCGACCTGCGCGCCGCGGTCGGAATAGGTGTGGTCGGACAGCACCCGCTTTAAAGCAGCGCTGCCGATCGCCCTCGCCCGCTGGGGAGTGAGCGAGCGAACATGCTCGGCGACGTCCTTGCCGTCGCGAGCGACCAGCACCTCTTCGCCGGGCTCGAGGAACTGCTCGATTCCTTCCCACGAGTCGGTGATCAGGCACGCTGCTGCACCGGCGGCTTCGAACACCCGGGTTGCCGGGGAAAAGCCGATGTTGGCCATGCTGTCGCGGGCGATGTTCAGAACTGCCAGCGGGGTGCAGTTGAACGCATTGTGATCGGTGGTGAAGACGTGGCCGATGTGGAGGACATTGTCCGGCATCGGCTTGGTTTCCCATCCATTTCCGCCGATGACGAAGCTTCGCTCGGGAAGCTCCTCGGCGGCGGCCAGGAAGAACTGTTCGACCCGCGATTCGCGGTCGGGAAGGCGGTTGCCGAGGAACGACAGGTCCGCCGCGAACCGCTCCTGCGGCTCGACCGGATGGTGGGTCGACGGGTCGAGGGCATTATAGACGGGGACGCACTTGCGGGCGCCGAAGCATTCGTAATCGCGTATGACGGGCGGGCCTCCGCCATAGGTTAGCACTGCGTCGAGGGACTTCAGGTTACGCCTGACCGGATGGTTTTCCTGGTCACGCATCTCGTCGAGAGTCGCTGCGGCATCGACGTCCCAGAAAATCCGAAGCGCGTCTTCGCTAGCGTGCTCGACGATCCCGTCGATCAGCTCTTCGTCGAACACGCCGACGCCGCTGGCCTTGACCACGACGTCGGCAGCGCTGGCTTGTTGAAGGACATTGCGAAGGCCCTCGGCGGTTGCCGGATAGACGACCGACTTCGCCCACGGCTGCGGCTCCATGTCGCGATGGCTTTGCCGATCGAAGGCGTCGGGTTCGAAGAAAGTGATGTCGTGTCCGCGCGAGGCAAGGTCGCGAAGCAGCCCGCGGTAATAGGTGGCGGCACCGTTCCACCAGGATGACAAAAGGCTCGATCCGTAAAAGGCAATCTTCACGCGGCACTCTCCAGCGCCGGCGCATCGACTCGCTCGACGATGTGCAGAAGCTCGCGGGCACGATGGGCGCAGCTGTGGCGGTTCCGGATCGTTTCAAGGCCATTTTCGGCCAGGCTTGCTCGAAGTGCGGGCTCGTTCTTCAGCCGAGTCATCGCGTCCGTCATCTCCTCTCCATTTTCGACCATCAGGAAGTCTTCGCCGACGCGGAACAGGCCTTCCGAATCTTCCCATGGCGCGCTGAGCAGTGGGATTCCGCAGGCGAGCGCCTCGAACACCCTGATGGTGGGAATTCCAGGCAAGGCTTCGGTGTAAAAGCGGCGGGGCACGTGCACCGTCGCCAGGTGGCGCGCGAACATCTCGGGAGCGTCGGCATTGGCCAGCCAGCCGTGGTAGCGGGCGCCGTACCGCCACACTTGGTCGCGTGCTCGATCCGGATAGCGAACGCCGTAGATGTCGAGCGGCAGGTCGGCCCACTGGGCGGGCTGCAACAGGAACTCGACAAGCTCGTCGCTGCGTTCGTCGTCGCCCCAATTGCCGATCCACACCAGGCCGTGGCGATCCTGCTCGTTTTCGGGCGGATGGAAATGGCGAAGGTCCGCGGCTTCGTGCCAGACGAAGACCCGCTTTCCCCAGCCCCAGCGGCGATAGACCTCCGCGAGCGCCTCGCCGAAAGCGAGTACGCCGTCATACCCGTCGAGGTCGTAGGCCCGCATCTCCTCCGGCGCGGAAACAGCCCGGTGGTGAGTGTCGTGGAACAGCAAGGTGAACGCCGCCCCGCGGGCGCGAAGCCTGCCGAGCGCGGCGACGAGCGCCGGGTCGTTCCACTCGTGGACGATCACCAGGTCGGCTCCGCGAACCAGTCGCGCGGGGTCGGCGCCGGCGTCGTAGGTCGTCGAGCGCAGCTCCGGGTAGTGGCGAGCAAAGCCTTCGAGGGCGGCTTCGCCGTGATCGGCGACGAGATTTTCGACGCTCCACGACCCTACCGGCTCGAACGCCTCGACCTCGTGCCCGAGCTGAACCAGCTCGCGAAGCACGCCGCGAAGGAAATGCGCATTGCCGTGATTCCAGCAGGACCGAAGCGAATGGGTGAAATAGACGATCTTCATGCTGCCGCCCCCGCGACCTGCAGCGACTGCGGCTGAGCGCCCGCAATCGTCGCGCGCTCGGGCCGCAAGTGAGCGTAGATTTGCGCCATTCGCGACGCCATCGCCTCGGGCGTGTAGCGAAGCGCTCGAAGCTGTGCCGCCTGGCCGAGTTCCGACCGCCGGCCGGGATCGGCGAGAAGCTGCTCGACCGCCGTCGCCAAGGCGTCGGGGTCGTCGGCGGGCACGAACATTGCCGCCCCGCCCCAGAGCTCGCGAAATGTGCCGATATCGGAGAGTACGAGAGCGCACCCGGCCTGGGCGGCCTCCAGTACGGACAGCCCGAACGGCTCGTAAAGCGCCGAAGAGGCGAAGACCGGCCGCGCCGCCAGTCGCTCTGCGATCGCGCCGAGGGAAAGCTCTCCGGGGGTGCGGACGTTGCTGAAGGAAACCGCGGCACCGTTTGGCCCGGTCAGCGGACCGGCGGCTTCGACGGGCACCCGCAAACACGCCGCAGCTTCGTCGAGGACGCGTACGTTCTTGCCGTCGTCCCACAACCTGCCGACGGTGAACACGAAATCTTCGGACCGGCGCTTCGTCATCGGCAGCGCCCGGCGGCCGTTGTGGACACAGCGGACCGGGCGGGAAAGGCCGTAGACCCGCGACAACGCCGCGGCGAAAGTGGCGCTTGGAGCGACGACTGCATCGGCCCGGTGAAGCCCCGACTCGATCAGGTCGCGACGCCAGCCGAAATCGGCCGGAAGTTGGCCTCCACGAACGGCCTTCCACCAGGTTGCGACGCAACTGTGCTGGACGACAACGACAGGTTGCGAGAACTCGCAGTCGGCGATCAGCGCAGCGGTGTTCAGCTGCACGATATCGACGCCTTGGGAGTCGGCGAGCGCGGCCAGACCGCAGCCGGCGCGGCGGATCGCCTGCGGCTTGCTTGCGGTCCAGTCGAGCGCAAGTCCCGTTTCGACGATCTGTGCGCCGCCGGCCTCATTTCGCTGCGAGTCCGTCGGTGCCGGACCGATTACTGCAAGCACGGTTTCGACGTCCCGCTTGCGAAGCTCTCGGGCAAGCTCGACGCTATAGGTCCACACGCCGCCGACCGCGTCGGTGACAAGCATAACGCGCATCCGGGTCATTCCGCCGCGCTCGCCAGGGCAGGTTCGGCCCGCGTTTGCGGGATTCGCTCACGGCGCAACCAGTCGGCCAACGTCTGGACTCCCTCGCGCCACGCTCGCGGCTCAGGAAGATCGAGCGCCGCTTTCGCGGCGCTCGTGTCGGAAACGTACCAGCGCTGGTCGCCCTGCCGCCACTTCTCGAAGCGGAGGTCAGTCTCGCGGCCGGTGATCCTGGCGATCTCGTCGGTCAGCTGGAGCAGGCTGATCGCGTTCGCCGGCCCGCCGCCGAGGTTGAAAGCGCGCCCTTGAACGTCGTCGATCCGATCGAGCGCCCGCGCGTAAGCATCGACGGTATCGCGGATGTCGAGAATGTCGCGGACCTGCCGACCGTCGCCGTAAATGGTGATCGCTTCGCCGGCGAGCGCCCGGATGAGGAAGTGAGCGACCCAGCCCTGGTCCTCCGTCCCCATCTGCCGCTGCCCGTAAATGCAGCTCATGCGGAAGACCACGGTGGGGATGCCATAGCTTCGGGCGTAGTCGAGGACATATTGGTCGGCCGATCCCTTCGAGCAGCCGTACGGCGTGTGGAAGTCGAGCGAGCGCTCCTCGCTGATCCCATTGCGCGCGTCGGGGTCGTCGGGGACGTATCGGTCGCCGTCGCGCTCGAATCTCATGTCGCCAAGGTCGCCGTAGACCTTGTTCGTCGAGGCGAAGATGACGGGCACCGGCTCAGACTTCGTCCGGACCGCGTCGAGAACGTTGATCGTGCCCTTCACGTTGGTCTCGAAATCGTCGCGAGGGTCGGCGAGGCTGGTCGTCACCGCGACCTGCGCGGCCATGTGGAAAATTGCTTTCGCGTCGGCCGCCGCGCGGCGGACTTCGTCTTCGTCGCGAACGTCGCCGATAATGGCGCTCACCCGCTCGCCGTGCTCGCTCTTCAGCCACTCGAGGTTGCGCTCCACCCCTGGCCTCGAAAGTGCGTCGAAGACCAGGACCTGGTGACCGTCGCGCGCGAACCGGTTGGCGAGATTGGACCCGATGAACCCGGCGCCGCCGGTGATCAGGATCGGCCTGTCGTCCCGCGCCATCATGCTACCAGCCCCCGCTGCTCGAGCTCGGCTCGCGCCTGGTCGACGCGGTCATCGGCGGTCTGGCTCGCGACCCATTCGGAAAGCTCGGCGAGACCCTCGCCGAAATCCTTGGTCGCGGTGAAGCCCAGCGCGTCCGTCGCCTTGCTGCCGTCGCAAAAGCAGTGGCGGATATCGCCGGTGCGTGACTTGCCGGCGATCTGCGGCTCGATATCCTCGCGGCCCATCGCGTGCGCGAGATCGCGGGCGACCTCGGTGACGCTGCGGTCGGTGCCGGAGCCGATGTTGAACACCTCACCGTCGGCTCGCGGAGCGGTCAGCGCCTCGGCAAAGGCTCGAGCGACATCGCCGACATGGACGAAATCGCGCCTCTGCTCGCCGTCTTCGAAGATCATCGGCGGCTGGCCGTTGAGAAGCCTCGACGAGAAGATCGCGAGCACTCCGGTGTAGGGGTTGGAAAGCGCCTGGCCCGGGCCGTAGACGTTGAACAGGCGAAGGCAGGTTCCCTCCATGCCGTACGCCTTGGTCATGATCAGCGTCTGCCGCTCCTGCACATATTTGCCGAGCGCATAGATCGACGCGAGGCTCGGCTGCTTCCATTCGGGGGTGGCGACCGGTTCAAGCGGGCGCCCCTGCGAGTCCAGCGGGTCCCAGGTCTCGTCGTTGTCGGCACGGGCGCGCCGCTCCGCATTTTCGATCAGCTTGCCGTCGCAGTCGCGGTACAGGCCCTCGCCGTAAATGCTCATCGAGGAGGCGGTCACGACCCGCCGCACCGGCTTTTCGATCAGCGCCTCGAACAAGACTGCCGAGCCCGTTTCGTTGACCGACGTGTAGCGCTCGACCGCATACATCGACTGGCCTACGCCGACTTCGGCAGCGAGGTGGATGACCGAGTCGACTCCGTCCAGCGCGCGGCTGACCACGTCCTTGTTGCGGATATCGCCGCGGATGAGCTCGGCGTCTTCTGGAAGGAACTCCGGCCGGCCGCGGTCGCCGTGGACCTGTTCGATAAGGCTATCGAGGACGCGCACCTCGTTTCCGCGACTGATGAGTTCGCGACTTACGGCGCTGCCAATAAAACCAGCGCCACCGGTTACTAATACTGTTTCCCCCAATTAATTCCCTTTCTTTGCGAAGTTAAGGCGAAGTTCGAAAGAACAGCTGTAGTTGATCGGTGTTGTTTCGTTACCGAAGCATGCAATTACGTCACCATAACCTACCCATGACCGCCACTAGTGTTCCAATAGTAAACTATGTTAATCTACGGCTAAGCCGCTTCTTCTTCATGAACCGACTCGCTTGACCATTGTTCCGCAGCAGGTTCGTTACAGAGATTAACCAATCGGCGGGAACCTTGGGCGAATTGGCTCATTCAGCTTTGTAGATGCTTTGTGTTCCGGTTCCGCAACGGTGAGTGCGACCATTCTCCTGGTGCGCCATGCAGCCCATGTGGAGCTGGGGCAGACCCTCAGTGGCCGGAGGCAGGACGTGGCGTTGAGCAGCGATGGTGTCGAACAAGCGGTGATCGTTGCCGACCTGCTCGGCACGATTCCTGTCGCCGCAGTCTATTCGAGCCCGCGTGAGCGCGCCCGCGACACGGCCAATGAAATCGCCGAGCCGCACGAGCTCACGGTCCAGACGCTCGACGGCCTCGATGAAATTGACTTCGGTCAATGGAGCGGCGCCAGCTTTTCGGATCTCGAAGGCGACGAGGACTGGCAGCGCTGGAACGAAGAGCGCGGATCGGCCCGTTGCCCGGAAGGCGAGTCGATGGGCGAGGCGGTCGATCGCGCCCGTTCGGCCCTCGAAACCATCGCCCGACAACATGACGGCGAAACCGTCGTCGCCGTCACGCATTGCGATATCATCCGCGGGGTTCTCGCCCATTATCTCGGGATGCCGCTCGACAACGTGCTTCGGTTCGACGTCGATCCCGCGTCGGTGTCGACGCTGGAGCTTTCCCGCTGGGGCGCCCGCGTCCGTGCAATCAACGAAAGGCTGTATCAATGAACCTTGCCGAACGCTCGATCGCCCGAGTCCGCGAGCCGGACCTGAAGCGACGCGTCGATGCGCTCGCCCCCTGGTTCCACAACATGGACCTCAATGGCGTGTGGACCGCACCCGATCACTTCCTCGGCAATTATCCGGCTTCGAAGTTCGAGCGCTTTGCACCGCATTTGCCCAAGAATTTGGAGGGCAAGAGCGTCCTCGACATCGGCTGCAACGCCGGCTTCTATTCGATCGAGATGAAGCGCCGCGGTGCAAGCCGCGTGGTCGGTATCGACTCGGACGACCGCTATCTCGCGCAGGCGCAGCTCGCCAGCGAAGTCCTCGGCTTCCCCGACATCGAATTCAAGAAGCTCGATGTCTATGACGTCGGCGCGCTTGGCGAACGTTTCGACGTCGTCATCTTCATGGGCGTGCTCTACCACCTTCGCCATCCGCTGCTGGCTCTCGACCTCGTTCGCGAGCACGTCGCCGGCGACATGATGCTGTTTCAGTCGATGCAGCGCGGGTCGAAGGCCGTCCTTGCCCTCGAAGAAGATTACGACTTCTCCGAAAGCGAAATCTTCTTCGAAAGCGGCTTCCCCAAGCTCCACTTCGTCGAGCGCCGCTACGCGGGCGACTGGACCAACTGGTGGGTTCCAAACCGCGCCTGTTCGGAAGCGATGCTGCGGGCCTCGGGTTTCGAGATCGACGAGCGAATCGAAGAGGAAGTCTATCTCTGCCGGGTCACCGATCGTCCCTACGGCGAGTGGGATCCGGCGGTCGTCTATCCCGCGAAATGCAACAAGAATGGGGGAGCTGAATGATTGAAGCGGCGATGATCTGGAACGAGCCGAACAACAAGTCCCACTGGGACCCGGAGCTCGATCCCGACTGGTCGCGCTTCGCCGACCTGGCGAAGCTCGCCGGAAGGGCAATCGAGCAAGCCAATCCGGCAGTGAAAAAGGTACTCGGCGGGATTTCGCCGATAGACCCGCTGTTCATCCAGCGGCTCGACCGAATGGACGTTCTCGACCATGTCGACGTCGTTGCGGTGCACGGCTTCCCGCTCGACTGGAACCTGTGGCCGATCGACCAGTGGCCGCAGCGGATTGCCGAGATCGAAGCCGTCGCTCCCAATCACGAGATCTGGGCGACCGAGGTCGGCGTCGGAAGCTTCGGCGCCGAAGAAGTACAGGTGTTCGGCGTCAATCGAACCGCCGAGCTCCTCCTCGAAAGACTGCCACGCGTCTTCTGGTATTCGCTGTTCGACCTTCCCCAGGAATGGGGAGCGACGACTCGCCACAAGGAAGCCGAAGGATCGAGCTATTACCGCCACTTCTACATGGGCCTGATCCGTGCCGACGGAACGCCCAAGCTCGCGCTCGACCACTTTCGCAAATACGCTCCGGACATGGGTTTGATGCAGTGGTTCCACTTCAACGACCCGCGCCTCGACGATGCGGTCCGTTGGCTCAAGGACCTCGGCGTGACCAAGCTCCGCACCGGGCTCAGCTGGTGGGACAGCTATCGACCGGGGTGGGAAGACTGGTTCGATCGCCAGATGGACGCGCTTCAGGATTTCGATGTCACTCTGACGTTGTGCTTCACTCCCGACAGCGAGGGACTTGAGCCGCATCACACCAGCCCGCCGAAATATCCGGAAAGCTTCGCCGAATTCTGCGGGCGGATGATCGAGCGCTACGCACCCGCAGCCGGTGAGCGCGAACAGCAGAGGGCGGTGGCATGAGCCTCCACGATCCCAAACGCACCGACATCAACCTTGCTGTCGTCGGCGTCGGCAATTGCGCAAGCTCGCTGGTCCAGGGACTTGCCCACTACCAGAACGGCGGCGCCAACGAGCAGATCGGCCTCATGCACTGGAACCTCGGCGGATATCGTCCCGGCGACATTCGGGTGGTCGCTGCCTGGGATATCGACGAGCGCAAGGTCGGCCGCGACGTAGCAGAGGCGATTTTTGCCAAGCCGAACTGCACGGCCACGTTCTGCGACCACGTCGACGATACGGGCGCAAAAGTGCGGATGGGCAAAATACTCGACGGCATTTCCGAGCACATGGAGGGATGGGCGGAAGACCGCAGGTTCGTCGCTGCCGATGCCCCCCAGCCGGACCGCGACGACGTGGTCGAGGTCCTTCGCGACACGCGCGCCGACGTCCTCATCAACTATTTGCCCGTCGGATCGCAGGAAGCGACGGAATTCTACGCCGATTGCGCGATCGAAGCGGGCGTGGCGTTCGTCAACTGCATCCCGGTGTTCATTGCCAGCAACGAGCGCTGGGCGAAGAAATTCGCGGAAGCGGGAGTCCCGGTCATCGGCGACGACATCAAGTCTCAGCTTGGCGCGACCATCGTCCACCGCGTCCTCACCGACCTGTTCAAGAAGCGGGGCGTCAAACTGGACCGCACCTACCAACTGAACACCGGCGGCAACACCGACTTCCTCAACATGCTCAACCGGCATCGGCTCGAGCAGAAGAAGATTTCCAAGACCGAGGCCGTGCAGTCGGTGACGCAGCACCGGCTCGATCCCGACCAGATCCACGTCGGCCCGTCCGATTACGTTGCCTGGCAGAACGACAACAAGATCGCCTTCGTTCGCATGGAGGGGCAATTGTTCGGCGGAGTCCCGATGAACCTGGAGCTTCGCCTGTCGGTCGAGGATTCGCCCAACAGCGCCGGGGTCGCCATCGACCTCATCCGCTGCGCCCGGATAGCCAAGGACCGCGGGCTTAGCGGACCCGTCAAACCGGCCGCCGCTTACTTCTGCAAACATCCTCCCGAGCAGGTGACCGACGACGAAGCCTATTCGGCGCTCGAGCGTTTCATTCTCGAATAGAAAGGAGAAATTTTATGCCAGCCCAGTCCAAAGACCAGCAGATGGCAGCGGGCGTTGCCCTTGCCGCAAAGCGCGGCGAGAAGGACGTCAGCGAGCTCGAAGGCGCCTCCAAGAGCATGTATGACTCGATGAGCGAGAGCGAGCTCGAAGACCTTGCGTCGACCGATCGCAAGGGGCTCCCCGAAAACGTCGACGACGACTAACGCCGCCGCAGCTGGCGCTCTCCGCGTCGGCTTCCAAAATATTCGGCCCACCGCCTGGTCCGGGCGGTGGGCCTTTCGCATACGCAACGAACCCCGTTAGGGAAGGCAATGGCCAACCCGACGACCTCCACCGGCGAGCGCCTCGCAGGCATTTTGCTCATCGCCACTGCCGCGATAGCGCTGGCTGCCGCAAATTCGGGGCTTGCCGGCGCGTATCACGCGATCCTGGATTTCCACGTCGGTCCGCCATTGCCCCGGCTCGGCGTGCCGACGGTGCACGAATGGATTGCCGAGGGGCTGATGGCGATCTTCTTCCTCCTCGTCGGGCTCGAGGTGAAGCGTGAATGGTATGTCGGTGGCCTGGCGACGCCGTCTGAACGCAGGTTGCCGTTCGTTGCCGCCACCGCCGGAATGGCGGTTCCCGCGATCACCTACCTGGCCGTCACCGGATTTGACCCGAAGCTGCTGAGTGGCTGGGCGATACCGGCCGCAACCGACATTGCTTTCGCGGTCGGGGTCCTTGCGCTTGCCGGGAGCCGGATTCCACCCTCGATCAAGTTGCTGCTCGTCACCATCGCCATCGTCGATGATGTCGGGGCGGTCATCATCATTGCTATCGCCTACACCGGCGACCTGGACATTATGGCTGTCGGCGCCGCACTGGCGATCGCCGGGGCGATGGCGGGGCTCGCCTTGTTCCGCGTTCGCAAGCTCGCCCCCTATCTCCTGCTCGCGGCGGCTCTGTGGCTGGCCGTTCTCGCAAGCGGGATTCACGCGACCATTGCGGGAGTTGTCGCGGCGCTCGCCATCCCCCTTGCCAAGGGTGAGAAGCACTCGCCGCTCCGCCACCTCGAGCACAAGATTCATCCCTGGGTGATGTTCGGGGTGATGCCGCTGTTCGGGTTCGCCAGCGCGGGCGCGACTCTCGACGGAGGGGCGTCGGTGCTCCTGCACCCGCTACCGCTGGCGATTTTCGCAGGGCTGTTCGTTGGAAAGCAGGTCGGCGTATTCGGCTCGATCTGGCTCGCTGCTCACGCCGGCCTGGTGTCGCGGCCCGAAAGCACGACCTGGGCGCAGGTTTACGGAGCAGCGCTCCTTTGCGGGGTCGGCTTCACAATGAGCCTGTTCATCGGCGAACTCGCATTCCCCGATTCGGAGGCGTTGACCGACAGCGCCAGGATCGGGACTCTCGCGGGCTCGGCGCTGTCCGCCGTAGCTGGCTGGCTCGTGCTGCGGTCCTCTCGCGCCAGGCGTCGATTCGAACCCGGTGCAGCCGTTTCCGGCCTGTTCGCGTCCGACGAGGAGGGCGATCACCGCTGAAGGTTGGCGGCGCGGCCCTTTTTCATTGCCGCCTGTGTGCGTAAACGGGGCCCATGCATTCTGCCGCAGATACTGTCGCCGCGCCCATGCTTCTGGGCGCTCCCATAGAATTTTACCTGTTCGGGCTGATGCTGGCCGGAGTCGCGATGTTCCACAGGCGAGCGCTCGCCATCGGCATCGGCGGACTGGTAATCATTCTCGCCTACGAAACATTCGTCACCCGCTTCCCGACCGGCACCGGGGCCGGCGCGTTGCTGCTTCACGCCGAGCACGAGTGGGTGACGATCTCCAACCTGCTCCTTCTCCTCGTCGGCTTTGAACTGCTCTCCAACCATTTCGAGCGGAGCAACATCCCCGATCACTTGCCGAACCATCTTCCGGATGGCTGGACGGGCGGGCTGGCGCTCCTGTCCGTCGTCTTCGTCATGTCCGCATTCCTCGACAATATCGCCGCCGCGGTGCTCGGCGGGGTGATGGCGCGCCACGTCTACAAGGGGCGCGTCTGCGTCGGTTTCCTGGCTGCCATCGTTGCCGCATCCAACGCCGGCGGCTCGGGGAGCGTGGTCGGAGACACGACAACGACCCTGATGTGGCTGCGCGGGGTTTCGCCGCTTCTCGTTCTACCGGCTTACATTGCCGCCATTCCGGCATTCGCGATCATCGCCACTCTCGGCGCGTGGGCGCAGCACCGCTACCAGCCGATCCTCGCTCACGACGAGCCGGGGCACCCGCTTCGCTGGCGCCGGATCTTCATCGTCGCGTTCATCCTGGCGGCGGCGGTCACCGCGAACGTTCTCGCCAACGTTTTCAGCACCGGCGAAGAGGTGGCGCCGTGGCTCGGGATGGCGCTTTGGGCAGCGCTCATTGTCAGCAGCATCGTCGCCAAGCCCGACTGGGGGGTAATGAAGCCCGCGGCAAAGGGGGCGGTCTTCCTCTGCTCGCTCGTCGCGGCAGCTTCGCTGATGCCGCTCAAGTCGCTTCCGACCCCGTCGTGGCAGTCGTCGTTCGGCCTGGGCACGCTGTCTTCCGTGTTCGACAATATCCCGCTGACCGCGCTCGCCCTGGCCCAGGGCGGATACGATTGGGCGCTGCTGGCCTTCGCCGTTGGCTTCGGCGGGTCGATGACCTGGTTCGGATCGTCAGCGGGAGTGGCGATCACCAACGAATATCCCGAAGCTCGCTCTCTCCGGCGCTGGGTGACGCAGGGCTGGTTCGTGCCCGTGGGCTATGCCGTCGGCTTCGCGATCATGCTTCTGGTCTGGGGCTGGGACACGCGGATGGTCGAGTAGCCGCCGCTACAGCTTCTCCGTCAGCTCGGGGACAATCTTGAACAAGTCGCCGACGAGGCCGATGTCGGCGACCTGGAAGATCGGGGCTTCCTCGTCCTTGTTGATGGCGACGATCACCTTCGAGTCCTTCATCCCGGCAAGGTGCTGGATCGCTCCGGAAATGCCAATTGCGATATAGACTTCCGGCGCGACGATCTTGCCGGTCTGGCCGACCTGGTAATCGTTGGGCGCGTAGCCCGCGTCGACGGCTGCGCGCGACGCGCCGACGGCTGCTCCGAGCTTGTCGGCAAGCGGGTCGAGAAGCTTGTGAAAGTCCTCGGAGGAGCCGAACGCACGTCCCCCGGAGACGATGACGCTTGCGCTGGTCAGCTCCGGGCGCTCGCTTTGCGAAGCGGTCAAGCCCACGAAGTCGCTGAGATCGGAATTGCTTCCGGTGTCGATCTTTTCGATCTCACCGCTGCCGCCTTCGGCCTCGGCCTTGTCGAAGCCGGTGGCGCGAACGGTGATGACCTTCTTGGAATCGTTCGATTTGACGGTGGCAATGGCGTTGCCGGCGTAGATCGGGCGGGTGAACGTGTCCTCGCCTTCGACGGACAGGATCTCGCTGATTTGCATCACGTCGAGCAGGGCCGCGACTCGCGGGGCGATGTTCTTGCCGAAGGTCGAGGCGGGCGCCAGGAACGCGTCGTGATGGTTCATCTGCTCGACCACGATCGGCGCGACATCCTCGGCGAGCTGGTGTTCGAGATGCGCAGCGTCGGCGACATGGACCTTGCCGACGCCGGCAATCTTCGCCGCTTCGCCGGCAAGCGAGTCGAGGCCCGATCCGACGACGAGCAGGTGCACGTCGCCGAGCTTGCTCGCGGCGGTGACGGTGGCGAGGGTCGAATCCTTGATCTGCGATCCCTCATGCTCGACCAGAACCAGCGTCTTCACTTTGCAACTCCCAGACCCTTGAGTTTCGCCACCAGCTCGTCGACCGAGGCGACTTTGTCGCCGGCCTGGCGCTTTGGCGGCTCGCTTACCTTCACCACCTCCAGCCGGCGCTTGACGTCGACTCCCATATCCTCGGGGGTCTTGGTGTCGAGCGGCTTCGACTTGGCCTTCATGATGTTGGGAAGCGACGCGTAGCGCGGCTCGTTCAAACGAAGATCGGTGGTGACGACGGCGGGAAGCTTGAGCTTTTCGGTCTCGAGGCCGCCGTCGATCTCGCGCGTGACGGTGACCGCCCCGTCGCCCGGTTCCACTTTCGACGCGAACGTGCCCTGGCCCCAGCCGAGCAGCGCGGCCAGCATCTGCCCGGTGGCGTTGTTGTCGTCGTCGATCGCCTGCTTGCCGAGAACGACCATGTCCGGCTTTTCATCTTCGGCGATCTTGGCGAGGATCTTGGCGACTCCGAGCGGCTCCACCTCTTCATCAGTCTGGACGAGGATAGCGCGGTCGGCGCCCATGGCCAGCGCGGTGCGGAGGGTCTCCTGCGCCTTTGCCGGCCCGATGGACACGGCGACGATCTCGGTCGCGACGCCCTTTTCCTTGAGCCGGATGGCCTCCTCGACGGCGATTTCGTCGAAGGGGTTCATGCTCATCTTGACGTTGGCGAGATCGACTCCGGAGCCGTCCATCTTGACCCGCGGCTTCACATTATAATCGATGACGCGCTTGACCGCGACGAGGAGTTTCATTTGATCCCTTTCCAAGGCAATCCAAGGCTCATCGTCCGGCCGCCTGTGCAAGATCGCGGACGATCGTGTTGTGAAGCGAGAGGATCGCCGGCTGACCGTCACTGTCATCGACGACCGTCGTCATCAATGCCTGCATCGTTCCCGCAAGCGGTCCGCCCGGCACCTCCAGCGTCGCGCCGATATGCAGCAGCGCAAGATCGCTCCCGATCGGACGCAGCTGCTCGACCCACATCGATGCCCGGCTGCCCTTGTAGATGGTGGAAAAGATCCGGTCATGATTGTCGGCGATCGCATGGCGTCCGCGCGCATGCAGACCGGCGACTGTTACGAAATCGGCATCCTCGGCGAAGGGCGCCGCATAGCGCCGGCCGTCGCCCTCGTTCCAGGCGTCCTGCAACGTTTTGACCAGAGTCTCCGCTTGCTCCTGATTGATCATCCTGTCCTCACGCAGCAGCCGTTTCCCTCACCTCGGCGACGACCTTCTTCGCTGCATCGCCGAGGTCGTCGGCGGGGATGATCGCAAGGCCGCTGGATTGAAGGATGTCCTTGCCTTGCCTGACGTTGGTACCTTCGAGGCGAACGACCAGCGGCACCTTGATATCCATCTCGCGCGCAGCGGCGACGATGCCTTCCGCGATGATGTCGCAGCGCATGATCCCGCCGAAGATGTTGACGAGTATGCCTTTGACCGCCGGGTCGGACAGGATGATCTTGAACGCGGCGGTGACCTTTTCCTTTGACGCGCCGCCGCCGACGTCGAGGAAGTTGGCGGGAAAAGCGCCGTTGAGCTTGATGATGTCCATCGTCGCCATCGCCAGGCCGGCGCCGTTGACCATGCAGCCGATATTGCCGTCGAGCTTGATGTAGGCGAGGTCGTACTTCGATGCCTCGATTTCCATCGGATCCTCTTCCGACTCGTCGCGAAGCTCCTGCAAGTCGCGGTGGCGGAACTCGGCATTGTTGTCGAAGCCGACTTTGGCATCGAGGACGAGAAGCTCGTCCTTTTCGGTGACTGCAAGCGGGTTGACCTCGATCTGCGATGCATCGGTGCCGAGAAATGCCTCGTAGAGCTTGGCCAGCGTCTTCGCGCACTGCTTGGCGAGGTCGCCTTCGAGCTTGAGCGCCGCGGCGATTTCGCGACCGTGGTGAGGCATCAGCCCGGTCGCCGGATCGACGGTAATCGTCGTGATCTTTTCCGGCGAGTCGTGGGCGACCTTTTCGATTTCGACTCCGCCCTCGGTCGAGGCGACGATCGCGATCCGGCTGCTCTCCCGATCCACGAGAAGCGCAAGATAGAATTCCTTGGCGATGTCGACGCCGTCGGTGATGTAGAGGCGGTTGACCTGCTTTCCTGCGGGGCCGGTCTGCACCGTGACCAGCGTGTTGCCGAGCATCTCTTGCGCAGCGTCGCGGACTTCGTCGATCGAGCGGGCGAGGCGGACGCCGCCCTTGGCGTCTTCGGGAAGCTCCTTGAACTTGCCCTTGCCGCGGCCGCCCGCGTGGATCTGCGCCTTTACGACCCACAGGGGCCCGGGGAGCTTTTTCGCGGCTTCGACCGCTTCTTGGACACTCATCGCCGGATAGCCCGCGGGAACCGGAACTCCGAAGCCGCCAAGCAGCTCCTTGGCCTGATATTCGTGGATGTTCATGGGCGCGCCTTAAGCAGATTGACGATGGGGATGCAAAGCGCGGGGCACCGCGGAAGTTGCCAAAGTTCGCGCCGACATGCGCGTGCGCACGTACGCGGGCACGCGCGGTAGGGGCGCAGCGAGTCTCGAATGCGCGCCTTCCATCAATTCGCGCCTAGACTCGGATAGCCCCTGTAGGACAGGAAAACGCGCCGTGCCCGAGTCTTGTCAGACCCCCTCACTCCAACCCCTCTCCCGCGGAGGGGACAGAAGCGAGATGCGCAAGATCATCCACGTCGACATGGATGCTTTCTTTGCGTCGGTGGAGCAGCGGGATAGTCCCGAGCTTCGCGGCCGTCCCGTCGCCGTGGGCGGTGGTCATCGCGGAGTGGTTGCGGCCGCGTCCTACGAAGCCCGCAAATTCGGCGTTCGTTCGGCGATGCCGTCGGTAACCGCCAGGCGAAAGTGCCCGGAGCTGGTGTTCGTAAAGCCAAGGTTCGACGCCTATCGCGAGGTGTCGAACCAGGTCCGGGCAATCTTCGGCCGCTATACCGATTTGATCGAGCCGCTGAGCCTCGACGAGGCCTATCTCGACGTCACCGAAGATCGCCTCGGGCTGGGCAGCGCTCGGGCGATCGCGGAGGACATCCGAAGGCGAATTCGCGAGGAGACCGGCCTCACCGCGTCGGCCGGGGTGTCCTATTGCAAGTTCATCGCCAAGCTCGCCTCCGACTATCGAAAGCCCGACGGGCTGACGGTTATCCGGCCGGAGCAGGGCGCCGACTTCGTTGCCTCGCTTCGGGTGTCGCGGTTCCACGGGATCGGGCCGGTCACCGCGCGCAAGATGGAGGCACTTGGAATCATAACCGGATCCGACCTTCGTGAATGGAGCGAAGCCGAGCTCGAATCGCAGTTCGGAAGCTCGGGCAAATGGTACTGGTCGATCTGCCGGGGAATCGACGATCGCGAAGTGAGGCCGGACCGGCCGTACAAGTCCGTCAGCGCCGAGCGGACCTTCGATTCCGACCTTAGCGACCCAGGGCTGCTGGCCGGAGAGCTGGGCCGAATTGCGTCTTACGCCTGGGCGCGGGTGGAGAAGGCCGAAGTCGCGGGTCGAACCGTGACCCTGAAAGTGAAGTTCGGCGACTTCACGCAGATTACCCGCTCGAAGAGCTTTCCGGAGGCGCTTGCGGACCAGCAGGCGTTCGCGGCGGCGGGGCAGGCGCTGCTGTCGGCCATTTGCCCGGTCGCCAAGGGGGTGAGGCTGCTTGGCCTCGGGCTCCACAATCTGGCCGACCGCTTCGACGAACAGCAGCAGCTCAGACTCGCAATTTAAGGTCAGTTGTGATATAAAATTGTAACAGAGGCCGCCGCGCTTCGGCGACGGCTTGCACTAGCAGGAAGCTTTATCAGGCGGAGAGCCACGCTCATTTGTTCCGGGGGCCGTGTTCGGGACAAGTGTCGTTTTGGGGGACGATGCGCAACGTGTCGGCTCTGACCGCCGTAACTGGAAAGGTGTTTCGAATGGCAGCCAAGGCTTTGAGCTTCGACGTTGGCGATTACGTTGTTTACCCCAAGCACGGTGTCGGCCGCGTCGTGGAACTCCAGAGCACGGAAATCGCCGGTACTGCTCTCGATCTCTACGTTCTTCGGTTCGAAAAGGAAAAGATGACCCTTCGGGTGCCCGTCAACAAGGCGGACTCGATCGGGATGCGCAAGCTGTCGTCCGACAAGACGATGAAGGACGCGCTCGATACGCTGAAGGGCAAGCCGAAGGTCAAGCGCACCAT
This sequence comes from uncultured Alphaproteobacteria bacterium, assembly GCA_963798785.1. Taxonomy (GTDB): domain Bacteria; phylum Pseudomonadota; class Alphaproteobacteria; order Sphingomonadales; family Sphingomonadaceae; genus Sphingomicrobium. The sequence continues at coordinate 163,726 of CAWCUG010000006.1, forward strand.
GTGGTCGCGCCGGGCCCAGGAATATGAAGCGAAGATCAATTCGGGCGACCTGACGTCGATCGCCGAAGTGGTCCGCGACCTGTTCCGCCCCGACGATGCGCCGGAGCAGAGCTATTCCGAACGGCAGATCTTCGAAGCCGCCTCCTCGCGCCTGGCGCGCGAGCTTGGCGCGATGGAGCAGACCGACGAGAAAGCGGCGCTGGCAAAGATTCTCGAGATCCTCAACAAGGCGGCGCTGATCCATCACAAGCCGAAAGAAGAAGTCGCCTAAGACCAGGCTTTTCTTCGACGGACATCAAAGGGCGCGACCGCAGGGCCGCGCCCTTTTCGTGCCCGCGACAATTCCCTTGCCGCTACAGGTGTAGAGCTGTATGGTCGGTGTAACACACACACTCGGAGGACTCGTCATGCGCAAGGCAGTGCTGATTTCGATCGCGGCAGTCTCGACCATTGGTTGCAGCCAGGGCCGTGCCCAGGACGTCGGGCCGACGGTGCAGCGAAGCTATAACGTCGGTGCCTTCGACCGCATCGAAGTCGCCGGACCGTTCGACGTCAAGGTGATCACCGGCGGCAAGGCTGGCGTGTCGGCGAGCGGGCCGGAAAAGATGATCGAGCGGCTGATCGTCGAAGTGAAGGGCGACCGGCTGGTCGTACGCGCCAAGGAACGGCAGGGCATCTTCCACTGGGACGTCGGCAAGCGCGGGACGGTGAAGGTGCAGGTGTCCGCTCCGGCGCTGTCGCAGGCGGTGCTTTCCGGATCGGGCGACGTCGCAATCGACAAGGTGTCCGGCGACAGTTTCGTAGGAGCGGTTGCCGGATCGGGCGACCTCACCGTCGATTCGCTGACGGTCAAACAGGTTAAGCTGTCGATCGCCGGGTCGGGCGACCTTCGCGCCCGGTCGGGCCAGGCGGCAAGCGCCGAGTATAAAATTGCCGGTTCGGGCGACATCGATGCCGGCGGTCTGAGCAGTTCGACCGCACAGGTTTCGATCGTCGGATCGGGCAATATCGACGCAAAGGCGACGCAGAGCGCAATCATAAAGATCGTCGGTTCGGGCGATGTCACCCTGACCGGCGGCGCCAAGTGCACGATCTCGAAAACGGGATCGGGCGACGCGCACTGTTCTTAAACGCGTCTTAACCATGATCGGGGAAAGTGGAGGAATGAGCCTCCGCTTTCTCCTTTTCGTCATTTCCGCATTTCTCGCCGCAGTGCCGGTGGCCGCAGCGGAGCGTTCGTTCAGCGTCACCGACTTCACCCGCGTGCGCGTGGACGGGCCGTACAATGTCCAGCTGACCACCGGGGTCGCGCCATTCGCCAAGGCGAACGGATCGCCAACCGCGATCAACGCAATCTCCATCGAAGTTGAAGGCCGGACGCTGGTCGTGCGCAAGAGCCCGTCGAGCTGGGGCGGCTATCCCGGTCAGAGCCCGGGGCCGGTGGAAATCAGCGTCGGCACGCACGACGTTTCGACGCTGTGGCTCAACGGGTCAGGCAAGCTGAACGTGAACAGGGTCAAGGGCCAGTCCTTCGACCTGTCGCTCGTCGGCTCGGGAAGCGTCGACGTCCGCGATCTTGCAGTCGATCGGCTGACTGCCGGAATCACCGGCAGCGGGTCGGTGACGCTGGCCGGAACCGCCGCCGGGGCAAAGACCATCGTCCGCGGCACCGGGACCCTGAATGCGAGCGGCCTCAAGGTGAAGGATGCGGACATCGGCGCCGACGGCTCGGCGGTGGTCAAGCTGACGGTGAGCGGGACGGCGAAGATCGACACCCAGGGCACGGCGACCGTCGCCCTTGCGGGGCGGCCGGCATGCACCGTTCACGCGTCCGGATCGGCTGTGGTCAGCGGCTGCCGCTAGTTCAGGGCGGCCGTCGCCTCGACTCCTGAGAGGAAGTTCCAGAGCGCGCCGGCAAGCTCTTCGCCGGCGGCAATCGCTTCACCCTTCTGCGAATCGGGAAGGCGGTCGAGAAGCTGCCTGCAGACCGCGCTGTGCTCGACATCGGCGGTGGCGTGGACCCGGAAGAACCGGAGAGTCTCCTCGTCGTCGATTCCGTAGCGGTCGATCAGGCCTTCGATCTTGGCCGTGGCGACTCCGGGGAATTGCGATTCATAGGCATAGAGCGCGCCAAGCCCGGCGGCGTAAGACTGGCGGGACAGGCGGCGGAAGGTGGCGATCAGCGCGGCCGTTTCCGGGTTCAGCTCCTGCGCCTGCACCGACTCGGCGCTTTGCCCGAGGCCGCAGGCGAACATCAGCCACAAAGTCGCATGATCCTGCTTGCCCGCCTCAATGCCCTCTTCCTCGGCGAGGTTTTCGGCGAGCATGCGCCGTCCATCGCGATCGGGGCAGGCGCTGTGGACGGCGCTCACCGCTTGCGGAAAGGCTTCGACGTGGTGGAAATACTGGCGCGCATAGGCCCGAAGCGTGTCGAGCGGCAGGCGCCCTTGCGTCCACGCCTGGTAGAAGGGGTGGCCGAGCATCGCCCGGTCCGCGACCCGCAGGTCAATCGCCGAAGAAACCGCCGCTTCAGTCATCACCGTCTCCCGTTGCCAATCACCTCGCAATAGGGCCGCCGCCGAGTGTCGACAAGCCGACCGTGAACGGCAGCGAGGCAACTCAAACGCAGTCGGATCGTTGGCTTAATGACAACAAAAAAACGGGAGCGAAATTATGTATATTGGTATCGGCGGACTGATCCTTCTGATCATCCTTCTCGTGATCCTGCTCTGAGCGGACCCGCGAGCTAGACCAAAGCCAGCGCGGCCAGTCGGCCGTACAGCCGGGGCGGCAAATCGGCGAGTCCGGTGCCGTCGTCCCCGGCCGTTGGTGCATCCTCCTCCGCCAGATAGCGCCAGCCTTGGTGAGCCCGTCGCGCCCGCGGCGTGACCGCGGTGAACTCGGCGGTGCAGACGATATCGATCCGCCCGTCGTCGCGGTCTTCCAGCCGGAGGATTGCGTTGCAGCCGACCAGCCGGTGCTTGACGATCCAGTAGAGACTGCCGCCGACAAGCTCGTCCGCGCGTCGCGGGCGCATTCGAGTGGGCACCCGAACCTCGCCACCCGACGCGCGCGAGGCCATCCGCGCAGCAAGCGCCTCGGCATCGCGGCAGCCGAATGCAACCTTGGTCAAATGGAGCTTGGGCACGCGTCAGCAGGTGGTGCGAAGCGGCTTCTATTTCAACAGTTTAGTGGACCAGCCCAAGGCCGGTGGCGAGGCCGAGGAAGGCGAGGAATCCCATCGAATCGGTGATCATCGTCACGAACACCGATGAGGCGACCGCCGGGTCGGCCCCGGCTCGCTCCAGCGTAAGCGGGACGAGGACTCCGGCAAAGCCGGCGACGATAATGTTGATCAGCATCGCCGCTGCAATCACTCCCCCCAGCGCTGCGTTCGACAGGACGAGGCTGACTCCGATCCCGATCAGAACCGCGATGGTGAGCCCGTTGAGAAGCGCGACTCGCATCTCGCGGCCGACGGCCCGCCATCGGTTCGATCCGGTCAGCTGGTTGGTGGCGATCGCGCGGACGGTCACCGCCAGCGTCTGCGTGCCGGCATTGCCCCCGACTCCGGCGACAATCGGCATCAGCACGGCAAGGATTGCGAGCCGCGAAATCTCGTCTTCGAACTGGCGGATGATCGAGGCTGCGACCAGAGCGGTGAGAAGGTTGGCGATGAGCCAGCGGACGCGCGCGCGATAGCTGTCGGAGACCGGCTCGTTGATGTCGCCTTCGCCGACACCGGACAGCAGCAGTGCGTCCTCGCTCGCTTCCTCCTGGATGATGTGGACGACGTCATCGACGGTGATCATTCCCACCAGCCGTCCCGCGCCGTCGACGACCGCTGCCGACACCAGCCCGTATTTCTGGAAGCGGAGGGCGACGTCCTCCTGGTCCATGTCGACCGGGATCAGGGTCTGCTCGCGAAGCATGACATCCTCGATCCGTGTCGCCCGCGGCGCCCTCAGGATCGTCGACAGCTTGCAGGTTCCAGCCGGGTGGTGGTTGGGGCCCACGACGAAGATTTCCCAAAAATCGGTCGCCAGTTCGTCGGCCGAGCGAAGGTAGTCGATCACCTGTCCGACGTTCCAATGCTCGGGCACCGCAATCAGGTCGCGCTGCATCAGGCGGCCGGCGGATTCCTCGGGATAGGTGAGCGCTTCCTCGACCGCGGCCCGGTCGTCGGGCTGCATTGCGCTCAAAACCGCGCGCTGTTCGTCCTCCTCGAGGTCTTCGATGATTGCGACGGCGTCGTCGCTTTCGAGCTGGCCGAGGATATGGGCCAGCTGGTCCGGCCCAAGCGCGTCGAGAAGCGTTTCGCGGACGTGCTCGTTCATTTCGGCAAGCACGTCGGCATCGACTATACCGGCAAGCGCCTTCACGAGGCCGTCGCGCTCGTCGCGGGCGGCGAGCTCGATCAGGTCGGCGACGTCGGCGGGATGAAGCGGGGCGACCAGCTCCCGCGCGGTAGTGTCATCGCCGGCATCGACTGCGTCGAGCACCCGGTCGACAAAGGCTGGGCGGAGCCGGTCTTCTTCGTCGATCGCCGACGAAGCTGCCGCGTCGTAAGGGGCGGCTTCGAGGGCTGCGGAGACTTTCTCGCTCTCGCTCATGCCCGAAAACCCCTTCCCAACGCCCGTCGCCCTCCTATTGTCGGACCGACTCTGGCGCAAGCACCGGAGCGCGCTTAAAGCGCCCATCGACACAGCAGACAGGAGCATCACATGGCTGGCGACCGGCTGACACTTTCGCTTTCCACCGGCGGCGACGTCGTCATCAACCTTCGGCCCGACCTGGCGCCGGACCATGTCGAGCGGATCACCACGCTCGCCGAAAAGGGCTTTTACGACGGAGTCGTCTTCCACCGGGTGATCCCCGGCTTCATGGCGCAGGGCGGCGATCCCACCGGCACCGGCATGAGCGGGTCCGACATGCCCAACATCAAGGCCGAGTTTTCAAAGGCGCCGCACGTTCGCGGCACCTGTTCGATGGCCCGCACCCAGGATCCGAACAGCGCCAACAGCCAGTTCTTCATCTGCCTCGACGACGCCCGCTTCCTCGACGGCCAGTATACCGTCTGGGGCGAGGTCGAGAGCGGGATGGAGCATGTCGACGCGCTTCCCAAGGGCGAGCCGCCGGCCAATCCCGGGAAAATCGAGAAGGCGAGCGTCAGCAACCGCGGCTGAGCCAATTGCTTTTGCCTCCGCGAGCGCTCACCACCGACCGTCGCAGGGGCTGGAGCGATCGGAGAGTGGTGCAGCAGCGCTTCGGGTCTTCGTGGGCAAGGTAGCGCTCGTCACCGGCGCTTCGGCGGGGCTTGGCGTCGAGTTTGCGCGCCAGCTGTCGAAGCGCGGCCACAGGCTCGTTCTCGCCGCCCGGCGCAAGGAGCGGCTGGAGGCTCTGGCGGCCGAGCTGGGCGATGCGCGCGCAGTGGAAATCGACCTTGGCCGCGACGGCGCGACCGCCGCGTTGATCGCCGACATCGAAGCCGCCGGCGAGCGGATCGAGCTGCTCGTCAACAATGCCGGCTTCGGCCTCCATGGCCGCTTCGACACAGCCGATCCCAAGCGCCTCCGGCAGATGATCGACCTCAATTGCGGCGCCCTGACGGAATTGTGCCGGGCGGTGCTTCCCGGGATGATCGAGCGGCGCTCGGGCGCGATACTCAACGTCGCCTCGACCGCTGCCTTCCAGGCCGGGCCGGGAATGGCCGTCTATTTCGCGACCAAGGCCTATGTGCTGTCGCTTTCGGAAGCGCTTCACGAAGAAGCGAGGAGGTCCGGGGTAGCGGTGACCGCGCTGTGCCCGGGCCCGACCCGAACCGAGTTCGGAGACGTCGCCGGATTCAAATCCAAGAAGGCGCTGGACCGGTTTTTCATGGACTCCGAGCCGGTGGTCAGGGCCGGGCTCGAAGCGCTCGACCGCAACCGGGCAGTGGCGATCACCGGCGGGCTCAACAGGCTGGGTGCGATTTCGACCCGGTTCGTGCCGCGCGCGGTGCTCCGCCGCCTCGCCGGAGCGATCAAGTTTTGACGCCCGCCCTTTTAACTTGCGCGGCGAGCCCCAAAATGAACTCGACACCGCCCGCGCCGTTTCGATTGGAGACGGGACAGCGGGCAAGGAGAGCCGATGGCGGACACTGAGGTTGCAGAACGGCCGAAAACCAAGCGCGTGCAGGTCGCCAACCTGCCGCCGGGTGACAGCGGCCGCGGAATTGCGCGGCTTCCCGTCAAGCTGATGGAAGAGCTCGGCCTCAACGAGGGCGACACCATCGAGATCGTCGGAAAGCGATCGACCGCGGCCCGGGCGATCCGCCCCTATGGCGAAGACGAGGGCCTCGATATCGTCCGGCTCGACGGGTTGTCGCGTGCCAATGCCGGCGTCGGTTCGGGCGACTTCGTGGAAATTCGCAAGGTGAAGTCGAAGGCGGCCACCCGGGTCGTCTTTGCCCCCGCCCAGGACAATGTGCGGCTTCAGGGATCGTCCGAGGCCTTGAAACGGACCTTCGCCGGACGGCCGCTTACCGAGGGCGATACCGTCGCCACCGCCGGCCACCAGCGGGTCAATGCCGACATTCCCGACCAGGTCCGCAAGATGCTCAACGCGCCCGCCTTTGCGCTGCAGGAAGTGCGCCTGAAGGTGGTGACTGCGGTTCCCAAGGGGATCGTCCACATCGACGCCAAGACCAATGTCGAGCTTCTTCCGGAATTCCTCGGCGGCGAGCTCGGCGATCGCCGGGCGGACGTTACCTATGACGATCTCGGCGGGATGCGCGGGACGATCGACGCACTTCGCGAAATGGTCGAGCTGCCGCTTCGCCACCCGGAGCTGTTTCACCGGCTGGGTGTCGATCCGCCCAAGGGCGTGCTCCTTCACGGGCCGCCCGGGACCGGCAAGACCCGGCTTGCGCGCGCCGTCGCCAATGAAAGCAGCGCGCATTTCTTCAGCATCGCCGGGCCGGAAATAATGGGCTCCGCCTATGGCGAGAGCGAGCGCAAGCTTCGCGAGCTGTTCGAACAGGCGGCAGCGGCGGCTCCGTCGATCATCTTCATCGACGAAATCGACTCGATCGCGCCCAAGCGCGGGCAGGTGCAGGGCGAGGCCGAGAAGCGGCTCGTCGCCCAGCTGCTGAGCCTGATGGACGGCATCGAGCCGAGGCAGAACCTCGTCGTCATCGCCGCCACCAACCGGCCCGAAGCACTCGACGAAGCGCTTCGCCGTCCCGGCCGCTTCGACCGTGAGATCGTTGTCGGAGTTCCCGACGAGCAGGGTCGCCGCGAGATCCTGGAGATCCACACGCGCGGAATGCCGCTTTCAGCCGATGTCGACATCCAGGACCTGGCCCGGCGGACCTACGGCTTCGTAGGAGCCGATTTGGCGGCGCTGTGCCGGGAGGCGGCAATGGAGGCGGTCCGGCGGATCATGCCCCGGATCAACCCCGACGAGGACAGCATACCGACCGAAGTGCTCGACGCACTGTCGGTCGAGCGGCGCGACTTCGAAAATGCGCTCAAGCGGGTGCAGCCCTCGGCGATGCGCGAAGTGATGGTCGAAGCTCCGCAGATCCGCTGGTCCGACATCGGCGGCCTCGACAAATCGATGGAGAAGCTGCGCGAGGGGATCGAGCTTCCACTCAAGCATCCCGAGGCGTTTCGGCGAATCGGGATCCGCCCCGCCAAGGGCTTCCTGCTTTATGGTGCGCCAGGAACCGGCAAGACCTTGCTTGCCAAGGCGACGGCCCGCGAAAGCCGCGCCAATTTCATCGCCACCAAGTCGTCCGACCTGCTGTCCAAATGGTACGGCGAGAGCGAGCAGCAGATCGCCCGGCTGTTCGCCCGCGCCCGACAGGTCGCTCCAACCGTTATCTTCATCGACGAAATCGACAGCCTTGTTCCGGCGCGCGGCGGCGGCATGGGCGAGCCGCAGGTCACCGAGCGGGTGGTCAACACCATCCTCGCCGAGATGGACGGGCTGGAGGAACTCAACAACGTCGTGGTCATCGGCGCCACCAACCGGCCGAGTCTCATCGACCCGGCGCTGCTTCGCCCGGGGCGCTTCGACGAACTCATCTATGTCGCTCCGCCGGACACGCCCGGGCGGCGGCGGATCCTAGCCATCCACACCTCGCACATGCCGCTCGGCGACGACGTCGACCTGGAATCGCTGGCCCAGCGAACGGAGCGGTTCACCGGCGCCGACCTCGAGGACCTGGTGCGCCGTGCCGGGCTCACCGCACTTCGCCGCGGTCTCGATTCGGGGAAGGTGACGAAGGCCGACTTCGAGGCCGCGCTTCAGGAGACCCGCGCCTCGGTCACTCCGCAGATGCTCGACGAATATGAGCGCATCCAGCAGACCTTGAAGAGCGACGCGGTTCGTCCCGGCGGAATCGGCTTCGTTCTTCCCGGGATGCTTCGCCCGCGGAGCGAAAAGGGCGACGATCCGGAGACGCCGGTGCCGCCGCCACAGCCACGTCAGCAGCACGAATAGCGCCAAGGCGTTCGCCAGCCCGGTCGAAGCAACCTTGCCAACGGCCGTCGCATTTGCCAACTCGACCGACCTCTTCTCGCGGAGATTGCATGCCCACCTCGACTGCTCGAACCCTGAAAGGCGCGCGCCGACTCGCGAAACGCGCGGAGCGTCGGTCGGCGAGCCCGCACTGGCAGTTCCTCCGCGGCTTCCTCAAGCACCCGGTCATGGTCGGCTCGATCATTCCCTCGAGCCGGGTCCTGATCGAGAGGATGCTCAAGCCGGTCGATTGGGACAACACCAAGCTGTTCGTCGAATATGGCCCGGGCGTCGGCACCTTCACTCGCCCGCTGCTCGACAAGATGGGCGAGGACGCGGTCCTGATCGCCATCGACACCAACAGCGATTTCATCAGCTACCTTAGCGAATCGATGAACGACCCGCGACTGGTCGCGGTCACCGGATCGGCAGCCGACGTCGAGTCGATCATCAAGGAGCATGGCTTCGACCAGGCCGACTACGTGCTGTCCGGGCTGCCGTTCTCGACGCTTCCGCCGGGAGTGGGCGAGGACATCGCCGAGGCGACATCGAGTGTCATTCGTCCGGGCGGCGCTTTCCTGGTGTACCAGTTCAACCCGAAGGTGCTCGATTTCCTCAAGCCGCATTTCGGTCGCATCGAGCGGGCGTTCGAATGGATCAACGTGCCGCCGGCGACGCTGTTCTGGGCCTATAAGGGGGACTAGGGCCGGTCAGGCGCGCAGGTTAAGCCGCCGCGTGACCGTGTAGTCCATCACGCTGACCAGGAAATGCGCGACCGCCCACTTCAGGCGGCGCCACGGGTTCGCCCGACGCTTGTGCAGCGCCGGCGTGATTTTCCTGCAGTCGCGAAGCTCACGCTCAAAATAGCCGCGCATGGCGTCGGCAAAGTCGCGATCCTTGATTCGAAGCATGATCTCCAGGTTCAGGTAGAGGCTGCGATAGTCGAAATTCGACGAGCCGATGTGGACCGCGTCGTCGACGATCGCCAGCTTGGTATGGAGCTTGGCCCGGCGATATTCGTACAGCTCGACGTGGCGGCGCAGAAGGCGGCTGTAGCTGTGCCGGGCGGCGGCGATCGTCGTATTGTTGTCGGACCTGGCGGCGGTGACGACCCGGGCGCAGCCGCGCATTCCCAGCCCCCCGATCCGGCGCAGCATCGCGCCCGGGGGAGCGAAATAGGCGAAGATCATCGCCAGGTCGCTTCCCCTTCGAATGTCCCCGCCGATGCTTCGCCACCAGCTGTTGCGAACGCTCAATGGGCCGCTGAACTTCCACTGGAGCGGGCCCCGCCACTGGCTGTGTTCGCCGCACAACCTGCGCAGCGAGCGCAGGGTCGCACGCTTGCGCTTCGACCAGCGGAACACTGCGTCGAAATAGCGCGCCGCGGCGCCGGCTTCGGCTCCCTCGATCCGGATCCACAGGTCTCGCCAGTGCTGCGGGCCGGTGTCGGCCATATAGTCTTCGTCGATGTTGGCGCCGCCAAGGATTGCCACCCGATCGTCGGCGACGACGAGCTTCTGGTGGTTCCTGAGCAGGTAACGCCGCCCGTAATGGGCGTTGAACACGCAATAGTCGCCGCTGGCCTCAGCCAGCTCGCCGAAGAATTTCGGAGTCGCGGAAGAGCCGAAGCCGTCGATCAGAAGCTTGACCTCGACGCCGCGCCCGGCGGCAGCGATTAGCGCGTCGCGGACCGCCTTGCCGACCTTGTCGGGGTCGAACATGTACATAAGGATCCGAAGGCTGTGCTCGGCCGCGCCGATCAGCTCGAGTAGCGATCGAAGGCGACCGGCGCCGGTTTCGATGAGCTCGATTCGGTTTCCCGCGACCACTGCCCGGATCGGCCGCTCTGGCGCTACTATCGGCTCATCCGGCATCCGCACCGGTTTTGTTGACTTTTTCCCCCAGTGCAAGCTATTGGCGCGGCTCTTCCGACATCCCATATACCCCTGCGGAGAGGCGATTAATGGCGCGCGTTACAGTCGAAGATTGCGTAGACAAGGTTCCGAACAGGTTCGATCTCGTCCTGCTCGCGGCCCAGCGTGCGCGCCAGATTTCCGGCGGAGCCGACCTGACGATCGACCGCGATCGCGACAAAAACCCGGTCGTTGCGCTGCGCGAAATCGCCGACGAGACGCTCAAGCCGAAAGACCTCAAGGAATCGATCGTCAGCAACCTGCAGAAGGTTCGGGTCGACGAAGAGGACGAAACCGACGAGCTGGCATCGCTCAGCGAATCGGCCGAAGCGCTTCGGCTAACCGCGGCTGCACCTCCGCGCCCGACCCCGAGCGGCGGCGACTACGAATAACGCCGCGCTCGCCCGGCCGATGAGCCGGGATTTTCGCTAGCTTTACAGTCAGGCCGCTTTTTCGGCCTTCGACTCGACTTCGTTGCGGCTGATCCAGGTGAGGTCGTCGAGCGCGACTTCGCGCCCGTCTTCGGCAAGCACTCGCATCCGGCGAATCGGGCGGCGCGCAGTCCTGTCGGCAAGGACGATCGCCATTTCGCCATAGCCCCAGTCCTCGCCCCACTGGCGGATCGCAATCACCACCGGAAGCAGAGCCGCACCTTTTTCGTTGAGCGAATAGATGACCTTGCGGCGGTCGGAAGGATCGGGCGAGCGCTCGAGGATTCCGCCGGCGACCAGCTTTGCAAGGCGGTCGGAAAGGATGTTGCGGGCGATCCCGAGTCCGGCCTGGAACTCCTCGAAATGCTGCAGCCCGTTGAACGCGCCGCGCAGGATGAGGAACGCCCACTTCTCGCCGATCAATTCTACTGCGGCTGGAATCGGGCAGCTCAACGCTGCCTCGCGAAACGCATCGATATCCGCACCCGACTTTCCGTCAGCGGTCACGCTTGTTCTCCTGAATGAGCAGGAAAGCACAATCTGCCGCTAAATAACAGTTGCAAATAAAAACGGGCATGCAGTATAAGTTGCAAATCGCAACGAACCTTGGAGCACCGCCATGCTACGCTCGCTTTTCGTCATTTCGGCACTGTTCGTCACCGCCGCACCAGCCGCAGCCGCCGTCTATTCCGCCAAGCCTGCCGTGGCCTCGCCGGCAAAGATTGCCGCTCGCGACATCCTGTGGAAATGCGCCGACGGCACCTGCAGCGGCTCGACCCCGAACAGCCGGCCCGTGGTCCTTTGCCAGGGCCTCGCGAAAAAGGCCGGCCGAATCGACGCCTTCGCGGTCGATGGCCGGGCAATTACCGCTGCGGAGTTGGAGCAGTGCAACGCTTCGGCAAAGCCCGCCGCAGCCGAGGCTGTCGCTACCGCACGGTAATCGGCAGCCGCGGAGGCGCTGCCCTGGTCCAGCTTTTCGCGCTTGCACAATGGCAGCGCCTCCCCCCATCTTAGCAGCGTGCTTCGCCAGTACGAACTCGTCGAGAAAGTCAGGTCCTACGATCCCGATGCGGACGAAGGGCTGATCAACCGCGCCTATGTCTTCTCGATGAAGGCGCACGGCTCGCAGATGCGCGCGTCGGGCGACCCCTATTTCAGCCATCCGATCGAGGTGGCGGGAATCCTCACCGACCTGAAGCTCGACGGCCAGACCATCGCCACCGCGATTCTCCACGACACCATCGAGGACACGGTCGCCACCCCCGAGGAGATCGAAAGGCTGTTCGGCAAGGACGTCGCCCGGCTGGTCGACGGGGTGACCAAGCTTTCGCAAGATCGAGGCGCAGTCCGAGAACGAGAGGGCGGCCGAGAACCTCCGCAAATTCCTGCTGGCGCTGTCGGACGACATCCGCGTGCTGCTGGTCAAGCTTGCCGATCGGCTTCACAACATGCGCACGCTCCATCACGTGCCCTCCGAGGACAAGCGGCGCCGGATCGCCCGCGAGACGATGGACATCTACGCGCCGCTCGCCGAGCGGATCGGCATGTACGAGATGATGACGGAGATGCAGACGCTCGCTTTTCGCGAGCTCGAGCCGGATGCCTATGCGTCGATCACCCGCCGGCTCAAGCAGCTTCACGAAGAGGGCGGCGACCTCGTCAGCCGGATCGGACTTGGGCTCCAGCTCCAGCTTGCCGACAACGGGCTGGAGGCCGAGGTCACCGGGCGCGAAAAGCACCCCTTCTCGATCTGGCGGAAGATGGCCGAGCGCCACATCAGCTTCGAGCAATTGTCCGACGTCATGGCCTTCCGCGTGATCGTCGACAGCCAGGAGGATTGCTATCGCGCGCTCGGGCTAATCCACATGCGCTGGCCGATGGTGCCCGGGCGCTACAAGGATTACATCTCGACCCCGAAGCGCAACGGCTATCGATCGCTTCACACCTCGGTCATCCACGATTCGCAGATGCGGATCGAAATCCAGATCCGAACCAAGGAAATGCACGAGCAGGCGGAGCGCGGCCTGGCCGCCCATTGGGCCTATAAGGAAGGCAAACCCAAGGCCGACCTGAAGATCCCGTGGGTCGACGATCTGATGGAAATCCTCGACCACGCCGCAAGCCCGGAAGAGCTCCTCGAGCACACGCGCATGGCGATGTACCAGGACCGGATCTTCGCCTTCACCCCCAAGGGCGAGCTGATCCAGCTCCCCAAGGGCGCGACCCCGGTCGACTTCGCCTACGCGGTGCACACCGACCTTGGCGACCGCACCGTCGGAGCCAAGGTCAACGGCCGGGTGGTGCCGCTGAGGACCATGCTGGACAATGGCGACCAGGTCGAAATCCTCGCGTCGGAGGCGCAGCACCCGCAGCCGTCGTGGCTCCGCTTCGTCGCCACCGGCAAGGCGCGGGCCGGCGTGCGCCGCTTCGTCCGCCACAAGGAACGCGACGAAACCATCGAGCTCGGGCGGAAGATCTACGAGGATATCGTCGAGCGGCTTCCCGAAGAGCTGCCAGCCGACGGTCTCAAACGCGGGCTCAAGAAGCTGGAACTCGAAGACGAAGACTCGCTGATGGTCGCGATCGCCCGAAGGCGGGTTACCGACGAAGACGTGATGGAAGCGGTGATGCCGGGGTCAGTGGGCGCCGATGTCGCCCCCCGTCCGCCGGCGCAGCGCACTGCAATTTCCATCAAGGGGCTAACGCCCGGAGTGGCCTATCACCTCGGCCAATGCTGCCACCCCATTCCCGGCGACCGGATCGTCGGGCTTCGCCGCGAGGACGAGGAAATCGAGGTCCATGTCATCGGTTGCGAGACGCTGGCCAGCGGAGTCGATGCCGACTGGCTCGATCTCGCCTGGGGCGAGGGCTCTGGGGGCGCGGCCCGGCTTTCGGTGATCCTTCGCGACGTTCCCGGAGCGTTGGGGACCATGGCCGGAATTCTCGGCCAGAAGCACGCCAATATAATCAATCTCCACCTCGTTCACCGCGACGGCAGCTTCCAGACGTTCCACCTGGACATCGAGGTTCACGACCTGGCGCATTTGCACACGATCATCGCCGCCCTTCGCGACGCCGATCCGGTCAGCTCGGTCGACCGGATCTAGGCTTTCGAGCGCCGCGTCCTGGCGCTTCCGGCGGCGAGCACGGCGAGGGTAACGAGGTCGGACGCGCCGGCAGTCATCGGGGCGATCTGAACCGGCTGCTCCAGGCCGACGATGAATGGGCCGAGGACGCTTTCGCCGCCCAGGTTCTTGAGCAGCTTCGACGACAGGTTGGCCGACTGCAGCCCCGGCATGACCAGCACATTTGCCGGGCCGCTCAAGCGGCTGAACGGGTAGAATCGCCGCTGCATGTCGAAATTGAGAGCGACATCGGGGCCCATTTCGCCTTCATATTCGAAGTCGGTGGTCAGCGAGTTCGAGAAGCTTCACGGCTCCGCGAAGCTCGTCGATGTGGGTTCCGGGCGGGTTGCCGAAGGTGGTGTAGCTGATGAACGCGATCCGCGGCTCGATCCCCATCCGCCGGGCGAATCCGGCGGAGCGCAAGGCGATGGCGGCAAGCTGGTGGGCGTCGGGACGCTCGGTGACGGCGGTGTCGGCGATGAGTACCGTCCGGTTGCGAGAAACGACGAGGTTGATCCCGAAGGGGGTGGCGTCCTTTTCGTCGTCGATCACCTGGCGGACCTGGCGGAGCGACTGGCTGAACGGCCGCGTGGTCCCGGTAATCATCGCGTCCGCTTCGCCGAGAGCGAGCATCGCCGCCGCGAAATAGTTGCGGTCCTGGTTGACCATGCGTTCGACTTCGCGGCGCAGCAGTCCGTGGCGCTGGTGCTTGCCGTAGATATATTCGACCGCACGGCCGACCAGCGGCGAATTGCGGCTGTTGAGCACCTCGTAGCTTTCGGCGTCCTCGACCCCAAGCTCGCGCAGCCGATCGTAGACGTCTTCGCGGCCGACCAAGACCGGTGTGCCGTATCCGGCTTCGCGGAAGGCGATTGCAGCGCGAAGGACGTTGGGCTCCTCGCCCTCGGCGAACAGGACCCGCTTCGGGGTCGCCTTCGCCGCTTCATAGGCGAGGCTGAGCACAGAGACCGTCGGATTGAGCCGCGCCCGAAGCTCCTGGCGATAGGCATCGAAGTCGGCGATCTCTTTCTGGGCGACCCCGCTTCGGATTGCCGCTTCGGCAACGGCCGAGGCGACGACCTCCATCAGCCGCGGATCGAAGGGCGCAGGAATGATGTAATCGCGACCGAAGCTCTGGCTCTTCCCGCCGTAAGCTGCAGCGACCTCTTCGGGGACCGGTTCGCGGGCGAGCTCGGCAAGCGCCTCAGCAGCGGCGATCTTCATCTCCTCGTTAATCGCCGTTGCCCGAACGTCGAGAGCGCCACGGAAGATGAACGGGAAACCAAGGACGTTGTTGACCTGGTTGGGATAGTCCGAGCGCCCGGTGGCGATGATCGCATCGGGCCGCGCCTTCTTGGCGTCGGGCGGCGAAATCTCCGGGTCGGGATTGGCCATTGCGAAGATGATCGGCTGGTCGGCCATTTCGCAGACCATCTCCGGCTTGAGGGCGCCGCCCGCCGACAGGCCGAGGAAGACGTCGGCACCGACCAGCGCTTCGGTCAGCGTGCGCGCGTCGGTGTCCACGGCGTGGGCGGACTTCCACTGGTCGACGCCCTCGCGGCCCTTGTAGATGACGCCCTTGCGGTCGCACATGACCACGTGATCGCCCTTCACGCCCATCGCCTTGATGAGTTCGGTGCAGGCGATTGCCGCTGCTCCGGCGCCGTTGACCACCACCTTGATGTCGCCGAGCTTGCGGTCGGTCAGCAGGCAGGCGTTGATCAGGCCGGCGGCGGTAATGATCGCGGTGCCGTGCTGGTCGTCATGGAAGACCGGGATGTTCATCCGCTCGCGCAGCGTCTGTTCGATGACGAAGCAGTCAGGGGCGGCGATGTCCTCGAGATTGATCCCGCCGAAACTGGGGGCAAGCAGCGCCACCGCTTCGATGAACTTGTTGCAGTCCTCGGTGTCGACCTCGAGGTCGATTGCGTCGACATCGGCGAAGCGCTTGAACAGCACCGCCTTGCCTTCCATCACCGGCTTCGAAGCGAGCGCACCGAGGTTGCCCATGCCGAGGATTGCGGTGCCGTTGGAAATCACCGCAACGAGATTGCCCTTCGCGGTGTAATCGTAGGCGCAGGTCGGGTTGTCGGCGATCGCCTGGACCGGGATTGCAACGCCGGGCGAATAAGCGAGGCTGAGGTCGCGCTGGGTCGCCATCGGCTTGGTTGCGACGATCTCGATTTTTCCGGGCCGCCCCATCGAGTGGAACTCGAGCGCTTCGCTCTTCGAAAACTTGATGTTGCTCTCACTCATGCACGCGGCTCCTTCGCGCCGCCGCTGTACCCGCCGTTTCGCGCTTGCGGCAACCCGTGCGGGAGGGCGGTGGAACTCTTGCCGATGTCACGCGCTACCGTTCCGATATCGAAACGAACCGCGGGGGCGCGGGCGCGGCGTTCGCCAGTGTTTGGGCCATTTTCGTGACTGCTCCATCTTCCGCAAGGACGAGGAGTACAGGAATGAAACCCGACCTCTACCAGCGTTGCAGCATTGCCCTGGTGACCGTCGCGGCGGTCGCCTTCGCGGGCCCGGCGAACGCGCAGGCGCGCAGGGTGCAGGCGCCTGCTCCCGCTCAACCGCCATCGGTGCAGGCTCCCAGCATAAGCGCGACAAGCCAGGCGATGGCGAACCTCAAGCTGCAGATCGAGGCGCTCCGAAACAGCGTCGGCCGGCAGGTGGTGGTCCTTAACTTCGGTCCGTTGCCGACGACCAGCTGGAGCAATTCGGATAACAACGCGCCGAAAAACAGCGCCCGCGCCGAGAAAATTTGCAGCGAGGCGCTTGGCGATCGCTACGGACAAGTCGTTTCGCGCCAGGTAGAGCCAAGCGCGGACTTGAGCCGGTGGTACTTTCCCAATCTGGTTTGCGAGACGAAGCCCTAAGGAAGGGCTGTGAACAGTTCGGGCGAGCCGCTACCTAGGAGCTGATGGCCCGAGCCGACGCACCGACCCCGATGATGGCGCAGTACAAGCGCCTGAAAGAAGAGGCCGGGGACGCCCTGCTTTTCTACCGGATGGGCGACTTCTTCGAGCTGTTCTTCGAAGACGCAAAGGCCGCTTCGGCCTCCCTCGACATCGCGCTGACCAAGCGCGGCGAGGATTCGGGCGAGCCGATCCCGATGTGCGGCGTGCCCGTTCACTCGGCCGAATCCTATCTCGCGCGGCTGATCAAGGCCGGGCACCGCGTCGCCATCGCCGAGCAGACGGAAAGCCCGGCCGAAGCGCGCAAGGCGCGCGGGTCCAAGGCGTTGGTCGACCGCGCCATCGTCCGGCTGGTTACGCCCGGGACACTGACCGAGGAAACGCTGCTCGATTCGGGCGCCGCCAACTGGCTCGCCGCAGTCGGGCGGGCCGGCGACGACTGGGCTGTCGCTGCCGCCGATATTTCGACCGGCCGATTCGAGCTGATCGCCTGCGGCCCGGGCGAACTCGCCTCCCAGCTTGCCCGGCTGGCGCCGGCGGAAACCGTCGCCGACTCGCCTGTCCCGGGATTGGAGACGCGCGCCGGGCAGGGCGGGTTCGACAGCATCGGCGGCGAGCGGGCGCTAAAGGCGCGGTTCGGGCTGGCGACTCTCGACGGCATCGGAGCGCCGGGCCGGGCGGAGCTTGCCGCGGCGGGCGGGCTCCTTGCCTATCTCGATTCGACCCAGAAAGGGGCGGCGGTCCTTCTCGATGCACCTCGGCGAGTCGCGCGCGCGGCTTTCATGCAGATCGATTCTGCGACTCGCGAGAGCCTGGAGCTGATCCGATCGGTGCGGGGCGGCGTGGGCGGAAGCCTGCTTGGCGAGATCGACCGCTGCGTTACCGGGCCGGGGCGGAGGCTGCTGTCGGCGGACATCTCGGCACCGCTCACCGCCAAGGCCGAGATCGAGCGGCGGCTTGCCCTGGTCGGCTGGTTCCACGACGACCAGCTTCGGCGCGAGCGAACCCGTGCCGCGCTCAAGGCGTTGCCGGACCTGGCCAGGGCGCTTGCACGGCTGACCGCCGGCCGCGGCGGCCCGCGCGACCTCGCCCAGCTCCGTGACGGGCTCGCGGGCGCGGATTCGCTGCGCGGCGACCTGCAAGCCGACGCACAGCGGCCGCGGCTGCTCGACGAGCTGCTTCCGCGGCTTTCCGGGCACGACGCGTTGATCGAGATGCTTGGCTCCGCGCTCGTCGAGTCGCCGCCGCTGGACAGCGCCAAGGGCGGCTACATCGCCGAGGGCTACGACGCCGAGCTGGACGAGCTTCGGGCGGTATCGTCGGACGGGCGCCAGGCGATTGCCGCGCTGGAGAGCCGCTACCGGCAGTCCACGGGCATCCCGTCGCTGAAGATCCGCCACAATGCCGTGCTCGGCTATCATATCGAAGTCGCGGCCCGGCACGCCGACACGCTCATGGCCGAGGGCAGCGGTTTCACGCATCGCCAGTCGCTCGCCGCCGCAGTTCGATTCAACTCGCCCGAGCTTCACGAGGAAGCGGCTCGGGTGGTCGAGGCCGGCGGCCGTACGCTGGCGTTGGAAGCGGCGCACCTGGCGGAGCTGACCGATCTCGCGGCGGCGGCTTCGGCCAGGATACTCACCACGGCCGAATCTCTGGCGCGGATCGACGTCGCTTCAGCCAATGCGCAGCGGGCAGCGGAAGGCGGCTGGACGATCCCGCGGATCAGCGACGAGCCCTGCCTCGAAATCGAAGCAGGCCGCCACCCGGTGGTGGAGAGCGCGCTCAGCGGCACCGGCGAACGCTTCGTCGCCAACGACTTGCGGCTGGGCCGCGACGACCGGCTGTGGCTGGTCACCGGCCCCAACATGGGCGGCAAATCGACCTTTCTCCGGCAGGCGGCGCTGATCGCGGTGCTTGCGCAGTCGGGCTGCTTCGTTCCCGCCGCCCGGGCGACCGTCGGCCTCGTCGACCGGCTGTTCAGCCGGGTCGGAGCCTCCGACAACCTGGCCCGCGGCCGCTCGACCTTCATGGTCGAGATGGTCGAAACCGCCGCGATCCTTGCCCAGGCGACCGAGCATAGCCTGGTCATCCTCGACGAAATCGGGCGCGGCACCTCGACCTATGACGGATTGGCCATTGCCTGGGCGGTGGTCGAGGCGATGCACGACGAGGCGAGGTGCCGGACGGTGTTCGCCACACACTACCACGAGCTCACGCGCCTTGCCGGGCGGCTCCAGGCGCTGTCGCTTCACCATGTCAGGGCGCGCGAGTGGAAAGGCGACCTGGTGCTCCTCCACGAAGTCGCCGACGGCGCGGCGGACCGGAGCTACGGAATTGCCGTCGCCAAGCTCGCCGGCCTTCCTCCGGCCGTAGTCGCCCGCGCGAGGGCGGTGCTTGCCAAGCTGGAGGCGGGACGCGACGCCACCGGCGGAATTGCCGCCGGACTCGACGACTTGCCGCTGTTTGCGAGCGCTGCCGAGCCGGAGGTCGCGGCCGATCCCGTCGTCGAGGCGCTTGCCGGAATTGACCCGGATTCGCTGAGCCCTCGCGAGGCGCTCGACGCGCTCTATCGGCTCAAGCGCCTGTGGGCGGAACGGAGCAGCCGGTGAACGCGCGCTTCGACCCGGTCGAGGATCGCCGCGCCATCGTCGATCCGCGGTCGCTCGGCGACCGCCTTCACGGTGCCGACAAGGACGAGGCCGCCAAGATACTCGAGCGAGCGCTCGAGCTCGGGCGAACGGAAATCGCCAAACGGCTTCGCTCCAGGCCCGCCCGGGGCCGCGCCGCCGCCCACTCGACCGCTTACCTTCACATCCAACTCGTCCGCCTCGCCTACGAATATGTGATTGGCGACAAGGCGCCGGAGCTTGCGATCGTCGGGCTCGGCGGAACCGGGCGCGGCGAGATGGCGCCTTACAGCGACCTCGACCTGATGTTCCTGACCCGGGGCAAGCCTTCGCGCGAGATCGAGAAGACGGTGGAGGCGCTGCTTTACCTGCTTTGGGACATGCAGCTGAAGGTCGGCCATTCGCTGCGCTCCACCGACGAGCTGATGACCCTTGCGCGAAAGGACATGACGGTACGAACCGCCTTCCTGGAATCGCGGCTGCTGTGGGGCAGCGAAGCGATCTTCGAGGAGGCGTGGCGGCGGTTTCGAACCCGGATCGTGGCCGGTTCCGGCGCCGAGTTCGTCGCCGCCAAGCTCGCCGAGCGCGACGAGCGGCACATCAAGATGGGCGACAGCCGCTACGTGGTCGAGCCGAACGTCAAGGACGGCAAGGGCGGTCTTCGCGACCTCCAGACGCTCTACTGGATCGGCAAATACATCTACGACGTTCGAGAGCCGAACGAACTCGTCTCGGTGGGGCTTCTGACCGCGGAAGAATTCACGCTGTTCGAGCGGGCGGAGCGGTTTTTCTGGGCGGTGCGCTGCCACCTCCACCTGGAGGCGGGGCGGGCTGAGGAGCGGCTCGGCTTCGAGTATCAGAAGGCAATCGCCAAGCGCATGCGCTACGCCAACCGCCCGGGAAAGTCCGCGGTCGAGCGGTTCATGCACTTCTATTTCCTCAACGCGAAAACGGTCGGCGACCTCACCGGCCTGTTCCTTGCGCAGCTCGACGAGAAGATGGCGCGGAGCGGCCTTCGCTTCGCGCTTCCGACGCTCCGCCGGCGGCCGAAGGCGCTAGCCGGCTTTGTTCTCGATCGCGGGCGGCTGTCGATTCCCTCCGACGACTTCTTTGCAGCCGATCCCGTGCGGCTGATCGAGCTGTTCGCGCTGGCCGTTCGCGAAGAGCTCGAGATTCACCCGACCGCGATGCGCGCCGCGACCAGGGACGCAAAGCTGATCAAGGCGCGCGTGCGCAAGGACCCGCGGGCCAACGCCTTGTTCATGGAGGTCCTCACCAACCGCAATTCGCCGGACGTGGTGCTCCGGTGGATGAACGAGGCCGGCGTGTTCGGCCGCTTCATTCCCGATTTCGGGCGAGTAGTCGGACAGATGCAGTTCGACATGTACCACCACTATACCGTGGACGAGCATGAGATCCGGGCAATCGGGCTCCTCGCCGCCATCGAGCGCGGCGACCTTGCCGACGACCATCCGCTGGCCACCGCCTTGTTCGACCAGATCGCGTCGCGGCGAGTCATTTACGTCGCGGTCCTCCTCCACGACATTGCAAAGGGGCGGGGCGGCGATCACAGCGAGCTGGGCGCAGAGATTGCGCTCAAGCTATGCCCGCGCCTGGGGCTGGACGAAGCGGAGACGGAAACCGTCGCCTGGCTCGTTCGCTACCACCTGCTGCTGTCGTCCACCGCTTTCAAGCGTGACCTTGCCGACCCGAAGACCATCGAGGATTTCGTCGCCAAGGTGCAAAGCCCGGAGCGGCTTCGGTTGCTGTTGATGCTCACCGTCGTCGATATCCGCGCCGTCGGCCCGGGCGTGTGGAACGAATGGAAGCGGCTGCTGCTGCGATCGTTGTTCGACGCTGCCGAAGAA
Source organism: uncultured Alphaproteobacteria bacterium (assembly GCA_963798785.1). GTDB lineage: Bacteria > Pseudomonadota > Alphaproteobacteria > Sphingomonadales > Sphingomonadaceae > Sphingomicrobium. Next base: position 185,116 of record CAWCUG010000006.1, read on the forward strand.
AAGCTGCGGCTTGGGCACAAGCAGCGGGGACGGACCGAAACTGTCGAACAACGCCAGCAGGAGATCGGCACTGCGCTCGACTGGAAACCGAAGATCGCGCGGGCGTACGCGCGGCGCCTTCCGGACAGCTATTGGCTTGCCGAGCCCCCGGAAGTGCAATTGTCGAATGCCCGCCAGGTGGCGTCGTCCGAGGCGCGTATCGGCGACGCGCGGCCGAGCATCGTCGTCGAGGACGAGCCCGAGCGCGGAGCCACTCGAATCAGCGTCTTCACGCCCGATCGCGAGGGGCTCTTCTATCGCATCTGCGCCGGCCTGGCGTCCGCCGGGGCGAGCATTATCGACGCCCGAATCCACACCACCCGCGACGGCATGGCGCTGGACAATCTGCTGGTCCAGGACGCGCGCGAGCGGCCCTATTCGGACAAGCGGCTGCGCAACCGGCTGGTCCGCTCGGTCGAATCGGCGCTGACCAGCCAGGAATCGCCCCACGTTTCCGGACGAGCGCGGGCGAACGCCCGGGTCGAGCCGTTCCACGTCGCACCTTCGGTGGCCATTCCCGAGCGGGCGTCGAGCCGGACGACCGTCGTCGAAGTCAACGCGCTAGATCGGCCGGGGCTGCTCGCCAGGCTCGCCCGCGCAATCCACGAATGCGGGCAGCAGCTGCACTCGGCCCATGTCGCCACCTACGGCGAGCGCGCGGTCGACGTCTTCTACCTGAGCACGGCGAGCGGCAAGAAGCTGCCCAAGGAGCAGGTCGAGGAGCTCCGGGCGGCGCTTATCGACGCCGCCCGGGAAGACGAAGGCTAGTCCTCACGGTCGTCGGGCGGAACCGGCATCCCAGGCAGCGGCAGCACGCCGACCGTGTCCGGTGCCTCGTCGTCCAGTTCCGGAACGTCGATGATGCCGCGCCCGACGTGGCTGTGCCGATAGCTGTAGGCGTAATAGATCACCAACCCGATCGCTCCCCAAATCGGCAGGACCAGCATCGCCGGTCCCGGAAGATTGAAGAACAGGAACAGGCAGCCGAGGATCGTCAGCGGGGCGACCAGCCACATTGCCGGAACCCGGAACGGCCGTTCGCGGTTCGGGTCCTTCTTGCGCAGCTGCCACACGGCAATCGCGACCATCAGGAATGCGTAGAGCGTCCCCGCGTTGGCGATATCGGCGAGCTGCCCGACCGGGAAGAAAGCGGCGCCAATGGCAACGCCAACGCCGGTGATCGCGGTGACGATATGCGGAGTCCGCCACTTCGGGTGGACGGTCGCGAGCTTCTCGGGAAGCAGCCCGTCGCGAGCCATCACGAAGAAAATTCGCGTCTGCCCAAACAGCAGGATGAGAACGACCGATGGCAGGGCAATGAAGGCGGCGTAGCCGATGGCGTTACCGATGGTGCCGAAACCGATCGTCCGAAGCACGTGCGCAAGCGGCTCGCGCGAGCACACCAGCATCTCGTGATACTGCGGCATCGCACATTGCCGTGCCAGCTCCGGGCTGCCGGTGGTGAGCGGAACGTTGGCGGCATCGGCGATCGGCTGGCCGCCAATTGCGCCGATCGCGCCCGCCGCCACCAGCATGTAGAAGACGGTGCAGATCAGAAGGCTTCCGATCAGGCCGATCGGCACATTGCGCTGGGGGTTCTTGGTTTCTTCTGCAGCCGTCGAGACCGCATCGAAACCGACATAAGCGAAGAACATCGTGGCCGCGGCGCCGACAACTCCGACGCCCGATCCGAACCCGCCGAAAACTCCTCCGGGCATGAACGGGCTGAAGTTGCTTCCGTGCATCGCCGGGATCGTCAGTACGACGAACGCGGTCAATGCGACGATCTTGATGGAGACGAGAACCGCGTTGACGCGCGCGCTTTCGGTCGTGCCGATCATCAGGAGCCACGTCATCAGCAGCGCGATCAATCCCGCGGGCAGGTTGATGAAGCCGCCGGGATGGCCGCCGAAGATCAGCGGCCCGGCAGTCAGCCAGGGCGGTAATGTCACGCCGAGCGAGTGAGCCAGCACGGTGTCCGTAAAATAGTTGGACCAGCCGACGCTGACGGCGGAGGCGCCGACCGCATATTCGAGAAGCAGCGCCCACCCTACGGTCCAGGCAAGAAGTTCGCCCTGGACAGCGTAGCTATATGTGTAGGCGGAGCCGGCAACCGGCACCATCGCCGCGATTTCGGCGTAGCAGAGCGCGGCAACGATGCAGACGGCGCCGGCAATGATGAAGGAGATGACGAGGCCCGGCCCGGCTTTCTGCGCGCCGACCGAGGTCAGCACGAAAATGCCCGTACCAATGACGCAGCCGACACCCAGGAGAGTCAGCTGAAGCGCCCCCAGGGTTCGCTTGAGCGACTTGCGTTGCGCGGTCGCGAGGATTGCGTCGAGTGGTTTGACGCGCCCGAAAATTCCGCCGCGCGGTGCAGCACTGGCCATGAGTATCCCCTCAGAAACTGGTTCCGGGCGGAGCCTAGCGGCTGTTGCCGCTCGTGCAATCCCTGCGTCTGCTTAGCGGGCCAACATCGGCCCGAGCGGCTCGCCGCCGAAGATGTGGACGTGAAGGTGCGGGACTTCCTGGCCGGCGCGTTTTCCGGTGTTGGCAAGCAGCCGATAACCCTGGACCACCAGTTGCTGGTCGCGCGCGACCTTGCCGACGGCGCGGACGAATCCGGCGATCTCCTCGGCCGAGGCCCTTTGGGAAAAGTCGTCCCACGACACGTAGGCCCCTTTGGGAATGACGAGGATGTGCACCGGCGCCAGCGGGTTGATGTCGTGAAAGGCGAGCGCCCATTCGTCTTCGTAGACCCGCGTCGACGGGATCTCGCCGCGAAGGATTTTCGCGAAGATGTTGCTGTCGTCGTAGGGCCTGGTCGGGTCGATCGGCATGCAAAGAACCTTTCAAGTCGGCTTGACCGGAAGTGCTGCCTCGTTACCACCGGAAGCGATGAGCGACGAGACTCCCGAAAGCCTGATACCCTACGACGAGATCGTCCAGGAGGCGCTGCGCGACGTCGTCGGCCGAGTCCTGCGCGAGGTCGAGCGGTCGGGTGGGCTTCCCGGCGAGCACCACTTTTACATCACCTTCCGCACCCGAATGGCCGGCGTTTCCATTCCGAAGCACCTCGGCGACCGCTTCCCCGAGGAGATGACGATCGTCATCCAGAACCGCTTTTGGGATCTGAAGGTCGAAAAGGACGCCTTTTCGGTCGGCCTGTCGTTCAGCGACGTTCCAGCGACTCTTCGCGTACCCTTCGCCGCGGTCACCGATTTCGTCGATCCCGCCGTCGACTTCAGCCTCAAGTTCCAGGCCAGTGGCGCCGAGCCCGTGCACGAAAACCACGAGGAACCCGAAAACGACGTTCCGGCCGCCGAGCCGGACGACGGATCCAACGTGGTCAGCGTGGACTTTACGCGCAAAAAATAACAGGAGCGTCCCCGTTGCGAGCGAAGCGAAGCAGTCCGGCTGGATCGCTTCGTTGCCGACGCTCCTCGCGATGACGAAAGGCCCCGAATGACGAAGAGCACCCGCACCGAAACCGACAGCTTCGGCCCCATCGAAGTACCGCGCGATGCCTATTGGGGCGCGCAGACGGAGCGATCGATCGAAAATTTCCCGTTTGGCCCGCGCGAGCAGATGCCGGTCGAAATCGTGCATGCGCTGGGCTTCATCAAGCAGGCGGCGGCGCGGGTGAATGCGCGCGAAGGGCTGCTCGACGCGCAAATCGCGGAAGCGATCCAGCAGGCGGCGGCGGAAGTCGCGCGCGGCGACCTCGACCGCGAATTCCCGCTGGTCATCTGGCAGACCGGGTCGGGGACGCAATCGAACATGAACGCCAACGAGGTCATCGCCGGCCGCGCCAACGAGGCGCTGACCGGCACGCGCGGCGGCAAGTCGCCGGTCCACCCCAACGACCATGTCAACAAGAGCCAGTCGTCGAACGACAGCTTCCCGACCGCAATGCATATCGCCGCTGCGCGATCGCTGACGTCCTCGCTACTCCCGGCCGCCAAGGCGATGCTCGCCGTGCTCGCCAGGCTGTCGAAGCGGTGGGACGACATCGTCAAGATCGGCCGAACGCATCTTCAGGACGCCACTCCGCTGACTCTCGGGCAGGAATTTTCCGGCTACGCGGCGCAGATGCAGGCGAATATCGAGCGGCTGGAGGAGGCGATGCCCCGCGTGCTCCGGCTTGCGCAGGGCGGAACCGCGGTCGGTACCGGACTCAACGCGCCCGCCGGCTTTGGCGAGGCATTCGCCAAGGAAGTCGCCAACCTCACTCGCCTGCCGTTCACCTCGGCGCCCAACAAGTTCGCCGAAATGGCCGCCCACGACACGATGGTCGAGCTGTCCGGAATCCTCAACACGACCGCGGTTTCGCTGACCAAGATCGCCAACGACATCCGCCTGATGGGGTCCGGTCCGCGCTGTGGCCTGGGCGAACTCCAGCTTCCGGAAAACGAGCCGGGAAGCTCGATCATGCCGGGCAAGGTCAATCCCACCCAGTGTGAAATGCTGACGATGGTTGCGGCGCAAGTCATGGGCAATCACGTCGCGGTGACCGTCGGCGGGCTGCAGGGTCACCTCGAGCTGAACGTGTTCAAGCCGCTGATCGGCGCCAACGTCATCCGCTCGATCCGGCTTTTGACCACAGGCATGGAAAGCTTCACCACGCGCTGCCTCGAGGGGCTGGAGCCGGACGAGGATCGGATTGCGGAGCTGGTCGACCGATCGCTGATGCTGGTCACAGCGCTGGCGCCGGAGATCGGCTACGACAAGGCCTCCGAAATCGCCAAGCACGCGCACAAGAACGGCACGACGCTGAAACAAGCCGGGCTCGAGCTGGGCTATGTCGACGAGGAGACGTTCGCCCGCGTGGTCAAGCCGGAAACCATGGTCGGCCGCTGAGGCGTCAGGGGAGGCCGACGTTCAGGCGAACCCCGATATTGTCGATCCCGGGGTTCTGGCGCCCGAAGATCTGCGCGTGGCTCATATGCACCCAGCTTGCTTCTGCGGAAATGCGGGGAGAGAGCTGCACTCCGATCCCGAGCTCGGGCTCGAACAACACGCGTGAGCCGAACTCGATCTTGTCGTTGAACGGGTTGTTGAAATTCGCAGCCGATCCGGTGTGAATGGCGAGTCCAAGCCCCGGGCGCACGTAGAGCTTGCCGCCGAACTTCGCGGAAAGCCCGATGGCCGCATAGCTGGTGTCGCCGCTGCTGTTGAGCGCTCCGAACGCATAGGGCTGCAGCGGCGTGAGGCCGATCTTTCCGCCTCGCCAGCCGATCTGGAGGTCGGCTCCGCCTTCATTGTCGTCGCCAAGCGACAGCGGCGTATCGACATTGTGGGTGTAGATGCCGCCGAAGAGTTCTCCGGCCGAGGCGGCGGTCGGCAGTCCGGCCGCGACCAGGGCGACACAGGCGGAAAGGGCGATGGTCTTCACACGCTACTCCTGAAGATGATGTTTGCTAAATGATTGGCCGCTGCTTTGGTGCCGGTCACTGTTCCGGAACGCCCTGGAAGCGGTCGATTGCGTCGAACATGGCGGAAATGCCGGAGCGCTCTTCCTCCTCGAGCTCCGGGCGCCAGACGTCGAACAAAAGGATGATCCGAAGCTCGCCGCTCGGGTTTTTCGCCTCATGCTCAAAGCTGTCGTCGAACAGCAGGAGCTTGCCTTCCTCCCACTCGCGGGTCTCGTTGCCCACCCGAAGCCAGCACCCCTCGGGCACGATCAGCGGAAGGTGGCAGATCAGCCGGCAGTTCAGCATTCCCGAATGCGGCGGGATATGCGCGCCCGGCTCGAGCCGCGAGAAGAGCACTGCGGGCGTTCGCGAGCCGATGTCGCTCAGCGGCACGTTTTCGAGAGCGGCCATCGTCTTCGGGCAACGGCGTGCGTTTTCCTCGACGATCTTTCCGTCCCGCCACAAATAGAGCGCGGTCCAGCTGGGATTTTCATTGAGGCCGCCGAAATCGCGGTGCGGCCGGTCGGGATCGTTCTCGACGTAGGGACGAAAGTCCGCGCCGCCGCTGACCAGGGCGAGGAGCTCTTCGCGAATGTCGCCGGTCGCCGCTTCCAGCGCCGGCACCCAGTCGAACTCGTCGCGCTCGAAGAACTGGCGCTGGGCGAGGTAGGGATAATAGAGCACGGCCGGCTGCTGCTGGTAGACCTGCCGCTGCCCCTTGAGCATGTCGAGGGAGTGATTGAGCCGGGTGGCCGCGAGCGGGCCGGGCGGAGTGACGCTGGCCACCGCATCCTCCAGCGCGCCCGCGAACTCTTTCGCCCGGGCGACCACATAGTCTTGCGCCCGCCGAAGTTCACCCGTCAGGGCCGGATCGCGAAGGTTCGACTCGCGCGCGGCTTTGATTGCCGACTGGTAGAAAGCGACCGCGGCGCGCACGTCGTCGGCTTGCGCATAGCCATCGGCGCGTTCGATCAGGGCGGTGATTCCGCTGGCCGGCGGTCCGGCGATCACGCAGCCTCGCTTTCGGCCTGGTCCTTGTCGTAGCGCTCGCGAGCTTCGTGGATGGCGCCGACATTGTCCATCGACCAGCGAACCAGTCCGCAAATCGGCTTTTGAAGCGACTTGCCGAGTTCGGTCAGCTCGTAATCGACGCGGGGCGGGATGCTTGGAGTGACGGTTCGGTTGACGAGGCCGTCGCGCTCCAGGTTGCGAAGGGTAAGGGTGAGCATTCGCTGCGACACCGCGGGAATTTCGCGCCGAAGCTCGTTGAAACGCTTCGATCCCTCGCCGAGGGTTTCGACGACCAGGACGCTCCACTTGTCGCCGATCCGCTGCAGCAATCCGCTGATCGTCTGGCACACGGGGTTGGTCGGATCCTTCACGCCGCTTCTCCAGTCACCTTGATGTTACTGTCCCACAAAGCTGTTCGTCCGCCACAAAAAAGTGCGTTCTTGCGGATGGGCTGCTTCGTGGTTACTTAGAGTGCTTCGGTATCGAAAAAATACTTAGGAGGCAATAGTGACCATCTTGCACATCGACAGCAGCATCAGCGGCCAGGAGAGCGCCAGCCGGGCGCTAACTCGTTCCATCGTCGAGCGGCTGGACAGCGATCGAGTCGTCTACCGCGACCTCGCCGCCGATCCGCTCGGCCACCTCACCGAGCGAGGCCAGGACCCGCACGTGCTCGACGAGTTCCTCGCCGCCGACATCGTGGTGATCGGCGCTCCGATGTACAATTTCACTTTGCCGACGCAGCTCAAGGCGTGGATCGACCGGATCGTCGTTGCCGGAAAGACCTTTCGCTATACGCAAGACGGGCCGGAAGGCCTGGTGGGCAACAAGCGCGTGATCGTCGCCCTCGCGCGCGGCGGATTCTACGACGCGGGATCGCCGGCAGCGGCCCATGAATTCCTGGAAAGCTATTTGCGCGGCATCTTCGGCTTCATGGGAATCGATCCGGAATTCGTCGCCGCCGACGGGCTGTCAGTCAGCCCCGAGCAGCGCGAACGCTCGTTGGAAAGCGCGCTCGGCGAGACTGTGCGGCTGGCCGCCTGACCACGGCCGGTCCTTGGACCGGCGGCGGAGCCTTGTGCGTTGTGTCCGGGAAAGGAGACAAACATGAGTGAACTCGACGCCGACGATCGGCAGGACCTCAGTGACAGCGACTATGCGTTTCCCAAGGAGCGCAAGGAGCCGCTGTGCGACGCGGACCATGTCCGCAACGCAGTTGCCCGCTTCAACCAGGTCGAAGGGGTCAGCGATTCAGAGCGCGACGAAGCCTGGAAGCGAATCCAAAAAGCCGCGAAGAAATATGACGTCGAGCTCAGCGAGAAGAGCTGGCACGAGCTGTGCGACTGACTAGCTGAGAAGCCGAAGCGGGTTTTCGATCAGCGGCTTCATGTCGGCCAGGAAGTTGGCGGCGTCCCAGCCGTCGACGACCCGGTGATCGCACGACAGCGACAGGTTCATCCGCTTGCGGATCTCGATGTCGCCGTCGATGGGAACGAGCTTTTCCTCGATCTTGTTGACGGCGATAATCGCCACCTGCGGCGGGTTGACGACCGGAGTCGAAGTGATCCCGCCCATCGGCCCGAGCGATGAAATGGTGAAGGTCGCGCCGCTCAGCTCCTCGCGGCTCGCCTTGCCCGAGCGTGCCGCGTCCGACAGCCGCGCAATTTCCGATGCAAGCTCCCACACCGATCGAGACTGGGCGCTGCGGATGGTTGCGACCATCAGCCCGTTATCGGTTTGAGTGGCGATTCCCATGTCGACCGAGCCGTGCCGAGTGACCGTCATCGCCTCGTCGTCGAAGGTGGCGTTGAGCATCGGCCAGTCGGCGAGTGCGCGCGACAGCGCGGTGATCAGGAACGGGAGCACGGTGAGCTTGGGATTGCCGCCGCGATCCTTGTTCATCATCGCCCGCGTTTCCTCGAGCGCGGTGACGTCGAACTCCTCGACGATGGTGAAATGCTGGATGCGGCGGTTCGCCTCGGCCATGTTCTCGGCGATCTTGCGGCGCAGCCCGACGACCTTGATTGTCTCGTCCTGACGCGCCGGTGCGGCTCCGCGGGCGGAAACGCTTCCGCCCTTGTGAAGGATATAAGCGTCGAGGTCGGCGTGGCGGACTCGCGTGTCGCGAGCCTTCACTTGCGAAAGGTCGACACCGAGGTCGCGGGCGCGGGCGCGGACGGCGGGGGAAGCGAGCACCTGGCCACCAGCACCCGTCTGTGCCGAGCTTGTCGAAGCACTGCCCTTCGCTTGCGGGGACGACGGCGGCCGTTGACCTTCGGTCGTCTTCGGTTCGACAGGCTCGGGGGAAGCGGGCTTTGGCGCGCGCTCTTGCTCCAGGCCGGTTACCGGAATCTCTTTCTCCAGCTTGGGAGTCGGGTGGTCGGTGCCGTCGCCGAGCGGGCGTTCTTCCTTGCTTTCGTCGGCCGAGGATTCGGCGCGGTCTTCGGTCTCGATCACCGCGAGCACGGAGCCGATCGGAATCTGGTCGCCGACTTCACCGGCGAGTTCGACGACCTTGCCGGCGACCGGCGATTCCATCTCCACCGTCGCCTTGTCGGTCATCATGTCCGCGAGCTGCTGGTCTTCCTCGACCTGGTCGCCGACCTTGACGTGCCAGGCGACGATTTCGGCTTCGGCGATTCCTTCGCCGATGTCGGGCAGCTTGAACTCATATTTTGGCATCAGTCGGCCATCACTTTCTCGAGGGCTTTCTTCAATCGCTTGGGCCCCGGGAAATAGGCCCACTCATAAGCGTGCGGGTAGGGCGTGTCCCAGCCGGTGACCCGCAGCACCGGAGCTTCCAGGTGATAGAAGCAGCGCTGCTGCACCTGCGCCACCAGTTCCGCTCCGAACCCGGTATTGCTCGGCGCTTCGTGAACAACCACGCAGCGGCCGGTTTTCTTCACCGACTGCTCAATCGTTTCGATATCGAGCGGGACGAGCGTTCGCAGGTCGATGACTTCGGCATCGACGCCGTTTTCCTCGACTGCTGCCAGCGCGACGTGGACCATTGTCCCGTAGGCGAGAACCGTCAGGTCTGCCCCTTCGCGGACGATCGCCGCCTTGCCGATCGGGACGGTGTAATGGCCGTCCGGCACTTCGCTCGCCGGGTGCTTCGACCATGGCTTCACCGGCTTGTCGTGGTGGCCGTCGAACGGTCCGTTGTAGATGCGCTTGGGCTCGAAGAAGATCACCGGGTCGGGGTCCTCGATCGCGGCGATAAGCAGTCCCTTGGCGTCGTAGGGAGTGGACGGGATCACCGTCTTCAAGCCCGCGATATGAGTGAACAGGCTTTCCGGGCTCTGGCTGTGCGTCTGTCCGCCGAAGATGCCGCCGCCGTAGGGCGAGCGGATCACCATCGGCATCCCCCATTCCCCGGCGGTGCGATAGCGGATCTTGGCCACTTCGCTGACGATCTGGTCGTAGCCGGGATAGATGTAGTCGGCGAACTGGATCTCGACGACGGGCCTCAGGCCATAAGCGGCCATTCCGACCGCGGTGGCGACGATCCCGCCCTCGCTGATCGGGGAATCGAAGCAGCGCTGCTTTCCGAATTGCTTCTGCAAGCCCTCGGTCACCCGGAAGACCCCGCCGAAATAGCCGACGTCCTCGCCGTAGACGACGACGTCGTCGTCGCGCTCCATCGTCACCTTGTGGGCGCTGTTGAGCGCCTGGATCATGTTCATCGTCGCCATCAGCTCTTGGCCTCGCTGACAGCTTCGTCTCGCTGCTCGGCAAGTCGCGGCGTGAGTTCGGCGTAAACGTCCTCGAACATGCTTTCGATATTGTCCTTGCCCTGCTCGGGAAGGATGCCGAGCCTTTCCGCTTCCTTCTGCGCTTTGCGGACCTCGGCATCGCACTCGGCGCGGAGCGCCTCGTGTCGCTCCTCGTCCCATTCGCCAAGCTCGACGAGGTGCGCCTTGAGCCTCTCGACCGGATCGCCGAGCGGCCACGCCTTGGCCTCGCCTGCGGGGCGGTATCCGGACGGGTCGTCGGAGGTCGAGTGCCCCTCGGCGCGATAGGTGAAGAACTCGATCAGCGTTGGCCCAAGATTGGAGCGGGCGCGATCGGCGGCCCAGCGCACCGCGGCATAGACGGCGAGGACGTCGTTGCCGTCGACCCGAAGGCCCGGGATTCCGTAGCCGATTGCCCGCTGCGCGAAAGTCGCTTTTTCCGCACCGGCGATCCCGGAGAAGCTGGAGATCGCCCACTGGTTGTTGACCACGGCGAGGATGGCCGGCGCGTTATAGACGGCGGCGAAGGTCATTCCGGCGTGGAAGTCGCCCTCGGCTGTCGCCCCGTCACCAATCCAGCCGACGGCGATCCGGCTGTCGCCCTTGATCGCGCTCGCCATCGCCCAGCCGACCGCCTGCGGGAATTGCGTGCCGAGATTGCCCGAGATGGTGAAGAAGCCGTGGTCCTTGGACGAATACATGATCGGCAGCTGCCGGCCCTTCAGCTTGTCGCCTTTGTTGGAATAGACCTGGCACATCATCTCGACGAGCGGATAGCCGCGCGCGATCAGCAGTCCCTGCTGGCGATAGGTCGGGAAGTTCATGTCGTCGCGGTCGAGCGCTGCGGCGGTGGTGATCGCCACCGCCTCCTCGCCCGTCGCCTTCATGTAGAAGCTGGTCTTCCCCTGCCTCTGCGCGCGGTACATGCGGTCGTCGAAGATGCGCTGGAGAACCATGTCGGACAGGATCTTGCGAAGCGTGTCGGCGTCGAGCTTGGGGTCCCACGGGCCGACCGCCTTGTTGTCGTCGCCCAGTACCCGGACGAGCCCCTTGGCAAGCGGCTCGGTATCGGCAGCGGCGACGGCGATGTCCGGCTTCGGCGCCGATCCGGCGTCGGGAACCTGCAGCGACGAATAATCGGGCGTGTCGCCCGGCCGGAACGCCGGCTCGGGAACGTGAAGCGACAGCTGCGGCCGGTTCGGCTTCTTCTTTGATTGCTCTTTTTCTCGCATTTGGATGAGGCGCTTAATCGCGAGTCGCGCGGGCGGCAACTGTGCAAGACAAGCACGCTTTACATCTGCTTCGATTGTCGGCGTTGACGAGGGTCGCGCGGCGGCGCTAGGCGGCATCATGGCTGACGAGAAACCTGCCCTGCCCGACCGGCTGTCGCTCGACCCGCGGAGCCCCTATTTCGATTCCGAGCTCCTGGAGAACCCCGTCGGGATCAAGTTCAACGGCCAGGAAAAGACCAACGTCCAGGAATATTGCGTCTCCGAAGGCTGGATAAAGGTCGCCGCGGGCCGAAGCCGCGATCGCTTCGGCAACCCGATGACGATCACGCTGAAGGGCAAGGTCGAGCCGTACGTCGAAAAGACCGACGGCGACGATGCCGCCGCCAACGAGCCCGCGGCCAACAGCTAGGCACAAAAGCGCAGCGCGTCCGGACTGGTTGGGAAATTTCCCCAACCGGCTTGGCATTGCGTCCCATTCTCCCAACCGCCCAACGACGCGTTCACGGCGTTTTTGGCTGATTTCTCCGTTTGGCACGGCCCTTGAATAGCAATGTTCATCGGCCCGCAAGCAATCGTCGCAGGCCAAAAAAGGGAGAATTCAAATGTCCGGTCAGCAGACCATCACTCGGACCCTCATCGCCGCCATTGGCGCGCTTTTGATGAGCAGCGTCGCGGTTGGTTCGGCCATCGCTCCGGCCCACATCGCCGTTGCTTCGACACAGCCGACGATCAATGCCTGAGCTCGAGATCCTCGAAGCCAAGGTCCCGGTCCGCACGCCCGTGCTGGTCAAGGAGCCCGAAAGCGCCACGCCGCGCATGGCTCCGGCCGCCGGCTGGCTCAGCGGCCCCGTGTTCAGCCGCGCTCGCGACATCTTCGCCGCGAACATGACCGAGCTTCTCGACCGGGCGGAAGACCCGGCGCGGATGATCCGGATGATCATCCTCGAAATGGAAGAGACTCTGGTCGAGGTTCGGGCGACCGCCGCCCGCTCGATCGCCGACATCAAGGACATGCGGCGCTCGCTTGGCCGGCTTGAGCAGATCGAGGCGAGCTGGACCGAGAAGGCCGAGCTGGCGCTTTCCAAGGGCCGCGACGACCTCGCCAAGGCGGCGCTGATGGAGCGGCAGAATGCGGCCGAAATGGCCGAGGGTCTCGCCACCGAGATGGCGCAGATCGAAGACGTCCTGCGCTCCTACGAAGCGGATATCGCCAAGCTTCAGTCGAAGCTTCGCGAGGCCCGCGCTCGCCAGAATGCAATCGCCTACCGGCTCGAAAGCGCCGTCACCCGGGCGAAAGCCAGCGAGCTCCTGAACGGCAGCCGCACGCAGGACGCTTTCGCCAAGTTCGAGATTCTCGAGCGGCGCGCCGACTTTGCCGAAGGCCGCGCCGAGGCGCTTGGACTGACCGGGCCGAAGAGCCTGGAAGAAGAGATCGCCGAGCTGAGAGCGGCCGAAAAGGTCGATGCCGAGCTCGAATCGATGAAGGCCGCACTTGCGGCGAAGACGAACTAGGAAGGGACTCCAGATGGGCCGCAAGACATATCGCTATTCACTCAACCGCCGCGACGCCAAGCTGGTTGGGGTCTGCTCCAAGATCGGCGAGCAGTTCGGGGTCGATCCCACCTTCCTTCGAGTCGGCTTCGTGGTCGCCGCCTTGTTCGTCAGCTTCAAGCTGGTCCTGGCGCTCTACGCCGGCCTCGGCCTGTGGTTCGCGGTCCAGAAGCGCCGGTCGATGAGCGACCGCAGGATGAGCGATTTCGACCGGATGGAGCAGGTGGCAAAAGTCCGCCCGTCGGTCCACGCGATGCGCACCGAGCTCGACCCGATCGACCGCCGGCTGATGGCCATCGAAAACGAAATTTCCAAACCCAACGACGAACTGGCGCGAGAGATCGAAGCGCTTCGGGAGGACAAGTGATGGAGCCATTTTCGATTGCACTGATTGCGGCGAGCGTCCTGGCCGCCCTTGGAACGGCCGCCTTCGCGGGGCTGAAAGGCTGGAATGCCTGGCTCGAGTTCAAACGCATGGAGCTCACTCACTCGACCGCCGACCGGACGCTTCCGCCGACCGGCAATCGAATTGAAATTGCCGACCTGAAGGAGCGAATCCGCAAGCTCGAAGCGATCGCCGCCGGAATCGATATCTAGTCCCCAGACCCGCATCGCTCCCCTGATGCGGCCCCCAGGCGGCCCCGGGTGAACCCACCCCGGGGCCGCCTTTTTCATTTCGAATACATTCGAATTGGTGTTGACAGCTGCTGCATCGTCTGTCATTTCGATAAATATGGAAACAAGGAATTACCGGTGAAAGCCAGTTCAGCTATCCAATCGCTTGCCGCGCTTGCCCAGGAACATCGGCTCGCGCTGTTCCGGCTGCTCGTCCAGGCGGGTGACAAGGGCATGGCGGCTGGAGACATCGCTGAGTCGCTCGGCGTTCCCAACAGCTCGCTGTCCTTTCACCTCGCCCAGCTCCGCAATGCCGGCCTCATCCTTGATGAGCGGCAGCACCGCTCGGTGATCTATCGAGCCAACTATCCGGCGATGAACGCCCTGGTCGATTATCTCCTGGAGAATTGCTGCGCCGGCGCCGATTGCGGCAGCGGCGCGGCGGACGAAACATCATCAAGAGCAAGGAAATCCGCATGAAGCGCCTGCACGTCCACGTCGGGGTCTCAGACCTCGATCAATCCATTGGTTTCTATTCGACCCTGTTCGCCGCCGGCCCGACGGTGGTGAAAGCCGACTACGCCAAGTGGATGCTCGACGATCCCCGAGTGAATTTCGCAATCTCGAGCGGTAACGCGCACAAGGGCGTGGAGCATCTCGGAATCCAGGTCGAGAGCAGCGACGAACTTTCTGAAGTGTACGGCCGGATCAAGGCTGCAGGCCGGCCGGTCCTGGAGGAAGGCAAGACCACCTGTTGCTACGCGAAGTCCGAGAAGAGCTGGATCTCCGATCCTGACGGCGTGGTCTGGGAAGCCTTCCACACGAACGGGGATTCGACCGTCTATGGAGACAGCATCGATCTTTCGGCTGTGTCGGCGGAGGCGGCGCAGGGCAATTGCTGCGCTCCGTCCGCCGCACCTTCACCGTGCACCACAAGCTGCGGCGCCTGACGATGCGCAGATACGACGCCTCGTCATTAAACGGGCCCGAAGACTGGTCGGGTCCCACTCTTACCGGAATCGGCAGCGCCGCGGTGAAGCTGCGCTGGATCAACGCGCCTTTCCGCTGGCACCGCAACGATGGGCCTGAGCTGTTCCTCGTCTTCGACGGCGAGGTTGACATGCACGTGCGTTCGGAACCTGAAGCCGAGGTCGAAGTCGTTCGGCTCCGCCCGGGGCAGATGGCGTGGATCGAGGACGGCGAAGAACATATCGCTTGCCCGCTTGGCGAAGCGCGAATCCTCGTCGTCGAACGCGAAGACAGCGAGTGAGATTGCTTGAGCACCTCTTCTCTCGCTGAGCCGCAATCGCTCGCGCGCCGAATAGCGGCGGAAGGCATCGCGTCCTTCTTCCTTTTCGCCTGCGTGATCGGCTCGGGAATCATGGCGACCAACCTCAGCCCGGCAAACGATGCGGTGGCACTGCTCGCCAACACGCTTGCGACCGGTGCGATCCTGTTCGTCCTGATCACTGCGTTCGGCCCGATTTCGGGTGCACATATGAATCCGGCGGTAACGCTGGTCGCCGCGGCGCGCCGCGAACTTCGCTGGCGCGATGCCGCGGCCTATGTTTCGGCCCAGCTGGCTTTCGGTATTTGCGGGGCTTGGGCCGCGCATTTCATGTTCGCGCTTCCAACGCTTCAACTATCGCTGAAGGACCGCACCGGGCCAGGGCAATGGGCGGGCGAGGGCGTGGCGACGTTCGGCCTCATCCTGACGATCCTCGCGACCGTTCGCTTCCGGCGCTCCGCACTGCCGGCTGCCGTCGGTCTCTACATCAGTGCGGCTTACTGGTTCACCTCGTCAACGAGCTTCGCCAATCCGGCGATCACAGTGGCACGAAGCCTGTCGGACACATTCGCCGGAATTGCGCCGCGCGACGTTCCGGCCTTCATCGCCGCGCAGCTGGCCGGGGCCGCAGCGGCGGCAATCACTGCCCGCTTCCTTCTGGACCGGAGCTAAAAGCCCAGGCGCGCCGACAACCGGATGTCGCGGCCGGCGAGGGGGGCATAGTCCTTGAGCAGGCTCGAGTGCCTTCGCGCATCGACGTCGAACAGATTGTCTCCCTGCAGCGACAACGTCAGCTCCGGATTGGCTGCGAACGGGTGCCAGTCGAGGGATGCATTGACCAATGTGTAGCCCGAGGTCGGAGTTTCGATGGGAGCGGTCCGATGCTGAGCGAAGGCCCGCTCGACCTCGAGCCGCCCGTCGACCCGGCCGCGAGAGCCCGTCAGCGCTCCAAGAATCCGAAGCGGAGGGATCAGAGGCGCCGGGCCGAAGCCCTTGATCGTCGCTCGAACCGCATCGGTGACCAGCTCGCCACCCCAGTCGATCCCGAGCGCCCGGCCGAACTTTGCGTCCGCGCCGAGCTCGAATCCGTAATAATCGGCGGCGGCTTGCCGTGGCGTAGGTGGACTCCGGCAGGCCGCCGCGGACGATTCCGGTCGGTGCCTGATAGATGAAACTTGAGAAGCGGCTGTAATAGAGGCTCCCCTGCACGTGGAGCGGCCCCGTTGTGCGGTGGACGCTGAATTCGGCCGAGTTGCTGATTTCCCTGCCGATCGCGGATTGCCGACCTGGAACGACTGGCTTCCGCCGTGCGGGCCATTGGCGAAAAGCTCGTCAATGGCCGGAGCACGTTCGCTGTGCGACAGCGACAGGCCGGCGTGCCAGCCGCATGCGAATTCGTAATTGCCGCCGATCGAGCCCGAGACGGGCGTGAAGCTGCGCGAAATCGGAATGGCTCCGATGGCCCCGCCGTTTCGGCGATCTGCGCGTCGCTGTCGGCGTGGAGCCTCGCAAACTCGATGCGGAGGCCGCCCTCGAAGCGGATTGGGCCGCGGACGAGCGACTGGACGGTGAAGAGGCCGAGCTGCCAGTGCTGCTGTCAGGAAGATATTTCTCGTCGCCGCGAGAGCTTCACATCGGCATTGAGAAACTGGACCCCCGAAGTGCCGCCCCATCCGCCGCGTTCGCTCTGAACCAGATCGGCGCGCATTTCTCCGCCATCGGTGAGGAAGCGCGAGCCGATCGAGCCAGTCATGCTCGATTTCGTCGTGATGGTATTTGGAAAGGCCTCCACGGAATTCGAAAATGTTGAAAAGGTCGCCGCCGAGTGGGACGTTGGCGCGAATGTCGCCGCGGTCCTGGCGCCCATCGAGTCGGGAGCTTCCGGCTTCATCGAGGGGTCGAGCGAAAAGCGGATCGGCACGCCATAATTGAACGTCGTGATGGCTGAAGGAAAGACCGATGTTGAGGCTGCCGTCGACGTAAGCGAGCCCGCCGGCGATATCGTCGATTCGACCGGCCGTGTTCGGCAGTTTGTCTTTTAGGCTTGGCCAGCGCCCGGATCGCCGGGTCGGGGCTGGCGAGCGCCTCTTCGGCGAAGCGGATCGACAGGACGAAACCGCCGATCCGAGATCGTCATATTTGGAATAGGCGCCGTCGAAATGTCCGACGAAATGGGGGCCGAGAGGGACATCCACTGAGAGATTGCCGGAGCGTTCGTTGGCGGCCGAACCGATAGTGTGCGAGCGCATTCACGGCGATCGGGCCGTCCGGCAAATGCCTGGGAATCCGGGTGTCGATGACATTGACCACGCCGCCGATTGCCGACGAGCCGAAAAGCAGCGCCGAGGGTCCTCGCGAGACCTCGATCCGCTCGGCCGTCATCGGATTGATCGTCACCGGTGGTCGGGATCGGACGAGGAAAGGTCGAGGGAGCCGATCCCGTCTACGAGCACCCGGACCCGCTCGCCCGAGAGACCGCGGAGGATCGGCCGCGAGGCGGTCGGGCCAAAGCTCGACGCAGTCACTCCCGGCTGCTTGGCAAGCGTTTCGCCGATGCTCGGGCGAGCGTTGCGGGTGAGCGATTCCTGATCGAGGACGGAAACCCCGCCGAGGACATCGCCGGCGGAGCGGCGAACTCCGGTGACGATGACGGCCTGGTCGGGGTCGGGATGCGCCTCCGCCGCCGAGCCTGGAGTCGGTGCGGCAGCCGAATTGCCGGACGTCGATGTGGTTCCTCCGCTTGAGTTTGACGCGCTCAACGAGTTGCTGTTCGAAGGCACGTTGGCGAGCGCCGTGGAAGGGACGAGCGCAAGGGCGGCCACGGTGGCAAGCACAGTTCGGGTCATTGCAATGGATGTCCGTTTGTTATGGGGCGCCGCCTTTATTGTGAATGATACAACATCACAAGCACCCGCCGCCCTCGTTCGGCAAACGGATGCAAAGCTTCGCCGAACGGGGGTCTAGAGATAGGCCGGCGACATCTGTACGCCTTTGGCGATGAGTGCTCACCATCACCACGCTCCCCGGGATTTTTCGCGCGCTTTCCTGATCGGCATTGCGTTGAACAGCGGCTTCGTCGTCGCCGAGGCTGCCGCTGGTTTCATCGCCGGGTCGATGGCTCTGCTCGCCGACGCCGGCCACAATTTGTCCGACGTGCTCGGCCTTGCGCTGGCCTGGGCAGGCGCAGCGATGGCGAAGCGCCCAGCCTCCGACAAATTCACTTACGGCCTCAAGAAGGCGCCGATCCTTGCCGCCTTGTTCAACGCGATCTTCCTCCTCGTCGCGGTCGGCGCGATCCTTCTGGAGGCGGTGCAGCGGCTGATGGATCCGCAACCGGCGAACGGATCGATGGTGATGATCGTCGCCGGAATCGGGATCGTCATCAACGCAGCGACTGCCTGGCTGTTCGCATCGGGGCGCAAGGGCGACATCAACATCCGCGGAGCCTTCCTGCACATGGCCGCCGACGCGGCTGTTTCCGTCGGCGTGGTCATTGCCGGTGCGGTGATCCTTTTCACCGGCATGCTGTGGATCGACCCGGTCGTCAGCATCGCCATCGCGCTTGTCATCCTGTGGGGGACGTTCGACCTGTTGAAGCAATCCACGTGGATGTCGCTCGCCGCGGTTCCGTCGCGAATATCCCTGCCGGACGTCGAGGGGGCACTTGCTGGACTTCCAGGCGTCGAGGCACTTCACGACCTCCATGTGTGGCCGATGAGCACGACCGAAAACGCAATCACCGTTCACCTCGTCGTCCCCGATCCGGCGCGAAGGCAGGACGTGCTTCGACGGGCAAGCGCGCTTCTGGATGAGCGGTTTCACCTCCATCACGCGACCATCCAGATCGAGGGCGAAGCGGAACAGGATTGCGCCGGTTGTTAAAGACCGCGCCCTTGCGGCTGAGCCTCGGCCGCGGATAGAGCGCCCCATGGCCAACGCGGACGACCCCCTGGCGCTGTTCGACAGCTGGTTTGCCGAGGCTTGCGAAAGCGAGCCGAACGAGCCCAATGCGATGGCTGTCGCGACGGCGGCTGGCGACGGCAGGCCCTCGGTCCGAATGGTGCTTCTCAAGGACCACGGGCCTGACGGCTTCACCTTCTACACGCACTACGGAAGCCGAAAGGGCGAGGAGATCGCCTCCAACCCCGACGTGGCGCTTCTGTTTCACTGGAAGTCGCTGTGCCGCCAGGTGCGGATCGAAGGCGTTGCCCACCAGGTGGATGGCCAGGAAGCCGATGCCTATTTCGCCAGTCGCGGGCGCGATTCGCAGATCGGCGCTTGGGCGTCGAAACAGTCACGGCCGATGCCCGACCGGGAGACCTTCGAAGCGCGCGTCGAGGAGATGAAGCGGAAGTTCGACGGAATGGCCGTTCCGCGCCCCCGCGACTGGTCGGGCTTCAGGGTTGTTCCGGAATCGATGGAATTCTGGACCGCCCGACCGCACCGGCTTCACGAGCGCCGGCTGTTCACTCGAACCGGCTCGGGATGGACCGAAGGGCTGCTCTACCCATGACCGGCGCTCACCATCATGGTCCCGGGCACATCGATGCGGGCGACCGATCGGCGCTGACCTCGCGGGCTGCGATTGCAAGTATCGCGATGGCCATCCTCCTTATCGGGCTGAAGTCGTGGGCGGCCTATCGGACGTCGTCGATGGCGATGCTCGGCTCGCTCGCCGACAGCACACTCGACCTGTTCGCCAGCCTGGTCGTTCTCCTGGGAGTCCGGGTGGCGGCGCAGCCGGCGGACCGCGAGCACCGCTTCGGTCACGGAAAGGCGGAGGCGCTTGCCGCGCTGATGCAGGTGATCATCATCACCATCTCGGCGCTGTTCATCGGCTTTCGTTCGATCGAACGCCTGATCGGCGGAGTCGAGACCGCCGATGCCGAGCTCGGGATCGGCGTTTCGCTGGTCGCGATTGCCTTCACCTTCGCGCTGATTGCCTACCAGCGCCATGTCGTCCGCCGCACCGGCTCTGTCGCCATTGCCACCGACCGCCTGCACTACGCCTCCGACCTGCTGCTCAACGCGTCGGTGGTGGTTGCGCTCGTTCTCGACCAATATGCCGGCATAGTTGGCGCCGACGCACTGTTCGGACTGATGATTGCCTTGTGGCTGGCCTGGGGCGCGTGGAAGTCATCATCGCACGCGCTCAACCAGTTGATGGACCGCGAATGGCCGGACGAGCAACGCGAGCAATTCCTTGCCGCCGCTCGCCAATATGCTGAACTCGACGGGCTCCACGACCTGCGGACGCGGACCAGCGGCACGCACAATTTCGTCCAGTTCCACGTCTGGGTGCCGGCGAACTGGACGGTCCGCGAGGCGCACGACCGAATGGACCGGATTGAAGAGCAGCTGGAAAAGCAGTTTCCGAACACGGAGATCCTCATCCACCTCGATCCCGAAGGGAACACCGATCGCGAAGGCGTGCTTCCCTCACACATCGCGGAGCAGCCCGAGTGACTAGCCTGCCGTTCTTCCAGGTCGACGCGTTCGCCACCGATCCGCTGACCGGCAACCCCGCGGCGGTGATGCCGCTCGACGACTGGCTCGACGACCGGCTGATGCAGCGGATCGCGGCGGAAAATAACCTCAGCGAGACGGCGTTTGCGGTCGCCTCCGAAAGCGACGAGGCGGACTACGACCTGCGCTGGTTCACCCCCGTGACGGAGGTGGAGCTGTGCGGCCACGCGACCATCGCTTCCGGCCACGTCCTGATTTCCGGCGACGAGATTCGCTTCTCGACGCAGTCGGGCATCCTGACCGTCCGAAGGGACGGCGACCTGCTCCAGCTCGACTTGCCCGCCGCGCCGCTCAGTGAAGTGCGCGAGCCCGATCTCTGCCGCGCCTTGGGCCTGCCGGACTCGCCGGTGTGGCTCGCCGAAGGATGCAACGACGCCGCGATCATCGAACTGCCGGACGAGGCGGCGGTCCGCTCCTGCGCACCCGATTTCGCGGCCCTCGGCAAGATCAAACGAATGGCCATCGTGACTGCTCGCGGCGACCGCGAAGACATCGCCAGCCGGGTGTTCGTTCCATATTGCGGAATCGACGAAGACCCGGTCACCGGATCTGCCCATGCGGCGCTGGTGCCGTACTGGGCAAAGCGCCTCGGCCGCCACGAGTTCAGCGCGGTGCAGGCGAGCGAGCGCGGCGGCCTCGTCCATTGCCGCGACGCCGGCGACCGCGTGGTGCTCGGCGGCAGCTGCGTAACGGTGATCACAGGGACCTTTCAGCTGTGAGGTGGGCGATACCGCTGGCCGCAATTGCCTTGGCGGCGCCGGCGACGGCTGCCACTCCGGCGCAAGAACAGGCGGCCATTCTTCGGACGATCCACCAGATGGAGTCGGCGTGGAACCGCGGCGACTTTCGCGGCTACATGGCCGGGTTCGCAAATCCGGGCGTGATCTTCGTTTCCGGCGGCACCTTCCAGGACGGCTGGCAGGGCACGCTCGACCATTATATCCGCGACTATGGCGGCTCACCCGAGCGCCGCGGGGCGCTTCACTTCTATGACATGAAAATCGACCTGCTCGCTCCTGACGCGGCGATGCTGGTCGGCCGCTACCGGCTGATCCGCGGCAAGCGGGTGACCGAGGGCGTGAACACGCGGCTATTCCGCAAGATCGACGGCCGCTGGCTGATCACCCTCAATCACGTCTCCGCGCACGACCTCACTTCGACCGCTCCAGAAGCTCGATAAGGTCGCGCTTCCAGAATTTCGCCCAGGTGTGAGTGCCGTGGCCGTGGGTGTCGATGCTTTCCGGGACCAGCCGGAAGCGGGCGTTCTTCATCCTCTTCACCGCCTGCCCAGGCACCGCGAGGTTGCGCGGGTTGATGAAGTCGTCGGCCGAATTCACCCACATCACCGGCGCCGTGATCGCCTCCAGCTTCGGCCATGGATTGTAGAATCGCGACGAATCGAACTGATAGATGGTGTCGTTGGCGTCCATCGAGGCGATGTAGGCCGGGACCGCCTCTTCGACGTGCGCCTCGGCCGCTTCGCGGGTCGGATATTGCTCCTGGAAGTTGAGCGGCGCCGACCCGGCAATCACGAGAAGCGAGGCCGCCGTGCGAAGCCCCTGCTCGGGCTCCTTCGTGTAATTGCCGCCATTCCACGCCGGGTCGGCCTCGATGGCGTCGATCAGCATCTTTCGCCACATGCGATTGAGGCCGGCAATCTCGATCGGCTCGCAGGCAAGCGGCATCAGCGCCTTGGCGAAATCGGGATATTTCTCGCCCCAGACGAACGCGTGCATGCAGCCCATCGACGTGCCCATGACCAGCCGCAGCTGCGTCACTCCGAGGCCCTCGACCAGCATCCGGTGCTGCGCCTCGACCATGTCGTCGTAGGTGTATTCGGGAAAGTCCATGCGCAGGCCGTCGGACGGTTTCGACGAGCCGCCGTGGCCGATGTTGTCGGGCAGGATGATCCAGTATTTGCGGATGTCGAGCGGCTGGCCGGGCCCGTAGAGCTCGTCTGCGAATTGCGGCCTCAGGAACTGCTTCCCGGTACCGCCGGTGCCGTGCAGCACCATGACTGCATTGTCGATTATGCCGGCCGCGTTGCGATGGGGCGAGCCCAGCGCGGTGTAGTGCATCCGAAGCTGTGGCAGCACCTTGCCGTTGGCGAAGCGGAAGTCCTTCAGCACGACGTCGCCTTCGCGGGTTGGCCAGCTCCTCGCCTCCGCGGAGACCGCAGGAGCTGGTGCGACGGGGGCGGCGGGGGCCGGCTGGGCGGACAGGGCAGCGAGAAAAGCGAGCATCATTTCCCCTCGGGAGATTGAAGTTTGCGCTCCAGCGCGTCGAGCACCGGAAGCTGGCTTTGGAGCATCATGCGACGCGCCTCGCCAAGAGTCATCCACCGCGCCTGGTCGGCTTCGGGAAAACGGCCCACTTGCCCGCTTCGGGGCGGCCATTCCATTTCGAACTCGGCGCTTTCGAGCGTGGTCGGGTCGAAATCGCCCTCGGCGGCGAAGACGTCGACCATTTTCCCGCCCGATTGCCTGATCCGGCACAGGTGCGAAACGCTCCCACCGGGCGGCGAGCCGACTTCCTCCTCGAATTCGCGGACTGCGGCATCGATCGGGCTTTCGCCTTCGTCGACCCCGCCCTTGGGGATCATCCAGGCTCCGGCGTTCCGCTTCGACCACCACGGCCCGCCGGGATGGATGAGCAGCACTTCGACGGCACCGCTGCGCCGCCGGAACAGGAGAATTCCAGCGCTAAGCGGCTGCGGCACAGCCGACGCGCGGGTCGGCGGCGACGGTTTCGGCGATCCAGCCTCCGCCAAGCAGCCGGGTACCGTCGTAGAAGACAGCCGCCTGGCCCGGGGCGACTCCATATTCGGGCTTTTCGAAGCGAACCCAGCCGTTATCGATCCGGGCGGCGACGGCCGGCGCCAGCGAGCGCACCTTGACGCTCACCTCGCGCTGGTTCTCGCCGATCCAGCTGAGATCCTCGACGCGCACGCTTTCGACTGCGAGCGCCCGTCGCGGGCCGACCACCAGCCGCCGTGACTGCGGCTCCAGTCGCACCACGTAGAGCGGCTCCGGGCTTCCGCCGATATCGATCCCGCGCCTCTGGCCGACGGTGAAATGGACCAGCCCGCGATGCCTGCCGATCACCCGCCCGTCGAGGTCGACGATGTCGCCGGGCGCCTCGGTTTCCGGACGAAGCCGCTTCACCAGCGATGCATAGTCGCCGTCCGGCACGAAGCAGATGTCCTGGCTGTCCGGCTTGGAGGCGACGGCGAGCCCGGTCTCGAGGGCGATCTGGCGGACGTCGCTCTTCGGCAGGTCGCCGAGAGGAAAGCGCAGGAAATCGAGCTGCTCGGCGCTCGTCCCGTAGAGGAAATAGCTCTGGTCGCGGCGCTGGTCGGCGCCCTTGTGGAGTTCGATTCGACCGCCGGAGGCGACTCGCCGCACGTAATGGCCGGTCGCCAGGCAGTCGGCCCCAAGCTCGCGCGCGAAGGCGATGAGGTCGGTGAACTTCACGCCCTGGTTGCACAAGGCGCAGGGGATCGGGGTTCGGCCGTGCGCATATTCGTCGGCAAAGCGGTCGATGACGCCTTCGCGGAAGCGGCTTTCGTAGTCGAGCACGTAATGGGCGATGCCGAGGCGGTCGGCGACCTGCCTTGCGTCGTAAATATCCTGGCCGGCGCAGCAGGAGCCCGTACGCTTCACCGCTTCGCCATGGTCGTAGAGCTGGAGCGTGACGCCGATCACCTGGGCGCCGGTGCGCGCGGCGAGCGCGGCCGTGACGGAGCTGTCGACGCCGCCGGACATGGCGACGACGATCCGCGAGCCCTGGGGGCGGTCGAGGCCGAAATTCACGATCATTACCGTTGTGAAGACGTCCTTTACCCGAAGTTCACTCCTGACTGCTAGTCCGGTGCTGACGAACGCAAATGCGGGGGTATCGTGTCGCGTGAAGGAAAAATCGGTCGCGAGGGGGAAGAGCCGGTCGACGCGGCGGAAATCCTGAGCGCTTTGCGCCGTGACGGCGCGGTGACTGCCAGTCGGCGGCAGGGAGCGGTGAGTTGCTACCTCTCCGCGAGTGAAGGGTGGCGTGAAGCCTCGACAGTGCTGGGCGGCGCCTTTGCCGATCCGGCTGCCGAGGGAAAGACGGAAAAGGAAGAGTGACTGGTGAATTAACCACCCGTCTAGACAATATCTTCAACGCGCCGGGCTTAAGAACGGCGCATCGCAGTTACAAAAGACAGGTTTGACCGGGAATGCTCGAGAACCAGAAAATCCGCCCTGCACAGGTCATCGGCCCCTTGGGGGAACCGTTGACTCTCGACAGCCTGCCTCCGGCCAACACCAATCGGTGGGTGGTCCGGCGGAAGGCGGAAGTCGTCGCCGCGGTTGCCGGCGGGCTGCTCAGCGTGGACGAAGCGTGCAAGCGCTATTCGCTCAGCGTCGAGGAGTTCACCAGCTGGCAGCGGGCGGTCGAGCGCAGCGGGATGCCGGGCCTGAGGGTCACTCGCATCAAGCATTACCGGGACGTCTACGAACGCCAGCAGCGTTACTGAGCGATTCATTACTTCGCCTTACCGAAGCGCGGTTTTCCGTCACTCAAGCGCTGTCGGATTAAGCGAAGGCTGGACAGTTTCTCCTCAATACGGAACAACATTCCGGCATCGGGCGTCTAAGCCGATGCTCAAGGCCGCCGGGTATCGTGGCGGTCAACAGGAGGGGAAGTCTGATGGGTTTCATTGTTTGGCTGATTGTCGGGGGCATTGTCGGTTGGCTTGCCAGCCTGATCATGCGGACTGACGCGCAGCAGGGCATCATTCTCAACATCGTCGTCGGAATCATCGGAGCGGTCATTGCCGGCCTGCTCCTCGGGCAAGGCAACATCAATGGCGGACTGACAATTGAGACGTTCCTGTGGTCCCTTCTCGGCGCAGTCATCCTTCTCGCGATCGTTAACCTCATCCGCAGAGGCACGGTCCGGTAACGCTCTCAACCATCGCTTAAAAACGAGGCCGCGCGGCTGGTCCGCGCGGCCTTTTCTTTGGCGGTAAATCTTTCGTGCGGCGAAGCGGCGCCCGCTATTGCAGTTCGAATTCCATCGACAGAGAAACCTGGAGCTTCTGCTCGCCGGGTTCGATCTTCGTGTAGGCGCGTTCGGCACTTGCCATCATCGGCGCGGGCGGCGGGGCCGGCGGCGGTGCGGAATAGCCGCTTTCAGTGACTGAAATCACCCGCACCACGCGCATCCCGAGCGCTCGTGCATAAAGCTCGGCACGGGCCTTGCCGTCGGCAACGGCGCTTGCCCTGGCTTCGTCGAGCGCCTGCTCGGGGTGCTCGAGCATCATGTTCGGACCGCTGATCTGGTTCGCCCCCTGCGCGACCAGTGCGTCGAGGACCTTGCCGCTGTTGCGGATGTCGCGGAACCGGATCGTCACCTGGTTCGAAGCGGTGTAGCCGGTGAGCTGCGGCTGCTGGTTTTCGGGATAGCGATATTCGGCGTTGAGGCTGATCGAGCTCGTCTGGATGTCCTTGTCGGCAATTCCGGAGTTCTTCAGGGCGGCGATGACCCGGTCCATTTTCGCGGCGTTCTCGCGCAGCGCCGACGCCGCGGTGGCCGAGCGGGTAACGACTCCGGCGCTGATCACTGCCAGGTCCGGCACTCGGGTAGCTTCTCCGGTGACGTTGAGGTCGAGCCTCGTTCCGGCGATCGCCCGCACCGGCTGCACTGCCGGTTGCGCGGCGGCCGGGGCAGCAGGAATCGCGCCTGCGACTAGAAGTGCGGCAAGAATGTGCTTCATTCGGTCAATCCCTCATTCACTCGGCTTGTGGGAAAACCTGCCGGTGCCGATATGGCTCTGGCGTGAATGGCTTTGCGAATGGATCTACCGGCGACGGCCCGCAATCAGCCGATAGAGCGCAAGGATGATGATTGCGCCGACGATTGCGGCGATAAATCCCGCGCCTTGCCCGTTTTCGTACCAGCCGACGGCATGACCGAGCCAACCGGCAACGAAGGCACCGGCGATGCCGAGCAGGATGGTGATGAAACAGCCGCCGGGATCGCGCCCGGGCATCAGCAGCTTAGCGATTGCACCGGCGATCCCGCCGATGATGATCCACCACAGCCAGCTGTACGATTCCAACATTTGCGCTTCCCCTTCTTGCAGTCGCCGGGCACAGGCCCGTCGCCGGATGATGCGCCAACGCCCTTTGGGTGTTCAAGTGCCCCTGTTCGTAGAAAAATGCTGGCGAAACGAAAGTTGGCGGGCTTGTGTTGCCCTTGGTGAGTTATTCGGATAATACAGCTTCCAGACAATGATGCCCGCACTGGCGAGCAAGGCGAAAGATGCTTGAAATGAACCGCGAAACATCAATTCGATCGTCCGATTCGGACACGCTCGTCGTGGTCGACGACAGCGCTCGCCGTCGCAAGAGAATCGCAATCATCGGCGCCGCTCTGGTGGCTGCCGTCGCAATCCTGCTGGCGCTGATGATGTTCAGCGGTGGCAAGGAGCCGGCGAGCGATGCCAACGGCGCAGGAGCTGCTTCGGGGCAGCTCGCAACCGTCTCCGTCGCGGTTCCCGGGCGCACGTCGGCGGCGCGGATCATCACCGCCACCGGGGCAATCGCAGCCCGCCGCGACCAGCCGATCGGAATCGCCGGTTCGGGCGGAAAAGTCGTCCGGGTGCTTGTGGATGCCGGAAGCTGGGTCAAGCAGGGCCAGACTCTTGCTGTCGTCGATCGTGCAGTCCAGGCTCAGCAGGCGGCGCAGCTTGCCGCTCAGGTCGACGCCGCCAGGGCCAATGCCGCGCTCGCCCAGTCCAATTACCAGCGGGCGCTCGCGCTTCTCGACCGCGGCTTTGTCTCCAAGGCGGAAATCGACGCCAAGAAGGCGACCCGCGATGCTGCGGCCGCGCAAGTCCGCGTTGCCGAGGCGCAGCTTGCAGCAACCCGCGCCGAAATCGGCCGGCTCAACATCACCGCTCCAACCAGCGGGCTGATCCTCGAGCGCAACGTCGAGGTCGGCCAGATCGTAAGCCCCGGATCGGGAGCGCTTTTCCGGCTCGCGCTGGGCGGCGACATGGAGATGAAGGCGAAGCTTTCGCAGCAGGATATTTCGGCGATCAACGTCGGAATGCCGGCGACCGTCAGCCCGCTCGGCGTCGACCGCACCTTCCCCGGGCATGTCTGGCAGGTCGCACCGCTGATCGACCCGCAGACTCGCCAGGGCGAGGTTCGGATTGCAATCCCCTATGCGAAGGACATCCGCCCGGGCGGCTTTGCCGAAGCGAAAATTACCGGCGGCACGACGACCGCCCCGCTTCTCCCGCAAAGCGCGGTGCTCAGCGATAGCAAGGGCAATTACGTCTACGTCATCAACGCCAAGGACGAGGTCGAGCGCCGGGACGTGACCATCGGCACGGTCGACGACAACGGAGTGACCATTGCCGAAGGGCTTACGGGCCAGGAGCAGGTCGTCCTTTCGGCCGGTCCGTTCCTCAACCCGGGCCAGAAGGTCAAGCCGCGGCGGCAGGCGGCCGCGACGGCGCTTGCCACCAGTAACGGGTAACGTTCGATGAATTTCCGCAACATCTCGGCCTGGTGCATCCGCAACCCGGTTCCGCCGATCGTCTTTTTCGTCCTGCTCCTCCTGGCCGGCTTCATCGCCTTCGCCGGAATGCAGGTGAACAACAATCCGGATATCGATTTCCCGGCAGTCCAGGTGAACGTCTCCCAGCCGGGCGCCGCCCCGGCGGAAATGGAAATGCAGGTCACGCAGCGGATCGAAGCGGCGATCCGCGGAGTGAACGGGGTCGACGAGATCAACAGCTCGATCCGCGAGGGCAACAGCAGCACCTTCGTCCAGTTCGAGATCGGAACTCCGACCGACCGGGCCGTCAACGATGTTCGAAACGCAATCGCCCAGGTCAGGAGCAACCTGCCCGACGGCATCCTCGAGCCACAGGTGACGCGGGTCGACATCGCCGGAGATCCGATTTTCTACGCGGCGGCGGAAACCACCAGCATGAGCCTCGAGCAGCTCAGCTGGTACGTCGACAACACGATTGGCAAGCGGCTGCTTGGGGTTGAGGGCGTTGCTGCAGTCGAGCGGCTGGGCGGGGTCGACCGGCAAATCCGGATCATCCTCGATCCCGCGGCGCTCCAGGCGCAGGGAATTACCGCTGCGCAGGTCAACTCGCAGCTTCGCCAGAGCAACCTGAACGCGCCGGGCGGGCGGGCGGAAATCGCCGGTTCCGAACAGTCGGTCCGAGTGCTCGGAAACGCGAGCAGCGCGTACAGCCTGTCGCAGACCCAGATCGCGCTTCCCGGCGGCCGCTACGTCAAGCTCGCCGACCTTGGCGAGGTGAAGGACGCCTATTCCGAGCAGCGGAGCATCGCCAAGATGAACGGCCGGCAGGTTGTCAGCTTCGGGGTCACCCGGGCGAAAGGCGCGTCGGAAGTCACCGTCTACGACGAGGCGTGGGACGAGCTTCACAAGATCGAGAAGGACGATTCGCGGATCAAGTTCCGCGAGATCATCAACAACGTCGATTACACCAAGCAGCAGTACAAATCGGCGATGGAAGGGCTTCTCGAAGGCGCCGTCCTTGCCGTCTTCGTCGTCTTCCTCTTCCTCCGCGATATCCGCGCCACCCTGATCTCCGCGCTCGCCATACCGCTATCGGCTATTCCCGCCTTCTGGTTCATGAGCCTGATGGGCATCACGCTGAACGGGCTTTCGCTGCTCGCGCTAAGCCTCGTCGCCGGTGTCCTCGTCGATGACGCCATCGTCGAGATCGAGAACATCGTCCGCCACATGCGGATGGGCAAGTCGGGCTACCAGGCGGCAATCGACGCTGCCGACGAAATCGGCCTTGCCGTGCTAGCGACGACGATGTCGATCGTCGCCGTGTTCCTGCCGGTGGCCCTCATGCCGGGAATCTCCGGGCAGTTCTTCAAGGCTTTCGGCTTTACCGTCGTCATCGCGGTGATGATGAGCTTGCTCGTCGCGCGAATGATCACGCCGCTGATCGCCGCTTACTTCCTCCGCGCCAAAGGCATCCAGCCGCACGCGTCGGGCTGGGCGATGGACAAATATCTAGCGACTCTTCGCTGGAGCCTCGATTCGCGCAAGGCCGATGCCTATCGCGAGGCCCACCCGCGCTATCCGCGGCGGATTCTTGCCTGGTTCCGCGACCACCGCATCTGGATGGTCGGGGCCGGGTTCGGCGCCTTTGCGCTGACCGCCGTCCTGTTCGGGACCTTGTCGATGACCTTCCAGCCGACGACCAACAACGACACGTCGCGAGTGAACATCAGCATGCCGCCCGGCGCGACTCTGAAGCAGACGGAAGCGGTCGCCGACCGCGCGGCGGAGATCGTCAAGCAGGATTCCGATGTGCAGAGCGTTTACGAGCGCATTTACGTCGGCAGCGGCTTCCTCAACATTAGGCTCAAGCAGGACCGCGAAAAGACCAGCACCGAGTTCGAGCGCAAGTGGACTCCGCGGCTCGCGGCGATGGCCGACGCCCAGGTCAGCTTCATGAGCCAGGGCGGCGGCGGGCCGGGGGCGGCGCCTCGCGACATCATGCTTTACCTGGGAAGCGACAATCCCAAGCTCCTCGAGGAAACGGCCAACAAGGTTGCCGACGAGATGAACTCGCTTCCGCAGCTTCGGGCGGCGCGCGTTGCCGGCGACCTCGAGCGGCCGGAAATCGTCATCAAGCCGCGCTTCGACCTCGCCGCCGACCTTGGCGTGACGACTGCCGCGTTAAGCCAGACCATCCGCATCGCGACGCTCGGCGATATCGAGCAGAACAGCGCCAAGTTCTCGCTTGCCGACCGCCAGGTGCCGATCGTCGTCTCGCTTCCGGAAAGCGCACGGCGCGACCTGGCGACCCTGGAGAACCTGCCGGTGCCGACGGCGAACGGCGGCTCGGTGCCGCTCAAGTCGGTGGCCGAAATCGGCTTCGGGGCTGGCCCGACGACGGTCCAGCGGACCAACCAGATCCGGCGGATCGTGGTCGGTGCCGACCTTGCGCCGGGGCTGGTGTCGGGCGACGTCTGGCCCAAGGTCAACGAGCTTCCGACGGTCAAGAACTTGCCGCGCGGAGTGCAGAAGCTGCAGCTCGGCGACCAGAAGTGGCAGGCCGAGCTGGTCTATTACTTCATGATCGCCCTGATGTCGGGCGTGCTGCTCGTCTTCGCGGTGCTGGTGCTGCTGTACCGGCGTTTCCTCGCCCCCTTCGTCAACATGGGTTCGCTACTTCTGGCACCGTTGGGGGCGGCGATTGCGCTCCACGTGACCGGCAATCCGGTTTCGCTGCCGGTGCTAATCGGCGTGCTGATGCTGTTCGGGATCGTTGCCAAGAACTCGATCCTGCTGGTCGACTTCGCGGTGGAGATGATCAACCAGGGAATGCCCAAGGACGAAGCGATCTGGGAAGCCGGGCACAAGCGCGCGCAGCCGATCGTCATGACCACGGTGGCCATGGTTGCGGGCATGTTACCGATCGCACTGTCGCTGGCTGGCGATGCGAGCTGGCGCGCACCGATGGGCGTGACGGTGATCGGCGGCCTCATCTTCTCGACCATGCTGACGTTGTTGCTGGTCCCCGCCTATTTCTCGATCGCGATCGACATGGAGGGCTGGTTCGCCAAGCACTTCACTCGTCTCGTCGGGACCGGCGCCCATTCGACCCGTCACGCGGAGCCGCTTCCGGCGGAGTGATTCCGGCGCCCGTGCCCGCTATGGCGGTGTCATGACTCCGGCAGCACTCTCCAGGTTCAATCCGGCCCAGCCCGGCGCGACGGGGATGAAAGTCGCCGCGACCGGCCTGCTGGTGATGATGGCGGCGCTGTTCGTCGCCAGCCGCCTTCTGGAGCCCGCGCACCCGTGGACCGGTTACGTCAAGGCCTTCGCCGAAGCGGCGATGGTCGGCGGCCTTGCCGACTGGTTCGCGGTCACTGCGCTATTCCGCCACCCGCTGGGGCTGCCGATCCCGCACACGGCGATCATTCCGCGCAACAAGGACCGGATCGGCGAGGCGCTCGCCACCTTTATCAACGAGAATTTCCTCGTGCCCTCGGTCGTCGCTCGCCGGATGCGCAACATCGACGTCGCCGCCGCAGCCGGGCGGTTCCTGAGGACTCCCGCGGCCGAGGGAGCGCGGATCCGCCAGGGCGCCTCGCGGCTGATCGCTGACATTTTCGAAGGCCTCGACGACGAGAGGCTTGGCGGGATCGTGAAAGGCGCAATCGCGGCGCGGATCGAGAAGATGGAGGTGGCGCCGCTGCTTGGGCACGCGCTTGCCTCGGCGATCAACGAGGACCGGCACGTGCCGATGCTCGAAGCGGCGATCCGCTGGATGGCACGGGCGCTCGATGCGAACGAAGAGCTGATCCGCGAGATGGTCCACAAGAAGGCGAACTGGGTGATCAAGCTCGCCGGGTTCGACGCCAAGCTGGCAGACGCCATCGTCGATGGCCTGCGCAAGCTGACCGCCGAAATGTCGACTGACCCGGCGCATCCCGTCCGAGTGAAGGCGGAGGAAGCGCTGGCGCAGCTCGCCAATGACCTGCAGACCAATCGCGATACGCGAGCAAAAGTTGAGGAGATGAAGGAGCAGCTTCTCGCCAATCGCTCGGTCGCGCTGTGGATCGACACGATTTGGCAAAAGGGCCGGGAAGCAATTGTCCGCGCGGCGCGCAACCCGGATGCAGCGCTCGCCGGGCGGCTTGGCGAGGTGCTTCGCTCGATGGGTATTTCGCTGGAGCAGGACCCGCGAATCCGCTCGGCGATCAACCAGTTCGTCCGCCGCGCGGCAGCCGGGATGGCGCAAAGCTACGGAAGCTCGATCGTCAAGCTGGTGTCGGAGACGATCCGGAGCTGGGATGCGCGAACGGTCACTGCTCGCCTCGAATCGGCGGTCGGCCGCGACCTGCAATATATCCGCATCAACGGGACCCTGGTCGGCGGCCTCGTCGGACTCGCCATCCACGCGCTCGACGGACTCTAGGCCTGGGCCTTGAGGCCGACTGCATTCATCAGAGCCTGAAACCGCGGTTCGCCATGGAACTTGTGCAGCGGCGGCAGGAAAAGAACGAAGGTCGGACGAAGAGCATGGCGGGCAATCGGCACTCCGAACGGGCCTCGGGCAAGAAAATAGCCTTCCAGAAGGGCATAAAGCTCCTCCCTCGCGTTGATTGCGGCAAAGACCTGCGCCGCGCGCACCGTGTTGAGCGGCTGTTGCCTGGCTTCTTCCTGATAGGTGTGGACCACGAAGTCGCGCTTGGCCCGCTCGCCGTCGAGCGCTTCGAGCAACGCCAAGCGCTTGGTCACTGCAAGTGATCCAAGGCCCAGCGGCAGCGCGGCTTCGTCCCTGACCAACTCTGCTGCTTCCGAATAGCGGCCGGTCAACGCGAGGTAGCGGAACTTGAATTCCCAAAGTCCGTAGTCCGCCGGCCACAGTCTCATCGCGTCGGCAAGAACCTGCTCCGCCTCAACGGGCCGCCCCGCTCCCCAATATGCGATCGCCAGGTCCCGCCGCGCCTGAGGCAGCAGCGATTCGACGGCAAGCGCATGACGCAGCTGGCCGATCGCTGCCGTCCACTCTCCAAGATCGCTCGAAACCCAACCTAGCCACCGGAGCACCGCCCAATTGCGATCGCCCCCCGCAATAGCCTGCAGATCGGAGCGGGTGCGGCGCCACCGGCGAAAATCCCGGTCGAGCACAGCCAATGTTCCACGAGCTTGCACAGACTGGGGGTCGATGGAGATAGCCTGCCGTGCTGAAGAGGCCGCAAGCGCGGCGAAATGGTCCGCTTCCCTGCCCTCCAACCCAATCAGGTTTTGCCAGTAAGCCAGCGAAAGACTGGCCCAGGCGCTCGCGAATCGCGGCGAATCGCGAACTGCGTCGTTCAGCAGCGCAACTGCCTGACGGCTCGATTGAAAGTTTTCATCGCGGAGCGCGATTGCGGCGCGAGCATGGAGCTCGCGGGCCGTCTTGCTGGCCGAGCTGTCGCCCGAGAACAGGAAAGCGCCAGGGACGGCAGCGGCGACGGCCCCGGCGCCGACCAATGTCAGCGTCGTTCGGCGCGAGAGATGCCGGTCCGGCCCCGGAGCGGCCGCAACTGGACCGCCGCTCGATTCCTGGCGCACCAGCCGGTAACCGACCCCGCGCACGGTTTCGATTTCGAACGAACCTTCACCGATTCCCGAAGCAATGCCCCGGGCCTGCGACACGGCGCGCTGGATAGCGTTCTCACCGACGACGACTCCGCCCCAGCACAACCGCATCAGGTCGTCGCGGCTAAGCGGCTGGCCTTCGCCTTCCGCGAGCGCGACGAGTAGCTGCATCACCCTGGGTTCGACGGAGCGCATCGAAGCGCCGTTTCTCACCAGTCGAAGGGACGGCTCGACCCATAGCTTGCCAAGCGCGAACGCATTCGCGTGCGCCAGGTCCAAACGTCGCGTCGCCGACTCCAACATGCTGTTCCCCAACCACAACTTAGCCGATCGCCGGGAATCGGCCAAATCGCCGGCAGTGGCGGTGAGTCGCCGAAATCAGCTTCCCATCAGCAATTCGTCAGTGAGCCGCTGTTGCACCGCCGCGGGCGGGTGAAGTGAACTGGCGCATTGCACGATGACGAGGAGTTGCC
The DNA here is from genome assembly GCA_963798785.1 of uncultured Alphaproteobacteria bacterium. Lineage (GTDB taxonomy): Bacteria > Pseudomonadota > Alphaproteobacteria > Sphingomonadales > Sphingomonadaceae > Sphingomicrobium. The sequence goes on from CAWCUG010000006.1 coordinate 219,145, forward strand.
CGATGCCCATTCAGTTTTTCACCAACGGCGACGATAGCGCATCGATCACGAGCGGTGGCGATTACGGGCTCGTCTTCCTTGGCGGGAATGACATCCTGACGGTAAACGGCGGGACGACGATTACGGCGGCGATGGGCGAGGGCGACGACGTCGTCTGGCTGCAATCCGGTGCAGGCGCGTACCAGGTTTATGGCGAATCCGGTGACGATCGCTTCGAGCTGTGGAGCGGCAACGGGATCGTTAACGGCGGCGGCGGCAACGACACGTTCAACATCCGGGGCGGCAACGGCTTCACGTTGTTCGGAGACGCGGGCAACGACCGCTTTAATTTCCACCGCAACACGAGCGGCGTGAACCTCGGCGGCGGCGAGGGCAACGACGTCTTCTTCGGCTATAACCGAACCATCGCCGGGGCAATCGACGGCGGCGCCGGGAACGACCTGTTCGTCTACTTCACCGGGGTCGGCGACCTCACGCTCTACGGCGGGACCGGCAACGACATCTACCGGATAAACCCGGGAAGCCCGGTCAGAATCGCCGAATATGCAGGCGAAGGCACGGATTCCATCCAGGTGTCCCGCGGCTTCAGCTACGTCATTCCCGACAATATCGAGAACCTCGCCGTCGGGAGCTATTCCGGAAGCACGAGTGGAAGCGCGACGCTGACCGGCAACGACGTCCGCAACACCATCATCGGCTGGGGCAACGACGAGACGATTTATGGTCGGAAGGGCGATGACAAGCTGATCGGCAAGGGCGGCGATGACGTGCTTTACGGCGGCGAGGGCAATGACTTGCTCGACGGCGGGACCGGCAACGATGTCCTCAACGGCGGTGGCGGCAACGACATCGTGCAAGGCCGCGACGGCGACGACTTCATGAGCGGCGGCAACGGCGACGACATCTATTACGTCGACAGCGCGGGCGACACCGTAAGCGAAGCTGTTGGCGCGGGGATCGACTGGGTTCGCACGACCATCGACTACACGCTCACCGCGAATGTCGAGAACGGGTACATCCTGGGCAGCACCGGACTAAGGCTGGACGGCAATTCGCTCGACAACCAGCTGTTCGGCGGCGGCGGAGACGACACGATCAGCGGATTTGATGGGAATGATATTCTCAAAGGGGCGCCGGAGGCAACGACGCGCTCAACGGCGGCACTGGCGACGACATGCTCTACGGCAATGCCGGAGACGACAGCCTCGCTGGCGGAGATGGAAATGACCGCCTGGACGGCGGCACCGGCGCCGACCCGATGCAGGGCGGGCAGGCGACGATGTATATTACGTCGACAGCCGGGCGACCTGATCATCGAATCGGCGGGCGAGGGGACCGACGTCGTCTGGACCTCGATCGACTAATACCTGGCCGACAACGTGGAGAATATGGCGATCCTGGGGTCGGCCGGACTGACGGTTTACGGGAACGATTGGGACAACATGATCACAGGTGGCTTGCGGCGACGACACAATCTACAACGGCTACGGCCAGAATGTCAGCTACGGCGGCGGCGGAAACGATGTGATCGGCGGAGGTCCGGATGCCGACACAATGTTCGGCGGCGACGGGCGACGATTGGCTCAACGGCTTCCAGGGCGACGACACGCTCAATGGCGATGGCGGCAACGATTTGCTCACAGGCGGAGCTGGCAACGACACCCTTAATGGTGGAAGCGGCGATGATGACCTGCAGGGCGAGGCGGGCAACGACACTCTGGATGGCGGAAGCGGCGACGACCTTCTACGTGGCGGGGCCGGTCACGACATACTGACCGGAGGCGAGGGCAGCGACACGTTCCTTTTCAGGTCGTCTGAATTCACGCTGCCAAGCGATGCAAACGACGAGATTCTCGACTTTGTCAGCCTCGACGGCGAGGGAGCCGACGACCTGCTCGATCTGTCCGGCATCGATGCCAACACCACGCGCAGCGGAGACCAGCCGTTTCTTCTCAGCGACCGTCCGGCGGCGCACAGCGTCTGGTGGGACATCTTTCCAAACGCAGACGGCTCGGCGGAAATGGTGCTCTACGGCGACGTTGACGGAAACCCCTTCCATATACGGGTGTTGAAGCCGATTTCGAAATCCATATCCACCTCACGACCGGCGAATTTCACCAGGACGACATCGTCTGGTGAACGGGACGGATTACACCCGATTCTCGCTCGAAATCAGCGTCCCATCAGCGAATCGTCAGCTTGCGGGTGTGTCGCGCCGAGCCGGCTCGGCTCAATGTCTTCTCGCTTCCCACAACGCGAGGAGACCATGATGAGCAAATCGATAGGCGCGGCATTCGCGGCGGCCCTGCTGTTGACATCCACGAGTGCCCTGGCAGGCGAAATCACGGGGCCGCCGCCGAGCGGGAATCTCGACCCTGCTCCGCCGATCAGCCACGGTAATTCGTTCTGCAGCTATTCGGGGCTCAACGATACGCCGGACGGCGTGCCGCAGACGCCGTTCGACGTCGGCGATCCCGGCGGACAGGTCCAGTCGTTCGGCTATTTCATGTCGCACTTCGATGCATTCGACCCCAGCGATCCGGCGCAACGTGCGGACGATAATTTCTTCTTTCCCGCAAACGGCTGCAACGGACACAACGTCCCGCTACACGGCTAGGCGGGCACGATCTGGGCCGGCGCTTACCCCGGGCGGTGGTGCCGGCCCTTTCTTTCGTCGGCCAAGAAGCTGCGTCCGTCGAAATGAATGGGACCGTCATCGGCAATTCACGTTGTGCAGCACAACACGCCGGCATGACCAAGTCTCTCCTTCTCTCTGGCGCAGCGTTCCTGCTGATCTCAAATCGCGCGTACGCGCAGGATGCCGCCCCCGCTTCCCCTGCCCAACAGCAAGGCGAGGAGCCGTCCGCCCTGCCTGACGACTATGAAGCGGACGGGCAGACGGTAATCGTTACCGGCACCAAGGCGCGCGGATCGGCGATCGGCGACATCCCGCCCGAGAACACGCTGACCAGCCGTGACGTGCAGGCGACCGGGGCGACCGACATCAACGAGCTCCTCGACGCCATCGCGCCGCAAATCGGAAGCGCTCGCGGGCGCGGCGGCGAGCGTCCGGTGATGCTCCTGAACGGGCAGCGGATTTCGAGCTTCCGAGAGCTTCGCGACATTCCCACCGAAGCGATCGAACGAGTCGAAATCCTGCCCGAGGAAGTCGCCCTGAAATATGGCTATTCGGCCGACCAGAAGGTGGTGAACTTCGTCCTGAGGCCGCGGTTCAAGTCGACGACGGCTCTGGTCAGCGGGAAAGCGGCGACGGACGGCGGCTACTTCGGTGGTGCAGCCGATGCGACCCGCCTGATGATCGGCGGGAATGGGCGCACGACCGTGAACCTCCACGCTGAGGGCAACGGCCAGCTCAACGAGAACGAACGGGACATCCTTGTCCAGGAAATGCCCGCAGGTGCTGAGGCCGGGCAGGTGCAATCGGCACGGTCGCTGATCGGGTCGAAGCGCGACCTTCGCGGGACCGTCACCGTCAATCGCCAGCTCGGGACCGTGGGTACCACGGGCAATGTCGAGCTCGAGCAGACCGAGGGCTATTCGCTGGTCGGCCTTGGCGAGACGTTGCTTCAGCCGCTCGCCCGCAAGACCAGGACCGACAGCGCCCACGCCGGACTGGCGCTCGACGGCAATGCGGGCAGTTGGAGGTGGTCGGTGACCGGCAACGCCGACGCCGATCACAGCGTCACCGCCACCGACCGCGATTCGGCCAATGCGCGGGATCGGGCGGTAACGACAACGCTCTCGGCAGATGTCGACGCGACCGCGCACGGCAATCTCTTCAGCACGCCCGCCGGCGACGCCAGCGCCACGATCAAGGCGGGCGCAAGCACGTTGCACCTCGACGGCGAGCGAATCCGCGACGGCTCGGATATCTCCAGCTCGCTCGGGCGGACGACCGGGACCGCAGCGGTTAACCTCGACCTTCCCATTTCCCGGCGGAACAGCAACTTTGCGCCGCTTGGAAGCCTGAGCCTCAATGCCAATGCCAAGGTGAACCAGGTCTCCGACTTCGGGACGCTGACGACGCTGGGGGCAGGCGCCAACTGGTCGCCGCTGGTCAGGCTCAACTTCATCGGCAGCTGGACTCGCGAAGAAGGCGCTCCGACGGTCCACCAGCTCGGTGACCCGGTGCTGGAGACACCCGAAACGCGCATCTTCGATTTCACCACCGGGCAGACGGTGCTCGCGACCGCGATCACCGGCGGCAACCCGGTGCTCGACGCCGACCGCCGAAGCGTGTTCAAGCTTGGGGCGAACTGGAAGCCGCTGGCCGAGACCGACCTCACGCTGCGCGGTGAATTCGTTCGTTCGAAAATCGACCGGCCGATCTCCAACTTCCCCGGCCCGACGCCGACGCTCGAAGCGGCCTTCCCCGAGCGATTCGTGCGGGATTCCTCGGGCACGCTGGTCAGCGTCGACCTGCGCCCGGTGAATTATGACAATGCCCGCCGCGACACGCTGCGGATCGGCTTCGACTTCTCCAAGCCAATCAAGTCGGCGGCGCCATCGCCCGCCGCGATCGCCGCGTTCCGCGCCCGCCGCCAAAGTGACGGCCAAGGGTCGGCTGGACCACAGCGTGGGCAATCCGAAACGGCACCTGCGCAAGCGCCGGCCGACGGCGCCTCACCGCCTGGCCGCCAGGGCGGCCGTGGCGGTTTCGGGCGTAATCGCAATGGCGGGCGGCTGCAGTTCTCGCTCACCGATACCATCACGCTGGTCGATGAGGTGACGATCCGCGACGGGCTCAAGCTCGACTATTTGAACGGCGATGCGCTTGGCCAAACCGGCGGCAGGCCGCGCCACCAGGTCGAGGCGCGCGCCGGCTATTTCAACAACGGGATCGGCGCCCGACTGTCGGCCAACTGGCGCAGCGGTACGCAGGTGACCAGCGCGACCGGTGACGAGCTCGCCTTCTCGCCGCTGGCCACGTTCGACCTCAGGCTGTGGGCCAACCTCGGCCAGAAGTATGACCTGGTCGCCAAGCATCCGTGGCTTCGCGGTTCGTCGGTCAGGCTGGAGGTCGACAACATCTTCGATTCCAAGCCGTCGGTCCGCGATGCATTCGGGGCGGTGCCGCTCAACTACCAGCCGGACCTTCTCGATCCGCTGGGGCGGACCGTCAGCATCACTTTCCGGAAGCTGTTCCTGCCGCCGCCGAGCTTCTTCCGGAGAGGAAACTCGGGCGGCGGCGAGGACTAGCTTTTGGGCGCGAGCAGCGCGTCGAGCGTACCTTTGCCCGGGCCCGACTTGACCAGCCGCGGGTAACGAAGACCGCCGTGCCAGTCGAGCGCGACGGTCCGGTAAAGATCGCCGCTTTTGACCTGAAGCCGGATCGCCTGGCTTGTCCCCTTGGCTGCAGCGATAGCGGCCTTGAGTGCTTTCGCGTCATATTCGCGGCCGTTCACTGCCAGGATCTTGGAGCCAGTCGTTAGCCCGGCGTTGAACGCGGCGCTCCCCCACAGGACGCTCGTCACCTTGTCGTCCTTGTCGACCACAAGCCCGCCCGAATAAGTGAGATCCGTGTTGCCTCGCGATTGTTGCGACACCTTCGTCCAGTTGGTCGGTTCGTCGGTGTAGACCAGCTTGTAGCCGCCTTCGGTGATGCCCTCGAGCGGCGGGTTGGGTGCAACGTCGTAGACCCGCCGCTTCAGGTAACCGGCCCAGTCGTAAGGCTGCACCGCGTTGAGCGTGTCGACGACGTCGTCGAACGTATAGGTCAGCTCTCCATAATCGCCGTCGCGCATTCCGAAGAACCGGCGGGCGAAATCGTCGATCGAGCGGTGCCCGTTCGACTGTTCGCGAATGATCCGGTCGACATCCATCCAGATCAGCATTCCCTCGACGTAATAGTCTTCGCCGCGTTGCCAGCTTCGCCAGGGCTGCGGCAGCCGCTCGGCGATGATCGGGTCGTTGGTGGTGTCCTCGAGCGGCCGCCAGGCGCGCCCGGGCATTCCCTCGCTGTATGCGGCCGCATAGGACGCGATCGCCTGCAGCGCGTCGTCCTTGCTTAGCATGCCCGAGCGAGCAGCGAGCACATAGCCCCAGAACTGCGTCTGGCCCTCGTACACCCACATCAGGCTGTCCTGCATCGGCGTGCGATAGTCGGGGGTCCAAAGGTCCGCCCCGCGGCGGTATTTGCCGTTCCAGCTGTGGGTGAACTCGTGCGGCATCAGCGATGCGCGGTCGCTGAGATGATTGTCCCAGTCGGTGAAGTAGCCGAGGTCGACCCCGTCTTCCGAACTGCGATGGTGTTCGAGGCCCTCTCCGCCGAGGTTCTTCGAGATCGTCAGCAGGAAATCATAATGGTCGTAGTGTTGCGCGCCGAACAGCTTCACAGCCTGGTCGACCATTCGCTTGTGCGTCGCGATCTGTTCCGGAGTTGCCGCAAGCTCGGCCTCGGTGTCTGCGATGACGTCGAGAGCGACCCGGTCGCTCAGCGGGTAGCGGCGGTAGTGAGCGCCCGCGATCAGCGGCGAGTCGGCGAGGATCTGGTAGCTGGTGACGGGGTAATCGATCCGATTCCCCTTTTGTCCTGCCGGGCGCAAGGCGCCGGCGACTTTCCAGCCGGCCGGGACCACGACCGAGGCCTGGACCGGGATGTCGCGCACGTAATAGCCGGCTGGATAGAGCGACGTCGCGATCCACTGGATGCTTTCCATATCGGGCGTGGCGACGATCCGGCCCTGGTTGTCGCTGGTCGGCGACAGATACTGGAAGTCGGCATCGATCGCGCTCACGCCCTCGGGCACGGCGACGTGGAAGGCATAGACGTCGAGCGTGTCACGAACCCACTTCAGTGGCTGCCCGTTGGCGGTAAAGCTGATTGCGTCGATTTTGCGAATGTCTCCGTCGGGGTCGTGGTGACCGGGAAGCCATTGCGGATAGAGCATCACCAAATCGCCCGCTCCTGCCACTGGAACGTGCTCGTGCACCTTGAAAATCCCGCGCATGTTGTCGGTGGTGTCGACGGTCAGCTGGATGGTGCCGGGATAGGGAATGTCCCGCGCCGCCGGGATCGCCGCCACTTTCGCGGTCGGCCCTGCAGGCAGGGTGTTTTGCGGCGGGTTGACCTGGGCCGAAGCAGGGTAAGCGCAAAGAACGCACAGCAGTGCCGGAAACCGCATCGACTTCTCCTTTTGGGGTGGACGCAAGATCGTCAGGCTGGCTGCCTTTGTCCAGCGCTTGGCCGCCGCGTGCAGAGGCATTCCTTTCCTTTGTCGAATGTTTTTGCCAATGCGCGCTTGCAATGAGCACGCCGCAGCCAGTCCGGGGAATGCAAAGCCTGTTGGGCGAAGACGCCGACCGCATGGCGCACGTCGTCGCAGCGTTCGACCGCGTTCGCCGCCTGTACGGCTTCAAGCGAGTCGAGGTGCCGGTGCTTGAGGACACGGCGGTATTCGCTCGAACGATGGGCGAGACCACCGATGTCGTCTCAAAGGAGATGTACAGCTTTGAGGATCGAAGCGGCGATTCGGTGACCATGCGGCCAGAGTTCACCGCCGGGATCGCACGCGCTTTCCTGTCGGAAGGGTGGCAGCAACATGCGCCGTTGAAGGTCGCGACTCACGGCCCGGCTTTCCGGTACGAGCGGCCGCAGAAGGGACGATTCCGGGAGTTCCACCAACTGGATGCCGAAGTGATCGGGGCAGCGGAACCCGCCGCCGACGTGGAGCTCCTTGCTTTCGCCGACCAGCTGCTTGACGAGCTTGGAATCGGCGGCGTCATACTGAAGCTCAACACCCTCGGGGACGCAGCGACGCGCGAGGCCTGGCGCTCTGCCTTGTTCGAACACTTCAACAGCCACCGCTCGGCACTGAGCGAGGAAAGTCAGTCGCGCCTGGACCGCAACCCGCTGCGGATCCTCGACAGCAAGTCCCACCAGGATTGGCCGGTGGTCGACAGTGCGCCGGTCATCGACGACTTCCTCACCGACGAAGCAGCGGACTTTTTCGCAAAATTGGCGGCGGGCCTGGATTCGGCAGGAGTGGATTGGGAGCGCGCGCCGCGGCTGGTTCGGGGGCTCGACTACTATCGGCACACCGCGTTCGAATTCGTCACCGACCGTCTCGGCGCGCAGGGCGCGGTGATCGCCGGCGGCCGCTACGACGGCCTGATCGAAACACTTGGCGGGCCGCATACGCCGGCGGTCGGCTGGGCGGCCGGGATAGAGCGGCTGGCAATGCTGATCGACGAGCCCAAGACAGACGCTCCGTCGCTTGTCGTCGTTCCGCTCGGCGAGCGCGCCGAGCTTGCCGCGACGGGCGTCATCGCTGGCCTTCGGCGCGAGGGCGTCGTTGCCGACATGGCCTATCGCGGCAACATGAAGAAGCGGATGCAGAAGGCCAATTCGGCCGGTGCGAAATATGCGCTCATCATCGGCGACGAAGAGCTCGACAGCGGCGAACTCCAGCTCAAGAACCTGGCAACCGGCGAGCAGCGCCCGGTGTCGCTCGAGCTGCTCGTGGAAGCGATCGGCGAGTGAGTGGAATCTCGTCGGAACGGATCGCGTCGATCGAATCGCGCAAGCAGGAGCTCGCCGCAAGCCTTGCCAGGCCCGACCTTTCGCCCGACGAATTCGTCAAGCTTTCGAAGGAATATTCGGCGATCGAGCCGGTAGCGGCGGCGGCGCGCGAAGTCCGGCGGCTTCGCGCCGAGCTCGAGGTGCTCAACGGCATGCTTCACGACCCGGCTTCGGAAGCCGAGCTGAAGGAACTTGCCGAAGTGGAAGTCGACGACATTCGCCGCCGGCTCCCCGACGCCGAGCGAGCCCTTGCAGTGAAGCTGCTGCCGCGCGATTCGGCCGACGAGCGCGCCGCGATGCTGGAGGTTCGGGCCGGTACCGGAGGCGACGAGGCGGCCCTGTTCGCCGGCGACCTGCTTCGCATGTATCAGCGCTTTGCCGACGAGCAGGGCTGGCGGTTCGAGCTGATTTCGGCGAGCCAGTCGGATGCCGGCGGCTACAAGGAAGCGGTAGCGTCGATCAACGGCACCGGCGTGTTCGCCAAGCTGAAGTTCGAAAGTGGCGTTCACCGGGTCCAGCGCGTGCCGGTGACCGAAGCCGGCGGTCGGATCCACACGTCGGCGGCGACGGTCGCGGTGCTTCCCGAGGCCGAGGACGTCGACGTCCATATCGACGACAAGGACCTTCGAATCGACGTCTATCGCTCGTCGGGACCCGGCGGGCAGTCGGTAAACACCACCGATAGCGCGGTCAGGATCACGCACCTTCCCACCGGGCTGGTCGTCATCCAGCAGGACGAGAAGTCGCAGCACAAGAACAAGGCGAAGGCGCTCAAGGTGCTTCGGACCCGGCTGTTCGAACTGGAGCGCGAGCGGCTTGCCAGCGAACGCGCCGGAGCGCGCAAGTCGATGGTCGGGTCGGGCGACCGCTCGGAGCGGATCCGCACCTATAATTTCCCGCAGGGACGGGTAACCGACCACCGCATAAACCTGACCCTTCACAAGCTCGACCAGATCCTCGAGGGGCCGGGGCTGAGCGAACTCGTCGACGCGCTCGTCGCCGAGGACGAAGCGGAGAGGCTCGCCGGCCTGGAGGACGCGTGAAGCCGGTCGTCCGGGCGCTCGCCAAAGCAGCTCGCCAGCTTTCCGAGACCAGCGACACGGCTCGCCTGGATTCGGAGCTGCTGATGGCGGAAGCGCTTGGAATCGATCGCGACAGGCTGCTTCTCGACCCACCCGGCCGCGAACCTCCGAAGCGCTTCTGGGCGATGGTCGAGCGGCGCAAGTCGGGCGAGCCGGTCGCCTATATCACCGGCCGGCGGGCATTCTGGAACATCGACGTCCACGTCGGCCCCGGAGTGCTGGTCCCGCGCCCCGACAGCGAAGTCCTGATCGCGTCGGCAATCGAGCATTTCGAGGGGTCAGCCGAGGGGCCGAGACGCATTCTCGATCTTGGCACCGGGCCCGGGACGCTGCTCCTTGCGGCCCTCGACCTGTGGCCGCTCGCCAGCGGCATTGGCGTGGATTCTTCGCGACGGGCGCTTTCCTACGCAAGCGCCAACGCGCGCAGGCTGGGAATCGAAAAAAGGGCGCAATTCCGGATTGGCGATTGGGCAGATGGCATCGACGAGAGGTTCGACCTGGTGCTGTGCAACCCCCCTTATATCGCCGACAACGAGCCGCTTGGCCCGGGAGTTGCCGAGCACGAGCCTGCGGAAGCGCTGTTCGCCGGGCCCGAGGGGCTCGATTCCATCCGCCATCTTGCTTGCGAAATCCCGCGACTGCTTGCTCCTGGTGGTCTGGCCGCCGTCGAGATCGGGTCGACCCAGGCCGCCTTGGCAATCGAGCTCCTCCAGCGCGACGGGCTCGAGGGCCAGGTTGCAAGCGACCTTGGCGGGCGAGACCGCGCAATCCTCCTTACATGGGTCTAGGAGAAATTCGCTTGGAATTGCCGCCAATCGGCACTACATCTGTTGTCAGGACAGGGCCCGCCTCCGGGAATTGACCCGAGCGCATCCCGTCCTACCCCCGACGCAATCGGCCGTTCGCGAAGCGCTAAGCGCCGACAGGACGACTAAAGCGGAGCTGCGATTGCCGCGCACCGCAAGCCAGGAAGACAAGACGGGGGCGAACTTCGACGATGTAAGGAAGTCGGCATTTGATCAATAATCGACAGGGTGGCCGCAGGCGCGGCCGCGGGGGCCAGAGGGGACAAAGTCCCGGGGGCAACCGGCAAGACAACCGCCAGCGCGGCAACGCCGCCCAGCTGCTTGAAAAATACAAGAACATGGCGCGCGACGCGCAGCTCGCCGGCGATCGCGTGCAGAGCGAATATTACCTTCAGTTCGCGGACCATTATTTCCGCGTTCTCGGTG
>CAWCUG010000006.1:237500-725969 GCA_963798785.1 uncultured Alphaproteobacteria bacterium
AAATCCTGCCCCCGCAACCAACGCTTTTCGTTAGCAACCGAGAGCGAGCTTTAAGAAAAGCGTTGTCCCCGCGAAGGCGGGAACCCAAACCAGCCGCCTTCGGGCGGCTTTTTTTGTGCCCGGAGTGCGGGTACGCGTCCGCGACATTACAGCTGCCGAATTCGGGTGCTTTGCGATGGCCCCCACTCGCGCCGCCACAGGTTGCGACACTCCCGGCAAAACAGCAGAAACGCGAGCGCTCGCGTTGGCGAGCATCAATCCGGATAGCCCGTTCGCTCAGCGAGCGAGTGACATCACTTCGTCGCCTCTACTCCCCCGCGCCCCCATGCTTTGCCTTCCACTTCATCGCCCGATGCACGCGCGCCTCGACCGACGGGTGGTCGTAGAAGACGATCTCTTCGATCCGGTTCGGACGCGGGTATCGGTACTCGGCGGTCTTGACGAGCGAGCTTGCCAGCGCGTCGGGAAGGTTCTCGGTACGCAGCGAATATTTGTCCGCCTGCGTCTCGAGCGTTCGGCTGAACGTGTTGAAGAGCGGCAGCGCGAGGAGCGCCAGGAACGACGCCGTGAACACCAGCACCGGCACCCCGCGTGGATCGCCGATCGGCGCCGCTGTTCCGAACAGGCGCGCAAAGCGAGGGTAGAGCTTCTCCGCAAGCCAGAACAAAAACACCGCCATCGCCGAGAAGAACAGGATGCCCCACCAGGTGTGCTTGAGCACGTAATGCCCGATCTCGTGACCGGTGACAGCCCGCACCTCTTCGATTGAGGCGTTCTTGAACGCGACATCGGAGATTGCGACGCGGGCGGTGCTTCCGACGCCCCCGGCATTGGCGGTGAAATTGTTCGACTGGCGCGAGCCGTTGTACATGTAGATCTGGTGCGGCGGGATGCCGGCGCGGCCGGCCATCTCGACCACCGCATCGCGCACCTTGCCAGGGGGGACCGGCTCATAGGTGTTGAACAGCGGCTCGATCAGGATCGGCGACAACAGCATCACGACTGCGAGCAGCACGGCAGTCAGGCCGCCCGACCACAGCCACCATGTCCGCCCCGCTTTCCGGATCAGCAGGTACAGCAGCATCAGGAAAATGCCGCCCAAAATCGTGCTGATCGCCAGCCCGATCACGCCCTGAACGAGGAAATCGCCAAGCGGCTGGCTCGTGCGGCCGTAGGACTTTTCCCGCCACCAGTCGGCGTAGAGCGTCCACGGGATCGTCAGGAGGGCCGAAACGACCAGGTACGTCGCGCTTATGAGGAATGCGCGGAGCGCCAGGCCCCGCCGCTTCAGCTTCGCCTCGAGACTTGCGAGAATGCCTGACCGGACGATCAGCCAGGTGACGACCGCGGAGACGAGGAGCCCCCACAGGATCATCCACTCCTTGCCGACCGTGTAGTCGTGCGCCTTTTGCAGCGCCGCCGGTCCCAAGCTGTCGATATAGCGCGCGGTCGCGGCGTTGACGTCGAAAGCCATTCCCATTCCCCCTGCGAGTTCGAACCGCCAGCGTAACGCTCGTTTCGACGCTTGCAATGGAACGACTGCCAACGGCGGGCGCTTGTCGGCCAGTGACGAAGGCGCCCAAAGCTCCGGCTCCGATGGAAGCAGGTCTCGCCGCCGAACTTCCGGCCGGCGCGGGCTGGCAGTACGAGCCCAAGTGGGACGGATTCCGCTGCCTTGCCAGGCGCGATGCAAGCGGGGTCGACCTGATCTCCAAGAACGGCAAACCGCTCGGCCGCTATTTCCCGGATGTCGTCGAGGTGCTTGGGCAGCTGAACGCGAAGACGTTCCTCCTCGATGGCGAGCTCATCATTCCCGTCGGCGACTTCTCTCCTTCGATGCCCTTCAGCTTCGGCTTCACCCGGCTGAAAGCCGGGTCCGAAAGCTAGTCGAGCAAAGCCCGGCAGAGTTCATGTTGTTCGACCTGCTGTCGCTGGGCGGGGACGATTTTTCCGACGAACCGCTGTCGAAGCGGCGCCGAGCGCTCGAACAATTCTTCGAAAGCATCGACATCCCGCAGCTCAAACTGTCGCCGGCGACGACCGACCGCGACAGCGCGCTTGGCTGGCTGGAACGCAGCGGCGGAGCCCTGGACGGCGTGATCGGAAAGCGTCTGGACCAGCCGTACAAGCCGGGCGAGCGGGCGATGGTGAAGGTGAAGCCGGAGCGGACAGCCGACTGTGTCGTCGGCGGTTTTCGATATGCCAGCAAGGGCGACCTCGTCGGCTCGCTGCTCCTTGGCCTGTACGGCGATGACGGCCTTCTCCACCACGTCGGCTTCACCTCTGCCATTCCCGCCAAGGAGCGCGAGCAGCTCACGTCCGACCTCGAGAAACTGGTGGAGCCGCCGGGCTTTACGGGCGGCAAGCCGGGCGGGCCCAGCCGCTGGCGAACCGCGCGCTCCGCACAGTGGAAGCCGCTGAAGCCGGAGCTGGTCGTGGAAGTGAAATACGACCAGGTGACGGCGGGGCGTTTCCGCCACGGTACCGGGATCGTTCGCTGGCGACCCGACAAAGACCCGAAACAGTGCACGTTCGACCAGCTCAAGCCGGAGCTCAGGCCGTCCGAGCTGAAGGAGATTTTCGGCGCGTGAGCGACCTCTTCGCAGACTCGCTGATCCCGGGCCTCGATTACCGCCGCGACGTCATCGCGGTCGCGGAGGAGCGCGACCTGATCGAGCATCTGCGCGGCGCAGACCTGTCCCCGTTCAAGTTCCAGGCCTGGACCGGCAAGCGGCTGACCCGGGTCTTCGGCTGGCGCTATGACTTCGCCGACAAGAGCTTCGCTCCGGTCGAGCCCATCCCCGATTGGCTCCAGCCGCTACGGGCGAAAGCCGCGCAGTTCGCGGGGCTGGATCCCGATGATTTCGTCCACGCGCTTCTCAATCGGTACGACCCCGGCGCCGGAATCGGCTGGCACCGCGACCGGCCGGTGTTCGAGAAAGTGGTCGGCTTTTCGCTTTGTACTCCGGCGGTGCTCCGCTTCAGGAAGCGGCGGCCAGGCGGCTTCGACCGGGCCGAGGTCGAGCTCGAGCCGCGCTCCGCCTATCTGCTGTCGGGCGATTCGCGGCATGAGTGGGAGCACAGCATCGTCCCGCACGACCGGCTCCGATTTTCGATCACCTTCCGCTCCTTTTCCGACCTCGGCCGGCGAATGGCGGCGCAGGCCTAGCGCGATTCGAACCCGGCGATGCACTCGGCCACCCAGCGAGCAGCGGTAAGCGCGCTGAGGTCGGTCGAATTGAGCGACGGGTCCCACTCGGTGAGGTCGATGATTCGAACGCGGTGATGCGAGGCAAGCGAGCGCACTGCCCGGAAGAAGTCGCTAACGTCGAGGCCTCCCGGCCGGGCACCCGGGCAGCCGGGCATTTGCGCCCGGTCGATGACGTCGATGTCGCAGTCCACGACCAGCACCTTGCAATCGCTCGTATGCTCGATCGCATGCTCTATCGCCTTGCCGATTCCGTCCCGCCGGACCTCTTCCATGCTGATGACGAGGTTGCCGGCGGCCAGCGCATCGCGGTGCATCTTGGCGGTGTTGGCGAAGCTTGCGATCCCGATCTGGGCGATGTTCTTGCCCGGAAGCCCGTCCTGCATCAGCGCTCGCACAGGGTTGCCGTTGCTCAACCCATCGTCGAGTTCCCGCATGTCGAAATGCGCATCGAGCGTGATCAGCCCGACTTCATCGAGCGGCAAATCGATGGCCAGCACGGCGGCACGGGTGATCGCGTTATTGCCGCCCGCCAGCAACGTCAGCGGGTGATCGGCGAGGCTCTTGGCGACAGCGTCCTTTATGCGGCCGGTCGAATCTTCGATGCTCAGCCCATCGACGTCGACGTTGCCGAGGTCGCGAACCGCGGTGAAGACCGAGCGGCCGATCTCGACGTCGTAGCGGCCGATTCGCTTGAGCGTGCTTCGAAGCAGGTCCGGCGCGCGGTCGCACCCGCCCGGAGTGACGGACCCCGCCGAAAGCGGCACACCCAGAAGGGCGATAGGCACATCCGGCCCGTCTTTGATCAGCAGCTCGGAAAGGTTTGGCCAGTCGTTCATGGCTTTGCGGTAGCAAGGTCGCTCGCCTAAGGGCAAATGATGTGGGACCGATTGCTTGTCGACTGCCGCGTGGCGACGATGGACTCTGCACCCGGCAATCCGCTGGGCATCATCGAAAACGGCGCCATCGGAATCCAGGAGGGGCGGATCGTGCGGGTCGGCACCCGCACCGACCTCGCCGGCTGCCGCGCCGCTGAAGTCCTTCCGCTGGACGGCGCCTGGGTAACCCCGGGCCTGATCGATTGTCACACGCACCTGATCTTCGGCGGCAACCGCGCCGACGAGCATGCGATGCGCCGCGCCGGCGAATCCTACGAGGCGATCGCCAAGGCGGGCGGCGGCATCGCGTCGACGGTGAAGGCGACCCGCGACTCTTCGGAAACGGATTTGCTTGCCTCGGCCGCGATTCGCCTCGACGCGCTGATGACCGGCGGAGCGACAACGGTCGAGATCAAGTCCGGCTATGCGCTGGATGTCGAGGGCGAGCTTCGACTGCTCCGCTGCGCCAGGGCATTGGCGGCAAGCGAGGCGGTGCGGATCGTCCCGACATTGCTTGCGCTGCATGCGCTGCCACCCGAGTGGACAGGACCGGCGAGGCGATTATGTGTCGATGATCGCCGACGAGCTGATCCCTGCCGCTGCCGAGGCCGGGCTCGCTGATGCGATCGACGCCTTTTGCGAAAACATCGCCTTCACTCCGAAGGAAGTGGAGCGCATGTTCAAGGCAGCCGAAGCCAGCGGGCTCCGCGTCAAGCTTCACGCCGAGCAATTGTCCAACCAGGACGGCGCCGCGCTCGCCGCTCGGTACAGGGCGTTGTCGGCCGACCATCTCGAACATCTCGACGAAGCCGGCGCGAAGGCGATGGCCGAGGCTGGAACTGTCGCCGTTCTCCTCCCCGGCGCATTCTACGCTCTCCAGGAGAAGCGGAAACCGCCGGTGCAGATGCTTCGCGACCACGGCATCCCGATGGCTATCGCCACCGACTGCAATCCCGGCACGTCGCCCCTGCTGTCGCCGACCCTGGTGATGAACATGGCGTGCACCCTGTTCGGCCTCAGTCCGGAAGAGGCGCTTGCCGGGATGACGAGCAATGCCGCGCGGGCGCTGGGACTGGAGGACGCGATCGGAACCATCGCTGCCGGCAAGGCCGCCGACCTTTGCGTGTGGCGGCTCGAAACCCTTGCCGAGCTCGGCTACTGGATCGGCCTTCCGGGGCCTGAGCGGCGGATTTTTGCTGGGGACGACACGTAATCGAATGACAGACAGACGCGACAACAGCCGCCACATCCGCGCTCGCCGCGGGAGCGAGATTGTGGCAAAGCAGTGGACCACCGAAGCGGCGGTGCGGATGCTCCAGAACAACCTCGACGAGGAAGTCGCCGAGGACCCGCAGAGCCTTGTCGTCTACGGCGGAATCGGCCGCGCCGCGCGCAACTGGCAGTGCTTCGACAGTATCGTCGAGACCCTCGAGCGGCTCGAGGAAGACCAGACGCTCCTCGTCCAGTCGGGCAAGCCGGTCGGCGTCTTCACGACCCACAAGGATGCGCCGCGAGTGCTGATCGCCAACTCCAACCTCGTCCCCAAATGGGCGAACTGGGAAGTGTTCAACGATCTCGATCGCAAAGGGCTGATGATGTACGGCCAGATGACGGCCGGAAGCTGGATCTACATCGGCTCGCAGGGCATCGTTCAAGGCACGTACGAGACTTTCGTCGAGATGGGCCGGCAGCATTATGGCGGCGATCTCAAGGGCAAATGGATCCTGACCGCGGGGCTCGGCGGAATGGGCGGTGCGCAGCCGCTCGCGGCCGTGATGGCGGGAGCGCACTGCATCGCCATCGAAGTCCAGGAAAGCCGGATCGAGAAGCGCCTGGAGACGCGCTACGTCGACCATCGCGCGACGAGTATCGACGAAGCGCTGGAGATTATCGGCAAGGCCGACAAGCCGACCAGCGTCGGACTGCTCGGCAATGCTGCCGAGATCGTGCCGGAGATGGTTGAGCGGGGCATCAGGCCCCGACGCGGTCACCGACCAGACCAGCGCCCACGATCCTTCGAACGGCTACTGCCCGGCCGGCTGGAGCGTCGCCAAGTGGCAGGAGATGCGGGAGAAGGATCCCGCTGCCGTCGCCGAGGCTGCTCGGAAGTCGATCGCCACGCCACGTGGAGGCGATGCTCGGCTTCAATGCCATGGGCGTGCCGACCTTCGATTACGGCAACAACATCCGCCAGGAAGCCTTCGACGAGGGCGTCGAAAACGCTTTCGACTTCCCCGGCTTCGTCCCCGCTTACGTCCGCCCGCTGTTCTGCCGCGGGGTCGGGCCGTTCCGCTGGGTAGCGCTGTCGGGCGACCCGGAGGATATCTACAAGACCGACGCCAAGGTGAAGGAGCTTATTCCCGACGATCCGCATCTCCACCGCTGGCTCGACATGGCCCGCGAGCGGATTGCCTTCCAGGGCTTCCGGCGCGGATTTGCTGGGTGGGCCTTGGCCAGCGCGATCGCCTCGGGCTCGCGTTCAACGAAATGGTGCGAAGCGGCGAAGTCTCGGCCCCGATCGTCATCGGCCGCGACCATCTCGACAGCGGCTCGGTCGCCTCCCCCAATCGCGAGACGGAAAGCATGAAGGACGGAAGCGACGCGGTTTCGGACTGGCCGATCCTCAACGCGCTGCTCAACACCGCGTCGGGCGCGACCTGGGTCTCGTTCCACCACGGCGGCGGCGTCGGCATGGGCTATTCGCAGCACGCCGGCCAGGTCATCGTCGCCGACGGCAGCGAAGACGCAGAGCAGCGGCTCGACGGGTGCTTTGGAACGACCCGGCGAGCGGCGTCATGCGCCACGCCGACGCGGGCTACGAGCTCGCGATCGAATGCGCGCGCGAGCAGGGGCTGGACCTTGCCGATGGTGAATACGTGAAGCTCGACCCGGCAAGCACAATCGATCTCCCGACGCTCCGCCAGCTTTGGGGCGGGGCGGACGCGCGCGCTGGACGACGATCTCCATGCGAGCAGCGTCGCCAAAGCTGCCGCATCGGTCGAGCGGATCGTTGCCAGCGGCGACACCGTCTACGGGGTCAACACCGGCTTCGGGCTTCTCGCCAACACGCGGATTCCCGACGACCGGCTTGCAGAGCTGCAGACGAACCTGATCCTGTCGCACAGCGCCGGCGTCGGCGACCCGCTTCCGCGGCACGTCTCGCGGCTGATGATCATCCTCAAGCTGCTTGGCCTCGGCCGCGGCTATTCGGGCGTTCGGCCGCTGGTCATCGAAGCGCTCCAGGCGCTTCTCGACCGCGAGGCGATTCCGGTCATCCCGAGCCAGGGAAGCGTCGGCGCGTCCGGCGACCTGGCACCGCTCGCGCACATGACTGCGGCGCTGATGGGCTACGGGCAGATCGATGTCGGCGGCGAGGTGATTCCGGCTCGCGACGCGCTGGCGGCCCTCGACATGACGCCGCTGGAACTCGGGCCCAAGGAAGGGCTGGCGCTGATCAACGGCACGCAGGCTTCGACTGCGATCGCGCTCGACGCCCTGTTCACTGGCGAACGGGTCTTCTCGGCGGCGATCGCCGCCGGCGCGCTGTCGGTCGATGCGCTGAAGGGCAGCGTAAAGCCGTTCGACCCGCGCATTTCCGCAGCTTCGCGGGCAGCCGGGCCAAATCCGCGTCGCCGAAGCGATCCGTGCACTTCTCGACGGCAGCGAGATCGTCGGCAGCCACGCCCGCTGCGGCAAGGTGCAGGACCCCTACAGCTTCCGCTGCCAGCCGCAGGTGATGGGCGCCGCGCTCGACCTGCTGACCAATGCCGCGCGGACGCTAACGATCGAGGCCGGCGCGGTAACCGACAATCCCGATCGTTTTCCCCGATAGCGACGACAGCGATCTCGGGCGGCAATTTCCATGCCCAGCCGGTCGCCTTCGCCGCCGACATCATTGCCATGGCGCTTTGCGAGGTCGGCTCGATTTCCGAGCGTCGGACAGCGGTTCTCGTCGATCCCAAGATGAGCGGGTTGCCGCCGTTCCTGGTCGAGGATTCGCGGCGTCAATTCCGGGCTGATGATCCCGCAGGTCACCGCGGCCGCACTGGTCAGTGAAAACAAGAGCCTCGCGTTTCCGGCGAGTGTCGATTCGATCCCGACGTCGGCCGGGCAGGAGGACCATGTGTCGATGGCGCCGATCGCCGCGCGGAAGGCCGGCCAGATCGCACGCAATGCCGCGGGCGTGGTCGCGGTCGAGCTGATCGCGGCGTGCCCAGGGCGTCGATTTCCACGCGCCGCTAAGGACGTCCGCGAAGCTGCAAAAGCTGCATGGCGTCATCCGCTCCAAGACGAAGCGGCTTACGCTGGACCGCTATTGGGGCGATGACATTCGCGCCGTGCGGGCGGCGGTGCTTGCCGGCGACATGACGGCCGGTGAGGATTTCCTCGCCTAGCGGACCCGGTCCCAGGTCTTGGACTTGCAGATTATCGCGAGGACGCAGCCGCGGACGTGCAGGCGGTCGTTCGAAACCTGGTGGATCGTTCCGCTAGCATAAACGTCATGATCGGCGACGAAGACCCGAGCCTTGTAGGTGCCCGGGCCCGTGCGTTCGATGTCTTCGATCAGGCGCGCTCCGACGAGATCGGTGCCGCTTGCGCGCTCGGCCTTTGCCTGCTGCGCATCGGAGGCCTTCACCACCGTTCCGCACAGCTTCGACCCGCACGGCGCGATCACGACTTCCATCTTGCCGTTCTTCCAGCGGCCCTGGAGCGAGTTTTGCGCCGATGCGATTGCCGGCGTGGCGGTGATTGCCAGGGCAGCAACTGCCGTAAGAATTCGTTTCATACCCATGTGCCTACCAGCGCTTTGTGGCAGCATTGGTTCAACAGAATTGCTGCTAGATGAACCACTTAATGGAAATCCCGGCTCTTGGGCACGATTTCCACGTTGCGCGGGTGACGGCTGGGCGGCTTTCCCCAGCTTCCGACGCTGTCGCGCTTTTCGAGGTTGGACGGCAGGTGGTCGTCGCTGAGATGCTGAGCATGGCCGGTGTGATCCTCCAGCCGGCCGGCAACGACGTGGATGACATCGCTGTCGGGGTCCTTCTGCACCATCCCGTGAACCGCCATCAGCCGGGCACCCATGACGATCTTGCGCTGCCGCTCGAACAGGTCCGGCCAGATGACGAGGTTGGCGACTCCGGTCTCGTCCTCGATGGTGATGAAGACGACGCCTTTCGACGTTCCCGGCCGCTGTCGGATCAGGACCACTCCGGCGATCGACAGGCGTTTGCCGTCGCGGATCGATTGCAATTGTTCTGCGGTGACAAACTTTGCTCCTTTGTAATGTGCTCGAAGGAAATGCATCGGATGCGCCTTCAGGCTCAGCCGCACCGTCTGGTAATCGCTGATGACATGCTCGGCGAGCGGCATTGCCGGAAGCGTCGCGGGTGCGGATTCGACGCCTTCGTCGCGAGCGTCGGCAGCGGCGAAAAGCGGCAGGTCGGGCGCCTGGCGGAGCGCTCGCGAATCCCACAAGGCTGCTCGCCGGTCGAGGCCAATCGAGCGGAAGGCATCGGCCGCGGCGAGCCGCTGGATTGCGTGGACCGGCACCCGTCCGCGCGATCGCAACTGCTCCACCGAAGCATAGGGTCGCCGCGCCTCCAGCCTGTCCGCCGCCTCGCGATGGAGGCCGTCGACCTGGCGAAGCCCGAGCCGCAACGCACCGGCTTCGAGCGTGCAGTCCCAATCGCTGTGGTTCACATCGACCTCGCGCACCTCGACCCCATGCTCCCTGGCATCGCGCACGATCTGCGCGGGCGCGTAGAAACCCATCGGCTGTGAGTTGAGCAGCGCCGCCGCGAACGCCGCCGGATATTTCCACCGCAGCCAACTCGACACGTAAACCAGGTGGGCAAAGCTCGCCGCGTGGCTTTCGGGGAAGCCATATTCGCCGAAGCCCTTGATCTGGTCGAAGCAGCGCTGCGCGAACTCGGGGTCATAGCCGCGCTCCACCATCCGCCCGACCATCTTGTCCTGCAGAAGCTCGATATTCCCCTTCGACCGGAACGTCGCCATCGCCTTGCGCAGCTGGTTGGCCTCGCCGGCGCTGAACCGCGCGGCGTCGATGGCGATCTTCATCGCCTGTTCCTGGAAGATCGGAACGCCCAGCGTCCGCCCCAGGATTTTTTCAAGCTCGTCGGGCGGGCCGTGCTCGGGCGCCGGGCAGGGGAAGGTAACCGGGTCCTTGCCGGATCGGCGCTTCAGATAGGGGTGCACCATGTCGCCCTGGATCGGCCCCGGCCTGACGATCGCGACTTCGATGACGAGGTCGTAGAAGCAGCGCGGCTTGAGGCGCGGGAGCATGTTCATCTGCGCGCGGCTTTCGACCTGGAACACGCCCAGCGAATCGCCGCGGCACAGCATGTCGTAGACAGCCGGCTCCTCGGTCGGGATCGTCGCCAGCTCCCACCGCTCGCCGTGATGCTGTTCGACGAGGTCGAAACATTTGCGGATGCAGGTCAGCATGCCGAGCGCGAGCACGTCGATCTTGAGGATGCCGAGTTCGTCGATGTCGTCCTTGTCCCATTCGATGAAGGTGCGGTCCGCCATCGCCCCGTTGCCGACCGGAACCGTCTCGGTCAGCGGCCGCTCGGTGAGGATGAAGCCGCCGACATGCTGCGACAAATGGCGCGGCATGCCGATCATCTGCTCGGCGAGCTTGATTGTCCGCTTGAGGTGCGGGTCGGAAAGGTCGAGCCCGGCGTCGGCGGCGCGCGCTTCGTCCATCTCGCCTTCCATATGGCCCCAGATGGTCGAGGCGAGCGCTCCGCACACGTCCTCGCTCAGCCCCATCACCTTGCCGACCTCGCGGATCGCCGACTTGGGGCGATAGTGGATCACGGTCGCCGCGATCCCGGCGCGGTCGCGGCCGTATTTTGCGTAAATGTGCTGGATCACCTCCTCGCGCCGCTCATGCTCGAAATCGACATCGATGTCGGGCGGCTCGCGCCGCTCCTCGGAGATGAAGCGCTCGAACAAAAGGTCGCTGGTCGACGGATCGACCGCGGTGATGCCGAGGCAATAGCAGACGGCGCTGTTCGCCGCCGACCCGCGGCCCTGGCACAGGATCGGCGGATCGAGGCCGCGGGCGAAAGCGACGATGTCATGGACGGTCAGGAAATAGCGCGCGAAGTCGAGCTTCTCGATCAACGCCAGCTCGTGGCGGAGCTGTCTGTCGACGGCCTCCGGAATGCCGTCCGGCCATCGCTGCGTCGCCCCGGCCCAGGTCAGCTGCTCCAGATGCTCCTGCGGCGATTTGCCGTCGGGCACGCGTTTCCCTGGGATATTCGTAGCGAAGCTCGTCGAGGCTGAAATCGAGTGCATCGGCAAAATCCCGCGTCGCCGAAATCGCGTGCGGCCAGCGTGCGAACAGCCGCGCCATCTCTTGCGGAGACTTCAAATGCCGCTCGCCATTTGGGTTGAGGCGGTACCCGGCCCTGGCGATCGTGGTTTTCTCGCGGATGCAGGTCATCACGTCCTGCAACGGGCGCTTTTCGGGCGCGTGGTAATGGACGTCGTTGGTCGCCAGGATCGTGCAGCCACTGGCTTTGGCAATGCGATCGAGCCGCTCGATTCGCGCCTTGTCGCCGCCGCGATAGAGGTATGACGCCGCGACGTGGCGAAGTGAGCACGGCGTCTCGAAGCCGTGGTAGCTCGGCTCGCGAAGGCGTCGAGGTCGTCCGAGGGCCAGGCGATGAATGCGATACCTTGCCGATGCGCCGCGACGTCGTCCAGGCTCAGCTCGCACTCGGCTTTTTCGGCGCGCATCTTGCCAAGGCTGAGCAGGCGCGAGAGACGCCCATAGCCTTCGCGGTCCAGCGGATAAGCGAGCAGGCTCGGCGCGTCTTGCAAATCGAGCCGGCAGCCGATCAGCGGCTTCAGCCCCGCGCCTTGGCAGGCGCTGTGCATTCGAACCACGCCGGCCAGCGTGTTGCGGTCGGCGATGCCGATCGAATCCATGCCGAGCTCGAGCGCGCGAAGCACCAGCTCGATCGAGTCCGACGCACCGCGGAGGAAGGAGAAGGGCGAAGTGATCCCGAGTTCGACGTAGGCGGCGGGCGTGATCTGAGGAGCCGGTCCGTCGCGCACCAGCTTCAGTCGCGTAAAGCCGACCTTTTCAGGCATGACCTTGTTCCCCGGCGAACAGTTGCGCGCCAATCACCCGAACAGCCCGTGCAGGTACCACTCGGGCGCGCCGCCGCGGCCGTCGCCGACCAGCCCTTCGCGGAAGATCCAGTAGCGGCGGCCGGCCTCGTCCTCGACCCGATAATAATCGCGCAGCCGGGCGGTCGATCGTTCGCGCCACCATTCCGGCGCGATCCGCTCCGGCCCCTCGACCCGCGCGATGTCGTGAACCGCCCGGCGCCAGACGAAGCGCCGCGGAATGCCTTCGGGGGTGGCATAGACGACGGCGATCCCTTCGGGGCGGTCGAGGAGGCGTTGGGGGTTTTCCGTCGTTGCGAGCGGAGCGAAGCAATCCAGCTCTGCGCCAGTGGATTGCTTCGTCCCCCGGGTCGCAGTCCGGGGTCCTCTCAATGACGATAGTGCGGGCCGCCACCCGCTCGCCCGCTCCGGCAAATGGCTCTCGAACGGTTGCGGCCTGCGCACGGCCCGCGGCCCGAGCTTGACCGTCAGCCGGTCGACCAGCCGCGCGAGGTCGCGCTCGCCGGTCGGCTCCTCGACCAGGCTGTCCTGCGCCGCACCCAGATCCTCGGTCCACTCAGCGACAAGTGCGAAGGCGTCGAATCCGAAGCCGGGATCGAGTGCCGCCGCCTTATCGGCCAGCAGGCGCTGCAAATGTTTCGGCTCGCGGCTGGAAATTGCGGTGGCGACGGACGCTTCCGCGACGCTGCCGTCGACCCGGAAGCCGTGCAGCGACAGCTTGCGTGCACCGAGGTGCCGCTCTTCCAGCTCGACGCACCAGCTCCGGCAGAAGCCGCGTCGAGCGCCTGCGAAGCGGCGTCGGGATAGCGTCGCCGGCTCCTCCAGCCTGAGGAACGCGCGCGGCGGCGGAGTCGTCGGCAAGCGCGGTCAGCGGCTCCGGCTTTCGCCCGAGCAGCGCGGTCGAGCGCATCGACGACGTCCTCGGCCCCGCGAAACCGCCGCGCCAGCGCCAGCCGGGGAAGGGCGGCGAGCGCGCCGATCGTCTTCAGCCCCAGCCGCTCGAGCGTGCGCACCGTGTCGGCGTCGAGCGCGCAGCGCGGAGACGTGCAGCGGCGTCCAGGTCTCATCGCGCGCCGCAAGCGGCTCGAAGCGCCCAACGCCAGCCGCCGCCGTGTCGGGGCGATCGCCACCCGCGCCGTCAGGCCCATCGCGGCGAATCGCGCCCGCATGTCGTCGGCCAGCGCCTTCTCGCCGCCGAACAGATGCGCGACTCCGCTGACGTCGAGCCGCAGTCGCGTCGCTGCCCATCGACCTCGACCAGCGGCGACCAGCGCTGCGCCCATTTCGCCAGCCGCTGCAGGAGCTCGCTGTCGCCTTCTAGGATCGGCGGGGATCGGCGACCAGCGCCGGATCGAGCGCCCGCGCATCGGTCAGCCGCGCTCCGCCCTCGCGCCGCGGTCGGCCGCGGCCTTGGTGACGGCGTGGATGGCGGTCCCGTGCGCGCCCTCGATCGTCAGGACGACGGGAAGCTCAGGCGCCGCAGCCGCTCGCCTTCGCCCACCGCTCGATCGCCAGCGCCGGAAACCAGATGGAAAGCGACCCGCTTCATGCGCGACCGTCCACCGCCCCGGCGGCGCTCCGCGCGCGCGGAACAGCTCGGCATCCCAGGCAGGCGCGCCCGGCGCGCGCGCATCCAGCGGTGTTCGCCAGCGACGGCGCGCTCGCAATCCGCCAGCGCATCCGTGCGCCGCTCAAATTCGCGTGGCCGCCGAGCCGCACCAGCCAGCACGGCACGCCGCAACGCTCCGAAGCGACCGCCAGCCGCCGCGTCGCGGTGAAATCGAGCGCCGCAGGGTCTCCCCACAATTCGCCGATCACGGCCGAGAGGCGGAGCATCTTACGCCCTCCTCCATCGCCCACAGCGCATCGCGCGCGTCCCGCGCTTCGACGTGGATGAGGTCGGCGCCGAGGCCCGGCGGATAGACTCGCCCGCTTTCGAGGATTGCCATCCGCTCCTGCACCCACAGGACCGGTTTCGAGCCGGTCGACCTGCGCAGCCACGAACCCCGCCCAGCCGCAGTCGCGGGGGCTTGCGGCGAATAGTTCGGAAAGCGTCGGACCGGCCGGCGCGGGCGTGCTCCAGCGCTCGCCCAATCCATTGGGGAGAGGGTGTTTTTCGGCCGCACGGCTTGCGCCGCCGGCGACCAGGGACAAGCCTTCAGCCACACAACTCACAACGTCTTTGTTCTTAGTTTGTTCTTATTCCTGCAGAGTCAGGCGCAGGAGTCAATGGTGCGACTCGGGCGCGACCCGTGAATCGCTAGATGCACCGCCCGTAAGGCACGGCCGGGCAGCGTCCCTCGACCTGATCGAGGAAGGTCGCGACCTCGGTGACGATCCGTCCGAGCGCCGGCCGGTCGAAGGCAAAGCCGGCGTGGCGGGCCTCCACCTCGACCGCGGAGTCGACCTCGTGCTTGCGCCCGCGCGCCGCGCGCGGAGCGACAATCCCGTCGCGCCTCGACCAGAAGGCAATCGTCGGCACCGGCGGCTTCGTCCCGAAGCGCCTGAACGGCGGCTCATTGACGTCGTGCCCGGCGACCCGCTCGTAAAGCGCGCAGACGTTGGTGTTGGTCTTCAGGTCGCCCGAAAACGGCGATCCAAGCGTCACCACGGCGCGGACCTGGTCAGGGCAGCGATGCGCAAGCTCGCGAGCGAACATTCCGCCCAGGCTCCATCCGACCAGAAGCACCCTGCGCCCGCCCGACACCGCCGCGACCCGCTCGACGAGCAGCCGCATCGTGTCGCGCTTAGCGCCGGTGTTGAGCCCGAGCAGCCACGGATGCGCGCGCCACCCCATCAGTGCGAGCGCCCGGCGAAGCTCCATCGTCGTCCTGTCGGTGGCGAGGAATCCCGGAATGACGAGCGCGGGCGGCCCGTCCTCCGGACCGCGCGGGCACAACGGCCCAAGGCTCGCAAGCACCCGCGGCAAGCGCCACAACAATTCGATGTAGCGCCCGCTCGGCGGCGGCGCTTTGTCGTCGGGATCGACAAGCTCGTCATCCGCCGGTCCGAGCGGTGCGGGCGACCGCTGCCACATCAACCGGCGTAGAAAATTTGCTTGCATAGCCGAAACGGAACGCCGGTTTTCCGGGTCGGGTTCCTATAGCTGTTTGAGAAACTTGACGATTTCCGCAACTGCCGCGCGCGTTCCACTTCTTGAAACCGCGAAGCCCATGTGCGTCGAATCCACCTCGACGGCCTTGTCGCGGGTTTCGTCGGTACCGCGTGCCGACGGAGCGCCGACGATTCCGTCCCGCCGCGACCAGATCGCCAGCGTCGGAACGGGCGGTTTCTCGCGAATGTCGGGAATCGGAGGATCGTCGACCGCGTGTCCAGCCACCCACTCGTAAAGCCGCCATACGTTCGTGTAGCGGCGCCGGTCGCCCCACACTGGCGACCCCAGCGTGACGACCGCCCGCACCCGGCCAGGTTCGGCGCGTGCGATCTCGCGCGCATAGAGCCCGCCGAGGCTCCACCCGACGAGCAGCATCGGCTGGCTCGTGACCGCACAGGTCGATCGATTTTTCCAGCCGTTCGAGAGTGTCGGATCTGGCGCCCCAGTTGATGCCCTGCCGCCATGGGTGGACCCGGAATCCCGCCTCCGCGAGGGCGCGGCGAAGCTCCATCGTCGTCCGGTCGCCGGCGAGAAACCCCGGAATGACCAGCGCTGGCGGTCCATCGGCCGGGCCGCGCGCGCCGCCGTGCCCGAAGCCGCGCCAGAACCGGCTCGCCAGCTCGGCGGCTTCCCGCAACCGCGCGAGGGCGCCCGGCGCTCCGTCTTCGCTCAGAGGTACTCGCTCCCCATCAGCTCCTGGAGCGCCTTGGGCAGCCGCACTCGCCCGTCCTCGGTCTGGTGGTTCTCGAGCAGCGGGACGAGGATTCGCGGGCTTGCAAGCGCCGTATTGTTGAGCGTGTGCGCGAACCGAACCTTGCCGTCGCTTCCGCGGTAACGAATGTTCGCGCGGCGCGCCTGCCAGTCGTGCAAGCGTCGAGCAGCTGTGGGTCTCGCGATACTTGCCCAGCGACGGCACCCAGCTTTCGATGTCGTTCATCCGGATACTTGCCAAGCCCCATATCGCCCGTCGAAGTCTCGATGACCTGGTACGGGATTTCGAGTTCCGAAAGCAGCTGCTCGGCGAGCCCCAGGAGCTTCGAATGCCACTCGGCCGAAAGCGCATCGTCGGCCTCGCAAATCACGTACTGCTCGACCTTGACGAACTGGTGGACCCGAAGCAGGCCACGCACGTCCTTGCCGGCGCTTCCCGCCTCGCGCCGGAAGCAGGGCGAAAATCCCGCGTAAAGGACCGGCAGCTTGTCGGCCTCGAGGATCTCGCCCGAATGGAGCGAGGTCAGCGCCACCTCGGCCGTTCCAGCCAGCCACAAATCGTCCTCGGGCAGGTGGTAGGTTTCCTCCATGTGGCCAGGGAACTGCCCCTGGTTGAAAAAGGCTTCGGGCCGGGCGATCGCCGGCACGGTAATCGGCGTGAATCCGGACCCGGCGATCTTTTCGAGCGCCCAGCCCATCAGCTTGGTCTCGAGAAGCGCCAGCCGCCCTTTCAGGCAATAGGTCCGCGACCCCGACACCTGCGTGATCCGCGACAAGTCCGCCCAGTCGTTCTTTTCGATGAGCGCGACATGGTCGAGCGGCTCGAAATCGAACTTGCGCGCCTCGCCGACGGTCTTGACGACGACATTGGCGCTCTCGTCGGGGCCGACCGGCGCTCCCTCGTAGGGAATATTGGGGACCAGCAGCATCAGCGCCCGCAGCGCCTCCTGCTCGGCGGCAAGGTCGTTCTCAAGCTCCGAGGCTTTCGCTCCGGCGGCCTTCGCCTGCTTGCCCAGTTCCGCCTTTTGCTCGGGCGCCGCATCCTTGAAGCGGCCGCTGATCGCGTTGCGCTCGGCGCGAAGGGACTCGATCTCGGTCTTGAGCGCACGCACGCGTGAATCGAGATCGAGGATGTCGCCGATATCGAGGTCGACGCCCTTGACCTCGATGGCGTGCTCGACGGCTTGTCGGTTTGCCTTGATGAAATCGATGCCCAGCATAGGCGACTGCCTAGCGGAACTGTGAGCGCACGCAAATCAATCGAAGTGAAGGCGCCGGTAGCGTCCGCGGAAGAACAGCAGGGGGTCCATTTTCGGATCGAAGCTGGCGCGCACGACTCGACCGACCAGAATGTCGTGGTCGCCGCCGTCGTGGAGGGCGTGGCGCTCGCACTCGAACACTCCGAGCGAATCCATCAGCAGCGGAGCGCCGGTCTCGCCGGTCGACCAGGCCGTGGTTCCGAAACGATCCTCGTCGCTCGTCGAAAAACGGATCGACGCGGGCTGCTGGCGCGTCTGGAGGACGTTGACGGCAAAGAATGGCGCCTTCGTCAGCGCCGGTGCGCAGCCGGCCCTCTTCGAAATGCAAACCAGCAAGAGCGGCGGGTCCAGCGACACCGACGTGAAGCTGTTGACGGTCAGCCCGAATGGCCGCCCGGCCCCGTCGACACAGGTGACTACGGTGACCCCGGTCGCAAAGCTGCCAAGGGCGTCGCGGAGCGTCCGCTGGTCCGATCCGCTGCGATATTCGCGAGTTGGTGCATCGGCAGGCATTGCCCAAGGCTATAACGCGGCGAGCGCAAAGCTCCACTCGGGCGCCTCCACCTTCGTTAGTATTTTCTTAGTATCGCTCTGCGAAGCAGGGGTAGCTGATCCAGGGAGGGGCGGCCGATGGGAGCATTGACGGTACCGAAGCGCGATGAAAAGCGCTCCCGAGTGTTCCTGTCCGCTCAACTCGACGCGGGTTCGGGACCCGTTGCCGCGCGAATCCGCGATATTTCGCGAACCGGAGCGCTTCTCGAAGCGGAATTCGCTCCGCGCGACGGCGACACGCTGGAACTGACCTGCGGAACCACGAACATCCAGGCACGCGTGGCTTGGGCGGACCGCGGCTGGTTCGGAGTCGAATTCTTCACGCCTCTGCTTGTCGGCGATCTCGTCGACGCGACCGGGGCCAGGCTCCAGGTTTCCGCTCCGCGCGGCTACCATTCCGGCGAACCACTGGACTGACTCAGGCCAAAGCGGCGAGCCGGGCGCGAAGGCGTTCGGCAGCGTCGTCACGAGCGGTGTCGCGGGGCAATCCAAGCGCATCCGCGACCGAGTCTCCAAGAAGCGAGTCGCCAAGCGCCGATAGCACCAGCGCAAGCGTGGTTCGCGCCACCTGCTCTTCGTCGCGTTCGGCCGCAAGCTCCGCGACCAGGTCCTGGATCGAATTGAGCACCGGGTCCAGCGCATCGCGGTTTCCGCTCAGGATCATCCACGCCGCAAGCGCCCCGGCGCCCTCGGTCTTGAAGGCATCGAACGTCTGGTCGACGATCTCGCGGACGTCCGCTTCGCCTGCCCGCGCTCGTTCGACCGCCGTCGCAATCCTTCGAGTCACCCGTTCTGCGATCGATCGGGCCAGCTCGGACTGGAGCCCGGCGGCGGAGCCGAAGTGATGCAGCAAATTGGCATGCGTACGGCCGATTTTCGAAGCGACATTCTTCAAGGTCACCGCCTGCGGACCACTGTCGATGAGCAGCTGCCGGCCGGCAGCGAGGGCAACGGACCGGCTCTCCTCTGATCCCAGTCGCCGGCGAGTTATTGACATTCGTGTAAGTTACCTTATCTCGATTATCATGACCACGACATTCGCCGCCCCGCAGGACTTGCAGATCACTCCGCGCGACCGCCGCTTCGGCCGCGAAACCGCCACTCCGCGACTGTGGCATGGCGGGCGCGTCGAAGCGACTGCCATCTACAATGCGCTGTCCACGACCTTCCCCGCGGGCGAAGCCTTTTTCGTCGAAAGCGTCCGAAGCTTCCGCCACGGCGCCCCGCCCAAGCTCGCCGAAGAAATCAAGGGCTTCACGACCCAGGAAGCAATCCACAGCCGCGAGCACGACGCGTTCAACAAGCGCGCCGAACAGTCGGGCTATGACCTTTCCAGGCTGGAGGCGCAGGTCGAGAAGCGCCTCGCCGTCACTCGCGACAAGCCGCTTATCGTCAGCCTCGCCGCGACCATGGCGCTGGAGCATTTCACGGCCATTCTCGCCCACGAACTCCTCGCCGATCCGCGCCACCTCGACGGCGCCGAAACTGCAACCGCCGACCTGTGGCGCTGGCACGCGACCGAGGAGATCGAGCACAAGGGCGTCGCCTACGACACCTGGCTCAATGCCACGAAGGACTGGAGCCGCTGGAAGCGCTGGAAGGTCAAGGCGAAGGTGATGCTCTACGTCACCCGCAACTTCGTCGTCGATCGAACGGCCGGCGCCTTGGACCTGATGCGCCAGGACGGAGTGACCGGCGTCAAGGCCTGGGCGAAGCTGCTTTGGTACCTGTGGATCCGCCCCGGCATGTTCCGAAAGATCGCCGGCGCCTGGCTCAGCTTCTTCGCTCCGGGGTTCCACCCGTGGAAGGTGGACGATCGCCACTTGCTGGCCGCTTATGACGCGAGTGCGCCCAAGCAGTCCCCGGCCGAACGCAAGGTTCGCGGCGCGGCTTAAGCGCAGCCGGTTGGAGACGCCAATTCAGCAGTGTCCGCTTTCCACCCTTTGCGGGCACTAGCCCCCGCTTAACCGATTGATCGCGTCGGCCAGCTTTCGGTCTCGCTCGGTGATGCCGCCGGCATCGTGGCTGGTCAGCCGAAAGTCGACCCGGTTCCACACACTGGTGAACTCGGGGTGATGATCGACCTTCTCCGCGTGAAGCGCCACTCTCGTCAGGAAGGCGAATGCCTCGGAAAAGTCGTTGAACTCGAATGTTCGGGTGAGGGCTTTTCCGTCACCCTCGATCGTCCAGTCTCTCGGCGGGTTCATCGGCTCTTCTCCTGTCTCGCGTGCGTTGAATAGAACAAGTTGCGGATCGACCGTTTCCTTTACTGCTCGCGGCTGGCGAAGAGTCGCACTTTCGCCCAATCGCTGGTGGCCCCCGGTCACGTCCGCATCGACGGCGAGCGCGTATCGAAGCCAAGCGCGCCGGTTCGCGTTGGAAGCGTCGTCGCCCTTCCGCTTCACGGGCGGACTCGCATCCTGAGGGTGCTGTCGCTCCCGCTTCGGCGCGGACCGCCCGCCGAGGCCCGCACGAGGACAAGCTCGGGACGATGCTGCCTTGCAATGTCGTGGTGCAGGCGCGGGGCGAGGAGGAGACGGAGGTCGCGGCGATCGACCCGGTGGCGTCAATGCAGGCGATCGACAATGACGCGCTCAAGCAGGCGGCTGCGGAGGTGCGCGACCGGCTGCGGGCTGTCGTACGTGAGCTGGAGGGCACCAAGGTGGAGGCGTGAGCCATGCCCTCCGATGCCGATCACCCCGGCGCCGGGCCGAGGCGGTCGGCCCAGGTTGAAGGCCGGCTCAGCTCGGTGGACGCGGCGATGATGGCGCAGGACGGGGCCTGTAGGACAGAAGAAAAGCGAATTTACGCCCGCCAGACAGCGAACCCGCACAGCATCGCCTCAAGGCCAAGCGGAAGGAACGGCCAGTTGGCGAACGGTGAACCGATCATCTGGGCGCTGACGACCAAGCGTTTCGCCGATCATCTTTGTGGATAGTCGTGCGCATCACTGCAGCGGACATCGGCGAAATACTCTTTCAATACCTTTGCCATGTGCCCAGCACCGCAGGCTGGTTCGAGACAGGTACGGAGCTTTACCTCAGCCGGTCCGATGATGTGCTCGAGCAATGCGCGAGTTGCCCACGGCGGAGTGGGGAAGTCATCCGGGCTATCGCTCGCCTCAACACGCTGCGACATGACTGCGTGAGTTGTATTTTGCATGACGGCCCTCCCTTGAAACGAGCATAAGCTATTCAAGAGTTGGTGAGAATCCCTGCGGAAAATTATTCCCCAGCTGGAACGTAAAGCTCTCCGCCTTCCTCGCGGTAGCGTCTGGACATCTCGTCCATTCCCGCTTCCGCTTCCGCCTCAGCCTCAGCCTCAGCCTTACCGCGATCGGGGCTTTCGCTCGCCGGCATCGGGTTGAGCCGCGCGAACTCCCTGACCTCCGCTGAAATCTTCATCGAGCAGAATTTGGGCCCGCACATCGAGCAGAAATGCGCCGTCTTCGCGCCTTCCGCCGGAAGCGTCTGGTCGTGGTATTGCTCGGCGGTTTCGGGGTCGAGCGACAGGTTGAACTGGTCGCGCCAGCGGAACTCGAAGCGCGCCTTGCTAAGCGCGTCGTCCCATTGCTTGGCCGCCGGGTGGCCCTTGGCGAGGTCGGCCGCGTGGGCGGCCAGCTTGTAGGTCACCACCCCGACCTTGACGTCGTCGCGGTCGGGGAGGCCGAGGTGCTCCTTGGGCGTGACGTAGCAAAGCATCGCCGTGCCGAACCAGCCGATCATCGCCGCGCCGATGCCGCTGGTGATATGGTCGTATCCGGGTGCGACGTCGGTCACGAGCGGCCCCAAGGTGTAGAAGGGCGCCTCGCCGCAGACCTGCAGCTGCTTGTCCATATTCTCCTTGATCTTGTGCATCGGCACGTGGCCGGGGCCCTCGATCATCACCTGGCAATCGTGCGCCCAGGCTGTCTTCGTCAGCTCTCCCAGCGTGTAGAGCTCGGCGAACTGCGCCTCGTCATTGGCGTCGGCGATGGAGCCGGGGCGGAGGCCGTCGCCGAGCGAGAAGGCGACGTCATAGGCCTTCATGATCTCGCAAATCTCGTCGAAGCGCTCGTAGAGGAAGCTCTCCTTGTGGTGGGCGAGGCACCATTTGGCCATGATCGAGCCGCCGCGGCTGACGATTCCGGTGACGCGCTTGGCGGTCATCGGCACGTAGGGGAGGCGGACGCCGGCGTGGATGGTGAAATAGTCGACGCCCTGCTCGGCCTGCTCGATGAGCGTGTCGGCGAAGATTTCCCAGGTGAGGTCTTCGGCGACTCCGCCGACCTTCTCCAGCGCCTGGTAGATGGGGACGGTGCCGATCGGGACGGGCGAGTTGCGGACGATCCATTCGCGGGTGTCGTGGATGTTGCGGCCGGTGCTGAAGGTCCATGACCGTGTCGGCGCCCCAGCGGATCGCCCACACCATCTTGTCGACTTCGGACGCGACGTCGGAGGCGACGGCGCTGTTGCCGATGTTGGCGTTGATCTTGACCAGGAAATTGCGGCCGATCGCCATCGGCTCCGATTCCGGGTGGTTGATGTTGTTGGGGATGATGGCGCGGCCGCGCGCGACCTCGTCGCGGACGAACTCGGGGGTGACGTGGTCGGGGATTGCGGCGCCGAAGATCCTGGCCGTCGCGAGCGGCGGCTTCGGCGGCGGCGGTGCGGCCGAGGTTTTCGCGGATGGCGACATATTCCATCTCGGGCGTGACGATGCCGCGCCTGGCGTAGTGCATCTGCGTGACGTTGTGGCCGGGACGGGCGCGCAGGACCCGCTTGCGGACGTTGGGGAAGGGTGCAACGCCGCCGGAGCGGTCGGGGCCGAGCTGGCCGTTGTCCTCGGGTTTGACCTCGCGCTGGGCGACCTCCTCGACGTCGCCGCGGCCGCGGATCCACTGGCGCTCGAAGCTCGGGCAGGCCGGCCATGATGTCGATGCGCTGCTGCGGGTCGCGTGTAGGGGCCGGACGGTGTCGTAGAGCGTGACAGGCGGCTCGCCGCTTGTCGGCTCGAGATCGACGGCGCGCATTGCGACGCGAACGCCGACTCGCCCTTCGAAGCAGATCTTGCGGCTGCCGCGGATCGGGCCGGTGGTGACTTTGAGTTCGGTACGTGCAGGCGCGTCGCCCATGGGACTCTCCTTCTCCCTACGGCCGGATTAGCGGCATCAGGTTCGACGGGTTTCGGCGCGGGGTCGTCAATCTCAGCTGCTGCGCAGCTCCCCCGGGAACAATCGAGCGTACAGGTTACGACATTAACTCGCCAGTGGATGATTTCGTCGCCGTGAGAATTCTTAATCATGCCACATTTGGCCACCCCTACCTTCTCGCTGATAGGCTGGGAGGATGTATAGAACTAGCGTGTTTTTGTACGGAATCTCGGCTCGGAGGATCACTGAGCGTACAGGCGTCAAGTCTTGGGTTTTCCTGTATTCGTGGTTACGAACGCTGATCCGCTAACTCGCGAAATCAAATAAGCCGAAGAAATCCCTACCTTCCCGGCCGGCGGCGGTTGATCTTCTGAAGAGTCCACTCACCGGCCACTGGGGGCGAGCGAACTCAAGAAATGGAATTTTGGATTCGCCTCCGCGGCGGCGCAGCCAAGTTGAAAGCAATGGAGATGCGTTCTCCTTCACCGTCCCACGGCCCGACGCTGTGCGAGAGCCATGATGGGAACAGCACAATTTGCCCCTCGACCGGCTTGATTCTCGCCATACCCTCGGGACCGCATCGCCCAAACTGAAGTGCCGGAGCATGCATCCGTAGAGCTGGCATCCGCGGGTCTTGGAGCAGCAGTTCCCCCCCGGAGCTCTGGCCTACCCGAACATAGTAGACGGACGACCAGTAAGCGGCGCCGTGCGAATGGGCCATGTTCGAGTGGCCTCCGCCGCTCACGTTGGCCCAGGCGGCAATTCGCCACTGCGGCTCAATCAACTGGCCTTTGGGCCCGACAGTGTGAGCGTTGGCGAGTTTGACTATTTCTTGCGCCACCAGCCGTCCGGCGTCTCCTGCCCAATCCAAGAAATCCATTTTTGAATGCCAGCCGCCCAGGTTAGACTTTTTGAGGCCCTCGTCCGAGGTCATTCGTTTCCGTACGAGATTCTCAAGTTCTGCGTTCAGTTCCGCTGCGCCGGCAATGTCCTTTAGCATCACGGGCGTGGGAAAGAGCCGCAATATACGTTCAGATGCAGTCACGAGCTTCTTTACCCCCGGTTCAGAACGGAAACCGCTGCAGTGCGGTGCAAAAAGAGTGTCACGGTACGAAGCGAACACCCGCAGGCCTCTGAAAGTAACAGGCCTGCGTGCATCGGCGTATCAGTTTCCGCTATCAGTGTTTACGCGCCGCCTGGAGCTCTTGCGCGGTGAGAATCCCATCGTGATTGGCGTCAGCCTTGTCGAAATCGCCAAGCTGCGGTGCCCGATATTCGGCGGCGCTGATCTTGCCGTCCTTGTTGGTGTCGAGCCGTGAAATCATCTGATCGGGAGTATCGTTCGTCTTGAGTCGCGGACCGGCCGCTTTGAACTCGGCCAAGCTCAGCGAATTGTCGTGATTGCTGTCCAGTTTCTTGAACTCGGTCTCGAGCCGCTGCTGCTTCACTGCTTCGGCCCGCTGCAGCGCTTTCGCCTGAGCCGCCGCGACCTCGGGCTTGTCGAGCTGCCCGTCGTGGTTGGTGTCAATCGCCGAGAATCGCGCGTCGAGATTCTTGGTGAAACCAGCCTTGCTGACCTGTTTCGGCGCATTGGCCGGCTTGGGCTGTTGAGCGTTTAATGCCGTCGCGGTGAGAAGTGAGGCGCAGAGCATCGAAACACGAATGAACACTGGGATCTCCTTGAAAGCTGATGGCGAAACTTTGCGTCGGCCTTAGCGGCTGGATCGTACTTCGTCGAGATCTGTTCATCTTCCCCCCGCGGGGCTTTCGGGAGGATGAACACAATCCGCATAGCGGTTCGTTTTTGTGGAACTTTTCGCGCGCTCTCACGTCTGCGCGATCTCCTTATATGTACGCGGCGCAGCGAACTAGCACCGGATTGTGTCCGGGCTGCAACACACCGCCCACTGAGCACCTGCGATGCAACGCCGATCATATTCTCAGGATTGCTTTTGTCCCGCGGCGTGGTATCGAGCAGTCATCAAATCCCGACCTTTCTCGGGGGTAATGTGCGCGATTTTCTGGCTCGGGGGAAAGCGCACTAGTTGCCCAGACAATCGTCGGACTAAGTTCAGGCTCCCGTACGGAGTTTGGAAAAACAGGGGATTATTGATGAAGACCAACTACCGACGTTTTGCCCTTCTCACTGGCGCCTCAGCGGCTGCAATCTGCATTTCCAGCTTGAACGCAGCGCCGGCGCTTGCGGCCCCCCACGATGGTCTCGCGGCCGCGACAACGGTTGCGGGAACCGACACGACGTCGGCGACGGTGACGATTTGCGACATCGCCGGGACGAGCCCCTGCTTCTACGGCGTCTACAACACCGGTTCTGGTCTTGTGACCGCAGCCGTCAATGGCACAGCGAGCGGTCGGATTTACCAGCACCTGACGAACTCGACCGTTAGCCTCACGCTCAACAACCTGGCCGGTTCCAGTGCGGAAGTTGGCGGGATCGCGGTCGCGACCGGTGCTGCTGCCCAAACTGCTCATGCGACTGTCGACACGGCCATTGAACAGTCTGCCAACGGTACGAGCGGAAGTGCGGCCAACAATCTGAACAACGACGGAACTCTCATTGTCGATGCTCTGGCTCTGGCATCGAGCACCGGTGTTGGCAGTGCACATGCTTCGGCCAGTCTTGATGTGGGCGTGTACCAGTACGCCAATGCAACAGGCCCTGGAAATCAGCGCGGCCTCGAACAATTTCACCAACAATGGCACATATTCTGCACTAGCATCTGCGACAGCGGTGGCCGCTTCCGGCTTCGCCTCTGCGAATGCGACCCTGTATGACGGAATTGAGCAGTACGCCAATAATAGCGGCACGGGTGATGCCTCGAACCTCGTCACCAACGCCGGAACGATGAACATCGGTGTGAAGGCGACTGCCACTGGTTCCGGAGCTTCGGCGGACGCATACAATTACTACGCCATTTCCCAGACTGCTTATGCGGATGAGGGTCACGCGTCGAATACCGTTTCGAACGCGGGCACGCTGAACATCACTGCCGTTGCGAATGCCAATGCTACCTCTGGTGCAGCCTACGCGTACGCAACCGACTATGAGGCGATCAATCAATACGCCACCGCCAGTGACGGCGATGCTTCGAACCTGGTTGCGAATGCTGGCACGCTGAACATCGATGCGACGGCGATCGCCAATGGCACGAGCTTCGCCTCGGCGACTGCGTACAATGAATATGCGATTTCGCAGGACGCTTATGCCTATGGTAACAATGACGCGTCCAACTCAGTAACGAATGGAACTGCTGGCGCGATCGACGTCGGCGCGCTCGCAAGCGCGAATGCCACCGGAGCGACTGGCAACGCGAGCGCCTACGCTTCGGCCTATGAGGCGATTAACCAATATGCCAACTCAACCGGTGCTGGCAGTGCCTCGAACCTCGTGCAGAATGACGGCTCTATCGACATTCACGCGACGGCCAATGCGAATGGCGTAACCGACGCATCCGCGACGGCTTACAACGAATATGCGATTTCGCAGACCGCTTATGCCGACAACGGCACTGCGTCGAACACCGTCAACAACAACGGGACCCTGGACATCACTGCGGTGGCCAATGCCGCGGCGACCTCGGGTTCTGCGACCGCCTACGCCTCGAATTATGAGGCGATCAATCAATACGCCACCGCCAGTGACGGCGATGCTTCGAACCTGGTTGCGAACGCTGGCACGCTGAACATCGAGGCAACGGCGATCGCCAACGGCACGAGCTTCGCCTCGGCGACAGCATACAATGAATATGCAATTTCGCAGGACGCTTATGCCTATGGTAACAATGACGCGTCCAACTCAGTAACGAATGGAACTGCTGGCGCGATCGACGTCGGCGCGCTCGCAAGCGCGAATGCCACCGGAGCGACTGGCAACGCGAGCGCCTACGCTTCGGCCTATGAGGCGATTAACCAATATGCCAACTCAACCGGTGCTGGCAGTGCCTCGAACCTCGTGCAGAATGACGGCTCTATCGACATTCACGCGACGGCCAATGCGAATGGCGTAACCGACGCATCCGCGACGGCTTACAACGAATATGCGATTTCGCAGACCGCTTATGCCGACAACGGCACTGCGTCGAACACCGTCAACAACAACGGGACCCTGGACATCACTGCGGTGGCCAATGCCGCGGCGACCTCGGGTTCTGCGACCGCCTACGCCTCGAATTATGAGGCGATCAATCAATACGCCACCGCCAGTGACGGCGATGCTTCGAACCTGGTTGCGAATGCTGGCACGCTGAACATCGATGCGACGGCGATCGCCAATGGCACGAGCTTCGCCTCGGCGACTGCGTACAATGAATATGCGATTTCGCAGACGGCCTATGGCTACGGCAACAACGACGCGTCGAACTCGGTAACGAATGGCACTGCTGGCGCGATCGACATCGGCGCCTTGGCGAGTGCGAATGCCACTGGCACGACAGGAAACGCCAGCGCCTACGCGTCTGCCTACGAAGCAATCAACCAGTATGCCTATTCGACTGGCGCGGGGAATGCCTCGAACCTGGTTCAGAACGATGGCGCGATCGACATCCACGCCACGGCAAACGCGAACGGTGTTACGCGCGCTAGTGCAACGGCGTACAATTATACTGCTGTTTCCCAGTATGCGAACGCTGATGATGGAAATGCGACGAACACTCTCGGCAACACCGGTACGCTGGATATTGCGGCGAATGCCAGTGCCAACGCGACTTCCGGATACGCTTATGCTTATGCGTACGGCTCGAACGCGATCTACCAGTATGCCTACAGCACCGACGGGATTAACAGCGACCTCATCAGCAACGCAGGTGCGATCAACATCGCCGCGAATGCCAACGCTGCCGGCACCTCTGCCTTTGCTGAGGGATACCTGTATGAAGCCATCTCACAGACTGCCAACGCCTACGGACTTGATCTTGGCGTGCCAAACCTCGCGCTTGTCTCAATCGACAATGGTGGTTCGCTAACGGCTGAGGCTTCAGCGGTGGCGAATGCAACCGCAGGGCGGGGCAGCGCCGAAGCATACGTCAGCTACGGTATTAGCCAAAATGCGTATGGCTACACAGGTGCAGACGCCTCGGCGACAATTGACAACAGCGGTTCGATCGCAATTGGCGCTGATGCGTCGGCGAATGGCGTGACGCAAGGTTACGCGACGGCCTACGTGTATCAGCCATTTTACCAGTCGGCCGAGACATTCGGCGGGGCTGGCAATGCAACCAATTCACTGACCAACAGTGGTTCGATCGATCTGCACGCAATTGCAGACGCAGCCGGCTCGTACGCGACCGCAAGTGCAGATGTTGAATATGGTGTTTCGCAATATGCTTACGCCCAGACGGGTGATGCATCGGCTCTCATCAACAGCGCGGGGTCGATTGACGTTCACGCGACGGCGGGCGCCGTAGCCACCTCTGGCGCCGCCATCGCGAACGCTACCATCACCTCCGCCATTTACCAGCATGCTACCGCACCTGGCGGTGTTGCACTGGCCTCGGTGGTGAACAGTGGCACGTTCACGGCCTCCGTGAATGCAAATGCGACTGGTCCAACCGGAGCGACCGCTTACGCGGACATCGACAGCGGCGTGCGGCAGCTTGCGACTGGTACCTCTGCAACGGTCAACTTCACCAACAGCGGTACCATCAATATTGCGGCCAACGCAGGCGCGCTTGCTACCTCCGGTGTTGCTGCCGCGACGGCAATTGTCGGGCGGACTGGAACGGCCGACCTGACCGGTGCGGCGTTCTACCAAAGCGCAACTGGGTCGGTGGTGAACTTCGTCAACAGTGGCACCATTGATGTCGCTGCGGTTGCCAATGCGACTGGCGCAACGAGTGCAGCGGCGCTCGCCGGGGCATTCGGCGTCACCCAACACGCAAATGGCGGCACGGAGAACTTTACCAACGAGACTGGTGGAAGCTTCTCTGTCTCGGCATCCGCAAATGCCAATGCCACAACGTCCGCAGCGGCTTACGCTTTCGCCCGTGGAGTGTATCAGCCGGCAGAAGGCGGCGTGGCGAACTTCACGAACAACGGGACGTTCAACGTCAATGCTGTAGCCAATGCTGCCGCGTCGAGTGGATCGGCAACAGCGTTCGCCTTCGGCTATCAAGTTAGCGATACAGCGGCGCTGGCGGTAAATGCCGTCAACGGCGGAACGATGAACGTGACCGCCGTTGCAAGTGCGCCCAATACGGCGCTCGCTGCAGCGTTCGGAATCATCGCGTCTGCCAGTGGTTCTCTCTCGGGAACGGTGGCTAACTCCGGCTCGCTGAATGTCGTTGCAAGTGCCAACGGCACGACGGGTAGCGCGGTTGCTACCGGAATCCTGCTCGATGCGGGCGCCGGATCGAACACCATGACGGTGACCAACAGCGGAGCCCTGAACGTTGACGCGATCATCGCCAACGGTGGGACGGCCAGCGCCGTCGGCGTGCATCCGATGGGTGCAGGCGCGACTGGTACATTCACCTTCACCAACGACGGTGGGACCCTTCGTGTTCGCAATTCGACCGATGGCGGAGCGACCTGGACACGCGGCATGGCGGTTGATCTGACCGACACGGCGAATGCTGCGGTGATCAACCTGATCGGCGATGGCAACATCTACGGCAACATCGACCTGAAGGTCGGTGACGTGGTCAACGTCGCGAGTGGCACGACCTACTTCGACGGCATCATCAACCCTGAGTATGTGCCGGTTGGCGGCTTCACCGAGGCCGATCTCGACACGGGCATTTCGGGTGAGGGTACGCTCAACATCAACGCTGGCGGCAACCTCTATCTTGCCGATCCGCGCGTGACGGGCGACCCGACGATGTACGATGGTCCGGCCTATGCGATCATCGACACGCTCAATATGGATCCTGCACGGAACGCTGACGTTCGATCTGGAGCCTGCCGCTGGCGGCACCCAGCCGGTCGGAACCTATCCGCAGATCTACACGAACGTTGCGAATCTGGCGGGGACGCTGGTGACCGACTTCCACCCGGCTGGTGGACTGTTCGCCGACAGCTACTTCTGGGACAACGTCATCGACGCGAACACGCTCAACGGCACGTTCGACCAGTGCGTGATGTCTGGCGGATACGCATCATCGCCGCTGCTGGACTTCTCGGGCTGCATCTACGATGCGAACAACAACGTTGACCTTGGCCTAGAGCGGGTGGCGTTCAACGCTGGCGGGCTGGGCCTGACGCGTAACGAGGCGGCAGTCGCGACTGCGATCGAGAATGTCTACGACCCGGGTCTCACTGGGCCCTTCGCGGGTGTTCTTGGCCAGCTGTTCACGCTCGATCAGCCGCACCTCCTCCAGGCCTATGACCAGATGAGTGGCGTCGAGTATCCGAACTACCTGCACGACGTGCGGAACAACCAGTTCGTTCTCAACACGTTCGTCAACGACCAGCTCGACTGCACGGTCGAGTTCGGCAATGGCCTGCAGGGTTGCCGCGATCCGCGGTACGGTTGGCGCGTGTGGGGCATGGGCAGCTTTGACCATGCCAAGCTCGACAGCAACGCCAATGCGATCGGCTACAAAGCCGACAACTGGTCGGGACAGCTCGGTGTTCGATTATCTCGCCGGCAACTTCTCGGTAGGCATGTTCGGTGGTTATCGCGATCTCAGCGTCGACTTCCCGGATGCGCTGGTTGGCAGCAAGGCTAGTGCCAATGGCTGGAACATCGGCCTGGACGCGACCTACGATGTCGGCAGCTTCTACGTCCGCGGTATCGGCAGCTACGGCTGGCTGAACGGCGACACCCGCCGCGACTTCAGCATCGGCACGCTGACTGGTTCGGCCGACGGGCATCCGGACGTGGACATCCTCTCCTTCTACGGTGAGGCTGGAGCCCGGTTCGACCTCGGCTCGTCGTGGATCACGCCGTACGTCGCGCTCGACTACACCGACATGCACCTCAAGGCGTTTCAGGAAACCGGTGGGATCGGTGCCAACCTCGGCTTCAATTCGCAGCATGAGCAACAGACCTCGGGCGTCATCGGCTTGAAGTGGGCCGGTAACTGGGGCGGGATCGTTCCGGAGGCCAAGGTTGCCTACCGCTACGACTTCAATCGCGACCTCGGTGTCGACGCCTACTTCGTCGATGCTCCTGCCGGTGCGGATTTCCGCAAGGTCGAGAACTACAAGCGGGGTTCAATCCTCGCCGGGCTCAGCCTTGCTGGAACACTTGGTTCGAACTTGACGGGCCGGATTGGCTACCTGGGGCAGTTCAACAGCGATTACACCGATCACGCGATCTATGGCTCGCTGGCGCTGCACTTCGGAGGCCCAGTAGCGCCGCCGCCGCCGCCTCCGCCGCCTCCTCCTCCGCCGCCTCCGCCGCGCCCCGGCGACGCAGACCTGCCCGGACGGCACGGTGATCCTGGCGACCGACACCTGCCCGCCTCCGCCGCCGCCGCCGCCGCCGCCGGCGCCGGCGCCGGAGCGCGGAATGTAGGCCACGCGCGAAACGAAGTTGCGAAA
Organism: uncultured Alphaproteobacteria bacterium; assembly: GCA_963798785.1. GTDB lineage: Bacteria > Pseudomonadota > Alphaproteobacteria > Sphingomonadales > Sphingomonadaceae > Sphingomicrobium. Next base: position 269,020 of record CAWCUG010000006.1, read on the forward strand.
AACAAGGAAAAGAGGGGGCTTCGCCCCCTCTTCTTTTCTTTATCACCGCTCCATTTTCTGCCAGCATCAACATGAGTTTCTCAGCGAAAAGTGGGATCATGAGCCGGACGAAGACCACGACCGCACCGCGACAGCGACAAGCGAAACGGCAGCAGCAGCAAGAGCCAGCCGGTACTGGCAATCTCGACGCAGCAATCGCGCAAGCGCAGCAGCGGACGGGTCAACGTCACTCCCGAACGTGCCGTGCAAATGGCGGCAAAGCTCTACTCCGAAGGCAATCTGGGGCAGGCGGAGCGGGTCTGCCGGCAAATCGTGGAAGCGTCGGCCCGGGAATGCTGATGCTCACAACATCCTCGGAGCAACTCTTCAAGCGCAGGGCCGAGGCAAGGAAGCGATCGCCGAGCTTCGAATTGCAGTCAAGCTTGCCCCGAAAGCGGCGAACCTCCACGCGAACCTCGGCGAAATCCTGCGGCAGAACGGCGAGGCTAAGGAGGCGTCAACGGAGCTGGAGAAGGCCGTCGACCTCGATCCGCAAGAATGCGCAGGCGCTCAACAACCTCGGTATCATCCACTACGACAAGCGTCAGTTTCGACAAGGCCGTCGATTATTATCGCCGGGCGCTCGCCATCCGCCCTGATATGGCTGAGGCGCTGAACAACTTGGGAAACGCGTTGCGAGTGACCGGTGACGTCGACGGGGCGGTGAGTGCTTACCAGGACGCTCTGATGCACCGCGAGAACTACGCGGAGGCTTACAACAATCTGGGCACGCTCCTTCAGCAGGATCGGAAGTTTGAAGAGGCGGAGCATGCGCTTCGAAAAGCGATTGCGCAGAAATCGCAGTACATCGACGCCTACAACAATCTCGCCAATCTACTGGTGGCGCAAAAGAAGGAAGTGGACGCACTGCGAGTCCTGGGTGATGCTCTTAAGTTCGCGCCAACAAACCCGCAGACATTGCTGATCACCGCTCGAATCCAGCTTCGCCGCGGCAATTTCGCTGCAGCGCAGCAGGCGACGCGGAACGTGCTCAAGCAGCAGCCTGACAATGCCGAGGCACTGACGGTCCTGGGACAGGTTCTTCACGAGATGGACCGTTACGATGAAGTCGATTGAGATGCTGAAAAAGGCGGTCGACGCGAATCCAAAAAATCCGGAGGCGCTGAATTTCTACGGTGTTGCGTTGAAGTCCGTCGGGCGACTCGACGAGGCTCGCGACTATATCCTCGAGGGCGCTGAAGCTCAACGACAGCATGTACGGCGCCTATGCCAATCTCAACGACCTGGTGGACTTCTCAAAGGGCGAGGGCAACGAGCTATTCGACCGCATGGACGCGATCTTCGAAGTCTGCGAAGAACACCGAAGCGGACCCGTTCCTTCCGCTGCACTTCGCCTATGCAAAGGCGCTCGACGACCGCGGCGAGCACGAGCGGGCACTCGAGCATTATCTTATCGGTGGCAAGATGAAGCGGGCGCAGCTCGCCTATGACGAGAAGGAGACCTTCGCCTTTTTCGACGCGATCCGCGACGCGTTTCCGAAAGAAGTGTTCGAGAACCGCAAGTATGATGGCATCGATGATGAACGGCCCGTGTTCATCATCGGCATGCCGCGGTCAGGATCAACGCTAGTCGAACAGATCCTCTCGAGCCATCCTGACGTGTACGGTGCGGGCGAGGTGAAGTACCTGAGCCAGGCTATCGGGCAGCTGCGCGATCGTCTGCCATCTCTTCCCAAATATCCGCAGATGATGGCGAAGATAACTGCCGTCTCACCTCGACATGATTGGGAAGAAATATCTGCAAGCGCTCACGGCGGGCGCAGGCGACTCGAAGCGAGTTACCGACAAGCTGCTGACGAACTATTTCTTCGTCGGACTGATCCACCTTCTCTATCCGAAGGCGAAGTTCGTGAACACGCTTCGGGACCCGGTGGATACCTGTCTGTCCGGCTTCACGAAGCTGTTTAAGGACGACATGCCGCACAGCTACGACCTTTCGGAGTTGGGCCGCTATTATTGCAAGTACCGCGAGTTGATGGAGCACTGGCAGAAAGTGCTACCAAAGGGCGTACTCACTACTGTCCAGTATGAAGACGTGGTTTCGGACACGGAGAAGCAGGCGAAGGATCTGATCAACTTCATCGGCCTCAAATGGGATCCTAAATGCCTGGACTTCCACAAGTCTGACCGGCCCGTGAAGACTGCAAGCGTCGCCCAGGTGCGCAAGCCGATCTACAAGACCGCCGTGACGAGGTGGAAGAAATATGGCGCCGGGCTGCAGCCGCTGGTTGACGCGATCGCAGGCCCGACGTCCGCAAGAGCGGGGGCCAAGCCGTCGAAAAAGGGATGACGGAGTGGCGGCTCTTCCGCCGCTTCAACCTTGGCTTGGGGAGCGTCGCGGCGCTTGACGTGAACTTGCCCGGCAAGGCAGTCGCTCTCGCCAACAGCCGTTACTTAATGGTTACTCGCCAGTTTCGACCCCTGGCCCAGCCATGAAGCGAATCTTCATTACCGGAACGGCCGGCTTCATTGGCTACCACCTGGCCGAGCTGCTTCTCGCGGAAGGTTTCGTCGTCCACGGCTATGACGGGATTACCGATTATTACGACGTGCAGCTGAAGCGGCGTCGGCACCAACGGCTCCTGCAAAATCCGAATTTCACCGCGACCGAGGCGATGCTCGAGGATTTCGAGGCGCTACAGAAGACAATCGCGGACTTCCGCCCGGACGCGATCGTCCACCTCGCCGCTCAGGCGGGGGTTCGCTTCAGCCTCGAACAGCCGCGATCCTATATCGAATCCAATGTCGTCGGCACTTTCAACATTATCGAGATCGCCAGGCACCATCCGGTCGGGCACCTGCTGATCGCATCCACCTCGTCGGTGTACGGCGCCAACAGTGAAATGCCGTTCAAAGAGATCGACAAGGCCGATACCCAGCTGACTATCTATGCAGCGTCGAAGAAGGCGTGCGAATCGATGGCGCACTCCTATTCGCACCTGTTCGGCATCCCGACGACGATCTTCCGCTTCTTTACTGTCTATGGCCCGTGGGGCCGGCCCGACATGGCCCTGTTCAAGTTCGTCGATGCGATTATCGATGGCCGGCCGATCGACGTATACAATGAGGGCAACTTGCAGCGGGACCTCACATACGTAACCGACGTGGTTCATGCTATTCGGCTGCTGATTCCGCGCCCGCCTGCTGTGGACGGCAATCACGGAGAGGAAGAAGGGCAGGACGCGCTCAGCCCGGTAGCGCCGTTCCGTACCGTGAATGTTGGAAACGAAGAACCGGTCCGGTTGTTAGACTTCATCGGGATCATAGAGCAGGAGCTTGGAAAAGAAGCGCTTCGCAATTACATGCCGATGCAGCCCGGTGAAGTGCTGGCGACATGGGCCGATTGCAGCGTCCTTCACGACCTAACCGGCTACGCACCGAAGACGAGCGTCAAGCAAGGAGTTGCAGAATTTGTCCGCTGGTTCCGCGAGTACTATCAAAAATAGCTGGCGTCCGGGCACTTGAGCAGCTTTCTTTGCAAGCGATGACCTTGACGCATCTCGATCGGCTCGAAGCCGAGAGCATTCACATCCTTCGCGAAACGGTCGCCGAGGCGGACAGGCCCGTCATGCTCTATTCGATCGGCAAGGATTCGGCGGTGATGCTCCACCTTGCGCGCAAGGCGTTTTATCCCGGCGCCGCTGCCGTTCCCGCTGCTGCACGTCGACACGAGCTGGAAATTCGGCGCGATGTACGCACTTCGCGACAAGATCGCCGCCGAGCCCGGCGATCGACCTGATCGTCTACAAGAATCCGGAAGCCGAAGCGAAAGGCATCAACCCGTTCGATCACGGTCCCATCCACACCGACATGTGGAAGACCGAAGGGCTTGAAGCAGGCGCTCGAGCAAATACGGCTTCGACGCGGCTTTCGGCGGCGCGCGCCGCGACGAGGAAAAGAGCCGCGCCAAGGAGCGCATCTTCAGCTTTCGAACCACCAACCACCGCTGGGATCCGAAGCGCCAGCGCCCGGAGCTGTGGTCGCTCTACAATGTCCGCAAGAACAAGGGGGAAAGCGTTCGCGTCTTCCCGCTGTCCAACTGGACCGAGCTCGACGTCTGGCAATATATCCTTCGCGAGAAGCATCGAGATCGTCCCGCTTTATTTCGCCGACAGCGGCCGACGGTGATCCGCGACGGCCTGTTGCTGATGGTCGACGACGACCGATTCCCGCTCGACGGCGAAAAGCCGACAATGCGCAAGGTCCGGTTCCGCACGCTCGGCTGCTATCCGCTGACCGGCGCCGTCGAGAGCGAAGCGGCGAGCGTCGAGGAAGTCGTCGCCGAGATGCTGCTGACGACGACGTCGGAGCGGCAGGGGCGCGCTATCGACAAGGAAGCGGTGCCGCAGCATGGAGAAGAAGAAGCAGGAGGGATATTTCTGATGGCGCGCGTCCTCGACCAGGATCGCGAGCTCATCGCCAGTGACGTGTCCGAATGGCTTGCGCGTCACGAGCGCAAGGAGATGCTTCGCTTCATCACCTGCGGAAGCGTCGACGACGGCAAGTCGACCCTGATCGGGCGGCTGCTCTACGATTGCAGCCAGGTCTTCGACGACCAGCTCGAAGCGCTCGAGGCCGAGAGCAAGAGCTGCGGGAACGCAGGGCGCGAAACTCGATTTCGCGCTTCTGGTCGACGGGCTTGCGGCGGAGCGCGAGCAGGGCATCACCATCGACGTCGCCTATCGCTTCTTCACCAGCGAGAAGCGCAAGTTCATCGTCGCCGATACGCCGGGCCACGAGCAATATACGCGCAACATGATCACCGGCGCCTCGACCGCCGACGTCGCGGTGCTGCTGATCGACGCTCGCAAGGGCGTGCTCACGCAGACCCGGCGCCATTCCTATCTCGCCAATTTGGTCGGCATCCGCCACGTCCTGCTCGCCATCACCAAGATGGACCTGGTCGAATTATGACCAGGCGGCGTTCGACTCGATCTGCAGCGAATACCGCCGCTTCGCGGAGAAAGATCGGGATCGAGCAGTGGCAGGCGATCCCGGTTTCCGGGAGTCGAAGGCGCAAACGTCACCGAGCGGAGCGAACGAACGCCCTGGTACGACGGGCCGACGCTGCTCGATTATCTCGACACGGTCGAAATCGACGCCAGCGCCGATGCCGACAAGCCGCTTCGAATGCCGGTGCAGTGGGTCAACCGGCCCGAACCAGGAATTCCGCGGCTTCGCCGGCCAGATTGCGTCGGGACGGATGGGGCCGGGAAGCGAAGTCAGGATCCTGCCGTCGGGCCGGACGACGAAGATTGCGCGAGTGGTCACTTTCGACGGCGATCTCGACGAAGCGGTCGCCGGCCAGTCGGTGACGGTCACTCTCGCCGACGAGGTCGATTGCTCGCGCGGCGACGTAATTTCGGCAGCAGCCGACCCGCCCGAGGCTGCGGACCAGTTCGAAGCGACGATCGTGTGGATGAGCGAGGAGGAGCTTCTCCCCGGGCGAGGCTATTGGCTGAAGCTCGGTGCGCAGACGGTCACGGCGACAATCCACGAGCCCAAGTACGAAGTGAACGTCAACACGCTCGATCACCTTGCCGCAAAGACGCTTGGGCCCAATTCCATCGGCGTTGCCGAAGTTTCGACCGAACCGCGAGATCGTGTTCGAGGCCTATGCGGAGCCGGGCACGAGCCCCAACCGCGACGCTCGGCGGCTTCATCCTGATCGACAAGGTGACCAACGCCACGGTCGCAGCGGGAATGCTGCACTTCGCGCTTCGACGGTCGCAGAACATTCACCGCCAGCACCTGGAAGTCGGTCGCGAGACCCATTCGGCGCTGAAAGGACAAAAGCCGGCAGTGCTGTGGTTCACCGGCCTTTCGGGCGCCGGCAAGTCGACGATCGCCAACCTGGTCGAGAAGAAGCTCGTCGCCCGCGGCCGCCACACCTACCTTCTCGACGGCGACAACGTCCGCCACGGGCTCAACCGCGACCTTGGCTTCACCGAGGCGGACCGGGTGGAGAATATCCGCCGGGTCGGCGAGGTCGCCAGGCTGATGGCGGACGCCGGGCTGATCGTCCTGACTGCTTTCATCTCCCCGTTTCGAGCCGAGCGCCACATGGTTCGGCGGATGCTTCCCGAAGGCGAGTTCATCGAGGTGTTCGTCGACACGCCGCTCGCGGAAGCGGAAAAGCGCGACGTGAAGGGGCTCTACGCGAAGGCGCGCGCCGGCGAGCTGAAGAATTTCACCGGCATCGACAGCCCGTACGAAGCGCCGGAGCATGCCGAAATCCACATCGACACGACGAAGATGGATGCCAGACGAGGCCGCCGACCTGGTCGTCGAGAAGCTGCTGGGCCGGCGCTAGGCCGGCGCGCCTGGGCTAGTCGCCCTCGCCAGGATCGGGCGTGAAGTACTTCTCGTACTTGCCCTCTTCGCCCTTGTGCTCGTCGGCGTCGGCGGGGCTGTCTTTCTTGCGCGTGATGTTGGGCCATTCCGCGGAGAATTTGGTGTTCAGCTCGAGCATCTTCTCGAGCCCGCTCTCGGTGTCGGGAAGGATCGCCTCGGCCGGGCACTCGGGCTCGCAGACGCCGCAGTCGATGCACTCGTTGGGGTTGATGACCAGCATCACCTCGCCCTCGTAGAAGCAGTCGACGGGACAGACTTCGACGCAGTCCATATATTTGCATTTGATGCAGGCGTCGGTGACGACGTAGGTCATTGGTGGAGTGCTCCCTTTGGACGCTCGCTAAGTCGCGCCGCCTGCCTCGTCAACGCCTGTCCCTCGCGCGTGGGGCCCAGCTCTTCATAGCTTAATGCTCAGCGCCTCGTGCGCCAGCTTGGGGTTGCAGGCGCCAAGGATCGTGTAGGGCCTGAAATCCACCCCGATCTTCTCCTTGAACGCGGCTTGCAGGTCGATCCGGCTGATGATCCCGAAGCCCTCGGTCTTCAGCGCCGCCTCGGCCCGCTCGATCGCCTCGTCGAACGGCACCTTCAGCGTCGTCGCGATATAATAGCTCATGTCTTCCTCGCTTTCCTCCAAGCCTGAACGCGGCGACGCGGCAAACGTTCGGCGGTAACGAAAAGGCCGCCCCGTTTCCGAAGCGGCCCGTACGCATCACTGGCTGGGGATCAGCTTAGCAGCTGCAATTCTTGCAGGTGCACGGGTTGCAGCGGCAGCCGCTCTTTTCGATCTTTTCCATTTCACTTTCCCTTTCGTCCGGGCCGTTGATTCGGCCCCGGTAAAAGGCTTATGACCTCCGTACCATGGTACGGAATCAAGCGAAAAATTCGGACACCATTTCCGGCCTCGCAAAAGCCGCCGGAGTCGGAGTGGAAACCGTCCGCTATTACCAGCGGCGCGGGCTGCTTCCCGAGCCACCGCGGCCGCAAGGCGAAGTCCGCCGCTACTCATCCGAGGACGTCAGCCGCCTCAAATTCATCCGCTCCGCCCAGGCCGCCGGCTTCACGCTTGCCGAGATCGGCGAATTGATCGCGCTCGACCGCACCAACGACCGCCCCCGCGTGCGCGAGCTTGCCGCCGAGCGCGTCGCCGCACTCGACGCCAAGATGGCCGAGCTGAAGGCCGCCCGCCAGGCGCTCGCGCGTCTTGCAAAGACCTGCGCCGGCGGCTCGGCCGGGCCGTGCCCGATCCTCGAGGCGTTCGACTCGAAATAGCTGTTCCTACACGCCCCATGATGTGATTGTTGGGGCGCCGATGGACCGGCTCCCTCCTTTGACGGCCGCGCGAGCTGTTTTCGCTGCGTTCCTTTCGCGCGTGCCGCGCCCGCGCGCGCGCGGGCTTGTGACCTCCGGGACTTTTCGGCTCGTGCGTTGGGGAGCGAACTTAGCGAACTTCCGCCGGCTCCGGGCCAGCTTTTCTTCTGTCCTACGGCCCGGTCCTGCGCCATCGGCGAACTTCAGCGGGGGTGCCTCCGTCCCTGGCCGGCAGGGCGCGCCGAACCGTGCCTGAAGCGGCCTCAACCTCGCAACGATGGGCCGGCCCACCCGTTGGTTGGGTACACGGGCGGCGCGATTCACGCGGCCGTCCGGTCCGCCGGCCACGCGATGGCACGGCCGACCACTTTGAGATTTCGCAAGCAGGAGGCATCGACACGATGACTACGAACACCCAGACACGCCCGCCCAGCCCCGACACCGTCGACAAGAACGAGACCGACAGGCTCATCGCCTGGGACAAGGTCGAAGGCACCACCGTCTTCGATTCCAACGGCGAAGAAGTCGGCACCGTCCGCAAGATCATGCTCGGCAAGATGGACGGGAAGGTCCATTATGTCGTCATGGGAATGGGCGGAATGTTCGGCTTTGGCGAGGACAGTTTCCCGCTTCCGTGGGACGGGCTCGACTATGACACCAAGCTCGACGGCTACAAGCTGAGGGGCGTCACCAAGGACGACTTCAAGGCGAAGAAGGCACCCAGCCATCCGCGCAACGAGGAGCCCGATTATTCGGACGACTACGACCAGCGGATTCGCGCTTATTACATCCGCACCGCCTGACGAACGGCGGCACTGAGACGGGAAGGGCGGTCCATCGCGGGCCGCCCTTTCTCGTTGCTGCTGTCACCGCGCTCGCCTAGCGCGAGTTGGTGAAGCCCAAGCTCGCCACCACCATCCGCGACTATTCCTGGCGCCTGTTCGTCAGCGACGGGCTGGCCGGAGTCACGGTGGCGCTGGTCGCCCTGCCGCTCAGCGTCGCAATCGCCATCGCTTCGGGCGCCGATCCGAAGGCCGGGCTCGTCACCGCCATCATCGGCGGGCTTTTGATTTCCCTGCTCGGCGGAAGCAGGGTCCAGATCGGCGGCCCGACCGGCGCCTTCATCGTCGTCGTTTATTCCGTGATCCAGCAGCACGGTTTCGACGGGCTGGTGCTCGCCACCCTGATGGCCGGCGTGATTCTGGCGATCGGCGGCTTTCTCGGTGCCGGGCGGTTCATCGCGCTGGTTCCCGAACCGGTGATCGAAGGCTTCACCATCGGCATCGCGCTGATCATCGCCGTCAGCCAGTTCAAGGACCTGTTCGGCCTGTCGGTCGCCCACGGCTCTGCCGACCTGGTCGAGGCGGTTCCCGCGCTGTGGGCGGCGCGCGGCTCGCTCAATATCCACGCGCTCGAGGTCGGGCTGTTCTCGATCGCCGGAATCGCCTTGCTTCGCAGGTTTGCTCCCTGGCTTCCCGGATCGTTGCTGGTCATCGCCGCCGCTTCGGCAGCGGTCGCCGCGTTCGCGCTTCCGGTCGATACCATCCAGTCGAAATTCGGCCCGCTTGCCGGCGGCTTTCCCCTGCCGGCGATCCCGCACCTCAGCGTCGCCCGGATCACCGAGCTCCTGCCTTCGGCTTTCGTCATCGCGTTCCTGGCCGCGGTGGAATCGCTGCTTTCGGCAATCGTCGCCGACCGGATGATCGGCGGCTCTCACCGCCCCAATGCGGAATTGCTCGCCCAGGGCGCGGCCAACATCGTCTCGCCGCTGTTCGGCGGCCTTCCGGCCACCGGCGCGATCGCTCGCACCGCCACCAACGTTCGGGCCGGCGGCAAGACGCCCGTCGCCGGGATCGTTCACGCGATCACGATCCTGCTGTTCGTGATCTTCGCCTCCCGCACTCGTCGGCTTTCTCGCCATGCCGGCGCTGGCCGGGCTGCTGGTGCTGACGGCCTGGATCATGAGCGAGCCGGGCCGCTGGGGCGAACGGCTGAAGCTGCGGACGGGCGACCGCGCCTTGCTGTTCCTGACCATGATCCTGACGGTGGCAAGCAACCTCACCGTTGCCATTGCCGTGGGCACCGGTCTTGGGCTCGCACTGCGGCTGGCGCGTCGCGACGTGGAGCCTGCCGAATGGACGCCTTCCGACAGGTCAAAGCTTTAGCGACCGTGGCCGAGGATCAGCTGCGCGCCTGAAGCTTGGCCAGCGCCTCGTCCAGCGCCTGGAGGAAGCGCGAGCGGTCGGCCTTCGCAAACGGCGCCGGACCGCCGGTGATCCCGTCGGCGCCGGCGCGAAGGTCGGCCATGATCGCCCGGGTGGCGATCGCTCCGCCGATGCTGGCGGCCGTGAATGGCTTGCCGTTGTGCGCGATGACCGTCGCGCCATTCTTCAGGCAGCGGTCGGCGAGAAGGATGTCGCCGGTGATCACAACGCAGCGCCCGTCGGCGCGGCCGGCGATCCAGTCGTCGGCGGCATCGAAAGCATCGGAGACCACCACCCGCTCGATCAGCGGGTGGTCGGGGATGCGGAGCCGCGAGTTGCTGACCACTGCGACCGGCACCTCGCGGCGCCAGGCGACCTTGTACACCTCGTCCTTCACCGGGCAGGCGTCGGCATCGACCAGGATTTGGAGGGTGGGAGCTGACAAGATCGCGCTGCCGTACAACAGGCTGGCGGGCAGGTGAACTCGGCGGGCAGGTGAACTCGGCGGGCGGTTTCGGTCAGGCGAGCTCGGGGATGATGTTGAGTGCGTGCTTGAACGGAAGGCTGTAAAGGATCTTGCCGTTTTCGTCCTCCGCGTCGATGCGGTAACGGAAATCGAGGACGCCGTTGCGGATGTCGCCGGCCATCAGGTCGCGGGCGTTGTGAAGGACCGCCTGCTTGAGCGAGTCCATGTCGGTGAACTCGCGGCCGTCAGGGTCGAGAAGCTCGTCGATACTGTCGCGAAGGTGCATGAAAAATCGAGCCATTGGGCGCTCCGAAAAGGCGGGAGCGCGATTGTCTCTCAGCTGTCGAGAAGCCGCTTTGGCTCGGCAGTGTCCAACATATATCATAGAGCAGACAACAAATCTATGTTTGCTGTAGGTTTTCTCGCCCAAGCTACAGACACAACCGCTGATTCATGTTAGAGAGGAAACATCGCCGGTCGGATATCCGGGCCTCGGCGACTGAGAGACCGTCTTGCTCCCGCCCTAGTCCATCGCGGGAGTGTCCAGTGTCACAACATGCCAACAGCCCACCCGGTCCTGCGACGCTTGAGCCGATGGTGCGCAAGCTGAACTATTGGCGCAAGCTAAGTGCGGAAGACCGTGCCGCCGTTCTCGCCTTGCCGCACACGGTAAAGACGCTTCAGCACCACGACTATATCGTTCGCGAATACGACCTTGCCGAGCATTCGGGAGTGATGCTGTCGGGCTTTGCCGTGCGCCACAAGATCGTCGCCGGCGGACATCGCCAGATCCTGTCGATTCACATGAAGGGCGACATCGTCGACCTCCAGAATTCGATGCTCGGCATCGCCGATCACAGCGTCCAGATGCTCACCGCGGGCAAGGTCGCGTTCATCGCCAGGGCGGAAATCGACCGCATCGCCTTCGAGCGGCCGCAGGTCGGCCGGGCGTTGTGGATGGATACGCTGGTCGACGGGTCGATCCATCGCGAGTGGATCGCCAATGTCGGCCGCCGCGACGCTCGCACCCGAATCGCGCATCTTTTGTGCGAATTCGCGCTCCGCCTGGAGGTCGCCGGGCTCGGCAGTCACAACAGTTACGAACTGCCGATGACCCAGGACCAGCTCGCCGACGCCACCGGGTTAACCGCGGTTCACGTCAACCGGACGCTCAAGGGACTGGAAGCGGACCAACTGATCCAGCGAAGCAACCCGCGGGTGATCGTCATCGGCAATTGGCGAAAGCTCGCCGACACCGGCGACTTCACCAACGCCTATCTTCACCTGAACCGCGACGACCCGGCGATCGCTGTCTGACGCCCACTCTCGCGTAGGCTCGTGAAGCGCGAGTGCGACTAATTCTTGAAGTTCTCGAGGCCGCGGACGACGCCTTCCTTTTGCGATGGGTTGGACGCGTTTTGCTTCTTGCCCTTGTCGGCCTTGGGCTTTCGGATTTCCTTGTTCGACTTCTTCTGGCCCTTGGCCATGATCGTTCCCCAGCGGGACGGAACTGCCCCGTTCGGCGCTTACACGATCGAGATGGTCGCTCCTATGGGAAAGGAGCGCGCGCCAGTCGGGCTAGGCCAGCTTCTCGGCGTAGATCATTCGTCCGTCGGAAAGCGCCTGAATCACCTTCCACTCGCTCTCGCGGCTCATCGCGAAGCACCCCTCGGAGCGGCCAAGCTTGCCGTGCTCCTCGATCATTTCGGGTTCCGCGTACCAGGCGCCGTGGATGACGATTGCCCGGGCCATGGCATTGTCGTTTGTCGGGTCGAGGCCGTTCAGTCGCATCGAAAGGCCGTGCTTGCCCTCGTAATGGTCGGCGGTCGTGTAGGTGCCGCGCGATGACGCGTAGGAGCCGGGCTGGTTGCTAAACCGCTCGACGAAGCCGCTGTGATCCGGGTCGGAGCCGCGGCCATGGGCGACCAGATGACTGTCGACGGTGCCGTTATGAAGATCGACGAGGTGGAACCTGGGTTCGCTCGACGGCAGGTCGAAATCGACGATCGCCATCCTGTCGCGGTGCCAGATCCGATGCTGCTCCATGGCGGCCTTCGCCCGCTCGAACAGCGCAGGGTCGATGCCGGCCGGCGCCTTGGGCGCCGGGCTCAGCGGCGCCAGCGGGTCCGCCGGAACTTGCGGCGGATTGTAGATCATCGATGGAAGGCCGACACAGCCGGCCGCGGATGAAAAGGCTGCAGCGCCCGCGCCAATCGCGCCCCAACGCAGCAATTCCCTTCGATTCAAAGGCTTTTGTTCCCCAGCTCTCATATGCCCTTTATACCAGAGCGAAGGTTAATGACTGCCAACCTTTTGCTAATGGTTGCCCCGTTTACCGCTTCCAACTCACGGTTCGGCGCATGTTGGTGGGGTCACCCGCCGCTTGAACTGTGTTCGCGTCGCTGCTAAGGGCCCGCGGCCGCCGCAGGGACACTTGCGGCGAAGCGATTGCTGCGCTCCAGCGACCATGGAGCCTCGCACGGGCGGGGACGTTGGTCAGGCAGGGGCTCATTCGAGAGGAGTTTGACGGGCAGTTTATGCAGATCATCGTTCGCGACAACAATGTCGACCAGGCGCTGCGCGCGCTGAAGAAAAAGCTGCAGCGTGAGGGCGTCTATCGTGAGATGAAGCTGCGCCGTCACTACGAGAAGCCGTCGGAGAAGCGCGCCCGCGAGCGTGCGGCCGCAATCCGCCGCGCCCGCAAGCTCGAGCGCAAGCGCGCCGAGCGCGAAGGCGTTCGCTAGAGCTTTCCTATTCGCGGCTGCGGCGCTACGGGCCACTCCCATGCCCGAAACCAGTTTCGCTCATTCGCAAGGTCATAAAGGCCCGCTGACCCTCTTCTGGCTGGCGGTGCTTTTCCTCGTCGCCGTCGGGATCGGGCTCGCCTGGCTAGGCGCCTCCCCGGTGCGCGGGACGAAAACTTCGACCGGGCTGGTGATTCGAACGATCGAGCAAGGCACCGGGCCGGTCGTCACCGGCGACGATCTCGTCCTGATCGACTATGAAGGCCGTCTGCCCAATGGCACCGTTTTCGACAGCAGCTCGGCCCATGGCGGACCGCAGCCGGTCGCTCCCAAGCAGACGATCGCCGGCTTTTCGGAAGCGCTGACCAACATGCGCAAGGGCGGGACCTATCACGTACGAATCCCCTCAGAGCTCGCCTACGGCAGCGAGGCGCCTCCCGGAATCCCGGCCAACAGCGATCTGGAATTCGACATCCATGTGGTCGACGTGGCGCCCGGCGCGGCGGCGATGGCGGCGCAGGCCGCCCGGCAGCAGCAGCAGCAGCAGCAGCAGGGTGGCGGTGCGCTGCCAACCGAAAACCCGCCGGCTGAAACGCCGACGCCCCGAAAGAACTAGCCGCTTACTGCGTCGCGTTCGAGGGAACGTGGCTGGGCCGGAGCGAGGTTCCGGCGCGGTCGCCGCGAATTGCTTCAAACCAGCTCACCGGGTTCCATAGCTTCGACGTTCCGTCGAGCGAGAAGGTGATGAACTCGGCCCTGCCGCCGATGTTCTCCCACGGCACCGGCCCGCCAAGCCCGTTGTTGGGCTCGCCGGCAGGGAAGCGGCTGTCGGCGCTGCGGTCGCGGTTGTCGCCCATAAGGAAGACATGGCCGGGCCCGACCTTCGTCGGCCCGTAATCGTCGCCAGCGCTACGCCCGGCGTCGATGGTGTCGTACGTGACTCCATTGGGCAGCGTTTCGCGAACGATCGGAACCCGGCAATATTGCTTCCCGTCCTCCGCGGTGACGATATAGCTCGCGAACACCGGGTCGAACTTGAAGGGGTCGGGATCGCGGCCGCACGGGACGTTGGCGTCCATCGGGATCAGGTCGGGCTGCCGCCGTTCCCACTTCACCATCCGCCCGTTGAGGATGAGGCGTCCGTCGCGCACCTCGACCGTGTCGCCGGGAAGCCCGATGACTCGCTTGATATAATCCTCGTTGCTGTGCGGCGGAGTGACGATGACGATGTCACCGCGCTTCGGCATTTTCCCGAGCAGCCGGCCCTGCCAGTGCGGGAAAACATGGAAGCTGGGCGAAACCCAAGACCAGCCATAGGGATATTTGCTGACCACCAGCCGATCGCCCTTAAGGAGCGTCGGCATCATCGACTCTGATGGGATGTAGAAGGGCTTGGCGACGAAGCTGTGGAAGGCGAGAACCGCCAGCAGCACCCACAGCAGGCCCTTGATTTCGCGCCACGTGGCGGCGGCCTTGCTTTCCTTCCGATCGCCGGCGTCGGCCGGTTCGCCGTCAACTGATTCGGGGCTGTCGTCAGCCAATCGGCTCTCCATCAATTCGGGCGACGATCATCACGAAGGCCTGCGCCCATGGATATTCGTCGGTGAGTGTAAGGTGAATGTCCAGCGCGTGGCCTTCCGGAGCGAGCGCGTCAAGCCGCGCCTTCGCGCCGCCGGAAAGTTGGAGCGTCGGCTGGCCCGACGGGAGATTGACCACTCCAATGTCCTTCATGAAGACACCGCGCTTGAAACCCGTGCCGACGGCCTTTGAGAACGCCTCCTTGGCGGCGAAGCGCTTCGCCAGCGTTCCCGCCCGAGTGTAGGGACGCCGCGCCGCCTTCGCTTTCTCCGCATCGGTGAAGCAGCGGTTGACGAAGCGCTCCCCGAACCGCTCGAGCGACTTCTCGATCCTCCGGATGTCGCACAGGTCGTTGCCGATGCCGATGATCACCGCGCTTCATCCATCAGATCGCGCATTGTTCGAACGCTCGCATCGAGGCCGGTAAAGATCGCTTCGCCGACGAGGAAATGGCCAATGTTTAGCTCCGCCAGCTGGGGGATTGCGGCGACAGGCTGGACGTTTTCGAACGTCAGGCCGTGGCCGGCGTGGGGCTCGATCCCGTTCTTGGCCGCAAGCGCGGCGCAGTCAGCGATGCGCTTGAGCTCGGCGGAGCGCTCTTCACCTTCCAGGTGCGCATATCGGCCGGTGTGGAATTCGACGACGGGCGCGTTGAGGCGGACGGCGGCGGCGACCTGCTCTTCCGTCGGCTCGATGAACAGGCTGACGCGGATGTTGGCGGCGGCGAGCTTGTCGACAAAATAGGCGAGTTGCCCAAGCTGCCCGGCCGCGTCGAGCCCGCCCTCGGTGGTGCGTTCCTCGCGCTTTTCGGGGACGATGCAGGCGGCGTGAGGGCGGTGGGCAAGCGCGATCGCAAGCATTTCCTCGGTCGCCGCCATCTCCAGGTTCAACGGAAGGTCGATCTCGACCATCAGCCGATCAATGTCGCGGTCGGTGATGTGGCGCCGGTCTTCGCGCAGGTGCGCCGTGATCCCGTCGGCCCCGGCATCGGCCGCGATATGCGCCGCACGCACCGGGTCGGGATGGTCGCCGCCGCGGGCGTTGCGGATCGTCGCGACGTGGTCGATATTGACGCCGAGGCGCAGGCGCTGAGTCACGCTCCCGCCCGGCTCCCTGGCTTCACCGCCGGGATCTGCGCCAGCTCCGGCGGCACCTCGTCCGCTGCGTAAGCGGGGACGTCGATGCGGATGAGCGGCGTGTACGGCACGCCCAGGTCGGCCGAGCCGGCAGAGCGGTCAACCAGCGAGGCTGCCGCGATGACTTTGCCCCCGGCCAGCTCGACTGCGGCGATCGCCTCGCGAGACGAGAGGCCGGTGGTGACGACGTCCTCGACCAGCAGCACCTTTGTACCCGCGTCGAGGCGAAAGCCCCGGCGGAACTCGAACGTGCCATCGGGCCGCTCGACGAACATAGCCGGACAGCCGAGCGCTCGTCCCATTTCGTGGCCGATCACCACTCCGCCCATTGCCGGCGAGACGACCACGTCGACGGATTCGCGGATGTCGGAGGGGAGCTTGTCGGCAAGCGCCCGGGCCATCCGTTCCGCCCTCTTCGGGTCCATCAGGAGCCGCGCGCACTGCAGGTATCGCGGGCTTCTCAGCCCGGAAGAGAGGATGAAATGCCCTTCGAGCAAAGCGTCTGCGTCGCGGAATTCCGCAAGAATCTCGTCGTCGGTCATCGTTGCCTTTCGCCGCCGCTTCGGGTCAGCCGAATAGGCGCTGGCAGCCAATGCTTCAACTGTCCGACAAGGGAGTTGAGGGGAAAAGAACCCGCGCCTATAGAGGCCGCAATTCGGGGGCCGCCCTGGCGACTCTCTCCGAGCCAACCCAATGTACCCCGGGGTGCGAATGAAACTTATTGGATGGGCAATTGCCCTTGCCGCAGTCCTGGCGACACCTGCTGCGGCCCAGTCGGCCAACGCAGGCAGCCAGCCGGCGGCAACCGCGACTGCTGGAAACGAAATGGCTACCGACCAACTCGGTACCGGCGGTCCGGCAGAGGCGGCGACGGGAACCGGCCCCAACGCGGCCGTCCCGCTCGCGGCCGAGAAGCCGTTCGAATATGACGCGCCCACTGCCGGCGCGGGTGAGCCGGTCCCTGGCGGCTGGAGCACGCAATACCAGGCGACCGACGTCGGCCGCGACGCTGCGGATTTCCACAATCACTGGTTGCTCTTGCTTTGCGGAGTGATCAGCGTCGTCGTTCTCGGACTCCTGCTCTACGCGATGATCCGTTTCCGCCGCGGCGCCAATCCGGTGCCGTCGCGGACCTCCCACAACACGCTGATCGAAGTCGTGTGGACCGTGATTCCGGTGCTGATCCTGGTGGCGATCGCGATTCCCTCGATCCGTCTGATGCGGGCGCAATATGCTTTCCCGAAGGCGGACGTGACCGTGAAGGTGATCGGTAACCAGTGGTACTGGACCTACCAATATCCCGACAACGGCGGGCTCGAGATCGTCTCCAACATCCTCAAGGAGAAGGACGACCCGACGCTCAAGCCGGGTGATCGCTACCGGCATCCGCAGGACGGGCCGCCGCTCCTTGCAGTCGACGAGCGAATGGTCATTCCCGCCGGCAAGGTGGTGAAGTTCATCGTCACTTCGAACGACGTGATTCACAGCTTCGCGGTGCCGGCCTTCTGGACCAAGATCGACGCCAACCCCGGCCAGCTCAACGAGACCTGGGTGAAGGTCGACCGGCCCGGTGTCTATTTCGGCCAGTGCTCGGAGCTTTGCGGCGCCCGCCACGGCTACATGCCGATCGCAATCGACGTCGTCTCGCCTGAGAAATTCGCGGCGTGGGTCGCCTCAAAGGGCGGCACCATGCCCGGAGCAACACCGGCCCAGGCGCCAACAGGCGAAACGCCCGCCGTCACGCCCGCGGTTGCCACGACGACCACCGAGACAGCAGCCGGGCCCAATCCGCCAACTCCGTCCGCGGCCGACCGCGCCGTGAAGAACTGATCCAGGGATTTAGACGTTATGAGCACCATTCCCGCTGACGCGCTCCACCTCGAGCAGCCCGGCGTTGGCCATGCGGCAGAGCATCATGGCGATCACAAGCCTGGATTCTTCACCCGCTGGTTCATGTCGACGAACCACAAGGACATCGGGACGCTGTACCTGATCTTCGCGATCATCGCCGGGATCATCGGCGGGTCGCTTTCGGGCATCATGCGCTGGGAGCTGATGGAGCCGGGTATCCAGGTGCTCAACCGCGCCTGGCCGATCGGCGCCGGAACAGCCAACTTCGACGAGTGGACCCATCACTGGAACGTGCTGATCACCGCCCACGGCCTGATCATGGTGTTCTTCATGGTCATGCCGGCGATGATCGGCGGCTTCGGCAACTGGTTCGTTCCGCTGATGATCGGCGCGCCGGATATGGCGTTCCCGCGGATGAACAACATTTCCTTCTGGCTTCTCGTCCCCGCGTTCATGCTTCTCCTCGGCTCGACCTTCGTGTCAGGAGGAAGCGGCCTTGGCGCTGGAACCGGCTGGACCGTCTATGCGCCCTTGTCCACGTCGGGCTCTCCCGGGCCCGCGGTCGATATGGCGATCTTCGCGCTCCACCTTGCCGGCGCCAGCTCGATCCTCGGCGCGATCAACTTCATCACCACCATTTTCAACATGCGCGCACCCGGCATGACGCTGCACAAAATGCCGCTGTTCGTGTGGTCGGTGCTGGTCACCGCCTTCCTGCTCCTGCTTGCTCTCCCGGTGCTTGCCGGCGCGATCACGATGCTCCTGACCGACCGCAACTTCGGGACGACCTTCTTCGACGCATCCGGCGGCGGCGACCCCGTTCTGTACCAGCACCTGTTCTGGTTCTTCGGTCACCCCGAGGTCTACATCATGATCCTTCCCGGCTTCGGGATGGTCAGCCAGATCGTGTCGACGTTCAGCCGCAAGCCGGTGTTCGGCTATCTCGGCATGGCTTACGCGATGGTTGCGATCGGTGTGGTCGGCTTCGTCGTCTGGGCGCACCACATGTTCGTGACCGGAATGAGCCTCGACACGAAGATGTACTTCACCGCGGCAACGATGATCATCGCGGTTCCGACGGGTGTGAAGATATTCAGCTGGATTGCGACCATGTGGGGCGGCTCGATTACCTTCGAGACTCCGATGCTGTGGGCAATCGGGTTCATCTTCCTGTTCACGGTCGGCGGAGTGACCGGCGTCGTTCTCGCCAACGGCGGCATCGACACCTACATGCACGACACTTACTACGTCGTCGCCCACTTCCACTACGTGCTGAGCCTCGGCGCCGTCTTCGCCATCTTCGCCGGCTTCTATTACTGGTTCGGCAAGATGAGCGGGCGCATGTACAACGAGTTCCTGGGGAAGGTTCACTTCTTCATGATGTTCATCGGCGTGAACACCATCTTCTTCCCGATGCACTTCCTCGGACTCGATGGAATGCCGCGGCGAATTCCCGACTACACGCCCGCCTTCGCCGAGTGGAATTACGTGGCCACCGTCGGCTTCATGATTACCGCGGCCTCGATGGCGGTGTTCTTCGTGAACATCATCTACTCGCTGATCGCGGGTCCGAAGGCGCCGGGGAATTACTGGGGCGAGGGCGCGACGACCCTGGAGTGGACTCTCCCGAGCCCGCCGCCGTTCCACCAGTTCGAGACTCTGCCCAAGATCGATTGAGCTTGCGGCACGCAAAAAACGGGCCGGTCCTGCACCAGCAGGCCGGCCCTGTTTTCGCCTGCGCACAAGCATTTTTACCGGCCTTTTGCCATATCAACGGTGGCGCCGGCTGTTGCTACCGCGCCCCTCATGTCGTGGCCGATGCGCGTGACTTTGTGGAGTGCGGCCCTGTTCGCCGTCTTGTTCGCGTTGTTCGTCTTGCTTGGGCTGGGCGTGCCTAGCGGGTAACCCGCTCCATCTTCACGATTTTCACCGGCGGCTCGAGCATCTGGCCCTGCATCGGCCCTTCGCCCTTCGTCGGCGAGACCGGCGCGGCGAGGATCGCTTTGACAACGTCCAT
This sequence comes from uncultured Alphaproteobacteria bacterium, assembly GCA_963798785.1. GTDB lineage: Bacteria > Pseudomonadota > Alphaproteobacteria > Sphingomonadales > Sphingomonadaceae > Sphingomicrobium. Next base: position 288,738 of record CAWCUG010000006.1, read on the forward strand.
TCCCTCGATCACCTGGCCGAATGCAGCGAAGCCGTTGGGGCCGTCAAACGCCGGGATATCGGTGGTCTCGATGAAGAAATCGGCCTGCGCCTTGCCGGGCGCGAGCGCCGCCATCGCGATCGAGCCTGCTTCGTTTTTGATGCCGGTCCTGTTGCTCGATTCGAAAGCCACGGGGGGCGCAAGCTTGCGGGCGTCGCTGGTGATCCCGCCCTGGATCAGCCCGCCGTTGCCATAGGGCATCGCGCGGTAGAAGCTCTCGCCGTCGAACTTGTGGCTGTCGACGTAGCGCAGGAAGTTTTCAGTGGTTACCGGCGCGTGCAGGCGGTCGAGAGCGACGACTATTCGCCCAAGGCTGGTGTCGATCGCAACCGGCACGTAGTCGGCTGTAACCGGCGTTCCGGTCAGGTCCGCAGGGGTAAGCTGTGCCATTGCCGGCATTGAGACGGCGGCGGCGAGCAAGGCGATTCGGTTTAGCATGGCGCAAGTCATAGCAGAGGCTTTCCCTCTTTGGACCAAGCGCTTATAGGCCCGGCCGTGCCCGCCATGCCGATTTCCACTCCAGCCGCCGCTCCCGCAGACTGGCGCGACCTCCTCGCGCTTACCAAGCCGCGGGTCATGAGCCTGGTCGTGTTCACCGGCCTTTGCGGACTTCTTGCCGCACCCGCGATGCCGCCGTTGGTCATCGGTTTTACGGCAATCCTGTGCATCGCGCTCGGCGCCGGAGCCGCGGGGGCGCTCAACCAATGGTATGAGGCCGACCTCGATTCCAAGATGAAGCGGACCGCCAAGCGCCCGCTTCCCGCCGGCCGTCTCGACCGCCAGACCGCACTTCATTTCGGGGTCGGTCTGTCTGTCTTTTCCGTCGTCCTGATGGAGCTTGCGACCAACTGGCTGGCGGCGACGCTGCTCGCCGCGTCGATCCTGTTCTACGTGCTCGTCTACACCGTGTGGCTGAAGCGCCGGACAGCGCAGAACATCGTCATCGGTGGGGCCGCGGGCGCATTTCCGCCGCTGATCGGCTGGGTTGCCGCGACCGGGCGAATCGAGCTCCTGCCGGTGCTCCTGTTCGCGATCGTCTTCTTGTGGACTCCCCCGCATTTCTGGGCGCTCAGCCTCTTCGTCCGCTCCGATTATGCCGCCGCCAACGTGCCGATGATGCCGGTGGTCGCCGGGGTCGCCGCGACCCGCCGGCAGATCGCGATCTACAGCGTCATCATGGCTGTCGCGGCGGTTGCGCCGTGGCCGCTCGGGTTGACCGGCTACATCTACGGCGTTGCAGCCGCGGCACTTGGCCTGGTCTTCGTCGTAATGGGCTTTGCGGTTGCCGCCAATCGCGCCACCGACCCCAAGCTGATGGGGCCGGAAAAGCGGCTGTTCGCTTTTTCGATCCTCTACCTCTTCGCGCTGTTCGCGGCCGTAGTTGCGGATCGCTGGCTGTTGTCGTGACGAAGATCGTAGGTGAGGAGCCCGAGCCGGAACAGGAGCTGATCCGCGCACGCCAGCATGCCCGTGCCCGAATCACTGCTTGGCTGCTCGGCGGCTTCGTCGTCCTGATGTTCCTGATCACCCTGGCGAAGATCGGCATTACCAAGTGACCGCGACGGCCAGCCGCAACAACCGGACGGCCGCGATCATGGCCGTGGTCGGCCTGACGATGCTCGCGCTCGCCTTTGCTTCGGTGCCGCTTTACCGGGTCTTCTGTCAGGTCACCGGCTTCGGCGGGACCGTCCAGCGCGCCGAAGCTGCGCCCTCTTCGATCGGGACGGGCCAGATCGGAGTGCGCTTCGACGCCAACGTCAACAATTCGCTGCCGTGGAAATTCCAGCCGGTGCAAAAGACCGTGCGTGTTGTCCCAGGGGCAGCGACGAAAATCTTCTACCGGGCGACGAACCTGGTTGCGCGGCCGACAACGGGGCAGGCGGTGTTCAACGTGTCGCCGGCCGAGGTCGGCAAATATTTTTCGAAGATCGAGTGCTTCTGCTTCACCGAGCAGACGCTCAAGGGCGGCCAGAGCGTCGAGATGCCGGTCGTCTTTTTTGTCGATCCCAAGGTCCGGGACGATCCCGACACCAAGGGCGTCGACGAGATCACCCTGAGCTACACATTTTATCCAGTGGAAACCGGCGCGCCAGCGAGCTAGAGCCGCGCCAAAGACGACACGAGGGAAGAGTAATGGCGGCGACGCAGAACCACGATTACCATCTGGTCAACCCCGATCCCTGGCCGATCATCGGTGCGTTCAGCGCCCTTGCGCTGTTCGGCGGAGCGGTGATGTGGTTCCACGACAATGCCTACGGGGTGCCGGTAATGCTCGCCGGCCTCGCGATGGTCCTGGTCACCATGTACAACTGGTGGTCGAACACGGTCCGTGAGGCTCACGAGGGCTATCACACGCCGGTCGTCAGCCTCCATCTTCGCTACGGGATGATCCTGTTCATCGCTTCCGAGGTGATGTTCTTCCTCGCCTGGTTCTGGGCCTTCTACAGCGCGGCGCTGTTCCCCTCCGCGGTTGATGCCGTCGGCGGCGTGTGGCCGCCCAAGGGCATAGAGGTGCTCAACCCGTTTGGGTTTCCGCTGCTCAACACGCTCATCCTGTTATGTTCGGGAACGACCGTCACCTGGGCGCACCATTCGCTCATTCACGGCGACCGCCACGGACTGAAGCTCGGGCTTCTCCTGACGATCTTGCTCGGCCTGACCTTCACCGGCATCCAGGCATGGGAATATGCGCACGCGCCGTTCGCCTTCAAAGGCAATATCTACGGCGCCACATTCTTCATGGCGACGGGCTTCCACGGCTTCCACGTGATCGTCGGGACGATTTTCCTGATCGTCTGCCTGGTCCGGGCGATGAAGGGCGAGTTCACGCCGCGCCAGCATTTCGGATTCGAAGCGGCGGCCTGGTACTGGCACTTCGTCGACGTGGTCTGGCTGTTCCTGTTCACCTCGATCTACGTCTGGGGCGGCTGGGGCGCGCCGGTCGCGGGATAGCGACGGCCGGGTGCGCGAAGTCTCGCCTGTCGCCGGAGCGCTTTCGGGCCTGTGCCCGCGCTGCAAGTCGAAGACACTGTTCGCCGGCTGGGTCCGGTTCGCCGACAAGTGCCGCGCCTGCGGACTCGATTTCTCGAGCTTCAACGTCGGCGACGGCCCAGCCGCTTTCCTGATCCTGATTATCGGCGCGATCCTCGTTGTCGCCGCGCTCGTGGTCGATGGTGCCTATTCGCCGCCCTGGTGGGTTCACCTGGTCTGGATCCCCGCCGGAATCGCGATGACCATCTTCGGCCTTCGCTGGGCCAAGGCGCTGCTGATCACGCAGGAATATCTGCAGCGGGCGCGCGAAGGGCGGATAGCCGACGAATGAAGCGCGTCCCGATCCTGGCGTCGCTCGTGGTCGCCGCCGCCGTGGCGACGATGATTGCGCTCGGTTTTTGGCAGATCCGCCGCGCTCACTGGAAAGAGCAGGTCCTCGCCCAGTATCAGGCGGCCCAGAAGCTTCCGCCGATCGCGTTCCCGACAATGCCGTCAAAGGGGAAGTTGCCGCTGTTTCGATGGGCGACAGGCTATTGCCTCAAGCCAGTCGGGCAGCGAGCGATTGCCGGACAGAACCGGCAGGGGGAGTCCGGGTACGCCCATATCGTCCAGTGCTCGACCGGCGCCGAGGGGCCGGGAATGGCGGTCGACATCGGCTGGTCCAGGGATCCGAACGCGACTTGGAACTGGGGTGGCGGACCCGTCAGCGGGGTGATCGCGCCCGATCGCCTCCAGCGGATCCGGATCGTCGCTGCCTCGGCACCGCCGGGACTGGAGCCGAGCGCCCTTCCGACGATTGAATCGGCGGTGCAGGTGACGCCGGCCGGGCATCGTTTTTACGCGTTCCAGTGGTTCGCCTTCGCAGCCATGGCACTTGTCATCTACGTGCTCGCGCTGCGCAAGCGCGCCCGGCCCGAGTGACTGGCGAGCTGAAGACGCTGGTCGCCGAGCCGTGGGACGACTGGGGCCTCCTCGACTGCGGCAATGGCCAGAAGCTGGAGCGCTACGGGGGGGTTACGGTCGCCCGACCAGAGCCGCAGGCGATGTGGGCGCCAGCACGCGATCAATGGTCCCCCGACGCGACGTTCGTGCCCGGATCCGACGAAGAAGGCGGCGGGCGCTGGGTCCACCACAGCGACGTGCCCGAGCGGTGGCAGCTTTCGCGCGGTCCTGCCCGGTTCAATGCCTCGCTCACTCCCTTCCGGCATCTCGGCTTCTTTCCCGACATGGCGCCGCAATGGGACTGGATGAGCGAACGTGTCGCCGATGCCGCTTCGGCAGGCCCAGAGCAGCCCGAAGCACTCAACCTGTTCGGCTATACCGGCGTCGGCACGCTCGCTGCTGAGCGCGGCGGGCGCTCGAATGGTCCACGTCGACGCTTCGAAAAAATCGGTCGAGCAAGGGAAGGAAAACGCGCAGCTGTCCGGGCTCGCCGAGCGCCCGATCCGCTGGATCGTCGACGATGCGAGCAAGTTCGCCGCGCGCGAAGTCCGGCGCGGTCGCCGCTATGACGGAATCCTGCTCGACCCGCCCAAATTTGGTCGCGGACCCACTGGCGAAGTCTGGCGGCTGGAGGAAAATCTCGCGCCGCTGCTCGCCGACTGCCGGAAGCTGCTCGACGACGACAGCAGGTTCCTGGTGCTGACGGTCTATGCGGTGCGGATGTCGGCGCTGGCGATCGGGGAGCTGGTGAAGCACATGCTCGGCGACCTCGGCGGTCGAATCGAGATTGGCGAGATGGCGGTGCGCGAAGAATCGCGCGGGCTTCTTCTGCCGACGGCAATCTTTGCGCGCTGGTCCAGGGACTAGGTTCGGCCCGCCCGGATTGCCGCCCCGGCAACGAACGGCGCGCCGGCGACCAGGAGTAGTGCCACCGCCGTTTCCAGGAGCAGTGCTCCCGAGGAGGAATCGCCCGACGCAGCCGCCCCGAAGATCAGCAGCGGAATCGCCAGCGGCAGCAGCAGAAGCCCGGCAAGCGCACCGGCGCGGGGCAGTCCCGCCGTCAGCGCTGCAATCGCTACGGCAAGGGCGGCCAGCCCGAGGGTTCCGATTGCAAGCGCCAGCAGCAGGCGCGGCAGGTGTTCGGGCGGAAGCTGCAGAAGCAATGCTCCAAGAAGTGCGCTGGCAAGGAGCAGCGGAGCAAAGGCAAGCCAGTGCCCGGCGATCTTCGCAGCGGCGACGCTTTCGTCGGCAACGCCGCGGACGAACAGCTGGTCGAGCACGCCGTCGGCCCGGTCCGGCTCCACCAGACGTTCGACGGGAAGCAAAGCAGCGGTCAGCGCTGCGATCCACAAGACGCCGCCGGCAATCCGCGCGAGAAGCCTGCCGTCGGGGCCGACTGCAAAGGGGGTCAGTGTCGCGACGAGAAGGAAGAAAGCGGCCGGGAGCCAGGCCGGACCGCTAAATCCCCGCCGGACTTCGCGAGCGACCAGGCGGCCGATCACCGGTCCAGCTCCAGGACTCGCCAGTGTCCGGGCAGCGCCGAGTGCGAGGCCGCCACAACGGCTCCGCCCGCGGACCGGTGACTTTCGAGCAGGCTCTCGAGCAGCTCGAGCGAAGAGGAATCGAGTGCATTTGCCGGCTCGTCCAACAGCCACAACGGCGCTCCGCCGGCGACAGAGCGAGCGAGCGACGCTCGCTTGGCCTGCCCCGCCGAGAGCAAGCGGACGGGCACGTCGGCGAGGTCCGTAAGCCCGACCGCGGCCATCGCAGCGTCGACGTCGCCGCCCCAAAAGCGAAGCGAAGCGGCGAGGGATAGCTCCCGATCGAGCGCCAAAGAGTCGTCGGCCAGCTCGAGCGGCGCTGCGGTGACCGTTCCATCCTGCGGGCTCAACAGGCCCGCGGCCAGGCGGATGAGGCTGGATTTGCCGCTTCCGTTCGGCCCGGCAACGTGGAGCGCTTCGCCAGCGCCGAGGTCGAAGCTCAGATCTTCGAAAAGGACGCGTCCCCCGCGCTTGCAGGTGACCGCGTCGAATCGAAGCAGCGGGGTCATTCCACCTGCTCCTCGAGCGCGTGGATATCGTCGTCGGAAAGGCCGAAATGGTGGCCTACCTCGTGAATAAGGACGTGAGCGACGAGATGCTCGAGTGTCTCTTCGCCTGATGCCCATTCGTCGAGGATCGGCCGGCGATACAGAAAAATGCGCTCGGGGAGCGTCCCCGACTGCTCGACGCTGCGCTCGGTCAGCGGAATGCCTTCGTAGAGGCCGCTGAGGTCGAACGGGTCGTCGATTCCAAGCTGCTGGAGCGTCGACTCGTCGGCAAAGTCGTGGACCAGCAGGACGATGTCGCCGAGGCTTGGCTGGAACGGCTTTCCGAGGCGATCGAGAGCAGCCCGGGCGATCGCCTCGATGTCATCGGCGGACGGCGGGGCTCCGAAGCGGCGCATCGACAGGCCATAGTGGCTCCGGGGCGAGCGCGGCAAGCTTGCCCGCACCGCCGACCCACCCTATCTGGCCTCACTTCCAGCGTATGCGGAGCGGTGGCCGAGTGGTCGAAGGCGCTCGCCTGGAAAGTGAGTATACGGCAAAACCGTATCGAGGGTTCGAATCCCTCCCGCTCCGCCACGCAGTCTAAGTCATTCGAGAAAAAGGACAAAAGTCCTTCAGAATGGCGCGGAACTGCGCCTTTTCTGCGCTCCTACCGTAGTGAGAGATTCGTCGAGGCCGCGAAAGCGGCCGTATTCGCGCGCCTTTCTCTGCAGGCTTCAGCGGCAGTACGGAATCGAAAAGTACGTGTCAGGCGGGTTGATTCCGACAATCGCGTTGGTTGCGAAATAGCCTTCGCTGCGATTAGTAAGCGGCTGCTTGTGGCCGGAAGGAGACGGTCCGCTTTCACGGACGCCGAACGCCGAATCGGCCCTTCGTTCAGGAGGTCCCTCACGTCCCCTTTCGACCCATTTCGCACATTCCGCGGGCACGCGAACAAGTCGGCCGAGGCATTCACTGCGACTGACAAAGATCTGAGACGATTTCAGCCAGCAATCGCGAGGGGCGGAGAGTTGCGTCGTACTCTCCGCCCCGGAGATAGCTTTCGTTAGAAACGCAGCCCAAATCCAAGCAGGACCTGGTCACGGTGCCCGTCAATGCTCAGGGCGAAATCGGACGACGGGTAGTCGTAATCGTTGTAGTTCGTCCGCACGTACTCCGCACGGACGTAGCCAGTCCCGATCTCCATCTCTCCGCCAACGCCGAAGTGGACGCCACTGCGGTTGGAATGCTCCGATCCATTCAATGTTGGATCGGCGAAGTCCTTGTAGGTGCCCTTCAGCTGACCGTTGCTGTAGCCAGCCTTCACGTACAGCATCGCGTTCGGCATCACTTTCGCTCCAACCCGCGCGCCGAGCGTCAGGTTGCGACCGAGCTTCAGGCAGATTTCGTCGTTGCCATAAAGCGCGCCACACTCCTTCGTAGTTGCCGCTTCGATACCCGCGTAGGCGCCCGCGATAATCGCCTGGCCGATTGGTGCATCGAAGCCGACTTCAGCGCCAAGGTTGAAGCCGTCGTCGTGTGCGTCGCCCGAGACGGTGTTCACGCCGTCATCGTAGTTAAGCCCGATCGTTGTGCGGTCCCATCCACCGCGAAGCTCGGCGCGCGCACCCGTCATTGAGGCGGCTGCCGCAGGAGAACCGAGAAAAGCGGTCGCGCCAAAAAGAAGCGCAAAATACTGCTTACGCATAAACTGTTCCAATACTAATATTGTTGAAGAGATCGCTGGCCGAGCTCCAGCGGGTCGCTGCTCAGTTGCCGGTCTGGCCGGGCGTTTGTGTGGTTGTGCTCGCGACTGGAGCAGTCGACGTATCCTGCGCACCTGTCTTTGGCGGCGCCGTGGAAGCGGAAGTTGCGTCGGAGCTGAGCGGCACCAGTTTCACGTCCAGAGGATTCGGCTTCAGATCGTTCATCGATCCGTTGGTGCCGTCAACGACCGCACCAATGAGACCGCCGAGAACGAGGTTCCCGGCCATTGCTGCTCCGCCGCCCCCGGAAATGCCACTAGTGATCGTCGCGTGGACGGGCTCGTAGCCATCCTTGGCGATGTCGACCGTGAATCCATTCTTCCGCTTCAGCTGGAGGGCGCATGGCGTGACGCACTGGACTCCCGTTGAAAGCGAGGCGGTCGCGCCTGGCGGCTCAGATTGGATCACATAAGACTCGTGGGTTCCACGGGTGATTGTGGCGCACGCGCCAAGACCCGGCAGCAGCACGAGCATGCTGCCGATGTTTCGCAAATTCATTGATAACCCCCTTTTACTCAACAGACCGATCCGGCGCCGCGTTCATAATCACAGTTAGTGTAAATGGACAATGAAGAGCAGGAATCCGCAGTGTGGGCCCTATCAGGCTCCAATGGCTTGGCGAGGCGGCAGCACGGCATTTGAGCAGGACTGATTTCACTCCACCATGAGCGGCCCGGTCGCTCGCAAGAAAGTTCTGAGCTGCATCGTCTTACGGAGCGAACGTGGCGCGCAGCTGCCGTCGGCGTGGTTGCAATCGAGGTGAGCCGGGTGGCCGACCCGACCGCTTTGGGGCACAGTGTCTGCGTTCCACCCATTCCTGCCGGTAGATCGCTAGTGTCTGCTTTCGACCCATTGCGGACATTGCGCCGACAGTTCGTCGTTGCCCTCAGCGGTCGATTTGTTTCTGCATTGCGAAGTTGTGAATCGGAATGCCTGAAAGCTCGAAATCGCGTCGCTCGACGACCTCGAAACCCTTCTTCAGGAAGAAGCGGCGCGCCGGCTCGCTGGCTTCCACGAACAGACGCGTGAGGCCACGGTCGGCAGCTGCCACTTCGATATGATGATATAGAACGGATGTGATGCCGGTGCCGGCTGCATCGGGCCGACAAAACAAGTGATCTATGTGGCCGTCTGGCTCCAAGTCGCCATAAGCAAGCAGCTCATCTGAATCATTGACAGCCACGAGTAGCAGACGTCCATCAGTTCCACGCTGAACGAAGCGCTCAGCTGTCGGGATAACAGGCGCCCACGCGTTCACTTGCTCTTCGGAATAGTAGTGCTGAGCAATCTCATGGATTGCGGCGAAGAAGATCCGTGTGAGATCGTCCGCATCCGAAGAACGAAAAGGGCGTATCTGCATCTTCTTCGACTGGCACACGCCGTGTCCGCTTTCCACCCAAACGTGCCGCGACTGAGTTGGATTGCGGATGCTGCCTTCCCAACACCTGCGCGAACGCTCGGGGTCAAATGGCGACCTTCTCAACTGGTTCGCGCCAACCGGTCTCGCATCAGCAGCCAGATGCCGAAGATAGCGAACCACAGGATGCTCACACCGCTGTTGAACCGCTGGTAGAGGCCAACATTGGCACGCGTCACCAATTCGCCCACGCCGAACATAATCGCCAGCATTATGATCGATGCCGCAAAGATGATCGCCAGGAAGACGCGCATCCCGTGACTGCCCGCGACCGATCGCAATGCCAGCAGCAGGAAAAGCGGGACGAGCGGTGCGACCAGCCCAAGGCCATAGGCGCCATGGCGCTCATCGGGCATCGGGAAAAGTCCGCCCATCACCATCGATATGCCCCACAGCGCCAATGCGCTTGCGGCGGCGACCGCCCAGCCGCGGCTCGCCCCGATGCCGCGAAACACAGTCGGAAGCACCAAGGCCGCAACAATCGCGGCGCCGCCCATCAGAATGATGCTGTCGTTGAACAGCCAAGGATGCGGTGCCTCCGCCGCTCCGAGCTCGCTCGCGTAATTCGTGAGGTGGCTATAACCGGGATACGTGGCGGCTCCCGCGAATAGGCCGAAACAATAAAGCAGCGGGATTGCAATCAGCGCCACTGCCAACAGCTTGCGCATGGAATCGCTCCTTACAGGAAATAGCAGAGTCTCAGCACCCGATCGAACCCGGAAGATACGGATTCTTCCGTACCGGACAAGACCGAGCACCATGCCGGTAAAGCGTCCGCTTTCCACCCAAAGCAGACGTAGCCGGCGCCCGCACGAGACGAGCGCCGGCCGTAGGTCAGACTTCCGTTCCTTCCGCGAGCGCCAAAGCATCTTCGATATCGACTCCGAGATATCGCACGGTGCTTTCGATCTTCGTGTGGCCGAGCAAAATCTGAACGGCACGCAGATTGCCAGTCTGCTTGTAGATCAGCGCTGCCTTTGTCCGGCGGAGGGAGTGCGTTCCATAATCCTCTCGCCGTAAGCCGATCGCGGTGACCCACTCGTCAACAAGCCTCGCATACTGCCTGGTGCTGAGGTGGTCGGTGTGATCCACTCGGCTCGGAAAGGCGAAGCTGTCGACGGATCCGCCTCGGCGCTCCAGCCATGCCAGGATGCTCTACCGAGCCGGCTCCAGCAGCTCGAATTGGACGGGGCGCTTGGTCTTCTGCTGTATGACCATCGCACGGTTTCGTACGCGACCCCCAGTAACGAGGTCGCCGATGCGAACCCGGACGAGATCGCACCCGCGAAGTTTGCTGTCGATGGCGAGGTCGAACAAGGCTCTGTCGCGAAGTCGATGTTCTTGATCCAACATGAAGCGGATCGCCCAGATCTCCTTCGGCTTCAGCGGCCGTTTTGCACCAAGCTTTCTGCCTGCGTTCCATGCAGGTCCCTGTTCCACAGGGTCATATGACGAGCGTCCCATCATCAGTCTCCGTTGGCCGAAATGGCCACCGGGAGAACAGATCTGGTGGGGCTTCTGGCCGCAAGCGGACAGTCAGCTTTCAAGCGAATTGCCCGCAAAAGCGGACGTCCATTCACCTTAAATGCTCACGGCCGTTTTCGACCCATTGCGGACGCTGGCCATCGTTACCGCGCCCGCAGCTTCTCTTTATGTACCGGCTCGACGGGGACCTCTTGCGAGTCGAGCTTTACCGCTTCGGCATGGCTCAAACCCGCCTTCTCCAGCGCGACAACCAGCGCCTGCCGGGGATCGACGGCAATGTCAGGCGCAACTCCCGCGCCTTCCCAATCCTTGCCGGTTCTGATGTCGTATGTTCGCCCGACCGGCATCCACACGCTGAAATGGTCATTGAGTGCTTCGTCCCCGCCGAAGTGGTTCGCGCCGGCGGTTGCCTCGCCGATGAGTATCGCGCGCGCGGTCGACTTCAGTGCAAGCGCGAAGTGTTCGGCCGCCGACGTGCTCGCGTTCGAAACGAGTAGGTAGACCTTTGCGCGCCGAAGCGGTGTGTCCTCGCCGGGCACGGCGCTGTGGGTCGCAATTACCCTGTCGCCAGCAACTTCTATGGTCAGCGCCCTCGAGGGTTCGAATGGAAAGTCACCCCGGTCGAGTGACGTTTTCGACGCAGTCATCTTTAGCAGCGGGGTCGCCTTCGCGAAAAGATAGGAGAAGATCGCGTCCTGTTCGCTGATCCCGCCGCCGTGGTGGTTCCGGAGGTCAATTATGAGGGTCTTCGCGTTGCGATTCGCGGCCAGCCACTTGCGGACGCCAGCCATTTCCTCATCCGTCCCCAGGAAGGCCGTGAAGCGGATGTAACCGATGCCCGGAGCGATGGTCTTCGCCGATTGAATCAGCGCCGGAAAGCCTTCCGGGGGGGCGTTGCTATCTTGGTTTGCCTCCGTCTCGCTCGAGCGTAGCATCACATGCAAGTGGCCGTCCTTGTGCACTGCCTGCATATCGTCCGTGAGCGTCTTCGCGAGATGGCCGCGCGTTCCGGTGTCGTAACGCCCCGCCGCGGCATTCTTGCGAAGCATTGCCGCATAGTCCTCCGCATTCGCGCGGAACACGAAATTATCGACGAGTTCGTTGGCCAGTCTGGTGGCGACGGCGCTCCCCTCCCCGTCTTCGAGTGGAAGTCCGGCAGCGTTCGCAGGTTCGGAACGTGGTGGCGCACCGGGCGCGGCTTTGGCCGCCGATGACTGCGCGGCCGTGTGCTCGACTGGAGCAGCGGCCGCAGAGGCGGGCTCCCGCACCACAGCATACCCGTTCTTCCAAATTCGCGCGATGCGCCGGGTTGCGGTGATGTCGCGTGTCGGGTCACCGTTCACCAGAACAAGGTCTGCACGCAATCCGGGTGCGATCCGCCCACGATCGTGAAGCCCGAAAAAGTCAGCCGGAGCCGCCGTTGCCGCATTGATGGCCTGGGCCGGCGTCAGCCCTGCTCGCGTCAGAAGTTCCAGCTCCAGGTGAAGGGAGGGGCCGAAGGCCGTCGTCGGATTGGGAGAATCGGTGCCGGCAACCATCGTGACACCAGCGCGCACCTCTCTTCCGACATTCTCCATTGCGATTTCAAAGTCTCGGGGGCGGGGTTTGGGCCACGCGAATGTCATTGCGCCCCGCTGCCGATCTGAGAGGAACGGCGCAACGTCGGGCTCCCGAGCGAGATCGGCAGCGTACGGCATTCCCGCGAGTCCGGCGAACGTGGCAAGCGTTGCCGTCTGGACCACGTGTCGCTGCTTCATTGTGGCGATCAGTTCGTCGCTGATGGGCCTGTCGCACACCGCATGCTCCAGGGCATCCACACCTGCATCGACGGCGATCCGTGCATCGTCCGCCTTTTCAACGTGAATGACGACCAGCTTCTTTGTCCGGCGTGCGGCCGCGATTACTTTCCGGAGGCGATCAGGTGAAAATGCCGGTAGGATCGCCGGTTCATCACCACGGGCACCATTGTCCTGAATAATCTTTATGTAGTCGGACCCTCGCGCCACGCGGGCGCGCATAAATTCGTCCGGGTCGTCGCCGTCCGCGAGAGTGGGCGGAGGGTTCGCCTTGTCACCCATCTCCGTGGGGTGGCCCCCAGGCGGTGTTGCGCCGATTCCCGCCGTAAAAGTATCCGCTGCCCTTCTCGGTCCATAGCTGGACCGCTGCTTGCGCCAGGTCGCGATCGTTGCTGGATCGGCCCTCGAGTACATGTCGAACACGGTAGTGACGCCGAACCGCAGAGCGTCTTCCTGAGCGCCGGGAAAGACGTGGACGTGGCCGTCCATCAAACCGGGGATCAAAGTTTTTCCAGCTCCGTTGACCAGTTCGGCATCCGGGGGCGCCTTCAAGTGGGGGGCAATGGCGCTGATCTTCCCAGCACGGATCAACACGTCCTTCTGGCCAAGCAGCTTCTCACCGTCGAACACGCGAGCGCCCTGAATCAGGAAAACGTTCGCTGGCGCTGACGCCCCGATCGTCACAAGTGCCGTGACGAAAAGAAATAGCGTTCTAAACATTGAGGCTCCCAGAAATTGGTACGTGTCGTGAACACGCACAGGGGACTGCTTTGCGGGCGGTCCAGCGCATGTCACATTTCGCGGCACCGGTCTGCAGCGTTGGCGACGCGCGGCCCCGCTCTGAGACAACGAGTGTAGCAGTAGCCGCCACAACTGTGGCGACGGCAATGTCGGTTACCGAACACTTCCGCGTGTGCAACAACCCAGGTTAGCTTGTCGTGCGGACACTCGATCAGCACTGAACGGCGGCGGGCTGCGATTGGCCGGGAAACGGATGGTCGGCTTTCGGTGCACGGCGCGCCAATTTGACGCAAAACTTGTAGCGGAGGACCGCTAAAGTCGATACCACCGACAAGATAACTGGCTGATTTGCAGAATTTTTCTCTAAAGTCGATCGTTGGCTGGATTGCCGCGAATTTGGCGTGTTGTGGTTATTCCGAGATAAGCCGGTTGGCCGTTCCGCGATACTGGCGAGAGCGGTTAAATCAGCTTCGAACAAAGGACTTCGGCGGCGGCAACCGGGATCAGCGGCTCTCCGTCATGATCGAACAGCTTGCCGGACAGCGGGCTCGGATTTGCGGCACGGCCAAGTCGTGCACCCCGAAGGTTGACCTTCAGCTGCTGCTGCACCTCGTCCCAGAGCGCACGGTCAATGATGGGAGGGTGCTGACCGGCATGCATCTGCCCGCGATGTTCGATCTCGCCGACGTAAATAGGGTTCTTCAGCATGTGGTAGATCTGGCCGCGGGTGAATTTTCGGCCGCCGAACCTGCGCCCTGCGCCGGATACTCGTTCCGGTGAACTGATTCCGTCGCGGACCAGCTGCTCGGCAACCAAGCGGACGTTCCCGAGCTCGGCATAGCGCCGGTAGATGTCGCGTACGATCTCGGCATGGTCTTCGACGATGCCGAGCGTGCGCCCGTTGGGTTGATACCCGAGCGGGGGCGTACCGCCCATCCACATTCCCTTTGCCTTCGAAGCAGCAATCTTGTCGCGGATCCGCTCGGCCGTGACCTCGCGCTCGAACTGCGCGAATGACAGCAGCATGTTGAGCGTGAGCCGGCCCATGCTCGTCGTCGTGTTGAACGATTGAGTAACGGACACGAAGCTCGTGCCCGCCGCGTCAAAAGCTTCGACGAGCTTCGCGAAATCAAGAAGCGAGCGCGTCAGCCGGTCAACCTTGTAGACGACGATGATGTCGATTTTTCCTGCAGCGACGTCTGCGAGCAGCCGCTGCAGCGCGGGACGCTCGAGCGATCCGCCCGAGAGTCCCCCGTCGTCGTACTGGTCGGGCAGCAGCGACCAGCCCTCGCTCGCTTGGCTCAGGACGTACGCAGCGAGCAGCTGGAAAAAATCGCCGCCTAGACCGGCTTCGGCCGGCGCGGTTTCTTCTTCGCGCGCCGCTTGTCGTGCGCCTTCTCGGGTCGGTAGGTCGAGCCCTGCTCGCGCGGTGGCGCGGGCTCGATCACGAGGCCTTGGTCTTCCGGGGTGATGGTGGCCCTCCGTAGTGCTTTTAGGAAGCTCTGCGTCGCCCGCTCGCTGATCTGGAAATAGCTTTCGTTGGCAGCGACCCGGATCGCCCCAACCTCCGCGCGCCCGACGTGGCCGTAGCGGCAGATGAGCGGAAGCAGCCATCTCGGATCGGCGTTATGCCGCCGTCCCGCGTTGACGCGGAACCAGTTGGCATTTTCGAATCCCGGGCGCGGCCCGGGCTCCCGCTCTACTCGCTCGCTCGGCCGCAGAATGTCCTCCGGCGCCGGCATGTCCGTTCGCAGCGACTTGACCAGCGCGAAAGCGATCGCCTGTGGTGAGAGCTTCTCCATCAACTGCTGCGCGAGCTCCTGGTCTGCCTCCTCCAGCTCGGCCGGAGCGGAGAGGGCGGCAAGCAGGCGTTCGCGGTCCCTGGCTCGAATCTCGGCGGCGGACGGGACGGAAATCCATTCCGCGTCGATGCGCGCGCCGCGCAGCATGCCCTCGACACGCTTGCGGCGTTGGTAAGGCACGATGAGGATCGCCGTGCCTTTGCGGCCAGCGCGGCCGGTGCGGCCGGAGCGGTGCTGGAGTGCTTCGGCATCCCGGGGAATTTCGACGTGGATGACGAGCGAAACGGAGGGAAGGTCGATGCCCCGTGCCGCGACGTCGGTCGCAACGCAGACTTTGGCGCGTTGGTCGCGGAGGGCTTGGAGCGCGTGGTTGCGCTCGCTCTGGCTGTGCTCGCCCGACAGAGCGACGGCGTGGAAGCCGCGCTCGCTGAGGCTGGCGTGGAGCCGGCGCACCGCCTCTCGCGTGGCGCAGAACAGGATCGTGGTCTCCGCCTCGTGGTATCGGAGCAGGTTGACGACCGTATGCTCGATGTCCGTCGGCGACACCGCCACGGCTTTATAGGCGATGTCCTGATGCCCCTGGTTGTCGCCAAGGGTCTCGATTCGGAGCGCATCCTTTTGATAGCGCTTCGCGAGTGCGACGATCGGCCGCGGTATCGTTGCCGAGAAGAGCAGCGTCCGGCGATCCTTCGGAGTCGCGTCAAGGATCTCCTCCAGCTCCTCGCGAAAGCCCATGTCGAGCATTTCGTCGGCCTCGTCGAGCACTGCGACCCGTAGCGACGACAGGTCGAGCGCTCCGCGCTCGAGGTGATCGCGAAGTCGTCCCGGGGTGCCGACGACAATGTGCGCGCCGCCCGCCAAGGCTCGGCGCTCCTTGATCGGGTCCATTCCGCCGACGCAGGTAACCACCCGAGCACCGGCGTTGGCGTACAACCAGTCTAACTCGCCGCTCACCTGCATCGCGAGCTCGCGGGTCGGCGCGACTACGAGCGCCAGCGGCTCGCGGGTAAACGGCACCCGGCCCGCTTCGAGCAGTTCCTGAGCCATTGCCATTCCGAACGCGACGGTTTTTCCCGATCCGGTCTTGGCGGAGACTATCAGGTCCCGGCCCTGGGCTTCTTCCGCGATCACCGCCGATTGGACCGGAGTGAGCTTTTCGTAGCCGCGCGCGCCCAGCGCTTCGGCGAGCGCTTCATGTACCTTCGGATATTGCATTCGTGCCGACTAGCTGCGCCTGTAGGAGTTTGCCACCTCATCGTGACACGGCAATGGTTATCGCCCAGAGTGTCGTGAGAGTGTAGTGATGATGGCGCCTGCGCAATGTCCGCCTTCCACCCAAAACCGTCATTGGGCCGCGAAGATCGTCACTCGCGCTCAGGCGGGGTGACAGCACCGAGGGGCGCAGGAAAGCGCGTACGCCCTCGGCTTCAGGTTTGCTCCGCCGAGCCGGAGTTCCAAGAGCCGAACGGCTCATGCACACCTAGGATTTTGTCATGTACCGTTATTCCGCGAACCAAGTCCTCGTATCGCTCGGCTAGCTCGACGTGCGCTTGCTTCGCCTCAGCACTCTTCGACTGCAGTGCGGCCGTTCGTTCTTCCGACGCCCGTCGACGAAAATAGCTCGTGTCGTTTTCCACACGCATGTCCCAGCCCATACGAGCAGCGAATGCGACTCGCCGCCAACGAGAGATGGTAGGTGAGCATTGCACCGGACCGTGTTCAAGTAAATTAACGCGACAATTGAAATGCTTGGCACAGCAAAAGCTTAGGCGCGTTCTGTTGTCGTGCCGAACGATCGCATCATCGCCGTAGGGCTGCTCACCCGCCGAAATCTCGAGGTCTTGGGTTCAACCTTTAGCCGCGCCTGGCCTGTGGATCAGACGCCCTGCTTCTCGCAGTTACTCCAGGCGATCGACGACGCTGATCGGGAGCTGATTCGGGACCGGGATCGGCGAGAAGAGGAAACCCAGCGCTAGCCGAGCGGCCTTTTCACGCCGGCGCCATCGCCTTTCCTGCGGTTTCGCGGCGGCTCCTCCTCAGCCAACCTGTCGAACTCCCGAGCAATGCGAAGAAGGAACGGCGCCTCTGGCCTGCCCACATAGGCAAGAGCCTTCTTGCGGCAGACTTGAGCTTCTTCGTCGAAGTCCAGCAAACGCATACGCCACCGATCTCACGCTAAGGCCCTGCTCGGGGCTGGGGAGGGTCAGCAGAGCAGGGCCTCTCTTGCCCTTGCGATCCACTGCGGAAGGTAGGGCTGGTTTGTTACGCTTTACGGACTGGTTTTGAACGGCAGCTCAATCGACGTGGCTAATCAGATCTTCGCCATGTTTTCATCCGCGACCGGGCGGCCGGTGAGAGCACCGTAAGCTTTGCCTCACGAGCCTCGCACCAGGAGAACTTGAGCCGCGGCAGGATCTTCGCGAATGACTTGGTCCGCCGCAGCCGATGTCCGCTTTCCACCCATTCCTGCCGCTCGAGAGGTAGTATCTGCTTTCGACCCATTCCCGACGCTGAGTAGACGCATCGGACGGCAGATTGCGGCACTTCACCACGTGCGCAAGTTGGCTGAACGGGAAGTCCACCGACGGCGTTCCATTTGCCAGAAAGTGGCGATGATGAGACACAAGTTCAGTGCGGGAGCAGAAATCGATAGGTTCGGCCGCTGACCGGGTGAGGAAATATCCTCGCGCGCTATCCGCCTTTGCATTTGAAATGCCGCTTTTTCTCTTCACACTCGCGCTATTGCTTTGGCCGCTGGCGGTGAATGGGCGCCCGTTCTATTCTGCCGACAGCGCCAGCTATTTTCGGGGTGGTAAACTCGGATTCGACACAAGTCTCTTGATTCTCGAAAGTCCGTTCCGGCGTGCAAAACCAGCCGCAGGTGAGAATCCGCAAGCGATCGTTTCCCAGGCGACTTCCAATTCTGGCGGCGCGCGCTCCCCTATATACAGCCTGATCGTCTACCTGTTCCGCTATCCGGGCGAAATGTTGCTCGCGCTGGCGATTGCGCAGGCTGCGGTCGTTGCACTGATGATCACCATTTTTCGGCGCTTCATAGCGCCGCGGGCCCGCTTGCTACCAATCGTCGCGACTACAACGGCTCTGGCGCTTGTTACCTCGGCTGCATGGTTCGCCTCATATGCCATGCCCGATGTATTTGCAGGAGTTGCCGTCGCGGCGGCAGCTATCTTCACCGTCTATTTTGGCCTGCTGAGTAAGCGGCTGAGATGCGCGTTCGTGGCACTAATTGCTTTTTGCATCACTGTGCACGGAAGTCACTTACCGATCGTCATCATCGCGCTCATTGCCGGATCCGTTGCCGGTCTCGGCAAACAAACACTGGGCTGGTCTCGAGCAGCTACATTCGCGGCTCCTGTGGTCGCCGGCGTCGCGGCCATACTCGTGACCTCATACGCAGCTTTCGGTGAGCTCAGCCTCGCGCCAAAGCGCTACCCAATTCAGCTAGCGCGCTCGGTGGCGGATGGACCCGGCGCTTGGTATCTTCGCGATCATTGTGCCATTGAGCATTACGCGATTTGCGAAGTCTTCGGTCCGAATCCCCCACGGAACGTCGGCGAATTCCTTTGGGGAGATAACGGGGTCCGCAACCGCGCCACCCCCGCGCAGATGGATCGGATTCGAGCCGAAGAGACCACGATCGTTCGAAAGGCTGCACTCACTTACCCGGTAGAGCAAGTCGCGCGATCAGCCTCGAATGCTGCGCTACAGCTGGTCAGGTTCGGCACGAAGGAGCTGGTGTTCGGCAAAGAGTTGAAGGGCGTTGACGCATCCCTCGTGCAGGCCGGCTCCGATCGTCCCGAACTGAAGCTTGTCGCAAAGATTCTGATCTACCTAAGCTTCATCGCGAGCATCGTCTTTCTCGTCGCTGTTCGGCGTAAGCTTACGTCCTGGGAAATCGGGTTACTTTGGGTCGTCGTGATTGGCATGGTCACCAATGCCGCCGTGTGCGGCGTTCTGTCGGGCGTTGCCGAACGCTATCAGGGACGTGTGGCCTGGGTGCTGCCAGTGGTTGCGGCGATGATCCTGTTACGTCTCTTGAATGGCGCCAAGCCTGCGGAGACCAGTGCAAAAGTGGCGCTCGCATACAGATGATAGCACCAGTGCAGGAATACCCCAGCGATCAGCGGGCGGATTCCGCCGGCACGGGCCAGGAAAAGGAAAAAGCGCCCGTTGAGGAACAGATAAAGTGCGCTCATTGCCATGGGCCCTGGCCACAAGATCGGTCTAATGATCGCCGCAAGCGCGGTTAGCCACACCAAGTGAGCCGCGACAGCCCTCGTTTTCTCGTATGTGGAGATGTTTAGATCGTCAGCGCAACCGCGGCCTTCTCTCATAAGTAGCGCCCACGGAATTGCCCGGCGTAGAATGTCCGTTTTCCAAAGCTGCGCAACGCTCCAATCTTTGTGATGAGTTCCGAGTGCATCCTTCACAATGCGGATCTCGCCGCCAGACTCGATGATGCGGATCCCGAGATCGACGTCCTCGATACTTGGTTTGCTGAAGCGCGGATCGAAGCCCTTGTGGGTGAGGAAAGTCTCGCGCTCGACTGCGCCGAGCCCGCTCCAGAATGTGAAAGCTCTCTCGCGTCCGTTCTGGTGAACCCAGTGGTGCCGAAGGTTCGCGTACAGCGCGGCAGCACTGCGGGACTTCGGCCGGTCGTCATAGGAGCCGAAGGTCGCAACGACTTCACTGCCGAGAAGCGGGGCCTCGAGCCGACTGAGAGCATCCGGATGTACTGCGACATCGGCGTCAACAAAGACAATGATCGACGAGGTTGCGGTCGCGGCTCCGATGTTCCGCCCGACTGCCGGGCCCTGCCTTGATGCCCCCTCCCGCAGGACGACCGCCCCGGCTGCCCGCGCGATCTGTGGTGTCTCGTCGGTTGATCCGTCATCGAACAGAATAATTTCATCGGGAAGACGGTTGGAACGGTGAAGCGCCGCCAGGCACTCCGGCAAGGTGGCTTCAGCATTGTAGGCGGGAATGACGACCGCCAGCGTGGAGTGCTTGTCGGTTCGAGCGGTCACTCCGCCGCCAACGCCGCTTCTGAAAATTTCGGCGCGACCTGGAATTCCTCGAGATAAGACCGTTCAACGTTCACATCCCACAAGTCGTGAGCCGCGCCTGTGATGTTGCGAGCAGCCAGCATCCCCGTCAGCATGCTGTGATCCTGGTTGTTGTAACGGTGCATGCCGTTGCGACCGATCACTTGCAGGTTCTCGAAAGCCTCGAGCCATTCGCGGATGTCGCCCAGCGCCGCTTGATACTCGGAATCGTAGACAGGGTACGCCTTTTCCTGGCGGATCACCGTGCCGTCGACGAGGGAAGCCGTTGGCGCAAGGCCGAGCGTGGCGAGCTCCTTAGAAGCGAGCGAGATCAGATCGGCGTCTTTCATTTGCCAAAGTTCGCTTCCGCGATCGCAGAAATATTCCATTCCGATGCTCGACTTTCCCGCATCCGGCACGAGCTCGGGCGACCACGCCCTGAAATTTTGAATGCGGCCGACCTTCTGGTCGGGCGTATGCACGTAGATCCAGTTGTCCGAGAAGGGCTGGGGATGATCAAGGATCAGCACGACGATGAGGAAGTCGCGATACTTGAGCCGTTCCGCGGCGTCACGGATGCACTTGGGTGCAGGCGGATCCATGGCAAGAACAAGCTCGCGAAGCGCCATTGACGATATGAAATGGCTACCCTTCACGAGGTGCCTCGAGCCGTTGGTTTCGACCTCGACGGCAATGATCTGTTTGGGTCCTTTCAAGATCCGGACCACCCGGCTGTTCATCCGAACCTCGTGACCGCGTTTGACGACGCGGTCGCGAAACTTCTCCCACATCATTCCGGGACCCAGACGCGGATAATGGAACTCCTCGATGAGGCTGGACGTGTCGTTCTTCCCGGTGAGCGCGCTAAAGACCGCCTTTTTGAGCGAGAGGTTCTTGATCCGCTGCTCGGCCCAGTCCGCCCGAATTTCCGTGCACGGGATGCCCCAGACCTTCTCGGTATAGCTGCGGAAGAAGTGCTGAAAGAGGCGCCCGCCGAAGCGATTCATCACCCACTGCTGGAAGTTCTCTTCGACGGGGTGAGGCCGCAGCTGCCACTTCATGTAACTCAGGGCGATACGGACGGTCTCGTACGCTCCGATAGTGCGTAGCGCGTTGAACGGCCGCAGTGGGTAGTCGTAGAATTTTCCGCGATAAAAGATCCGGCTCAGCCGCCGGCGCAGGAGGAAGTCTTCACGGCAGACCTCATGCCAGAGATCCTCGACCTCTTTGACCTTCGTGAAAAAGCGGTGGCCGCCGATGTCGAAGCGGAATCCCTTGTAAATTTCGGTGCGCGCAATTCCCCCGACCTGATCGCTCTCTTCCAGGACGGTGATTTTGTGGGCCCAGCCAATATGCCCGAGCTCGTATGCGGCCGTTAGGCCAGCCGGCCCCGCTCCGATGATGACAACGGATGGCTGCGAGTCGCTCTCGCCGGATCGTTCAATGTTTAGCGGCCAGGCAGAAGCGGATTGTTCCGCGCTATCAATGATCACCGTCTCATATCCCCCTGCAACAACCTATTCATTTTTCGTTAAAGTCGAAAGGGAAAGCATCGTTGGCGGCCAATTCTGTCCCATTCCGAGACGGGATACGCCGGCCTGACATTTCGTTCGACGTTGAATTGGCGGCCCTGTTGCGGGAGGCTTCTCGCGATGGACTATGTGAGCCTTGGAAAAACCGGCCTCGTTTCGAGCGTAATCGGGCTGGGCGGCGGAAGCAGTGGCCGATTTGGGTTAGCTAAAGGCGGAACCAGGTCGGATGCGCTAAGGCTCATTCGAGTGGCACTTAACGAAGGCATCACTTTTTTTGACGGTGCTGGCCTGACCGGCGGTGTCGACGAATTGCTGGCTGACGGGCTTGCGGGTGATCGCGAACAGGTGCTGATTTCCAGCAAGGTGCATTTGGGGCACGATCCGTTTGTCCTGCCGAGCGCTCGCTTGCCGAACCTCGCGTGCTCGTGGGTTGCGCGGCGGTTCGGCCTAGTCTGCAGCGGCCAAACGTTGCGAGCACGCATCGAGAGCACGCTCAGGCGACTGAAGACTGACCGCGTCGACATTTTATACTTGCACGCCGTCTCCCCGGCTCAATTTCCTTCGGCGGCTGCCTCCGCCTTGCCGGTGCTGTTGAAGATGAAAGAAGAAGGAAAGCTGCGCGCGGTGGGCATAACCGAAGAGTTCCTTCGGGATCCCGAGCACAGAATGCTGCACAAAGCAGTCGAAAGCGCGTCCATCGATAGTGTCATGGTCGGCTTCAATTTCAGCAACCCCAGCGCGGTGGACACCGTGTTTCCAGCGACCTCTGCAGCGGGCATTGCGGTCATCGGGATGTTTGCCGCGCGCAACTTACAGAAATCCTGCGATTTGCCCGAGATTGCCGCTGAAGTCGGTGCACGGGGAGTGCCGGAGTTGGCCTACCGCTATTGTCGCCACCAGTGCGGAATCGACGTGGTCCTCACCGGCACCGGTAATCCTGAGCACCTACGTCGAAATATAGAAGCCGCCCTAGCGCCGCCGCTTCCTCGCTCCGTTTTGAGGCGCCTAGAGCCAGCGGCCGACCAAGAAGCTCAAGCGGAAGCATCGATGCGATAGTGATCGTCATTCATGGCCACCCAAGTGACGCCGCCGATTGCTCCAATTATCGCGCGCAAGAGCCCGAATGCGATTGATAGGGAGAGGGCCGCGTCCGCCCCGACTCCTACGGCTCCGAAAAAATAGAGGAACGTCAGTTCGCGCATTCCCCACCCACCGAGTGAAATCGGCAGCATCGCCATCAGTAGCGCGGCTGGCGTGATCGCAAACAGGATGAGGAACGGAATGCCGAGGCCGAGGCCTTCGGCCAGACATACCAGCGCAACCACACGGAAAAGGTGCTGAACGAGCGCCGCCAGCCAAGCAACGGCCACGACAGGCGTTGGAACCGACAGCGCCCGAAAGTCTGCTGCGACGGTCCCGAGCCTGCGGAAAACCGGCCACCGTAGAGCCTTCGGGATGTAGCTCGCGATGTGGGCGAAGAAGAACAAGCCGAGGATCGCGGCCACCGCGCCGGCGAGTAGAAACCCGAGGGCAAGAATGTCTTGCGGAGTGGCTAAATATTGAATTGCGACGGGAAAACCCGTGAGCATGACAACAACGAGCGTCGCGAACGACAACGCCCTGATCGCGATAACCAATCTCGCTGCCCCTCCGGCCGACATTCCAACGCGCGACAGCTGAACCCCTCGGAAGATATCGCCTCCAACGGTGGACGGCGAAATATTGCTGAAAAACCACGCCACGAAACTGAATTTCAACGCGGTACCGAACGGCATTCGCCGCTCAAACACTCGCGTCACGCGCTCCAGCAAGACTGCATCGGATATGATGACTAGCGCTGTTATGGCGAGGGCCGCGGCGGCCCACAACGGACTTAGCCGAGAAAGCAGCTTCGATACCGCAGCAACATCCACCGCGCGAAACGCGACTAGCAGCAGCAGCGCAGTCGCTAGGCATTTGAGCAAAACCTTCATTGCGCGTGCTCCGTGCCAAACACGTACACCCATACATCACCCGGATTTTTGCGACTCGAAAACTATGGCAGTAATTGTCAGGCTCTACGAGGCATCGCAGAGGGCGGAGGGCGACATGTCGCAAAGTGAAACGACAAGGCCGAATGCGTCGCGACTAATGATGCTGGGCTTGGACTCAATCAGCCTGCCGTTCGTCGAAGAAAATATTCGGACGCTTCCGACGCTAGCATCACTTCTCGAACAAGGTACCGTTCGTCACCTTAGTTCGCCGGCCACTTTTCTGTCGGCGTCCGTTTGGCCGACTTTCTTGTCGGGCAATCCACCTGGCGAGCATGGGCAATATTTCCCCTTCCAATGGTCGGCGGAATATGGCCGATACTGCCGCATTGCCGGTGCCCAATGGTCCGACGAATTCGCGGACCCGCCTTTCTGGCACGCTATCGCACATTCTGGCGTGCCGACAATTGCTTTCGATATCGGACACGCTCTGCGCGACGAGCACGCGCCATGTCTTCAAATCACCAATTGGTCGTATCAAAGCTCGGGTGCCGCGAGAGCGTCCGACCCGAAAGTGCTCAAGGAACTTAGGAGACGGTTCGGGCGGCGACCGATTGGCCATGAAGTGCCTATTCCCAAGACTGCCCGCCAATGTGCCGCCATCCGGAATCAACAGATCGCTGCCGTTAGGGCGAAGGCAGACGCGACACTTTATCTGATGGAAAGGCCTTGGCGCTTATTCATAAGCGGATGGTATGAGGCACATCGCGCCGGCCATAACCTCTGGCCGATCAAGGGCGAATTCGCGTCGGATGCAGCGCCTGACGCAATGCTAGCCGTCTACAAAGAGACGGATCGGCAGCTTGGCCGCATTTGCGCTGCTCTCGATCGCGATGAAGCTGACAGCAGCCTGCTGGTGTTCGCTCTTCATGGAATGGAGCCAAACAGGGCCCAGGATCACTTCCTGCCGGAAGTTCTCTCGCGCTTGAACCGCATTTATCTTGGCGAGCAATCGGAGCGGTCTGGAAAGGCATCGACCCTTAACGCGATGGCATTTCTCAGGAGAGTGCTTCCATCAACCCTGCAGTATCGGACGGCGAGTCTCCTGGGTGAAGTCGTTCAGGACTGGGTCGTGAACGAGGCGCTGACCGCGCGCCGCGCGTGGGACCGCACTCCAAGTTTTCACCTGATCAGCGGTGGGGAAGGACTAGTCCGCCTCAATATCAAGGGACGGGAATCGCCAGGATTCTTTGATCCAGCGAGTCCGGAGCTGGCTGCCTACACAAGTTGGCTGAGAGAGCGTCTTTCCGCCATAGAGGTCTCGGAAACCGGCGAGCCCCTGATTGAGGAGATCGTGAATGTCGACGAGGCTTTCCCCGGTTCACGCCGTTGTTTCCTACCCGATATGATCCTCCAATGGGCGCCGAAGGCTCCAGTCGATCGGATCCGCTCGCCCGATATCGGCGAGCTTGAGGTCTCTCTTGCCACCGGCAGGGGCGGCAACCACAACGATCGAGCCTTCGTGATCGCGAAGTGCGCTGAGCCATTTCGAACCGCCATGGGAAATGTGTACGACATCTCAGATTTGGGTGTAGTCGCCCAACGCCTGTGCCCAGGTTGGGCATAAAGACCCGGCGGGCCAAATGCCGAAGTGCCTCTGCGCCCCCAACGTCCGCTTTCGACCCAAAGCGGACATTGGCCACATTCCGAAGGCATTACCGATGCGGACAATTGCGTATAAACTCTCCAGACCTGTCCGGGGTAACTGTTCCCGAACCTTCCGGAGCCGCTGTTCAAGCTCCCCGCCCCTGCCGTTCCGGAAGGGCTCTTGCCAGGAGAGTCGGGATGGACGTCAGCGACAAGACAGCCGCAATTGCTGGCAAAAAAAGCAGTACGCCGCGACGGAAACCAGAGCCGATGGGCGCTGCAGCTCGCGAGTACCGGCCGTTCACACGCCTTGAACAAAAGGGTCACGCCACGACGGACGAGTTCGAGCGCGAGGGCATGGGGATTGCGGCGAAGGAGTAAGACCAGGCGCGTGAGCCAGTCTGATTCGGCGCGTTGGGCCAACGTGCGCTTTCGTCGCGACATTAGCGGCCAAGGTCTGCTTTCGACCCATTGCGGACATTCGCCTGGTAGCCCAGACCGCATTGCGGACGCCTCCCTCGTCATCTCTGCGATCGGAGTTGCTTTAGAGGTATGGTCGTAGGATTATCGGCGGAGCGCTTACACGCGCCGTTTGCTTCTTTGGCGAATGGAGTCGGTGTCCCTGGCTTGAAGACGTCGTCAGATCCCGACGAATGTCCCTGAATACGCCCATCAGCCAGTCGCACCTTGAGATCCCCTCTGCCTCGCTCAAAGCTGTTTGCGTACATATAGGTGTAAGCAAGCACATCCTTTGTGATCTGTAGGCTGCAGTGCATCTGGCAGTCGGTCCAGCCTGTGCCTTCGTTCATCTGTGGGCGGTCGCCACCATTCGGAACATAGAAGGCGACCGACTGGCTCGAAGTGGTCCCCCGCATCGGGCCAGCGAGCACTCGCTCCTTGTAATCACACTTCAGGTAGTAAGGGCGTTCCGACGTCGAACACGACGATATGCTGGCGAGACAAAGTGTCAGATACAACGCTTTCATGCTCAATGGTCCTCACGAATGTGCGAGAGATTAGTGAGCGGCGTGTAGAATCACAGCCTTTCTGATTCCCACCTATTCCTGCCATTGTCGGCAACTGGCAGCTTCCGATCCAAAACGGACACTGGTGCTAAGGCATTTTGGTGCAGCGCTTCCGATCGGGACAAACCAGCGGCCGCTGATCCTTCGCGCGGAACGAATCGAGATGTGCTTTGGAAGACCAGTGCGAAATAACTTCCACTGGGATCGGTGTGGCGAAGCTGACGCCCACCTCACAATCCTGAAGCCACCGAGAAAAAAACATTCAAGGGGGGTAGGCCCCGAACGTGCAGGAACACATTGTCACCGAATGCGGCGGGTCGACTGGCTCGGAGCTTCGCGCCGACTGTTGAGATGTTCAACAATTGCGCAAAAATAAGCGCGCCCCCCGGTTCTCAGAACTGCTGGCGCTTCAGCCGCCAACCGCGGCATTTTGCGGCGCTTAAGCGCGTACGCGACTGAGGCCATTGCCCCGTTGGTTGTGTCGAGTTGAATACATGCCCTCTGTCCTTCACTGCGAGTGATCCGACCGTTGATGGGGGCGCTGTCTCCGATACGCAGCACCACGTGCTGTCCGGGCCGACGATACCAAAGGCTGTTGTGTCCGCCTCGCGTTCAGAGAGTCAGAGGATCAAGCAGAAGCAGACGCTGTGAGCTTGCTCTAGCAGACCAACTCTCGAGGGGGGCTCCTGCTCAGCCACGATTTCGCGAGATAACGGGCATTCCGGTCCCGAGGTGCGAAGGCGGAATTGCACCCATTCGTGAACCGCGAGATTGGCGCGAAGCCGTCGAAGGCGGCACATCGGCCTTAGCCGTCGGGTCTCTCCGGTTGCTTTTCTCCGCCGCGCCTGAGCTCGCTGATCTAGATGTCGCGCCTTTGCGGCCACCTTCGTTGCTGGTGTTGAGCTGAGCCGCGGCACACCGGCGATAGGGTTTTCGAGGCAGTGGTTTCGGACGGCACAGTCAAGACCAAGGAGCCGGTAGTGGTGAATCACGCAGTCGCATGCCCGCCGAGCGGACTCGCTATCGACTGCGGCGCGTCGGCATCGCGCTGCTTTGAGCCGATCGGCCCAGTGTGTGCAGTCGCAGGGCGGGGGCGCAGTCATTCGCGCTCTACCGTGGATCGAAGATCGCGCAGGGCTTGTAAGTAGCGTGCGACGAGGCTGCGGCCTTTGGCCGTCAACTCCAGGTAGACAACTCGCGCGTCCAACGGGTTTGGCCGGCGTTTGACGCAGTCGCGCTCGACAAGAATGGCAATCTGGCGAAGCGCCGACGTGGAGGAGGCCCCGGAGCCGCGACATGCGTCCGAAGTTGTGACTCGCCTTTGCTCCAGCTCTGTGACGTGGATGTGAAACAGGATGTTCCAGCCATGCGCGGCCAATGCCGGCCTGACCAAGCTCTGACGGAGTTCATTCTCGGCAAGAATGCGCCTGAGCGTGGCTTTTTCGTCGGGACAGACTGCAGCAGGCGCGCTGACGGACAGTTGCGCGAGCAGTTCACCAACGTGCGCCAGTTGGGCGGAAGTTTCTTCGCAGCGGCGTCCGATGGCAGCTAATGAGAATTGCCTCTCGCCCGGAGTTCAGCTCGCTCGAGCCCATTGCTACATTGAGACTGACGATCGGATCGTGCCTCATGCTCCTATCGTAAGTGCTACCATGCAACAATATCATACGCTGGGTGCCGCTTCCTTTGCAGATTGCGCCACCTGAAACGCGCGTTGTTCCGAGCATTTCTTGTCCGATGGCTAAGGGGTTTTGCGGATTGTGCGCGGTCTGCACATCAGAGCAGAGTTGGTAAATGGCCGAGACTGCGATCCCACCGAGACTGCGAGCGAGTGCTTTAGCCTGTTACATCGAAATAGCCCGGTTCATCGGCGTCGACCCATTTCTGGTGCTGCGGGAAGCGCACGTCAGCCCGAAACTGATCCCCGCTCCTGAGGCGTGGCTACCGTCAAGCGCGGTCGCCCATGTTCTCGAAAGAACTGCCGAACTCTCCGGACGGGACGACCTCGGTATCCTGCTCGCCGAATGCCAAACACTTGCAACAATGGGGCCCGTTGCGCTGCTCGTGGAACATGAACGTTCAGTCAGGGGCATCGTCGAGGCAGCTATCGAGTTTCGCCCCCTTGTGGGCGATGCAATTACCATGCGGATCGAGGAGGGGGGCGACACTGCCATCGTTGCCTTCGAAGTGGACCCGATTTCGCCGCAGTTGACCGCGCTTGTCGCCGGGGCCGCCCAGAATATCCTCTCTGATGCAGTCGAAGGGACGTGGAAGCCCAAATCGGTTCACTTCCGCCGGAGTACCCCGAGTCACGCACTGAGCTTCAAACAGTTCTTTCGCTGCGACGTCGAATTTGACGCCGCTTTCAACGGCTTCTCGACAAGCATTGCTGAGCTTGAACGATTGAGTCCCCTCCGCGGAACTGTCGCTTGCCAGCTATGCTCGAAGCCTTCTGTACTTGCTGCCGGAAATGGATGTTGCTCCATCGGCTGCTCAGAGCGTCAGTAATTCAATATACTTGTTGCTCCGGCATGGTGTCCCCGATCTAGAGGGCGTTGCAGCGAACCTTGGCGTTTCGCGGCGAGCCCTTCAGCGGAAGCTTGCGGCAGAGGGGGTGTCGTTCCAGGCGCTTCTCAACGGGATACGGCGCCAGCTTGGGACACGATACCTCGCTCAATCGAGCAAATCCGTCAGTGAGGTAGCTTATAGCTGTGGCTTCTCAAGCGTAAGCGCATTCTCACGATGGTTTGCCGAGGAATTCGGGCTTTCGCCTTCGGCGTGGAGGGCCGCTCGGCTGCATAGAGTTTTCGGCACCCAACAGCGCGGTGCACGGCGTGAAGGCGCCGCTTAGCCCGTCAAAGAATGTCCTGTCTTCGATCGCGAGGAGAAGGCAAAGCGGACGCGTGGCAGAGGGAAACCACGTGTGATGGGTGAGGCGCCGCGGCCATCAAATTGACGACCGGCTGGCGCAATCAGTGAAGAACTCGTCGTCCGAGGTATCGTAGCACCAGATTTCGACCTCTATTCCGCGAATGGGTATCCGACGATTCCCCCTGTTTCGTCGGATGAGTAGATTGGCGCAAATGTCCGCGCCACGCTGCTCGGTGAAGCGGGTTCGTCCTTGTTGCCCAAAAAACTCAAGGGCGAACCCGTTTTAGCTCTATGTCCGCTTTCCACCCGTTGCGGACATTCCGCCAAGGTCCGCGACCCAGACCCGGTACACATTGCCCACACCGCTCTCGAATGGCTGCGGAGACTACGTATGCAAGTCACTCCCCGGGGCCTGTAGCTGCGAGGTAGCTCTAAAGGATTTACGCGCATGCCAATCGAGGACATCGGCCCACAGCCACAGTCATTCGACCTAGAAAAGTCTACTCGCGAAAACACCAACTATCGCTCCGTGGCCTGGAGCGGACGCTATCTGCAGGTGACGCTGATGTCGATCCCGGTCGGTTCTGACATCGGATTGGAGATGCATCCTGAAACCGATCAGTTCCTTCGATTGGATGCTGGTCGAGGCCGCGTTCAGATCGGGAGTGCGAAAGATCAGCTCACGTTTGAGAAGAACGTTTCGGATGGTTGGTGCATCCTGGTCCCAGCCGGGGCTTGGCATAACGTTACGAACATTGGCGAAGAACCAATGCAGGTTTACGCGATCTATGCCCCCGCTCACCACAAACCGGGCAAAGTCCACAAGACCGCATCCGAAGCTGCCGCGGATGTGGATGACGATCCGGCAGATTGGTCCATCCAACCCGATGTTACGCCGCAGGATGAGGAAGTCTAACATCCGCTTTCCACCCTTCGGGACATTCGCTCCCCTTAGATTCGAGGGAGCGCTTGGCGGGTAAATTTTAGCTGGACGCCAACTGACAGCGGCGACCGGAGCGGGTCATCCGGCCGGTCGATGCCAAGTTGCTGGTGCAAAGCAATTAGGGCGCACACCAGATACTCATAGCGCTCGCCATTTCGATGTGCCGTCGGCGCGCGTCCGAGTGACCTGTCTCTAAAGTGGCGGTCCGCTCCTCTGACGCTCGTCGCCTGAAGTGTGCGTAGCACCAACCACTTGGGTGCGGCGGCGCACCTAGGGCTGCACGGTGCGCCTCAACATGGACGTGTCGTATCCCATCACCTGGGTTCGGCCGATGAGATTGGCGATGTTCGTTTCTGATGGGGACGGCCTGCGAGCGAGGATCCACAGGTACCGGCCTGACCCTTCGCCGACGATAGCCCAGCTGTAGTCATCGGCGTGATCGAGGACCCAATAATCGCCATAAAATGGGCCAAAGAAGCTGACTTTCAATTTCGCATTGGTGGTCGGGTCGACGATTTTTGCTCGCCCCCGCGCCATGCTGAGCTTCCCACCGGGTTTCCGGCAGCGATTGACGACATCGATGCTTCCGTCGGAGCGCAGACTGTAGTCGGCCGTGACGCCCTCGCAGCCCTTCTGGAATCCCTGCTCATACCGGGCAATCTCGTACCAGCGGCCAAGATACCGTTGCAGATCAACGGCCTTCGCCGGCTCGGGTACGGACTGGTTCCCGACCGGGTGGCGATCGAAGACGGTCGCACAGCTGGCAAGACTGATCGCAAGGCCGGCGAAAGCCGCCGCGGCCAGAATTTTCGTCGCTGTTCTCACTGTTCGCTCACCTTTTGATGTTGAAGGTGTAGGTAAGTCCGAGCCCGGCTGACGGCTGGTTCTTTGACCCCAGCTCGCGGGCCATCGGCGACTTGGCGGCGTCCCCGACCAGCCGCTCGTAGCGGGCATAGCCGAACAGCCCCCATCGGCGGTTCAATTGATAGTTCAGGCCGCTGGTCAAAGCGATGGCATGGACCCCGCCGTCGGGCCGATATTGCGGCAGCCCCAAGGTCAGCGCGGCGTCCGGGCCGATGCCGAAGAATGCGCGCTGGTAGCGCGCGTTGGACAGCAGCACGCGCGGGCCGATCGAGAACACGTAGCGGTCGCCGTCGCGCCAGATACGATCGCCGCCGATGCTGGCGACCAGCCCCTCGTGGCCGCCGATGCCTTTGCGCACTTCGCTGCGCAATCGGATGCTCTCGCTGACTTCATATTGGACAAACAGGCCGGCCTCGATCGTGGTGGGCACCTTGCCAATCGGCACGCCGACATCGGAATTCTTGCGACCGCTTTGGATGTTGGCCACTGGCCCGAGCGAGAAATCGCCGCTGGAGAAGAGCTTGATGTCGAAATTGTCGTCTGGCGCCTCAAATCCAAAAGGCTCGGGGCCTCGCGCAATCGACAGATCCCAGAGCGGACCCACTTCGGTCTTGTCGGCGCCAAGATATTCCGGCCGAAGCTGAGCGCCCAATCCGACACGGACCCGCAAATCGTCGCCGTCTTGGGCGGCTACCGGTGACAACGGCAGGAAGAGGGCAGCCCCCGCGATCAATACTTTCATATTCGTTGAACAGTGTTCACTGACGCAAGTTGCGCGCATTGGTTTGGCTCCCGCTAAGTCAAGGCTTCTAAGCGATTGAAAAAGGGCTGGGATGCTGCCCTTTAGTCCGTAGGCAAAACGGGAGTTGTCGGCGATTCTTCATTGAGCGGCCCCAGCTTCGCCGCAGATGGGAATTAAACCAAAAGCGCTGCCGATCGTAATCAAGTGTATCTTCTTACGGTGTGGCAGCATCGTTGTGATGTCCGGTTTCCACCCATTCCTGCCGCCATGGCTTTCGATCCATTGCGGACATTGACCTCCACAATCGGTCCCCGTCGGACGCGCTTAGCGTCCTCCGCGTTACAAATCGCAACTCCTTCGCTATTCCAAGACAGGGGCGGCGAAAAAGTCTGCCAAGGAGCGCGTGAGTGGCCTCTGAAGAACCGGAAAGCACTGGCGTGCCCATGAAAGAAGCTTTCGCAAGAGCGAAGTCGAACAGTAACGGCAAAATGCGGCGCCGAGGCCAGGATAATCGGGTGGAACCGGAATGCTGGCCGGTCGTGCGGCCGAGCTTCTCCTTCTCCAAGGACCAGAGATTCTTTACGATTGGCAGCTGTTTCGCCGGCAACATCGGCCGACGGCTGGAGCTCGACGGCTACAACGTTCACATGAATGGCATCCGCCGTAATCGCTACACACCAGCTGCCATCTTTCAGGAGATCGATTGGGCGGGACGCATTTTTCGTCGGGACGGCGTCGTCAGCGAGTCCGATCTCGAGCCGCTTCTGATGGAAACTGCGCCCGGGCGATTTAGCGACCTTTGGAGTCGCGCTGAGAACGAGGGCGCGGTTGAGTTGGACCGTGCTTTGGAGCGTCGACAGCTCTTGTACGACTACTTCAGTGGGGCATTTACCTGTGATGTCGTCGTCATCACGTTAGGGTTGATTGAAGCTTGGCACGACTCTGTGACCGATTCGTACGTCGAGATCGAGAGCGGCTGGCTCCGTCGCGGGGATTGCGACCGCTTCACGTTCGAAGTGCTCCCCCGTTCAACAAGTGCAAAGACTTCGTTCGCCGGACGCTGGACATTCTGCTGGATGGCGAAAGGCGCGTCCTGATGACGACTTCGCCCGTCGTTTTGGCGCGCACGTTCACGGACAAAGACATCATCGTCGCCAACAACCATTCCAAATCTGTCCTTCGTGCGGTAGCCGGCGAAGTCAGCGATGAGTGCGCGCGGGTTGACTACTTCCCCAGCTATGAAATTGCGACAATCGGTCCGCGAGAACAGGTCTGGGACGACGATTTAATTCACGTGAAGTCGAACTTCGTCGCACGGATAATGCAGCACGTAACCGGTGCTTATGTTCCAGGGAGCGTAACCGATACTGCAAGCGAACTGACCCGAATGGCCAATCTCGTGGATGTCGGGGAATTTGATCGGGCCGGCATCATTTACGATACTGTCGGCGAGGCCGCTCGATCCTCGTCGGATCCGGCAATCCACGCTGCTTCAATTCGCTTGGCAATTCATCGCGACGATTCCGCGACCGCTGTAAGCCACGCTCTCCACTTTGAGGAAGGTTGCCAGAAATTTCCGAGAAATCCGGAGTGGGTGCTCGAAGCCGCGCGGGCGCTTTCCACCTCTGAGGAGCACCGGGCCGTCAGCGAGCGCATGCTCACGCAGCTGGAGAGCTTCTGCCGCGCTCGACCGGGTCTTCTTCAGGCGCTGCTCGTCAGTCAAGCGCGGGCGCGAGACGACGAGGGGCTTCGTTACGCGCTAGATCTCATCGAGCGCTCCGACGTGGACCATCCAGCGCTCGTGCAGCGTGCCTCAAAACACCTGCAGCAGCTCGAAGAGCCGGAACGAGCGTTGGCGCTGCTATCCGCACAGCTGGTGAAGAGGCCTGACGAGGCCTCGCTTCTGGAGAGCTATGCTCGAATTCTCCTGCGAGAGGGACGCCCGCAGGACGCGATCTCCCCGCTGGAAAAGCTGGTGGAGCAGGACTGGAATCCGTCCTGGGCGCGTTTTGCTCTGGCGAGGGCGTTGTATAAAGACGGTCGCAACGCGCAAGCGCTCGAGGCAGTGGAGGCATACCTCGAACTGAAGGCCGCTGACCCCGAAGCGCTGGCATTCCAAGCGCGAACCTTGCGACGGTTGGGCCAAAATGCTGAGGCTGCTGACGCTGCCCGCGCGGCAATAGAGGCAAGTGATCGTGATCCGCGTATCATGAAAAAAGTTGAAGGCCTGCTCGTGATGCAGAGACCTTGAGCTAAGTGTCAGCTTTCTAGCCATTGCTGCCGCTAGAAAGCGTAGTGTCTGCTTCCGACCCATTGCGGACACTAGCAGCTTGAGCGATGCTTCTCGTATGCGGCTATTACCATTGGCGCTTCTGTTTCTTGCGAGTTCCTGCCACGACGCCTCGCGCATCGACGAAATCTACATACGAAAGTCCGGATGGTCTGCGGCGGACATCACCGTAACTCGCAACAAAGGCCGCTATGAAATCAGCAACTATCCGCAAAACAGGACCGGCTCCTTCTCATTCACGCCCGAGCAGTTCAGTGCGCTTCAAGAGCAACTGGAGCCTTTCCGCCGGCAGTCAGTCGCGTTCAGCGACAAAAGCGTTCGACACTTCATCGAGGGAGCTCCTTGCCCTGAAGGTGCGCCTTACGTGACTGACAGCGGAGGGGTATACATCCGGTGGAAGGGGCAGGGGCTAGATGAGCACTACCTCGCGGACCTCCAGTGCGATTACAAGCGCAACGCCGCCCGCAACACTGAACTGTTTAAAATCGTGAAAAGCTTCCCTGTTCCGCTGAAGTGGTAGCCGGTGGTCGTGTCTTGTTTCCACCCAAAGCGGAGGCAGGGCGCTATGTTCGCTTTCGACCCAAAGCAGACGTTAGCTATCGAAGCTCCGAAGAAAGGACATTCGTCGACAAAGGCACTACTATTGAACAGGATGAAGAAACCAACGAGCGGCATTCCGCAGCTGGCAGCTCTGGTGCTTGCGGCAGTGATCGTGACGTTTTGGCTTCAGACACACAGGCCCATCGGCACAGACGTGCGCAACAATCCTCAGATGCGCGAGATCCGCGCTGACAGCAGTTCTCCAATCAGCGAAAATCCGCGTGCGGACGTAACGCTTGTGGTTTTCACCGACTATCGCTGCCCAGTCTGCCGCCGCGACTACCCGGCTATGAAACGTGCTCTGTCGAGAGACGGCAGGGTACGTGTCGTGTACAAGGACTGGCCCGTCTTCGGACCCGTTTCAGAGCGTGCGGCAGCGGTTGCTATCGCCTCGGACTTTCAGGGCATCTACCCTCAGGTCCATGATCGACTGATGACCGGGCCAGTCCGGGATCAAGCGGATCTCAGATCGGCAGTAGAGAAGTCGGGCGGGGACTGGCGGCGCCTTCAGCGGGACCTCAAGCAACGGAAGGACGGCATAGCTGCTCAGCTCAGACGTAATCATCTCCAAGCATTTGCGTTGGGGCTTGCTGGCACTCCAGGCTATTTGATCGGTCGGACCCTTGTCCGCGGCGGATTAAGCGAGGGCGAGTTCAGCCGAGCATTTCGCCAAGCCCGTAAAGCGAACTGACGCGATTGATTCCACCGCTCGTGCCAATGTCCTTTTCCCAACCACTTCGCACCAAACACGAAGAGTCCGGGAACGAATGCCAGGTAGCGGTGGCCACACGTTCTAGCCCCACTGGAACGTTGAGTTAGTGGAAGGCCCGTCAGTCCTCTGGCGGGCCTTTTCTCTCCGGTCCAGATGTTCACCGGCGCCCGTGCGAGCGTCGAGTTGGCTGTCGTTTGATCCACACGCTTGGGCCCGTCAAAGAGCGTCCTGCTACTGCTGATCAGAAAGTGGTCGACCCTGCGAAGCAATAACGGTGGCAATTACGCAGAGCGTTTGCTCAGGATCGCGCACGGCTACTGTATCGATGCCGAGTTCCTTTACCGGATAGTCATTCCCGCCAGGAAATATCGCGTCCCCGATAAACATCATTGCCTCCAACGGTATTTCCGAAGCCGCGGCCAAGCGCTTCAGGCCATACGCCTTATCAACACCAGCCCTGGTGACGTCGATGGACGTCGCGCCACCCAAATTCATGGAAAGCCCGGGCAGCCGCTTGCGGAGATCGGCTTGGATAATCTTACGTTTCGTGAAGTCTGGGTCCCAACGCTGCTTCACATCAAGCGGTGCTTGCTGGCCCAGGGCCGAAAACGTTATTTGACTGCCGCGGTCTTCGATACGATCGCCCCACGTTCGCTCAGGCACAAAGCCTGTGCTTTCCAGCGCTGCGTCGAAGGCCCCGAGGACAGCCTTCTTCTCCTCTTCCCCAAACAGTTCCGCGTACACGGAGCCCCAGTGGCCGTTGAAGCGGTACAGCTTTGTCCCACTCGTGGGCAGCATCCACAGTTTTCGGAGATTTGCACGCGAGGGAAGTTTTGCGGCAACCTGCTTGTCTAACTGGGGCCAGTCCCCCCCAGAGATGATGGCTACTTCGACGACCTCCAAGAGGTCAGCCAGTGCTTCTCCCATTGATTGACCTAATGGTTGTTTGCTTTCGGCCAGAGTTCCGTCGAGATCGAAGGCAATGAGCCGCTTAATGGCAATCTCCACTTCTAACACCCGCATGATCGCGTTCGCGATACCGCGCTAACGAGTCGGTTCTCCGATCGGAATCATCATGTGCGCGTAGGGCGTACCGCCCCACATCACGTACGGTACTGTCGTGTCCGGCTTTGCCTCCGACGGGTAGTTCTTCAGCACCGATTCCGCGCCGAATACCATCAGGTGCGGACCGGTGCGGATCCAGTCGTCGCCTGCGGCCGGCTTGGGTGCGAAGGGATCCGTGTTCGTCGGGTCAGTCCCGCCGGCCAGCATGTAGCCGAGGCCGACGTTATCGGCGGGCGGCGCTTCGGCATGGGTCATCCACGCCTGTGCCCACCGCATCGCGTTCGGGTCGAGGCACATCGCGTCGGGACCTGGCGTGGCCGGATTGTCGGGCATGCACGTCCAGTTGTTCGTTCCCTTGCGAAGCACCTTCATCGAGCCGTCTGCCTGCGGAGCGATAACGGTCGCCTTTGCGGAGACGGTACTCGGCGCCGCGGCCATGGCGCTGTTGATCAGGCCTTCGTCGGCCGCTTGCGCGTTGACTCCGGAAGCTGAAAGCGCGGCGGCAACCGTCGCGGTGATGGTGAGCAATCTCATGGCCCGTCTCCCCTGTTAGACGACTCAGCCCTTTACCACTCTGCGGCTTCATCTGCTAAAGGTGCTCCGACGCCGCAATGGGGGTGGAAGCAGACACTAGCCCAACCAGCTTAACGGATGGCCTATTTAGCCGGCGATCCCCCCGAATCGGGCAGGCTGCTTTGGGCCACTTTCGGCCGCTCAGTGCCAGCGGGGTCAGCTGCGATTTTACCGGACGGCGCATTCCGCTTCCGAGCCATTCCGGAAAGCTGCCCGCGATGCTTTCTGGAGCGCGTTAGCGTCCGCTTTCCACTAACTGCGGACACTCGCGGACAGCGCTACCTCGCAAAGCCGCCCGCCCAGTCGCGCAATGCAATGCGGTCTTCTGCTGTGAGGTGTGAGGCGCGAGTGAGACTGGCGTCGCGGAAGATCAGTGACTGCAGGAAAGGCGTGAGCGGTGCGTCGAGGTGGATGCCGGTCTCACCCGATTGCGACCAGGCCACTGTTCCCAATACGTCAATGCCGTCGACGCTGAGTAAGACTTCCGTTCCGGTGGTCGGCACAGGTTCGACGCCGCGAACGCGTGCCCCACTCGAAGACAGATCTACAAGAACGCAAGGGCAGGACCATGAAAGACCGGAGACCACGACTGGGACCGGAGCTTCACTGCGAGGAGCGCTACGCCGGCCACCACCGCCTTTTTTGCCGAAAGTCGTCACTCGGGTCTCCAAAAAAGACCCCCCGCACCACCCCAATTCACCCGCCGGAGCTTACCGTCTCCTTTCCAGACGTGGTTACCAGCCCGTTGAGAATGCCGTCACGACAAGACGGGAGCGGCTGCTCGCTGAATCGCGCCATCGAACCGCGTTTCCCCACGATGCGAGCGAAGTTTCTTCAGAGAAATGGGAGCTGCGACCCGTGAAGGGCTTCTGCTCCGGGAAAGAGGTCGTTGGCTTCGTTTGGCGTAGAACAGCATCTAGCTCATAGATGTGTCATGCCATTAGAAGATGTTGATCCTCTTCGCTTTTGCTTGACAACTCCTGAAGCCAATGCTTCCGTTAACTAATCGTTAATGGCGGCTGGGGTCCGCCGCCGAACCCTTCGGACGCAGATCCGGTGCAGCGGGCGAGGTGCGGGGCCGCCCAAAAGGGGAAGTCTCATGCGTAGAATCAGTGTAGCTATTGCCGCTGTTGCGATAGCGCTTGTCGCTCCAAGCGGAGCGTTCGCCGCCGAAACAATCACACAAAATGGTGCCCCCGCAGCTGGTTACGTTTACGGCAGCGGCAACGACTATTCGCCCGCAAATGCTGAGGTACTCACCTCCGATGACGGAACTGAGTTGGCGCTGCGCCTCCACGAGACCTACACGCCTGCCCCGGCATCCGACTCGAGCGGCGTATACTTTTTTGCGCTGGGGACGGATCCGATCAGCTTCGATTGGAGCATCTACGGCGATTATGGTCCTGGTGATGCGCTTATCACC
The DNA here is from genome assembly GCA_963798785.1 of uncultured Alphaproteobacteria bacterium. Taxonomy (GTDB): domain Bacteria; phylum Pseudomonadota; class Alphaproteobacteria; order Sphingomonadales; family Sphingomonadaceae; genus Sphingomicrobium. The sequence goes on from CAWCUG010000006.1 coordinate 327,066, forward strand.
CTCACGAACCTGCTCACCGGACAGACCATGAGCTACGATCCGCTTTGTCCGCTGGGAGATTCGCTGTGTGTCAACGATAACGAAAGCGGCGGAATTGGCGGGCTGGTGCAGAACAGCTATCGCCTGAATTGGGCAGGTATTGGATTCGATCCCAACACTAACAACACGTACCAGGTTGATCTCGCTGCTGGCGGCCACTCGCTGACCGCGTTCGCGCAGCTCGGAACGGGAGTGGGCGCCGTCCCCGAACCTGCAACTTGGGCGATGATGCTCATCGGCTTTGGTGGAATCGGCTTTTCGATGCGCCGGAGACGTCGCACGACGGCTCTTCCGCAACTCGCCTGACCGGGAGAACCGAGACGAATTGCCGCCGGGGCGTAAACTCCGGCGGCACTTTTTTGCCCACAGGCAGTCGAAAACTCATTGGTCGGCGGCTCCAAAAACACCCCCGCACCAGACAAGCTACCTGCTGGACTGAACCGTCTCCTTTCCAGAGATAGCTGCCAGCAGGTTGAGATTGTCGTCTCGACGCATGAGAGTGGCTGTCCGGATCGTCCGTCTTGCCGACCTTGGGTGCCAATCTACACGCGGGTACTCACCGTCTCCGTTGGCTGTGCGACAATCCGACGGTGCCTGGGGAGATGAGATGTGACACCTAGACAACTCACTTTGCTCACGTACAAATTCCCGTTTGTCACCTCGTTGAGCGCTGCGGTAGCCGATTGGCGGAAGAGCCGTTGGCTCAGGCGGCACCCCCACTGCAACTTCACTGACTACTATGTCGCTATCAACGAGTCGCGAATCAACTCGGGAAAGCCACATCCCACTCTGGGCTTGTCCGGCTACCGCGGAGTCGGGAAGCAGGCCGTGGAATGGACGCCAGAGAGCTTTCGCGAGCGCGGCGTCGATATTTGGGAAGTCTATCGGGTTCAGGGCCTAACTCCCTCGATGCGAACGGTCGACTACGGTTGCGGATCTTTGCGGATCGGCCAACACGCCATCGACTACCTTGATTCTGGAGCGTACTGCGGCATCGATCCTTCTTCTAAGTTCGTTGCGGAGGGGGTGTTGATGCTCAATCCGGCGACGATTGCGTCCAAGAGGCCATGGCTGGGCAAAGTTGATCGCGAGACGATTGCTGAGGTCCGTCTGTGGAAGCCGCAGTTCGTGTTTTCACACGCTGTCGTGCAGCATATTCCGAGGTCGGAGCTGCCGCGGTATTTCGAGCGTCTGGACCAAATGATGGCTTCCAGTTGCAAGGCAGTCATCATGTTCGTTTGCGCGGAGAAGGAGAGGCGTCTGAAAGCGATGAGTTGGGCGTATCCCGAAGGCCTGCTGAGGGGGATTGCCGCGGCGGCTGTTCGAGGCGGCGAAATCCGCTTTTCGTCACTCCCACCCGGTAAAGAACGCACAGGGGGCGGCAACAGGCGGCTCATGATTATCGAGAGGGACGAGTCCGTTCGCGAGTAGCGAATCAGGCTGCTGCAGATTGCGTTACCGACCGGCCGAAGATTGGGAAGGGGCTGCCGGCGGCCGTGTTCGTTGTCTCCGTGGCGCTGTCCATTTCGGCGGACGCTCCGCACGGGCTGGGACGTTCCCTGCGTTGGTGCTGAACTCCCAAAGGCGCGACTATGGTGCCGTGAGCCCAAATGCGCCGCGACCGCTCCAGAACGGATGTACTCCTGAGGACTGTTTAACCATCTTCGGTGCACTGGTCAGCAGAGGGAGTGAAGGTGAACACGCAAATCGCGACGCATTGTGAGGTGGATGCTCGGCGCGAGCCACGCAAAAGCCTGATTGTAATGGCCACGATGTACACGCCCACTGGCTCCGTTCCGGTCAAGGTTCGGGACATCTCATCGCAAGGCGCTCTCATAGAGAGCCAGGCAATTCCCGAGGCAGGAACAACGGTCCGGCTTTCCCGAGGTAGCCTGAGCGTCTTCAGCAGCATCGTCTGGGCGAAAGGAGGTCGAGGAGGTGTAAAGTTTGAGACAAGCGTCTCAGTTGCTGACTGGCTTCCGGGCGGCCATGCACGATCGCCGCAGCAGCGAGTGGACGAAATAGTGCAAGAGGTGAAAGCCTCGACGGACGCTAAAGAGCTGATTTCTCCACCGGCAACGCTCCGCGCAGCACCAGTGACTCTTTTGGAACTGACGAGATTGAGGCTCGCGATCGAGAGTCTCTCAGACGACTTGGCTAACGACCCAAGCGTCGTCCAGCGCCACGCGTCGAAACTGCAAACGCTCGACTTGGCAGCTCAACTCCTCGGTAAGCTCGCCCGCGACATGAGCTAGCCCAATTTTCGTGGTGGAACATTCCGCTAAACGGAACATGTGCCGCGAGCGCTTCCAAGCCCCTGCGGAGATTACATTCCGTAGCGCCCGCAATAATCGTCAGAGGAGACCAACAAACCTGGGGTTCGCGAGTGGGTGGCGATGGCGGAGGTGCTTTCGAGCGAGCTCGTCGTCTTCGCACACTCACTGGTCCAGCCTCCGCTGTCCACCATTGCGGACATCCGGCCGTTGCGTATTCGCCAGCGGACGAGGTGGGCCATGGTTCAAGCACTTATAGCAGCTTTGACAATATTCGTTCTCGCAGCAATGTCGATGCGCGCGAACCGCCGGTTTGCTGATGTAGGGCGGCTGCCGATGCAGTGGTCGCTACCAGGGGCAGTGAATTGGACTGCTCCTCGTGCTGTAGCTCTGGCGTTCACACCAGCACTAGCTGTTCTCACCCTCACTGCCGTCGTCGCACTCACCTTCCACACGAACTCGAGACCGGCCAGGAATGGCTCCAGGCCGCCACAGTAGCTTTCCTCGCCATTGTTTGGATTGCGGCACACGCACTGCACTTGTGGCTCGTTGGCCGGTCGGTTCACCGGAGCAGGTAATTCGCTCCGGTGCGAGAACAGTTGCCGCAAGAAAGAGGAGTTCGGACCCGTTTGCTGGGCCGGCTCCACCTTGCCGCGTTAAACGACAGGTCCGAGCGTCTGAACCTGACTAATCACCCGAGGGGGGACACCCCGGGTCACGCCTGTCGCTCTCGCCTGTGCGTTTTTGATCGGGACCGCTTGGGCCCAACTGGCATAGGACAACGCCACTGACGGCTTTGTCGGTGCGCTCGCGATGGTTGGCCGAGAGGGCCGTGCAACTTCATAGCGGGACTCCAACCTGACTCGGCTAGGGTCCCTTGCCCGTTATCCCGCCAAGTGGGGTCTGTGATGGAAGCCGTCTCTTTTCGGGACGGCGGAGAACGCGTGCATGACCGGACTACTCAAGTAAGCGCATAAGGAGAAAAGCTGGGGAGTTCCTCAAATGAACGCCATCATAGCCGTTGCACTGACCGCGAGTGAATTTGCAGCACCGCAAGCAACACGGACGTCCATTCCACTTTTGAGCGGAGCACCTATCGGCCCACGGGAAGACCTTGCCACTTTAGCGCGTGCTTTCACGATAAAGGCAGCTCGCAGCTGAGTTCCACTATCAGCGATTTTGCCGTCACGCTTCCGCTCACTGCGGACCCTTGCGTCTCAGCGGTACTCTGTGCCGCTCCACACGAATTCACGAGTGCCGCCGTCAAACCGGATGTCGTGCATCCGCCTGTGGACGGCGGACAGTACAATCAAGTCGCTGGCCGAGTATGCGAGATCAATCGATTGGGTTCGATAACCAGCCGCCGTTGCCAATAGCGCGGCGGTGGCGCAGCAATCCGTAGGCTTGTGGCGAGCACATCGCCAGTCCGACCGGGAAGAGAAGTGGCGAGCAGCACGCTATTTTGAGTTAGTCCCCTCCGGCCGGCGTTTTGGGGCTGCGTGACCTGCGACGCCGGGCGGCTCGGAAGACGATTTCTTTTCCACAGCATCGATCCCCGCCTGCAGATCTGTGAACGAGCGACCTTTTCCGAGGGGGAACGCCTTGCAAAGACAGTTGGTCAGCCTCTCGCGTTTGTTTGTCGGCGGTGAGTTTGCTCGTTCCTTCGCCAAAGCGGCCTCCATTCACGACAATCAACGCATGTGACCCGTTCACGGGTTCAGCAATTACGCCCGCGGAAGTACAATCAGCTGCGTCTGCTTTTCGCCGCACTGCTGCACTTCAGGTGCTTTGCCTGCGAGTGAACAAGCGTCCCGGTTCCGCACTCCTTGGTGTTTTGTGGATATCACTCAGGGGTGGGACAGCAGAGCGATTTGCTGAACATGCTTGGAGGGGCACCTCGCCCTGCCGATGGGTTGGACAGGGCGAGATGGCGGCCTTGAGGGACAGCGGGGACTTGGGGGAGTGCATCGCCGTCCAAGTGTGAATTAACGCGCGACTTTCCAACGCCGAGCGAAGAAACTTGGTAAAGCACTTGTTTGCAGTCGCGGCCGCCTTTCAGGGGGCTTGCTGGCATTGCTCGGCACACCGAGGCTGGCTTGGCTTGGATCGCGTCAACATCAACTCAGCCGCGGGTCGAATTCAGCCAGTGTGGACTCTCCGTAAAGTGCAATCCGATGATCCGTCACCACCAGTCCGGAGCCATTGTTGACGGCTCGGGAAGTACTTTTCGCAGAAAATGCGTGCGGAGGTGAGGATATGTGGAAGGCCAGTACTGCACTGCGAAAGTCGGGCGAGTTGACAGACCGTCGGCTCACAACTCGCCAGACAATGATTTTGCGGATCGGGCTTCTCGCACACGGTGAGCGTTCGACCTTCTGTCTCGTCAAGAATATCTCTGCGACCGGCGCACAGCTACGGCTCTATGGTCGAGTGGCGAGACGGCGCTGAACGTTACTCTTCGCATGGGAGACGAAGAGGCGGTATCCGGACGCATCGCTTGGGCGGAAGACATGTTGGCCGGAGTTGAGTTTGGCAATCGGCTAGATGCGACGTGTTACTCCGGGCAGTGCAGAAGCTGCCCCCCGCGAAGCGGCGATCCTCACCACGCGTGCAGACCACCGCGCAAATTCTATTGAGAACTGGCGGCAGGAGCTATCCCGGAGAACTGCGGGACGTTTCAGCGAGCGGCGCGAGGGTCCGAATGCTACGGCCCGTCCGGCTCGGCCCGTCCGTTATGGTGACGTTGCCTGACTTGCCGACAATCAAGGCGTTTGTCCGTTGGCAAGACGAAAGGCAGGAGCTTGGCCTGGCGTTTGAAGCACCACTGCCAATCCAGTTGATTGCGGAATGGATGAACGAGCGGATGAACGTGTCGGGTTGAAGGCCGATGTCGCATTCTCTGAGAGCCTAATGAGGTCGACGGCTGCACAGCATTGAATGTGAACTCGGCAGCGCCCTCGGCATCAGATCGATTTAAGCGGCGATGTTTATCGGACGATGTTGTAAGATGCTTCGGCGGTACAAGCCCGGAGTTCTCAGATGATCTCCACATCAGCCGACATCCAACAAAAGCGCTGCGCCATCTATACCCGCAGGAGCGTCGAGCAGGGGCTAGACCTGCAGTTCAGCTCGCTCGAAGCCCAGCGGGCTATTTGCTCTGCATACGTGTCGAGCCAGCAGCCCAAGGGCTGGAGCGAAATTCCCAAGCACTATGATGACGGGGGACAATCCGGAAGCAGTCTCAACCGCCCGGCGCTTCAGGATCTTTTGAGCGATGTTGAGTTGGGCCTGATCGACGTCGTTGTAATTTACAAGCTGCACCGCATCAGCCGCACGTTGCTTGACTTCGTCCGCCTGATGGATCTGTTCGAGAACTGCGGCGTCGCATTCGTTTCAGTCACACAAAATTTTGACACGGCGGACAGCACCGGTCGACTGATACGAACGTTCTGCTCACATTCGCACAGTTCGAACGAGATATCGCTTCAGAAGAGCTTCGCGATAAATTCACAGCGATGCGGCAACGTGGGCTCTTTGTCGGCGGTAATCCGCCGTTCGGTTACGATCTCATCGACAAGAAGCTGGTGATCAATCACTCCGAAGAGGAAATTGTCCGGTGGATGTTCAGACGCTACCTCGACGCTAAGAGCTACGTGACCGTCGCGCGTGATCTAGCGAAGAGAGGCGTCATGCGCAGAACGCGGGTTTCAAAGCGGGGCAACTTGGTCCGCGGCCGTGGTATCTGCACCGCAAGCGTCTGGGATATGCTTGGTAACCCCTCTACGCAGGTCAAGTCAGGAATAAGGGGGAGCTGTTATCCCGGAATCCACGAAGCGATCGTTCCAGAAGATCTCTGGAATGATGTTCAGGCACTTCGCGCGAAACGGACACGGGCGAAGGTTGTCGAAGTATATAAAACGGATTTGCTCCGCGACCTGATTTACGACGGATTGGCCGCAAGATGGGAGTGTTCCGCGACCGTCGTTACCGCCGAATAAAACGCTACTATATTTCGAACCAAGAGGAATGGGGCTGTCGACATGGCGCAAGGCGCTATCGTGTCAAAGCCGACGCGCTCGAGCAACTGGTAATCGGATCGCTCTGTTCGCTGCTTGCCGATCGCGAGCGACTTCGCGGGCTACTCCTGGACAGCGGAATTCACGATGGAAAATTGAATAAGCTTTGCGGGAGCGGAAACCGCATTTCGAAGACGCTCGAATTGGCCACGCCGAGGCGCGCCCAGTGCATCCTAAAGGCGTTGATCGAGCGCATCGAGTTGTCCGGCTCCTGGGCTAAGGTCATCATTCGTCTATCCGAACTGCCGAGGCTTTTGCAGTGGGAGGGGGTGGGTTTGTTCCGCGGCGACACTGTCGGGTGGCTTCGACCTCACCCCACGTGTGTCGTTGATATTCCGGCTAATTCGGTTTCAATGAAGCGTGAACTCACGCTGTTGCTCAAGCGAAGAGCCGCCGAATCCCCACAGGTTCCGAATTGGCAACTTGTTGCGATGCTTGACAAGGCCCGAGTTGCGCAAGCCGCGCTCGATGACCGCAACATCTACACGGTCACGGACCTCGCGACGAAGGTGCGCTGCCATCCGAAGCGCTTTACGCAGTTAGCGCGGTTAAACTACCTTGCCCCAGACATAGTTGCAGCGATCCGGGATGGGGCACAGCCGGCGTGCCTGACCTGCCGTAAGCTGTATTCAGTCAATCTGCCGATGGACTGGGCACTCCAGCGGCGTCTGCTTGGATTTCCCGATCAGCCGGATTTCATGAAAGTCGCTCCCGGTTGGTGAGAGGACAATTGCTTCGATCACGCACGGACGCTTTTACTATCACTTTCGTCGCGGGATTTAGTGGAAAGCGGACGTGGAACGATCGCCGTTAGGATGAAGACCCGCAGCCTTGTGGGCTGCGCGGCATTCGAATGAACCGAATCAACGTTTGCGGGCCGCCCGCAGTTCCTCAGGGCTCAGAATGCCATCGTGATTGGCATCCGCCTTGTTGAAGTTGGCGAGGTGGGGTGCCCGATACTCGGGAGCGCTGACCTTCCCGTCCTTGTTAGTGTCGAGGCGCTGGAGCATTTGGTCGGGAGTTTGCGACGGCCTTATTGGCGGTGCCGCAGCGCCGAACTCGGCCAAGCTGAGCGAGTTGTCGCGGTTCGTGTCGAGCTTCTTGAACTCGCTCTCTACATGTCGATGTTCGGCTAACAGCGCCTGCTGCAATGACTTTGCTTGGGCAGCGGCGAGTTCAGCCTTGTCGAGCCAGCCGTCGTGATCGGCGTCGAGCGTCGCGAACCGCGAATCAACACTCTTGCCGAAATCCGCCTTGTTGACCGACTTTGGCGCACCTGCAGTCGGCAGCTGAGTTGGGGCCGACGCTGCAGTAACGAGTGCAACGGCCATAAACGAAAGACAATTAGGCACTGGCATCTCTCCGCACTCCTCGCGTTCGACAGGGCACTGTAGCGCCTCGAGTTTGCCGCGTCGATTGCAACACTGCGAGGCTGCGCAGTTGTGTCAACGCGAACACCTCGTCGACGTAAAGTTGTAAGCCGAAGCCAGTAAGAATTTGTTTCGGCGCCGCGCGGTATTGCCAATGGGGTCGAATTGCGATTAGAGGGATGTGCGAGAAACTCGCCTGTTGGGCGAGTTCTCGGGCGTGCCGGGGTCACAATGGCGCCGAGGCGTGGTCTACTTAACTGACTAGGAGCTACTTCACAGACTAGAACAGGGGACGGACATGCAGGATCTCCTACGGGCGCGTTGCGCTTCTAGCGGGTGTATCGATCGTCGCCTTGGGGATTGCATCTCCGGCTTCCGCGGCAACGACTTTACACGGAGGGATCGAGCACACGACAGTCGGCGGTGACGTCACCGACACGATTGCGCTCTGCGGCATTGCGTCCACCTGCGACTACGGCCTCCACATGGATGGCCCGGGCACGGTCTCGGTTCTCGTCAACACCCCCGCTCTTGGCGATATCTGGCAGACCGCGACGGCGACCACGAGCTTCGCCGACATTCTCGTAAGCAACAACGGCAATGCCGAAATCGGCGCGCACGCGCATGCGACCGGCGCGGCGGCGACAGCCAATGCGACGCTAAGCAGCGCAGTCTATCAATATGCCCAGGCACCGCACGATGCTGGCGCTACGCTCAGCAACACCGGAACGTTGAGGATCGACGCGGACGCCTTGGCTGTAGCGACGGGTGCCGCTGTCGCGACGGCGAGCATGGACGCCATCATCTACCAACAGGCGATGTCCACCGGCACGGGCGATGCTCACGTCAGTTTGGAAAACAGCGGCAACCTCTTTGCGGGAGCGATCGCGCAGGCGACCGGCGCCACTGCTTCGGCTTACGCTAATGTGCACGGTGGTGCGCCGGTCCAACAGGTCGCGATCGCCAGCGGCACCGGCGACGCAACCGTCAATTTTCTCAACAGCGGCTCTTATGTCCTAGGCGCAACGGCGCTTGCGCATGCGACCGGCGCGGGTAACGCCAATGCCTCGGCTTACCTTACCTATGACACGTTTCAGACCGCCAGCGCCGCTGACGGCAACGCTTCGGTCAGCTATGTCAATAACGGGGAATTGAACCTTCAGGCCGTCGCCCGGGCGACCGCAGACAATGCGAATGCTACCGCCGAAGCCTGGAACTGGGGCATTTTCCAGACGGACGTGCTTGCTCACGGAACAGCTAACGCTGCCTCGGCGGTGTTCTCGAACGTCGGCACCGCCAACATCGTTGCCGACGCCACGGCTAACGCTCCGAACGGTTATGCGAGCGCCAGCGCGGGCATGTACGATGGAATAAGCCAAACGGTTACCGGATCGACAGGAGCGTCCGCGAACGCTTTGGTCAGTAATGACGGCACGTTGACTATCGGCGCGATCGCCAACCGCTGACGGCGCCACGGGCGCCAGTGCGGACGCCAGTGTCGAATACGGAATCACCGAGGAAGCGACTGCCAATGGCGGCGGAAACGCCAGCGCGAGCTTGGCTAATGCTGGTGAACTCAGCATAGTGGCGGTCGCCAATGCCGATGCCGCGAGCGGCTCGGTTTTGGCCGATGCCAGCGTGAGCAGCGGTCTCATCCAATTCGCGTCGGCGGCTTCCGGCGGCAACGCGACTGTGTCGCTGGTCAACGACGGATCCCTGACGATCGCGGCCAATGCTAATGCGACGGGGGGAACATTCGCTTCAGCGTCCGCCTCTGTTTCTGGCGCATTGTCGCAGGAGGCGTTTGCGACTGGCGGCGGCGACGCCTCCGTTACGCTGGACAACGCCGGGACTTTGACCATCGGCGCGGTTGCCGCTGCATCAGCTGCATCTGGATCGGCTTCCGCGGACGCTTCGCTTACCGAGACTGTCCTCTATCAGTCGGCACGCGCGCTGGGCGGCGGTGACGCCGCGGTGGCGCTGACCAATGACGGTACCCTCAACGTGTCGGCCCTCGCCGATGCAGTTGCGGGGTCCGGTAGCGCAGATGCTTCAGCGAGCGTCTCGAGCGCCATTTCGCAGAACGCTTATGCGAGCGGTGGCGGTAACGCGACAGCGGCCCTTACCAATAACGGGGCCCTGAATATATCAGCGGTCGCGCACGCTACAGCAGGCACTTATGCGAGCGCCAGCGCAAGCCTCTCCAACGGAATTTATCAGTCGGCAAATGCGGTCGGCGGTGGCGACGCGATTGTCACTCTTACCAACGGAACGACAGCCGGGGCGATCGACATCGGCGCGGTGGCTTCCGCCCACGGCAGCTCGGCCTCCGCTTCGGCGCAGATGGACAGCGCCATCACCCAGGTTGCGGAAGCGGCTGGCGACGGCAACGCCTCGGCTTCAATCGTCAACGCTGGAACCATTGATCTGCACGCAACGGCGAATGCGGTCGGAGCAACCGGCGCAGCTTACGCGTACGCGTCGAACAGCTCGGCGATCTACCAGTTCGTCTCAGCAACGAGCGGCAATGCATTCGCCAGCATCGCCAATTCCGGAAATATCCTCGAGGGTGCCAGCGCGAACGCCACGGCGGCCACGTACGCTTCGGCGACGGCGACAATCGATGGCGGAATCCTGCAGTACGCTAATGCCACAAACGGCAACGCTACGGCGACCCTGGTGAACGACGGCGCCATCACGATGGCAGCCGACGCAGGCGCCAAAGGATCCGCTGCATTAGCGTCCGCAACTATCGACCCAGGCATATCGCAGACGGCAAGCGCCGTCACCGGCGACGCGATTGCCTCGATCGTGAACAACGGCACGGTTAACATCTCAGCGCATGCTCTCGCGTCGGCTGCAACGGGGTCGGCAAGCGCTTACGCGTTGGTCACACCTGCGATCCATCAGCAGGCGACGGGCTCGCTTGTTACCCTGACCAATACCGGCACGATCGATGCCGCCGCAACCGCGACTGCCATCGGCGCGGGCTTCGCGAGCGCAAGTGTCTCCGTTACTGGGGTGTCGCAGAGCGCCAATGGTACCGCTCCCGTTGCCCAGTTCTTCAATCAGGGAACGGTCAACATCAACGCGCTGGCGAACGCGACGGGTTCAGCGGCCACCGCTTCAGCAAACATCGCCGGCATTGAGCAGCACGCGAGCGCCAGCGGTGCGACAGGTGCCGCTCTTGCAAGCGCAACGAATAGCGGCGCCGTGTTGATCACGGCGGCCGCCAACGCCTCCGCGCTGAGTGGAGACGCGAATGCCCGGGCGACAGTATACAGCGCTGTCAGCCAGGATGTTAACACCACCGGTGCGACCGGTGTGGCAAATGCGCTGATCGACAACAGCGGCTCCGTGAACATTGCCATAAAGGCCGGCGCAATTGGGGCGAGTAATGCCGCTGCCACTGCGAGTGGTGAGGTCTTCTCCCAAAACGTCAGCGGGGCGACTGCTATCGGAACAATAACGAACAGCGGAACCATCGCGATCGCAGCCTCAGGCAGCGCCAGTGGCGGCGCCGGGGAAACTGGCTCAGCCACTGCTTATGGTTATGTCGCCGGCTACGGCCAGAACATCAGCGGGGGCGATGCACTCGCGAGCATCGACAACAGCGGCTCCATTCAGATGAACGCCCATGCACTGGCGAGCGCTGCCGGACATGGCGGTGCAACAGCCACTGTGACCGGCATCTACCAGAACATGAACGGCACTGGCTCGAATGTCGTGATAGTCGACAACAGCGGAACATTTGCTGCCACCGCGTCGGCGACGGCCGTGGGCAGCTCTGGTTCCGCATTTGCCTATGCCTACGGTGACGACATCGGAGACTTCAACAACGTCAGTGGCGAAGTTGAAGTTACCAATGGCGGTAAGTTCGCGGCAAAGGCGTTCGCGCACGCTCCTGACACGGCGAGCGCCTACGCAGTCGCCCTCAGCGCACAGGACTTCGGAACGGCCCCGGCGCTCCTGACCGGATCAATCGCCAACAGCGGTAGTCTGACTGCGGTTGCAAGCGCATCGGGAGGCGCAAGCACCCTGAGCAACGCAACGGCGACCGCAATCCGCCTCGAAATCGGCCGCGAACAACATGACCGTGACGAATTCGGGCACGATCAACGTTGACGCGATCACCGCAAACGGGGGGGCGCGACGGCTCGCGGAATCTTCGCCACCAACAATGGAACGTCCAACGGTGGTCCGGAGGTGTTGACCTTCATCAATGACGGCGGCACCATCATGGTCCGTAGCTCCGGCGACGGTGGCGCCACATGGACGCGCGGAATGGCAGTCGACGTGTCGTCATCGCCGAACCCGACGGTCATTGACTTGGTTGCCAATGGCAAAATCTACGGCAACGTCGACATTAACCCAGGTGACGTCATCAACGTCGCAAGCGGAACCACATATTTCGACGGCATCATCAACCCGGAATATGTGCCGGTGGGTGGTTTCACCTCTGCCGACCTCGACACGGGCATTGCCGGCGACGGAACGCTCAACATCGACAATGGGGGCAACCTCGAACTTGCGGATCCGCGGGTGACGGGCGACCCGACGATGTATGACGGGCCTGCTTATGCCATCGTCGATACGCTCAACATGGACGCTGACGGAACCCTGACGTTCCAGATGCAGCCAGCGACGGGCGGGACGCAGCCGGTGGGCACCTACCCTCTGGTCTACGCCGACACGGCGAACCTTGCCGGGACTCTGGCCGTGGACATTTATCCGGCGAATGGGCTGTTCGCCGACAGCTACTTCTGGGACAACGTCATCGACGCCAACACCCGCAATGGCACGTTCGCCAGTTGCGTTCTGGCCAGCCCGTATGCGTCAACGCCACTTCTGAGCGGCCTTAGCTGCACGTACGATGCCAACGAGAATGTCGATCTTGGCCTGTCTCGCGTCGCTTTCAACGCAGTCGGCGGGCTGACCAAAAACCAACTGGCAGTCTCGACGGCAATCGAGAACGTTTACGCCACCGATCTTACCGGATCATTTGGTAATCTCGTTGCCGAGCTGTTCACGCTAGACCAGCCGCAGCTCGTGCAGGCATACGATCAGATGAGCGGTGTCGAATATCCGAACTACCTGCACGACGTGCGTAACAACCAGTTCGTGCTGAACACGTTCATCAATGATCAGCTCGATTGCGCCATCGATTTTGGCCGCGGAGTCCAGGGATGCCGGGATCCGCGGGCCGGATGGCGTGTGTGGGGAATGGGCACCTACGACCATGGTAAGCTTGACAGCAGTTTGAATGCGATCGGGTACAAGGCCGACAATTGGTCGGGAACGATCGGAGTTGACTACCTGGCCGGCAACTTCTCGGTCGGCGTGTTCGGCGGGTATCGTGATCTTAGCGTGGATTTCCCGGACGCGCTGGTAGGCAGCTCGATCAGCGCCAATGGCTGGCATATCGGCGTCGATGCAACCTATGACGTCGGCAACTGGTACTTGCGCGGCATCGGCAGCTACTCCTGGTTGAACGGCGACAGCAGCCGCCGTTTCGACATCGGGACGCTCTCCGGGAGGGCCACCGGACACCCAGATGTCGATCTGTGGTCCCTCTACGGCGAAGGCGGTTACCGCTTCGACCTTGGATCCTCATGGGTCACGCCGTATCTCGCTCTCGATTATGCCAGCATGCATTTGAAGTCGTTCGCCGAGAGCGGCGGAATTGGCGCCGACTTGGCGTTCGACAATCAGACCGAGCACCAGTTCTCCGGAGTTGCTGGGGTGAAATGGACCGGCCACTTCGGCGGCATCATTCCGGAGGCGAAGGTTGCCTACCGCTACGACTTCAACCACGACATCGGCGTCAATGCGAACTTCGTCGATGCGCCGGCTGGAGCTGGCTTCAGGAAACAGGAGAACTACTCGAGCGGTACATTCCTTGCAGGTCTGAAGTCTCGCCGGAACGTTCGGATCGAACATCACCGGACGCATCGGCTACCTTGGTCAGTTCAACAGTGATTACACCGACCATGCACTGTATGGAGCGCTGACGCTGCACTTCGGGGGACCGGCCGCAGCACCGCCCCCGCCGCCCCCGCCCCCGCCGCCTCCGCCTCCGCCGCCGCCTCCGGCGACGCAGACATGCCCGGATGGCACGGTGATCCTGGCCACAGAGATGTGTCCGGCTCCCCCGCCTCCTCCGCCGCCGCCTCCGCCGGCGCCAGAGCGCGGATAAGGGGCCAAGCGGACGTTCGCCTGAAAAGGAAGGAGAAGGGAGGCTGCTCTCTCTCTCTCTCTCTCTCTCTCTCTCTCTCGCTTCCTTCAACGGCCATATTCTGTCAGCATCACGCCCTTGTTTCGTAATCGAAAAGTGGGATCATGAGCCGCACCAAGACGACGACTGAGCCGACTTGCCGGGCGGCCCCGAATCCTTCGAGCGCGCGAAAAGGTCCAATGCCTGGCTCGGATGCTCTCGAACAGAGTATCGCTAAGGCCAGTCATGGACGCGTCAACGTGACCCCCGCACTGGCCATCCAGATGGCGGCCAAGCTCTATTCCGAGGGTAAATTCGGCCAAGCCGAGCGTGTCTGCCGGCAAGTCATCGAGTTGCGGCCCGCCAATGCCGATTCGCACAACATCCTCGGAGCGACACTGCAGGCACTCGGACGAGGCGAAGAAGCTGTGGCGCAACTGCGCATCGCGGTGAAGCTCGCCCCGGAGGCGGCTAGCCTGCACGCCAATCTCGGCGAGATACTTCGGCAAAACGGGAGCTCTGATGAGGCCGCAACGGAACTTAAAAAGGCCCTAGAACTCGATCCTAATAACGCGCAGGCGCTGAACAATCTTGGGATCATCGCGTACGACAAGCGCAGGTATGCCGAGGCAGCCGATTTCTATCGGCGCGCCCTCGATATCCGCCCGGACATGGCCGAGGCTCTCAACAACCTCGGTAATGCGCTTCGCATGGCGGGTGATATCGACGGTGCGGTAAATGCCTATCAAGACGCGCTAATGCACCGCGAAGCCTATCCTGAGGCCTACAACAATCTCGGCACGCTACTCCAGCAGGACAGGAAGTTCGAGGAAGCGGAGCATGCTCTGCGAAAGTCGATTTCGCAAAAGCCCCGCTATGTCGAAGCCTATAACAACCTCGCTAGCCTTCTTGTTACACAGCAGAAGGATCTGGATGCCCTGCGGGTGCTCGGCGACGCGCTGAAAATTGCGCCGACAAACTCGCAGACATTGCTGATAACCGGGCGAATTCAGATGCGCCGTGGTAATTACCCGGCTGCCGAGCAGGCATGCCGCGCGGCTTTGCAGCAGCAACCGGACAATAACGAAGCACTGACGGTTCTGGGCCAGGTGCTGCACGAAACGGACAGGTACGACGAGGCCCTCCAGGTGCTGGCCAAGGCCGTCGAGGCCAACCCGGGGAACCCGGAGGCGCTGAACTTCTATGGGGTGGCCCTAAAGTCAGTCGGGCGACTAGACGAGGCTCGCAACTGGATCGTGAAAGCGCTGAAGCTCAACGACGGGATGTTCGGCGCGTATGCCAACCTAAATGACCTGGTGGACTTCTCAAAGGGTGAGGGGAGCGAGCTCTTTGACCGGATGGACGCTGTTTTCGAGGCCACCAACAATCAGGAGGCCCAGAACTTCCTGCCGCTGCATTTTGCTTACGCCAAGGGCCTTGACGATCGTGGAGAGCACGAAGCCGGCGCTTGAGCATTATATCATCGGCGGAAGGATGAAGCGGGCGCAACTCAACTACGACGAGAAGGAAACGTTCGGCTTTTTCGATGCCATTCGCGAAGCTTTTCCCAGGGAGCTTTTCGACAAACGCAAATATCAGGGGCTCCACGACGAGCGCCCGGTATTTATCATCGGCATGCCGCGGTCGGGATCAACTTTGGTCGAGCAGATCCTGTCGAGCCATCCCGACGTCTACGGCGCCGGCGAAGTTAAATATCTGAGCCGTGCCATCGGCCAGCTGCGCGATCGCCTGCCCTCACTGCCGAAATATCCGATGATGATGGCCAAGATCACGCCGGCGCAGCTGGATATGGTTGGGAAAAAGTATTTGGAGGCTCTTACCGCCGGCGCGGGAGATGCCATCCGTGTCACCGACAAGCTTCTCACCAACTATTTCTTCGTCGGCCTCATTCATTTGCTCTACCCGAATGCGAAGTTTGTGAATACGCTTCGGGACCCGCTCGATACCTGTCTCTCGGGATTTACGAAGCTCTTCAAGGACGACATGCCGCACAGCTATGATCTCGCAGAGCTCGGGCGGTATTATGGCAAGTATAGCGAACTGATGGAGCATTGGAAGAAGGTGCTTCCTGACGGGGTGCTCACATCTGTTCAGTATGAGGATGTTGTTATCAACACGGAGAAAGAAGCGAGGGCGCTGGTAGAATTTATAGGTCTTCAATGGAATCCGGCTTGCCTCGACTTCCACAAGTCAGACCGGCCCGTGAAGACCGCCAGCGTCGCTCAAGTTCGAAGGCCCATCTATAGCTCGGCGGTAAAGCGATGGAAAAAGTATGGTGCCGGACTTCAACCGTTGATCGACGCTATCGCCAATACTGCTGCTCACGGTAATTGAAAATCAGGAGAAGTACACTCAAATCGAACAAACGTTGTTGGCGCCCTGGCCGTGGCTTCGGTGATCCGTCGTGGTACCGAGCGTGAAGCGCAATCGCGGCCCATACGAGTACGGCGCCCTAGGCCGACTATTGCGGTGAACTGCTATTTGGGGGGAGCGGACAGCTTATCGATCGCCTGAGCGAACTCCTTCCAGGGGAGCCTCATCTGCGAGACAGCGGCCGCAGGCAGAGCCGTCTCCCTGCCTTTTCCGAAAGAGGTGATGGTGGATACTCCGCGGGTCGATCCCCACTGTGTGGTCACCGGCTCGCGCAAGCCGAGAACTTCGAGCGCGTGGCAGAGCAGTTCGCGAACAGACCCTGTGTTGAGCGAGAGCTTCAGAACACTGGCCAAAGAGGCTCGTGAGCAGGTGCTGCGAGTTCCGACACGAGTGGCGGAATGGGCCGAATGCAGACCTGAGGACTCGTGTCGGCAACGGGTGGAAATCAGATATCGCGTTCGCAGCCGTAGCGCCCGTCGAAGAAGAGAGCCAGCCCCGAAGCGGTTGCCCAGGGTTGCGGAAGCCACCGCGAAGCGCAATCGTCGCGTTATCTGAAGCTAGGCACCACCAAAAATGATGCAGCTAGGGCATTCAAACGCCGCCTGCCTATTTGTGTTCGGCGCTGACAGCGAGCCCCGCATCCGCGCCGGCGGAAAATCCGCTGCCTACCCGGGTAATAACGACTTGTACGCGCTGCTCGGCAGGCGTGGCGTTCCGCGCATTCTCGTAACGCCCGACTCGCTCGAACGAACACTGTCGCCGAAACTGCGGTCGTACCGATGCCTCGTCAATCAAATCAGCGACCCCGACCAGAATCCGAAAGCTCTCCGAGGTTCTCAGCAGGCTCTCGCACGGGTTTACCGGCAGGATCGTAAACCATCCCCGTCATGTATCGAAGTCGACCCGCGACGCGATGGCGAAGCGGCTTGCCGGGACTGCCGGGCTGATCGTGCCCAAGGTCACCCGATGGAGCCCCGAGAGAACGCAAGATGCCGTTGAGCCGATTGAAACCGCGGGCTTTCGTTCCCGATCATTCTGCGCGGAATCCGGGACGCATGGCGGGAACATCATCGGGCTGATCAAGAATAAGAGCGATTTAAGGTGTGCTATACATAGTAAGGGCGACCTAATCGCCACTGAATTCGTAGACTTTCGTAGCGAAGACGGCCTCTATCGCAAATATCGTGTCTTTGTCCTCGGGCGCCAGATTGTACTCCGCCACATGCTGGCGTCGGACGAGTGGAATATTCATGCACGGGATCGTAAGCGCTTCATGCTCGGCCGGCGTGACCTGTGCGATCAAGAACGGAAGATGATAGAACGGCCTCGTCATGCGTTCGACGCGCCAGTTAAGGAGACTTTGAAAACTGTTCGCGAGCGCATCGGACTAGATTATTTCGGTGTGGACTTTGGAATCGCCGCAGATGGTCAGCTAGTCTTTTTTGAGGCCAATGCGACGATGAATTTTTTTCCATTGATGACTGAACCAGAATTTGCCTATTTGCGCTTATGTCTCCCTCCAGCGCGGCGCGCCTGCCGAGCGATGCTACCGGAACCAGGCGGTCCGATCGAGGCAGTCGCCATGCCCATGATAAAAAACGGGCAGTGAGCTGTGTAAGACCACCTCCGCGAGATGAGAGGGTCGAAAGGCGGCCCAGTGTCCGCAATGGGTCGGAAACGGGCAGTAGCAGCTTTCGCAGATCAGCCCGTAACGC
Source organism: uncultured Alphaproteobacteria bacterium (assembly GCA_963798785.1). Classification (GTDB taxonomy): domain Bacteria; phylum Pseudomonadota; class Alphaproteobacteria; order Sphingomonadales; family Sphingomonadaceae; genus Sphingomicrobium. Next base: position 345,147 of record CAWCUG010000006.1, read on the forward strand.
TTGGGTGTTCGGCGACAACATTTTCCCTGTTCATCCTGAAGGATTTTCCTGCTCAGCTCAGCAGGGACTTGCTACCTGCCCGGGCGGAAAACTGCGACGGAATCTGGGTTCAGGGCGGTAATCCCGAGGTCGATTTTCGAGATTTTCCCTGTAAATTCGCACGGAACAGGGAAAGTGCGGGTGGAGACGAGTTCGCTCCTGACTGCCCCCACCGCCAGCATTTTCACGAAAGTTCACGCACTTGCGTTAAGCGGACGTTGTGGGCTGTTGCCGCTGCGCGTGCGGTTGTTTAGTGATAGCGCGTCGCCGCCGAAGGGCGGGTTCTAAGGGGGCTGCGTGCTGACGTGAGCGCACAGGTGGCAATTTCCGGTTTGTCGAAGCACGACGGTCCAGGGCCGGGCCGCATCCGTGGCCAGCTCGTGCGGCACTCACTCTTGGCCTCCATCCTGTTGCTGGCGAGCGGCTGCAATCGCGGGATTCTCGATCCGGTCGGCCCCGTCGCCGCGGCTGAAAAGCAGATCCTCATCAACTCGACGGCCATCATGCTCGCGATCATCATCCCGACGATGATTGCCACGATCGCCATCGCCTTCTGGTTCCGGCGCGGCAACAAGAAGGCGGTTTACCGTCCCGACTGGGAATATTCCGGGGCGATCGAGCTTGTGATCTGGTCGATCCCGGTGCTCACGATTGCCCTGCTTGGCGGGATTGCCTGGATCGGCAGCCATCAGCTCGACCCCGCCAAACCGCTGGATTCCAAGGTGCCGCCGCTCACCGTTCAGGTGGTGTCGCTCGACTGGAAGTGGCTGTTCATCTATCCGGACCAGCATATCGCGACGGTCAACAAGCTGGTCATTCCGGCGGGCACGCCAATCAATTTCCAGCTCACCTCGGCGACTGTGTGGAACACCTTCTTCGTCCCGCAGATGGGCAGCATGATCTACACGATGCCGAACATGACGACTCGGCTGAACCTGATGGCCGACAAGCCCGGCGTGTTCGAAGGGCGCTCGGCGCATTTCAGCGGCGACGGCTTCCCGGGCATGGAATTCAACGTCTATTCGGTCCCGCGGCAGCAGTTTGCGCAATGGGCGCAGTCCGCCCGGTCGGAGGGCGTTCTCGACGCCAACAGCTACAAGGCGCTGGAGCGGCCCAGCAGCTATGTTCGGCCGATGACGTTCGGCAATGTGGCGCCGGACTTGTTCACGGCAATTGCAATGGGCCGTGAGCCCTCGACGCAGCAGCGCCCGCACAATCTCCCGGCGCCCGGGGAGACAACGGATTTCCCGATGAGCCCGATGGAGGGGACGATACCGCCCAACCAACCGCAGTCCGGTCCTCGGCCCGCTCCTGGAGCCCGCAAATGAGTCCGATTTTTGGAAGGCTGACCTGGGAAGCCATTCCGTTTCAGCAGCCGATTCCGCTAATCACCTCGATCGTGGTGATCCTTGCTCTTGCCGCAGTCGCGGGGTGGATCACGAAGATCAAGGCGTGGCCGTTCCTCTGGAACGAGTACATCACGTCCACCGATCACAAGAAGATCGGGATCATGTACATCGTGCTGGGACTGGTCATGCTGGTCCGCGGCTTTGCCGACGCGATCATGATGCGCTTGCACCAGTTCCTGGCGATAGGGCCCGCGCAGGGCTACCTGACGCCCGAGCACTACAACCAGATTTTCTCCGCGCACGGCGTCATCATGATCTTCTTCGTGGCGATGCCGCTGGTTATTGGCTTCATGAATTTCGTCGTTCCGCTGCAGCTGGGCGTCCGCGACGTCGCCTTCCCGACGATGAACAATGTCAGCTTCTGGCTGACAGCTTCGGGCGCTCTGCTCGTCAACGTCAGCCTGTTCCTGGGCGAGTTCGCGCGCACCGGGTGGCTCGCCTTCCCGCCGTTGAGCGAGACCGCATACTCTCCCGGAGTAGGCGTCGATTATTACCTTGTCGCGTTGCAGATATCCGGCGTCGGGACGACGCTTACCGCGGTCAATTTCATTACCACGATCCTGAAGATCCGCGCGCCGGGCATGAGCTACATGCGAATGCCGGTGTTCTGCTGGACCAGTCTCGCGTCGAGCCTGGTCATGATCGCCGCTTTCCCGGTGCTAACCGCGACTCTCGCGATGCTCATGCTGGACCGCTACCTCGGCTTCCATTTCTTCACGAATGACGGCGGCGGCAACTCCATGCTCTACATGAACCTCATCTGGGTGTGGGGTCACCCGGAGGTTTACATCCTCGTGCTGCCGGCATTCGGAATCTATTCCGAGATAGCATCCACGTTCTCGGGCAAGCCGTTGTTCGGTTATCGCTCGATGGTCTTCGCAACGCTGGTCATCTGCGTCCTCTCCTACACGGTGTGGTTGCACCACTTCTTCACCATGGGCGCAGGCGCAGACGTCAACGCCGTTTTCGGAATCGCGAGCATGCTGATAGGCATTCCGACCGGTGTGAAAATCTTCAACTGGCTGTTCACTATGTATGGCGGCCGGGTGCGCTTCACCGTGCCGATGCACTACCTGATCGGCTTCATGCTGCTGTTTGTCGGCGGCGGCCTGACAGGAGTGCTTCTGGCGATGCCGCCGGTCGACTTCGTCGTTCACAACAGCCTGTTCCTCGTCGCCCACTTCCACCACGTGATCATTCCGGGCGTCGTGTTCGCGATGTTCGCCGGCTACACCTACTGGTTCCCCAAGGCGTTCGGATTCACGCTCGACGAACGTCTGGGCAAGATCGCTTTCTGGTGCTGGTTCATCGGTTTCAATCTCGCCTTCATGCCCAGCTATCTGCTGGGGTTCTGGGGTGGCACCCGGCGCATGCAGCACATCTCCGATCCGACCTGGAAGCCGTGGCTTGGGCTGGAGTTGCTCGGTGCGGTGGTGATCGCAGCGGGCGTGGCTTTCCTCGCTATCCAGCTCATCTATTCGATCAGGACTCGCGACAGGCGCCGCGACGTTACGGGCGACCCGTGGGACGGCCGGACGCTCGAATGGCTGACCCTTTCGCCGCCGCCGCACTACAATTTCGCGGTGCTCCCCGATGTTCACGGGGAGGAAGCTTATTGGCACCGCAAACAGCTCGCCATCGAACGTGCGAAGTTGCTTCCCGAACCGGCTTACCAGGCCATCGAGATGCCGCTCAGCACGCCGGTGGGCGTCATTGTCGCCTTCTTCGCCTCGGTCTGTGGTTTCGCGCTGATCTGGTACATCTGGTGGCTGGCTGTTGTGGGGCTGGTCGGCGCTTTCGCGGTTCTCGTCTGGTACGCCTGGCAGGACGAGCATGAACACGTGATTCCGGTCGACGAAGTCATCAGGAATTCACGCGAGCGCCGGCGAATTCGCCAGCAGAACCTCAAGAACCTGAGTCAATCGGCATGAGCGGACAGGAAGCGGCTACCATCGGCCTGACTCACAGCGCGTCGGAGAACACGGGACTCGCTCACCGCGGCCCGGAATCGAAGAGCATCGTCGTCCCATACGGCTTCTGGCTGTTCGTCCTGTCGGACATGGTGCTGTTCTCGGCGCTGTTCGCGACCTACGCGAGCCTGGTCCACGCGACCGATGGCGGGCCAACCACAAACCAGTTGTTCGACCGCGGTCTCGTCGCTGTGGAAACGCTGGCGCTGCTTTTCTCCAGCTTCACCTGCGGTCTCGCGATTATCACGGCCAAGCGCGGAAGCCTGTGGTGGACGCAGCTGTGGCTAAGCGTGACGGGGTTACTCGGGCTTACCTTCCTGTTCATCGAAATCTTCGAGTTCTCGCAGCTGATCAGTGAAGGCGCGGGCCCGCAGCGAAGCGCGTTCCTGTCGAGCTTCTTCACGCTAGTGGGGACGCACGGCCTCCATGTCTTCGCGGGCCTGCTGTGGCTTGCGACGATGATGGGCCAGATCTTCTCGAAGGGGTATCGCCAGCACATCATGCGGCGCCTGTTGTGCTTCAGCATCTTCTGGCACGCACTCGACATCATCTGGGTGGCCATCTTCACAATCGTCTATCTGATCGGAACGCTTCCATGAGCGAGCACGAACGCCAGGAACTCCTCGACGTCGCGCCGGGCGCGCCGCACGACAGCATCCTCAGCGAAACGGGCGCGTACGTTGTTGGGCTGGCGTTCGCGCTGGTGCTCACCGGAGTCTCCTTCTGGGTGGCGTCGACGGGCGCGCTGTGGGGTCCGGGGGTAGCCGTCGGCCTGGTCGTGCTCGCCATCGCGCAGATGGGCGTTCACCTCGTCTTCTTCCTTCACATCACCAGCGGCCCCGACAACACCAACAATGTGCTGGCGCTCGCCTTCGGAGTTCTGATCGTGTTCCTCGTCATGATCGGAACGATCTGGATCATGGCGCACCTGGCGGCGAACATGGGGCCGACGCCGGAGATGACGAACCTGATGACGCAGCGCGGCTGACGCGCCCGCTACCGGGCTTTCCCGCTCCGACGCCTTTCGGACATCAGGGATCGGATCGTTATGCAGCCGCCCTTCGTTTCCTCCTTCGACGAAGGAGGCGAAGCTTGGACATCACCGAAATCATTCTCGCGCAGCACAACGAGCAGCGACGGCTGTTCGGGTTCATTCAGCAAATGCACGGCAGCGACCGCGATCAGCTCCAGGCCGTGTGGAACCGACTGGAGGGTTTTCTCGCCGCCCATGCCGAAGGCGAGGAAAAATTCTTCTACCCGCGCTTGCTGAAGGAAGGCTCGGGCGCTGCCGACGCGAAAAGCGCCGAGGCGGAGACCAAAGACGCGATCAAGGATCACAACAAGATCCGCGATGCAGCGAAAGCAGTGGGCAAAGAGGACGTCGGAACCGACACCTGGTTCAAGGCGGTCGCAAAAGCGGATGTGGAGAACAGCAAGCACATGTCCGAGGAGGAGCGCCAGGCGCTCGCCGACTTCCGCTGCACTGCCTCGCTCGAAGAGCGGCACCGGCTGGGCATCGACTTTCTCGCGTTCGTTTCCGCCCACTACATGGGCGTGAAGCCGGTCGACAAGGATCCGAAAGCCTATGTCGACGACCCGCAGCGCGAGCTGGAAAAGGCAGACAGCTGAGGCACTCCGGCTGCTGTCGGGCGCAGCGACTTGGCGGCTGAGCCGTGCCGTGCTTGAAGGCGCGCGTGGCCGATGGATGGACATTCGCGATCGATCGCGGCGGCACCTTCACCGATGTCGTTGCGCGGTCGCCCGACGGTGAAGTCGTCGTCGAAAAGCTCCTTTCCGAGAACCCGGACCATTATGAAGACGCCGCGCTCGAGGCGATCCGCCGGGTGGTCGATCGCGACGGCGGCAGTGAAATCGATTCGGTGCGGATGGGCACGACGGTTGCGACCAACGCCCTGCTCGAACGAAAGGGCGATCGCATCGCACTGGCGACGACCCGCGGCTTCGGCGATTCGCTGCGGATCGGCCACCAGGCGCGGCCGCAGATTTTCGCTCGCCGAATCGTCCTTCCCGACCAGCCATATGAACAGGTCGTCGAAATCGACGAGCGGATCGGGGCCACTGGCGAGATCGTTCACCCGCTCGACGAGCAACAGGCACGAGCCGCGCTGGGCAAAGTCCGGGCCGCCGGTATCGAGGCCCTTGCGATCGTTCTGGTCCATGGCTGGCGCTTCGAAGAGCACGAGACCCGGGTGGCGGAGATCGCTCGTGAGCTCGGCTTCTCCCAGATATCTGTCAGCCACGAGGTCGCGCCGCTGATCAAGCTGGTCGGCCGCGGCGACACCACCGTCATCGACGCCTACCTGTCGCCCGTCCTTCGCCGCTATGTCGACCGCATCGCCGGCGGGCTCCCGAGCGAAACGCGGCTGCAGTTCATGCAGTCGAACGGCGGGCTTGCCGATTCAGGCGCGTTCCGCGGGAAGGACGCGATACTCTCCGGACCGGCAGGCGGCGTTGTTGGGATGGTCGCGGCAAGTTCGCCGCATTTTGGCGAAGGCGATCCGGTGCGCTTGATCGGCTTCGACATGGGCGGAACCTCGACGGACGTGTCGCACTACGCCGGCCGTTTCGAATTGACCGACGAAAGCGTCGTGGCTGGCGTGAGGATTCGCGCGCCGATGATGCAGATCCACACGGTCGCTGCCGGCGGTGGCTCGATCTGCAGTTACGATGGAATGCGCTTTCGAGTCGGACCGAAAAGCGCCGGCGCGAATCCGGGGCCGGCCTGCTATCGCAACGGCGGACCGCTGACCGTCACCGATTGCAACCTGTTCCTTGGCCGGATCGAAGCGGGTGCTTTCCCGGCGGTGTTCGGACCGGGTGGAGACCAGCCGCTCGACCCCGAGGCTTCACGCGATCGGCTTCAGGAGGTCGCCGAGCGGTTGGGCGGCTCGAAATCGCTCGAGGAGATCGCCGACGGGTTCCTGGCGATCGCCGTCGACAACATGGCCAACGCGATTCGCAAGATCTCCATCGCTCGAGGCCACGACGTCACCCGCTACACGCTCGCCTGCTTCGGCGGCGCCGGAGGGCAGCTCGCCTGCCGGGTCGCCGATGCACTCGGGATGGAGCGAATCCTCATTCATCCGCTCGCGGGCGTGCTGTCGGCCTACGGAATCGGGCTCGCCGACGTCAAAGTCATCCGCGAGGAAAGCTGGCTTAAGCCGCTGGGCGAGGATTTCGGCAAACCGCTCGAACGCCTCGAGCGCGCAGTGACCGACTCGCTGCTCGACCAAGGTGTGCAAGGCTCAGCCATCGGTCTGCACCGGCGCTGCCGGCTTCGCTACGCCGGAAGCGACACCACGCTCGAGCTACCCCTGGGCTCGCCCGGCGACATGCGGCGCGCTTTCGAGGATCTTCACCGGGCACGCTTCGGCTATCTCGAGACGGGCGCCGAGATCATCGTCGATGCGCTGGTCGTCGAGGGGATCGGCAAGTCCGCAACGGATGCGACTGCACTTTCGATCGAATCGTCCTCCGGCGAGCAAGTGACCGGTCCCGCGGTCCTGTCCGAGGCGACGTCGACGACTGTCGTCGAACCGGGCTGGACCGCCCGACGCGCTGCCGACGACACACTGATCCTGACCCGGTCTGCGCCGGCCGAGCGCGCCCATGCGATCGGTACCGACGCCGACCCGGTGATGCTCGAAATTTTCAACAACCTGTTCATGGCGATCGCCGAGGAGATGGGCGTCGCCCTTCAGTCGACAGCGACCAGTGTTAACATCAAGGAGCGGCTCGACTTTTCGTGCGCGCTGTTCGACCGCTCAGGCGCGCTTATCGCGAACGCACCCCACATCCCGGTGCATCTTGGTTCGATGGGCGAGAGCATCCGGACGATCATCGACACGCGCGGGGAGTGTCGGGACGGACGCGGGATTCGCCGGGGCGACGCCTACGTGCTCAACGATCCCTATCGCGGCGGCACTCATCTTCCGGACGTGACGGTAATCATGCCGGTTTTCTATGACGCCGCCGCCCAAGAGCCATCCGCCTTCGTCGCCGCTCGCGGTCACCACGCGGACATCGGCGGGATCGCGCCGGGGTCGATGCCGCCGGACAGCCGTACGATCGCCGACGAAGGCGTGTTGATCGACAATGTGCTGATGGTTGACGAAGGCACTTTCCGGGAACGCGACATCCGCGAGTTGCTGGCTTCGGGGCCGCACCCGGCTCGCAACATCGACCGCAACATCTCCGACCTTCGAGCGCAGCTCGCCGCCTGCGTGCGCGGCGCCGAGGGGCTTTGCGACGCCGTCCGGGACTATGGCCGTGCTGTCGTCGACGCCTACATGCGCCATGTGCTCGCCAATGCCGAGGAGTCGGTGCGGCGCTTGCTAGGCCGGCTCGAGGATGGCGAGTTCGATTATGAGATGGACAACGGGGCCCATGTCCGGGTCGCCATCCGTATCGACAAGCAGGCCCGCTCCGCGGTCTTCGACTTTACCGGCACCAGCGACCAGCTGCCCGACAATTTCAACGCGCCTTTCTCCATTGTCCGAGCGGCCTCGCTGTACGTCCTGCGCACCTTGATCGACGATCCCATTCCGATGAACGACGGCTGCTTGCGCCCGGTCGAGCTGATCGTTCCCGATGAATCGATGTTGTCGCCCAGCTATCCCGCCGCGGTCGTCGCCGGTAACGTCGAGACCAGCCAGGTCGTCACAGACGCGCTGTTCGCGGCGACGGGCAAGCTGGCGCCGAGCCAGGGGACGATGAATAACTTCACCTTCGGCAACGAACGGCACCAATATTATGAGACCATCGCCGGCGGGTCGGGAGCGGGCCCGGATCACGACGGAACCGACGCCGTCCAGACGCACATGACCAACAGCCGGCTCACTGACCCGGAAATCCTGGAGACGAGGCACCCGGTCCGGCTCGAGCGGTTTTCGATCCGCACTGGCTCGGGCGGCGCCGGCAAGCACCACGGCGGCGACGGAGTGATCCGTGACCTGCGCTTCCTCGAGCCGATGCGCGCCAATATCCTCGCCAACCGCAGGCGGGTGCCGCCGCGCGGAATCGCGGGCGGGGGCGATGCCAAGCCGGGGAGGAACTGGGTGGAACGAGCAGATGGGACAATCGAGGAGCTGAGCGCAACGGCGTCGGCGGAAATGGCGCCCGGCGACCGCTTCGTCATCGAGACGCCCGGCGGCGGCGGCTTCGGAACTGCGAAATGACTTATTTGCCGCTCCTCGGGATTGCGCTGGTCGTCCTCGGCTTCGCGCTCAGGTTCAATCCGCTGCTGGTGGTCGCGGTCGCCGCAGTTGCGACGGGGCTGCTGGCCGGAGTGCCGTTCTTGAAGGTGCTTGCGACGCTCGGCCATGCCTTCAACGCCAATCGCTACGTCTCGATCATCTGGATCGTCCTCCCGGTCATCGGTGTTCTCGAACGGTTCGGGCTCCAGCAGCAGGCGCGAGCGCTGATCGGCAGGATGCGCGGCGCGACGAGCGGGCGGATTCTCCTCGTCTATCTCGGATTTCGGCAAATTCTCTCCGCGCTAGGGCTGACGTCGGTTGCCGGGCATGCGCAGACGGTTCGGCCGCTGGTCGCGCCGATGGCCGAGGCAGCGGCCGAAAAGGAGCATGGTGCGCTCGACGAGAACACCCGCGAACGGGTCAAGGCGTTGTCGGCGGCAACCGATAATATCGGCTTGTTTTTCGGAGAGGATATTTTCGTCGCGATCGGCTCGATCCTCCTGATCCAGGGAGCGATGAGCGGCTTCGGAATCGAACTGACCCCCATCGAGCTATCGATGTGGGCGATACCGACCGCAATCTGCGCGTTCGTCATTCACGGGTCGCGGCTGCTGTGGTTCGATCGGACGCTGAGGAGCCGCAAGTGATCACGCTCCAGTGGCTCTACGTTGTCGCCGGAGCGATGTTCGCAGCGTTCGCTGCGCTGAGCGCGCGCGACCGGAGCAATCCGAAGCGCTTCGGGAACGCCCTGTTCTGGGCGCTGATCGCGACCAGCTTCTGGTTCGGCGACCTGCTAGGCGATTTCGGGAATGGCATCCTGGTGCTGGTCATCGTCGCGGTTGCCGGAGCGCACATGCTGGGCCGCGGCCAAACGAAGTCGACAACGACGGAGCGGCGGGTCGAGCTTGCCAGGCGTTTTGGGAGCAAGCTGTTCCTTCCGGCGCTTATCATCCCCGTAACGGCCTTCTTCGGCACCTTGCTGTTCAACTACACGCCGCTGGGCGAGATCGGCCTGATCGATCCCAAGGCGACGACTCTCGTCCTGCTTGGCGCCGGCGTCCTCATCGCGCTTGCAGTCTGTTACGCTTGGCTTCGTCCCGCCGCGGTCGCTCCCGTAGACGAGGGGCGGCGGCTGATGGATTCGATCGGCTGGGCGGCAATCCTTCCCCAGATGCTGGCTGCACTCGGCGCAGTGTTCGCGGCGGCCGGTGTCGGAGATATCATCGGCGGAATCGCCGGTGCGGTGATCCCGGAAGGAAGCGTGTTCCTGGCGGTCGTTCTCTACGCGGTCGGGATGGCGCTGTTCACGATGATCATGGGCAATGCCTTTGCCGCGTTCCCGGTAATGGCGGCGGCGATCGGGATTCCCATCCTCGTCAACGGCGCCGGCGCCAATCCGGCGGTGATCGGAGCGGTCGGGATGCTCGCGGGCTTTTGCGGGACGCTGATGACGCCGATGGCCGCCAACTTCAACATCGTCCCGGCAGCGCTTCTCGAGCTCAAAGACCAGTATGGCGTCATACGCGCGCAGGTAGCGACCGCCATACCGCTGCTGATCGCCAATATCCTCATCCTCTACTTCGCGGGGTACGCATGGGCGCACTAAACGCCGACGTTGCTTCGAAAATGGCCCGGATCGCACTTGGCCATGTCACCCGCGAATATCCCCACAAGCTCGACCAGGTACTGGTTGGCGACGAGGACCTTTCGCCGCCTCGCGATCTTCACCCGATCTTTTTCGGGAGCTTCGACTGGCACAGTTGCGTCCACGGCTGGTGGAGCCTGCTGACGCTTCGGCGGCTGTTCCCCGACATCGCGGAAGCGCTGGAGATTGAGCAGCTCGCCGATTCGAGCTTCACCGGCAGCAAGGTCGCAACCGAGCTCGCCTATCTCGACCGGCCGTTCTCTGCCGGGTTCGAGCGGCCGTACGGTTGGGCATGGCTGCTTCAGCTCCACCTGGAGGCGACACGCCATCCCGACCGGCGGTGGGCAGCCGAGCTGGAGCCGCTGGCGGGAGCCTTCGCCGATCGCTTCCGGCATTACCTGCAGATTCTCACCTACCCGATCCGAGCCGGGACCCATTTCAACACCGCCTTCGCGCTGGTGCTGGCGCTCGAGTGGGCGCAGGCGTTCGATCCTGGGCTGGCCAAGTTGATCGAGGCCCGGGCCAGCCACTGGTTCGGCGGCGACCGCGACGCGCAGGCGTGGGAGCCCGGCGGCGACGACTTCCTTTCGCCGACCCTGGTCGAGGCGCTGCTGATGAGCCGGGCGCTCGGAGCGGATGCGTTTCGCGACTGGTTCGCCGATTTCCTGCCCCGGGTCGGCGAAGGCAGCCCGGCGACGCTGTTCACGCCGGCGACGGTAAGCGACCGCAGCGACGGCAAGATTGCCCACCTCGACGGACTCAACCTGAGCCGCGCGTGGTGCTGGCGTTGGCTAGGCCATCCCGCGGTCGCGGACGAACATCTCGAGGCTGCGCTTGGCCAGCTGAGCGGCGATTACATGGGCGAGCACTGGCTGCAGAGCTTCGCGTTGCTGGCGCTGCTCGCGCCTAGTGGCACTTGAAGCGGTCGAACGGCTCTCCGCAGCTCTTGCACCGCCACTGCGCCTTGCATGGAGTCGAGCCGAAGCGGCTGACTTCTTCCGTATCGTCCGAGCCGCATTGCGGGCAGCTGGTCTTGGCGTTGGGATCGGGCGGAGCGATTCCGTAGGCCTTCAGCCGTTCGCGTCCGCGTTCGCTGATCCAGTCGGTGGTCCACGGCGGAAACAGCACGCGTTCGACAAAGACGTTGCCGAATCCCGCGGCATCCAGGGCATCGCGGATCGACTGTTCGATTGCCAACGTCGCCGGGCAGCCGGTGTAGGTCGGGCTGATCATCACCCGCGGCGGGTCGATGGTGACGGCGCGAACGATTCCGAGGTCGGTAATCGACAATACCGGGATTTCGGGGTCCTGGACCTTGTCCAGAACCGCCATGATCGCTTCCTCGCTCAGCTCTGCGGCCGCGGTCGCCATGAGGGTTGTTTACACCCGTTCGAGCGCAAGGGCGATTCCCTGGCCCACGCCGATGCACATTGTGCACAGCGCCCGCTTCGCGCCGCGCCGCTCGAGTTCCTCGGTGGCGGTCAGCACCAGCCGCGCTCCCGACATTCCGAGCGGATGGCCGAGCGCGATCGCGCCGCCGTTCGGGTTTACGAATTCAGCGTCGGGCGAAAGTCCGAGGCGGCGAAGAACCGGGATTGCCTGGGCAGCAAAAGCCTCGTTCAGTTCGATGATGTCGAAGTCGCCGATTTCGAGCCCGAGCCGCTCCATCAGTTTTTCAGAAGCGGGCGCGGGCCCCATCCCCATAATCCGTGGCGGCACTCCCGCCACGGCAGCCCCAAGCACTCGGGCGCGCGGCTTGAGCCCGTGCTTTTCGACCGCTTCGCGGCTGGCAACGATGATCGCCGCAGCGCCGTCGTTGACGCCGGATGCGTTACCGGCGGTGACGGTGCCGTCCGGCTTCACGATCGGCCTGAGCTTCGCCAGCGCGTCTTCGCTGGTATCGCGCGGATGCTCGTCCCGATCGACCAAGATGGGATCGCCCTTGCGTTGCGCGATCGTCACCGGGACGATCTCGGCCGCGAGGCGGCCATTGGCCTGGGCCTCGGCGGCGCGGCGCTGGCTCTCCGCGGCGAAGCGGTCCTGCTCTTCGCGAGTGATCCCGAACTCTTCGGCGACGTTCTCGGCAGTCTCCGGCATCGAATCGATCCCGAATTCTTCCTTCAGGCGCTTGTTGACGAACCGCCAGCCGATGGTGGTGTCGTAGAGCTCCGCCTTTCGGCCGAACGCCGAGTCCGACTTGGCGAGTACGAACGGTGCGCGGGTCATGCTTTCGACCCCGCCGGCGACGAAGAAATCGCCTTCGTCCGCCTTGATCGCCCGCGACGCCATTGCGACGGTATCCATTCCCGATCCGCACAATCGGTTCACCGTCGTTCCCGGGACGCTGTCGCCATAGCCGGCAAGCAGCGCCGCCATTCGGGCGACGTTGCGATTGTCTTCGCCGGCCTGGTTGGCGCAGCCAAGCAGGACGTCCTCGACCTGGCTGAAATCGGCGTTCGGATTGCGCTCCTTCAGCGCCGCGAGAGCAATCGCGGCGAGGTCGTCGGACCGAACCTTTGCGAGCGCCCCGCCGAAGCGGCCGATCGGCGTCCTGATTGCGTCACAAATAAAAGCGTCGCGCACGCTCTAAAGCACCCCCCGCCGCTCCTGATCGAGCTCGATGCTCTCGAACAGCGCCTTGAAGTTGCCCTCGCCGAAGCCTTCGTTGCCCTTGCGCTGGATGACCTCGAAGAAGATCGGGCCAATGACATTCTGGGTGAATATCTGCAGCAGCAGCCCTTGGCCCTCGGTCGGCGCACCGTCCATCAGGATCCGGCGCTTCTCCAGCTCGGCGATGCTTTCCTCGTGTCCCTGGATCCGCTCCGGGAGCATTTCGTAATAGGTATCGGGCGTGTCCTGGAACGGAATGCCGCGGTCTCGGATAATGTCGACGGCCTTGTAAATGTCGTCGCTCCCGAGCGCGATGTGCTGGATTCCCTCGCCCTTGTACTCGCGGAGGAACTCCTCGATCTGGCTCTTGTCGTCCTGGCTCTCGTTGAGCGGAATGCGGATCTGGCCGCACGGTGAAGTCATCGCCTTCGAGAAGAGGCCCGTCTGCTTGCCCTCAATGTCGAAGTAGCGAATCTCGCGGAAGTTGAAGAGCCGCTCGTAGAAGTCGGCCCAAACCGCCATCCGCCCGCGATGCACGTTGTGGGTCAGGTGGTCGATGTAGGTGAGGTGCGACGCGTGATCGGCCTCGATTTTCTCGGCGTCGTCGAAGAAATCGAAGTCGACTTCGTAGATCGAGCCGTTCTTGCCGTAGCGGTCGACGAAGAACAGCAGGGATCCGCCAATGCCCTCGATCGCCGGAATGTCCAGCTCGCCGTGGGCAACGTCGGTCTTCGCAGGCGTCGCGCCGAGCTTCACCGCCCGCTCGTAGGCCGCCTTCGCGTCCTTGACGCGGAATGCCATCGCGCAGGCGCTTGGGCCGTGGGCCTTTGCATATTCCTCGGCGTAGCTTCCGGGCTCCGAGTTGATGATGAAGTGGATGTCGTTCTGCTTGTGTAGCGTGACGTCCTTGCGCTTGTGCTTCGCCACGGCAGGGAAGCCCATCTTCGTGAACAGGTCGCGCAGAAGCTGTGGGTCGGGGGCGGTATATTCGACGAATTCGAAGCCGTCGGTGCCCATCGGGTTGTCGAGCCCGAGGATGCTCTTCTCCGCAGCCAGCTGGGTAGCCATGTCATTCTCCTTTGCCGCCCAACTGCGCCCTGACGGCAGCGATTTCAAGCCGATGGCGACGGGTCAGCGTTTGAGTTTGGCCAACTCTGCGAACGCGCTTGATCCCCTCGGCCGGCGACCGGCCCGGCTTCCGCGGCGGCCGTGCCAGCGCCACGAATCGCCGGCCCTGGTGAATCCGATTTCCGCCATCAGCAGCGCGATCGACTGCTCGTCGAGGCCAACCGAAGTGGCGAGTTCGCGATCGAGTGGATCGTCCCCGCCGGACGAGCGGATCTTGTGGGCGTGGCTCGCAAGCCGGTCGGCAAGGTCGACCCGGATCCACTTGCGGCCGAGGCGACGATAGGCGAGCGCCGCGCCGCTCGGGTCGGAGTCGCCGCCAAGAGTTGCTGCGCCCGCGGGCGGGAGCTTCGGCATCGACTCGCCTGAGCGGACGGAAAGCAGCGCTGCTCGCCATAATTGCGCGCCCGGCTTGAGGAGTGCGGGAACGAAGACGTCAAGCGGGCCGAGCCGGACCTTCAACTTGTAGAGGAGTTGCCTGTCCTTTTGCTCCAGCGTCCCGATCGCGCTCACCACCGATCGGCGTGGCAGGAGGCCGCCCGAATCGGCGAGCATTGCGCCAAGCGCTCGAACGCCCGGCGACGTGGCCGGATCGCTCGCGGTCGTCGCCAGCGCCTTCAACGGCGAGAGGTTGGACTCGACCTGCGTTTCCACCCAGCGCTCGAGGCGCGCCCGCAGCGCTGCGCGGCTGTCTGCGGAAAGGCGATCCAGCGGACGGGCAGTGCGGACCGCGGGCTCCAGAAGCGAGCGGCCGGGTGCAAGGCGCGCTAGGATGCTCGAATTCCACGCGACCGCGAGTCCGCCGTCTCGATCGGTTAGCAGCGAGAAGTCCGAATCCGGCGCTTCCGTCAGGGTCGATGCGCGGCGTTCCAGTTCGTCGCCCAGCCGCCGCTCGGCGGCCGCGAGAAGCAGCCTCTTGTCGGCCAGTCTTGCGCCTGGATCGACCCGGAATTCGAATCCCGACAAGTGACCGATCGGCTCCGGACCGACGCTGACTTCACCGTCGGCAGCAACCGTCACCGGCAGCGCATCGGCTCCGCGAGCGCCGATGTCGCGGACGAGGACAGAGGTTCGGCGGTCGACGAAACGCTGCGTCAGCCGTTCGTGAAGCGCATCCGACAGTCGCGATTCGACCTCGCGGGCGCGCTCGGCCCATTTTGCCGGATCCTTGAGCCAATCGGAGCGGTGGGCGATGTAAGCCCAGCTTCGAATCCCGGCCAGGCGGTCAGCGAGCGCCTCGATGTCGCCGTTCATGTTGTCGAGGCGAGCGACCTCGGCGGCAAACCATTCGTGCGGGATGTGGCCGCCGTCGCCGATATAGCTGAAGACCCGCCGTACCATTCGTGCATGGTGCATCGGCCCGACCTTGCGAAAATCGGGAAGCCCGCAGGACGCCCACAGGCGGCGGGCGACAAGGCCGCGCTTTGCTGCGATCGCCGGGTCCTCGGCAATCAACTTCAAAACCGCCAGGTCGACCAACTCCGGCGCCGGGCGAAGGACCGGATCGTCGCTCGGCCGTTCCAGGCTGGCAATCAGCGCACGCACGTCGGTGAAATCGAGGTCGGGGTTGCGCCAGTAAAGGAAATCGACGGGGCGGAAGCGATGCGCTTCGATGGCTTCGATTTCGGCCTCCGAAAACTCGGCGCTGGTCGAGCCGAGGCCGAGTGTCCCGAAGGTGCCATCGCGCTGGTGCCGCCCGGCCCGCCCGGCGATCTGCGCCATTTCGGCTATGCTCAACCGGCGCTCGCGGCGGCCGTCGAACTTCTCGAGCCCGGCGAAAGCGACATGGGTGACGTCCATGTTGAGCCCCATGCCGATGGCGTCGGTGGCGACCAGGTAATCGACCTCGCCGCGCTGGAACATCGCCACCTGCGCATTGCGCGTTGCCGGCGACAGCGCCCCCATCACGACTGCGGCGCCGCCCTTGAACCGGCGAAGCGCCTCGGCGAGCGCGTAAACCTGCTCGGCGGAGAAAGCGACGACGGCGGAGCGGGGCGGAAGCCTCGAAAGCTTGACGCTTCCCCCGTAGCGCAGCGTCGAGAAGCGCGGGCGGCTGACGATCTCTGCGTCGGGAAGAAGTTCGCGGATCATCGGCCTTAGCGTGTCGGAGCCGAGGATCAGCGTCTCCTCGCGGCCGCGGACACGGAGCATCCGGTCGGTGAACACGTGGCCGCGTTCCGGGTCGCTTCCAAGCTGCGCCTCGTCGATCGCCGCAAAGGCGAAGTCGCGCTGGAAGGTGTCGCCGTCATGGCTGTCGCCGCCCGGAATCGGCATCGACTCGGCCGTGCACAGGAAATAGCGGGCGTTTGGGGGAACGATCCGTTCTTCGCCGGTTAGCAAAGCGACCTGGTTCTCGCCCTTTATTGCGACCACACGGTCGTAGACCTCGCGCGCCAGCAGCCGCAGCGGAAAGCCGATAACCCCCGAAGAATGGCCGCACATTCTCTCTATGGCGAGATAGGTCTTGCCGGTGTTGGTGGGCCCAAGAATCGCCCGGACCAGGGAATCGTCGCTACGCGGCATAGGTTCGACTTTGGCAGCGACCGGCGAAAGCGCAAGTTCCCGATTTTAAACAGCCTTTAACCCTGTTTGCCCATGATGACTCGATGTTTGACGGATCGGCAGCAACCGAGGCTTCGGCCCGGCTCGCGCTCGCTCGCGCGCGGGTGAGCGGCGCGCCCGTGGAAGAGGCCGCCGAGCCATTCAGCCTGGTGGTCGATCTTGCCTGCGAGCCGGTGGGCCGGCGCTGGATCCGCGGAGCCGCCACGCTGGCGCTCCTGTGCGCTTCGGCAATTGCGCTTACCCCGGGGTTCCACCCGTTTTCGGCGGCCGTGGCACAGACGACCGCTCCCGGGCGCCAGTTCCAGCTGAACCCGATGCTCGGCCAGCAAAGTGCGGATGATCCCGGCCCGTCAGAGGCAGCGTCGATCGACCCTCAAGTCGAATCGAAGCCGCACATCGCCTCCGACGGAACGGACGTTCGCGTCCAGGGAGCGGTGACTGACGGGCTCTACTGGTCGTTGCGCGATGCAGGCGTTTCTCCGCAGGTGGCCACCGCCTACCTGCAGGCGCTGGCGAGTCGAATCGATGTCGGCTCGGACGTGGCGCCATACGACCGCTTCGACCTCGTCGTGTCCAAGACCGCGGGCCAGCCGCTGCTGTTTGCCGCGCTGCACCGGGTCGACGCGCCCGACGTGGAGCTGATGAAGTGGACCGCCAACGGCAAGACCGACTGGTTCGACGCCGGTGCCGCGGGAGCGCAGCGCTCGGCCGGGCTGATGACTCCGGTAGCCGGTCACGTCACTTCGGGCTTCGGGCTGAGATACCACCCGATCCTGCACTATTCGCGGATGCACGCCGGGATCGACTTCGGGGCGCCGTGGGGGAGCCCGATCGTCGCCGCCGCCGACGGTGAAGTTGTCGCCGCCGGTTGGGCCGGTGGCTATGGCCGCGAAGTTCGCGTCGCGCACGGCGGCGGCATCGTCACCCTCTACGGTCATATGAGCACGATAGTGGCCTCGCCTGGCGAAGCGGTGCGGCAGGGGCAAGTGATCGGCTATGTCGGCTCGAGCGGCCTTTCGACCGGGCCGCATCTTCATTTCGAAGTGAAGGTGAACGGGCAGCCAGTCGATCCGATGACTGTGAGAATGCAGTCGCGAAACGAAGTTACCGGGCCTGCGCGGGTCGCCTTCAATGCGCGCCTCAAACAGCTGATGGCGATAGGAAAGGGCGCATAGGGCGAATCGCAGCTGCCTATCAGTCTTCGACCGTTACCGCCTCTCCGAAACGAACGGATCGCAGCACCGCCCCGTCCTTGTCCTCGATGTCGATACGATGGTGGAGCACGACGCGCCCCTCGTCCTTGGCGTGCTCGCCGAAAGTGAAACGGACGAGCCTCACCGCATGGACGAACGCAGCGTCCAGGTCGCACAGTTCGACGCCTTCGTGATCCGGTGTTTCCACGTCGTTGTGCAGGTGAAAGTAGAACCTCGGCACAATCGAACGACGATAGCAGCCAGGGAAGCTGCGCGCGCTAACGTGGTTCAGTATGCGCTTCTGCCGCTTCGGGAAGGCGGGACTGGGCGAATCTGCCTGCGTCCGCTTTCGCGATTCGGCTCAGCGGCCATGCCCGCGCCAGCGCTTGATGGTGCGCTGGATGATGCCTTCTTCGCCGCCGGTCTCGCGCCACAGGGCTGCGAAGCTCGGGTCGGACGAAGCCGGGCGCTTTTCAGGCTCGAGGTCGTCGAAGCGGACCCGGATCGGGATCGACACGCCCTCGCCGCACACGATGCACTCGCGGTTGCGCAAGGCGGGGATGGCGTCGAGGAATCCGCGCGCGCCTTCCGGCATGGCGGCTCGAACGCATGCTTGGTCGCGGTCGTTGTTCAATCGCATCGAGATGATCGTGCCGCACTGCGACAGCACGCCCTCGGCAAGATCGGACGGCCGCTGCGTGATGAGGCCGAGCGAGACTCCGTACTTACGGCCTTCCTTGGCGATTCGCTCGAGGATCTTGCGGACCGCCTGGGCACCCGAATGCTCGTCCTTGGGGACGTAGCGGTGGGCTTCTTCGCAAACCAGGAGAAGCGGTCGCTGGGCCTCGGTCCGGGACCAGATTGCATAATCGAAGACCATCCGCGCGAGCACCGAGACGACGACCGAGGTGATGTCCGAGGGGACGCCCGAGACGTCGACGATGGAGATTGGGCGGCCGTTCGCCGGGAGGCGGAACAGCCGGGCGAGGAACGTCGGCATCGAATCCGATACCAACATGCCTGAGAACATGAAGGTGTAGCGTGGATCGGCCTTGAGCTCGTCGAGCTTCTGCTTGAGCCGCTGATAGGGGAGCGTATCGCCGGCGCGTTCCAGCTTGCCCATTTCGTTGGTGATGATCGTGTTGAGATCGGTGAGCAGGTACGGGATCGGCGAATCCACCGTCACTTTGCCGAACTGGCTCATGTCTTTGCCCTTGGTCCGGGCGGCGAGGATGCACTTGGCGAGGATATCCGCATCGCGCTGCCGCTCCGACCCGTGGGTGGTCAGCAGCACTTCGCAATGCTCCTCGAAGTTCATCAGCCAGTACGGCAGTTGCAGGTTGTCGACGTTGAACAGTTCTCCGCAGCCCTTGAAGGCCGCCGAATATTCGCCGTGGGGATCGATCATCACAATGTGGCCCTCGGGGCTGAGCTCCGAGATGCGGTGGAGAATCAGCGAGACCGAGGTCGATTTGCCGGTACCGGTCGATCCCAGGACCGCGAAGTGCTTCGAAAGCATCGGGTCGACGTAAAGCGCGCCGCGAATGTCGTCGGTCGGATAGACGGTGCCGATCTCGATGTGCGGGCTGTCGTCGGCTGCGAACACCGATCGCAGGTCTTCGGTCGTCACCGGCATTACGGGCGAGCCCGGGATCGGGTAGCGGGTGACGCCCCGGCGGAAATGGCTCATGTTGCCGGAGCTGTCGCGGCTGCCTTCGCCGAGGAAGTCGACGTTGGCCGAAATCTCGCCTTCGGAATCGGCGGTCATGGTGCGCACGTTGGCGATCAGCCAGCTGTTGCCGACGATCATCTTCACCTGGCTTCCGACCTGGCCGGACATGGTCACGGCAGGATCGGAATGCGACTGCAAGCTGTTGAGGACAGATGCTTTCATCCGGATTCGCGAGCCGGAGCCGGCGATTTCGACGACTTCACCGACGGGCGGAAGCTCTGCGGCGGCCGCAGGCGCCGCTCTTGGCGCGGACTCCTCGTCGAAGCTGCTAATCTCGTTGATGAATTCCCGCAGGTTCGGCTGTTCGTCCATATGCTTGCCCCAACTCCCTCAGATCCGGCGGAATTGGCGCTACAGCAGAGCCGTTAAGATTTGGCTTAGAACCGGCCGCGGTTAATGCCGGCGGCGAAACAGTGCCGCTGCCGACCAGCCCAGCGCCAGCGACAGCAATACGGCGACCAGCCCGTACAGTGCGGCGTGCCGCCGGGCAGCGAGGGCGACAAAGCGCTCGAAGCCGCTCTTGCCGATTTCGATGTCGCGGGTCGCCGCCGCGAGAACCCGGCCGTCGTCGACCAGGAACGTCTCCGCGGTATAGGTGCCGACCGGCACCTGGCTCGGTATGGTGATTGTCGCCCGGTAGAGGACTCCGCCGGTGATTTCGACGCCACGAGGATTCTGCGAATAGAGGCCCTGCCGCCGGCGAAGGTCGAGAAGCCCGGCTTCGAAGCGCCGCGCCCGACCCGGAAGCGCGGTCGTCCCCGGAGAGAGCTGAAGGTTGTGAAGCCCGAGCTCGTAAATCGCCGCGGTTCGATCATCGACGAGCTTGTCGATAGGCTGTGAAGAGGCGACGGCGTAGAACGAGGGGGCCGAGCGGAACCGGCTCGAATTCAGCGTTCATCCAGATGCCGGCGATCCGTCGCTTCTCGCGTACGATGATCGGCTCCGCCGGACCTTTGACGACCACAACGACGTCGGGCGTGTTCGCCGGAATTCGTCCTCCTGGATAAACGATCGCTCCGAACAGCAGCAGCTGGGCTCCGGCGAAGGTGTAGCGGATCTGGATGTTTCGCGCTGACACGTCCGGCACCAGCGTGGGCTTGCTCGCACCGGTCAGCACCAGCGATGCAAAAGCGAGGGCGGTGGCGAGGCGGCGTTTCACAGCACTGCGATCGAAAAGATTTCGTCCGGTCGCCAGAACAGCCCCAGGAACATCCGCAAGGCGACGAGCAGGATGATTACCGCAAGCGCGAGCCGAAGCAGGTCGGGCTTGATCCGGGTGGCGAGAACGGCGCCATATTGTGCTCCGAAAACACCCCCGATCAGGAGCAGCCCGGCGAGAACGACGTCCACCGAATGGGTCGTCACCGAGTGGATGAACGTGGTGACTCCGCTGACCGCCAGCATCATCGCAAGAGACGTCCCGACAACTACTCGCGCGGGCATTCCGAGAAGGTAGATCATCGCCGGGACAAGAATGAAGCCGCCGCCGATTCCAAGCAGCACGGTCAGGATTCCGGCGCCGAAGCCGAGCATTAGCGGAGCGATGGGCGAGATGTAGAGTCCGGAAACCGTGAACTTCCATCGCATTGGAAGAGAGGAGAGCCAGCGCGTGTGACGCTGCGGCTGCGAATCCGGCGCAGTTTTCAAATAGCCGAGCGTCGTCAGCGCATCCCACAACATCAGGCCGCCGATCCAGCCAAGCAGGATCACGTAGAGAAGGCCGATCACCAGGTCGATTTGGCCGGTCGTCTGAAGCATCCGGAAAACGAACGCGCCGACCACGGATCCGAAGAATCCGCCGACCGTCATCACCGCCGCCATTTGCAGGTCGGCACCCCCGCGTCGAAGGTGGACGGACACTCCGGCGACGCTTGCGCCGGTGATCTGGGTCGCCGCGGACGCTACCGCGACCGACGGCGGGATCCCGTAGAAGATCAGCAGCGGAGTCGTCAGGAAACCGCCACCGACACCGAACATGCCGGACAGCACTCCGACCATCGCCCCGAGAAGGACGATCAGTAGAGCGTTGACCGACTGGCCCGCGATCGGGAGGTAAATGTCCATCGCCTCCGCGAACGAGTAGCCGCAAAGACGCGACTGTCCAACGCCTCGAATCCAGCAGCATGGACCCTCGCCTTCGCCAGGGTCACTCGCGCGCTCTCAGAAATCAGCGGCGAGGGTGAGCGCGGGGCCAGAGTCGGGCCGGGCGCTCCCGGCGAGCCGCTGCCGCCAGTCGAGATGAGCATAGACATTGTCGCGAATTCGAAGCGAAAGCCTCGGTCCCGCATCTATTCGGTACAGGCCCGGCTGCACTCCGCCCCACATGCCGAGCCCGCCAGAGACTCGCCCCCAAAGCGGACGCGTGAACGCAAAGGCGCCGTCAGCGAACAGGTCGCGGCTGTTGAGTCCGACAATTCCAGCTTGGACATAGGCGTCGAGGCTGAAATCCAGCGGCATCGGGCGGCGGTAGAGGCCGCCTTCGGCGAACAGCGCGAATGCCGATCGCCCGCCGCCGTGGCCGATCGACTGGCGCCGCTCGGCCGTGATTGCCACCGGAATTGAGCGGAACGGCGTCACCCGCACCCCGGCAGCGGCTTCGCCGCCATAGGTCTCGCCGATCGGGGTGGTGGTGCGAAGCGAGGCGGCAATCCAGCGATTGAAGTTGTAGGTCAGTCGAGCGCCGGCCTGGCTTCCGCCCAGCGTGCCGCCCGCCGCAAGGCTGTCCGGGACGGAGGTGCCGCGGACGAGCGCCCAGCTGGTCAGCTGCACCCGGTCCATCGAGGACCGAACCGCGGGTTGCGCAGGAAACGATCTCGGCCTGCTTTGCTGCTCCGGAAGCGCGGAGAGGCTCGCCATGCTCCACGAGCCGAGCGGATCGAGTGGTGAGTACGAGACATTGCCGCCCGGGCCGCCCGAAGGCAGGTGCCACGGTTTGCGCGGCGGAATGTCGGCTGGTCGCGGGCCCGCCGCATATGGATAGGCGTAGGGGTAGGGGTAACCAGGATAATAAACCGGCCGAGGCAGCGGCGGAGCGGCTTGCGGATAACGCCCAGCCCAGTCCTGCGCAGCCCACGCGCCTGCTGCATCTGGTGGCGGCAATGGCGGGAAACTGGTCGGAACGATCGGCGCCACGCCGCTCGGGGGCACTTCCCTGGCAAAGCTGGCGGTAAAGCCTGGAACGCTGCCCAGCGTCATGGCCCGGACGCCGGTCCATCCGATCACGACAATGGCGAGGAAGCGCACCGGCGCGCTCATGCCGATTCCCCTGGCAGCTCCTTGGGGAAGGTGTGGCGGGTCTTGTCCCAGGCAGGCGGCCTGCGGCTCAGGTAGATGGTGACCGCCCTGATTGCAGCGGCAATCGCAATGAAATTGCCGACGACCAGCCGGGGCAGCGAACGCAGCGCTTCGCGCCAGCCGTAGGACGCGCCGGTGAACAGTGCCCTCATCCCGATCCGCCACAGCAGCAGCCACAGGTTGATCCACAACAGCGTCGCAAGAGCCGGATCAATCCCGACCTGCACCGGTGCGCCGAGTGCTTGTGCGAGCCACATCTGGCTCCACAGAAATGCCGCGAGATAGCCGGAAAGGAGCAGCAGCGCGGCGATCGGACCGCGACGGTCGCGCATCCGCATCCAGCGTTCGCCGACACCGCCCGTCCAGCCGAGTCGGTCCCATCCGGTGAGCGCGATTCCGCCCAGCCATCGCGCCTTCTGGCGAACCGCCTCGCCGAACGTGCTCGGGAAATGGCCGCGGCTCGCGACGACCCCGCGGCTCCCCGGAACGGCCGGCATTCGAACGAACATGGTCTTCAGGCCCAGCCCGCCAATGCGCAGGCCGAGCTCATAATCCTCTGTCATGCTGGTGCTTGCGAAGGGATAGCCTTCGTGAAGCGCAGCGATTCGCGCCAATGGGGTGCGGGCAATCGCGCAGCCCACTCCGGCGAGCGGGATAGAGGCGCCGATCGCCTCGCGGACGACAAGTTCCTTGCTGTGGGCTTCGGCGAACTCGTCGCAATAGTGGCCGGCGATCCACGGCGAGCGCGGGTCGGGCAGCGGCAGCACCGGCAACTGAATCAATCCAGCGCGATCGATGAGGCTGTTGAAGACTGTCAGCTCGAGCGGGTGAATGACGTCTTCGGAATCGTGAAGCACTACCGCGACCGCAGGCTCGTCCTGGTGAAGCTCGTGAACGAGGAGGGCGTCGTAAAGGTAGTTCAGGCAGTCGGCTTTCGTCGTCGGCCCGTCGCTGGGCACGAGAACGGCCTCGACTCGCGGATCGCCGACGCTCGCAATCGCCGCCGCAGTCGCCGGGTCGTTGCTGTAATAGCCGACGAAGATCCGGTAATTTCGGTACTCGAGCCTTTCGACAGTGGCCCTCAACATCGCCGCGATTACCGCCAATTCGTCCCAGGCCGGAACGAAGATCGCAATGAACCTCTGGTCGTCGTCGCGCTCCGCAAGAGTGCGACCGAACGCTTTGGGATAGCGGCGGTAGATGGTGGCGGAGCGCCAGATTCGCCGGGCGAAATAGATGCAGTCGACCATCAGGTCGTTGCTTGCGAAGAACAGGAAGCCAACCGCGCTGAACAACGCCAGCTCGGCTGCGATTCGGGTCAGGACGGAGGCGAAAGTCATTCGCCGCCGAAGGCTGACACTGTGTACTGAGGTTCCGCTCGGTGCACGGGACCCACCCCTACAAACATAACACCGAGCACGCCGACGATGGCACAACAGGCAAAATGGCTCAAGTTTGGATGGTTACCGTGCCACTATGACTGCGCTAGGCTGTTGAAATGCGCTTAGTCGTTGCCGCGTCCGCATTCATTGCCCTGGCCAGCGCAGCAGGCGCGAGCCAGGTCCTGTTCGCCGGCGGCAATTGGGCGGCAATCGATTTCGGCGGGCGGTGCGAGGCGCGTTCCAAGGGGCTGTGGGCAAAACCGCAAACGCAGCCGTTTGCCGGCTTCGCATTCGACCGACGAGGCGCTCGCCAGGGCCAGTTCTACGTGCACCTAAGCCGACCGGCACGCGATGGCGCGACGATCATCGCCACCGTTGGCTCCGATCCGTTCCTTATCGGCGGCGGCGGCGAGTGGGGCTGGAGCCGCAGCGACGAGCAGAAGTCGGCAATCATCGACGCGGTTCGCCACGGACGCGGCATGCGCATCGAATCTCGTGAT
This sequence comes from uncultured Alphaproteobacteria bacterium, assembly GCA_963798785.1. Classification (GTDB taxonomy): domain Bacteria; phylum Pseudomonadota; class Alphaproteobacteria; order Sphingomonadales; family Sphingomonadaceae; genus Sphingomicrobium. The sequence goes on from CAWCUG010000006.1 coordinate 369,824, forward strand.
CGCCGCGGCCGCCGGATCGTCGATCATTACACTCTTGCCGGGGCTGCTACCGCGATCGATTCCGCAGCGGCCGCTTGCGCTGGCAAATGACCGCAACACTCACTACATCGCCCGCTCGCAATGAGCGCTGAAACCGCCTTGATGCCGATTGCCGGCATGACTGACGCCGTGCCCGTCCCGCGCGGGGAGGCGGCCGTGCGTCGTGAGGATGGCCGAATCGACCTCGTCGGGCTGTCCAAGGATCAGCTGCGGTCCGTCCTCGAGGCCGCAGGGCTGGACGAGCGGCAGGCGAAGCTTCGATCCAAGCAGCTGTGGCACTGGATTTACAACCGGGGCGCAACCGATTTTTCGGCAATGACCGACATCGCCAAGACGCAGCGGCCATGGCTTGACGAGCGGTTCGCGATTTCGCGTCCCGAGGTCGTGACCGCACAGGTTTCGTCCGACGGCACGCGCAAGTGGCTGCTTCGAACGCAGGACGGCAACGAGTTCGAAATGGTGTTCATCCCGGACGCCGATCGCGGCACCTTGTGCGTCTCGAGCCAGGTTGGCTGCACTCTCAACTGCCGCTTCTGCCACACCGGAACCATGCGGCTGGTGCGTAACCTGGAACCGTCGGAGATTGTCGGCCAGGTGATGCTCGCGCGCGACTCTCTGGGCGAATGGCCGAGCCAGCCCGAGGGGCGGATGCTGACCAACATCGTGATGATGGGAATGGGCGAGCCGCTGTACAATTTCGACAATGTCCGCGACGCGCTCAAGATCGTCATGGACGGCGACGGCCTCGGCCTGAGCAAGCGCAGGATCACGCTTTCCACCAGCGGAGTTGTTCCGATGATGGAGCGCGCGGGGCAGGAAATCGGGGTCAATCTCGCGGTGTCGCTGCATGCGGTAACGAAGGAGGTCCGCGACGAAATCGTCCCGATCAACCGCAAATACGGAATCGAACAGTTGCTCGAGGCATGTGCCGCTTATCCAGGCGCCAACAATGCGCGGCGGATCACCTTCGAATATGTGATGCTCAAGGACAAGAACGACAGCGACGACGACGCCCGCGAGCTCGTCCGGCTCATCCGCAAGTACAAGCTTCCGGCGAAAGTGAACCTGATCCCGTTCAACCCCTGGCCCGGCGCCGCTTACGATTGCTCGACCGACGAACGTATTCGCTCGTTCAGCAACATCGTCTTCGAAGGCGGCATTTCTGCGCCGGTGCGGACGCCGCGAGGCCGCGACATCGATGCCGCGTGCGGCCAGCTGAAGACAGCAAGCGAACGCAAGCGCAAAACTGCCGGCTGACAAGTTGCGGCAAGGTGGGTGGACGGATTCGCGTCGCCGAGGCTATGGGCAGCGGCTGCCAGTGTAGGACGGGGAGTTTGGATGTCACTCATCGGAAAGATGATCGACAAGCTGCTTAGCTCGGGCAGCATTACGATTGTGGAGCCCGGCAAGGAGCCGCAGACCTACGGCCCGGGTGGCGGCAAGTCCGTCACCGTCCGGCTGACCGACCGCAAGGTCAATTTCGACATCATGAAGAACCCACGCCTCGGCCTCGGCGAAGCCTATATGGATGGTCGGCTGATCGTGGAAAACGGCTCCGCTCTCGACCTTCTCGAGGTGATTACCGGCTCGAACCCGTGGGAGGATGGGAAGGATTCACGCGGAATATTGAACCGCGGCAAGGCTGGCATTCGCCGGATGTTCGCCCGAAACGACGCCAAGCGCGCCAAGCGCAACGTCGCCCATCACTATGACCTGGGGGACAAGCTTTACGAGACCTTCCTCGATTCCGACCGTCAGTACAGCTGCGCCTATTTCACCTCGCCCGACCGGGAGTTGGAGGACGCGCAGTGGGACAAGAAGGCGCACATCGCGGCCAAGCTCGCTTTGGAACCCGGCCAGAAAGTCCTCGACATCGGCTGCGGCTGGGGTGGCCTTGCCATTTTCATGCATCAGCAGGCGGGCGTCGACGTGCTTGGGATTACGCTTTCCGAAGACCAGCTTCGGGTTGCTCGCCAGCGCGCCGAGGAAGCAGGCGTTTCCGACCATGTCCGCTTCGAACTCATCGACTATCGCAAGCTTGAAGGCGAATTCGACCGGATCGTTTCGGTCGGAATGTTCGAGCATGTCGGAGCCGATTATTACGACGAGTTCTTTGCCTCGTGCCGGCGCCTGCTCAAGCGCAAGGGAGTCATGCTCCTCCACACGATCGGGAAACTCGGAAAGGCCAGCAAGGCCGACCCGTTCACCGACAAGTGGATTTTCCCGGGCTACCACCTGCCTTCGCTGAGCGAGATGTGCAGTTCGAGCGAGAAGGTTCGGCTTATCGTCAGCGACGTCGAGACGCTGCGCCTTCACTACGCCTACACGCTTCGCCACTGGCTGAACCGGGTCGAAGAAAACCGCGCCAAGATCGAGGCGATGTACGACGAGCGCTTCTATCGGATGTGGGAATATTATCTGGCCGGCGGAATCGTGATGTTCGAGACCGGGGCGGCGTGCAATTACCAGGTCCAGTATATCCGCGACCGCGCCGCGCTTCCAATCACTCGCGACTACATGGCCGAGGCCGAAAAGCGGCTTGGAACCCGGCCCGCAAAATCAGCGAAGAAAAGCGCGGCCCGTCCGCGCCGGGCCTCGAAACAGGCCGAGCCGGCCTAGCGCCGACCCCCATTGGCGCGCATCTGCGCGTGCGTTGCTCGCATTTCTTCGATGCTGAGAGTGCCGTCGTGATTGGCGTCGGCCTTGTCGAAATGCGCCGTCACCGCGGCCGTCGCTTCCTTGAGGGAAACGCGCCCGTCGTTGTCGACGTCAGCGGTGGCGAACATGTGCTCGGCCATCGCTCCGCCGTGCCGGTGCATCCCCGCCCTGCCGTGTTCTTCCCGTCGCTCGGCCATAGCGTGGTGGGCTGCGTCGAATTCGGAGCGGCTGATCGATCCGTCATGGTTGGAATCGATCCGGTCGAACATGGCCGGGCCATGCTGCTCCATATGCTCGTCCATGGTGCCGCGGGCCGACTCCATCTCTGCTTTGGTGACGAATCCATCCTTGTTGGTGTCAAGTGCGGCGAAATGCGACTGAACCTTCTGAACCATCTCGGCGCGGGTCATCGGCTGCATATGCATCGGGCCGCTGTGGTCCGGCGTCGATTGCGCCAGCGCGGGGGTGATCGCGGCCGCGGCGACTATCGTCGCAGACAGAATGAGCGCTTTCATCGAATCGTCTCCTCACGAATATCGCCGTTAAGCTAACGGAACGACCCTGTATGATTGTTGAATGCGGATTCGCTTGGGGGCACAGCGTGCACATGGGTGGGGGCCACGATGACTGAATTGGCCGCACAGTGGCGGCACGCGTCGGACGGCCCGCGAGGCTGGTGGGAAACGCGAACCTTTGTCGCCCTCCTGCTCGTGCTTTCGGCGGTTCCGCTCCTTTACCCACAGATCCCGCCGCTCGTGGACCTGTTCGGGCACATGGGCCGTTATCGGGTCGAACTCGACATCGCGCACTCGCGGTGGCTTCGCGATTATTACGGATTCCACTGGGCCGCGATCGGCAATCTGGGGGTCGACCTGCTGGTGATGCCGCTTGGGCGGCTGATCGGGCTCGAGCCTGCAGTGAAGCTGATCGTGCTGGCAATTCCGCCGCTGACTGTTGCCGGTTTCCTGTGGGTCGCTCGGGAAGTTCACGGTCGAATCCCGCCAACCGCGCTCTTGGCCGTTCCCTTTGCCTACGGCCATCCCTTCCTGTTCGGCTTCGTCAATTTCGCGCTGTCGATGGCGCTCGCCTTTCTCGCCTTCGGATTGTGGCTGCGGCTCGGACGGCTGGAGCGGACGAAGCTGCGCGCGTGGCTTTTCGTCCCGATCTCGGTCGTGATCTTCTTTTGCCACACCTACGGTTGGGGCGTTCTTGGCCTGCTCTGTTTCTCCGCCGAAGCCGTCCGCTTGCATGATCGCGGACTGCCCTGGTTCAAGGCCGGGACCAGCGCCGCCCTTCACGCGTCGGTGATGGCGCTTCCGATCGTGGTGATGCTTGTCTGGCGAAGCGAGACCCACGGCGGAAGCACGACCGACTGGTTCAACTGGGACGCGAAGTGGCGGTGGGTGACGATGGCGCTCAGGGATCGATGGGAAAACTGGGATCTGGCCTCGCTCCTGGTGTGCGCGGCCATCTTCGTGATCGCCCTGGCAAGCCGCACAATGAGTCTGTCGCGGAACCTCGCGTTTTCCGCTTTGGTCCTGCTCGCGGGCTACCTCCTGCTTCCCCGGATCATCTTCGGATCGGCTTATGCAGACATGCGCCTGGTCCCATATGCAATCGCGGTGGCGCTGCTTGCGCTCAGGTTTCGAGGCGACCTTCGGCCGCGGCTTGCGCCGGCCCTCGCAATCGTGTCCTTGGCCTTTTGCATCGCCCGTATCGGCAGCACGACCGCCAGCCTGGCGATTGCAGCCAACGACCAGCAGGCGAAGCTTGCCGCGCTCGATCACGTGCCGATGGGTGCGCGCGTTGCGACTCTCGTTGGCGACCCGTGCGGCATTTCCTGGCCGCTTCCCCGTGACAGCCATCTCGGGGCAATGGTGGTCGTTCGAAGAGAGGGCTTTTCGAACGACCAGTGGGTGATGGAAGGGCTCAACCTGCTCGACCTTCGCTACCCCGCCGCCGGCCATTTCGCCGCCGACCCGTCGCAGCGCGTTCGCCGGCAGGGCTGCGGAGTGGGGGCGCTGTGGACAATCGATCACGCCCTGCGCGCCTTGCCTAGGCAGGCGTTCGATTTCCTGTGGCTGGTCAACCCGCCGCCATTCGACGAGTCGCTGACCAAGGGCCTACAACCGGTCTGGCGCGGACCCGGATCAATCCTCTATCGAGTGCCGTGATGCCAAAGCTGTCGATCGTGGTTCCCTGCTTCAACGAGGAAGCCTGTCTCGCCGCTCTTCACGAGCGCTTGGGAGCGGCGGCCCGGACGACATTCGGCGGCTCCTACGAGATCGTTCTCGTCAACGACGGGTCGACCGATCGAAGCTGGCCGATGATGGCGCAAATCGCCGCCTTCGACGACCATGTCGTCGCCGTCGACCTGTCGCGCAATCACGGTCACCAGCTGGCGCTGACCGCGGGTCTCGACCTCGCGCTCGGCGACCTCATCCTCGTCATCGACGCCGACCTCCAGGACCCGCCGGAACTGATCGGCGCGATGGTCGAGACGATGCGGCGCGAAGGTGCCGATGTCGTTTACGGCGTGCGCAAGAGCCGGGCCGGCGAAACGGCATTCAAACGCGCCACCGCCCACGGCTTCTATCGCCTGCTCGCCCGGGCGACCGAGGTCGACATACCGCTCGACGCAGGCGATTTCCGGCTGATGAGCAGGCGAGCGCTCGACGTGCTGCTGGCGATGCCGGAGCAGGCGCGCTTCATCCGCGGGATGGTCGCCTGGATCGGGTTCAAGCAGGTGCCCATCATCTACGACCGTGACGAGCGCTTCGCCGGCGAGACGAAATACCCGCTGAGCAAGATGCTGAAGTTCGCGTTCGACGCACTGACCGGCTTTTCGTCGGCGCCGCTAAAGCTCGCCAGCCATGCCGGACTGGCCCTGTCCGTCGGCTCGCTGCTGATCATCCTCTACATCCTCTACGCATGGCTTGCCGGGCACAACATCCAGGGCTGGACGTCGCTGATGCTCGTCGTCGTCGTTCTCGGCGCGGTGCAGATGTTCGTGCTTGCGTTGATGGGCGAATATATCGGCCGCCTCTACAACGAGGCGAAGGGCCGTCCCCTCTACGTCGTCAAGGACATCGCGGGAGGTGGCCGCCGGAGCGGGCGCCTGGGTCAGGTGGCGACGGCAATTGCGAAAAGCGACAGCCCCGGCGGTAGCGGTACCTTGCCGACCAAGCGCCGCTCGGCGGCAAAGCAGCGCTCGAAGACATAATTGACCGGCGCCGGCGGCAGCTTGTCGTCGGCCCCGCCGCGGCCCGTCAGCTTCGCCGCCAGCCGGGCGCCGACCGCCAGCGGGAAAAGGATGCTGTTGAAATAGCCCAGCGTCTGCAGGCGGAGCGGTGACTGTTCGATCAGCCGCCGAAGCGCCGCTTTCGAATAACGCCGCTTGTGATGGTTGAGATCGTCGTGGGCCGACCACATCCACTGGTGCGCGGGAACGGTGACGAGGAGCGTTCCACCTGGCCGCAGGCACGATGCCAGCGCCGCGATCGTCGCGCGGTCGTCGTCGACATGTTCGACGACATCGAGTGCTGCGACGAGGTCGTAGGCGTTTCGCTCGATTCCGGTTAGCTCGGGAAGCGGCGACGACGCGATCGGGCGGCCGAGGCGCTTTTGGGCGATTTCCCGTGCTTCGGGATCGATTTCCACGCCATCGACGCTTCCGAAGCTCTCGAGCATCTTGATATTGTGGCCGGTGCCGCAGCCGACTTCGAGGATTCTGGCGTTGACCGGAAGCGCAATGGACCGGCCGATCAGCGCTTCGAGGACCTGGCGCCTGGCGCAATACCACCAGTGACTATCGTCGAGCTCCGCCATCCGCTCGTAGACGACCCGCTCCATCAGCGGAAAACCCACTCGCGGTTGAGGATGAACGTCACCGCCGGGGTGACGAACGCCATCGGCAGGATTGGCCAGGACGGGCCGAGGTCGAAATGGGTGAATAGCAGCCACACCCAAAAGCTGTTGAGCCCGTAGCTGATCAGCGACACGACGAAGAACTTTGCCTTCGTCGCGTGGGTCCGTTCGCCGCCGTGATCGCGGAAGCTCCAGCTGCTGTGCATGTTGTAGCCGACCGCGGTCGCCGAGAGATAGGCGAGGAGATTGCCGATCTGCGGGTGCCAGTGAAGGACCAGCGCGACCAGCGAATAGACCCCGATCCCAAGCGCCGTGACGAACGCTCCGGTAATGACGAAGCGAACGAGCTGGGCGAGCATCACTCGGCGATGAGGGGCGAGGTTCTGGATCAAACGCTTTCCACTGCGGCCGGACAACCGCTTGTTCTTTGAATCCGAGGGGCTACAGCGCGAAACATGCTCAAGCGCAAGGACGACGTGCCCGTGGACCGCATCCTTGCGCTCCTCGAACGCCATTGGAAACTGGTCACGGTTGGCGCCTGGCTCCTGTTCTGCGCCTGGTTCATCTACAGCCGGTGGTCGAACATCATCGCCTTCGACCTTGGCGACACCGACGACAATATGCGGATGATGCAGGTCCGCGCGCTCCTCCATGGCCAGGACTGGTTCGACCTCAGGCAATATCGGCTCAATCCGCCGTTCGGGGCCAACATCCACTGGAGCCGGCTGGTCGATCTTCCGCTCGCCGCGATCATCCTGATCCTTCGGCCGCTGGTCGGTGGGCCAGACGCGGAGAGGACCGCAGCGGCGATCGCTCCGCTGCTCCCGTATCTGGTGCTGTTGTTCGGATTGGCGCTGACCGCCCGCCGGCTGATCGATCCGCGCGCTTTCTTCCTGCCGATCCTCGCGCTCATCGTCGCCGGGGTGACCAACGGCATGTTCATGCCGGAACGCATCGATCATCACGGATGGCAGCTTGCCCTGCTGTCGGTCAGCATCGCCGGAATTGCCGACCCCAAGCGAATCCGCGGAGGCCTTACGCTCGGCATTTCCACGGCGCTGTCGGTGGCGATCGGGATCGAGATGATCATCTATCTGGCGATCGCCGGCGCCGCAGTCGCCCTGTTCTGGGTCGCCGATCCCAGGGAGCGGACCCGGGCGGGGGCTTATGCGATCAGCCTTGGCGGCGGAGTCGCCTTTTCTTTCCTCGTCTTCGCATCCTACGCGAACCGAGCGCCGGTTTGCGATGCCTTGTCGCCGGTGTGGCTGTCAGCGCTGATGCTGTGCTCGGCGTTGCTTCTCCTGCTCACATGGCTGTCGCCGGCGAACTGGAGAGTGCGCCTGGGCCTGGCGGTCGGAGCCGGAGTGGCGGTTGCCGCCTTCTTTGTGCTGATGTGGCCGCACTGCCTGGGCCGCCTCGAGGGCGTGTCGCCGGAAGTTAAATATCTGTGGCTGAGCCACGTTCGCGAGGCGCGCCCGGTCTACCGGCACGGGTGGCGGATCGCGAGCCTGATCCTGGCCCTTCCGGTAACCGGGACCATCGGCTGGGCGCTGCTGGCGTGGCGCAACCGGGTCGACGCCGACCTGTTCAGGCGGACTCTCGCGTGCTGGGCGGCAGCTCTCGCCGCGATGCTGCTGCTGTTCTGGCAGACTCGCACCGGCCCTGCGGCGCAGATGATGGCCGCGGTCGGAGCCGTTGCAATCGTGTGGATCCTGGCGCCGGTGTTCGACCGGTCGAACAACACGCTACTGCGCAGCTTCGGGGTCGCCGCCGTTGCCCTTCTGGCCTTTGGCGCGCCGGTTCCGCTGGCCATGAAGCTGGCACCGACCCAAAGGATGTCGCCAGCCGAGATACGGGTCGCCCGCGCCAACCGGCTGTGCAACTTCATTGGCTCGTACCGCCCTATCGGGGATCTCCCGAAGGGTACGGTATTCACCTTCATCGATCTCGCGCCGCGCCTGATCACGGTCACTCACCACGATTCGATCATGGGACCCTATCACCGCAACGGCGAGCAGATTGCGGATGCGATGAAGGCGTTCCGGGGGAGTGCCGACCAGGCCCGGCAGATCTTCGCGAAATACCACTCCGACTATCTTCTGACCTGCCCGGACTCGTCGACGCCGACGATCTTCCTGTCGGAAACTCCGCGCGGCTTCTACGCCCAACTCCGCAAGGGCGATGTGCCCAAGTGGCTCACTCCCGTTCCGCTCCCGGCCAAGTCGCCGTTCAGGATGTGGAAGATCGAGAACTAGAGGCCGGGGAAGCTCTCGCGCAGGCCGTCGATCACGAATTGCGCGGCCAGCGCCGCCAGTATGACGCCCAGCAAGCGGCTGATCATCGCTTCGATGCGTTCTCCCATCAGGCGCATCAGCGGCCCTGCCGCAAGCAGAGCGCCGCCAGTGAGGATAACCACGATCGTCATCGCGCCGAGCACCACGCCCATTTGCCCATAACCGCTGGCCTGCGACACGAGCAGCATGGCGCTGGCGATCGAGCCCGGTCCGGCAATCATCGGGATCGCCATCGGGAAGACGGAAATGTCCTCTGCTTCCGGGGTGCCCTCGATCGACTGCGCGCGTTCCTCGCGTCGCTGTGTGCGCTTTTCGAAGACCATGTCGAGGGCAATGAAGAACAGCATGATTCCGCCGGCAATGCGGAAGCTGGCGAGGCTGATTCCAAGCGCCTGGAGCATTGGTTTCCCCAGGATCGCGAAGAACATGAGGACGAACCAGGCGATAGCGGCCGAACGCAGCGCCATCGCCCGTCGGTGCGCCGCACCGGTTCCGCGAGTCAGGCTCGCGAAGATCGGGACGCACCCGGCGGGATCGATGATCACCAGGAAGGTGACGAGGGTCGACCCGAAGATTTCGATCATTTCGCCGGCGCCGCGACGCTCTGGTCCAGGACGACTCGGTAGCCGCGACCGTTCCAAAGCCTCGCCATGAAATGCCGCGCGCCGTCGGCGGCGACTTTCCACTCGTAGATCAGCGTTCCGTCGGCGGAGCGGCCCTGGCCGGCATCGGCAGGTGGCTGGCCGGCTATACTGGCGGTGGCGATTACCGCCTGCCGATAGGCGGCGGGAATGTTGGCGAGATTGGCGCAGCTGGCGCGGTGGATTCGCGGCTTGCGCGGGAAGGGAAGGGGAGCGCTGAGCGAGTCGCCGCCGTCATAGACCCAGCGCCAAGCCGAAGCTTTCTGCATCCAGACGGTGGTGAAATAGCCGTGCGCCTTGCCCGAAGCGCTTCGCCACGGACCCTTGTTTATCGCCGTTCGCCGGTCGCACGAAATCCAGCTGTCGGCGGGGGTCCAGTCGAGTGCCGCCGGGGGGTCGGCCTCGTCCTTCAGATACTCCTTCACCCACACCGCCTGCGGAGCGAACATGACAGCGTCATCCTCAGACCATTTGCGAAATGCGGTCCATTGCCCGTGCACCTGCGCATCGCGGGCGAACGCCCGCTCGGCATCGATCACCGTCATCGCCGAGGCTGCGGCCAGGAAGGCGAGCATCTAGAGGCCCTCCGGATCGGCCAGTCCGGCGCGCCGGCAGGCGGCGACGACGGTGTTGCGAAGAAGCATTGCTATGGTCATCGGCCCGACTCCGCCGGGAACAGGTGTGATTGCCGACGCGACCTCCACGGCTTCGTCATAGGCAACGTCGCCGACGAGGCGGGTCTTGCCCTCCTCTTGCGCCGGGACTCGATTGATCCCGACGTCGATCACGACCGCGCCCGGTTTGATCCACTCGCCCCGGACCATCTCCGGCCGGCCGACCGCAGCGATGACGATGTCGGCCTGCCGAACGACGGCGGGCAGGTCTCGGGTCCTGGAATGGGCAATGGTGACCGTGGCGCTTTCGCCGAGCAGGAGCATCGCCATCGGTTTGCCGACGATGTTGGACCGGCCGATTACCACCGCGTCCATGCCCTCGATGCTGTCGAGCTCCTGCTTGAGCAGGTACATGCATCCAAGCGGAGTGCACGGCACAAGCGATTCGAAACCGGTGGCGAGGCGGCCGGCATTCACCGGATGAAAGCCGTCCACGTCCTTGGCGGGATCGATTGCGGCGATGACCCGGGCGGTGTCGATGTGGGATGGGAGCGGCAGCTGGACGAGGATTCCATCCACCCCTTCGCCGCGGTTGAGCTGCTCGACAAGGTCGAGAAGCTCGGCCTCGCTGACGTCTGCGGGCAACTGGTGGGAAAAGCTCTCCATTCCCGCTTCGGCCGTCGCCTTGTTCTTCGAGCGGACGTAAACCGCGCTCGCCGGATCTTCGCCGACAAGGACGGTGGCGAGGCCCGGAGCACGTCTCGTCTTCGATTGGAAGTCGGCGGCGGCGGTCGCGACCTTCTCGCGGACGGCCGCTGCTGCTGCTTTCCCGTCGATCCGCCGAGCCGTCATAGCGTCTGGTAGTAGAGGCTGCTTTCGGCTCCGTGGAGAACCATCTGCACGATCTTGATCAGGAGCAGCAGCACCAGCGGCGAGAAATCGATTCCGCCGAAGTCGGGCAGCACCGCGCGGATCGGCCGATAGAGCGGCGCCGTCAGGCGATCGAGCGCAACTGTGATCGACCGAACTGCGCCGGAGCCGGTGTTGAGCACATTGAAGGCGAACAGCCAGCTCAGGATCACCTGGATGATGATGATCCAGGAGAGAACGTTGAGCAGGAGGTCGGCGATTTGGAAAAGGGCGATGAGCATGGCGCGGGCTTAGCCGCAGCGGTCGGTCATCGCAATCACGGTGCGGAGCGGTTGGGCTGCGCCTCGGCAAGGAGGATGGAGAAATCTTCGTTCGAGTCTTCCCACTCGTGGACCGGAGTCCAGCCGCCGGCAAGCAACAGCAGCCGCGCGCCGCGACGGCCATATTTGTGGCTGTTTTCGGTGTGGATCGACTCTCCCTTGGCTAAAGAGAAGGGCGCCCCCGCAACCGTGAACTCCACGTCACGTGTTGCCACCAGGTGCATCTCGATTCGCGACAGGATGTCGTTCCAGCGCGCCTCATGGCGGAAGGCGTCGACGGGGATGTCGCCGCCGAGCTCGCGGTTGATCCTCTCCAGCAGGTTCAGGTCGAAGCTGGCGGTGACGCCTTCGGGATCGTCGTAGGCGGCAATCAGCCGCTCGACGGGCTTCACCCGGTCCATTCCGATCAGCAACAGCGATCCGGTGCCCAGCAGCGCTCGAAAGTGGCGGAGCAGGTCGGTCGCGCTCCGGGGCACGAAATTGCCAATCGTCGACCCAGGGAAAAAGCCGAGCTTGGGCGCATCCGCGACTTGCGCCGGGAGTTCGAACTGTCGGGCGAAATCGGCCGTCACCGGGTACACCGGCAAGTCGGGGAAGCGCTTTCGAAGCTCGGCGGCGCTCCAGTCGAGATAGTCGCCGGAAATGTCGACAGGAGCGTAGGCGCAAGGAGCGATCGCGTCGATCAGGAGCGGCGTCTTGGTCGCCGAGCCGGCACCGAACTCGAGCAATGCCATTCCCGGCGGGATTGTCGCGGTGAGCTCCGGCATTACCTTCTCGAGAAGGCGGGTTTCCGACTGCGTGGGATAATAGCTCGGGAGGCGCGTGATTTCGTCGAACAGTTCGGAGCCGCGGCGATCGTAGAGCCACCGCGCCGGCACCGCCGGCACCGGCGCCGCAAGGCCGGCGAGGACGTCGTCGCGGAATTGCGGGTCAGCAGTCTCTGGCAAGCCTCAGGCCCGTAAATTGCCAGCGCGCGTCCGCCGGGAAGAAGTTGCGGTAGCTGGCGTGCGAATGGCCGCGCGTCGTTGCGCAACTCGCGCCCTTGAGCACGAACTGCCCGCTCATGAACTTGCCGTTATATTCACCCACAGTGCCTTCGGACGGGGCGAAGCCCGGGTAAGCGGAAAAGGCGCTCTGCGTCCATTCCCACACGCTTCCGAACAGGCCCGCCTTCGGCGCCGGAACGACGGCGCCGGCACGATCGAGTTGCTGGCCCGAGCCGGAGTCCTCGCCTTGGGCGGCGCTTTCCCATTCTTCTTCGCGGGGCAGTCGCGCGCCGGCCCAGCGGGCGAAAGCATCGGCTTCGTAATAGCTGACGTGCGCGACGGGCGCGTTGGGGTCGCGCTCGATCGTGCCGGCGAGGGTGAAATGGGTGCCGTCTTCACGCCAGTAGAGTGGCGCGGCGATGCTCTCGCGCTTGACCCAGCCCCATCCTTCGGACAGCCAAAGGGCGGGTGTCTCGTAGCCGCCATCGGCGATGAATTCGTCCCAATCGCGGTTTGTGACCGGGCGGCTGGCCAGAGCGTGCGGATTCATGAAGACGCGGTGTCGCGGCCGTTCCGAATCGAAGGCGAAGCCGCTGTCGCTAGTGCCGATTTCGACGATGCCGTTTCGCCCGTCGACAAACTCGAGCGTCACCGTCTTGCGGTTTACGGGGCAGGCGTCGCCGTAGGCCGGCAGCAGCGGATTGGCGGCGAAAGTGGCGAGAATGTCGGTCAGGAACAGCTCCTGGTGTTGCTGTTCGTGATTGATTCCGAGCTCGATCAGCGCCAGCGCCATCGGCGGGAGCGCTGGCAAAGCGGCGATCAGCGCCCGGTCGACGTGATCGCGATAAGCGCAGACCTCCTCAAGCGACGGCCGACTGAGCATTCCCCGGCGCGGGCGCTCGTGGCGTTCGCCTTCGCCGTCGTAATAGCTGTTGAACAGATAGGGATAGCGGTCGTCGAACAGCCGGTATCCGGCGACGTGATCGCGAAGGACAAAGGTTTCGAAAAACCAGCTGGTATGCGCCAGGTGCCATTTCGCGGGCGACGCGTCGGGGAACGGCTGAATCGTCGAATCTGCGTCGGAAAGCGGCGCTGCAAGTGCGGCGGTCAGCGCTCGGGTCGCGGCGAACCGCCCGGCAAGCGCCGAGGCGGATTCGTTCAGCGGGTCGCGCCGGGTCGCCAAAGTACGTCTCCCCCTTGCCGTGCAGCGACAAAACGTGCGGCTACGAAAAGAAGGTCCGACAAGCGGTTCAAATAGGCCACCGCGTCCCGGTTGAGAGCCTCGCTTTCGTCGAGCGCAAAGGCCGATCGCTCCGCTCGGCGGACAACGGTGCGGGCAAGGTGGAGGGCTGCAACTGCCGCCGACCCGCCCGGAAGTATGAAGCTCTTGAGCGGTTCGAGGTCGGCATTGAGCAAATCGATCTCGCGCTCGATGCGTGCGACCTGGCCGGCCGTGATTCGAAGCGCCCCGTCGACACCGGCGGGGGTGGCGATGTCGGCGCCAAGGTCGAAAAGCTCGTTCTGGACGAGCCGCAGCATCTCGCTGACGGAGTCATCGTCAAGGACTGCGATTGCAGCGCCTATCGCGGCATTCGCCTCGTCGACGTCGCCGATTGCAGCCATCCGGACGCTTGCCTTGCTCACTCGCGACCCGTCGACCAACCCGGCGGTGCCCTTGTCGCCTGTCCGTGTGTAGATCTTGTTGAGCTTGACCACGTCGCTACCTGGCGGAGGCGCCGGCGACGACCAGGATGAGGATGACGAGAATGATTGCGACCGCTTGGAACATGACGCGCTTGCGCATCCACTGCTGCTGCTGCTCGCTCGAACCGACTTTGCCTTGCGCCATCGTCACGACGCCGCGCACGAGGACGTAAGCAGTCGCGGCCATGGCCGCGAGGAGGAGGAGCATGAGGACAATCGTCATGGGGGCTATTTAGCCCTCCGCCAGCCGAAAGCCAGACGGCAGTAAGCCGGTAGCCAGATCAGCTGCGAGGCCGCGCCCGTCGACGCCGCTTTCGCGGAGCGCGGCAAGCGTCGGCGCCTTGTCCCGCTTGGCGAGGCGGCGACCATCGTCATGAACCACCAGCTTGTGATGCAAATAGGTCGGCTCGCTCAGCCCCAGCAGAGTCTGAAGCAGCCGCTGCACGGGCGTTGACGCCCTCAGGTCCATTCCACGCACAACCAGGTCCACGCCGGTTTCGGAATCGTCGACAACGCAGGCGAGATGATAGGCGGCCGGTGCGTCCTTGCGGGTGAGGATTTCGTCGTCGATGTCGCCGCGCGATGCGGTGAACCGCTCTCCGTCGACTTCCGTCCACTCGGGCAACCCAGCGGCATCGATGCCCTTTGCAGCGTCGAGCCGCCAGCTGTGCGGCGTCGTCGCCCGCCGTTCCGGATCGTCAGCCAGTCCGCGGCAGGTGCCGGGATAGTGTGGGCCCCGCTGCCCGTGCGGCGCGCTCGCTGCGGCGGCGATGTCCGAGCGAGTGCAGAAGCAAGGATAGACCAGTTTCTGGGCCCGCAGCTTCTCCAGCACTTCGCTGTAGATCTCGCCGCGTTGCGACTGGACGAGCGGCTGTCCGTCCCAACGAAGGCCGAGCCAGCGGAGGTCTTCCTCGATTGCAGAGATGAACTCCGGCCGGCTTCGGGTCTGGTCGAGATCCTCCATCCGCAGCAGGAACCGGCCGTTCGCCTCCCGCGCCGCGTGGCTGGCAAGCGCAGCGCTATAGGCGTGGCCGAGATGCAACTGGCCTGTCGGAGACGGCGCGAAGCGGCTGGTCAGCATCTCACCTGCACTTGACCGGAAGTCACTGGAAGTGCTGTCATACGCATGTCACGCCGGGTTGGCATCCGGTTGGGCACAAGGGAAGATGGGCCCGACATGACCCTCTCCTCCTTGCGTGCGACAGGGCCGGAGCAGTCTTGCGGGCTGATGAGGAGGTCATTGCCCGCGCCATGTTTCATCCCGAAGCAACCCGCCACCCGGAAAGCTGTCCGGCACTGGTGCTCAACGCCGATTACACGCCGCTCTCCTATTTCCCGCTGAGCCTGTGGCCGTGGCAGACGGCGGTCAAGGCGATGTTCCTCGAGCGGGTCGATGTCGTCGCTCATTACGATCGCGAAGTTCACAGCCCGACGGTTGCGCTCAAGTTGCCCTCGGTCATCGCGCTCAGGCAATTCGTTCGCCCCAACGAATATCCGGCGTTCACTCGCTTCAACCTTTTCCTCCGCGACAGATTCCGCTGCGTCTATTGTGGCTCCGGCAAGGAGCTGACGTTCGACCACGTGGTTCCCCGCGCGCAGGGCGGGCGAACGACGTGGGAAAATGTCGCCACTGCTTGCGCTCCGTGCAACCTGAAGAAGGGCGGACGAACGCCGCGAGAGGCCGGAATCCATATCGAGCGCGAGCCTATACGGCCGACAAGCTGGCAGTTGCAGGACCACGGTCGAAGCTTCCCGCCCAACCACCTGCACGATACCTGGCGCGACTATCTCTACTGGGACGTCGAGCTGCTCGCCTAGTCACACCACAGCCTTAGCGGGCCGTTAACCACTTCCGTTTAGAGTGCGAGGGATGAACCTGAGCCTTCAAATGCGGAGCGCGGGCGAACAGCCACGGGTGCTCGTGATCGATTCGAACCGGGCCTATGTGGGCGTGATCTCCCGGCGCCTCGCCAATTTCGGCTATCGCATCGCGACCGCCGACAGCGCCCAGCCAGGCCTTGCCGAAATGTACCGAATCCCGGTGGATCTCGTCCTTTGCGACATCGATCTTCGCGGAACCAACGGCATTGAGCTGGCTCGAATGATCCGCGACGACCCGGTTCACTGCGACGTTCCATTGCTGCTCGTTGTCGGCCGATCCGACCCGGCGGCGGCGGTTCGTGCTTTCGAGGCCGGTGCCGACGGGGTTGTGCGCAAGCCGTGTCACTTCGACGTGCTCGCCGCCTGCATCGCCCGCCAGCTTGCGCGTGCGGAAACCCACAAGCGCCTGGTCGGCGACAATGCGGCGCTCGACGCCAAGATTATCAGCCGCGTCATCGAGCTTCGCGAAACCCAGGCGCAGCTGAGGGCCGCTCACAAGGAACAGCGCAGGCTCGCCGCAATCGTCGAGGGAAAAGCGGCCTAGAGGCTGTCGATGTAGGCGCGCACCTTGCCGACGACGTCGGTGCGCTGGAGAGCCAGGGCGATATTGGCAATCACGAAGCCGGCCCGGTCGCCGCAATCGTGGCGAACGGCATCGACTTTCAGGGCATGGAAGGGCTGGTTTCCAATCAGCTGCGCAAGGGCGTCGGTGAGCTGGATTTCGCCTCCCGCGCCTGTCTCGCCCTTGCCGAGGATCCCCATGACGTCGGGCTGCAGGATGTAGCGGCCGATGACTCCCAGCCGTGACGGAGCGACTTGCGGCTCGGGCTTTTCGACCAGCCCGCAGACCTCGGTCAGCGACCCCTTCGTCTCGCCAGGAGTGATGATCCCATAGGCGCTGGTCATTTCGGCGGGGACTTCTTCGGTCGCCAGCATGTTGCCGCCCACCTCTGCCCAGGCGTCCACCATCTGCCGAAGCGCACCGGGTTTTCCGGCCATCAAATCGTCGGGAAGGATCACAGCGAAAGGTTCGTCGCCGACGATGTCCCGGGCGCACCAGACGGCATGACCCAGCCCCAGCGGCTGCTGCTGCCGGACGCTGACGATTTCGCCGAACGTGGCGCGCGAGGGCCCGAGAATGTCGAGACTTTTACCCTTGCGCTCCATCACCGTCTCGAGCTCGAAAGCGCTATCGAAATAGTCGACCAGGCTCGATTTGCCGCGCCCGGTTACGAAGATCATCTGCTCGATTCCCGCCTCGCGGGCTTCGTCGACCGCATATTGGATCAGCGGCCGGTCGACGATCGTCAGCATCTCCTTCGGCATCGACTTTGTTGCCGGAAGCAGCCGGGTGCCGAGGCCGGCGACCGGGAAAACAGCTTTCCTGAGTTTCCTTGTCATTGCGGGGTCACCGGGCCGGCTTCGTTTGGCTGCTCCTCATCCAGTTCCTGGACGGGGACGGGCTGCGCCTTGCCGGTCGGAGGCGGGAGCGCGAAGCGGTCGCTCTGGCGCGGCGCGGATTTCTTCATCAGCTCATCGACCCGATCCGGGTTGGCGTAGGCAGGCGGGGTGAGTAGCTGGTCCGCGGTCGGAGTAGCCCGCGCCATCAGCGGTTTCACAGGGAGCGAATGCCCCGCGGCCGGTTTGAGGTCTCCCATATTGCCGCAGCCGGCAACGGCGAGGAGGCTTGGAAAGATGGCGAGGCGGAGCGGAAGCGAAGCTGTCACGGGACGCGGGTTAGCGGCTCGGGCCGCCTTGTTCCAGCCGCTTGTGCGCGATCCGGGCGGTGCCTATGCGCGAGCCGATGAGAATTCGTCGTTCCGTGCTCCTCGCTGTGCCGCTCGTTGCGCTGGCCCTGTCCGGTTGCCACCGCGACCAAGCGCAAAAGGACCCTGCCAAAGCCGATGTTGCCCAAGGGGCGGACGTGCCGGGCAAAGGCGTCGACCGAAGCCACGCCGGCCAAGCGATGCCGACGGCGGAAATCTACAATGTCGACGACGACCCGGCGACCCTCGGCGGCGGGGCTGGCAAGCCGACCCTTGTCAACATGTGGGCGACCTGGTGCGCGCCCTGCGTCAAGGAACTGCCCACGCTAGATGCGCTGAGCAGCCGCCCGGGAGCGCCCAAGGTCATCGCGGTCTCCCAGGACATCGGCAATCGCTCGTCCATCGACGCGTTCCTGGAGAGCCATGGGATATCCCACCTCGAAGTTTGGCGGGATCCCAAGATGGCGTTTTCGGCTGCGCTTGGCGTCCAAGTGATGCCGACAACCATCTATTACGACAGCTCGGGACATGAGGTTTGGCGCTACGTCGGTGACCTCGACTGGACCAGCAATGAGGCGGCTAAGCTGCTCGCCGAAGCTGGGGCGGCCGCAAAAGGCTGAGCAGACGCCCGTCGATCGCGGCGAGGCCGAGCGCGATGAGCGAAAGGCCGAGGAAATCCTGCGGGGCAAGCACCTCGCCGAGGAACAGCGCGCCGAGCACGATTGCCGTGGGCGGGACGAGCAGCGTCACCAGCAGTGCATTCGTCGCTCCGGCCGAGGCGATCAGCCGGAAGTAGAGGACGTAGGCAAAGGCGGTGCACAGGAGCGCCAGCGCTGTGATCGCGGCGATCGGGCCTATGCCGGGAAAGACGTGAGTCCACGGCTTCTCGACGATGAGCGCGACAGGCAGCATGACCAGCGCGCCCGCGCTAAGCTGGCCGGTGGTGACGGCGATCGGCGACACCTCCATTCGCCGGAACCGCCGTGCCCACACAGCGGCGAAGGCATAGCTGAGCGAGGCAGCCACGCAGGCAAGCTGGGCGAGGGCCGAGCTTCCGATATTGGCCAGCAGCGAGGGCCCGATCATGGTCGCCACTCCGCCGAAGCCAAGGACGACTCCCGCGACCTTGCGCGGGCTCATCCGTTCGTCATTAGTGAAGAGGTGAGCAACCGCGACTCCCCAGATCGGCGTCGTCGCGTTGAGGATCGAAGCGAGGCCGCTTGCGATATGGGTCTGGCCCCAGCCGAAGAGTGCAAAGGGAATGACGTTGTTGAGAAGAGCCAGTAGCAGGATCGAACCCCAAACGCTTCGCGGCAGCGCAATGCGATCTCCCCTCCACCAGACGAACAGCCACAGGCCGGCAGCGGCAATGGTCAGTCGCAGCAACACGTAGGTGAGTGGAGCGATCGCGTGGACAGCGACGCTGATGAAAAAGAAGGCGCCGCCCCAGATGAGTGCCAGGGCGGCAAGGATCGCCCAATCGGAGCGGTTCATGTGGGTTCGGATCATCGGCTCGCCATGGCCCGCCTGGCTGCCGCCAGCGTCCGCGAGATTGCGTTCAAACGTCTGCGGATCCACCGGCTTCATGATTGCGCTGCTGTAGCGGCGTCGAGCGTCGGGCCGCCAACAAATCGCGGCTCTGCGGCAATAAGCGCGCCTTATGGCTCAATCGCGAAGCAATTCGTTGATGCTGGTCTTTGAGCGGGTCCGTTCGTCGACTCGCTTGACGATCACGGCGCAAGCCAGAGCCGGTCCGCCGTGCTCCGACGGCATCGCGCCTGGAACGACCACCGAATAGGACGGCACCCGGCCGTAAAAGACTTCGCCGGTGGCTCGTTCGATGATTTTCGTCGAAGCTCCGAGGAACACGCCCATCGACAGCACCGATCCCTGCTCGACGACGACTCCCTCGGCGACCTCCGATCGCGCGCCGATGAAACAATCGTCTTCGATCACGACCGGGCCCGCCTGGAGCGGCTCGAGCACGCCACCAATTCCGGCGCCGCCGGAGATGTGGACGTTTCGACCGATCTGCGCACAGCTTCCGACCGTTGCCCAGGTGTCGACCATGGTCCCTTCGCCGACTCGCGCTCCGATATTCACGAAGCTCGGCATCAGGACGGCTCCCGGTGCAATGAAGGCGCCGCGGCGAACGATCGCGCCGGGGACTGCGCGAAAGGCGGCAGCCCTGAAATCGTCCTCACCCCATCCGGCGAATTTCGATGGCACCTTGTCCCACCACTGACCGCCGTCCGCACCGCCGGGGATGACGTGCATCGGGTTGAGCCGGAACGACAGCAGAACCGCCTTCTTCAGCCACTGGTGCACGACCCATTCGCCTGCAGACTTTTCAGCGATCCTCGCTTCGCCGCTGTCGAGCGCGGCAACGGCGGATTCCACGGCGTCGCGAATTTCGCCGCCGGTGTCCGGCCCGATCGCATCGCGATCGTCCCATGCCTCGTCGATCACCTGCTGAAGCTGCGAACTCATGTCTTTCCCCCGAGGATCTGCTCCAGCCACTCGCTGACGCTGTGAATTTTATGGTCGACGAAATCGCCGAGGCCGTGGGTACCGCGTTCGGAGCCGTTGTCGACCCAGACCGTCGTCATCCCCAGCGCCTTTGCCGGGGCGAGGTTGATTGCCATGTCGTCGGCGAGGAGGGCCGAGGCCGGGTCGATGTCGAACCGCTCGCACAACAGTCCATAGCCGAACGGGTCGGGCTTGGGCTTGTAGCTGCTCGCGTGGATGTCGTGGAGATGCTCGAAGCGATCGTTCACGCCGATCGCTTCAAGCACGCGCCGGGCGTAAGGCGCATCGCCGTTGGTGAAGACGAACTTGCGGCCGGGCAGCAGGTCGAGAGCGCCGGCAAGCCGATCGTCCGACTTGATCCGGTCAAGGTCGATTTTGTGCACGTCCTCGAGAAAATGGTGCGGGTCGACCCCGTGCTCCTTCATCAGCCCGGCGAGGGTCGTTCCGTGGGTATGGAAATGGTGCTTCTGAACTCGCCGCGCCTCGGTGCGCCCGCAATCGAGGAGTCGCTGGATATAGGCGCCCATCCGCTCGTCGATGAGCTCGAACAGGCCCGTCGACGCCGGATAGAGGCAGTTGTCGAGGTCGAAAATCCAGTTTCGGATGTGGGAGAAGCTTGGGTCCATGCTCTTGCTGGGGCCCTTAGCCTGCTCAAAATACAGTGCATTGACCCGGGCACATCGCCAACGCCGACAAGGACTATGGCGCCGCGGTCCGCTTCACCCTCGGCTTTTGAGCCTGGGCAAAAGCATTCCCACGCGGCCGCGATAATCTTCATAGTCTCGGCCGTGGAAAGCGATCAGGTCGCGTTCCTCGTACCCGATCGCGATCAGCATGTAGACGGACATTCCGCCCGCCAGCAGCAGGTGGCCCCGCTCATTGTCGGAGTGGCCCAGAAAGCGAGAAAGAAGCCCGCGTAAAGCGGGTGCCGAACGAACCTGTAGAGGAACGGCGTCCGGAACCGCGGCGGCGCGAATTCCCGGCGCCGCATGTTCGACCATGCCTGCTGAAGCCCGAACAGCTCGAAATGATTGATCAGGAACGTGCTGATCAGCACCGTCCCCCAGCCGAGCCAGAACGCTAGCCACAGGGCGGCAGCGAGCCGGCCGGAGCGGTAACGGTCCAGATGGCGGCCTCGACCGGCTGCCAGAACAGGAACATCACCATCAGCGCGACACTTGCTGCAGCACATAGACGCTTCGCTCGGCATTGCCGCGGGACGATCTTCGTCCAGGCGCGCTTGAACCCCTGGCGGGCCATGACGCTGTGCTGGAGCCCGAACAGCGCGATCAGCGCGAGGTCGATGACGATCGCCGCTCCGGTCCCGACGGATGAGGCAGGCGTATCGACCGTCCTCGGCACAAGGCCGAAGTCGCCGACGAAGCCAATCAGGTAAAGGAAGGTCGCGAAGAAAATCGCGTAGCAGGCAATTGCGAAAAGTGAGGCTGAGCGCACGAGACATGCCGATCTCCCATTCGGTTGTTGACGGAGGTAACGCGATTACCGGCGGCCAACTCCGTACTTGACCACGATTGGATCTTCGCAGCCATCCGCGTCACGGCGGTAGACTGCGATATATTCATTAGCCGGCGGAAGGTCCGTCAGCTTGTGCAAAAGCCCCAGCCCGCCGTTCTTTCGCGCGCGGTCTGCGGCCATTTGCGCCGCCGTCGGCGGGCACAGGCCAAGCGCCGCACGAGCGCTCGGGTTGGGGTTGATGACGGGCTTCTTGGGGGCAGGTGCCGAAATCACGGGCTCCGAAAGGGCCGGCTCCGAATAGAGAGGAGTCGAAGCAGCCGGCGACGCGACAGAGGCCGGAATCGCTAAAAGCGCAATCAGAAGCAGGACACGCATGGCGCTGGCTCCTTTTCGCCGAGGAGCATATCAGATTGCGCCGAGTTGCTAAACCGTGAAGCTCTCTCCGCAGCCGCACGATCCGGTGGCGTTCGGGTTGTCGAAGACGAATCCGGCGGCGAAATCGTCCTCTCGCCAGTCCATGATCGATCCGACCAGGTAAAGCACCGATGCGCCGTCGACGTAGAAGGTGCCGCCCGGCGTTTCGATCTTCTCGTCGAGCGCATTCTCTTCCGTCACATAGTCGACCGAGTAGGCGAGGCCGGAGCAGCCGCGGCGCGGGGTCGAAAGCTTGACCCCGATCGCACCGTCGGGGGCGCGGCTCATCAGTTCGGCGACGCGCGCATTCGCCGCGTCCGTCAGCGTGATCGCGGCAGGGCGAGCGCGCACTTTGGTTTCCTTGTTCATAGCATTCCCAACTCGAGGCGTGCCTCGTCGCTCATCTTCGACGGGTCCCACGGCGGGTCCCAAACCAGTTTGACTTCGGCATCGCGAACCCCGGCCACCGACAGCACCCGAAGCTCGACTTCGTTGGGAAGCGATTCGGCGACCGGGCAATGGGGGGTGGTCAGGGTCATGGTGACGAGGACGTCACCGTCCTCCTTGACCTCGACATCGTAGATCAAGCCGAGCTCGTAGATGTCGACCGGGATTTCGGGATCGTAGATGGACTTGAGCGCCTCGACGATGCGGTCCTTGAGCTCGTCATCGCCGGCCGACGCGGGCGCCGCTTCCGTCTCGCCGGAAAGAAACCCGGAAAGATAGTCGCGCTTGCGCCCGAGCTTCTCGGCCGCTGTCTCGGGAACCCGGGCGCGAGGCGGCACCGGTACCGATTCGACCTCCTCGGTTTCGATCTTGCGTTCCTCGTTCATTCCCGAAAGCTCACCTGGAGAAAATCCGCTTTACCTGTTCGATGCCCTTGACCAGCGCCGCGACGTCCGAGCTGTCGCTGTGCGCTGCAAAACTTGCCCGGGCGGTTGCAGCAACGCCGAGCATATCCATCAACGGCTGTGCGCAATGATGGCCGGCGCGAACCGCCACGCCCGCGTCATCCAATATGGTGGCGGTGTCGTGCGAATGAACCCCGTCGACGTTGAAACTGACGATCCCGGCGCTGTCGGCCGGTCCATAGAGGGTCACTCCGCCGATGCTCCGGAGGGCGTCGCGAGTCTGGCCGACGAGCGCGCATTCATGCGCGTGGATCGCCGCCATCGTCAGCGCCTCGACCCAGTCGATGGCGGCGTGAAGCCCGACCGCTCCGACGATGTGCGGAGTGCCCGCCTCGAACCGCTGCGGCGGGTCCAGGTAGGTGCTTTCCTCGAACGTCACCCGGTCGATCATCGACCCGCCGCCCTGCCATGGCGGCATCGAATCCAGGAGCGTGGAACGGCCCCACAGGCATCCGATGCCTGTCGGCCCATAGAGCTTGTGGCCGGAGAAAGCGTAGAAGTCGCAGCCGACCTCGGCGACGTTCACCGGCATGCGAGGCACCGCCTGGCATCCGTCGAGAAGCAGCAGCGCGCCTTTCGCTGTGTGCGATCTCCGCCGCGCGCTTGGTATCGAGAACCGAGCCGAGCACATTGGAGACATGGGCGAAGGCAACGACGCGATGGTCGCCGGTGAGCATTTGCTCGCGCCGCGTCGAGGTCGATCTTGCCCTCGCTGGTCAGCGGAACCGCGTCGATTTCGTATCCGGCGAGCTGCCAGGGAACGATGTTGCTGTGGTGCTCGAGGGCGGAGAGCAGCACCCGCTTGCGGCCGTCTTTGGGAAGCACGCGGGCGACGAGGTTGATCGCCTCCGTCGCACCGCGGGTAAAAATGACCTCCTCGGCCTTGCCGCCGATCAGCTTCGCCGCCGCGCCACGCGCCGCTTCGTACCGCGCGGTCATCTCGCTGGATCGCTGGTAGATGCCGCGATGGACGGTCGCATAATCGGGGCCATAAGCCAGGCGCGATCGCGTCGATCACCGCCTGCGGCTTCTGGGCGGTCGCGGCGCTGTCGAGATAATGCCAGCTGCCGAGGCCGGGGAACTGTCCGCGCACGTCGAGACCGGGGCTGATTCGGGTTTCGCGGTTCAAACGACCCTCCGCAGCGCCTCGCGGGCGGCGTCGCAGATCGCCTCCGGGTCCTTTGCCCCGTCCCACAGTCCCATGACGAAGCCGTCGAGCAGCAGCGCCCGCGCTTGTGCCGGCGGCAGTCCGCGCGATTCGAGATAGAAGAGCTGGTTTGCGTCCAGCTCGCCGACGGTGGCGCCGTGCGCGCACTTCACGTCGTCGGCGAAGATCTCCAGCTCGGGCTTGGCATTCGCGGTCGCTCCGCGGTCGAGCAGCATGGCCTTCACCGACTGCTCGGCGTCGGTCTTTTGCGCGCCGCGCGCCACCTCGATCCGTCCGAGATAGGTGCCGGTCGCCTTGCCGTTGAGAACCGAGCGGACGATTTGCCGCGAGGTGGCATTCGGCTCCAGGTGGCGGACGTTGCCGACGATCTCGTTCGTCGAAGTGCCGGTTCCGATATTGGCGGCGAACAGCTCGAAGTCCGCGCCGTCGGCGAGCTCCACCTCAAGCTCGATGCGGCCGTATTGCTGTGCGGTGTTCAGCGCGTAAATGCGCGCCTTGGCTCCCGCGCCGAGGCTGAGGTTAACCCGCCGCACCTGCACCGCGTCGTTCGGTCGGAAGCCAGACCTCCTCCAGGCTCTCGCCAGCACCGACCGCGATTCGCTCCC
This sequence comes from uncultured Alphaproteobacteria bacterium, assembly GCA_963798785.1. Lineage (GTDB taxonomy): Bacteria > Pseudomonadota > Alphaproteobacteria > Sphingomonadales > Sphingomonadaceae > Sphingomicrobium. Next base: position 394,567 of record CAWCUG010000006.1, read on the forward strand.
TCTCGCCGAGCTGCTCCCAGATGGGCTGAAGCGCGTCGAGGTCGGCGTAGCGCCACTCCTCTTGTTGTCGGGTGGGGAAGGGCGCCGTCACGCGGCCGCCTCCGCATAGCCCTCGCGCTCGAGCTCGTGGGCAAGCTCCGGCCCACCGGAGCGGACGACCTTGCCAGCCTGCAGCACGTGCACCTTGTCCGGCTTCACATAGTCGAGAAGCCGCTGATAGTGGGTGATCAGCAGCACGCCCTTGTCGGGCTTGCGCATGATCGAATTGATGCCCGCGCCGACGGCCTTCAGGGCGTCGATATCGAGCCCGCTGTCGGTCTCGTCGAGGATCGCGAACTTCGGGTCGATGATGCCCATCTGCACCATCTCGGCGCGCTTCTTCTCGCCGCCGGAAAAGCCGACGTTGACCGGGCGCTTGAGCATCTCCGCGTCCATTCCGAGCAGCGCCGCCTGTTCGCGCGCGAGCTTGATGAACTCGGCGCCGGAAAGTTCGGCCTCGCCGCGCGCGCGGCGCTGCGCGTTGAGGCTTTCGCGCAGGAACTGGAGGTAGGAGACGCCGGGGATTTCGACCGGATACTGGAAGCCGAGGAACAGGCCCGCCGCGGCGCGCTCGAACGGCTCCATCGCGAGGAGGTCGCTGGCCGTCGAATGCAGCGCCGCCTTCGGTCACCTCATAGCCGGGCCGCCCGGCGAGCACGTAGGCGAGCGTCGACTTGCCCGACCCGTTCGGCCCCATGATCGCATGCACTTCGCCCGCGGGCACGTGAGCGACACGCCGTTGAGGATCGGCTTGCCGCGACGGTCGCGTGGAGGTTTTCGATCTCAGCATCACTTCCGTTGTACCTTGGCGATCTATGCTTCTCATCACTCGCAGACCGAGTACCGCATCGCGGGCGTCGTCAAGTCCGAGCATTTCCGGTCCAGCACTCTACGGCAGTAGCCCAGCTCGACTGCGTGCTCGGCATGCGCACCGCCAGAATACTTCCGCAGCGCCGCTGCCTGCAGCGTGGCCGTCTCGAGCGCGAAGTGCGGTTTCGCGTTCGATTGTAGCTCACCATTCGGCGGCAAGTTCAGGTTCGATATTTCCGAATGAACGGCACGTCACGTGCCGAGCATCCGACGTCGATGCCTGCCTAGCAATCTATTGTCCGGGCGTCGGCTCCGCTCTTCCAAAGCGTGTCAGGCACGCCGAATTGCGTCGAGATCATCCCGACGCTCCCCTCCAAACTAATCCCCAGCAGCTTCTGCGCTTCGACCGCGAACTCCATCGGCAGCTGCTTCAGCACCTCGCGGGCGAAGCCGTTGACGATCAGCGCCACCGCCGCTTCCTGGTCGAGGCCGCGGCTCATCGCGTAGAACAGCTGGTCCTCGCTGATCTTCGACGTCGTCGCCTCATGCTCGATCTGTCGCGGTCGGGTTCTTGACCTCGATGTACGGCACGGTGTGGGCGCCGCAGTCGCTGCCCAGAAGCAGTGAATCGCACTGGGTGAAGTTGCGGACGTTCTCGGCGCGCGGGAGAACGCGCACCAGCCCGCGGTAGGTGTTGTTCGACCGGCCCGCGCTGATGCCCTTGGAGACGATCGTCGAGCGCGTGTTGGCGCCGATGTGGATCATCTTGGTGCCGGTGTCGGCCTGCTGGCGGTTGTTGGTCAGCGCGACCGAATAGAATTCGCCGACGCTGCCATCGCCCTTGAGGATGCAGCTTGGGTATTTCCAGGTGATCGCGCTTCCGGTCTCGACCTGGGTCCAGCTGACCTTCGAGCGGTCGCCCGAGCACAGCGCGCGCTTGGTGACGAAGTTGAAGATACCGCCCTTGCCCTCGGCGTCGCCCGGGTACCAGTTCTGGACGGTCGAGTATTTCACCTCCGCGTCCTCGTGCGCGAAGATCTCGACCACCGCCGCGTGAAGCTGGTTCTCGTCGCGCATCGGCGCGGTGCAGCCTTCGAGGTAGGAGACGTAGCTGCCCTTGTCGGCGACGATCAGTGTGCGCTCGAATTGCCCGGTGTTCTCGGCATTGATCCGGAAATAGGTGCGAAAGCTCCATCGGGCAGCGGACGCCCTCGGGCACGTAGACGAAGGTGCCGTCGGAAAAGACCGCGCTGTTGAGGCAGGCGAAGTAATTGTCGCGCTGCGGGACGACGGAGCCGAGGTATTTCTTCACCAGCTCGGGATGCTCGCGGATCGCTTCGGAGATGGAGAGGAAGATGACGCCCGCCTTCTTCAGCTCCTCGCGGAACGTGGTCGCGACGGAAACGCTGTCGAACACCGCGTCGACCGCGACTTTGCGCGCGCCTTCGACGCCGGCGAGCACCTTCTGCTCCTCGATGGGAATGCCGAGCTTTTCGTAGGTGCGGCGGATTTCAGGATCGAGCTCGTCCAGGCTGCTGAGCTTGGGCCGCTTCTTCGGCTCCGCGTAGTAAAAGGCGTCCTGGTAATCGATTTGCGGGGATGTCGAGCTTGGCCCAGCTGACCTCCTCCATCTCCAGCCAGGCGCGATAGCCCTTCAGGCGCCACTCGAGCATCCACTCGGGCTCGTTCTTCTTGGCGGAGATGAAGCGGACCGTGTCCTCGCTCAGCCCCTTGGGCGCGAAATCCTGCTCAACGGCGGAGCTGAAGCCCCACTCATAATCCTTGGCTACGTGCTCGCGGATCTCGCGGTTCTTGACGGCCTCGTTCATCGCGCCAGCCCTCCGGCGGATGCCGGTTCACACAGGGACGTCAGGCTGACCGCACCCAGTGCCCCGCGAACCGCATTGCCGACGACGCCCATGTGCGGCTTGACGCGGCAGTGCGCGTCGAGCGCGCAATCGCTCCGCCCTTCGGAGCAGACGGTCATCGCGATCGGTCCTTCGACCGCTTCGACTACATCGGCGAGGCTGATCTCGGTCGCCGGTCGCGACAGCGAAAAGCCGCCGCCGGCGCCGCGAACGCTGTCGAGCAATCCGGCAGTCGCAAGCTGCCCCATCAGCTTCTGCGTGGTCGGCAGCGGCACCCCGGTCTCGGCTGCCAATTCGGTCGCGCTCAATCGCTCCCCCGCTTGGCGGCGGGCGGCGGCGGTCATCAAAACGACCGCATAATCGGCAAGGTGGCTAAGGCGCATATCTAATTCAGAGCTTTCCAGTCCGATTTAGTGCGTTGCGTGGTGAAACTCAACCTTTCGGTGACGGCGCTCGTTTGAGCGGCTAAACAAAAGTTTAACATGCGTTTGTATCCGCTCTTTCGTCCGCTTGTATTCGCGCTCGGCGCGGAGTCGGCCCACCGGGCGACGATCCGCGCGCTCAAGCTGCTTCCGCTGCATTCGGCCCACCTGCCAGAGTCGCTCAAGTCGACGGTGGCGGGGCTCGATTTCCCGTCTCCGGTGGGGCTCGCGGCCGGCTTCGACAAGGATGCCGAAGTCGCCGCGGAGATGCTGACTCTCGGCTTCGGCTTCGTCGAGGTCGGTACGCTTACTCCGCGCCCGCAGCAGGGAAATCCCAAGCCGCGGCTGTTCCGGCTCAGTGAAGATCGCGCGGTCATCAATCGCATGGGGTTCAACAACGACGGCCAGGCCGCCGCGTTCATGCGCCTCCAGGGGTGCAGCCGCGCCGGCGGTCCGATCGGGGTCAATATCGGCGCCAACAAGGACAGCCCCGACCGGGTCGGCGATTATGTCGCCGGAGTGAAGGCGATGAGCGCGGTGGCCGATTACCTGGCGGTCAACATCAGCTCGCCCAACACGCCCGGGCTTCGCGCCCTGCAGAACCACGGGGCGCTCGACACGCTGCTGTCGGCAATCGCCGGAGCGCGCGACCCGGGCGGGCCACCGGTTTTCCTCAAGGTCGCGCCCGATCTCGAGCGCGGCGACGTCGAACCGATCGTTCGCGCGGTCGTCGACAACCGCATCGACGCGATCATCGTCGCCAACACCACGGTTTCGCGGCCGCCGCTCAGCTCTTCGAAGGCGGGGGAGAAGGGCGGGCTTTCCGGACGGCCGCTCAAGCCCTTGGCGCTCGACGCCCTTCGCCGCTTCCGAACCGCGAGCGGGGGCGAGGTGCCGCTCATCGGCTGCGGGGGCATTGCGAGCGTCGAAGACGCGTGGGAGCGAATTTGCGCCGGCGCTTCGCTCGTCCAGCTCTACAGCGCGATGGTGTACGAAGGCCCGCATATCGGGCGCGACATCGCCTGCGGCCTTGCCCGCAAGCTCCACGAAAGCGGCTTTGCAAACATCGCCGAGGCGGTTGGGACGGCCGGCTAGCGGGGCAGGACCAGGACCACGCCTTCGCGCCGGGGGTCGGCGCCGCCGTCGACGCGGCCGTTCCGGATCATAACGCCGGTCAGTCCTGAATCCTCGCCCTGGCCGGGCTTGAGGTCGATCCCGCGGTTCCGAAGCCCTTGCAGTACTTGCGGCGGGAACTTGTCGACTTCGCCCTGGAAATTGGGGCCGCGTGCGACGAGGTTGGGAAGCGCAAGCGCCTGGCTCATCGGAAGTCCCCAGTCGACCGCTCCGATGAGCGACTTGGCGACGTAAGCCAGGATGGAATTGCCCCCCGCGGAGCCGATCGCACCGGCAAATTTACCGTCGCTGGTCAGAAGTATCGACGGCACCATCGAGGATCGCGGGCGCTTGCCGGGAGCAACCGCATTGGCGACGGGCCTTCCCGCACGGTCGACCGGCGAGAAGGAAAAATCGGTAAGCTGGTTGTTGAGGAAAAACCCGTCGACCATTCGCCCGGTGCCGAAGATCAATTCGACGGTGGTCGTCATCGACACGACATTGCCGTCGCTGTCGCGGATGATGAAGTGCGACGTCCCGGTCGGCTCGAGCGTGCGGCCCTGCCCCGGCGAAGGTGCACCTGCAGGAACGCCTGCCTTCGGCGGTGCTCCCGCGGACGTGCCGATCAGGGTTGCTCGCTGGGCGATGTAGGCGGGGTCGAGAAGGCCGCGCACAGGTACTGTCACGAAGCCGGAATCGCCGACATAGCGGTCGCGGTCGGCGTACATGATCCTGCTTGCCTGGGCGAAAATGGACCAGGCGCGGGGATTGTTTGGCCCCAGGCTGGCGATGTCGGTCCTCTCGAGGATCTTCATCAACTCGATGAGGCCCACGCCGCTCGACGGGGGCGGAGGAACGCACAGCGAATAGACATGCCACGGCCGGCAGAGGGCCTCGCGCTTGACCGGCCGATAGCGCGCGAGATCCGCCATGGTCATCGTTCCCGCCAGCGGTGCGGCATGGGTCTTCGCGACGATTTTCGCAGCGGTCGAGCCAGTGTAAAGCGCTGCCGGTCCCTGCGCGGCGAAGCGACCCAGGAACTCCGCATAATCGGGATTGCGAAGCGTGTCGCCGACGTCGAGCAGCGTGCCGTCCGCTTTGGAGAAATAGCGGATCACGTCCGGAGCGCTGTTTTCCGCAAAATGCGAATGGATCATCCGCGCGAGCCGCGGGCTGACCTCGAAGCCGTCACGGGCAGCACGTTCGGCCGCACCGAACAACGTTGCCCATGGCAGCTTTCCATGCTCCTTTTGCGCCATCGCAAGTGCGGCGACGGCTCCGGGAACGCCGGTCGCGCGTCCAGACAGGACCGCCTGGGAAAAGGGCAATGGCTCGCCGTTGGCCTGAAGGAACATCGTCGCAGTGGCTTGCGCCGGGGCGACTTCGCGGCCGTCGTAAACGCTCACCTGGCGGGTCGAGACATCATAATAAGTGATGAAGCCGCCGCCGCCGATCCCGGAACTTTGCGGCTCGACCAGCGAAAGCATCGCCTGGACGGCAAGCGCCGCATCCGCGGCACTTCCGCCCCTTTTCAGGACCTCCAGCCCGGCGCTCGCCGCAAGCGGATTCGCGGCGATCACGAATGGCTGAACTGAAGACGCTGCGTCTTGCCGCTGAAGCGGAGCGGCCGGAGCGACCGGGACGGTGGTGCAGCTGAAAAGCGAGGCAGAGGCGACCGCGAGGGCGATCTTTTGCACGAGACTCATGGGCGTGGATCTAGAACATGGTCCGTTCCGCGTCCACGCTGGCGCTGCTCAGCCGTTTCGGTAAAAGGCCCAGCCCCGGGGGAGGAGTGGATGAAGATCGCACGTCAGCTCGAGCATTTCGACAATTTGGTGCAGATGTTCCTGGTCCGAGCGGCGCAGAAAGGTGACGCGCCTTTCCTGTGGGCGAAGCGCGGCGGCGAATGGGTCTCGACGAGCTGGAACGAGGCGCGGCAGCAGGTCATCGCTCTCGCCACAAGCCTGCGGGAAATGGGTCTGGAGCCGGGCGATCGCGTGATGCTGGTGGGCGAAAATCGGCCCGAATGGCTGATCTCCGACCTCGCCATAATGGCCGCCGGGTGCGTCACGGTGCCGACCTACGTCACCAACACCACCCGCGACCACGCGCATATCCTGGGCAATTCCGGTGCCCGCGCCGTCATTGTTTCGAACCAGAAGCTCGCGGCCGCACTGATCCCGGCGGTGCTGACCTCGACCGACTGCCACCACGTCATCGGGATCGAGGAGATCCGTGCCGGGCAGGTGCCCGAATGGATAACTGTCCATTGCTGGCGCAAGCTGGCGGCGAGCAAGGGCGATCCGGCTGCGGTCGAAGAGCGGGCGAGCCAGATGCAACGCAGCGACCTCGCCTGCATCATCTACACCAGCGGCACCGGCGGAGCTCCGCGCGGGGTGATGCAGCACCACGGCTCGATCCTCCACAACATCGCCGGAGCGACCGACATCATCTCTTCCGATTTCGGCTGGGACGATGAAGTGTTCCTGTCGTTCCTTCCCGCCAGCCACGCTCTCGAGCATACCGGCGGGCAGCTGTTCCCGATCGGGCTGGGCGCGGAAATCTATTATGCGGAAAGCCTGGAGAAGCTTGCCGCAAATATCGAGGACGTCCGGCCGACGATCATGATCGTCGTTCCGCGGCTGTTCGAAATGCTGCGCGCGCGAATCCTCAAGAACGTCGACAGCCGACTGTCGCACTATCTGCTTCGCCGGGCGCTCAAGATCGGCGGCGACCGCTACCACGACCGGGTGAAGCCGTGGGATCGGCCGATGGATGCACTGCTTTCGCTGACCGTCCGGCGCAAGCTTCGAAAGAAGGTGGGCGGGCGGGTGAAAGCCTGGGTCTCGGGCGGCGCTCCGCTAAATCCCGACGTCGGAATCTTCTTCCAGTCGCTGGGGATCACCTTTCTCCAGGGTTATGGCGAGACGGAGGCCGGGCCGGTGATCAGTTGCAACCGACCAAGCGTCGGAATTCGGCTCGACACAGTCGGGCCGCCGATCAAGGGCGCCGAGGTCAAGATCGCGGCCGACGGCGAAATCATGGTCCGGGGCGAGTTGGTCATGCACGGCTACTGGCGCAATCGCGAGGAAACCGAGCGCGTGCTCCAGGACGGGTGGCTGGCTACCGGCGACATCGGCCACTTCGACGACAAGGGCCGGATCGTCATCACCGACCGCAAGAAGGACATCATCGTCAACGACAAGGGCGACAACATCGCCCCGCAGCGGATCGAGGGCATGCTGACCCTGCAGCCGGAGATTGCGCAGGCGATGGTCTATGGGGACCGCAAGCCGCACCTCGTCGCGCTGCTGGTTCCGGATCCGGAGGTTGCCGACGAGCCCGACGTCCACCAGCGTCTCCTGGCGGCAGTTGACCGGGTAAACGCCGACGTCTCGATCATCGAAAAGGTCCGCCGCTTCATTGTCGCCGACGCTGGGTTCACCGTCGAAAACGAGCAGCTCACTCCATCGATGAAAATCCGCCGTCACGTGATCAAGCATGTCTACGGCGAGCGGCTCGAGTCGCTCTACGGGAGGTGAGCTGCGGGTCCTATCGCCGAGGGGTCGTGTAGGGGACGAACTCGCCCATTGAGCAGCTTCCGACGGTCGAATGGCTGCGCAGGTCGACCACGCTTCCGATATCGCCCTGGCACAGCCCCATGCCTCCGAAGTTGCGAAGAACGAGGGTGTAGCCGCCGGAGGCGAGCAAGTTGCAGCCACCCCGCGGGTGGGTGACCCAGACGCGGTTGGTGCCGTCGCGGAACGCGATGGTGTTGTCGTCGATCACGGTCATGTCGTTGGATCGCGACCTCGGCAGGCACGATTGCGGAGCGCCGGGCACCTTGCCGGCAAGCATTTTGGCGAGGCGCGCCTGCGAGCGGGTGTCGGCAACCGCCGGGCCCGGAGGCGCATAAGTGCAGCTCGCAAGGGCGGAAAGGATGAGGAGGGGGGTCAGGCGTCGCATTGCAGTCTCCTTTGTCGTCACCGTTTCAGCCCCGTTCCGATTAGCGCTTCGCTCGATTAACCGAAGCTGTCTTTCCCGGCACGGAGCCGTGCGAACTCCTGCCAGTCACTTGAGCGAACGAAGGGGTTGGTTGCCCGTTCCGAAGCGACTGTGGTGGGGATTGTGATCTGCCCCTGCTCGCGCATCCGCTCGACCTTGCGCAGCCGGTCGGCAATCGCGGCATTCCCGGGTTCGGCATGGGCGGCGAAACGGCCGTTCGCCAGCGTATATTCGTGAGCGCAATAAAGGCGAGTATCCTCCGGCAAGGACGACAGCCGCTCGAGCGAGGCGAACATCTGTTGCGGCGTGCCTTCGAAGAGCCGGCCGCACCCCATGGCGAACAAGGTGTCGCCGACGAAGGCGATTCGGTCGTCGTTGAAGACCAGCGCGATGTGCCCGAGCGTGTGGCCGGGAACCGCAATCACGCGTCCTGTGTGCTCGCCAAGCCGCACCTGGTCGCCTTCGGAGAGGGCTACATCCCTGCCCGGAATGGTCTCGCTAGCCGGCCCGGAAATCGTCGCTCCGGTTGCTTCCTTGACGGCGAGATTGCCGCCGGTGTGGTCGGGGTGCCAATGCGTGTTCCAGACCTGGCCGATGGTCCAGCCGCGGCTTTCCGCTTCGGCAAGGACGGGGGCCGCATCGCCGGGATCGACCACTGCGGTTTCGCCGCTGTCGTCGTCGTGGACCAGCCACAGGTAATTGTCGGAAAATGCCGGAACGGCAACGAGTTCCAGCATCACCATTCACCCGTGTTTGGCATCGACGTCCACGGCTCGGCAGGCGCTAGAGCGTCGCCCTCCTGCAGCAGCTCTATGGAAATTCCGTCGGGGGTCCGGACGAAGGCCATCCGGCCGTCGCGCGGCGGACGGTTGATCGTCACGCCGGCGTCGCTGAGGCGGGCGCAGGTGGCGTAGATGTCGTCCACGGCAAAGGCGAGATGCCCGAAATTGCGCCCGCCCGGATAGCCGCTTTGTCCCCAGTTGTGCGTCAGCTCGACCTCGGCGTCCTCGCCCGGGACACCGAGAAAGATGAGCGTAAACTCGCCCTCCGGCACGTCTTTGCGGCGGCGTTCCTCGAGCCCGAGCAGCTTGAAGAAATCGACCGTGGCTTCCGGATCCGAGACCCGGATCATCGTGTGAAGATAGCGCATCGAGCCTACTTAGGCTGTTCGGGCCCGGATTTCACGGTCAGCGGAACGGGCAGGAGCTTGAGCGCTTCGCGAGCTGCCCGTCCTGCCTCGCCGTTGGGATCGCGCGCGATGGTGCGGGTCCAGTAATCGCGGGCACCGACGGTATCGCCGGTGAACTCGGCAACGTGGCCCGCTTCGAACAAAATCACCGGATCGGCCGGAGCGAGTGCAAGCGCTCGCTCGATGCTCGATTTCGCGGTCGTCGGGTCGCCTTCGCGAATGGCGAGCGCCGCCGAAAAGTACCAGAGGAACGGGTCTTTCGAGATGGTCGCGGCCGCCTCGTCGACCTTGGCGCGGGCAGTCTTGAGATCGCCTTGTGCCTCGGCAGCGCGAGCGCGGTCGAGGAGAGCCTCACCCCTTTGCTCTCCCTGCAGGCTGCTTCCGGCGAGCGCCTTGTCGAGATCGACGGCCGCCTTTCGCGCTTCCCCGGCGGCGATCCAGCTGTTGCCCGCGGCGGCATAGAGGCGCGCGGCGTGCGGATCGTCAGCGCCGAGCGTTTGCACCGCCTGTTCGAACGCCTCGGCAGCATCGCCCGCCTTGCCGTCGGCACTGGCGTGAATGGCCCGGCAGACGAAGGCGTCGGTGGTGCCGACATCGGGGCAGGGGGTCGCCTGGACGGCAATCGCGGCGGCAAGGGCAAGGATCATGATTGCGGCTCCACGACGGCGAGGACGGTTCTCAGGATGGCCTCGATCTCGCGGCCATCCGAAAGCCGGTGAGAGCCGCCCTTTACGATCGTCAGCTGGACATCGGCTGAACGCAGCTGCTGCATCGTCTTCACGGCAATCGAGACCGGCACCTCGCTATCCGCATCGCCGTGAATCAGCCGGACCGGGCAATCGACGGCGATTGGGCCTTCCAGCAGCCGGAGCGCTTCGCCCGATTGCCAGAAGCCGAGCGTCGTCACGAAGGGCTCGGGGCCATATGGGTTCGGCTCTTCGATTCGCCCCTCGCGCTCAAGCTCGGACTTCTGCTCGGGCGTGAAGCCCCAGCCGGTGAAATCGGGCGCAGCGGCGATTCCGACCAGCGCCGCGACCCGCTCCGGCCGGTGCTTGGCGGCAAGCAGCGCCAGCCACCCGCCCATTGACGACCCAATGAGGACGACCGGGCCCTCGACGAGCGTGTCGAGGAGGTAGAGCGCATCGTCGAGCCAGCCGCCGAGCGTTCCGTCTTCGAAGAGTCCTTCGGAAGACCCGGTCCCCGAATAATCGAAGCGGAGCATCGCCAGTCCCAGGCTCTCGGCAAGCGAATCGAGCGCGCGCGCCTTGGTCCCGTCCATGTCCGACCCGTAGCCGGGCAGGAACATCAGCGCCGGGGAGCGACCGTCGCGCAGGCGGTAAGCGAGGCGGGTGCCGTTGACCTCGACGTGCGCGAGATCAGTCATCGCGGTTCCGAGGCCGGGCAGGATCGAGACGCCGGCAAGTCCATAGTCGTGCCCTTTGCACAGGACCGCCGCTTTAGGACAGGATTTTTGTCCAGGCAGAGGTCGTATCGCTGGACCCGTGCGTTCGAAGTTGCGTTGGCATGTCTGTGGACGGCGAATTAGCGGGAGCAAGACAATGAAATACCGGCTGCTTGGCGACAGCGAGCTCGAAGTCTCGGAAATCTCGCTCGGGTCGTGGCTGACCTATGGCGTTGGGGTGGAAGCGGACAAGGCGCGGGCCTGCCTCGACGAGGCATTCGAGCAGGGCATTAACTTCATCGACACGGCCAACATCTACGGAAAAGGCGCTGCCGAGAGCTTCCTGGGCGAGGCACTGAAGGGCCGGGCCCGCGACAGCTACGTGCTTGCCACCAAGCTCTACTTTCCGATGACGGACACTGACCGCGGCCTGTCGCGCGGACAGGTAGAAAAGCAGCTCGACGCATCGCTGAAACGGCTTCAGACCGACCACGTCGACCTCTACCAGTGCCACCGCTACGACGAGGAGACGCCACTCGAGGAGACGATGGAGGCGCTCACTCGCGCGGTGGAAAGCGGCAAGACCCGCTATGTCGGTTTTTCCGAATGGCCGGCCGACAAGATCGAGGCTGCGCTGGAGCTTCCCAACGTCGTGAAATTCGTTTCCAGTCAGCCGCAATATTCGCTGGTGTGGCGCGAACCGGAGGACGGGGTGATCCCGCTATGCACCGCCAACGGGATCTCACAGATCGTCTGGTCGCCTCTCGGCCAGGGAGTGCTGACCGGCAAATACGATCCCAACCGGCCGCCGCCGGCGGACAGCCGCGCGGCAAGCGACAAGATGGGCGGCTTCATGGACCGGCTGATGCAGCCGCAAGTCCTCCGGGCGGTGCAGCAACTCAAGCCGATTGCCGAAGAGGCCGGGCTTACCCTTCCGCAGTTCGCGCTCGCCTGGGTGCTTCGAGAACCCAACGTCGCCTCTGCGATCATCGGGGCTTCGCGGCCGGCGCAGGTGCGGGAGAATGCCGGAGCATCGGGAGTCGTCGTCGACACGCAGCTTTTCTTGAAGGCGGAGAGGATCATCGACGACGCGATGGCCGGGGCCGACGCGCAAAGCGCCTGACGCGACTGGCTAGTGACCGGTCACCGTGGCGGCGGGTTCGCCATGGCGGGCCAGCATGTACGCCCGGTTCAGGCGGGCAATCGTTGCCGCGTTAAGCTCGGTCACCGCGTCCAAATAACTCTTCGGCTTTTTCATCAGCTTCGGGATCACCGGTGCGCTTAGCCCCAGGGCGGCGGCGACATCGGCGACGAATGTGACGCAGTTGCGCCCGTTGAGCCGATAGGAGGGCTGCGGCGCATTTCGCCACTTGGCGACGATCGCCATCACCTGCGCATATTGCTCGTCGGTCAACCGCAGCGAAAAGTGCCGGTCGCTCCTGGCGATGTAGGCGGTGCTGGCCAACTCGATCATTCCGCTGACGGAGCCGAACAGGATGCCGGGGGTCAGCTGGACCGGGGTGAAGCCGTAATTTTCGTCAATGGCCTGGCCGGTCAATTCGATCGTTCCGGTCAGCCGCACGTAAGCGTGCGGGAAACTGGAGCCCATGTTCTTCGAGTAGAAGGATATCTGGACCTCGGCGCAGGCGACCCCGCACCAGCCGGCCAGGACGGCAAGAAAGAGAAGGCGAAGCTGGCGCAATGCAACCTCCCGGGCCCGGTAACGAAGAGCGCGCCGACATCGAATGACTCCCGCGTGGCCGGTTGGCAAGAGTGGCATGCCAACGCGGCGAATCGGAACTCCTAAATCGCGCCGGATTGACGCCGGCTGGGGGAGACGAACACTTCCTCGATGGGAAGCTCGAACAGCTCGGCAATCCGGAAGGCGAGCGGCAGCGAGGGGTCGTATTTGCCGGTTTCGATGGCGTTGACGCTTTGCCGCGAGACTTCGAGCCGTTCGCCGAGGTCGGCCTGGCTCCAGCCGCGTGTCGCGCGCAGCACGCGAAGACGATTTTCCATCCTCAGCAGCCGCCCGGGTCGCCGAAGAAGCGGGGATTGGCTAACTGACCGATGCCGAGGCCGATCGACCAGGCCGGGAAAGCTGCCCAGACCCAGACATGCGGGGCCAGGTCGAACATCTCGAGAAAGCCCCAGATGGTCGCTGTGACGAGCAGGACAGCGGTAGCGATGAGCGCGGCGCGGATCATTCGCATTCGCTGATACTCATCGCGTTCCTCGATGAGCAGCCGCGCCATCGCCCAAATGAGACCGAGGATGGGGATTGGCGGTACCAGGGCGACAAGCCACAGGAGCGGTCCCTCTACCCCGAGATGGCCGTGCACTCCGATTGCGGCAAACAAGGCGGCCACATAAGCGAAGGCGAAGAGCAGGACCCTGCGGTTGTAGCGCTGCATGGCGGGACTGATGCAGCCCGTCGCCGCCTGCGCCCGCTCCGTTGCGCGGACGAATGGAATCAGCAGCAGCATCGGCACGAGGATGACTGCCGCCGAGCCGACGAAGCCCAAGTGAGCTGAATTGACGGCCCCGCCAGCGGCACCCATCGCGGCGACGAAGGCAACGCCCCACCACAGGCGAGACCGCTTGGCGTCCGCTTCGGTCGTTGCGACTGTGTTCATGTCAAGTACCCTTCCCGTTTAGACAAGCTAGCTTTACACATGCAGACACTCGCGTGTCAAGTGAACTTTACGCGGCGAGTTCTCCTGCGGTCGCTTGAGGGAATGCGTCTGCGTGGCTACATCGCAAGCCGATGACGAAGATGTTCAAGATTTCGCTTCCGGACGGATCGGTCCGGGAAGTTCCGGAAGGGTCGACGCCCGCCGACGTTGCTGCGGCGATCGGCCCGGGGCTGGCCAAGGCTGCTCTTGCCGCGCGCGTGGACGGCGAACTTCGCGACCTCAACCGGCCGATCGAAAGCGACTCCACCCTGGCGCTGGTCACCTCGCGCGACGAAGCCGAGGCGCTCGAGCTCGTCCGCCACGACTTCGCGCATATCCTGGCGGAGGCGGTGCAGAACCTGTTTCCGGGCACGCAGATCACCTTCGGCCCGGCGACCGAAGACGGCTTCTATTACGACTTCTCGCCCCCGGCCAACCACGGGCCGTTTGCCGAAGAGGACCTGCCGGCAATCGAGGAGGAGATGCGGCGGATCATCGCCGCCGACAAACCGCTGTGCCGCGAAGTGTGGACTCGCGACCAGGTCCGCGCCTTCTTTGAAAAGCAGGGCGAGGCGTTCAAGGCCGAGTGGGTGATGGAGCTGCCCGAGGGCGAAACCATAACCATGTACCGGACCGGCGAAGGCGACGGCGCGTGGGTGGACCTGTGCCGCGGGCCGCACCTTGCTTCGACCGGAAAGCTCGACCCGCAGTCGTTCAAGCTCACGCGCGTGTCGGGGGCTTACTGGCGCGGCGATCCGAAGAACCCGATGCTGAGTCGGATCTACGGGACGGCGTGGCTCAACAAGAAGCAGCTCGACGCCTATCTCGTCCGGCTCGAGGAAGCGGGCAAGCGCGACCACCGCAAGATCGGTGCCGAGATGGACCTGTTTCACCTCCAGGCCGAAGCGCACGGGAGCGTGTTCTGGCACCCGAACGGCTACATCATCTGGCGCCAGCTCGAGGCGTACATGCGGCGGCGGCTCGATTCGGCGGGGTATCGTGAGATCAAGACTCCGCAGCTCATCGATTCGAAGCTTTGGGTGCTGTCCGGCCACTGGGGCAAGTTCCGCGAGAACATGTTCGTGGTGCCCGACGAAATCCCGTCCACCGAGGAAGACGCGCCGGTGATAACCGGCGATGCCGAACTGATGGCATTGAAGCCGATGAACTGCCCGGCGCACGTGCAGGTCTTCAAGCAGGGGATCACCAGCTACCGCGAGCTTCCGCTCCGGCTCGCCGAGTTCGGTTGCTGCCACAGGAACGAGCCGCACGGAGCGCTCCACGGGATCATGCGCGTGCGCCAGTTCACGCAGGATGACGCCCATATCTTCTGCACGCCCGAGCAGCTGGTCGAGGAAACCAAGGCGTTCTGCGCGCTTCTCGACGCGATCTACCGCGATCTTGGCTTTGCCGAATACAAGGTGAAGCTGGCGACCCGACCCGAGCAGCGGATCGGAAGCGACGAACAATGGGACCGTGCCGAGGCCGACCTTGAGACGGCGCTAAGCGAAACCGGCCTCGACTATGAAGTGCTTCCCGGCGAGGGCGCCTTTTACGGGCCGAAGCTGGAGTTCCACCTGCAGGACGCGATCGGCCGGACGTGGCAGTGCGGGACGCTGCAGCTCGACCCGCAAATGCCGCAGCGGCTCGGCGCGGTTTACGTCGGCGAGGACGGCGAAAAGCACCATCCGCTAATGCTCCACCGCGCCATCCTCGGCACGTTCGAGCGGTTCATCGGAATCCTGATCGAGCATTATGCCGGCAAGTTTCCGCTGTGGCTGGCGCCGGTGCAGGCGGTCGTCGCGACCATTGTGTCCGACGCCGACGGGTACGCGCTGAAGGTTGCAGAGAAGCTCGCGGCGCGCGGCATTCGCGTCGAGACGGATCTTCGCAACGAAAAGATCAACTACAAGGTGCGCGAGCATTCGCTGGCCAAGGTCCCGCTGCTTCTCGTGGTCGGCAAGCGCGAGACCGACGAGGGCACCGTCGCGGTTCGCCGGCTGGGGTCGGAGGACCGGCAGGTGGCGATGAGCCTGGACGAAGCGGTTGAGCAGATCGCCGCGCAAATCGTGCCGCCTGATTTGCGGGCGAACGACTGACGCGCAACCGCAACGGCTTGCGGGCAAAAATCGCAACGTCAATCCACGGGCAGCCTTTTCAAGTGACGCTCAAATGCCTAACTGCCAGCCTGGCAAGACAACAGAATCGGAGACTTCGCTATACCACCGCCCTATCCGCGCCGTCCGCAGACGCCGCCGCAATTTACCGGCCCTCGCTACAATGAGTTCATCCAGAGCCCAAAGGTTCGGGTGATCGATGACAACGGCGAAAACCTGGGCGTCATGTATACGCGCGAAGCCATCGAGCAGGCAGCGGAAAGCGGGCTCGACCTCGTCGAAGTCTCCCCCAACGTCGACCCGCCGGTCTGCAAGTTCCTCGACATCGGCCGTTACAAGTACGAGGCGCAGAAGAAGGCCAACGAGCAGCGCAAGCGACAGAAGACGCAGGAGATCAAGGAGATCAAGATGCGTCCGAACATCGATGACCACGATTACGGGACGAAAATGAAGAAGGTCGTCGAGTTCCTCGAGGACGGCGACAAGGTCAAGGTGACGATGCGCTTCCGCGGCCGCGAAATGGCGCATGGCGAGCTTGGCATGGCGGTTCTTCGCCGAGTGCAGGAAGAGACCGCCGAGCTTGCCAAGGTCGAAGCGCACCCGCGCATGGAAGGCCGCCAGATGCTGATGGTGCTCGCACCGAAATAGCGCCTGTCGCTATCGAAAGGTGCTGTTGCAATTTTACAGCAACATTTTGGATTCTGGCGTTTGTCAGGCCGAACGCTTTCGAACGAGTCTGACCTGGATTAGCTTTCCCCCAGCAGGCCGGTTCACCTTGGCCTGGGGAGGGCTAAATGCGCAAATCAATCTGGCTGCTTTCTGCGGCACTAATCGCTGTTCCTGCACCGTTGTTCGCTCAGCAGGCCAACCCTGGCCAGCCGATCCAGCCGACCGGGCCGGAGGGACAAGACGAGATCAACCAGGCGAACACCGCCGAGCCGGGAGCGGTCAAGACGACCGACCTTGCCCAGCAGCCGGTGGACAGCACGGACGTCATCGTCACCGCAACCAGGCGTAACCAGGCGCTCTCCGACGTTCCGATCGCGGTAAGCGCGGTCACCGCGGAAAACCTTGCCAATTCCGGCGCCACCGACATTCGCCAGCTCGAGCAGCTGTCACCGTCGCTCCTCGTCTCGTCGACATCGTCTGAAGGCGGCGCTGCGGTTGCCCGCATTCGCGGCGTTGGAACCGTCGGCGACAACCCCGGCCTCGAAGGATCGGTCGGCGTGTTCATCGACGGCGTCTATCGCTCTCGCGCCGGCATGGGTCTGACCGAGCTCGGGCCGCTCGAGCGGATCGAAGTCCTTCGCGGACCGCAGGGCACATTGTTCGGCCGCAACACATCGGCGGGGCTTATTTCGGTGATCACTGCACAGCCGCGCTTCGATACCGAGATCAGCGGCGCCGCCACCATCGGCAACTACGACCTGAGGCGCGCCGAAGCGAGCATTACCGGCCCGATTTCAAGCACAGTTGCGGCGCGGCTCGACGGCGTCTGGATGAAGCGCGACGGCTTCCTCAAGGACGTGGTCTCCGGGCGTGACGTCAACGATCGCAACCGCTGGCTGCTTCGCGGCCAGCTGCTGTTCGAGCCGAGTGACGGTATTTCGGACAGGATTGTCGTCGACTACACGAGGCGGCGCGAGGAATGCTGCGCTGCTCCCTTCCTGCCCGCCCACGACGTCAACGTGGTCGGCGGAACCGTCACCGAAGGGCCCTCGATCATCCAGGCGATCGAGAACGGCCTCGGCGGGATGATCCAGGACGATCCCTATCGTCGCCGGGTGTCGATCACTCCTGGCCGCGACTATCGAAGCGACGTTGACGATTGGGGCGTGTCCAACGAACTCAATTACGACTTCGGAAGCGTCGGCCTGACCTCCATCACCGCCTACCGCTACAACAAGTATACGCGCGGCCAGGACGCCGACTTCAACAAGCTCGACATCCTGTACCGGGCAAGCGACGGCAACTCGTACAACCGCTTCAACACCTTCACGCAGGAGCTGAGGCTCAACGGCAAGGCTTTCAACAATCACCTCGACTGGCTCCTCGGCGGATATTTCGCCAACGAGAAGCTGAAAGTCTCCGACAACCTCGCCTACGGTTCGGATTATTCGCTCTACTCGAACTGCCTGGTTGCCAATAACTTCGCGCAGGTCACGAACCAGTTCGGTCTGATCGACACCAACAACCCGACCTGCTTCAATCCGGCGGTCGCCAATGCGTTGCTGCCGTTCGTCGGGTCGAGTGCTACAGCGCTTGCAGCCTTCGCCCGCCTCGGCACGTTCGCTGGCCCCGGCTTTACCAATAGTGGCTTTACCAACCTTGGGATCGCGCTGACCGGTGGCGCCGTCGTTCCAACCCTGACTGGGTCGGCGCTTGACGATCTTTACAAGCAGACGAGCACCAATTTCGCGGTCTTCACGCACAACATCTTCGACATCACCAATACCCTGAGCTTCACCATCGGTGCGCGGTTCACGCACGAGAAAAAGACGCTCAACGCCAACCTTAGCGATGTCGGCGGATCGACCTGCAACTTCTACGGCACCGGCAATCCGTTGCTTGGTTCGCTGCAACAGATCCCGTGCGTTATTCCCAGCCTTCCGGGGGGATCGCTGGTCCAAGAGGACTCGCGCAGCGAGAACAAGCTTTCCGGGACCGCTGTCCTGAGCTGGAAGCCGATTCCCGAAGTGCTGACCTACGCCAGCATTTCGCGCGGCTACAAAGCGGGCGGATACAACCTCGATCGCTCGGCGCTCGACCGTTTCATCGCGCCGAACTCGTCCGGTGTGCTGGTGGCAGGCGCGGTTACTCCGACCGCATCGATCCACGACCTGATCTTCAAGCCGGAAACCAACGACGCGATCGAGCTCGGCGTCAAATACAACGGACGCGGATTCGACCTCAACGTCGCCGTATTCCGGGAGCTGTTCACCAACTTCCAGCTGAACACGTTCAACGGCATCAATTTCATCGTCGAGAACATCAGCTCCTGTAAGAACAGCCTCAACGGCGCCGACTCCGACAACAGCTCCACCACCGGCACTTGCACCGGCGGAACCCGGGCCGGCGTCAAGAGCCAAGGCGTTGAAATCGAGGCGTTCACCCGGCCGATGCGCTATCTCGACCTCAATGCCGGCGTGACCTACGCCGACACGAAATATCGCGACAATTTGGTCGGAGCGAACGGAAAAGCGCTGACGAATGCGCTGTTCCAGTTGCCCGGACGGCGCATTTCCAACTCGAACAAATGGACGATCACCGGTGCCGCGGCCTGGACTCCGCCAATCGGCACGAGCGGCCTTAGCGCCCTGGTTTACGCCGACGCCCGCTACATGAGCGGGTTCAACACCGGGTCCGACCTCGACATCGAAAAATTCCAGAAGCCGTTCACCGTCGTGAACGCGCGCCTGGGACTTCGTGGCCGGAACAACAGCTGGTCGGTCGAGCTGTGGGCGCAAAACCTGTTCGACAGGAACTACGAGCAGGTTGCGTTCGACGCCCCGCTCCAGGGAAGCTGCACCACCCGCGGAGCGCAGAACGGCTATTGCTCACCGGTTCCGAACCGATCGACCCAGCTGTTCGGCACGTTCCTCGGCGAGCCGCGGACATTCGGCCTCACCGTGCGCGCGGCATTCTCTCCGCCGCGGGCCGCTGCTCCGCTGCCGGCGGCCCCGCCACCGCCGCCGCCGCCCGAACCAGCGCCGGCGACCCAGGTGTGCCCGGATGGAACGACCATCCTTGCGACGGACAGCTGCCCGCTTCCGCCGCCACCGCCGCCACCTCCGCCTCCGGCACCGGAACGCGGTCTCTAAGCGATTCGCATCTGAACAGGGGGAGAGGGGCTTCGCCGGACGGCGGAGCCCCTTTCTATTTCAGGAGCGGGGCAGCAAGCGCTGCCAGGTCGAGCTCCGGACGCGCGCCATAGTGCTGGATGACTTCCGAGGCGGCGATGGCCCCAAGCCGAAGCGAGTCTTCGAGCGGAAGCTGGCGCGCCTGGCCGGCAAGAAAGCCGGCCGCGAACAGGTCGCCGGCTCCGGTCGTGTCGACCAGCCGCTCGATGCGCTCGGCCGGGACGTGCGCCCGTTCGCCACCGGCGCAGGCGATCGCCCCCTTCTCGCTTCGAGTAACGACGAGAGTCGGCACCTTGGGCGCGAACTTCGCGACCGCGGAGTCGAGATCGGTCGCCTGGGCGAGGTGAAGGAATTCCTGCTCATTGGCGAACAGGATATCGATCTTGCCGTCGTCGATCAGCCGCAGGAAATCCTCGCGGTGACGCTCGACGACGAACCCGTCGGAGAGGGTGAAGGCGACCTTCGTGCCGGCCGAACGGGCGACTTCGATCGCGTCCTTCATTGCCGCGCGCGGCTCCTCGGGATCCCACAAATAGCCTTCGAGATAGACGATCTTCGCCTTGGCGATGGCGTCGGGAGAAATTGCGGTCGAGTCCAGCTTCTGGGCGGCGCCGAGGAAGGTGTTCATCGTCCGCTGGGCATCGGCGGTGACTAGGATCAGCGAGCGGGCAGTCGCTCCGACGTCGCTTCGCGGCGGCACCAGGAAGTCGATCCCCATGCTCTCGATATCGTGCCTGTAGATGTCGCCAAGCTCGTCGCTTGCGACCTGGCCGACGAAGGCCGCCCGGCAACCGAGCGCGGCGAGGCCGGCAGCGGTGTTTCCGGCCGATCCGCCGCTCAATTCGCGGCCCGGGCCCATCTTCGCGTACAGGCTTTCGGCCTCGGCCTCGTCGATCAGGCGCATGGCGCCCTTGTCGAGGCCGTGGGTTTCCAGGAACTCGTCATCGGCGTCGGCGATGACATCGACGATTGCATTGCCAATCGCCAGCACATCCACAGTTTTTTCGGTCATGGGCGGCGCCTAGCGGCGGCGGCGCGCGCTAGCAACTTGCGCGGGCGGAAACGTGCGGCCATTCAGTGGAAATGCGCCGCTTATTGGTCATTTCCGCATCGCTGCTGCTGGCCGCTTGCGCAACTTCGCCCAAGCCCGGGACGCCCGGCGAAGCGCCGCCTTCGGAGCACACCCGCGGAGAGATCGTCGGGCTGACGTCGGAGGGGCTGATCCAGCGGCTGGGAGTGCCGGCACTGCAAATCCGCGAGGGCGAAAGCCTCAAGCTGCAGTTCCGCAGCCGCGAGTGCGTGCTCGACGCCTACCTCTACCCGATCGGCAATGCGCCGTACCGAGTCACCTATGTGGACACGCGCAGCCGGTCGCTGGCGCCGGTCGATCAGGCACTGTGCATCGGCTCGCTCGAATCGCCCTGAAGCTGGGCCAGCGCCCATTGCGCTGCTTCCGCGACGACCGCGTCGGCATCGTTGAGATGCCTGCGAACTGAGGGAAGAAGCCCGCGATCGCCGCTGTTGCCCGCAGCGATCAGGCAGTTGCGAAGCATTCGGCCGATCCCGATGCGCTTGATCGGAGAGCCGGCAAATTTCGCCCGGAACGCGCTTTCGTCGAGGGCGAGGAGGTCGGCGAGTTTGGGCGCGACCAGTTCTTCGCGCGGAAGGAAGGCGCGATTGGCCGCTGCCGACTCGGCAAAGCGGTTCCACGGGCATACGGCCAGGCAATCGTCGCAGCCGTAGATGCGATTGCCCATAGCCCGGCGGAACTGGTTCGGTATTGGCCCGGAATGCTCAATCGTCAGGTAGGAAATGCACTTGCGGGCATCGATCCTTCGCGCCCCGTCGAATGCATCGGTCGGACAGGCCGTAAGGCAGCGAGTGCAGGTGCCGCAGGTATCGCGGGCCGGCTCGTCGGGCTTCAGATCCAGGCTGGTGAGGATGATTCCGAGAAACAGCCAGCTGCCATGCTCTCGGGAAACAAGGTTGGTGTGCTTGCCCTGCCAGCCAATCCCGGAGGCGGCGGCGAGCGGCTTTTCCATCACCGGGGCGGTGTCGACGAAAACCTTTAGCTCGCCGCCAGCGCTCTCGATGAGCCAGCGGGCGAGGCGCCTTGAGGCGCTTCTTGACCGTTTTGTGATAGTCGCCGCCTTGGGCATAGACGGAAATCCTGCCCGCCGACGGCTCGCCGGCGAGCGCCAGCGGGTCGGCTTCGGGCGCGTAGCTCATTCCAAGGGCGATGGCCGAGCGGGCGTCCGGCCACAGGGCCGTCGGCGCGACCCGCTGGTGAGCGCGGGTTTCCATCCACTCCATCGTCCCGTGGCGGCCCTCGTCCAGCCAGCGAAGGAGGCTTTCCGCCGCCTCCGCTCCGCAATCGGCCTGGGAAAAGCCGCAGGCGACGAAGCCGAGTTGCTTTGCCTGCGCTCGTATTGCGTCCTTAAGCTGTTCGCCTTTATCCACGGTTTGGGGCCATACTCTCCTGAGCCAAAGTTTCTAAGGAATTCCAGTGCTTCGACACGCGTCCCGGCAAGATGAATGTGGCGAATGGGCCGTCGAGGCCAAAGACCTGGTCAAGGACTTCGGCGACACGCGCGCGGTCAATGGGGTTAGCCTGGGGGTTCCTCCGGGTTCGATTTACGGGCTTCTCGGCCCCAATGGCGCCGGCAAGACAACGACTTTGCGGATGCTCCTGGGCATCATCGACCCGTCGAGCGGGACTCGCTGCGTCCTCGGCCACCGGCGGCCGCTCGATGCAGCGCCGGAGATTGGCTATCTTCCGGAAGAGCGGGGGCTCTATCCGGCTATGCACTGCCGCGACGCGATCGCGTTCATGGGAGCGCTGCGCGGGCTGTCGCTTGCCGAGGGCCGGCGACGGGCCGACATCCTGCTTGCCGATCACGCACTTGGCGAGTGGGCGCGGAAGCCCATCCGGACGCTGTCGAAGGGGATGGCGCAGACGGTCCAGCTGTTGGGGACCATCGTTCACAAGCCGCGGCTGATCGTCCTCGATGAGCCGTTTGCCGGGCTCGACGCGATCAACCAGGCGCGGCTCGAAGAGCTGATCCGAAGCGAGGCGAGACATGGCGCGACGGTGATTTTTTCCACCCATGTCATCGCCCACGCCGAGCGGTTGTGCCAGCGGATTGCGATCATCGCCAAGGGCAAGGTGGCCTTCGAAGGGGCGGTCGATGCCGCTCGTGAAATCCTCCGCCCGATCGTCAGGCTTCGCACCCGCAACACCGATGGGCCGTGGCGGAGCGCAATTCCAGCCAGCGCCCGGCGCGAAGGCAGTGAGCTGGTCTTCGAACTACCCGAAAGCGGGCCCGAGCCGCTGCTCAAGGCGCTCATCGACGGCGGTGCCGGAATCGAGACGCTCGCAATCGAAAGGCCGGGGCTGCACGACGCCTTCGTCGCAATCGCCGGCGAAGCCGCCGCAAAGGCAATGGCCGGGGAGACACCGCAGTGAGCCAGCTTCTTCGCTCCGCCTTCGTTATCGGCCGCCGCGATTTCACCGCGACAGTGTTCTCCAAGGCGTTCATCTTCTTTCTCATCGGCCCGCTGTTCCCGGTGCTGCTGGGAGCGCTGTTCGGCGGAATCGGTGCCCACGTCGCCAGCCAGGCGGAGCGGCCGCGGGTCGCGATAGTCGCCAGCCATGGCGAATTCGCAAGGATTGCCGCCGCCCGCTCGCAACTCGAAAAGGCGATGAACGACCGGCCCGTGGTCGAACTCGTCGGGCGCAGCCCTGAAGGCGATGTGGACGCGCAGGCTCGCGACCTGCTGGCGTCGAAGCACGATCCGGTGATCGCAGTGCTGACCGGCGGCCTCGACAATCCGCACCTGACGGGCGCCGTCGAGCCAGGCGGGACGGTCGCCAGCCAGGTCGGAAATCCTGCTTAGGGCCGCGCAGTCGAAGGCGGTGCCACTGGCGGTCACGACGACCCAGCGATCCAGCGGATCGGTCAACGTCAGCCGCGCCATCACCGCCCAGACGGGGCAGATGATCCTGTTTTTCCTGACCATCATCCTCGCCGGAATGACCTTGTCGCAGCTCATTGAGGAGAAATCGAACAAGGTCATCGAAGTGCTTGCGGCGGCAGTTCCGATCGAATCAATCTTCGTTGGTAAGCTGTTCGCGATGCTTGCGACCTCGATGGTCGGAATCGCCGTGTGGCTGTCGGCTGGCGTTGCCGCGGTGTCGATGTTCACCGAGGCGGGAGCCGGTTCGATACCGACGCCGGCGGTCGGCACGGCGGCCTTCCTGGTGCTGACGCTGGTCTATTTCGCGATGAACTATCTGCTGCTCGGCTCGGTGTTCCTGAGCATCGGCGCCCAGGCGTCGACGGTTCGCGAAGTCCAGACCCTGTCGATGCCCGCGACGGTGGCGCAGGTGCTGATCTTCGGCTTCGCGGCGCTTGCGGTGGGGTCGCCGGATTCGCCGATGGCGATTGCCGGAGCGGTCTTCC
This sequence comes from uncultured Alphaproteobacteria bacterium, assembly GCA_963798785.1. Lineage (GTDB taxonomy): Bacteria > Pseudomonadota > Alphaproteobacteria > Sphingomonadales > Sphingomonadaceae > Sphingomicrobium. The sequence continues at coordinate 418,530 of CAWCUG010000006.1, forward strand.
CGCTGTCGTCGCCGATGGTGATGGTGGCCCGCGCGGCCGAGGAGCCGCAACTGTGGCCCCACCTGGTCGCAATTGTCTGGCAGGCGCTGTGGATCGGAGTAGTCGTCTTCCTGTCCGCCCGACTGTTCCGGCGCACGGTGCTCAAGTCGGGCCCGACGCGCCGGCGCTGGTGGAAGCGCGCTGCCGCCTAGACGATCGAAATGTCGGGCGCGTCTTCGGCCTTCATTCCGACGACATTGTAACCGGCGTCGACGTGGTGGACTTCGCCGGTGACCCCGCTGGCAAGGTCGGAGACGAGATAAAGCCCGGCGCCGCCGACGTCTTCGATGGTGACGTTACGGCGAAGCGGCGAATTGTATTCGTTCCACTTCATGATGTAGCGGAAATCGCCGATTCCGCTGGCGGCGAGGGTCTTGATCGGACCGGCGGAAATCGCGTTGACCCGAATCCCCTCGGGCCCGAGATCCATCGCCAGATATTTGACGCTTGCTTCGAGGCCCGCCTTGGCGACCCCCATCACGTTGTAGTGCGGGATCACCTTCTCGGCCCCGTAGTAAGTGAGGGTGAGTAAGCGAGCCGCCCGGCTTCATCATTGCCCGCGCGCGTTGGGTGACGGCGATGAAGCTGTAGACGGAGATGTTCATCGTCATCAGGAAATTGTCGAGGCTGGTGTCGACGAACTTCCCGCGCAGCTCGTTCTTGTCCGAAAAGCCGATCGCGTGGACGACGAAGTCGAGGCTGTCCCACTGTTTCTTGAGCTTTGCGAACGCCTTGTCGAGCGCGTCCATGCTGCTGACGTCGCAGTCGATCAGCGTGTCGGAGCCGAGCTGCTCGGCAAGCGGTCGCACCCGCTTCTCGAGCGCTTCCCCCTGGTAGGAGAAGGCAAGCTGCGCGCCCTCGTCGGCAAGCGCCTTGGCAATGCCCCAGGCGAGCGACCGGTCGTTGGCGAGCCCCATGATCAGCCCGCGCTTGCCGTGCATCAATCCACTCAAAGCCGTTCCCCTTCAAAGTCCGCCCCGACGTCTTCGCCTGGCGTGGGATCTTCGATGTCGAGCTCGTCTTTGTACGGCCCGCTGTAGACTTCGCCCTTTAAAGCAGTCGGTTCGTAATCCGCCAGAGCCGCGTTGAGCTCGGCGCCGATCACTACGCCCACGCCGACGACGAAGAAGAAGATCAGCGTGATCATGACGCCGGCGAGGCTTCCGTAGGTGAGCGAGTATCCGCCGAACGAGCTGAGCGCGATCGGAAGCAGCTGCACCGTCGCGATCCACCAGCCGGTGGTCAGGAGCGCGCCCGGCCACTTGCGGCAGCCGTGCTTTCGATAGCGTTCGGGGGTTAGCGCATAGAAGAGCGCGTAGAAAGTGAGGAAGAGCGTGGCCGCCGGGACGATGCTGTATAGCCCAAGCGTAGTGGTGAGGCTTTGCGTAAACGGGAACCAGTGTTCCACCAGGTGCTGAAGCGAGGTCAGCGCGACGCTGACCGCAAAGGCGAGCATCAGCAGCAGGACTGCAGCCAGGATCAGCAGGATCGAGCCGAGGCGATATTCCCAGAAGGGCGCCGAAAACTTCACCCCATAGGCGCGGCGAAGGATGTCGCGGATCGTCTCGACGAAGCTGGTCGCCGTCCACAGGCCGACGATCGCGCCAAGCCACAGCAGCATTCCGGTCCGCGCATCGAGCACTTCCTGGATTGGTTCGCGAAGGGTGCCGGCGACATTGCGCGGAAGCCGGGACAGGATGTTGGCGACTGTGAGCTGCGCGTCCTGCCCCTGCCCGAGCAGGTGAGCGATCGCAGCGGCAAGGATGAGAAACGGGAACAGCGCCAGGAGCGACAAATAAGCGAGATTACCGGCGTGAATGAAGCCGTCGTTGTAAACGCCGACGGCGATCCGCTTGACCACCTCCCAGATATAGTGCCGCGGCTTGAGCCGCTTGGCGACGTTCGGGCCGAAGGCAGCACTCGCGCTGGCAAGGCGTTTGCGCCGCTGTTCCGGTGAAAGTGGAGAGACGTCCCGCATCTACGTTCGCTTCTTACGCGATTTGGAGCAGTTTCAAACTCCAAGCCCCGAGCGCGGGTTGCCGCCGCCGTCCCACGTCTCGGCAAAGGCCTCGAGATCCTTGTCGCCCGACGGTATCTCGATTTCGATGGTGACCAGCTCGTCGCCGCGGGTTCCGCTCTTCGCGGTGAAGCCCCGGCCCTTCAGCCGCAGCACGCGTCCCGACGAGCTGCCTTTGGGAACTGTCATCATCACCGGACCTTCGGGAGTCGGCACCTTCACCTTGGCGCCGAGAACCGCTTCCTTGAGCGTGACCGGCAGCGACAAGCGAATGTCGTTGCCCTCGCGAGTGTAGAAAGGGTGCGGCTGGATGACGATGGTGACGATCGCGTCGCCCGCTCCGCCGGGCCCCTGCTCGCCTTTTCCGGCAAGTCGTATCTTGGTTCCGTTCTCGACGCCCTTGGGAAGCTTGAGGTCGATGGTCTTGCCATCGGCGAGCTTGATCCGCTGCGGGGCGAGCGTCGATGCGGCGACGAACGGCACGTTCAGCCGATAAGCGATGTCGGCGCCCTTTTGCGGCGGCCGGGCGCGCTGGCGAAAACCGCCGAAGCCTCCGCTTCGCCCGCCGCGAGCCCCGCCGGCGCCGAACAAGCCCTCGAACAGGTCGCTGATGTCCGCGGCATCGCCGAAATCGCCCTGGAACCCTTCGAATCCGTTGGGACCGCCCGCGGTCCCGCCACGAGCGCCGCCGGGCCGAGCGCCGCCGCCGAAGCCGCTTCCGAACGGCATTTTCGGATTGCCTTCCTCGTCGATCTCGCCGCGGTCGTATTTCGCCCGTTTGTCCTTGTCGGAAAGCAGGTCATAGGCCTGCGTGAGCTCGCCAAATCTCTTGGCGGCGTCGGGATTGTCCTTGTTGCGGTCGGGGTGAAGCTGCTTGGCGAGGCTACGGTACGCCTTCTTGATCTCGGCTTCGTTCGCGCCGCGCTTCAGCCCCAGCCTCTGATACAAGTCCAATGCCATCGCCGCTCTCGTTCTCCTACCGCAACGAAAATGTCCACAAGGGGATCACCCGATAATTCAAATGGGCGAGCGGCCGATTGGCTGCAAGGCGGCGGTCACGCTATGCAGCAGCGATGTTCGTCACGCACCTGGAATGTTCGCTCACCGGCGATCGCTTCGAGTCGGGACGGCTGCAGGGCCTGAGCGAGGCCGGCAAGCCGTTGCTGGTCCGCTATGACCTTGCCGCAGCTGCGGGGCAGCTTAGGCGCGAGGAGCTCACCGCGCGCGAGCCGACGATGTGGAAATGGCGCGAGCTGCTTCCGCTTCCCGAAGGGGTTGAGCCGGTTTCGCTGGGTGAGCCGCAAACGCCGATAATCCCGCTCATTAGGACTGGCAGCCGCTCGGGCGCGACCCGCCTGCTGGTCAAGGACGAAGGCCGGCTCCCCACCGGGTCGTTCAAGGCGCGCGGACTGGCGATGGCGGTGACGATGGCAAAGCATTTCGGGGTCGAGCGGATCGCGATGCCTACCAACGGCAATGCCGGCGCCGCGCTTGCCGCTTACGGTGCCCGCGCCGGAATCAGCACGCTGGTCATCTGCCCGGCTGAGACTCCGCAAATCAACATCCGCGAAACCGCGGCCTACGGCGCCGAAGTGTGGGTGGCCGACGGGCAGATCGACGAATGCGGGAGGCTGGTGCGCGAAGGCGCCGCGGAAGGGCGCTGGTTCGACTTTTCGACCCTGAAGGAGCCGTACCGGCTGGAAGGCAAGAAGACGATGGGGCTGGAGCTGGTCGAACAGCTCGGCTGGAAAGTCCCGGACGCGATCTTTTACCCGACCGGCGGCGGCACCGGCCTTATCGGCATGTGGAAAGCCTTCGCCGAAATGGAGGCGGTCGGGCTGATCGGGCCCGAGCGGCCGAGAATGTATGCGGTCCAGGCGACCGGGTGCGCGCCGATGGTTCGCGCGTTCGAGCGCGGCGAGGAGTTCGCGGAACGCTGGGCGGATGCGGCGACGGTCGCCACCGGAATCCGGGTGCCCACCGCAGTCGGCGATTTCCTGATCCTGCGAGCGGTCCGCGACAGCGGCGGGGCAGCCATTGCCGTGGAGGAAGAGGCGATCCTGCAAGCAGTCGAGGATGCTGCCCGCGACGATGGAATGCTGCTTTGCCCGGAGGGCGGCGCGGTCCTTGCCGGCTGGCGGCAGGCGCTGGAGCGCGGACTGGTCTCCCGAGAGGAGCGGATCGTGCTGTTCAACTGCGCCAACGGCAACAAATACCCGCTTCGCGATGGGTCGCGGCGGCTCGAGCTGACGACAGCGACGCCGCAGATGCTGTAGCGGAAAAATGGACCCGCGGCCGCCCTTCGGTGTTCCCGGATCATGACGCTCCTGAAAATCGCCAGCTACAATATCAACGGTATCGGCAGCCGCCTGCCGATCCTGCTTCGCTGGCTCGACCAGTTCCACCCCGATATCGTTGGCCTTCAGGAGCTGAAGACCACTGACGACAAGTTTCCGGCCGACGCTATCGAGAAGGCCGGCTATTGCGCGATCTGGCAGGGCCAGAAGAGCTGGAACGGAGTGGCGCTTTTGAGCCGGGTGGGCGAGCTTCACGAGACCCGCCGCTGCCTCCCCTCCGATCCCGACACCGGCCAGAGCCGCTACATCGAAGCGGCAGTCGGCGGAATCCTCGTCGGAAACATGTACGCGCCCAACGGCAACCCGTCGCCCGGCCCGAAATTCGATTACAAGCTGGCGTGGCTCGACCGCTTGCAGGACTATGCAAGCGAGCTGGTCGACAGCGACCTGCCGGCGATCCTGGTCGGCGACTATAACGTCATTCCGACCGAGGAGGACGTCTACAAGCCCGAGCGCTGGATCAAGGACGCGCTGTTTTCTCCGAAGGCTCGGGAGCGCTATGCCGACCTGGTGGCGCAAGGCTGGACCGACGCGATCCGGACGCTTCACCCGGACGAGCGGATCTACACCTTCTGGCACTACTGGCGGAACGCGTTTCAGCGCGACGCCGGAATCCGAATCGACCATGCGCTGCTCAGTCCAGCGCTGGCGTCGAAGCTGAAAGCGGCGGGAGTCGACCGCACGCCGCGCGGCTGGGAAAAGACCAGCGACCACGCGCCGATCTGGGTCGAAGTCGAGGTCTGAGGCGCGGCTGCGGGCTGGTGCCGGATGCAGGAGTTCGAACCCGCGACCTTCGGTTTACAAAACCGCTGCTCTACCAACTGAGCTAATCCGGCGCACAAAGCACATGGCCGCGCGAGCGTTTGCGTCAAAGGATGCCGAACGTCCAGCCTTCGGCTCGGGCGATTTCAGGCGTCAGGCCTTCGGGAGCGAAGGCACGCGGCTCGGTTGCGGCAAGTTCGCGCATGCCGGCGGCGGTGACCAGGGCGTCGGTCTGGTGATCGTTGGGCTCGAAGCCCAGCCGCACCGGCTTGCTCCCAAGGCCCGCCAGCGCTTCATTTAGCTGCGCCCGCGTGCGTAGCTTCGTCCCCGGCATGCCGGCCCGGCGAAGGTAGATTCGCGTGTAGATTTCGACCACCGCGCTGGCGTGATCGGGAATCGGGTCCATTGGCCAGACCGCGACATTGCCGTTGATCCGGTGGAGCAGGCGCATCCCGGAGAAGCTCGCCTTTGCGACCTGGGCGGCGCCGATCGCGTCATAGGCGCTGGCGGTCTTGCGGCCGCCCTGCCGGTTGAGCTGCTGGTCGCATTGGCGGAAGCGGACGAAGTCTGCCTTCACGCCGTCGGCGATGCCGAAGTAGAAATGTTTGCGGTGCGTCTGCTCGAGGAAGCTCGCGGCGCCGAGGTCCTCGTCATCGCTCAGCTCTTCGACATAGCCCCAGAAGTCGCGGGCGTTTTCGGGGACGCCCTCCGCTCCGGGAAGATAGGCGCCGCGTTCGATGAACGGCGGTGCGAAGCTGAAGTCGAAGCCGAATAGCGTCGCTTCCCTGGCGGCGCGGCGGAGAAGCCAGTCGAGCACTTCCTGGCGCGACCAGGTGTGGCCGGCGCGGATCAGCCGCGGAGGAGCGTCGCCTTTCGCCTCGGCGATCGCGATTCCCTTGTGACGTTTCCCCTTCGCCCCCGACCAGTCGATGGCGACGAACGATTCGAACCGCGCCCTCACACCAGCGGCGGCTGGAGGTCGTCCTCCTCTTCGGTGCGGCTATTGCGCTCGATGCGTGGCGGCCGCGGCGATCGCGAGCGCGGGGAAGGCGAGTGGTCGTCGACGTAGCGTTCCAGAAGCCGCGCGGCGGCGTCGCGACCGCCAAGCCCGAAGGCGAGCGCTACGGCGATGGCCGCCGAGCCGAGGATGAGCCCGAAAGCGAGAATGACGATCTGGTCGGCAAGCCCCATGAAGGTGAGCCCGATCGCGGTGAACAGGGCAATGATCGCGTAACGGACCATCGCCTGCGCGTAGCTGTCCTCTCCGGTCGAACTTCCCACCAGCCCGGCGATTATCCGGGCAAGGAAGATGCCGGTGACGATGATCAAGGTGCCGAAGATCACCTTGCCGCCAAGCTCCGTTATCTGGGCCAGGAAGATGGCGACCGTCCCGCCGCCGAGCTGCTGGGCCGCTTCGATTGCGGCGGCGAGCATCACGGCGATGAAGGCGATGTTGGCGACGATCCGCGAAGGATTTGCGGCGGTCGGGACGATTCCGATCGACCGGACAGCATTGTCGAAGCCGGTCGGAGGAAGGATTCCCTCGATCACCGTCTTGATGAAGCGCGCGGCAATATAGGCGATTCCGAGCCACAGCGCCGCGTCGAGGATGTTCGGGATCGCGGCGAGCATCTCGTTCAGCATGTTCGTTGCCGGGACGGTGATCGAATCGATGCCGAGGACGTTGATCGCGGCGATCGCGGCCGGGATGATGATGAACGCGAAGAAAACGATCCCCGCCGCCTTGGCGACGCTCGCTCGTGTCGCGCCCGGTGTTGTTCCCGGCGGCACGTCGTCGGGCGACAGCCGAACCGTGCCCGCGGTTTCGCCGACTCCGATTCGAGCGAGCAGTCCGTCGATGTTGACCGCCGTCAGCGCGGTCTCGACCAGCTGCTGGACGATTCGGGCGATGATGTAGCCGATGAAGAAGATGACGCCGGCACCGATCAGCCGCGGCAGGAACTCGAATATCGACGTGGTGAGCGCGTTGACCGGCGCCAGGATGTCGCCAATCCCCAGGTAATTGAGGGCGGCCATGATACCGACCAGCCAGACGATCAGCTTGGCAATGACGCCGATCTGGTGTCCGACGGTTTCCTTCGGCCCGCCGGTCGTGTGAGTTTGGAGCGCGGGGATGCGGTCGATCAGCTTCTGCATCGCCCATTTGACGACCCGCGCGACGACCCATGTCGCGACCAGGATCAATAGCGCGATCAGCACCTTGGGCCCCCAGTACATCAGCTGCCCCTGCCAATATCCGTTCGCTCGTCCCATCTCGTACATGCGTGTCAGCTCCCCTGTTCGGATGTTTGCGACTGTAGCGCGGTGCGCCGCTCTGCCCAATATTGCATGCGCTCGCGGATTCGCGCCTCAAATCCGCGGTCGGTGGGCCGGTAGAAGTCCTGGCGCTCGAGTCCGTCCGGCCAGTAATCGGCACCGGAAAAGCCGTCCTGGGCCTCGTGGTCGTAGGCATAGCCCTTGCCGTAGCCGATGTCCTTCATCAGCTTGGTCGGCGCGTTGAGGATGTGCGCCGGCGGCGTGACCGAGCCGCTGTCTCTCGCGGTTCGCCATGCCCCCTTTTGGGCGACGTAGGCGGCGTTCGATTTTGGAGCCACCGCGCAATAGAGGCAGGCCTGCACGATCGCCAGTTCGCCTTCCGGCGACCCGAGGAAGTCGTAGGCGTCCTTCGCCGCGAGGCACTGCACGAGTGCCTGCGGATCGGCCAACCCGATGTCTTCCGAGGCGAAGCGGACCAGCCGCCGGATGACGTAGAGCGGCTCCTCGCCGGCAACCAGCATTCGCGCCAGGTAATAGAGCGCCGCCTGCGGGTCGGACCCACGAAGGCTTTTGTGAAGCGCGGAAATGAGGTTGTAGTGGCCCTCGCGGTCCTTGTCGTAGACGGGCACCCGACGCTGCAACAGCGCCGCAACGGCAGCCGGGTCGAGCGGCGCCTTGGGGGCGACATCGAAGATCGTCTCGACCTGGTTGAGAAGGAAACGCCCGTCACCGTCGGCAGAGGCGATTAGCGCGTCGCGGGCTTCGCCGGTTAGCTGCAGCTTCGCTCCAACCTCCGATTCGGCGCGCTCGACCAGGGTCTCCAGCGCCTTTTCGTCGAGCCGGTGAAGGATCAGCACCTGGCAGCGTGACAGCAGCGCCGCATTGAGTTCGAAGCTTGGGTTTTCGGTGGTCGCTCCGACCAGCGTCACCGTGCCGTCTTCGACATAGGGCAGGAAGCCGTCTTGCTGGGCGCGGTTGAAGCGGTGGATCTCGTCCACGAACAATAATGTCCGTTGGCTCGTGCGCGCCGCCGTTCGGGCTTCGGCAAAGACCTTCTTCAAATCCGCCACGCCCGAAAAAACCGCGGAAATGGCGACGAAGCGAAGCCCCACGGCGTCGGCGAGCAGCCTGGCGATGCTGGTCTTCCCGGTCCCCGGCGGCCCCCACAGGATCATCGAACCGAGTTTTCCAGCAGCAACCATGCGGCCGATCGCGCCACTGGGGCCGGTCAGATGCTCCTGTCCGACGACTTCGGCGAGCGCCGCGGGCCTGAGCTTGTCCGCCAGCGGCGCGTTCGGCGCAGCCGTATGCCGCTCGGCAGAATCAGCGGACGTTTCGAACAGGTCGGCCATTGCGGCACAGAATAGTGGCGAGCAGCCAAGTTGCACATGGCTCTTGCAGCCGATGCATCTAAGATATATCTTAGTTCTATCTAAGGAGACAAACATGCGCTGCAAGACACATTTCGGCGGCAAGGGCTGGGATTTTCCGGAAGGACTTTTCGCCGGGGGCGGCCGCGGCTGGCGGGGAAACTTCGGCCCGTTTCACTTCGATTTTGATGACGGCGGTTTCGGCGGCTCGGGCCGCGGCCGCGGCGGTGGCCGACGCGGAAGGCGCGGGCGGATGTTCGAATCCGGTGAGCTTCGGCTGGTGCTCCTCAAGCTGGTCGCTGACGAACCGCGCCATGGATACGACCTCATCCGGGCGATCGAGGACCTGACCGGGGGCGAATATGCGCCCAGTCCGGGAGTCGTCTATCCGACGCTGACGCTGCTTCAGGACATGGGCCTCATTGACGAGGCGGAGAGCGAGGGATCGCGCAAGCCGTTCCAGGTCACCGACGAAGGGCGCGAGCATCTCGAGGACCGGTCGGACGAGGTCAGACGAGCTGATGGAGCGGCTCGGCGGGCTGGCGCCGCCCAAGGGCAATGACGCCGGACCGGCGATCGGCCGTGCAGTCAAGAACCTGATGACCGCAATGACTCACCGCATATCCAGCGAAGGCTTCGACGAGCAGCTCTTTCACGAAATTGCGGCAATCCTCGACGATGCGGCGCAGCGCATCGAGCGGATCAAGTAGAGCTTCGGCGCTACTGCCGCTGCCGCCGCTCGAGCACGTTTCGGTAGACGTCCAGGACCGTCCCGTTGATTGCGTCCCAGTCCTGGGTCTTCGCAAAGGCGAGGCCCGCCTCGCCGTGACGGCGCCGAAGGTCGGGGTCGCGGGCGTAGGCTTCGACGGCGTCGGCAAAGGCGGCAATGTCGCGCGGCGAGACCAGCACTCCGGTCTTGCCGTCGGCGACCAGATTGTTGGTTCCGGTTGCGCTCGCCGCGACGACGGGAATGCCGCTCGCCATCGCTTCGAGAGTGACGTTGCCGAACGCCTCGGTCACCGACGGATTGAGGAAGACATCGGCGCTGGCCAGCGCCCGGGCGAGGTTGGCGCCGACCTGGTGGCCGACGAAAACTCCCTTCGGCAGCTGCTCTTCGAACCAGCATCGCGCCGGTCCGTCGCCGATGACCAGCGGGCGATGCGCAATACCCCTTTCGGTCAGGCGCCTGATCGTTGCCGCGAACACGTCGAGTCCCTTTTCGAGCACCAGCCGGCCGAGGAACCCGACCGCAAGCTCATCGTCCGCAATTCCGACACTGCGTCGCCAGTCCATGTCGCGGCGGCCGGGGTTGAACTGCTCGCGGTCGATGCCGCGACTCCAGATGTAGATGGTGTCGTTCATTCGCTGCGCGCGGAGTACTGCGGCGGTCGATTCGGCGGGAGCGAGAATCGCGTCACAGCGGCGGTAGAGACGGCGCAAATAGGCCCGAAGCGCAGGCTCGAACAGCTGCAGGTGGTAGTAGGACAGATAGGTTTCGAAGCGGGTGTGAATGGAGGCAATCGCCGGAATGTTGCGCGCTCGCGCCCAAGCGACCGCGCGCCGCGAAGAGCTGTCGGGGCTGGAAATATGGACGACGTTCGGAGCAAAATCGGCCAGGTCCTTGCGAACCCTCGCCGGAAGGCCGAGCGGGAGCCGATATTCCGGGCGGCCGGGAATGGCGATCGAGGGCAGCGAAACCAGGTCGCCGGTCGGCTCGAACGCAGGATCGGGAACCGTCGGCGAATAGACGCGAACCTCCGCGCCCGATCGCAACAGGAAGCCGACGAGGCGATTCAACGCCTGGTTGGCACCGTCGCGGACGTAATTGTAATTGCCCGAGAACAGCGCGATTCGAAGGCGGTTCGCTTCCACGGGCACCAGCACTTAGACGCGCGCGGCACAAAGGCAAACCGAATGGACTCGACCGTCAAACACGGGCTTGCGCCGATCGCCGCAAAAGACGCCCGCCTGTTCATTCTCGGAAGCCTTCCAGGCGATGCGTCGATCGCCGCCCAGCGTTACTATGCCCATCCCCGCAACGCATTCTGGAGACTGGTCGGCGAAGCGGTCGGCGAGGACCTGCAGGCGCTCGACTATTGCGCGCGACTCGATCGGTTGATCGCCAATCGAATCGGGCTTTGGGACGTCGTTGCTTATGCCAAGCGCCGAGGCAGTCTCGACCAGGCGATCCGGAACGCCGGACACAATCCGCTCGCCGATTACCTCGCCGGCTTTGCCAATCTCGAGGCGGTCGCTTTCAACGGGACGGCTGCGTCGGCCGCCGGGCGAAAGCTGCTCGCCGGGAGGGAGGGGCTGGCCCTGATCGACCTTCCGTCGTCGAGCCCGGCGAACACCCGCCCGTTTTCGCAAAAGGCCGCCGCCTGGGGTGAAATTGCTCGATATTGCGGTCGCTGACCTTGCCCTTCGCGGCGATGGCGTCACATTGGTGCCTATGGACTCGTTCGACGACACGGATACCGAGATCGACCCGGAGAGCACCGAACGGCTGTCGATGGTTGACGAAGCGCTGGTGGCCGGGACGATCGCCAACACCAACGGTCTTCTCGTCATCCTCGCCAAGATGGTCGCCAAGGGCGTGTTCGACCGCGACGATCTGAAGGCGTTTTCCGACAGCTATTCGAAACCGCTCGACCATGTCGGAATGCGCGAGAACGAGCTTGTCGGCCAGATGCAGGACCAGATGGAATCCACCCTCGCCGAGTTGATGCGCTATTTGAGCGAGCGCGACAGCGACGAGAGCTGATCAAAGGCGGCCGGCGGCGACGCGATTTCGGGCAGTCTGGAGAACAGCCGCTCGGCGTTCGATTGACTAGCAGGGCGTCTGCCCACATATGGCGCCCCTCGCGTCAGCGATGGCCCCTTCGTCTAGCGGTCTAGGACGTCGCCCTCTCACGGCGAAAACACGGGTTCGAGTCCCGTAGGGGTCACCATATCTAGGCCGCCGGTGCAGCTTGCCACCGGTTCCGGCACCTCTTTCAAACCGCAACGAAAAAGGGCGCCCGCATTGCTGCGAACGCCCCGTTTCGTTGTCGCGCTGCGCCCTAGAAGTCGACGCTGAGCGTGAGCGATGCAGTCCGCGGAGCGCCAATCTGGACGAACGGCGGATAGCTGTAATAGGTGCCCGAGAGCGACTGGTTGAGCCCGCCGCCGAAACCGCCGACATAGACCTGGTCGAACAAGTTGTAGACGTTGAGCTGCACATACGTCCGATCGTTGACGAAGCCGAGCTTCGCACGGGCATCGAGATTGACCAGCCAGTAAGCGGGCGCCTTGGCCGGGAAGACCAGGGTGCTTGCGGTGTTGATCGGATCCCTCGCGTAGATCGGGAGGTTCGTGTCGTAAACGTAGCGCGGGCCGGTCCGCTTGGCGGTGATTCCGAGCTGGAAGATGCCCAGCTGGCCGAGGATCGAGGCGCCGTACGTGTACTTGGGAGCGCCCGATTCATAGTTGCCGGCGGTGAAAGCGCAGCTCCGGACGATGTCCGCCTGGAGTTGCGCCCGATGGGATGCTGTCGCAATCGGTGATCCCGCCGTAGCTGCCGATCTGGACGTTGTCCTTGATGTCGGACTTGTTCCACGATCCCCAGGTGTAGAGGGTCAGCTGGCGGATCGGCCGCCATGCGACCGAGGCGTCGAGGCCGTACTTATCCACGTCGCCGAGGTTCCGGTAAACCGTCCGGTCGAGAACCGGGTCGTATGCCGACGCCAGGCGATTGTGGAACATCGTGTACCAGCCGCCGAGCTGCGCCTGGATCTTGCTGCTGCGGTAGCGAAGGCCAAGATCGAACGAGTCGGTCGTTTCCGGCTCCGGCCGCGCCTCCGGCGTCCCAGCGGGGAAATAGAAGGCGTTGTACAGGCTGTCCGTTCCCGGAACCGAGATGCCCTTCGCGTAGCTGGCGTAAACGCTGGCGTTGCTCGTCAGGTCGTAAGTCGCCCCGACGTTCGGAAGCACCTTGTTGTACTTCAGGACACGGTGTCCGGGTGGTGAATAGCCGGGCTGGTTGGCGGCAATCAGAGCATCAACCGTCGAATTCTCGCCGCTGCACTCGACAAAGCCCGAAGGCGAGCTGGTGAAGCAGTTGTTCTGCAGGTCGCGCTCGAAGAAGGGCAACCGTGCGCCGGCATTGACGACGAGCTTGCCGAACTGGCCGCGATACTCGCCGAAGACCTGGTTCAAGGTCGCATAGGATTGGCGGTCGCGCTTCTGCAGTACCGAGCCGTTCTCGCCAATGATCGGATTGTTGACCGGGAACACGTCAACGGGGTCACCACTCTGGCGGAGGTATCCAACCTGGCCGGTCTGGCGATGGTTGGCGCGGTCATAGGTGTAGCCGAGGCGAACCGTCTGGTTGCGGGCGAAATCCCACCGCAGGCCGGCGATGACGCCATAACGGCGCGTGCGGGTCTGGCTGGGTCCAGCACCGTCACCGGTCGAGCGCGTCGCCGTCACCATTGAGGTCGACGCCGGCATAAGGCCTGCCACCGAAGTAGCCGGTAACGCAGGTGCCCATGCCAGGAGTCGAGCAGCGGCCTTGGTCGCAATGTCATAGCCCAATTCGTAACCAGTGGTCGTTCCGCCGCCGTTCGCCTTCACATATTGGAAGCTCGGGTCGACGGTGAGGATGAGGTTTTCCGCGAGCGTGAAGCGCGAGTTCGCGCGGATGTTGCCGGTGTTCGACGGGTTGAAGCGACGATCGAATTCCGTGCCGCAGCTGTTGGTGAAATCGGCGACACCCGGCGTCGCGTCGGCGACCGTGCACGGATAGTTGATGTCGTACTTGCGGTCGGCAGTGGTCAGCGGAAAGCCGCCGGGCGGACCACCGGTGTAGGCCATGTTGACCGAACCGAAGAAGTTGTTGCGGTTCTCGTTGTAGTGGCCGGACACGGAGACGAAGTCGCCGTTGGTGCCGATCGGCTGGTAGATCTTGGCGTTGTACTGCTGCTTATCGACCTTGCCGTAATTGTTGTACGGATTGTCGTTCTTGGCACGCGAGGCGGACACGTACGCGCGGGTGCCCCACGGGCCGATCTCGCCGGTGTCGAACGCACCGAACAGGCGGAAGAAGCTGAAGTCGCCCGCAGACACGACGCCGTGGAAGCCGAGATGGTCCTTCGGGTTGCGGGTGCGGAAGTTGACGGTTCCGCCAACTGCAGAGGCGGTCGGCGAGTCGACGTCGGTGGTGCCGAGGTTAACGTTGACCTGCTCGATCAGCTCGGGGTCGAGCATCTGGTTCGAATAGATGGCGTAGTTGCCGCTGTCGTTGAGCGGAACGCCGTCGAAGGTGAGGCTGATCCGGCTCGAGTCGAAGCCGCGGATGGTCAGCGTGCCGCCCGACGAGCCGTAAGCGTCATTGTTCTGGAAGCTGACGCCAGGAACCAGGTTGATGCTGTCGAGCACCGTCTGGCCGGCCGTGTCGCGCGACAGCATTTCCTGGGTCAGCGCGACTTTCGGCTTGGTGTCCGCCGGAATGACAACTCCGGCGACTTCTTGGGTGCGCTTGCCGGTGACGATCACCTCGTGCCTTTCGGCTTCAACGGTACCGGTCGACTGGGCAAAAGCTGCAGTCGGGATGACCAGCAGCGCGCAGCTGCTGAGCAGGATAGTTTTGTTCATTGGTCCCCCCAAATGGACGCTGATTTGACTGAAAAACGAGTGCGAACTCGGGGAGGTCCCCGACGACGACGAAAGCGGTACAACGACTCCGGCTACAGTTGAATGACAGGCTTGGACGGCCGCGCAAATTGCGGCGGATGTTGCCGAATCAACACATGTTAACTTGTCGAGTTCGAGCTTCCTGCCGAGGGCGACGGCGGCGTAGGTCAGTGCCGGAACGAGGAGGATGGACAAGGTAACCTTCGCCGCCATCTGCCCCACGAGCAGGCCGCCGATCGGGAATTCGCCGTAGAAGGCAACGGTGATGAAGATGAGCGTGTCGACGATTTGGCTGAGGACGCTGGCGATTCCCGCGCGGAGCCACAGCAGGTTCCGCCCCTCGCTCGATTTCAGGCGGCTGAAGATGGTCACGTTCAGGAATTGGGAGACCCCGTAGGCGATGATCCCGCCGAGCCAGATCCGCGGAGTTGCGCCCATCATCGTGGTAAAGGCCGCCAGTCGCTCGGCGGGCATGTCGTGCGAGGCGGGCAGGGTGAGGACCGCGATCGTGAGCGCCATCGACACGATCAGCGGAACGAACCCGTAGAGAACCAGCCGGTTGGCCGTCGCCCGGCCGTGAAGCTCGGCGGTGGCGCTCGACGTCACCACCAGCAGCAGGAAGGCGAAAATCCCAGCCTCCACCGCCAGCGGCCCCAGCGCGACCTGCTTGTTACCGAGCACCCCGGCAATGCAGACCATGCCGCCGTAGAAAATGGCAAAGACGAAAAGCGAGAGCGGAATTCGCGGCGGCGCGGCAGGGGCGGGAGTGTCCATCACCAACGGTTAGCGGCTCGGCGGACGGATTCAAGCGAACTGCCGTTGACCCTCGCGACAAGTCGCGGCTAGCGCCGCCGCAATGACTAAGCCCGCACTGGACGTCGTCGCGGTAGGCGACGCAATGGTCGACGTGATCGCCACGTGCGAGCCCGCGTTCGTTGCCGAGCACGGACTGCCGATGGGCGGCATGCAACTTCTCGAGCCGAACGAGGCCGACGCCCTTTACGCGGCAATGGGACCGGGGCGCGAAATCAGCGGCGGCTCGGCCGCCAACAGCATGGCGGGCGTTGCCGCTCTGGGGGGAAGCGCCGCGTTCATTGGCCAAGTCGCCGACGACCAGTTCGGGCAGGTCTTCGCCCACGACATGCGCGCCCTTGGAGTGCGCTTCGCAACTCCGCCGATCCCCGCTCCGCCGCCGACCGGCCGCTGCCTCATCCTCGTTACTCCGGACGCCCAGCGGACTATGAACACCTGCCCCGGCGCAAGCCACCGGCTGACCCCGCAGGCGCTCGATCCGGAGCTCATCCGGTCGGCGTCGGTAACTTTCCTCGAAGGCTATCTGTGGGGGCCGCCGAGCCCTCGCGAGGCGATGCTGGAAGCGGCTCGGATCGCCCGCTCGGCAAAGCGTACGGTTGCCTTCACGTTGTCCGAAAGCCTGTGCCTTGGCGATCGCCGCGCCGGAGTCCTGGGGATGATCGAATCCGGCCTCATCGACATCCTCTTCGGCAACGAGGACGAGGTCCGCCACCTGACGGACTGCGGCGACATCGCCGACTGCCTCGAAGTCGCTTTCGGGAAAGGTTTCCACCCTCGTCGTCACTCGTGGCGCGAACGGTGCGATCGGCGTCAAATCGGGTGAACGGGTCGACGTTCTCGCAGCTCCGGTTGCCCGGATCGTCGATACCACCGGGGCGGGCGACCTGTTCGCCGCCGGCTTCCTCGTCGCGCGCTGCCGGGAGCGGCCGCTGCGCCACTGCCTGGAGGCAGGAGCTTCCGCGGCCGCGGAAATCATCTCGCATTTCGGCGCTCGCCCGGAAGCGGACCTGAAGGAGCTGGTACGGCTGTGAAGAACCTGAAGCGACTTGCGGTCTATTGCGGCTCGGCGCCCGGCTCGTCCCCGGTGTTTGCCGAGTGCGCGCGTGCGACCGCGAGGGCGATGGTCGAACGCGACATCGAGCTCGTCTACGGCGGCGGCAAGCTGGGGTTGATGGGCATGACGGCCGACGCCGTCCTCGACCTCGGCGGGCAGGTGTACGGGGTCATTCCTCAGGCTCTGGTCGATATCGAGGTGGCGCACACGCGCGTGACGGAGCTGATCACCGTCGACACGATGCACGAGCGCAAGGCGAAGATGACCGAGCTCGCCGACGCCTTTGTCGCCCTTCCGGGCGGAATCGGAACGCTGGACGAGTTGTTCGAGGCGTGGAGCTGGAACGCGCTCGGCTATCACAAGAAGCCGTTTTGCCTGCTCAACGTTGACGGCTTCTGGGACGGGCTCGTCGATTTCATCGATCACGCAACCGTCAGCGGGTTTCTTTCCAAGCGCCGGCGAAAGCAACTGCTCGTCGCAAATTCGCCGGTCGAAGCGCTCGAACTGCTGGACGAAGCTGCAACAGCCGCTACGCAAGGGATGGTCTGGTAGGGCTCGGGGGAGCGAATCCAAATGGTTGAAAGATTGCCCGGACTCGCCGGGATGGCGGTCATCCTTGCGCTCGCCTGGCTGCTGTCGACGGATCGCCGATCGATCCGGCTTCGGGTCGTCGGAGCCGCTTTCGCCTTGCAGGCGGTGATCGCCTTCCTCGTCCTTTATACCTCGTGGGGCCGGCTCGCGATTCAGGGCCTGTCGAACGGGGTCGCCAACCTGCTCGGCTACGCGACCAAAGGCACCGAGTTCCTGTTCGGCCCGAGCGACAGCAATCCTCTGGCCCACACGTTCGCGATCGCCGCGCTTCCGGTCATCATCTTCTTCGCGAGCCTCGTTGCCATCCTTTACTACCTGGGAATCATGCAGCGGGTGGTTCGCTGGTTCGGCGGCGCAATCGGCTGGGTCACCGGGATCAGCCGCGTCGAATCGCTGTCGGCAGCCGCCAACATCTTCGTTGGCCAGTCGGAATCGCCGCTTGTCGTGCGCCCCTATCTCGCCGCTCTTCCGCCGTCGCGCCTGTTCACGGTGATGACCGTCGGAATGGCCGGTGTCGCGGGGACGATCCTTGCCGCCTATGCAAGCCTGCTCGGGCCGCAATACCTCCCCTATTTGCTCGCTGCTGCCTTCATGTCGGCACCGGGCGGGGTGCTGATGGCCAAGATGATCATGCCCGACGACCCGCGCGACACCGAGAAGCTCGAAAAGCAGAAGGTGGAGATTGCCGAGACATTCGAGGAAGGCGAGCGGCCGGCCAATATCATCATGGCCGCCTCGCAAGGTGCACTGACCGGCGTCCGCCTCGCGGTCGCGGTCGGCGCGATGGTCCTCGCCTTCGTAGCACTCGTCGCGCTCGCCAACGGCATTCTCTCCGGCGTCGGCGGCTGGTTCGGCTATCCCGACCTGACGTTCCAGCGCATCGTCGGGCTACTGTTTTCGCCGGTGATGTATTTGATCGGCATTCCCTGGGACCAGGCGGGAACTGCTGGCGGCCTGTTTGGCACGAAGATCGTGCTCAACGAGTTCGTCGCCTTCATCGATCTCGGGCAAATGGGCCCGGCGGTTCTCGACGCACGGAGCCGCGCGATCGTCATTTTCGCCCTGTGCGGCTTCGCCAATTTCAGCTCTATCGCGATCCAGATGGCGGTGACCGGCGGGCTTGCGCCCAATCAGCGCCCGGTGATCGCGCGGCTCGGGCTGAGGGCGCTCGCGGCCGGCAGCCTCGCCAACCTGATGAGCGCTGCGCTGGCGTCGGTGATGTTGCCGTAGCGACCCGGCAGTCCGGAACTGGATTGCTTCGCTTCGCTCGAAGTGACGAGTAGAGAGTAAAAATGGCCACGACGACCCACGACGAAATTGCGTCCGTTTCCCTGAAGGACTCCGACCGCAACCCCGATGCTTTCGCAAGGGAGCTGGGGCGAAGTTTCCACGATTACGGCTTCGCGGTGATCGCCGACCACGGCATCCCTGACGAGCTGATCGCGCGCGCCGAAGGCAAGGCGAAGGCCTTCTTTGCTTTGCCTGACGAGGTGAAGCGCAAGTACAAGATCGACGGCAGCGGCGGCGCGCGCGGCTATACGCCATTCGGAATCGAAACCGCCAAGGGCCAGACGGCCCACGACCTCAAGGAATTCTGGCACGTCGGCCGCGACCTTCCCGAAGGGCACGAGTTTGCCGGCCACATGCCGCCGAACGTCTGGCCAGAAGAGGTGGCAAGCTTCCGCGACACGTTCACCGAGCTGTTCGCCGCGTTCGACACCGCCGGGCTCAAGATCCTCCGCGCGATCGCCCGCTACCTCGACATCGACGAGGATTATTTCGTCGACACCGTTCGCGACGGCAATTCGGTGATGCGGCTCCTCCATTACCCGCCAATCGAGGGCGAGCCGGGAAGCCATGTCCGCGCCGGGGCTCACGAGGACATCAACACCATCACTCTGCTGCTCGGAGCCGAGGAAGCGGGACTTGAACTGCTCACGAAGGACGGCCGCTGGATCCCGGTGTCGCCGAAGCCCGGCGAGCTAGTCGTCAACATCGGAGACATGCTCCAGCGGTTGACCAACGGCCTGCTTCGTTCGACGTCCCACAGGGTGGTCAACCCGCCGCCCGAGCGCCGCGGTCATTCGCGCTATTCGATGCCCTTTTTCCTCCACTTCCGCTCCGACTTCCTGATCGAAGCGCTGCCCGGAACGGTGCCCGAGGGAGAAGAGCCGAAATGGCCGCCGATCACCGCCGACGATTACCTCCAGGAACGGCTCCGAGAGATCAAATTGAAATAGGTGTACGGCTGGCTACCCCAACGCCGTTCGCCGATTGAAATGAAATAGCCCCAGATACATCCATAATGCCGTCATCGCTCCCGTGCCGACGAGCACCGCCGGCGCTCCGAACGCAGCGATAAGTGGTATTGCAGAGGCCGTGAAGAGCCCGCCCCCGACGATCGGCTCGAAAAACAATTGCGTATAGCCGAAGCCGAGGAGGGCCGGACTTCGTCCGCGTGGGTCGCTGGTCTGCAGGAGAAGCAGCCCCGAGGCGGTCATTCCCAGGCTTTGCCCAAACTCGGGTATGGCTCTTTCGAACCACCAGCTGCGCATGAAATGCGGCGCAAGGACGAAGAAGCAGAACAGGCACCAACCCATCCCGGCGAGGGCGAGGAGTAGGAACGACCACAAGTGGCGGCCGATCGCGGTCAGGGAGAGGGTCGCGATCGCGGTCGTGATCAACAGGTCGAGCGCCAGCCCTTGAACCCTGACGACACTGCGCCGGTCGAGAAGATCGCCGAGCGCGATTCGATCCAGTGAGATTTGAACGAGTATCCCGCCGATCATCGCGAATGGAAACAGCGGGATGTAGCGGATGACCAGAATGCCTGTTCCTGCCCACAAGGCATTTTCGAGCTGGACGAGCAGTTGCAGGAAGAGCCAGCCGAGCAGGATCGACGCGCCGATGAATGCGGTGACGATTGTCAGCGGCGCAATGACTTCCGGGCCGGGGATGCGCTGGCCCTTGGAAGAGCCGGGTTCCAGCGCTTCCACTGTCACATCGATGCCGCTCAATGCTGGCCGCAGGTTCTCCGCCTTCGCTTCCGGCTTTTGAGAGGGCGAGATGATGCCCCGGCGAGCGCCCCAGTTCACCAGGATCATCCCGGTAACCACCGCGCTTGTAACTCCGAAAGTGGCAAGGCCGAGGGCGAGGTCGACCCCGTCGGGGAAGCCAAAGGCTGCGAAGACTTCCTTGAGACCGGCGGCCGTTCCGTGCCCGCCTTCGAAGCTGATTTCGATCAATGCACCGGCAATCGGCGGCAGTCCGAAGACTGGCGTCAGCACGAAAATCGCAAGGACGAGGCCGACGACATATTGTCCCCAAGCGATGGTCTGTCCGAAAGCCATCTGCGGACCTGCAACCTGCCACATCTCCCTGATTCCCGGTATCCTGGCGCCGAGGAAAAGCCCGGCGAAGACGACGTTGATCATCAGTTCGGGAAGGCTCGACCAGACCTGGATTACCCAAAGGGGAAAAAGACCGCCGGCCAGCGGGGTGCCGGCGCCCGCAACGCCGCGCGCAAGAGCCCCCAGGACGTCACCTCCGGCCGCAAGACCAAGGCCACCGGCCAGGAGCGACGCGGGAATGTAAAATCTTGCCAGCGCTTGCGACCTGCTTCGAAGCCACGCGCCGGCGAGCAGCAGGAGGAGGGCAAAGATAATCGCAGCGCCGGCCTGAATCGAAGACACGGGCGCTGTAGAGCAGCAATTCTACCGCAGGCCAATGCAAGGCTCGCTTGCGAGTGACCGAATCGATGCTCCGCGCCAACAATTAGCTTGCGCATTTCTGTCACTAGATTTTCCGCTTTCCACCCAAGTCAACACTCCGACCGCCAGTCGTAAGCTTCCGTCATTTTGCGATCCGCCGATTGGCCCGGCGCAATTGCAGCGCCTGAAGCGTCGTCAGCCCGCTTCGTACAGATTCGCCGGGCCGAAGCTGGCGGGGAGAAGCTCCCCGATCCGATGCCGCTCGACAGCAGACCCGTCGCCGCTGGAGCAGAGGATCTCCACATCTCGCCCCGAAAGCTGCGCGGCTTCGAGAATTGCCTGGCGGCAGCCGCCGCATGGTGTGCACACCGTCGATCCGTCGCCGCCGGACACGGCGATGCGTGCCACCTTGTCGAGGCCGAATGCAATTTGCGCCGCCGATAGCGCGCTTTGCTCGGCACAGACGCCGAGGCGGTAACAGGCGTTCTCGACGTTGACCCCCGTCACCACGTTGCCACCGGTCAATTCGACTGCGCACCCGACCCGGTAGCCGGAGTAGGGCGCATAGGCTTTCGCCGCTGCGGAGCGGGCGGCAGCGATGAGGTCGTCTTCGGTCATGCCCTTGTCCTTAGGGCCGTTTACAGGCCATGCGCCAGTAGGTCCGAATCTGCGTGAGAGCGCCTAAAGATGAAAAGCCGCTTGTTCCTCGCCGCCGCGCTGCTCGTCAGCCCCGCCCCCGTGCTTGCCTGGGGCAAGACCGGCCACAGGGTCGTTGCAGCGCTTGCCGACCCGCAGCTGTCGGGCCTTGCGCGCGCTCACGTCGAACAAATCCTCGGCGCAGGCGAAACGCTTGACGAAGCCGCCAACTGGCCCGACGAAATGCGCTCGGCTCCCGGCAATTTCTGGCGCAAGACGGCGACTCCCTGGCACTATGTCACGGTCAATGGGATCACTTACGACCATGCTCCGCCGGAAGGCGATGCGCTGAAGGCGCTCGACCATTTCGTGGCCGTGCTGAAAGACCCGAAGGCCAGTCGCGCCGACCAGCAGCTTGCGCTTCGCTTCATCGTTCACCTCGTCGGCGACCTCCACCAGCCGCTCCACGTCGGCAAGTGCTGCGACAGGGGCGGCAACGACGTGAAGGTCACCTGGTTTGGGAAACCCACCAACCTCCACGCAGTCTGGGATTCGGCGCTGGTCGACGAGGAGCAATTGTCGTTCACCGAGCTTGCCGCCAAGCTTGCGCGCCACACAAGCGATGCCGACATCGTTCGCTGGTGGGACGTCAACCCGCGCGACTGGATCGCCGAAAGCGCTGAACTCAGGGACGGTCTTTACCCACCCGCGCCCACTGACGCGAAGAAGCTCCCCGGCCTGTCCTACGACTATGTCTATCGTTTCACGCTGCTGATGGAGCGGCGGCTCGAGCAGGCGGGGGTTCGCCTCGCCGCCTACCTGAATTTCATCTATTCCGAGCCGCAGCCGATCGCACCGGAGAGCCCGCAAAAGTGAGATTACTGAAGACTGCGTTTTCCAGCGCGCTGTTGGCGCTCGCCGGTTGCGCCGCGCAGCCGCAGCATGTCGTCACTCCCGCCGCACCGATTCTGGTCCAGATGCTGGCAATCAATGATTTCCACGGCAACCTCGAACCCTCGCGCACGCCGATCGTCGTCTCCTCGCCAACCGGAACGGTCGAGCAGCGGATGGGAGGAGCAGCCGAGCTCGCTGCCGCTCTCGAGAGTGCACGTGATGGCCACGCCAACACCATCACCGTCGCCGCCGGCGACCTGATCGGCGCGTCGCCGCTGACCAGCGCCTACTTCCTCGATGAGCCGACGATCGAAGCGATGACGATTCTTGGGCTGAGCGTCGCTTCGGTCGGCAATCACGAGTTCGACAAGGGCAGGTCCGAACTTCTTCGGATGCAGAACGGCGGCTGCGAGAAATACACTCGGCGGGAGCCTTGCCGGCTCGAGCGATTCCAGGGCGCGGGCTTTCAATATCTGTCTGCCAACGTGATGATGCCCGATGGCTCGACGCTGTTCCCGGCAATGGCAATCCGCCAGGTCGGGGCCATCAGAGATCGGATTCATCGGCGAAACGCTCAAGGAGACCGGTTCGCTGGTCACTCCATCCGGAGTTGCGGGCGTGCGGTTCGCCGATGAGGCGGAGACTGCGAACGCTCTCGTTGCTTCGCTCAAGGCTGCCGGCGCCGACGCGATCGTTTTGCTCATCCACCAGGGCGGCAAGATAGCGGAAATCTATTCCGAACAGGGGTGCGATGGGCTGTCGGGCGCGATCCTGCCGATTCTCGATCGCCTCGATCCGGCGATCACCACCGTCATTTCCGGACACACGCACAATGCTTATGCATGCACGATCGACGCTGGCGGCGCGAAGCGCTTGCTGACCAGCGCCGGCAAGTACGGCTATCTCTACACCGACATCGAATTCACCTTCGATGCGGCGACGCATCGGCTGCTTGCACAAGCGGCCGCCAACGTCCCTGTACAGGCGGGCGGCCCCGCTGATCCCAAGGTCGAAACGCTTGTCGCCAACTACGCGAAGGCCGCAGCGCCGATTGCCAACCGGGTCGTCGGCCACCTTGCCGCCCCAGCCCCCGCTTCCGAGACAGACGGCGAAAGCCCCGCCGCCGACCTTATCGCCGACGCCACGCTGGAGGCGACGCGTGCCGCGCAAAATGGCGGCGCTCAGCTCGCACTCGTTAATGCCACCGGAGTGCGGGTCGGAATCCCGGCCGGCGAGGTCACCTACGGCCGGGCATTCCAGATGATGCCGTTCGGAAACAACCTGCTTGTGATGACCCTCACCGGCGCCCAGCTCAAAGCCGCCCTCGAGCAGCAATTCGCTTCGTCATCCGCGACACCGGCTGTTCTCGCACCGTCGGCGGGATTCCACTATTCGGTCGACCTGTCGAAGGCGGTCGGCAGCCAAGTCACCGCCATGGCGCTCCGCGGCACCCCGATCGATCCGGCTGGCGAATACCGGGTCGCCGTGAACAATTACCTCGCCTCGGGCGGCGACGAACTCACCGCCTTTACCGCCGGTCGCGACCTGACCGACCGGGGAATCGTCGATGTCGATGCATTCACCGACTGGCTCGGGAAGATCAGCGACCCGCCGGCGGCAGACCGGGTCCGCATCACCCGCTAGCGCAGCGGCGGTTCGTCGAAGCTCCTGAGCTTACGGCTGTGGAGCGTGTCGCCTTCGCGCTTCAGCAAGTCGAGGGCTTCGATGCCGATCCGCAAATGCTGGCCGATCGCGGTTTCGTAAAAGGCGTTGGCCTGTCCGGGCAGCTTGAGCTCGCCATGCAACGGCTTGTCGGACACGCACAGAAGAGTCCCATAGGGAACCCGATAGCGATAGCCCTGCGCCGCCACTGTCGCCGACTCCATGTCGATTGCCGCCGCCCGGCTCTGGTTGAAGCGAAGGGCCGAGCGCGTGAACTGAAGCTCCCAGTTGCGGTCGTCGGTGGTCACCACGGTCCCGGTGCGAAGCCGCCGCTTCAGCACCTCTTCGGGTTCGCCTGTCACCGCCATCGCCGATTCGAACAGCGCCGTCTGAACTTCCGCGATTGCCGGGATCGGAATTTCAATCGGGAGCTGCGAGTCGAGGACGTGGTCGTCGCGCAAATAGGCGTGGGCGAGCACGTAGTCGCCGATCGTCTGGCTGGGGCGAAGGCCGCCGCAATGGCCGATCATCAGCCACACGTGCGGCCTCAACACGGCGACGTGATCGCATATGGTCTTCGCGTTCGACGGGCCGACGCCGATATTGACCAGCGTGATCCCGCTGCGGTCCTCGCGCGTCAGGTGATAGGCCGGCATCTGGTGCTTTCGCCAGCTTCCGGCGGCGATTTGCGCTTCGGCGTCATTGAGGTCGCCGCGCTCGAAAGTCGCTCCCGGCGTCGAGAAAGCGAGGTAGCCGTTGCTCTCGTCGCGGAGAGCGTCGATCGCGAAACGAACGAACTCGTCGACGTAGCGGACGTAGTTGGTGAACAGCACGAAATGCTGGAAATCGCCCGGCCTGGTGCCGGTGTAGTGACGCAGCCGGGCGAGGCTGAAGTCGGTTCTCAGTCCGTCGAACAGCGACAGCGGACGCGGCGCGCCGGGCGCGCATTCCCAGGTTCCGTCGGCGACTTCGTCACCGATGTTGGCGAGCTCGTTGGACGGGAAGCAGCGCGACAGCTCGGCGGTGTTGACCCCGCCAAGCTCGATCCCGCTACCGTCGAGGACATAAGCGTAGGGAATTTCGCTGCTCGAGTGGCCGACCGAAATCTCGACCCGATAATCGCGGACGAGCTGGCTGAGCTGGTCCTCGAGATAGTCCTGAAACAGCTCGGGCTGGGCAACGGTCGAAGCATAGGTGCCCGGCTGGTTGAGGCGGGCGAATGCCCGTGCCGGCGCCGGCTCAAGCCGCGGCTTGTCGTAGCGGAGCCTGAGCTCGGGGTAGGCGAAGCAGCCTTTCTTCCGCTGCTGGAGCGTCGGGCGAACGCCCTTTTCGATGTAAGCATCGAGTGCCGTGCGCAGATTCTCGACCGAGCTGCGGTAGATCGCGGCGAGCTGCGCGACCGCGTCTTTCACTGTTGTTGGATCAGCCATTTTCAAGCGTTGGCACGGCTGCTGGCTTTGGGGAAGAGCAGGGCGGTCTCCTCGCAAGGCGGTTGGCAGGCGGCGGAGCGACCTTCGAGCCAGTCGCTAACGATGCAGGCGATGCGCTCGCCGGCGAGTCCGTCACCGAAGGGCGCTTCCGGCTGGGCGCTGGACCGGCTGGCTAGCCGGCGCTTCACTGCTGCGACGATCCGCTCGCAGTCCGTCCCGACCAGTTCCGCGTTTCCGCAGGCAAGGGCCTCGGGTCTTTCCGTCTTTTCCCGAAGAATGAGCAGCGGGATTCCGAGCACCGCCGACTCCTCCTGGATTCCTCCCGAGTCGCTGAGCAGAAGGTCAGCGCCCAGCATTGCAGCGATACTTTCCGAATGGCTGCAGGGCTGTCGCAGCGTGATGTTACCGCGGCCGCCTAGCAGGCGCTCAATGGCCCGCGAAACCGCGGGATTGGGGTGCAGGATCACCTCGCTCCTGGCGATATTCTCTTCCGCGATCCGCCTCAGGGCGGCGGCCAGGCTGTCGATTCCGGAGTGCCAGTTTTCCCGTCGATGGCAGGTGACGAGAAGCCTCGGCTGGGAGCCGCTTTTCGCCCCGACCGGCTTGTGCGCGGCGATCAGCGCATCGACGCCGGTGTTTCCGGTGATGTGAACCTGACCGCGCACCCGCTCCCGCCGAAGATTCGCCGCGCTCAGCTTGGTGGCCGCGAACAGCAGGTCGCTCTCGACGTCGATTGCCACTCGAAACTCCTCTTCGGGCCAAGGGTTTCGGCGGTCGTGGCTGCGAAGCCCCGCCTCGACATGGGCAAGCGGCACTCCCGCCATTGTTGCCGCCAGAGCTCCGCCGAGCGCGCTCGAGGTGTCCCCCTGGACGATCACCAGCTCGGGGGCCAACTCGAGAAGCACTTTGAAGATCGCCTTCGTGACCATTGCGACGTGGGCATGCGGGTCGGGTTGGCCGGCGCAGCCGAGCCGGACGGCCGCATAGTCATGGAGACCGTATGCTGCCGGATCGAGATGCGGATGCTGTCCGGTGAAAATCGCGAACGGTTCGAAACCGCGCTTAGCAAGAGCGGCCGCGACCGGTGCGAGTTTTATGGCTTCGGGACGGGTGCCGACGACGAAACTTACGCGACTGGTCAGCCTTCCCCCTAGCTCGGCGAGGGCACTGTGCCTTCGCCAGCTTCAGGACTCAACGGAAATTGTCGGAATAGGCCTGGATTTTCAGCTTCACCGGAGTCGCCGGAA
Organism: uncultured Alphaproteobacteria bacterium; assembly: GCA_963798785.1. Classification (GTDB taxonomy): domain Bacteria; phylum Pseudomonadota; class Alphaproteobacteria; order Sphingomonadales; family Sphingomonadaceae; genus Sphingomicrobium. The sequence continues at coordinate 445,062 of CAWCUG010000006.1, forward strand.
CGACGTGGAAGTCGATGTTCCGGCGCTGAGCGTAGGCGATGGCTTCGTCGCGTGTGCGAAATGTCAGCCTGACCTGCGTGTCGGTATCGCCGGAGCCGTTCCAGCCGGTCAGCGGGTCCGGCAGCTGCCCCTCCTTGCGCTCGAACTCCAGCAGCCACAGGCCGGCATTCGCGCGGCCGGACTGAGTTGTCCGACGGTCAAGTTCAGAGATTCGCGCCACGGTCATCGGCTTCGAGTGGCAAAGGCGAACCGGCAAATCAAGCCGGGACTCAATAAGCGCGGCGAATTGCGAACTCGACAGCCTCGGTCAGGGCACTTTTCGCCGTTCCCGCGGGGAAGGCGGCGAGCGCATCGATGGCGCGCCTGCCGTAGTGGCGAGCGCACTCGATGGTATCGGCGAGGGCCTCCGTCGAGCGCATCAGCGAAATGGCCTGCGCGAGGTCGTCGTCGCCGATCCGCTCGCCGGAAATCGCCGACCGCCAGAAGGCGCGGTCCTCCGCTCCTCCACGCGCGTAAGCGAGGATCACCGGGAGAGTCATCTTGCCGTCGCGGAAATCGTCGCCGACGCCCTTGCCCATCACTTCCTCGTCGGAGGCGTAATCGATGACGTCGTCGGCAAGCTGGAAGGCGATTCCGAGATGTTTCCCGAAGCTTTCGAGCGCGAGTTCGACGTCCTCGCTGGCCTCGGCGACGACAGGAGCGACCCGGCAGGCGGCGGCGAACAAGGCGGCGGTCTTGGCGCCGATAATCGCCAGATATTGCTCCTCGTCGGTCTCGATGCGGCGCTGCGCGGTCAGCTGCTCGACCTCGCCCTCGGCGATTATGCTGGAGGCGGAGCTGAGGATCTTGAGCACCTTGAGGCTGCCGTCCTCGACCATCAGCTCGAACGCGCGGCTGAACAGGAAGTCGCCGACAAGGACGCTTGCCGGATTGCCCCAGATGAGGTTGGCGGTCTGCTTTCCGCGACGCATCCCCGAGCCGTCGACGACGTCGTCGTGGAGCAGCGTCGCAGTGTGGATGAACTCGACGGCTGCGGCGAGCTTGTGATGACGGGTCCCAGGGTAGCCGAGGAGCGCTGCGCAGGCGAGGGTCAGCATCGGGCGCATCCGCTTGCCACCGCCGGCGATGAGATGGCCGGCAAGCTCGGGAATTAGCGCGACGCTGCTCTGCATCCGATCGAGAATGACCCCGTTGACGCCGTTGAGGTCGTTCGCGACGAGCTTCATCAACGGCTCGAGCGAGGGCTCGTGGCCGGTTTCGATCGGGTGAACGGTCGCAGTCACGAAGCGGCCACTAGCGATGCCGAGCCGTTTTTCCTAGCGGTTCACGATCCCCAGATGTGCACGCGCTCGTCCGGGGGCAGGTACATCTTGTCGCCGGGCTGGACGTTGAATGCCTTGTACCAGGGGTCGAAATTGCGGACGACTCCGTTGACGCGGTACTTGGCGGGGCTGTGCTCGTTGGTCAGCAACTGCGCACGCAAGGCGCCGTCTCGATACTTGGTTTCCCAGCTGTAGCCGTAGGCGATGAAGAACCGCTGGTCCCCGGTGAGTCCGTCGATCAACGGCGGCTCGCCATGTTCGGCGACGTAGCGGCGATAGGCGGCATAGGCGACTTCCAACCCGCCAAGATCGCCGAGATTTTCGCCAAGCGTCAGCTCGCCCTTGATGTGGACTCCGGCGATTGGCTCATAGCTGTCGTACTGCTGCGCCAGGCGAGAGGCATTGGCAGTGTAAAGCTTTGCGCTCGAATCGCTCCACCAGTCGCGAAGCTGCCCTTTCGAATCGAACTTGCGGCCCTGATCGTCGAAGCCGTGGCCGATTTCGTGGCCGATGGTGGCGCCGATACTTCCATAATTGGAAGCCGGGTCCGCATTCGGGTCGAAATAGGGCGGCTGCAGGATCGCTGCCGGAAACGTGATCTGGTTCTGCGTCGGGTCGTAATAAGCGTTGTTGGTCTGCGGAAGCATTCCCCATAGCGCGCGGTCGACCGGCTTTGGATAGCGCGCAAGCAGCAGGTCCCAGTCGAATTTCTCGGAACGGATGGCGTTTCCGAACAGGTCGCCCCGGTTCACCTGGAGCGACGAATAATCGATATATTTCGACGGATGGCCGGTGCGCGGATCGAAGGACGCGAGCTTGGCCAGCGCCTCTGTCTTGGTCGCTTGGTCCATCCAGCCGTTGGTTTCGATCTTTTCCTTCAGGGCTGCCCGCAAGTTGGCGATCAGCTCCTGCATCTGCCGGTCGCTTTCCGGCGGATAATGGCGCTGGACGTAGATCTGGCCGACGCCTTCGCCAAGCGCGCCGTTGACCAGCTGCACTCCGCGCTTCCAACGGTCGCGCTGGGTCTGAACGTCGCGAAGCGCTTTCGAGTAGAAGTCGAACTTGGCCTCGTCGAATGCCTTTGGAAGATATTGAGCGTGGTCGCTGATGAAGTGGAAGGCCAACCACTCCTTCCAGGTCGCGAGCGGAACGCTGTCCAACAGCTTCGCTTCGTCGGCGATCGCGCTCTTCTCGCCAACGACGATCGTCTCTGCGTTGCCAAGACCGAGCTTGGCGAGCACCCGGCCCCACTGCACTTGCGGTGCAAAAGCCTTGAGCTCGGCCCGCGTCATCGGGTTGTAGATTGCCTCGATGTCGCGGCTTTTTTCCGGGGTCCAGTGGACCTTGGCGATGGCGGTTTCGAGGGCGATGATCCGGTCGGCCTTCGCTTGCGCATCGGCAAGCCCGGCAAGCGTCTCGATCCGGATTATGTAGTCGCGATAAGCCGCGCGATAGCCGTCGTACTTCTCCCCTTCGAGCAGGTAGTAATCGCGGTTGGGGAGGCCGAGGCCGCCCTGGAAGGCGTAAGCCGAATAGCGGGTCGGGTCCTTGAGGTCGCTGAAGATGGTCACTCCGATCGGCGACGGAAGCCCCGGAGTTGCGAACAGGTCGACGAGAGCGGAGCGATCATTGGCTGCCGCGATTTTGGCAAGATAGGGCTTCAGGGGCGCCGTACCGAGGGCTTCGATCGCCGCTTCGTTCATCCAGCTTGCATAGAAATCGCCGACCTGCTGGCCGATTTTTCCGCTGCTGTCGGGGTTCTTCGCCATGTCCTCGACAACCGCGCGGACGTCCTTGTCGATCTGGTCGTTGAGAATGGAATCGATTCCGACGAAGGTCCGGTCGGAGGCGATTTCGGTTCGCTTTGCCCAGCTTCCGTTGACGTAATCCCAGAAATCGTCGCCGGGCTTCACGGCTGAGTCCATGGCCGTCGAATCATAGCCCCATGCCCCATAAGCGGGCTGGCCGGCACTGGCCGGGGTCGTGGATGCAAGGGCGATCAGGCTTGCTGCGGCAAGCGCCAAGTACTTCGATTTCATATGGAACCACTCCCCAAAGCAGCGCCATCGGAAGCATGGGCCCGGGAACTTGTCCAGAGCCTTTCGACGGCCGCCGGTGCTCGCCTTAGCGCGAAGGCAGCGAGAGCCTGGCCAGAAGCCCTCCAAGATCTTCGCTTTCCTCTAGCCGCACACTGCCGCCGTAGATCTCTGCGACGTCGCGAACGATGGCCAGCCCTAGCCCGGTGCCGGGCTTGTCGGTGTCGAGGCGAGCGCCGCGGGCGAACAGCGAATCGCGCTTCCGCTCCGGAATCCCGGGGCCGTCGTCCTCGACCACGATATCGACGGCCGACTGGTGGTTCTCGACGGTCACGAAGACTCGGCCATTGCCGTATTTGGCGGCGTTTTCCATGAGGTTGCCGACCATCTCGTCGAGGTCCTGCCGCTCCACCCGCACTTCCGCCGTGCGGTCCCCGGCAATATCGACCGTGACGTCTTCGTAGAGCCTGTCGACGGCGCGCTGAACCGCCTCGACCGTGGTCCAGACTTTGGCCCGCGCCTGCGCCGATGTCCGTCGGCCGATGGCGCGTGCGCGAGCGAGATGGTGGTCGACCTGCCGCCGCATCAGCGCCGCTTCGCGAACGACGGTGCGATCGAGGTCTGGGCTGTTGGCAGTGGCCGCGTTGGTGATGACCGTTAGCGGCGTCTTTAGAGCGTGGGCAAGGTTGCCGGCGTGACGCCGCGCTTCCTCCGCCTGCGCCTCGCTGTGGGCTAGAAGCTGATTGATCTCCTCGGTCAGCGGCTGGATTTCGTTCGGGAAAGTGTCCGAGATCCGCTGCTCTTTGCCTGACCGGATCGCCGCAACCTCGCGCTGGACTCGCCGAAGTGGCCACAATCCGTAGATCGTCTGCAGCGCGGCAAGCATCAGCAACCCGGCGCCGAGCGCGGCGAAGCTCCAGAAGAGCGTCTGCCGCAACTCGTGGATCTGGCTGTCGATCATCTCGCGCGACTGGGCGACCTGGAAGCGCCAGCGGACGTTGGATCCGGGGAGGATGACGTCGCGCTCGGCAATCCGAAGCGGCTCGCCGGCGAATTCCTTGCTGTTGTAGATGTGGGGCGCCAGGTCGAAATGGCCGGTGTCGACGCGCAGTCGGCGGTCCCACAGCGAGCGCGACGGAAACGGTTCGACGCCGTTGCCGGAAATCTGGAAATAGACGCCGGAATACGGCCTCAGGAACCGCTGGTCGGCTGGCTGGCGGCTGAAGTGGACCTCGCCGTCGGGGCCGATCTCGGCCGCGGAAATCAACGCGTTATTGAGGACGTAGACCAGCTGGTCGTCGAAGTTGCGAACGATCGAGGTGGTCAGGACCCGATCGAGCGCGAAGCCGCCGCTAAGCAGGAGGATGCCGATCCAAAGCGCCGCGACGACGATCATTCGCCTCGTCAGCGAGCCGATATGCGGCCGCTTGCGCGGGGCTTTCACGCTTTGAGTGCCGGCCAGTTTGGCCGCGTCGTTCAAGCTCGCCGTTCCTCCGGCTCTTCGAGGCTATAGCCAAGGCCGCGGATGGTGGTGATGACGTCCGGGCCGAGCTTCTTTCGGATTCGAGTGACGAAGACCTCGATGGTGTTCGAAGTCGCGGTCGAAGTCCTGGTCGTAGATATGCTCGATGAGCTCGGTCCGGCTGACCACCTTGCCCTTGTGGTGCATCAGGTAGGACAGGAGCTTGTACTCCTGCGCGGTGAGCTTCACCGGTTCGCCGTCCTTGGTCACCTTGCCCGAGCGGGTGTCGAGACGGATGTCTCCCGCCTTGAGCTCCGAGCTTGCATTGCCCGACGCGCGGCGGATCAGCGCCCGAAGACGAGCGATCAGTTCCTCGGTCTGGAAGGGCTTGGCGAGATAGTCGTCGGCGCCGGCGTCGAGGCCGGCGACCTTGTCCGACCAGCTGTCGCGGGCGGTGAGAATGAGGACGGGCATTTTCTTGCCCTCCTTGCGCCAGCGGTCGAGCACGGTCAGGCCGTCGACTTCGGGAAGTCCGAGATCGAGCACGATCGCGTCATAGTCCTCGGTCGAGCCGAGATAGTGACCGTCCTCGCCGTCGGTAGCGAGGTCGACCGCATAGCCGGCGCCCTCAAGCGTCGAGCGAAGCTGTCGCCCGAGGTTCGGTTCGTCTTCGACGATCAAAACGCGCATTTCATCTATCCCCTGGAGCCGTTTTGCTTCTCAACACGCGCAAAGCTGAACGGTTGCTTGTCCGGAACGAAGCTGGGGAGATTGGGCCAAATGTCAATGAGAGCGCGGCCGCCGGTCCGGCTAGTGCGGTGAGCGGCGCTTGATACGCCCGGTCGCGGCGTCGACGTCGACCCAGATGACATGTCCGTCCTTCATGAACTTCAAGCGGTAGGTGGAGCCGTTGAGTTCAGGCCCGAGATAGTCAGCACCGGGCAACAGCGGCACAATCCGGCGCTCGATCTTGGGAAGCGGCATGGAGCGCCCGTCGCGGGCCGCTTCGAATGCACGCTTCGCGTCGCGCGGCGGATCGGCAAGCGCCGGGCCGGCAATCAGGCCCGCGACTAGCGCGGCCGGGATGAGGGTACGAAACAGGCGCATGGCGATTTCTTTATGGCGTGCTTTTAACCAGAAACCATTGAATGGCCTATGAATGCCCCCGATTGGAAGCGTTCAGGCACGCAGGTGCGACATCGCGGCAACAGTCGTTGCGGCCGAGCCCTCACCCCCCGTGGACAAGCGATCCGCTGATCGCCTAGCCGCTGCCACGTAATGGCAGCTCCGGTCCTCTCTTACGAAAACCTTGGCCTCGTCCAGGGGGAAGGCTGGCTTTTCCGCGGTCTCGACCTCCACATCGGTGAGCGCGATCGGCTTGCGCTTATTGGGCGTAACGGAGCTGGCAAGACGACGCTGCTCAAATGCCTGGCCAACTGGATCGAAACCGATGAAGGGCGGCGAACCATCGTCCCGGGGACGAAAGTGGTGCTCCTAGAACAGGACCCACCGATCGGGCCGGAAGGCACGCTTCTCGATTGGGTCCTCTCCGGCTCCGACGCTCCGGCGCAGCATGAAGCCGAGGCCATCGCCGACCAGGTCGGGATCGACCTCGATCGGCCGGCGGCGACCGCCAGCGGCGGCGAGCGGCGGCGGGCGGCAATCGTCCGGGCGCTTGCCCAGTCGCCTGATGTGCTCCTGCTCGACGAGCCGACGAATCACCTCGATCTCGGCGCCATCGAGTGGCTCGAACAGTGGCTGGGCAGGTTTACCGGCGCATTCATCGTCATCAGCCACGACCGGACGTTCCTCAAGCGCCTGACGAGCTCCTGCCTGTGGCTCGACCGCGGAAGCCTTCGCCGGGCCGAAATCGGCTTCGGCGGCTTCGAGGCGTGGACCGACAAGGTGTTCGAGGACGAGGCAAAGGCGGCCGAGAAGCTCGATTCGAAGCTGGCGATCGAGCTTCGCTGGCTCGAGCGGGGAGTGACGGCTCGCCGGCGGCGCAACCAAGGCAGGCTTACGAAACTCCACGAAATGCGGGCGCAGCGGGCGGCGATGCTTGGCGGTCCGGGCAGCGCCAAACTCGCGCTCGCCAAGGACGATGTCCGGTCCAAGGCAGTGATCGAGGCCGACCACGTCGACAAGGCCTATGGCGACCGGCCGATCATCCGCGACTTCTCGCTTCGCATCCAGCGCGGCGACAGGATCGGGCTGGTCGGTCCGAACGGGGCCGGCAAGACGACCCTGCTCAAGCTTCTGACCGGCGAAATCGAGCCCGACAGCGGCACCGTCACGCGCGCCAAGACGCTGTCCGGAATCATCATCGACCAGCAACGCAAGCTGATGGACCGCGACAAGCGGGTGAAAGACGTTCTCGCGAACGGCGGCGACTGGATCGACGTTCGTGGAAACAAGAAGCACATCAAGGGCTACCTGAAGGAATTCCTCTTCGACCCGGCCTTGTCCGAAGCGCCGATCGGATCGCTTTCGGGCGGCGAGAAATCGCGGCTGCTGCTGGCCCGCGAATTCGCCCGCCAAGCCAACCTGCTGGTGCTCGACGAGCCGACCAACGATCTCGACCTGGAGACGCTCGACCTTCTCCAGGAAGTCATTGCCGATTACGAAGGCACGGTGCTGCTGGTCAGCCATGACCGCGACTTCCTCGATCGCACGGTCACCATCACGCTCGGGCTCGACGGTACCGGCAAGGTCGACATCGTCGCCGGCGGCTATGACGATTGGGAGAAGAGGCGGCGGCCGCAAAAGCCGGCCTCGAAGCCGGCTTCGTCGAAGCCCCGCCGCGAAACCGCCGCGCAAAACCGCCCGCCCGCCAAGCTGACCTACAACGACCAGCGCGATTTCGACCGGCTGCCCGGCGAAATCGAGCGCATCGAAGGCGAAATGGCCAAGGCCGAGAATGATCTTCACGATCCGGAGCTTTACGCACGCGATCCCGCTCGCTTCGCCAGCTTGACCGCTGCGCTTGAAAAGCTTCGACGCGAAAAGGACTCTGCCGAAGAACGCTGGCTCGAAGTCGCTGCGCTGGCCGAGGAACTCGACCGGGCACAGGACTGACACTTGAAGGCGCCGCCGGCGAGCCATTTTCAATTCCATGATCGACATCCGCCCCTTCGAGAGCCTTGGCCACGCGGATCACGGCTGGCTCGACGCCCACCACCACTTTTCCTTCGCCAGCTATCACGATCCGGACAGGATGGGCTGGGGAGCGATCCGCGTCTGGAACGACGACCGAATTGCAGGAAAAAGCGGCTTTCCGCCGCATCCCCACCGTGACATGGAAATCGTCACCTACGTTCGCACCGGTGCGATCACGCACCAGGATTCGATGGGCAACACCGGCCGCACCGCGGCAGGCGACGTCCAGGTGATGAGCGCCGGGACCGGGGTCGTCCATTCCGAGTACAATCTCGAAGACGAGGCGACGACCCTGTTCCAGATATGGATCGAGACCGACAGCCCCGGCGCGCAGCCGGGCTGGGGCGCAATGCCGTTCCCCAGGGAGGCGCGGGAAGGCTCGTTCCAGCTGCTTGCCAGCGGGCACTCGCAAGACGGTGCACTGACCATCAACGCCGACGCGCGAATCCTCGGCGCTACTTTGAAGGAAAGGGCGCAAATCGCTTACGATCCAGACCCCGCGCGCCACTTGTACCTCGTTTCCAGCGGCGCGATCCGGGTGAATGGCCGTGACGCAGGCCCACGCGATGGAATCGCCATAACCGGTGAAGATCGAATCGAGATCGTCGCAAAAGACGATTCCGAGCTCGTCCTGGTCGACGCGCGTTAATCCAACTTGTGCTTGAAGTGGCGCTCGCGCGGCGGCATGGAGCCGATGCGCGAGAGACCGCGTATTCCACCCATCGCCGAGGGACCATGAAGGCGCGCGTGCGGATTGTTGTCGCAGCTTCACTTTGCCTGCTGGCGGCGGGCTCGCCGGCGCTTGCCCAAGATTCGAGCCAAAACATTGCCGCGCCGGAACAAAATGCAGTGGTCGGCCCTCCGCAGCTCCGGAATTTCACGCTGAACGGAACGGTGACCAAGCCCGCCCCGGCTCCTGTCGTCGACGAGCGGCAACCGCCGCCTCCGCCGAAGCCGGATCGCCAAAGCGCCGCAACGGCAAAGCCCGGTTCACCGCCGTCCGCTTCGCCCAAATCGCCCGCCGCCCGCGACTCGACTCCATCGCGATCAGCCGAACCTTTCCCGGAGCCTGCGGCGACGGTCGATGCACCGGCAACTCGCACGCTGAGCGCGCCCACCGAGATCGAGCCTGCGCCGCAAGCGGACATCGCCCCTGCGCCCGCGGCTTCGACGTCCTCCGGCCCTGTCCCAATGCTTCCGTGGATCATCGCGGCGCTGGCGTTCGCCGGGGCGGCGCTGTGGTTCTTCCTGCGGCGGCGAGCGCGGCCAAGCTATGCCGCAGCGGGCACCGGCGAATTACCGCAGGCTGCCACCGCGCAGCCTGAGAACGCTTCCTCGACCCCGCGATCTTCGCTGCTGGAGAAGGAAGGGGCGCCTGAGCCAGCCAAGGCCGCCGGTAGCGGCGTGGTTTCGGCGCGGCTTCGGCCATGGCTCGAGATCGAGTTCAACCCGGACCGCGGGGTCATCGACGACGAAAAGGCCGCCGTCGCCTTCGATCTGTCGATCTTCAATTCCGGAAGCGCTCCTGCTCGCGACGTTCGGGTGCAGGCGACATTGCTGAATGCCGGTGCCAACCAGGACCAGGAAATCCAGTTGTTCTTCGACAATCCGGTGACGAGCGGCGAGAGCATCCCGGTCATCGCGCCGTTGCAACGGATAACCGTCACCACCGCGGTATTCCTGGCCCGCGCACAGGTCCGCGCCATCGTGGTCGAGGGGCGGTCGATTTTTGTCCCATTGATAGCGGTCAACGCCGTCTATTCGTGGGGCGGCGGGATCGGGCAGACGTCGACCAGCTACATCGTCGGAAAGGAGACGGGCGGCGACAGGCTCGCGCCGTTCCGCGTCGACCTTGGACGCCGGATATTCCGCAATCTGGCCGCACGCAATCACGCGCTGCAGGTGCGCAAATAGCGCCCTAAAGAACGGCGCTGTTGTAGCTGTGCCAGGCGAGAATCGCCGCGGCGCCGCGGTATGGGCGCCACGGTTCGGCGATTTCCCGCAGCTGCTTTTCGGATGGCCTTTCAGGGTGGCCGAGCAAGCGGCCGATCTCGATCTGGACGGCCAGGTCTCCGGCGGGCCAGACGTCCGGGCGTCCTTCCGCAAACAGCAGATAGATTTCTGCCGACCAGCGGCCGATTCCCTTGATCCTGGTCAGCAGTTCGATCGCTTCCTCGTCGTCGGCGGGAAGCGAGGAGAGGTCGAGCTCGCCCGTCAGCACCAGCTTTGCCAAGCTTCGGGCATAGCCGGCCTTCTGCCGTGAAATCCCGGCCAGCCGAAGCTCGTCGTCGGTGGCGCCAAGAATGGCGTCGAGATCAGGCGGCGAGCCATAGGTGGCCTCCAGCTTTGCCCACATCGATCGCGCTGCAGCGACGCTGACCTGCTGGCCGACGATGGTGCGGAGCAGCGTGTGCGCGCCGCGCTCGCTTGCCCTTGGTTGCGGGATTCCGTGGCGCTCGACGACTTCGCCAAAAGCCTTTTCGCGGCTCGCCAGCGCTTCGACCGCGGCGCGAATGCTGTCGCTGGTGCGGACCATCAGGCGATGCTGGCGGCATAAAGCGCCACCGCGGCCGCATTGGACACGTTGAGGCTTTCGATCGCGCTGGTAATCGGCAAGCGGGCGAGGGCATCGCAATGCTCCCGCGTGTTCGGACGTAGACCGGGGCCTTCGGCGCCGAGGACCAGCGCAACCCGCTTCGGGCCGAGCGCGTCGTGCAACGTCGGCTCCACATCGCCGGCAAGGCCGATGCGCCAGAATCCGGCCTGGGCGATATCGTCCAGCGCCCGAGCGAGGTTCACGGTCCTGACCCATGGCACGGTTTCGAGTGCGCCGGAAGCGGCTTTCGCGAGAGCTCCGCTTTCGGGTGGCGAGTGGCGGTCCTGCGTGACGATCCCGGTCGCTCCGAACGCGGCGGCCGAACGCAGAATTGCTCCAACATTGTGAGGGTCCGTGACCTGGTCGAGGACGAGGATCACCGCGCGCTCCGGGGCATCGGCAAGGATGTCGTCGAGCCAGATGTCAGCGAGAGGCTCGGCCTCGACGACCACGCCCTGGTGCGGCGCGTCGTTTGGCACGAGCCGGCCGAGGTCGGCGACGTCCGCGAAGGTCACTGCAACGTCGCTCGGGAACTGCATCTGCGCAGCCGCCTCGCGCGTCGCCCATGCCTTCAGGATGGTCCTGGCGGGATTGTCCAGCGCGGCGGCGACTGCATGCCGGCCCCACAGCCGCGGACGGTTCGCGGTCCCATGCTGATGATGTGATTTCTTGCGGCGGCCCATTGGCGTCCAATGAGGACAGAGCGCGCCGGGCGCAACCGCCTTCTAAGCGGGGTGCCGCTTCCTCATCGAAGCGGCCGCGGCGGTCGGCCCGCCATGTGCCGACCGCAAGGATCAGCAACATCGGATAGGCCCAGAACACCAGCGAAGCGGCATAAGCCCGCGAGAACAGGTCGGTGTCGATGCTCTTCACGACATGGCCGAGAATTGCCGTGAGTTGCAGGCCGGCGATCCAAAGCGGCCAGAACCGAGTTCGACCGCAGAGCGACCCAAAGAAAAGCGGCGAAGACGGCGATGTCGACGATCATCACGTGCGTTTCGACGCTGGCGAAGCGCTGGCGAAGCGGCGAAATCGCCAAGTGAGTGGCGATGACCCCGATTACGAGGATCAGTCCGACCTGGCGCTCGTCGCGCCTCCCGCGCCAGGCGGCATAGGCGGCGACGAGCACCAGCAGGATTCGGAAGAGTGTGGGGGCCATGGTCCTGCAAATCGCAGCACGCCCGAAGGCGCGCAGTCAATGGCGGTGGATCAGGCGACCACGCGAAGATCTGCCCGGGCAGTCGCCGGCGGGCATTCTTCGTCGCCAATCGCGACGGTTCGAAGCCCCGGCACCCGGATCTTGGCATCGGCGAGCGCCTCGTGACAGCCGACGATCGCGCCGCGAGTCTCGATCAGCCCGGTGACCGCGCTTGCAAGCCTCTCGAGGGTCGGGTGGACGACTCCGAAGCCGACTCCGGCGACAGAGTTGGCGTGCATGATTCGCGCCTGAAGCTCGGCGATTTCCGAAAGGGCGCTGTCGATCGTGTCTTCGACGGCACGGACCTGGGTGGCGACTTCGTAGGCGGCATTCTGAATGACTTGCTTGCGCATGACTGCTCCTTCTCCGAGGCAAGGCCGCGGAGTGAAAGTCCCGGGTTCGACAGGTCGGTCTATCTAGCTTTTCAGAAGCCTGGCGAGGCTCTCGAGGCCGGCGAGATACATGCCCGCCGAAAAAGCGGCCCCCGTCGCGATAACGACGATCCAGAGCAGCCGAAGGCCGACACTCATCTCATTCCGGGGGTGGCTCCTCGTTGCGAACGGCAATTGCAGGGAAGACCAGGGCGATCCGCGCTTCTGCTCGGTATGAAAGCCCGAACTGCCCCAGGCCTCCCCTGCTCGATCAGCGTGCCGAATCTGATTGCTGACCGTGGCGTCTTGGTCGCCCGCGGCGGGCTTGGCCTCAATGTACGGCGATTGATGTATCAACCGCTGATATGTGCCGCCCTGCTGCGACACCAGGCGAGCGGCCTGCGCACGCCGCGAAACGCCCAGCGTATGAAGCGACTGGCGAATGCGTTGGTCCACCGTGTGCGGCGAAATGCCGAGTTCGACAGCGATTTCTTTCGAAGACAGGTGCTGCGCGACCAGGCGCAGGCAGTCGAGCTGGCCCTCGGTCAGCTTCGCCACGCGCTCCGCGTCCTCTGGCGCGATGCCCGCCGGGCATTCATCCTTGAGCGCGGGATTCGGCACCCGAGCTTTCCTTTCAGGCTTCCAATAACGCCTCAGCTAGGGCCGAGTCAGGCGAAGCTTACGTCAGAATGGACAGTTCGGCCAAGATCAGAGGGTTATCGTTCGTTAAGTCTAAGCGCGCGCGGGTGGCAAGTTGCAACTTTTTTGGTGCGCCGATTTACCGCTGGTGCACCAGGTTGCTCAGTGGCTCCCGTGTGCGAGGAATCGGGGTGGTGGAGAGGGCTGGATTCGAACCAGCGTACGCTTGCGCGGGCAGATTTACAGTCTGCTGCCTTTAACCACTCGGCCACCTCTCCACAGGTGCGGCAGGCGCGCGAAATGGCCGTCAGGTGCTGCGCTGTCAACGGGCGGCTTTTCGCATTTCCCTCAGCCGGCCCGGTTGTCTGCGCCTTTTTCTGCGCGAGTGCCCGGATAGGCATTGCCTTTAAGCAGGCGCGCAAGGTGGGCGGCATTGGACCCAAGCATCTTTGCTGTCTCGTTCACTGGCTTCGGGACCGAGTCGAGTTCCTTGAAATCCGTCGAGTGCATTGCCTCGCCGACCCAGTAGCACGAGCATTGGGCGGGGATTGTCCAGCCGACGTCGTTGAGCGCCTGGAACAGTTCCGCGGTGACGTGGTGGGCGCCGTCCTCATTGCCGACGATTGCCGCGACCGCGACCTTGCCGAACGCTGGCCCGCGCCCGTGCTCGTCGGTTTCGGCCAGAAACGCGTCCATTCGCTCGAGTACGCGCTTGGCAAGGCTCGATGGCTGCCCGAGCCAGATCGGAGTGCCGAAGATGAGGATGTCGGCGGAGAGGATTCGCTTGCAAACGTCGGGCCAGGCGTCGCCCGGGCCCTCGTCGGACGTCACTCCGGGCAGGATATTGTGCTCGGAGATACGGATCACCTCCTGGAGCTTCACGTCGTGCTTTTCGAGCTCGCCGGCAACGAGCTGGATCATGTCGTGCGTGGACGAGGCCGGATCGTCACACGACTTGAGCGTGCAATTGATCGCAATCGCGCTGAGCGTCACGGGCTTCTCCTCTTGTCGGGTTCACGACAGAGAAGCGGCCAGTGACGGTGAAAGTTTCGAAGATTGCTGGTGTTGCCCCGATCGCTGGGCTCGCGTGCGCTGAAAAGCGTCGAAACGCCCCCGGAATGTCGGCTTTGGAGCGGGTGAAGGGAATCGAACCCTCGTCGTAAGCTTGGAAGGCTTCTGCTCTACCATTGAGCTACACCCGCCCGCGTCTCGGCGGAGACGGCCCATGCCACCGCCAATCTGGCAACGTCAACCAGAATGGCAAGTGTCCGGAGCGCTTGACTGCAATCGCCGCCTTGGCCTAGCAACGCCGCCAATGGCACATCTGAACGCCTTCGCCGCAACTTCGGTCGCCCGCTTCTGGTGGCGCTCGTCGACGCTTGCGGCGCGATGGCGCGATTGATCGCTTAGCTTCGATCATCGACTGCCCGCCCGCCACCGGCGGGCTTTTTTGTTTCAGGTGACTTCCAATGAACTCTGCCGTCTCCCTTTACGCCGCTACCGCTGCGCCCGCCGACGACCTGGCGGCAATCGCCGAAGCGTCCATTTCGCGCTTGCTCCAGCGTCAGTCGCTTGACCGCGACGACACCCGGGCGCTGTTCACGCGAATCGTCGAAGGGCGGCTTTCCGAGCCGCTGATGGCGGCCGCCTTCGTCGCCCTCAGGTTCAAGGGCGAGACTGCCGAGGAGCTGACCGGCGCTGCGCTCGCGCTGCGTGCGGCAGCGAAGCCATTCCCGCGACCCGATTACCTGTTCGCCGACAGCTGCGGCACCGGCGGCGACTGCTCGGGGTCGATCAACGTTTCAACCGCGGCCGCGATGATCGCGGCCGCCTGCGGGCTGCCCGTGGTCAAGCACGGCAACCGCTCCTTCACTTCCAAATGTGGCTCCGCCGACGTGGTGGAGGCGCTAGGCGCGAAGCTGGACCTCAGCCCCCCGGCTTCGCGCCGACTTCTTGACGAGACCGGCTTCTGTTTCCTGCTGGCGCCGGCCTACCATCCGGGAATTGCCCATGCGGGCCCGGTTCGGCGGGCGCTGAGGGTGCGGACGGTGATGAACCTGCTGGGCCCATGCCTCAACCCGGCCCGCCCGCGGGTGCAACTGCTCGGCGTTCCCGACCCGTCGCTCCTGGTGCCGATTGCCGAAACGCTTCGCTCGATAGGAGTGGAACGTGCGCTCGTCGTCCACGGGTCGGGCCTGGATGAGATTGCGGTGCATGCGTTCACCCGGGCGGTGCGCCTTCGCGACGGGGAGCTCGAAACGCTTGAGATCATGCCCGAGCAGGCCGGCCTCAAGCGCTACCCGATAGAGTCGATTGCCGGCGGCGCGCCGGAGGCAAACGCGCAGCTGCTCGTCGACATTCTCAGCGGGCGCGGCTCCGACGCACAGCGGGCGCTCGTCGGGATCAATGCCGGGGCATTGCTCGAAACGGCGGGAATCGCCGCCGACCTCCGCGAGGGTGTCGAGCAGGCATTCGACGCCATCGCAACCGGCAGGGCGCGCCAGCTGCTCGACAGGTTCATCGAGGCGAGCCGTGGCTGAAGGGATCCTCGCAACCATCGAAGCTGCCAAACGTGCCGAGCTCGACAGGCGGTTCGAGGGAGTCAGTCTCAATTCGCTGCGGTTCGCTGCCGAACCGACCCGGCGAAGCCTCGCCGACGCGCTCGCTGGGCCCGGTGCGCGCTTCATTCTCGAGATCAAGAAAGCCTCGCCGTCGGCAGGGACAATCCGCGCCAACGCCGACGCAGGCAGGATCGCCCGCGGCTATTGCGAAATCGCCGATGCCCTGAGCGTCCTCACCGACAGCAGCTTTTTCGGCGGATCGGCCGACGACCTGAAGCGCGCTCGCGACCATTTCGGCGGACCGATCCTGGCCAAGGACTTTTTCCTCGATGCCCGCCAGGTGGTTGCGGCGCGGATTGCGGGGGCCGACGCGGTGCTGGTGATGCTTTCGCTGGTCGACGACTCGATAGCGCGCGAGCTGATGGCGGAGGCGGCGCGCTTCGGGATGGGCGTTATCGTCGAAGTTCACGATGAGGCGGAGATGCGCCGCGCAAACGCTCTTCGTCCCCAGATCATCGGCATCAACAACCGCGATCTGCGGGACCTGACGATCGACCTTGCGACGACCGAGCGGCTGGCCCGGCTCGCCGGCAGTCAGCTGGTGATTTCAGAGTCCGGGATCGAATCGCGCGGCGACGTCGAGCGGCTCGCCGGCTGCGTCGACGCGTTCCTCGTCGGAAGCGCGCTGATGCGTTCGGCGAACTCGGCGCAAGCGGCGCGTGAGCTGGTGTTCGGCCGAATCAAATTGTGCGGCCTCAACAAGGGCGAGGATTTCGAGGCAGCGCGAGCAGCCACTTACGCCGGCCTCGTCTTCGTTCCCGAAAGCCCGCGCGCCGTCTCGCCCGCCCAGGCGCTTCGGCTTGCCGGCGGCGACCTGAGGCTCGTCGGAGTCTTCCGCAACGCACCGATGGAGGAGGTCGCAACGACCGCAACCATGCTTGGCCTATCCGCCGTTCAGCTCCACGGCGAGGAGGACTGCGACTATGTGCGCTCGCTTTCGCGGCGGGTTCCCGGCGACTGCGAGACGTGGAAGGCGATCACCGTCGGCAACCGTCAACCGGGGAGGTTCGACGCCGCTGACCGCCTGTTGTTCGACAGCGGCCGGGGCGGCACCGGCCGGTCCTTCGATTGGGCGCTCGTCGAGCATCACCCGGACCTGGCGCGAGCGCTGGTCGGCGGCGGCATTGGGCCGCAAAATGTCCGCAAAGCCGCGACCGTGGGTGCATTCGCCCTGGACGTCGGCTCGGCGGTGGATGAGCGCGCGGGAGCGAAATCTCCACGCAAGATCCAAGCCCTTTTCGACGCGCTGCGCCCGCAGTGCAGACAGGAACTTCGCAAATGCGCATGAACGGACGCTTCGGTGATTTCGGCGGCTGCTACGTGCCGGAAATACTTGTACCCGCGCTCGAGCAGCTCGAGTCCGCTTTTCTCGATTCCCAAACCGATCCTGCCTTTGCAGCAGAGCTTAACGACCTGCTCGCCAATTACGCCGGCCGACCGACGCCGCTGACCGCCTGTCGAAATCTGCCCGGGCAAATCTACCTGAAGCGCGAAGACCTGCTCCACGGCGGCGCCCACAAGACCAACCAGGTGCTTGCGCAGGCGCTGCTGGCGAGGCGCATGGGCAAGCGGCGGCTGATCGCGGAAACAGGGGCCGGCCAACACGGCGTTGCGACGGCGATCGCCGGCGCGCTGCTGGGCTTTGAAACGCAGATCTACATGGGCGCCGACGATGTCGAGCGGCAGCGGCTGAACGTCTTCCGGATGGAGCTGATGGGTGCTCGCGTTATCCCCGTCGAAACCGGTGGCCGGACGCTGAAGGACGCGATCAACGAAGCGCTTCGCGACTGGTCGGCAAGCTTCGAGACCACGCATTACCTTCTCGGCACGGCAGCGGGCCCGCATCCCTTCCCGATCATGGTCCGCGAATTCCAGCGGGTGATCGGCCGCGAGGCGCGGGCCCAGATGCTCGACCAGCTCGGGCGACTGCCGGACGCGGCAATCGCATGCGTTGGCGGCGGTTCAAACGCCATCGGGCTGTTCGCGGACTTCATCGGCGACGAGGTGCGGCTGATCGGAGTCGAGGCTGCCGGCCGCGGACTGAGCGGCCGCAAGAACGCAGCCACGCTCCTGGCGGGGCGCCCCGGGATACTTCACGGTGCACACACCTACATATTGCAGGACGACGACGGCCAGGTTGCGGAGAGCTGGTCGGTGTCCGCGGGGCTCGACTACCCCGCCGTCGGTCCCCAGCATGCGCAGCTGAAGGAAAGCGGACGCGCGGACTATGTCGGGGCGAGCGACGACGAGGCGCTAGAGGCGTTCCGGCTGCTCGCCGAGAAAGAGGGAATCCTGTGCGCGTTCGAATCCGCCCATGCGCTCGCCCACGCGCTTAAGCTGGCGAGGAGCGATCCGGCCTTGGTGCTCCTGGTCGGGCTTTCCGGACGCGGCGACAAGGATGTTGCACAGGCCCAGCAGCTTCTTGGGGCAATGGCGACGAGCGACAAGCGCGTGGGTGAAGCGGCATGAGCCGCTACGATCGCATGTTCGAGCGCTTGCGCCTGGCAGACGAAGGCGCGTTCGGCGCCTTCGTCATGCTCGGCGATCCCGATCCCCCCACCAGCGCGCGCATTCTCGACGCGCTGGTCCTCGGCGGTGCGGACATGATCGAGGTCGGGATCCCCTTTTCGGACCCGGTCGCTGACGGCCCGGTCATCCAGGCTGCGGCCGGTCGGGCATTGGCCGCCGGAGTTCGCACCGCCGACTGCTTTGAGCTGATCGCCGGATTCCGGAAACGCCATCCCGATGTCCCGGTCGGGATCCTGACCTACGCGAATGTGGTGGTGGCGCGCGGCCGAGCAGATTTTTTCGAGCAGGCGGTGAAAGCGGGGGCGGACAGCCTTCTCGTCGCCGACTTACCCGCTCTCGAGGCTGAACCGTGGGCGGACGAAATGCGTTTGGCGGGCCTCCACCCGGTGCTGATTGCGGCAGCCAACACGCCGCCGCAAACGCTGCAGCGGATCGCGAAGCTGTCCAGCGGCTACACCTATTGCGTCAGCCGTTCGGGGATTACCGGGACTCACGCGCCGGGCCGCTTCAAATCCAGCGTGATCGAGCGATTGCGGGAGTTCGGTGCGCCGCCGCCGGTGTTCGGCTTCGGGATCGCCACTCCCGAGGACGTTCGCTCGGCCTTGTCGGCGGGCGCCGCCGGAGTGATCTGCGGGTCGGCGATCGTCTCGCTGGTCGCCAGCGCCAGCTCGCCCGCCGCGGCTGTCGTGCCGTTGATTGCGGAGCTGAAAGCCGCGACTCGCGGCTTCTCGTCGCGCCAACGGAACGACTGCCACGCCCAAGCGGTTTGAATCTCCGAAGTTTCGCAGGAGAAGCGTCGATGGCGGCAAGGCCGATATGGCGAGGACAAATCCGGCTGGCACTGGTTTCGATACCGGTGGAGCTGTTTCCAGCCACCAGCAGCGGCGCATCGATCTCCTTCCACCAGATCCACGAGCCGAGCGGAAAGCGAATCCGATACGAGAAGGTCGTGCCCGGAATTCGGGCCGGTCGACCGCGACGAGATCATGAAGGGCTATGAGGTCTCGAAGGGCAATTACGTCCTTCTCGACCCCGAAGAGATCGAGAAAGTGAAGCTGGAGAGCAAGAAGACGCTCGACCTCGTCCAGTTCGTGGACGTCGGCGACATCGACGCAATGTATTATGAAAAGCCATATTACGTGGTCCCCGCCGACGATCTTGCCGAGGACGCGTTCGTCGTTCTTCGCGAGGCGCTCCGGAAGTCGAAAAAAGTGGGCATCGGGCAGCTGGCGATGCGCGGCCAGGAATATGTCGTCGCGCTCAAACCGTGCGGGAAGGGCATCCTTCTCGAGACTCTTCGCTACGCCGACGAAGTGCGCAAGGCGAACGACTATTTCGGCGAAATCGGCACCGGCAAGCCCGACAAGGACATGCTCGACCTCGCCGAAATGCTGATCGACAGGAAGACCGGTGACTTCGAGGCGTCGGAATTCCACAACCGCTATATCGACGCGCTTCGCCAGCTCATCGAGGAGAAGCAGAAGGCGAAGGGCGGCAAGGTCATCCAGGATCCGGACGCCGACCAGCCGCCGCCCAAGGGCTCCAACGTCATCGACCTCATGGCCGCTCTAAAGAAGAGCCTCGACGCCAGCGGCTCCGAGTCCGGCAAGTCGAAAGCGAAACCCAAGCCGGCGCCGCGGAGCAAGGCCAGGCCGAGCTCCACCGGTACCAAGAAGAAAGCGGCAGGCGGCCGCAAGTAAGCCATGGCTTCGCGCAAGCTCGACATCGACACCTACAACGCGAAGCGCGACTTCTCGAAGACGAAGGAGCCCAAGGGCCGCAAGCTAAAAGGCAAGGGCAACAGCTTCGTCGTCCAGAAGCACGACGCATCCCATCTCCACTACGATTTCCGGCTGGAGCTGGACGGAGTGCTCAAGAGCTGGGCCGTGCCCAAGGGGCCGAGCGTCGACCCGGCGGAAAAGCGGCTGGCGATGCGGACCGAGGACCACCCGCTCGACTACGGCGATTTCGAAGGCACCATTCCCAAGGCGGAATATGGTGGCGGCACGGTGATGCTGTGGGACGAGGGCACGTGGATTCCGCAACCCGGAAAGGACCCGGCCAAGACCATCGAGGAGGGCCATTTGCACTTCACGCTCGAAGGCGAGCGGATGAAGGGCGAGTGGGTGATGTTCCGCCTGAAGCCGCGCAAGCCCAGCGACCGCGAAAGCTGGATGCTCAAGAAAGTGGACGACAAGTTCGCGCAAGCCGACAATGGCGACGAACTTGTCGATGACTGCACGACCAGCGTAACGACAGGGCGGACAATGGCCGAAATCGCTTCCGGAACGGACGTGTGGCGCTCCAACCGTGGCGGCCAGAAGGGCGGCCGGGCCAAGAAGAAGGCGAGCGACGCTCCTCCGCCGTTCGAAAAGCCGCAGCTTGCGACGCTGGTCGACGACGTGCCGACCGGATCCGACTGGCTGTTCGAGTACAAGTACGACGGGTACCGCCTGCTTCTTGCCACCGGCGCCGGCGCGGCGACCGCCTGGACTTGCAACGGCAAAGACTGGACCGATAAGTTCAGGGCGCTTGCCAAAGCAGCGGAGAAGCTCCCGCCCGGATGCCTGATCGACGGCGAGGCGGTGGCGCTCAACGACAAGGGCAAGCCGGATTTCCAGCTCCTTCAGTCGACGCTCAAAGGGAGCGGCGGCAAGAACCTGGTCTTCTACGCTTTCGACCTGCTCGTCGATCGCGGCGAAGACATCCGCAAGAAGTCGAACCTGGAGCGCAAGGAACGGCTTGCCGCGCTCCTGGAAAAGGCGCCGTCGGTGATCATCTACGGCGACCATGTCATCGCCAAGGGCGAGGCGCTCTTGAATGCCGTGTGCGAAGAAGGCGGCGAGGGAATCGTCGCCAAGAAAGCGAACGCCGCCTATCGCGGCGCCAGGACGAAGAACTGGCTCAAGATCAAGTGCATCGAGCGGCAGGAATTCGTCATCGTCGGCTGGACCGAGAGCGACAAGCGGATCGGCTTCCGATCGCTGCTGCTGGCAGCCAAGGAGAAGGGCAAGCTCACCTACGTCGGCAAAGTAGGGACAGGCTTTAACAACAAGATGATCCTCGAGCTGAGGGATCGGATGAAGCCGCTCGAGAGGAAGACGGCGCCGGTCACCATTCCCCGAGCCGACCGCAAGGGTGCCCACTACATCAGGCCCGAACTCGTCGCCGAAATCGCATTCACGGAGTTCACATCCGAGGGCATCCTTCGCCACCCCAGCTTCATCGGGTTGCGGGAGGACAAGTCGGCCAAGCGACGTGGTGGTCGAAACGCCCAAGGACCTGCCCAAGGGCGCGAAGAAGCGAGAGCATCCGACGCCCGAGAGCTTCGGGATCAAGATCAGCAGCCCCGACCGCGCGATCTTCCCGACCGAGAAGCTGACGAAGCACGACCTGGCGGGCTATTATGCTGCGATTAACCCGCTGCTGATGGTCGATGCGGCCAATCGCCCCCTGACGTTGATCCGTTGCCCGCAGGGGCGGGCCAAGAAATGCTTTTTCCAGAAGCACGACACCGGCTCCATGGGCGAACAGGTCAAGCACGTGCCGATCGAGGAGAAGAAGGGCGGCGTGCAGGACTATCTGTACGTCGAGGACATCAGCGGAATCCTCGCCTGCGTGCAAATGGGCACGATCGAGTTTCACGGCTGGGGAAGCCGCGCCGACAAGGTCGAATATCCCGACCGGCTGGTGTTCGACCTCGACCCCGACGTCGGACTGGACTTCGGCGACGTCCGCAAGGCGGCGCGGCGGATCCGCGATTTGCTCGCCGACGTTGGCCTGGAGACGTTCCCGATGCTGACCGGCGGCAAGGGAATCCACGTCATCGCGCCGCTCGACGCTTCGGCCGACTGGACGGCGGTCAGCAGCTTTGCCGAGCGCTTCGCACGCGCGGTTGCCGAGGCGGAGCCGGAGATGTTCACCGCCAACATGCGCAAGGTGCAGCGCAAGGGCCGCATTTTCCTGGATTGGCTCCGCAACCAGCGCGGATCGACCGCGGTCATGCCCTATTCCGCCCGCGCCCGCGAAGGCGCTCCCGTCGCTGCCCCGATCGCCTGGGACGAGCTCGGCGATTACGAGGGCGGCAACGCCTTCACCATCCGCGAGCTCGACCTGCTCTTCGAGCGGTCGGAATCGAAGCTCCTCGCCGGATGGGGCCAGGCCAAACAGGCGCTCCCGAAAGCCTGAAGAAACTGGATTTTCCCGCGCGTAAAACGTTCATTTCCGACGTTGGACTATCCAAAGTGAGCTAACTTCCGACAGCTTATTCTGCCTCCAATTGCTTGATAACTGGCCCGCTATTCACGCGTGAACGCAAATTAAACAGCGCGTGTTTGTGGGACGTTATCTGACGTCGCAACTTTCTGGGGATTACGACCATGGCAGGAACAATTTTCAACGCGACGTCAGGAATCGACACTTTCAACGGCGGGGGCGGCAACCAGGACGACACGCTCAATTTCACCGCTTCGAACCAGGCGAATGCCGGCGACAGCTTTACCGGTGGGGGTGGCACTGACACGGTCAATATCGCTTCGGGCCTGACAATCGATCTCACGCCGGCCACTTTCGCTACGTGGGAAAACGTCCTCTTCCTCGGCGCCGGTGGCGTCACCGTAAACCAGTCGCAGCTTGCCGGACTCGGCAACAGCTTCACCGGCGTAAACTCTTCGCTCCAACTCTGACCATCAACGCAACATCGACGACATTCAACGCTTCGGTGCTCACGCTGACGACCTGGGAGTCGACGGATACCATCACCATCAATGGTACGGCAGGCAATGACACGCTGACCGGCCGGGTTGGCGTCAACAACATCATCAACGGCGGCGCCGGCGCCGATACGATGACGGGCAGCACTGCCAACGACATCTATTTTGTCGACAACGTCGGCGACACGATCAGCGACACGGGCGGGACCGACGAGGTCCGCACGACGCTGGCCAGCTACACGCTTGGAGCCGGGCTCGAGAACCTGACCGGGCTGGTGAACACCGGCCAGGTGCTGACCGGCAACGCCTCCGCGAACACGATCACCGGCGGAACCGGCAACGACACCATCGATGGCGGCACCGGTGCCGACACGATGAACGGCGGGGCCGGTAACGACATCTATTACGTCGACAACGTCGGCGACAGCATCACCGACAGCTCGGGCACCGACGAGGTCCGCACGACGCTGGCCAGCTACACGCTTGGAGCCGGGCTCGAGAACCTGACCGGTACCGTGAACACCGGCCAGACGCTCACCGGTAACGGCCGCGACAACGTCATCACCGGCGGCAGCGGCAACGACATCATCGACGGTGGCATTGGTGCCGACACGATGAACGGCGGCGCCGGCAACGACATCTATTATGTCGACAACGTCGGCGACAGCATCACCGACAGCTCCGGCACCGACGAAGTCCGTACGACGCTTGCCAGCTTCACGCTTGGAGCCGGGCTCGAGAACCTGACCGGGACCGTGAACACGGGCCAGACCCTCACCGGTAACGGCAGCGACAACGTCATCACCGGCGGCAGCGGCAACGACATCATCGACGGTGGCGTTGGGGCGGACACGATGGACGGCGGCGCCGGCAACGACATCTATTATGTCGACAATGCCGGCGACAACATCACCGACAGCTCCGGCACCGACGAGGTGCGCACCGGCCTTGCAAGCTACACGCTGGGAAGCGGGCTCGAGAACCTGACCGGGACCGTGAACACCGGCCAGGCGCTGAGCGGCAATGGCCTGGACAACGTCATCACCGGCGGCACCGGCAACGACACGATCGACGGCGGCACCGGTGCCGACACGATGGACGGCGGCGCCGGCAACGACATCTATTATGTCGACAATGTCGGCGATGGCATCACCGACAGCTCCGGCACCGACGAGGTTCGCACGACGCTTGCCAGCTACACGCTCGGAACGGGCATCGAGAACCTGACCGGGCTCGTGAACACTGGCCAGACGCTGACCGGCAACGGCCTCGACAACGTCATCACCGGTGGCACCGGCAACGACATTATCGACGGTGGTGTTGGCGCGGACACGATGACGGGCGGCGACGGCAACGACACCTACTACATCGACGACTGGAGTGATGTGGTGGTCGAGGGTGTTGGAGAGGGCACGGACACGATCATCGCGTCGCAATCCGTCGACCTCTTCGACAACGTCGAGAACCTGACGCTTGTCGGAGGCGCTGACCTGTACGCCAACGGCAACGGCCTCGACAATGTCATCATCGGGAACTCGGGCGCGAACCTCATCAACGGCCTTGGCGGCGCCGACACGATGAGCGGCGGCCTGGGAGACGACACATATTACGTGGACGATACCGGCGACCTGGTGATCGAAAATGTCGGCGAAGGCTACGACACGACCAAGTCGAGGATCAGCTACACTCTCACGGATAACGTGGAGAAGCTCGTTCTCACCGGGGCAGCCGCGATTGACGGCACTGGCAACGGCCTCGACAACGTCATCTTCGGAAACTCCGCAGCGAACCTCATCGACGGCGGCGCTGGCGCCGACAGGATGATTGGCGGTGACGGCGACGACACTTATGTTGTCGACAACATCGGCGACACGATCGAGGAAAGCTCCGGCGGCGGCACTGATACGGTCCTCTCGTCCATCGCCTATCACCTCGGCGGCAACGTCGAGAATCTCACGCTGACAGGCGCTGCCTCGATAAACGCCACGGGCAACGGCCTGAATAACGTCATCACCGGCAACTCCGGCGACAACGTGCTCGACGGCCGCGTGGGCGCGGACACGATGAGCGGCGGCCTCGGCAACGACACCTACATCGTCGACAACGCCGGCGACGTGGTCATCGAAGACATCGGCGCGGGTACCGACACCGTTCAGTCGTCGATCAGCTACACCCTTGGCGTCAATGTCGAGAATCTGACGCTAACCGGCGCAGGCGCGATCGATGGCACCGGCAATGACCTTGCCAACGTGCTCACCGGCAATGCGGGGAACAACGTCCTCGACGGCGGCGATGGCAATGACACGCTGAAGGGCGCGGCAGGCAACGATACTCTCATCGGCGGGCTCGGTAACGACACGCTGAAGGGCGGGGCCGGCAACGACATCCTCATCGGCGGCTCCGGACTGGACACCCTCGACGGTGGAGCCGGGGCGGACACGTTCGTGTTCAACACCGGCGATACCGGCAACACCAAGACCACTGCGGACCAGGTCGTTTCGTTCTCCACCGCGGAAGGCGACCACATCGACCTGACCGGCTGGGACGCGGATTCCACGACTGTCGGCAGTCAGGAGTTCACGTTTATCGGATCCGCTGCGTTCTCAGGCACGGCAGGAGAGCTTCACGTCGTTCAGAACAACGCTGGAACGATGTCGTTCATCAGCGGCGATACCGACGGCGATGGAATCGCGGACTTCATGATCGCGGTTGCGATGGGTCCCGGCCAGGGCGCCCTCGTCGCATCGGATTTCATCCTGTCGTAAATGGCGAGATGGCCGCTGGCGCTCGGAAGGGCGCCAACGGCTGAACAAGAAAAAGGCGGAGGTTGGACGGTTGCGCTCCGGAAGCTAGAACCGGCGAATGCGCATCCTCCAACTTCCGCTTCTCCTCCTACTCCTCACAGCCGCTGCCAGCCCGCCCGACGTCGCCCGTTGGAACGCTGAAGCGGCACGCGTGACCATCGTTCGCGACGACTGGGGCATTGCCCACGTCAGCGGCCCGACCGACGCCGATGCGGTGTTCGGGATGATCTACGCGCAGGCCGAGGACGACTTCCCGCGTATCGAGCACAATTACCTCGTCGCGCTCGGACGCACCGCCGAGGCCGAGGGCCAGAATGCGGTCTGGCAGGACCTTCGCTCCCGTCTCTACTACACGCCGGAAAAGCTGCAGGCGGACTATGCGCAAAGCCCCGACTGGCTGAAGCGGCTGATGAACGCCTGGGCCGACGGACTAAACTATTACCTGGCGACACACCCGAACGTGAATGCGCAGGTAATCAAGCATTTCGAGCCGTGGATGGCGCTGAGCTTCACCGAAGGGAGCATCGGCGGCGACATCGAGCGCATCGACCTCGACGCGCTGGCGAGTTTCTACTGCTGCGGAGGGCCGCCGGCGCCATCGCCGCGAGCAGCGGAAAAGCAGCCTGCGTTGGCGGGCGGCGAACCGAGCGAGCCGCAGGGATCGAACGGAATCGCGATCTCGCCGAAAATCACCGCTCCGGGAACGGGTGCGCTTCTGCTCATCAACCCGCACACCAGCCTCTACTTCCGATCCGAACTCCAGATGAAGAGCGACGAAGGACTCGACACCTATGGCGCCGTCACCTGGGGGCAGTTCTTCGTCTACCAGGGCTTCAACCGCCACGCGGGATGGATGCATACGTCCACCGGCGCCGATTCCGTCGACGAGTTCGCTGAAAGCATCGAGCAGCGAGGCGACGGCTATTGCTACCGCTACGGGAGCGAGTGCCGGCCGCTCCAGGCGCACAAGACCACCATCCGCTATCGGACCGCCGGAGGTGCAATGGCGAGCCGGACCTTCACGACCTACAGCACCCACCACGGCCCGATCGTTGCCGCGAAGAACGGCAAGTGGGTTTCGTTCGCGATGATGGACAAGCCGATTCCCGCACTCGAGCAGTCGTTCCTGAGGACCAAGGCGACCGACCTCGCCTCGTTCATGAAGGTCGCGGAGCTGAAGGCGAATAGCTCCAACAACACCATCTTCGCCGACGATAAGGGGGAGATCGCTTACCTCCACCCGCAGTTCGTTCCGATCCGCGACGATCGCTTCGACTATACCAAGGCGGTCGATGGCAGTGACCCGGCGACCGACTGGCGCGGACTAACGCCAATCGACAAGCTGCCCAACGCGATCAACCCGCAGAGCGGCTGGGTCGACAACAACAACAATGCTCCGTGGAGTACCGCCGGTGCTTACAGCCCGAAAGCGGCGGACTTCCCGAAATATATGGACATGTTCGGCGAGAATTTCCGCGGGCTTCATGCGCTGCGGCTACTGACTGGGAGCAGCGGATGGACCCGCGACAAGCTGAATAGCGCCGCGTTCGACAGCTTCCAGCCGGGTTTTGCCGTCCTCGTGCCGCCCCTTGTTCACGCCTGGGACGCGCTTCCGGCGCGTGATTCTCGCAAGTCGGCTCTTGCCGGGCCGATAGCCGCTCTTCGCGGGTGGGACTTCCGCTGGGGCGCCGATTCCGTGCCGCAGTCGCTCGCGGTCTTCTACGGCGATGCACTCTATGGGAAGCTCAAGGCGCTTCCCGACGAGGCGGGCAACAAGAAGATGATGCGCCTCGCCCGCGACACCAGTGCGGCCCAGAAGCTCGACGCACTTTCCGAAGCGCTCACTCGCCTGACCGGCGACTTCGGAAGCTGGAAAGTGCCCTGGGGGCAGATCAATCGTTTCCAGCGCCTCTCCGCGGACATCCTGGCACCCTTCGACGATTCAAAGCCGAGCATCCCGATCCCGTTCGCCAGCGGAAACTACGGATCTTTAGCCTCGTCAGGCGCAACACCGGAGCCGGGAACCAAGCGCTGGTACACGACGTCCGGCAACAGCTTCGTCGCGGTCGTGGAATTCGGCAAGCGCGTTAACGCTGTAGCAGTCACGGCCGGCGGCGAGAGCGGGCACCCGGACTCGCCGCACTTTACCGATGAAGCGCAGCGCTATGCGTCAGGAGCGCTGCGCAAGGTCTATTTCTATCCCGACCAGCTGACCGGGCACACCGAGCGGATCTACCACCCGGGCAGCTAGCGATCCGCGAACTTGTCCGTCGCCCGCACAAGCGCGTCGATCATTCCCGGCTCGTTGAACAAATGGCCGCTGTCGGGGATGATCTCCAGCTCGGCTTCCGGCCATTGCTTGTGCAGCGCCCAGGCGGCCGCGACCGGCGTGCAGCAGTCGTGGCGACCCTGGCAGATGATCGCCGGAATCCCCTTCAGCTTCTCGGCACCGCTCAGGAGTTGGCCTTCGTCGAGCCAGCCCCTGTGCACCATGTAGTGATTCTCGATCCGGGCGATCGCAACCGCCTTTTTGGGATCGGTGAATTCCTCCATCACCTCCGGGTTCGGGAGAAGAGTCACGACACTCCCTTCCCACCCGGCGAAAGCCTTGGCGGCCGCGACCTGCTCGTCCATGTCGTCGCTGGTCAGTCGCTTGCGATAGGCGGTGAGTAAGTCCCCGCGCTCGGCTTCGGGAACGGCGGCGACGAATTCCTCCCACTTGTCCGGATAGAGCTGCGAGGCGCCGCCGTGCTTGTAGAGCCAGTCGAGCTCGTACTGGTCGAAGAGGAAGATGCCGCGGAGGATCAGCTCGGTGGTCCGCTCCGGGTATGTCTGTGCATAGGCAAGCGACAGGGTCGAGCCCCACGAGCCGCCGAACACCTGCCACTTTTCGACCTTGGCGACTTTTGTGCGAAGCGCCTCGATATCTTCGACCAGGTCCCAGGTGGTGTTGTTGTCGAGGCTCGCGAATGGTGTGGACTTGCCGCAGCCGCGTTGGTCGAAGACGAGGATCTTGTACTTGTCGGGGTCGAACTGCCGGCGGTGATCGGGACTTGATGCGCCGCCGGGGCCGCCATGCAGGAACACCACCGGCTTGCCGTCCGGATTTCCGCACAATTCCCAATAGAGGCTGTGTCCGTCGCCGACGTCGAGGTGGCCGCGGTCGTAGGGCTCGATGGGCGGATACAGGGTCCGCCGCGGCGAAGTGGTGATGTCCATCTAGAAGCTCATCTCCGAATAGATGCGGCTGAGATCGCCTTGCCACGGTCCGTTGTAGAGGTCGAGCAGGCGCTCCGCCGGCGTTTTCCCGGTGGCGACGATTTCGTGAAGCGGCTCGAGAAAGCCGCTTTCATTGTCACCTGCGGAGTTCAGCTTGCCCCGGCGAGTGAGGCCCTCCGAGGCGATCCGGAGGACCCTTCGCGCGAGATCGTGGACCGATCCGCCGCCGGGAATTGGCGCTCGAAGCGCCAGCTTCGGTACTGTCCGGCGAAGCTCTTCATGCTCGCCGATCGTCCAGTGCTTGACGAGGTCCCACGCGGCATCGAGCGCTTGGTCATCATAGAGAAGCCCGACCCATAGCGCCGGAAGCGCACAGATCCGGTTCCACGGACCGCCGTCGGCTCCGCGCATCTCGAGGAAGTTCTTGAGCCGCACTTCCGGGAAAATCGTCGACAGGTGATCGACGAAATCGGCCATCCGCGGCTTTTCGCCGGGAAGCTGCGGCAACCGCCCCTCCATGAATTTGCGGAAGCTTTCGCCGGCGACGTCGAGATATTTCCCGTCGCGGAAGAGGAAATACATCGGCACGTCGAGTGCGTAATCGAGGTAGCGTTCGTAGCCGAAGCCATCCTCGAACACGAACGGGAGCATTCCCGTGCGATCGGGATCGGTATCCTCCCAGATGTGGCTTCGGAACGAGAGATAGCCGTTGGGCTTGCCTTCGGTGAACGGGGAATTGGCGAACAGCGCCGTCGCCACCGGCTGGAGCGCGAGGCCGACCCGGAACTTCTTCACCATGTCGGCTTCGGAGCCGTAATCCAGATTGGTCTGGATGGTGCAGGTGCGAAGCATCATGTCGAGGCCGAGGTTGCCGACCTTGGGCATGTAATTCAGCATGATCGCGTAGCGGCCCTTGGGCATTACCGGCAGCTCTGCCCGGGTCTTGTCAGGCCACATCCCGAGCCCGAGAAATCCGACTCCGAGCCGCTCGCCGACAGCCTTGCATTGCTGCAGGTGGCGGCCGGCTTCGGCGCAAGTCTGGTGGAGGTTCTCGAGCGCTGCTCCGGAAAGCTCGAACTGGCCTGCCGGCTCCAGGCTGATCGTGCCGTCGGGCCCGGCAAGCGCAATGACGTTTCCGCTCTCGACCACCGGTCGCCATTCGAATTCGGTCAGGCCACGGAGGAGGTCGCGGATGCCGCCCGGCTCCTCATAGGACGGGGCGCGGTGGTCGTCGCAGCGATAGACGAATTTCTCGTGTTCGGTGCCGATCAGCCAGCGCTCGCGCGGCTTTTCCCCGGCCGCGAAGGTTGCAAGCAAGTCGTCGCGGCTCTCGATTGGCACGCTTTCGGTGTCGTCGGTTCGGGTTGTCATTTGAAACGCGCGTTAGCGCCAGTCTCCTGCAAGCGCCATATAGGTCGTGAGCGCAGCGAGCGCCGCCGTTTCCGCGCGAAGGATTCGCGGGCCGAGCGAGATCGGGATCGAACGTTCTGCCGAGCGGATGGCGAGCCGCTCTTCGTCGGTGAAACCGCCTTCAGGGCCGGTGAGGATAACTGCCGCACCCGGGGTGAACGCCTCAGCGGCAGCTTCGCCTCCGTTTTCGTCGGCAAAATAGAGGGTTCGGCCGTCTTTCATCGCGCCAAGGAAGCGCGCCAGCGGCTGCGGTTCTTCGATCGACGGCAATCGCGTTCGGCCGCATTGTTCGGCGGCCTCGACCGCGATCGCCCTCAGGCGTTCGAGCTTGACGCGATCGACGATGGTTCTCTGGGTCACCACCGGAAGCAGCCGCGCAACGCCCAGCTCGGTTGCTTTTTCGACCAGCCAGTCCGTTTGCGAGCGCTTCACCGGAGCGAAGGCCAGCCAAATGTCGGGAATCCCTTCGAGTTCGCGCATGCGGTTCTCGACGTTCAGAGTCATGCGTTTGCGGCTCGCTTGCGCGATCCGGGCCAGCCATTCTCCCGAGGTCCCGTCGAAGACGAGAAGCTCGGAGCCTTCGCCAAGACGCAGGACATTGCCGAGGTAGTTCGCCTGCGCCGAGTCCAGCTCGACTGTCGCACCTTCAGCCAGGGAATCGCGGACGAACAGTCTCGGAAGGCTCCTTGGCGGCCAGGCTGGCGTGGCAGGCATCGAAGGGGATTAGCGGCGCCACCGCAATTGCGCCACAGCACTCAGGGCGAAGCGCTCACCGCAACTGCCGCCTCGACGATTGCGGGATGGAGGTCGTTTACGAACGCGCAGCCAAGCAGGCCGTCCTCCTGCCAGACGACATAGCCACTGATCGGAGCAAAGCCGTCCATTTCCAGGGTCACCGCTTTCCCGGGACGCACCGGATCTTCGACTAATGTGCGGAATCCCCCGGTCGACAGATCGCAGACCACCACCCGGCGCGGGCGGTTCCCGAGGTGATGGAGCATTGCCGGGATTCGCGTGCTGTGTCGTCGTGATTGCCGCTTTTCGCGAGCCTGGAGGAGGCCGCGATAAAAGCGTGAAGTCCGTAAATGCAACGAGCGGTGTCCAGCGTCGGGCGCTTCCTGGGCAAGGGCCAGCGCCTCTAAAAGGCGCTTCGTGAAATATGCCTCGTACATCCTCCGCCGTTTCCCGGCTGCCGACCGTGCTTTCGTTACCGACCCTCAACGCCCGGTCGGGTTTTGGGATGCAACGGCTCTGGCCATGTTCCAATCCGAAACAGATCGACCTGCTGTCGCTTGAGCGGGAGGCGAGGCGGTGCCACAGCGGAAATCGTGACCGCGACCGGCGAAATCGTCCCAGATAGCGAACGCCGCGGATTGATCGGCGCGCTGCCGCCGCCGTTGCGCCCCTACGCCTCGCTGATGCGGCTGGACCGCCCGATCGGCACTTGGCTTCTTTACTGGCCATGCGCGTGGAGCGTTGCTTTGTCGGGAGTCGACGGCCGTTGGGGTCTCTTCCTGTGGTTCGCGCTTGGCGCTTTCGCCACTCGAAGCGCCGGGTGCGTCTACAACGATATCGTCGACAGGCGGCTCGATGCGCAGGTCGAGCGCACTCGCCTGCGGCCGCTGGCCAGCGGCCGCGTCTCCGTGGCAAGTGCCTCGGCGCTGATCGCGATCCTCCTGGCAATCGCCCTGGTCGTGCTGTTCCAGCTCAGCCTCGCGGCACAGATCGTCTCGCTCGCGAGCATCGCGCCGGTGGCCGCCTATCCGTTCATGAAGCGCATTACCTGGTGGCCGCAGGCCTGGCTCGGACTGGTGTTCTCGTGGGGAGCGCTGGCCGGCTGGCCGGCGGTGACGGGAAGCCTGGGCTGGCCGGCGGTGCTCTTGTGGTTTGGAAGCATTGCCTGGGTGGTCGGCTACGACACGCTCTATGCAATCCAGGACATCGAGGACGATGCCATCGTCGGCGTGAAGAGCAGTGCCCGCCGTCTGGGAGGCAAGGCAGCTCTCGGCGTCGGCATCTTCTACACGCTGGCGGTGGTTTTCTGGGCGGCGGCGATCTGGAGCGTTCGAGCGGACTGGCTTGCTCTCGTCGCGCTGGTCCCGGCGGCGCTCCACCTTGCCAACCAGGTGCTTCGGACGGACCCGGCGGACGGCGAAGGCGCGCTTGCGCTGTTCCGGTCCAACCGCACTTGCGGTCTGCTGGTCTTCCTGGCGATGCTGGTCGTCGGGGTCGCCAGCCGCTAACGCGCAGCCATGCTTTCTAAAGACGAATCCAGGGCCGCGGCAGAACGGCTTGTCGAACATGCCGTCGCGGCCGGCGCCGATTGTGCGGACGCCATCTACATCGGCAGCCGGTCGACCGAGGTGCAGGTGCGCCTAGGCGAGCTCGACCAGGTGGACCGGTCGGAAGGCGAGCGAGTGGGACTGCGCGTGTTCGTCGGATCGCGCTCGGCCTCCGTCGCTTCGTCGGACCTGGCGAAGGAGGCCCTCGAGGAGCTGGTCGGCCGGGCAGTGACCATGGCCCGAGAAGCGCCCGAAGATCCCTTTGCCGGCCTCGCCCCCACCGAGCTTCTCGCAGCGTCGCCTTTTCCGGATCTGGACACGATCGACAGCGTCCAAATCGACCCCGCCGGCCTTCGGGCCCTCGCCCTTGAGGCCGAGGCTGCGGCGCTCGCTGTCGAGGGGGTGACGAACTCGAGCGGATCGGGCGCCAACGAGTCGGCGACCACGGTCGCACTGGCGACGTCTACCGGCTTTTCGGGGGCATATGGCGCGACCGGTCGAGGTTGTGGCGTTTCGGTGATCGCCGGCAACGGAGCAGGGATGCAGCGCGGCAGCTGGTCGCACAGTGCCCGCCACGTTGACGGCCTCGACCCTGCCGGGGAAATCGGCCGCACCGCCGGCATCAATGCGGTCGCCAAGCTCAACCCCGTCCGGCCCAAGTCCGGCCCGATGCCGGTGCTGTTCGATCCTCGTGTTTCCGCCAGCCTGTTGAGCCATTTCGCGGATGCGATCAGCGGCTCCTCGGTCGCCCGCAAGGCGAGCTTTCTCCAGGACCGGCTTGGCGAGCGGATCTTCGCGCGGGGAATCGCAATAATCGATGACCCGCTTCGGCTTCGCGGCCTTCGTTCGCGGCCGTTCGACGGCGAAGGGCTGGGCGTCGCCCGCAAGCAATTCGTCGCCGATGGGATCCTGCAAAGCTGGATGGCCGACAGCGCATCGGCCCGCCAGCTCGGGATTACGCCGACCGGCAACGCATCGCGAGGCGCCGGAAGCGCACCGGGCGTGTCACCGACGAACTTCTACATGGAAGCCGGGAAGCGCAGCCGCGACGAGCTGTTGAGAGCCTTTCCCACTGCGCTTCTTGTCACCGAGCTTATCGGGCACGGAGCCAATCCGGTCACCGGCGACTATAGCCGCGGCGCGGCCGGGTTCCTGGTCACCGACGGCGAAATCGGAGCGCCGGTCCAGGAAATCACCATTGCGTCGAACCTGATCGACATGTTCGCAACCCTGGAGCCCGCCTCCGATCTCGACTTCCGCCGCGGAATCGACGCGCCGACGATTCTCGTTCCGGAAATGACGGTCGGGACCGCCTGACGAACCCGGGCGCTACGCCTCGGTGGATTCCCCCACCGCGGGAAGGCCCAGCCGCGCGGTCTCTATCTTCGGACAGCGGTTCATGACCACCTTCAGGCCGGCCGCTTCGGCTCGCTCGGCGGCTTCGCGGTTGATGACTCCAAGCTGCATCCACACTGCCTTGGCGCCGGCGGCGATCGCCTGGTCGGCGGCCTCGCCCGCGGCTTCGGAATTGCGGAAGATATCGACGATGTCGATCGGCTCGCCGATCTGCGACAGGTCACGCCAGACATATTCGCCGTGGATCCGCTCGCCGGAAATCGTCGGGTTGACCGGGAACACCTTGTAGCCACGCCCCTGGAGGAATTTCATCACCCCGTTCGACGCGCGATCGGGCTTGTCGGACGCGCCGATCATCGCGATGGTTCGGGCGTTGGTCAGAAGCTCGGCGATTTCCTCGTCACTTCGAAGCATGTGCGCTCTCCTCAACTGGAGAATGATCGGGAGCGGACGCGGTTTCCAGCGCTTTCATCACCTTGCTCGCGATTTGCGCGAAAGCGGCGGACTGGGCGCCGTCGCCGGCCGCTGGCGGCGTTCCTGAATCGGAGGCTTCGCGGAGCGCGGAATCGAGCGGGATTCGGCCCAGGAAGGGAATGCCCATCGCCTGCGCGGCGTCTTCGGCACCGCCGCTTCCGAACGGGTCGGACTGTTCGCCGCAGTGCGGGCAGATGTATCCGGCCATGTTCTCGACTAGCCCGAGAACCGGCACCGACACCTTGCCGAACAGGTCGATGGCGCGGGTGGCGTCGATCAGCGACAGCGCCTGTGGCGTGGAAACGATCACCGCTCCGTCCGGGCGGGCCTTCTGGACAAGCGACAGCTGCACGTCGCCGGTGCCCGGCGGCAGGTCGACGACGATGATCTCGCTGGCGCCCCAGTCGGCCTCGACCAGCTGCATGAGCGCTCCGGAGGCCATCGGACCGCGCCACGCCAGGGCATGCCCGGGCGACACCAGCTGGCCCAGCGAGAGGAACTTGATGCCGTGCGCCGCGACCGGGTTGAGCCTTTTGTTGTCGGCGGTCGGCCGCTCGTCGGTTCCAAGCAGCCGCGTTTGCGAAGGGCCGTAGACGTCGGCGTCGATGAGCCCGACCTTCTTGCCGGTCCGGGAAATCGCGATCGCGAGGTTGGTTGCAAGCGTCGATTTGCCGACGCCGCCCTTGCCGCTGGCGACCGCGATCAAGGTGCGCCGCGGCTCGCTGGCGGTCAGTGCAACGCGCACTTCGCTAACGCCTTCGACGGCGGCCGCGGCCGATTTGAGCTTGGTTTCCAGCTCTTCCTGCTCGGAGCCGTTGAGCCCCGTCGCATCGGCAACGATGGTCGCTACTCCGCCCGACAGCCGCCGCGAGCGGATTCGGTCGCTCTCGGCAAACGAGTCGAGGGCGTGGAGCGGGTTGGGAGTGTCGGACATGCCGGTGCGACATAGGAAGTCGGCGGCGTCTTGCCACTGTTTTTCGGCCTTCGCGCTCCCTATACTCTAGCAATGAGCATGATTTCGGGGTGGGGCGGCCGCGTTCGCGGCCTCTTTAACGATACGAAGGGTCCGTGGGGCCCTAAGCAAGCTGGCGACGAACCTGAGGAGCCGACACCAAGCCCGTGGGGCGACGGTTCGGGACGAAGGCGCCGGGCGGCAGCGGAATCGGGCGAGACGACGTCGTCGCTCGACGACTTCCTGCGCAAGAGCAGGGCGCGCTTTGGCGGCGGCGGCGGATTGCCGGGTCGGCCGAGCGGGTCGTTGATTGCCTGGGCCGTTGCGGCGCTGGCCGTGCTGTGGCTGGTGTTCACCAGCTTCCACAGCATCGCGCCTGCCGAGCGCGGCGTGGTCACCCGGTTCGGGCGCTACGTCTATACACTCAACCCTGGGGTCGGAATGACTCTTCCGTGGCCGATCGAGCGCGTTCGCAAGATCGACGTCGAGAGCATTCGCTCGGTCGATCTCGGCTCGCCGACGACAGAGGACCTGATGCTGACCGGTGACGCCAACGTCATCGACATCGCTTATTCCGCGCGGTGGAGCATCAGCGATCCCGAACGCTACCTGTTCCAGATCGAGGATCAGCAGGAAACCGTCCGCCAGGTGGCGGAAAGCGCGATGCGATCGGTGGTCAGCAGGGTCACGCTCGACGACGCGATCGGCGACCAGCGCAGCGAAATCGAGGCGCAGGTCGCAAGCACGATGCAGACCATCCTCGACGGTTATAACGCTGGGGTGTCGATCCGCGGCGTTGCAATCCGCGAAGCCGATCCGCCAACCGCAGTCATCGACGCATTCAAGGATGTTTCCGCCGCGCAACAGGACGCGCAGCGTTACGTCAACGCGGCCAATGCTTATGCCCAGCAGCTGGGCCAGAAGGCGCAGGGCGAAGCGACTGCGTTCGACAAGGTTTACGAGCAGTACAAGCTCGCCCCGGGCGTGACCCGCCGGCGAATGTATTATGAAACGATGGAGAAGGTCCTTCAGAAGGTGGACAAGACGATCGTCGAAACCCCCGGAGTCACCGCCTACCTGCCGCTTAGCGAAGTGAAGAAGCAGGCGCAGTCGGCGAAGGAGCCCGGCCAGTGATCGCGTTCATGAAGCGGCATCTCCTGCTCGCCGGCGGCCTCCTTCTCCTCCTCCTGCTGCTGGTTGCGATGGCGTTCCCGATCGTTCCGGAGACTCGCCAGGGCGTTGTCGTTCGCTTCGGCAAGCCCGTGCGGATCATCAACGCCTACAGCCTCGGTAATCCGATCGGCGGAAACGGGGCCGGCCTGACCTGGCGGATCCCGTTCGCCGAAAACATCGTTTGGATCGACAAGCGCCTGCTCGACGTCGAGATGGACCGGCAACCGGTCCTTTCGACCGACCAGCGACGGCTCGAAGTCGACGCTTTCGCCCGCTACCGGGTCGTCGACCCGCTCCGGATGTACATCAGCGCCGGCAGCGAAAAGCGGCTTAACGACGCGCTTCGCCCAATCCTTGGCTCGGAGGTTCGAAACGAGCTCGGGCGAGTCCCGTTCTCGGCGCTTCTTTCGCCGGAACGGCGGGGCGTGATGCAGGATGTGCGCACCGCTCTCAACGAGGTGGCGATGCAATATGGCGCTCGCATCGTCGATGTCCGGATCAAGAAAGCGGACCTTCCCGACGGCACACCGCTTCAGTCTGCGTTGCAGCGAATGCAGACCGCTCGCCAACAGGAGGCGCTGTCGATCCGGGCGCGAGGGTCCAAGGAGGCGCAGATCATTCGCGCCCAGGCCGATGCGGATGCGGCGCGAACCTACGCTGCAAGTTTCGGCAGGGATCCGGCATTCTACGACTTCTACCGCGCCATGCAGTCCTATCAGACGACATTTCTCGGCGACGGTTCGGAAAAACCTGGGCCGACCACCGTTATCCTGTCGCCGAAGGACGACTACCTGCGGGAATTCTCCGGCCGCTCGAAGTGAGCAGCGTTCAATTCAAGTTCACGCTGGCCGGCTAGTGTGGTGGTGAAGAACCAGACGAAGGGGTATCGATGAAATCGAAGGAGTCCGGAAAAGTGCGCTATGCCTATGGGGTTGCAACGGCCCTGCTATTGGGTGGTACGGCATTCTCTCTTGCGACTGGCCCGGTCGGTGCCCAGACACCGCAAAACGCACCCGCGGCATTGCCGCCGCAAGGAGCGCCGCAGTCGTTTGCCAATCTCGTCGAGCGACTGCAGCCGGCGGTCGTCAACATTTCGACCAAACAAAAGGTCGCGGTGAAGAAGCAGGTCGATCCGCTCGAGGAGCTGTTCCGGCAGTTCGGAGCGCCGGTTCCCGATCAGCAACAGGGCCCTAGCACTCGCGAAGCGGGCTCGCTGGGTTCCGGATTCATCATTTCTCCTGACGGATACATCGTCACCAACAACCACCTCATCCAGAGCGTCAACGGCAACGGCACCGTCGACCAGGTGACGGTGACCTTGACCAACCGCAAGGAATATCCCGCCAAGATCGTCGGGCGCGACCAGCTCGCCGACCTCGCCCTGCTAAAGATCGACGCCAGCAATCTGCCCTTTGTCCGCTGGGGCGACAGCGCCCACGCGCGGGTGGGTGACTGGGTCCTCGCCATCGGCGACCCTTATGGTGTGGGAAGCACCGTGACCGCCGGGATCATCTCGGCGCTTCACCGCGGGATCACCGGTGCCGGCGCCTACGACCGCTACATCCAGACCGATGCGGCCATCAACATGGGCAACAGCGGCGGCCCGATGTTCGACCTCAACGGCAATGTCATCGGGATCAACTCGGCGCTGATTTCGCCGACCGGCACCAATGTCGGGATCGGCCTCGCCATCCCGGCTGAAGCGGCAAAGCCGGTCATCGACGCGCTTCGCCGGGGTGAAAAGCCAGAGCGCGGCTATCTTGGGGTCGGACTGCAGGAAATCGACGAGGATATCGCCGCATCGCTCGGAATCCCGAAGAACCGGGGCGAACTCGTGCGCTCGGTCCAGCCCGGCGAGCCGGCGGCCAAGGCCGGGATCCAGCAGGGCGACGTGATCATCTCGGTCAACGGCAAGCCGGTGAACCCGGACGAGACCGTTTCCTACCTGGTCGCAAACCTGCCGGTGGGGTCGAGAGTGCCGATCGAGGTGGTCCGGGGCGGTCGCCATCTGACGGTTCCGGTCACGATCATGCAGCGGCCGACCGTCGAGGAACTTGAGAAGCAACTCGGTGGAGACAGTGGCGCCACAGACGAAAGCGCGCCGACGGGCGCTGGCGGGGAAAGCCTGGGCCTCTCGCTTCGCTCGGTCACTCCGCAAATCGCCCAGGCGCTAAACCTGCCGCGCGGATCCAGCGGAGTGGTTGTCGTCGGCGTCGATCCGGCGAGCGATGCCGCTGAAAAGCGGCTTCAGCGGGGAGACGTCATCCTTGCGGTCCAGGGCCAGCGCGTGTCGACTCCGGCGCAGGTTATCGCGGCCGTCAATGCCGCGAAGAAGTCCGGGCGCGGAAGTGTGCTGTTGCTCGTCAAGCGCGGAACCTCGCCCGAGGCATTCGTCGGGATCGACATCAGCGGCGGCTGAGTCATCTTCCGCTTGCGCCGCCGCGATTGTTTGGCAATCGTGTGCGCGTGGCGGAGGAGAAACTCACGACAGGCTCGAATAAAGCCTCAAGCAAGGGGAGCTGCGATCTCGTCGCAGCACTCGAGCGCGAGTGGCGCGATGCGCTGTGCGCGAGGGACATCGACCGGCTGCGGTCGCTCATCCATCCCAAATTCACGCTGATCGGCACCCGCGCGACGGGGCCGTTCACGCTTTCGCGCGAGGAATGGCTCGAAGCCGTCAACAAGCGCGAACTCATCAGTATCGACCTGAAGATCAGGGAGGCCGTGGTGTTTGACGACGTGATGGTCGGCACCGTCGAGGCAAGCTGGCTCGTCTCCTATCTTGGCCGACCCATTGAGGATTGCGTTTTGCTGACCGACGTCTGGGTTTGCGACGACGACCGCTGGCAGGTCGTCCGCCGCCACTCCAGCCCGATTCCCGTAACTGGCAGCGATAGCAGCCGGGGCTGATACACAGAGAAGAAGGGACGAGGATGGCGACTGTCTCCCAAGCGCCGGCGAGCCGCGATGGCGGGCGCAATGAGCTCACGATCCGCGGGATTATTCTCGGCGCGCTCATCACCGTCCTGTTCACCGCCGCGAACGTCTATCTTGGCCTCAAGATCGGGATCACGTTCGCGACCTCGATCCCGGCGGCGGTGATCTCGATGGCGGTGCTGAAGTTCTTCCGCAATTCGACCATCCAGGAAAACAATATCGTCCAGACGATCGCTTCGTCCGCGGGGACCTTGTCGGCGATCATCTTCGTGCTTCCCGGACTGATCATGGTCGGCTGGTGGACCGGCTTTCCCTACTGGCTGTCGGTCGCGGTGATCGGCGTCGGCGGAATCCTGGGGGTGATGTACTCGGTCCCGCTTCGCCGGGCGCTGGTGACCGGGTCGGACCTTCCTTACCCCGAAGGAGTCGCGGCGGCCGAAGTGCTGAAGGTCGGCGCCGGCGTCGGCGGCGCGGAAGAGAACCGCCGCGGCCTCGTTGCGATCATTATCTCGAGCCTTGCCTCGGCTGGCTATTTCCTGCTCGCCAAGATGCATCTCGTCGTCGACACCGCCGCACGCGCTTTCCGCGTCGCGGGCGGCGCGACCTCCATTTCGGCAAACCTGTCGATGGCGCTGATTGGAGTCGGCCACCTGGTCGGAATGGCGGTCGGAATCGCGATGTTCGCGGGGCTGGTGATCAGTTGGGGCTATCTGGTCCCGCACTGGACGGCGCTCACTCCCGCCGCGGCCGGAATGTCGGTCGACGACTGGGCCGGCGACGTCTTCGTGCACAAGGTCCGCTTTATCGGCGCGGGGACGATCGGAATCGCGGCGATTTGGACGCTGCTGCGAATCCTCGGCCCGATTATCGGCGGCATTCGCTCGGCGATGGCTGCAAACCGTGCTCGGAAGGGAAGCGGCGCCCAATCGCTTGCGCTCACCGAACGCGACATCCCGATCGGAATCGTCGGGGCGGTGATCCTGTTGTCGATGGTGCCGATCGGTTTCCTCCTCGCCGCGTTCGGCACGACCAACCCGATCGCCTCCGATCCGGCCACGACGCTGATGTTTTCAATCGTTTACATCCTCGTCGCCGGAGTCGTGATTGCGGCAGTGTGCGGCTACATGGCCGGGCTGATTGGAGCCTCAAACAGCCCCATCTCCGGGGTCGGAATTCTCTCCGTCCTCGGCATCTCGCTGATCCTGGCGATGCTCTACCCCGGGGCCGACCCGACCGCGACCAAGTCGCTCGTTGCCTTCGCCTTGTTCGTCACTGCAATCGTGTTCGGCGTCGCGACGATTTCCAACGACAATCTCCAGGACCTCAAGACCGGCCAGCTCGTCGGAGCGACTCCGTGGCGGCAGCAGCTCGCCCTCGTTCTCGGAGTCGTCTTCGGCGCAATCGTAATCCCGCCGATCCTCAGCCTCCTGAACACCGCCTTCGGCTTCCAGGGCGCACCCGGCGCCGGGCCGAACGCCCTCCCGGCTCCACAGGCGGCGCTGATCTCGGCAATCGCGCAGGGCGTCCTGGGCGGCAACCTCGACTGGAATTTGATCGGGCTCGGCGCCGGGATCGGGGCTGTCGCGATCATTATCGACGAGGTCCTGAGGGGCACCACGGCACGGTACAGCTTGCCGCCGCTGGCCGTGGGCATGGGCATCTATTTGCCGATGGAGCTGACATTTTTCATCTCGGTCGGCGCTCTGATCGGCTGGCTCTACAACCGCTGGGCGCGAACCGCGTCGAATCCGGCGTTTGCCGAGCGGCTCGGGACGTTGATGGCCACCGGTCTGATCGTCGGCGAAAGCCTGCTCGGGGTGGTCTATGCCGCCGTCGTCGCCGGAGCGGAGAAAGCCGGTTCGCCCGACAGTGGCAATGTCCTCGCCGTCGTCGGCACCTATCCGGGAATCATGCTCGCCAGCATCGTGGTCTTCGCGATTGCGATTGTCGGGCTCTACGCGTGGACCCGCGCCCGCGCCGCCGTTGCGCTCAATGACACAGAGCCTGTGGCCGATGTCGAAGGCGAGCTGCGCTAGCTCAACCGCGTCCCCGGTAGGGCGCGAGGCCCTGGTCGGGTAGCCAGAGCCCTTCTGGCGGCGCTGCGCTTTGCCAGAAAACGTCGATTGGAATGCCGCCGCGCGGATACCAGTAGCCGCCGATGCGAAGCCATTTGGGTTTCATTTCGTCGAACAGCCGCTTGCCGATCCCGACGGTGACGTCCTCGTGAAAGCCGCCGTGGTTGCGGAATGCGCCGAGGAAGAGCTTGAGGCTCTTGCTTTCGACGATCGTCTCGCCCGGTGCATAGTCGATGACGAGGTGCGCGAAATCGGGCTGGCCGGTAATCGGGCACAGCGAAGTGAACTCGGGCGCCGCGAAACGCACCAGATAGAGCTCGCCGGGACGCGGGTTTGGAACATAGTCGAGCACTGCGTCTTCCGGCGAGGCGGGGAGGGCGCTGTGCTTTCCGAGATGCTTCGGGTCCATCGCCGCCCCTTACTCGGCAGTCACCGCGTCCGGCAACGCCCAGTCGATCGGAGCTAGCCCGCGCTCCTCGAGAAACGCGTTCGTCTTGGAGAAATGGCGGCACCCGAAGAAGCCGCTGTGGGCGCTGAGCGGCGAAGGATGCGGCGCCTTCAGCACCAGGTGGCGTGAAGAGTCGACGAAGGCCGCTTTTTTCTGGGCGTAGCTTCCCCACAGCAGGAACACGACCGGATCGCTCTTGGCGTTCACCAGCCGCACCACCGCGTCGGTGAACTTCTCCCACCCGCGCTCCCGGTGCGAGGCGGCGCGTCCCATTTCGACGGTCAGGACGCTGTTGAGCAGGAGCACGCCCTGCTTCGCCCAGTGCTCCAGGAAGCCGTGCCGGTGCGGCTCGATCCCGAGGTCGGTCTTCAGCTCCTTGAAGATGTTGACCAGGCTCGGCGGCGGGCGAACCCCGGGAAGGACGGAAAAGCACAGGCCGTGCGCCTGCCCGGCCCCGTGGTACGGGTCCTGGCCGAGAATGACGACGCGCACCTTGTCGAGCGGGCACAGGTCGAGCGCGCGGAACCAGTTAGACGGCGTCGGGAAAACCGTCCGCCCCTTGCTGCGCTCGTCGGCAAGGAAGCGCTTGAGATCGTCCATGTACGGCGCTTCGAACTCGCGCCGGAGGGGTTCCAGCCAGCTTTGGTCGAGCTTGATGTCGCGGGTCGCCATCGCATCCCTTTGAAGTGTATCCTGAGCAAATGGAATCGCTTGTCTCCACCCAATGGCTTGCCGACCATCTGGCCGAGCCCGGCCTCGTCATCGTCGACTCGAGCTGGCACATGCCCGCGACCGGCCGCAACGGGCGTAACGACTTCCTCCAGGCCCATATTCCAGGAGCGCGGTTCCTCGACATCGAGGAGATCAGCGATCCGTCGAACCCGGCACCGCACATGCTGCCGAGCGCGGAGCAATTCAGCCGGGCGATGGAGCAGGCTGGAATCGGCAGCGACGAGCGGATCGTCGTCTATGACAATTCGCCGCTTCGGACCGCTGCTCGAGGATGGTTCATGCTTCGCCATTTCGGCGCGCGCGACGTGGCGATCCTTGACGGCGGCTTGCAGAAATGGACGGCCGAGGGCCGCCCGACG
This sequence comes from uncultured Alphaproteobacteria bacterium, assembly GCA_963798785.1. GTDB lineage: Bacteria > Pseudomonadota > Alphaproteobacteria > Sphingomonadales > Sphingomonadaceae > Sphingomicrobium. The sequence continues at coordinate 487,925 of CAWCUG010000006.1, forward strand.
CAAAGCGGCGAGGCCGAGCCGAGAACCGCCTCGTTCCAGCCACAGGAGCGAAGTGGGGACGTCGTCACCAAGCAGGACATCCTGCGCGGTACCGGGCTGCCGCTGGTCGACGCTCGCGGCAAGCCGCGGTTCGAGGGCAGCGAACCGGAGCCGCGGCCGGGAATGGCGTCGGGCCACATCCCCGGCGCCCGCAACATCCCTTACTCCGCGCTCTACAACGAGGACGGCACCTTCAAGGGACGTGAAGAGATCGCCCGGATACTTCGCCGCCGCCGGTTGCGATCCGAAGCAACCGTTCGTTGCCAGCTGCGGTTCGGGGGTAACGGCGATCAGCCTCATCCTTGCCGCGCATTTGCTCGGCAACGACGAAACCCGCCTTTACGATGGAAGCTGGAGCGAATGGGGCGTCGACCCGGCGACTCCCAAGGAGACCGGCCCGGCGGCCTAGCGGCTGAGGACCCGCTCGAGGTCGCGCAGGCCGCTTTTCAGCTCTTCGGCGATGACCCGCATCGCCGCGACGCTGGCGTCGAGGCCCTGCTCGCGCTGGAACGAGACCGCGTCGAGACCCGCCGTCGCCACGCCGACGAGCTCGGCCGAGCGGCGGTCGAAGCAGCTCCTGGCTGCCTCGTCCGCGCTCTCCCACCGCTCCGATAGGTCGTCGTCGAGGTCACTTGCTGGCCCGCCGCCGAAGTCGTCGACGACTCGCAGCGCATTGCGAAGGCTGGCCAGTCGCGTGACGGGTTCGGGGTGAAGCCGCTCGGCCGGTTGCGGGCGAGGGGCTTGGGTTTCGGCTTGGGCAAAGAGGTGCAACATGCGCCGGTTGTCGCGCGGCGTGCCTAAGAAAGTCTTAAGCGGCCTCGCCCTCGGGCGTGATGTCGCGCAGGATCCAGCCGCGTTGCGGGATGGTCTCGATGAACTCCGCACCGCCGGCCGCGCTTCGAAGCTTCTTGCGGAGCTTGGAAATGAACACGTCGATGATCTTGGGTTGTGGCTGGTCGTCGGCACGGCGGTAGAGATGCTTGAGGAGCATTGCGCGGGTGACGACGTTGTTGCGCGCGAAGGCGAGAAGCTCGAGCACCCGATATTCCATCTCGGTGATACCGATCGGATTGCCGTCGATCCGGATCAGCCGCTGCACCTGGTCGACTGCAAGCCGGCCGCCGCACAGGGTTTCCGGCATTTCGCCGCCCGATGCGCGAAGCGACGTCACCAGCCGGGAGGCCGCTTCGTCGCTTTCCTCGCGCGACACGGTTCCGGGCGATCCGATCAGCTCCTGCTGGATGTCGGCAAGCGCCTTGTGGGCCTCTTCGACCAGGCGGGCGCCTTCGTCGAAGCGGCGCCGCGACCGGTCGAGCATTGACTCGATCTCGACCAGCCGGGTGGAGAGCGTCTCTTCAGCCATTGGCCAACCTGTCCCCCCTTCTCAGAAGCTCAGGGAATCTGCGCCGAGGCGACGTCGGTGTCGCTTTGCGGAGCGGCAACGATCGCCTGGGTCGTCGTTCCCATGTCGACGACGTTGGTCTTGGGATCGCCTGCAACCGAGCGTGCGCCGAGCGCTGCGCGGTCGCGGCCGGCGGCGTCGAGAAGCATCGATTCCGATTGCGGCCTTGGCGCGGGTCCGCCGAACAGTGCCTCGACCGCCTGCTGCTGCGCGTCCTGCGGCGTGCTCGTCACCGTGCCCGCCACCGGCGGCGTCAAAGTGTAGTCGGGCGGGATCACCAGCGGCGCGTTTCGCGCAACCGCGAATTCGTCGGGAGTGCTGCTCTTGTGGGCGCAGCCGGCGAGGGCAATCGCCGGGATGAAAAGGAGGGTCAGGCTCTTACGCATTCTCGATGGACTCCTCAGGACTTTCGCTGCGTACCAGGAACGCGCGCACTAACAGGATAGCGACGCCGATGCTAATCGCTGCGTCGCCGACATTGAAGACCAAAAACGGGCGGACGGCGCCGAAGTGAAGGTCGGCGAAGTCGACGACATAGCCGTGCCGGGCCCGGTCGAGGATATTTCCAAGCGCGCCGCCCAAGATCATTCCAAGCGCCGCCTGGTCCCAGCGGGCCTTCTCGCGGCCGATCCACACCGCGACTCCGATCGCGATTGCGCTGGTCACGGCGACCAGCATCCAGCGGCCGGTCTCGGTCGTCGCATTGAACAGGCCGAGCGAGATTCCGTTGTTCTCGGTCCAGGTCAGGTTGAAGAAGGGAAGCAGGTAAATCTGCCCGACCACCTGCAGGTGAAGCGGCCCGGAGACGATCCACTTCGCCAGCTGGTCAGCGAACAGGACGAGCAGCGCAATTCCAAAGCCGAACGTGCGCTCACGCATTCACAAACTCCTCGCAGCGATTGCACAAGTCGCCGTCTTCCTCGACTTCGGGAAGATAGCGCCAGCAGCGGCCGCACTTGTGGTGGTCGGTCTCTGTGACCTTCAGACTGTCGCCCTGGTGAACGGTCGAGGTGATGAACAGCTCGGCAAGGAAGTCGGCGCTTGCGGGAAGTTCGGGAAGGGTGACTTCCGCCTGCAGGCTCGATCCGATGATCTTGTCGCGGCGAAGCGGCTCGATGGCTTCGGTGACGGTTTCACGAAGCTGGCGAAGCTTCGCCCATTGCGCCTCGTCGGCTTCGACCTGCGGCACCTCCGGCCATTCGAGAAGGTGCACCGATCCGGCATCGGGGAAACGGGTGGCCCACACTTCCTCGGTGGTGAACACCAGCACCGGCGACAGCCACCGCACAAGCGCGTGGAACAATGTGTCGAGGATGGTCCGGTAAGCCGCTCGCCGCTGCGAATTCGACGCCAGTGAGCGCGTTGACGTCGCAATAAAGAACGTCCTTGCGGACATCGAAATAGAAGGCGCTGAGATCCTCGTTGGCGAAGTCGGCGAGCAGCCGCGTGTAGTCGTTAAAGTCGAAGTCATCGACGGCCCGGCGCAGCTTCCGGTCGAGCTCGCCGGTGAGGTGAAGCATGTAGCGCTCCAGCTCCGGCATTTCGCCGACGTCGGCGACCCGCTCCTCGTCCGAGAAGTCGGACAGCGCGCCGAGCAGGTAGCGGAGCGTGTTCCGCAGCTTTCGATACTGGTCGGAAACGCCCTTGAGGATTTCCTCGCCGATGCGGTGATCTTCGGTGAAATCGACCGACAGCGCCCACAGGCGGATGATATCCGCGCCATAGGTCTCCATCACCTTGAGCGGGTCGACGGTGTTGCCGAGGCTCTTCGACATCTTCTTGCCCGCGGAATCCATCGTGAAGCCGTGGGTCAGCACCGCATTGTAGGGCGCTCGCCCGCGGGTGCCGCAGCTTTCCAGCAGCGACGACTGGAACCAGCCGCGGTGCTGGTCGGAACCTTCGAGATAGAGGTCGGCGGGCCAGGCGAGGTCGGGCCAGCGGCCGCTCAAGCAGCGTGAACACGTGGGTGCAGCCGCTGTCGAACCAGACGTCAAGAATGTCGCGTGACCATCTCGTAATCGTCGGGGTTGCGCTCGGGCCCGAGGAACTGCGCGGCATTGTCCGCCGACCAGGCGTCGACGCCGTTTTGGCGGATGGCCTCCAGGATCGCGCCGGTTGACCTCGTCGTCGACGAGAAGCTCGCCCGTCTTGCGCTCGACGAACAGCGCGATCGGGACTCCCCACGCGCGCTGCCGGCTGATCACCCAGTCGGGCCGGCCTTCGACCATCGAGCCGATCCGGTTGCGGCCCTTTTCGGGAACGAAGCGGGTGTCGGCGATTGCCTGCGTTGCGGCTTGGCGGAGGGTGGGGTGCGCTCCGTTGGCCTCGTCGACGCGGGTCGAGATGGCCGCCCTCATTCTCCCATCTCTGTTCGGTGCCGGTCTTCGGCGAGCAAGTGCGCTCAGCGGCTTGTCCATGGCGATGAACCATTGCGGCGTGCAGCGGTAGATGACCTTCGCCTTCGACCGCCACGAATGCGGGTAGCTGTGCCTGAAGTCCGCGCTCGCCGCGAGCAGTGCCCCGGCTTCGCGAAGGTCGGAGCAGATCGGCCCCTCGGGCGCGTTGAACTTGGCGTTGATGACGCTGCCCTGGCCGCCCAGCCACAGCCAGTCCGGCCGGTACATTCCGCCCGCGTCGACCGCGAACACCGGGTCGATGCCGTTGGCGCGGCACAGCTCGAAATCGTCCTCGCCATGGTCGGGCGACATGTGCACGAGGCCGGTGCCCTGGTCGGTGGTGACGAAGTCGCCGGGAAGGAACGGCCGCGGCTTGGCGAAGAACCCGCCGAGCTTGTGCATCGGGTGGCGGGCGACGGTGCCGACGAGGTCGGAGCCGCGAATTGGCTCCCACTCAGCAACGGGAGTGTACATGAATTCGCCGGAGCCATCGTCGGCGCGCTCAAGCTCTTTCCGCCAACGATCTAGAAACTGCATGATCAGTGGCTCGGCAACCAGGACCCGCTTGCCGTCGAAACGCTTAAAAGGCGCGTCTTCTTTGAGCTCGTCGCGCCTATGAGCATCGAGGCCGAGCTGTACCAGCGACGTACTCAACCTCCGGCCCGTAAGCGATCGCCTGGTTGACCGGGATCGTCCACGGCGTGGTCGTCCAGATCACCGCATGGGCGCCGACCAGCTCCGGGATCGGCGACTCTCGACGATCTCGAACGCGACATCGATCTGGGTCGAGACCACGTCCTCATATTCGATCTCGGCTTCGGCCAGCGCGGTCTTCTCGACCGGCGACCACATCACCGGCTTGGCGCCGCGGTAGAGCTGGCCCGTCTCGGCGAACTTGAACAGCTCGGAGACGATCGTCGCCTCGCTGTCATACTGCATCGTCAGATAGGGATGATCCCAGTCGCCGCCGATTCCGAGCCGCTTCAACTGCTCGCGCTGGACGTCCACCCAGTGCTGCGCATAGTCGCGGCACTCGGCGCGGAACTCCTTGACCGGCACCTCGTCCTTGTTGAGCTTCTTCTTTCGATACTGCTCCTCGACCTTCCACTCGATCGGAAGCCCGTGGCAGTCCCAGCCCGGAACGTAGGGCGCGTCCTTGCCGAGCAGCGTCTGCGTGCGCACCACCATGTCCTTGAGCACATGGTTCAGCGCGTGGCCGATATGGATGTCGCCGTTGGCATAGGGCGGGCCGTCGTGGAGGATGAACTTCTCGCGGCCCGAACGGGCGCGGCGAAGCTCGCCGTACAGGTCCTGGTCCTGCCAGCGGGCAAGGATCGCCGGCTCCTTCTGCGGCAGGCCGGCTTTCATCGGAAAGTCGGTCTTCGGAAGGAATACGGTCGGTCTGTAATCGGGCTTTTCAGCGTCGTCGGCCATTGAGCGGCGGCTCTAGCGGGCGGTTCGCGGAATGCAAATGGCAGCATCGCCCGTGCAAGTCGCGAGGATTGCGCTACACTCGCTCGATGCCCGCCCAACGCGAACTGATCGAATCCGTCGCACTCAGCCCCCTCGCGATGGTGGTCAGCAATCCCCGGCGGGCCGACAATCCGCTCGAAGTCGTGAACGGCCCCTTTTGCGAACTCACCGGCTACGCCGAAGCGGATGTCGTCGGGCGTAACTGCCGCTTCCTTGCGGGCGAGCGGACCGACGACGGCGTTACCGACCAGATCCGCTCCGCAGTCCGAATGGCACGCCCGGTGCTCGTCGACATCCTCAACTATCGAAGGGACGGGACGGCGTTCCGCAACGGAGTGATGATCACGCCGCTGTTCGACGCAGAGGGCGCCGTCGCCTGGTTCCTTGGCTCACAGGTCGATCTCGGACCCGACCCTGGAAACAGCTTCCTCCAGCGCAGGTCGGGCGCGTCGCGACAGGTGCAGGAACTCCCGCCGCGCCAGCGCCAGGTGCTCGAGCTGATGGCCCGCGGGCTTCTCAACAAGCAGATCGCCTGGCAGCTCAAGATCAGCGAAAAGACAGTCAAGATGCACCGGGCGCTGCTTCTCGAGCGGCTTGGCGTCGGCACCTCGGCGGAAGCCATTCGGATTGCCGTAGAAGCCGGCCTGTGACGCCGACTACCGACTAAAGCCCGTATCGGCGGCGGCCCTGTCTCCGGCTAATTCGACGTCACCGGGCCGCGCGGCGCAAATTCGCCCATTCCCCTCCGTGCCGCGCGCGCCCGCACACGGGAGTTCCAAGAATGCGCATCATCAACGTTCTGACGCTGATCCTTGTCATTGTCGGCGGCCTCAACTGGGGCCTCGTCGGCCTGTTCGGCTTCGACCTCGTCGCTGCCCTGTTCGGCGACATGTCGCCGCTCAGCCGAATCGTCTACGTCCTCGTCGGGGCATCGGCGCTGTGGCAGATCATTCCGCTCGTCCAGGGCGAAGCAAGCGCACGCTAGGCCGACGTGGAGCCGACGCAAATGCCGGTTCTGGTCGCGATGGACCGCGAGCAAACTGCCGCCGATTTCGCCGAATCAGTGAACATGACTGCTGCTGAACTGCGAGAGTGGCTGGCGACACCGACCAGCCTGAGCGTCGGCTGGAAAGGCTTTGACGGCAGCCTGCACGAGAGCGTCGGTCACGCCAGCGGCCGCTGGATCGCGGACATCCTGGAAAAGAATCCGGGGGAGCTCAACGACGACGACTTTGCTCACATGAGGAAGGTCGTCGGATATATCAGGCGCCATCTGGCGCAGGAGCCGGCGAACCCGGTGAGCTCCCGCTGGCGCTATTCGCTGATGAACTGGGGACACGACCCGCTGAAGTCGCTGGGAACCTGAAATCCTGTCAGATGGCCAGCAGCTCGCGCGCCTCTGCTTCGTCCTGCCGCATTCGCTCGACCAGCGCATCGACGCTCTCGAACTTCGCTTCGGGACGGATGAAGGCGACCAGCGCGGTTTCGATCGTGCGGCCGTAGAGGTCGCCGCTCCAGTCGAAGATGTAGGTTTCCAGCACTTCGTCGCGCCCCTCGAACATCGGCCGGGTGCCGAAGCTTGCAGCGCCGCAATGCTCGCTGCCGTCGTCGAGGCGGACCCGGACCGCGTAAATCCCATGTGCCGGGCGCTGGTAGCGGCCAAGCGACATGTTCGCGGTCGGGAAGCCCAGGTCGTGACCGCGCCCGTCGCCGCGCTCGACCACCGCTTCGATGGCGAACGGGCGGGTAAGCAGGTGAATGGCGGCACCGGGATTGCCGTCGGCAACCGCCTTGCGGATCCGGCTCGACGATACCGGCTCGCCGTCGACGATGACCGGCGGGACCGCTTCCGCCTCTATCCCGTGCGCCCGCCCGAGCTCGCGCATCGTCTCGGCATTGCCCTTGCGACCGCGGCCGAATGTGAAGTCGGTGCCGGTTACGACCGCGGCGACGCCAAGGTCCCTGGCCAGGATGTCGGCGACGAAGTCCTCGGCGCTGGTGGTCGCAAGCGCCTTGTCGAAGGTGAAGACCAGCATTCCGTCGGCGCCGGCGTGGGCGAACAGGCGCTCGCGCTGGTCGAGGCTGGTGAGCCGGAACGGCGGCACGTCGGGCTTGAAAAAACGCACCGGATGGGGGTCGAACGTGGCGACGACGACCGGCCGCCGCTGGTGGAAACCGAGCGCGATTGCCCGGCTGACCACCGCCTGGTGGCCGAGGTGAAAGCCGTCGAAATTGCCGAGCGCAAGCACGCTTCCGCGAAGCTCGTCGGGCGTACCTTCGGTGAAATTGAACCGCTTCATCGACGCCGGGCTGTATCGGGGCGGAGCGCCATCGGCAATGTCGGCATGCGGCAGCTTGACTCGCGAACGGGCAAATCCTAAATGATCCCTATCCCGTTCAACCGGTTTCCGGCGGCGCACTCGTGCGCGCGTCGGTTTTTCGTTTGAAAGGGTCCAACAAGCGACGAGATAGGCGTGTAAAGTTGGCGCGGGGCAAACCCTCAGCAATTTCAACGAGCCTGTGGAGCTGAAAGAGGAAGAAGAATGGCACGAATCGCCGGCGTAAATATCCCATCGAACAAGCGCGTTGAAATCGCGCTCACCTACATCCACGGAATCGGACGGACGACCGCGCAGTCGATCATCGGCAAGCTCGGAATCGCGCCCGAGCGGCGGGTCCAGGACCTCACCGACCAGGAAGTCCTGCACATCCGCGAGGAAATCGACGCCAACCATTCGGTCGAGGGCGACCTTCGCCGCGAGACCGCAATGAACATCAAGCGGCTGATGGACCTCGCCTCCTACCGCGGGCTCAGGCACCGCAGGGGCCTGCCGGTCCGCGGCCAGCGCACGCACACCAACGCGCGCACCCGAAAGGGCAAGGCACGGCCGATCGCCGGGCAAGAAGAAGTAGGCGTCCGTTCGAGACGGCTTTCGACTTCGCTCAATGCCTCCTCAGGATGAGCGGCTTGGATTTCAGGGATTAGGAAATAAGCACATGGCTCAAGCACCCCAGCGTATTCGCCGGCGCGAACGCAAGAACATCTCCGCCGGCGTCGCGCACGTGAATGCCAGCTTCAACAACACGATGATCACCATCACCGACGCGCAAGGCAATGCGATTGCCTGGTCGAGCGCGGGCATGATGGGCTTCAAGGGCAGCCGCAAGAGCACGCCTTATGCGGCGCAGGTCGCAGCCGAGGACGCCGGCAAGAAGGCCGCCGACCACGGTGTTCGCACGCTGGAAGTCGAAGTCAAAGGCCCCGGGTCGGGCCGCGAAAGCGCGCTTCGGGCGCTCCAGGCGGTCGGCTTCACGATCACCTCGATCCGCGACGTCACGCCGATCCCGCACAACGGGGTCCGGCCGAGCAAGCGGCGCCGAGTCTAACCGCTGCACGGCCACGCCGCGTGGCCGCCAAGCGAAACTGAATTGAACCTAGAGGGTTGGTCGAAAGAGCGGCTCTCGCACTGCCAAGGGATGAAAATGGCCGTCAACGCAAAGAACTGGCAGGAACTGAAAAAGCCCAACGCAATCGAAAAGAAGGTTGGCGGAGGCGACAGCCGTCGCCGCGCTTCCTTCGTCGCCGAGCCGCTCGAGCGCGGTTTCGGGATGACCCTCGGCAACTCGCTGCGGCGGGTGCTGCTCTCGTCGCTGCAGGGCGCAGCGGTGACCTCGGTCAAGATCGAGGGCGCGCTCCACGAGTTCAGCTCGCTTCCGGGCGTCCGCGAGGACGTCACCGACATCGTCCTCAACGTCAAGCAGATCGCGCTGAAGATGGAAGGCGAAGGCCCCAAGCGGCTGCAGCTTTCGGCGACCGGCCCGTGCGAAGTCACCGCCGGGATGATCGCCACCGCCGGCGACATGGAGGTCACCAACCCCGATCTCGTCATCTGCCACCTCGATGACGGCGCGACGCTCAACATCGAGCTGACCGCCGACATCGGCAAGGGCTATGTCCCGGCCGCCGCCAACCGCCCGGCCGACGCCCCGATCGGGCTGATCCCGGTCGACGCGCTCTACAGCCCGGTGCGGCAGGTCGCGTACAAGGTCGAGAACACCCGCGTCGGGCAGGAGCTCGATTACGACAAGCTGACCCTGACCATCGAGACCGACGGCACCGTCGCTCCCGAGGACGCGCTGGCCTATGCGGCGCGGATCCTCCAGGACCAGCTGCAGCTGTTCGTCCACTTCGACGAAGCGGCGATCCGCACCGCGGCAGCGCCGGCGATGATCGGCCAGCCGGCAATGGCCGCCGAAGCGGTCGCCGCCGACACCAACCAGCTTAACCGCTACCTTCTCAAGAAGGTGGACGAGCTGGAGCTGTCGGTGCGAAGCGCCAACTGCCTGAAGAACGACAACATCATCTACATCGGCGACCTGGTCCAGAAGACCGAAGCCGAGATGTTGCGGACGCCGAACTTCGGCCGCAAATCCTTGAACGAGATCAAGGAAGTGCTTGCGAGCATGGGTCTTCGCCTCGGCATGGACATCCCCGGATGGCCGCCGGAGAATATCGAGGAAATGGCAAAGAAGCTGGAACAAGAGATGCTCGGCTAAAAGCCGATCATTTCGACCAAAGGGCCACCCATAGCGGTGGCCCTTCTCGTATCTGCCATCTCTTCGATGTTCGTAATATCGAGCGCAGCGCGCCTGTCCGGGGGACAGGCGTGACCGCGAGACGAAGAGATGGCCAAGAAGCTCGAGGAGGCAATGCTGGGCTGAACTGTTCCCCTGCGAAGGCAGGGGGCCAGAGTCTTCTTCTCGTGGACCAGGTTCCTGCCTGCACAGGAGCACAACAAGGGCCGACCCGCCGGGGGCGGCCCTTTTTGTTTCACGCGAAGGCACGAAGCCACAAAGAGGCGGCTCACCTTACCGGTGGCTTATCGGTGACATTGCACACTCCCCGCAGCGGCAGCGGCGGCGGGCGCCCTAATCCGTTGCCGCCTCGGCCGCTTCCTTGTGGAGCGCGCTTCGAATCGCGTTCGAGAGGCCGCCGAGCGTGAACGGCTTCATCAGCAGTCCCGCCTTGCTGGCGCGGCTGCCGATTTGCGCCTTGTCGGCATAACCGGTGACAATGATCGCCGGCAGACCCGGCTGCCGTTCGCGGGCGAGGCGAACGACGTCGGTCCCGCTCTGACGCGGCATCGCATAATCGGTGATCAGCAGGTCGAACGGCTCCTCGCTTGCCTCGAGCGCCTCGATGGCTTCGGTTCCGCTCGCCGCTTCAACGGTCGAATGGCCGAGGTCGGCCAGTATTGCGGCCGTGGTCTCGCGGACCTCCGCGTGATCGTCAATGAGCAGGATCCGCAGCGAGTGGAGGGCTTCCGGCTCCTCTTCCGCGCTGGAGGGCACGACAATGAGGGCGCCTTTCGATGCGCGCGGAAGCCACAGTTCGGCACGCGTGCCCTCGCCCACCGTGCTGCTTAGCCGCAACGTGCCTGACGATTGCTTGGCGAACCCGTAAACCATGCTGAGGCCCAGCCCTGTGCCCTTGCCGACCTCCTTGGTCGTGAAGAATGGCTCAAGCACCTGATCGAGCATTTCCGGTGGAATTCCACAACCGGAATCGATAACTGAAATAACCACATAATCGCCTTCGTCCAGCGGCAGCGGATCGTCCGGGCCGACGCTGCAATTCTCGGCGAGTACCTCGATCGTGCCGCCATCGGGCATGGCATCGCGCGCGTTGATGACGAGGTTCATCAACGCAAGCTCGAGCTGCGAGCGATCCGCGAACGGCTGCCACGCGTCCGCAGGAATGTGCCACTGCAGCTCGATCATGCCGCCCAGGGTGTGACTGAACAGGTCGTCGGCGCCCTTCTGCAGGGCATGAAGGTCGAGTGCCCCGGGCTCGAGCTGTTGTTGGCGCGAGAAAGCGAGAAGCCGCCGCACCAGGTCCGAGCCCTGGTCGGCCGCGCGCTTGGTCATCGTCAGGATTCGCTTGTGCTCGTCGCCAAGCTTGGCCCGACGCTCGATCAGCCCCAGTCCGCCAAGTACCGCGGCAAGTAGGTTGTTGAAGTCGTGCGCGATGCCGCCGGTCAGCTTGCCGATCGCGTCCATCTTTTGCGCCTGCACCAGTTGGTCGTTCTTCGCGTGGAGCTCTTCCTGCTTGGTAGTCAGCTCGGTCTGGCGCGACTGCAGCTCCTGCGTCAGCAGCTGCGATTGCTTGAGCAAGCGCTCGGTTCGCATGGTCGCGGCGATCGTGTTGAGAAGGATTCCGATCAATTCCACCAGCTGGTCGAGGAAGTTCTGGTGGGTCTCGTTGAAGTGGCTGAACGACGCGAGCTCGATCACAGCCTTGACTTCGCCCTCGAACAGGACCGGGAGGATGTTGACGTTGGCCGGCTTCGCTTGGCCCAGGCCCGAGCAGATGCGCAGAAAATCGGGCGGGACCTTCGTGAGCAGGATCGGGCGGCGATCGGCTGCCGCCTGGCCGATCAGTCCTTCGCGCAAGCGGAATTCCTGCTTCAGCTGGTCGGGGTTGTCGACACCGTAAGTCGCCGCCAGTTCGAGTTTGATTTCATCGTCTTCGCGCTTGCTCACGTAGAAGACGCCGTACTGTGAATTCACCAGCGGTGGGAGCTCGGACATGATCAGGTTCGACACGGTCGCGAGATCGCGCTCACCCTGGAGCATTCGGCTGAAGGCGGCGAGGTTGGTCTTGAGCCAATCCTGCTCCGCATTCTTCAGTGTCTGCTCCTTGAGGTTGCTGATCATCTCGTTGATCGTGTCCTTGAGCGCCGCCATTTCGCCCGACGCCTGGACGGCGATCGAGCGGGTGAGGTCGCCCTTGGTCACGGCGGTGGCGACATCGGCGATGGCCCGGACCTGGTTGGTCAGGTTGGCGGCGAGCTGGTTCACGTTGTCGGTAAGGTCGCGCCACAGGCCCGCCGCTCCGGGAACTCGAGCCTGGCCGCCTAACTTGCCTTCGATTCCGACCTCGCGGGCCATGTTCGTCACCTGGTCGCCGAAGGTCGAGAGGGTGTCGATCATGAAGTTTATCGTGTCGGCCAGCGCCGCGATCTCGCCCTTCGCATCGAACGTCAGCTTGCGCTTCAAATTGCCCTGGGCCACGGCGGTGACCACCTGCGCGATCCCGCGCACCTGATTGGTCAGGTTTGTCGCCATCAAATTGACGTTGTCGGTGAGGTCCTTCCAGGTGCCCCCGACGCCACGCACGTGGGCCTGGCCGCCGAGCTTGCCTTCGGTGCCGACTTCGCCGGCGACACGGGTCACCTCGGAGGCGAAGGAATTGAGCTGGTCGACCATCGTGTTGATGGTATTCTTGAGCTCCAGCATCTCTCCTTTGACGTCGACGGTAATCTTCTTCGAAAGATCGCCCTTGGCGACGGCGGTCGTGACGTCAGCGATGTTGCGGACCTGGCCGGTCAGGTTCGCCGCCATCAGGTTGACGTTGTCGGTCAGGTCGGCCCAGGTGCCGGCGACGCCCGGCACTTTCGCCTGACCTCCGAGCTCGCCTTCGGTGCCTACTTCGCGCGCGACCCGGGTGACCTCCGAGGCGAAGGCATTCAATTGATCAACCATCGTGTTGATGGTGTTCTTGAGCTCCAGGATCTCTCCCTTCACCTCGACCGTGATCTTCTTCGACAGGTCGCCGCGTGCGACGGCGGTCGTGACCTCGGCAATGTTCCGGACCTGGCTGGTGAGGTTGGTCGCCATGGCGTTCACATTGTCGGTGAGATCCTTCCAGGTCCCGGCGACGCCCTTCACCTTCGCCTGGCCGCCAAGCTTTCCTTCCGTCCCGACCTCGCCGGCGACCCGGGTGACCTCGGAGGCGAAGCCGTTCAGCTGGTCGACCATCGTGTTGATGGTGTCCTTGAGCTCCAGGATCTCTCCTTTGACGTCGACGGTGATCTTCTTCGACAAATCGCCCCGCGCGACTGCCGTCGTTACTTCGGCAATGTTGCGGACCTGGCCGGTCAGGTTTTCGGCCATCAGATTGACGTTGTCGGTGAGATCCTTCCACGTTCCAGCCACTCCGGGGACCGCCGCCTGGCCTCCGAGCTTGCCTTCGGTGCCGACCTCGCGAGCGACTCGGGTGACCTCGGAGGCGAATCCGTTTAGCTGGTCGACCATCGTGTTGATGGTGTCTTTGAGCTCCAGGATCTCGCCCTTCACCTCGACCGTGATCTTCTTCGACAGGTCTCCTCGGGCGACGGCAGTCGTGACTTCGGCAATGTTGCGGACCTGGCTGGTGAGGTTCGTCGCCATCGCATTGACGTTATCGGTGAGGTCCTTCCAGGTGCCGGCAACGCCTCTCACCTTCGCCTGACCGCCGAGCTTGCCTTCGGTGCCGACCTCCCGGGCGACGCGAGTCACTTCGGATGCAAAGGACGCGAGCTGCTCGACCATCGTGTTCACGACCTTGCCGATGCGCAGGAACTCGCCGCGAAGCGCGCGCCCGTCGATTTCGACTGCCATGGATTGGGAAAGGTCACCCTTGGCGACGGCGCCGATGACTCGAGCAACCTCGGCGGTCGGCTGGACCATGTCTTCGATGAGTTCGTTGACGCAGCTCACGGCGGACTCCCAGCCGCCCGTGGCGCCCTTCACCCGACCGCGCTGGGTGATCCTGCCTTCCTTTCCGACGACCCTTGAAAGACGCTCGAACTCCTGGGACATCGCGTCGTTAAGTGAGACGATCTCGTTGAAGAGGCGAGCGATCTCGCTATCGGCGCCGTCGGCCTCTTCCGGTAGGCGAACACTGAAATCGCCGCGGCGGAGGCCGCGGAGTGCGCTGACGAACTGGCGCCGATCGATAAAGTCGCGTGGGGTCTGGATGTTCACCTACGTCTCCGTCTGGCTCATCCCTCCCCCGCTCGATGTTGCAAAAAAATCATGGCCCCCAGGCCGCTCCCACGCACCCTATAGCAAAGGAATCGGTTTACGCTTCCCCAAAATTAGCCGCTGCATGGAGATTACGGTGACAGCGCCCCAACCAGCCGCTGTCCGTGAATCCTTAACCCTGCGCCGGCACGGGGTGTTAATCGGGATTCGACAACCTACCTCGTCTGCATGACGAAATCGAAGACGAAGGAGAGCGGCGCGCCGACCGCTGGGCAATTGATATCGAAAGCCCAGCGGATCGTGATCAAGGTCGGGTCCTCGCTGTTCCTCGACCCTTCGGAAAGCGGCCCGCGAAGGGCCTGGCTGACCAAGCTGGCGACCGACATCGCCAAGCTTCGCGCCGAGGGCAAGCAGATCGTGATCGTGTCGTCGGGGGCGGTTGCGCTGGGCCGGCGGCGGCTGAAGCTGAAGCGCTCCACCCGGCTCGACCAGAAGCAGGCGGCCGCGGCGGCGGGGCAGATCCTGCTGATGGACATCTGGCAAAGCGCGCTCGACCCGCACGGGATCGCGGTCGCGCAGCTGCTGCTGACCATTGGCGATACCGAGCGGCGGCGGCGCTGGCTCAATGCCCGCGCGACGATGGAAGTGCTGCTCGCCAGCGGCGCACTGCCGGTCATCAACGAGAACGACACGGTGGCGACCGAGCGGCTTCGCTATGGCGACAACGATCGCCTGTCGGCCCGGGCGGCGCAGATGATCCATTGCGACCTGCTGATCCTGCTGTCCGACGTGGACGGCATCTACACGGCCGACCCGAAGAGCGATCCCGACGCCAGGCACCTGGACTACATCCCCGAGATAACCCCCGAAATCGAAGCCTATGCCGGGGGCGCCGCTGCCGGGGTCGGGACCGGCGGAATGAGGACGAAAGTGGAGGCGGCGCGGATCGCCAGCGCCGCAGGCTGTGCGACGATCATCACCTCTGGCTGGCACGACCACCCGATCCAGTGGTTGAACGACGGCGGCACCGCCAGCATCTTCGCCGCCCACGGGTCGCCGGCGAGCGTCTACAAGCAGTGGATCGCGGGAACGCTCGACGTGGCCGGGACGGTGCTCGTCGATCGCGGTGCGGAACGCGCGCTGGCGGCGGGGAAGAGCCTGCTTCCCGCGGGCGTCGACGACGTCGTCGGCGATTTCGAGCGCGGGTCCTGCCTGGCCATAGTTTCGACCTCGGGCGTCGAGATTGCCAAGGGAATCAGCGCCTACAATGCGGCGGAGGCACGGGCGATCGCCGGCCACTCGACCAAGGAAATCCAGGACGTGCTTGGTTACCGCGGGCCGAACGAACTCATCCATCGCGACGACCTGGTGACGCTGGGAATATGACAATGGAATCGATGATGAACGCAATGGGCCACAAGGCCCGGGCCGCCGCGGCCGAGCTTCGCGATGCATCCGCCGGGACTCGGAGCGAAGCCATTCGAGCGATGGCCCGCCACCTGCGGGCGCGGGCGGGTTCGATCCTCAAGGCGAATGGCGAAGACGTTTCCGCGGCGAGCGCGAGGATCGACCGGCTCCGGCTGGACGAGGAGCGGCTGGAGGCAATCGCGCAGTCGCTTGAGCAGGTGGCGCAATTGCCCGATCCCGTCGGCGTCGAAATGGCGCGGTGGCAGCGCCCGAACGGGCTGGACATCGCCCGGGTGCGCACTCCCATCGGCGTCATCGGGATGATCTACGAAAGCCGCCCCAACGTCACCGCCGACGCAGCGGCGATATGCATCCGTTCGGGCAACGTGATCATCCTTCGGTCCGGGTCGGACGCGTTGAAAAGCGCGCTGGCGATCCACGAGGCGCTTGTTGCCGGGCTGGAGGAAGCAGGGCTGCCGGCTGCCTGCGTGCAGATCGTGCCGACGGCAGACCGCGCGGCGGTGGGAATGCTGCTCGGCGGCCTGGGCGGCACCATCGACCTGATCGTGCCGCGCGGCGGCAAGGGGCTGGTCGCGCGCGTCGAGAAAGAGGCGAGGGTGCCGGTGCTCGGGCACCTGGAGGGCCTCGTCCACTGCTTCGTTCACGCCTCCGCCGATCCCGAGATGGCGGTCGCGCTGGTGGTCAATTCCAAGCTTCGGCGGGTTTCGATCTGCGGCGCGCTGGAGACGCTGCTGGTCGATCGCGACGTGGCGCCGGGGCTGCTCCCGAAAATAGCCGCCGCGCTTCGCGACGGCGGATGCGAGCTTCGCGGCGACGAAGAGAGCCGCGCGCTTGTGCCGGGGATGGCGCCGGCGACGGAAGACGACTGGACGACCGAATATCTGGAGCCGATCCTGGCGGTTCGAATCGTCGATGGAGTCGACGGCGCGGTTGCGCATATTGCCCGCTACGGCTCGGGACATACCGACATGATCGTCGCTCAGGACGAGGAAGCGGCCGAAGCCTTCACCAGGCAGGTCGACAGCGCCATCGTCATGTGGAACGCATCGACGCAGTTCGCCGACGGCGGCGAGTTCGGCTTCGGTGCCGAGATCGGCATCGCCACCGGGCGGCTGCATGCCCGCGGACCGGTCGGGCCGGAGCAGCTTACGACGTTCAAATATATCGTCCGCGGTGGAGGGGCGACCCGAGCCTGATCGCCGGGATCGCCAAAAGCTTGACTTGCGGCGCGGCTTGGGGTTGAGGGGCTGCGGACGGCGGGGCGTAACGCTCCGCCTTTTCATTGGGTTCTTGGCCGTCACCCGGAGAACGGCCTGGCCGGAGCTACCTCGAACGGGCTCCCGACGAACGGAGAATAGACATGCGTCATCGCATCGGCGGACGGAAACTTCAGCGCACTTCGAGCCACAGGCAGGCGCTTTTGCGCAACATGGCGGCCGCGCTCATCAAGCACGAGCAGATCACGACGACGACGGCCAAGGCGAAAGAGCTTCGCCCGTACGTCGAGAAGCTGGTCACGCTGGCCAAGAAGGGCGGCCTGTCGAACCGGCGGATCGCCCATTCGCGGATCATGGACGAAGCCCAGGAGCGCAAGCTTTTCGAGGTTATCGGCCCCCGCTATGCCGAGCGCAACGGCGGCTACACCCGAGTCATCAAGGCGGGCATTCGAATGAGCGACGCCGCGCCGATCGCGGTCATCGAATTCGTCGAGCGCGACGTTTCGGCAAAGGGCCAGGACAGCGGTCCGGTGATGACCGAGGAAGAGTTCGAAGCGGCCTGATCGCCCGGGTCGGCGCAATGGCCGCCCGAATCGCCCGCCCAAAAGCTGTAAATCGGGCGTTTATTCACGCCAGAGCGTTGCTGAACAGCGGCAGGCTGCCGCTTTCGGGGCGATTCCGTGCGCGGGTGGCTCAACCTTCGATGCTTCCGGTTCGTTTTACAGGCGAACTCGAGAAAAACTCGAAGGAGACAAGCCATGAAGGCTGTTACGAAACTGATGATTGGCGCGGCCGGAATCGCCGCGCTCGGTGCGGCGGCCCCGGCTTCCGCGCAATATTATCCGGGCTACGGACAGTACGGATATTCGACCAACGTGATCGGCCAGGTCCTGCAGTCGATCCTCAACCCCTACGGCCAGTTCCGCTATGGCGGCTATGGGGCCGCCAACCCGCAGGTGGCGGTCAACCAGTGCACCGCCGCCGTCCAGCAGCGGCTTAGCTACCGGTCCCGCTACAGCTATGGAGGCTATGGCGGCTACGGTTACAGCAACGCCTACAACAACGCCCGAATCCTCGGCATCACGCGGGTCGACCAGCGATCGCCGACCACATTGCGGGTGCGCGGCTTCGCCAGCAGCGGCATGAACTATGGCCCGTACGGTTACGGTGCTTATGGCGCGACCGGCTACGGCTATGCCGCGCCGGCCGACCTGTCGTTCAAGTGCGACGTCGATTATCGCGGCTATATCCGCGACATCGACATCAACCGCCGCCGCTAAGCGCGACGGCAGTCACAGCGAAAAGGTGCCGGGGCTCGCAAGGGCTCCGGCACTTTCTCGTTGAACCGCCGCCGGCAGCGACCATTTGAGTGGTCATGGTGAAACTCTCGGTTCTCGATCTCGCGCCAATCGTCGAAGGCGGAACCGCCGGCGAGGCGCTTCGCAGCTCGGCCGAACTGGCCAAAGCGGCGGAAAGCTTCGGCTACACCCGCTACTGGATGGCAGAGCACCATTCGATGCCGGGCATCGCAAGCGCGGCGACCGCCGTGGCGCTCGCTTTTGTCGGCGCAAACACGTCGACCATCCGCATCGGGGCGGGCGGGATCATGCTCCCCAATCACGCGCCGCTGGTGATCGCCGAGCAGTTCGGGACACTGGAGTCGCTCTTCCCGGGCCGGGTCGACCTTGGGTTGGGCCGCGCGCCCGGCACCGACCAGGCCGCCGCTTATGCGATGCGGCGAAACCTTGCGTCGGACGAGAACCAGTTCCCGAACGATGTTGTCGAGCTGACGGGCTATTTCCGCGGCGAGAACGGCCGGGTTCGCGCGATTCCCGGCGAGGGCCTGGACATCCCGCTCTATATCCTCGGATCGAGCCTTTTCGGAGCGCAGCTCGCGGCCGCTCTCGGCCTTCCCTACGCCTTCGCCTCCCATTTCGCGCCGCAGATGATGGACCAGGCGATCGAGCTGTACCGCGATCGTTTCGAGCCGTCGGAGCAGCTGGCGGAGCCCTACGTGATGCTCGGCTTCAACGCTTTCGTAGCGGATACGCCCGAGGAGGCGGCGCTGCTGTCGACGTCGATCCAGCAGGCGTTCGTGGCGCTTCGCACCGGCATGCCAGTGCAGCTTCCGCCGCCCAGGGCCGATTATGCCGCCACTCTTCCAGCGCAGGCGCGGGGGGTGCTGGAAGGAGTGCTGTCCTGCTCGGCAATCGGAACGCCCGAGGAGGCGAGGCGGCAGGTGGAGCAGTTCGTCGCGAGAACCAACGCGGACGAGCTGATCGTGACGAGCCAGATCTACGATGTCGCGGCGCGAATCCGCTCGTACGAGCTGCTTGCGGAAGCGGTCCTGACCTCCGGGACGCAGCGCCCTAGCTAGTTCGCTTCTTCTGGCGCATCGAAACGACCTCGTCCGAGCGGTGCTCCGTCAACAGGTCGGCAACGCGCGAGGCGAGATCGACCTGGCGGAAGGGCTTGGCGAGGCGGGGAAGATGCGCTCCTGGCCCCGAGGCAATGGTCGAATAGCCGGTGATGAGCAGTACCGGCAGGTTAGGAGCGACGCGCCTGGGCTTCCTTTGCAAGCTCCACCCCGTCCATTCCGGGCATCAGATAATCGGTGATGAGCAGGTCGAAGTCGCCGCCGCGCAGCAGCGCAAGCGCTTCCGAACCGGAGGCTGCGCACTGGACGTCGTAGCCGATGTCGCGGAGCATGTCGGCCGTGCCCTCACGAACGAGGTCCTCGTCGTCGACCAGGAGGATGCTGGCGTTGCCGGTAGCGGTCTCGAGAGCGTCCGGATCGTTCGCAACCTCCGCTGCCGGCTCGCTGCTCGCGGGAAGCCAGATCTCGGCCGTCGTTCCTTCGCCCGGTGCGCTCTTGAGCTGGAGGGTTCCGCCGAGCTGGGCGGCGAGGCCGTGGACCATCGACAGCCCAAGGCCGGTCCCCTTGCCGACGCCCTTGGTCGAAAAGAACGGCTCGACCGAGCGGCTCCTCGTCGAATCGCTCATTCCCACGCCGCGGTCGGTCACCGCCACCCGCACGTAGCGCCCGGCCTTGAGCGGACCGGCTTCGTCAACGCTCGACTCCGACACGTGGATCGCCAGCGGCCCGCCGTCGGGCATTGCGTCGCGGGCATTGACCGCGAGGTTGAGGATCGCGAGCTCGAGCTGGTTGGGGTCGACGCGGGCGGCCGGAAGGCCGGGATCGCTGGTGATGCTGACCTCGATCGTCGGCCCAAGCGAGCGCGACAGCATGTCGTGCATGCCGTCGAGGAGCAGCGGGATATCGACCGGACGCGATTGCAGGTCCTGTCGCCGGGCAAAAGCGAGCAGGCGCTGGACAAGCGTTGCCGCCCGGCTCGCTGCCTTCAGGCCGCCGTCGATCAGCCGGCCGGCGCGCTCATCGTCGTCGCCGAGGCGCCTGCGAAGAAGGTCGAGGCTGCCGATGATCGGGGTCAGCAGGTTGTTGAAGTCGTGGGCAACGCCGCCGGTGAGCTGGCCGAGAGTCTCCAGCTTCTGCACCTCGTGAAGCTGGGCCATGGTGCGTTCGATCTCACGCGTGCGCTCCTCCACCCGCGCCTCCAGCGTTTCGTTCACCATCTCCAGCCGCTCCTGGCTTTCCTGAAGCGACACGAGGCGGGCGCGGGCTTCGTACTGGCGGCGGCGGGCGCGAAGCGCGGCGCGGGCGAAGCTGACCAGGGTGGTGGGGTGAAACGGCCGTTCGAGGAAGGTTACGTTGCCGAGCAGCTCGAGGAGCCGGCCCGCTTCGGGATTGCGTTCCAACCCGCCGCCTCGCCGGGTCAGCAGGACGAACGGCAGGTCGGACCATTCGGCCTGGCTGCAAATCCAGTCGGCCAGCGGGTGGAGCAGGCTGCGGGTGAGCGCTTCCTCCGTCGCCACTGCAAAGCCGGCGCCCTCGTCGAGGCAGTGGACGAGCGACTGGAGGTCGTCGCAAGGGACGGCGTGAATGCCGGCTTCGGCCAGGATTTCGGCCGCGACCGCGGAATCGCGGCCCGACGGCGCGAGGATAAGCCCGCGCTCGGACATCTCTCCCTTCAAGCGCGCGCCTCGACCGGCTCGGGATCCTCGCGGCTGATCAGCTCCGGGACTCCGCGAAGCACGCCCTGGAAGTTGGTCAACGGCTTGCCGAGCGAGATTCCGTCGGAATGGATCCGGTATTCGCGGATGGTGTCCTCGTGCGCGCTGGTCCGCTTCTTGATCACCGACATCGCCCGCCGGACCCGGCCCGCGGCCTCGAAATAGCGCAGCAGGATCACCGTATCGGCAAGGTAGGTGACGTCCACCGGCGCCCGCATGTCGCCGACCAGCCCGTGCTGGGCAACGGTGAGGAAGGTGGTGGCGCCCTGGCGGTTCAGGAATTGCAGGAGCTCGTGCATGTGGAGGACCAGCTGCCGCTCTTCGGGCATCGCCGCCTGGTAGCCGTTGAGGCTGTCGATGATGACGGTTGCGGCCTTTTCCTCTTCGACGCAGCGCCTGACGAGATGCGCGAATTCGCCCGGGGCAAGCTCGGCGGCGTCGACCTGTGTCAGCAGGAGGTCGCCGCTATCCACCATTGGCTGCAAGTCGATGCCGATACCTTTGGCGCGCTGGATCAGCAGGCCGATCTCCTCGTCGAACACGAACATCGCGGCCCGCTCGCCGCGCTTGATCGCGGTGACTGCGAAGGTGAGGGTGAGGAGCGACTTGCCGGTCCCGGCGGGTCCGAGGACGAGCGTGCTCGAGCCGCGCTCGATGCCGCCGCCCAGCAACGCGTTGAGCTCTTTCGATCCGCTTTCGATGACGTCGCGGCTGAACGATCCCTTGTGCTCGGACGAGACCAGCCTCGGGAAGACGCGGATTCCGCCAGTTTCGATGACGAAGTCGTGGAAGCCGCCGCGATATTTCTGGCCGCGGTACTTGATGACCCGGAGCCGGCGGCGCTCGCCACCGTAATCGGGAGCGAGTTCCTCGAGCCGGAGGACTCCGTGGGCAACGCTGTGAACCGTCTTGTCGTGGGTTTCGCTGGTCAGATCGTCGAGCAGCAGCACCGTCGTGTCGTGCTTGGAGAAATAGTGCTTGATGGCGAGGATTTGCCGCCGGTAGCGAAGCGAGCTTTGCGCGAGCAGGCGGATTTCCGACAGGCTGTCGATAACGACGCGAGTCGGCTTCACCCGCTCGACCACTTCGAACACCCGCCTCGTCGTCTCGCCAAGTTCGAGGTCGGACGAATAGAGAAGGCTTTGCTGCTGTTCGTCGTCAAGGAGGTTTTCCGGCGGGACGAGCTCGAAAATCTCGAGCGGGTCCTCAAGCTCCCAGCCGTGCGAGCGGGCGCTCTCGCGAAGCTCCGCCTCGGTTTCAGACAGGGTGATGTACAGGCCGCGCTCGCCCCTGGCGGCGCCGGCGAGCAGGAACTGCGTCGCGATCGTCGTCTTGCCGGTCCCGGGGCTGCCTTCGGCGAGATACACCCGCCCTCGAACGAAGCCGCCGGACAAGATCAGGTCCAGCCCTTCGATCCCGGTTGCAGCCTTGTCTTTCGCGTCGTTCACGGTTCCTCCGAACAGCAGTAGGTCTTTGTTCCGGGCAATAACGCGCAAGTTCGAATCCGGGCTCGAAAAAATCGGGATCGAAGGCGTCTGCGAAGGCCAAGGGTCGATTGCGCGGCCTTTACTCGCGCAGAGGAAACGCTATCCGCCACGCATGACGGTACAGCCGACCGATTCCATCCTCATCATCGACTTCGGAAGCCAGGTCACGCAGCTGATCGCCCGGCGGGTTCGCGAGGCGGGGGTCTATTGCGAGATCGCGCCGTTCAACAGCGCCGAGGAAGCATTCCAGCGGATCGAGCCAAGGGGCGTGATCTTTTCCGGCGGGCCATCCTCCGTGATGACCGAAAACAGCCCGCGCGCTCCGCAGGCGATCTTCGACAGCGGCGTTCCGCTGCTCGGCATCTGCTACGGCCAGCAGACGCTTCACCAGCAGCTCGGCGGCAAGGTCGTCACCTCCGACAAGCGGGAATTCGGACGGGCGTTCATCGAAGTGGTCGCTCCGTCGGCGCTGTTCGACGGGCTATGGAGCGTCGGCGAGACCCACCAGGTGTGGATGAGCCACGGCGACCGTGTCGAGACTTTGGCGCCGGGCTTCAGCGTCGTCGCCGCTTCGGAAGGCGCACCCTATGCCATCGCGACGGACGAGGAATCGAAGCGGTACAGCCTGATGTTCCACCCCGAGGTGGTGCACACGCCGGACGGCGGGCGGCTGCTGGCCAACTTCGCCCGCCACATCTGCGGCTGCGCCGGCGACTGGACGATGGCCGGTTTCCGCGACGCCAAGATCGAGGAAATCCGACAGCAGGTCGGTGACGGCAAGGTGATCTGCGGGCTTTCCGGCGGAGTCGACAGCGCAGTCGCCGCGGTGCTGATCCACGAGGCCATCGGCGAGCAGCTGACCTGCGTGTTCGTCGATCACGGGCTGATGCGTTCGGGCGAAGCGGAACAGGTCGTCGGCCTCTTCCGCAACAGCTACAACATCCCGCTCGTCCACGTCGACGCGAGCAAGGATTTCCTTGGCGGCCTCGACGGGCTCACCGACCCGGAAAAGAAACGCAAGTTCATCGGCGCCGAGTTCATCAACGTGTTCGAGGCCGAGGCCAAGCGCATCGGCGGCGCCGACTTCCTGGCCCAGGGCACGCTTTATCCGGACGTCATCGAAAGCGTCAGCTTCACCGGCGGCCCGAGCGTCACCATCAAGAGCCACCACAATGTCGGCGGGCTCCCCGAGCGGATGAACATGAAGCTGGTCGAGCCGCTTCGCGAACTGTTCAAGGACGAGGTCCGCGAACTTGGGCGCGAGCTGGGCTTGCCCGAGGCGTTCGTCGAGCGGCACCCGTTCCCCGGACCAGGGCTGGCGATCCGGATTCCCGGAGAAGTCACGAAGGAGAAGTGCGACATCCTCCGCAAGGCCGACAGCATCTACCTCGAGGAGATCCGGGCAGCGGGGCTCTACGACGCGATCTGGCAGGCGTTCGCGGTGCTACTTCCGGTGCAGACGGTCGGGGTGATGGGCGATTATCGCACCTATGACAGCGTCTGCGCGCTTCGCGCGGTGACCAGCGTCGATGGGATGACCGCCGACGTCTATCCGTTCGACAGCGCCTTCCTGAGCCGTGTGGCGACCCGCATCGTCAACGAGGTCAACGGAATCAATCGCGTCGTTTACGATTACACGTCGAAGCCGCCGGGGACGATCGAATGGGAGTGAGGCTGGCCTACGCAGCTGCTGCAATCGCGCTCGCGGGAGCGGCGCCGCCCAGGATGGACGCGGACACCGCCGCCTGGTGGCGAACGACGGCGCAACTGTCGGATGACTCGATGGAAGGGCGCGACACCGGGTCGGCGGCCTATTTGCGAGCGGCGAAGCTAGTCGCCGAAAAATTTGCAGCGGCGGGCCTGAAGCCGGCCGGCGAGAACGGCAGCTGGTTCCAGACCGTTCCTATGCACGAAGTGCGAGTGGAGCGCGCGACAATCACCGTCGGCAAACGGCCGCTGCAGTTTCTCCACGACCTGACGATTTCGCCCAACGAGGCGACTCCCGGGCAGGTCGACGCGCCGCTCTACTACGGCGGCTATTGCAGCAAGGACTCACTGGGCGATGTGCGCGGGCGAATCGTCATCTGCCACGGCACCCACAAAGCCGGGCACCCGAGCTCGTCCGAGCGCGAGGACGCGGTGCAGGGCTGCAGGCGCAATCGGGGTGATGACAATCGCCGATCCGGGCTTTGCGATCGAGCCGCCGCGTTGGCCCTATGCCTATTCGCGCGACGTGCGGCTTGCGACTGCCGAGCCGGACCGCGACCCGTTGCTGTGGATGACCCTGAACGCAGGCTCGCTCGGCAAGATTCTCGCGGGCAGCGGCCGCAACGCCGCCGCCCTGATTGCCGCCGGAAGTGCCGGGAAGCCGCTGCCGAGCTTTGCAATAGCCGACCGTCTGAAGGCCCGCTTCACCATCACCCAGTCGGAAATCTCTTCGCCCAATGTCCTGGCGATGCTTCCGGGATCCGACCCGGCGCTTTCCGGCCAGGCAATCCTGCTTTCCGCGCATCTCGACGGCTATGGTTATGGCGAGCCGGTCAATGGAGACCGGCTCTACAACGGCACCCTGGACGATGCCGCCTATGTCGCGCTGCTGATCCGGCTTGCCGAGCGGCGCCACGGCGAAAGCTTCCGCCGGCCGATACTTTTCGCGGCCTGGGCGGGCGAGGAAAAGGGGCTGTTGGGGTCGCGATACTATGTCGCCCATCCCACGGTGCCGCTGTCGCACATCGCCGGGGTCATCAATCTCGACCAGCTTCGGCCGATTTTCCCGTTGAAGCTTCTCACCGTCCACGCGCTCAACGACACGACGCTCGGCGACGATGCGCGGGCGGTTGCGAACAGCCTCGGAATCGAAGTGCAGACCGACCCCGAGCCCGAGCGCAACCTGCTTCATCGCACCGACCACTGGCCGTTCCTGCAGGCGGGCGTTCCCGCGACGAACTTCGTCTTCGGATTTACGCCGGGATCGAAAAGCGAGCAGGTTTACCGACAGTGGTACCGCACCGGCTATCACAAGCCGCAGGACGACCTGAGGCAGCCGATGGATTTCAAGGCCGCCGCGGATTTCAACCGATTTTTCTACAAGCTTGTCGACAGGGTCGCCGACCAGCCGCAGCCGCCGGCATGGAAGCCGGACAGCGAACTTAAGCGTCGCTAGGCTGGCGGTTCCGCCTTTTTTCGCGGTTAACCGGTAATTTCGCGTTTACCGCGGGATTGACGCAATCGCGCCGCTTGCGCTGTTTGACTGGTCGATGCGCAAGATCCCTTATCTCACGGTCGCCATTGCCGCCGTTTTGCTCGCCAGCTGTTCGACAGCGCCGAGGCGGGTCGCGGTTGCGCCGCCCCCTCCGCCGCCGCAGGAACTTCCCTACCGCTGGACGCAGGGCAGCGCCCCTCAGGCGCACAAGGATGCGCTTGCCGCGTTCGGGACGGTGGTTCTCAAGCCCGGCGAATATAAATGGGTCGCCGACATTCCCAAGGACGGCGAGGCGAAGGTGGTCATCGACCTGCTGCAGCAGCTTTTCTACGTCTATCGCGGCGAGAAGCTGGTCGGAGTGGCGAGCATTTCCAGCGGCAAGAAGGGCAAGGAAACGCCGCTAGGCCTGTGGAAAGTGCTGACCAAGAAGAAGAAGGGCTATTCGCGCAAATACGACAATGCGCCGATGCCGTTCATGCAGATGTACGATTCGAAGGGAATAGCCTTCCACGCCGGTCCCAACCCCGGTTACCCGGCGAGCCACGGCTGCGTCCGCCTGCCGCTCAAGTTCGCCGAGACGCTCTACGGCCTGACCGCCATCGGCACCCCGGTCATCATCGAGGGCTAGCCATCGGGAACCCGAGCGGCGCCTGATTCGCTAATTTCCGCGAAAACAACGGTGCGGAGAGCGGCGATGGACTGGCTCGACAATTTCTATTTGGCGATCGGCGAGGGTGCCGGGAGCATCGGCTGGGCCGAGATGGCGATGCGGGCCGCCATCGTTTTCGCTTATGGCCTGGTGGTGACCCGGATCGGCGCGTGGCGCGCGTTCGGGCGCTGGTCCACCCCCGACATCATCGTCACAATCATCGTCGGGTCGAACCTCAGCCGCGCGCTTACCGGGCCGGCACCGCTGGTCTCGACTCTGGTCGCGACGACGGTGTTCCTGGGCGCGTGGTGGCTGATCAGCTTTGGCGCAAGCCGCTCCGACATGCTCGACTGGCTGTTCAAGGGCCGGGCGCTGCGACTGGTGACGGACGGCAGCATCGATCACGACGCGATGAAGAAAGCGGTGGTCAGCAAGCGCGACCTCGACGAAGGGCTTCGCGAGAAGGGCGTCGGCCACGTGATGCGGGTGGTTACGGCCTTCCTCGAGCGCAACGGGCATATCACCGTCATCCGTGAGGAAGACGTCAAGTGAGTGGAGCGGACGAGCAACGGCGAAGCGTCGAGGTCGGCGTCATCATCGCTCCGACCCCGGGCGGCGACGACCTTGGTGCCTTCGCAACCAAGCTGGTCAAGGATGTCGAAGCCCGGCTGGAGGAGGCGAGCGGGCGCAAGTGGTGCTTCCAGACCGGCGAAAAGATGAAGCTGGAAACCGACGAAAACCGCAGCGGTGCCGATTTCGTCGGCCAGGCGAGCCTGCGGCTCGCGGAAGGCTCCTACGACCTGGTCATCGTCGTCACCGACGCGCCGCTGCTTTCCGCGCAGGACCGGATCGTTTCCGGGGTGGCGTCCCCGCTGACCCGGATCTGCATCCTTTCGACCCGGCAGCTGCGCAAGCCCGGGCGCGGTGCCGACCTGCCGCTCGAGGCGCCGCAGGTGCGATGGAACTCGGCGACGCTGTTGCTCAACCTCGTCGGCCGCGTGCTCGGCGCGCGTCCCGATGCGAAGGAGGGGGCGATGGCGCGATTCGCGGTGGACCCGGAGCGAAAGCGTGCGGAACCCTATGTCCCTCCCGAAGAGATACGCGCGCTTTCCGATCGCTTCCTTGAGGGCGAATATCACGTCACCGGCGCGCTGAGCGAACTGTGGGCGCACGTCAAAAGCATCTTTCACGACCCGGCGATGCTTGTGCGGGCGCTTCTTCGGAATCGCGCGCTCCTGCTTCCGCTTCGGCTGTCCGGGCTTGCCGCAGCGGCAATGGCGCCGGTCTTCATCCTCGTCTTCACCGCCGAGATGTGGGACGCCGGGCTTGGCATGAGCAACTGGACGGCTGTGATCTATGGCCTGATCACCATTGCCGCATCGACCCTCTACCTGAGCTTCGCCCAGAACCTGTTCCTTCCGCGCAAGGAGACGGAGTTTCTCCCCCGCCACCTGGCGCTGGCCAACGTGGTGATCTTCATGACCATCCTGCTTGGGATCATCGGCCTGTTCGTCATGGTCGGGCTGATCAGCCTGGCGCTGGAAGTCTGGGTGTTCCCGCAAGGATTGATCTCGACCTGGCCGACGCTCCACGAGCCGGAGGTGACGATCGTCGACAAGCTGAGGCTTGCAGCGTTCGTTGCTACCGTCGGAGTGACCACCGGGGCGCTCGCCGGCGGTCTCCAGCGGCGCAACGTGCTTCGCCAGCTGGCGCTGTTCGAGACCGCGGCATGACGGCCCGGGCGCGCCTTCCCGGACGGGTCGACCTGAGCTGGGACAGCAACTGGAAGTATTTGGTCGGGCTTGGCCGGGTCACGGCCGGGGCGGTGCTGTTCAGCCTGCCGATCCTGATGACGATGGAGATGTGGCGGCTCGGATTCTATCTCGCGCGGTTCAGCCTCGTCCAGTTCGCGATCATCAATTTCATCGTCCTCGTCGGCCTGTCGCGGCTGTCCGGGTTCGAGCGGACGACCAATTGGGGCGAGGACCTGATGGATGCGTTGGCCGCCTATGGCATCGCGGCCTTGTGGTCGCTGATCATCCTGTGGATGTTCGGGATCGTTGAAGTCGACCAGCGGGCTGCGGAGATTTTTGGCAAGGTCATCGTCGAGACCATCCCGGCGAGTTTCGGTGCGATGATCGCGAGCAAGCAGATGGGGAGCAAGAAGGCGCAAAAAGGCGGAGAAAAGCAGCGGTCGAGCTATTGGGGGCAGCTGTTCCTGATGCTTGCCGGAGCGCTCTTCCTCGGTTTCAGCGTTGCTCCGACCGAGGAGATGATCCTGATCTCCTACCGCATGTTCCCGTGGCAGAGCATCGTCCTGATCATCGTCTCGATCCTGCTCCTGCACGGCTTCGTCTATACGGTTGGTTTCAAGGGCGAGGTGAAGCCGTCGGGGCCGGTGGACTTCACCAGCATCTTCTTGCGCTTCAGCGTCACCGGCTATGCGATCGCGGCGCTTACCGCCTTGTACCTGCTGTGGACGTTCGGCCGGCTCGACGGCACCGATGCGCCGCAGGTGATGGCGATGGTGGCCGTGCTTGCCTTCCCCGGAGCGATCGGCGCTGCCATCGCAAGGCTGGTGATCTGATGGCGAAGAAGGGTCCCGAGCGCATTCCGCTCGTCGAGTGGATCGCGGCCCTGTTCGGAGGGGTCGTGCTGGTCGGCATGATCGTCTTCCTGGCGCTGGAAGGGCTTCGCCAACGCGACGGCGCGCCGCCGCTGATGAAAGTCCAGCCGGTCCGGATTGCCTCGATGGACGGCCAGTATGTGGTCGAGGTCGACGTTCGCAATTTCACGCGCACGACCGGTGCCGCGGTGCAGGTCGAGGGCAAGTTGATTGACGGCGGCTCGGACATCGAGACCAGCAACGCGACGGTCAGCTACGTGCCTGGCGAGTTGCACCGCCGGGCGGGCCTGGTGTTCACCAACGACCCGCGCAAGCACCGGCTGAAGCTTCGCGTCACCGGCTACCAGAAACCTTAGCGCTCTGGCCGCGGGCGGGAAGCGCGGCTAAAGCGCGCTGCCATGTCGAAAGTCACCATCGATACCGATACCAGCCGGGCAACTCCCTCGCCGGTCCCGGGCAAGCGCACTACGGTGCCGTCGATCCGTGCCCGCAAGGACGACGGGAAGACCGAGCAGCCGATCGTCATGCTCACCGCCTACACGATGCGGATGGCGCAATTGCTCGACCCGCATTGCGACATGCTTCTGGTCGGCGACAGCCTCGGCCAGGTGATTTACGGGCTTCCATCGACGATCCCCGTCACTCTCGAGATGATGTGCGCACACGGCGCCGCGGTGGTTCGCGGGAGCTGGCACGCGCTGGTCGGCGTCGACATGCCGTTCGGCAGCTACGAAGCGTCGCCCGAAGACGCGTTCGACAGCGCCGCGCACATTCTCAAGGAAACCGGCTGCGCGGCGGTCAAGCTGGAGGGCGGCGAGGCGATGGCGCCGACGATCGACTTCCTTTCGCACCGCGGGATACCGGTGATCGGCCACGTCGGGCTGACCCCGCAGGCGGTGAACGTGCTTGGCGGCTACGGAGCCCGCGGGCGCGACACCAAGGAGGCGGACAAGATCCTCGCCGATGCCCGCGCGGTCGCCGATGCGGGCGCCTTTTGCCTGGTCGTCGAAGGCGTGCTCGAGGACATCGCCAGCGAAATCGCCCGCTCCGTGGCAATCCCGGTCATCGGTATCGGCGCCTCGGCTAACTGCGACGGCCAGGTCCTGGTCACCGAGGACATGCTTGGCCTGTTCGAGCGAACGCCGCGCTTCGTGAAACGCTATCACGACCTGGCAGCGGAAATCACCCAGGCAGCGGAAACCTATGCCGGCGAAGTGCGATCCCGCACCTTCCCGTCGGCCGACCAGACCTATCGCCCGAAGAGCTGAGCGGCCGTTCGTCGGCCGGTCGAACTGCGGTTGTTTTCGCGAGGGGCGGCCTTTAGCGTCGGGACCTGCCTTGGGGGGATCAATGCTCGAAATCCAAAACCTGTCGCACACTTATGCCAACGGAACCGTCGCGCTCGACGACGTCAGCCTGTCGATTCCGCGCGGGATGTTCGGGCTGCTCGGGCCGAACGGGGCCGGCAAGTCGACCCTGATGCGAACCGTTGCGACTCTCCAGGAGCCGACCAGCGGCACCATCATCTTCGGCGACATCGATGTGCTCGCCGAGCCGGAGAAACTGCGCAAGCGGCTCGGCTACCTGCCGCAGGATTTCGGCGTTTATCCGCGCGTGTCGGCCTATGCGATGCTCGACCAGGTCGCCGTTCTCAAGGGCATTACGTCGAAGGGCGAACGCAAGTCGGTTGTCGAGACATTGCTCAACCAGACCAACCTGTGGGCGGTCCGCGACAAGAATATCGCCGGCTTTTCGGGCGGAATGCGGCAGCGGTTCGGGATTGCGCAGGCGCTAATCGGCAACCCCGAGCTGATCATCGTCGACGAGCCGACGGCGGGACTCGACCCCGAAGAGCGCAACCGTTTCCTCAACCTGCTTGCGGCGATCGGCGACAATGTCGTGGTGATCCTGTCGACTCACATCGTCGACGACGTCGCCGACCTTTGCCCGCTGATGGCGGTGCTCGCCAACGGGCGGGTCCAGCTGCAGGGCAAGCCCGGCGACCTCATCGCCTCGACCCGCGGCAAGGTGTGGAAGAAGGCGATCCCGCATTTCGAGCTCGAAGAATACCAGGTCACGCACGAGGTCATTTCGACGCGGCTGTTTGCCGGCAAGACCATCATCCACGTCCTGTCCGACACCCGGCCCGAAGGGTTCGAGCCGGTCGAGGGCGGCCTTGAGGACGTCTATTTCTCGACACTCTCCACGCTCCGCCGAGCGGCCTGAGCGGGAGGGTCGAAATGCTGTTCGGGATCACCCGCTTCGAAATCCGCTACCAGCTTCGCAACCCGGTATTCTGGGTCGCGGTCGCGGTGTTCTTCCTCATCGGTTTCGGGGTGACCGCAAGCGAGAACGTCCGTATTGGAACGCCTGGCGCGGTTCACGAGAACTCGCCTTACGCGATCGCGATCACGACCGCTGTGATGACCTTGTTCTACCTGTTCGTCATTACCGCCTTCGTCGCCAATGCAATCGTCCGCGATGAGACGAGCGGCTTTGCTCCCATCGTGCGGGCAACGTCAGTCACAAAGAACCAGATCGTCCTCGGCCGCTTCCTGGGCGGAGTGATCGTCGCCTGGATCGGATATCTGGCAGTGCCGGCCGGGATGGCCGTCGGATCGATGATGCCGTGGGTCGATCCCGAGACCGTGGGCCCGCAGAAGATCGCTTATTACGCGTGGAGCTTCGCGCTGTTCGCGATTCCCAACGTGCTGATGGCAAGCGCCATCCTCTTTGCCCTGGCGACGACAATGCGGTCGATGCTGGCCTCGTACATCGGGGCGGTGATGCTGGTCCTGGGCTACCTCGTCACCACCAGCATCGTCGGCCAGAAGATCGAATATCGCCACGCTTTCGCGCGATTCGACCCGATGGGGATGGGCGCTCTTCGCGAAGCGACCCGCTATTGGACGCAGAGCGAGATGAACGGCCGCCTGGTCGACCTTGGCGGGGCAGTCCTGTTCAACCGGCTGTTCGCGATCGGGCTCGCTGTCGTCTTCCTGGCAGTCACCGTCTGGCGTTTCAGCATGACCGAGCGAGCGCCGTCGAAGCGAAAGCTTCGAAGATTGGCGAAGGCGCGAGGCGCGGGCCGAAAAGGTCGCCGCTGCTCCGCCGGTGCTCGACGGCGGTCGCGTCATCGCAAGCCAGGTCACGCCCTCGCGCTGGGTGCAGTTCGTGTCGCGCGTTCGAATCGAAATGCGCCAGGTGCTGACCAGCCCCGGGCTCATCGTCCTGACGCTGCTCGCGGTCGGCAACACCGCCGCTGCACTGTGGCTTGGGCAGTCGGTTTACGGGACTGCTGACTACCCGACGGTCGCCTCGACGATCTCGACAGTCCGCGGCGGCTTCACGATTTTCCTCCTGATTATCGCCGTCTTCTACGGTGGCGAGCTGGTGTGGCGGGAGCGCGACCGCAAGCTCAACGAGATCATCGATTCGACGCCCGTCGAGAGTTGGCTGATCACCGTTCCGAAAATCCTGGCGATCTTCATCGTCCTCCTCCTCATCAACGTCGCGGCGATGGTAACCGGGCTCTTCTACGAGGCCGTCGAAGGCGCCCACCAGCTGGGGATCGGCGCCTACATCGACTGGTTCATCATCCCGGCGGCGATCGAGGCGCTGCTGATCGCCGTGCTGTCGGTGTTCGTACAGGCGCTCAGCCCGAACAAATATGTCGGCTGGGGAATCGTGTTCGTGTGGTTCGTCGGCGGCATTTTCCTCGAGAACATGGGCTATTCGAACCCGCTCTACACCTACGCCGGGCGGCCGAGCGTTCCGCTGAGCGATTTCAACGGCGCCGCGAGCTTCTGGAAGGGAGCGGCGGTCCTGCAGCTCTACTGGGCCTTGTTTGCGCTGATCCTGGTCGTCGCGGCTCACCTGTTGTGGCCGCGCGGCACCGATCTTGCGGTCGGCCTCAGGGTGCGGCGGATGCGGCGGCGGCTGTCGGGCGTGCCGATGGCGCTTGTCGCACTGGCGGTGTTCGGAATGATCGCGACCGGTGGCTTTGCCTATTACAACATCAAGGTACTCAACCGCTACGTGACCTCCGACGAGCGCGAGAAATTCCTCGCCGATTACGAGCGTGCGTACCTGAAGTACGAGAAGCTTCCGCAGCCGACCCTGACCGACGTCAAGCTGGACGTGAAGCTGTTCCCGGAGCAGCGGCGGCTGATCGTCGATGGACGCTATCAGCTGAAGAACACCACCGGCGCCCCGATCCGCGACGTCCATGTGCGCAAGATGGACCAGGACCTGGACTTCCTTAAGCTCGACGTGGCCGGTGCCCACCTCGTCTCCGACGACAAGAAGTTCGGCTATCGAATCTATCGCTTCGACACGCCGCTCCAGCCGGGGGCGACGACCACATTGACCTTCCGCTCCCGAATCTGGAACCGCGGGTTCAGGGCCGACTTCACCGTCCACCGACGTCATCGAAAACGGGACGTTCGTGAACAATTTCAGCTTTGCGCCGATCATCGGAATGAACCGGCAGAACCTGCTGACCGACCGCGCCAAGCGCCGGCGCCAGGGGCTTCCGCCGGAGCTTCGCCCGGCCAAGCTGGAAGACCTGAGCGCGACCGCCCGAAACTATGTCGGGTCGGACTGGGTCAAGGCCGACATCACCGTGACCACCGCGGCTGACCAGGTGCCGATCGCGCCCGGCAAGCGGGTGTCCGACGTCGTTCACGACGGGCGAAGGACAGCGCATTTCGTCAGCAGCGCGCCAATCCTCAACTTCTTCTCGGTGCAGTCGTCTGACTATCAGGAGAAATCGCGCGAGCACAACGGCATCAAGCTCTCGGTCTACTATCACAAGGGGCACGACTGGAACGTCGAGAAAATGCTTCGGGCGATGGGAGCCGCGCTCGATTATTACCGGGCCAATTTCGGGCCGTACCAGTTCGACTACGCGCGGATCATCGAGTTTCCGGGCTATTCGAGTTTCGCCCAGGCGTTCGCCGGGACGATGCCCTATTCGGAATCAATCGGCTTCAACGCCAACACCGACGATCCGACCAAGATCGATTTCACCACCTATGTCGTCAGCCACGAAATGGCCCACCAATATTGGGCTCACCAGGTGGTCGGAGCCGACATGCAGGGCGGCACGAGCCTGAGCGAAACGCTGGCGCAATATTCGGCGCTAATGGTGATGAAGCACATGTACGGGCCGGACAAGATCCGCCGCTTCCTCAAGTACGAGCTCGATAATTACCTGTCGGCGCGAAAGGGCGAGGCGGTCGAGGAACTGCCGCTCGAGCGGGTCGAGAACCAGGGATACGTCCATTATCGCAAGGGTGCCGTCGCCATGTACCTTCTCCAGCAGCGGCTGGGCGAGGACTCGGTCAATCGCGCGCTGTCGCGGTTCCTTGCGAAGTGGCGGTTCGAAGGCCCGCCGTATCCGCGCTCCGTCGACCTCGTCCAGGAATTCCGCAAGGAAGCCAAGACGCCCGAACAGCAGCAGCTGATCACCGACTTGTTCGAGAAGATCACGCTCTACGACCTGGCGGTAAAGGACGCGACGACGAAGAAGACGGGCGACGGCTGGACGACGACGCTGACCGTCGCTGCGGACAAATATTACGCCAACGGCAAGGGCGAGGAAAAGAAGGCGAAGCTCGACGAGCCGATCGAGATCGGCTTGTTCAGCGCGCGTCCGGGCCTCGGCCAATTTTCCGCGAAAGACGTGATCGTAATGAACCGCGAGCCGATTCACAGCGGCCTCCAGCGGATCACCGTCCGGACCAAGGAGAAGCCCGCGTTCGCCGGCGTGGACCCGTACAATTTCTACATCGACCGAAACAGCGACGACAATGTGAAGGAGGTCACCGCGTCCTGAATCGCGGCAAGGGCGGCGAGCCGTCGACCGCCGGCGGCTCACCCCCTCTTTGCCTTTGCGTCCACAGCCGCTAGACGGTGCGGCGCCAGCTTCCGTTCATCTGCCGTGGGGGAGGGAAGCGGCCTTCGCAGTCTTCTTGTTCCTGCTTGATCGAGGCACTCCTTGGCGCTCACTCCCGATACTCCGAACGATGCTTTCCTGCGCGAGGTCGACGACAACCTTCGTCGCGATCGTTTCGAGGGGTTCGCCAAGCGCTACGGCAAGTGGCTGATCCTTGCCGTCGTGCTGTTTCTCGCCGCGGTTGCCGGCTATCTCTACTGGCAGAACAAGCAGCAGGAAAAAGCGTCGGAGCAGTCCGAAAAGCTGATGGCGATCTATACCGACATCGGCAACGGGAACACCGACAAGGCGAAGCGCGAGCTGCAGCCGCTGGAGAGCGCCGATAGCGGCGTGGTGCGGGCTCTCGCGCTGCTCACGGAAGCGGCAATCGCGCTCGATTCGAACGACCGGGACACTGCCCTTGCCAAATATCGGGTGGTTTCCGCCGACGACGCGGTTCCCGATTCCTACCGCAATCTCGCGCTCCTCCGGGCGACCGCGCTCGAGTTCGACAACCTCAAGCCGGAGCAGGTGACGTCGCGCCTCGAACCGCTCGCCAAGCCGGGCAATCCGTGGTTCGGAACGGCCGGGGAACTTACGGCGATGGCCTATCTGAAACAGGGGCAGAAAGACAAAGCGGGGCGGCTGTTCGCCGCAATCGCAGCGGACAAGCAGGTGCCGGAGACGATCCGAACCCGTGCAGTCCAGATCGCAAGCACGCTCGGGGTCGACGCCAAGGTGGACATCCCGCAGCCAGCGCAGCCAGGAAACAGTGAATGAAGTCCAAGCAGCTAAAGATGGCCATCCTCGTCGCGGGCGCGCTCGCGGCCAGCGGTTGCGGAATTTTCAAAAAGGGCAAGCACATCACGCCGGTCGCTGGTGAGCGGATCGCCGTGCTGGCGACGGAAACCGACGTGTCGGTCGATCCGGCCACGGCGGCCTTGCCGATGAGCCTTCCGGCGCCGATCATCAACGGCAGCTGGGCCCAGTCCGGCGGCGACGCGT
Source organism: uncultured Alphaproteobacteria bacterium (assembly GCA_963798785.1). Classification (GTDB taxonomy): domain Bacteria; phylum Pseudomonadota; class Alphaproteobacteria; order Sphingomonadales; family Sphingomonadaceae; genus Sphingomicrobium. Next base: position 523,687 of record CAWCUG010000006.1, read on the forward strand.
CGAAGTCGATGGGTCACGTCGCACTCCCCGCTTCGATCGCCCAGGCCTGGGCAGTGTCGATCGGCCGCGGCACCAGCGTCACATCCCGGCTTGCCGCCGCTCCGGTCGTTGCCGACGGGCGGGTCTATACGATCGACACCACGGCGACCGTTCGGGCGTTCGACGCGCAGACCGGAGCAACCGCTTGGGCGACCCAGTTCGGAACGGAAAAGGGCAACGATTCCTCGCTGTTCGGCGGCGGCGTCGCCTTCGCCAACGGTCACATTTACGCGACCAACGGGCTCGGCTTCGTGGCCGCACTCGACGCGTCCAACGGCGCAGTGCTGTGGCAAGTGCGTCCCGGCGGACCGCTTCGCGGATCGCCGACCGTTGCCGGTGATGCGCTTTACGTGATGAGCCAGGACAACCAGCTCTACTCGCTAAAGGCCGCGGACGGCACCACCAACTGGAACGCGGCGGCCTCGCTGGAAATCGCAGGCATCTTCGGAGTGGCGTCGCCGGCCTATGCGCAGGGCACCGTGGTTGCCGGATTCTCGTCGGGCGAGCTCAACGCCTATCGCTACGAAAACGGGCGGGTCGTGTGGCAGGACGCTTTGGCGAGGACCAGCATCCGCACCAGCGTCTCGTCGCTGTCGGACGTCGATGCCGATCCGGTTATCGACAACGGCCAGGTGATTGCAATCGGCCAGGGCGGGCGAATGGTCGCTCTCGAGCTGATCACCGGCCAGCGCATGTGGGAACTGAACCTTGCCGGGATCGCCACGCCATGGGTCGCCGGCGACTGGGTTTTCGTCGTCACCGACGACGCCAAGCTAATGGCGATTGCCCGTGCCAACGGCAAGATCCGCTGGATCACCCAGCTGCCCGAGTTTCACAAGGCGAAGAGCAAGTCGGGCCCGATCAGCTATGTCGGACCCGTCCTTGCCGGAGGACGCCTCATCGTTTCCAGCACGGAGGGCGCGCTGATGTTCGTCGATCCGCAGACGGGGGCGGTGCAGGGGCAGACGGATGTCGGCGCCAGCGTCACGCTTCCGCCGGTGGTCGCGGCCAACACGCTCTACATCCTCGACGACGACGGCCGGCTCCACGCCTTCCGCTAACACTGGACGGCTCGTAGCGGGGCCTTAGAGAGGCCCAATGTCCTTGCCCACCGTCGCCATCGTCGGCCGCCCGAACGTCGGGAAATCGACCCTGTTCAACCGCCTCGTCGGCCGTAAGCTGGCGCTCGTCGACGACCGCCCGGGCGTGACCAGGGACCGGCGCGAGGGCGAGGCGCGCCTGCTCGGGCTCGAATTCCGGATCATCGACACCGCCGGATATGAGGACGAGGACCCGCTAACGCTTCCCGGCAGGATGCGCGCGCAGACCGAGGCAGCCGTTCGCGATGCCGACGTCGCGCTGTTCCTGATCGACGCGCGCGAGGGGATCACGCCGCTCGATTCGGAAATCGCCCGCTGGCTACGGGTCGGCGAAACGCCGGTCGTCCTCGTCGCCAACAAGGCGGAATCGCGCGCCGGGGAAGCTGGCGTTCTCGATGCATATCGACTGGGCCTTGGCGATCCGATCCCGCTCAGCGCCGAGCATGGCGAGGGCGTGGCCGACCTGTTTTCGGCGCTTCAGCCGCTGGTCGAGCGCGAGTCCGCCGATGACGCCGAGGGAGAAGAGGACGATTCGCCGCTGAAGCTGGCCATCGTCGGGCGGCCCAATGCCGGCAAGTCGACCCTGGTCAACAAGATGGTCGGCGAGGAGCGGCTGATCACCGGTCCGGAAGCCGGAATCACACGCGATTCGATCAGCCTCGACTGGACGTGGAAGGGACGCGACGGAATCACGCACCCGGTCCGGCTGGTCGACACCGCGGGACTGAGGAAACGGGCCAAGATCACCGACAAGCTGGAGAAGCTGTCGAGCGCCGACGCGCGGCGGGCGATCGACATGGCAGAAGTCGTCATCCTGCTGCTCGACGCGACGCGCGGCCTGGAAGCGCAGGACCTGCGCATTGCCGAGCAGGTGATCGAGGAGGGCCGCGCGCTGATCGTCGCCATCAACAAATGGGACGTCGCCGAAGAAGCGTCGTCGCTGTTCAACGGGATCAAGGGTGCGCTCGAAGAGGGGCTGGCCCAGATCAAGGCGATTCCGGTGCTGACGGTTTCGGCGAAGACGGGGAAGGGGATCGACGCCCTGCTCGGCGCCGCGCTGGAGCTGCGCGAGCAATGGTCGCGGCGGATCGGCACCGGCGAGCTCAACCGCTGGTTCGAAAACGCGGTCGACACCAACCCGCCGCCCGCTCCCGGAGGCAAGCGGATCAAGCTCCGCTACATCACCCAGGTCAATACGCGACCGCCGAGCTTCGTCGTCTTCGGCACGCGCACGACGGAGCTGCCGGAGAGTTACCGGCGCTACCTGCTCAACTCGATGCGGCGCGACCTCGGCATCGGCCCGGTGCCGCTGCGGCTCACGCTGCGGTCGCCGAAGAATCCGTTCGACAAGGGACGATAAGGCTAAATTTACCGTTGCCGCCTAAAACCTGCGCCAGTGGAACCACTGCCCGAGGCCACGGGCGCGAGGAGATTAGGGTGAGCGACGGCCAGGACATCGTCGACTGGGTGCATTTCGAGCGCAGCCGGACCGAGCTTGGGCCGGGGTTCATCCGCATCCTCAGCTATTTTCGCGAGGACGGGACGAAATCGGTCGGCCAGATCGAGACCGCCATGCGTGAGCAGAACACGCCGGCGCTGGTCATTCCCGCGCACACGCTCAAGGGCGAAGCGCGCCAGCTGGGCGCCGAGCCGCTCGCCAAGATCGCCGAGCTTATCGAGACGACCGCCCGCTTTTGCGTCGAAAGCCACCGCTTCCCGGACGAACTGGTCAAGGATGTGGTCGAGCTGCGGCGCATGTTCGACCAGACCGTCGAACAGTTCGACAAGGCGACGAACCCGCTGCTGTCCCGCACTCGTGCCGGACAGTCGGGATTCGGGCGAAAGGCCTCAAACCAGGATTTCGGCCGAATCTAGCGCGCGTTGGCGGCGGCGGGAGCCGAGCGCCTTCGAAGTCCCTGGACCTTGCCCCGAGACAAGCTTCGCCAGGCCCATTCGAGCGGCCCGTAGTTGAACCGGTCCAGCCACGGTTTCGACCACAGCAGCATCACGCACCAGACGAGCGGGGCGAGCAGCCACGCCTGCCACCGAGAGAGCGATCCGTAGAGGCCGAGCCCCCAGCCGTAGAAGGCGAGGGAGGCGATGAGGCTGGTGCCGAGATAATTGGTGAAGGCGCAGCGGCCGGTGGCAGCAATTCGCTCCACAACTCCGCCGCAGCGACGGGAAAGCAGGATGATCAGCGCGGCATAACCGACAGCCATCACCGTGATGAACGGCGTCTCCGCCACCGCGAAGCCAGCGAGCATCCCGACGGAGTAGAAGTTGGAAGCAACGTCGTAGGCGACGACGGCGGCGCCGGCAGCGGCTCCCGTGGCAATCGTTCGCACCGCAACCTGGCGATAGACGGAGTCGGGCCACTCGCCGGTGAGGAAACCCGACTTGAAGCCGGCCATGCCGAGCAACATCAGCCCGATAGTGTCGAGCATGAACGGCAACGTGTTGCCGAAAACGCTGCTCCAATTCGCCAAGTTTGCGCCGACGTAGGATGCATAGCTACCGAGATGGCGCGCCTTGTCCGTGGCGATTTCGGCGGCCGACGGATAGTAGCTGCCGAGCCCGTCGTTCCAGCTGGCGATGGCCATCGTCGTGGCGCCCGGTGCATGGGCGGCGACATCGGCCTGGTGCTCGCCGTAGAGGAACAGGCCGATCATGATCATGTTGGCGAATATGAAGCTGGCGCCAAGCGCAATGAGCTTCTCGATCGTCATCTTCCGGAAGAAAAAAGCGACAAGCCCGCTGGCCGCGTAGAGCGTGAGAATGTCGCCGAACCAGATGAAGTAATAATGGATGAGGCCGAACCCGAGGAGCACGGCCATCCTGCGAAAATGAGTCCACCAGCCTGACCGGCCCGAGGCTTCGGCGCGGTCGACGACCAGAAGCATCGAGGCTCCGAACAGCATCGAGAACAGGGTCCGCATCTTGCCGTCGACGAGGATCATGTTGGCGGCCCAGACGACAAAGTCGGCGCCGCTGTGACCGCCGTAGGCGGCGGGGTTGAAATAGGCCGCTTCGATCATCGCGAAAGCGATGACGTTGACCGAGAAGATTCCCATGACGGCGATTCCGCGGATGACGTCGAGCGCCAGGATCCGGTCAGGCGCGGTGGTCGCCACTGTCGCTACGAGAGAGCCGCATCGCTGGTCATCAGCCGCGGGAAAAAGGCTTCGTTCGCCTCGCGCAGCTCATCCAGAGGTGTTTCGCAGATGATTCCCGAGCGGCGCGAGTCGATTGCAACCGTGTCGCCGCCGGTCCAGCCGATGAAGCAGCAGCCGACGCCCTGCTCGATCGCCAGCTTTTCCACGGCGTGGTTGCTGTGCGGCTCGGTGACCAGGTACCTGCCCTGGGTCTCCCCGAACATCGACCAGGCGTGCTGGATCTTCTCCTCGTCGACCATGTCCTCGAACGCTTCGACGGTGAGCCGCGCGCCGATGCCCGATGCCAGGGCCATCTCCGTCACAGCGACGAGAATGCCGCCGTCGGAAACATCGTGGACCGCGGTCACCAGTCCTTCTTCGATGAGCCGGCGCACCAGCTCTCCATTGCGCCGTTCGGCGGCGAGGTCGACCGCCGGCGGCGGGCCGTCCCGGCGCCCGTGGCACACGTCCAGCCACATCGATTGGCCCATGTGCGGCTTGCACTTGGGATCGGCGCCGATCAGGAGGATCTGCTCTGCTTCGGCCTTGAACGGGACGGTCGCCATCGTTTCCCAGTCGGCGAGCAAGCCGACGCCGCCGATTGCCGGCGTGGGCAGGATTGCGACGCTGGAGCCGTCTTCCGCCTTGGTCTCGTTGTAGAGCGAGACGTTTCCGCTGACGACCGGGAAGTCGAGGGCCTTGGAGGCTTCGGCAATGCCCTGAACGCACCCGACGAACTGGCCCATGACGTCGGGCCGCTGCGGATTTCCGAAGTTGAGGCAGTTGGTGATGGCGAGCGGAGTCGCACCGGCCGCACACAGGTTGCGATAGGCTTCGGCGACAGCCTGCTTTCCGCCCGCGACGGGATCGGCGAAGCAATAGCGGGGCGTGCAGTCGGTGGTCATCGCCAGCGCCTTGCCGGTGCCGTGGACGCGCACGACGGCACTGTCGCCGCCCGGACGCTGGACGGTGTCGGCGCCGACCGTCTGGTCATATTGCTCCCACACCCAACGGCGCGACGCCAAGTTCGGCGACCCGATCAGCTTCAGCAGGTCGGCCGCGATGTCGTTGCTTTGCGGGACATCTTCCAGCGGCGCAGGGGCCGTGGGGATCGTGTAGGGGCGCTCGTAGCAGGGCGCCTTGTCCGCGAGCGGTCCGAGCGGGATGTCGGCAACGATGTCGCCCTTCCACTCCAGCACCATGCGGCCGCTGTCGGTGACCTGGCCGATAACCGCGAAATCGAGCTCCCACTTGCGAAAGATAGCCTCGGCCTCGGCCTCGCGTCCGGGCTTGAGCACCATGAGCATCCGCTCCTGGCTTTCCGACAGCATCATCTCGTAGGGCGTCATGCCTTGTTCGCGGCATGGCACCTTGTCCATGTCGAGGCGGATCCCGACTCCGCCCTTGCTCGCCATTTCGACCGACGAGGAGGTGAGGCCCGCAGCGCCCATGTCCTGGATGGCGACGATCGCGTCGGACGCCATCAGCTCGAGACAGGCCTCGATGAGCAGCTTTTCGGTGAACGGGTCGCCGACCTGGACGGTGGGGCGCTTTTCCTCGCTGTCCTCCGAAAAGTCGGCCGATGCCATGGTCGCGCCGTGAATTCCGTCACGGCCGGTTTTCGAGCCGACGTAGACGACGGGATTTCCGATGCCGGCGGCGGCCGAGTAGAAAATCTTGTCCTGCCTGGCGACTCCGACGGTCATCGCGTTGACGAGGATGTTGCCGTTGTAGCTGGGATCGAAATTGACTTCGCCGCCGACGGTCGGGACTCCGACGCAATTGCCATAGCCGCCAACGCCATGAACGACCCCGGCGACGAGGTGGCGAGTCTTCGGGTGGTCCGGCTCGCCGAAGCGAAGCGCGTCGAGGTTGGCGATCGGGCGGGCGCCCATGGTGAAGACGTCGCGAAGTATGCCGCCGACGCCGGTCGCAGCGCCCTGGTAGGGCTCGATGTAGGATGGATGGTTGTGGCTCTCCATCTTGAAGATGGCAGCATCGCCGTCGCCGATGTCGATGACGCCCGCATTTTCTCCGGGGCCGCAAATCACCCACGGCGCTTGCGTCGGAAGGGTCTTGAGATGGACTCGCGACGACTTGTACGAGCAATGCTCCGACCACATCACAGAGAAGATGCCGAGCTCGACGAGAGTGGGCTCACGGCCGAGGCTGTCGAGGAGGCGGCGATATTCTTCGTCGTTAAGCCCGTGCTCGGCGACGACTTCGGGAGTGATTGCAGAGGTCATTTCGCGGCCTGTAGCCGGACTCGGCGCGAGGACAAATGAAAACCCCCGGCGCGGCGCACCGGGGGTTTTCCAATTCGGCCGTTGGAAGGCCGGTCAGGCTTTGCAGCTCTGCCCGTTGTACGTGATTGCGGAGGCGTCGGGCGTGCCCTTGATTGGGCCGCCATCGCCGACCTGGACGCTCTGGCCGACTTCGTTGCGATCCTTGCGGACTCGCGCAGTGCCGTCGCTCAGCCAGTCGACGTAGATGACGCTGTTGTCGTGGCAGCGGTAGATCTTGCTCGTCGTGATCGACGGCGGAAGCTGGACGTTGGCGAGATTTTCATCGGAAACATTGGTGTCGTCGCCGACATCCGGTCCGGCGACGATCGTGTGACTGTCATTGTTGCAGCCGGCAAGCGCAGCGGTTGCAACGAGGGCGAGCAGAAGCGGGGTGCGAGTCATGGCCGCGCGTTGGCTCCCATGCGACAGTTCGTCAAGTGGGAAGCATGCGGGGCTTCCACCAACGTCGCCGTGCCCTCGACAAGCAACCGGCAGGCTCCAGCTTGCATAATAAGGTGACCACCCATAGCTTCCCGCCCGTGCCCCACCGAGCTGGAACACACGTCGCGCATCGCGCCGGAACAACCGCACAGCGGATACGCATCGGCCTGACCGGCCTGGCGTTTGCATTCCTGCTTGTCCTGCTGGGCAGCATCGTCAGCCATTCCGGGCGCGATGCCGATACCGTTGCAACGGAAAACACCACGACCAATACGCCCAAGGAGCCGCTTGGCCGAGCTCGGGGTCGCTCCGGGACCCGAAAATGCCGAGCCCGATGCCAACGAGGCTGGCGCAAAGAAATGACCGCCCGGGCGCGGAAGCGGCGAATTGTGGCCGCCGTTCTCGGCTTGCTCCTGCTCGTCCTTGCAGTGGTCGGCGGAATGCTCGTCGGCGCCAATTAAGTCCCGGTCGAGCGAAGAGAGCGGGCGAAGCCGCCGAAGGCTTCGGATGCGATGGCGATTCGCCGAGTCGAATCGGCGCACAGACTTATCCACAGCATGAGGAACTGAGAACAGGACTAGAACAGACGAGAAAACTGAGGCAAAAAAGTCGCGAAAATCCGAGCGTGGGCACGAAATCCCGCAAAATGGCATCAAATTCCATTGTATCCCGCACGGCAGTGAGTTACCAACACCTGCTGTAGCGCGGGGCCAAACCCCTCATTTCGAAATTGTCCGGCGTGGGACCGGCGGCTGCTGCCGCTCACCCGCGAACGGGAGAGCTTTGCGCTGCGGAACGGGGAGACGTCGTGGCGTTAGAGCATCTGTTTCAGGGCAGCGCTCTCAATTCGGTAGACGCGAAGGGCCGCGTCTCCGTGCCCGCCTTCCTGCGCTCGGTGATCGAGCGGCGCGGCGATGCCCGAACCATCACCCTTGCCAAGCATGAGAGCTTCCCGGCGCTGAGCGCTTACGATCCCGCTTACGCGGCCCTCAAGCACAACAAGCTCGAGCGGCTCCTCGAAAAGCAGGAAACCGATCCGGAGTCGCAGCTCGAGTACGAGCAGCGCAACCTGATGGCCTTCGCCGCGACCGAAGAGGTCCCGTACGACACGTCCGGCCGGATCGTGCTGCCGCCGATGATGCGTCGGAAAGGTCAGATCGAAGAGCTCGCGCTGTTTCTCGGCGCCGGCGAGACTTTCCAGGTGTGGAACCCGAAGCTGTTCCTGGCCGAGCCGCGAATCCCCGACGACATGAAGGACATCGCCCGTTTCAGGCTGGAAGAGCGCGGGGTGACGCTGTGACGTCGCGCGCGCTCCACGCTCCAGTACTCGTCGACGAAGTCGTCGATGCGCTTGCAATCCAGCCCGGCGACACGGCCGTCGACGGCACATTCGGAGCGGGTGGCTACACCCGCGCAATGCTTGCGGTGGGGGTGGGACGGGTGATCGGATTCGACCGCGATCCGGACGCGATCGCGGAAGGCCGATCACTCGTCCCTGACCACATCAGTTCGGGGCGCGTCACACTCGTCGAGGAGAGATTCAGCCAGATGGATCGCGTTCTCGCCGAGCGCGGGATCGATCCTGTCGACGCGATCACGCTCGATATCGGCGTTAGTTCGATGCAGCTCGACCGTGCCGAGCGGGGGTTCGCCTTCTCGATCGACGGGCCTCTCGACATGCGAATGGACCAAAGCGGGCCGACCGCGGCGGAGTTCCTCAACCAGGCCGACGAAGCAGACATTGCCCGCGTGCTTCGCGAATACGGCGAGGAACCCCGCGCGCGGACCATTGCCAGGGCAATCGTCGCGGCGCGGCCGATCGAGCGAACGTCCGAACTTGCGGCCATCGTTCGCCGAGCGCTGGGCTATCGCGCCGGCCAGAAGAGCGACCCGGCGACGCGCACGTTCCAGGCGATCAGGATCCATCTCAACGACGAGCTCGGCGAGCTCGAGCAGGGACTGGCGGCGGCCGAACGGTCGCTCCGGCCCGGGGGCCGGCTGGCGGTCGTCACCTTTCACAGCCTCGAAGACCGAATCGTCAAACGATTCTTCCGCGACCGAAGCGGAGGGACACCGGCCGGTTCGCGCCACCGTCCCGTGCTTGCCGACCCCACCGAACCGACGTTCGAAAAGGTCGCCAAGCCGGTTTCCCCGTCGGAGCGCGAGCTGGCCGCCAATCCCCGGTCGCGATCGGCGCGGCTTCGAAGCGCGGTGCGAACGTCGGCACCGAGCAGGCCACAGACAGGAGAGCGCAAATGAGCGTTCGCAGCTTCCATTCCGTCTTCATGGCGACCGCCGTCGCCGGCGCCGCGCTCGGCTGTTATCTCGTCTCCCTTCGCGTCGCGTCGGAGCGCGCCGCGCTGGAATCGGTGGAAAGCCAGATCGTCAGCACCCAGTCCGATATCCGGATGTTGCAGACCGAGGTCGGCACCCGCGCCCGGCTCACCCAGCTCGAGCGGTGGAACGTGCGCGCGCTTTCGCTATCGGCACCGACTGCAGGCCAGATCCTCGGCGACAAGTTCCAGCTCGCCCGGCTGGTCCGGCCTGAGCCGAAGCTCGAGGTCGAGGCGCCGGTCGTGCTCGCCTCGGCTCCAGCACCGCAGCCGACGCCGGCGCTGGGCGATTCCGATCCCGACGCAGCGCCGGTTTCCGACCTGCTTCACGAAGCCAGCTACGCGGTGCCGAAGAAGCCCGCGGCGAACGCCAGCGGTGCGCAGCCCGAAGCCGTGGACCATCACGCCAAGGCAGCTCAATCCGCAGCGGGCGGTCATGGTGCAAAAGCTGGGGACAAAGCCGTCGCCCCGTCCAAATCCGCGGTGACAAAACCGGTCCGCACCGCCAAGGTCGATCCGCTCGCACCGCTCCCGACGGAGCGTTCCACAACCAAGGCAGCGCGCACGACGAGATGAACGCCCCGACCGCAGCCCTCGTCGCCCCGCGCCCCGAGCGGCTCCGGCTTGTCGGACAGCGGCGGCAAATCCTTTCGGCGATGCACCAGCGGCTGATGCTGGGAATGCTGGTCTTTGCCGGCATCATTGCTCTTATCGCGGTCAGGATCGTCTATCTCGCGGCCTTTGGCGACCATGCCGGAAGCCGGGCATCGGTAAGCGCTTTAGTCCCCGATCGCGGCGATATCGTCGATCGTGACGGGCAGCCGCTGGCGCGGACGATCGACGCCTGGAGCATCGGGCTGCATCCCAAGAAGGTGATCGGCGACAAGCTGCAGCTTGCCCGCAAGCTCGCCCAGCTGATGCCGGAGCGCAGCGAGTCCGACTATTTCTCGATGCTTCGCTCGGGCAAGAACTTCTTCTACCTGCGGCGCCGCGCTTCTCCCGATATCGTCGAAGCGGTCAACGCGCTCGGAGAGCCCGGCATTGCGCTCGACCGGGAGCCGGAGCGGCTCTACCCGCAGACCAGCCTTGCGGCGCATGTCATCGGGTTCACCAATATCGACGGACATGGAGCCTCGGGTGCCGAGCTCGCGTTCGACAAGCAATTGGCCGACCCGGCAACCCGCTCGACCCCGGTGCAACTGTCGATCTCGATGACGGTCCAGCAGGCGCTCGAGCACGAGCTGCTGCAGGCGATGACCCATTTTTCGGCGATCGGCGCTGCCGGCGTGGTGATGGACGTGCACACCGGCGAGATTATCGCGATGACGTCGCTTCCGGCGATGAACCCCAACGCTCCCGGCAAGGTCACGCCCGACCAGATGTTCAACCGCGCGACGCTTGGGGTTTACGAGCTCGGATCGACGTTCAAGCCGTTCACGCTGGCGATGGCGATGGACTCGGGGATCGTGAACTCTCCCGGCCAGAAGTACAATTGTCCCGACGGGCTTCCAGCCTACGGTCACATCATCCACGACACGCACCCGTTCGGCGGACCCTGCACGGTCGCGGAAATCATGATGGAAAGCTCCAACATCGGCATGGCGCAGATCGCCGAGCAGGTCGGGACCGCCAGGCAGAAGGCGTTTCTCAAGCGCATGAACTTCCTCGACCGGGTCGAGGTCGAGCTTCCCGAGCGAGGGCGGACCCTGACGCCGGGATCGCGCTGGGGACCGTTCGAGACGATGACCGTCGGCTTCGGCCAGGGCATCGCCGTTGCGCCGCTGCAACTGGCGATGGGCTACGCGACCCTGTTCGATGGCGGGATCTATCACCGGCCGACGATCCTGAAGGTCGGGCCGGGCCATCCGCTGGCCGCCGGAAAGCGCGTGTTCACCGCCGACACCAGCTATCGGATGCGGTCGCTCCTCCGGCTTGTGGTGATGAAGGGAACGGGCAAAAAGGCCGACGCTCCCGGCTATCGCGTGGGCGGAAAGACCGGCACCGCGCAGAAAATCATCAACGGCCGCTATAGCCAGTCCGTCAACATCACCAGCTTCGCCGGTGTGTTCCCGATGGACGACCCGCGCTATGTGATCGTCGTGATGCTCGACGCGCCCAAATCCACGCCGGAGACCTACGGCTTCACCACCGCCGGCTGGAACGTCGCGCCGGTGGTCAGCAAGACGGTCAGCCGCATCGCGCCGATGCTTGGAATCACTCCGGACCTGCACCGCGAGCCGGACATGTCCGAGGTCCTGCCCTACGTCCACGAGAAGGATTAAGCGGCGCGTGCGCTTGTCTGAACTCGTCGACACCAATGATGATTCGCAAGTGACCGGCTTTGCCATCGATCATCGCAAGGTGACCAAGGGCAGCGTCTTCGGCGCGTTCAGGGGCGCGATGTTCAACGGCGAGGATTTCATCGGGCAAGCGGTCGAGCGCGGCGCGGTAGCAGTCGTCGCGAGGCCGGACGCGAAGGTGGGGAACGCGCTCCACCTCGCAGACGAGCGCCCAAGGCGGCTGTTCGCGGCGATGGCGTCCAGATATTTCGCGCCCTACCCGGAAACGGTGGTCGCCGTCACCGGAACCAACGGCAAGACGTCGACCGTCGAGATGACTCGCCAGATCTGGCGCATGCTCGGCCACCGCTCGGCGTCGATCGGCACGCTTGGGGTGACGACGTCCGACGACCAGGTGAAGACCGGGCTGACGACGCCCGACATCGTCACCTTCCTGAGCAACATGGCGGGCCTCAAGCGGATGGGCATCAGCCATGTCGCTTACGAAGCGTCGAGCCACGGCCTTGACCAGTATCGCGCCGAGGGCGTGCCCCTTGCCGCCGCGGCCTTCACCAACTTCAGCCGCGACCACCTCGACTACCACAAGTCGCATGGAGGCTTATTTCGAAGCCAAGATGCGGCTTTTCGAGGAGGTGATCGCGCCTGGCGGGACGGCAGTCGTGTGGACCGACGACGCCAAGTCCGCCGAGGTAATCGAGCGGGCGATGCGACGCGGGCTTCAGGTGATGACCGTCGGCCGCAACGGCGAGACGATCCGCCTGATCGAGCAAGTGCCGACTCCGCTTGGCCAGACATTGATCATCGAGCATGACGGGACGCAGCAGCGTCTCGCGCTTCCGCTGATCGGAGCCTATCAGGCGTCGAACGTCCTCACGGCTGCGGCCCTGGCGCTTGCCACCGGCGGCGAATGGCGCGACATCTTTTCGGCGCTGGGCCGGGTGGCGCCTGTTCGCGGGCGCCTGGAGCGGGCGGTGATCAGCCGCGCCGGTGCTCCGGTTTACGTCGACTATGCGCACACCCCGGACGCGCTCGAAGCGGCGATCCAGGCGCTCGGCCCGCACGTGGAGGGAAAGCTGATTATCGTATTCGGAGCGGGCGGCGACCGCGACCAGGGCAAAAGGGCGCCCATGGGCGAAGTGGCGACCCGGCTCGCAGACGTCGTGATCGTCACCGACGACAATCCGCGCACCGAGGACCCGGAGGCAATCCGTGCCGACATCCTGGGCGGTGCCCCTGGCGCTATCGAAGTCGCCGGGCGACGGGAGGCAATCGCGCGCGCCCTGTCGATGGCGGGGTCGGGTGACATCATCCTGCTTGCCGGCAAGGGTCATGAGACCGGGCAGATCGTCGGGGATCGCGTGCTTCCGTTCGACGATGCGCTGGTCGCGCGGGAGTGCGCTGCATGAGCGTGCTTTGGACCTCCGGCGAGATAGCGGCCGCGACAGGCGGCAGGGCAAGCGGCGACTTCGAGGTCACGGGAGTGACGTTCGACAGCCGCGAAGTCGGTCCGGGCGACCTGTTCGTCGCGATGCCGGGGACCGTCCATGACGGCCACGAGTTCGTCGAGCAGGCCGTGGCCGCCGGGGCAGCCGGCTGTCCTCGTTTCAAAGCCGGTCGAGTCCCCGCACGTCCTCGTCGAGGACACTGCCAAGGCGCTCCAGGACCTCGGCCGGGCCGCACGCGAGCGATGCGAGGCTGTCGTTATCGGAGTGACCGGATCGGTTGGAAAAACCAGCACGAAGGAAGCGCTGTTCGCCGCCCTTGAGCGCTGGCGCCCGGGCAAGGTGCATCGCTCGGTCAAGAGCTACAACAATCATACGGGCGTTCCGCTGAGCCTTGCTCGGATGCCGCGCGATTCGGACTTCGCGGTGTTCGAAATGGGCATGAACAATGCCGGCGAGATCGCGGCGCTCACCCGGCTGGTGCGCCCGGACGTCGCTCTCGTCACCGCAATCGCCCCCGCGCATATCGAGAATCTCGGCTCCGAAGAGGCGATTGCCGATGCCAAGGCGGAAATTTTCGAAGGGCTGGAGCCGGACGGGGTCGCCATCATCCCCAACGACACGCCCCAGCGCGATCGGCTCGTTCGCGCTGCTCGCCGCCATGCCGGGCGGATCGTCACCTTCGGCGGCGGCGACGCGGACGTTCACGCGCTCCACGCCGTTCGCGCCGACAATGGCGGAAGCCTGATCACCGCCGCCCTTCTCGAAAGCGACGTCACCTTCACCATTTCGCAGCGCGGCGACCATTGGGTGGCGAACGCGCTGGCGGTTCTTGCCGTCGTGGAGGCGGTCGGCGGCGATGCTGCGATTGCCGGGCTCGCGCTCGGCGACCTCGGCGGAATGAAGGGGCGCGGCCAGCGCCACGTGCTGCCGCTCGAGGGCGGCGAGGCGCTGCTGATCGATGAAAGCTACAATGCCAATCCGGCGTCGATGGCAGCGACGCTCAAGAGCCTCGGTGCGGAAACCGGCATAGAGAGGCGAATTGCAGTTCTCGGGCCGATGCGCGAGCTCGGCGGGCACAGCTATCGCCTGCACGCGGAGCTCGCCGACCCTGTTATCGATGCCGGAATAGACGAGCTGGTGCTGGTCGGGGAGGACATGCGGCCGCTCGCCGATGCCGTTCGAGGCAAGGTGCGGATCACACGGGCGAACGGCGCCGCCGACGCCTATGAGGTCGTGGCGCAGATGTTGAGGCCCGGCGATGCAGTGCTGGTCAAGGCATCCAATTCGGTCGGGCTGGCGCGCGTTGTCGAGTTGCTCAAGGAAGGCGTGAAATGCTCTACCTGATTGCCCAGCAGCTCGACTTCCCGGGGGTGTTGAACCTCATCCGCTATTTGAGCTTCCGGGCCGGCGCGGCCAGCGCGACGGCGCTTCTCATCGGGCTGCTGCTCGGGCCGTGGTTCATATCCTACCTTCGGGTTCGGCAGGGGAAGGGGCAACCGATCCGCGAGGACGGGCCGGCAGCGCACTTCGCCAAGCGCGGGACGCCGACCATGGGCGGCTTGCTCATCCTGATCGCTGCGATCGGCTCGGTGGTGCTGTGGATGGACGTCTACAGCATCTACGTGTGGGCGGCGCTCCTGGTCACCGCCGGCTTCGGATTGATCGGTTTCCTCGACGATTACGACAAGGTGAAGAAGGCGAGTTCCGCCGGGCTTTCCGGAAAGACGCGGCTTGCACTCGAATTCCTCGTCGCCGGATTTGCCACCTGGCTGATGGTTCGCACCAGCGGAACCGAGCTCCACATCCCGTTCATCAACGAGCCGGTGGCCGACCTAGGCTGGTTCTACGTCGTCTTCGGGGCGTTCGTCATCGTTTCGTTCGGAAACGCGGTGAACCTCACCGACGGGCTCGACGGGCTTGCGACGATGCCGGTGATTATCGCCAGCCTCGCCTTTCTCCTCATCACTTATGTCGTCGGCAACGTGAAGTTCGCCGAGTATCTGGGCGTCCCGCACGTCCCCGGGGCCGGTGACTTGACCGTGCTGTGCCTGGCAATCGTGGGCGCGGGCCTTGCCTTCCTGTGGTTCAACGCGCCGCCCGCTGCGGTGTTCATGGGTGACACTGGAAGCCTCGCGCTGGGCGGAGCGCTTGGGGCGATCGCGGTCGCTACGCACCACGAGTTCGTGCTCGCCATCGTCGGCGGCCTCTTCGTCGTCGAGGCGCTCAGCGTCGTCATCCAGGTGATGGTGTTCAAGAGGACCGGCAAGCGCGTGTTCCTGATGGCGCCGATCCACCACCATTTCGAACATATCGGCTGGTCGGAGCCGACCATCGTCATCCGTTTCTGGATCATCAGCTTCGTCCTGGCGCTCGCCGGCCTCGCGACGCTCAAGCTGCGGTGATCACCGCGCGCGCCTTCGCCGGCAAGCATTATGCCGTCTACGGGCTCGCGCGCTCGGGGCTGGCGACGGTGGAGGCGCTGCTGGCCAGCGGTGCCAGGGTCACGGCTTGGGACGCGAAGGAGGAGGCGAGGGCGAGGGTGCCCGAAGGCACCGAAATCGCCGACCTCGACGAAGCCGACCTCGGCGAATTCGACAGCCTCGTCGTAACGCCCGGCCTGCCGCTCAATCGCCATCCGATCGCAAAGCGCGCCCGCGACGCCGGCGTCGAGATCATCGGCGACATCGAGCTGTTCGCCCGCGCCCGGCCCGAGCTTCCGCCGCACAAGGTGGTCGGAATCACCGGCACCAACGGCAAGTCGACGACCACCGCGCTGGTCCACCATATCCTCAAGACCGCGGGCGTTCCGGCGGCGATGGGCGGCAACATCGGCCTGCCGATCCTGGCGCAGGATCCACTGCCCGAAGGCGGAGTCTATGTGCTGGAGCTGTCCAGCTACCAGATCGACCTGACGCAGAGCCTCGATTGCGACGTCGCAGTGCTGCTCAACATCACGCCCGACCATCTCGACCGGTATGAGAGCTTTGAGGCCTATGCGGCGTCGAAGGCTCGGCTGTTTGAGATGCAGTCACCGCCGCATGTCGCGATTTTCAATTACGATGACGAGCAGGTCTGGCGGCTCATCGATCGGTCCGACCGTGGCGAATGGTCTTATCCATCAGAGCAGGTCTTGGTCGGGACCACCGAAGCACCGGAAAGTCTTAGTGTCGGCCCCGCGCTGCACGGACCACACAATCTTGCGAACGCCATTTGTGCCGTGGAGGCATGCCGCGAACTCGGCGTTGAAAAGAGGGCGATTGACGAAGCGCTCGGCACGTATCGGGGCCTGCCTCACCGAATGGAGCGTGTCAGGGACCGCGATGGCGTCCTCTTCGTCAACGACAGCAAGGCGACCAACCCGACCGCGACGGCGCCCGCGCTCGCAGCATTTGAAAGCATCCGCTGGATCCTCGGCGGGCAGGCGAAGGCGGACGATCTGGACGAATGCGCGCCGCACTTCGGCAACGTCCGCTCGGCCTACACGATCGGCGAGGCCGCGGAGCTGTTCGAGCGGCTGCTGGCGCCGCATATGCCCGTGAAAAATTGTGGAAAACTCGACGAGGCGGTGCGGCAGGCCGCGCGCGACGCGGAGCCCGGTGATACCGTGCTGCTGTCGCCGGCCTGCGCGAGCTTCGACCAGTTTCGCGACTTCGAGGATCGCGGCGAGCGGTTCAAAGCCTTGGTGGGGGCATTATGACGGGCTTCATTTCCGACCGGCTCAAGGCCAGGATGACGGTCGACGCCAACCGCTACGGCCGGTCCGACCGGTCGGCGATGGGGCGCTGGTTCTGGGAAATCGACCGCGTCCTCCTGCTCCTGATCGCGGTGCTGATCGGGATCGGGCTGATCGCGGTGGCGGCGGCGTCGCCGGCGGCGGCGGTCCGCTATTCGGGCGGTAACGTCAAAGTCCCCGAGCTTTATTATTTCTACCGCCAGATCGCGTGGATCGCGGTCGGGGTGCCGGTGATGATCGGAATTTCGATGCTGTCGCGCGAGCGGGCTCGGCGGTTGAGCCTTTTCGGCGCCGCCTTCTTCCTGGTGCTTCTCGCCTTCGTTCCGGTGCTCGGACCCGAAGTGAACGGCGCTCGCCGCTGGCTCGATATCGGAATCGGCCAGCTCCAGCCCTCCGAGTTCCTCAAGCCCTTCTACGTCGTTGCCATGGCCTGGCTGCTCAGCCTGCGCGAATCCGACCGGTCGCTTCCGGTCTATTTGATTTCGACGGTGGTTACCGGCGGCGTGGCGTTCCTCCTGATGAAGCAGCCGGACTTCGGCTCGACGATCATCTTCGTGTCCGTCTGGCTGGTCCTGCTGGCGCTCTCCGGAGTGTCGCTGCGGATGCTGGGACTGCTCGCGGTCGCCGGCATTGTCGGGGTGGTGCTGGCTTACTTCTTCTATGACGTCGCCACCCAGCGGATCGATGCCTTCCTGTTCGGCGAGGGTGACACGTTCCAGACCGACAATGCGATGCGGACGCTGACCGCCGGTGGGCTGTTCGGGATGGGGCCGGGCGCGGGGACCCGCAAGTTCGGGCTTCCCGAGCCGCAGACCGATTACATCTTCTCGGTGATCGGCGAGGAGTTCGGGCTGATTGCCTGCCTTGCAATCGCCTTCCTCTACCTGACCATCGTCGCCCGGGTGCTGATCAAGCTTCTCGACGAGGATTCGCCGTTCGCCATCCTGGCCGGGGCCGGGCTGGTCATCCAGTTCGGGCTGCAGGCGCTGATCAACATGGCGGTGAACGTGCAGATCGCCCCGTCCAAGGGCATGACCCTGCCATTCATCAGCTACGGCGGAAGCTCGATGCTGGCGCTGTCGATCGCAATGGGATTGCTGCTCGCATTCACGCGCCGCAATCCGTATCTGACCCGCTCGCCGTACGTGGTGAAATGGAGCGGAGAGAGCCAGGCCGCATGAATTTCGTTTTGGCCGCCGGAGGAACGGGCGGGCACATGGTCCCGGCGCACGCGCTCGCAGCAGAGCTGACCGGGCGAGGCCACGGCGTGCTCATCGTCACCGATGCCCGGGGATCGAAGATTCCGGGACTGTTCGACGACGTTCCAGTGCATGTCCTTCCGGCCGGGCGACTCGGGCGCAACCCGATCGCGCTTCTCAAGGCGCTGGTGGCAGTCCTCCGGGGCCGCCGCGAAGCCAAGGCGATTTACCGCGAGCATCGCCCGGACGCTGTCATCGGCTTTGGTGGCTACCCCGCATTCCCGGCGCTGCTTGCCGCGAGCGCGATGGGCATTGCCACCGTCCTTCACGAGCAGAATGCGGTGCTGGGGCGGGTCAATCGCCTGCTTGCCGGACGAGCGACTGCAATCGGCACCGCTTTTTCGCAGATCGACCGCTTGAAGCCGCGCTACCGCGAAAAGGTGGTGCTGGTCGGGAACCCGGTGCGCAGTGCAATCGTCAAGATCGGGGAGATGCCATTTCCCGCTTTCGACGACACCGCACCGCTCAAGATCCTGGTCACCGGCGGAAGCCAGGGCGCGAGCATCCTTGGACAGGTGGTTCCGACGGGGCTGGCGATGCTCGACGCGTCGCTTCGCCACCGGCTGCAGGTCGTGCAGCAATGCAGGCCCGACGACATCGAGGAAATTCGTGAACGCTATGCGGAGCTGGAAATCCCGGCCGAGCTGATGACCTACATCCTCGACATGCCGGAAAAGATCGCCGACGCGCACCTGGTGATCGCGCGGGCCGGTGCTTCGACAATCGCCGAGCTGACGGCGGCCGGGCGGCCGGCGATCCTGGTCCCGTTCGCGGCGGCGACCGACGACCACCAGGCGGCGAACGCCCGCGAAATGAGTCGCGCCGGGGGCGCCAGGATGATCCTCCAGGACGAATTCACCGCCGAGACGCTTGCCCGCCAGGTCGGCGCAATCGCGAGCGATCCGCAGGCGCTGGCCAATGCCGCTGCCCGGTCGCTTTCGGTCGGGCGGCCGAACGCCGCGCGCGATCTCGCCGACCTTGTCGAGCGGGTCGGCGGCGGCCTTTCGCCTCTCGACGTCGGGCCCGTCCTCGAACCGCGCAAATCGAGCGCCTACTCGCGCATGGGCGCTCGGGCATGAAGGCGCGCAATCGAACAGAGGGCCTTCAGGCATGAAGGCGCGCAATCGAACAGAGGGCCTTCAGGCATGAAGGCCCTGGGCACTGACATCGGCACCATCCATTTCGTCGGGATCGGCGGGATCGGCATGTCGGGAATCGCCGAAGTGATGCACCAGCTCGGCTATAGCGTGCAGGGGTCTGACCAGTCCGATTCCTATGTCGTCGAAAAGCTCCGGAAGACCGGAATCCCGGTCACTATCGGGCATGACGCGGACAATCTCGGCGACGCGGCGGTGGTCGTTTGCTCGACTGCGATTTCCCGCGGCAACCCGGAGGTCGAGGCGGCCATCGAGCGGCGCCTGCCGATCGTCAAGCGCTCGGAAATGCTGGCCGAGCTGATGCGAATGCAAAAGACGATTGCGGTCGCCGGCACGCACGGCAAGACGACGACGACGTCGATGATCGCGGCGATGCTCGATGCCAGTGGAATGGACCCGACGGTGATCAACGGCGGGATCATCAACCGCTACGATTCCAACGCGCGGCTCGGGAAGAGCGAATGGATGGTGGTCGAGGCCGACGAAAGCGACGGCAGCTTCCTGCGGCTCGACGGGACGATTGCAGTCGTCACCAACATCGACCCCGAGCATCTCGAGCATTGGGGCAGCTTCGAGGAAGTGAAACGCGCCTTTTGCCAGTTCGTCGAGAACGTCCCGTTCTACGGTCTTGCAATCCTCTGCGTCGATCATCCCGAAGTGCAAAGCATCCTCAGCCGAATCCAGGACCGGCGGATCGTCACCTACGGCTTTTCCGCACTTGCCGACCTTCGTGCGGAGAACGTCGAGCCGCAGGGCTTTGGAAGCCGCTTCGATGCGGTTGTCTTCGAACGCGACTGCGACAGCCGGACGATCAAGGGGATTCACGTGCCAATCCCCGGGAAGCACAATGTCCAGAATGCGCTTGCAGCGGTCGCGGTGGCGCTCGAGCTCGGCATCCCGGACGACAAGATCGTCACCGGCTTCGAGCGGTTCGAAGGGGTGAAGCGCCGATTCAGCAAGGTTGGGGAGGTTGATGGCGCCATCGTCATCGACGATTATGCACACCACCCGGTGGAGATCCGCGCGGTGTTGTCGGCAGCGCGCGAGACCACCCAGGGGCGAGTCATCGCCGTCATGCAGCCGCACCGCTATTCGCGGCTGGGCGCCTTGATGGAGGACTTCCAGGCTGCGTTCAACGATGCCGACATGGTCTTCGTGACCCCGGTTTACGCGGCTGGCGAAGAGCCGGTCGACGGTGTGGACTCGGAGGCTTTGGTCGAGGGGCTTCGCGCGCACGGGCACCGGATGGTCAAAGCCGTCTCCGACATCGACGACCTGGCACGGTCGCTGCGCGATATCGCCGCGGAAGGCGACACGATCATCTGCCTCGGCGCCGGCGACATCACCAAATGGGCGGCAGGGCTCGCCGACGCAATCGGCAAGTCGAGGTCGAGAAAGTGAGCGAGTCCGCGACGATGCCCAAGGTGCGCGGTAAGCTCACCGCCGATGCGCCTCTGGCCCCGCTCGTCTGGTTCAAGAGCGGTGGCCGGGCCGAATGGCTGTTCGAGCCGAAGGACGAGGAGGACCTAGTCGCGTTTCTCCGCGACCTCGACCCGGATATTCCCGTCTTTGCGCTTGGGCTCGGTTCCAACCTGATCGTGCGGGACGGCGGAGTTGCGGGCGTGGTCGTGCGGCTCGGCAAGCCATTCGCGAAGGTGCAGGCGGAAGGCGATTCCTGTGTGACTGCGGGCGGCGGCGCACCAGGCATAGCTGCGGCCAGTGCCGCTCGCGACGCGGGTATTGAGGGGCTCGAGTTTCTGAGGGGAATTCCCGGCACCATCGGCGGCGCCGTCCGGATGAATGCTGGCGCCTATGGGCGGGAGGTCAGCGACATCCTGGTTACCGCTACCGTCGTCACGCGCGACGGCAAGGTGAGAACGGTTGGAATGCAGGACTTCGATTATTCCTATCGCCACTCGAACCTGCCGGCCGGATCGCTGGTCATCCAGGCGCAGTTCCAGGGTCAACCCGGTGACCCCGAAGCCATCGGCGCGGAGATGGACCGCATCGCTGCCGAACGCGAGGCATCGCAGCCGCTTCGCACGCGGACCGGCGGCTCGACCTTCAAGAACCCGCCGGGACACAAGGCATGGGCACTGGTCGATTCGGCCGGGTGCCGCGGGTTGAAGCATGGCGACGCGCAAGTGTCGGAAAAGCACTGTAATTTTCTCCTCAATCTTGGAAACGCGACAAGCGCCGACATCGAGGACCTGGGCGAAGAAGTGCGGCGGCGGGTGATGGAAAGCACCAACATCCAGCTCGAGTGGGAAATCCAGCGGATCGGGAGCTACGAGTGAACCGCGGGTTGCATGTCGTGGTGCTGATGGGCGGCTGGTCGGCCGAGCGCGAAGTTTCGCTGATGAGCGGCCGCGGCGTCGCCCAGGCGCTTCGCGACAGCGGCTGGAGCAACGTCACCGAGCTCGACATGGGCCGCGACGTCGCCGAGCGATTGGCGCAGCTCAAGCCCGATGTCGTCTTCAACGCGCTTCACGGGAGCCCCGGCGAGGACGGCACCGTCCAGGGGATGATGGACTTGATGGGCCTTCGCTACACGCACAGCGGGCTTGCGACCTCGGTCATCGCCATCGACAAGGAGCTGACCAAGCTGGCGCTGGTGCCGCACGGAATCCGAATGCCCGAAGGCCGGATCGTGACCAGCGAAAGCCTGTTTTCCAAAGACCCGCTGCCAAGGCCGTTCGTCGTCAAGCCGATCAACGAAGGCTCGTCGGTCGGCGTGGCCATCGTCACCGAAGACGGCAATTACGGGTCGCCGATCGGCCGCGACGTCCCCGGCCCGTGGAGCGAGTTCGACCGCCTTCTAGCCGAGCCTTTCATCCGTGGCCGCGAGCTAACCGTCGCCGTCGTCGGCGACGAGGCGCTCGGTGTCACCGAGCTGAAGCCCAAGGCCGGCTTTTACGACTATGCGGCCAAGTATACCGACGGCCTGACCGAGCATGTGTGCCCGGCCGATGTGCCTGCCGCGATCGCCACGGCCGCGACGGACACGGCCGTTTCGGCGCACCGGCTCCTTGGCTGCCAAGGTGCTTCGCGGTCGGACTTCCGGTGGGACGACGAGCGTGGGGAAGAGGGCCTCTACCTCCTGGAAGTGAACACCCAGCCGGGAATGACGCCGCTGAGCCTCGTTCCTGAACAGGCGAAGCAGCGCGGAATGTCCTACGGCGAGCTCGTCGAGAGCCTGATTGCCGAGGCCTTGAAGTGACTGCGGCGCGGGTCAGGCGGGGGGCTGCCCGCAAATCGCGCAAGGCCGCACCGCGGGTGAAGGTCCCCGGCAAGATCGCCAAGCGGCTGCCGCTCGACCAGGCCCGTGCGAACCGCTGGGCGGGTATCGCGTTCGGGCTCTTCCTTGCCGTCATCGCGGCGGTGACGATCGTCGCGCTCGGCCTGCCGCAAAAGGCGTGGATCGCGACCGGCGAAGCCATCGGAAGCGCGGGTTTTACCGTCAAGCGCGTCGAAGTCGTCGGAATCCGCCACATGGACAGCGGCCCCGTTTACCGGATTGCGCTCGACCAGAAATCGATGGCGATGCCGCTGGTCGACGTCGGTGGCATTCGCGACCAGCTTATGCGCTTCGGCTGGGTCAAGGACGCGCGCGTGTCGCGGCGCCTTCCCGATACGCTGGTCGTCGATATCGTGGAGCGCCGCCCAGCCGCCCTGTGGCAGGATCGCGAACAGCTTGCGCTGATCGATTCCGAGGGCGTCGTCATCGACCGGGTGCCGGTGACGCAGATGCCCGACCTGCCGCTGTTGACGGGATCCGGTGCCAACCTCCACGAGCGCGACCTCAACAGCCTTCTCGAGGTTGCGCCAACGCTGAGGCCGCAGCTGGTTTCGGCGGCGTGGGTCGGCGGGCGCCGCTGGGACCTGGTTCTCCAGACCGGCGAAACGATCGCGCTTCCCGAAGGGGAAGAGGCGGCAAAGACCGCGCTTGCCAAGTTCGCCGACCTCGACAAGTCCACCGGACTGCTCGGTCGCGGGCTCCTGCGCTTCGACCTCAGGCTTCCGGGCAAGATGATCGTCCGGCTGCCGCACGCCGCGGGCGATACGCCGCCCGCCACCACGCAAGGGTAGCGGCATGTCGGCAACCAACGATCAGCCGCTGATTGCAGCGCTCGACATCGGCTCGTCCAAGGTCAGCGCGCTGATCGCGACCAAGGATTCCGAGGACCGGCTGCGGGTGCTGGGCACCGGGCAGCGGGAAAGCCGCGGGGTCAAGCGCGGCTACATCACCGATAT
This sequence comes from uncultured Alphaproteobacteria bacterium, assembly GCA_963798785.1. GTDB lineage: Bacteria > Pseudomonadota > Alphaproteobacteria > Sphingomonadales > Sphingomonadaceae > Sphingomicrobium. The sequence continues at coordinate 547,185 of CAWCUG010000006.1, forward strand.
CGAAAAGAGCGAGTTCGCGGTGCGCGAAGCCGTCGAGCTGGCGGAGCGCATGTCAGGCGTCACGATCGAAGACGTGTGGGCTAGCTATGGCGCCGGCGGGCTGACCAGCGAAGTGGCGAACATCGAGGCCGAACTTGGCGGCCACCAGATCGACCCGTCCGATATCGAACAGCTGTTAAGCCAGGGACGAAATGCGGTCGCTCGCGGCGACAAGATGGTGCTCCACGCGCACCCGGCGCTGTACACGATCGATGGCGCACAGGAGGTGCAGCAGCCGGTCGGGCTTCATGCCGACCGGCTCGGCGTCGACATCCACGTCATTGCCGCCGACCCGGCGCCGCTTCGCAACATCGACTACATCATCCGCGCTGCCCATTTGGGCGTCAAAGCCATCGTTGCCTCGCCGATTGCCTCGGCACTGGCCTGCCTGTCCGAGGAAGAGCGGGAGCTGGGCGTCGCGCTGGTCGAACTCGGTGCCGGGGTGACGAACGTATCGCTTCACTATGGCGGCATCCTCGTCGGGCTTCGCTCGATCCCGCTGGGTGCCCGCGACATCAGCGACGATATCGCAGCGACGTTCGGAGTGAGCCGCCGCGACGCGGAGCGGCTGAAATGCTTCTACGGATCGGCGATGACGAGCCCGCGCGACAACCACGAGCTCATCGACGCCTCTACGCCCGCCAACGGGGAAGCAGGCGAACCGGTGCGGATCACTCGAGCCCAGCTGATGACGGTCATCCGTCATCGGGTCGAGGAGCTGACCGGCGAGATCGACGGTGCCCTCAAGAGCCTGGGTTTCGGCGGACCGGTTCGTCGCCCGGTCGTTCTCACCGGCGGCGGTGCCGAGCTCAAGAATATCGCCGATTACATGCAGGGCGTGCTTGGCCGAACGATACGCGTCGGGCGCCCGCGAACGCTCGCGGGGCTTCCCGATGCCCACAGCGGGCCGGCCTTTTCGACGCTCGTCGGCCTCGCCTGCCTGGGCGCATCGACCAGCGGCGATATCCGCGACATCGCGCTTGGCACGCTAATCCGCCAACCGCCGGCAAGGGGCATGCTCGGCCGGCTGATCGCGGCGATGAAGGGTGGCTACTGAGCCACCCTTCTCGTCGGGCGCCGCTTAGCGCGGCTTGGGATAGACGATGTAGCGCTGCAGGTTCTGGATGACCTGCTGCGCGTTGAACGTCCCCGGAGTGGTCGGGCAGATCCCGCGATTAAGCGCGATGTCGGCCGTCGCCTGGTAGCTGTCGATGGTGTTGATATCATACTGGCCAGGGAAGAACGGTCCGCCGCCCCACGGGTCGTAGGAATACCATCCGAACGGTCCGTGCATGCGCCAGAATGGCGACCAGCCGGGATAGAAGCCGCCTCCAAAGCCACCGAAAGCGCCTGGCCCGTAGGGCTGCATTTCAAGACGCGTCCGCTTGTCGGTGCCGTGGTTGACCATCGTGAAGCAGTTCGCGCCCTGCTGCAAAGTCAGTTCGGCAGCGCGGTACAGAAGGTAGTTTTCGACCTGCTGGCGAGAGGTCAGGCTGTTGCCGGTGAACGTCACGCGCCAGTGCGTCTGGTCGAGCGGGACGTTGGTGTAGCCGCCCTCGGCGCGAGTGGCGCCCAGCGGCTGGTAAGGAGTTGCCGTGGCGCAGCCGGCAAGGACCGCCATAGCCGCCAACGGCGCGGCAATTTTCAACTTGGTACGCATAAAGCCTCCATCGGGAGTGCGGGGTTACTCAATCAACGCATGCGTCGAAGGCGGCGTTCCAGTTTTGGGCGCCGTGACGATGCTAGGGCTGGCGCCTCGCTATCGAAACAGGCATGAACCAATGCTGTCTGCCGGGGGGAGTTGGATGGCGACGCTTGCGCGGCCGGTCCGCACGCCAGTCACATTGTTCGTCTTCGTCGTCGCTGCGGCGATTTTCCTGAATTACGTGGATCGCGGAGCAATCGGCATTGCCGGTCCGCTGATGAAGGGAGAGCTCGGCCTCTCGGCGACGCGGTTCGGAGTTGCGGTCTCCGCTTTTTTCTGGATTTACGCTCCGATCCAGCTGGTGATCGGCAGGCTTTGCGACCGCCTCTCGGTCTATCGGGTTTACGGCGCGGGCATCGCGCTGTGGGCTGCAAGCACCTTCCTGACCAGCTTCGTCGGCGGCTTCGTTTCACTGCTGACGCTGCGCGTTCTCCTCGGCCTCGGTGAGAGCGTTGCTTTCCCGGCAAGTTCGAAGATGATCGCCCGTCACGTTCCCGCGTCGCAACGGGGAATGGCCAATGCCGTGGTCGGGGCTGCACTTGCGTTCGGTCCGGCGTTCGGAACTCTCGCCGGGGGCCTGATCACCGCCAGCTTCGGCTGGCGACCGATGTTTTTCATCTTCGGCGCTGTCACTTTCCTGTGGCTGGTCCCGTGGACGAGATCGGTGCGGAGCGTCGGCGGAGAGGCCGACCATTGGGGCAACGACCCTGTCCCGGTTGGGAAAATCACGCGCCATTTCAGTTTGTGGGCAATGTCGGTCGGCCACATCACCAATACCTACGGATTTTACTTCCTGCTTGCCTGGCTGCCGTTGTTCCTTGTCCAGCAGCGCGGGCTTTCGATCGAGCAGATGAGCTGGTTCGCGACTTTGACGTTCGCCGCACAAGGCGTTTCAGCTTTGGCTCTTGGTTGGATTTCCGACCGCTGGAGCGCCCGCGGCCGGTCGGAAGGGGCGGTCAGGCGCGCAATGCTGGTCACCGCGCATGCGATCCTCGCCGTCAGCATCATCGGGATTCTCGCCGGAGGCACCGGCGGATGGCTCGCCCTGTGGCTGATACTTTCCGGCGCCGCCGGCGGCGCCGGCGCGCTCAACATGTACGCGATTGCGCAGATGTTCGCCGGGCCGCGCGCAAGTGGCACCTGGGTCGGCGTCCAGAACGCGATCGGGAATTTGTCGGGGATCGTCGGACCGGTCGCAACCGGGATTATCATCGACTGGAGCGGAAGCTACGCCGGTGGGTTCTGGTTGGCCGCGGCAGTGACCCTGTTCGGTGGATTTTGGTGGGCTTTCGTCCTGCCGAAGATCGAGCAGGTGGCCCTCGACTGAGTCTTTGCGGCGACGATCCCCACTTTTTTCCCGCTTCGTTAACTTTTCCGCTTGGCTTGCAACTCGCAATGATTCATTGATTCACATTGTGGGTTCAAAAAGTTGCCTGATTTGGGGGTGGGACCAATGAGCATCGATTTCATTCGGCCGGAAGTCGACGAACTTCGGCCGCGGATAAGCGTCATCGGAGTGGGAGGTGCCGGCGGGAACGCGGTCGCCAACATGATCGGTGCCGATGTCCAGGGTGTCGACTTCATCGTCGCCAATACCGATGCGCAGGCGCTGAACACGTCGTCCGCCGACCGCCGGATCCAGCTTGGGCTCAAGATCACGCAAGGCCTCGGCGCAGGTTCGCGGCCCGAAATCGGCCGCGCCGCCGCCGAGGAATCGCTCGAAGAGATCCAGCAGGCGCTGGAAGGCGCGCACATGTGCTTCCTCGCCGCCGGAATGGGCGGCGGAACGGGAACCGGGGCCGCCCCGGTCATCGCAAAAGCTGCTCGCGACAAGGGAATCCTTACGGTCGGTGTCGTCACCAAGCCATTCGCGTTCGAAGGCTCGCGCCGCACGCGCTCGGCCGACAGCGGCATCGAAGAGCTTCAGCAGCACGTCGACACGCTGATCGTCATTCCCAACCAGAATTTGTTCCGCCTCGCCAATTCGGACACGACCTTCAAGGAAGCGTTCGAAATGGCCGACGAGGTGCTCCAGCAGGGCGTCCGCGGAATTACCGACCTCATGGTCATGCCGGGTTTGATCAACCTCGATTTCGCCGATGTCCGCTCGGTGATGGGCGAGATGGGCAAGGCGATGATGGGCACCGGCGAGGCTTCGGGCGACAACCGCGCCATCGAAGCCGCCGAAAAGGCGATTTCAAACCCGCTTCTCGACGGGGTCAGCATGAAGGGCGCCAAGGGCGTGATCATTTCGATCACCGGCGGCGAGGACATGCGCCTGATGGAAGTCGACGAGGCGGCAAGTCACATCAAGGAACTGGTCGACCCCGACGCCAACATCATCTGGGGCTCGGCGTTCAACAACGACCTCGACGGCAAGATCCGGGTTTCCGTGGTCGCCACTGGGATCGAGGCGGAAGGCGCCACGCAGACGCAGCCGGCGAAGGTGTTCGCCTTCCCGACGCGAAGCGCGAGCGTTGCCGCCACGACAGCCGCTCCGGCGCAGCAGGAGGACGAGGAAATCTCGACCGAGGCTGGCGACGAGGTGGAAGACGACGGCGATACGCTGGAGCTTACCGAGGAAGTCGGCGAGCAGGAGGAAGAGGATGACGCGCTGGTTCTCGACAGCGACGACATCCTGACGACGCCGGTTGGCGCGCCGCCGATCGATCCGCCATCGGACGAGGACGAAAGCGAGCCGCCGCAGGCTTCCGACGAGGAGGCCGAGCAACCCAAGGCAGCGACGGCGACGGGTGGAACCCTGTTCGAACGGATGTCGAACATGGCTCGCGGGTCGGCCAAGGCCGAACTCGGGACGAACGAGCCGAGCGGTACCTTCACGCGGGAACCGATCGATATCCCGCGCTTCCTGAACCGTCAGAATAACCAGTAAACCGCACGAGCCGTGGCCATTTGGACCGGCTTGCCGCCGCGTCCGCACGGCTCGTCGTTAACTCTCTAGGCAGAAAGCCTGCAGTAAGATTCTCTGTCCCACGGGATTGAAATGGCGGTGGGAAAATCAATGAAGCGCGTTCGCGTTGCGACGCTCATCTTGTCAGGAGTCGGGCTGGCGCTGGCGGCAGTGCCGTCGGCGGGGTTTGCGCAAGCCATTCCCGTTTACGCCGAAAGCGCCGGCGACGCGCTCGCCCGCAACGTCAAGATCCTCGCCGACCAGCCAAAGGATTTCACTGCTCTTGTCGGTGCCGGAAAGGCTGCGCTCGAGCTTGGCGATGCCCAGGCGGCGGCGGGCTTCTTCGGCCGTGCCGAAGAGGTCAACGAAAACAGTCCGCTTCCCCAGGTCGGAATGGGCGCGGCCCTGGTGGCGACTGGCGATCCCAACGGCGCCCTGACCTATTTCGCAAAAGCGCAGCAACTCGGCGCGACGGCGACCAGCCTCGGCTGCGACCGCGGGCTCGCTTACGACCTGCTCGGCAACCAGGTGGCCGCGCAGACCGACTATCGGGCGGCGTTGAACGGCCCGGACCATGACGAAGCGCGCAGGCGCCTTGCCCTCAGCCTGGCCATCAGCGGCAACAAGGCCGTAGCGCTCTCGACCCTGCAGCCGCTCCTGCTGCGGCGCGACGTCGGTGCACAGCGGGTGCGGGCGCTGGTTCTTGCGCTCGATGGCGATCTTGCCGGAGCGAAGGCGGCGCTCGATTACACTATGCCCGGCGCTTCGGCCCGGATGGATCCGTTTTTCCGCGAGCTTCCCGCTCTCACGAACGTGCAAAAGGCCGCCGCCGTCCATCTTGGGATATTCCCGGAAGCGGGTGCCGCGGTCGCATCTGCCGGGCCAAGGCAGGACAGGCTTGCGTCGATCGAGGAGCTGTTGAGGGCGACTCCGCAGGTGCGTGCGCCCGCGCCGGCGCCGCAGCAGCCGGCATATTCGGCTCCCGCGGTTCAGCAGCGCCAATCGCCGCCACCGGTGCAGGTTGCGTCGGTTCCGCGCGCGGACGTCGCCAAGGCAGCGCGGTCTCCGAACAACGATCTGATCCAGACGAAAAAGGTGGCCTCCGACCCCGGCGGATCGAAAATCTGGCTGCAGCTGGCCAGCGGCGACGATCCGGGTGAATTCCCGAGCGAATTCCGCAAGATCCGGTCACGCAAGCCGTCGTTGTTCACTGGCCTTGCCGGCTATGTCACCAACAGTGGTTCGCGTTCGCGGCTGCTGATCGGGCCGTTTCACACGCGGGAGGATGCGCGGCTGTTCGCCGACGCACTGGCCAGCGAGCGAATCGATGCTTTCGCGTGGACGAGCAGGCCGGGACAGGTGGTCAGGCAGCTGTCGACCCAATAGAGGCCGTCGCAATGACGGTTTTAACCAGCCTTGCCGCGCTCGCTTCGCAGTCGCGCGGCCGACTCCACAGCGAAAGCGACAAAGGACCGCGAGGCCCGCGCGACATTTTCCAGCGCGACCGCGACCGGATCATCCACTCGGTCGCCTTTCGACGGCTGCGCCACAAGACGCAGGTATTCGTTGCGCCCGACGGCGATCACTATCGGGTCCGCCTCACCCACAGCCTCGAAGTCGCCCAGATCGGCCGCACAATCGCCCGCGCGCTCGGCCTCAACGAGGACCTCACGGAGATGCTGTGCCTCGCGCACGACCTCGGCCACCCGCCGTTCGGCCATGCCGGAGAGGACGCCTTGGAGGCGTTGATGGCCGATGCCGGTGGCTTCGATCACAACGGCCACACGATTCGCATCGTCACCAGGCTGGAGACGCCCTACGTCGGTTTCGACGGGCTCAACCTGAGCTGGGAAGCGCTCGAGGGGCTGGCCAAGCATAACGGACCGGTGGAGGAGCCGGGGTGGGCACTTGCCGAGGCCAATTGCGAATTCGACCTCGAACTCGACAGCTGGCCATCGCTCGAGGCGCAGGTTGCCGCGATCGCCGACGATATCGCTTATGACAATCATGATATCGACGACGGATTGCGCGCCGGCATCCTCGACATCGACTCGCTGCTCACGGTGCCGCTGGTTGAGCGGCACTGGCAATCGATTGTCGAGCGATGCGGCGAGTTGCCGCCGGAAAAAATGCAACGCGCCCTGGTCCGCGACCTGATCGGCACGATGGTCGGCGACGTGATCGCGGAGACGCTTGTGCGGGTGAAGCAGGCGGGCGTCACGAGCATCGATGAGGTGCGTTCCGCCGGACGGCAGCTCGCCGGCTTCTCGCCGGACCTCGAGGCCGAGGAAAAGACGCTGAAGCGCTTCCTCTACGCCAGGCTCTACAATGCGGCGGAATTGCTGGCGGTGCGAACCGAGGCGCAGCGGGTCGTGACCGGCCTCGCCAATGCGTACCTGAGCGATCCTGCGCTCCTCCCTGCCGAGTGGCGGACGGATACGGAGCCGGTGGCAAAGGTCCGGCGGATCGGCGACTTCATTGCCGGAATGACCGACCGCTTTGCCATTGCCCAGCATCGGCAGCTTGTCGGCCCCGTTGAACTTGCCGACAGCTTTTGACCCAACTCGGGTGAAGGCTTAGGTCGGCCCCACAAGCCCCGAAAAGGAGATGTTCGTGACCGGCCGGCACGCCGCCCGCGCACTTGTTTCGCTCATTTTGTTCGTCATTCCGGCCGCGGCGATTGCTCACGGCGGGCATTTCGACGGCGACGAGCCGTGGTGGACCCTGTGGCAATTCCCTCCCGAGGTGGTTTTCGGACTGCTTTTCGCCGGCTGGATCTACGGCCGCGGAATCGCTCGCGGTGCCGGTGGCGCCGCTTGGCGCACAATCGCCTTTTACGCGGGGCTGGTGGCGCTGGCGCTGGCGCTGCTGTCGCCGATCGAACCGCTCGCCGACCATGTTTTTGCAATCCACCAGGTCGAACACATGCTGCTTCGGACGATCGGCCCGATGCTGCTGCTGGTGTCGTCGCCGCAGGCTGCGCTGATGCGGGGAATGCCGGACTGGTTGCGGCGGCCCGTCGTGCAACCGGTGGTCGGCAGCCCGCGCGTCCGGCGCGTGTTCGGGTTCCTGACGAGGCCGCCGGTCGCGACCTTCCTCTTCCTGTTCGCGACCTATTTCTGGATGTGGCCGAGCTGGCACGACATCGCCATTCTCGACGAGCCGATCCACTATGTGTGGCACGTGACATTGCTGCTGTCGGGGCTGTTCTTTTTCGCGGTTTTGTTCGATCCGCGACCGGCGCCGGCAGGGCCGGGACTGGGCACCCGCCTGGCGATGTTCTGGTTCGCCGCGATGGGCAATATCCTGCTCGGCGCCTTCCTTAGCTTCAAGTCGGGGCAGCTTTACCACGCTTATGACGCCGTTGGCCGGCTGTGGCTGAGCCCGGCGAGCGACGAGCAGATCGGCGGACTGACGATGTGGATCCCCGGGACGATGATGTTCGCGATTGCGGCTCTCGTCGTCCTTCATCGCTGGGCCGTGGACGAAGGGCGGTCGGACGCGCGGCGCTGGCGGATCGGGACCGCCCAGGCGCACGCGGCTGCCGGAAAGCTTCGCGCCGAGCGGTCGAACCGGCTGCTGGCTCTTGGGCTCGGCTCCTTCGCAGCACTCGTCCTGGCGATCGCCGTGAGCGTTGCCGTCCTCTACCAGCATTCGCTTTCCCCGAGCGGGAGCCATGCCCACGCTCCGATCGCTTCCCGGCCGTTCCCGGGCTGATCGCGGCAGGTGACGAGCCGCCACGGCTGCGCTAGACGCGGCGGCTTCCATTCGCAGGTGAAAAATTGAGCCTCTACGCCCAATATTCGTCGCTCCTCGACGGAGTGCTCGACGACCTTCAGTCCGAAGGCGCGATTCCGGCCGGCCTCGACCGAAAGGCGGTCGCGGTCGAACCGCCGCGCGACCCGTCGCACGGCGACCTCGCGACCAACGCCGCGATGGTCCTGGCCAAGGCGGCGCGAACCAACCCGCGCGCACTCGCGGAGCTCATCGCGCCGCGGCTCGAAGCCGTTCCCGCGGTCACGTCAGTCGAGATCGCCGGTCCGGGGTTCATCAACTTCCGGCTCTCTCCGGACGCTTGGCGCGACGAGCTCCGGACGATCGTCCGCGAGGCGGACAGCTACGGCCGCTCGACGATCGGCCATTCGGAGCGCGTGAACGTCGAATATGTCTCGGCCAACCCCACCGGCCCGCTTCACATGGGCCATTGCCGCGGCGCCGTCGTCGGCGATGCGCTTGCGCGGGTGCTGGAGGCTGCCGGCTTCCGGGTGACCAAGGAATATTACGTCAACGACGCCGGAAGTCAGGTCGAGACGCTCGCCCGCTCGGTTCACCTTCGCTACCGCGAAGCGCTCGGCGAAGACATCGGCGAGATCCCCGAAGGCATGTACCCGGGCGATTATCTCAAGCCGATCGGCGAGCAACTCGCGAGCGAGTTCGGCGACCGGTTGGTCGAAGCGCCGGAGAGCGAGTGGTTGCCGCTGCTTCGAAAGCGAGCCGTTGCGGCAATGCTCGACCTGATCCGGCACGATCTCTCCCTGCTTGGAATCCACTTCGACAAGTTCGCTTCAGAGGCGGAGCTGCAGGAGGAGGGTGCAGTCGACGCGGCGCTTGAAACGCTTCGCTCCAACGGCCTCGTCTACGAAGGCGTCCTCGAAGCTCCGAAGGGGCAAACTCCGGAAGACTGGGAGCCGGTCGAGCTGACCTTGTTCAAGTCGACCCAGTTCGGCGACGACCAGGACCGGCCGATGAAGAAGTCGGACGGCAGCTGGACCTATTTCGGTTCCGACGCGGCCTATCACCTGCGCAAGGCCGACACGGCCGATCATCTGGTCAACATCTGGGGCGCCGATCACGCCGGTACGGTCAAGCGCGTGCAGTCGGCGGTTACTGCGCTGACCGGTGGCCGGGTCGATCTCGACGTCAAGCTTGTCCAGATGGTGCGGCTGTTTCGCGCCGGGGAGCCGATCAAGATGTCGAAGCGCGGCGGCACCTTCGTGACGCTTGCCGACGTCGTTCGCGAAGTCGGCAAGGACGTGGTTCGGTTCATGATGCTGACCCGCCGGGCCGACGCTCCGCTCGACTTCGATTTTGCCAAGGTGGTCGAGGCGTCGAAGGACAATCCCGTTTTTTACGTCCAATACGCCCACGCCCGGATCAGCTCGCTTCATCGCAAGGCCGCGGATGCGGGCGTCGATGTCAATTCGGATGCCGATTTGTCGCTTCTCAACGACGAGGAGCTGGCGCTGGTGAAGCTTGCCGCGCAATTCCCGCGTGCCGTCGAAGGCGCGGCAATGGCGCACGAGCCGCACCGGATCGCTTTCTACCTCAATGCGCTCGCGGGAGCCTTCCACTCCCTGTGGAATTGCGGGAACGACGATCCGGAGCGGCGTTTCCTGGTCGAAAACAATCCCGCTGTTTCGCGCGCGAGACTGGAACTGGCGCAAGGCGTAGGGCAGGTTATCCGAAGCGGGCTCGACCTAATGGGAGTCGAGGCCGCAGAGGAGATGCGGTGAGATGACGGACAGCCGCTACGACGAGGAGTCGCTGCCCTGGCTCCAGCCGGTCGAGGACGAGGACGGCCCGCGCGGCATTTCCGCGAAAGCCATGCTCCTCGGGCTGCTTGCCGCACTCGTGGTCGCGGCGGTCGTCGCCGCAGCCTTCTTCTGGATCGGAAGCCGCGATGGCGGCCTTGCCGGAGAGCCGGAGCTGATCCGCGCGCCCGATACGCCCTACAAGGTCAAGCCAGAGAACCCGGGCGGGCTGGACATCGCCGGCGAGAGCCAGGCGACGTTCGAGACGAGTGCGGGCAAGGACGTGGACTCTCGGCTCAACCTTGGCGCGACCGGCCGCGAGGATGTCGCAACCGTGCCGACGAAGGACATTGCGCAAGAGAGCGAAGCGGCCGCGACGCCCCCGGTCGAAAAGCCTGCTCCGCCGCCGCCGAAGCCCAAGCCGTCGGGAGCGGCCGGTACGGTGATCCAGCTTGGCGCATTCAGAAACACCGCCCAGGCCGAGCGGGCGTGGACGGCCCTGACCACGCGATTCCCGGGACTGACCGCAATGACGAAGATCGTCGTTCCCTATTCGGTCAACGGCAGCAGCGGCTATCGACTTCGCGCAGCGGCGCCGTCGAGCGATTCGGCACGGGAGACGTGCGAGGTCATTCACGCAGGCGGCGAAAGCTGCTTCATCGCTCGCTGAGGTTGGCGGACTGATGCAGGCAGCGATCTACGGTGTTTCCGGCCAGGTGCTCACGGCCGACGAGCGCGACTTGTTTCTCGACAGCGACCCGGCCGGCTACATCCTGTTCAAGCGCAATTGCGAGAATCGCGACCAGCTCAAGGCGCTGACCGACTCGCTCCGCTCGCTTTCCGGGCGCGCCGACCTCCCGATCCTGATCGACCAGGAAGGTGGGCGGGTGGCGCGGATGCAACCGCCCGAATGGGCCAGCTTTCCGCCGGGATGGGCGTTCGCCGAGCTTTACGCCAAGGCGCCGACGTCAGCGATCGAAGCGGCCATGGCGAATGCTCGAGCGCTTGCGCTGATGATCCGCGAGTGCGGCATCAACGTCGACTGCCTGCCGTTGCTCGACGTCCGCCAGCCGGGCGCCGACGACATAATCGGCGACCGCTCGCTCGGTGCCGAGCCGATGCAGGTGGCGGCCCTCGGGCGGGCCATCCTCGACGGATTTGCCTCGGCGGGCGTGGTCGGGGTGGTCAAGCACATGCCGGGGCACGGGCGGGCGCTGTGCGACAGCCACAAGGAGCTTCCGGTCGTCGAGGCGGACGAGGGACAGCTCGCCACCGACATCGAACCGTTCGAAACGTTGAGCTGGGCACCGATGGGAATGACCGCTCACGTGGTCTTCACGGCTTGGGACAGCGGTCGGCCGGCTAGCCTTTCGGCCAAGGTCATCGGCGACATCATCCGCGGGCGGATCGGTTTCGACGGCTGGCTGATGAGCGACGATATCGGGATGGAGGCGCTTTCGGGCGGCTTTGGCGAGCGCGCCGCCGGGGTTGTCGCCGCAGGATGCGACGTCGCGCTCCACTGTTCCGGCAAGATGGACGAAATGGTCGCGGTCGCCGAGGCGGTGCCTGCAATGACCACCCGCGGCGAAGAGCGGCTGCGCCAGGCGATGGTCATTGCCGCGGAGCCAATCGACGGGCCCGATTTTGCTTCGCTTGTCGCAAAGCGCGACGAATTGCTGGCTCTCGCCTGACGGTTCCCGCGCTCGCAGAGGCTTGAGTGCCGTTTGTCGAGGAGTCGGGTTGCATCACGAAACGCTTTTGCGCTTATTTGGGCCAACTCTCCTGAACCCGGTCGGAAAGATCCCCCGCTGATGCGCTACCTGCACGCTTTGTCCGCCTTTGCACTCGCCGCCGCCGCTCCCGCGGTCGCCCAGCCGGATTCCGCGGCCGGCAAGGACAAGACGGTGAGTGCGCTCCACAGCGAAGCGATGGTCGAGGCGGCCAAGGATGCCTGGGCGAACGCCCCGGTCGAGGAGCGGCAGGTTGCGTCTCATCACAGCGTCAATGTGCAGGGGCGGACGCTGAAATATACGGCGACGGCCGGAACGCTGACGATCCGCGATGTCGCGGGCAAGCCGACCGCGAGCATATTCTACACCGCTTACACGCTCGACGGCGGCCAGGCGTCGAACCGGCCGGTGATGTTCCTTTACAACGGCGGTCCCGGCTCGCCGACATTGTGGCTGCACATGGGCTCGGTCGGGCCGATGCGTCTTGTCACCGGAAGTCCCGACTACATTCGGCCGGCGCCGTTCCAGTTCGGGCCCAATCCCGACACCTTGCTGACGAGCACCGACCTGGTTTTCCTCGATGCTCCCGGAGCAGGCTATTCGCGCCCGCTGGGCGACGCCAAGGGCGCTGATTTCTACGGGGTCGACCAGGACGCCGACGCCTTCTCCCGGGCGATCCTTCGCTACGTTACCAAGTTCAACCGCTGGGACAGCCCGAAATTCCTCTTCGGCGAGAGCTACGGCACCACCCGCTCGGGCGCGCTCGCCTACCAGCTCCAGGAGCGCGGAATGGCGCTCAACGGAGTGGTCCTGCTGTCGTCGATCATGAATTACGGGCGGCGGCAGCCGGGCCTCGACCAGGATTATCTCAACTACCTGCCGAGCTACACGACGACCGCCTGGTACCATCACAAGATGGCCAATCCCCCGGCAACGGTCGCCGAGGCAGCCGCCGAAGCCCGGGCGTTCGCGGAAGGCCCCTACGCCGCTGCTCTCGCCAAGGGCCAGACGATCGGCGAGGCGGAAAAGGACGCCGTGGCGCGCCGAATGAGCGAGCTCACCGGCCTGTCGCCGCAGTTCATCGAGCGCGCAAACCTGCGGGTCGACCTGTCGCGTTTTCGCAAGGAGCTACTCCGCGACCAGCGCGAGACGGTCGGCCGCTTCGATTCGCGCTATACCGGGGTGGATGCCGACGCGGTCGGCGAAAGCCCCGACTTCGACGCTTCGGACGTGGCGATCAGCGGCGCCTTCATCGGTGCGCTTCACAACTATCTTGCCCGCGACCTCGGCTATGACACCAACATGCAATACCGGCTGAGCGCCCGCGACGAGAAGGGGTTCGACTGGGACTGGAAGCACAAGGCCCCGAACCGCGGCTGGCCGATGAACAACCCGAACACGGCACTCGACCTCGCGGAGGCGATGCGCACCAACCCCTATCTGAAGGTGCTTTCGCTCAATGGCTGGTACGACATGGCGACGCCGTTCTTCGGGACCGAATTCGACCTCGACCACATGATGCTGGAGCCCGCGCAGCAGAAGAACCTGGAGTTCCGATACTACCCGGCGGGACACATGGTGTATCTCAACCCCGACGCGCTCCATTCGCTTCGAGTCGATGTCGAGCGGTTCATCAACGAGGCGCGCTAGCCGGTACCGGGTCATTGCGAGCAGCGGACGCGACGAAGCAATCCACAACTTTCTGGACTGCTTGGCTGCGCTCGCAGCGACGAATCTCTGACATTGCGCCCAATTCGAGCTAATCTTCTCCCGTGGGGGTGGTGACGCTCAATTCAGCGAGCCGTGATGGCGACGAGCTCAACCTCAGCCTCGACGGCTGGGAGGGGCCGCTCGACCTGCTTTTGAGCCTTGCGCGCTCGCAGAAGGTCGACCTCGCGCAGATCTCCATTCTCGACCTGGTCGAGCAATATCTCGCCTATCTGAGCGGCGCCCGGGCGCTGAAGCTGGAGATCGCCGCCGATTACCTGGTGATGGCCGCCTGGCTGACCTACCTGAAGTCGTGCCTGCTTCTTCCCAAGGACCCGGAGGCCGACCCCAGCCCGGAGGAAATTGCGCTCAGGCTGCAGATGCGCCTGCAGCGGCTCGACGCGATGCGCGAGGCCGGGGCGCGGCTGCTCGGTCGCGACCGGCTGGGCCGCGACGTCTTCCAGCGTGGCTCGCCGGAAGGGCTGAGGCTGGTCCGGAAATCGGCGTGGCAGGTGGGCCCGTTCGACCTGTTCGCGGCCTATGGGATGGTCAAGGCGCGAAGCCAGCCGCCGATGCACGTCGTCCATGCCCGGTCGGTGATGACTCTCGACGAAGCAATCGAACGGGTCAGCCGGATGATCGGAATGGCGATCGAGTGGACCGCGATCGAAGACTTCCTTCCCAGCACCGACGACCCGGTGCTGCGGCGCTCCGCGCTCGCTTCGAGCTTCCTTGCGGCCCTCGAACTTGCCCGCCGCGGCCGCCTCGACCTCGACCAGGAGGAGGCATTCGCGCCGCTTCGCCTGAAGGTGGCGGTGTAATGGACGAGTTCGTGCGCTCCGTCGAAGCGACCCTGTTCGCATCCGCCGAGCCGCTGAGCCCGGCGGAAATCGCGGCTCATGCCGGCGAAGGCGATGTTGGAGCTGCACTCGACGACCTTGCGAAACGGTACCAGGGGCACGGAATCGAGCTGGTCGAGCGTGGCGGCCGCTGGCACTTCCAGACCGCCTCCGACCTTGCGCACCTTCTCCGCCGGACCCGCGAAGAGCCGCGGCGGCTTTCGCGGGCGGCGACCGAGACGCTTGCCATCATCGCCTATCACGAGCCGGTCAGCAGGGGCGAAATCGAGGCAATTCGCGGAGTGCAGATTTCCAGGGGCACGCTCGACGTGCTGATGGAATCGGGATGGGTGAAAACCGCTGGACGGCGCGAAGCTCCGGGGCGGCCGCTGCTCTATGCGACGACTGCGGATTTCCTCACTCACTTCGGGCTCGAATCGCGCAAGGACCTGCCCGGAATCGACGACTTAAAGGCCGCGGGGCTCCTCGACCCGCTCGACGAAGCGCTATTCCAGGCCGGGGCCGATGACGATTCCGAAGAGCAACTGGAAAGCGAGCGCGAGGAAGACTAAGTAGCGCGGGACCTTATCGGAGTATTCTCATGGGCTCTTTCAGCCTCATCCACTGGATCATTCTTGGCCTGTTCCTTCTCCTCCTGTTCGGCGGCAATCGCTTTTCGAGCATGATGAACGACGTCGCGCAAGGGCCTGAAGAGCTTCAAGCAGGGCATGAGCGAGGACGAAAACAAGCCCGAGCAGCGCGACGAGCGCCGCCATCTGCCGCCACAGGGCCGCGCGCCCGAGCAACCGATCGACGTCACTCCCGAGCCTCGCACTGCGAGTGAAGTGCCGCCAGCCGACGACCAGCCGCGTAGCTGAAAAGGACCGCCGGCCCGATGTTCGGCGTCGATTCCACCGAGCTCATAATCGTCGCCGTCCTGGCGCTGTTGTTCATCGGCCCCAAGGAGTTGCCGGCGACAATGCGCACCGTCGGGCGCTGGGTCGGGAAAATCCGGGCAGTCTCCCGCCAGTTCACAAGCGGAATCGAATCGATGATCCGCGAGGCCGAGCTGGAGGAGATGGAAAAGAAGTGGCGCGCCGAAAACGAGCGGATCATGCGCGAACATCCGCAGCTGACCGACGACAGCCTCCCTATCGACGAAGCGAAAACGAAAACCCCGCCAGCGCCGGCACCGCCCGACGTGCGTGAATTGCCGTGAAGGATATTGACGAGAGCAAGGCGCCGCTCCTCGAGCATCTCATCGAGCTTCGACGGCGGCTGCTGTGGTCGGTCGCGGTGCTGGCGGTGCTGTTCTTCATCTGCCTCTATTTCGCCCGCCCGATCTTCGCCGTACTCGTCCAGCCGCTGCTGTCCGCGGGGCAGGGGAAAATCATCTACACCGACATTTTCGAGGCGTTTTTCGTCGAGGTGAAGGTCGCGCTGTTCGCGGCGTTGATGCTGGGCTTTCCCTTCTTCGCGATGCAGATCTGGAAATTCGTCGCTCCCGGGCTCTACGCGAAGGAGAAGCGGGCGCTCCTGCCATTCCTGCTGCTGACGCCCGTCTTTTTCGTCGCAGGCGCCTCCTTCGCCTATTTCGTGGCGATGCCGTGGGCGCTTCATTTCCTGCTCAGTTACCAGGGCGACATCGGCGGAATCGAGCAGCAGGCGCTTCCGGGGGTCGGAAATTATCTGAGTTTTTGCACCCGCTTCCTGTTCGGCTTCGGAGTGGCGTTCCTGACGCCGATACTCCTGATGATCCTGGAGCGGACCGGAATTATCACTCTCCAGCAGCTGACCAAGCACCGCCGCTATGCGATCGTCGCTTCGGCCGGCGTCGCTGCGGTGCTGACTCCGCCCGATGCGGTCTCGATGATGCTTCTGCTGGTGCCGCTCTATTCGCTTTACGAACTGGCCATCCTGGCAATCCGCGTCACTCACTGGCGGGCTGCGCGCAATTCCGCGTCGGCGCCTGGCGAATCAGCTGAAAAAAGTGAGGGCCCGGAAACGCCACCGGGGGGGGGGAGGGTTGGCGGTTCCGGGCCCATTTAATCGGATAGCGAGAGCGGGGGGGCAAAAGGTCACTATCCAGACCACATAACGCCCCTTCTTTCTCCCCGGTTCCGGCGCCTGCAAAATTTTTTCGCTGCTGCCGTAACGAGTCCGGAAAAGTCGGCTAACGTGCCGGAAAGACGGGAATATCGACGCTGTAGCGGCCCAGCTTGCGCTCCAGGGTAGAGCGAAGCTGTTTCGCCAGCCCGGCGACGATGCGGTCGAACTGCACCTTTTCCTTGTCTCCGTCCGAACTCCGGGTTGAGGACCGGGCTGGAGAGGGTCAGCCGCCCGGTAAGGTCGCTCTGCCGGCGAAGCGAGATTTCGACTGGCTCTTCGGGGCGGTGGAGGATTGCGAACTCGACCACCTCGGTAATCAGGAACGCGACCGACACGGCCACGTCCTGCGTACTGTGCAGCGGTTCGACTTCGAGATCGATTGCCAGGCCGCGAGCCGACTCGGGGGCCGTCGCGCGCAGCTCCGCAGCCAGTTCCGAGAGCAGCGGGCGCATCGAGATCCCGCGGTTCTCCTCCATCTCGGCATAATGGTTGCGATGGACGATCGCCAACGCGCCGACCCGCCGGCCGATTGCTCCATAAGCTGCCCTTGCTTCGGGCTGCTGCGCGGTTCGGCCATGGATGCTGAGCAGCGAGGCAATCACCTGGAGGTTGTTTTTTACCCGGTGGTGCACTTCGCGCACCAGCCGTCGCTGGCCTTCGAGCGCCGCACCCATTTCCTCTTCCGATTCCTGCACGCGGGTCACTGCCCGGGCGAAGGCATCGCGCAACTCCTGGATCTCGGTAGCCGGGCCAAGCCTGCTTGGAAGCTCACCTGCGGGTTCGCCGGGCTCGTAGCGTGAAACCGCCTGCTGCAGCCGGCGAAGCGGCCGGATGAGAAGCCGGTGGAGCATCAGCCAGGTCATCAAGGCGGCGATGAACCACATCACCAGCGGAAGCAGGATGACCAGCCGGTCGCCGGTCGTAATCGTCGGGACCTGTCCCTCCACGTCGGCGAGCAGGCGGCCATTGCCGATTCGCCAGCGGGTCAGCGAGCGCCGGTGACCCGGCCGCGATACGCCGTCAGAGACCATCAGGTCGATTTGCCGGCGCCCGTCGCGGATGGCGATCGCTCGTAGCGCACCGCTTCCGTCGAGCGCTGCGGCGCGAAGCTCGCTTGTCGAGATTGCGGTAGCCGCCGACCCGCCAACCACCCCGACCCGCACGATGAGCGAATCTTCGTCTGGCGCGACTTGAAGCTGGATGTCTCCCGGTGCGATCGGCAGCAGCTTGCCCGTTTCTCCGATGTCGCCGATGCTGCACAATTCCGACCCGTCGTCGCGTTCGAGGCGGAATTGCTGGGCGACAGCGGGCGCAATCGCCAGCGAGCGCTGGACGTCCTGGCAAGGCGCAGCGCCGCCAAGGCGGCCGTTGGAGGCAATCCGCAGCGCAAGCGCATTCCTGGCGATCAGGCTCTCGATCGCGCCAGCGGCGACTCGCGCCTTCTCCTTCGACTGGACTTCCAGCGCACTGTTGGCGGAGTGGATCCCGTTATAGCCGATCCAGCCGAGCCCGAAGCCGATCGGCAGCAGGGCCGCGGTCAGGATCAGCAGCAGCTTTGCGGGAGTCGAGAGGCGGGCGAACCGTTCTGCAGCAGTCGGCATTTAACGGGCCCTGCCGGTCAGCTGCTCAGGTGAGCTTGCCAAGAAGGTCGAGAAAATCGTCCGGAACGTCCTCACGAAGCGTTTCATCATAGACAGATCGCAGCGCCCGGCCAATGTCGCCAGGGCGCTTTCCACGTTTCTTGGCGGGGGCCGCTGCCCCGTCCGTTTTTTTCTTCACTGCAGGGCCGTTTTTCTCGCCCACTTTACTCTCACTCAACCTCTCGTCCCCCTTGCGCGGGTGTGGGCGGCCTTCCTCGTCGACGCCAGTGTGAACCGCTACGGCTGGGATCGCATGAATCGAGCGCCGCCGGGTGCCCTAACTTTGGCGCTCCCATGTCGTCAACGACCGAAGGTAACCCCGCCACACGGGGCGAAACCAAATCGCCGATGCTTTGTTCCAACTCCATGATCTCTGCGGGGGAGCTTGCCGGCATCGCTTGTGCCGGTCCTTCCAGGGTTGCAACCAACCGGACGCCTCCTCAATAGGGAGGGGACGTCCCTGATTAGGAGAGACCTATCCCATGTCCCTTGGACAGGAACTTGCGCCCCACCTGCCATTCCTGCGCCGATATGCGCGCGCACTGACCGGCAGCCAAGCCCACGGCGATGCCTTCGTGCGCGCGACGCTGGAAGCCATCGTCGCCGAGCCGGACGAGTTTCCGCGCGACGTCGATCCGCGGCTCGGGCTTTACAAGACGTTCCATGCGATCTGGTCGACCGCCAATGTCGAGGAAGGCGAAGAGCCGTCGCAGGATTCGGCCGGTGCCGAGGGAATTGCCCACGCCCGTCTGTCCAAGATCACGCCCCTGTCGCGCCAGGCGCTGCTCCTGACGTCGCTGGAGGGCTTTTCGTCCGAAGATGCCGGCTATCTCATCGGCGCAAGCGCACAGGACGTCGATTCGCTCGTCGCCGAGGCCCTTAGCGAAATCGAGCGGCAGACCCTGACCGATGTCCTTATCATCGAGGACGAGCCTATTATCGCGATGGATATCGAAACGATCGTTCGCGACCTCGGCCACAACGTCACCGGCGTTGCGGTCACTCGCGACGAAGCGGTGTCGATGGCACGCCAGAGCCCGCCGGGGCTGGTTCTCGCCGATATCCAGCTTGCCGACGATTCGAGCGGGATCGACGCGGTCCGCGACATCCTCGCCGAATTCTCCGTACCGGTGATTTTCATTACCGCCTTCCCGGAACGCCTGCTGACCGGCACGCGCCCGGAACCGACGTTCCTCATCACCAAGCCATTCCAGCGGTCGACAGTGAAGGCGGCAATCGCCCAGGCACTGTTCTTCGACGCGGCGACGGTCCCGGCCTGAAGCGGGCGCCTGGAAGGCAGGGTCGCCGGCTGGTTGCGCGCTTCGGCTGTTGTCGTTGCGGGTCGGGAACATGCCACCGAAACCCGCGTTGATTTTCAAACATCCTAGAGTCGAGGCGATGAGGGACGAGCCGAGCGAACATCTGACGACGACCGAAGCACGCGAAGGCGCGACCCCGCACATGACTCGCTACGTGCTGGGCTGGGGCCTTGCACTCGTCGTCGTCATCTTCGCGATTCTGTTTCTGGTCTGGTGACCTGCTTGTCAGAAGCCAGCCGCGACCCAAATGGTAATTTCAGGTTCAGCGACCGCCTCCCAGGACGGTGCGCGTGTAGGAGTGACGGGGCATAATGGCCACAACCGACGACAAGGACTCGGCTAGAAAGCCATCCGGAGAGCCGGTCCCGCTCTCCGATCCCGATTTCAAGGAGCAGCTTGCGGCAGTGATTCCGCACCTGCGTGCGTTCGGCCGGTCGCTTTCCGGCAGTCGCGACCTGGCCGACGATCTCGTCCAGGAAACGCTTCTCAAGGCGTGGGCTGCACGCAAGCGGTTCCAGGCCGGCACCAACATGCGGGCGTGGACCTTCATCATCTTGCGCAACCTGTTCCTCAGCCAGATGCGCCGCGCCCGCTTCAAGGGCGAATGGGACGAATTGACCGCTTCGAAGATCCTTGCAGCGCCGGCGAGCCAGGATCGTCACGTCGAGCTCGCCGACATGCAGCGGGCGTTGCTTCACTTGCCGCAGCCGCAGCGTGAAGCGCTGATCCTCGTCGGCGCCGGCGGGTTCGCCTATGAAGAAGCGGCGGAAATCTGCGGATGCGCGGTTGGCACGATCAAGAGCCGCGTGGCGCGCGGCCGAGTGGCTCTCGAGGGATTGATGGAAAGCGGCAAGCTCCCCTCGCGGCGGCAGCACAAGCAGGACCCGAACAAGTCGGCGCTTCAGTCGATCATGGGGCAAGTGGACGATTTGAGCCGCGACCTCTGAGGCGCGGCCGAAGCGGTCAGTTCAACTGCCGGAGAAGGTCGGCGAAGTCGCGATCACAGGGCTCGTTGGCGTCGGCATCGAACGCGCGGCGAAGCGCCGACATCACGCCCGCATGCTCGGGCGGCATGTCGACGCGAATAGGCCGTCGATCAAATTCTGCCGCTGAAGTTGCCATCGATTTGTTACCCTTCATCTTTTTTCAAAACGGGGAATCGGCCCGGAAGTTTCCTCAAAGTGCCAATTCGGGCACAGACGTGCGGTGAAAAGCGCAACATCGACAGCACGCGACGGGGCGATTGAGCGGGCTGAAAGCCACTCTCCTTTCCTTCGCGAGTCGATCGCCGCCTGCCCGCAGACCGTTGCTGCCTTTGTGGAGAAGGGTCCCGAGACTGCGGCGGCCCTGGCGCTGCAGATCGGCGGCGAATCGGTCTCCGCGGAACTTCGGCAGCGGCGGCGGGCGCTTTGCCTTGCGGTGGCCCTTGGCGACCTGTCGGGGGAGCTGCCTCTGGAAAAGGTCACGGCACTGCTTTCGCAATTCGCCGATGCCGCGATCGAGCGGGCGATCGAGGCGGCAATGGCGGAGCTTTTTCCCGAGCAGGCTGCTGCGGGGCTGTCGGTGATCGCCCTTGGAAAGCTGGGCAGCTGCGAACTCAACTTCTCGTCGGACGTCGACTTGCTTTTATTGTTCGACCCGCAAAGCCTGCCGCGGCGCGAGCGCGACGATCCGGGTGATTCCGCCGTTCGGATTGGCCGCCGGGTCGTCGAGCTGCTGCAAAAGCGGACGGAAGACGGATTCGTCGAGCGAGTCGACTTGAGGCTTCGGCCCTCGCCGGAGGCCACGCCGATCGTGCTGCCGGTGAATGCTGCCATCTCGCATTATGAATCGGCTGCATCCGGCTGGGAACGCGCCGCCTTCATCAGGGCACGCTGCTGCGCCGGCGACAAGCGGGTGGGGCAGGCGTTCCTCGACGCGATCGAGCCGTTCGTGTGGAGGCGCGCCCTCGATTTTGGCGCAATCGAGGAAGTCAGCAACATAAGCGGGCGAATTCGCGAGCATTATTCGGATCGGCAAAGGTTCGGTCCCGGCTTCGATCTCAAGCGCGGCCGCGGCGGAATTCGCGAGGTGGAATTCTACGTTCATGCCCAGCAGCTGGTTCACGGCGGGCGCGAGCCCGAGCTTCGAGTGGGAGCAACGCTCGGAGCCATCACGGCGCTGACGCAGGCGGGCCACCTGGAGCCGGCGCTCGCGGAAACGCTCGCCGACGCTTACCGGCGGCTGCGCACCGCAGAGCATCGCGTGCAAATGGTCGACGACCAGCAAACGCACCTGTTGCCGCGCACACAGGCGGCGCTGAAGAACGTTGCCGAGCTTCACGGGTTCGAGGCCGCATCCGACCTGCTCGATTGGTTGCGGCCTTGCGTCGAGGCCGTCGGCACGGCTTTCGACGAGCTTGCCGACGGCGACTCCGAGCGGCTTCCCGCCAATCCCGAGGCGCTACGCTCGCAGCTCGCCGATTCCGGCTTTCCCGATCCCGAATCGGCGGCTCGGCGGATAGCCGAATGGCGGTCCGGGCGGCCTCGTTCGCTGCGATCGAGTGCGGCGACCCGCGCCTTCGAGGGAATGCTTCCGGCCTTGCTCGAAGCAATCGGCAAGAGCGCCGATCCGATGCGGGCGCTCAACCGGCTGAGCGACGTCGTCGAGCGCGTTCCGAGCGGGGTCAACCTCTATCGGCTGCTCGAGGCGCGACCGGCGCTGACGACTTTGGTGGCGCGAATCCTCGCGCACGCGCCGGCGCTTTCCGACCAGCTTGCACGTCGCCCGGAGCTTCTCGACAGCCTCCTCGACTCGTCCTGCTTCGAGGCGCCTCCGCCGGCCGGGGATTTCGCTGCCTATCTCGAGCAAGAAATGCTCGGCCAACCCTATGACGTCGCAATCGACCGGGCCCGCCGGACGATCAACGATCGCCGGTTTGCGCTCGGTGTGCAGCTGATCGACCTTCGCGAGGAACCGCTGACCGTCGGAAAGGGCTATGCCCGCGTCGCAGAGGGCGCGCTGGTCGCCCTGACCGACGCGGCGATAGCCGAATTCGAGGATGTCCACGGCCGGTTTCCAGGGTCGGAACTGCTGATCCTCGGCCTTGGCAGGCTTGGCGGCGAGGTGCTGACCAACGCGTCCGATCTCGACATCGTCTACCTGTTCACTGCGCCGGAGACCGAGGCTTCGGACGGGCCAAAGCCTCTCGGGCCGGCGAATTATTTCAACCGGCTGGCAAACAGGGTGACGGCGGCGCTTAGCGTCCCGACCGCTGCCGGGCCGCTGTACGAGGTCGATACCCGGCTCCGCCCGCAGGGGCGCCAGGGGATGCTTGCAGTGTCGCTGGATGCGTTCGCCAAATACCAGCGTTCGGAGGCGTGGACGTGGGAGCATATGGCGCTCACCCGCGCTCGTCCGGTGTTCGGTTCGAAGGAGGCTCGAGGGAAGGCGTCGACTCTCGTCGGGGAAATCCTCGGCCAGCCGCACGACCCGGCGAAGATTCTCGCCGATGCCATCAAGATGCGTGAGGAAATCGCCCGCCACAAACCGGCCTCCGGCCCGCTGGACGTCAAGCTCGGCGAAGGCGGACTAGTCGAGCTGGAGTTCTCGGTGCAGGTGCTTCAGCTGCTGGGCAAGGTGGCTCTCGATCCGCGCCTCGCTCATTCCGTCAGGCAGCTCGTCGACAACGGTTTCGCAGATGAAAGCATTATCGGTGCACAACAATTGCTGACGGACATGCTCATCACCATCCGCCTCATCGCGCCCAAGACGGCAAATCCGAGCGCGGAGAGTTGCAAGCTGATGGCACGGGCGTGCGGCTCCGAGAACTGGGACGAGCTTCTTGCCCGGCACGGTGAGGCACGACAGAGCATCTCTGCGTTGTGGAATAGAGTGAAAGGAGAAAGTTTCTCATGATCAGCGAAGGTGACCGCGCCCCGGACCTGGACGTCAAGACAAGCGATGGGCGAACGTTGCACCTGTCCCACCCGGGCAGCCCGCTCGTGCTCTATTTCTATCCGAAGGACGATACCTCCGGCTGCACTCGGGAGGCCCAGGACTTCACCGCGCTGGCAGCGGATTTCGAAAAGGCGGGGGCAATGATCCTTGGAGTGTCGCGCGATTCGATGGCGAAGCACGACAAGTTCATCGGCAAGTACGGCCTGACGGTGCAGCTCGCCTCCGATGAGGATGGGCGCATTTCCGACGCGTTCGGAACGTGGGTGCAAAAATCGATGTACGGCCGGAAATACATGGGCATGGAGCGCTCCACCTTCCTCATCGGCGCCGACGGCAAGGTGCTGAAGGAGTGGCGCAAGGTCAAAGTGCCCGGTCATGCCGAGGCGGTGCTTGCGCAGGTTCGGGAGCATATAGCGGCGGTTTGAAAGCAGCGCGGCGCCGTGATAGCGCCGCTGCCATTCAAGAGGAGCACACGCGTTGGCCGAGTTCACGCTTCCGCGGAACAGCAAGATCACCAAGGGCCGCACTTACAAGGCGCAGTCCGGTGAGAAGCTCAAGACGTTCCGGGTTTACCGTTACGACCCCGATAACAGCGCCAATCCGCGCTGGGACCACTATACGATCGATCTCGCCAAGTGCGGCCCGATGGTTCTCGATGCGCTCATCAAGATCAAGAACGAGATCGACCCGACGCTGACCTTCCGGCGATCGTGCAGGGAGGGCATTTGCGGGTCGTGCGCAATGAACATGGACGGGACCAACGGGCTCGCCTGCACCACGCCGATCGCCGATCTGAAGGGCGACATCCAGATAACGCCGCTGCCGCACATGGAGGTGGTCAAGGACCTCGTCCCGGACCTCAGCCACGTCTACGCCCAATATGCGTCGATCCAGCCGTGGTTGAAGACGGTCACTGCCGCGCCGTCCGGCAAGGAGCGGCTGCAGTCGCCCGACGACCGGGCAAAGCTCGACGGCCTCTACGAGTGCATCCTGTGCTTTTGCTGCTCCACGGCTTGCCCCAGCTACTGGTGGAATGCCGACAAGTTCCTCGGCCCGGCGGTTCTGCTTCAGGCCTATCGCTGGATAGTCGACAGCCGCGACGAAGCGACCGGCGAGCGGTTGAACGAGCTTGAGGACCCGTACCGCCTCTATCGCTGCCACACGATCATGAACTGCGCCAATGTCTGTCCCAAGGGGCTGAGCCCGGCAAAGGCAATCGCCGAGACCAAGAAGCTGATTGCGGAGCGCGCCGCTTGACGGATCGCGACCAGCCAAAAGGACGCGCCGCTTGAGCGACGCCGATGGGCCCGGCAGTGCCGCCGGTCTGGAAGACGTCGGCCTGCCCACCGGCGCGACAGAGGACCCGGACAATCCCGGCTGGTTCAGCTGGGGAGAATTTCCGCGAAGCTCGTTCGCGGCGGCAACCGGGAAGTTGCTGTTCAAGCCCGACGGGCCGGCGCGGGGATTATGCCGGATGTTCCCGACCGACGCTCACATGAACATGGGCGGATCGATCCACGGCGGCGCGGTGATGAGCTTCATCGACATGGCGATGTTCGCCGGCGGACGTTGCGCGGGGATGGCGAGCGGGCATTATGTGACGCTCGACATGACCACCCATTTCCTGGCCCGTGGCCGGGCGGGAGTAGCGCTCGATGCCCATGTCGAGTTGGTGAAGCAGACCCGCGGGCACGTCTTTCTCCAAGGCGTCGTCAGGCAGGAGGGGGAGCCCTGCTACAGCTTCACCGGGACCCTCAAGCGGATCCGGGACCGAAACGCCCCGGCATGACCGGACCTGTCGGCCGGGAGTATCGACGGCTTCTCAGCAACGACGAACTGAAGCCTGACCCGGCGCAGCAGCGGGCAGTCGAAGCGCTCGAGCGGCTGGCGCAGGCGCTTGGCAGCGGCGGCCGGCGCATTCTCGGCCTGTTCGGGAGAAGCAACGACGGCCCGGCGGGAGTCTATCTGTGGGGCGGGGTCGGCCGCGGCAAATCGATGCTGATGGACCTAGCCTTCGCCCAGATCGACTTCGAGCCGAAACGACGCGTCCACTTCCATGCCTTCATGCTGCAGACCCACCAGCGGCTAAAACGGGTGCGCGAACGCGAAGGAAGCGATCCGCTCGACGAGGTGGCGCAAACGATCGCGGCCGAGGCGAAACTGCTCTGCTTCGACGAGATGCAGGTCACCAACGCCGCCGACGCGATGATCCTGTCGCGCCTGTTCCAGAAACTCCTCGACCGCGGCGTTCGAGTCATCGCGACGTCGAACCGCCCGCCGCGCGACCTCTACAAGGACGGGCTCAACCGAGAGCTTTTCCTGCCGTTCATCGCGACGCTTGAGACCCGCTTCGAAGTCGTCGAGATCAACGGCCCGACCGACTACCGGCTCGACCGATTGGCGGGGGTCGAAGTCTGGCACGTTCCCAACGGGCCGGAGGCTACCGAAGCGCTGAGCCGCGCCTTCTTCCAGCTAACCGACTATGCGGTCGAGAATCGCGACAAGGTGCCAGGCGAAGAGCTGGACGTCGGCGGCGGACGGTCCTTGCACGTGCCCAAGAGCTTCAAGGGCGTGGCGGTCTTCTCGTTCAAGCGCCTCTGCGGAAGCCCCCGAGGTGCTGCCGACTATCTTGCCATCGCCCAGCAATTTCACACCGTCATCATCGTCGGAATCCCGGTGATGGGGCCCGAAATGCGCAACGAGGCTGCCCGGTTCGTCACCTTGATCGATGCCCTGTACGAACATCGGGTAAAGCTCCTCGCCTCCGCCGATGCGGACCCGGAGCGCCTCTATCCGTCCGGCGACGGCGGCTTCGAGTTCCAGCGCACGGCGAGCCGTCTCGAAGAAATGCGGAGCGCCGAATACCTCGCAGAGGGGCACGGCATCGATCGCGCCTGAGCAACCCGCCGGTCGAGTTTCAGCGGGTCGTCGTCAGCGTGGTCGAGAATAAATCCGAAGGCAGGGTCGATCACGACTGATCCCGCGGTTATCGAAACGAAGATGATGCGCGATTCGCAAGTCGAGACCCTCCGCGACGGCCTCAGCAAGGTCCCGGCGGTGACGCTCGGCTTCTGGATCGCGAAAATCGTCGCGACGACGCTTGGCGAAACCGCGGGCGACACGGTCAGCATGAGCTGGGGGCTCGGCTATATCGTCGGCACCGCCATTTTCGGGACCGCGTTGGTCGTGCTGGTCGCCCTCCAGATTCGGTCGCGGGGTTATCATCCGGCGCTCTACTGGGCGACGATCATCGCCTCGACGACCGCGGGGACGACACTGGCCGACTTTGCCGATCGCTCGCTGGGCATCGGCTATGCCGGCGGGACGGCGCTGTTGCTTGCCCTCGTCGCTGCGTCGATTGCGCTGTGGAAGCTGGTCGAAGGGCGGGTCTCTTCCAGTCACGTCGTCAGCGGAAGAACCGAGATATTCTACTGGACGACAATCACCTTCAGCCAGACTCTCGGAACCGCGCTCGGCGACTGGGCGGCGGACGACGGAGGGCTGGGCTATATCGGCGGCGCTGCCCTGTTTGGAGGCGCAATCGCGATCGTCGCCGCCCTCTACTTTTCGACTCGGCTCAACCGCACGGCGTTGTTCTGGGCGGCTTTCATCCTCACCCGGCCCCTTGGTGCGACGCTGGGCGATTTCCTCGACAAGCCGGTTTCCGAGGGCGGCCTCGATCTGTCTCGGCCGCTCGCTTCCGTGGTGCTGGCGATCGTCTTCGTCGCCGTCGTCGCACTCGCTGCAAGACGCGGAGCGGAGCAGGCCAGCTACGGGACCGCTTGACCGCGTGCGCTGGAAGCGTAGCGTTCTGCTACTTTCCCGGGGAGATCTGACCGATGCGTTTCACATTCGCGCTTTTGCTCGTTTTCACCGCCAGTGCCGCAGTCGCGGCAACGGACCCGCGCACCGTCCCGACGAAGCTTGAGCCAGCGTGGCAGGCGAAGACCCGCGAGCTGTTCAAGCAGGCGATCGAGATCCCGAGCGTCCACAACCGCGGCGAAACGCAAAAGATGGCGACGTTGCTTGCCGATCAGTTCCGCGCGGCCGGAATTCCGGAATCCGACATCCACATCATGCCGTACGAAGCGCTGCCCGGCGACAAGACGGTCGCTTTGATCGTGCGCTGGCGCTCGCCCAACGCAACGAAGAAGCCGATTCTGATCCTCGGCCACATGGACGTCGTCGAAGCGAAACGATCGGACTGGAAGTACGACCCGTTCCAGTTCCGGGAGGAGGGCGGCTATTTCCTCGGCCGGGGAACATCCGACATGAAGAACGGCGACGTCGCCACGACGATGGCCGCGGTCAAGCTGATGTCGGAAGGGTTCAAACCGGATCGCGACATCATCTTCTTCTACAGCGGCGATGAAGAGACGATGGGCAAGGGCGCCACTCTCGGCTCGACCGAGTGGCGCAACCTGACCGATGCCGAGTTCGGGCTCAACGCCGACGGCGGATGCGTATCGTACAATCGGCAGTTCGAAGCGCTCGGATGCGGCATTTCGACAGCGGAGAAGACGTTCCAGACCTATTTCTTCACCACCCATAATCCCGGCGGCCACAGTTCGCGGCCGCGGCCCGACAATGCGATTTACGAATTGGCCGACGCACTGGAGTCGCTCAAGACCCATCGCTTCGAGCCGATGCTCAACGACACCAGCCGTGCCTATTTCGAACATCGCGCCCAGCAGGAGGGGAATTCGCCGCTCGGACAGCAGATCCGGGCCTGGCTCGCCAATCCCAGCGACGGCGCCGCCGCCGACGCGATCGAGGCCAATCCGCTCGAGGTCGGGCTGACCCGCACTCGCTGCGTTGCGACGATGCTGCAGGCCGGGCACGCCGATAACGCGCTCCCGCAATCGGCGAAGGCGACGGTGAATTGCCGAATCATGCCGGGCGTCGATCCAAAGGCTGTCCAGGCGGAGTTGCAGGCGCTCGCCGGGCCAAAGGTCGAGGTCGCGCCCGATCCGAATTACATCGGCGTTTCGACGCCCGCCTCGCCACTTCGGCCCGATGTGCTGAAGGCTGTGACGGACGCGATCCACACGGTGCAGGGCCCGGACATGGACGTCTTTCCGATGATGTCGACCGGAGCCAGCGACGGATCGTTCTTCCGGGCGCAGGGAATCCCTGTTTACGACGTCGACGGAAGCTGGGGAATCTCGCCCGACGACGAGCGTGCCCACGGCCTCGACGAGCGAATCCCGGTCCGCGCGATGTACGACGATGTCGTGCACTGGGAGATCCTGCTGAAGGACCTCGCCAGCTAGGGCCGCAAAGGAAAAGGGCCGGAGGATTGCTCCCCCGGCCCTTCCTTTTCGACTGAGTGTCGGCGTGGGCTTTAGAAGTCCATTCCGCCCATTCCGCCCATTCCGCCGCCGCCCATTGCCGGCGCCGGCTTGTCTTCCGGGAGCTCGCTGACCGCCGCTTCGGTGGTGATCAGGAGCGCCGCGACCGAGGCCGCGTCCTGGAGAGCAGTGCGAACGACCTTGGTCGGGTCGATGACGCCGGCCTTGACCAGGTCCTCATACTCGTCGGTCTGGGCGTTGAAGCCCTGCGCCGGGTCGTTGCCCTCGAGCAGCTTGCCGGAAATGACCGCACCATCGTGGCCGGCGTTCTCGGCAATCTGCCGGACCGGCGCGTAGAGCGCCTTGCGGACGATATCGATACCGCGGGTCTGGTCGTCGTTGCCGCCCTTGAGGCCCTCGATCGCCTTGGTGGCGTAGAGGAGGGCGCTTCCGCCGCCGGGGACGATTCCTTCCTCGACCGCGGCCCGGGTCGCATGGAGGGCGTCGTCGACGCGATCCTTGCGCTCCTTGACCTCGATCTCGGTCGCACCGCCGACCTTGATCACGGCAACGCCGCCGGCGAGCTTGGCAAGCCGCTCCTGCAGCTTTTCACGGTCGTAGTCGGACGTGGTGTTTTCGATCTGCTGGCGGATCGCCTCGGTGCGCGCCTTGATCGCGTCCGAAGTGCCTGCACCGTCGACAATGGTCGTGTTGTCCTTGTCGATCGTGACCCGCTTGGCGGTCCCGAGCATCCCGGTGGTGACGTTCTCGAGCTTGATGCCGAGATCCTCGGAAATCATCTCGCCGCCGGTGAGGATCGCAATGTCCTCGAGCATCGCCTTGCGGCGATCGCCGAAGCCCGGTGCCTTGACGGCCGCGACCTTGAGGCCGCCGCGAAGCTTGTTGACGACGAGCGTGGCAAGAGCCTCGCCTTCGATGTCCTCGGCGATGATCAGGAGCGGACGGCCCGACTGGACGACGGCTTCCAGGATCGGGAGCATCGCCTGCAGGTTCGACAGCTTCTTCTCGTGGATGAGGATGTAGGGGTCGGTAAGCTCGACCTGCATCTTCTCCGGGTTGGTGATGAAGTAGGGCGACAGGTACCCGCGGTCGAACTGCATGCCTTCGACGACGTCGAGTTCGAACTCGAGTCCCTTGGCTTCCTCGACCGTGATGACGCCTTCCTTGCCGACCTTTTCCATCGCTTCGGCGATCTTCTCGCCGACTTCCTTGTCGCCGTTGGCCGAAATGGTGCCGACCTGGGCGATTTCGTTCGACCCGGACACGTCCTTCGAGCGCTTGGCGAGATCGTCGACGACCTTCTTCACGGCGAGGTCGATGCCGCGCTTGAGGTCCATCGGGTTCATTCCCGCCGCTACCGATTTCATGCCCTCGCGGACGATCGCCTGGGCGAGCACGGTTGCGGTGGTGGTTCCATCACCGGCGACGTCGTTGGTCTTCGAGGCGACCTCGCGGACCATCTGCGCGCCCATGTTCTCGAACTTGTCCTTAAGCTCGATTTCCTTGGCGACGGTGACTCCGTCCTTGGTGATTCGGGGAGCGCCGAAGCTCTTGTCGAGGACGACGTTGCGGCCCTTGGGGCCCAGCGTCACCTTGACCGCATCGGCGAGGATGTCGACGCCGCGAAGAATGCGCTCACGCGCGTCGCGGCTGAATTTCACGTCCTTGGCTGCCATGTTGGGCTACCTTTCCGTTTTTGAATGAGTGAACTGGATGGCGAAGGTCAGCCGACGATCCCGAGGATGTCGCTTTCCTTCATGATGATCAGGTCTTCACCGTCGATCTTGACCTCGGTGCCCGACCATTTGCCGAACAGGATCTTGTCGCCGGCCTTGACGTCCAGCGGCGTGACCGTTCCGTCTTCGGCGCGCGTGCCGGTGCCGACGGAGACGACTTCGCCTTCCTGCGGCTTTTCCTTGGCGCTGTCGGGAATGATGATCCCGCCCGCGGTCTTTTCCTCGGCCTCGACTCGGCGGACGAGGACTCGGTCATGAAGCGGCCTGAAATCCATGTAGAAGCCCCTCTCTCTCAAAGTTGAACATTGATCTGGCACTCTCACCATAAGAGTGCCAGCGACGGCGGGCATATGGTTGCGCGTCGGTGGATCGTCAACGGCAGGGGCGTAAAATAAGGAGCGCTTACCGCAAGCTGGTCAGCGATAGCCGTTCGCGCATCATCCATCGCGCCAGCATGAGCACTGCAACGGCCGCCAACCCACTGGCCAGGCCGACCCAGATGCCGACTCCCTTCCAGCCCGCTCCAAAAGCGAGCCAGGCGCCGATGCCAAGGCCGACGCCCCAGTAGCCGACGAACGCGAAGATCAGTGGCCATCGCGTGTCGTGAAGACCTCTGAGCATTCCGGCGCCGATCACCTGGGCACCGTCGACCAGCTGGAAGGCGGCGGCGATCCTCACGAAGCTGATTGCCAGCGCGACGGCGACGGCATCTTGCGGGGAGTCGGTCAGGAACAGCGTCACCAGGCGGTGCGGGATCGCCCACATGACGAGCGCCATTGCTGCCATGAACGCGACTCCGCTGGTCCAGGCGGTCCAGCCGGCGCGGGACACTGCGTCGGTGTCGCCCCGGCCAAGCGCCCGCCCGACCCGCACCGTCGCCGCCTGGCCGAGGCCTAGCGGGACCATGAAGGTGAGGGCGGCAAGCTGCAGCGCTACCGCATGGGCGGCCATCGCCGGCGCTCCGATCCACCCCATGAAAAAAGCGGCGAGGGCAAAAACGCCCATTTCCAGCGCCATCGTGATTCCGATCGGCAAGCCGAGATTGACCATTGCCCACGTCCGCTGCGAATCGAAACGCCACCAGTTGCCGAACAGGTGGAAACGGCGGAATTGCCGGTCCGTGCGGGCGTAGGCTGCGAGAGCGCCGCAAAGGAGCAGCCAGGTCAGCGTGCTTCCGACACCGCCACCGGCGATTCCCAGCGCCGGAAGCCCGAAATGCCCGAAGATGAACGACCAGCTGAAAAGGGCATTGAGCGCGATTCCCGCCAGGCTGAGCCACAGAACCACCCGCGGCCGCTCGAGCGCAGCAACGAAGTTGCGAAGCAGCTGGAACAGCAGCCACGGCGCGGTGCACCACATGTAAGCGCGCAGGAACGTCTGTCCCTGGCGGGCCAGCTCCGGCGACTGGCCGAGCGCAAGCATGAAATCGCCAACGTGCCAAAGCAGCAGCCAATATGGCGGAACCGCAAAAGCCAGCAGCCACAGGCCGGCACGGAATGTCCGGCGGACGTCCCTGACCGCGTTCGATCGCTGCCCGAGCGCTGACGCCATCATTGGCGAAGAGGCGGTGATGAGGCCGAACAGGAACAGGTTGAACGTGAACGTCAGGTTCAGCGCCAGCGTTGCCGCCGCGAGCTGGACTGCGCCCAGGCGGCCCATCAGCAGGACGTCGGTGGCCTGGATGAGCTGCTGCGTGAGGTTGGCGAGGATCAGCGGCCAGGCAAGCTTCAGCATCGCCCGAAACTCGTCCGCCCATGGCGAATGCCGTTCCCGCACCGGTTCCACTGCTGCGTCCATTGCCGCGCCGTAGACGCGCGACCGCTGGTCGAAAAGATTTGGTTCGACGCGACTGTCTCGGCTAGCTGCCTGCAGAGCGAAAAAGGTGAAGCAAATGAAATTCGTTGCCGCGATCTGGAAGCTGCTGGTCGGGATCAAGGACGCCCTCGTCCTGATTTTCATGCTGCTGTTTTTCGGGCTGCTGTACACCGGCCTGTCGAACAAGCCGGCGACCGTGAAGTCGGGAGTCCTGGCGCTTGATCTGAGCGGTTCCGTCGTCGAGCAGCCAAGTTCCCCGGGTTTCACCGAACTTGCGGGCGGAGGCTCCACGCCCGGCGAATACCGGTTGCGCGATCTTGTCGCGGCGTTGAACGCAGCGGGCGACGACGACCGGGTCAAAGCGGTTGCTCTCGACCTTGGCCGGTTCACCGGCGGCGGGCAGGTGGCGATGACCGACGTTGCCGACGCGATCCGAAACGTGCGCGCCAAGGGAAAGCCGGTAATCGCCTATGCGGTCGCCTATAGCGACGACAGCTACCTGGTTGCGTCCGCGGCCTCGGAAGTGTGGCTCGACCCCCTGGGCGCGGTCGCCATCGCCGGGCCGGGCGGCGCCAACCTCTATTTCAAGGGCCTGCTCGACAAGCTTGGAGTGACTGCCAACGTCTATCGGGTGGGCACGTACAAGGCCGCGGTCGAGCCATTCACCCGGACCGACATGTCCCCTGCCGCAAAGGAGAATGCGCAGGCGCTCGGCGGGGCAATGATGGAAAGCTGGCTCGAAGCTGTCGCCAAGAACCGGCCCCAGGCCAAGGTCAGCGCCTACATGATGAACCCGGTCGCCGCGCTGCAGACTGCCGGCGGCGATCTCGGCAAGGCGGCGCTGGCCTTCGGGCTGGTCGACAAGGTCGGCTCGCACGAGCAGTTCGAAGCCCGGCTCGCGCAGCTCGGCGGAAAGGATTCGGCCAACCCCGCAGGGTACAAGAAGATCAAGCTGGCCGACTATGTCGATGACACCGACATGGACAACGATTCCGGGTCGATCGGCGTAGTCACCATCGCCGGGATGATCGTGGACGGAAAGGCCTCGGCCGGAACGGCCGGCGGCGACAGTATCGGCGACCTGATCGACAAGGCGGTCGAGAAGGGCGGACTGAAGGCGCTCGTGGTCAGGGTCGACAGCCCGGGCGGGTCGGTGCTCGCCTCCGAACGGATCCGCCAGTCGATCCTCAATGCCAAGCGGCACAAGCTGCCGGTCGTCGTCTCCATGGGGAATGTCGCCGCCTCCGGCGGCTACTGGGTCTCGACTCCGGCCGATTTCATCTATGCTGAGCCATCGACGATCACCGGGTCGATCGGCGTGTTCGGAATCCTGCCGAGCTTCGAAGGCACTTTGCAGAAGCTCGGAATCGGTGCCGACGGAATCAAGACCACACCGCTGTCGGGGGAGCCGGACGTGTTCCACGGACCCTCACCCGTTGCCGACACCATGCTCCAGGCGGGAGTCGATTCCATCTATCGCCACTTCCTCGCGATCGTCGCAAAGTCGCGCCACAAGCAGCCGGCCGAGGTCGACAAGATCGCGCAGGGCCGCGTGTGGGACGGCGGGACCGCCCGCCAACTCGGGCTGGTCGATGGCTTCGGCGGGCTCAAGGAGGCGGTCGCAAAGGCCGGCGCGCTCGCAAACGTCTCCGACGCGCAATACGAAGTCCGCTATCTCGAGCGGCCGGAAAGCTTCGAAGACAAGCTGGTCAAGATGCTTGCAAGGGACAGCTCGACGGCCCAGCCGGATGCCGATGGCTTCGCGGCCATCGCCCCGCAGCAAAAGGTCACCGATGCGCTGATGGAAATGCACTCGGTGCTTGCCGGGCCGCGGATACAGGTGCGCTGCCTCGAATGCGGCACAGCGGCGCCCCGGCCAGTGTCGAATAGCGACCGCGGCTTCATCGCCGCGGTGAAGGCGCTGCTGCTTGGCTAGATGTGGATCGGCTTGCCGGCCACTGCCATCGCCGCTTCCTTGAGCGCTTCCGAATGGGTCGGATGGGCATGCGACGTGTAGGCGATGTCTTCTGACGTTGCCCCGAATTCCATTGCCAGCGCCGCTTCGGCAATCATCGTTCCGGCGACCGTTGCGATGATCCACACGCCGAGCACGCGGTCGGTCTTGGCGTCAGCGATGACCTTGACGAATCCCTCGGGCTCACGGTTGGTCTTGGCGCGGCTGTTGGCGAGCATCGGGAACTTGCCGACCTTCACCTCGCCGTCCTTTTTCGCCTCTTCCTCGGTCAGGCCGACGCCGGCGATTTCCGGCATCGTGTAAACGACGCTGGGGATGACGTCGTGGTTCACGATTCCCGTCAGCCCGGCGATGTTTTCGGCGACTGCGAGGCCTTCGTCCTCGGCTTTGTGGGCGAGCATCGGACCCGGGGTGACGTCGCCGATTGCCCAGACCCCGTCGACCTTCGTCCGGAACTCGTGATCGACTTCGATCTGCCCGCGCTTGTTGAGCTCGACTCCCGCCTTGTCGATGGCGAGACCGTCGGTGTTGGGACGGCGGCCGATGGAGACGAGGACGACATCGGCCTCGAGAGTTCTCGGATTTGCCACCGGCCGCCGGTTCGACGGTGAGCGTGACGCCGTCCTTTTTGGCCTCGGCCTTCGTGACCTTCATCCCGGTTCGGATGTCGAAGCCCTGCTTCTTGAAGATCTTGCGCGCTTCCTTGCGGACGTCGCCGTCCATCCCGGGGAGGATTTCGTCGAGGAATTCGACGACGGTTACCTCTGCGCCAAGCCGCCGCCACACC
This sequence comes from uncultured Alphaproteobacteria bacterium, assembly GCA_963798785.1. GTDB lineage: Bacteria > Pseudomonadota > Alphaproteobacteria > Sphingomonadales > Sphingomonadaceae > Sphingomicrobium. The sequence goes on from CAWCUG010000006.1 coordinate 582,279, forward strand.
GATCCGAGCTCGAGCCCGATGACGCCGCCGCCGATGACGACCATCGACTTGGGTACCTTGGGAAGGGCGAGCGCCCCGGTCGAGTCGACGATTTTGTGCTTGCTGTTGTCGACCTCGACGCCCGGAAGCGGCGTGACCGACGATCCGGTGGCGATGACGACGTTTTTCGCGGTGACGGTGCGATCGCCGACCTTCACCTTGTGCGCATCCTCGAACGTCGCATGGCCCTTCAGCCATTCGACCTTGTTCTTCTTGAACAGGAAGGCGATGCCGTCGGTGAGGCCCTTGACGGCGGTTTCCTTCGATTCCTGCATGGTGGCGAGATCGACCTCGACTCCGCTCGTCTTCACGCCCCACTTGGCAAGGGTTCCGCCTTCCGCTTCCTCGAAGAGCTCGGACGCGTGGAGGAGCGCCTTGGACGGGATGCAGCCGACGTTGAGGCAGGTGCCGCCGAGAGTGTCGCGGCTCTCTGCGCAGGCGGTCTTGAGGCCCAGCTGGGCGGCGCGGATCGCGGCGACATAGCCGCCTGGGCCGGAGCCGATAATCAGGACGTCGAAATCATATTCAGCCATTCACACCTCGTTCCCCGGCGAAGGCCGGGGTCCAGTCGTAAGAGAGAAACGGCGCTAGCGCCGCCTGGGCCCCGGCCTTCGCCGGGGAACAGGTCGTTACAGGTCAATCAAAAGCCTCGTCGGATCCTCGATCGCTTCCTTGACCCGAACGAGGAAGGTGACGGCTTCGCGGCCGTCCACCAGCCGGTGATCGTAGGTGAGCGCGAGATACATCATCGGGCGGATTACCACTTCGCCGTCGATGGCGACGGGGCGCTCCTCGATCCGGTGCATTCCCAGCACAGCGGACTGCGGCGGATTGATGATCGGGGTCGACAGGAGCGACCCGAACACGCCGCCATTGGAGATGGTGAAGGTCCCGCCCTGCATGTCTTCGATTGCGAGCGTGCCTTCCTTGGCACGCTTGCCGTACTCGGCGATCGTCTTTTCGATTTCGGCGAAGCTCATCGCCTGGGCGTCGCGGACGACCGGGACGACGAGGCCCTTGGGCGCGGAGACGGCGATCGAGACGTCGAGATAGTCGTGATAGACGATTTCGTCGCCCTCGATGCTTGCGTTCACCGCCGGGACGTCATGGAGCGCAAGCGCGACGGCCTTCACGAAGAAGCTCATGAAGCCGAGCCGGATCCCGTGCTTCTTTTCGAACAGGTCCTTGTAGCGGCTTCGCGCTTCCATCACCGCCGACATGTCGACGTCGTTGAACGTCGTCAGCAACGCGGCCGTGTCCTGCGCTTCCTTGAGGCGCTTGGCGACCGTCTGGCGGAGGCGGGACATCTTGACCCGCTCTTCCCTGCGCTGCGCCCTTGCGGAACCAGGCGTCGAGTCCGGCCGGGGAGCGGACGCTGATGTATTCGGCGAGGCTTTCGCCTCGGCCTGGGCTCCTGCCTTCGCAGGAGCACCGCCCTCTTCCTTGGCCTTGGCAGCGGCGAGAACGTCGTCCTTGGTAATCCGGCCGTCCTTGCCGCTCCCCTTGATCTGGCTGGGATCGACGTGATGCTCGAGCACTGCGCGGCGCACCGCGGGCGAGAGGGTGGTGATATGGTCGGACGCGCTGGCTTCGCCCGCATCCTCGGCCGGCTTGACTTCGGGGGCTTCCTTTTCCCCGCGAAGCTCGGGATTTTCGCCTGCTCCCGCCGGGTTCGTGCGGGTCGATTCGGCGCCGTCAGCAGCAGCCTTCGCCGCGTTCGCATTTTCATCGATCCGGGCGATGACAGCGCCGACCTCGACGGTATCGCCTTCCTTGGCAACGGTTTGCGTGAGGACTCCGGCGATCGGCGAGGGAACGTCGACCGTGACCTTGTCGGTCTCCAGGCTGGCGATCGGCTCGTCGGCGGCGACGGTGTCGCCCTCCTTCTTCAGCCACTGAGCGAGCGTTCCCTCGGTGATCGACTCCCCAAGCGTCGGGACTTTCACGTCAGTGGCCATTTTACTCCCTTGCTTCCTTAAGAGGCGCTGCGCGTCTCGCCCTGTGCCGGGCTGCTATGACCGAGCGCGTCGGCAATCAAGGCCGCCTGTTGCGCAGCGTGCCGCTTGGCAAGGCCGGTTGCAGGCGATGCTCCCGGGGCGCGGCCGGCATATCTCGCCCGCATTCCCTTCAGCCCAGCCTCCTCGAGACAGCACTCGATCAGCGGGTCAACGAAGAACCACGCGCCATTGTTCTGCGGCTCTTCCTGCGCCCACACCACCTCTTCGAGTTGGGGCATCGCTTTCAGGCGAGCGACCAGCGGCTCGGACGGGAACGGGTAAAGCTGTTCGATACGAACGATTTCGGTCTCTTCGTCGCCGGCCTCGTCGCGCGCTTCCATCAGCTCATAGCCGATCTTGCCCGAGCACAGGACCAGCCGCTTCGTAGTGCCTTCCGCGGGCGGGCTCATGTCGCTCATGATGCGCTTGAAATGGCTGTCGTCGATGAAATCCTCGAGGCCGGACACCGCCAGCTTGTGACGGAGCAGCGACTTGGGCGTCATCAGCACCAGCGGCTTTCGGAACGGCCGAAGCAGCTGGCGGCGAAGGATGTGGAAATAATTGGCCGGGGTCGTGCAATTGGCGACCTGCATGTTGTCTTCGGCGCACAGCTGCAGGTAGCGCTCCAGCCGCGCCGAGCTATGCTCCGGCCCCTGGCCTTCGAAGCCGTGCGGAAGAAGCAGCACCAGGCCGCTGGCACGAAGCCACTTGGCCTCGCCGCTGGCGACGAACTGGTCGATGATCGTCTGGGCGCCATTGGCGAAGTCGCCGAACTGCGCCTCCCAGCACACCAGCGTCTTCGGGTCGGCAAGCGAATAGCCATATTCGAACCCGAGCACGCCGAATTCGCTAAGCGGCGAATCGCGGACCTCGAAGCGTCCGCCGTCGAGCGAGTTGAGCGGAATGTACTTTTCGCCGCTCTTCTGGTCGATCCACACCGCGTGGCGCTGGCTGAATGTCCCGCGCCCGCTGTCCTGGCCGGAGAGCCGGACGTGGTGGCCTTCGCAGAGCAGGGTCCCGAACGCGAGCGCCTCGGCAGTCGCCCAATCGAAGCCGACTCCGGTTTCGAACATCGACGCCTTTGCCTGCAGGATCCGCCCGAGGGTCTTGTGGATGTGGAAATCCGGCGGGACCGTCGCCAGCGTCTCGCCGATGCTGCACAGCATCGACTTGGATACGGCGGTGTTGATGTTGCGTCGCGCAAGCACCGGCTCCTCGGGCTTGCCGAGGCCGGTCCAGCGTCCCTCGAACCAGTCGGCCTTGTTCGGCAGGTAGCTCTTGGCGGCCTCGAATTCCTCGTTGAGGTGGGCGATGAAATTCTGCCGGTGATCGTCGATCCACTGCTTGTCGACCACGCCCTCGTCGATCAGCCGCTGTCCGTATATTTCGCTGATCGGCGGGTGGTTGCGGATCGCCGAATACATCTGCGGCTGCGTGAAGCTCGGTTCGTCGCCCTCGTTATGGCCGAAGCGGCGATAGCACCACATGTCGATGACGATGTCGCGGCCGAACGTCTGGCGAAACTCTATCGCCAGCTTGCAGCAGAAGGTCACCGCTTCCGGATCGTCGGCGTTGACGTGAAGGATCGGCGCCTGGACCGACTTGGCGATGTCGGTCGGGTAGGGCGAGGAGCGGGCGAATTGCGGGCTCGTCGTAAAGCCGATCTGGTTGTTGATGACGAAGTGGATCGTCCCCCCGGTCCCGTAGCCGGGAAGGCCGGAGAAGCTCAGGCACTCGGCGACCACGCCCTGGCCGGCGAAGGCAGCGTCGCCGTGGAGAAGCAGGGGCAGCACCTTCTTGCCGTGCTTGTCGCCCTTGAACGTCATCGTCGCCCGGGCCTTGCCGAGCACCACCGGGTCGACGGCTTCCAGGTGCGACGGGTTGGGGAGCAGCGACAGGTGAACCTTCGTGCCGTCGAATTCGCGGTCCGACGAGGTGCCGAGGTGGTACTTCACGTCACCCGAACCGCCGACGTCGGCGGGGTTCGTCGCGCCCCCCGCGAATTCGTGGAAGATCGCCCGGTACGGCTTGCCCATGACGTTCGACAGGACGTTGAGGCGGCCGCGGTGGGACATTCCGATGTCGATTTCCTCGACACCCATCAGTCCGCCATATTTGATCACCGCCTCGAGCGCGGGAATCGCACTTTCGCCGCCGTCGACCCCGAAGCGCTTGGTGCCGACATATTTGCGGGCAAGAAACTTCTCCCACTGCTCCGCCTCGACGACCTTGGCGAGGATCGCCTGCTTGCCCTCGGGCGTGAACTGGACGGTTTCGTGCTTGCCCTCGATCCGCTCCTGGATGAAGCGGCGCTCCTCCAGGTCGTTGATGTGCATATATTCGACGCCGATGGTGCCGCAGTAATTGTCCTGCAGGACGGCGACGATCTCGCGAACAGTCGCTCGCTCGAGGCCGAGCGCTCCGCCGATCCACACCGGGCGGTCGAGGTCTGCGTCGGAAAAGCCGTGATAGGCGGGGGTCAGGTCGGCGGGAATCGCGCTGTGATGGAGGCCGAGCGGGTCGAGCCTGGCGGCTAGATGCCCGCGCACTCGATAGGTGCGGATGAGCATCATCGCCCGGATCGAGTCTTCGGCGGCGCGGCGGACCGCGTCGGCGTCGCTGGTAGCGGCAGAAGCGTCGCGGGCGGCCGCGGTCTTCACCGCATCGATGGTCGCCTGCGTCGGGTCGAGCCCGAGATTCATGTCGTCGAGCTCGGTCAGGGGCCAGCCCTGCCGTGCCCAGCTGGGGCCCCGCTTGGGTTCGATGGCGCCGGCGATGTCGTTCATGTCAGGCCGCGAGGAGCTCCTTGAGTGTCTTGCCAAGCTCAGATGGGCTTGGGCTGACGGTTATTCCAGCCGCCTCCATCGCCTCGATCTTGCTTTCCGCGTCGCCCTTGCCGCCGGAGACGATTGCCCCGGCATGGCCCATTCGGCGCCCCGGAGGAGCGGTCCGGCCGGCGATGAAGCCGACGACCGGCTTCTTGCGGCCGCGTTTGGCCTCGTCGGCGAGGAATTGCGCGGCGTCCTCCTCGGCGCTTCCGCCGATCTCGCCGATCATGACGATCGACTTGGTTTCGTCGTCGGCGAGGAACATCTCGAGGATGTCGATGAACTCGGTGCCCTTCACGGGGTCGCCGCCGATACCGACGGCTGTCGATTGGCCCAGCCCCTCGTTGGTGGTCTGGAACACCGCCTCGTAGGTGAGGGTGCCCGAGCGGCTGACGACGCCGACGCTTCCCTTCTTGAAGATGTTGCCGGGCATGATTCCGATCTTGCATTCGCCGGGGGTGAGCACGCCGGGGCAGTTGGGCCCGATCAGCCGCGACTTGGACCCGCACAGCGCGCGCTTGACCTTGACCATGTCGAGCACCGGAATGCCCTCGGTGATGGTGACGATCAGCGGCACTTGCGCGTCGATCGCCTCGAGGATGGAATCCGCGGCAAAGGGCGGCGGCACATAGATGACGGAGGCGGTGGCGCCTGTCTTCTCGACCGCTTCCGCGACGGTGTTGAACACCGGAAGTCCGAGATGCTCGCTGCCGCCTTTGCCGGGCGTAACGCCGCCGACCATCTTCGACCCGTAATCCATCGCCTGGCGCGTGTGGAACGTGCCGGTGTCGCCGGTCATGCCCTGGGTGATGACCTTGGTGCTGCTGTCGACGAGTATGCTCATCCGTTTCCTTTAGCGTTCCCCGCCGAAGGCCGGGGTCCAGTCAAACAAAAAACAGCCGCTTGTGGCGGCTCCCGGGCCCCGGCCTTCGCCGGGGAACAGGTTATTTCAACGACCCGTCGATCTGCTTGCAGGCTTCGAGTAGCTCCTTGACCGCATCGACGCTGGTCTCGAAATTGGCCTTCGCCTCATCCTTGAGTTCGATCTCGACGATCCGCTCGACGCCGCCGGCGCCAAGGACCACCGGGACTCCGACGTAGAGGTCGTCGACGCCATATTGGCCACTCAGGTGCGCGGCGGCCGGAAGGACTCGCTTTTTGTTCTTCAGATAGCTCTCGGCCATCATGATTGCGCTGGTCGCCGGGGCATAGAAGGCGCTTCCGGTCTTCAGCAGGGCGACGATTTCGCCGCCACCGCCGCGGGTGCGCTTGACGATCGCGTCGATCTTGTCCTGCGTCGACCAGCCCATCTTGATGAGGTCCGGGATCGGGATGCCGGCAACGGTCGAATATTCGACCACCGGCACCATCGTGTCGCCGTGGCCGCCAAGCACGAAGGCGGTGACGTCCTCGACGCTGACGTTGAACTCCTCAGCGAGGAAATGGCGGAAGCGCGCGCTGTCGAGCACGCCGGCCATGCCGACGACCATGTTCGCGCGGAAGGCCGGAGAATTCGCGGAGCGCCCAGACCATCGCGTCGAGCGGGTTGGTGATGCAGATCACGAAGGCATTCGGGGCGTGTTGCTTGATGCCCTCGCCGACCGCCTTCATCACCTTCAGGTTGATGCCGAGCAGGTCGTCGCGGCTCATTCCGGGCTTGCGCGGAACTCCGGCGGTGACGATGCAGACATCCGCCCCGGCAATATCGGCGTAGTCGCTGGTGCCCTTCAGATTCGCGTCGAATCCGTCGACCGGCGCTGCCTCGGCAATGTCGAGTGCCTTGCCCTCGGGAATGCCCTCGGCGATGTCGAAGAGGACGACGTCGCCCAGTTCGCGCATGGCGGCGAGGTGGGCGAGGGTTCCGCCGATCATTCCGGCGCCGATCAATGCGATCTTCTTGCGAGCCATGAAGCTGCTGCTTTCCTTCATCCTGTGGGTAGGCACCGACTGGCCGGCGCCTTCGAAATTTGGCGGCGCTCTAGACCGCCCGGCCAAGTCGGGCAACCGCCCGCCACATCCAATTCCCTGGCTGTCCGGTAACGAAGCCGGCCAAGATCAGTTCAGCGGCTTGCACTTTGCGGCTCTTCCAAGTTGCTGTCGGGGGAGCCGAGCGAATTCTCGTCGATGTTCGCCAAGGCATCGGGAGCCGAATCGAGCATCTCGGCCGCATTTTCGAGTTGCCGGTTTTCCTCGGCGGACGGAGTCGTTCGCTCGCTGCACGCGGAAAGCGCGAGCACCAAAAGAAAAGGGCCGCACGCCACGAATGGCGTACGGCCCCTGGTCATTCGAAAACGACCTTACTTGTTGGTGTCGATGTCCGAAACCGCATCCTGTGCGTTGTCGATCGAAGCCGACGCGTTGTCGAGAGCATTCTCGGCAGCCGCTTCCGGAGCAACGTCGTTGACCGACGCGTTCATGTCCATGTCGGTCGCATTTTCGGTGTAGGTGTCGTTCGCGGTCATATTGTCCGCATCATTGCTCTTCGCGCAGGCGGCAAGGCCGAGCGCGAGGACCGCAACGGTCACTGCAACTTTCTTCATGATCGTTCCACTCCCTCAAAAAGCCCCTGTTTGGGCCGTGGGCTCGGCCTGGCACGCGAATCGTGCAGGCCAGCGCGCGGCATTACAGATGCGGGGTCGGTCACGCAATCGCCTGAACGGCTCCCTGCGCCCCCCTGGGCCGCCGGGGCGTCATAAGCGGCTCAATCGCGTTTGACCATATAAAGAAACCTTTATATGCCAGAACGCTCTGATGGATACGCTTCCGCTCGCCGATTTGTTCCAGTCCGTGTCGGACCCGACGCGATTGCGGATCGTCGCCCTGCTGGCGCGCATGGAGCTGTCCGTCGGCGAGCTGGCGCAGCTGCTCGAGCAGAGCCAGCCGCGAGTGTCGAGGCATGTCCGGATCCTTGCCGATGCCGGGATTGTCGAGCGGCGCAAGGAAGGAAGCTGGGTTTTTCTGGTGCTCGCGTCCGTCCGGCGTACGGAGCCGCTGCTCGACCTCATTACCGCCTGGTCCGACGACGAAAGCCGCGCAATCTTTGCCGAGGACTTGGCGCGGCTCGATGCGGTCAGGAGGGACCGGTCGGAAGCCGCAGAGCGCTATTTCGCCGCTCACGCCGATGTCTGGGACTCCATCCGCTCGCTGCACGTGGCCGAAGCCGAAGTGGAGCGTGCGATCGAGCGCGCGATCGGTAACCGCGCCTTCGACACGCTGGTCGATATCGGGACCGGCACCGGGCGGATGATCGAGCTGTTCGGCCCGCTTGCCGAGCGAAGCGATCGGCATCGACCGCTCCTCCGAAATGCTTCGGCTCGCCCGCGTGAAGCTGGAGAGCGCCGGGGTCCGCTCGAGCCTTCGCCAGGGCGACATGTATGCGCTGCCGCTGGCGGACTGCAGCGCCGACTGCGTCATCATTCACCAGGTGCTTCACTATGCGCACGCGCCCGCCGACGCCGTTGCCGAGGCATCGCGGGTGCTCGCCCCGGGCGGAACGCTGCTCGTCGTTGATTTCGCCGCGCACGAGCGTGAAGAGCTGCGAACGAGCGATGCGCACCTCCGGCTCGGCTTCGCCGACGACGTGATGGAAAGCTGGTTTTCAGCCGCCGGCCTGACCATCGACCATGTAGATCACCTGGAAGGTGGAGAGCTGACCGTCACCGTCTGGCGGGGAGCGAAAGCGGATCAGCGGCGAAGGAAAGCCGCATGAACGCGCCCGACTTGGCCAGCCCGCCGGAGCCATTGTTCGCCAAGGCTCACGGCGACATTGCGCTGAGCTTCGAATTCTTTCCTCCGAAGACGGAGAAAATGGGCGAGACGCTATGGACATCGATCCAGACCCTCGCGCCGCTTCACCCGCGCTTCGTTTCCGTCACCTATGGCGCCGGCGGCTCCACGCGCGAGCGCACCCACGCGACGGTCAAGCGCATCCTTGAAGAGACGGAGCTAACTCCGGCGGCGCACCTCACCTGTGTCGGTGCGAGCCGCGACGAGGTGGATTTGGTAGCTCGCGACTATTGGGAGCTGGGCGTGCGCAATATCGTCGCCCTTCGCGGCGACCCGCCCGAGCCCGGCCAGGCCTATGAGCCGCACCCGCAGGGTTATCGCGACGCCGCCGAGCTGGTGGCGGGCCTCAAGCAGGTCGCCCCGTTCGATATCTCTGTCGCTGCCTATCCGGAGTGCCACCCGGATTCCTCGACCCGAGCGTTCGACCTCGAAAATTTGAAGCGGAAGATCGACGCGGGCGCGGATCGGGCGATCACGCAGTTCTTCTTCTCGGCCGAATGCTTCCTTCGCTTTAGAGACGAGGCTGCAGCGGCCGGGATCGACATCGAGATCGTGCCCGGAATCCTGCCGGTCAGCAATGTCGCGACGACGCGGCGTTTCGCGCAGACCTGCGGAGCGTCGATTCCGGATTGGCTGGACGAGCTGTTCGAAGGGCTCGACGATCTTCCCTCCGCGCGGCAGCTGATCGCGGCGACGGTGGCGGCGGAAATTTGCGGCCAGCTCTATGTGGGCGGCGTTCGCCAATTCCACTTCTACACGCTCAATCGCGCCGAGCTCAGCTACGCGATTTGTCACCTTCTTGGAGTGCGCGCGCAATGAGTTCAGCCTCAGAGTTCCGGGGCGAAGCCGAACGGCGAATCCTGATCAAGGACGGCGCCTACGGAACGCTGGTGCAGGCCGAGCGGCTGGCCGGCGAAGACTATTGCGCCGGGCTCGAGCTTGCGAAGGACCAGCGCGGCAACAACGACCTGCTGAACCTCACCCAGCCGGGCCTGATTCGCACCATTTGCGAGCGCTTCGTCGAGGCAGGGGCAGACGTGCTCGCGACCAACACCTTCAACGCCAACCGCATCAGCCAGGCGGACTACGGAGCCGAAGAGCTGGTCGGGGACATCAACCGCGCCGCGGCGCAAATCACCCGCCAAGTAGCCGATGCCGCCCTTGCCAAGGACGCAAGGCGACGCTGGGTCGCGGGCGCGATCGGTCCGACCAACAAGACGCTGTCGCTGTCGCCCGACGTCAACGACCCGGCCTATCGCGCGGTCGATTTCGATACCGTCAAAGCGGTTTATCGTGAGCAGGTCGACGCCCTGGTCGAAGGCGGAGTCGACTTCATCCTGGTCGAGACGATTTTCGACACGCTCAATGCCAAGGCCGCGATCATGGCCACGCTGGAGGCGCAGAAGGCGCTGGCGCGCGAGCTTCCGCTGATGATTTCGATGACCCTGACCGACCTGTCCGGCCGCAACCTGTCCGGCCACACGGTCGAGGCGTTCTGGGCGTCCGTGCGTCACGCAAAGCCGCTCACCATCGGCCTCAACTGCTCGTTCGGAGCGGCCCAGCTTCGGCCGCACCTCGCCGCGCTTTCTGCGACCGCCGACACGCTGGTCATGGCCTATCCCAACGCTGGGCTTCCCAACGACCTGGGCGAATATGACGAAGCTGCGGCGCAGACCGCGGAACAGGTCGGCGAGTGGATCGACGAGGGGCTGGTGAACGTCGTCGGCGGCTGCTGCGGGACGACTCCGCAGCACATCGCGGCAATCGCCGAGGCCGCCGCCGGCAAGCGCCCGCGCAAGATCCCCGCGGCTCGTCGCCAGACCCTGCTAGCCGGGCTCGAGCCGATGGTGATTGCCGCGTGAGCAAGCTTGCAGAAGCGATTGCCGACCCCGAAGCCGGCGCCGCCGCGGGCGCCCGCTTCGTCAACATCGGCGAGCGGACGAACGTCACCGGCTCGGCCAAGTTCAAGAAGCTGATCCTCGCCGGCGACTATGATGCCGCGGTCGAAGTCGCTCGGCAGCAAGTCGAGAACGGCGCCCAGATCATCGACGTCAACATGGACGAAGCGCTTCTCGATTCCGAAGAAGCGATGACGATATTCCTCAAGCGGATCGCCGCCGAGCCCGACATCGCGCGGGTGCCGGTGATGATCGACAGCTCGAAGTGGAGCGTCATCGAGGCTGGGCTCAAGTGCGTCTCGGGCAAGCCGATCGTCAATTCGATCAGCATGAAGGAGGGCGAGGGCCCGTTCCTGGAGCTTGCGCGCAAGTGCCGGGCCTATGGCGCCGCTGTCGTGGTCATGGCGTTCGACGAGACCGGCCAGGCGGACACCAGGGAGCGGAAGGTCGAGATTTGCGAGCGCGCGTACAAGTTGCTCGTCGCCGACGGCACCGACCCCAGCGACATCATCTTCGACCCGAACATCTTCGCGGTTGCCACCGGGATCGACGAGCACCGCCGTTACGCGCTCGATTTCATCGAGGCTGCTAGCGAGATCCGCAAACGCTGCCCCGGGACTCACATTTCGGGGGGGCTGTCGAACCTCAGCTTCTCGTTCCGCGGCAACGAGCCCGTGCGCCGGGCGATGCACAGCGTGTTCCTTTTCCATGCGATCCCCGCCGGTCTCGACATGGCAATCGTCAATGCCGGGCAGCTGGAGGTCTACGACACCATCGACGCCGAGCTTCGCGACGCGTGCGAGGACGTCATCCTCGACCGGCGAGATGATGCGACCGAGCGGCTGGTGGACCTTGCGGAGCGTTTCAAGGGCACCGACGCGGCTACCGAGAAGGCGGCCGCCGAGTGGCGCTCGCTGCCGGTCGGCGAGCGCCTGTCCTACGCGCTGGTAAAGGGAATCGACGCTGACATCGTCGCCGACACGGAGGAAGCGCGGCTGCAGTTCGACCGCCCGATCGAGGTCATCGAAGGGCCGCTGATGGACGGGATGAACGTCGTCGGCGACCTCTTCGGGTCGGGCAAGATGTTCCTTCCGCAGGTCGTCAAGTCCGCGCGCGTGATGAAGAAAGCCGTCGCTCACCTCATCCCCTTCATCGAAAAGGAAAAGGAGGAGAAGGGGATCACGAAGGGCAAGGGCCGGATCGTCATGGCGACGGTCAAGGGCGACGTTCACGACATCGGCAAGAACATCGTCGGGGTGGTCCTCCAGTGCAACGGGTTCGAGGTGGTGGACCTCGGGGTGATGGTGCCCTGGCAGGACATCCTGCAGTCGGCCAACGACAACAATGCCGACATGATCGGGCTGTCCGGCCTGATCACCCCGTCGCTCGACGAAATGGTGACTGTTGCGGGCGAAATGCAGAGGCTGGGGCTGAAGACTCCGCTGCTGATCGGCGGAGCGACGACCAGCAAGGCGCACACCGCGCTGCGGATCGATCCGGCCTACGAAGGGCCGGTCATCCACGTGCTCGACGCCAGCCGTGCCGTCGGCGTGGCCTCGAGCCTGGTTTCCGACACGCAGCGCGATGCCCTGCTGGCGACGACCTCCGACGATTACGACAAGCTCCGCAAGGCCCGCGAACGCAGCGGCCACAGCCAGTTGGCAAGCATCGCGGAAGCGCGCGCCAACGGCTTTGCCTTTGATCCGTCGGGGCAGGCGCCGCCGCCGCAATATCCCGGCGCGCATCGTTTCGGCGACTGGCCGCTCAAGGATCTCAAGGCGTCGATCGACTGGACTCCGTTCTTTCGCGCCTGGGAGCTGGCAGGAAATTATCCCGCGATTCTCGACGATCCGGTGGTCGGCGAAAGCGCGACGAGCCTGTTCAAGGACGCGCAGGCGATGCTCGACAAGATTATCGCCGAGCGCTGGATCACGCCCAAGGCCACCGTCGGGCTGTGGCGCTGCAAGCGCGAGGGCGACGACATTCTCGTGCTCGCGGGGAACGACTGGACCCGCTTGCCGATGCTTCGCCAGCAGGTGAAGAAGCGGGAGGGGCGTCCCAACATGTGCCTCGCCGACTTCATCAATCCCGAAGGCGAGGACTGGATCGGCGGCTTCGCAGTCGGGATCCACGGGCTCGATCCGCACCTGGAGCGGTTCAAGCGCGACAATGACGATTATTCGGACATCCTGCTCAAGGCGCTTGCCGACAGGCTCGCGGAAAGCTTCGCCGAGGTTCTCCACGCAGAGGTTCGCAACCGCCTTTGGGGCTATGCCGACGAGCATTTGTCCAACGCGCAGCTGATCCGCGAGAAGTATCACGGAATCCGCCCGGCACCGGGCTATCCCGCCTGTCCCGATCACAGCCTCAAGCCGATCCTGTTCGACATGCTCGGCGGCAATCCCGGCGAGGTCACGTTGACCGAGAATTTCGCCATGCTTCCGACATCGGCGGTCAGCGGCTTCTATTTCGCCCATCGCGACAGCCAGTATTTCGGAGTCGCACGCATCGGCCGCGACCAGCTCGAAGACTATGCCGGGCGGCGCGATGTCAGCGTCGAGCAGGCGGAGAAGTGGCTCCGGCCGAACCTGGATTAGCCGGGGAACAGCTGACTACTCAGCAGCAAGACTCACAGCTACTAGCGTTCCATGCTCCGCCGCTTCCTCATCCTCCTCGCCCTCCTCGTTGCGCCGGCTCTGGCGCATGCGCGGGGCATTGATCCCCAGCTGTTGGCGGAGGGACCCGTCTCCGCCGGTGGGCAGGTCGACCTTGCAATCGTCATGCACACCAAGCCCGGCTGGCATGGATATTGGAGCAATCCGGGCGATGCCGGCCTGCCGATGACGGTGAAGTGGACGCTTCCGCCTGGCTTTTCCGTCGGCGAGCTGCGCTACCCGGTTCCGACGCGGCTGACGATCGCGGGCATCATGAACTACGTCTACGAGCAGGATTATGCCGTGCTGGTGCGCCTGAAGGCGCCCGCAGGCGCGACCGGCAGCGTGCCGATCCGTGCCGAAGCGCACTGGCTGGCGTGCACCGACAAGGTCTGCGTTCCCGAAAGCGGCGAGTTGTCGCTCGACCTTCCGGTCGGGGACGGGGTGGCCAATCGCGCGCAGTTCGACGCGTGGCGGCAACAGCTTCCGCGACCGCTTGCAAGCGTCGCTCACTTCAGTGGCGACGCGGGTACCGTGCGATTGGCAGTGCCACTCCCGCGCAATGTCGATGTCGAGAACCCTTACGTCTTTGCAGCGACTGACGGCGTAGTCGACTATGCTGGGGAGCAGCATTTCACCCGCAAGGGCGATTTGCTGATTGCAGAGCTTCCCAGCCGCGGCCGGGAGCCGGGCGAATTCTCGGGCGTGCTTTCGCTCGGAGACGGTCGCGGGCTTGCGTTCAGGGCGGTGCCGGGGCCGGTACCTAGCGGCGGCTCGCCGATCGGCGGCTCGGGAAACAACGCCTTGCTTTGGGCCGTGCTTGGGGCGCTGGCTGGCGGGATCCTTCTCAACCTGATGCCCTGCGTGTTCCCGATCCTCGCTTTGAAGGCGCTTCATCTCGCCCGCAGCGGCGGCGAGGCCAGCCACGCGCGGCGGGACTCGATGGCCTATGCAGCGGGCGCGATTCTCGGCACCGGCGCACTCGGCGTTGCCCTCGTCGCGATCCGCGCCGGTGGAAGCGCCGCCGGCTGGGCATTCCAGCTCCAGGATCCCAGGACGATCATGCTCCTGCTGCTGCTCGCCACCGCCGTGACGGCGAACCTGATCGGGTTGTTCGAGCTGCCGACAATCGGCGGAGAAACTCGGCCTGCGGGAAGCTTTGGGGCAGGCGCGCTGGCGGCGTTCGTCGCAACTCCGTGCGCTGGGCCGTTCCTTGGAGCGGCGCTCGGAACCGCGCTTCTGCTGCCTCTTTACGGTTCCATCGCGGTTTTCGCTGCTCTCGGCCTTGGGCTGGCGCTGCCGTTCCTCGCGGTCGCGTTCATCCCGCCGCTTCGAAAGGCGATCCCCGCGCCGGGCGCGTGGATGCGGCGGCTGCAGCGGTTCCTCGCAATCCCGATGGGCGCCACCGCCATTGCTGCTTTGTGGCTGCTCTACCGCGAAGCGGGCCAGCAGGGGCTGTGGGTCGGCATTGCGGCGGCGGCAATCGTGCTCGTCGTGCTTGCGGCGGTCGGAATGAGGCAGCGCAAGGGGAGCCATGCTCCGCTGTTCGCAATGCTGATCGGCTCGGTCGCGGTCATCGGCGCGATTGCACTCGCTCCCGACGCGGCAACCGTCCGTTCAGGCGCGGTCGATGGCGCCGCCCGGTGGAGCGAAGCGGCAGTCGAAAAGGAGCTTTCGAAAGGCCATCCGGCGTTCGTCTATTTTACCGCCGACTGGTGCCTGACCTGCAAGGTCAACGAAGCGGCCGCCATCGACCGCGGTTCGGTGCGCGACGCCTTCAAGGCCGCCAACGTCAAAGTGTTCGCCGGCGACTGGACCAACGGCGACCCGCAGATCACCCGCTTCCTGGAAAGCCGCGGCCGCGCCGGAGTGCCGCTCTATTTGTGGTACGAGCCGGGGACAGCGGAGCCGCAGGACTTGCCGCAGGTGCTGACGCCCGGGATGCTTATCTCCCGGGCTCGGGCGAAGCGGTAGCGCCGCTCTCCCAGACCTTCTTTCCGGCAACCCACGTCTGGAGCACCTTGGTGCGCGCGAGGCTTTGCGCGTCCACCGCTTCGGGATCGCGGTCGACGATGATGAAATCGGCCCATTTTCCAGGCTCCAGCGACCCGATCCTGATCCTCCGCGAAACCCGCGTAGGCGGCACCGCGAGTGAAAGCGTCAAGCGCTTGCGGGAAAGTCAGCCGCTCCGATGGGATCCAGCCGCCCGGCGGCTGGCCATTGATGTCCTGCCGCGAAATCGCCGCGGAAAGGCCGGGGAACGGGTTGGGCAATTCGACCGGGAAGTCCGACCCGAACGCCAGCGGGATTCCGAGCTTCTCGACCGTCTGCCATGCATAAGCGCCGTCGAGCCGGTCCGGCCCAAGCCGCGCTTCCGCCATCAGGCGGTCGCTGGTCTGGTGAGTCGGTTGCATCGAGGCGACGATTCCAGCCGGCTTCAGGCGCGGGATGTCGGCGGGGTCGACGATTTGGAAATGCTCGATCCGCCAGCGCCGGTCGCGCCCGTATTTCTTCGACAATTGCTCGTAGACGGAGATCACCTGCGCATTGGCTGCATCTCCAATGGCGTGGGTTGCGACCTGGAATCCCTTTGCCGCTGCCGCATCGGCGAGGCCAAGTAGCTCGGCGTCGGAATGGAACTGCAGCCCCCTCGAATCCGGCTTGTCGGCGTAGGGCTTCTTCAGCCACGCCCCCCGCGACCCAAGAGCGCCGTCCGCGAACAGCTTCACGCCGACCAGCCGAAGCCGGTCGGCTGCTATCCAGCCGGATGGCGCAATGTTCGAATCGGCGGCATCCGAGGCGGTCATGTAGGTCATCAGGCGCACGTGCAGCTGGCCCGCAGCGGCCGAGCGCTGAAAGGCCATCCAATCGCTTATGCTGGTGCTCATCGATCCGACGCCGGTAACTCCATAGCCGAGAAGGATCTGCTGGGCCTTGTCGAGAGCGATGTCCTGGTCGGCGACGGTTGGCCTTGGAACCGCCTTTTCAATCAGAGCCTTGGCTGCGTCCACGAACACGCCGTCGTGGATTTCGCCACCGGCGGGTGCCTTCGTCGCTTCAGTCACCCCCGCCGCCTTCATCGCCGCGGAATTGGCGACCAGCGCGTGGCCGTCGACACGTTCGAGAACGACCGGACGATCGGAAACCACGGAATCTAGGTCGGCCGCGGTGGGGAACGCCTTGACCGGCCACAGCTCCTGGTTCCAGCCGCCGCCCAGTATCCAGGAATTCCCCGGGTGTGCGGATGCATAGTCGCGCAGCCGCTTCTGCAGGTCGGCGATCGACGAGGTACCGACGACGTCGAGCCGAAGTGCGGCAAAGCCAAGGTCCATCACGTGACCGTGGGCGTCGATCAGGCCGGGCAGGAGCGTCCGCGACTGTGCATCGATGACTCTGTCGGCCTGTGGACGGGGCTCGCCCTGCCTGATCAGGCGAACGACCTTGCCGTCGTCGCCGATCAGCACTCCGGTGAAATGCTGGAGTGCTCCGGTGGAGTCGACCTGGAGGCCATTGGCATTGTCGACGAGCGTGTCGGCGAAAGCGGGCGAAGCGAGAAGAGCGGCGATTATCGCCAACCGGCGGAGCTGTTTCATTGCGGTGCCATAGCATTGTCCGAGGCCAAGTGAACGGCTAGGCGAACAGCCGATGAGTGAAGCGCCGACAATCGACGACATTCGCGCAGCCGCCAGGCGGATCGAAGGCGCGGTGATCCGCACGCCGATGCTAAAGAGCCCGGCCCTGTCCCAGATCGTTGGCGCCGAAGTCTGGCTGAAGTTCGAAAACCTCCAGTTCACCTCGGCCTACAAGGAGCGTGGGGCGCTCAACAAGCTGCTCCAGCTTTCGCCCGAGGACCGCGCGCGGGGCGTGATCGCCGCGTCTGCCGGCAACCACTCGCAGGCCGTTGCCTACCATGCCACCCGCCTCGGAATCCCGGCGACGATCGTCATGCCCGCCTCGACCCCGACGATGAAGGTCACGAAGACGGAGGGCTATGGCGCCACCGTCGTCCTCCACGGCGACATGTTCGACGACGCCTATGCCAGGGCACGCGAGCTTGCGCAGGAAAACGGCTACGTCTTCGTCCACCCGTTCGACGACCCGCAGATCATCGCCGGGGCGGGCACCGTCGCCCTGGAGATGCTCGAGGATGCTCCGGATCTCGACACGCTGGTCGTCCCGATCGGCGGCGGCGGGCTGATGTCGGGCGTGTCGATCGCCGCGCGGGCGGTCAAGCCCGGCATCGAACTGATCGGAGTGGAGACCGAGCTCTACCCGTCGATGAAATGCGCAATCGAAGGCTGTGACCTGCCACTTGGCGGTGACACGCTTGCCGAGGGAATAGCGGTCAAGCAGCCAGGCGAACTCACCTCGCGAATTCTCAAGGACCTGGTGCGCGAAGTGGTGCTGGTCGGCGAAAACGACATCGAGCGCGCCGTGGCGATGCTGGTCGGAATAGAGAAAACCGTCGTCGAAGGGGCAGGGGCAGCCGGGCTTGCCGCGATGCTCGCCGACCCCGAGCGCTTCCAGGGCAAGAAAGTCGCGACCCTGCTGTGCGGCGGCAACATCGACACCCACCTGCTCGCCAACGTGCTGGTCCGCGACCTCGTCCGCCAGGGGCGGATCGCCCGGCTTCGAGTCGCAGTCCAGGACCAGCCCGGGGCGCTGGCGAAGATCACCGCCCAATTCTTCGAGGCCGGGGTCAACATCATCGAAATCCGCCACAGCCGGATCTTCACCGCGCTCCCGGCCAAGGACACGGTCATCGAAGTCGAATGCGAAGCCCGCGACTCGGCGGCCATCGACCGGGTCGAGGAAATGCTCAAGAGCGCTGGCTTCCGCGTCGATCGTGCCTCGCTCGACTAGAATCCCGTCCTGATCCGGGACAGTTCTGCAGACGGCGCGAAATTGCCGGGACACCAAGCCTTTTCAAGCGCGTTTACCAGTCGCATAAACAGCACTGAAACCATGAGCGCACCTTTTCGATTTCCGAAGTTCTTCGTGACCAATCCGTCGCCGTGCCCGTACCTGCCGGGCAAGGTCGAACGGAAGGTGTTCACGGAACTCAATGGCCGCAACGCGAGCGAGCTCAACGAGGCGCTTGGGCGGATCGGGTTTCGGCGCAGCCAGTCCGTTGCCTATCGCCCAAGCTGCATTGACTGCACCGCCTGCGTGTCGGTGCGAGTGGTCGCATCCGAGTTCCAGCCGAGCGCGACGCAGCGCAAGCTTCTCCGCCGCCACTCGGATCTCGAAGTGACCGCCTGCAAGCCCTGGACGACCGACGAGCAATACCAGCTGCTTCGCCGCTACCTCGCCGAGCGCCACCCCGGCGGCGGAATGGCGGAGATGGACGAGAGCGACTTTGCCGACATGGTCGAGCAAAGTCCCGTTCGCACCCACATGATCGAATATCGCGAGCCCTCGAAGAACGGCCGGCCGGGCAAGCTCGTCGGCTGCTGCCTTTCGGACCAGCAGAATGACGGCTTGTCGATGATCTACAGTTTCTTCGACGTCGGCCCCGACGCCCGCAAGGGATTGGGCACCTTCATCATCCTCGATCACATCATCCGCTCGGCGCGCGCCGGGCTTCCCTATGTCTATCTCGGCTATTGGGTCGAAGGGTCGCGGCGGATGGACTACAAAACGCGCTTCAGGCCGCTGGAGCGCCTCGGTCGCGACGGCTGGCGCGCCATGGATGACGGCGATGGCGAGTGCGCACCTGTGTCGGTCGAGCGTCCCGCGCGCAGGCTTCGCAGCCGCTTGTTCACCGAAGCCTGATCCAGATCGGACCTGGTTTCCGCCACATCCTCCCAAAGCTCCGATAGGATCCGCAACGCCGGCAAAGGCTTGTTAACAGGCGGTTCGTATCGGAAGTCTCATGAAGCATACCACGTTCAATTCGCCGATTCCGCTCGAGCTCAGCCACAGCTGGCCGTTGTTCGAGCAGCGGCGGCACTTCGAACTGGGTCGAGATCCTCAACAGTGCGGCAATCGACGCCATTCCAGCGGGACGGGTCGGCGAAATAAGTCTCCAGCACGCTGGCTGCTGGGAGTGCGACCTTAGCGACGACGCGCTGATCTGGTCCGGCGGAGTCTATGACATATTCGGTCTGCCGCGGGGTGCGGAGGTCAGCCGCGATGAGGCGGTCGCTCTGTATTGCGAGACGTCGCGTGCGGCGATGGAACGGCTGCGGGCTCACGCAATCGCTCGCCGCCGGGGCTTCACCATCGACGTCGAGATCCGCCCCGCAACCGGCGAGAAGCGCTGGATGCGGCTCATCGCTGCGCCGGTGTGCCGTGGCGGCCGGCCGGTGCGCCTCCACGGGCTGAAGCTGGCGCTATAAAGAAAAAGCGGGGCCGCAAAGCCCCGCCTTTGTCCCACCCCCATGGATATTTCTCAGGTCAGGCGACCGCGCTCTCCGGCAGCGGCTCGCTGACTTCGTCGGGATCGCGAAGCACGTAGCCGCGCCCCCATACGGTTTCGATGTAATTGGCGCCGCCGCAAGCAAGGCTCAGCTTCTTGCGCAGCTTGCAGATGAAGACGTCGATGATCTTGAGCTCGGGCTCGTCCATCCCGCCGTAAAGGTGGTTGAGGAACATTTCCTTCGTCAGGGTCGTGCCCTTGCGGAGCGAAAGAAGCTCCAGCATCGCATATTCCTTGCCGGTCAGGTGGACGCGGGCGCCGTCGACCTCGACTGTCTTGGCGTCGAGGTTGACCGCCAGCTTGCCGGTCCGGATCACCGATTGCGAATGGCCCTTCGAGCGGCGGACGATTGCGTGGATTCGCGCGACCAGCTCGTCGCGGTGGAATGGCTTGGTCACATAGTCGTCGGCGCCAAAGCCGAGAGCGCGGACCTTCGAGTCCATCTCGCCGATACCCGAAAGGATGAGCACCGGAGTGGTCACCTTGGAATTGCGAAGCTTCTTGAGCACGTCATAGCCGTGCATGTCGGGAAGGTTCAGGTCGAGAAGGATGATGTCGTAGTCGTACAGCTTACCCAGATCGAGGCCTTCCTCGCCCAGATCGGTCGTGTAGACGTTAAAGCCTTCGGTCCCCAGCATCAGCTCGATGCTGTTGGCAGTTGTCGGTTCGTCTTCGATCAGCAGCACGCGCATCGCTGGTCCCCTGGTTCCCGGCCCAAAGTGCTACGCGTCGCGTAACGCCCCCTTAACGGCCTTGAAGCATTCATTAACCATGTCAGGGATGAAGGCAAAAGGTTAATAAAGCGTAACAGGCTGGAATCCTTTAATTCGTTGCGGCAGTGCATCAGTCGAGCCAACGAACGGCCATTGGGGAGGCTTCAATCAACCAGTCCAAAACGGACAATTCGACTTTCGCAGACCGGGTCCTGTTCATCGACGGCGAAGCCATCGTCATCGACAAGCCGGCCGGCATTCCCGTCGATGCGCCGAGGCGCGGCGGCGACAGCATACAGGCGCACCTGCAGGACCTGCGCTTCGGATTTCGATCATCTCCTACTGCCATGCACAGGCTGGACCAGGACACGTCCGGGTGCCTGCTGTTTGCGCGCAACGCACGCGCACGGGCGGCACTTCAGCAGACGTTCGAAGCGCGGCAGGTGGAGAAATACTTACCTCGCCGTCATCGCCGCCGAGATCGCCGACGCCGAGGGTGTGATCGACGTGCCGCTGGCAAAGCGGTCGAGCGCCGAGGCCGGGTGGCGGATGGTGGCCGACCGGCAGGGGCAGGAGGCGCTGACTCGCTGGCGGCGCGTTGCCGTGCGCGACGGGCGGTCGCTCGTCGAGTTCCGGCCGCTCACCGGCCGGACTCACCAGATCCGCGTGCACGCGCGAGAGGCCTTCGGAACCGGTATCGTTGGCGACCGTGTCTACGGCGTCCCCGGGGGAGAGATGTTGCTGCATGCCCTTCGTCTCGTCGTTCCAAGGGAGGGGAAAGCCACGATCGACGTCACGGCCCCGCTCCCCGAGCGCTTCGGAGCATGGCGTGATGAATGCTGACGACGTGCAGATCCCCGAAGAGGCGCTTAGCGAGACGTTCCTCGCAGCGACCGGGCCGGGCGGGCAAAACGTCAACAAGGTCGCCACCGCCGTCCAGCTTCGGGTCGACATCGACAGCCTCGGATTGCCCGAGGGGGTGGTCGAACGGCTCAAGCGGCTTGCCGGATCGCGGCTGACGGGTGCCGGCGAGTTGCTTATTGCCGCCCGCCAGTTCCGCAGCCAGGAAGCCAATCGCGAAGATGCCCGCCGCCGACTGGCGGAATTGATCGCCAAGGCACATATCGTCCCGCGAAAGCGAAAGCCGACCCGGCCGAGCAGGGCGGCCAAGGCAAAGCGGGTGGACCGGAAGAAACAGCGTAGCGCGAAAAAGCGCACGCGCGGGAAAGTGGATTTCGACTGATGTACGACTTCAAGATCGATGCCGAGGACAAGCCGACGCTCTATCGCGACCTTGCGTCGGCGCTTGGGGCCTGGTGTCCGGCGGAGAGGGACCCGGTCGCCAACATGGCCAATGCCGCGGCCCTGATCTGGGAGACGCTGCCGGACGTCAATTGGGTCGGCTTCTACCGCAATGTCGGCGGCGAGCTGGTGGTGGGGCCATTCCAGGGGCGGCCAGCCTGCATTCGGATCGCCTTCGGAAGCGGCGTGTGCGGAGTGGCAGCGCAGACTCGCTCGGTGCAGCGCGTCGACGACGTCGACGCGTTCGACGGCCACATCCCGTGCGACAGTGCTTCGGCGAGCGAAATCGTCGTCCCGCTGGTCCGCGACGGCGAGCTTCTCGGCGTCCTCGACATCGACAGCCCGAGCAAGGCGCGATTCACCGAGGAAGACGAAGCAGGCTGCGTCGCGCTCGGCGAAATCCTTTCGCGCGTGCTTTAGTTTATTGGCCGAGCCAGCGGTTTTCCCAGGCGAAGACCTCGTCGTACCACTGGATCGAATTCTTCGGCTTCAGGACCCAGTGGTTCTCGTCCGGGAAGATTAGCAGCCGCGACGGAATCCCGCGCCGCTGCAGTGCCGTGAACGCGGCAATTCCCTGCGTGTAGGGAATGCGGAAGTCGTTCTCGCTGGTGATGACCAGCTGCGGGGTTTTCCAGTTCTGGACGTAATTGACCGGGTTCCACTTTTCGTACTCGGCCGGGGCTTCGTAATAGGGATGGCCGCCGTGCTCCCATTCGTCGAACCATAGCTCCTCGGTCTCATAGGCCATGGCCCGCGCGTCGAAGACACCGTCGTGCTGGACGATGCACTTGAACCGGTCGGGCCATTTTCCCTCGATCCAGTTCATCATGTAGCCGCCGTAGGATCCGCCAAGCGCGCAGGCGTTGTCGGCGTCGAGCTGCGGGTCGTGCGCGGTCGCGTAGGCGAGGCCCTTCTGCAGGTCCTCCAGCGGCCAGCCGCCCCAATTCTGGTGGATGGCGTCGGTGAAGGCCTGGCCGTATCCGGTGGAGCCGTGGAAATCGACGCTGACCGCGGCGTAGCCGGGCGCGATGAACAGGCGCGGGTTCCAGCGGTAGGACCAGCTGTCGTGAAAAGCTTCCCTGCGGTCCGCCGTGGACGAGGAAGGAAATCGGCAGCTTGCCGGTCGCGTTCGCCGGCTTGAGCTCCCAGCCCCAGACGGTGTCGTTGTTCGCGCCGGTGAAGCTGAACTTGTTGCAACGTCACCGGATCGAGCTGGTCGAGAAGCGCCTTGTTGACGGCAGTCAGCTGCGTGACCTTGCCATTCGCCGACGCGGTAGAGGTCGTCGGGAGCGAAAATGCTGTTCATCGTCGCTATCGCGCCGCCGCCGGCGAGCGCATGGACATTGCCGAAATGGCCATCCTTCGTCAGCCGCGTGACCTTGCCGCTGGCGACGTCGACCCGGAACACCGGCTCCTCGAGCGTGTCCCCGGCAGTGACCAGGAGGCTCTTCCCGTCCGGGCGCCCATTCTATCGAGCCGACCGAGCGATCCCAGTTTGCGGTGAGCGGCCGAACCTTGCCCGAAGCGAGATCGCGAAGCTGGACGACCTGGCGGTCGGATTCGTAGCCCGGCCGCGCCATTGCGACATAGGCAAGTGTCTTCCCGTCGGGAGAGACGGTCGGAAGCGTGTCGGTGGCGTCGTTCGGAGTCGGTGAGGTTGACCGGCGGCAGCAGATCCGTCGGCCGGCACCGCGAAGATGTCGAGATTGGTCGAGAGCGGTTCGATGCGGCCGGCTTCGCGAAGCGTGAAGAAAGCGGTCGTTCCGTCGGGCGACAGAGCGATTTCCTCGCCGCCGCCGAACGGCTTCGAGGGCGTGTCCCCGACAAGGTCGCCGGTCAACGGGACTGCCGGCGCCGGCGAGAGTCCTCGCTGGATCGACCGCAAAGCCGAACAGGCGCGACTCGACGCCCGGCTCGGCCCAGGTGTCCCAGTGGCGGATGAACAGCTGGTCGTAGGTGCGGCCGGTTCCGGTCTCCGGCTTTGCTGGAAAGCCGGCGCAGGCGAGGTCGCCGCAGCGCAGGTCGCGGTCGGCCCAGACGACGACATGGCTGCCGTTCGGCGGCGACTTTGAAGCCGCCGATGTCGCCGGTGAAGTTGCTGACCTGCACCGGCGCGCCGCCGATTGCCATCCGAACAGCTGGTCATGATCGCCTGCGGGCATCAGGAACCAGAGCGATCCGTCGCGGTGAACATCGGATCGTGGCCCTTTTCGCGCTCCGGCAATCGGCTGCGGAGCGGCGCCGCCTTCTTCGCTAGGTCGAGACGATAGAGGCGGTTGTTGCGCTTGTTCGCCTGGAAAGGTCCGTGTCGCTGAGCGTGAAGACGGCGTAGCGGCCGTCGGGCGAAACCGCAGGCGAGCCCATCCGGTGCATCATGTGCATGTCGGTGGCCGTCATTGGGCGGGCGATTGCCGGAGAGGAGGCGAGGGCGGCGGCCGCGGCGGCGGCGAGAAGCGGGAGCTTTTTCATGCCGCAGGCGTAGCAAATGCCGCGCCAGCGGTCCAGACGTCTAGAGCTTGCGCCCGGTGATCCGCGAAATTTCGCGCTTCACATGCTCGTTGACGATGTTCGGCAGATGCTCGTCGATCCATTCCTTGAGGATCGGGCGAAGCATTTCCCGGACCATCTCTTCGAGCGGATTGACCGCGAAGCCGGCGGCGGGCCGTCGCCGCGACGGACGTCAGCTCATCGAGCGACTGGCGCGACGATTTCGGCGACGTCTTCGTTCATCAGCGGCGGTCCGAGGTCGGCCGGCGGCGAGTCGTCGATCGGCTGGTCCAGCTCGAGGACGTCCTCCTCGCTCTCCGCTTCGCTCTCATCGGAATCGTGCGACTGGTCGGCCGCCTCGACGGCGGTTCGAAGTTCCTTCTCCTCGGCGATCACCTTTTTGATCGACGCGAGGATGTCTTCCATCGAGGGTTCGCGGCCGGGCGATTGCATGACGCGCGATATCGCCTATTGCCGGGGCGGTGTCACCCCTCTGGTGATCGGCACGACGGGCCGGTTTCGGCCGGCGTTGCGGTTGGTGTCGCCACGGGCACGTGCCGCGGATCGCTCGACCAGTCGCTCCAGTCGTTGGCGACCCGGCGGTAGTTGCCGAGCGGATCGTAAAGCGGGCCGCCGTCAAGCCCGAGGTCGCGCGCTTCCGCCTGGCCCATCGCGTTGAGCAGATTGAAGCCGGCGACATAGGCGTCCCGGCGCGCAGTCACGAGCGAGACCTGCGAATTCAAAAGCTCCTGTTCGGCATTGAGGACGTCGAGGACGGTGCGTGTGCCCACCGATCGTTCCGCGCGAGCGCCCTCGAGGGCGAGCTCGTTGGCCTTGAACCGCGGTCTCTTGCGACGAGATTGCTTCCATCGCCGCCTTATAAGTCGCGAAGGCAGAGCGGGCCTGCGCAACCACGGTGCGTTCGGCACCGACGGCCTGCTCGAGCGTCTGGCCCTCTATCGCCTGCGCCTGGCGGATCCGCGCCGCCGGCTCGCCACCCTGGTAGATCGGCACGCGCGCGCTCAGGCCGGCGGTCGTTTGCGTTCCCGTGTTCGGGAACAGGCGCCGTTGGTCGTTCCGCCGAGATTGTTGACATAGGTCTCGCTGACGCCCGCGGACAGCGACGGAAGCCGCCGCGCCCTGGCGACGCGGACATCGTAGCCCGCGGCCTCGGCCTGGCGGTTGATCGCGGTGATGGTCGGGGTTGTTCGCAAGCGCGATCCGGACCGCCTCTTCGGGTGTTGCGGGAAGCGGCGGAAGCGGCGGCGGCGGCGCCAGCTCGCCGGGCTCGTGGCCGACCACCCGCCGATATTCCTGCTCGCTCGCCGCCAGGCGTCCCTGGGCGGTGGCGAGGTTGGCGCGGCCGAGCTCGAGACGGGCTTCGGACTGGGCGACGTCGGTGCGGGTGACGTCGCCGATTTCGAAGCGGTCGCGGGTGGCTTCGAGGTTGGTCTGGAGGACCTTCACGTTGTTCTGGTTCAATTCGACGATCGCACGATCGCGGATCACGTCCATGTAGGCAGCGACGGCGTCGGTGAAGACGTTGCCTTCGACTCCGCGCAACGTCGCGCGGCCGGCCTCGACCCGGGTCTTTGCCGCCTGGATGGAATTGCGGATGCCTCCGCCGTTGAACAGCGGGTAGCTGAGGTCGACCCCGACCGACGAGGGTCGGGCCCTTGCCTCCGGTGTCGAGAATTCCGCTTCGGGTCAAGGTCGCGGTTGAGCCCGGCGGTGGCGCTGATCTGCGGCCGGCCCTGCGACGGGCGATGGCGACGGTGGCGTCCGTTGCTTTCAGCGCCTCGCGCTGCGCGGTCAGGGTCGGATTGCGTTTCGTACGTGGAAACGCAGCGCCTCGCGCAGCGTGTCGGCCGAGGCGGTTCCGGCGGCAAGTGCGGCAACCAGACTTCCCGTCAGCAATGTGCGGTAACGAGCCACGATCACTCCAGCAATTCAAAAGGTGAAGGTTCGCGGCTTTGCGAAACCCGGCAGTGCTGCCGCGCCGGAATCAGCCATGGTGTGAAGGCCGAAGCCCTTGCCGGCGCTGCGGCCGACCGCAAGCCGGCAGATGCCGCGATCGATGAGCGCTGCTCCAAGCCGGCCATGGTCGGTCAGCTGCGCGATGATTGCGTCCGGGATATGCTCGACCGCTCCGTCGATCAGGATCAGGTGATAGGGCGCCCTGGCTTCTTCCAGCCTTGCTCGAGCGGCCCTTCGACGACGTCGATTCCAAGCTCGCGCGCGCGCCCGGCGAGGACCGGCGAGACTTCGAGGCCGGTGACGTCGAGTCCGATCAGCTTGAGAACCGCCGCCGAATAGCCGGTGCCGCAGCCGACGACGAGCGCCCGCTCGCCGGCAAGCGGAGTCATTTCCGTCAGCAGCTTTCCGAGTGACCACCGGGCCCGACATCAGGCGCCCGTCGCCGATCGGGACGGTGCGGTCGATATAGGCGAGCGGACGGGCATCCTCGGCGACGAAATCTTCGCGCTTGACGGTCGCCATCGCCTCGACGACCGGCGGATAATTGACGCCTTCGGGCCGAAGCTGCGTGTCGACCATCGACGCGCGGGCGGCCGCGTAATCCGGAACGGGAGCGTGAATGGTCATCAGGTGTTATATGCCGCTAATACAGTTGGGATGCAAGTGTCGCTTTATCGCCACGAGGCGTGTACGCCAAGCTGAACCGCTGCCGTTGGTCGAATTCTGTCGCCTACCGCTTCCGTCTTGCGCGGCGCGGCCGGACGCCTTGCCGCGGATCGACGTGGACCGCCAGCGCATCGGGAGCGCTGCTGCCGACAACCCAGTGGAGCGTGCTTGAAAGCTCGCGAACGGCTTCCGCCGAGAGGGTAGTAGAGCATCAACCCGGTGCAGCGCGAGAAACAGCCCGGTGCCGATGAGACGAGGCCGCTCTTGCGGTTGCGAAGCGCGTTCCAGCCGAGCCGCACGTGCACCGGCACGAGCATCGCCGCCACGACCAGGAAGCAGTAGGCGACGATCCCGTGGACCATCAGGAGCCACGGCAGCGCCGGATTCTTCTCGGGCCCGAACTCGCCCTCGACCGTGCCGAAGCTAGTCGAGCAGGACCCATGCGAGGCCGGTCACGCGTCAGAGCCCCGACGCTCGCGTAGACGAGCCACTCGTGCCATTTCGGAAGCGCCAGGCTGAAGTGCACTCGCTTCACGCCGCGCACCGCCGCTCCTCGACCGGGCGAACGCTGCCGTCGCTGCCGATGAAGACAACGCTCGGGCTCCGGCCGACTTGCAGGCACGCCGCGGCGAGCGGGCACTCCGGAAAGCACGATTTTCGTCAGCGCGTCGGCGTCCATCGCTGTCGGCGCGCAAACGGTTGCCGAAACCAGCTGCGTGCGACCGGCCGAGCAGGTGAGAATCGCTCCCGTCGCGGGTGGATCGAGCTGGTGGCGATGGCGCCGTTGGATACCGCGACATTGGCGACTGGCCGCCGCCGTTGCGGGTCGACGACCTGCACCGGCCACGGGTCGGGACCGAAACCCGCAATGTCGCCGCCTGCGTTGACCAGGCCGAAGCGGTCGCGCCTGCAGCTTTCATCGCCTCGACCGCGCGATCGACTGCAAAGCCCTTCGCGATCCCGCCAAGGTCGACGCACGCCGGGCTTGAGCAGCCTTACAGCGAAGCCGGCAAATCTCCATCCAGCGTCCAATGTGCGGCTTTCGGCCTTGGCTGGCCTCGGATGAAGTGGCAGCGTTCCGCATTCGACGGCCGCAGCTCCGGCGGCGACGACATCAAAAGCGCCTTCGCTGTGCTTCGACCAGTATAGCGACCGTTCGATCACGGCAGCTGTCCATGGATCCACCTCGACTGCCCGCTCGTGGCCGAAGCGGTTGATCCGGGAGAGGTCGCTCGACGGATCGTGAGCGCTCATCAACGAGTGAGCCCGCTCGATTGCGCCGAATCCCGCATCGGCGATGCACTCGGACGGCGCCGCTAATCTCGACGAAAGTGCCGAGCAGCGGCCGGCAGCGGGTGATCCGGTCAGCCATTCTTGAGCACCAGCTCATAGGTCGCGAGGAGGCGCCGAACGCCATCGGTGATGTGGCGGCTCGAAAGCGTCGCGCCGGAGATGTTCTTGATGTCGCCGCCGAGCTTGAGCTGCGATCCGAAGCGCTTGCCGACGAACTGCTGGCGCCAGTTGCCGTTGCGCACTTCGCCGCCGTAGGTCTCGCGATATTCGAGGATTTCGATCCGCTTGACCGCACCGTCCGGCGTCAGCGCCACCGCGTAGGTGATGAATTCGTGCTTCCCGAGCACCCGGTCGAGGATGAACCAGCCGCCGTCCTGCGCCTTCCACGCCTTCAGGTCCCTGGACGACGGGCTACTCCGACGCCTTCTTGATCGCCGCTGCCTGGCTCGGCTGGAGCCGTGCGAAGCGGGGGGCCAGGCGCTGGCCTGGGAACATCGCCTGCTGCGCCTGCTCGACGCTCATGTAGACTGTCGCCAGCGCAGGGGCGGGCGCGACCGCCACTACTGCTGCAGGAATCACCGTGAACCAGCTCGCGCCCGAGGTCTGCATCAGAAGTTGTACCCCAGCTTCACCCGGAACTCGCGCTTCTCGTGTTCGTCGAGGTGGAGGCTGCGGCCCGGCTCGTTGGGCGAACCATAGACCTGCGGAAGATACGTGGCCGTAACCCACCACTTCTTTCCGGCGTAATGGACCGTCGGGCCCGCGAACAACGCATAATGCTCGCGGTGCAGCCCGCTCGGTCCAGTCGGGATATTCGCTGTGGTAGCGGCCCTCCATGCCAAGGTACCAGTTCGGAGCGACCCGGTAGGAAAGGCCGGTGGTCACTTCAACGGCAAGCTCTTTCTCCCACTCCGTTTCGCTTTCAAGCGTCACCGGGTCGACGGAGTGTTCCTTCTCCCACTCGGGCTCGAACGTCAGGTTGGTCGCCCAGACCAGCCGGTCCTCGCATGAAGTTCTTCTGGAAGATCGCCTTCAGCTCGAGTTCGTACTCGGTGATCTTTTCGCCTTCGACCCGGTGGATCCTCGACCAGCCCGGCTCCGCGTACAGCGTCAGGCCGAAGCCGTCCTTGTACGGGCTGAGCACATTATATTTGAACTCGGCATTGAAGCCCTTGAAGCCGAAGTCGCGGTCGACGTCCTCGAATTCAGGCTCCAGCCCGCGGATATGGTGGCTCTCGAAATTGGCGTAGCCGGCGACGCTGAAGCGATTGGTCACGCCATGCTCGAGCTCCAGGCGGTAATCCTGGGCGTCGTAATGTCCCTCCGATTTGCCGCGGCGGTCGGTCGCCCAAAGTTCGAATTCGGTCTCGCCCTGCGGCAAGGTATCGGCGCCGTAGGTATAGCCGAACAGGCTTTCGTCCGCCTGTGCGGCCGAAGCGCCGAACGTGCCGGCCAGAAGTGCAATCAACAGATAACGAGTCATCGTGCCCCTTTCGCTTGAGGGGACCGCTGCTAATGAGAATAGTTCGCAATTGCAAGCGACCGCGGGAGGCGGTTGTGCCGCCGTTGAGGATTTGCACCTTGACCGGCGGAGCAAAGCCCCCGAAATGCGTAGCTCTCGGCCCGATGGCGGAGTGGTTACGCAGAGGACTGCAAATCCTTGCACGCCGGTTCGATTCCGGCTCGGGCCTCCACTTCCCTAATCCAGGTTCGGTCTCCATGATGCGGGCATGACCTGCGAAGCGCGACTTGTCTGGAACCTGCAAGCCCAGCTTGGCGAAGGCGCCCTTTGGGACGCGCGCGACGATTGTTTCTGGTTCACCGACATAAAGCGCCGGAAAATCTACAGCTACGACCCGGCAGGCGACTCTCACCGCGAGTGGGACTGTGCGGAATCGGTCGGGTTCGTCGTTCCTGCCCGGAGCGGTGGCTTCATCGCTGGCCTGCAGAGCGGGCTCCACCGTTTCGATCCGGAAAGCGGGCGCTTCGAGCTGGTGATGGAGATCGAGCCCGACCTGCCGGGCAACCGCCTGAACGACGCCGTCGCCGATTGCTTCGGCCGCTTGTGGTTCGGAACCATGGACAATGACGAGCGGGAAAAAACCGGCGCCTTCTATTGCTTTCATAAAGGCGAGCTTCGGCAAACCGGAATCGATCGAATTTGCATCACCAACGGGCCGGCGGCATCGCCCGACGGCAAGACGCTCTATTGGGTCGACACGTTGGCAAGGACGATCTGCGCCGCACCGATCGCCGACGACGGGACGCTCGGCCCCTCCAGCCCGTTCGTCGCCATCGATCCGGGGGACGGGCATCCCGACGGGCCGGCGGTCGATTGCGAAGGTTGCCTGTGGATCGCTCTTTACGGCGGCTGGGAAGCGCGGCGCTTCTCCCCCTCCGGCGACCTGCTTGAACGAGTGACCTTCCCGGTAGCCAATGTCACCAAGGTCGCGCTCGGCGGGCCCGACCTGCGCACCGGCGTCGCGACGACCGCGCGCCAGGGACTGGACAGCGATGCGCTTGCCAAGCAGCCGCTTGCCGGCGGCCTGTTCGCGTTCAGGGCCGGCGTTCCGGGCCTTCCTTCGCACTGCGTGGCCGACCGATGACAGCCGATATCGCCACCCTGACGCTCAATCCCGCAATCGATATCTCGAGCGACTCGGACGAGGTCCGGCCGACCCAGAAGACCCGCATCTACGACGAGCAGATCGAGGCCGGCGGCGGCGGCATCAACGTCGCCAAGATGCTTGCCGAGTTCGGGGTGCCGGTGCGCGCCATCTACCTTGCCGGTGGCGCGACCGGGGGAGCGCTCAGCGAAATCCTTGGCCGGTTCGCCATCGAACGCGACTGCGTTCCAATCGCCGGCGACACGCGGATGAGCCTCGCCGTGCTCGAGCGGTCGAGCGGAATCGAATACCGTTTTGTCCCCGAAGGACCGCAAGTCAGCGAAAGCGAATGGCGCGAAGTGCTGAAGCGCTCGACCTCGGCCGGGTTCGGCTATTTCGTCGCCAGCGGGTCCTTGCCGCGGGGAATCCCCAACGACTTTTACGCGATGCTGGCCAAGCCGCTCGCGCAAAAGCAAACGCGGTACATCCTCGACACTTCGGGACCGGAGCTTGCCGCTGCCGTGAATTCGGGCGGCATTTTCCTTCTAAAGCCGAGCGATCGCGAGCTTGGCGAACTCGTTGGTCACGACCTCGACCGCCACGGCCTGGCGAGCGCTGCCGCCGAAATCGTCGACAGTGGCAAAGCCGAGCATGTCGCGGTGACCATGGGACCCGACGGAGCGATTCTCGCCGCCAAAAACGTCACTTATTTCCTGCCCGCGGTTCCCGTCAAAACCCTGAGTGCGCTCGGTTCCGGCGACAGTTTCGTCGGCGCGATGACCTATGCGTTTCATTCGGGAATGGATGCCGCGGAGGCCTTTCGGCTGGGCGTGGCCGCGGGCGCCGCGGCTGCCAGCGCGAAAGGCGCCAGGCTGTGCAACGCTGCCGATGTTCGCCGGCTTCTCGACCGCGTCCCGCCGCCCGAGCGCCTGTCGCTGTAAGCGGTACCGGGATCGTCGCTTGTCGCGGACCCGGACCTTGTTTCGTCAGATAACCAGCTCGTCGATGGTCAGTGCGTGGCTTCCGTCGAGGCGGATCAGGAAGTCGGCAAAGCCGTCGCCGTTACTGTCGCCGCTGACGTAGGTAAAACCGGCGGTGGTTTCGTAGCGGAGCTCACCGGCGATGTTGTGGAACGCATCGGTACCGATGAAGCTGAATGCCTGGTGGCCCTCGAGTCCGGCGTCTGCGTCCACTCCGGAAAGATCGATCGTGTCGCCTTGGCCTTCGTTGAAATCCTTGATGACGTCGGCCGTCGTCGCCGTCATCCCGGCAAAGTCGCCGTCGCAAAAGACGAACGTGTCGGCGCCGCCCTGGCCGTACAGGACATCGCGTCCGCTACCGCCACGAAGCTGGTCGTCGCCGGAGCCTCCGAACAAGCGGTCGCTCCCGGCGCCGCCGTCGAGCGTGTTGGCTCCGGAATTGCCGGTGATGTAGTTGTCGAGAGCGTTTCCGATCCCGTCGATGTCGCCGCTCCCCGAGAGCTGCAGGTTTTCGAAATTGTCGCCGAGGGTCCAGCTGACGGAGCTGCGGACCAGGTCGACGCCTTCACCGGCATTTTCGACGACGACGTCGCCTGGCGAATTGACATTGTAGGTGTCGTTGCCTGCGCCACCGGCCATGAAGTCGTCGCCGTAACCGCCCTGCAGCACGTCCTTGCCCAAACCGCCCAGCAGGGTGTCGTTGCCGATGCCGCCCTTCAGCGCGTCGTTGCCGGCGCCGCCAATCAGGGTGTCGTCGCCACTCCCGCCTTTCAAGATGTCGTTGCCGGCGCCGCCGTCGAGAGTGTCGTTGCCGAGGCCACCGTCAAGCTGGTCGTTGCCGTCGTCGCCGTTCAGCGTGTCGTCGCCGTTTTCGCCGAACAGCCGGTCGTTACCCGCGCCGCCGTTGAGCGTGTCGTCGCCGTTGCCGCCGTACAGCCAATCTGCGCCGGGACCGCCGCTGATGATATCGCGGCCATTGAATCCGTAGATCCGATCGTCGGAGTCCGTGCCGATGAGGGCCTCTTCGCCATTTCCGCCGTAGATGAACGCCATTTCACACCTGCAGAATCGTTTGAGTGGGAAGGCTTAACCAACAGCGGAGGCGAGCCGTGCGCCAATGACAGTATGATGGCGCGTTAACTCCTTGGCTGTCAACGTTAACTTTATGCAGGATAGCTCCGGGAGTCCCCAATTGGGACAGCTCCACGATTGCCTTGACTGCCCTCCGATCGACTAAAGAACGAAGTCGCCGCTGGTCAGCGCATGGCTTCCGTCTAGGCGGATCAGGAAGTCGGCTACGCCGTCGCCGTCGGTGTCGCCGCTGACGTAGGTGTTGCCGCTGATCTCTTCGTAGCGAAGCTCGCCGGCGGTGTTGCTGAACGCGGCGGTGCCGATGAACGCGAACGCCTGGTCGCCCGCCGTGGCGGTGTCGGCATCGGCGAAGTTCAGGCGGATGAGGTCGCCCTCGGCGTGGCTGAAGTCCTTGACCTGGTCGCAGGTGGACGCGGTCAGCCCGGCAAAGTCGCCGTCGCGGAACACGAAGCTGTCGGCCCCGGTGCCGCCGTAGAGACACGTCATGGCCGGCGCCGCCCTCGAGCCAGTCGTTCCCGGCCATCCCGCGAAGCGTATCGCCGCCGTCCATCCCGTAGAGCTTGTTGGCGCCCGAGTTGCCGCTGAGCGTGTTATCGCCGCCATTGCCATAGCCCCACAGGTTGGAGCTGCCGTTCAGGGTCAGGTTTTCGACATTGTCGGAAAGAACGTAATTGGCGGTGGAGAAGACCGTGTCGGTTCCCTCGCCGGCATTTTCGAACACCTGGTCGGCGTAGCGGTCGACGTAGTAAACGTCGTCGCCGGTTCCGCCCCACATGCGGTCGGTGCCGGCGCCGCCATCGAGGATGTCGTTGCCGCCAAGCCCGAACAGCTTGTTGTTGCCCGAGTTGCCGGTGAGCGTGTTGTCGGACCCATTGCCATAGCCCCAGATGCCGCTGCTCCCGGTCAGGGTCAGGATCTCGATATTGTCGCCCAGCCGATAGCTGGCGCTTGAGATGACGCTGTCAGTTGCCCTCGCTGGCGTTCTCGATCGCCTGGTCGGCATAAGCATTGACATAATAAGTGTCGTTGCCGGTGCCCCCGAACATGCGGTCCGACCCGGCACCGCCGTCGAGAATATCGTCGCCGCCAAGCCCGAACAGCTTGTTGTTGCCCGAGTTGCCGGTGAGCGTGTTCGCCGAACCATTGCCGTAGGCCCAGATGTTCGAGCTTCCGATCAGCGTCAGGTTTTCGATATTCGCACCCATCCGGTAGCTTGCGCTGGCAAAGATGGTGTCGGTGCCCTCGCCGGCATTCTCGATCGCACCGTCGGCATAAGCGTCGACGTAGTAAGTGTCGTTGCCGGTGCCCCCGAACATGCGATCCGACCCGGTGCCGCCGTCGAGAATGTCGTCGCCGCCAAGCCCGAACAGCTTGTTGCTGCCGCTATTGCCGGTCAGCGTATTGTCGCCGGCATTGCCGTAACCGTAGAGATTACCCGAGCCGGTCAGCGTCAGCGCTTCGACATTGTCCCCGAGCACGTAATTGGCCGTCGAAAGGACGTTGTCGCTCCCCTCGCCGACGTTCTCGATGATGACGTCGCTGTAGCTGTCGACGAAATAGGTGTCGTTGCCGGTGCCGCCGATCATCCGGTCGTTGCCGGCGCCGCCGTCGAGCGTATCGTTGCCGCCACGGCCGATCAGCTTGTCGTCGCCGCCGAGCCCGTAAAGCACGTCATCGCCGCCGCGCCCGTCCAGCGTATTTACGCCGCTGGTACCGGTAATCGTGTCCCCGAATGCGGATCCGATCGCCTCCTCGACCGAAGTGAAGAGCGAATCGCTCGGTCCCTGTGCGCTAAGGTCCAGGGTTACACCCGAGCCCGAGCCGCTGAAGTCGGCGGTGTCCCAGCCGCCGCCGCCATCGAAGATGTCGTAGCCTGCGTTGTGGACATAGCGGTCGTCGCCGCCCTCGCCGAACAGGTGATCGCCGCCCACCGAGCCGTGGAGGATGTCGTCGCCGGAACCCCCGTAGACGTTGCCGAGACCGCGTCCGGTGAGTTCGTCGTCGAAACTCGATCCGATCAGGTTTTCAAAGTTGAGGAGGGTGTCGGTTCCTGCACCGCCCGTGTTCTGGGCGGACGCGATCGACAGGCTGACCGTTACTGCCGAACTCGCGGTTTCATAGGAGACGGTGTCCAGGTTTCCTCGGCCATCGAGCACGTTGTTGGCTGCGTTCCCGATGATGTAGTCCGACCCATCGTCGCTTCCGATCGCATTCTCGATGACCGTTCCCCGGGCGATCACGACATTGCCGGTGTGGCCGCCGATGTCGGAGAAGGTCTCTGCGTTGAGATTGATCAGGTTGCCGGCGGTGAAGCCCGAATAGTCGAGCGTATCGACCCCGCCGCTGTCGAAGATGGTGTAGGCGACATCGGGATACATGTCGGCGTGAAAGACGACGCGATTTGCGTTGGAGTTGAAGCCGTAGGTGGTGTTCCCGGTCCGCGTCGTCGTCGACAGCCCGTACATGGACTGCATGGCGACGATGTCCCCGTTCATCGGAGTGACGACGAACGCCTGGGTGAAGAACATGTCGGCGAAGTAGCTGTTATCGTGCTGGCTGAAATAGGACATCACGCTGGTCGACCAGCTGTCGTTGGCGAAGACCGCGTCGGTGGAATAGCTCGCGTCGCCATTGTAGTTGCCGGAATGCCCGAGGCCGAGCGCGTGGCCGATCTCGTGGATATACGTCTGGAAAGCATAGCCATCGAGCGATGTGCCGTAGTCGGCCAGCCACTGCGTCGAGATGTTCACGTGCGCCGAGGTGATGATGTGGTTGACCCAGCTGACGTTGGTTGCCGCCCCGTCCTGGTCGTCGTCGAAGGTGATCTGGCCGCCTGTCGTCACCTCGGTGAAGTTGACTCCGATGACGTCCGACCATTCCGCAAGCGCTGCCCGGGCAAGCGAGCGTCCCTCGATCGTGAGGGCGGTCAGGTTGACGGTGATCGAGTCGCCCTGGGTGACGTTCCAGTGGTGGAAGTCGCCGTTCCAGAAATCGTTGACCAGCTGATTGCCGATCTGGTCGTAGGTAAAGACGGGCGGCGGCGTGTAGAGGTCGACCGCCAGCGAGTAAGTGCCCGCATATTGGTCGTTCCAGGCGCCGACGTCGATGTAATAGGTGCCGTCCGAAGGCACAGTGAAAACGAGCCGCGAGTTGGTCCCGGGGCCGCCGTCATCGTCGCTGGCGATGAGGTTTCCGCTCGCGTCGCGCAGGTAGACGAACGTGTCCGTGACCGGCGATCCACCGGCGCTTCCGAGTGAAATGACGATCTTCTGGCCGGCAGTCAGCTGAATCCGATACCAGTCGTGATCGCCGATCGTTTCAAGCGAGCCCGCGACCGAGCCGCCCACGGTGATGCTGCTGGTGGTACTGATGTCGCCTGCAACGTCGGTCATTCGTTACCCCTTTTACGCACGCTTACTGCGCCAACTTGGAAAGCTCTGCCGCTACCGCAGTGGCAAGCATATCGATCGAGCGGCTGTTGAGGCTGCTGTCGGAGCTTGCCACCTTCAACTCGTAAAGCGCCTTGCCATTGACCTCGGGCAGTGCGGAAATCCACGAATTGGACTTCACCTGCACGGTGATCGTCACCGCCGAAGGCGACACTCCCGATTGCCGCAGGGCGGGCGCAGCGGCCGCCGTGATCGCGGCGCAAACGGCGCTTTCTCCGCCAAGGCCGGCAGGCAGCTTTTCGGCGCCAACCACCGCGCAGCAAATCGATTGATCAGACGTCGGCGTCATTGCACATGCACTCCCCCCCGGGGCTGTCGATGCAATGAGTATCGCAAGCAGGGCCCGGGTGCCGGTCATAGCACGGGCTTCGCAGTCGCGATGTTCCGAAAGCAGTCGATTTTGGACATTTCACTCACTCGTCATCGCTTCCAGAATCACGATCTGACGGTCCGGGCAGCCAGCCAGAAAGACGCGAGGCTGCACCGGCCAAGTGCCGGTGTCAAATATTTCCGTGTCCCATTTTCGGATAAGCCGCTGGCGCATCAAGGACTTAGCTGCGTTGACAAAGGCCGTAGAATCGCGAAGGGTCGAATCGGGCAGGAAAGCTGCGGGCGCTCCAAATGAAAATCGCTGGAATCGACATTCCGCCATTGCTGGCCAAGGCCGCGCGCGACTGCCGTCCGCACGTTGCGGCGGCGGCTGTCTTCAGCCTGTGCGTCAACCTGCTGTACCTCGCTCCCGCGATCTACATGCTTCAGGTCTACGATCGCGTGGTTCCGACCGGCGGCGTCCTCACGCTCCTGTTCATCACGCTTGCGCTCGCAATCGCACTACTGAGCCTGAGCACGCTCGACGCGATCCGGCTTCGGCTGCTGGTCCGCGCCAGCCTGCGGCTCGATTCGACGGTAACTCCGCGATTGCTTCGCCAGGCGGTGTCGTCGCCGAGGGTCGGAAGCCAGGCAATCCGCGATTTCGATACCGTTCGCACGACAGTCGCAAGCCCTGCCGCGGCTGCCTTGCTGGACGTTCCCTGGCTGCCGATCTTCATCGCGGTCGCTTTCCTTCTTCACTTCTGGATCGGCGTCCTCGCGGTTGCCGCTGCAGCGGCGATGTTGACCCTGGCGTGGGCGAACCAGCGGCTCACCCGACCGGCAATGGAGCAGGCCACGGCGAGCCTTGCCTCGGTCCACAACTGGACGCAGGCGGCGACCGGCCAGGGCGATTCGGTGCGCGCGCTGGGGATGACCTCGCGGATCGTCGACCTCGGCCTGGAAAAAAGATCGTCGGCGGTGGCGCTGCTGGCCACCGCGCAATTCGCCGGCAGCCGCTTCACGGCCGCCGGGCGATTCCTCCGCTTGTTCGTGCAATCGGCGGCGCTTGGCCTGGGCGCGCTGCTGGCCATCGAGGGGAAGATTTCGACCGGGTCGATCATCGCCGCGTCTATCGTCGTCGGCCGAGCGCTCCAGCCGGTGGACGCGCTGATTGCCGGCTGGGGACCGCTGATGGCTGCCCGAGCTGCCCTTTCGCGCCTCTCGACCGTGCTGCGGTCGGAGCCGGTGGAGCTGCAGGTCCGCACGCGCCTGCCCGACCCCAAAGGCCGTCTCGAGCTCAACCAGGTCGGAGTGAAAGCGCCGGACGGGCGGCCGATGCTGTTCGGCGTCACTCTCGAGGTAGTTCCGGGCGAGGTGCTTGCGGTTATCGGGCCCAGCGGGTCGGGTAAGACGACTCTTCGCCCGGATCATGGTCGGTGCTGTCGAGCCCACGGTGGGCACGGTTCGGATCGACAGCGCCAAGATGAGCGACTGGGATTTCGACGATCTTGGCCGTCACGTCGGCTACATGCCGCAGCAGCCCTCGCTTCTCGAAGGCACGATCCGCGACAATATCTGCCGGTTCGCGGGCGACCTTCACCGCGAGACCGTCGACAGCGAGGTTATCGCCGCGGCAACTCTCGCCGGCGTCCACGAAATGATCCTTCACCTGCCCAACGGCTATGAAACCGAGCTCGGCGCAATCGGCGCCGGCCTTTCATCCGGGCAGGCGCAGCGGATTGCCTTTGCCCGCGCACTTTACGGAAGTCCGGCCCTGGTCGTGCTCGACGAGCCCAATTCGTGGCTGGATTCGGCGGGCGATGCTGCTTTGGGCGCGGCAATCAAGGCAGTTCGCGCACGCGGCGCAGCGGTTGTCGTCGCTGCGCACCGCAAGTCCATTCTCGACTACTGCGACCGCGTGCTGGTGCTCGATTCAGGCCGTCCGCAGCTGCTTGGGGAAACATCCAAGGTGATGGCCAAGCTGGTCGGCGCAGCGAAATCGGAAACCGCGGCATGAACATGGGATTCTATCGCTTCGAAGCGGCGACGGCGCCGGACGATCCCCGTCGCGACATCCGCCGCGGCGCCGTCGTCGCCGTGCTTTTCTTCGTCGTCCTGCTCGGCTGGGCTGCGCTGACTCCGCTGGACGCCGCGGTTCGGGCCAATGGGGTCATTTCGGTGCTCGGCAACCGCCAGTCGGTCCAGCATCCGACCGGCGGAGTGGTAACTGCAATTCACGTCACGGAGGGCCAGCAAGTCCACCAGGGCGAGATCCTCATCGAGCTTTCCGCTCCCGAGATGCTCGCCGCCGAGCGATCGCTCACCAGTGACTATTACACGCTGCTTGCGCAGCGGGCGCGGCTTGTCGCCGAACAGGCCGGACGGGCCGATTTCGATCCTCCCCCGGAATTCGCGGCGATCCCTGCGGCCGACCGGCCGCTTGCCGAGGCCGCCCTTCGAAGCCAGCGCGGTGAGATGCAGGCGCGAAGCGGGTCGCTGTCGGCGCAGCAATCGGTCCTTGCCCAGCGCGCGCGCCAGCTCGCCGAGCAGCAATCCGGCTATTTTGAGCAGCGCAAGTCGATGGTCGAGCAGCGGCGGATCCTCGACGAGGAGCTGTCCGGGCTTCGAGAGATCGCGGCGAAGGGGTTCGCCTCGAAGACCCGCGTTCGCGCGCTGGAACGGGCAGAAGCCGAGCTTCGCGGGCAAGAGGCCTCGATGACCGCCGAAATGGCGCGCGCCGGCGAGGGTATTGGCGAGACGCGGATGCAGTCCCTGTCGCTGTCCCGCGACACCCAGCAGAAGATCGCCGCCGACCTGGGCGAAACCGAATCCAAGCTGTCGGAAGTGCTTCCCAAGCTCGTCGCCGCCCGCGAACAGCTCCAGCGCGCGCAAATTCGCGCTCCCGCCACGGGGCGCGTCGTCGGATTGACCGTGTTCACCGTCGGCGGAGTCGTCGCGCCCGGCCAGGTGCTGATGGAAATCGTCCCCGACAACCGCACGCTGATCATCCAGGCGCAGGTCAGTCCAGCGGACGCCGACGACGTTTATGCGGGGCAGGAGGCGCAGCTTCGGTTCGAGAGCGTCCGCGACCGCAACCTGCCGCTCATCGCTGGCAGGGTCCGCACCATCTCGGCCGATCGATTCACCGACGAAAAGACCGGGAGGCCCTATTTCCGGGCCGAGATCGAGGTAAAGCCGGAGCAGCTCAGCGAGGTGCAGTCGCTGCTCGGCCGTGGCCAGCTGCGTCCGGGGCTTCCAGTCGATGCGATGCTCTCGGTGCGGAAGCGCACGGCGCTGCAGTATCTGCTCGACCCGCTGACCGGCAGCTTCCGCCACGCGCTTCACGAGCAATGATCCACGGTTGACGGCAGCGGGCGCGCTGCCCAAAGAGCGGCCGACGACCGGCCTGGCCGGTTCGTCCTCCGATTTGGCCGCCGACGGGAGAGTCGCAAGTGAGGAAAAGCGCAGCGCTGGCAGCGCTATTGCTCGTCTCCTGCGACGCGGCCAGCCCCCAGCCGAAAATCGATGTCCGCGACGCCTGGGCGCGGGTGACGGTGCCGGGGCAGATGGCATCGGCGGCCTATTTCACCATCGCCAACTCGGGCGGCAAAGACGTCTTGCTCTCCGTGTCCAGCCCATCGGCCAAGGCGTCGCTTCATTCGACGTCGATGGATAACGGCGTGATGCGGATGCGGCCGCTGGAGTCGCTCGAGGTTCCCGCAGGTTCGAGAGTGGCGCTGAAGCCGGGCGGGACCCATGTCATGCTGATGGACCTGAAGGCGCCGCTCCAGGGCGGCTCGACCATCACACTCGACCTGAAGTTCGAACGATCGGGCGAACGCCACGTCGTCGCTGATGTGCGGCCTGCATCGGCAACGGGAGCGTCGATGTGAGGCCGGTCCGGCTCGTCATGTGGCTCCTCGTCCTCATCGCCGTCGCGGCGTTGGCGGTGTTCCTGCTGGCCTCCCCGAGATCGGCCCAGCCGCAGCAGCAAAGCGTTGCCAGAAGCGACTTCGGCGGACACTTCACCCTGGTCGATTCCAACGGGCAGCCGTTCGACAGCGAGACGTTGAAGGGAAAGCCCTACGCGCTGTTCTTCGGCTTCACCCACTGCCCGGATACCTGCCCCACGACTCTCGCTCGCCTGGTTCGGCTGCGCCGGCAGGCGGGCGGCGACGACGCCTTCAACATCGTCTTCGTGACCGTCGATCCCGAACGCGACGGCCCCAAGGAGATGGGTGCCTACGCCAACGCCTTCGGAGCGCCGATCACCGGCCTGACCGGCTCGCCGGCGCAGATCGACACGGTGAAGAAGCAGTTCGGCATCTATTCGCAAAAGGTGCCGACGGGCGATGGCGATTATACCGTCGATCACACCGCGACCGTCCTGCTGTTCGACCGCGACGGAAAGTTCGTCGCGACGCTCGCCCCTGACGAGCAGGACCAGGTTGCGCTCGACAAGATCGAAGCGCGCCGAATCGGCCTAGCTTTCGAGGACGTCGTTCAGCAGCCGGTCGACTGCGGCGATCGCTTCCGGCTCGTCGAAATCGGGCGCATGGCCGACGTTGGGCACCGTGACCAGCTCGGCCCCGGGGATTGCCTCCAGCATTTTCGTCGCGTGCCGATCCGAAAACAGGTCGCTGGTGCTTGCCGCGAAGGATCGACGAGCGGCTTGCCGGCCAGCGCACGGAACAGCGGCCACGCGTCGACCGCTGAGGCGGTTTTCTCGTCCATCTGCTTGAACGGTTCGGCGATCGCCATGTCGTAGTCCAATTCGATTCCGCGCGTCGGTCTGGCGGCCCACGCGCTTGGCGTAGCGGATCCAGTCCTCGCGGCCGTACCCGGGGTGAACATCGCCGTGGACTTGCGCGAACCGGTCGGCCGCTTCATCCCAATCGCGAAACGCACGCGGCTGGCCGACATAGTCGCGGATCCGTTCGCAGCCCGGCGGTGTCCAGCTCCGGGCCGACATCGTTGAGCAAGCGCGCCGGCGATCCGCTGCGGAGCGAATCCGGCGACCACCATCGTCACGATCCCGCCAAGCGACGTGCCGACGAATACCGCCTTGTCGATGCCCAGCTCGTCGAGCAGCTGCAGGACATCGGCGGCATAGGTCGGCGGCTTGTAGCGCTACGGCTGCGGATCGTGGTCGCTGTCGCCCCGGCCCGCGGAAATCGGCGGACGATGACTCGCCAGTCGCCCGCGATCCGGTCGGCAAGGGCTTCGAAATCGCGCGCGTTGCGGGTCAGGCCCGTGAAGGCACAGCACCGGCGGCCGGTCGGCGGGCCCGGCATAGTCGCGATAGTGAAGCTTCAGCCCATCGCGGCTGGTCCAGTACCGATCGTGCCAGGACGCCATTCGCAGTTCCCCCGCTTGCATTGCTTCCCTATCGCGGGGGAATGCCACTCGCGCAATCCTATCGGCCCGACCCGCGAATATTCGACCTTGGCGACGGCTTTTTCGACCCCGTCGAGCCGGCGCGATTTCCCGATTGCAAGCGCGCGTTTCCTGAATGTCCGTGCCGCCGGCACCGTCGGGTTGCAGGACTTGTCGGCGGACGAGTGGGCCGCGCATTTCTGCCGCTTCGAGCCGTTGC
This sequence comes from uncultured Alphaproteobacteria bacterium, assembly GCA_963798785.1. Lineage (GTDB taxonomy): Bacteria > Pseudomonadota > Alphaproteobacteria > Sphingomonadales > Sphingomonadaceae > Sphingomicrobium. The sequence goes on from CAWCUG010000006.1 coordinate 624,375, forward strand.
CGGACAATCTTCGCGAGCCGCTGGCGCTTCGCTATCACGGGCACCAGTTCCGGGTGTACAATCCCGACATCGGCGACGGCCGCGGTTTCCTGTTCGCTCAGTTGCGGGATGCGGAAGGGCGATTGCTCGACCTCGGCCACAAAGGGCTCGGGCCAGACGCCCTACAGCCGGAGCGCCGACGGGCGGCTGACGCTCAAAGGCGGCGTGCGCGAGATCCTCGCGACCGAGATGCTCGAGGCGCTGGGCGTCGACACGTCGAAGAGCTTCGCCTTGTTCGAAACAGGCGAGCAGCTGAGCCGTGGCGACGAGCCGTCGCCGACCCGCTCGTCGGTACTGACCCGGCTCAGCCATGGCCACATCCGAATCGGCACGTTCCAGCGGCAGGCGTTCCTCAAGGACACGGACGCGCTGGACCGCCTCGTCCGCTATTGCCTCGAGCAATCTCTACGGAGAAGCGCCCGTTGCCGATGCTTCGGAGAACGCGCTTCGCCTGTTTGCGCTCGTCAGCGGCGCGACGGCAAAGCTCGCCGCGAGCTACATGGCAGCCGGCTTCGTCCACGGCGTGCTGAACAGCGACAACATCAAGATCACCGGGCGAGAGCTTCGACTACGGGCCCTGGCGCTTCACGCCTCACTGGGACGGCGATTTCACCGCCGCTTATTTCGACCACTTCGGCCTCTATGCGTTCGCCCGGCAGCCCGAGGCGATCCAGTGGGACCTGGCACAGCTCGCCGGCTGCCTGTCGCTGCTTGCCGACACCGCCCCGCTTTCCGACGAGCTTGCCGCGTGGGGCGGGCGATTCGACGCAGCGATCGTCGCACGGCTTCTGTGGCGGCTGGGAGTCGAGAGCCGACGGCGAATCGTCGGATCGTGAGCTTGCGCGGGCGCTTGTCGAAGCGCTCGAAACGAAGGCTGCGACGATCGACCGCGTCTTCTTCGACTGGCGCGGCGGCCGCGATCCGGGCGCGGAGCTCTACCCCGCCGAGCCGTTCCGCAAGCTGGCGGCGCTACTGACCGGCCGCGAAGCGTCGCCCGAGCGCACGCCTATTGGTCGCAACGCGAGCCCTGCTCGATGCACATCGAGGAGGTCGAGGCGATCTGGGGTGCGATTGCCGATAGCGACGACTGGGCGGCCGTTCGAAGCGAAGATCGCCGCGATCAGGCGCAATGGGCGAAGCGATGCAGGATGGACCCGACCCCGCTTGACCCCGCTCGGCTCCCGTGGTGGAGCGGGCCGCGATGCTAACCACGATCAACTCGACGGAACCCGCAACCGGCAAGGAAATCTGGTCGGGGGAAACGCGGCGACGCCGCCGTCCGAAGTCGCTACGGCGCGAGCGGCGCTGCCCGGCTGGTCGCACCACTCGATCGCCTATCGAAGCGAGGCGCTTCGCCGCTTCGCCAATGTCGTTCGCAAGCGGGAGAAGGAATTCGCGACGCTGATTTCCCGCGAAACCGGCAAGCCGTTCTGGGAGACCCAGACCGAGGTCGCGGCGGTCATCAACAAGGTGGATATTTCCATCAACGCCCATTCCGATCGCACTCCGAAGCGGACGAGCGAAGCGGCGATGGGAAGCAAGGTCTCGGTCCGGCACAAGCCGCATGGCGTGCTCGCGGTGCTGGGCCCCTATAATTTCCCGGCTCACCTTCCCAACGGCCACATCGTCCCGGCGCTGATCGCCGGCAACACGGTGGTGTTCAAACCGTCGGAAAAGACTCCGGCAAGCGGCGAATTCCTCGTCCAGTGCTATCGGGACGCAGGCATTCCCGAAGGAGCCGTCCGGCTTCTGATCGGCGGACCGGAGCAGGGCAGGGCGCTTGCCGCCCAGGACGGACATCGACGGGCTTCTCTTCACCGGTTCGGCGCGTGCGGGCATGGCGCTTCACAAGCAGTTCGCCGAGACGCCGCAGAGGATCCTGGCGCTGGAGCTTGGCGGCAACAATCCGCTGGTCGTCTGGCACCCCAAGGACCTCGAGGCAGCGGCGGCAATTGTCGTTCAGTCGGCTTTCCTCAGCGCCGGGCAGCGGTGCACCTGCGCTCGAAGGCTGATCGTCGAGGACGGACAGGAAAAGCCGCTTCTCGACGCGATTGCGAAGGTCATCGACCGGATCATCGTCGACGAGCCGTTCGCCACTCCGCAGCCGTTCATGGGCCCCGTCATCGACAACGCCACTGCCGACCACCTGCAGGAGCAGTGGGTGGAGCTGATGATGAAGGGCGGAAAGCCGATCCGCCGCCTCGACCGACCCTTCGAGGACCGTCCCTATCTGACGCCCGCGTTGATCGACGTCACCGACTTCGACCGACCGGCCGGACGAGGAGATTTTCGGGCCGGTGCTCCAGGTGATCCGGGTCAAGGATTTCGATTCCGCCATCGCCGAGGCCAACAACACCCGCTTCGGCCTCGCCGCCAGCCTGCTCGGCGGCACGCACGAGCAGTTCGAGCAATTCTGGTCGCATGTGCGCGCCGGAGTGATCAACTGGAACAAGCCGACCAACGGCGCTCCGTCGACGGCCCCGTTCGGCGGCGTCGGCCTATCGGGCAACCACCGCCCGAGCGGCTTCTACGCGGCCGACTATTGCGCTTACCCGGTCACCAGCGTCCACGCGGAGCGAGTACGCGGCTCGATCGAGCAAGGCCTGCGCGATCCGAGCGGCTCGAAAGACTAGATTTCCCGCGGCTTGCCGTCGGCATCCAGCGCGACGAAGGTGAACTCGCCCTCCGCGACCAGCGTCTCCTCGTCCCCGTCGCGCCGCCTGCGCGATCGCGTCCGCCTTGAGCCGGAGCGACGTGCGCCCCTGCTTCAGAAGCTCGACGTAGACGCTGAGTTCGTCGCCGACCGCCATAGCTCCAGGGAATTTGATCTCATTGGCGGCGACCAGGATCGCCTTGCCCTTGCTGTGCTTCGACGCAAACGACCCGCAAGCAAGCCCCATCTGCCCCATCAACCACCCGCCGAACACGCCGCCATAAGGGTTGGTGTCCGACGGCATCGCCGTAACGCGGATTACGGGAATCCGCGCAGCGGTGGTCAAGCCAGCATCCCCAGCGGGTTTTCGATCAGCCGCTTGAACGCCTGCATCAGCTTCGCCCCGTCGGCGCCGTCGATGGCGCGGTGGTCGAAGCTTCCGGTCGCGCTCATCACGGTCGCGATCTGCAGGCGAGTCATTGATGACATAGGGCCGCTTCTCGCCGGCGCCGATGGCCATGATCATGCCTTGGGGCGGGTTGATGACCGCTTCGAACTGCTTGATCCCGTACATGCCCATGTTGCTGAGCGACGCGGTGCCGCCCTGATATTCCTCGGGCTGCAGCTTGCCGTCCTTGGCGCGCGCGGCGAGGTCCTTCATCTCGGTCGCGATCGCCGACACCGTCTTGCCGTCGGCGTCGGCGACGATCGGCGTGATCAGCCCGCCGGGGATCGACACCGCCACCGAGACATCGGCGCGGCTGTACTTGATGAGGTTGTCGCCGGCGAAGCTGACATTGCACTCCGGCACCTCGATCAGCGCGGCGGCAAGCGCCTTGATCAGCAGGTCGTTGACGGAAAGCTTGATCCCACGGCTCTCCAGCCCCGCGTTCAATTCGCTGCGAAGCTTCAGGAGCGCGTCGAGCTGGATGTCGACCGTCAGGTAAATGTGCGGGATCGTCTGCTTCGCCTCGGTCAGGCGGCGAGCGATCGTCTTGCGCATGTTCGACAGCTTGACGATTTCGTGCGGTGTCTCGCCGGGCTCGACCGGAGCGGCAGCGGGTGCCGCCTTGGCCGGAGCCGCGCCTTCCGCGGACGTGCCTTCCAGGTCCGCCTTCACGATCCGCCCGCCCGGCCCGCTGCCCTGCACGGACGCGAGGTCGATGCCCTTGTCCTCGGCGATGCGCTTGGCGAGCGGCGAGGCTTTCACCCGCTCTCCCTCTCCCCTCGCGGGAGAGGGTTGCGGGTGAGGGGGCAGGGGAACTTGGCGCCTTCTTCTCCGCAGCAGGCGCGGGGGTGGCTGCTCCCTCGACCGACTTCGGCTTCGCTTCGGCACCCTTTTCCGCGGGGGCAGAGGGTTTGGCGGTCGCAGCTTCCTTCACGTCCTCGCCCTCACCGGCGAGAATCGCGATAGGCGCTCCGACCTTCACGCCGTCAGTGCCTTCCGCGACCAGGATTTTCGCGATCTTCCCCTCGTCGACGGCTTCGAACTCCATCGTCGCCTTGTCGGTCTCGATCTCGGCAAGGATGTCGCCGCTCGACACCTCGTCGCCTTCCTTGACCAGCCACTTGGCGAGCGTGCCCTCTTCCATCGTCGGGGACAGGGCTGGCATTTTGAGCTCGATCGGCATTGGAGTCCTTTTCGCGAGGCTGGCCGGCACAAAGCCAATGCGGCGGTCGGGGTCAAGCCCGCGACGGGGCGACTCGTTCCGCTTGCGCTACGCCCCGCTTTCTAGCAGCGTCGGGGCCATGGCAGGGGGAAATCGGCAAGTGCGCACCTATCTGGTGGTCATCGACGATAGTTCGGAAGCGCGCGTCGCTCTTCGCTTTTCCGCCCGGCGCGCCGCAAAGACGCGTGGCAACGTCGAGGTGCTCGCGCTCGTCGCTCCGCAGGATTTCGTCCAGTGGGGCGGGGTCCAGAACGCGATCGAGGAGGAGCAGAAGCTTCGAATCGAGGGAATCGTCAGCTCCGCGGTCGGCGAAATCTTCGACGAAGCGGGCATCAAGCCGGCAATCGTCATTCGCCAGGGCGACGCTGTGAAGGTGGTTCGCGAATATCTCGTCGACCGCGACGATATCGCGGCACTCGTCCTCGGCGCGGCGCCTTCCGGCGATCCCGGGCCGCTGGTCGCCCATTTCACCGGCAAGGACGCCGGCACGCTCGCCTGCCCGGTAATGATTATCCCTGGTTCGCTGTCGGACGAGAGGCTGGAGCAGCTGAGTTGACGCCTTCCCCGGCGAAGGCCGGGGCCCAGGCGGCGCGTTGCGCCGTTTTCCTGGCTCGGGCTGGATCCCGGCCTTCGCCGGGATACGCGTCCTTGCCGCACCCCGCCGCCGCCGCTAACCGCGCTTGGCGATGAGCGAGCTTCCGAAAACCTTCGACCCGACCGCGATAGAGAAACGCTGGTACGACTATTGGGAGTCGAACGGGCTGTTCCGGCCCGACCGGCCCGATTCGACGCCGTGGACGCTGGTCATGCCGCCGCCCAACGTCACCGGGTCGCTTCACATCGGCCACGCGCTCGACAACACGCTGCAGGACATCCTCACCCGCCGCGAGCGGATGCGCGGCAAGGATGCTTTGTGGGTGGTCGGCACCGACCATGCGGGAATCGCCACGCAGATGGTGGTCGAGCGCAACCTCGCCAGCCAGGGGGTGTCCCGCGCCGAGATCGGCCGCGAGGCGTTCCTCGAGCACGTCTGGGAATGGAAAGAACAATCGGGCGGCGCGATCACCCGCCAGCTTCGCCGCCTCGGCGCCTCGTGCGACTGGAGCAACGAGCGCTTCACCATGGACGAGGGCTTCCAGCGCGCCGTCGTCCACGCGTTCGTCGAGCTTCACAAGCGCGGCCTGATCTATCGCGACAAGAGGCTGGTGAACTGGGACCCCAAGTTCCAGAGCGCGATCAGCGATCTCGAGGTCGAGACCAGGGACGTCCAGGGCAAGTTCTGGACCCTGAGCTACCCGCTCGCGGATGGCAGCGGCTCGATCTCGGTCGCGACGACCCGCCCGGAAACGATGCTCGCCGACATGGCGGTCGCGGTTCATCCGGACGACGATCGCTACAAGAAACTGGTCGGCGCCAATCTCAAGCACCCGATCACCGGACGCTTGATCCCCATCATCGCCGACGAACATGCCGACCCGGAGCTTGGCAGCGGCGCGGTGAAGATCACGCCGGGCCACGACTTCAACGATTTCGAGGTCGGCAAACGTGCCGGGATCGCTCCCGCCGACATGCTCAACATGCTCGATGCGCAGGGTTTCGTCGTCCAGACGCAGGACGATCTCGTCCCGCAGGAGCTTCTCGGGCTGGAGCGTTTCGAAGCGCGCAAGCGCGTGGTCGAAATCCTCGAAGCCGAGGGCGCCCTGCTTTCGGTCGAGGACCGGGTCATCCCGACGCCGTTCGGCGACCGCTCGGGCGTGGCCATCGAGCCGTGGCTGACCGACCAGTGGTATGTCGACGCCAAGACTCTCGCCGAACCGGCGATCGAAGCCGTTCGCTCCGGGAACATCAAAATCGTCCCCGAAACGTGGAAAAAGACCTGGTTCAATTGGCTCGAGAACATCCAGCCCTGGTGCGTGTCGCGGCAATTGTGGTGGGGGCACCGGATCCCGGCCTGGTATGCGGAGGACGGCCATGTCTTCGTCGCCGAGACCGAGGAAGAGGCGAAGGCGCAGGCTGGCGGCAAGCCCGTCCACCAGGACGAGGACGTCCTCGACACCTGGTTTTCGTCGGCGCTGTGGCCGTTCGCCACGCTCGGCTGGCCGGAGCAAACAGAAGACCTCAAGCGCCACTACCCGAATGACGTGCTGATTTCCGGCTTCGACATCCTGTTCTTCTGGGATGCGCGGATGGCGATGCAGGGGATCGAGTTCATGGGCGAGGCGCCGTGGCCGACGCTCTACCTGCACGGCCTCGTCCGCGACGCGCAGGGCCAGAAAATGTCCAAGTCGAAGGGCAATACCGTCGATCCGCTCGGGCTGATCGACAAATATGGCGCCGACGCCTTGCGCTTCACCATGGCGGCGATGGAAAGCCAGGGCCGCGACATCAAGCTCGATGAGAAGCGGGTCGAGGGCTACCGCAATTTCGCGACCAAGCTGTGGAACGCGGCGCGGTTCCTGCAGATGAACGGAGTCGGCGCATCCGACAGTATCGCCGCGCCCGAAGCGAAGCTCCCCGTCAACCGCTGGATCATCGGCGAAGTGGTTGAAACGCTCTCGCAGCTCGACCGCGCGTTCGACGAGCTTCGCTTCGACGACATGGCCAACGCCATCTATCACTTCACCTGGGACACCTACTGCGACTGGTACGTCGAGCTGGTGAAGGGCGCGTTCGACGAGGAGACAAAGACCGTCGCCGCCTGGGCGTTCGACCAGATCCTGGTGATGCTCCACCCGCTGATGCCGTTCGTGAGCGAGGAGCTGTGGAACGCTTGCCCGCGCCCGTACGAGCTGATCGTCGCCAAGTGGCCCGAGCCGGAGGCGAAGGTCGACGGCGACGCCAAGGCCGAGATGGAATGGCTGATCGCACTCGTCAGCGAAATCCGGTCGGCCCGAACCGAGCTTAGCGTTCCGCCCTCGGCAAAACTTCACCTCTTCGCGGGCGAGGTGCCGGAGGAAGTCGGCGGCACGGCTCGACCGGCAGTTCGCGACGCTTTCGCGGCTTGCCCGGCTGGAATCGATCCAGCTTTCCGCTTTCACCGGCAGCGGTGCGGCGCAGGTCGTCGTCGATGGCGCAACATACGCGCTTCCGCTCGAAGGCGTCATCGACCTCGATGCGGAGCGAGCGCGGCTGCAAAAGGCCATCGAAGCTGCCGAGAAGGAGCGCGACTCGCTGGCCGCCCGTCTCGCCAACCCCAATTTCGTCGAGCGTGCCAAGCCGGAAGCGGTCGAGAAAGCCCGCGCCGACCACGCCGAAAAAGCCGCCGAGGCCGAACGCTATCGCGCGGCGTTGGAGCGGCTCGGATAATTGTTTCCCGGCGAAGGCCGGGGTTCAGGGCAGCGGTAACCGCTGCTTTGCAGCGGCCTGGGCTCCGGCCTTCGCCGGGGAACAGGGACTAACATGGCGGATACAGCACGACTTAAGCGCGGCAACCTCACCGAAGGGGTAATCGGGCCGACTCTGCTGATGTTCGCCCTTCCGACGCTCGCCTCGTCGATCGTCCAGTCGCTCAACGGCACCATCAACGCCATCTGGGTCGGCCGCTTTCTCGGCGAGAATGCGCTGGCGGCAACCTCCAACGCCAATATCGTCATGTTCCTGCTGATCTCGTTCGTCTTCGGGTTCGGGATGGCGGCGACGATCCTCATCGGCCAGGCTTTCGGCCGCAACGACGTCGACAACGCTCGCCGCGTGGTCGGAACGACGGCCGGATCCTTCCTCCTGATCAGTGCAGTCGTTGCCGTCGCCGGCTGGTTCGTCGCGCCTGCGATACTCCAGCTCCTCGGCACTCCGGGTCCGGCGGCGCCGCTGGCGCTTGCCTATTTGCGGGTCATCTTCCTGGCCATGCCGGGGCTGCTTTTGCTGACGATGCTGATGATGAGCCTTCGCGGCGCCGGCGACAGCCTGACGCCCTTGTGGTTCATGCTCGTCGCGGTCGTCCTCGACAGCGGCCTCAATCCCGTCTTCATCCGCGGCCTTGGGCCGGCTCCGGAAATGGGGATCGCCGGGTCGGCAACGGCAACGCTCATCGCCAATTACACCGCGCTCATCGGCCTCCTCATCTACATCTACGCCAAGGACTTGCCGCTTCGCCTTCGCGGCCGCGAGTTCCGCTACCTCTGGTGCAACCTCGCCATCCTCAAGACGATCGTCGTCAAGGGCATGCCGATGGGCATCCAGATGATCGTCATTTCGCTGTCGGCGCTGACTCTCGTCGGCCTCGTCAACGGCCAGGGTGTCGATACTGCCGCCGCGTTCGGAGTGGCGATGCAGCTTTGGACCTATGTGCAGATGCCGGCGATGGCGCTCGGCGCGGCGGTCAGCGCGATGGCGGCACAGAATATCGGCGCTGGGTTGTGGGACCGAGTCGGCGCGATCACCCGCTCGGGGATCATCTTTTCACTGCTGATCACCGGCGTCCTCGTTGTCCTGATGACGATTGCCGACACGTCGGTGATGGCCCTGTTCATGGGCGCCGACAGCCCGGCGCTCCCGATCGCTCGACATATCCATCTGGTCGCGACGTGGAACTTCCTGATGTTCGGCGTGACGATGGTGCTGTTCGCGACGGTGCGCGCCAATGGCTCCGTCTGGGGTCCGCTCATCATCCTTTGCATCGGCCTGGTGCCGGTTCGCTTCGGCTTCATCTGGGCAACCGATCAGTGGCTTGGCGCCGATTCGATCTGGTGGAGTTTTCCGGTCAGCTCATTCGCCAACCTGGCGCTTTCCATCGCTTTCTACCTGCACGGCGGCTGGAGGAAGGCGCGGATGCATGTTCCGGCGCCGGCCGCTGTCGAAGAGCAGTGCACCGAAGAGGCGCTGGCCACTCGCGAGCCGGGCGGAGCGCTCAATCCGGCGGGCTAGGGACGACCACCTCGATTGCCGAGGGCGCAACGGTAACCTCGACGGGCGTTCGCGCCGCCTGCTCGCCGTCGATGGCGACGTCCAGCCGCGGCCGGGTCTCGATGTGGAATTGCGTTCCTCGAAAGCGTTCCACCTTGCCGCCCTTGCCGCCGACGCGAAAAAGAGCCCCCAGCCAGCTTCCCGCCAGGTGAAGCTTGCTCTTGCCGATAACCGCCGCGACCACGATTTCGCCGTCGTCGATCCGCGCGTCGGGAGCGAGTTCGACTCCGCCGAAGAACCGGCCGTTGGCGATTCGCACCTCAGTTGCCCAGAAGCGGTGCGTGGTCCCGCCGGTTTCGATCGTCAGCCGGAACGGCGTGAACCGGACCGCGGTCCGGCACGCCCACACGAGGTACGCCGCACGGCCGATCGCCCGCTTCAGGGACGCGGGGATGGTGTCGGCGATCAGCGGTGACAGGCCGATGATGGCGGTGTTGGCGAAATAGTCGCCGTCGATCCGGCCCAGGTCGATTCGCTTGCGCCGGCCGTGGGCAATGGTTTCGACGGCCGCCTCGAGGTCCAGCGGCACTCCCATCGTCCGGGCAAAGCTGTTGGCGGTGCCAAGCGGGATTATCCCCATGACCGTATCCTGGCCGACGAAATGATCGACTGCGGAAGACAGCGTTCCGTCGCCGCCGCCGACGATGACCATCGGCGCCCTCGCCACCGCGTCCGCGATGACCTCGTCCAGTCGCGACGGGTCGTCGAGTGCGATCGCATCGATCAGCTGCACTCCGGCTCGGCGAAGTTCGGCGACGGCGGGGTCGAATGCCTCGGCGCCCGCGCGGCTCGCGCCGTTAATCACCAGGATCGCTTTTTTGGGGAGTATTTTCGCGGCCACCTTCACGAAAGCGGCGCCCCGCCATCCGGGTTCCCGCTTTTGCCGGAATGCGGCTAAAGGGCGCCAATGACCAGCGCTTCTTTTCCAGCCGTTCGCATGCGCCGGGGCCGCTCGGCCGAGTGGATTCGGGCAATGCTCGCCGAAAACCGCCTTTCTCCGTCGGATTTCATCTGGCCCCTGTTCGTCTGCGACGGGGACGGCTGCGAAGAGCCGCTGGCGGCTCTCCCCGGGGTCAGCCGCTGGTCGGTCGACCGCCTGGGCGACAGGGCGCGCGAGGCGGCTCGACTGGGGATTCCGTGCATCGCCTTGTTCCCCAACACCCCCAACGATTTGCGGACCGACGACGCGCGCGAAGCGATGAATCCGGACAATCTCATTTGCCGGGCGATCAAGGCGATCAAGGACGCGGTTCCCGACGTCGGCGTACTGACCGACGTCGCCCTCGATCCCTACACCAGTCACGGCCACGACGGGATCGTCGGCTCGAACGGCCGTGTGCTCAATGATGAGACGGTGAAGATCCTCGCCGAGCAGGCGCTCGTCCAGGCACAGGCCGGGGCCGATATCGTCGCCCCGTCCGACATGATGGACGGCAGGGTCGCGGCTATCCGCGAAGCGCTGGAAAGCGACGGCAGGATCGACACGGCGATCATGGCCTATGCCGCCAAATATGCGTCCGCTTTCTACGGCCCGTTTCGCGAGGCGGTCGGAAGCCAGGGCCGGCTAAAGGGCGACAAGCGCGGGTACCAGATGGACCCGGCGAACAGCGACGAAGCGCTGCGCGAGGTCGCGCTCGACATCGCCGAGGGCGCGGACATGGTGATGGTGAAGCCCGGACTGCCTTATCTCGACGTGATCCGCCGCGTTCGCGACGCTTTCCGGGTACCCACCTTCGCGTACCAGGTGTCCGGGGAATATGCGATGATCGAGCATGCCGCTGCTGCCGGGGCGGGCGATCGCGATGCTCTCGTTCTCGAAACCCTGCTCGCGTTCAAGCGGGCAGGCGCCGCCGGGGTTCTGACCTACCACGCGCTCGATGCTGCCCGGCTCCTCAATGGCTGAGGTCGTTGCCGAGACTGCTCGGCTGCGGTTGCGCGATTGGCAGGACGAAGACGAAGCGCGCTTCTTCGAAATCATGAACACGCCCGCGGTGATGCGCTTCCTCGGCGGCGTCCAGACAGAGCAGCAATGGAACGCGGCGTTCAGTCGAATTCGTGGCTTTTCGCGGGATTTCGGCCACACCTTCTGGATCGTCGAGGATAAAAGCAGCGGCGAGATGCTGGGCTTTTGCGGCCTCAAGCGGGTCAACGCCCCCGGAGCCGGCGCGCTGACGGGCCAGTATGAAATCGGCTGGCGGTTGCGCGAGCAGGCCTGGGGAACCGGCATTGCCAAGGAAGCGGCGATCGCCAGCCTCGACCTCGCCTTCGGCCGCTATGGCGCTCCCCATGTCGTCGCCCTGACCGTCCCGGCGAACGTCGCCAGCCAGGGCTTGATGGAGAGGCTTGGGATGACCCGCCGCTCCGACCTCGATTTCATCGACACGCGATTCGCTCATCCGGGCGATCTCAACCCGTCGATCGTCTGGCGGATCGACTCGCACGACTGGCCTTCAGCGCGCGAACAGGCGCTTGCGCGGCGCTAGCGCCGGAGCAGGGCCTGCATCTCCGCAATGGCAGCGGCTTCGCGCGTGTCGATTTGCGCAACCTTGGCCGCAGCCGAATCGATGGCCTTGAGGTCGGCGGCGCCAATTCCGCCAAGCGCCTGCACGCGTGCCGCGCCGATGGCGTCGATGTCTCCGACTGCCGCGGTCACCGGAGTGCGTGCTGCAACTGCCGCCGACAGCGCCTGCTGGGCGAGGATCCAGCTTTCGCTTTCCGTCGCACCCGCCGACCGGGCGAGCTGGCCGGCGCGCTCGGCAAGCGGCGCGAAATCGCGGTCGCCAGCCACGGCCTGGGCGACAAGTGCGTCAAGCCGATCGACGAGGCCGGGGCTCGGCTGCGTTGCAATCGCCGGTTCCGCGACCGGGACTCGCGGGTCGATGGACTCGGCTGGCCTCAGCGCCAGCGACGGCGCATCGGCCGGAGCCGCGCAGGCTGCGGGCGCCAGCAGGAGCAAAAGGGAAAGACCGCGCATCGGCTGTTTCTAGGAAGGGTGCCCCCGCCGCGCAATCTGCAGCTGGCATCGGCATGAAATGGCGCGCCCGGAAGGATTCGAACCTCCGGCCCCCAGATTCGTAGTCTGGTGCTCTATCCAGCTGAGCTACGGGCGCCGATGCATCGAGTGCAGCGAGCGGCGCACATAGGCACAGCGTCGAGGCGAAGCAACCCTGACGGTGCACCGCGGCAGCGATGTCGAGGAGGGAGAGAAGTCGGAAGGGGCGGTCTAGGCGACGGCGGCGGTGGAGACCACCGCGCGCTGGGCGAAATCTTCAGCCAGCTTTGCGTGCCACGTCCGTGCAGCTTCGGTCATTGCCCTCTGCGCGGCGATACGCTCTTCATACGCTCGGCGGCGATAATAGCGCTGGTCTGATTCCATTTCGCACCCCCTGGTCGAAGCGGACGATGCGCCGCAATCCCTAAGGGATGGTTAATATCCACAGGAATGCGGACCTTGCCTTTGGCGCCATTGCCGATCGGCAATTCCGCGGGCGCAACGAAAGCCGATGGAAACCTAAAGATTCGCTGGTCGTTTGAGTCGTAAATGTTTGAAAGGAAACAACCCGTGCTCAATACAACTCACAGCAGCCGGGGGCAGTTCGATCCCAATGAACGCGGCTATCACGCCGTCTATCGCGAAGGCGAAGTCAACCATTGTCCCGGCTGCGGCCGAAGCCAGTGGATGATCGGTCGCCTCAGCGCCGAATGCGCCTTCTGCTCGACCGCCCTTCCGTTGACCGAAGCCCATCGCCAAGGCCAGCATGCGACCGTGACCTGCCGTTCGTGGCCGGTCTATCCGACGCTCGACGCCGCCTAGGGGATTGCCCGCACTCGCGGCGCGGGTTCGCCCCGTGTATACGCACGGGCATGAAAAGAGCTCTTGCAGTCGCCCTCGCCGCGTTCGTCTTCGCCTCGCCATTTCCGGCGGCGGCGCAGGCGGCGAGCTTCACGCTCGTCAACAAGACCGACATCGATTTCAGCGCGCTGAAGGTGAGGCGGTTCGGGACCGATCAATGGCTCCCGTTGGCGGTGAAGCCGGTCCCTGTCGCCAGGTCAGGCGGGCAGGGCGCCGTCGACTTCAATAATCCGGATTGTGCGTTCGATCTTCAGGCGACGCTGCCCGACGGCCGTTTGGTCGTGTGGTCGGGCGTGAACCTGTGCGAAACCAAGGTCGTGATTTTGAACCGGAACGCCAGCGGTGAACTGTGGGTCGATTATCGCTGATCCGCGCGCCCGCCGTCGCAACCGACTTCTTCGGCGTTGAATCGAGCAACTTGGCGCCGGCGACGAAAACTGCGCCAGTGCAGGCCGAGGCCAGGAGCCAGCCGCCGTACCCCGGATATTGAACGAGGTAGTGCTGCCCCCGTTCGACGGCGCCCAGCGCGATGGCGTAGATCACCAGCCACGCCTCGAAGCGCGTCTTGATGATGAACAGTCGGCCGATCTTGCTTAGCATTGTCATCCGTTAACGATTGAACGTGCCAAGCGCGGTTTTGAGCCGTTCCCGTCCTAATAGACAAGGTTAAATCGCCGGTAAGGATTGGCCCAGGCGTCCCGTTTCGGGATTCGCCTCAGACCAGCTGCGACAGGTCCAGCGTCTCCAGCAGCGCGGCCCGCGCGGCCTCGACGGCTTGCGCCAGCGAAGGCTTGTGAACGTCGTCGGAGTCGATTTCCGAAGGCCAGCTTTTCTCGATCACCTTTGCGACTCGGTCGAGCTTGGCCTCATCGACCAGGAACCGCGGATCGACCGTCGCCGGATCGGCAACCACGCGCAGGCGCAGGCATGCGGGGCCGCCGCCATTGGCCATCGATTGGCGAACGTCGACGACCTCGATCTTGCGGATCGGGCCATTGCCGCCGACGTGGCGCTCGAGCCATGACCATACCGACGGAGTTTCGCGCGATTCGCCCGGGACGATCAGGGTCGTCTCACCGCCTGGCGGGCTCACCAGCTGCGCGTTGAACAGGTAAGACGAAACGGCGTCGGCCAGCGGCACTTCGGACTCGCTGACTTCCACCAGTTCCAGGATCGGAAACAGCTCCTGGCATTGCGCGATCACGCGGTCGCGATCGGCGAAGGCCTTTTCGTGCGCGAACAGCACGCGCTGGTTGGCAACGGCGACCACGTCGTTGTGGAACGCACCTTGCGCGATCGCCTGCTCCGATTGTTCGACGAACAGCGTTCGGCCGGGATCGAGCTTGTGGAGCCGGGCGATCGCCTTCGACGCTTCGAGGTGCTGGCGCGCCGGGAAGGCTCCGCCGCTGACGCCGTAGACGAACAACTCGAGTCCCGGCTCTCCATAATCGCCGGTCAGCCGCATGTGATTGGCCGCGCCTTCGTCTCCGAACGTCGGCGGGATCGGCGAGTGAACGGTGAAAGCCGGATCGGCAAAAGCAATCCGCAGCTGGGCCAGCGTCGCCGGCCACTCGTGACTGCGATGCGGCATGCTCTTGAGGTTGGCGACCGTCAGGTGACATTTTCCGTCACCGCAGTCGGGGGCGGGCGAGACCGTTGCCGCATTGGCTGCCCACATCGCCGAAGCCGAGATTGCGTTGGCGGCGATTTGCGGCTCCGCCTCCTCGAACGTCGTGCCAAGCGCGGCCAGCCATTCGCGGTTCGGCCTGGGCGGCGGCAGCAGGATTCCCTGGGCGAGGCCGAGCCGAAGGTTGGCACGCATTTTCTCGACGCCCTGCAAAGCAGCCGCGCGTGGCCGCGACACCTGGCCGGCGTTGCGGCTGGACGCGAGATTACCAAGGCTTAGCCCGGCATAATTGTGACTGGGCCCGACGATCCCGTCGAAATTGATTTCCCTGACCGTGGTCATCGGGCGACTGCGACGACCTGGTCGCCCTCGCCGGCCTCGAGCAGGTCGGCGGTCTCGCGGTCGAGGATCAGGCGGTCATCCGAATCGCGGCCGACAGTGGCACAGCAGGAGCGGAAGTCGTTGAGGTGCCCGGTCGCAAGCAGCACTCGCTGGCTGCCCCCTTCGCCGATCGCGCCGACCGTCTCTACTTCCAATTCGCGGATGGTCCTGATCTGGTCGGTGGGTGCGATCACCGTCGGACCGCCGTCGAAGATGTCGATATAGCGGTCGAACACGAAGCCTTCGTTCTCGAGCATCTTCAGCGCCGCCCGGCCGCTCGGGTGGGGCTGGCCCATCACCGCCTTCGCGCTCTCCGGAAGCAGCGCTTCATAGATGGGCGTGCGAGGCATCAGGTCGGCGATGAACTTGGTACCGTGGACGGCATTGAAATCGTCGGCTTCGGGGAAGCTCATGTCGAAGAACTTGCCCGCCAGCGCATCCCAGAAAGGAGCATTGCCGGCCTCGTCCATCACTCCTCGAAGCTCGGCAAGGGTGCGGTCGCCGAAGCGCGCCCGGTGGAGCTTGATGAACAGGTAGCGTGAGCGGGCAAGAAGCGCGCCCCATCCACCGGCGCGGCATTCGGGATGAAGGAACAGGCCGCCGACCTCGGAAGCTCCTTCGAGATCGGTCGTCAGGGTCAGCGTCTGATTTCGAAACGTCTTGCCGAGCTCGGGACTGGTCTGCGTCAACGTGCTCACGTGATAGCTGTAGAAGGGCTCCTTCACGCCCACCTTGCCGAACACCTGGCAGGTGCCGCGGATTTTCCCGTTCGTCGGATCTTCGAGCACGAACACGTAGAGGTCGCCGTTCTGCCCGTCGGCCTCGCGAGCGAACGACTCGGCGGAGCGTTCGAGCTTGGCGACGAGGGTCGCCTTGTCGGGCGGAAGGTTGGTGAAGCCGCCGCCGGTCAGCTTCGCCATCTTGTAGATTGCGGAATAATCCTCCGGCCGGGCCGGGCGAACTCGGAACGTCATATCCGGCCCTCCGCAATCCTGAGGATGGTCAATGCCGACAAGGCCGCGCGCTCGCCGAGACTTTCGGTAATCAGAAATTCCTCCTTGCTGTGAATCTTGCCGCCGCGGACGCCCATCGTATCGACCACCGGCACTCCGCAAGCCGCGATATTATTGCCGTCGCAGACGCCGCCGGTCGCTTTCCAGCCGATGTCCTGGCCAAGATCGGCCCCGGCCGCTTTGACCAGCTCGAACAGCCGCTCCATGTCGTCGGTCATCGGCTTGGGCGGGCGCCCGAAGCCTCCGTGGACTTCAACGGCCACGTCGCGCTCGGCGGCGACCTCGGCGGCCAACCGTTCGACCGCGGTTTTCGCGTCCGCTTCGATCTGCGGCGTTCGCGGCCGCATGTTGACTCGAAGCACCGCCAGGTCGGGAACCACGTTGGTCGGCGATCCGCCCTCGATCCGTGCCGGGTTGACGCTCAGCCCGTCGCGCCTGAGCGAATCGAGCCGGAGCGCCAGGTCGGCGGCGGCGAGGATCGCGTTTCGCCCCTCTTCGGGGTTGCGGCCGGCGTGTGCCGAGCGCCCGTGGATCACGATCGAATAGTTCCCGCTGCCCGGACGCGCCCCTGCAAGGGTGCCGTCGGGAAGCGCCGATGGCTCGTAGGTCAGCGCCGCTTTCTTTCCCCGGGCCGAGCGGGCGAGGAGTGACGCCGACCCTAAGGAACCGACCTCCTCGTCCGAATTGATGACGACCTCATAGCCGATCCCGCTCGCCAGCTCCGTCGCCTCGACTGCCTTGAGAGCAGCGAGCATGACGGCAAGGCCGCCCTTCATGTCGGCTACTCCGGGCCCGTTGAGGACGTCGTCCTCGAGCCAGCGGGTGTCCTGGAAGGCGTGGTCGGCGGCAAAAACCGTATCCATGTGACCGGTGAAAAGCAGCTGCACCGGAGCCTCGGGGCGCACCACCAGGTGAAGGTTGCGCCCGTGCTCCACCGGCAGCGTCTCGCCTGATTCGCCGACCCGTTCGACCGCTGTCGGCTCTTCGAGCGCGATTTCTCCCGGGAGTGCGGCGAAGGCACCTTCCAGCACCGCCGCGATCCGCTTCAGTCCGTCGAGGTTGCGCGATCCGCTGTTGATCGCGCTCCATTCGAGGACCTGGTCCAGCATCGGCTCGCTTTGCGCGCGTTCGACGGCCGCTCGTTCAATCGCTGTAAGTTCCGGCATGCGGCAAGTCCCTAGCCGCGCCGCGCCGCGAACGCCACACAGCGGCAGCTTCTCGGGAATTGAGCTTTGTCAGGTTTCGCAACTTCGCCCGGTGCGCACCGGTTTTGTCGTTACGGAGGCGATAAAGTGGCGGACGATACGGACGACGAGGCAGAAAACAGGTTGGAATCGACGCCGGTTTACGTCGGCGCCGTTGCCGCACTCCTTTTCCTTTTCGGAGCGCTCCTGACGGTTGGCGGCATCTGGCTCGTCAGCCTCGGCGGCTCCGTCTACTACCTGCTGGCGGGGATCGGTCTTTGCGTCTCGGCCTATTTTCTCGTCGAGCGCCGTTCGCTTGGCGTCTGGCTCTATGTCGCCATCTATGTCGGCAACCCTGATCTGGGCCTTCTGGGAAGTGGGCGCGCAGCCATGGCCGCTGCTCCCCAGGGTCCTGGCACCGACGCTGATGTTGATCCTCGTCCTCCTGTGCCTGCCGCTGGTAGCCCGCTGGAGCTGGGCGCTTGCAGTGGGCGCTTCGGCTGCAGTCGCCGTCCTGTTTGTCGTTGCCGCCTACGGCGTGGCCAACAGCGGCTCGCGCGATATCGGCGCCTTCCCGCAACAGGTCGCGACCAGCGTCAGCGACCCCTCGACGCTGAAGGTCGGCGCCGATTGGCCGGTCTACGGAGGAAGCGATTCGGCCTGGCGATTCAGTCCACTGACCCAGATCACGCCCGACAATGTCGGCAAGCTCAAGCGCGCCTGGGTCTATCACACCGGCGACATGCCCAAGGGGCCCGCCGAGGAGGGTAAATTCTCGCCCGAAACCACTCCGATCAAGGTCGGCGACAGCCTTTTCTTGTGCTCGGCGATGGACAAGATCCTCGCCGTCGACGCGGCGACCGGCAAGGAGCGCTGGCGCTACGATCCGGAGGTCGAGGACAAGTGGATTCCCTACGGTGCCACCTGCCGCGGGGTCGCTTATTACGAAGCGCCGCAGATCCCCGCCGATGCCCCGTGCCATGCCCGGATCATCGAAGGAACGATCGACGCGCGGATAATCGCGGTCGATGCGAAGAACGGGCTTCCGTGCCGCGATTTCGGGAAGAATGGACAGGCCCAGTTCCGCGCCGGAATGGGGCCTGTAATTCCCGGGATGGTCGCAATCACCGCTGTCCCGGTCGTCAACAACGGAGTCATCGTCACCGGCGCACAAATTCTCGACAACAAATATCGGACCGCGCCGTCCGGGGTCGTCCAGGGGTTCGATGCGGTTACGGGCAAGCGCGTTTGGGCGTGGGACGTGACCCAGCCCAACGGGGCCCCGGATCCGGCAAACGGCAAGGTCTTCGCTCGCGGCACGCCCAACATGTGGACGACTGCGGTCGGCGACCCGAAGCTCGGCCTCGTCTACCTTCCGCTCGGCAACAGCGCCGACGATTACATGAGCAGCGGCCGCACGAAGGCCGAGAATGAATATACCGCCGCGCTCGTAGCCGTGGATTCGAAGACCGGTAAGGAGCGCTGGCACTTCCGGACGATGAACAAGGACGTGTGGGATTACGACCTCGGTTCGCAGCCGACCCTCGTCGACTTCCCGGCCGCGGGCGGAAGCGTTCCGGCGATCATCCTCACCAGCAAGAAGGGCGACATCTACGTCCTCGACAGAAGGACTGGAAAACCGCTTTTCCCGACCAAGCGGCAGCCGGCCCCGCAAGGCGGCGTAGAAGGTGACGAACGGGCGACGTGGCAGCCCGCGTCGAGCTTCCACACGCTCGCGTTCGACGACCTCCAGGAAAAGGACATGTGGGGAATGTCGCCCCTCGACCAGCTCTACTGCCGGATCAAGTTCCGCCAGGCGAGCTACAAGGGGATGTTCACGCCGCCCACGACCGACAAATATTACCTCGAATATCCAAGCTACAACGGCGGAAGCGACTGGGGCAGCCTTGCCGTCGATCCGATCCGGGGCGTCATCATCGCCAATTACAACGACATGCCGAACTACAACCGGCTGATCCCGCGCAAGCTGGCCGCGAAGTGGGGATGGGCGCCGTACGGCTACAAGTTCAAGGACGGCAGGAAAAAGAAGCACGCCTCTATGGACGGAGGCGATCAGTGGGGCCTGCCCTATGCGATTTACGTCAACGCCGGTTGGCAGCTGCCGTTCACCAAGCTGATGTGCAAGCAGCCGCCCTACGGCGGAATCCGCGCAATCAGCCTCAAGACCGGCAAGACCATCTGGGACCGCCCCATCGGCACTGCGCGCAAGAACGGCCCGTTCGGCATCCCGACCGGGTTGCCGTGGACCATTGGAACGCCAAACAACGGCGGCCCGCTGGTCACCGCCGGCGGCCTCGTGTTCCTTGCCGCGACTACCGACGACCTCATCCGCGCGATGGACCTCAAAACCGGCAAGACGCTGTGGAAGGACGTCCTTCCCGCCGGCGGCCAGGCCACTCCGATGACGTACGAGGAGAACGGAAAGCAATATGTCGTCATGATGGCCGGAGGGCATCACTTCATGCACACGCCCGTGGGCGATTCCGTCGTTGCCTACGAGTTGCCGTCGCAGAGCTGACTGCGATGTCGCTGAAGAGTGCTTTCCTGCTCTTCGTCGCGGCTGCAGCGCCGTCGCCGCTGTGGGCAAAGCGGGCCCCCGATTCCAATAGCGACCATCTCCTCGGCGACTGGGGAGGCCTTCGGTCTTCGCTCGACGATGCCGGAATCCACGTCGAGGCTACGTACCTCGGCGAAGCGGCCGCCGACGTCGCCGGGGGCAAGAAGCGCGGAATCGCCTACGCCGGCGAAGCGGCGGCGAAGATCACCCTCGACATGGACAAGATTGCGGGCGCGAAGGGGCTGTCGCTGCACATTGGCCTGCTGAACCGGCACGGCAAGAACGCCAGTGCCCTTTATGTCGGCGACAGCCTCTTCCACGCGCAGGAGATCTATGGCGCAGGCGGCGGAGTCGCGGTCCACCTTGCGCAGCTGTACCTGGAACAGAAGCTGTCGGACGGAGACGTCGATCTCAAGGCCGGCCGCTTGCCTGTAATGACTGACTTCGGAGTGCCGCCGCATGGATGCGACTTCGTCTCGCTGACGATTTGCGCGAACCGCGGCCTCAACGCTAATTTGGGCTGGACCGCCTGGCCGCGGGCGACCTGGGGCGCGAGCGTCACTGGCAAGGTCAGCGACACGGTCAAGCTCAAGACCGGCCTCTACGAGGTCAATCGCCACACCGGCGGCCCTTGGGGACTGCACTGGTCGCTGGACGGCGGTCGCGGCGTGATGATCCCGGCCGAGGTCGACTGGACTCCGAAAATCGGCGGGATGCCGGGCACGTACAAGCTCGGTGCCTCCCTCGACACGGCTCGGTTCTCCGAGTGGAACACCGCGATCAACGGAAAGCCGCTCTATGCTACTGAGGCTCCGGCCGAGCGGACTACCCGCTACAGCGCCTACCTTCTGGGCGAGCAGCAGGTCAGCGGAGATCCGAAGTCCGGCCGCGGCTTGACCGTCATCGGCGGCTACACATGGAATTCGCCGAGCCACGCATTGTTCAGGCACTATGCCTTCCTCGGCGCCATCGCCAAGGGCCCGTTTCAGTCGCGCCCCGATGACGAGGCCGGCATCCAGGTCAGCTACGGACGAGTACCGCCGCAGCTCAGCCGGCGGCAGCGCGCCGATATCGCATTGGGCCTGCCGATCGCCAACGGCGCGCCGGGCGTCCAGAACTCACGAAGAGGTGCTCGAAGCCTTCTACAACTACTCCGCCGGCCGCGGCGTGCACCTGGTCCCGGACGTACAATATATCCACCGCCCCGGCGGCACCGGCGTTTATCCCGACGCTCTCGTCCTCGCCTTCCGCTTCAAGGTCACCCTCTAGCGCATCGAGGCCAGTCAGAAGTAAGCGGCGAAGTCGTCCACGAGGCGGCGGTAAAGGTCGCGCTTGAATTCGACGATAAGTCCGGGGAGATCGCCCGGCTCAACCCATTTCCAGTCGCGAAACTCCGGGTGCTCGGTGTCGAGGTTCACGTCGTCGTCGCTGCCCAGGAACCGCGCCAGGAACCAGTGCTGCACCTGGCCCTTCCACTTTCCCCGCCACAGCTTTTCGCGCCATTCGCCGGGAAGGTCGTAACGAAGCCGCTCGGGGTGTTCGGTGATTTTCTCGACCAGTGCAGGCGCGATTCCCGTCTCTTCCTCCAGCTCGCGAAGCGCTCCGGCCCACGGTTCTTCACCGTCGTCGATCCCGCCTTGTGGCATCTGCCAGGCATCCTCGGGGTTATCGATCCGCGCGGCGACGAAGACCTTGCCGTCGCCGTTGAGGAGCATGATTCCAGCGCCGATGCGGTACAGGTGGTCGTCGTGCGCGTCCGTCAAATCTCGCCGATCCGTTTCAACAGCCGTCTGGAAATTTGCTCCAGATTGTCGACATTGCTGATGTAGGTCGCGGCTGCGGCGAAGTGCCACCGCATTTCACCGACCAGCTCGGGATGGGCGCGAAGGTCCCTTGCGGCGGTCCTGAAGCGCTCGTCCGGAAGCTTGAGCGAGCATGTCGGTTCGAGCCTGACGAAGCCCAGCGCCCCGAACCTCTGGTCGCCGCACTGCGCTCGGATTGCGTCCTGCACGTCTTCGGGAATGACTTGCCGCACATGCTGGCGATAATCGGAAAAGAGTTCCTTTTCGAGCACGTCGTAATCGGTCGTCATCAGCGCGCCGAGATCGACCCGAATGCCCTGGTCAGGGATGGTCCGGAGCCGGTCGACGCCGAAAATCTGCGCCCAACTGTTGTTGTTGACGCCGGAAAAGGTGTTCTGGCTTGCCTCATAGGCCGCGATGACGAAGTCGCGGTCGCTCACGGCAGGGTCGCCGCGCCAGCCGGCGAAAGCCGTGTCGGCGAAGCGGCGGGTCACCTGGTAGTAGGTTCGAGCGATTTCGAAGCCGCCGATGTTGGTCTCGAGCTCCGGGCGGAGATTGCGAAGCACCTGAACGGTCTCCGCCTTCTCGATGCGCCCGTCGTTCCAGTTGGATACCTGAATGCCAAGGAACACGCCGACGACAATGATCAGCGTCTCGCCGATGATTTTCGGCCAGCTCCATTCTTCGCGGAATTTTTGGAGCTGCTTGCCCATCACTCCCCCGCCTCGTTGTGCGGCAGCGGTCCCTATTTGGCAATTGCATCAGGAACACGGTGGCGTAAGCCGCTGGCGAGGCTTATCTACGCTCCCCCAGTCAAGGACTCGCATGGCCACCGCCGAACACCTCGTTACCAGCGAAGACCCCGCCGCCCAACGTGAGCCGGAGGCGGTTGTCGTTCGGTTTGCCGGAGATTCCGGCGACGGAATGCAGCTGACCGGCGGCCAGTTCACCCTGTCCACCGCGCTCGCCGGCAACGACCTTGCGACGTTCCCGGACTTTCCGGCCGAGATCCGCGCTCCCCAGGGCACGACCTTCGGGGTATCGGCCTTCCAGATCAATTTCGGCTCCGCTTCGATCGAAACTGCCGGGGACCAGCCCGACGTCCTCATCGCGATGAACCCGGCGGCCCTGAAGGTGAATGTCGACCAGCTTCGCGAAGGCGGGCTGGTCATCGCCGACGAGGGCGAGTTCACGGCCCGAAACCTGTCGAAAGCGGGCTACGACGAAAACCCGCTCGAAAACGGCAGTCTTTCGAAGTGGCAGGTGATCCACTTCGACATCTCGCAGCTGACCCTGGATGCGGTGAAGCCGTTCGGGCTCGGCAACAAGGAAGCGCTGCGCTGCAAGAACATGTGGACGCTGGGGCTGGCGCTGTGGATGTTCGACCGCGACCGGCAGCCGATCGTCGACTGGCTGAAGACCAAGTTCGCCAAGGCTCCGGAGCTTGCCGAAGCCAATATCGCCGCTCTCAACGCCGGCCACGCTTATGGCGAAACGGTGGAGATGGGGGCGCCTGCAATCGTGCAGCGCGAAATCGGCCCGGCACCGGCCGAGCCTGGCCTCTATCGCACCGTCACCGGCGCCGAATCGCTTGCCCTTGGCCTCGTCGCCGGCTGCAAGCTTGCCGGGCTGAAGATGTTCTTCGGCTCCTACCCGATCACTCCGGCAAGCCCGCTTCTCCATCACCTGGCGCGGCTCAAGGAATTCGGGATCACGACTTTCCAGGCGGAGGACGAGATTGCCGCCATCTGCGCCGCCATCGGCGCGTCCTACGCGGGGCAGCTTGGAATGACGTCGTCGTCCGGTCCGGGAATTGCCCTGAAGACAGAGGCGCTCGGCCTTGCGGTAATGACCGAGCTTCCGCTGGTCGTCGTCAATTCGCAGAGGGGCGGGCCGTCCACCGGCCTGCCGACAAAGACCGAGCAGTCGGACCTCTACCAGGCCGTCTATGGCCGAAATGCCGATTCGCCGCTTCCGGTGATTGCCGCGCGCTCGCCCGCCGATGCGTTCGACTGCGCAATCGAGGCGTGCCGGATTTCGACTCGCTACATGGTGCCGGTGATGCTCCTGACCGACGGCTACATCGCCAATGCCGCAGAGCCGTGGCGAGTGCCGGACATGAGCGCTTACCAGCCGTTTCCGGTCGAACATTTCAGCTCGGCGCCGAAGGAGGGCGAGGCGGTGATGCCTTATGCCCGCAACGGCGACCTTGCCCGCCCGTGGATCAAGCCGGGGACGCCGGGCCTGGAACATCGCATCGGCGGGATCGAAAAGCAGCCCGGGACCGGCAACATCGACTACAGCCCGGCCGCGCACGAGGAGATGACCCTCGAACGCGCCAACAAGGTGCTCAAGGTCGCCGACTCGATTCCCGACCAGGATGTCTGCCTTGGCAATTCCAGCGGCAAGCTGGCGGTCGTCGGCTGGGGCTCCACCTTCGGCCCGATCCACCAGGCAGTCCGGCGCGCCCGCAATCGCGGCCTCGACGTCAGCCACATCCACATCCGCCACATCTGGCCGATGCCGAAAAACATGTCTGTCCTACTCAAGGGATTCGAGCATATCCTCGTGCCCGAGATGAACATGGGCCAGCTCAAGACTCTTCTTCGCGACCAGTTCCTGGTCGACGCAAAGCCGCTGTCGAAGGTCGCCGGGCAGCCGTTCCGGATTGCCGAGATCGAAGCGGCGATCGATGCAATTTTGGGGGAGGACTCGCGTGCGCGCGCGTAGAGGGGTGAACTTAGTCAACTTCCGCGGGAAACGCGCATGAAGCCGATTAGCGTTTTCCCGCTTGTGATGCTGTTGATCGTGATCGTCGGGCTGATCGCCTGGCTTGGTGGATATCTGACATGAACGAAATGACGACCGTCACCACCGCGAAGGACTGGGCGTCCGACCAGGAGGTCCGCTGGTGCCCCGGCTGCGGCGACTATGCGGTGCTCAAGGCCGTGCAGCGGACGATGCCCGACCTCGGCGTCGCTCGCGAGAAAACCGTGTTCATCTCGGGGATCGGCTGCTCGAGCCGCTTTCCATATTACATGTCCACCTACGGCTTCCACACCATCCACGGCCGCGCGCCGGCGATCGCAACGGGCGTGAAGCTCGCCAACCCCGAGCTCGACGTGTGGATCATTACCGGCGACGGCGACGCGCTTTCGATCGGCGGCAACCACACGATGCACGTGCTTCGCCGCAACCTCGATTGCCAGATCCTGCTGTTCAACAACGAGATCTACGGCCTCACCAAGGGACAGTATTCGCCGACGTCGCGGCTCGGCACGCGCAGCCCCTCGACTCCGTTCGGTTCGATCGACCGGCCGATTACGCCGTGCATGTTCGCGCTTGGATCGGGCGCCCGGTTCATCGCCCGGGGAATCGACGTCCACAAGAATTTGCCCGACGTCCTCAAGGCCGCGCACGCGCACAAGGGCGCCAGCTTCGTCGAAATCTACCAGAACTGCATCGTCTATAACGACGAGGTGTTCGGCGAATTCACGCAAAAGCAGAATGCCGCGCAAAAGCAGCTGTGGCTCCAGCCGGGCGAGAAGATGCTGTTCGACGGTGGCAGCAAAGGCCTCGCGCTCGATACCGAGAAGCTGGCGTTGAAAATCGTCGACGGAGACGACCCGTCGGTGATCGTCCACAACCCGAAGAACCGCGGGATTGCCGCGATGCTGATCGAGATGCGCCAGGACGAGGGCTTCCCGGTCGCTCTCGGAACGATTTACGAAGACCCGCGCCCGACCTTCGAAAGCGCGGTCGTCGAGCAGAACGCCAAGGCCGGCGAGGGCAAGACTCCGGATCTCCAGGCGCTGGTCTCGAAAGGCCAGACCTGGATGGTCGAAAAGGAGCCGCACGAGCTCTGAGCATCAGCAGTCTCTAGGTGGACAATTTCACCCACACGCTGGTCGGCGTCCTACTCGGCCGAGCGGGTCTCAAGCGGCTGACGGGCCGGGCGACCGCGGCACTGGTCATCTCGTCGAACCTGCCGGACATCGACAGCTTCATCGCTCCCCTGATCGGGCGCCAGCCGCTAGCCTTCCACCGCGGCTTCACCCACGGGATCGGCGGCCTTCTCGTCCTGCCATTCTTCACGGTGGCAATGATTTTGCTATGGCAACGATTGCGACAGAACAAGACAAGGGTGACGGTGCGGTTCTGGCCGTTGCTGCTCGTCTCGTTCATCGGCGGCCTCGGCCATTCGCTGCTCGACCTCGCCAACAGCTACGGAATTCGGCTGCTGGAGCCGCTTTCGCACCGCTGGCTTTACGGCGACGCCATCTTCATCGTCGACCCGCTGATCTGGATTGCACTGATCGTCGGCCTCGAGCTCTCGTGGCGGCGCGAGCGGGCCGGCAAGGAGTCGACGAGAGCGCCGGTTACCGTGCTGGTCGGCATCTGTGCCTACATCGCGCTCAACGCGGGCGTCAGCGCCCGGGTCGAGGCGGCTGCGCGCTATCGCCTGTCGGCGGTGTCGCCAACTCTGGTCGTCGCCAACCCGCAGCCCCTGGAATTCTGGAGGCGGCGGGTGCTGTGGCGAAACCGGGCGGTGCACGGGCAGGGCTGGTACGATCCTGTGAATGGCCTTCGAATCGAGCCCGGGTCGCGGCCGAACCGGCTGGACAGTCCGCTCCTTGCCGAAGCGCTTCGAAGCGATCCCCACGCACGCGCTTTCCTGTTCTGGTCGCGAATGCCGATCGTCGTGAACCGCGGTGGCAAGACGTGGCTGGAGGACCAGCGCTTCAGCGGTGCCCGGGTCAGCCTTGCGGTTCCGCTGGACCAGGATCGGCCCGGACCAGCTCCCCCGTCGGTGCGTCCGATGCAAGGCGTTCGACGATGAACTCGGCGACCGTCTCCGGCGCCTTTACGCTTTCCGGCTCCTCGCCGGGAAAGGCGAGCGCCCGCATCTTCGTCCGGGTGGCGCCGGGGTCGACGATGTGGACCCTGATCTTCCCGGAATTCTCGGTCTCGTCGCCATAGGTCAGGACGAGGTTCTCGAGCGCTGCCTTCGACGACCCGTAGGCGCCCCAGAACGCCCGCGGTTCGTGTCCCACGGACGACGTGATCGCGACGATGTCCGCCCGCTCGCTGCGCCTCAAAAGCGGATCGAACGCGGCAATCAGGGCCTGGTTGGCAACGACGTTGAGGGTGAGGATTCGAGCATATTCCTTGGCGTCGATATGCTCGACCGGGGTCAGCGACCCGAGCATCGCCGCGTTGAGCACCAGCACGTCGAGGCTCTTCCACCGTTCCGCCACCGCGGTCGCCAGCTTGCCGACCAATTCGCCCTCGGTGAGGTCGAGCGGAGCAATGGTCGCGCTCCCGCCCGCTTCGTGGATGCTATCTTCGACCTGTTCGAGCGCATCGGTCGTTCGAGCGACGAGGATGACGTGGGCCCCGGCACTGGCAAGTGCTTGGGCGGTGGCCGCGCCAATTCCGCGGCTTGCGCCGGTGACAAGCGCCAGCTTGCCGTCGAGTGGTTTGGTTGAGGAAGTCATGGGCGCGCACGTAACCCGTCGTTGGCGACGGGGAAAGCGATTAGCGGCTGGAGACCAGCGACAGCCCGGCGCCGGACGCGCCGTCCTGCGAATCGGTCAGAGTCGTCGGGTAGTCGCCGGTGAAACAGGCGTCGCAGCGCTGCGGCTGCGCGGGGTTCCGGTTGTCGCCCAGCGCGCGATACAGTCCTTCGATGGAAATGAACGCCAGGCTGTCGGCGTTGATGTAGTCGCGCATCTGTTCGACGTTCATCTGCGCCGCGAGCAACTTCGCGCGCTCGGGCGTGTCGACGCCGTAGAAGCAGCTGTGTTTGGTCGGTGGCGATGCGATCCGAAAGTGCACTTCGCGGGCGCCTGCGTCGCGCATCATCTGCACGATCTTCAGGCTCGTGGTCCCGCGGACGATTGAATCGTCGATCAGGACGACCCGCTTGCCGTCGATCAGCGCCGAATTGGCGTTGTGCTTGAGCTTGACGCCGAGGTTGCGAACTTCCTGGCTCGGCTGGATGAACGTACGCCCGACATAGTGTGAGCGAATGATTCCGAGCTCGAACGGAATCTTCGATTGCTGGCTGAAACCCAGTGCCGCGGGGACTCCGCTGTCCGGCACCGGAACGACGATATCGGCGTCGACTGGAGACTCGATCGCAAGCTCGGCGCCGATGTTCTTGCGGACTTCGTAGACCGACGTTCCGTCCACCACCGAGTCCGGCCGCGAGAAATAAACGTGCTCGAAGATGCAAAAGCGCGGCTTCGCCTCCTCGAACGGTCGAAAAGAGCGGATTCCGCTGCCGTTGACGACGACCAGCTCACCCGGTTCGACATCGCGGATGAATGTGGCGCCGATGACGTCGAGAGCGACGGTCTCGGACGCGAAAATCGTGGCTTCGCCGAGCTTGCCCATCACCAACGGCCGGATCCCGAGCGGATCCCGGCAGGCGATAAGGCCTTCCTCGGTCAGCACGACGAGGGAGTAGGCGCCTTCGACCTGCTTGAGCGCATCGACCAGGCGGTCGAGCGGTGCCGATTGGTTCGAAGTAGCCACGAGATGGATCACCACCTCGAGGTCGCTGGTCGACTGGAAAATCGATCCCCGCCGGCTGAGCGTCCGCCGAAGCTTCATCGCGTTCGACAGATTCCCGTTCTGGGCGATTGCAAAACCACCGTCGGCCAGCTCCGCAAACAGCGGCTGGGCGTTTCGAATGCCCGCCCCGCCGGCCGTCGAATAGCGAACATGGCCGATCGCCGATGGGCCAGGAAGCCGCGAAATCACTTCGTCTCGATCGAAATTGCCGGCAACCTGCCCAAGTGCCCGATGCGAATGGAAATGGGCGCCATCATAGCTGGTTATTCCCGCCGCTTCCTGGCCGCGGTGCTGCAGGGCGTGCAGGCCAAGCGCGACGAAGCTCGCCGCGTTGTCGGCTCCCCAAATGCCGAAAACGCCGCACTCCTCGCGCAGCTTCTCGTCGTCGAGGTCGAAAGGATTGGTCGTCAGCATGTCCCGCCCGTTGCTGCTGGCCCGCTCATATAGGAACCGCATCCCCCTTTGTCGCCCCCGCTATGAACCGGACTTGAAGGAACGGCCGCGCTGCTCCAGTCTGCTCGCCAGTTTTCAAAGGAAACCTGTCGCATGCCCACCTACACCGCGCCGGTCAAAGATACGCTCTACGTCCTCGACGACGTCCTC
The DNA here is from genome assembly GCA_963798785.1 of uncultured Alphaproteobacteria bacterium. Taxonomy (GTDB): domain Bacteria; phylum Pseudomonadota; class Alphaproteobacteria; order Sphingomonadales; family Sphingomonadaceae; genus Sphingomicrobium. The sequence continues at coordinate 653,259 of CAWCUG010000006.1, forward strand.
CACATTCAGCGCTATTCCAATCTCCCGGGCTTTTCGAACGCCTCGCCCGATGTGGTGGAAGCAATCCTGCAAGAGGCCGGCAAGTTCGCCGCGGAGGTTCTCCAGCCACTGAACAAGGTCGGCGACGAAGTCGGTTGCAAACGCAACGAGGATGGGTCGGTGACCACTCCTCCCGGCTTCAAGGAAGCCTATGACCAGTTCCGCGACGCTGGCTGGCCGACCCTGACCGCGCCCGAAGAATTCGGTGGCCAGGGGCTTCCCCAGGTCGTCGGCACCGCCATGGGCGAGTACATCCTGTCGGCCAACCACAGCTTCGAAATGTACCAGGGGCTAACCTCGGGCGCGATCGCCACGCTCATCATCAAGGGCAGCGACGAGCAGAAGAGCACGTACCTGCCGAAGATGGTGAGCGGCGAGTGGACGGGCACGATGAACCTGACCGAGCCGCACTGCGGCACCGACCTCGGCCTTCTCAAGACCAGGGCCGAGCCCAATGACGATGGCAGCTATTCGATCACCGGGACCAAGATTTTCATTTCGTCGGGCGAGCACGACCTTGCCGACAACATCATCCACATGGTGCTCGCCAAGCGTGCCGGAGCGCCCGACACGGTGAAGGGCATTTCGCTGTTCGTCGTTCCCAAGTTCCTGGTCAACGAGGACGGCTCGCTGGGCGAGCGCAACGCGGTCTCGTGCGGCGCGCTCGAAAAGAAAATGGGAATCCACGGCAATTCGACCTGTGTGATGAATTATGACGGCGCCAAGGGCTGGCTCGTCGGAGAGCCGGAGAAGGGCCTTGCGGCCATGTTCATCATGATGAACGCAGCGCGGTTGGGCGTTGGCCTTCAAGGCCTCGCGCAGGGCGAGGTCGCCTATCAAAACGCCGTCCAATATGCCCGCGACCGCCGCCAGGGCAGGGCTCTGAAGCCGGACGAGCGCGAAGCCGACGCGAAAGCCGACCCGCTGTTCGTGCACCCGGACGTGCGGCGAATGCTGATGCAGATGCGGGCCTGGAACGAGGCAGCTCGGGCGCTGGTCCTGTGGGGATCGCTCCAGGTCGACCTGATGCGGCGAAGCCAGAGCGAAGAAGACCGCCAGACGGCCGACGATCTCGTTTCGCTGATTACGCCGGTCATCAAGGGATATCTCACCGACAAGGGCTTCGAGGCGACGGTTCTCGCCCAGCAGGTCTTCGGCGGGCACGGTTACATTCGCGAGCACGGGATGGAGCAGTTCGTCCGCGATGCCCGAATCGCGCAGATCTACGAAGGTACCAACGGGATCCAGGCGATGGATCTCGTCGGCCGGAAGCTTCCAAAGGACGGCGGCCGGGCCATTCGTGCGTTCCTGGAACTCGTCGCAGAGGAAATCGCGCAAGCGAAGGGTGCTGGCGATCCGGCAGGAGTTGCCGCCGCTCTCGAGCCTGCGCTTGGCGACCTGCAGGCGGCGACGATGTGGCTTGCCCAAAACGGAATGCAGGATCCCAACAACGCCGGGGCAGGCGCTTACCCCTACATGGACCTGATGGGCGTAGTCAGCTTCGGCTGGATGTGGATGAAAATGGCGGCGGCTTCGGCCAAAGCCCTGGACGACGGTGCTTCGGACCGCCAGTTCCACGAGGCCAAGCTGGCGACGGCACGCTTTTACGCGCAGCGCGAACTTCCGGAAGCTTCGTCGCTTCGCCGCAAGATCGAGGCAGGTGCCGAAAGCATCATGGCGATACCCGAAGACGCGTTCTAACGTCCGGCTTCAGCGGAGTCCTCGCGATCTTCATGGTCAGCGGCTCTTTCGCTCTTAACCAGCTCTGAAATAACCATTTTTCAAGCCGTTACGACGAGCCGTGAATAGGGCGGGACAGGCCCCGCCCGTCGTCGCCAAGTGACGCGTTGGTGTGGTGAAAGGAGTTTCGAATGACAAATCTTATGAAAGGTCTTCTCGCTGCAACGGGGACGGCCGCACTTGCCGCTGCCGCGCCCGCTGCCGCGCAATATCCGTATGGCACCTACGGCTATCCTTATAGCGGCCAGGTGAACACGAGCGGCAACTATGCCCCGAACGCCTGGAACAACCAAAACGGTTACAACCCTTACAACGGCTATCCGTACAGCGGTCAGGCGAATACGAGTGGCAATTACGCCCCAAACGCCTTTAATAACCAGTACGGTTATAACAACAACGCGTACAATCGCACCAGCATGGCCCAGCAGCAATGTTCGTCGGCAGTCCAGGCGCGGCTTCAGAACCGCAGCGGGCTCAGCCGGACAGTCGATGCGCTTCTTGGCCGCCGCGGGACGCCCCGAGTGAGCACTATCACTCAGACGCGTGTCGCGCGTTCGGGAGCGATCAAGGTGAAGGGGCTCGCTAACAGTAGTTCCAACTACGGCCCATATGGGATCGGCGCTTATGGAGCGGTTGGCTACAATTACGCGCAGAACCCCGATCTTGAGTTCCGTTGCACGGTGGACGCCTACAACAGGGTGACCGACGTCGACATTCGCAAGCGGTAACGCCAGGATCGAAACCAAGAATGGAAGCGCCGGCGCCGCCGGCGCTTCTTTTTTCGTCTGCCGTCAGCGAACTGCCTGCCGCCGGTCGATGTACCAGGGCTTCAGCATCGTGACCTCGTTCTTCTTCACTTTCTTCGGCGCCAGGCGTGTCAGGTCGAACTCGCGCTCGAACTGAAGTCCCGCCTTGCCGTTGCCGGCCCATTTGACGGTTCCGGTAACCGGCCCAACTCCAACGATGTCGATCCGCAGCTGCACGCCCGGCAGGAACGGCCGCCGGCACTCGATCAGCGCGCCGGTCAGCGAAATATTCCGGAGCCGGATCTCTTCCTCGTACCCGTCGATCATGGCGACCGCGCGTCTCATCAGCCGCTGTCGAGGCTCGCGCAGGCATTGGAAGCCGGCGGCTTCAACCCGTGCGCGGTTGGCGAGCTCTCGCGCCTCTTCGGTCGCCGCCGGGCGTCCGAAGATATAGCCCTGGACGTGGCTGCAGCCGAGTTCGCGGATCAGCGCCAGATCGTCGTGCGTCTCGACGCCTTCGGCGCAGGTCTCCATCTCCAGGCTCTCGGCAAGGCTGACGATCGCCCGGATGATAGCGCTGTTGCGGCTTCCGGGGGCGGCGGCGCCGCGCACGAAGCTCTGGTCGATCTTGATCTTGTCGAACGGCGCCTTCTTCAAATAGCCGAGGGACGAATAGCCGGTGCCGAAGTCGTCGAGTGCCAGTCGAACGCCCAGTTTCTTCAAGCGCGCGAACGTCTCTTCGGTGTCATTGCTGTCGGCGAGGAAAACGCCCTCGGTAATCTCGAGCTCGACCTGTCCCGGCTTGATCCCGGAGTCATCGATGATCGTGGCGATGGTGTTGACGATTGCAGGGTCGTTGAACTGGATCGGAGACAGGTTCACGGCCACGCGAACATGCTCGGGCCAGTGCGCCGCCTCGGTAAGCGCGGTTTCGAGCACCCATTTGCCGATCTTGCCGATAAGGCCGCATTCCTCGGCAAGCGGGATGAATATTTCGGGCGAAATTGCGCCACGTACCGGGTGCATCCAGCGGACGAGCGATTCGAAGCCTGAAACCTCCTCGCTCGCTGCGCGGACGATGGGCTGGTAAACGACGTGCAGCTCGCCGCGTTCGATTGCCTGCCTGAGGTCGTTTTCGAGCAGCTGCCGGTCGGCTGCCTCGCTGTGCATCGACGGTTCGTAGAAGCAATGCTGACCGCGGCCGGCGGCCTTTGCAGCGTAAAGCGCCAGGTCAGCGTCGCGGATGAGGCTGTCCGCACATCCACGGCCCGGATCGCCGATCGCGATCCCCACAGACGCGCCGATCAGGATTCGGTGGCCTTCAATGACATAGGGCCTGGAGACCTGCTCAATCAGCGTCCGCGAGAGCGATTCGAGCAGCCCGATATCGACGGTGCCGGGAAGCACCGCCTTGAACTCGTCGCCGCCAAGCCGTCCGACCTGCCCGTGGTCCCCCATCACCGACTTCAACCGGTCGGCGACCTCGCGGAGAAGCGCGTCTCCGATCGGGTGACCAAGAGTGTCGTTGACGTTCTTGAAGCGGTCGAGGTCGATCAGGAAGAGGCTGCACCCCTTCTGCCGGTGAGCCGCGTTTCGAAGCGCCTCTTCCAGTGTCTGCCGCATCATCGCGCGGTTCGGCAGGCCGGTCAGCGAATCGAAGCGGGCAAGCCTGGTGATCTCCTGCTCTGACCGGCGCTGCTCCGTGAGGTCGGTGCCGATGCCGCGGAATCCCAGAAAGCGGCCGCGGTCGTCGAAAACCGGGTTTCCCGAAAGCGTCCAGTGAACGTCTCCGTCACTGCCGGCACGAACGATGACGTCCGAAAAGGGAAAGCGCGCCGAAAGGTGGAATCCGAGAGTCTTTCCCTCCTCGAGCACTCCGTCGGTGTTGTCGACGGAGAGCAGGTCGGTGAACTGGCGGCCAAGCAATTCCGCGGGATGGCAGTCGAAGTCGTCTGCGAGCTGCTGCGAGACGTACGAGAGCGTACCTTCCGCATTGGTTTCCCAGAACCATCCGCGGCCGCTGTTTTCGAACTCGTCGACGAAGGTCAGCGCCTTGCGCGCCTCGGCGTCCAGGTTAAGCCGCCGTCGTCCCGCTGCGATGTTGGTTCGTGCAGCCGCCGTTCCGTAGGCGACGAGGAAGAAACTGAGCACCGCGACTCCGATGGGCACGATCGGCGACGGCGAGAAGAAGGACGAGGCGCCGGTGGCAACGAAGGCGCTGACCACCGACAGCGGAGGCGAGGTCATCGCCACCACCATCATCATCGCGATTCCCGCGCAAATCGAAACCGGGACCACGGGCCCGTGTTCAGGGACGTTGATCATCACCGTCAGCCCGAACAACGTCCACAAGACACCGACTCCGGCGAGGTAGGCGCACATCGCGCGGGCGACGCTATGCGGTGCGATTTCCGTGCTCTGCCGCCACCTGAGCCCCAGCGCTGCGATGCCGTCCAGGGCGAGGATGAGGATCAGCGGAAGCACCGGGTTCGACGTGATCGAGACGCCGAACAGCGCTGGATGACGCACCAGGCAGGTAATTCCGAGTACCAGGTGAGTCGCTCCAAGGAGGACGGCCGTGTGGTCGAACTGGGCGACCCGGGAGTCGGAGAGCGACTGGTCGTCGGAAAACTCCGCAGCCTCGACGTCGAACCACAGCGCCTCGCGAACGGATGCCCGTTGCGGCGCGTCGGCCGATTGACTTACCGCTTGAGCGAAGCGGGATCGCTGCATTTGCTGCCCCTCGGAGGAGATTTCCTCCCGACGCGCGTTTGTTAACAGCTGGTGGTAACGGCGCCGCGAACAAACAGGGTTATCAACCCCTTAAGTTGGCGCTTTTCCGCCTCGTTCCTGCTGCGGCGCACCGGGGAGATCGGGGGGGTCGAAGCTCTTCGCAAGGCGAAGCTCGGGAAAGCGGCGTGCCCAGATGCCGACGACGACGATCGCGCCAACTCCGCCGGCGACAACCGCTGCGACCGGCCCGACGAAGGCAGCGAGAAATCCCAATTCGGTTTCGCCGAGCTCGTTGGACGCAGAGATGAACAGCGACGACACCGCCCCGACCCGGCCCCTCATCTCGTCGGGCGTGTGCAGCTGGATGAGCGACTGGCGAACATAGACCGAGAACATGTCGGCGGCGCCGAGCAGCGTCAGGCAGGCAAGCGACAGCGGCATCGACGTCGAAAATCCGAAGATCACCGTCGCGCCTCCGAAGACGGCGACGGCAAGCAGCATCTTAACGCCGACTTCGGTCTTGAGCGGCCGCACCGCGAAGAAGCCGGCGGTCAACGTCGCGCCGAGAGCCGGTGCGGCGCGCAAGTGCCCGAGCCCGGCAGGGCCGGCATGCAGGATGTCGCGCGCATAGACAGGGAGCATCGCCGTCGCTCCGCCAAGCAGCACCGCGAACAGGTCGAGGCTGATTGCGCCGAGGACCAGCCGGTTGTGGCGAACGTAGCGGAGGCCCTCGATCATCTGGTGCCACGGACGAAGCGCGCTCCGGGACCTGGCAATCGTCACCTTGGGAATGGTGAAGAGCGCGGCGAGCGACACCGCGAACAGGATGGCGCTACCCGCATAGGGAGCGAACGGTGACAGCGCGTAGAGGTAACCGCCGATCGCCGGGCCGACGATCGCTCCGCTCTGCCACGATATCGATGACAAGGCGATTGCGTTGGGAAGGATGGCGCGCGGGACGAGGTTCGGTGCGAGCGCTCCCAGCGCGGGACCGGCAAATGCGCGCGCCACTCCGAGCAGCGCGGCAACCACGTAAAGCGCCACCAGCGTCGTCGTGTGAGTCCAGGCGAAGATCGCCAGGGCAACTGCGCAACCCAGCTCCAGGGCAACCGAAGCCCGGGCAATGTGCCGCCGGTCGACATGGTCGGCCGCCCAGCCGGTCACAAGCGTCAACAGGAACAGCGGCGCAAACTGGACAAGCCCGATGATACCGAGCCGAAGCGCGGCCTCCTTGGTGTCCATCGTCTCGCGGGCGATGTCGTAGACCTGCCAGCCGATCACGATCACCATCGCCATCTGGGCGATCGTCGAGGTCAGCCGCGCCAGCCAAAAGGCCCGGAAAGCGGGGATTCGCAACGGTTCGGGAAGCCAGCTCACAGCTATGGCACTAGTCGGCGGTCGGGGCCGCCGCAATCCATCGCGCCTATGCCTCTACCTCCTGGTTGGCAGGCGGCTCGCCGCGCGACACGCCGAGCTTCTTGACCAGCCACGGCATGGTCAGGCCCTGCACGAAAATCGAAAAGGCGACGACGACGAACGCGGTGACGATGATGCTGACCTTTTCCGGAACGCTGTTCGGAATCGTCAACGCCAGCGCCAGTGCGAGCGCTCCGCGAAGGCCGCCCCAAAAGAGAATATGCTGGTACTTGAGCGGCATCGCGAGCTTTGTCGGTTCGAATGCCGCGGCCAGCGGATAGATGGTGATTGCACGCCCAAGCACGACCAGAAGCACTGCGGTCCCGGCCGACACCCAGCCCAGGATGCTCACCGGGATGCTGCCTTCGTGAATACCGATGAGCATGAAGACGAAGCTATTCGCCATGAATGCCGCATATTCCCAGAACGACAGGACGTGCGGCCGGCCGCTGTCCGAAATCGCGCCCATCCAGCCGACGTTCCCGACCAGCAAGCCCGCGGTGAGCGACGCGAGGATCCCGGACGCTCCGAAATGTTCTGCGGTTAGGAACGAGCCGTAGGCGGCAAGCGTCGTCAGCGTGATTTCGACCAGGTGGTCCGCGGTTCGGCCGGCGAGCAGCAGGAGCGCGCCGGTGACCACTGCGCCGATGGCGACCCCTCCAAAGACGGTCCACAGGAATTCGGGAACAATTGTGGCGGCGGTCGCGGTACCGCCCGCCGCGATTCCGACGAGAACGGCAAAGCCGACCGCCGCGACTCCATCGTTCATCAGGCTTTCCAATTCGACGATCATGCACAGGCGCTTTTCGGCGTTCATCTCCTTGAAGGCTGCAATCACCGAGACCGGGTCCGTTGCCGCGATAAGCACTGCAAACAGTGCCGCCCCGATCCAGCTCCAGCCAAGCAGCCAGTGCATGCCGCCGGCGACGAAGGCGCTTGCGATCGTAACTCCGACGAAAGCGAGGATGAGGGTCAGCGGAAGCTCCCGCCGGAAAGGCTTCCAGTTGAGCTGAAGCGCCGCGTCGAAGATCAGCGGCGGAAGCAGGATGTTGTAGATGAGATCGCGTGAAAGTGGCAGCTCCGGCCGGTCCGGAATCAGTGAAATGATCAGCCCGGCTGCGACCAGCCCGACGCTGTACGGAAGCCCGAGCCGGCGCGTGACCATGGCGATCACGGCGGCGACGATGAGAAGGACTCCGATCGAGCCTAGCGGGATTGGTGGAATCACCATGAGCGGCGTCCTAGCAGGGTCTCGAGCGCAAGGCAGCTTCGCAGATTTTAGCGCTTCACGTTCGCTGTTTGTTCTTGTAGGATCCCGCTGATGGCGAAACCGAAGACTCGATACACGTGCCAGGCCTGCGGATCGGTGACGATGCGCTGGCAGGGTCAGTGCCCCGACTGCGCCGAGTGGAACACGCTGGTCCAGGAAGCGGCCGAAGTGACCAGCATTTTCGCGGCGAAGCACAATCTGCAGGGCGGCGGGCGGCGAATCGATCTCGTCGGCCTCGATGCGCCGGCAAGCCTGCCGGAGCGGATCGTCAGCGGGGTCGCCGAGTTCGACCGCGCCATCGGCGGCGGGATCGTGCCGGGATCGGCGATGCTGGTCGGCGGCGATCCGGGCATCGGCAAGTCGACGCTGCTGCTCCAGATCGGCGCGAAGCTGGCAAGTGCGGGCCGCAACGTCGTCTATGTTTCCGGTGAGGAGTCGGCGGAGCAGGTGCGGCTTCGCGCGATCCGTCTGGGGCTGGGGAAGTCGCCGGTACGACTGGCAGCAGCGACATCGGTTCGCGACGTGCTGACGACGGTAGGGGAGGGCGACACGCCCGACCTGCTCGTCATCGATTCGATACAGACCATGCATTCGGACCTGATCGAGGGCGCTCCGGGTACGGTCAGCCAGGTGCGCGCCTCGGCTCAGGAGCTGGTGCGCTTTGCGAAGGAGCGCGGAGTGGCCGTTGCTCTGGTCGGCCACGTCACCAAGGACGGCACTATCGCCGGGCCGCGCGTGCTCGAGCACATGGTCGACACGGTGCTGAGCTTCGAGGGCGAGCGGTCTCACCAGTACCGCATCCTTCGAGCGCTCAAGAACCGCTTCGGCGGAACCGACGAAATCGGCGTTTTCGCCATGGAAACCGAGGGTCTGAGCGAGGTTGCCAACCCATCGGCGCTGTTCCTGACGCGCCGGGGCGAGCCGGTCAGCGGCACCAGCGTCTTTCCCGCGCTCGAGGGATCGCGGCCGGTGCTCGTCGAAATCCAGGCGCTGACGGTTAGGCTTGCAAGCGGCGCCACGCCGCGGCGTGCGGCGGTCGGCTGGGACAGCGGCCGGCTGGCGATGATCCTGGCGGTCCTGGAAGCGCGCTGCGGGCTCAGCTTCGGGACGACGGAGGTCTATCTCAACGTCGCGGGCGGCTACCGCCTCACCGATCCCGCCGCCGACCTCGCAGTCGCTGCGGCTCTCGTATCGGCAATGTCGGAAAAGCCGATCCCGAGCGAAGCGGTCGTTCTCGGCGAAATCGCACTCTCAGGCGAAATCCGCCCCGTCGCCCACGCACCGCTCCGCCTCAAGGAATCCGCCAAGCTCGGCTTCGAGCAGGCCTGGGTGCCAAAGGAAGTGAAGGCGGTGGAGGGGATTTCGCTGGCCCATTTCGCGAATTTGCGATCGCTTGTAGACCAGATACTCGGCCGCTGAACTTGACTAGTGCTGCCGCGCGGTTAGCCGCAGCACCATGAGCGCGCTCGATATCTTCGTGCTGATCCTGCTCTTCGGAGGCGGGGCCATCGGCTTCGTCCGGGGGTTCGTCTACGAAATCCTGTCGCTTCTCGCCTGGGCGGCGGCAATCGCGATGATCAAGCTGTTCCACACGCAGCTATCGGGTGGGCTCGCGCACAGTGTCGGGACCGCCGAAGGCGCGTCGGTCCTCGCCTTCGCCTTGCTGTTCGTGCCGACCTTCATCCTGGTGAAGCTCCTCGCCCGCTCTATCGGCGGCAAGACCCGCCGCTCGCTGCTTGGCCCCGTCGACCGCGCGCTGGGCGGCGGTTTCGGAGTCGTGAAGGGGCTGCTTGCGGCGACGCTGTTCTTCCTGTTCGCCAATCTTGCGACGGACCTGGTCTATGGAGCGGAGGCCGAGCGGCCGGCGTGGATGACCACCTCGCGCACATACCCGCTACTCAACGCCAGCGGCCGGGCCATCGTCGACTGGGTTGAAACCCGCCGCCACGCCCGCGAAGAGGCAAAGGAATGATCCGCCTTTACGACACGATGGCGCGGGAGAAGCGCGATTTCGAGCCCGCCGACCCAAGGCGCATCACCATGTATGTGTGCGGGCCGACGGTGTACGGCCGAGCGCATATCGGCAATGCGCGGCCGGCCGTGGTGTTCGACACTCTCGCGCGGTTGATCCGCCACGAGTTCGGGCCCGACAGCCTGGTCTATGCGCGCAACGTCACCGACGTCGATGACAAGATCATTGCCGCCGCGGAAGCGGAGGCCGTCGAGCCGGCGGTGATCACCGACCGTTACGAGCGCCTCTATCTGGAAGACATGGGCGCGCTTGGTGTGGAGCCGCCGACCATCGCTCCGCACGCGACACAGGAAATCGGCCCGATGATCGCGATGGTCGAGAAATTGGTCGCCGGTGACTATGCCTATGTCGCCCAGGGCCATGTGCTGTTCGACGTCAACAAGGATCCCGCATACGGAATTCTCAGCCACCGCGAACGCGAGCAGATGATCGCCGGCGCCCGCGTCGAAGTTGCACCGTACAAGCGCGATCCCGCCGATTTCGTGCTCTGGAAACCGAGCGAGCCGGACGTGATCGGCTGGGATTCGCCTTGGGGCCGCGGACGGCCGGGCTGGCACCTGGAATGCTCGGCGATGATCGCCACTCACCTCGGCGAAACCATCGATATCCATGGCGGCGGGCTCGACCTCATCTTCCCCCACCACGAGAACGAGATCGCACAGAGCCGCTGCGTCCACGGCGGAGCTGCCCTCGCCCGCTATTGGGTGCACAACGGCTTTGTCGACATGGGTGCGGAGAAAATGTCGAAGAGCCTTGGCAACGTGATCACGCCAGCTGAGCTTCTCGCCGTCGGCCACAAGGGCGAGACGTTGCGGCTGGCCTTGCTCTCGGCACATTATCGCCAGCCGCTGCCGTGGACCGAAAAGCTCGTCGAGCAATCGAAGGCCACTCTCGACGGGCTGTATCGTGCCGCCGGCGACGCCGAGGCAGGCGAGATCGACGCCGGAGTGGTCGAAGCGCTTTGCGACGACCTCAACACGCCGCTGGCGCTGTCGCGGCTGAACGCAATTGCCGATCCGTCGGCGCTCAAGGCGAGCGGCGCCTTGCTCGGGCTTCTCACCCACAGCGCCGATGAATGGTTCCGAGGCGGCGGAGACGATTCCGCGATCGAAGCAAAAATCGCTGAGCGCGCCGAGGCGAAGGCCAACCGCGATTTCGCCGCTGCCGACCGGATCCGCGACGAGCTGAAGGCCGATGGAATCCTGTTGGAGGACGGGCCCGCCGGCACCACATGGCGTCGGCAATGAACGCCCCGCTCTACACCGTTGAAGTGCTTCGCCTGGCGGCGTCGCTTCCCGAGCCTCGCGACCTGAACCGGATCGACGGCGAGGCAGAGCTTCGTTCGCCTACCTGCGGAAGCACGATCCTCACCCAGGCGGCGATCGAAGACGGACGCATTGCTGCGCTTTCACAGCGCGTAACCGCCTGCGCCTTCGGCCAGGCGTCAGCGGCCTTGGTCGCGCAGCAGGCGCCGGGACGGACCGGTGACGAGGTACGCGCTGCGCTCGACCAGCTACAGGGCTGGCTGGCCGGACATCGTGACCAACCGCCCGACTGGAGCGGTTTCGAGGCTCTCGCTCCCGCGAGATCGCGGGTTGGCCGTCACGGAGCCATCCTGCTGCCCCTGCGCAGCCTTGCTGCTGCCATCGAGTTGGCGGTGTGAACGCCGCTGCAACCGCGGCGGAAACCGCGCAGGCGACCGGCGCCATCCTCGAAAGCGGCGCCATCATGCTTGGCGCTGCGCTGCTTTTCGTCACTCTCTTTCGGCGCCTGAAACTCGGCGCCACTCTCGGCTACATCGTCGCGGGTGCGCTAATCGGGCCGCAGCTACTGGGTTTCATCGGCGATCCAGAACAACTCGCCAGCGTCACCGAAATCGGTATCGCGCTCCTGCTGTTCATCGTCGGGCTGGAGCTTCGCCCGGCCCGGCTCTGGCGCCTTCGCAACGACATTTTCGGGCTTGGCCTGGCGCAGGTGATCCTGTGCGGGCTCGCGATTGGGCTGCTTCTCCATTTCGCCGTCGGACTATCGCCGGAAGCTTCGCTCGCGATCGGGCTACCGCTCGGACTTTCGTCGACCGCACAGGTGCTGCCGATGCTGCGCGCCGACAACGACCTCAACACGCCGGAGGGGGAGCGAGCTTTTTCGATCCTGCTTCTCCAGGACCTGTCGCTGGTCCCGATGATCACCATCATCGCCGCGATGTCGCGGGTGGCGCCCGACCCCTCACAGCCGACCGGGTGGACACTGGCGCTGTACACGGTGGGCGCGATCATCGGACTCGTCCTCGTCGGCCGGCTTCTACTCAATCCGCTGTTCCGCCTCGTCGGGCGTTTTGGCGAGCGCGAGCTTTTCGTCGTTGCCGGGCTGTTTACCGTCGTCGGCGCCGCCGCGGTAATGCACTCGCTCCACCTGTCGGTCGCGCTTGGCGCCTTCATCGCGGGCGTGATGCTCGCCGAATCGCCCTACCGCCATGAGCTGGAAGCCGACGTCGAGCCTTTCCGCTCGATTTTCCTCGGTCTTTTCTTCGTCTCGGTGGGGATGCTGCTCGACTTGCGGGTCATTGCCGATCGGCCGCTGTTCGTGATCGGCGTGGCAGCGGGCGTGATTGCGACCAAGTCGGTGCTTATCGCCGGTCTCGCCCGCATCTTCGGCAACAATTGGCAGCGAAGCGTGCGCCTCGGACTTTTGCTTAGCCAGGCGGGCGAGTTCGGCTTCGTCCTCTTCGCCCAGGCCACCGTGGCACGGCTGATCCTCCCTGAAGCGGCATCGCTGTTCGGCGCAGTTGTCACTTTGTCGATGGCCGCCACACCGTTCCTTATGCGGCTGACGGACTGGCTCGAACGGCGCGAGGAGCGCTCGGAAGGCCTGGAAGGGCCGGAGCTTTCGCCCGAGAGCTCGGCGATCGTCGTCGGCTATGGCCGTTTCGGCCAGACTGTTGCGCAGATGCTGATGGCCAAGGCGATCGACGTTACCATCATCGACAAGAAGCCCAGCCAGATCGAACTGTCAGGATCGTTCGGGACCAAGGTCTATTACGGCGACGGCTTGCGCCTCGACCTGCTTCGAACCGCGGGGGCGGAGCGCGCGCGGGTCATCGCCTTTTGCAACGACAATGAAGGCGGCGAAATGACCCGCGACGCCGTCCAGGCAGTGCTCGAAGCATTCCCGCAGGCGGCGATCATGGTCCGCGTCTTCGACCGCCTCCACCTGATGCGGCTTCGCGGTCTCGATCTCACGCTTGCCGAGCGCGAATTGTTCGAGGGCGCGGTTGCAATGGGCAAGGCGGCCCTTCGCGCCAGCGGCATCCCGCCCTCAGAAATCGACCGGGTCGAGCGCGAATACCGCCTTCGCGACTGCGAGCGGCTGGAAAGGCAGGCGGCCAGCGGCGACCTTCACGCGGGGGCGGACCGGTCGTTCGCTTCCGGTCCGCTTCCGGACGAGAGGTCGCCGCCCGGTCCGCCCGCCGCACCCCGCCCGAGATAATCTTCGACCGCGGCGACGATTGCTTCAACGGCAGCGCCGTGAGCACCGCCGCCGGTGCGAACGTGAATGTGCGCCTCCGAATAGGCCGGTCCGCGCTCCTGCGACAGCCGAGCAAGCGTACCCTCGCGGTCGTCGTTGCGGAGCAGCGGGCGAGTGTCCCGGCGGCCGGTCCGCTCGGTCAGGACATCGACCGGAGCGTCGAGCCAGACGGTGATTGCGCGCTCGTTCAGAAGTTCGCGGGTTCGCGGATCGACGAACACTCCGCCTCCCGTGGCGACGACCCTGACGCTTCCGTCCATTAGCCGGGCGACGAGCCGCCGCTCGCCATCGCGAAAATCTGCTTCGCCATAGCGCTCGAACATCTCGTCGGCCGAATAGCCCGCCGCATCGGCGATCGCTTCGTCGCTGTCGACGAACGGCAGTCCGAGCAGCTTGGCCAACCTGCGGCCAACGGTCGACTTGCCTGCCCCCATGAGGCCAACGAGGACGATCGGGCGATCGAGGCGAGCGTTCAGCTTTGCCATTCAACGAGGGGCTATACAGCGGGCCCGAAGGTCGGGCAAAAGCGCGGCATCCCAGCGATCACAGTGGAAGGGCGCAATGCCGCGAGCCGTAGTATTTCTAATCATCCTCCTCGTCATTGTTGCGGGGGCACTCGTGTTCCTGTCCAGCCAAGCCCGCGAGACGCCCACGCAGCCGGTCGAAATCGACGTCACCAATGCAGCCGGCCATTAGGCGCTTCCTCCTGTTGGGAAGCGCGATAGCAGTCGCCATTCCCGCAATCGCGCAGGTCCAGAACACGACTGCATCGGCTCCGGCCCAGCAGCCGCAGGCGCCGCAGTCGGTTTCGGCGCCGCAGCAGCAAGAGCAGCCGCAGACGACATCGCCGGCGGTACAGGCGCCCGCAACGAGCGACAGCGAAAGCAGCGATTTGGCCGAGGATGCGAGCACCAGCCAGGCACCGGCGCCTGCAGTCGAATATCCGGGTTTCGCTCGCCGCGACCCATTCACTGCCGGGAGCGTCAGTCCCGCCGAGGTCGGCATTCGCCAGGACCCGTGGGGGCGCGCCAGCGGCACCTTCCTTTCGGCGCTGATGCGCTCGATGGACACGCCCTTGGCGTCGCGCTGGGCCCATATCGGACTTCGCGATGCGATCGTCGCCAGCGCCCATTCGCCGGCCGGCGTCAATCCGGTGGACTGGGCGGCGGAACGGGCGTGGCTGCTGCTGCGGATGGGAGAGGCCGACGCTGCGCGGATGGTGGTCGCAAGCGTCGATACAGACCGCTTCACTCCAAAAATGACGCAGGTCGCGGTGCAGAGCGCGCTTGCGAACTCCGATCCCCTGGCGCTGTGCCCGATCAGCGACCAACTGCGCAAAACCGAGCCTCGAATCCATCCGCTTGCCCAGGCGATCTGCTCCGGGCTGAATGGAGAGCCGGAGACGGCGGCGGCACAGGTGGAAAGCGCCCGAAGGCGCGGACCGGTCGGAGGAATCGATCTCGCGCTTGCCCAGAAGGTGGTCGGTGCGACGTCGGATTCTGGCACCGCGACGACCATCGAGTGGGACCCGGTGGAGGCGCTGACCGCGTGGCGCTACGGGCTTTCGACTGCAACCGGCATGAGCCCGCCCAAGCGGCTTCTCGATTCGGCGGCCGCGAGGGTCCGGGCCTGGTATGCGCGAGCGCCGCTTGTTCCCTTCCAGGACCGGCTCGAATCGGCGCGAATTGCCACCGGCCTGGGAGTGTTTTCATCGCAGGCGCTGATCGACTTCTATTCGTGGATCTACGATTCCACCGACCCCAACGATTTGGCCGGAACCGATGCTTGGCAGGTGCGACTCGCCTTCGCTGCAAATGACCAGTCAGCGCGCCTTTCGGCGATGCGCCACCTTTGGCAGCTAGGCAGCACCAGGCTCCAGCGCGAGGCGTCGAAAGCCTTATTGGCGAATGCGGCTGCGCGGATTGAACCAAGCAAGGACCTGCAGGCCGATGCACCCGATCTGATCGCATCGATGTTCGCAGCCGGGCTCGATTCGCAGGCGGCGCGGTGGGCAGCAACGGTCGATCGGATGGACGATGCCGACGCCGATCGCTCCTGGGCGATGCTGGCGCTTGGCTCGCCCGATTCGGCGGGCATGAACGTCGATGCCGGGCGAGTGAACGCGTTCATCGGCCGCGACACGAGCCCGGGAAAGAAGCGAAGCGCTCTACTCGTTGCCGGCCTCACTGCGCTTGGGCGGCTCGACACCGGCACCGCATCCAAGATGAACGCTCGCTATCATTTGCACATTGAGCGCAGTTCGCGCTGGACCCAGTTGATCGACGCGGCGGCACGGCGCGACCAGGCGGGCAGCGTGCTCGTGCTGGCCGGGACCGGCCTCCAGGCACCGGACTTCGAATCCGTCCCCTCGGCGCACCTGTTTCACCTGGTAATGGCGCTTCGCAACAGCGGTCAGGAGTTCCTCGCCAGGATGATCGCCGCAGAGGCCCTCGCCAGGACGTGAGCGACCGGGCGCTAGTCGATCGCTTTCTCGACATGCTGTCGGCGGAGGCGGGAGCATCGCCGAACACGATTGCCGCCTACAGGAACGACCTTTCGAAGGCTTCGCTGGACCTGGGCACCGACCTGGAAACCGCAGGATCGGCCGAGCTCGCCAGCCTGGGCGAGAAGTGGCGGGGGCTGGCGGCTTCGACGGTTGCGCGGCGGGCCTCGGCCCTGCGTCGATTCTACGGCTTCATGGTCGATGACGGTTTGCGGCGGGACGATCCCTCGCCAGCGCTCCCCCAGCCGACTCTTCAGCGGCCGCTTCCAAGGGTCCTCTCCGAAGCCGACGTCGAAGCAATGTTCGAAGCGGCGGGCGCCAAGGCTTCGAGCGGCGAGCCGCTGGCGCTTCGCAACCTGGCGCTTCTCGAGCTGCTTTATGGGTCCGGGCTTCGGGCAAGCGAAGTCGTCGCCCTGCCGAGGGGCGCCGTTCGCGAGGGCCAGGACTTCCTGATCCTTCGCGGCAAAGGATCGAAAGAACGCCTCGTCCCGATCTCCGCGCGAGCGGATAGCGCGGTCAAGGCGTGGCTGGACACTGTCCCCGCTTCCAGCCCGTGGCTGTTTCCGGGCGGCAAAAAGCACATCAGCCGCGTGCGCCTGTTCCAGATCGTCCGGCAAATGGCGGCCGACGCCGGAATCGCGCCGGACCGGATCAGTCCGCACGTCCTGAGGCATGCGTTCGCAACGCACCTGCTTTCGGGGGGAGCGGATCTTCGGGTCCTGCAGGCGCTTCTCGGACATGCCGACATCGCGACCACGCAGATTTACACGCACGTAGACGCCGCGCGGCTGGTGCAGCTAGTCAACGAGAGGCATCCGCTGGCGGATCGTTCGCGTTGACGCTTGGCTTCCAGCCCCTTACCCGCCGCTTCGAATGTTGACCTATCTCGATTTCGAAAAGCCCATCGCGGAGCTCGAAGCCCGCGTTCGCGAGCTCAAGGAGACGGCCGACAGCGGCGAGCTCGACATCGATTCCGAAGTCGGCAAGCTGCAGGCCAAGGCGGCAAAGCTCCTCACCGACACTTATTCGAAGCTGTCGCCGTGGCAGAAGGCGCAGGTTGCGCGGCATCCCGAGCGTCCGCACTTCAAGGATTACGTGACCGCGATCGCGGACGAGTTCATCCAGCTCGCCGGCGACCGGGCTTATGCCGAGGACCCGGCAATCGTCGGCGGATTTGCCCGCATCGACGGACGCAAGGTGATGCTGATCGGGCATGAGAAGGGCGAGGACACCGCCTCTCGCCTGAAGCACAATTTCGGGATGGCGAAGCCGGAAGGCTACCGAAAGGCGATCCGGCTGATGGGGCTGGCCGACCGCTTCGGCCTTCCGGTCGTCACTCTCGTCGACACGCCGGGCGCCTTCCCCGGAGTCGAAGCCGAGGAGCGCGGCCAGGCGGAGGCGATCGCCCGCTCGACCGAGGAATGCCTGCAGCTCAAGGTGCCGATTATCGCGGCCATCGTCGGCGAAGGCGGCTCGGGCGGCGCAGTCGCGATCGCGACCGCAAATCGCGTGCTGATGTTCGAGCACGCGATTTACTCGGTCATTTCGCCCGAGGGATGCGCGTCGATCCTGTGGCGAACCGCCGACAAGGCCGCCGATGCCGCCGAGGCGATGCAAATCACGGCGAATGACCTCAGTTCGCTTGGCATCGTAGACCGGATCGTGCCGGAACCCGTCGGCGGCGCACACCGTGACCGCGAGGCGGCAAGCGCAACTCTGAAGAGCGCGATCGTCGAAGAACTCGATGGATGCTCGGCAATGAAGCCGAAACAGCTGCTTGAGCAGCGCCGGGCCAAGTTCCTGGCCATCGGCTGAGCAGCCGCGTCGAAGGGCTTTCCGCCGGCAGAAGACCGGCGAGCGGGCAGAACGGGGAAGTTAATCGTCTACGGAACGGCGGGCCTGAACCCTTACATATAGGTGGTGACCGTCGTCATGAGGTTCGTCCACATACCTCCGACGCCGCCGCCAAGACCGCCCAAAGCGCCCATCATCGCAACGACGATGAGCGCCACAATGAGCCCGTATTCGATTGCCGTTGCCCCTCGCTCGCTCGCGAAAAGCATGCGCAAATTCTGCGGGATAGCAGTCAAGCCACCCTCCTCTGGTCCACGTCCACCCTGCCACAGCTAAGGGCGGGGGGTTAACAATCCATCGCACGGACGCGGTTAACGCCCGCTCAGCCATTGTTGGCGCGAGTCGCTTCGGCGGGCGTCCAGCCAGCGAAATGGAGCAGTTCGAACGTCTCGACCGGCCGCAATTCGCCATCTCCGGCGAACTCCCGCTCGGCCGCGGCGAGCGCCGCTTTGGTGAGCGGCTTGGGCGACCTGGCGGCAAGGACGTTGGTCGCCGCCATGCCCCGGAGGTCGCCGACGAGGTGGATGAGATCGCGATAGGAGACCTGGACGCGGTCGACGTCGACGACGGGCATTGCAAAACCCGCCGATCCGAGCAGCTGGGCCAGGGCTGACGGCTCGATCCGCGGGTGCGCGTGCGGACTTGCCCCGCCCATTGCGCCATCGGCGGCGCGAAGCGCCCGCCGCAAGCGCGGCAGCGTCTCGCCGCCGGCAACAACTCCGACCAGCAGCGAATCGGGCTTCAGCAGGAACCGCAGGCGCAGCAGCGCTCCGGGAAGGTCGTTGACGGTGTCCAGTGTCCCCACAGCCACGGCAAGGTCGAAGCTCGCCGGTTCGAGGTCGAGTTGGTCTTCGCGCGCTACCGTCGCGGCAGCCGACGCGGCGAACGCCTTGCCCGGATCGATTGCCGTGACTTGTCCCGCGACTTCGGCCAGTCGCCGCGGCCACTCGGGATCGGGAGTTCCAATCAGAAGCGCGCGGGAGAAATCGCGCCGGATCAGCGACAGGCGCTCGAGAATGTCGGAAAAGGCGCGTTCGTAGAGAAACAGGACCGGTCCCGAGCGGAAGGCGCGGTCGCGCCTCAGCGCGCGCAGAGTCATGTCGAAAAGCTGGGGCGGGGAGGGCATCGCGCCGCTTGTGCGCCGGGCAAGGCTGCGCGACAAGACGAGCGATGACTGCGAAAGACATCGGTTCAGGGCTGTTCCGTTCGGTACTCGATTTTGCGCTTCCGCCTCGCTGCAGCGGCTGCGGCACAATCGTCGACGACACCGACAGTTTTTGCGCTGAATGCTGGAGCAAGCTCGATTTCCTGCAGGGCGGATGCTCGCGGTGCGGCTTGCCGCTTGAGGCAACCGACATCGACACATGCGGCCGATGCCTGGCGAAACCGCCGCGTCTCGACCGGATCCGGGCAGCCGTGGCCTATGACGACATCAGCCGTTCGGTCGCTCTCCGCCTGAAATACGGGCGAAAAGTGGCGCTTGCGCGCACGATGTCGCGGTACATGCTCCCGCTCGTCGCCGAACCGTCACCGCGCGCGCTTCTCGTGCCGGTACCGCTTCACCGGTCGCGCTTGTGGAATCGCGGCTTCAACCAATCGGCGATCATCGCCCGCGAGCTGTCGCGGCGAACGGGCCTGCCGCTGGCGGCGGACGCCCTTCGAAGGGTCCGTCCAACCCCGCCACTGAAGGGCATGAACATGAACCAGCGGCGGCGGACCGTCGCCGGGGCGTTTCGGGCCAATGAAGATGCCGATCTGGCAAACCGCGAAATCGTGCTGATCGACGACGTGCTGACGACGGGGAGCACCGCCAATGCGTGCGCTCGTGCCCTCAAGCGGGCCGGTGCGGCACGGGTAGACCTAATCAGCTGGGCGCGCGTAATCAGGCCCGCACAAGTGAATGCGTAGCTGGAGGAATCGTGGCGACTGTTGAGATGTACACCAAGACCTTCTGCGGATTTTGCGTCCGCGCGCGCGGCCTCCTGGACGCAAAGGGGATCGCCATCGACGAATATGTAATCGATGGCGGCGGGCCAAAGCGCGACGAGATGATCCAGCGGGCGAACGGTCGAACCACCGTCCCGCAAATCTTCATCGACGGTCGTCACGTCGGCGGCTGCACCGAGCTGTTCGCGCTGGAGCGCGAGGGCAGGCTCGACGGGTTGCTTGCTCGATGACGAGGATTGCCATCTTCCAGTCGCGCACCGGAATCGACCCGGCGGCCAATGGCGAGGCGCTGGTGAGCGCGATCGCCGAGGCTTCGGCTGGCGGGGCCGAGATGCTGTTCACGCCCGAAATGTCGGGGCTCCTCGACCGGCAAACCGAGAGGGCGCGGCAAAACGTCCGGAGCGCCGAGGAGGACAATGTCCTCGCCCGGTGCCGGGATGCGGCTGCCAAGGCGGGGCTATGGGTCCATCTCGGCTCGCTCGCCGTCACTGCGCCGGACGGCAAGTTCGCGAACCGCGGATTCGTGATCAATTCTGGAGGATCGATTCGCGCTACCTATGACAAGATCCACCTGTTCGACGTTGACTTGCCGACCGGCGAAAGCTGGCGCGAAGTCGAACGTTTACCGGGGCGGCTCGGACGCTATCGTGGTTGACGGCACTCCGGTCGGCAAGCTCGGGCTGACGATCTGTTACGACCTTCGGTTCCCGATGCTGTTCCAGCGTCTCACCGATGCAGGGGCGCAGGTGGTTTCCGTGCCGGCCGCGTTCACGGTTCCGACGGGAAAGGCGCATTGGGAAGTGCTTTTGCGGGCCCGCGCGATCGAGGCCGGGGTCTTCGTGGTCGCTGCCGCGCAATGCGGAAAGCACGAGGACGGGCGCGAGACCTACGGCCATTCGCTGGTTGTCGATCCGTGGGGAGAGATACTGACCGACATGAGCGAAAAGGTGGGAGTCGGCTTCGTCGACGTCGATCTCGGCAGGGTCGCCGACGTTCGCACGCGCGTTCCGGCGATCGAACACCGCCGCCCGGTGGGTGAGCCGTTGGCGCGATGATCGTCGCCGGTCGACAATTGTCCGCGACCAATCAATTGAAGAAAGCGCAGGCGGCCACTATCCATGCGCTGGCGCGACCCCGTAGCTCAGCAGGATAGAGCATCAAATTCCTAATCTGAGGGCCACAGGTTCGAATCCTGTCGGGGTCGCCATTTTCACCTTATAGCTCAGTGGTTTAACAGGTAACATCGGCACTTGCACGCACTCTCTAGTTTACCGCTAAAGCGCCGATTTCGCCGATTGTTTACACCAGCAGGGCCGCTAACCTCCTGATTTATCTGGAAGAGCATCAGAATTTTCATCTGCGTGCCGAATTCGGGATAATTCACGTCCTTCGCTCAATCTCCAGAGGTCGTAGTCGGTGATCCCCGGGGCGTCCTTCTCCCTGTGCTAAATCGTGATTTTGCGAGGATGGATTTCGATTGAGCCGATCTCGATGCTGGCTCGGACGGCAGCAGCGATCACTCGCTTGATCTCCGTAGAAGACGGGAATTTCAGGTTAGTAGGCATGTTGGTCTCACAAAGACTGGGTTTTCGGGATGGGTGCGATGCGACGACCCTCGAGGGGCGCCTCAGAACCCGAAAAAAGTCTTGGGAGCTTGGACAGGTCGTGGGTCGAAACGTAAAAACGCTAGTGTCCGTTTTCGACCCATAGCGGAGCATTAGCGGCGCTTCTCAACGGATCGAAGAGACAACAGGAAAATGTCTTGCCCGCGACGGGGGCGAACCGGATTTTGGCTGACAGGCGATGGCTTTCGGACTGCCCCTCCACAGTCTCGTTGTTTGTCAGACGAACGCTCCGCGACGAGACCAGTCGAAATCAATACTCGTCACACGCCATTCATACCCCCGTGCTACAACAGATCATCACCTGAGATCGCAACCGAGCGTCTGTGACAGAGAGACACTCCTGTGCTCTCGCTCGCGGGAGATGGTTATGGAAAAGGGATATTGGCTGAACCGGAAGAGGGCCTCGCTCAAGGCGGCTCAAAAGGCAGTCAGCGCCGAGGCTCGGCTAATCTACTATGATCTTGCCGGTCGCTACAGATTTGAACGCCGTTTCAGCAAAACCAGGCGATCGACCTGGCTAATGCAATTCCGGCCGCTCTCTACGCCAGCGCACACAGTGCCCCCGCAAAGGAGTGGTCCGATGCCTGAGGTTGCACAAACTCTTGCGTCGCCTCGGCGCTTCTGTTGGCGGCCTCCGTAACATTTGGGCGAAATGGCTTCGAGGTCCGCTCCTCCAGCGGCTGGATGGGCAGCGAACATCGAATTCGGCGCCGGCGGCGCTCGCCATCAAGTTGCTCATGGCAGCGGTCGGCGTGAGCGCGGTGGCCGCAGTGCTCGCGATCGGCCGCTGGTTCTCTCCTTAGGAGCGGCCCGACAAGGTCAGGCTACTGGCTCATCACCTCTCGCACTGCCGCTTCAACTTCGCTGACGCGAAACGGCTTGCTCAAGACACGGTGTTCGGGCACCCGCGATCGTGCAGCGTCGGCTCGTCAGTGATGAAGATTACCGGAATGGGTGACTCAGAACAGATCGTCTGGACCGCATCTATTCCCGAACCAGGCTTCAATTCGACGTCAGCGGTGATTAGTCGCGGGCATCTTTCCCGAGCCGCTGCTACTGCATCTTCGAGTGAGACGGCGACATCAAACGATGTGAAGCCGCAGTCCCGAAGGACATCTTCGATTGCCATGGCGATCAACGCGTCGTCTACTCGATGATCAATGCGTGCATGGCGGCGCTCCGCTGAGAGAAAAGGAGCCAACTGCGCTCCAGCACCGGTTCTCAGACGCGCCTGTGATGATCGCTAAACGCCGGGCAGGTCAAAACGCCCAACTTTGTTTAACTTAGGTTTCGGCTCCGAACGGTGTAACATGGTCCTCACCACCTGATACCGCAGGCGCGTCGGTGGCTGAGAGACGTGCGAAGCTCCCGCCAACGGAGCAAATCGATGAAGCAGCTTCCCGAGGTGGCCCCAGGCGCAAGCTCTTGCGCTCGCCATTGTCGACACCTTACCTGAACCGTTCCTCGTGCTTGATGACAAGCTCCAGCTGCTCGCTGGGAGCCGCTGCTTCTACGAGATCTTCGGTGACAATCCGGCAACGACCATGGGCGCTCCATGTTGTTCGAGCTGTCTGGCGGACAATGGGATGTTCCTGGGCTGCGGCAGCTGCTTGCGGGCGTCGTTGCTGACCACACCTCGATAGACCACTTCGAGTTCGAGAAAGACTTTGGCAACCTCGGCAAACGCACTCTCCACCTGAATGCAATTCCTATTCGCGACCAAGGGCGTTCTAGCGGATGGTGCTCGTCGCGATCACGGACATCACGGAGCGCCGTGTCGCTGAACAAGAAAAGCAGCAGCTTCTCGCACATACGGAGGAGTTGCTGGAGCAACAAAGAACCCTCTTGCGCGAGATGCGCCACCGGATCGCCAACA
The DNA here is from genome assembly GCA_963798785.1 of uncultured Alphaproteobacteria bacterium. Classification (GTDB taxonomy): domain Bacteria; phylum Pseudomonadota; class Alphaproteobacteria; order Sphingomonadales; family Sphingomonadaceae; genus Sphingomicrobium. The sequence continues at coordinate 676,565 of CAWCUG010000006.1, forward strand.
GCCTGCAAATCATTGCAAGCATCCTACTGCTCAAGGCGGGCAGCGTGACCTCGGAAGAGACTAAGAAGGAGCTTCGTGCAGCCACGGAGAAAGTCATGTCTGTGGCAGCGGTGCAAGACTACCTGCACGCTTACGACGCAATCGAGCAAATCGAAATGGGTCTCTATTTGATGAAGTTAAGTTCAGGCCTCGCGTTGTCAATGCTCGACCTGCAACAGCACGTTGACGTCATCGTCAGCGCGGACCCAGGCACGCTTCCCACAAGCCATGCCGTCAGTATCGGGCTCATCGTAACGAACTGATCATCAACGCCGTGAAATACGCATTTCCGTCGCTAGTTGAGCGGCAGCCATGCAAATCACCTTCGAGATGGCCAAATCGGATTGGAAGCTGACCGTGGCGGACAATGGTGTAGGTCGGCGTGAGAGTGACCAGCCAGACGCATCGCGCGGCCTTGGCACGGTCTCGTAGCGCCTTGGCGAAGCAACTGAAAGCTGAAGTGTCAGAAACCATATCGCAGAAGGGCATGGCGGTCGCAGTTACCCAAGGCGACATTGAGAGTCGCGCCTCCCGCGCCGCGTAATGCCGCCGGTCGCGGCGCGGCCTTCTCTCGCGCTTCCGAGAGCAAACAAAGACGCCCGACCGAAGCCGGAGGCCCTCGGCATAAATCAAGTGTTAGATCGTCTGTAGGTTCAGCACGTGCCAGTGTCCGCTTTCGCGCCCAAAACGGACACTGGGCTGCAGTTGCACGGATGGTCGACGATTTTCTAAGATTTCGGATATGCCCAGCCTCACCGAAAATCAGCACGAAGGCACTTTCTTGGCGCGGTAACTCGCTTCAAGAACGACCGGTCTGCGCCGCTGGCGTAGCTAGGGTTGCCAGTGCTTGGGCTTTTCTCGAATTTCGCCTGATCATGATGTTCTACAGGCGACGGGCGATCCCGAATGGGACGAGTGCGGCGAAGTCGAAATTGTCGGTCATCAACTTGCCTTTTCAGCTCTAAGCGCGCTCGAAAGTACGACCGCCAAGCTCGACGTTATCGCCGCTGGGATTGCTTCCTATCTGCGAGAGAAGAGCGCGGCCTTGGAGCAGCTCAGGACTGGAATCCGATCATGCGCGAGAGCGTAATCGAATTGTGCACGAAGTTTGGGGCTCGAACAAAAAATATCCCGATCACGTCATCCGCGTTGAAACTTTCGACGATAAATTTATCAAATATACGCCACACGATTTCGACGCTGCGGCCGCGCGCATTGAAGAGCAGATTGACGCAGTCGCCGCATTTGATGCCGAATGCAGGGCGGCTCGCATCGCTGAGTTGCCCGCTTCATAAGGGTTCGAATATGGGCGCTGCTTCGCTCTTTTCGGTTTACACCGTGCGGGGGTGTAGAGGGGGAGTGTAGGTTGGTTAGGGAAATAGATTTACAAAAAAACGTAATGAAAACAACGACCCCGCCGGATTCCTAATCTGAGGGCCACTGGTTCGAATCCAGTCGGGGTCACCATACAGCTGGTTGGGATGCACATGGCGAGGACGAAGAGGCGGAAGTCCCAACCCGGACGCTACGGCGTTATCGACAGGATGTTCTTCGCGCATCCACGCTCGCTCGAAATGAGCTGGGCCGGGCACGGCGCCGGTGCATTGAAGGTCGGGTTCCAGCTCATAGGCGCAGGTTTCGCCGCCTTGATCCATGCGGCAATTCCGGGCCTGCTCGCCGACACCGCGTCGAAGACAGTCGTCAAGGTTCACGATCACATCAAGAAGCTCAACTCGAAACGCTCTGCGGATGGGTGACAAGCGCGCTCCGGTCGCCATTGTCGGCGCCGGATTTTCGGGGACCATGGCGGCGGCGAACCTGGCGCGGCGGGGAATCGGATCGATCCTCATCGAATCCAACGGCCAAGCGGGGCAGGGGGCCGCCTATTCCACCACCGAGCCGTCGCACCTGCTCAACATCCGCGCCGAGAATATGGGAGCATGGGCACACGACCCCGGCCACTTTGCCAAGTCCGAGGAGGCTCCGCACGGGACCTTCGCCCAACGGCGTCACTTCGGCCGCTACTTGCGCCGAATTCTCGACGACGCGCGGGCGGGCGGGCTTGTAGAGGTCGTCGAAGATCGCGCCATCGCCGCCGCTCGCGAGGGAGCCGAATGGCGGATCGAGCTGGCGGGCGGCGGGGACGTGCGCTGCGCGGCCCTGGTGCTGGCCATGGGCAACCAGCCGCCGGCAAAGCTGCCATTCGCGCCGGGAGCGGACGACCGGGTGATCGACAATCCGTGGGGCGAAGACGCCCGAGCAGCAGTCGAGGATGCGGCAGCGCGGCAGGTCGACGTGCTCATCGTCGGCACCAGCCTGACCATGATCGACGTTGCGCTTTCGCTGGATTCTGCCGGGCACAGGGGACGCATCGTCGCGCTGTCCAGGCGCGGAAAGATTCCGCTGGCGAATGGTGTCGCCGCTCCGGCACCGGTGGAGCGCGAGGAGCTTCCGGAGCCGAAGGTCCGATCCATCGCCAGATGGCTTCGCGAGCGCTCGGCCGAGGTCGGATGGCACTCGGCTGTCGATTCTCTTCGACCCCACAGCCACTGGCTCTGGCAATCGCTTCCGGTGGACCAGAAACAGCTGTTCCTCCGCTTCGGCCGTCCGTGGTGGGACATTCACCGCCACCGGATCGCGCCACAAGTGGCTCGGCGGGTGGACGAGCTGGTTGCCGAGCGCCGCCTCGAGATCGTCGGCGGCCGAATAGTCGATGTTGGTTCGACCGGCGACGCAATTGAAGTGACGCTCCGCAGGCGAGGCATGGAAGAGCCGGAGCCGCCGCAGCGCTTTGGGTACCTCTTCAACTGTACGGGTCCGCTGGCGGACATCACCCGCACCGCCGACCCGCTCCTGGGCAAGCTGCTCAGCGACGGCGTCGCGGAGCCTGACGAGCTTTCGATTGGCCTCGCCGTCGACGAACGCTCGCGGGCGGCGCCGGGCCTTTGGGCACTCGGCACTTTGACGAAGGGCCGCTACTGGGAGATGATTGCGGTTCCCGATATCCGCGAGCAAGCGGCCGCGGTGGCCGACGATATTGCGATGGAGCTAGGCCGATGAGCCCGACGCCCGACGATGGCGACCTCTACACTGCGCCTCCCAAGCTGGCGGTGCCGACCGACGTCAGGGAAGCGGTTCGAACGCTGATCCGCTGGGCAGGCGACGATCCCGACCGCGAAGGTCTTCTGGAAACGCCAGACCGCGTTGCACGTGCCTGGTCCGAATATGCCGCAGGCTATGCCGACGACCCTGCCGTTCACCTGAGCCGCACGTTCCACGAGGTCGGCGGCTATGACGAGATCGTGTTGCTGAGGGACATTCCGTTCCAGTCGCACTGCGAGCATCACATGGCCCCGATTATCGGCAAGGCCGCCATTGCCTATTTGCCGCGGGACAAGGTCGTCGGGATCAGCAAGCTGGCCCGGGTGCTCCACGGCTTTGCCCGCCGGCTGCAGGTGCAGGAGCGGCTCACGGCGCAGGTTGCCGACTGCATCTGGGATCACCTCGAGCCGAAGGCGGTCGCCGTTGTCATCGAGGCGAGCCATTCGTGCATGACCGCACGCGGCGTGAACACGCCAGGGGTGATGATGACCACCAGCCGGATGATGGGCACTTTCCGCTCCGACGAGCGAAGCCGCAGGGAAGTCCTGGCGCTGATGGGATACTGACACCGAACGCGCGCTTCACGCGTTTGAATCGAGTGGCCAAGGCAAAGCGCAAACAGAAACTAAAGGTCTATTGCACCCCCGCCGGCTTCCATGACGCGCTGGTTGCGGCGCCGAGCCAGAAAGCGGCGCTGGAAGCCTGGGGGGCCGATACCAACCTGTTCGCCCAGGGCTCCGCCGAGGTCGTTACCGACCCCGCCCTGACCAAGGTCCCGCTTGAGAACCCGGGGCAAGTGGTGAAGGTGCTTCGCGGGACTCAGGCCGAGCAACTTGCCGCCCTTGGCAAGCGCAAGCCGCCCAAGCGCACTAGCGCGGCCAAGGCCGAAGTCCTGCCAAAAGCGCGAAAGAAGCGGCCAAGGAAGCCGAGCCGGGCGCCACTGGCCACTGCCGAGAAGGCGCTCGAGAAGCTCGAGGAGCGCCACGCAAAGCAGTTGCAGCGGCTCGACAAGCAGCAAGAGGCGCTGGACAAGCGGGTCGAGGACACTCGCCGTCGCCACGAACGCGAGCGTCACGAGGCCAAGGAGCGGGTGGAAAATGCCCGCTCTACCTACCGGGCGCGCGATGCGCCGCTACGAGTCCGGTTGAGTTTCGGCACGTCGCAACTACGGTCGCGCAAATGCGGCCAATATCTCGATCTCCTGCAGCAAATCCTCGACGAGGGCGTCCCCCAAGCCGACCGCACCGGCACGGGCACGCTGAGCTGGTTCGGCGCGCAAATGCGCTTCGACCTTCAGAAGGGCTTCCCGCTGCTGACGACGAAGAAGCTCCACCTGCGCTCGATCATCGTCGAACTCCTGTGGTTCCTTCGCGGCGACACCAACATCGCCTGGCTCAAGGACCGCAACGTCAAGATCTGGGACGAATGGGCGGACGACAACGGTGACCTCGGCCCGGTGTACGGGAAACAGTGGCGCGACTGGGAAACCGCCGACAACCGCCACATCGACCAGATCGCCGGGCTGATCGATCTCATCAAGCGCGACCCGTCGTCGCGGCGCCAGATCGTCACCGCCTGGAACCCCGGCGAAATCGACAGGATGGCGCTTGCCCCCTGCCACTGCCTTTTCCAGACGCAGGTCGCGGCCGGGCGGCTCAACCTGCAGCTCTACCAGCGCAGCGCCGACATGTTCCTGGGCGTCCCCTTCAACATCGCCAGCTATTCGCTCCTCACGCACATGCTGGCGCGCGAGTGCGGCCTGGAACCTGGAACATTCGTGTGGACCGGCGGCGACTGCCACATTTATTCGAACCACATGGACCAGGTCCGGCTGCAGCTAGGCCGTGAGCCACGCCCGCTTCCGCGCCTCGTCCTCGCCGACCGCGGGCAAGGCATCGACCAGTACGAGCCCGAGGACTTCGTCTTCGAGGACTATGATCCACATCCCCACATTTCCGCTCCGGTGGCCGTCTGACGCTTGGGATTGGAGCGGTTTTGCAATTGCCGCGTTGGACAGTGCCTAAGGAGAGGAAAAGATGTTCCAGAAGATTGCGACAGTGCTCATCGTCGGTGCCGCTCTTGCGACGGCAGCGTGCAATACGGTCCACGGCGCGGCTGCGGACGTCAATTCGGTCGCGAACTGCACCGAGAACGCGATAAACGGCGGCAACTGCTAGCCAAAGCCGCTGGACAAGATGTCGCGTTCGACGCCATTGTCGTTCCGCAGGGTCAATGGAGGGACGAAATGGTTCGGACTTTGGTAATTGCCGCGACGATCATGGGCAGCCTCGCGGTTGCCGCATGCAACACCGTTCGCGGCGCTGCAGCCGACGTGAACTCGGTGGCGAACTGCACGGAAAACGCCATCAACACCGGTCGCTGCAAGTAACGTTTTGAGGCTTCCCCGGGCAATCGGGGGTGCCGCAAAAAAAATGGCCCCGCCGGCGTAAAAACCGGCGGGGCCTTTTTCATTGGCCGCGAGTTTTGAGCGGCTTATTTTTCCTGCAGGTAATCGCCAGCGTCGGCGTCCTGGCCGCTGCCGGACGGAGCGACTTCGGCCAGCGGATCCGCGTTGATCGCAGCTTCCGCTCCCTCAGCGAGCTCTGCCGCATGTTCTTCGGCAGCGGTTTGCGCGGCAATCAGCGACTCCTGGAGCTTGCGCTGCTGCGCCCGAAGCGCCGCATCGCGAGCGGTGGCCGTCACCCGAAGGCGGTTCATGCCCGCGCCGGTACCGGCGGGAATTAGCCGGCCGACGATGACATTTTCCTTCAGCCCGTTGAGGGTGTCGATCTTGCCCTGCACCGATGCCTCAGTGAGCACCCGGGTCGTCTCCTGGAACGATGCCGCGGAGATGAAGCTGCGGGTCTGCAGCGACGCCTTGGTGATCCCGAGGAGAACCGGCTTGCCCTCAGCGGGCTTCTGCTTCTTCTCGAGCTGCGCGTTGATGGCGTCCATTTCCTCGCGATCGACCTGCTCGCCTGGCAGGAGAGTGGTGTCGCCGCTCTCGGTGATCTCGACCTTCTGCAGCATCTGGCGAACGATCACCTCGATGTGCTTGTCGTTGATCTTCACGCCCTGCAAACGATAGACCTCCTGGATCTCACTGACGAGATATTCGGCCAGCGCTTCCACGCCGAGCACTTCGAGGATGTCGTGCGGATCGGGTGAGCCGCCGACGAGATTGTCGCCGCGCTTCACGTAATCGCCTTCCTGCACCTCGATCAGCTTGGCCTTGGGCACCAGATATTCGACCGGATCGCTTCCGTCCTCGGGGACGATCGCGATCTTCCGCTTCGCCTTGTAGTCGCGCAGGAAGGTGACCTTGCCCGATGCCTTGGCGATGATCGCATTCTCCTTCGGCTTGCGAGCCTCGAAGAGTTCGGCGACCCGCGGAAGACCGCCGGTGATGTCGCGCGTCCTGGCGGCTTCCCGCGGGAGACGCGCAAGGACTTCGCCGGCTTCGATCTTCTGGCCGTCCTCGACGGCGATGATCGCTCCGGCCGGAAGGCGGTAAACGCCCGCTTCCTCAGCCGCCTTCTTACCCGATCCGGTCAGGGTCAGGCGCGGATGGAGGCTGTCCTTCTTGGACCGGCCGCCGCTGTCCTCGGTGACCACGCGCTGCGTGATCCCGGTGGACTCGTCCACCTGCTCGGTCAGCGTCCGCTGCTCGACCAGGTCCTGGTACTTCACCGTTCCGCCGGTTTCGGTGATGACCGGGCTGTAAGCCGGATCCCACTCGGCGACGCGGTCGCCGCGGCTGACGATATGGCCGGTCTCGCACAGCAAGTGAGCGCCGTAGGGAACCCGGTGGGTCGAAAGCTCGCGCCCGTCCATGTCGAGGATGGCGATCTCGCCCGAGCGCGACAGCGACCGGTGAGTTCCTCGCGGATCGAGGATCGTCGGCATGTCGCGAAGTTCGATCGTGCCGTCCACCGGCGCTTCGAGGTTGGACTGCTCGTTGAGCTGGGCGGCGCCGCCGATGTGGAAGGTCCGCATCGTCAGCTGGGTGCCCGGCTCGCCGATCGACTGGGCAGCGATGACGCCGACGGCTTCGCCGATGTTGACCGGCGTTCCGCGGGCAAGATCGCGCCCGTAACACTTGCCGCAAACGCCCGTCTTGGACGCGCAGACCAGCGGCGAGCGGATCCGGATGTTCTGGATTCCGATCTCTTCCATCTGCGCAACCATCGGCTCATCGAGGAGCGTCCCTTCGGGGATGGCGACTTCGCCGCTCTTCGGATCGACGATGTCCTCGGCTGTGGTCCGTCCGAGAACCCGGTCGGCGAGCGAGGCGATGACCGCGCCGCCCTGGACGATCGCGCGCATTTCGAGCGCCCGCTCGGTACCGCAATCCTCCTCAACGATGACGCAATCCTGGCTGACGTCGACGAGACGACGAGTCAGGTATCCCGAGTTCGCCGTCTTCAGCGCCGTGTCCGCGAGGCCCTTGCGGGCGCCGTGGGTGGAGTTGAAGTATTCGAGGACGGTCAGGCCTTCCTTGAAGTTCGAGATGATCGGAGTCTCGATGATCTCTCCCGACGGCTTGGCCATGAGGCCGCGCATTCCGGCGAGCTGCTTGATCTGGGCCTGCGAGCCTCGGGCTCCGGAATGGGCCATCATGTAGATCGAGTTGACGTCCGCCTGGCGACCATTTTCCAGGACCGGAGTTGCCGAGATTTCCTTCATCATCGCAGTCGCGACCTGGTCGCCGCAACGCGACCAGGCGTCGATCACCTTGTTGTACTTTTCCTGCTGGGTGATCAGGCCGTCCTGATACTGCTGCTCGTAATCCTTCACCAAAGCGCGGGTGTCGTCGACCAGCTTCTCCTTCTCGGCCGGGATAACCATGTCGTCCTTGCCGAAGGAAATGCCCGCGGCGAACGCGTGGCGGAAACCGAGCTGCATGATCGCATCGGCGAACAGCACCGTCTCTTTCTGGCCGGTGTGGCGATAGACGATGTCGATGACGTCGCCGATCTCCTTCTTGGTCAGCAGCCGGTTGACGGTTTCGAACGGGACCTTGTGGCTCTTCGGAAGGGTCTCTCCGAGAAGCATCCGACCGGCGGTCGTCTCGAACCGCTTCATGTAGGTCTTGCCGTCCTCGTCCGTCTGCGGGACCCGGCTGACGATCTTCGTGTGCAGGGTGACCGCGCCGGCCGCGAGCGCCTGGTGCACTTCAGCCATGTCGGACAGGATCATGCCTTCGCCCGGCTCACCCTCTTTCTCGATCGAGAGGTAATAGAGCCCCAGCACCATGTCCTGCGAAGGGACGATGATCGGCTTGCCGTTTGCCGGCGACAGGATGTTGTTCGTGCTCATCATAAGCACGCGCGCTTCCAGCTGCGCCTCGAGGCTCAAGGGCACGTGAACGGCCATCTGGTCGCCGTCGAAGTCGGCGTTGAAGGCGGCGCAGACCAGCGGGTGAAGCTGGATTGCCTTGCCCTCGATAAGCACCGGCTCGAACGCCTGGATTCCGAGGCGGTGAAGAGTCGGAGCGCGGTTGAGGAGGACCGGGTGCTCGCGAATGACTTCGTCGAGGATGTCCCAGACTTCCTTGCGCTCTTTCTCGACCCATTTCTTCGCCTGCTTGAGGGTCATCGACAGACCCTTGGCGTCGAGCCGCGAGTAGATGAACGGCTTGAACAGCTCGAGCGCCATCTTCTTGGGCAACCCGCACTGGTGAAGCTTGAGCTCCGGCCCGGTGACGATGACCGAGCGGCCGGAATAATCGACGCGCTTGCCGAGCAGGTTCTGCCGGAAGCGGCCCTGCTTGCCCTTGAGCATGTCGGACAGCGACTTGAGCGGGCGCTTGTTGGCGCCGGTGATCGTGCGGCCGCGGCGGCCGTTGTCGAACAGCGCGTCGACCGCTTCCTGGAGCATCCGCTTTTCGTTGCGGACGATGATGTCCGGAGCGCGAAGCTCCATCAGCCGCTTCAGTCGGTTGTTGCGGTTGATGACGCGGCGATAGAGGTCGTTGAGGTCGGAGGTCGCAAAGCGGCCGCCGTCCAGCGGAACCAGCGGGCGAAGCTCGGGCGGGATCACCGGGACGACGTCCAGGATCATCCATTCCGGGCGGTTGCCGGACTCCAGGAAGCTCTCGACGACCTTCAGCCGCTTGATGATCTTCTTCGGCTTGAGCTCCGACTTGGTCTCGGCAAGCTCCTTGAGAAGCGCTTCCTTTTCGCCCTGCAGGTCGAGGTCGATCAGGATCTGCTTGACCGCCTCGGCGCCGATTCCGGCCGAGAAGGCGTCCTCGCCATATTCGTCCTGCGCTTCGAGAAGCTCGTCCTCGGTCAGGAGCTGGTGCCGTTCGAGCGGAGTGAGGCCCGGCTCGAGAACGACATAGCTTTCGAAATACAAGATCCGCTCGAGCTGCTTGAGCTGCATGTCGAGGAGAAGCCCGATGCGGCTCGGAAGGCTCTTGAGGAACCAGATGTGCGCGACCGGGGCGGCGAGCTCGATGTGACCCATGCGCTCGCGCCGGACCTTCGATACGGTGACTTCGACGCCGCACTTTTCGCAGACGATGCCCTTGTATTTCATGCGCTTGTACTTGCCGCACAGGCACTCATAGTCCTTGATTGGGCCGAAGATGCGCGCGCAGAACAGGCCGTCGCGCTCGGGCTTGAAAGTCCGGTAGTTGATGGTTTCCGGCTTCTTGATTTCGCCGAACGACCAGCTGCGGATCTTCTCGGGCGACGCAATGCCGATCCGGATGTGGTCGAACGTTTCCGGCTTGGCGACGGGATTTGCGAAGGGGGTCAGTTCATTCATCTTTTCTCTTCCTCACTCCCCTCCCGGTTTCGGGAGGGGCAGGGTGGGTCTGCTAAGGCTTATTCGGCTGCGAGCGCGGGCGGGTCCTCGTCGCTCTGGACGCTGTCCAGCTCGACGTTGAGACCAAGGCTGCGCATTTCCTTGACGAGAACGTTGAAGCTCTCCGGAATACCCGCTTCGAAGGTGTCGTCGCCCTTGACGATCGCCTCGTACACCTTGGTCCGGCCGATCACGTCGTCCGACTTGACCGTCAACATCTCCTGGAGCGTGTAGGCGGCGCCGTAGGCCTGGAGCGCCCACACTTCCATTTCGCCGAAACGCTGTCCGCCGAACTGCGCCTTTCCGCCCAGCGGCTGCTGGGTGACCAGGCTGTACGGCCCGATCGAGCGGGCGTGGATCTTGTCGTCCACGAGGTGGTGCAGCTTCAGCATGTAGATGTAGCCGACGGTGACCTTGCGATCGAAGGGATTGCCGGTGCGGCCGTCGAACAGCGTCACCTGGCCCGAATTGTTCAGGCCGGCCATGTCGAGCATGTCGGAGACGTCGGATTCACGGGCGCCGTCGAACACCGGAGTGCCCATCGGGACACCGCGGGTCAGTGCGGAAGCGAGCTCCATCACGTCGTCTTCGCTGCGGGCGTCGATCTCCTTGGCATAATGCTTGCCGTAGATATCCTTCAGCTTGGCCCGGACCTCCTTCACGTCCTTGCCGGCAACTTCCTTGCCGCGATCGTAAATGCCTTCGAGCATCGCCTGGATCTGCTGGCCAAGGCCACGCGCCGCCCAGCCGAGGTGAGTCTCGAAAATCTGGCCGACGTTCATCCGGCTCGGAACGCCGAGCGGGTTGAGAACGATGTCGACCGGAGTTCCGTCCTCGAGGAACGGCATGTCCTCGCTCGGCAAGATCCGGCTGATGACGCCCTTGTTCCCGTGCCGTCCGGCCATCTTGTCGCCCGGCTGGAGCTTGCGCTTCACCGCGACGAACACCTTGACCATCTTGAGAACGCCCGGGGCAAGCTCGTCGCCGGCCTCGATCTTCTGGACCCGGTCCTCGAACCGGCGAGCGATCGTGTTCGCCGCCTCGTCATACTGGCCCTTGAGCGCTTCGATGTCCGACTGGCGCTTGTCGTCCTTGACGGCGATCTTCCACCACTCGTGCGGCTGCACGGCCTCCAGGGTCGCTTCGTCCAGCTTGGCGCCCTTCTTGATGCCCTTGGGGGCAGCAGTCGCCGTCTGGCCGAGAAGCATTTCCTTGAGGCGAGAGAAGGTGGCGCGGTTGAGGATCGCTCGCTCGTCGTCGGCGTCCTTCTTCAGCCGCTCCTTCTCTTCCGTCTGGATGGCCCGGGTACGGTCGTCGATGTCGATTCCGTGGCGGTTGAACACGCGCACTTCGACAACGGTGCCGGCCACGCCCGGCGGAAGCCGGAGCGAGGTGTCACGGACGTCCGATGCTTTTTCGCCGAAGATCGCCCGGAGGAGCTTTTCCTCGGGAGTCATCGGGCTTTCGCCCTTCGGAGTGATCTTGCCGCACAGGATGTCGCCGGGTTCGACTTCGGCGCCGATGTAGACGATTCCCGCCTCGTCGAGGTTGCGAAGCGCTTCCTCGCCGACGTTGGGGATGTCGCGGGTGATGTCCTCAGGCCCAAGCTTGGTGTCGCGGGCCATGACCTCGAATTCTTCGATGTGGATCGAGGTGAAGACGTCGTCCTTCACGATCCTTTCGGAGATCAGGATCGAGTCCTCGTAGTTGTACCCGTTCCACGGCATGAAGGCGACGAGGACGTTGCGGCCGAGCGCGAGCTCGCCGAAATCCGTCGAGGGTCCGTCGGCAATCGTCTGCCCGGCTTCAACCGCCTGTCCCTTCTTAACCAGCGGACGCTGGTTGATGCAGGTGTTCTGGTTGGAGCGCTGGAACTTCATCAACGTGTAGATGTCCACGCCCGACTCGCCCGGCTTGAGCTCGCCGGTGGCACGAACGACGATACGCGCGGCATCGACCTGATCGACGATGCCCGACCGCCGAGCGGCAATAGCCGCACCCGAATCGCGGGCGACGGTCTCTTCCATTCCGGTCCCGACCAGCGGCGCCTCGGCCTGGAGAAGCGGAACCGCCTGGCGCTGCATGTTCGATCCCATGAGCGCCCGGTTGGCGTCATCGTTCTCGAGGAACGGGATGAGCGACGCCGCGACCGACACCAGCTGCTTTGGACTGACGTCCATCAGCGTGATCTGGTCGCGCGGAGCCATCAGGAAGTCGCCGTTGCGGCGGGCCGAAACGATTTCCTCGCCGAAGGTCTTTTCCTTCGTCAGCTCGGCGTTCGCCTGCGCTATCGTGTGCTTCGCCTCTTCCATCGCGGAAAGGTAGACGACGTCGTTCGTCACCTTGCCGTCGACGACCTTGCGGTACGGAGTCTCGATGAAGCCGTACTTGTTGACCCGGCTGAAGCTGGCGAGCGAGTTGATGAGGCCGATGTTCGGGCCTTCTGGAGTCTCGATCGGGCAGATCCGGCCGTAGTGGGTCGGATGGACGTCGCGCACTTCGAAGCCGGCGCGCTCGCGGGTGAGGCCGCCGGGCCCGAGCGCCGAGACGCGCCGCTTGTGCGTGACTTCAGACAGCGGGTTGGTCTGGTCCATGAACTGCGACAGCTGCGAGGAGCCGAAGAACTCGCGGACCGCGGCAACCGCGGGCTTGGCGTTGATGAGGTCGTTTGGCATCACCGTCGACACGTCGACGCTGCTCATCCGCTCCTTGACCGCGCGCTCCATGCGCAACAGCCCGATGCGATACTGGTTCTCGAGCAGCTCGCCGACCGAGCGGACCCGGCGGTTGGCGAGGTTGTCGATGTCGTCGATTTCGCCCTTGCCGTCCTTCAGGTTCACCAGCTCCTGGACGACCGCGAGGATGTCTTCGCGGCGAAGCGTGGTCACCGTGTCCTCGGCATCGAGGCCGAGGCGCATGTTGAGCTTGACCCGGCCGACCGCGCTAAGGTCATAGCGCTCGGGGTCGAAGAACAGGCCATAGAACAGCGCGTCCGCGGTCTCGCGGGTCGGCGGCTCGCCAGGGCGCATCACTCGATAGATGTCGGACAGCGCCGAATCCTGGTCCTCCGACTTGTCCGCCTTCAAGGTGTTGCGTATCCACGGGCCGGTGTTGACGTAATCGATGTCGAGCAGCTCGAGGGTCTTGATCCCGGCCTTGTCGAGCTTCTCGAGATTCTCCTCGCTGACCTCGTCGCCGGCCTCGATGTAAATCTCGCCGGTCTTTTCGTTGATCAGGTCGTGCGCGGAGAAGCGACCGAAGATTTCCTCGGTCGGAATGATGACGTTCTTGATGCCGTCCTTGGCGACCTGGTTGGCGCGCCTCGGAGTGATCTTCTCGCCCGACTTGAAGATGACTTCGCCGGTCTTGGCATCGGCGACGTCGTACATCGGCTTGAGACCGCGCCATGCTTCGGCGACGTAGGGAATCTGCCAGCCGTTCTTGCCGCGCTCGTAGACGACGGTGTTGTAGAAGGTGTTGAGGATGTCGTCGCTGGTCAGCCCGAGCGCGTGAAGAAGCGCGGTGACCGGAAGCTTGCGCTTGCGATCGATACGGACGTTGACGATGTCCTTGGCGTCGAACTCGAAGTCGAGCCAGCTGCCGCGGTACGGAATGACCCGCGCGGCGAAGAGATATTTGCCGCTGGCATGGGTCTTGCCGCGATCGTGGTCGAACAGGACACCCGGCGAACGGTGCATCTGCGAAACGATCACTCGCTCGGTGCCGTTGACGATGAAGGTGCCGTTCTGCGTCATGAGCGGCATGTCGCCCATGTAAACGTCCTGCTCCTTGATATCGATGACCGACCGCGCCTCGGTGTCGGGATCGATTTCAAAGGTAGTGAGGCGGAGGGTCACGCGCATCGGCGCCGCATAGGTCAGCCCGCGCTGGCGGCACTCGTCGGTGTCGAACTTCGGCTCCTCGAGCACATAATGGTCGAAGTCGAGGTGGGCGGTGCCGGCGAAATCCTCGATCGGGAAGACGGAGCGGAGCGTCTTTTCGAGCCCCGATACGTAACCGATGCTCGGGTCGGAGCGGAGGAACTGTTCATAGCTCTCGCGCTGGACCTCGATGAGGTTCGGCATCTCCGAGATTTCGTGGATGTTGCCGAAAATCTTGCGGATCCGCCGTGCGGAAGGGGTTCGGCCGGAGTTGAGGGCCGGAACGTCGATCGCCTGTGTCGCCATTATATTCCCTGCGCTGCCTGCGCACCGGCAAGGGCCGGTGCCCAGTTCCGCTCCCGTCGGGGAGCATTAGGTCTGAGCGCTTGTCCCGCTTCCCCCTCCAATGCGTTGAGCCCGTGCGCCGTTTCGGACCCTGTCCCGGAGAGGACGGGAAAAGCTCCGGGCGCACGATATCGCGCGGCCAGAGCCGATATGTTTGGATGAAGCCGATATAAGCCGAATTTGCCCCAGTGCAAGAGGCAGTTGTGCCGGTCAGCCCAAGTTGCGGCTGCTTGCGCGTGCTGGAGCAACGCGGATCAGCCGCGACGTCGCCACCGCCGCTTGGCGGTGCACGACGGCGATCCGGTAATCGGGGTCGGTGATCATCTCCAGGAAAGCCGCTGCCGACGGATAGCGGGCAACGAAAGCTGCATCCCAGCGGTCCTCGCGCGGCCCGATCAGAACCAGCTCCGGCATGCCCGACCAGACGATCGTCCCACCGACCCGCTCGAATATCGGCGCGGTCGCTGCCGAGTAGCGGCGATAGGCATTGGCGCCCGACAGGCTTTCCGAGGCACAGGGATGATCGGCCGGATAGACCGCCTCCTCGCGAAAACGGAGCAAGTTGATCATCTCGATCGGCCGATCGCGGTCGAGCGCCTTGAAAGCCTCGAATGCCGCCTGTTCGGGATCGACGTACTGGTCTGCCATGCGCCCTCCTGCCACTCGCCAATCGCTTTAGCCGCGGCGGCGGTTTGCGGGAATGGCAATGCAAAGCCGCCGCGCCTGTTCTATGAACTGGCAATGATCCGCGATTTCCACGCCCACATCTATTTCGACCCGGAGGAGGTCGATGCTGCACGAGCGCTGGGCAATTCGGCGCACGAGCGATTCGCAGTGCCGGTCGGTCATTATCACTTGGCGCCCGTTGGCCCGCACCCGCGCGGAAGCGTCCAGCTGACCGTTCCGGCGCAGCAATTCGGCGAATTTGCGCAGTGGCTGGCGCTCAACCGCAGCGAGCTTACCGTGTTCGCTCACGCCAATACCGGCGACGATCTCGCCGATCACACCCGTCACGTCATCTGGTTCGGTCCGAGCGAGGATCTCGCCGTCGAGATGTTCCGGTAGGTGCTGGCCCGCTCCGAGGGACTTGAACCCCCAGCCTCCGGGTTCGAAGCCCGGCGCTCTATCCAGTTGAGCTAGGAGCGGTTTCCCGCACACTCGAACGTAGGCGCTTTAGCCGCGTCTTTCGCCCTGCCGCAACGGAAAGGGCGGCCCCGAAGAGCCGCCCTCCCATCCGCAGGCGCTTCAAGACACCCACGAAATCTCGTGTCGAAGCTTACTTGAGCTCGACGGTTCCGCCGGCTTCCTCGATCTGCTTCTTGATCTTCTCGGCTTCGTCCTTGTTGACGCCTTCCTTGACGGCCTTCGGAGCGCCTTCGACCAGCGCCTTCGCCTCGCCGAGGCCAAGGCCGGTGATCGCGCGAACTTCCTTGATCACGTTGATCTTCTTGCCGCCGTCGCCGGTGAGGATGACGTCGAATTCGGTCTTCTCTTCGGCGGCCGGAGCGGCAGCGCCGCCAGCGGCGGGAGCAGCAGCGACTGCAGCGGCAGCGGAAACGCCCCACTTCTCTTCGAGCGCCTTCGCCAGGTCGGCGGCCTCGAGGACGGTCAGTTCGGAAAGCTGGTCGACCAGCTTGTTGATGTCAGCCATTTTAAATCACTCCTGTGCGGGGCTTCGCCCCATGTGCGTTGAAACGTGAAAGCGAAAAACTCAGGCGGCTTCCTTGGCCCCATAGGCCGCGAAGACCCGCGCCAGCTGCGCACCCGGCTCGTTGACGGTGCGGGCGATCTTGCTCGCAGGCGCCTGGACGAGGCCGATGATGGTTGCGCGAAGCTCGTCGAGCGACGGAAGCGCTGCGAGCGCCTTGATCCCGTCGACGTCGAGCACGGTGTCGCCCATCGCTCCGCCGACGATCTCCAGCTTGTCGTTCGTCTTGGCGAAATCGACCGCGACCTTGGCGGCCGCGACCGGATCGGACGAGGTTGCAAGCGCGGTCGGGCCTTTGAGAAGGTCGCCGATCGGCTGGTAACGAGTCCCATCCAGGGCAATGAGCGCAAGCCGGTTCTTCGCAACTTTGAACTGGGCGCCGGCATCGCGCATCTTCAGACGGAGATCCGTCGACTGGGAGACCGACAACCCGAGGTTGCGAGTCACCACGACGACGCTCGTGTCAGAGAAGACTTGCTTCAGCTCGTCGACCAGATCGGATTTTTGCGAACGATCCATGCCAACTCCAAATATTCGACCGGGCCGGAGCCGCGATCGAGGTTCAACAAAGGCCCGATCGCGATCTCCCGCTTTCGAGCACTCGATGTCCGTGGGGAATTGGATGCTGGCGCCGCTAAAGTAGCAACGCACTACGAAGCGCAATGGGCGCCCCGATGATTCCTGTCCCCGTCTAGGCTGCGAATTAAGGAGCAAGCTCCAGCAGCGGTCTCGGACGGCTGCATCCTTTCAAGGGGATGCGAAGCCGCGCCTATAGCGAAATCCTGCTGCCACGCAAGCGCTGCGAAAATGCGAAACCCGGGCGGAGCTGGTGCTCCGCCCGGGCTGCCGTTCGTTCCGGATTGCTCCGGCTACAGTCGCTCAGCCGCGCTCAGGCGCGGGCGGCGGCGGTGGCGGCGGCGGCGGCGCCGCCGGGCAATAGTCCGTTGCCATGATGACCGTGCCGTCTGCACAGGTCTGGGTTGCCGGGGCCGGTGCGGCCGGCGGTGCCATCGGCGCGGCTGCGGGCATTGGGACCATGGCTGGAGCCGGGGCGCCGAAGTTGTAGATCAGGCTGGCGAGAACGCTGTGCGAGCTGAAGCGATTGGTGCTTGCGAACCCGACACCGGCGTCGGTGAGCGTCGCATTGTCACTGAAGTTGAGCTTCGCGGTGCGAAAATAGCGATACTTCAGGCCGAAATCGAGGTTCGGGGTGACTGGGACGCGAAGTCCCGCGATCGCCTGGTAGGCCCAGGCATTGTCGCTGTCGCCGAGCAGTTTGACCCGGGCGCGGCCGGCACCGACGCCGCCGTAAACGCCAACTCCACCGAGATTGAGATCGACCAGGCCATTGACCATCCCTGAAAGGACTGTGACCTTGTCGTTGAGGTCGAAATTGGTGTTGGCGAGCGTCACTCCAGTGGCATTCTCATAGGCCGTCACGAAGGCCGGGTTGAGCTGCAGGCTGTCGGTCTTGGCGCGCTTGTAGCCAAATTCGCCTTCGAGCCGGAACATGCCGAAGTCGTAGCCGGCGATTGCATCGACATCGAAGCCCGTCTTCAGATTGACGGTCGCGACATTCTTGTAAGTCGCGTCCGGAATCGCCGGGTCGGTGTAATTCACGTTCGCATCGACGCTCGTGTCCCTGGGGAACAGAACGCCGCCCTCGACCCCGACGTAGGGACCCGAGCTCTGCGCGAGCGCAGGCGATGCGATCGCGGCCGCCGCAACGGCAGCTAGAAGATAATTCTCATGTAAAATACCTTTGGAAAACCCCTGCCGGCATTGAAACTTGTGCGCTGCAGCAAAGGTCCATTGGCCACGGGCGATTTCCGGCTGGACCTCGATACTGTGCTATCCGGGCAACGGTTTCTGAACCTTGCTGAAACGGCGCGGGCAAAGGTGGCCTCACTGGCGCGAGACGGCTGCGCCTGGAAATGTTGACAAAACCGCCGCTCTGGCGCCCGTTGCGGTCGAGCTTTCGGGGGAATTGCCGATGATCGCTCGAGCGTGGAGCATGGTTCGTCTGTTCGTTGCTGCCGTGCTGGCCGCAACGCCGGTCGTCGCCGCGCCGGTTGGCCAGGTGCCGCGCATCGTTGCCGTTGGCGACCTCCACGGCGACTTTTCCGTGTGGCGCGACATCGCCCGTGACGCCCAACTCGTGGATCGCTCTGGCAGCTGGGCCGGCGGCAACACGACACTCGTCCAGGTTGGCGACATGGTCGATCGCGGGCCCGAGTCCCTCAAGATCATCCGCGACCTCATGCGGCTGCAGAAGGCAGGCGCCCAGGCGTGGCGGACGAGTGATCGTCCTCACCGGCAATCACGAAGCGATGAATGTCACCGGTGATCTTCGCTACACTGTGCCGGCCGACTTTGCGGCCTTTGCGACTGCGGGGTCCGCCGAGATTCGCGAACAATTGTACCGGGCCAAGAAGGCCGAAATCGAAGCGCGGTACCGGGCGAAAGACCCGTCGATGACAACCGCCGCAATTCGACGACGCGTGGATGGAGGCGACCCCGCTCGGCTGGGTCGAACAGCGCCTCGCCTGGGCTCCGGATGGTGAGATCGGCCGCTGGATCGTACGTAACCCGGCAGTGGCGCTGGTGAACGGCAACTTGTTCGTCCACGGCGGCCTGAGCGTTGAATATTCGAAGCTTTCGATCGACGAGATCAACAAGCAGGTTTCGGCAGCTCTGCGCGCCGTCGAGCGCTCGCCGGACTCGATCATCAACAGCCCGCTCGGTCCGCTGTGGTATCGCGGGCTTGTCTCCCGCGATCCGGCGGTCACCGAGATTCCCGCCACGGGCCCCGCTCGCCCGTCGATCGACGCCGAGCTGGCAAGCGTCCTCGAAGCCTACGGCGCTCGTCGGATTATCGTCGGCCACACGCCCAGCCTGGCGGGCATCCAGGTCGACTACGGCGGCCGACTGGTCCGAATCGATACCGGCAACTCGCGCTATTACGGCGGTCCGCCGAGCTATCTCGAGATCGTCGGCGATCGGCTCATTCCGCACACGGTCAAGCGCTCGGCGGACACGGCAGGAGGAGGGGTCGAATGATTCGCAAGCTGCTCTTGTGGATGGTGCTGCTCGTTGCGCCGTCGGTTGTTGCCGCCGCTCCCGGCGAAACGCCGCTGTTTTCCTCGAGCGAAGTTGTCCACGTGACGATCAGCGGGCCCTTGTCGACGATCGCCAGGCGCCGCTCGCGCGACGACGTGCCCGGCACCATCTGCGGTGTCTGGCGGGCCGGCGTTGCCGATCACTCTTTCCGCTCGCGGAATCACCCGCCGTTCGAGCGACGTCTGCCAATTCCCGCCGCTCAAGGTGAAGTTCACCGGCCAGCCACCGCTGCAGTCGATGTTTGCCGGGCAGAAGTCTCTGAAGCTGGTGACGCATTGCCGAAACGCAGAATCGTTCCAGCAATATGTGCTTGCTCGAATATGCGACTTACCGGATGTTCAACGTCCTTTCGCCGGCGAGCTTCCGGGTGCGGCTTGCCCAGGTCGATTACGTGAACGACGACGGCCGGCCGCTGATTTCGCGCTACGGTTTTTTCATCGAGGACCTGCGCGACGTCGCAAGGCGCAACCAGATGCAGGAGGCTAACCTTCCCGAGCTGATCCCGGTTGCGTCGCTGAACCCACGCCACGCGGCGCTCTACGCGCTGTTCCAGCACATGATCGCCAACCACGACTGGTCGATGCGGGCCGGGCCGAAGGGCGACGAGTGCTGCCACAACGCCAAGATGATCTCCCCGGCCAGGGGAGTCGCCGCGGGGGCGATTCCGATCCCCTACGACTTCGACTTCTCAGGCCTGGTCAACGCGCCCTATGCGACGCCGCCGGACATCCTGCACATCGCGAGCGTCCGGCAGCGGATCTACCGCGGCTACTGCATACACAACGGCGAGGCCTATGCGGTCGCCGTGCAGATGCGGAGCCAGCGGCCGCAGATGCTCGCCGCCCTTGCTCAAACGCCCGGGC
Source organism: uncultured Alphaproteobacteria bacterium (assembly GCA_963798785.1). Taxonomy (GTDB): domain Bacteria; phylum Pseudomonadota; class Alphaproteobacteria; order Sphingomonadales; family Sphingomonadaceae; genus Sphingomicrobium. The sequence continues at coordinate 696,436 of CAWCUG010000006.1, forward strand.
TGGAGCCGCAGACGATCAGCCGGGCGACGGCATTCCTCGACGGTTTCTTCAACGATATCGAGTCGAACGACTCGGTGCAGTCGAAGGTCGTCAAAAGCTGCCTCTAGCCCCACCCTCCCCCCGGAGGGGGAGGAGCTACGAGCTTAGGCGACCTCGCCGAGGTCGACCTTGATTCCCGGGCCCATCGACGAGGTCATCGAGACCTTGTTGACGAACTTGCCCTTGGCGCCCGATCGGCCGTGCCTTGGTGATCGCGTCCATGAACGCGTCGAAATTGGCGCGGATGTCGGCTTCGGAGAAGCTCGCCTTGCCGATACCGGCGTGGACGATGCCCGCCTTTTCGACGCGGAACTCGACCTGGCCCGACTTGGCGGCCTTGACCGCTTCGCCGACGTTGGGGGTGACGGTCCCGAGCTTCGGGTTCGGCATCAGGCCCTTGGGCCCGAGAACCTTTCCGAGCCGCCCGACGATGCCCATCATGTCCGGGGTTGCGATGACGCGGTCGAAATCGGTCTTTCCGCCCTGGATCTCTTCCATCAGGTCCTCGGCGCCGACGATGTCGGCTCCGGCGGCCTTGGCCTCGTCGGCCTTGTCGCCCTTGGCGAAGACCGCGACCCGGACGTCCTTGCCGGTGCCCTTGGGAAGCGAGACGACGCCGCGGACCATCTGGTCGGCGTGGCGCGGATCGACGCCCAGGTTCAGCGCCAGCTCGACGGTTTCATCGAACTTGGCAGTGGCGTTCTTCTTGACCAGCGCAATCGCTTCATCGACCGGGTAGAACTTCTCGCGGTCGATCTTTTCCATCTGCGCCTGGCGCTTCTTGCTGTGCTCGACCATCGTTTAGCCCTCCACCACGGTGAGGCCCATCGCGCGGGCGGAGCCTTCGATGATCTTCGTCGCCGCCTCGATGTCGTTGGCGTTGAGGTCGGCCATCTTGGTTTCGGCGATCTCGGCCAGCTGCGAGCGCTTGATCGTTCCCGCGCTTTCCTTGCCGGTCTCGCTCGACCCCTTCTTGATCCGCGCCGCCTTCTTCAGGAGGAAGGACGCGGGCGGCGTCTTGGTGACGAAGGAGAAGCTGCGGTCCGCATAGACGGTGATGGTGGTCGGCACCGGGGCGCCCTTTTCCATCTCCTGCGTGGCGGCGTTGAACGCCTTGCAGAATTCCATGATGTTGACGCCGCGCTGGCCAAGCGCCGGGCCGATCGGCGGCGACGGATTGGCGATGCCCGCGGGCACCTGCAGCTTGATGTAGCCGGTGATTTTCTTTGCCATGTCTCACTCTGTTGTTGGCCTGCCATCGAAACATCGCGGCAGGCTGCTCAAGTTTAGCGGTACGAACGGGCGCAAGCGCCCTCCCGCAATGGTTTTCCGAATGTTCGGAAGGCGGGGCCACTACACAAATCGTTGGAAGAAGTGAAGGGGCGGGCGCGGAGTGAATCCGCGCCGTCAGTCGGGTTCGGCTGGGCCGACCCGCTGGCCGGCATTCGCAGGCTCTTCGACAAAGCTGCGATTTGCTCGGCTGCTCATGCTGGAAGTTCGCTAAGTTCACTCTCTCTCCGTGGCGGGAAAGTCCGGATCTTCGTCATTGGCGGCGACGTCCAGGTCGTCATCGATGCGAGCCGGTAGGCCGAGCTGTCGGACATGCCGACGCGGCGGCAGGCGTGGTCGACGCAGGCGGTCTCGGCCAGCGCCTCGATGAAGGCGATTTGTTTTTCCGCCGTCCAGCCGTCGTGGCGGGCGCGCAATGGAATTGGGGTGAATTTTAGGGGGAGCTTCGTCGCCATCGTGCCTCCGGTGCAAAAGGAGGCGAAGCAGTTATCCCATGTCGGGGGCTGTAGGACAGGTTTTTTCTCTTACTGAGGCTGATACACTGCCTGAGCCTCTCGAAACCGCTTCGCCGCCTCGAGAGTGCTTTCGTCGAAGAACGGCAGACCACGAAGCTTGTGCGTTTTCGCGTAAATCTCCGGCAGTTCGTGCTGCGCTTCGATGGCTTCGAGAAACTCGTTCTTCCACTCTTCGCCGGCCGCAAGGTGCTTGCCCTTTGGCTCGATGAAGAGCTGCACGACAACCGCCTCGCCTTTATCGTCGTGGTCGAGGAACAGCAGGAAATCCGGCTCGAAGCCGGCGCCGTCGGCAAAATTGTAAAGCTTCACCGCCTTCTCGTTACGGACGAGCCGCACGTCGCCATAGGTACCCTGTTCGTCCACGAGGTCTGCATCATCACGCAGCAGCGCCTCAAGTTCTTCATACAGATTTTGCAAAATCTACCCCCAGTTCGAGCATCAGCATCCTGCCGAGGAGGGTGGCAAAAGGAAAGAGGAGCTACCTCAACTTGCTGATCGTCAGCTTGTCCGCCTTCGCCCGGTCGCGCACGCTTTCCTCGCTTCGGGTCAGCGCCTTGGCGATTGCTCTTACGCTCATGCCCTTGGCGGCGAGGTGGTGGAGCTTTTGAAGCTCGTCCTGGCGCCAGGGCTGGCGGTGCCGTTCGAATTTGTCGCCGGTGGCCATCCTATTTCCCAACATTGCCGTGAGCCGTCACGGGAGTGAATCCCGTGACGTCGATCGGGTTCGGCTGCGCCGACCCGTCGGCCGGGCTGGTCGCCGTCTCTCGACACAAGCTTCGCTTGTGCTCGGCGGCTCCGCCTTGCCGGTGCCGTTCGAATTTGTCGCCGGTGGCCATTAGCCCAAGCTAGCGCAAGGCCGCGCCGTCATGAAGTGAATTGTCCTGACGGTCATCTGCGATTGCGACGGTGGCGGTGGCGGTTCAGGATCGAGCCGCCCCGCCGGCCGCCCGTTTGCGGACCTTCGCCCGCTGGTTTCCACTTGGGGGGGCCGGCCACCGGCGACACGGAACGTCGGCGGCCGGCGGGACGCATCAGTTAGGGAGGGAGACTGCGTCCGTTACGTGGATGATCCCGTTCGAGGCCATCAGGTCGGTGGCGACGACGGTGGCGGTTCCACCCTTTTCATCCGTCAGCCGGACCTTGCCGCCGTCGAGCGAGGCGGTGAGCTTTCCGCCCTCGACGGTGGTCAGTGCGACCGAACCGTTATTGTCGCCGATCGCCTTGACGAGCTCGGCCGCGGTCACCTTGCCGGGAACGACATGGTAGGTGAGCACCGAAACCAGCGCATCGCGGTTCTGCGGCTTTAGCAAGGTGTCGACGGTGCCGGCGGGAAGCGCGGCGAAGGCCGTGTCCGTCGGGGCGAAGACGGTGAACGGGCCCTTGCCCGAAAGCGTGCCGGCAAGGTCGGCCGCCTTGATCGCTGCGACCAGCGTCTTGTGCTGGGGCGAGGCCATAGCGGCGGCAACAACGGTGGGGCTGGCCGGCGATCCGGCGTGAACCGGGGCGGCAAGGGCCGCGGTGACGGCAAGGCCAAGTGCAAGTGCGAAGCGGGTCATCGAATGTCTCCTGGACAGGCGCGCGAAAGTGCGTTCCTTCAAGGAGCGATGTAGCGGGGCCGGGGTCGAGAGCGCGATACGGGCTTTGGCCGGTAGGAGAGGGGAGCGGACACGCACGTGGAGCGCGTGGCCGCGGTGCGCGCGATTATTTGACTCGTTCGACCTGCTCGAACTCCAGCTCCACCGGGGTGGCGCGGCCGAAGATGCTCACGCTGACCTTCACGCGGCTGCGGTCGAAATCGAGCTCTTCGACGGTGCCGTTGAAGCTTGCGAACGGGCCGTCGAGGACCTTGACGCTGTCGCCGATGTCGTAGTCGACCTGGATCTTCTTCGACGGTGCCGCGGCGGCCATTTCCTCCTTGGTGGAGAGGATCCGCGCGGCCTCCGCCTCGCTGATCGCCTGCGGCTTTCCGTTGGGGCCGAGGAAGCCGGTGACCTTCGGCGTGTTCTTGACGAGGTGATAGACCTGGTCGTTCATGCTGAGCTTTGCCAGCACGTAGCCGGGGAAGAACTTGCGTTCCGACTGCACCTTCTTGCCGCGGCGGATCTCGGTCACTTTTTCGGTCGGGACCTCGACCTCTTCGACCTGGCTTTCGAGGCCGAGGCGGGCGGCGTCGGAAAGGATGTGCTCCTTCACCTTGTTCTCGAAGCCGGAATAAGCGTGGATGATGTACCAGCGGGACATAAGCGTGTTCGTTTCCTTCTGCCCGCTTAGCCGAGGAGGCTGAGCAGGAACTGGACGATGGCGCTGAACGCCGAATCGGTGGCGAGGAAGAAGATGGCCAGCAGGCTGGTCATGATCAGCACCATGATCGTGGTCCGCACGGTTTCCTGGCTCGGCTCGGCCAGACAACCTTCTGGATGCCTTCGACCTTGACCTGCCGCATGAATTCGCCGGGGGAGACCTTTGCCACTTTTCGTCTTTCTCGTGTCGCGGATAAAGAAAGGCTCCGCGGCGCGTGTCGCGGCCGGCGGAGCTTGGAGACGCATTTAGCGCGGGCGGCGCCGCCGTTCAAGGCATGCGGAACGAAGCGCGCAGGAGTGGAGGGACTCGAACCCACGACCCTCGGTTTTGGAGACCGATGCTCTACCAACTGAGCTACACTCCTAGAGCGCGCGCCGCGGCAGGTAGCCAGCGCGAACAGTTCGCGCAAGCTTCGGGGCTCGTGGCCATCCACGTCACTTGTTGGCGCTCTCCGCGAGCTTTCGCATGGTCGTCACCATGAAAGCGGTCGACCAGCCGATCAGGATGAAGCCGATCAGCGCCTCGACAGCGCCGATCAGCCGCCAGGTGGTCGGGAAATAATCGGCCGTCCGGCCAAGCGTCGCATAAGCGGACGCCGAGTAGAACAGCGCCCGTTCGAGATCGAGGTGCGACACGTACATGTAGAATAAAGCGAAAACCAGGATCTCGAGCATGTGCAGGAACAGGACCAGAAGCCCGAAGCTGGCAAGCAGGGCGATCGCGCTGATGTCGAAATCGTGCTTCAGCAAACGGTCTTCCTTGAGCTTCAGGAGCCGCGAGATGCCGACGAGCCCGAGCCGTGTGCATCACCACCATCACCAGCGCGAAAGCGGCAGTGACGGCGAGTTGAAGCCCGAGCGCCACGGTCGTCTGGTCGAGCTCCGGAGCGACTGCGTTGAGCGTGTTCACGGCTGTTCCAGCGAACGGTCGGCGCGACGGTTCCTAGGCAGCGACGGGATAGGGCTGGATCTCGCCGGACAGATAGAGCGAGCGCGCCTTCGTCCGCGACAGCTTGCCCGAGCTGGTCCGGGGCAAGGTGCGCGGCGGCACAAGCTCGACGATCGTGCTGATGCCGGTGATCGCCTGCACCCGCTGGCGAATATTGTCGCGAAGCCGGCCGCGCTCGTCCGGGTCGGACACGCGGCAGTGGACGAGAACTGCGGGTGTCTCCTCGCCCGACGGGCCGGTGATCGCGAAGGCGGCGATGTCGCCCGACTTGAAGCCGGGCAGTTGCTCGACCGCCCATTCGATATCCTGCGGCCAGTAATTGCGGCCGTTGATGATGATCATGTCCTTGGCGCGACCGACGATGAAGATGTAGCCGCCCGACAGGTAACCCATGTCGCCGGTGTCGAGCCAACCGTCGGCCGAAAGGCAGGCGTCGGTGGATTCCTGGTCGCGGAAATAGCCGACCATCACCGCCTTGCTGCGGACGAAAATCCGGCCGATTCCGCGGTCGGGGAGCTCGGCCCCGTCGGCGTCGCGAACCTCGACTTCCATCCCGCTCACCGGCTTTCCGCAATTGACGACTGCGCGGTAGCGGCGGGGCCGGCCCTGTTCGCCGCACTCGCCGCCCGAAAGCTCCGCTTCCTCGACCAGCTCGAGCCTGATGCCCTCGCCAGGAGGCATTAGCGACACCGCCAGCGTGGCTTCGGCAAGGCCGTAGCTGGGGCAGAAAGCGGAGGCGTCGAAGCCGGCGCTGGCGAAACCGTCGACGAACGCCTGCATCACGTCGGGGCGGATCATGTCGGCGCCGTTCCCGGCAATCCGCCAGCGCGACAAGTCGAAGCGGTCCTCGGCACGCGTTTGCGAGCTCATCCGGCGAGCGCAGATGTCGTAGCCGAAGCTTGGCGAGTAGCTGATCGTGGTGCCGGGGTTGCGGCTGACCATGTCGAGCCAGGCGAGCGGCCGCCGGGCGAAATCCTCGGTCTTCTGATAATCGACCGAAAGCTGGTTCGCGATCGGCGACAGAAAGCAGCCGACCAGTCCCATGTCGTGGTACCAGGGCAGCCACGAAACGCAGCGGTCGGTGTCGCGAAGGTGCAGCCCGACACCATGAGCGCGCAGGTTGTCGAGAAGCCCGCGGTGGGTGATCGCAACGCCGTGCGGGAAGCGGGTCGAGCCGCTGGAATATTGGAGATAGCCGATCGAATCGGGACGTGCCTGCGGCAGGTCGCGATCGCTCTGTTCCAGTTCGGGGAGCGTATCCCAGTCGCGAACCGCGACCTCGCCAGCGGCATCGCAAGCAAGTTCGGCAAGCTCAGGCGGAACCAGGAACAGCACCGGATCGCAGCTCTTCAATTGGATTCGGAGCTGCTCGACATAAGCCTGCCGGCCACCGAAGCTGGTCGGGAGCGGAAGCGGAACCGGCCAGGCGCCGGCATAGACTGCCCCGAAAAAGGCGGCTGCGAATTCCGGCGCGGTCTCGGCAACCAAAGCGATTCGATCGCCGGGCTCGATTCCCATGGCAAGGAAGCGGCGGGCGTTGGCGAGCGCCTCCTCGCGGAGCTCGCTATAGGGATAGGCGCGCACCAAAGCCCCGCGAGCGTCGTGGAAATTGAGGCCGCGCCGGCCGAGCGCGACATAATCGAGCGCTTCGGTCAGGGTCTCGAAATCGGCGACCCGGCGCTCGAGGCCGTCGTTTGTGGGCGTTGCGCCCGGCGGGGCCTGGTCGGCAACGTCGGTCGAATTGGAATCCAGCACGCGTCTTCCTAGAAATCGTTGAGCCCACACGGCGTCACCGCGCCGCCGACCGTCCTTCGACGACACTCGTGGTGCCGCTCTGGACTGGCCCTTTGTCATGGGTTGGGAGTGTGGCACAAAAAGGGCGCAATGGCTCGTTCCAGAGGCAGAAAACCGGCACCGCCGCTCGATGAGGAGAGGTTGAGGGAGCTTGCGCTTCGCTATGTCGGGCGGTTTGCGACGACGCGGGCAAAGCTAGCATCCTACCTGTCCCGCAAGCTGCGCGAACGCGGCTGGGACGGGGAGCGCGCGGCCGACGTGGAGTCGATCGTCGAACGGCTTGCCGGGCTCGGCTATGTCGACGATGCCGCTTACGCGCTTTCGAAATCACGGGCGCTGACCTCGCGCGGCTATGGCCTGAGGCGGGTCAACCAGTCGCTTCGCGCCGCCGGTGTCGAAGAGGAAGACGGCGAGGAAGCGCGCGAGCTTGCCCACGGGGAAGCGGTCGAAGCCGCGATTCGCTTTGCCCGCCGCCGCCGGATCGGCCCGTTCGGCACCGGTGAAGCCGATCGGTCCAAGCGCGATCGCGCGCTGGCGGCGATGATTCGCGCCGGCCATTCCTTCGCTCTCGCCAACGCAATTCTCTCGCTTGAACCGGGCGCCGATGTCGAAAGTGAAATGCTTGAAGAAAAATCCGGCTCGTTGTTGTAAAGTCGGGTTGCCGACATAATCTCAAGCTTGCTTAAAAGGCGTTACAAGTGGCTCGGACGACCCAACCCCAACCCGAAGAGCTCCGCGAGGAGCCAAGCGAAGACGTCGTCGAAATCGTCGACGTTGCCTCCACCCCGCCAGACGATGATGGCGCGACCGTTGCCGCGCGAGTCAAATGGTTCGACGCGAACTCGCGGATTCGGTTTCCTGGTCAGCGACGAAGTCGACGGCGACATCCTCATCCACTTCAGCGTGCTCAAGGAACACGGGCGGCGAAGCCTGCCGGAAGGCGCTCTCGTCGAGTGCGTCGCGGCCAAAATGGATCGCGGCCACCAGGCGAAGCGCGTGGTGTCGATCGACACCAGCGATTCGGTTGCCGTCGTGCGGCCGGCCGCCCCGGCGGCGGTGCGTCCCGACCGCAGCGAGCTTGCCGACGCTGCCGGCGATTTCGAGCCGGTCGAGGTCAAATGGTTCAACCGGGCCAAAGGATACGGATTTTTGAACCGTCCGGGAATCGACGCACAGGACGTTTTCGTGCACATGGAAACCGTTCGAAATTCGGGACTCGGGGAGCTTCAGCAGGGTCAGATGGTCGAGGCGCGTATTGCCGAGGGACGCAAGGGCCTAACCGCGGTCGAACTGCGGCCGATTTCGTGAAGGCGCCGGCGGTTGCGCTCAGCGTCGCGCTTGCGGCCTGCAGCGCCAATTCCCAATCCACTCCAGGTGACACGGCGGCAGGCGCTGCGCTCGTCGCTCAAAGCGCTGCAGTTCCCGACGGGCAGCCGCAGACGGGGCTTCGCCAGGTGCCGCTGACGATCACTTCCGCAAATGCGGTGCACAGCTTCACCGTCGATGTCGCTGCCACCCCGGAGCAGCAGGAGCGCGGGCTGATGTTCGTGAAGTCGCTGGCCGGAGACAGGGGGATGATCTTCCCCTACGACCCGCCGCAGCCGGTGGCCTTCTGGATGCGCAACACCCTCATCCCGCTCGACATCGTCTTTATTCGCGCCGACGGCACGATCGCCCGGATCACCAACGCCAAGGCGCTCGACGAGACCCCGCTTCCCTCCGGCGAGCCGAATCGCCGCGGTGCTCGAAATCGCCGGCGGACGCGCGGCCGAGCTGGGAATTTCGCCGGGCGACCGCGTGGAGTGGGGCAGCTAAAGCGCGTTCCTCTGTGTCTGCTTTGGGTGGAAAGCGGACGTTGTGGGATGCCCTCTTGTCTATGCTCACGCGACGCGTCGTCCATCGCGGCAAGGCAGCGGTCCGGCTGGACAATAGAGGTTTCCTGATCGCCCGCAGTTGCTAAAACGCCAGCGTGAGCCCGGTGCCGCTGCATCCAGTCCTGCCAGTGCTGGTCTATCTCGATTATCTCGGGATCGGCGTTTTTGCGGTTTCCGGGGCGCTTCTTGCAGCGCAGAAGCGCCAGACCTTCGTCACTTTCGTATTCTTCGCTGTGGTCACCGGGATCGGCGGCGGCACTCTTCGCGACCTTCTGATCGGAGCGCCCGTGTTCTGGGTTCACCAGAATGCGACCTTGCTCATCTGCATCGCTGCAGCGCTGATCGTCTGGTTCACTCGCCTGCCGGTCTGGGGAGGAACCGCACTGGTGTGGTTCGATGCCGTGGGTCTCGCCGCCTATGCGACCTACGGAACGGCCAAGGGTCTCGCTTACGGAGCGGCATTTCTTCCGGCGTTCGCAATGGGCGTGCTGACTGCTTGCGCGGGGGGAATCATTCGTGACCTTCTTGCCGGCGAGCCGTCGATCCTGCTTCGCGCCGAGCTCTACGTGACCGCCGCTGCGCTTTCGGCCGGGTTGATGGTGCTTTTAACGGTGGCGGGCGCTCCGGCGCCGCTGGCGGGCGGGCTGGCGGCGGCCGCAGGATTTGGCTTGCGCGGAATGGCAATCGCGAGGGGATGGTCGCTTCCGTCTTACGAACGCTAGGTCCGCTCGCTCGGCAGATGGCGGGCGGCGTCGAGGTGCGCTATTGCCGAAGCCGGACAGGGAGGCTTTCAAATGGACGGACATGGGACTGATCGCCGCCGGCTGATCACCGCCGGAATGGTCGTAGCAGGAGCGGGCGCAATGGCGGGCTCAACGGCCTTCGCGCAAGCGCCAGCGGCGTCCGGAGCGCGCTGGCAACCGGCTATGGAGCCGCTGGATTCGTGGCTCGACAAGCCCGGCACGCGGCACCGGATGGTGTACGACTCGCTGAGCGGGGAGGGCGGGTCCGACGCGCTCGGCTACGCGAACAACTTCATCCACGTGAACCAGTCCGCCTACGGACTCACCCCCGACCAGCTTGGGGTCGTCATCATCTTTCGCCACATGGCGACGCCTTATGCCTACAACGATTCGATCTGGGCCAAATATGGCAAGGCGTTCGCCGAAAAGATGAAGCTGAAGGACGAGCTCGCGAAGCGCGCAGCCACCGCTAACCCGGTGCTTGTACGCTCGCCGGCAACAGAGCCGCCGCCGCCGGGGATGGACTGGATCAACGAATTTTCGCTGACGGACATGGCGGCCAAGGGCGTTCGCTTCGCGGCATGCGGCCTCGCGACCAAGGCGATCGCCGGGATGCTCGCCGGGAAAACAGGCGATGCCGGCGCGATCGAGGCCGATCTCAAGGGCAATCTCGTCCCCGGAGCGCTAATCGTTCCGGCCGGCATTTCGACCGTCAACCGGGCGCAGGAGCATGGCTACAGCTTCGCCTATATGGGGTAGGCGGAGACCGGGCTCGGAGGGCGGCCAATGGTTTCGAACGGGTGGGAGCGGCTGACCGGATGGCGGCGGCGTGCCGGTAAAGCGATCGAGCGCAACCAGCTGCGGTTGGTGAAAGTCGGAGCTGCGGTCGCGCTGGTTCTCCTCGGGGCAGTAGCGGCGGCGGTGTTGCTCGTTGCGATGATGCCGTCGGGGCTCTCTGGCGGGGGTAGTGCGGCACCCAATTCGGCGAGCGGCGACGGGTTCACCCCTCCGGTGCTGGCCGACGTGCCCGCTGGACCGGAGGGCGAAGCAATCCTTCGCGGAGTGGCGATTTTCGACGATCCCCGGAGCAACGCCGGGGAGTTCGTCGGCAATTCCATGGCTTGCAAGAACTGCCACCTCGACAGCGGCCGAAAGGCCGGGTCGTCGCCGATGTGGGCGGCATGGGTTTCCTATCCGCAATATCGAAAGAAGAACAACAGCATCAACACGATGGAAGACCGGATAAGCGGCTGTTTCGTCTATTCGATGAATGCGTCGAACAGCCCGTCGGGCGGACCGCCACCGGCGGGATCCGACGTCTATCGCGACCTCCAGGCTTATTTCCACTGGCTCGCCACTGGCGCGCCGACGGGCGGGCGGCTGGAGGGCGCGGGCTATCCCACTCCGCCAGTGTCGAAGGCGGGCTACGATCCTTCGCGGGGGGCTGCAATATTCGAGCAGAAATGCGCCGCCTGCCACGCAAGCGATGGCCAGGGTGCGGCGCAGCCGGACGGGAAAATCGTCTATCCGCCGCTGTGGGGGCCCAAAAGCTACAACTGGGGTGCTGGAATGGCACGCGTCGACCTGGCCGCGGGATTCATCAAGGCCAACATGCCGTTCGACCAGCCCGGATCACTCAGCGACCAGGACGCGTGGGACGTTGCAGCCTTCGTCGACAGCCACGAACGACCCAAAGACCCGCGGCAGACCGGCAGCGTTGCCGAAAACGCCAAATCGAACTTCGGCGGCCAACAGACCTATTACGGCCGGACAATCGCCGGAAAGCTGATCGGGAGCGGCGTCGCTTCGCAGCGCTGAGGCGCGGCGGCTGACCGCATCCCAGCTTGCACTCGCGGACGCGACGGGGCAGAGGCGCGCGCATGGGATTTTGGTCACGAACCTTCACCTGGTGGACCGGCGATACCTGGGGAACCCGCCTGTTCACCTGGCTGAACGGCGAGAAGGTCGGCAGCGACGATCGCGGGAACGTCTATTACCGGTCGAAGACCGGCCGCCGCTGGGTCATCTACCCCGGCGACAATGACGGCAGCCGCGTTCCTCCGGGCTGGGCCCTGTGGCTCCGCGGGACGATCGAGGGACTGCCCGACGAGGCCCTTCCCGAGCGGCGCCCGTTCGAAAAGAAACCCGAGCCCAACGCGACCGGGACGATGGCCGCCTTCAGGCCCGACGGCGCGCTGGGATCGGACAAGGTCCGGCCCGCCTCGACCGGCGACTACCAGCCCTGGATCCCGGAATAGAAGTGCGCCGCCCGGCCGCAACGCTGGTTGCGCTGTCGCTCGCGCTCGCCGGCTGCGGCAGCAAGGAGCCGGAGCAGCAGCAGGCGCAGAACGCGGCCAACAGCGCCCAGGTGCTTCAAGGCACGGAGCCTGGAGTGACCCCGATGAACAAGCGGGTCGCAATCATCGCGGTTCTCAACAAGCGCAACGGCATCGTCCACAACCTGAAGATGACTCCGGGGCAATCGGTGCGGGTGGGCGACGCGGTCGTCCGGCTGCGCGCCTGCGAGACCACCGCTCCGTGGGAGAGCGAGAAACTGACCGGAGCCTTCCTTCAGCTGGACGTCGAGGGCAGCGACAAGAAATGGCGCCGCGCGTTTTCAGGCTGGGTGTACAAGGAGTCGCCGTCGCTGAACGTCGTCCAGCACCCGGTCTATGACGTTTGGCCCAAGAGTTGCGCGATGACTTTCCCGCCGGGCCCGCCGCCGCCCTCGGCGCCCGCCTCTTCAAGCAGCCGGTCGAGCGCCCAGAAATCGCCCGGCCCGGACAGCGAAGCAGGAGCGGCTACTTCGCCGGAATCGGCGGCTCCCTCGTCGCCCAGCGCCGCCGCAAGCAACGCCGAATAACGCTCTCGAGACACTTCGACGGCGCCGAGCGAGGCAAGATGGTCGGTGATGAACTGGCAATCGAGAAGGCAATAACCGCCGACCCTCAGCCGGGCGACCAGCCATGCCAGCGCGACCTTCGATGCATCCGTGGCGGTGCTGAACATGCTTTCGCCGAAAAAGGCACGGCCGAGCTTCACTCCGTAGAGGCCGCCGACCAGCTCCTTCGATGATCCGTCGCCGCTCCACACCTCGATCGAATGGGCGTGGCCGAGACGATGAAGCGCGCGCACTGCCCGCTCGATGTCGCCGCTGATCCACGTTTCGGAGCGGTCGGCACAGGCGGCGACGACCTCCGCGAACGCCGTGTCGGCAGTCACCTGGAAAATGCCCGAGCGGAGCGCCCGCCGGAGCGAACGCGAAAGGTGGAAGGAGTCGAGCGGGAGAATGGCCCGGCTTCGCGGCTCGACCCAGAAAACGCTATCGGCGTCGCGGCTGTCGGCCATCGGGAAAATCCCCATGGCGTAGCCTTGGAGAAGGAGGCGGGGGTCGAGCGCGGTCACCCGCGCAACCTTAAAGGATTTCGCGGACCGTGTCCTGCGGCCGGCAAAGGCGAACGCCCTTTTCCGTCTCCACCAGCGGGCGGTTGATGAGAATGGGATGTTCGATCATCGCATCGAGGATGGTGTCTTGGTCAACGCCCTCGTCGAGAAGTCCCAGCTCGGCGGCGATCGGTTCTTTCGCCCGAAGCCCCTCGCGCGGGCTGATTCCGGCGCGGTCGTACAGTGCCTTCAGTTCCTCGCGGGTCGGCGGAGTCTTCAGATATTCGCGGATCCAGACGTCCCGGCCGGCTTCGCGCAGGATTTCGAGAGTCTTTCTCGACGTACCGCACATCGGGTTATGAAAAATCGTTGCTTTAGCGGAACGGTTCATCTTACGGTCAGTCGCTGTTGGATAGCCCTACATCCCTGCAACCGCAGCGCCGGTCAAGCATTGTAGCGATACCGGAACGTTACGCCTCAAGCGTCGTTTCGGCCGATGTGACATGCACCGTCGCCGGGGGAACCTGGGTCCCGGGGCATGGTCCGGACGATCAATTACACGGGAGATAGACGATGCAGAAATCAGTTATGGCGGCAGTGCTGGCCGGAACGGCCACCCTCGCAGCTTGCGCTTCCAACCCGAGCAGGGTTGCCGAAGGCGCGGGAATTGGCGGCGTTGGCGGTGCGGCCGTTGGCGCAGTGGTTCCAGGCGTGAGCGTTGCCGAGGGCGCGGTTGCCGGTGCGGCGATCGGTGGTCTTGCAGGTTCGGTCTGGGCAGACCGCAACAATGACGGCTATGTCGACGGTTATGTTTACAACGGCCAATATTATGCGGGCACTCCGGCGGGCTATGACCCGACGCTCGGACGCGTCGCCAGCGGCGCCGCGATCGGCGGTGCGGTCGGTGCAGGCGTTGGCGCCGTCACCGGTCTCGGAGTCATTCCGGGCGCAGTCATCGGCGCTGCCGTTGGCGGACTTGCCGGCGCAGTGTGGGCCGACCGCAACAACGACGGCCAGGTCGACGGCTATATCTACAACGGCCAGTATTATCCGGGTCAGCCGCCTGCGGCAGCTCCGGCTCCGGCCCCGGCTCCCTACAGGGCCGGCGAACGCGGATAAAACCGAGACTGTGACTCGCTTATCGATGATGCGCACCGGCTTCGCGCCGGTGCGCACTTTTTCGAAGATTTTCGGCGTCGCGGCAGCTCTTGCCGCGGCGCCGATTGTCTCACCTGCGCAAGCTGCGGCGGCGACCCTTTCCGTCCCGCGCGGCCAGAGCGTCGAGGATTTCTACACGCTTCGCCAGGGTCGGCCTTTGTGGTTCACCGGCGGACAACCGACCTCGGCCGCGCAGGCACTTTTGTCGCTGCTTACGACTGCAGCAGCGGACGGACTCGATCCGCAAGCCTTCGATGTGGACTCGCTGCACAAGGCGGTTCGCCGCGCTTCGAAAGGCAGTGAACGCGACGTCCGCGAGGCGGACGAGCGTCTCAGCAAGGCGTTCGCCGACTATGCGCGCGACCTGAGGAACCCGCCGGTCACGGGACTGCAATATGTCGATCCGGCGCTTCCGATCGGGCCATCGTCGCCGCTCAAGGTGCTTCAGGATGCCGAGCGCGCACCGTCCTTGCCGCAATATGTTGCCGGCATGGAGTGGATGAATCCCATTTACGCCAAGCTTCGCGCGGCGCTGGTCAACGGCCAGTTCGAAGGCGACCGCCAGCGCGAGCTGCTGCGGATCAACCTGCAGCGGGCACGTGTCCTTCCGACCACTCACCGCTACATCATCGTGAATGCGCCGACGCAGCGGCTGTACATGTATGAGAACAACCAGGTCGTCGATTCGATGAAGGTTGTCGTCGGGCAGGAGCGCGAGGATCGAAAGACGCCGCCGATCGCCGGCTACCTCCGTTACGCGGCGCTCAATCCCTACTGGAACGTGCCGCCCGATCTCGTCTGGGACGATGTCGGCAAATATGTGAAGGAATTTGGCCTCGGCTATCTGAAATCGCGCGGGTACGAAATCCTTTCGGACTGGAGCGATGACGCGACGGTCGTCGATCCGGCCAAGGTCGATTGGAACGCGGTCGAGGCGGGCACCACGAAAATCCGCGTGCGCCAGCTTCCCGGGCCGGAAAACTTCCTCGGAAAGGTCAAATATACTTTCTCGAACCCCTACGGAATCTACCTCCACGACACGCCGCGCAAGGAGCTTCTCGACAAGAGCGTCAGGCTGTTCAGCGGCGGCTGCATACGACTGGACGATGCGACCCGGCTGGGCCGGTGGCTGTTCGGCCACACGCTGACCGCCACTTCCGACGATCCCGAGATCAAGATCCCGCTCGACAAGCCGATTCCGGTGTTCGTTACCTACCTGACGGCGATTCCGGATGGCTCTTCGATCACTTATCTGGACGACGTCTACGGCTGGGACGCTGAGCGGCTTGCGACGATGAGCGCGGGCAGCGGAAATACCGCAGCGCGCTAGTCCGCCCGCCGCACGTCAGCGGCGCCATCTCGCCAGGTAATGCGTGTAAAAGGGGATCGGCCGTCCCTGTGCGTTGCGCGCCGGCTGGAACCGAAGTCGCGACTCGACGAGGGGGCACAGGCCGGAGTCGATCACGGAGTCGCCGCTCGAGTGCTCTACGCTGCATGAATCGACCCGGCCGTTTGAATTGACCCGGATCGCCAGCCCCGCCGAACCCGAAGCCATCCTGCCGCCGGTCAAGCGCCGGTAGTCGGACCGCGACAGGTTGCGGACCAGCCTGGCAGGGCTGTTGCCTGCGCCGCTTCCGGCACCGTTGCCGCTACCGCCCGCTCCTGTGCCGTTGCCGGCGCCGCTTTGGCCATTCGAGGACGAATTGCCGGTACCCGCCTGCACGGCGGCGGCGATCACTTGCTCCGTCGGAAGCTCCACCTCCGGCTTTGGAGCGACCACCGGCGAGGCCTTCGGTGCCGCCGGTGCACCTTCCGGTTTTGTTGATTGCTTCGGCTTCGGCTTTTCCGGCGGGGGCGGTTTGGGGGGGCTTATGTCGAAAGTCTGCAGGCGATCGATTGCGCGGCTGACGGTGTGGATGCTGAAGCCGCTAAGCAGCACTGTGCCCAATCCCCCGGTGACGAGGATTGCAGCGACCATCGCCTTCCAGCGGTCGCTCCGGTTTTGCGATCGGTAAGCCATTGGTGCGGTTCGTTGTGCTTTGCCAACGTTCCAGCCGACGAAATGTTTTCGCTAGCTCCGGCGCTCTTCGAGCTGGCGCCTGGCGAGAAGCATCGCTGCGACGACGCAGCCGGTAAACAAAGCGCCTTCGAGCGCTCCGGTAACCAGCTGGGTCATGGGACCGAAATCGCTTTCGCCGAAAAATGCCCCGATGCTGTCGAGGCGAAGCCGCGATCCGGGGAAATGGCCGGCGAGAAGCGCCAGGCTTCCGCCCATCAGGTGGCCGCCCAAGGCAACAACAAGCGACCCGGCAACTGCACCGAGGGCGGCGGCGGCAATCGTTCCGTAGCGAAGCATCGGTCGAGCGCTCGCTACCCAGACGCCCAGGCCGACCGCGGCGCCGATTATCAAGCCTTCGAACGGGCCGGTGATATCGCCCGGCGATTGTCCGAACAGCAAGGTGAAGGCGTCGAGCCCGAGCAGCTTCACGATCGCGCCGACGACAAGGCCGCCGGCCGCTCCGCCGGCGATGCACCACGGCCCGATCCGGCGCGACAAGTAACCCGCCGCTGCAATGCCGAAAGCGACTCCGATCGATCCCATCAGCGCGACGACAATCGTGAGGGCGAGGAGGACGAGGAGGACCGAAACAGCGCCCATTGCGGGAGCAAGCGGCTGCGAGGCTCCGGCAAAGCCGTAAAACAGGCCGCCGACAAACCCCGCGAGCCCGCCGCCAACGACGCCGCCAAGCGCGACGAGGGCGTAATGCCGCCACCAGGATCGCGACTGACCAGCTCCGGAGGGAGCAAGGTACGCGGGGCTGCTGGCCCCTTCGACCGGTGCAATGAATCGATAGCCGTGCTTGGGCACGGTCTCGATGAAGCGCGGCCGGGCAGCATCGTCGCCGAGCTGGCGGCGAAGCGTCCGGATGCACTGGGTGAGGGCTTCGTCGGTGACCGGCACCCCGCGCCAGACTTCGTCCATGAAGCGGTCCTTCGACACCAGCCGCCCGGGTTCGCTGACCAGGAGTGCGAGGGCGTCGAAATAGCGGCTGTTCAGCTCGACCGGCCGATCCTCGTCGCGAAGCTGGCGATCGCGAGCGTCGAGACAGAATCGGTCGAAACGGACGCTAGACATCGCTTTTCAGGAATTCCTCATCGCTTGCTCATGCCGCTCATCGGCGTCCGCGTCACGTTGAAGCGGTAAACAGCCAGGGAGGCAAGCAATGGGAAATGCGGTTGGAGTTAACGGCGGCGGCAGTCGGCTGAGACTGATCGGCTGGGGAGTCGCAGTCGCGGTCGTCCTTGCGCCGCTGGTGGCGATGCAGCTGGGTGCACCCGGCGTCGACTGGACGCTTTCGGACTTCATCTTCGCCATCGTGATGATCGGCGGGGTCGGACTGCTGTTCGAGCTGGGCGTGCGCGTGTCGCGCAGCTGGGCCTATCGCGGCGCAGTGGCACTGGGCCTTGCCGCCGGCTTCCTGACGATCTGGATCAACCTCGCGGTTGGAATCGTCGGCAACGAGGACAATCCGATCAATCTCGTCTTCATGGGCGTGGTCGCGCTTGCAATCGCAGGGGCAATCATTGCCCGCGGCAAAGCCGCGCTGATGGCGTGGGCAATGGCGGCTCCAGCCGTCGCGCAGGCGCTGGTCGGGATTGTGGTCTTCGCGTTCAACGATGGCGCTGAGCCGCCTGGCCGCTTCGGGCTGCTGGCGTTGATCGAAGGCCTGGCTTTCCTCTGGCTCGCCTCGGCGCTGTTGTTCCGCAACGCCGCGAGGTCGCAATGAGCGCCCGGCTACTCCTCAACCGGCTTCGCGCCAGTCAAATCGGCGTGCTTTCGCTCCGGCCCCAAGGCGGTCCATACGGCGATGATGACCGCGGTGACTCCGCCGAACAGGGCGAGTGCGAAGCCGTAACTGCCGCCGTGGCTCTCGGCGATGCCGGCCTGGAATACCGCGTTCTTCGCCATCACCAGGTTTCCGAGCTGATAGGCGAAACCGGGGAACATCGCCCGGACCGCGCCGGGTGAAAGCTCGTTGAGGTGCACCGGCACGATTCCCCACGCGCCCTGTACCGCGATCTGCATCAGAAAGGCTCCGATCCCCAGAAGCAGCGGGGTGACCGAAAAGGCCCAAAGCGGGATGATCGGGAGGGCGAGCACGCACGCGATGATGATCGCCCGCTTGCGGCCGATTCGTTCCGACCAGATTCCAAAAGTGATGCCGCCGACAATCGCGCCGACGTTCATTATGGCGGTCAGGGTGCCGGTCAGCTTGGTGCCGAAGCCGTGCTGCTCCTGGAGGAAGGTCGGATAGAGATCCTGCGTGCCGTGGCTGAACGCGTTGAAGGCGGCCATCAGCACGATCATGTAGAGCGCGATCTTCCAGTTGCGGGCGAGCTCGGCGAGCGGATTGACCCGCGGCCTGTCGCGGCTGGCGACGAAGGCGGGGCTTTCCTCGACATGCATCCGGATCAGGAAGACGAGCAGCGCGGGCGCGATGCCGACGAAGAACATGCCGCGCCAGCCGATGACGTCGAACAGGGCGAAATAGACGATGCTGGCGACGAAATAGCCGGAAGGATAGCCGCTCTGCAGCAGGCCGGAGACCGGGCCGCGAAGCTTCGCCGGAATCGATTCCATGACCAGGCTTGCGCCGATGCCCCACTCGCCGCCCATTGCGAAGCCGAACAGCGCGCGGATGACGATCAGCTGAGTCAGCGAGCCGGCAAGCCCCGACAGCGCTGAAAAGACAGAGAAGGCAAGGACCACGATCATCAGGATCGGCCGTCGGCCGAAGCGGTCGGCGAGCAGGCCGAAAACCAACGCGCCGAACGGCCGCGCCGCGAGCGTCAGGAATATCGCATATGCGACCGACTTCACGTCGGTTGCGAACTCGGCGGCGATCGCGTTGAGCATGAAGACGAGCAGGAAGAAATCGAAGGCGTCGAGAGTCCAGCCCAGATAGCTCGCCCAGATGGCGCTCCGCTGCGGCTTTTCGAGCGACTTGATATCGGCAAACAGGCTCATGTGCGGCTCCCCCTCGTCACATCGTGGCGAGCGGACGCGGCCGACGCAAGCTGCTTTGGAAAGCGCCCCTTTCACGAGATTGTAACGCTAGTGACCGGAACCCGACATTAGGTTACAGGCACGCGATGAGCCGCCGTTTGACCTTCGGCATCAGGCAAGGCGGCGGAAGACGCTCGTCGAAGCGTTTCGACACTCCGCTCCCGGCACTGCTGATTACGATGAGCGACCGCCACTCGGCCATTTTGTTCAACATATCACAGACGGGAGCCAAGCTGCGCGTCCAGGCGCCTCCGCCCAAGGGCACGGAGCTCTTCCTCCAGGTCGGTACGATCGACGTTTATGCTAGCGTCATGTGGCGGCGGGGCGAAATCTGCGGCCTGCGCTTCGACCACGAAATCCGGCCTTGGGATGTCGAACAGCTGCGCCTTGAAGCCGAGAAGGGGACAACGGCCAAGCTGACCGCTGCCGAAAAAGGCGGCGCCGATGACTGGGCCATCGGACTCGCCCGCTGACCGGCCGCAGTCGCGCTTGGCAGGAGAAAATCTTACGGCAACGGCTGCGCCTCGGGTCCGGCTAGCGGCCCCGCGGCGAACGTTTGCGGTCGAAGGCTTCGCCGGTGGGCGGAGGCGGTCCGATCGGCGCCGGTTCCTCCGAACGGCTGCGCAAGTCCATGTCGTTGCCGCGCCCGGAGATCCGCTCGCGGAGCTTCCTTAGCGGCGGCGAGTCCGAGCTTGCGACGAGCCAGATCAGCCCGACTGCAATCAGGGCGACGGGAATCGGGTTGCGGCGGACGATATCCAGCGCGTTGCCGGCAAGCTCTTCGCCGTCGTCTCCAAGCACCGAGCGGGCCAGTTCGTCCGGGCTCAGCTTGTCCTCAAGCTTTTCGACCGTGTCGCCGATGTCATCCTGTACCTCGCGCACGTCGCTCTGGAGAGTTGCTGGGTCGTTGCGTTTCGAGTCAGCCATTGCGGTGTCCTTCCGTGTCTCCGGTTACTGCTCCGGGTGCGCGCTCCAGCGTACTGCGGGTGCGCTCAGCCTTCATGGATTTGGCGTGGAGCTTGGCGCGGCCGGCGGCGAACATCGCGTAGGCGCCGATCAGCGCCGCAACCCCGACGATGACCGTGGCGAGCCACAGGCTCATCACTTCACTCAACAGGAAGGCAATGCCCATCAGGGTGACTCCAAGGCCGGCAAGCCCGAGAATCGCGGCTCCGGCCATTGCCCCGGCTGCTTCCTCGAGGTCGGTGACCGCGGAGCGAATCTCCGCCTTGGCCAGGTCGAGCTGCTTTTGCGCGAGCTCGCTCGATTGCCGCACAAGCCGGGTCACCAGCTCGCCGACGCTTTCGTCGTTCCGCTTCTCGAATTCGAATGCGCCTTTGTCGCGGTCCCGCTTCACGGGAATCGCGGCAGGCGCGTCGCGGCTCTTGGTCTCGGCCATAAGTGCTTCTCCTGTCTCGTGGTTTCATCAAAACCAACGGGACGGGGAAGACGAAGTTGCGGCCGTTTCGGCAACCGAACGACGCGACTGGCGCGGCATCGGTCCGGCAGATCCGACATTTGCCAGCCGACCACCTATCGCGTTGGAAAACCGAGCGACGGGTCGCATTTTTCGAATGCGCGCCTGTCCTTCCCGATCGCGGTGTACGTCTGGGAGAAGGAGGTTCTCGAGGTGCTTCCCGGGCTTGGCGTCGGCGAAATATCCGCCGGTCAAGACGACTCCACCGGCGCGTCTATCGGCGCCAGTGTCCGCTTTCGACCCATTCCTGCCATAAGGCTTGTCGGTTATGTTCCGCGCATGAGCCTTTCCGGAACTCAGTATCGGGTAGCCTGCACCCTCTATAGCAAGGACGGCAAACGCTCTGCGGAAGTCCGCGAGTTTTCGAACGGAGAAACGTATCTCCTCGAAAGTGAATGGGTCGAAGGAACGACGTTCGCCGAGCGCCACGCAGGGCGATTGGTGGGCCCTTTCGGGTCGCCGACAGCAGCGGAGGATTTCATAGTTGCCACGCCCTGGTTCAACGGCACCGAGTGACCGACTAGCGCAACGTCAGCTTTCCACCCATTCCTGCCGCTACAGAGCGGGTGTCTGCTTTCGACCCATTGCGGACTTCGGCGGAATCGGCAAAATTCAGATCATGACTGAGGAGCGAGCTTTCGAAATCGAATTTCCAACGCCGGAAATACGATCGATAATCGTCGGGAAGGAGGGGCCGGGGTTCAAGATCGACATTCATGGGGTCGACCCCAACAAGCATTTCGAAGGCGGCGATACCTACCAAGACCGCATCGCTAGTGTCGTGGACATCCTAAGCAATTACCTCGGGCCTGAGAGCAAGTGGGTCGATTGGGAGACTCGCGAACCAATCCACGTCTGGGATGCCATTGTTGCACTGAGCGACCTCGAAGAATTGGGGTTCGGACTGGACGATCATCGCGATTAGCGTCCGCTTTCCACCCATTCCTGCCGCTACAGCGCAGTGTCTGCTTTCGACCCATTGCGGACATCAGGTGGGTGCGCCAGTCTGCGTCGATGGCACAGCTAACCGCATCGCAACAGTTCGGTCGTCTCTTCATCGTCGCGGTGGCGTGTATCCCCGCTGTCTGGGGCATGCAGTTCCTACCCGAAACGTATCAGCCATCGCGCCCGCTCTACATGTTCGCGTGGTTGGCGATTGCAGGTGGGGCGTACGTCGCACTCCGGCGCCGAGGCGAGTTTTTGACCGCCGTTTCAAGAATGCTCTTGGTCGTGTTCGCGCTCGGATTCCTTCTCACGCTGTTGATGCGTAACTAGCTTCTGCCAAGCGTCCGCTTTCCACCCATTGCGGACGCTAAGGGCTAGGGTTGGATTTCGTCCCAATCGTAAGTGCGCCAGAATGTTCTCGCCTCACTTTCGTCCAAGCCAAGCCGCATTGCTCGGCGAGCAAACAGCGATTCCGACCATCTGTTTGCGAGAAGGCCAAAGACGATACTCGCGCTAAAAAGCCCGAAGACTAAATAAACCCAGACCATGGCTTCAAAGCCCAAAGTATATGTCACGGCACCAACGATAATCGCGAGAAATGCAAGCAACACGGCGACCACCTTTGCCGCGTGGAGAGCTGTAAGTGGCCCAGGCTCCGGCTGCTTGATGAGATCGTCAAACGCAGCGCTCAACTCCACGATCCCTCTACGCTGATCCCCCGCATTGTTGGGCTCGCTAGCGTAGCGACGCTAATGTCCGCTTTCCACCCAAAACGGACGCTACCATGCCGCGAGCGAATGTAAGTAAGTTCGCAATTCGTGGAGATGCCGCCCCCAGTGGCTCTGGTATCCAAATCGGAAATCCCACACCGCGTCATTGTGGCTGCCATTTTCAAACAGCCAAAGGACTCCCATCAAATCAGATGCGATCTCTGCAAGGTCGCTCGCAGCAATGCTCATCCCCACTTGTTGGTCTGGACCACCCTCCGGGTCCACGAGGGCATACCAGCCCAAGTCTGGAAACTTGGCTGTTGCGGCGTCGGCGATGCGCTTTTCGTCGGGTCTGGGAGCTGCAGATGCTTCGGTCGTATCCGGCTCTACGTCGGCGATACGGTGATAGGTGACAACCAGCTCATCAAGGGCCTTCGCCAAGTCACAGAGTGTGCAGTCGTTAGCCCCCTCAAGGACGTCAAGATAGTGGCGGATCGAAGCACTGATCTCGTCACGAACTTTCCGTCGGTAACCTCTCATTTGCCCACGGTGACTGCTACGATGGCGATTGTCGAGAATGTCCGCTTTCCACCCGTTGCGGAGACTGAAACTGCTGTTAGCCTGTCCTCATGAAGCGTTGCGCGGTTTTCTCCCTGATGGTGCTAGCGGGATGCTCCGGCAGAAGCCACTCCCTCCAATAGCCGCTGGTCTTTCCAGCAATGTTCGCGAGGCGGAGGAGCAGTTCAATAGGCGAGTGGTTCAACAGTTTCCGCTTGGCAGCGCAGAGAGCAACGTGCGGTCGAAGCTGGCCGAACAGGGCTTCGATGTCGGCGCTTCGGGGGCAGAGCTGACGCGCAGCCATTTTCCTTGCAGCACGAAGTGGATTGTTCGTTGGCAAACAGCGGCTGGGAAGTTGACGAGCGTGAGAGGAATCTACGGCTACATCTGCCCGTAATCTAGCGTCCGCTTTCCACCCAAAACGGACACGAACTTTGGGCTTGTTGAAGTCTCACGAAACAGCGGAGCCCGGAGCCATTGGAAGCTCGCGCCATACCGATGGAGATCCCTTCGGCACAGCGATGTGAGCGCCTGCAGTCGAAGCTCTCGTCCATCTGCTCTGCGTACAGCATCCAACGCCTCGCACGAGACGCCCATTTCAGTCTGCAAGAAAACCTCGGACCTTCGGGTTAAGGGTATGCGACTGTGCGAGGTACTGGCCAAGCCGGTCACGTGAGATCGGACTACCGTTCCAGTAGAGCCTCCCACTATGGTCGAGCGCGACTTCGTTCCGAGGAGGCATCAGGCCGACGAAGTTGTGGGGCTTGTTCCAATAGCTCCTGCGTGGGGTGCAAGCCTGTGGCGCTTCCTCCGAGCAACTGGACAGCAAAATACTGCCCATGAGGACACCCAAAATGAGGCCGCAGCGCATGATCCACAGTGTCTTATCGCGCGTCCGTTTTCCACCCATTGCGGTCATTAGCGGTCTCTGACAACATTCCCGAATGGGCGCATATACAGATGAGCCGCGGAGGCCTGACAACTTCGGCGACCTAATTTTTCGGGGCGTCTTTGCCCTCGTGCTCGTCGCTTGTGGCGCTTGGGGTGGGCTCGATGCTTACCCAAAGTTCGCGGTCATTCTGTCGGCTCTTGCAACGCTCGTCATCGTGGCAATCACCGCTGCAAAGGCTCGGATTACCTCTCCTGCCACAGACCGGTTACTTCGAGTGCTGGCGTTCAGTTTCCTCGCGATGCTGACCAGCGCTGTGACTTTCGTGTGGGCCTCTGAAGGCAGACCTCCAACATCCCTCGTCTTGTTGCTAGGCGGCGTGGCTTGGGGCGTTGGTTGGACTTGGCGGAAGGTCTGCCCGCGCACCGACGACTGAGCAGTGTCCGCTTTCCACCCAAAGCGGACACTAGCGCCTACTCCGGATTGGCCTCCAGCCAGCGCTCCAGCCATTTGATCGTATAGTCGCCGGAGAGGAATTCGGGGTCGCGGACGATGCGCTGGTGCAGGGGGACCGTCGTCTTCATTCCCTCGACCACGAACTCCTCGAGCGCGCGCTTGAGGCGCATGATGCAGCGTTCGCGGCTGGTGCCGTAAACGATCAGCTTGGCGATCATCGAGTCGTAATAAGGCGGTACGCGATAGCCGGCGTAGAGGCCGCTATCGACGCGCACGTGCATCCCGCCCGGGGCGACGAAATTCTTCACCAGGCCCGGTGAGGGGACGAAGGTCTGCGGGTCCTCGGCGTTGATCCGGCATTCGATGGCGTGGCCGTGCAGGTGGATCTGCTCCTGCGAGCAGGACAGGCCCTCGCCCTGCGCAATCCGTATCTGCTCGCGGACGAGGTCGATTCCGCTGATCATCTCGGTCACCGGATGCTCGACCTGGAGCCGCGTGTTCATCTCGATGAAGTAGAATTCGCCGTTCTCGAACAGGAACTCGATTGTTCCGGCGCCGCGATAGCCCATGTCGGCCATCGCCTTGGCGACGAGCGAACCCATCTTGTGGCGCTGCTTGGCGGTGATCGCCGGGGACGGGGCCTCCTCGAGCACCTTCTGGTGGCGGCGCTGCAGCGAGCAATCGCGCTCGCCGAGGTGGATCGCCTGTCCGTTGCCGTCGCCGAACACCTGGAACTCGATATGGCGCGGGTCGGCGAGGTATTTTTCCATGTAGACGGTGTCGTCGCCGAACGCGGAGCGCGCTTCGTTCGACGCCTGGCTGATCAGGCTTTCGAGCTGGTCTTCTTCCGCGACCACTTTCATTCCGCGCCCGCCGCCGCCTGACGCCGCCTTGATCAGGACCGGATAACCGACCTCTTTGGCAAGCGCCTTTGCGTCGGCGATGCTTTCCAGCGGCCCGTCCGAGCCGGGAACGAGCGGAAGGCCGAGCTTGGCAGCGGTGCGCTTCGCCTCGATCTTGTCGCCCATGACCCGGATGTGCTCGGGCTTGGGGCCGACCCAGGTGATGTCGTGGCTCTCGACGATCTCCGCGAACTTGGCGTTTTCCGAAAGGAAGCCATAGCCGGGGTGGATGGCGTCGGCATGGACGATCTCGGCCGCCGAAATGATGTTGGGGATGTTGAGGTAGGACTTGGTCGCCGGCGGCGGCCCGATGCACACCGTTTCGTCGGCGAGACGCACGTGCATCGCATCGGAATCGGCGGTCGAATGAACCGCGACCGTTCGGATTCCCATTTCGTGGCAGGCGCGGTGGATTCGAAGCGCGATTTCGCCGCGGTTGGCGATCAGCAGTTTCTTGATCGGCATCTTAGGCCAGCAGGACCAGCGGCTGGTCGAACTCCACCGGCTGGCCGTTTTCCACCAGCAACTGCTTGACCACTCCGCCGCGCGGCGCGGTGATCGGGTTCATCACCTTCATCGCCTCGACGATCAGCAAGGTGTCGCCGGCCTTGACCGAGTCGCCGGGCTTCACGAAGGGGGCGGCACCGGGCTCGGAGGAAAGGAATGCGGTTCCGACCATCGGCGAGCGGACGCTTTCGCCGCCTTCGTCGCCGACGGCAGCCTCGGCGTGCATCGGCGGAGCCGTGAGCGGCTGTGGGGCAGGCGCGCTGCGGGAGCGGCCGGCGGCGGCTGCAGAGCGGACCCAGCGAAAAGTTACGCTGGACGCGGATCTTGCGGTCGCCGTCCTCGACTTCGATCTCTGTCAGGTTGTTTTCGGTGAGAAGCTCCGCAAGCTCTCGAACCAGGGCGGGATCGATACGCATCCCCTCCTTACCGGTCTTTTGAGGTCCGGCCATTCACTCTTCCCCTGTTAGCTTCCGGTACGTAACCGTGGCGGCAGCCCCTTGCAGAGCTGTGCCGCCGCGTCCAGCCTCCGACGGGTGGCATCGCCATTGCGCGCCTCTATATGAGCGTTGATGCAATTGCACAAAGCACCTCGGGTAAATGACTGAAACGGCTCAACAAGAGATGATTTCCGTAAAAGTGAACGGCGAGGCGCGCGTGGTTGCGGCCGACAGCAGCATCGCCGACATGCTTCGAAGCGTTGGTGTGAAGCCCGAAAAGGTCGCCGTGGAGCGCAATCTCGAAATCGTCCCGAGGTCGACGCTGGGCGATGTGAAGGTAGGCGACGGCGATACGTTCGAGATCGTGCATTTCGTCGGGGGTGGCTGAAGTGAACGCTCCGAAAACCCCCGTTGCCGACACCTGGACCGTCGCCGGGCGCACCTTCACGTCGCGGCTGATCGTCGGCACCGGCAAGTACAAGAGCTTCGAGGAGAATGCGGCCGCGCTCGAAGCGTCGGGCGCGGAAATCGTCACGGTCGCAGTACGGCGAGTGAACATCGCCGACCCCAAGCAGCCGATGCTGACCGATTTCATCGACCCGAAGAAGGTCACCTATTTGCCCAACACCGCCGGCTGTTTCACCGCCGACGAGGCGATCCGCACGCTTCGGCTGGCGCGCGAGGCGGGCGGTTGGAACCTGGTCAAGCTGGAGGTGCTCGGCGAAGCGCGCACCCTCTACCCGGACATGCGCGAGACCCTGAAAGCCACCGAAGTGCTGGTCAAAGAAGGCTTCGAGCCGATGGTCTATTGCGTCGACGATCCGATTGCAGCGAAACAGCTCGAGGAGGCCGGAGCGGTGGCGATCATGCCGCTGGGCGCTCCGATCGGTTCGGGTCTTGGAATCCAGAACCGCGTCACGATCCGCCTGATCGTCGAGGGGGCGAGCGTGCCGGTGCTGGTCGATGCCGGCGTCGGCACCGCAAGCGATGCCGCAGTGGCGATGGAGCTCGGCTGCGACGGCGTGCTGATGAACACGGCGATCGCCGAGGCGAAGGACCCGGTGATGATGGCCCGCGCGATGAAGTCGGCGGTCGAAGGCGGGCCGGCTCGCCTATCTGTCCGGGCGAATGGGCAAGCGGCGCTACGCCGACCCGCAGCCCGCTTGCCGGGCTGATCTAGAAACACGGGTCCGCCTCAGGCGTTGGCAGTGCGGGAGGTGACCGATGGTCGACACCCTGACGAACTATGCCGCCGAGCGCGAGGCGATGGTCGAGCGGCAGATCGAAAGCCGCGGGATTCGTGATCCAAAGATCCTCGAGGCATTCCGGGAGGTTCCCCGCGAGGAGTTCCTGGCGAAGGAATACGCCGATCTCGCTTACGGCGATCATCCGCTTCCGATCGAGTCCGGGCAGACGATTTCCCAGCCGTACATCGTCGCCCTCATGATCGACGCGGCCGAGATCAAACCGGGCGATCGTGTGCTCGAAGTCGGTGCCGGGTCCGGCTATGCGGCCGCCGTCATCAGCCGGATAGCCGCCGACGTGACTGCAATCGAGCGGCAGGCTGACCTGGTGAAGGTGGCGTCCGAACGGATTGGCCGCCTCGGTTACGATAATGTCCGGATCGTCGAGGGCGACGGCACTCGCGGCTGGGATCCCGAGGCGCCCTATGACGCGATCCTCGCCGCCGCCAGCGGCAGGCATGTCCCACAGCCTTGGATCGACCAGCTCGCCGACGGCGGCAGGATCGTCATGCCCGTCGGCGATCCCGGATCGGTGCAGAAGCTGGTCAAGGTCACCAAGGGACCAAAGGGCAATCTGATCAGCGAGGACCTTGGCGCGGTGCGTTTCGTTCCTCTTATAGGAGAGGAGGGATGGAGCGATGACTGAGACGCTCACCAAACAGCTGCCGGAACTCATTCGCAGGTCCGCCGAGCCGTTGCCCGACATCGACGACGACCGCTTCGGTGCTTTTTTCGACCGCTTCGCGGACGCTCGGGTCGTCTGTCTCGGAGAAGCGAGCCACGGCACCAGCGAATTCTATCGGGCGCGGGCGGAGATTTCGAAGCGGCTGATCGCCCACCACGGCTTCAACATCGTCGCCGTCGAGGCGGATTGGCCGGACGCTGCCACCATCGACCGCTACGTGCGGCATCGCGAACCTCGCGAGGGCGAGCAAAAGGCGTTCGAGCGGTTTCCCTCCTGGATGTGGCGAAATCGCGAGGTCGATCGCTTCATCCGCTGGATGCACCGTCACAACCACGGGCGCGACTATGAGCAGAGGGCGGGCTTTTACGGGCTCGACCTCTACAACATGAGCATGGCGATGCGCGCGGTCATCGATTTCCTCGAAGACGAGGATCCCGAAGCCGCAAAGATCGCAAGGAAACGATACGGCTGCCTCGAGCCCTGGGCCGACGAGCCGCAGCGTTATGGGGCAATGGCGCTGTACGAAGGCTATGCGCGTTGCGAGGTGCCGGTCCTGCAGATGCTGAACGAGCTGATGCGGCACAATTTCGACTGTCTCAGCCAAGAGTGCGACGAATGGCTCGATGCGGCGTCGAACGCCCGCGTCGTCAAGAACGCCGAGGCTTATTACCGGGTGATGTACCGCGGCGCGGAGGAGAGCTGGAACCTGCGCGATACGCACATGTTCGAAACGCTCACCCAGGTGCTCGATTCGAAGGGGCCGAACGCGAAGGCGATCGTCTGGGCCCACAACAGCCACATCGGAAATGCCGTTTTCACCGAGATGGGCCAGGTCCGCGGCGAGCTGAACGTCGGCCAGCTGGTCAAGGAGAAGTTCGACGCGCGGGCGAGGCTGATCGGATTTGGCACGCACACCGGGACAGTCGCCGCGGCCGACGACTGGGACCAGCCGATGCAGGTCAAGGCCGTGAACCCGTCGCTACCCGACAGCTATGAACGCGCCGCGCATGACAGCGGCCTGCAGCGCTTCCTGCTCGACCTGAGACCGGAGGAGATCGGCCGTGAGATCAAGGAGGCGCTTATGGAGCCTCGCCTCGAGCGGTTCATCGGAGTGATTTACCGGCCGGACACAGAGCGATGGAGCCACTATTCGCAATGCATCCTGCCGCGCCAGTACGACGGCTGGGTGTGGTTCGACGAGACCCGCGCCGTCACGCCTTTGCCGGGCGAGCAACGTCCGGGCGACGACGAAACTTACCCCTTCGGGCTGTGATCGGGAGAAACTTGCGACCGATACGGATGTTGTTGTCCTGAACCACGGTGCGCTCGGGCCGTAGAATTCTCGCCAAAGGGAGTCTTGAAACCGGTGCCGCACCGAAGAGGTAGTTTTCACGAGGACTTGAACGATCTGCTGACGCGATTCGCCCATCGGCGAAAGCACGACCGTCCGCGCGCGGAGCGGCTCGAGAAAGCGAAGCAGGAAGCGCTTGAGTCCGACCTCTGTCCGCACGAGGCCTTGTTCGAGCGGGCCCACGCCGACTAGCGGCTTTTCGCCTTTTCCCGGATTTTGGAAATCGTCGTCGCGTTGCTGATCTGCTCGACGTCGGTCT
>CAWCUG010000007.1:0-79976 GCA_963798785.1 uncultured Alphaproteobacteria bacterium
GCAATCCTGTCGAGCCGCTCGATCCGTGCAACGTCGCCGCCGCGATAGAGATAAGACGCTGCGACGTGACGCAGCGATGGCAGGGCCTCGCGAAGCCGCGGAAGCCCGGCTTCAAACATGTCGAGATCGTCTTCCGGCCAGACGATGAAGGCGATGCCATCCCGGTGAGCTGCGACGTCGTCGAGCTCAAGCAGGCACTCGCCCTTGCCGGCCCGCATCTTACCGAGGCTCAGCAGCCGCGACAGACGGCCATAGCCTTCGCGGTCGGCGGGAAAAGCGAGCAGCGACGAGGAATCGGCCAAATCCAGGCGGCAGCCGATCAGCGGCTTCAGCCCCGCCCCCTTGCCAGGCGCTGTGCATCCGAACCACGCCGGCCAGCGTGTTGCGGTCCCCAATTCCGATCGCGTCCATCCCAAGCTCGAATGCTCGAAGCACCAGCTCGATCGAATCCGATGCCCCGCGAAGGAAGGAGAAAGGCGTGGCGACTCCAAGCTCGACATAAGGGGCGCGCGCGATTTTCGGCGGCGGTCCGTCGCGCTCCAGCCGCTTTCGGGCAAAGCCTTCGGTCTCCGGCATCAGCCGAAAAGCCCATGGAGATACCAGTCGGGCGCGCCGCCGCGCCCGTCACCGGCCAGGCCCTCGCGGAAGATCCAGTAGCGTCGGCCGGCCTGGTCCTCGACCCGGTAATAATCGCGAAGCCGCGCTGTCGATCGTTCGCGCCACCATTCGGGCGCAATCCGCTCCGGCCCCTCAACTCGCGCAATGTCGTGAACCGCTCGCCTCCACACGAACCGACGTGGAACACCCTCGGGCGTAGCGTAGACGACCGCTATTCCTTCGGGGCGGTCGAGCAGTCGCTGGGGCCTTCGAGCCGCGATAGCGAGCGGTTCGGCCTCTTCCAGCGCGGGCCGCCACTCGATCGCGCGCTCGGGCACATGGCTTTCGACCGGTCTTGGGCGCCGAACCCGGCGGGGGCCCAGCTTGACCGTCAGGCGGTCGATGAGCCGGGCGAGATCGCGATGGCCCGTCGGTTCCTCGACCAGGCTTTGCTGGTCGGCCCCCAGGTGTTCGGTCCAGTCCGCGACCAGCGCGAAAGCGTCGAACCCAAAACCCGGATCCAGCGCGGCGGCCTTATTTTCCAGCAAGCGTCCAACATGCCTGGGGTCGCGACTGGGAATCGATGTCGCGACCGACGCACTGGCGACGCTGCCGTCCACCCGGAATCCGTGGATCGACAGCGATCGAGCACCGAGGCGGCGTTCCTCCAGCTCGACGACGAGCTTCGGGACGAGCTTCTCGAGCGCCTGGCAGCCGGCCTCGGGATGCGTGACCGGCTCGTGCAACCGCAGGCTTGCTCGCGGCGGCGGATTGTCGGCAAGCGCGGTCAGCGGCTCCGGCTTTCGGCCGAGTGCCCGGTCGAGCGCATCGACGACATCGTGGGCTCCCCGGAATCGGCGAGCCAGCGCCAGCCGCGGAAGGGCGGCCAGCGCTCCGATCGTTTTCAGTCCCAGCCGCTCCAGAGTTCGCACCGTATCCCGATCGAGCCGGAGCGCCGAGACAGGAAGCGGGGCCAGCTTCGCGCCGGCATCGCTGCAAATGCACGGGCCGAAATGCGCCAGCGCCCAGGCGGCCGTGGCCGTCGGCGCGATCGCCACGCGCGCGGTGAGGGCCATGGCTGCAAAACGGGCGCGCACGTCCTCGGCCAACGCCTCCTCGCCGCCGAACAAATGGGCGACTCCGGAAGCGTCGAGCCGAAGGGCGTCGGGCCCATCCACCTCGACCAGCGGCGACCAGCGCTGCGCCCATTTCCCAAGCCGCTGGAGAAGCGCTTCGTCCCCGTCCGGGCCAGCCGGAACTGCGATCAGCGCCGGGTCTAGTGCGCGGGCATCGGTCAGCCGTGCTCCAGCTCGCGCACCGCGCTTCGCGGCAGCCTCGGTAACGGCATGGATGATCGGTCCGTGCGTGCCCTCGACCGTCAGGACAACGGGCTCCTCAGGCGTGCAGCCGCTGCTCTTCGCCCAGCGCTCGATCGCCAGCTGTGGAAACCAGATGGAAGCGACCCGCTTCATGCGCGACCGCCCATTTTCCGGGCGCGAAGCCGCGTGCCCGGAACAGCTCGGCGTCCCACGCCGCCGTTCCCGGCGCTCGCGCGTCCAATGCGTTTGCAAGCGATGGAGCGCTCGCGATCCGCCAGCGCATCCGTGCGCCGCTCAAATTCGCGGTTCCCCTCAGGCGCACCAGCCAGCAGCGCACGCCGCTCCGCTCCGACGCCACGGCGAGGCGTCGGGTAGCGGTGAAGTCCAGGGCGGCCGGGTCGCCGTACAATTCGCCGATCACGGCGGAGAGGGCGGAGCATCTTACGCCCTCCTCCATCGTCCACAGCGCAGTTCTTGCGTCGCTCGCGTCGACGTGGATGACATCCATTTGCCCAAGCCCAGGCGGGTAGATTCGCCCGCTTTCAAGGATTGCCATCCGCTCCTGAACCCACAGCACCGGCTTCGACGTGTCCACCTGCGGCAGCAGGAATCCCGCCCAGCCGGAGTCGCGCGGGTTGGCGAACAGTTCCGAGAGAGTGGGGCAAAGCGGCGCGGGCAAGCGCCAGGGTTCGCCCCCGTCAGGGAGCGATTCAGCCGGTCGGACCTGCGCAGGGACAGCTCCGCCGGCGACGAGAGACAAGCCTTTCGCCACACAACTCACAACGCTTTTGTTCTTCGTTTGTTCTTGTCCTGCGAGTCAGGACCAAGAGTTAATGGTGCGAACTCGGAACCCTCGATTTCCTTGAGGAACGCGACAATCTGCCCAACCGCCTCTCGCGTTGCCCTGGCCGACACCCCAAACCCCATATGGCTGGAGCCGATCTCGACCGACTTGTCGCTTTCTTCCGGCTTTCCCCGAGCCGCCTCGGCAGCAACGATTCCATCGCGCCGCGACCAGATCGCAAGCGTGGGCACCGGCGGCTTCGCCTCGATGCGCGGGATCGGCGGATCGTCGACGGGATGACCCGCCACCCATTCATAGAGCCGCCAGACATTGTTGAGCCTGGGGTCTCCGGAAAAGGGAGACCCCAAGGTTGCCACGGCGCGCACCCGCTCGGGCATTGCACGGGCAAGCTCGCGCGCGAACACACCGCCGAGGCTCCAGCCGACCAGCAGCACCGGTCGCTCGTCGCCGACCAGATCGAGCGAATGCCTGAGCCTGTCTATGATGTCGGCCGTCGCTCCGCGGTTGAGCCCGAGCCGCCACGGGTGAACGCGAAAGCCTGCTTCGGCCAGCGCGCGGCGAAGCTCCATCGTCGTCCTGTCTGTGGCGATGAAACCCGGGATGACGAGCGTCGGCGGTCCGTGCGCTGGCCCTCGCGGGCCGAGATGGCCGATACCGCGCCACATGCGGGGCCAAAGCGCTGCGACCTCGGCGAGACGCCTCCAGCTGGAGGGCACGCCGGTCCCCGCCATTAGAGGAATTCGCCGCCCATCAGTTCCTGCAGAGCCTTGGGAAGCCTCACCCGGCCGTCCTCGGTTTGGTGGTTCTCGAGCAGCGGAACGAGGATTCGCGGGGAGGCAAGGGCGGTGTTGTTCAGCGTATGCGCGAAGCGGACTTTCCCATCGCTCCCCCGGTAGCGGATGTTCGCGCGGCGCGCCTGCCAATCGTGGAGCGTCGAACAGCTGTGAGTCTCGCGATACTTGCCAAGGCTCGGGACCCAACTCTCGATGTCGTTCATCCGGTATTTGCCCAGCCCCATGTCGCCGGTCGAAGTCTCGATCACCTGGTAAGGGATTTCGAGGTCGGCGAGCAGCCCTTCGGCCAGGCCCAGGAGCTTCGCGTGCCACTCGGCGGAAACTGCCTCATCCGCCTCGCAGACGACATATTGCTCGACCTTGACGAACTGGTGGACTCGCAAAAGGCCGCGAACGTCCTTGCCCGCGCTCCCCGCCTCCCGCCGAAAACAGGGGGAGAAGCCGGCATAACGCACCGGAAGCCTGTCGTTGTCGAGAATCTCGCCGGAATGGAGCGAGGTCAGCGCAACCTCCGCGGTGCCGGCAAGCCACAGGTCGTCGGCCGGGATGTGGTAGGTCTCTTCCATGTGGCCGGGGAACTGGCCCTGGGCGAAAAACGCCTCCGGCCGGGCGATCGCCGGAACCGTGATCGGCGTGAATCCCTCGTCGGCGATCTTGCCGAGAGCCCAGCCCATGAGCTTTGTCTCGAGAAGCGCGAGGCGTCCCTTCAGGCAATAGGTCCGCGAACCCGACACCTCGACGATGCGCTGCAGGTCGGCCCAGTCGTTCTTTTCGATAAGGGCGACATGGTCGAGCGGTTCGAACTCGAACCTGGGCGGCTCGCCGACGGTCCTGATGACGATGTTGGCGCTTTCGTCGGGCCCGACCGGCGCCCCATCGAAGGGGATGTTCGGGACCAGGAGCATCAGCGCCCTGAGCGCCTCCTGCTCGGTCGCCAGATCGGATTCGAGCTCGGAGGCTTTGGCGCCGGCCTCTTTCGCTTTCTTTCCAAGTTCGGCCTTTTCCTCGGGCTTTGCGTCCTTGAACCGGCCGCTGATCGCGTTCCGCTCGGCGCGAAGTCCATCGATTTCGGTCTTGAGAGCCCTGACGTTTGCGTCGAGCTTGAGGATTTCGCCCAGGTCGAGGTCGACACCCTTGTCCCGGATTGCGCGCTCGACGGCGTCGCGATTGGCTTTGATGAAGTCCAGTCCCAGCATGGGCGACTGCCTAGCGCAACTGTCGCGCCGCGCAAATCAATCGAAGTGGAGTCGGCGGTAGCGCCCACGAAAGAACAGCAGCGGATCCATCGTCGGGTCGAAGCTTGCTCGAACGACCCGGCCGATCACGATGTCATGATCGCCCGCGGTATGGACGGCGTGGCGTTCGCACTCGAAAACACCCAGCGAGTCCATGAGCAGCGGCGCGCCCGTTTCGCCGGTGGACCAGGGGGTGGTCTCGAACCGGTCTCCACGGCTGGAAAAACGGATGGAGGCGGGCTGCTGCCCCGTCTGAAGCACGTTCACGGCGAAGAATTGCGCGTTCGCCATCGCCGCCGCGCAGCGCGCCGCCCGTGCGATGCACACCAGCAAGAGCGGAGGATCGAGCGACACGGAGGTGAAGCTGTTGACCGTCAGACCGAGCGGCCGTCCCTCCGAGTTGGTGCACGTGACGACCGTAACGCCGGTTGCAAAGGAGCCGAGCGCGTCCCTCAGCGTGCGCTCGTCGGAGCCGCTTCGATATTCGCGTGGCGGTGCATGTGGAGGCATTCCGGCGAGCTATAGCGGCAAGTGCGCAAAGCTCCACCGGGGCTTGCGTTAGCAATTTCTTAGGCTGGCTCTGCGATTGCCGGAATTGGCTGATCCAAAACGGGGAGGGGCAGCAATGGGCGTAGTGACGGTTCCAAAACGCGACGACAAACGGTCGCGCGTGTTCCTTTCCGCCCAGCTCGATTCGGGATCCGGTCCCGTCGCCGTTCGAATCCGTGACGTTTCAAGAGCCGGCGCTCTCGTCGAATGCGACGACGTGCCGGCCACCGGTGCTACCGTGGAACTCGTCTGCGGGTCGACGGAGCTTCAGGCGCGGGTCGCCTGGGGCGATCGCGGCTGGTTCGGAGTCGAGTTTGTGACGCCTCTCCTGGCCGGCGACCTCGTCGACTCGGCCGGAGCAAGGCTCCAGGTCTCCGCACCTCGCAACTACCATTCCGGTACGGCGCTCGACTGAGCACATCGCGAAGCGACGCAGCGCCGGATCAGCGCTGATCCGAATCGCTCTGAAGGCTTGCCCGGAGGCGCTCCGTAGCGTCCACGCGCGCACTGTCACTCGGCAAGCCGAGCGAATCGGCAACGGCTCCTCCAAGCAGCAAATCCCCAAGCGCCGACAGCACGAGTGCAAGCGTCGTGCGCGCGACGCGCTCGGAATCGTGGTTCGCACCAAGCTGCGCGACCAGCTTGCGAAGCGAGGTGAGCACCGGGTCGAGTGCATCCCGATTGCCGGAAAGGACCATCCAGGCTGCAAGCGCTCCAGCGCCTTCGCGGCTGAACGCGTCGAACGTCTGGTCGACGACGTCGCGCGGGTCCGCCTCGCCCGCGCGCGCGCGCTCTACCGCCGCCGATATCAACTCCGTGACACGCTCGGCGATCGACCTTGCAAGTTCCGATTGAAGGCCGGCAGCCGATCCGAAGTGGTGGAGCACATTGCCATGGGTGTGCCCGATTTGCGCCGCCACCCCTTTTAGCGTCACCGCCTGCGGCCCCCGTTCGATGAGCAAGCGACGAGCGGCATCGAGCGCAAGTGCCCGGGCCTGCTCCGGCGGCAGGCGTCTGCGAGTTATTGACATTATTGTAAGTTATCCTATCTTCATGCCATGACAAGCGCCATCGCCGCCCCCGAAGACCTGCGGATCACGCCTCGCGACCGACGTTTCGGCCGCGATACTGCAACTCCACGACTGTGGCACGGCGGGCGAGTCGAAGCGACAGCCATCTACAATGCCCTGTCCACGACCTTCCCCGTGGGCGAAGCCTTCTTCGTGGAGAGCGTTCGGCGCTTTCGCGACGGCGCGCCGCCCCGGCTTGCGGCCGAAATCAAGGGGTTCACGACCCAGGAGGCGATCCACAGCCGCGAGCACGACGCGTTCAACAAGCGCGCCCAGCAGTCCGGCTACGACCTTTCCCGCCTTGAAGCGCAGGTCGAGAAGCGGCTGGCCGTCACCCGCGAGAAGCCGCCCATCGTCAGCCTTGCAGCGACCATGGCGCTGGAGCACTTCACGGCCATTCTCGCGCACGAGCTGCTCGCCGATCCGCGTCATCTCGAAGACGCGGAGGCCGAGACCGCCGACCTGTGGCGGTGGCACGCGACGGAGGAAATCGAGCACAAGGGCGTCGCCTACGACACCTGGCTGCATGCAACTCGTGACTGGCCGCGGTCGAAACGATGGAAGGTGAAGGCGAAGGTGATGCTCTACGTCACTCGCAACTTCGTCGTCGATCGGACAGCTGGCGCTTTGGACCTGATGCGGCAGGACGGAGTGACGGGGCTTCGGGCGTGGGCGAAGCTGCTTTGGTACCTGTGGATCAGGCCCGGAATGTTCCGAAAGATTGCCGGTGCGTGGCTAAGCTTTTTCCTTCCCGGCTTTCACCCGTGGAAGGTGGACGATCGCCACCTTCTTCGCGCTTACGACGCGGGCGCGCCAAATCAGCCTCCCGCAAAGCGCAAGGTCCGGGGGGCCGCCTAGCGCGCTGCGAGCGTGTCGATTGCCGCCGCCAGTTTCCGGTCGCGGTCAGTGATTCCGCCTGAATCGTGACTGGTCAGGCGAAAGTCGACGCGGTTCCATACGGAAGTGAACTCCGGATGGTGGTTCACCTTTTCCGCATGGAGAGCCACGCGCGTGAGAAAGGCGAACGCCTCGGAAAAATCCTCGAACTCGAACGTGCGGGTCAGCGCCTTTCCGCTACTCTCGATTGCCCAGTCGGCTGGTGATTCCATCGGCTCTCTCCTGCGTGCTTGAGCGTTCCAATAGCATGGCGCAGCCGCGTGGCTGCGGAATGGAGGCTGTGACGCGTTGCGAGTCGACCGCTTCTTGTACTGTATTCGGCTGGTGAAGAGCCGCACCGCTGCACAGGCCCTGGTTGCGACCGGATACGTCCGCATCGACGGAAAGCGGGTGGAAAAGCCGAGTGAGCCCGTTCGCATCGGGAGCGTGGTGGCACTTCCGCTGAACGGGCGAACGCGCATCGTCAGGGCCCTGTCGCTGCCGTCGCGCCGCGGCCCGTCGGCGGAGGCACGCGCCTGTTACGCCGAGCTTGCCCGTTGACGGGACAGGCAGCGCGACTTAGCCAGCGCGCAAAGGGAGCATCACCACAATGACCTACGTCGTCACCGACGCCTGCATCAAATGCAAATATATGGACTGCGTCGAAGTTTGCCCCGTCGACTGCTTCTACGAAGGGGAGGTGATGCTGGTCATCAACCCCAACGAGTGCATCGACTGCGGCGTCTGCGAGCCGGAATGCCCGGCGGAAGCCATCCTTCCCGACACCGAGAGCGGGCTGGAGAAATGGCTCGAGCTCAACACGACCTTCTCCGCCGACTGGCCGAACATCACCCGCAAGAAGGAAAGCCCGGCCGACGCCGACGAGCACAAGGGTGAGGACGACAAGTACAAGAAATATTTCACTCCGGAGCCCGGCGAAGGCGACTAGGCTTCTCCGTCCTTAGTCCGCGCGCCGCGAACCGATCCAGCGGGCGCCGCGCTCCGGATTGCGTCGATGGCCGCGTGTCCGCAGGATGACGTGACCTACCGCCTCGCCAGCAGCTTTTCGACGATGACGTCGGCGGCCTCTTCGGCAGTCATCTTCGTGGTGTCGATTCGAATTTCCGGATTCTCCGGCACTTCGTACGGGCTGTCGATACCGGTGAAGTTCTTGAGGTCCCCGGCTCGCGCCTTTGCATAAAGCCCCTTCGCGTCACGTTTCTCCGCTTCCTCCAGCGGCGTGTCCACGAACACTTCGATGAACTCGCCTTCGGGGACCATGCGGCGCACCATGTGACGCTCGGCCCGGAACGGGGAGATGAAGGCGGTGAGCACGATCAGCCCGGCGTCTGCCATCAGCCTTGCGACCTCGCCAACGCGCCGGATGTTTTCGATCCGGTCGGCTTCGGTGAAGCCGAGGTCGCGGTTGAGGCCGTGACGGATATTGTCGCCGTCGAGCAGGAAAGTGTGCCGCCCGCGGGCTGCCAGCTTCTTCTCGACGATGTTGGCGATCGTCGACTTGCCGGCTCCGGAAAGCCCGGTGAACCAGACTACCGCCGGCTTCTGGCCCTTCAGCGCGGAGTGCGTTTCGCGCCCGACGTCCAGATGCTGCCGGTGGATGTTCATCGACCGGCGAAGGGCGAAGTGGAGCATCCCGGCAGCGACGGTGGCGTTGGTCGCCTTGTCGATGAGGATGAAGCCGCCAAGCACCCGGTTGGGGCTGCTTCCTTCGACCGCATAGGGTTCGAACACGATTTCCCGATCCGTCGAGACTTCCGCAACGCCGATTGCGTTGAGCCCGAGCGTCTTCGCGGCAAGGTGCGACATCGTGTTGACGTTCACCTCGTACTTCGGCTCCTGGACCATTGCGGTGACAGTCTCTGTCCCGATTTTCATCCAGTAGCCGCGCCCGGGCAAAAGCTCGTCGTCGCTCATCCAGACGATGGTCGCTTCGAACTGATCGGCCGTTTCCGCCGGATCGGACGCGGCAGCGATGACGTCGCCGCGCGAGCAATCCACTTCGTCGGCAAGCGTCACGGTCACAGACTGGCCGGCGACAGCTTCTTCACGGTCGCCGTCGAAGGTGACGATGCGCGCAATTCGAGTCGTTCGCCCCGATGGCAGGATTCGCACTTCGGTTCCCGGTCCCATGCTCCCGGCGGCAATCTGGCCGGCGAAGCCGCGAAAGCCCTGGTCGGGCCGATTCACCCACTGCACCGGCATCCGCAGCGGCTTGGCCGCATCGGCGCTGGCGTCGATTTCCACGGTGTCGAGATATTCGAGAAGCGTCGGGCCCGAATACCACGGCGTCTTTTCGCTTCGGGTGGTGACGTTCGCGCCCTCCACTCCGGAGACGGGAATCGCCTGCCACTGCTCGACCCCGATCTGTTCGGCGAAGGGTCGATAATCTTCGCAAATGGCGTCGAAAGCGCCCTGGTCGTAATCGACCAGGTCCATCTTCGTGATCGCCAGGACGACGTGGCGAATCCCGACGAGCTTGGCGAGGTAGGAATGGCGCCGGGTCTGGGTCAGCACCCCCTTTCGGGCGTCGATCAGGAGCACGGCCACATCGGCCGTCGAGGCGCCCGTGACCATGTTGCGCGTATATTGCTCGTGCCCCGGCGTGTCGGCGACGATGAACTTGCGCTTTTCGCTGGCAAAGAAGCGATACGCCACGTCGATCGTGATTCCCTGCTCGCGCTCGGCCGAGAGTCCGTCGACGAGCAGCGAGAAATCGAGCTTTCCGCCGTTCGCGCCGCCCGACTTGCTTTCCGCCTCCAGCGCCTCGAGCTGGTCGTCGAAGACCTGCCGGCAATCGTAGAGCAGTCGCCCGATCAGGGTCGACTTGCCGTCGTCCACACTTCCGCAGGTGATGAAGCGGAGCATGTCCTTGCGCTCGTGCCGGGCGAGCCAGGCGGTGACATCGCGGGCAATCAGATCGCGATCCTGGTCGAGGACGCGCGACATCAGAAATACCCCTCCTGCTTCTTCTTCTCCATCGACGCGCTTCCCGAATCCTTGTCGATGGCCCGCCCCTGCCGCTCGGACGTCGTGGTAAGGAGCATTTCGGCAACCACCTCTTCGACGGTGGACGCCTCGCTCTCCACTGCGCCGGAGAGGGGGTAGCAGCCGAGCGTTCGAAACCGGACCGTGCGGTCCACCGGGGTTTCGCCGTCGAGCGGAAAGCGCTCGTCATCGACCATCAGTATCAGTCCGTCGCGAACGACCGTCGGGCGCGGCGCAGCGAAGTAGAGCGGCACGATCTCGATGCTTTCGCGCAGGATGTACTGCCAGACGTCGATTTCGGTCCAGTTGGACAGCGGGAAGACACGGACGCTCTCGCCCTTGTTCTTGCGGACGTTGTAAAGCGACCAGAGTTCCGGTCGCTGTCGCTTCGGATCCCATCGATGGTTGGCATTGCGGAAGCTGAAGATGCGCTCCTTGGCGCGGCTCTTCTCCTCGTCTCGCCGGGCTCCGCCGAAAGCGGCGTCGAATCCATATTTGTCGAGCGCCTGCTTCAGCCCTTCCGTCTTCCACATGTCGGTGTGGCGAGGGCCGTGATCGAAAGGGTTGATACCCAGCGCTTGAGCTTCCGGGTTGCGATGGACGATCAGCTCGATGGCCGGGTCGGCGGCAACCTTCTCCCGAAGTTCGTACATCGCCTTGAACTTCCACGTCGTGTCCACATGCAGCAGCGGGAATGGGAAGCGGTGCGGGATAGAAGGCCTTTCGCGCAAGGTGCAGCATGACTGCCGAATCCTTGCCGATCGAATAGAGCATGACCGGGCGATCCGCCTCTGCGACGGTCTCGCGGAGAATGTGCATGCTCTCGGCTTCCAGGCGGTCGAGGTGAGTTAGCCGCCCCGTTGAAAAATCGTGCTTTTCCATGTGCCGGGACCATTGGCGGCATAGGAGGCCGAAGGAAAGAGCAAATCCGGAAAACGGCGTTGCGAACGGCAGCCGCCGAATCACGGATCGACAGGACGTCGAAGCCCGACCGGTCTCCAGTGCTGCTTTCGCAACCGCGCCCGGTCGAGCCAGTCCAGGAAACGGTGAAGCAGTTCCCCCTGGCGATGAGCGATCGGCTTCCACGACAGCGGTCCCGGAAATGTCCACGGCAAGAACGGGTTACGCCGGCAATAGGCCCACAGTTCGACGCGGACGCTCGGCGTCGTCGAATGCGCGCGCGCGTGAAAGCCGCAGGTGTCGACGACGACCAGCGTGTTGGCCGCAACGCAGAAACGCGTCGGCTGCGGAAGGTTGAGACCGGCGAGTTCCTCCGGTCCGATTCGCAACGATCCGCGCTGCGACAGGCGGTTTCCGCTCGCGAGTACCTCGACGCTTCTTCGCCGTTCCCATTCGATTCGCTCGGGAGTGAGCCGGTGCGAGCCCGCGACATAGGTCAGTGGCCGATCGCTCTCGCCAACGTCGGTCAGGAACAGCCAGGCCTTCAGCGATGGGTGGAACGTGTCGGAGTGAAGCTGGACTTGCGGGTCGGGTGGAACATCGGCGAATTCCGGCCGAGATCGTCTGGATGTAATGCAGCGGCTCGCTTCGGGCGGTCGCCACATAAGCCATCAGGTTGCGCCAGGCGCGTCCTTCCAGAAGCGAGCCGAGCTCCGGTATTCGCCGGCGAAGGTCCGGCCCGATGGCCACGCGTCGCGTGATCGTGTCCCCCTGTTGCTGCGCGCGCGATTCGAACCGGCCCTCCAGGATCGCCCTGCTCAGCGCCTGGAAATCGCCCTGCGGAAGAAAGTCCGGGACAACCACGAAGCCGTCGCGTTCGAAAGCCTGCCTTAGCGGTGCCGGGACGAAGCGGGCGAGGCGCTTGCGCCTCCAGCGTGCGAGCGCGTGGGCTGTCCGCAATCGCCAGACGTGGAGCCCGGCCCGATTGAGCCGCCGCGACCCGAGGATGGGATTGTCCGCGAACGATTTCGCCCCGGTAAAGATTGCGATCGCCCACAGAGGAGCCCGCCACCAGCGGAGCAGGGACAAGGATGACCGGGTGATCGCCGCGCTGACCGGTTTCAGCGGCAGGACGGCCGCCGCTCGACCGGGCGATTGCGGCTCATGAAACTGCCGCAACCAGCGCCCGGCAATTGCCGATTCCGGCCTCTTCCTTTGGGGCGGCGAGATAGACACTCGCCCGGCGCGGCCGCGTCGCAGGACGTCCTCCAGTGGCAGTATCCAGCGCTGCCGGTCGGTCAGCCGATCGCCATGGGCATGAACGACGGTGAATTTGGGCCCGGTCACCAGCGTGACGTCTTCGCTGCTGTCGACGTGTCGCGATAGAGCCGGGGGGTATGGCCCTCGGCATTGGCAACCGCCAGCGCGTCCTCGAGATGAAGCTCTCGCGGTCGCCCGTAATCGTACAGACGGAAGGTGACGTCCGAGTTTTGCTGCAGCTCCAGCAGGGAGATGCCCGCACCGATGGCGTGAATCGTCCCGGGCGGGACATAGAGGAAGTCGCCCGGCTTCACCGGGCGCCAGTCGATTGCGTCCTCGATCGATCCGTCGAGCGCCGCGGCCCTGAGCTCGTCGCGCGTGAGTTGCCTAGTGAGTCCCAGCCCGATCGTCGCGCCGGGGTCGCAGTCGAGAATGAACCAGCACTCCGCCTTGCCCCGGGGAAATCCGCGCGAGCGAGCCTGGTCGTCGTCCGGGTGCACCTGCACGGACAGCCTCTCGCTTGTGAAGATGTATTTTGCGAGCAGCGGCAGCGGTTCGTCCGAGACAAACCAGATTTCGCCAATTCGCTTTTCCGGCGGCGGCTTCGAATCGCGCCGGGAGTCCCGTTCGCCCCCACGGCTTTTCGACATAGCG
Source organism: uncultured Alphaproteobacteria bacterium (assembly GCA_963798785.1). GTDB lineage: Bacteria > Pseudomonadota > Alphaproteobacteria > Sphingomonadales > Sphingomonadaceae > Sphingomicrobium. The sequence goes on from CAWCUG010000007.1 coordinate 13,066, forward strand.
GCGGGCCAGCTTCATGCCCGCATGCGCTCGGCCGAGCGGTTCGCGGAATTGTCGGCCGTTATACCCAGCCGCTCGAAGATTGAGCCTATCAGCACCTGGACCGCAGACTCGCTGGCCAGCCCGCCGCGAACAAGGCATCGCTCGACGAGAACCCTGCGGAACGCCTGGTAAAGCCCCGGCTCCGGTTCAGTGGGGTGGCGCCAGAATGTGTCGAGATGCCCCTGGTGAGTGAGGCCGGGCATGTCGTAAATGGCTTCGCCGATGGTGCACACCGGAATTCCGCGGGCAAGCGCCAGCGTCGCCGACGTGCTGTTCACGCACACAAGCCCGCGCGCGTTCTCCAGCATGGAATCGAGATCGCCGCCGTCGACGAAGTGAACACGGTCGTCGATTTGAAGTCGCCGCGCCATCCTTCGCAAGAACCGTTGCCAGTTGAAGAATCCGGGGTCGAGCGGATGCGCTTTCAGCAAGAGCCTGACATCCGTCGGAGCATTGGCCGCAAAGCTTTCGAGCACATAGGTCGCGGCACTTTGCATGTCTGGAAACAGCGAGTGGGTCCGGATCTGATAGTCGCTCGAAAGTTGCAGCGGGACGAGGAACGTCGGCAGGCCTTGCAACTCGCGCAGCATTCGTTCGGTTTGCCGCGCGCGCTGCTTCTGGCGAGCGAACTTCCACGCCCAGCCAATCCCTTCCAGCAGGATCGGAGTCGGCCGGTGGGAGCGGTAGTGGGGGTAGCGAAGCCGTCCCAGGAAGACGCTGTGGGAGTGCCAGTAGGAGTCGCGGGCGCGCCGTCGGAAGCTGGCGGTTACCGGCGGCAATTGCGGCTCCGGCGGGAGGCGCCCGGCTTGTTCGATGAACCAACTCTTGTCGCGCGTCAGCGTCGAGCGCGCATTCACTCCCTCGGGCTCCAGGGTCATCCAGTGAGGCCGGATATAGCCTTCCTCCAGCACGTGCGTTCGAACGCCGCGGAGCTTGGCGATTCCGTGCGCGGACACGTGGTAGGGCCGGCAATCGCCGAACAGTATCAGGTCGGTAATCTGGTGGCGGCGCAAATAGCGGTCGAAAAACGCCGGCCATTCGGAAAAGCGCCCGCGAAACCTGGTCACCTCGCGCGGCCAGTCCCGATCGTCGCCGCCGCTGATGTTGATGCGATGGACGGAGACTCCGCGCTCGGCCATCGCCTCGCCCAGCTGTCGGAACAGAGGTCCCGGCGGGCCTTGGAGGAACAGGAAATTGCGCGTTTCTTCCATCCTCAGCCCCGAATGGCAGCGAAAACGCGGTTAAGATGTCCTTGCAGGCGACGAAGCTGTACGATCCCGCCGCCGCGGCTGCGCGAGCCCGGAACGGAAAGTCTTTTGACAAGAACCTCCGGCGGGCAGGGTAGGTTCGTAACCGGGTCGAGGTAGCGCGGGTAAAGTAGCAAAGCGGCTGCGACGAGTTCGTCAAGGCTTCTTCGGGCTGTTCGCCGCTCCGGTACCGGCCCCAGGTCGCGCGTTAGGCCCCAGCCTGCATAGAAGGGCACCCCGTAAGCCGTCACTGCCTTGCCGCGGAGCAGCGCTTCGAACCCCGCAAGCGATGTGTTCACGTGGACCTCATCGCATTCCTCGATCAGCGGAGCGATCGCCGCGCCGCGAGCGATTTCGTCGGCGAAGCGCAGGCCCGTTTCATCGCTAATGGTGCCGCGGCGCTGGCTCGCCTCTACGTCGGGGTGGGGCTTGTAGACGATCCACGCGTCCGGATTGTCGCTTCGGACTCGCTCCAGCAGCTCGAGGTTCGACTTCGGCCCACCGCCGGCGAACACCGCGCGGTCATCCTCTACCTGGCCCACCGCAAGCAGCTTGCGCCGATCCTTCGGCGCGGCGGGCGCAGCCGCTCCGCCGACCGCATATTTCGTGATCCTGGCTTGGACGATTAGCTTGCGCAGGGCTTTGGCGCGATTAAGCACTGCGGCCGAAAAGGTCGCCTCCTGCAACAGCTTTTCCAGGTCGCTGGAACGTGCCGGATCGAAATAGATTCCGCTCCAGTCAACGACAATCGAAAGCGGCGGAACGCATTCGGCCCCAAGGCCTGCCGAGCGGATGAAGCCATCCTCGACCTCAACTGCCCGCAACCCACATTCGGCGATGGACTGAAGCGCCGCCGGTCCGACCCGCGACTTCCAGACTGCGATCGTTTCGCCCCGCCGAAGCGACCGAACGCTGGACGCGAACGGGACTTGTCCGCTGCCGCCCCATAGCAGCGGTGCCACGGTCCGGCGTTTCCACAAAGCGAACCCGACAGCCGCAGCGATGGGGCGATTGGAATCGATGAGCTGGCGCCAGAAGCCGCACATTTCGATCGCTTCCCCAAAGCCAATTCGCTCTCCCGTAAACGGGCTCACCCAACACATGGCTGCCAAAGTGCGGAACGCCTCCCGAACCATCTCCGGGCGATCGGGCAAATGGGCGAATTGCCCCTCGCCAAGTGGCCGGACGGGAACCCGGCAAAGCGCGGCGACGAGCGCTAATTCATTGTCGGCGTCGACCGCGATTTCGTTTCCGCCGGACAGCAGGTGCCACGGATCGCAGGGGCCGCTGACGACGTGATCGGCGCCGGAGCTGGAGGTCGCTGACGGCCAGTCGCGGTCATTGCATACCAGCACCGGGCCGGCGGCTTTGAGACGGGCGATCTGCCGCGACCGCTCGGCAGGATCGCGAACGCGCACCAGCGCATATGGGGACGAAGGCAGCGTCGGCTGCGCTGCCCAGTAGCTTCCGCCCACCTTCAGCTCGGCGACACGCGCAATCAGCCGGTCGAGTTCGCTATCGCCGACACTTTGCGCCGCTGGCACCACTGCGGCGAGCGCCGCTGCCCGCGCCTTCGGGAAGGGCGGAATTCTCAGGAACTGGACGGGCGTGAAGCGCGACATGAGCGGCTCTCAGTCTAGTACCTCTGCGGCAGCCGCCGCAAGGGAACGGCTGCGCCTGTCTCACCGCGAGTCGGGTAGGCTTCGAAGATAATCGGCATAGCGGCCCTTGCCGAGGTCCTCAGCAACTCTTGCGAGACCCGCGTCGTCGATAAATCCGCTGCGCCAGGCGATCTCTTCGGGGCAGGCGATCTTCGTGCCCTGCCGCCGCTCCAGAGTGCCCACGAATTCCGCGGCTTCCAGAAGACTCTCGGGAGTGCCCGTGTCGAGCCACGCAAAGCCGCGGCCCATCACCTCCACATGTAACCCGCCCTTGTCGAGGTAGGCACGGTTGACGTCGGTGATCTCGAGTTCGCCGCGATTCGACGGACGGATATTGGCTGCGATGTCGACGACCTGTTCGTCGTAAAAATATAGTCCTGTCACCGCCCAGTTCGACTTGGGCTTCGCCGGCTTCTCCTCGATGCTGAGCGCCCGCATTTGGCGATCGAAATCCACCACGCCGTAGCGTTCCGGATCCCCGACATGATAGGCGAAAACCGTCGCCCCGGTGTCGCGCTTGCGCGCGCTGTCGAGAATTTCCGGGAGCCCATGGCCGAAGAACAAGTTGTCGCCGAGAACGAGGCAGGACGGTCCGCCGGCAACGAAATCCGCGCCGATTGTAAACGCCTGCGCAAGCCCCTTCGGCTCCGGCTGGATCGCATAGGATATCTCCATCCCCCACTGCGAACCGTCGTCGAGAAGCTCCCGAAACGCCCCAGAATCTTGCGGTGTGGTAATGACGAGCACTTCGCGAATGCCCGCCAGCATCAACGTCGTGAGCGGATAATATATGAGCGGCTTGTCATAGACCGGCAGCAGCTGCTTAGAGACGGCGCGGGTGATCGGATACAGCCGGGAGCCGCTTCCGCCGGCGAGGATGATGCCCTTCATTACTTTTTGGGTCCTTCACTGTTCGAATTGGCAATGAGCCGGCGCAATACTTGCTCGAGCGAGATGTGCCAGTCGGGCAGCCTCACGCCATGAATGCGCTCGAGCTTGGCGCAGTCCAGGCGCGAGTTCGCCGGCCTGCTTGCGCGCGTCGGAAACTGGGAGCTGTCGATCCGCCTGACCTGTGCCGACGGGCCGCCGAGCCCGGCCGACACGGCGAAAATCTGCTCGGCGAACTCGGCCCAGCTTGCTTCTCCAGCGGCCGTCATGTGGAAGATCCCGCGCAGCTTCGGTAAATCGTCGGCGATCAGGTGTTCGGCCACGGCAAGCGCGCCATCGGCAATGTCCAGCGCGCTCGTGGGGTTGCCGCACTGGTCGGCGACCACGGCAACCTCGTCGCGGTCGGCGGCAAGCCGGAGCATCGTCTTGACGAAATTGCTCCCGAACGGGCTGTAGACCCAGGCCGTCCGGAGGATCGCGCAATCGGGAGTTTCGGACATGACTGCCCGTTCCCCGGCGAGCTTGGAAGCGCCGTACACGCCGGCCGGCGCGGGCGTGTCCTCCTCCGTGTAAGGAGAGGTCTTGCGACCGTCGAAGACGTAATCGGTGGAAATATGCACAATCGGGAGGGAGAGCTCGCGTGCGGCTCGGGCAAGCGCACGCGCTCCGCCTTCATTGACGGCAAAGGCAGCATCCACTTCGTCCTCGGCCCGGTCCACCGCGGTATAGGCGGCGGCGGAGATTATCGCATCTGGGCGGACGCTTGCGACGGCGGCGATGATCGCTTGCTCATGGCCGCCCAGGTCGAGCTCCGGTCTCGCCAGCGTGACGATCTCGTGCCCGTGCGCGGACGCACGCTCGCCGAGCGAGCGCACGACCTGACCTTCGCGCCCGGTGACGGCAAGGCGCACGTCAGGCGGTGCCGGTCTTGAGAAGGCCGAGCCTCTGGCCCGAATAACGCTCTCGAAGGGGTTGCCACCACCACTCGTTATCCAGGTACCAGCGGACGGTCTTTTCGATTCCGCTGTCGAAATTCTCCTGTGCTCGCCAGCCCAGCTCGTCCTCCAGCTTGGATGCATCGATTGCGTAGCGCGCATCGTGGCCCGGGCGATCGGTAACGAATTCGATCAGCTCCTCGCGCGGACGATTGGCCGGGGCCAATTCGTCGAGAACGGTGCAGATTTTCCGGACCACGTCGATGTTGCGCCGCTCGTTGCGTCCGCCCACGTTGTACGTTTCCCCGATCCGGCCGGCCTGCGCGATCAGGTCCAGCGCGCGCGCATGGTCTTCGACATACAGCCAGTCGCGGACGTTCTCGCCCTTGCCGTAGACCGGCAGCCGCTCGCCGGCGAGGGCGTTCAGGATCGTCAGCGGGATCAGCTTTTCCGGGAAGTGATACGGGCCGTAATTGTTCGAGCAGTTGGAGACCACCACCGGCAGCCCGTAGGTGCGCTGCCACGCCTTTGCGAGATGGTCCGAGGAGGCCTTGGACGCGGAGTAGGGTGAGCTGGGGTCATAGGGCGTTTCCTCCGTGAACAGCCCGTCTTTGCCCAGCGATCCGTACACTTCGTCCGTCGAGACGTGGAGGAATCGGAACGCGTCTTTCGAGCTGCCCTCGAGCGACGACCAATAATCGCGCGCCGCATCCAGAAGGGTGAAGGTGCCGATGACATTGGTGCGGATGAAATCCGCAGCTCCGGTGATCGAGCGGTCGACATGGCTTTCCGCGGCGAGGTGCATCACCCGGTCCGGCCGGAAGTCCCGGAAGGTGCTGGAAACTGCTTCCGCATCGCAGATGTTGGCGTGCACGAAGCGGTAGTTCGACTTCGCTTCGACGTCGCGAAGGGACGGCAGGTGACCGGCGTAGGTCAGCGCATCGATATTAAGGACGTCGTAGCCCTTTTCGAGGACCAGGTGCCTGACGAGGGCCGAGCCGATGAATCCGGCGCCGCCGGTGACGAGTACGCGCATCAATTCTCTTCCACAGTGAAATAGGCCGGCAATTGCGAAAGCCGGGGCTGGTTTCGGTCCTTTGCCGAGAGCGTCTCCGGGTCGGCGATGTCGGGCCACTCGATCCCGATATCGGGGTCGTCCCAGGCGACCCCCTTGTCGTCTTCGCGGCTGTAGTAGCTCGTTACGCGGTAGGCGATGACCGAGTTCGGCTCCAGGCTGCAGAAAGCGTGCCCGAATCCGACGGGAACCCACAGCTGGTTGATTTCATCGGGCGTGAGCACGGTCGAAATCCAGTCTCCGTACGTCGGCGAACCGCGCCGAAGATCGACGGCAACGTCCAGCAGCTTGCCGGAAAGGCAGCGAACGAGTTTTCCCTGGGCGTGCGGATGCGACTGGAAGTGAATTCCGCGGATGGTGCCCGCCCGAACGCTAAGCGACTGATTGTCCTGGACGAACTCGACTCCCGGGCAATGCTCGGCAAATCTGTCGAGCCGGAACGTCTCGGCGAAATAGCCGCGGTCGTCCTCGATTTTTCCGGGCGTGATTTCGACCGGGCCGTCGATACCAAATTTCCGGAATTCCATGGGGGTGCCGCTGCTGTCGCTGGGGTAAGGAGCACCCGCTTAGCCCAATGTCAGATTTCTTCAACCGGATGCGCGGCCCGGGCTCGCCAACCCGGAGCCAGATCGTCGACAAAGCGATCCACGCTGGCGAAGTGGCCGGCCCAGTCGGGTGGGCGAAATCCCGCGATATCGCGCTTTTGCCGTTTGCGTTCCGCACTATCGCTCGCGAAGGCCCGAACCGCGGCCTCCCACGCGCTCTCGTTTTGCGGATCGATATAGGTCGGAATGGCTCCGGCGACCTCACGATAGACGCGCAGATCGGCCGCAATGACGGGCGTTCCGGACTGCAGCGCTTCGATAATCGGCAACCCGAAACCTTCCACGAACGACGGCATCAGAAGCGCGCGCGCGCCGGCGATGATTTCGTCGAGTTCGCGATCGCTGCAGCGGCCGAGCTCGCGGACGTGTGCTTCGAGCTCGCCTAGGTCGTCGAGGATCGCGGTCACCGCTTCGGCCTTCCAGCCGCGCTGGCCGACGATGACCAGCACAGGTGCCGAATCGCCCAGATCGGAGACAAGCCGCTTCCAGACATTCAGGAGCAGGAGGTGGTTCTTGCGCGCCTCGATCGTTCCGACGGTGACAAAATAGGGCCTCTCCACTTCCATCGGCGCAGCGCGCTTCGGATTCGAGTAGCCGCTGATCCAAGCGACCTTCGTCCACGGCATCGGCAGCCCCTGCTGCGATGCGAACCGGGCAAGTTCATCGAGGGTCGCCTGAGAGTTGGCGATGATTGCGGCCGCGCTGGACAGCGCATTGCGCATCCGTGCCACGTGCTTGTCGCCTTCACCGGCGCGGCAAAACTGCGGGTGCGTGACCGGGATGAGGTCGTGAATCAGGTAGATCGCGCGCACGCTGCGGGCTGCAATCCAATCGCGAAGGCCTGGCTGTTCGAGGCCGGTATGGCCGACGTTGATATAGATCATTCCGGCGTTCGGTGGCGTGCGTCTGGCGGTCAGGAGAAGCTTTGGGGCAAGCGTTAGCAGCGCCGCCCGGAAATTCCCGCTGTCCGTCGTCAAGATCCCGAAGAGCCGCTGCGACTCGGCTTTGCCAAGCACGACGATGCGGCCCTTGAACTGGACAACGGCCAACGCCCGCTGCGCGAAGTGGCGCGCATATTCGAGGCAAACGCGGTCGATTCCCGTCGGCAGTCTGCCGCTCCACAAGCGCCAGATGAGCCGAGACACGTCGAGCAGGACTGTGCGATGAGCCCGGCTGATCAACTTGATCTCCCGCATGCGATTCGTGAGTGCCACTCTCCGCGGGACTACCGATCGGTTCGCCACCCGGTTTGTCGGGCCGTCGCGACTGGAAACCCAGCGGTCGTAGCAATATCAAGGAAGAGGCGTGCGACTCAAGTTAATCACCGGGAATGCAATCGATGCGACGATGCTGACGAATCTCTGCAGGTCACTCAAAGGCGCGCGCGACACATAAAGCACGTCCTTATCGTGAACGGGAAAATGCTGCGCGACAAAGAAAGACGCGGGGTCTTTCATATCGACGGTGTAGATGACTGGGATTTTGCCATTAGTCGCGCGTGGCGCATTAGCGGCAGCAGAACCTGGCACTGCGTCGGCATCTTCAAACCGGAATAGGAAGACCCCTTTCGGATCAGCGCGGTCGGAATTGAGGCCACCAGCGCGGCCAAGTGCCTGAGCGAGCGTAATGCCTGTACTCTCGAACGGAACTTCGGAACTGGTGCCGGTCGCGCCAAGAGCTGTAAAGCTGTTGGTTTCCGACATAGCAGTGATAACGTCGTTGGGCTGCAATCGGATGTTCTGCGAGCGATCTCGGACGACCGCCGACAGCGGCATGGTGACGGCACGATCTCCGCGGGTGATTTGCACCGTAGTCTTGTCGATTGGCGTCTTCACGCCTCCCGCAGCGGCGATGACATCGAGGAGCCGCTCGCCACGAGGCGTCAACGGAACAGTGGTGTTGTTCGTGATTTCGCCCGCGGTCGTGACGACCGAATTTGCGTTGTTCGCAATTTGGACGACAACTTGTGGGTCATGCGCTTTGCGAGCGAGGCGACTGGCGATTTCGCGCTCGACTTCGGCCGGTGAGCGGCCTGCTGCGCGAATTTGCCCTGCGAAAGGCACCCTGATGAAACCGGAGTCATTGACCATCGTTTCCGGCATCGCGGTCTGGTTTGTCATTGCGCCGGTTGTTGCCGACGCCAAGGCATTCGCCATCCCAAAGGTGGCGGAGGTCCCGAACAGCAGCGCTGGGGGGGCTTCCCAGATGGAGATATTAAGCACGTCGCCGCGGCCGATGGTTGTCTCTCTCGGCGGCGCGTCCCCGAGAGTGTCGGAGAATGTGGGCGTCGGCCTCACCCCTTTGACCTCTTCGGCTATTGCTTCAGTTACCGGGATGACCTGAATCTTGGCGCTACCAACGGTCGACTCCGCGGAGTGGCGAACCTTGCCGGTGCTGGGTCCGTTCGCGCCCAGTGACGTGCAGGCATTGAGAGCTGGCAATATGAGCGCTAGGGCGAGAAGTTGAACGCGTTGCGGGTTACCCGCAGCAAGAAGGCGAGGTCGGTATTGCATGACTGCTCCGGCGAAGAGATTTTTGTCACTGTACGGGGCCCGTGCGCTCGGCTCAACAACAGTTTTCATGCAGCTTTCGCGCAGAGCGGTTTCACATTTGGAGCTGTCGCGGCATAGCTTCCAAGAAGAGGTACTCGGGGCATCTTCTGAATTATCAGCCCGTTTCGTCGCGATGTTCTGAGTCAGCCGCTTTGTCGGCCGACGAAGGGCGATAACGTCCCTCAGGTGCTTCGCCCACTGCCTCGCGGCTAAAGCCGGCCGCGTTCAAACTGCGGACGCGGACGCCCGCCCCGCCCTTGTTGAGGACTCCAAAGGCGTAATGAGGACTTCCGTGGCCGCTAACTACGACGTCTTCGATGACCACGCCGTCGGGAGTTGACACCTTGCCGTTACCATCTCCCGACTTCCCTTGATCAATTCGCACTCCGGAGGTTGGCTGTTTTGGCCAAGGCTGGAATAAGCGTCCGTCGAGGGAAATCGCGCCCACTCCGCTGATGTAGGCTCGCTTGAGAGTAGCCGTCCGCACCCGCCCATAAAATACAATTCCGGCGATTCCGGCGTTGGTTATCCTCGCACCGGTAACGGTTGGCCGGCGCAGCTGCTTGCCCAGCTTTAGGCAGTATGAAAAGCAGTTGGACACGCGCGGATTGAGAATCTGAAGCCGGTCGATTCCGGCTTCATTCCCGCTGATGTCCATGCCTTCCCAGACATTCTCGATGATCGGCGAGTCGACGACGACGTCGGAAGAAGAACGGGCAATATCCAGGCCGTCCGCTTGCCACGGGAGGTCGCCCTCTGAGAACCTCGCCACGCATTTAGATACGCGAGCGTTGCGGATTACGACGTTGTGCACTTCCATGAAAAGAGCGCAGGTCAACTGCTCTTGCACCCGGACTCCGTAGAATTTGGCAGCCTTGGCACCGCTTTCGCCAGCTCTCCTGAACTCGTGGATCGGGTATCGATTCCAGCCGATTGCCGCCACTTTCACCTTCGAAAGTGGGGGCTCGCCGGCATAAGGTGCCCACACCACATCGTGGACCCAAAGCGAATCGACGTACATGTTTCGCGAGCGAAGAACGATCAGCGGGTGACCCTTACCTGCACCGGTGACCTCAACATTGCGAAGCGTCCCACCGTCGACACCTTCGATCCAGATTCCCGCGGAGTCGGTTCGCGAGCCCGCTTGCGGGTAGCGGCCAGTATCGACCTTCACGTGATCGAGAAGAAGGCGAAGCGGCCGCGCGCCCTCTTTAGGACGGATAAACAGCGTCCGCACGCCCAGCGAGTCACTCAGGGATTTCAAGTCCTCTTTCCGTACGGGCGGATCGCCGCAGTCGATTATGACGCCCGGGTCTACAACCGTCGCGCAAGGATTCCTGATATATCGCCGCGTATCGAATGGAACGAGCGACTGCGCCAGCGTGGCGTTGCGAAGGCACAGGTCCTCGCTCACGCGCAGAGTTCCAGTTACCCGGTAAGTCAGCCCTTCGCCATCGAGACACGTGTGCGAGGAAGCGGTGAGTGCCCGGGCGAGCGCCGCAGTGTCGTCGGCTCGACCGCCGCCCACTGCTCCGAAGCTACGGACCGGAACGGTCTGCGCAGAACTGAAGGGGTCGGGGACGGGCGCAGTAGGAGCGACGGGTTGCGCGCGGCAGCCGCTGCTGGCGAGCGGGAGCAGCAGCAGCGAAAAAATTGCGCCACGTGATCGCGCGCGACGGCAACCGCAGTCGCATGGGCCAGTTGTGGCCTCTCGATGTGCAATCCGCGCGACATTGCTGCGATTGAGAAAAGTCATTACGATTCCAGCCGAATCCGAGTAGTGTAAGGAGCTTAAGAGAAACTCTCAATCGGCAACGATAGGTTAAGAATGGCTCCGCCATGGGGTCTGGGTCGCCGCGAGACGTGTCGAATCACTGTGTTCAACGCAAGTTCGCGCCGCTAGCGCTGAAACTGCAGCTCACGCACCTCGCCAGCGGGGGCCGGGATGCAACAATAAGTGGAATTCTCAACAGCAGATGGACATGAAAGTATCACCAATTTTTGCTAGGGCGACGGCATCCGGCGAGGGTTCGGAGACTGACGAAGTTATTGTCAGGAGACGCTCGCGTATTCCAAGGCCTAGCCTGCTGTTCATGCTCACGGTGGTTCTGCCGGTATTCGCAGCAGTCGTCTATTATGGCTTCCTTGCGTCCGACGTGTACGTTTCCGAGTCCAAGTTCGTGATCCGCTCTCCGGAGAAGTCTTCGTCAGGGGCCGAAAGCGGCGGTGTGGCCGGCCTCCTCAAATCGGCGGGCTTTGCGTCAGCGAGTGGAAATGAATCGAGCGCCGCAGCTGAATATGCGTCGTCGCGAGACGCGCTTCGGGCCATCAACAAGGCTGACGCGTTCGAGAAGGCTTACAGCCGTCCCGGCATTTCGATTGTCGACCGTTTCGATCCTCTAGGCCTGAGCGACTCCTTCGAAAGTCTCTACAAGTATTTCCAGGACAAAGTGACAGTGGCCGCCGACAACACCACGTCGGTCACCACGCTGACTGTCAGAGCTTACACGTCGGAAGACGCGTACAAGTTCAACCATGAGCTGCTCGATTTAACGGAAAAGGTCGTCGACAACCTAAATGACCGCGGCCGGCGAGACATCGTCAGGTACGCGCAAACGGATGTGGACATTGCAAAAGCCCGATCACAACAAGCAGCGCTCGCGCTTGCTGGCTACCGCAACCGTTCGGGCGTGGTCGATCCGGAAGCGCAGTCGCAGGCGGCGTTGGCGATGGTATCGGGCCTTCAATCTCAGCTCATCTCAGCGAAGACCGAGCTTGCCGGGATCGAACGATACGCGCCGGACAACCCCCGTATCCCGGTTCTCCGGACGCAGATCGCGTCAATCGAATCGCAGATGCAGCAGGCGCTCGGCAAGGTTGCGGGTAACCGGAAGTCGCTCGCCGGCACATCGGTGGGATATCAGCGGCTGGCATTGGAAAGCGACTTCGCGGACAAACAATTGGCGGCTGCTCTCGCGGCACTGGACCAGGCGCGCGACGATGCTCGCCGACAGCAGGTTTATCTGGAGCGCGTCGTACAGCCAAACACCCCCGATTCGCCGATCGAGCCACGCCGTTTACGGGACATCTTCGCCACGCTCATCCTCAGCCTCATCGCATTCGGAATCGCGAAGATGCTGGTGGCAGGGGTAAGAGAACATGCCCAGTAACGACACGAACTCTTGCAGGGGGGCCGCCGCCAAGCAGCGCCTGGGCAATTCACCGCCGCGTAATTGGTGCACTCGTCCTTCGCGAGATGCTTACCCGGTATGGCCGCAACAACATCGGTTTCCTGTGGCTGTTCGTAGAGCCGTTGCTGTTCACTCTCGTGGTGATTTCGGTGAAGGCCGCGAGGCTTGGTGTCTACGGCAACGAAATCTCCGGCGTTGCCTTCGCAGTGACCGGTTGGCCAGCGCTCATGCTGTGGCGAAATATGCCCAATCGGTGCAGCGGCGCAGTCAAGTCAAACCGCACTTTGCTGCACCACCGGCAAGTAACAATACCAGACCTTTTCACCGCGCGAATTCTGGTGGAGTTCATGGCGGCATCTACCAGCTTCGTGTTTGTCACCGCCGGCTTCTATGCCGCTGGCAAGCTAATGGCTCCAGAGGACATACTTAAGGTAATTACAGCTTGGTTCCTGCTCGCCTGGTTTGGCGCCGGCTTGGCGCTCACCGTTGCCAGCCTTTCCGACAGATTCGTCATTGTGGACAATCTGTGGCGCCCCATGTCGTATGTGCTAATGCCGCTGTCAGGTATCGCGTTCCTGGTCCAGACGCTTCCTCCGGCGTATCAGCAAGCTGTGATGTGGGTGCCCATGTTGAACTGCGTTGAGCTGCTCCGCGACGGCTGGTTCGGTAGCCTATTCAACGCGCACTATGACATTGGCTACGTGATCGTGTTCAATCTCTGCTTGAGCTTCGTTGGTCTGGCGTTGCTACGTCAAGTCGGTCTTACTCCGAGCGACGAATGATCAAGCTAACGAATGTTTGTAAGGATTACCCTACGCGGACCGGCTTACGGCGGGTGTTGCATAACATCAACTTCGTGATGGGCCGGGGCGAGAAAGTCGGATTTCTTGGCCCTAACGGAGCAGGCAAATCGACGCTCGTTCGGCTAATCAGCGGCGCAGAAGCTCCATCGAGCGGCACAATCGAACGCACGATGTCCGTTTCATGGCCGCTTGCCTTTTCTGGTGGTTTCCACGGTTCGCTTACCGGCGCCGACAACGTGCGTTTCATCTGCCGCATCTACGGCGTCGACTACAAACCGCGCTTCGAGTTCGTGAAGGACTTCGCCGAGCTTGGAATGTATATCAACGAGCCGGTCTCGACGTACTCGTCCGGCATGAAGGCCCGGCTGGCGTTCGCGATTTCCATGACAATCGACTTCGACTGCTACCTGATCGACGAGGTTCAAGCGGTCGGCGACGAACGATTCCGCGAACGCTGCCGCCAGGAGCTGTTCGAAAAGCGCCGCGACAAGGCGAAGCTGATCGTCTCGCACAGCTACACGTACTTGAGGGACAGTTGCGACCGCTTCCTGCTGTTCAAGAGCGGAACGGTCGAGGAGTATGACCGCTTTGAGGACGTCTTCTTCGAGTACAAGTCGATGATTGGTGAAGGCTTCGAGTTCGAAAGAGGATATGATGCGCCGTATCAGGAAGCAGGAGGCCAAGCGCGCCGCCGCCCAGCAAAAGAGCGTCGGAGGCTAGAGCGTGGCAGTTATCGAGCGCCCTTCGGGGGTCAAAGACTGCGTCCCCGCACTTCCCCCCTATGAAATCTTCAAGCGTGGCGGGGTCGCTGACCTGTTCGAAAGGGTCACGTGATCCTGCTCGAGGACTAGAGGATCGACGCTGACTTCGGCGCTCTTGAGTCAATCTCTACGAGCACCGACCGTGCCGAGATCCGATGTTCCGCAAGAAGTTGAAGAGGATAACCGCTCCCATCATTTTTGGGGGGCGAGGCGCCCTTTGAAAAGAAGGTCGGATTGCTCGTTTTGAAACCGGTTCGACAGGCGCTGTTCATTCTCTGCGCGACAAAGATGTATTTCGCCGTGCTTCTGCGGCCCTGAAGAGCCGGGACCGCGAACTTCTTCGGCTCTTCGAAGTCTGCTCCCGGCTGTGAGACATTCCGGATGGTGCCGAGCGTCCGCCTCACACAAAAGTGTGTGAGAAACTTCAGTGGGACATCACCCGATCGATGACGGTTTCATTAGGCGCGGATGTTTCGCCCAACCCAAGCCACACCCCCGAGATACTCGAGCAACAACGCGGCTGCGCAATTCTCAAGGCGAGATTGGAGCCTCGACCTGACTGTTACTTCCTCGTCGCCGTAGGGCTGTACCCGACCTGACTGTTACCCAGAAATATCCAATAGCTGAAAGAGATGTTTGGCCGAGCACGAGGATTGTGACGATCTCGGCCCCATCCACTCGGTCGAACAGAGACGCTGCGGTGAACTGGCCGGTAACTCGTGAGCCAACTCGGTGTGTCTGTGTCGCTGTTTCGCTGCTCGGCCGCGCGCAAGTTTTCTCAGGTACTTCGGGAGAGATCCACACCCAAGAAACCTTCCAAGTCGCTGAACACCTGTTCGAGGTCGACAATCCCAGAGTTCTTCTTCGGATTCTCTGAATTTCCAAAGCTGGAAATAACACGCTCCGAAATCATCCAGCGATCGCAAACGTCGGAAAGCAGCAACCTGAATCGCTTTGAGGAGCCTCTTCGCCGGCCGATGACGAACACGGACGGAGTGCGAGACCCGCAGAGCTCGAGAGCATGAAGTGCGCTTCCTTCAGCGAATACCGCTATCTCACTTGCACGCAGCATCGTTAGTAGTTCACGAAGACTGTGCTTCTCCGGATGCACGATCTCAAACCCGTGTGCCGCAAGCGCATCTTCGACAAGGTCCTCTCCTTGAAACGAGCCGGTGTGCTGATGACCGCTGCGCGAAATGTACAGACGACGACTGCCGGTCGGCTCCGGCAGCCGCCGCGATAGGTTTGTATCAAGGAGCGCTCGATAGCCGGGCACCAAGGTGGGCCCTGCCATCTGTCGAGCTTGAGGGGCCACGATGAGCGTCTTAAAAGCGACGGGCTCTTCGATCCTGATTATGTCGCGGCCGCGAATGCCATGAAGATTCAGCGCTTGGGTGACATACGGCATCACCTTGGCATGGTTCACGGGAATAAACGCGACCTTTGCTCGTCGGAACGTCGTGAACGCCAGCCGAGGCCAAAGGCGATGAATACTTTCTGCGATTGCGTGTCCAAAGTGTCTGAACAAGAGGCCGCCGAAGATGGTGGGTTCCTCGATCACGGAAAGAGATTGAATCGATCCTGAAAAGGGAAGGATGTCAATTGCGCCTTCTTTTCTGCCCGCCCGGAAATGTTGCAACTCAGAGGCGCACGGGCTCGCTGCAATGCTGAGGATGCGCTTGCTGTTTGGGCCTAACAGGGGAGTGACCGTGATATTTTCAATAACTGAAATGTCAGGCCACTGCAGATGTGTCTTCTCATTCACGTCCGGCCTCACTGGCCTTCCCGCCACCCGGATCAACCGTGCGCTTAACCTGCTTCCGAACCTTCTTGGCTGGCTGTGGCCCTGTGCCCGTACGGAAACCGTTCTTCCACCAGACTGAGCCTTTTTCGAACACGACTATGCTGTCGTAGAAGCAGATGCTTTCAGTGGTGCGGGTAAACTCCGTGGGTGCCAACATGCCCTTGGTGTGATCTGCGTTAAGTTCGTCAACTAGATGCTTGGCGCGATTGATGAAAGACTCGGGAGCTTCCACGCCACCGCCGTGCGATGGCCAATAGCTCGTATGCATGTCTTCTACCATGTAGACGCCATTCTTTGGAATCTTTGGGTAGACAAACTTAAAAAGGTCCCACGTATGTCCCATCCGGTGACTACCATCATCCAGCAGGACATCTGGAGGCCCGAACTCCTCGATGACTGATTGAAGGAACTCACGCCATCCGACGGAGCGCGTTCGTCATTCCGGCGCGGCTGCGGCGAGAGATACTGTTGCACCGGCTCGGTTACGCCGCGGGACGCGAGCGCATTTTTCGGCGAGACTGCGTATCCACGTGAGCGCTTGGTCCAGACCGGTTGGCGTGCGCGTGATTGCGACACCGTGCATGCTCGCCATCCTTTCCCCGACCCTAGCCAAATCCTGGACCTCAATCTCCGGCCACCGCGGCTCGTTGTCGAGGAGCGGATGGCTGAAGACATCTTCGCCGCCAAAATAGCACTCGGAAAGCCTGCGGTTCTGCTCCGCTGCGTTCTGGATCAGCCTCTTGCGGTCGTCGGCAGAAAGCCCAATGGCATCGCCAAATCCGATCGCTCGCGCCACCGCTTTCGATGCCTCACGGTTGACTTCGCGATCGTGCCGCGTGGCATTCAGAAGGCGGATGATCTCGAGAACGTCGGTTCTGGGAGACGTATTGGCGTTCGGCTCCCGTTCCAGGTGGAGGTGTTCGATCCCGACCACCTTGGCGAAGTCGGCCACCAGCCCGTCGGGAAGGTACGCCTGGCCAAAGCGGCGGACGATCATATTCTCAAGGCCGACCGGATCGTTCCACGAGCTCAGGCGGCGGTACGTCTGGACCGGTTGGAGCGGCAGCTCCTCGAGCTTTTCCGATGATCCCATCAGGAGCCGCGTAAAATAGGCGCTGACGAACACCTCGTCTTCCCGCCGCACGTAGGAGATCAAGCGAACATTCGGCGAGATCGCTCGCAGTGAATCCACAATCGTCTGCGCTTGGGCTGGAGACCGAACGCGATTAAACAGGCGCTCGTCGCTGATGATGACTGTGTTGCAACGCTTCGGCACGGAAAGCTTGGCGGCAGGGCCGCTTCCCGCCACTAATCCATACAGCGCGTCGGTACGATAGGGGTAGTAGACGCCATTATCGGCGAGACGAGCCTTGTTGAGTCGCAGCGTCC
Organism: uncultured Alphaproteobacteria bacterium; assembly: GCA_963798785.1. Lineage (GTDB taxonomy): Bacteria > Pseudomonadota > Alphaproteobacteria > Sphingomonadales > Sphingomonadaceae > Sphingomicrobium. The sequence goes on from CAWCUG010000007.1 coordinate 30,016, forward strand.
GCTGAATCGTCGTACTGCCGGTCTTGGGCATGCCAATGTGCAAGAATATTTTCATGAGGTTTTCGTGCTGGTGTTGCGACGCCACTGACCGAGCGCTCGAAAATCGCGGGATCCATTCGACTTAGACCCCGTTCGCCCGACGTTTCCTGGCTCGTGGTGCCCCTCTTGGTCACTTCTTTCACGTACTGCAAGCGGTCTCGCAAGAGCGTCCGCGGATCTGATTTAGCGGTCCTCTGTCGAGGCGTCGGCGAGCCGCTCGGATTCATTTGCGCGGCGCGCTTGTTCGGCCAAGGCAGTTGCTTCCTCGAAAACCTTCAAAACCTGCTTGCGCAGGCTCTCGTGGCTATAGGCTGTGCGGAGCTTTGCCTGGGCCGCGGCGACCATGCGCTTGCGCGCGTCCGGGTCGAGCAGAAGCCGGTGAACGGCGTCTCTCCACTCGTCGCTTCCGCTCGCCAGGATTCCGGCGCCGTTCGCGCAGGCGCGGTGGTAAACCGGCAGGTCGGACGCCACCACCGCAATTCCCGAAAGGCTGTATTCGACCCACTTCGTGTCAGCCTTGCAGCGATTGAAGACATTGTCCTCCAGCGGCGCGAGGCCGATCCACCACCCAAGCGAGCGAAGGAACGGAAGGAACTCGGCATAGCTGCCCAGCGGCGGCAGGTGCCGGACTCGCCCGGTAAAGCGCTCGAGCTCGGCAGGCATTGCGATCGTCCCGAACAGCTCGAACTGAAGGTTCGGTATCGTTTCCATCAGCTCGATGACCGCGGGAAGAACCATTGCCAGGTCGGCGGCATGGCCGGCGGTTCCCATGTAGCCGATGACCGGGCCGGTAGCCGGCGCAACCAGCGCCCCGATGTCCTCGGCGGATACCGCGCAATAAACGTCGCCGCCGATAATGGGCGTGCCGATCCCGTGTTCGTCGAAGCGCTTGGCGAGCTCCGCCGTCGAAACGTAGAGCAAGTCGCTTGCTTCGATATTGTCGCGCAGGGCCTGCAGGCGCTCCGGACTGTTGTAGGCCTTGAATTTCGACTTGCCGAGGCTCGCCGGAACCGCGAGCAGGTCGTCGTCGAGGTGGTAGATGGCGGGGATGCCCGACTGACGCGCGAGAGCAATCCATTCGCGGCCCAGATTGGACGTGTAGCGCGACAGGATCAGGACGCTCGGCCGGTGCGCGGCGAAAGCGTCGCCGATGGACTCGGAGTCCGGACGGTGGGTCTCGAAGACGAAGCGCACCGGACAATCCGTCGCGCCGGCAAAAGGCTGGTCGAAGCTGATCATCTGCGTCGCGGTCGGGCCGTGCTTTCCGTCGGCGACGACGAGCGCGACTTCGCGGCGGTCTTCGACCTCGCCAGTGTTGTCGACAGGGCTCACGTCGCCGCCTCGACCAGCGTATCGCCGGCAAGAACGGCCGCCCGCTTCGCAGGCATGTGCTCCGGCCCAGCGACGGCTTCTTGAACGCTGGTGCGGTTGCCCGAGAGAGCAGCGACGATGAGCCGCGCGAAGCGCCGATACACCTCTGCCGGATCGGTCGGCATGGCCAGGCGCTGCAGGAACTCCCGCTGCCGATTCAGGATCATCTCCGGCCGCAGCCTGACGTCGCGTTCGAACGCAAGCCAGTCGTCCAGCGTGCTGATCTCGGTCAGCCCGTCGTAGTTGCGAGCGTCCATGACCCCGCCCGGGTCGCGCCAGACTGCAACGGGAATGCCGGCGAGGACCATGTCGAAGACGATTGTCGAAGGCGCGGAAATTCCGAAACGATGCCGGCCGAGATCGAACTTGTAGAGCGGCAGCATGTTCAGCCGCACGTTTGGCGGCAGCTTGACCTTGTTCTTCAGGACATACTGCCCGCCCGGATGCGGGCGCAGCGTCACAGTCTCGCCTCGCGCTTCCAATACGCTGCAAAATTCGAAAAAGATGTCCTGGAAGGAACTCTTGTGGTCGCCCGAAGCGCAGAGCCGAACGGAGTGCATGTTCTCGCACACCAGCCCGCCGACATCGGCCGTCGAATCGTCCGCGCCCGGCTCGGCGAGGAGCGTCGGGGGCCCAGTCACGTAAAGCTTCGCGCGTTCGGACGCGGTCAAAGACGTGAGCGAGTCTCGCTCAAACCAGCCGCAGACGATGTCCGCGGCAAAGCCGACGTCGCGTCCGTGGCTCATCACATGCTCGCGGCTCTGCAGGAAGCCGATGCACTCCAGTCCGTGCTGGAGCGTGATGCGGACGTAAGACGGCGGCGCGATCTGGAACACGCCCGAGGTCTCGTGGTGCGCGGGCAGGTTGGATTCGCTCGCAGCGAAGATGACCCCGCTTCCGCCCTCCAGAACCGCCAGCGCCTCGGCGGGCGTGGAGTAGAGATGAAGCGACGCGCCGACGTCGGCGGCCAGGGCCGCGACTTCGGCCTGCCAGATCTTCTGCCGGTCGCGCTTCGTGAATTCGTCGGTGGCCAGGAGACCAATGCCGGCGCCAGTCTCGCGCGCGGTAAGGTACACCAGCGAGCGCAGGATATTGACGTCCTGCACCAGGTTGAACTGAAAGAAGACGGTGCGGCCCGCGCCGATTGAAGAAGAGCCGGCCATCACCACAACTGCCGGACGACGGTGACGCGGTCGAGCAACTCCTCCCAGTCACCCACCGGCAAATAGCCCGCTCCGACGGGGTCGATGCCATCGCGGCGGACGTAAGGTCCGCGCAGCCGGACGGCGGCCCTGGTCGTGCACCAGCTTCGGTAACCCGCCCGCATCAGGTCGATCCCGATGCGGACGTCCTCGGAATTGGCGGGACCGGTGCCGGGCACCGGGGGGAGTGCGCAAAGCGCGTCTCTTCGCCACGCGGTGAATAGCAGCGTATTGGCGATGACCGGATAGGCGAGGCCGGGAAGAGCCTGCAGCGCGTCCGGCTCCCCGAACGCCAGGCGCGGTCCGCTGGCGAATGATACGCCGGTCGCAAACAGCCCGCCCGATGCGGGCTGGAGAACGATCTCGCGCTTGAGAATCTTCTCGGAAAGAACCGCGCAACTTGCGGACGCAATGGACTCTTCGCGCCCGATCAGGTCGAGCAGCGCCCCCAAGGCCTCTGCGCTGGGCTCGATCCGGTCGCTGACAGTCAGCACCGTCTCGTGGCTTGCCTCGCGCGCGATCTCGCGAAGGTTGCAACCGGTGAGATAGCGTACCCCCTCAACAGCGCCGTCGGCAAGAGCGCCGTCCTCGCAATGCGTAGCGCTGACGATCAGCTCCAACTCAGCGGTCATGGCTCGAATCCACTGGATCAGCTGCTCCGTTTGCGCTGCACCGGAGGAATCGATGACGACGGTGAGCGGCGAGCCGATCTTTTCACCTTCGCCCGCCAGCCGCGGCTCCCCGGGCGCGGGCCGAAGCGCCACGGCAAGCGGCATGGGCGCAACCGCGGATGGCGCGGCCGTCGAATCCTCGGCGCGGACAATTGGGGCGCTATCGCCGCCACCGACCGCATCGGGAGGAATCACGATCGACCAGCGCGGGCGGTGCGTGCGTTCTTCGGCAACCACGTACGACCCGCTCATGACGGGCGTCTGCGCCTCGCCGAGCCGACGCGAAACGAGCGCGCTTATGGTCGGCACGCTGCCCGGCGGCAGGACCAGCTGGAAACCCTTGTCTCCGGCGCGCACCGAATTCCCGTCCAGTCCGAAAACGCACGACAGCCAGTCGGCGACAGGCGGGGGCAGCGTTTTCCCGCGCGTGTCGATCACCGTCACCGACCTGCCAGGCCAGCCGTCGCCGCCGATCGCCTCGTCCAGCAGCGCCGCGGATCGCGCCCAGAAATCGTCCATCGGATTGGGCTCTGACTGCAACGCCCTCGCCTCGGCTCCGTGGATTCCCCCGGACAGCAGGGACGGGAACGGCAGCAGCGCGAAAGCGCGCGTGACGCCCTCGCCATCCGCAAGCTCCAGAAGCAGCGGCATCAAGGGCTGCATCAACTCGATGTCGTGAATGACAGGCCCGAGCGGCGGCAACTGGACCCCGTCGCCGAGCGTGGCGAGCGTGTCCGGCGTCGCGCAATCAGCCTGATAGGCGCGAACCGACCAGCCGCCGCTTGGGGCCTTGGCGCTCCCGCCGGCGAACATCAGCCGGAGCGTCCCCGGCGCCGCAAACCACGCATTCTCGATTTGGGTGGCGCCGGACTGAAAGGCCGCGGCCGCACAGCCTGCCGGACCGCCGGGGCCGTCCAGGCCGAGAAGCGCTGCATAGGCCTGCAGCGCCGAAGTCGTGGCGCTGTCGCAGCCACTCGCGAGGGCGGCGAGCGAAAAGCGGCCGCTACTGTCGCTACCCGCCTTTGCCGGCGCCGCTTTCGCGATTGTGTCGGACGCATCGAAGCCCTTCGGCCGCTCGACGATGGTCGATGCAGGTTTGCGCTTGGGCTTTGCGGTCGGCTGCCGCGGAGCTGCAGTCGGGGGCGCAGGCGGTGCTTTTGAGGTTTTCGGCGGGGCCTGCGGCTTGGCCGCGGGCTTCGCTGGCGCCGGCGCCGATTTGGCTGCGGGCTCGGCAGGCGCCGGCGCCGGGGCCGGCTCGTCCGGCTCAGGCGGCTTGGGCGGGGCCTTGGCCGGACGTCCGAACATGCGCCCGAACCGCCGGTAATGCTCGGCCGGGCTGAGCCCGCTCAAGCCGACGTCGGGATAGGCCGCCCCGTACCACGCCGCGTCGAAATCGTCGGGGATCTTGCCGGGCATCGTCAGGCGCTCCCACCGCTGGATTCGGCCAGCTCAGATTCCGGCTCCGCCTCCGGCTGCGCTTCCTCATCGGCTTGCAGGTCTGCGGGTAAGGAGAGGGAAGGCGAAGGCTGTTCGGGTCCGGGGCGGCTGAGCTCCTGCTCGATGTCGAGCGCCTTGAGCGCGGTGCTCAACGCCAGGTGCAACGAATAGCGTTCCATGCCGTAGACGGCGCCGGTGAGGTACAGCTCCAGTGCCAAGTCGAGGAAGCCGGCCCACCGTTCGTCGGTCAGGTCGATAAGCAGGCTGAGGTTATCGGCCGTGCGCGGGCGCGCCGGCACCCGGTCGCTGAATGTCACGAACAGCTGCCCCTTGAGCGGCGTCTTCAGCTCCGGCCAGTTCTTCTGGAGCGCGTCGGCGCCCTTTCGAAGCAGCACCGCCTTTTCGAATTTCTTAAATCGCGACAGCACCCGCCGAAAACAGAACAGGTCATAGCCATCGCGGAATCGGGGATCGGAAAGGGCGTCCGACTCCGTCCAGCGAAGCAAGGTCTGCAGGAGCGCCGGCTCGGGCGGATAGTCGGATTCGACATTGACCGTCTTCGCATCGCCCTGCGCATCGAACTTTCCGGTCGTGACCAGGAACTTCGCCGAACCGCGCAGCTTCACACGGCGAAGCACATCGAGGCCTGCGGCGGATTCGTCCGCGTCCAGAGCCGGAGCGCACAACAGGATCGTGGGATCAGGCAAGCTCTCTCTCTTCCATTTCCAGAAGCAGTCGCCACGCCTCGCCGTCGCGAATCTCCTCGATCGAAAACTGGTTGTAGGCCAGGTGGGCAAGCCACGGCTGGCGGTCGGGGTAAACTGGCTCCTCGATCGCTTCCAGGTCCGTCCGCCCGATGGGAGCGGCAGCGCTGGCCGGGTTCACGAACACTGGAGTGCCGAGGCAGGCCGCCTCGATTGCGACGTTGGATGAATGCGTGACCAGCGCGTGCGCCGACTTGAGCGCCGTCTTCAGCGGAATGGCAGTTGTGCCGGGCTTGGGCTTCTCGCGGATGGTGACCGGCCGGTCGGTGACCTTGGCGAGCCGTTCGAGCGTCGTGTCCAGCCAGTCGGCGCAGTCATGGGCCTGGCTGAAATAGTCCGTCGGTGGGCACACGATGATGTCTTTCCCGGACTTTCGCCAAGGCTCGATTTGGATGCCGAGCCGGTCGATTCGGTCCATCGGGCATTTGCGGATCGGCCCAGTTTCATAGCGGTTGCGGGTGATCCTGTACGACTTGCCGTGGCCGCGGTCGAAATAAGCGTGATCGATGTAGAAGAAGTACATCTGCGCCGCCTTTGCCTGGGCAAGTATGCGGTCGCTCTCGCGGAGCACGCCCCAGACCACCGGAATGTCGCTCAGGGTCTCCGGCTCGTCCTCGGCATAAGCGATTCGGCAGCCGGTCCCCTGCGAGAAGGCGCGGATGACGGGATTGCCGCCGCCGCCGCGGTTGAGGAAGGCGCTGAGCATCCACGGCTTGAGCTGTGACGGCAGTACCCGGATCAGCAGGTTGGATCCGGCGACCCGCCCGTTGGCCTTGTACGTCTCCAGGCGGACAATCTTGGGAGCGGTGGCGAGCATCGGTCCGGGAACCCTGATGTTGAAGGGCTCGGCGTGCGCGAACAGGCGCGCCGGGCGGCGCTCGACCACTGTCGAGGGAAGCTGGTCCCGATGAAGCCTCAGGACGACTTCGTCGCCCGTTTCGACGCTCGGCACGTCGACTTCGTTGTCATCGGGACTGGGCGGTTCGAACACGCTATCCGTCTTCGGCCACACATTGCGCGGCGGCGGCACCCGAGGGGTTGTGCACAGCCCCAGTTCTTCGGGGCTGGACTGAAGCAGCTGGAGCGCGCCCGCCAACTTCGGCTTGCGGCGCCGCTTTGGCTTGTCGTCGGCATAGTCGCCCGCCCGGCCGAAAAAGCCGCTGCCCCAAAGGAAAGTGGTCTCGTCTGCTTCGCCGGTGTCGGTGGGCAAGAGACGGGTGGGATGGCGGGTGGAGAACATCCCCTGAAGGAACTTGGGGCTGAGCACCGCCGGGCCTGTGAGGACGGCGAGCGGCGTGTCCTTGGGAAGGCTATTGAGAAGCTTGAGCCGCTCCGCCGGACCGACCACCTCGACCAGCCCATGCCACGGTTCGCGCCTTCCCCACCCCGCCGCAATTTTCGCCGCAGATTCGGTTGGAAAGCTGAAAACGACCGCGCAGCGAATGGTGCTGAGCGCCGCGAGCTGAACGAAGCCGAGATGCGTGCCGACATCCTCGACGCAGCTCAGCTCGACGACGACAATGAGCTGCGGCTTGGACACGTCCGGCGGCTGCGTGCGCTTCCACACCGTCCAGCGGTCCCATTCCTCGCCGATGGCGGCAAGCATCTCGGGGCTGCGCTGAACCGCGCTCCGCCAGGCGAGCATCAGGGCCGGGAATGACTCGCCGCTCATTTGACCAGGCTGACGATACTGGCGCTGAGGTTATCCCACGTGAGGTCCTCTACCGTCTCGCGGATGTTCCCGGGCAGGACATAGGCCGCCTCGATCATCTCGGCGATCGTCTCGGGCGAAGCGTCCACATCGAAGATGAAGCCGTTCTCGCCGTGCCGGATGATGTCGGGCGCAAATCCGGTGCGGCTCGCCACCGGAACGGCGTTGCTCATCATCGCCTCGATCAGCGGGATGGGGCCGCCCTCCAGGCGGGAGATCGACAGGAACACGTCGAAGGTCGAGTAAATTTCGCCATAGTCGCTGTACGGAGCGCTCATGTAGGTGAAATTGGGAAGCGCCTTCATCTCCTCGAAGAGCGCATATTGGTTCCAGTTGCGGCCCAGCAGGAGGAACTGCCGGTGGGGGAGGAGCCGCATCACGTCGAGTAGCGAGTCCGGGTTCTTCCGCTCGTAGAACGAAGACGACAACCCGACAACTCCGTTGCCGCGATCGTGATAGCGAAACTGCTTCGGGTCGGCTGCGCCCAGGATGACGGCAGTCTTTTCCGCCGGAAGCCCGCGCTCGAGCCAGATTTGCCGGTTCGATTCACAGGTGAAGATGATTTTCGTCGCCTTTTCGAACGCGACCAGCAGGTTGGCGACCGATTCCGCGGTTTCGACGCGCGGGTGGGTGTACCAGACGAAGATCTGCCTGCCCTCGACCTTGTCCGCCTCGCGCTCGACGAATGTTTCGAACAGCGAATGATGGGAGAAGAAGTAGTATTTCGCGTCCGGCCCCCGGTCCGGATAATAGACGACTTCCCAGCTGTCCGGCTGGCGCGACCCGATTTCGCGGCAAATCGCGTCGAGAATCCATCCGCGGGTCTTGCCGTGCACGACGAAAGCCCAGTCGACCGTGCCGTCGGCATTCCTTCGTTCGGAATAGGGCCCGGCCTTGATCTTGCTCGGGGCCGGTTCGCGTGGAGCGCTCGCAAACTGCGACAGCCCGGCATACACGGCCTCTGACGTGGTGATGAGCGGAACGCCGAGCTGCTCGGCCTGCGCCCGCACCACGCGCGCGATCGGCGAGTCCGGGTTTTCGACGATAACCGCCGAGCAATCCCCCAGCGTATTGCGCATCCCGCGCGGCTTGCCGGTGTAGAAGCGCGGGATCGCCCGCGACAGCCGCAGCACGTTCCAGTAGCGCGGGTCCTCTTCGAGCAGTTCGGTGGAGACCAGCAGCTCGTAGTCGATCTCTTCGTAGTTCTTCAGAGCCTTCGCGAGAGCCGTCGCCGTCCCGAGATGGTCGCCCGGTTCGAGGACGACGAGCAGCTTGTCGCGGGACATCGTCGGCGGGCGCGACCTAGACGCGTCAATCGCCGCGTTTAGAATTCCCGCCCACAGCTTGCCGATGCTTTCGGGCGTGTAACGCGGAAGGATTCGCTCCGCTTCCTTCAGCCGGGCCGGCACGTGCCGTACCCGCCCGGGACCCAGGCACGAACGGAACGCGTCCTTCATGCGGCCGATGGTGATCGCTTCGTCGAACTCGGCGACCGCGGAGCCCTTCGACGCGATGACGGGGACACCGGCGGCGAACGCCTGCAATACCCGCGTCGAGGACTTGATCTTGCTGAAATGGTCGTCGCCGGTGGTCAGAAGCGCCGCGTCCGCAACCGCCAGCTCGGCATAGACTGCCGGTGCCGACCAGGGAACGTAGCGCGTTGGGAAGCCGCACCCCTGCACGAGCGCACGGTAAACTGGCTCGCTGTTGCTGACGACGACGAGTTCGAGAGGAATGGTCTCGTTGACGGCCGCCAGCGACTTGAGCGCGGGCCGTAGCGTGTAGATCCCGAAGTTGCTGTGGCTGGCGCCGTAATTGCCGAACCAAACGACCCGCTTGCGCCCGGGAGTCGCGCTTTGCGTCGGCGGCGGCAGCGCTTCCGGAAGCCTTTCCCCCGTCACCGATTGATAGGTAGCGCGATAAATGTCCCAGGTTTCGGCGACATCCGGAATGTTGTGCACGGGGATCTCGCCGAGCCCGTTGTCTCGCACGTAGGATTGGATGCGCTCCGCCATCTCCGCGCTTGGCACCGTCACTCCGGCAAGGAACGGGGCGATTCCAAGGAAGCGAACCAGGTTCACTCCGAACTCATTCTTGACGTAGCCCGGGGCGAGCATGTCGTCGCAGAAGTCCATGAACACCGGCACGTCGTAGAGATGCGCCTTGGCAACTAGGTCGGGGATCGTCTGGTCAATTCGCTTGACGATGACGATCGCATCCAGGTGCTGGACTTCCTTCAGCAAATCGAACGCAGAGGTGAAGTACCGGCTCTCAAACTGAGGAGCGAGCACGCGCGTGAAGTGGAAGCAGCGGTAGCGAATGCTGGCGGAATCGACCTCGAGCGACTTGATGAGCCAGCCGACCTTCTTCGGCCGATTGCGAACGACATCATCCCTCACCGGCATGACCGCCGCGGATTCGAATCGCAGGGAAATATTCATCGCGTCACGCGGCCGGCTGCTGAGCGCATTGCCCGGTTACTGGTCCTTGCCTCGCATCACGCGGCCGCCGCCGAGGCGGACGTGCGCAGGTTGGGGACATTTAGACCCAGTTCCTCGATGATGCACGACTGGCAATGGCAATCGGGTGTGTCCAGCGTCCACTGCTCGAAATAGGCGCCGCCGCCGTACGTGATCTGGTGACTGACCGTCTTGGGGTTGGCAAACCAGACGGCTCCGGGCGCGAATTCGATGCGGTGAAGCGGCAGTCCGTCTCGCAGCGGACCGGTACCGCGGAGCCCCGCCGAACGCAGCGGCACGCTCGGCGATTCCCCTGCGCGCTTGGTTTTGAGGATCTCCTCGACGTCCTTGCCGCTGTCGCGGCACATTTCGCGAAAGCTGGGGCCCACGTTCCAAGCGCGGGGGCGGACGTCGAAATTAAGCACCGACATCAGCGAAAACTTGCCGCACTCCACTTCATACGTGTCGTAATGCAGCGGCTCGTTTTCGGTAATGAGCGGCCGGTACGACGGTGCCGAATACTCCGGAAGCTCATAGCCGAACAGCTGCCGGGTCAATTCGGTGATGCGCGCGCTGGCGCCCTCGTAGGCGGCCTTGAAGGTGTCGGTCGTGGGAAGGCCGTGGTTGAACTTTTCCTTGAACTTGCGGCGGTAGTCGGAAAGCCCTTCGCGAAGCCCACTGAGGATCGGCTCGCCGATCGCGTTGTCGACGACGATGATTCCCGGGCTGTGATAGATGCGCCGCGCTTCGGCCTGCTTTTCGGCTGTGGCCAGCGTGCTCAGGTCGTCCGGACACTCGATCGCGGCGATCGGCGTCTCCAGCTCCTCGGCAATGCTGACCTTCGTTCTTTCGCTCATTGTGTAAAACTCTGCATCTTTTTGCGACTGCCACTGCGGGGACGAAGTCAGCCTTCACCTCGCGCAACATCGAATTCGTCGAACAAGCTGCGATGGACGATGATCAGTTCAATCGTCGCCTTCCGCGATAGTAGCTGATTGAAGATGAGGTAGCCATTGTCCTTGAGCGTCTTCATGACTTTCAGGATTTTCGGCAAGTATGTCAGCGGGTTTTCGATTCCCTTGATCTCGAATTCCGTGACGACCTGCTTCGGCCGGATGTCGGTTTCGTCCATCACCTGCTGGAGGACGTCGTCGGCCACACCTTCGACGTCCATCTTGAGGATGTCGATGGACTGGTGACCGTTGTCTTTCATGAAGGAGTCCAGCGTCCGGCAGCGAACGATCTCGTGCTTCGACTTTCCGTGAATCGGATAGAGCGAAGAATTCAGCGTCCTGTCGCTCGTGTAGAATTTGAAGTCGGACTCTTTCGAGTAGATGCCCTCGTTGGTGAAAATGAACCGCTCGTCGCCTTCATACTCGGCCATCAGCTCGGCGACTCCGGGGGTCGGGTCGTACATGTAGATGGGCACCCCGAACTCGTCCGCGGCGGCCTTGTCGAAGGAGATGTCGTTGCCGACGCCGAACGAGTAGATGACCGGCTTGCAGCCGCTCGGAACCCGATGGATCAGGTAGTTGCCGACCCTCGTGAAACGCTCCTTGCAGGTCGTGTAGGATTCCGAAAACGCCGCCTGGAACAGCAGCAAGAGCACCTGCCAGACCGGCGACCAGTGATGGCCTGCGGGCCGCATCAGGCAGAAACGGAAAACCTCCAAGATCTGGTCGTCGCTGAAGCGCTTGCGAAGATAATCGTTGGCCTCGAGGAAGTCCTCGTCGACGAACTCGCGAAGGCTCTGCTCCGCGTCTTTCAGCAACTTTGTGGTCTGTGCGTCCACAGACACCGGTTCAATCACGGCTTCTCTCATTTTTGTCGGGTCGGCTTTCCAGTCTCAACGTCCTTCGAAAGGTCCGTCGATGATGCCTGTGACGGTTATCCGCTAAGGCCCAACGGGTTAGCGCCGTTGGATTCCGCAGGCAAGTCGACGGGCACCCGCGTTCGACGACAGCCGGATGGCTGCGCTGAGCGGCGCAAGCGGCACTTCTGCGTTGCTCTGGACGGTCTGCTTGACCTAAGCCATATCAACCTCAAACCATCTGCCGAAGTGCCCAGGAGCGCGACGAGTGCCGAGTACGACGACATCGACTGAGAAGAAGCCGGACGCCGGGCCTTCCGCGCCGCTGCAGGATAGCGGCGCCGGCGCACGCAATGGCGGAGAAAGCGAGCTGCAGTCGCTCAAGCGCTCGCTCCAGGAGCAGCGGCGCGCGACGACGCTTCTCAACGCGGAAGTGCAGCGTCAGATCGAAGCGCGCGAGGCCATGGAAGCGCAGCTTCTGGAGGCGAATGCCGAAATCGCGTCCAGCTGGGAACGCCGGAAGGAGATGACCCGGGTCATCGGTGACCGTGAAACGAAACTTGCGCAAGCTTCAGTTGAAGCGGAAGCAGCGAAAGCCTCCGTGGCTGAACTCGAAGCGAAGCTTGCCGAAGCCGAGAAGGCGTTAGTTGACGGCGAAGCGAAGCTCGAAGCAGCGCAGAAGACGATTGCTCATCGCGAGCAACGCCTCGCCAGCCGCGACAGCAAGATTGCCCATCTGGGTGGGATCGTCGATCGCCTGAAGGGAAACATTGAAACGTTGAATGGGCGCGTTACGACTTTGAAGGCCGAGCTTCAGGCTCGATACGAGGAGCTTGCGGAAATGCAGCGGTACGTCGCGCGCAACAGCTTTTCCGGGTGGGTTCGCCGCGCCTCTGGACCGCTACGTCGAATCTTCCGTTGAGTTCAGCTCGTCTTCCCGACGAGCCGAACAGTCTTGTTTACCGCGACGGCTACGCCCTGCGGCTCCGGCGTGGTACCATGCGCCTGGTGAAGACGCCGGATCCGTTCTTCGAATAGTCGCTCCGGGCTCTCCATTGTCTGCTGGTCGCTGAAATACATCGCCGCGAACGCTCGCTCACCATGGTAGATCTGGTGAGACAAAAGGCGCGTCTCGCAGATCCACACGTCCCCTTGAGCGAAGGCGATATGGTGCTTGGGCTGACGGTCGAAGCACGGCTGCTTGCCTAGAAGAACCTCATTGTTGACGTACCGGATCAGGTCGTCACCGGGCTTGTCGGCGAACTTCGACAGCTCCTTCTCCTCGTAGATACCCTCGAGGAACTGTTCGATCGGGTGGCTGACCCGCCACAGCCTTGGAGAGGCAGCGAGGTTGGTGAAGATCCGCACCTGGTGAAACGGCTCAGGGATCCCGAACACGTCCCAGTGAAGGTTCTCATACATGGTCTCGGTGAACCGCCAGGTGTGGACGGTGCGGGTGACCACGTAGTTTGGGAACAGCCTGGCGTAGAGCGCGTCCGACTGCGCGCAGCCGCTCCTCACCTGCTCCTGGAAGTAAGCGAGCTTGCCTTCGTCGGAGCCGAAGATCTGCTGATACACGAAGCTTTCGACGGGGCCGCTGCTCTTGGGTGACAGCGCCAGGAACTTGTGTCCGCCGAGCTTCTTGACCTTGTGCAAGATGTCGGCCGGGCCGGGCACGTCGAAGTCGATGCTATTGAGGAAATCGTAGTCGAAGTCGAAGCTTATGCCCTTGAGCAGCACGAGGTTGCCGTCCTCGTACAGGCGGCGGATTTCGGCCGCATCGCCGCCGTCATGGAGTTCGCGTTCAACGATGCAATCCGCGACCAGCGGATCCCGAACAATCGTAGCCATATCGGGGTTTGACCGACCTCTTCGTCTAAGGGCCTGAAACTACTGCAACGGCTGTTCGGGCGTCAACTGCTGCGCCGGTCCTCGAGCTCGACCTGCAGCCGACGCGAGCGCCGCGCGTGCGGGACTGGCCGGTGGCACAAAACCGCCCTAAACCGCCAATCCGTCACGAGGAGTAGAGATGAGCGTACTGAAAGTCACTTGCGTCGCAAGGAGCGAGTCCGGTCCGGAAGGGCACGTCAGAGGTATTGGCGGCGACGGCTTCTATCATACAGCGGACGAGGCAGTGAACGCGATCAGCAGCCGGGCTCACCAATATTGGACGGAGATCGACGGCCAGAGCGTCTGGCTTGAAGCCGGCCATCAGGCGGACGGAAAGCCCTATCTTAAAGCCGAGGGCGACCAAGGTCCTGCGAACAAGCTCTTGACACTGGAGGACTGCCAATTTGCCGCGGAAGAAGAGTCGAACGGCGAGGAAAACCTGGCGCAGCTGATGAGCCGCGGTGATGACGGCAAGGACGCGATTACCTACACCGCCGAGCGCATGGCGGTCCGGACGGTGCTTCGGATGCTGGTTCTCAATCGCTACGGCCGTGATCAGGCAAGGCTGGATCGCAATCGGGACGATGCGGTCCGCCGGCTCTGCGCTGCGATCGAAAACATGGACATCGACGACGATGATGCACGCGACCAGCTCACCGAGGCCGTAACTCGCGAAATCCACTTCTACTTCGCAGCACCGCCCCGCCAGCCCGGCACCTGACGCGCCGCGGTCGGATCGGCAGGCTACTTGCGCGTGGCCTTTGACGCACCGCCTCGTTCGATTGGCTGCTTGTCCACTTCGGCAGTGCGAACGGCGGCACGCCGTTCGAAATCGCCCTTTGAATCGGGATAGTGGAACACGACGGCTGCCGTCATCGTCACGAACTTCGGCGCGTTTGGCAGCGCCGGAATCGACGCCGTCGATCGCAACCCGGCTGGCCGTGGCGAGGCCGGAGTATTGTGACTGCCGTGCACGAGGCCGCTGATTCCGTGAAAGACTACAGAGTACATACGAACACCCCACGACCTCTTCATACACGCTGCGTCGGCGAGTACTACCACGCAGGCTTCTTTGAAATCTCGCAAATCCACTTCGCCTTGCGTCAGCACGCCCCTCACACGCAAGAGCGCTGAAGCTCCACGCCGGAAGGGTTGCGTCGACGGAAGACGCTGTCAGTGGCCCAAGTCACTGCGCGCCACGTCTGGCGCGGCTGTGATTGTGATCATCGCCTACTGATGCCGGTGAGGTTTGTTTTACACGCGGCATCGAGTACGTGCCAATGCAGAAATAGGAGCGGCTGATGAACACGAACATGGGCGAGATATGGACCCGTTGGTATACCCGTGACGGCGTACCTGAAGGGAGGGAAAGCCGAAGCGGCAAGACGTCAAGCCTGAAGGCTACGGCAAACCTCCGTAGAGAGTTGCCACGTGTACTTGAAAGGTTCAGCGTAAGAACACTATTCGACGCGCCATGCGGAGACATGAACTGGATGAGACACTTTCTGCGGCATTCAGATGTGTCATATCTTGGCGGAGATGTTGTGAAGAGCCTTATAGAAGAACTAATCCATGACCCTTATCTTAAGGCGAGGGGAGAATTCGTAGTAATAGATTTGACGACCGACCCCCTACCCTCGGCAGATATGATGCTCGCTCGCGACTTCCTTTTCCATTTGTCGTACCGGGACACGTTATCATTTTTGAAAAACTTCGCCGAATTTGACATTCCATATCTTTTGACAACTTCGTACATAAATGAGGGAAAGTTCGAAAATCGGGACACCAAGACACCTAAGCCTCGACTGATTGACCTGTTTCAGCCACCGTATAGCTTTCCCCAGGATACGCTAAATTCCATTTTGGATGGCAACAAGGATCGCTACATGTATCTTTGGGAGCGCTCTCAAGTCGCCCAAGTCTGCGAAAAACTTGAAGATACCGTAAGCTGTTGAACGCATGAGAACTTTCTCGCCTGTGAGAACTTCGATTGGAAGCTTCTCGGGTTGCTCGACGGCGAGCAATCTCGGTAGGAGCGACCAATCTGAGCCGCGATGAACGAAAACACTCCCGGGTGGGCTGGCGAACGCAACTGAAGGCTGTCAAGGAAAGCAGAAAGTCATGAGCAGTGAAGAAGGCGAGGATACAAGTCGCCTCCTTGAACGGTCTGAGATTAGCCTGACCACTAGTTGTCCCGAGTTCATTGAGGCCGCTTTACGAGTTCCTCCGCAGCGGAATTGCAGCTCAGCCGAACGACTTTCGATTGCTGAGCCGCGCCAGGAAGTACGCGGGTGCGTTAGGATTCGACCAGGAGGCGACAGAGTATGCCATTGCGCTTCTCAAAGTCGCTCCCGAAGATCAAACGGTCCGGCTAGATCTATGTCAGCGATATTTCGACTCCGCGCGCTTCGAGGCGGCGCGGCTTGAACTCCTGCCGCTGGTAGAGCTGGAGCATCCGCGTGCGGTCATCTTAGCTGCACGCTGCCATCTGGTGCAGCAAGAGGTGGACAAAGCAATCGCCATGCTCGAAAGATTTCTTTCTAGTGCAGCGACTGACGTCACGGTGCTGGCCAAGGCCCGCTCCATCGCGTTGCAGTATGGGAGGTTCGACAAGGCACTCGTCTTTGGTCTCGCCTTACTTGAGCGCGGCGGGAACGACGGCAAGAGCTTAGACTTCGTGGCAAACAGCTACATTGCAGCGGGCGAGCTGGACGCAGCTGAAGAATTCATAGGACGAGTAGCGAACAACCCAGCGGCGCCTCCTCTCAAAGCAGCTGGCTATTTGAATGACTATCGACGACTGCGGGAGACGGTGCCGGCCGTGGCAGCAGCCTGGCATGCCGTCAGTACACGGGTTGAAAAATGTAAGACCACTCACGAGAACGCGCTCACTGCCACGGCCCACCAGGAAATCTCGTGCACTGAGAAGGGCGTCTGCGAGACGCGCCTGCGAAGTTTCCGCTGATACAGTATTGGAGTTCAGGGCGCGCTCCCGCCCGACGTTCGACTGGTATCTCTTGAGTGGCAAAGAATAGTACACAGCGAAGGGATCGGGGATGTACGCCTGTACGACCGCTCATCAGCCGGTGAGTGGATTTCACAACACGCCCCCGAATTTCTGAACTCGTTCGAGCGTGCTTTTCACTACGCTATGGAGGCGGACATCTTCAGGATCGCATACGCCTCTAGGCTCCCCTGTATATACGCGGACATCGACAGCTGGCCGCTCCCCGATGCGGCTCCTGTTCTCCGCTTCGCTGTCGACAACCGCGCCAGCATGTTGTGTTTCCGTTCATTTCGTCCTTGGATCACGAACAGCTTCTTTGTTTCGCAGCCCAAGGCACCATTCTTCCGCAAGCTGGTCGATCAGGCGGCATCGGTGAACTTGGCAGAAATGCCGAAGACCAGCCGCACCATTAGAGAAAGCTTCGGGCCAATCCGCTATAATTCCGTGCTGCATGAGCTTCTCGCCGGAACCCCCGGGACTAGCGTTTCCGCCGTCACTTCAGTGAATGGGTGCTCAAAGGTAGAGGGAGCCGGGGGTCCCCTGTACTTTACTCGTGACGCTGCCGTAGCGAGCGTAAAGCCGCCGTTCCCTCTGAGATACCAAAAGACGCGCAACTCTTGGAAAAGATTGTAACAACAGGTACTGCAACAGGCGCCACAACGACCGAGTGTCGGGTCCGCAATAAAGGGGACTGCCTGCACTGGCTGGAGGCCGCAAACGGCGCTGCGATAGCGCGGGTCGAGGCACGTTTTGCTGATTAACCCGCACCGAAGGACCTTCCTGAGCGCGACAGCCATACTTGCGACTGCGCCCACTGCCGCGTTTGCTGCGGCTGGGTTGAATGCTGGCAGAGCGTTTTCCCGCCCGAGGCTCCCGTCTGACGCTTCAGCTTGTAAGTGCGTAAGCCCAATGGACTTCGGCGCCGTCGGCGATGGGAAGGCGGACGACAAGGAAGCGGTAGAGATCGCGTGCGCGCTCGCTTCCGACAGCGGTTTGCCGTTAGATGGTGGGGACCGGCTGTTTGGCGTCACCGGGACAACGGCCATCAGCGGAAAAATGCGTCCGTATATCGCTCGACTGCGGCTTCGGCAGCTAAGCCCTGCTCACGGAACGAAGATTCTTGTTTTCGACAGGTGCGATCAGGTTCGAATTGACGCGCTATACGTGCATGTCGGAGATTTGCCTGCGACATGCACGATGAGCACGGCCTGCGGCTTGCAGGTTCAGGGCGGATCAGGGCATAGGATCCGCAATGTCGAGGCCACTGGCGACGGCAAAATCAGCTACGTTCGCTTTCTCCTGTGCAGCGACAGCGTGTTTGAAGACATTTACGTTCATGACGGCCGTTTCGAAGATTCCTCGATTGATCCGGCAGAAGGGAATCGGCCGGAATTCAAGGTCGTCGATGATGTTGTCCAGGGCATTCACTTCATTCAGTGCCGCGACTGCCGCCTCGTTCGCCCGCGGGTTCGGGACCTGCTTGGCAACGGCACCTACATGAACATTGAAAATGTTGTGAAGCCGTACCCTAATATGCGCAGCCGCGGGATTGCGGTCAGCGCGAGCTCCAACTGCACGATCAGCGACCCTGACATCTCCAACGTCGACCAGGGAATCGATGTGACGGGCTCGGAAGGCCACCTCAACATCCAGATCATCGGTGGGCAGGTCCGCGATTGCGCCAGCGCAGGCGTGTCGCTGAAAAGCAACGTGAAGTTCGGAAAAGTCCTGGGAACCGTTGCCGAAAATTGCGGGATGTACTGCTTCTACGTCGGCGGCTCGAACTATCTCGGGCACTCGATGGACTGCGACTTCATCGGCTGCACCGCCATCAATCCGGGATACAACGACATTCAGAACGACCTCGACGGTCCGCCCGTGATCCCGTTCGCGCACGCCGGCTTCGTTGTTTACCGCGGCAAGCCTTATCCGGAGGGAATCCGGTTTCTTGGCTGCAAGGCGATTGATCGGCAAGGCTTCTACCTTGTCGGTGATGACCAGCCGTTCGCTGCGGCCGGCGCAACCAGCACGACGATGAAGGAGGCTTGGACCGGCTATACCGGCGTCTATCCGGCAAGATTCAGCAGCGGAGAGAGCCGAGCAGTGACTTTGACCAATGGTTCACAGACGCTTTCCTGGACAGAGCCGCTCGGAGCAGACGTCAATGACCCGTTCGTCCGAATGCCCCCCAAGATGCAGTACGGCTTCTTCGACGAGGTGCCCGGCGGCGGCGCTCCTGAGCGGGCGCCGACGCTCCTCGACTGCGAAAGCATCGGTCAGCTGAAGGCTGCAACATACGGGTTCCGCGGCGCGCAACGCGTAACGTCGTTCGATTACCGCTCGCTGATTCCGCAGCACTGACGGGCTCGCGCCACGATCAATCCGAAAGCGCCGCGCGAGAAGCAACTCCCCAGGCTCCGCGGGAAGGCTCTCGGCGAAGTCTCGAAGCGCCTTCATCGCATCCGCTTCGATGTGCAAGAGATCGGCTTCGTCGCAAACGTCGCCGTCCCGGGCGGGGTAGCTCTCTCGCATCGGCTGCCCCATCCGCTTCTTCATCCAATTCAAGTCCTCCACATGTTCTTCGACGACGGGCGCAATTGCCTGCGGTGATAAACGGAACTTGGGCCAATCGCCGTGCGCGAACCGGCGCTTGAGCGCCTTGCTCAGCCTACGGACAAACAGCGGGGCGCACCTGCCCTCTGCAGCGAGTTGATTAGCTGAAAAATCGCTGAAACGGCAGGACGACAGAGAATGACGTTTACCGGCGCGGACTGCAGCCGCGGTAGTCCAACGCTGTCGCAGAAATGCGCAACGACATCTCCGCCTGGGAACGTGCTTCGGTCGTACTTCAAAAGGCGCACCGTTTCGCGCCCGAACACATGATCGAATTTCTCGAACCGGCGATATGGCTCGTATTTCAGCTTGAAAGTCGCCAACCCATGGCCTTTTACCCAGTTGTGAAAAGCAGCAGACATGTAGGAGAACGGCTCGCGAACATAAGCGACAAGTTGAACGTCATCGAACGCGGATTTGGCAAACTGGCGCAATCGCTTCACGTTGTTGAGCGTCAGATAACGATAGGCTCCTTCGCTCGAGAGGATTACCGGCTGTTGCCCTCCATTGGCAGCGGCACGCATGATCTTCGCTCTGCCTGCGGCCGCAATGTGCGAAGATCTGTGCCGACTGGTTCCTGGTGAGCTCCACTCCGCTGAAGACGCTCGTTTGAGAAGATTTGGTCGAGCGCGTCCTCGTGCAGCGGCTTGTAAGGCGGTTCGCCAAGCGCCGGGTATACAAACGTGGTTCCTGCCGCGGCGGCCAGGCTAGATTGGATGGCCGTCGAGCCTGTCTTGTTCATTCCGAAGTGGAAAATCAGTTTGGGCATTCTTCTTCACCTTCTGATCTAAAAAAAGCGGCTCTTTGCCAGATCATCCGCTCATCCCCAGCGGCTCGCTGCTACGTTGAATCATCAGTCTGCCCCTAAACTGCCCCAGCTACGGCGCTACCAGTCCTTATCGCCTCGTTGTGTGACTCGTAACACGCCGTGGGGAAGTCCTCCGCAATCTGCAGACAGTGGCGGTGCGGGTTTTTAATAGCGGCCTTGGGACGGCGAAACCGATTCCAGCGCCGTTCGCCCGTCGAAATCTGATGGGCCACCTGGCGGCTGCTGACCACTCAGGCGTCTCCGGGCGACACAAGCGCAATTCCGTCGGTTCTTTAGTTCCGGATCCCTCTGCGTTCATATGGACCCAAAACTGGTGGTCGAGATGGACTTTCGAATTGCAAAAGCTGATCATTCGGCGCTTCACTTATTCACGGAGCTGCGCGCCGTTCCCGCGGACCTAACCTCTAGCCCCTAGACGAAGTAGTGAAACAGGTTAGCTCTAAAAAGAGCTCAGCCAGGCGATCGCCTTGATGTACCGACTCGCGCACGCTAGTGCCATAGCCATCTTTTGTTGTGCGTCGCGATCACGATAGGCCACCACCCTGGAAATACTGGCCTGATTAGCCGTCATCGTGCACATGACTTCCGTCATTCTCGAGGAGTATCGCAGGACGGTGTCTCAGACGTCAAGGACCCAAAATTCTGGAACTTTCGTGATGAACGAGAGCCCTGCCGGCGAGCAAGCTTCGGTGCTGGTCACTGGCTTGGGTCGCTCGGGAACGACAATGGTCTCTCGGATCCTTTCGGCACTCGGGCTTTTCATGGGTGACCGACTCTCCCGAAGCACCAATGAAGACAAGGAATTTCGCAAAATCATTAAGACCGGCAACATGGCCGAATTCGAGGAGCATTGTCGCCGTCGCGACGAGCGCTTCGACCGCTGGGGATTCAAATTTCCGGCCGCGCGGCACAATCTCAGTGAACTGGTTCTGGCAATGCGTTCGCCCCGCGTGGTCGTGACCTCTCGCGACCCGCTGGCCACGGTGCTTCGGGTCGCCAGCGTAACTGGGGCGAGAAGTCTTACCTCTCGTGGACCAAGCATGGCGGACGCTGAGACTTTTTGAGCGCGTTGAGAAACTGACATGTCCAGTGCTGCTGCTGTCGTACGAGAAGGCGCTTAAGTCGACCGCACAATTGCGTGGCCACCCTCGCGGACTTCTGTGGCATCGCTGCCGACGATGAGACGATGGAGGCCGCAGCAAAGACAATCCGCAACGGCGACCGACTTTATTTCAGCTAAATCACTCCGCGTGCTTTTCGGACAGGACGAGTGCGGTCCCAAGAAATGTCTCCTGGGGAAAATCGGCCGTTGCCCAGGTGGGCTGCAGACCGAAATTCCCAAGCTCCCGGATTGATCCGCGAAAGTAGCCTCGACTGTGGACATACAGCCCCTTCAGCCCATCTTGGTTCACATCGCGGAACGGCTCCAGCATCAGAACGTAGCGAGTGCTGACCCGCGAAATCTCCGACAATGCCGCGGAGCGGATGCTTTCCATCTGCTCGATCGCGAGGACCGTCATAACCAGGTCGAAACCGGAATCCTCAAAGGGCATCGCTGACGCGTCGCCGCGGACGAAGTCGATCCGCCCGATTGCCGAGTTGTCGATGGTTTCGAGCGGACTGTAATCGTGAATGATCTGCGCAATTGATTTGTCCGATTGGGCCCGGCGCGACTCGTCGATCCCTTCTTGGGTCAGTTCCAGACCGGTGAATCGGATCTCCGGATACGCACCGGCGAGACTGAGAAGGTTAATTCCGTTCCCGCTGCCGACCTCAAGCACTCGTCGAGGCTTCAACTGGTCGATAACCGCCGAGAACAGCACCGTTCGCAGGCGAGATGCGGCGGCGCCGTCGAGGAACAGCCGTTCCCCCCGCCACGACCACGGCGAACTCTGCAGGTCGTGCCGGTCTGTCCGGAAGCGGTCGAAGCCCATTGTCGCCCACACCGCATATTCCTGCTCGACCAGGTTGCGATCGCGCTTCGCCTCGCGTCCGCTCGCACTTCGGTCGACGGCTCTTCGCCACATCTTCCGATGCCGCTTCTTCCAGCGCGCATCGTCCACTTCGTCGCCGAGGAACGAACGCATTGTAGCTTGAATTTTGTCAGCGGCGACAGTTAGCGGCAGCTGGTCGAGCGGCTGTATCGGGAAAGGTTCGACGGCTGCCCTGTTCGCCAGCGTAGTGTTCAATCGCTCGGTGACCGCCGCGTCGCGGCGCGAGAGGCGGAGCACCCGGCAGTAGACGGCGATCGCCTCGTCGAGACGGACTAGCCGCGCGAGGATGTCGCCTTTCAGCTGCAACGATTCGACCGTCTTCTCACCACTTGCGACGAGCGGATCGATTTCGTCGAGCGCCTCGGTGAGACGATCGAGGTTGATGAGTGCCCTGACGAGCAATATGCGCGCTGATGAACTTTCCGGGACCGAGGTCGAGGGCCCGTCGTGCATTTTCAAGCACGGCCCGCCACTCGTCGCGTTCGGCGTGGTACCGCGCGAGCCAGCGAAAACAGTCGAAGTCGGCGTTACCGGAATGGATGGCGTCCTCGACGTAGCGGAGCACGGCCTGCTGGTCCGAGTTGTTGAGGACCAAACGAGTCAAAGCGGCGCGTATTTGGAGGTTTTGCGGATGAGATTTGAGAGCATCGCCGAAAACGGCGACGGCCTCGCCCTCCCGTCCGGAATTGACCAGCGCGTCGCCAAGCTTCAGCCACCCGATCGCGGACTTGGGATTTCGCTCGGCGACCTGGCGATAACCGGCAACAGCCCGCTCCATCTCGCCGGCATCGGACAGAGTGTCGAATTGCTCGCAGTCCCGTTGGGTGAGCGCATCGATTCGTATTTGGGCGATGATATCGCGCAGCGGGTCGTCACTGGCGAGCATTCGCAGCAAACGACTGCCGACGTCGTCAACCTGTGCCCAATCGTGCACCTGCATGAAGCACCGCTGCAGGAGCAGCTGGGCCTCAATGTCGTTCTCGCACTCTAAACAATCGCCCAGAAGCGCGACGGCCTCTGCCACGTCGCCGCTCTTAAACAATGCCCGAGCGAGCGCGACCCTCAGCTTCAGGTTACCCGTCTCAATCTCAAAGCCGGCACGAAGCGGAATGATCGCCTCCCGCCAGCGCCTTTGCTGCGCGTACATTTGCCCCAAATGCAGATAGCCTCGCGCGAAATCGGGGAAGTCCGCCAGCAATCGAGTGTAAACGTGCTCTGCCTCGTCACACCGATCGGCGGCGACCAGTTGCTCTCCCTGCTGGATTCGCAGTGCGGTTTCGCAGATGTACTTCCACTTGAGGAACTTTGCACTGTCAGGGGTGCCGGAGAGAAGCGCATCGACCAGCGGAAGCGCTTCTTCGTAGCGCTTCCCCTCGACGAGCGTCATCGCCAGCCGGCGGTTCGTTTTGTCGCGACCAGCGATCGCCGGATGCTTTAGTGATTCGACCGCCTCGTCGAATTGGCCAAGCTCCAGATGCGCCCTTGAAAGCGAGTACCTCGATTCCGTCTCATCTGGATGCTCACGGATCAAGACTTCGTAGGCGGCAGCGGCCGCAGCCCATTCACTCTTCTCGAAAGCTGTTTCGGCGCGCACCGCCAACGCGTCGAGGTCTGCGCCCTCTCTTCCGCAATTTTTCGTCTTCCATTCCATAACGCTCGCGATGGTAATCAGAATTGTTGCGAACAGGCGAGCATTTCTTCGGCGTAACGCCGTCCCAGTCAGGCCATCAATTTGCGTTCCTTGAGATCGGCATTGGCCTTTTCGAGCAGGTCTTGCGGTACCGGCTGCGTTCCCACCCAATCGGCAAAGCGCCGAATGCCTTCTTCGACGGAGACGACCGGCCGATAGCCGAGCACCCTTTCCAGCTGCGAGATGTCTGCCCAGTTGTGGCGAATATCGCCGACCCGGTACTCGCCGGTCACGTGCGGCTCGATGTCCGATCCCATGACGTCGCGAAGCAGCCGGGCAATGTCCATGATCGACGTCGCCTGGCCCGAGCCGACGTTGACGGTGGCGCCGCCGCGGACCGGCCGCTCGACACTCCGGAGAAGTGCCGACGCCACGTCCTCGACGTGGACGAAATCGCGCGTTTCCTCGCCGTCCTCGAAGATCGGCAGTGACTGGCCGAGCCGGATCCGCGTTGAGAAGATCGACAGGATTCCGGTGTACGGATTCTTGAGCGACTGTCCTTCGCCGAACACGTTCTGGAATCGCAGGATCATGTGCGGGATCGCCAGTGCCCGGCAGGCGACCCGGACCAGGTCCTCCTGGGCAAGCTTGGTCGCGGCATAGATGGAGGCGGGTGCCAGCCGGTCGTCTTCGCGAGTCGCGGTCGCTTCAACCTCCGTGCCGCAGTCGGGGCACTGCGGTGCCCATTGATGCGCCGCCAGCTGCTCGGGAGTGCGCGGCTCTGGAAATCGCCGGGCGCCGTGCGAGTCGCATTGCCGGCACAGGTACGCGCCCTCTCCGTAAACAGAGCGGCTCGATCCAAGAACGATGTTGCCG
The DNA here is from genome assembly GCA_963798785.1 of uncultured Alphaproteobacteria bacterium. Lineage (GTDB taxonomy): Bacteria > Pseudomonadota > Alphaproteobacteria > Sphingomonadales > Sphingomonadaceae > Sphingomicrobium. The sequence continues at coordinate 54,319 of CAWCUG010000007.1, forward strand.
ACCTCATTGTCGCTGTTGGCAAGCACGTCGAACAGCACGGCCGTGCCCTGCACGTTCACTCGATAATAGCGCTCGATTTCGTACATCGATTGGCCGGTGCCGGTCTCGGCCGCCAGGTGGACGATGGCGTCGACCCCCTCGAGCGAGCGTTCGACGTCGGCGCGCTGGGTGACATCCCCGCGAATGAATTCGGCTCCGGCAGGCGGCGAATAGTCGGGCTCCTCGCCGTGAATTTGCGGCGACAGATTGTCGAGAATTCGGACATCGTGACCAGCCTCGATGGCCATCCTCGCCAAGTGTCCGCCGATGAACCCGGCGCCGCCGGTGATCAGGATCGATGCCACGGTCAGTCGCGGTCCAGCGCGACCTCGTCGCACTCGACTTCGATAAGCTGCCGGGCGATCCCGAGATGCTCGTCCTCCTCTCGCGAATCGGCTTCCCGGGTTGGCGCGACCCGGGCTCCTCCTGTCGCGTGCGCGAGGAACAGCCGCATCACGTGCGAAACGCCGTCTTCGAGTACGTTGCGCAAGTCCGGCGCGTAGTAGGCGCCGCGATTGAAGGCGCCGGTGATGATCTCGTACGACGGGAAATAGTGAACGTCGTCGAACTTGCGTTTCACCGTTTCCGCGGCGACCCGAAGGACGGACTTGGAATAGGTTGTGGCCGAGAGCACATGCTCGCCCTCCTGCGCCGTCGCGACCAGCGGTACCGGCGACACCGTCAAGATGATCTGCGCCTTGGGATTGACGTCTTTGAGGGCGCTCCGGAACGCGGTGAGATCGGCGATCACCTCGTCGGCCGTCTGGTTGTAGAATTCGTACTTCTTCGGGTCGAACTTGCCACCTTCCACACCGGGGCAAATCGGGAAGACCGCGCCATCCTTCTTGGAGCGCCAGCCCTCGGTGAGACCGAGCGTGAAGACAAACACGTCGAGTGTTTCGAACATTCGACCGACCGCTGTGAGATGTTGTGCGCGGTCAGCCAGCATCTCGTCGGCCGAGATGAAGCCGCCAGGCTGCGATGTTGGCCGGAACGGGTCGAGGAAGACGCCCGGCGCCTTCTTCCAGGGCTTTTCGACGGGCTCGAAGCGGCCGTACGCTCGCTCCATCAGCTGCAAGAGCTGCCGAGCGGTGTAGATGTTGCCGTAACGGCAGGAAAACAGGCCGTAATTCTGGCGTTCGCGGGCGCTTGGCGGCAAAATCGGGTGCCCGGGCTCCGCCACGTAGTAGCAGTAGCCCGAATCCTTCAGATGCCGCGCAATATGCTGCGCAAAGCAACTTCCCGCGGTCGCGACCTTGGTATCGGCTTCGATGCGGACGTCGAACTCGCCAACGGGATCCACGTTGCCCGGTGGCCGCCCGGCGACCGAGCGCCGCCAGAACGCCTTGTCCGGCAAGGACTTGTACGGATGCGGATATTCCTTCTTCGCTTTTGCGGGCGTTTTCACTTTTGGGGCCGCTCCGTCGCGGGTTCCGCATAGCGGCGCTCGATTTCACGGATGACACGCTCGCCGTAGCGCCAATTCCCGTGCGTCGCGTCGTTGGCGTAGAATTCCTCGCGAAGGAAACCCTCGCCGTCCACGCCCCTTTTCGGCGGCATCATCACCTCGATTTCAAACTCCTTGCAAAGCTTTCTTAAGGATGCGGCTCTGCAGTTTCCAGAACTTGAGGCGAAGCTGCGGCGAAGACACGCCATGCTGCGGCAAGTCGTCCCTGAACGACGTTTCGTGGTGCTTCACGATGTGAGCATTGTCCTGTTTCGGCGGAGGCGGAAGCACGTGGACGACGCGGGCTTTGGTCGCACCGCGCACCTCCTCGAGCATCCGGCCGTCGCCCTTTCGAAGTCCGTATTCGAAAACGTCCTCGATCGCCCGATAGGGAATGATCTCGACGGATTCGTCGGCGCCCTCCGCATCGGGGCTGAAGAAGTCGAACGGCTGCGGGTGCTGGATGGTGCTGTAAACCGCGTGCTGGTTGCCGCCGATCATCGAAACGACGACGTCGTCGGAACGCAGGTCGCCGATCAGCTTGAGAAACTTTTCGAGACTGGTGCTCCCGATCCGCGACCCGTTCTTTTCCTTGAGCAGCCTGTGGGCCGAAATCGGGGCCGACTGGCCCTTGCCTTCGCGCTTGGCGATGGCGCGCTGAACCGCATAGGCGTGGCTGTCGCCGAACAACAGGATTCGTGGGGGCCGAGCCGGCCGCTTGGGCGGCGAGTCAGCCACCGCACTCGGCGCGCTCTTCCTCACGCCGTCACCACTGGATCGAGGCTTTTTACCAGGCGATCGAGCGCAACCATCTGCTTCAGATAGGGCTCGAGCGCGTCGAGACGAAGCGCGCACGGGCCGTCGCAAAGGGCCTTGTCCGGGTCGGGGTGGGCTTCGAGGAACAGTCCGGCCAGGCCGACAGCCATGCCCGACCGGGCGAGAACCGTCGCCTGGGCACGCCGCCCGTCGGCGCTGTCGGCGCGCCCGCCGGGGCGCTGCAGCGCATGGGTTGCATCGAACACCACCGGCGCCATCTCCTTCATCAGGTCCATGCCAAGCATGTCGACGACGAGGTTGTTGTACCCAAAGCTGGAGCCGCGCTCACACAGGATGACACGGTCATTGCCGGCCTCCTGGCACTTGCGGATGATGTGCTGCATCTCCTGCGGAGCGAGGAACTGGGGCTTCTTCACGTTTATCGCCGCGCCGGTCCTGGCGATTGCGACCACCAGGTCCGTCTGGCGAGCGAGGAAAGCGGGCAGCTGCAGGATATCGGCGACTTCGGCCACGGCGGCCGCCTGGTGCGGCTCGTGAACGTCGGTCAGCACCGGCACGCCGAAGCGCTCCTTGACCGCCGCAAGCACCTTCAGCCCTTTTTCGAGGCCGGGCCCGCGAAAGCTGGAAATGGACGAGCGGTTGGCTTTGTCGAACGACGCCTTGAATACGTACGGGATGCCCAGCTCGCCGGTCGTTTCGACGAATTTCGACGCGACTTCCGTGACGATATCCTCGCCCTCGATCACGTTCATTCCACCGATCAAGACGAACGGCAGATCGTTGCCGAACGTGACTCCGCCCTCGAGCGCTACTGTATCTGACAAATCGATTGTTCCTCGTCTTTTCGGCGGGTCAAGGTTCGAGCGCGGGCGATATTGTGAGCCTGCCCGAAAATATCCAGAATCTGGTTGCGAAGCGCAGACACGCTATACTGTTCTTCGAGCTTTCTCTGCGCCCGCTCCACCATTGCGGTGCGCTCATCCACATTGTTGACCAGTTCGTCCAGCGCGGAAAGCCATTCCTCGGGCGTGTCGGCGAGGATTCCGCACCCGCCGGCGCAGCTCGCGTCGTAGACCGTGCCACGGCTTGCAACGACCGCTGCTCCAGCCGCGGTATATTCGACCCACTTCGTGTCCGCCTTGGTCAGGTTGAAGTCGATCGGCGCAAGCGGGCAGATGCCGATATCCCATTCACGGCTTCCGAAGGCCTCCAGGAACTGCCGGTAATCGGAAACCGGCTCGGTCGCGACGACCCTCGATCCGAAGCGCTCCAGGCTCTCCGGCACCGGGATCGAGCCGAAAAATTCGAAGTGGATGTCGTCGTTGCGCTCGAGCAACGCCTCGATCGCCGGCAGCACCGGCACGAGATTGTGGGCGTGGTCCGCGCTTGCCATGTAGCCGACCTTGCGGGCGGCACCTCTTCGGGGCCTTCGAATCACATTGGCCGCGCAATAGACGTCGCCGGCGACGATTGTGAGTTTGGGGAAATAGCCGAGCACGCGGTTCTTCAGCGCCTCGGTCGACGCGTAAACGAGGTCGGCTGACGCAAGCAGCGCCCGGACCGTCTCGAGCCTCTCGGGAGCATTGTGCATCTCGAACTTGCGCTTGCCGATAACCTCCGGAATTCCGAGCAGGTCGTCGTCGATGTGATAGATTACGGGCACCTGCTCGCGCCGGGCCCAGTCGACGATCTGCTGGTGACCGGGCCCGCTGTAACGGCAAAAGACGATCACAGACGGGCCGAAGCTGTCGAGAGAACGGCGCAGATCTTCGTCCGGGTTTTTCGCGGCCCGGACATCGCGCTCGGTCAGCAGCTTCGTCGCGATTTCTCCGCGGCGGACGAGCGGTGCCAGCGGCTTTTCAAAGCTAAGCTGCAGCGTCGGCAGATTGGCGTTGGCGACGTACAGGACACGCTCGCGCTCGGCGACCGAACCGACTGAGGCGGACGTCCATGCGCTGCGCCGACCGGAAGATCCCGGCGAAGCGAAGGAAGACTTCCCGCGGGTCGAGCGGCATGTCCTGGCGCTCCAGGAAACGGCGCTGGCCGGCAAGGAAGGAGTCGCGGTCGCTCTCTGCGGCGCGGGCGAATTGCACCCACTCGGCCGCCGACGAAACGGTTGCCAGCCCGTCGTAGCTGGCAATATCGACCTTCGCTGCCTTGTCACGCCAGACCGCGGTCGGAATATCGGCCAGAAGCATGTCGATGATGATCGAGGACGGCGCCGATATGCCGTAGGCGAACTGGCGAAGGTCGAGCCGGTACAAGGGCGCGTTCTCGACTTGGACGTTGGCCGGCAGGCGGACTTGGCTCTTGAGGAAATACTGGCCCCCGACATGCGGCCGAAGCGCGACCTGCCGCTTCTGCTTGGCCATGCTCCGGGCAAAGGCGGCAAAAGTGTCGACGAACTCCGACTTGGCCTTGCCGGCGGAGCTGAATCGGACCGAGTGAAGGTTTTCGCAGACGATGCCCGGCGCCCCGGGTATCCGCGGCACCTTCCCGGTCGGCATCTGCAGGAGCGACGTCGGGCCGGTGACCAGCAGTTTCGGGCGCTGTGACGGCGCGACAGACGACAGCTTTTCGCACGGCGACCAGGCGCACAAAAGGTCGGCGGCGAACGACGCCGTCTCGCCATGCGCCCGCACATGCTCGGCACTGTGGCGGAATCCCACGCACTCGAACCCGTGCTGCAGCGTCACGCGCAAATAGGACGAGGGGACGTGGCGAAGCAGGTCGTGGGTGGTGCTGTGATTGTCGAGATGGGATTCGCTCGCGGTGAACAGGAGGCCGTGTCCGTCGAGATGACGCTGCGCATCGAGATCGGATTCGAAGACTTCGACCCGGGCGCCGGTTTGCGAGCAAATCTGTTCGAGTTCTCCTCGCCAGATTCCGAGAACGTCGCGCGCGGCGAACTTCGCCGAAACCAGGAACATGGAATCGAAGCCGAAGTCGCGGGTCGCCATGAAGACCAGCGGCCGCAGAATGTTCACGTCCTGGATCAGGTCGATGACGAACACTGCTGAAGGGGTTGAGAGCACCGGCTAGACGTCCTCGCCAGCCAGCGGGAATGGAACCGGGCGGGTTTCGACGGTGAACGTACGGCACGGACCGACGGCATCGGCAAGGGCCTCGTTCACAAGCTTCATCGACTCTCGATAGGTTGCCAGCTGGAACGAAATCGGCGCCCTTTCCCAGTGGAGCCAGTCGGGCGATTCGCCGGTCGCCAGCCCGGTGCCGGAGATCTGCAGGTACCGCTTTCCCTTGAGCCGTTCGCCCGGCACGGCTTTGGCCGCGGCCTTCGGCAGCAGCCGCCACGCCGACGTCTTTGCCACCAGCATCTTCAGCCCGGAGCGTGCGCCCCTGAAGACCAGGTCGAAGTCGAATGGCGCGGCGCAAAACGGACTGGCGACAGACAAAGCGCCCACCTGCCGGGCAAAGTTGTGCGCTTCCTGCCGCGTCGAATGTCCGTGAACCAGGCAAAGCGGCCGGTCATCGGAGCGCTCCTTCGGGCGGAGCTTCGACAGGAAAGCGGAAAGCCGCTTTGCTTCGGTGGCGGCCGACGCGCAGCTGGCGACCACCTTCGCGTAGCGTTTCTCCGACGCTGGCGCGAAGCGCATCGCTCCGCGCTCCAGGTCGGCCAGCACGGTCTCCGGCTCGCGATAGATCAGCGCGTCCAAGGCGTCGTACAGCGGGTATCCGGCGGACAGCACCTGGCAGCCATTCGACAAGGCGGTGATCGCGCGGTTGAGCGACTTGGCGACGCTGAAGCGCTGCGCACTAACCGGAAGGAACGCTACGTGCGACTGCTGAAGCGCCTCCTGTTCGGCCGTCTCGCTCCATTCCCGAATGGCCGTGCTGACCGGCAGCCTCGCCAGCGCTGCGAGCCCGTCGGCGGACAATGCCCGCGGGTTCGTCACCACCGTCAGGCTGACGTCATATCCTCCCCTGGACAGCGCTGGCAGTCCGGCTGCGAAGCCGGTGAGGTCCTGCAGCCCGACCGGGAAGTAGGGGTTGTCGCCAACCCCGAACCAGCACAGGCGGAGGCAACGGTTGTCGCGTGCCTGCTTTGCCTTGCGCTCGGCGAGCTCCGCGGCAAAGTCGAAGCTTTCTGCAGGCGCGGGGTCGTTCATAATGTGAGCCGGAAGGTCGCGCCGGTACTCATGAACCACGTCGGCCATGGCCTGCGTCGAGCACAGCGCGAAGTCGCACAGCTCGACGAGTTGCGACAGCCAGTTGCGGTAGCGCGTGAGGCGGCTGTCGAACGTTTGGCTGAAATAGTCGTCGAACAGGTCCACTCCGACCAGCTTGCCGAGACGGGAAACAGCGGCAGCCGCGAGCAGCGACTGGCCATCGTGACACTTGCTGACGATGATGCCGTCGACCTCGGCTGTTTGCGGGTTGAATTGGGCGATGTCCTCGAGCTCGAGCGTGACGCCCTGGGCCTCCAGTTGCGGAGCGACCCGGCTGTAGCGGATTCTCGCTCCGGCATAGGACCGGTACGCTTCCGACGGGACCAGAACCGCAAGCTTCATCCGAACAGCGCCCGCACTCGCGTTGTCCGATAGCCCTCTGCCCGAGGGAAGAAAGCGGGCACCTTGGCCGGGGAGTTGCTGCCGACGTGACTCGCGGTCACCTCCGACGAACAGATGTGGAGTTCATCCGTGCGACGCTGCCCACCCTTGGTCCAGCCGGTCAACGTGGGCTTGCGCGCCAGCCAAACGTATCGGCCCGGAGCGGAAACCGGATAGTGGCTTCCCCACAGGAAGGCGGCAGCCGAGTGCCTCTGGTCGCGCCGCAAGGTTTCGCCGGGGGCCGTGTCGAAGTGGCCGCCGTCGGCGATCGTTGGATGACCGCCGCCTCCGGCCTGCTGCTTGACGCTCAGGACCGCGCAGGACGCAGTGGCTACCGCTGGCGCCTCGAGCAGTGCCGAAAGCACCGCCGCGGTTCTATTGTCGTGCAGCAGAACGCCGCACCCGACGAATCCGGCCAGCGGCGTCTGGGCGGCGCCAATCGCCGCTTCCACGTCGTCGAAGCTGCTCGCGCGCCCCGGAAACCTGCCGGTCGCGGCAAACTGGGCGATCGGGTCTGGAGTGCCGAGGAAAGAAATACAGTCCTCCTTTCCGCCCGCCTGAAGAGACAGCGCGTGAACCGCTTGCGCTAGGCCCCCTTCCGGCCATCCGCTGGCGTCGACGATCCAGGTGACGTCGGCGCGTGCCTTTTCGTACCCGTCAAGCGCCGCCAGTGGAACGAACAGCGACACATCGCTCAGAGGAGTTCGTAACCCGGTGGCGATCGCACCGGCCGGGAAGCTGGCAGGAAGCGCGGCAATGCCGGCCGTCCTGATCCGCGGCAACCGTGCCGCCGGCGAACCGGGCAGGGCATCCACGGCAGGCAAGTCCCGGCGGGGAAACTCGATGGCAAGCGCGGGGCGGCTTGGCTCGGCAGCGGCGACGAGCAGCGGGACTGACAGGCTATCGCCATCCGGATTGCCTGCGCCCGCAGGTTCGACCAGCGCTGCGACCGTCGGAACCATGTCATGACCGATGCGCAGCGTCGCACCTTTCCGCTCGCGCCGACCGCCGGCGCTCACGTCGACGGTTCGTGCAAGGTAATCGGCCGCTCGCGAGCGGCTTGGGCCAACCGGCAACACGCTTACGTTCATCACCTTCGACAGCCATTGCTGCACGTCGGGCTGGAACAGCGGCCCGCGCGCGTCGGCATCGCCGATGTCCACCTCGATGCAGCCGATCGCCGGGCTCGCCGATCCGTTCGCCAGCTCGATCAGCCGCGAGGCGAGCAGCTCTCCTGCGGCAAGCGGGTCGGGCGAGCTCGCCTCCGCATGGTCGGCGCTCGAATACAGCAGCTCCGAATAGTGGAGGCCGCCGCGGCAAAGCGACGGGAAAGCAAGCAAGCGCGCCGACCGGATCGCACCGTCGGGTTCGGCGAACACGACGAGCACGGGAAACAGCGGGTTGGCGAAATGGATGTCGACGATATCGATGGGCGAGGCCGCCAGCCCTTCGCCAACCAGCCGAATCTCACCGTCGCAGAGGGGGTCGTGCTGGAACGCGCGAACCACCAGCGGGTAGTCGTCGCTGCGCCAGCGCGTTCGGAGCTGCACCGCGTTGACGTACCAGGCGTCCGCAAGTGTTTCGTTCGACTTTGGAAGCGCTGCTTTGGCCGCCTCGTCGCCGTCCGCGTAACCGGACAGCTGCTCCAGCAGGTCGAAAGCCGACTGCAGCTGCTTGCGAAGCGCAGCGGCGGAGGCATAGCCCGCAGCCTTGCCCCCCGGCCTGAAGAGGTCCCCGCGGTGCTGCAGGCGGTAAGCACGAGTCCACCGAACCGGCGGTTCGTCGGGCAGGTCGAATGAGACGCACTCGGCAGCCGGCCCAAGAGCGGCGGAGGGGGCCAGGCGCTTGGGCGGCGGCCGGTGCGCACTCGGCCCGCGCCCTTCCGACTGTCCGAATTCCACGAAGTGGACCAGCGGGTTCATCCCTGCCGCGGCGACATCCTGGTTGGCCTTCAGGTACGAAGAGGTGGCGAAGTGCGGACCGGGGTCACGGCCCTCGCGCCAGCCGGTGGTCATGTAGTGCCGTAACGGCTCGATTCGTGCTGCGGCGACATCCGGATAGGCGCGAAGATACCAGTCCGCGTCGAACAAGCCGGAGTCTTCGATGAGCTGCAACACCTGCGCTCGGCGCGCCTTCCGGCCGGTGCCGAGGGATTCGGCAACTCTGCCGGACAGTCGGGAAAGGGCTGCAATACGCCAAAAGGCAAGCCCGCTAGCCGGTCGCTTCGTCATCGAAGGGGGCAAAAGCCTTTACCGCCACTCGCGTCAAGCAACGGCTTTTCCGCCAGGCAGGCAAATCACGGTCGCGGCAGCCTGCCCCACCAACCGGCGTCGCCCTTGTTCGTCCTCAATTCGGCATTAAGAAGCCGCGTGTCAGATGCCGCGCCGCCTCCTGCGAGGAGGCTGACAATGCCGGATGAGGCGTCCGCAAAACCGGGACGAAGCGCCGTACTGTGCTGTTGCATGATGTGCCTCGGATTGTCATTATATCCGAGGAAGTGCATGTCACTTGATGAAACAGGCGGGTCAAGTACCTGAAGCGTGGCCGGAATTTGGGGGGGTGAATGAGTACGAAAGTGTTTGTCGGCTACGACAGCAGGGAGGACATCGCGTGGCAGGTTTGCCGCCACTCGATCCGACGGCGCTCGGAAGACGCCGTCGAGGTCATTCCTCTGCGCCAGCAGGTGCTTCGAGAGCTCGGACTCTACACGCGTCCTCACGATTTGGGCGCGTCGACGGAGTTTTCGCTGACCCGTTTCCTGACGCCGTACCTGGCGGCCAACTCGGACTGGGCGATCTTCTGCGATTGCGACTTCCTGTTTACGACCGACGTCCGCAACGCGCTGGAAGGGCTCGACCGTGACAAGGCCGTTTACTGCGTCCAGCACGACTACACGCCCGCCTATCGAGTGAAAATGGATGGCAAAACGCAGGTCGCCTACCCGCGCAAGAACTGGTCGTCCTTCATGATCTTCAACTGCAACCATCCGGATGTGAAGGCTCTGACGCCGCGGGTGGTCAACACAGCAACTGCCGCGTTCCTGCATCGATTCGAATGGGTTAGCGACGATTCGGCGATCGGCGCGCTCGATATCGACTGGAACTTCCTCGAAGGCGAGTACGAGAAGCCCGACTATCTCCCGCGCGTCATCCACTACACCAATGGGGGGCCCTGGTTCGAGGAGTGGCAGGATTGCGACTTCGCCGAGCTGTGGATCCAGGAGAGGGATCTCTATCTGGCGTCGGACAACGGCGGAATTGCTCCGCTGAAGATTTACGCCTGACCCGCGGCGCGGGCCAGACGGCTCTTCAACAGGTCGCGAGTTAGTCGCAGCCTTTTCCCGGCGCTTCCGGGCGCGGTGCCAAGCTGGCGCATTATCAGCGGGTAGTCGTGAAAGACCGTGGTGCGGTCGTCCAGGCGCTCATAGAGGGTCCAGAAGCGCTCGCCGCCAAGCAGCGGGACCATGTTGAAGGCTCCGTGGAAGCCGAACGTCGGCGGCCCCGCCTTCATCCGCTCCGCGGAAAATCGCGCAGCCATTGTCTCGTCGGCAAAGGTGATGCCGTGCTCTCGCTCCAGGAAGTCGCGATTTTCTCTCGCGATCGCGATGTCCTCCGGGTGTGAATGACGAAAGCGCGGATCGCGGCAGGCTTGCACAAGCCGCTTGCTGCGCAGTGAAAACCCGCCGTTTCCGACGGTGTAATCATCGTCGAACTGGGGCCACGGCGCGCCAATATAGTCGACATCCAGAAAACGGTCGTCCCAGCGGCGTGCGTCGAGGACGAAGCCGTCCCACTGCACCACGAGGCAATGGGGCGTCTCGATGTGGTCCCCGAGGCCGGTCAGCATGAATTCAGAGTAATCGCGCCCGGACCGAAGTGGCGCGATCGGGACGATGCGGACGCCCGGTGGCACGCTCGCCGCGCTGCCGTCGGTGACGAACAGCACCTCGCCGAAGACAATCTGATCCATAGTGGCTTCGAGTGCTGCCACAGTCGCGGCGACATTGACCGAAGTCGCAGCGCACAATGTCACGGTGGGAAGCTTCAGCCTGCTCATCCGCTTAGACGGCAATCAGGAACTGCTCGCAAAACGGGCTCAGCTGTGGGTGATGGAAGGGATCGCGGCTCACGTCCGTTTGCCACTTGCGCTTCAGCCTCGCCAGTTCGCCCGCGAAGCGTACCCGGTTGAGCTTGTGCCGATCGCTCCCGCGTGACTTCGATTCGTGGTGAATGAGAGTCGCCCGAGGCTCGTAGAAGGACTGCCATCCGCGTTCGTTCAGTTTCAGGCACAGGTCGACGTCGTTGAAGGCGACGGGAAAGTCTTCCTCGTCGAATCCGTCCACGGAGAGGAATTTCTCGCGCTCCACGACCAGGCACGCCGCCGTCACCGCGGTCACGCGCTGCGGCAAATTGGCGCGTTCGAAGTAGCCGGTTTCGTCGTGACGCTGATACCGGTGAGCGTGGGCTGCACCCCCGCCGACGCCGGTGCACACGCCCGCGTGCTGGATTGTGCCGTCCGGGTACAGCAGACGCGCGCCGACTGCCCCAATGTCGGGGCGGACAGCATGGCTTGCCAGCAGTCGGAGCCAGTCGGGGTCGATCATCTCGATGTCGTTGTTCAAAAAGCACAGCAAGCCACCTTTCGCTTGCCGAACCGCGAGATTGTTCAGTCGAGAGTAGTTGAAGGGGCCTTCGGCGCGAATGACGGCGGTATCGCTCGAGGCGAGCCGCGCAAGCAAAGCCGCCGCTTCCGGTTCGTCGCTGTCGTTGTCGACGACGATGACCTCGATCTTGGGATAATCGGTCGTCTCGACCCCCGCGAGGCATTTTGCCAGCAGGTCCGCGTGGTTGCGCGTCGGAATGATGACGCTCACCAGCGGCCATCCCGCAACCTCGATAGTTGCAGGCTTGCGCGGGCACTGCGGCTGCCGGCGCGCCAGTCGGTGGTGAAGGACGAGCGGGACGTGAACAGGCGTCGAGCGACCGAGAGCGCTTGTCACCAGCTCCTTCGCCCAGTCCTGCCCCTCCAGCCCGAGGAGCCGCTCCCTGTGTACCCTCACGGCTGCGCCGCCGGAGATATAGTCGTGGTGCTCGAACAGTTCCGGGTTCCAACTCGGCTTGAAGTGCGGATGGCGCCGCTTCGCGTCGGGACCGATGAGGTCGTCGTCCGCATAGATGACGTCGGTGTCGCCATTCGCCGCGATTGCCGATCGGTAACCGTCCAACGCATTCGGGGCGAGCTTGTCACCGCTCTCGATTGCGATCAGCCACAGCTCCTCTTCGCCGCAATGAGAAGCGAGTTCGGCGATGGAATCGATTGCGATTGTGCCCTCCGCGGCGGGCCCGCCGATCACTGCAACCGCGGCTCCGCTCGGGCTGGATGCAAGCGTGTCGGCCAGCCGATCGGGACGGTTGCGGGCGTCGACCACCACGATGAGGGTTGCGCCGCCCTCTTGGGCGCCGTTGGCCTGCAGCCGCAGCTTCGGCTCCCGGCACGCCACCCAGAAGTCATAGGCGGCCGGAGATTGTCCCGCGAGAGTCGCCATTCGGTTGCGTGACCGGAGCCGCAGCCCGCGCGCGCGCCACAGGACCGCCTGGAGATAGCCGAGGGGGTCGAGCCTGAACGCATCGAAATGCACCCGAAGCCACAGCCGCGCTCGGCCAAGGGCGCCGGCGGATTCCCCGAGAGCGGGTGAGGACGCGCCGACAGTCGCAAACCGGTTCGGCGGCTCTCTCCGCTTCACGCCGGCTCGGTCATCGGAACGAATCATCGCGAGCATGACATGCTGTGCCTCAACCGGCGCTACTCTCCAATGCAGCGGCTTTCCTGCACCGCGGCCGAGGCCCGCGATGGAGTTCAGCCGAGGCCCACCCGAAGGAAGTCGTGGACGTGGATGATCCCGATCGGAACGTTCGTGTTTACCGACGCATCCGGGTCGACGACGAACGCGCAGGTGATCTTGTTCATGTTGAGGAAGTGCAGCGCTTCCTCGGCGAGCATGGTCGCGGTTGCTGTCTTGGGGTCGCGGGTCATCACGTCCCCGGCAGTCGCCGTCGTGAGCTCCTCGAAGTGTCGGCGGACATCGCCGTCGGTAATCACTCCGAGCAGCCGGCCTGCTCCATCCACGACGCCGGCAATGCCGAAGCCGCTCGACGTCATCGTCAGCACCACGTCGCGCATTGCGGCGCTGGCATCAACGAGCGGCATTCGCTCACCGTCGTGCATCACCTCCGCCACCGGCATGAGCCGCAGTCCGAGCGAACCCCCCGGGTGAAGGGCTTTCAAGCCGTCGCGGGTGAATCCTCGAATATCCATCAGGCACATGGCAATTGCGTCGCCAAGTGCAAGCTGAAGAGTCGTCGATGTCGTTGGCGCGATGTTGGCCGGACAGGCTTCGCGGGTCTTCGGCAGGCAGATCTTCACGTCCGCGTGCCGAAGGAGCAGCGAATCCAGCCTCGAAGCCACGCCTATCACGGTGACCCCAATCGACTGCGCGTAACGAAGCATTGCCCTCAGCTCCGCCGTATTGCCGGAATTGGAGATCATCACGAGCACATCATCTGGAACGAGCATCCCAAGGTCGCCGTGCGCAGCTTCGGCCGGATGGACGAACAAGGCGGGCGTTCCGGTCGCGGCGAAGGTTGCAGCCCACTTCCGCGCGATATGGCCCGACTTGCCCATTCCCGTGATCACCACTCGGCCCGGGCAAGCGACAAGAACTTCGCATGCAGCGACGAAGGACTGCTCGAGCGATTCCGCCAGCAAGTCGAGTGCCCGCGCCTCCGACCTGATCACGTCCGCACCGCGGGCAAGGATGGACTCGGCGGAACGAAACTCGCGTGCCGCAGACTCTTTGTTCATGAATTCTCCTGTAATGCGACTCTCGACCGGCACTCGCAGGCGCGGTCGACACACCGATCTCTGCAAGCCCTCAATACAGCCTTGAGCAGTTTTTTCACCCCTTTTCAGCGCACTCCGGATGACCAGTGGCGGGACAGCTCAAGCTCGTTTGTATCAGCGGAGCTACTCCGCTGGACGAGTGCACTTGCCGGAGAGCGCGACCTGTGTACTAGCCTCGCCCGCCCGAAAGCGAACTGCGCTTGCGACACAGCTAGAGGAAACGATGGACGAATCCGACCCCATGGAGATCCTTCCGGTGATCCTCTGCGGAGGCGCGGGTACGCGCCTTTGGCCACGAAGCCGCAGTGATTTCCCCAAGCCATTCCTGCGGCTTGTGGGCGAGCAGACGCTGTTTCGACAGGCAGTCGATCGCTGCCGTGGCGATGGGTTCGCTGACCCGGTCATTGTCACCGGCGCTGCACACGTGCGGCTTGTGGAGGAGCAGCTCGGCGGGGTTGCCGTTGCCGAAGTGATCGTCGAACCGGAGCGCAAGAATACTGCGGCTGCCGTTGCCCTTGCGGCCGCGCGAGCCAGGCCCGAGCAGGTACTGTTGGTTTGTCCAAGCGATCATCACATCGGCGACCTGGGGTGTTTTGCCGACGCTGCACGTAGCGCCGGCAGCGCCGCCTCCAGCGGCCGGATTGTTTGCATGGGAGTTCCAGCCGTCTCACCCGACACGCGCTTCGGCTACATCCAGTTAGGCGAGCGGCTGGGATCGGATCTCTTTGCCGTTGAGCAGTTCACTGAAAAGCCTGCCCTCGAAGCTGCAGAGGCATTCGTTGCGTCCAACAAGTTCGTCTGGAACGCTGGTATCTTCGCGCTTCGAGCTGACCGGTATTTGGAAGAGCTTCGCCGGTATCGCCCGCGACTTGCCGAAGCGGTCGAGAAAGCGGTAACTCAGGGCCGGTCTCAAGCGAAGCAATTCTATCCCGACGCCACGGCATTCTCAGCCGTCGCGCCGGAGTCGATCGACTGTGCTGTTATGGAGAACACGGCTCACGCTGCTGTCGTGAGGCTAACGTGTAGCTGGTCGGACGTCGGCGATTGGGCCGCGGTGCATCGCGCACGCGATAAGGACGAGTCAGGAAACTCTGTTAGTGGCCCCGCCGAGATCGTGGACTGTCGCAATGTGCTGATTGATAGCGACGGCCCCAAGGTTCGCGCGGTCGGCCTCGACCATGTCTTGATCGTCGTGGACGGGGGCGATATTCTCGTAACCAAGGTCAAACGAGACTGACTGGCGGACGCCGCCAGACGACCGCGCGGCAGGGCCAGCGGCGCGCTACAGAGGGGCGAATGTTGCGAATTGGCAACAGCGATTTTCGAAAAGATCAGCCACGGAACCTGAACGCCGCTGCTGCGTCTCGCTTAATCCATGCTGCACGGGTAAGCTGTTTATCGGCCAAGTGGGATAAAGAGCAGGACGACAGTGAAAATGCGAAGCCAACCGAGTTCCGGTTGCACGAACTCACAACGTTCCGAAATTCTGGCAGCGGCTTGCACTGCGGCCAAACGGGTCTGAGTAGGAAAGGACATATTATGAGGCGATTGCATACGAGCGCAATTACGGCGCTTGCTCTTGTGCTTGGAATGGGCGCTACTGCCGCCAATGCACAGGGACTTCGCGGCTTCCGTGCCGACGTCGACGTTGGAGGAACGCAGTTCAGCGCTGCGGGAGACCATGACAGCGACTTCGGCTGGGGCGCATCTGCAGGTGTCGACTTCGATTTGGGCGGTTTCGTCCTGGGCGCGGAAGGCACGTACTGGTGGCCGGGTTCGTGCTTCAGCGCGTCCCACAACTGTCCGGCCGAAGTTCACACCATTGATGGTGCGGGGTACGTCGATCACAAGACGTTCCAGGAGTATGGCGTTGCCGCCCGAATGGGCTTCCAGGTCACACCTTCGACCCTCGTCTACGGCAAGGTCGGCTACGTCTGGAATGAGCAGCGTAAGCGCTTTACTCCCTTCGAGGGCACCTGCGGCGGAAATGCGTGTCAGGCCCCCGGCTACTACGACCACTACACCACGCACGGTATCCAGTGGGGTGGCGGTCTCGAGCAGATGGTCAGTGGCCCGCTCTACGTGAAGGCCGAGGGTCGCTACTCCGACTACAACAACCACACCCACGCACTGACGGGACTTGTTGGCGTTGGCGTGCTGTTTGGAGCAGCCGCGGCAGCGCCGCCGCCGCCGCCGCCCCCGCCCCCCCCGCCGCCGCCTCCGCCGCCTCCGGCGACGCAGACGTGCCCGGACGGAACGGTGATCTTGGCGACCGAAATGTGCCCGGCTCCGCCACCGCCGCCGCCGCCGCCGCCGCCGGCGCCAGAGCGCGGGTAAGCGAGTTCTTCTCGTAAGCGACAGGGTGGGCCCAACAGCTCACCCTGTTTCTTTGTGCGCGATCTTCAGCGGGCACCTGACGGAGGCGGTTTCCGCAATCCGCAGCAGTCGGGCTGTCTTCAGTAGGTCTGGAACCGCTGACGGGACGACTCCCGGATCAAGGCGAAGTACAATCGCGGCGCAGCAACAGCCTTAAGATTGTCCGCAGCTGAACCTAGGTTTCGGGCGGCTTTTCCATTTCGCCCCGTCTGACAAACGGCAAGTCCGAGTCCCCAAGCGCGTGTTCGACGTTCTTCGGCTTCGGCCATAGCCGTCGCGCATGCAGCCAGAGGAATTTGCTCCGAGCGTAGCGGCTGCGTACCGAGTGATCGACAGCACTTGGGAGATCCTGCTTCCTAAGAGCTTCATTACTGCGTGCGCAAGCTATTCATGGACAACTGCCTCGGGTGTGACTCTAATGCTGGTTGTGCAGCCTATTGCCGCACGTGCGGTCCGGCGCCGACAATTAACAGCAGCACGAGAAAGCACCGGAAAAGAGCTGTGCGCCACCGTTGCCCGAGCCGCGTGACGATAACACAAGTACTTAAGGAACCAGGCCGCCTTCTCGCATCAGGCTTGCTCCACCTTAGCGCTTGCGTTTCCAACCCCCGCTTCAGGACAAAGAGTCGTCGGTCTGTCGCAGTGTGCACGATGGGCGGTTGCGCCACGAGCGGTGCACATGCCAGAGAAGATGGCGTGTACTCGTTTCTTTACGCGAAACAGATGCGCCGCGGAGCGGAGGGTTCAATCTTTCAGTTTGCTAAGCCGACCAGCATGCCGTTACCCCCGGCGCGCGACCCCTGCAGGGAGGAGCCCACTATTCTGGTGTTTGGTGACAGCCACAGTCACGCGATGCACGTGGCCGTTCAGGCTCGCCTCGGCGAGGGTCGCTCTGTGTCCTTGTCCGTGTTCCGCCAACGCAAGGAGAAAAACGGCCGAACGGTCGGCAACATCAGCTTCAATGCGTTTCTGGATCGAATATCTCGGCTCCGGCGGACGGATATCGTCTTGTCTGCAATGGGCGGAAATTGGCACGCGCTGCTCGGTACAGTTCAACATCCGCAACCATTCGATTTCTTCTCGCCGGGTCATCGTGCCGAATCCCCTGAGGAGGTTCAGATCGTCCCTTACCAAGCGCTGGTCGCGCACTTCTCGAAGAGAATTGCGAAGGGCGTCGGGAGGAGGCTCAAAATTCTCCACAATGCCACGCCCGCACGCGTGTTTCACCTCATCCCGCCGCCGCCGAAACGCGACAATTCGTTTCTGGCGCAGCATCATGAGAAGCTGTTTGCGAATTACGGAATCACGACCCTAGGAGTCTCACCGCCGCAGTTGCGTCTGAAATTCTGGCGTCTCCATTCGCGTGTCCTGCGGGAGTTCTGTCGGAAGCGGCACATTGGAGTGTTGATGCCGCCGCCTGAGACGATGCTCGACGGCTTCCTTCGGCCGGAGTTTTACGCCGCAGACACGACGCACGCGAACTGGCGCTACGGCGAGTTGGTCCTCCGCAGAGTGGAAGCGCAATTTCTCGAGCATCACGATTCATTGAAGTGAGCCGGACCTTCACTGGACGCGCTCTCGAACCGAGAATCCGTCTAGGGCCCGTGTGCCGATAGCGGTAATTGTGAGGCCGCAATGATCGGCCATGTCGCGCTCGCGCTTTTGCTCCAGTGTGCGGTTGCGCTCGGGTTTCGAAGCTGGGGTGCGGGGGCGGCGACGGCATCCGCGTGGGCCGTGGCCCGCGAGATCACTCAGGCCGAGTATCGCTGGATCGAGACCTTCGGCGGCGGACTTCGCCGCAACATGCCCTGGTGGGGCGGTGTCGACCCGCGGGTGTGGAACCACCTCGACCCGTGGCTGGACTGGCTTGCCCCCTGCGTCGTCGTAATTTGCGTCGCCCTGCTGGCGAACCGGCGGCGACCGCGCAGGCGCTGAGACAGCCTCCAGCCGCTTCACCCGCCAGTCAGGTTGCTGTGCTAGGGGCGCGCACAAATCAGTTCACGAAAGGGAGAATGTCCAAGTGATCCGCTTTGCCACGTCCGCGATTGCCGCGGCTCTCGTCACCGCTGCGTCGGCCGCCTTTGCGCAGGGGCAGTCGCCGCAGCAGCCGCAGGAGATCAGCCGCGCCTCGATCCTGCAGGACGCGAAGACCAGCTTCGATCATCTCGATTCCAACAAGGACGGCACTGTTTCCAAGGCTGAACTTGCCGCCGCACAGGCGGAGGCCCTCAAGCGGGCCGAGGCCGAGCGCGAGCAGAAGATGCAGGCCGAGTTCAAGAAGCTCGACACCGACAACAACGGTTCGCTCAGCATGTCCGAATTCAGGGCCGCGGCGCCGGCGGTTCGTGCGCGCACCACTGCCGACCAGGCGATGGCGCAGTTCGACGCCAACAAGGACGGCAAGATCACCGTCGAGGAATATGACAAGCCGCGGCTGGCGCTGTTCGACAAGGTCGATGCCAACCACGACGGCAAGGTGACGCCGCAGGAGGTCGCGGCCGCGCGCAAGAATTAAGCAGGCAAATTCGCTTATCTTCATGAGCCCGGTGGCTGGCCAGCCGCCGGGCTTTTCTTTACGAACGACTCTTCCCCGGGGAGCCGCCGCAGCGGCTGAGAGGCGGTTCAGTCACCGCGATCCGACGAACCTGATCCGGGTCACACCGGCGTAGGAAGGAGAAGCCTCATGGCTGACGTACCCGCTCGCACAGAACTCAAAGTCACAACCGGCCCGATCCGCGGGTCTCGCAAGATCCACGTCGGCGACCTCGGCGTCGCCATGCGCGCGGTCGATCTCGAGCCCTCGTCCGGCGAGGCGCCGGTCACCCTCTACGACACGTCCGGCCCCTACACCGACCCGGAAGCCCGCATCGACATCATGGCCGGCCTTCCCGAGCTTCGCCGTGACTGGATCCGCAGCCGTGGCGATGTCGAGGACGTCGCGCAGCGCGAGACCCGTCCCGAGGACAACGGGCTTTCCGGCCCCGACCGCTCCGGCGGAGTCCAGCCGTTCCCGAACGTCCGCAAGCGCGTGCTCCGCGCCAGGGCCGGCGCCAACGTAACCCAGATGCACTATGCCAAACGGGGTATCGTCACCCCCGAAATGGAATATGTCGCCATTCGAGAGAACATGGGCCGCGCCGCCACTGCCGACGCC
Organism: uncultured Alphaproteobacteria bacterium; assembly: GCA_963798785.1. Taxonomy (GTDB): domain Bacteria; phylum Pseudomonadota; class Alphaproteobacteria; order Sphingomonadales; family Sphingomonadaceae; genus Sphingomicrobium. Next base: position 73,580 of record CAWCUG010000007.1, read on the forward strand.
CTGGCCCGCGACGGCGAATCGTTCGGCGCCTCCATCCCCGATTTCATCACGCCCGAATTCGTCCGCGACGAGGTCGCGCGCGGCCGCGCCATCATCCCCGCCAACATCAACCACCCGGAAACCGAGCCGATGGCGATCGGCCGCAACTTCCTGGTCAAGATCAACGCCAATATCGGCAACAGCGCCGTCGCCTCCGACGTCGCGTCCGAAGTCGACAAGATGGTGTGGGCGATCCGCTGGGGCGCCGACACGGTCATGGACCTGTCGACCGGCCGCAACATCCACGACACGCGCGAATGGATCGTCCGCAACTCGCCGGTCCCCATCGGCACCGTCCCGATTTACCAGGCGCTGGAAAAGGTCGGCGGAGTCGCCGAGGACCTGACCTGGGAAATCTTCGCCGACACCTTGGTCGAACAGGCCGAGCAGGGCGTCGACTATTTCACCATCCACGCCGGCGTTCGCCTCCCCTACGTGCCGATGACCGCGAAGCGCGTGACCGGCATCGTCAGCCGCGGCGGATCGATCATGGCCAAATGGTGCCTCGCCCACCACAAGGAGAGCTTCCTCTACGAGCGCTTCGACGAGATCTGCGAGATCATGAAGGCCTATGACGTCGCCTTCTCGCTCGGCGACGGCCTGCGCCCCGGCTCCATCGCCGACGCCAATGACGAGGCCCAGTTCGCCGAGCTCTACACGCTTGGCGAGCTGACGAAGACAGCCTGGGCGCACGATTGCCAGGTGATGATCGAGGGCCCCGGCCACGTGCCGATGCACAAGATCAAGGAGAATATGGACAAGCAGCTCGAAAGCTGCGGCGAGGCGCCCTTCTACACGCTCGGGCCGCTCGTGACCGACGTCGCGCCCGGCTACGACCATATCACCAGCGGCATCGGCGCGGCGATGATCGGCTGGTTCGGAACGGCGATGCTTTGCTACGTCACGCCCAAGGAGCATCTCGGCCTTCCCGACCGCGACGACGTCAAGGTCGGGGTCGTCACCTACAAGCTCGCCGCCCACGCGGCCGACCTGGCCAAGGGCCACCCGGCGGCGAAGCAGTGGGACGATGCGCTAAGTCAAGGCGCGCTTCGAGTTCCGCTGGCGCGACCAGTTCAACCTGTCGCTCGATCCCGAAACCGCCGAGCAGTATCACGACCAGACGCTCCCGGCCGAAGGCGCCAAGACCGCGCACTTCTGCTCGATGTGCGGGCCGAAATTCTGCTCGATGAAGATTTCAGCGCCGAGGTGAGCGAGTTCGCGCGGCTAAACCCCTCTCCTTCAGGGGAGGGGCAGCTCGGCTCCGCCGAGCGGGGTGGGGGCGTAGAGCATCCGCTGACGTCTGCGAAAACCACCGACGCCGAAGCCGGCATGGCCGAGATGAGCAAGCGCTTCCACGACGAAGGCGGCCAGCTTTACCTGCCGACGGCGGAGTGAAGCTGCCGTCGTTATGAATTCTATCACGACCCGTCGTGCCTTGACTGACAAAGCGCCGTTCGCGGGACGGCCTTGGTTCTACAATTTTCGGAAGTTAACAACGAAGTTTGACGAAAGTCGGTGTGCAGAGCGCGCAGCGAATTTGTCTGAGCAATTCGCACGCCAAACACGTGATTGGAGTGACAACTCTAACTCGGAGTGGATCTGCCGCCATTACTTAGCGGGAAAGATGCTCCTTGCAGCCACCGTGCAACTCACTTCTCGCAAGTATGCCATCGCGCACAACCTTCGAATCGGAAATTCCTATCTCGCATATTACGCACTACTAACGCTGTCGCGCGCAGTTGTTCTCACGCTGCCGAACGTGCCATGGGACCGGGGAGGCATCGTTCGTCTTTCGCACAGGAAGATCCGCAACCTAACGATCGACGCCCTTCGACAATTCGATGAAGCCTTCTCTGCTGAGTTCAAGGCTCTCGTTGATGAGGCGAGGGCATCTCGTGAGCTCATCTCGTATTGGCATCCCTCGTCTGGCCTCGACAGGAAGTTGACTGATGAACGGCTGATCGAAGTTTGTACGCTGTTAGGGGAGGTCGCCCAGTTTAACTCAGAAATCTTGGAGGCGAGCTGCCACAAACGCCGCTTGTTTAACTTCAGCTTCCTAGACACTTACATCGAGGCGCTCGCTGGTACCGAACTGCACGGGAACATCTTTTTTGACTGGGAGGATGCTTATCGGCTCGATTATTTGGCCCGGAAGTATCCCATGCCGGCAAATATCAAACACATCCTGACGGAAGGGCACGTCGATAGCTTTCTCATATCATGGGGAGACAGCGAAGATTGCCAGGCGTCTACGATCCGGACGATGACCCATTCATCATATTCGATTTGAATTGAGCTGCCCGGTTTCAGGACTGGTAGGCGCGGTGACCGAAAGGGCGACTAGGAACACCGGTGGAGGTAACGCCAACCCGATGTGGCGTTCGGCTACTCGGCGGAGTTTGCATCCCGACCAATGTCCATGATGCCGGTTCGCTTTACGTTGCCCCACCAATCCGCGATGGCCCGGTCCCATTGGTCGATGGGAGCGGGCCGCTCCAACTTGGCGAGCGCTTCCGAACATTGAATTAGATCGAAGACTGCGCAGTGGAGGACTGTAACGATCGGAAGCGCGGGGTCAGGCGCCAGAACAATACCCTCTGGACCTGCATACAGCCCGAGCATGTTGATCGAATAAAGATCGTAATGGGATACGGAGCTCCCCTGTCGATAAATGCTATCGTAGAGCCAGCGAAGAGTTCCTGATCCAGCTTCGATCCGGTGATTCCCTTAAGTTTGTCCCGCCCGTCGGCGAGCCTATCGAGTTTCAGGTTATCCCAATGACGGAAAGATTTCTTCTTTTCATCAGGCAACTCGTCAAAGGCGCGCGTGTCGAGCTCCGGGATATCGACACCGCGGGCCGCGAACGCTTTCTTCAGGCGAGCCTCGCGAAAGTACTTATCTGCGATGTATCGGTGCCACTCACGGTCGTCCGTCTGGCGCGCCAACCACGAAAAGCGCGCGCACTGCTCGTAACGATCGCGGCAAAGCGAAAACGCAGGGTGAGTGAGAGCCCAGCTCGCGTTCAATCGAAGCGCGACGCTGGTTGCTTCGGCGACATAGACCATCTTCCGAACGAGGTCGGTGAACGGCCGCGCTTCCGCGGTACCGACATGATGATGAAATATCGCGTACGCTCGAACACTCAATTCGTGGAACGAGGCGAATGCACGGTTCTCCCTGTATTTTCCAAAATGATCAAACGCCTCCACGCGGTAAGTCATTCGTTGGACATGTCCGCAACTGGCCCGTTCTCCCCGCTCTGCGGCAACTCTGAGAAAGTCTCATCGCTTTGAGGATCAATCGCTTTCGCCGCCAATTTGGCAGTCAGATCGATCATACGCTGCATAAGGGAATTCCATTCCCCCACGAGCGGACGGTCTAAGCAGACAATCTGTTTTCCCTTATCAATGAAGGGATGAAGGCGCCGCACAACCCCATCATCGGCTGGCTCCCCGGTGAACCAGCATGGATTATGAGCCATCGCGTTTCGGATCGTGCGCAGTTCGTTCAATCCTTCGCGGAGTTCCTTCACATCGTCGGTGAATCCGCTCAGCAACCAACAGTGCGGCCTTCGTGCGGCGGTCAAAATTTAACGCGGACAGCAGCGCTTCGCCGAACACCTCACTTTTGTGACCTTGTCCATGCAACGGCCCTAGGAAAAAAGCCTCAACTGCCATGTTCATGTTTCGCTCGAGATAAATAAGACGCCCGGCAAGATAATGCCGCCCCGAACCTCTCGGACCCATCGGGCTAGCGCAGCCGGATGTGGTTGCGGCAGATTATCCGGGTCAATGCGAGCACCGGTCGGCAGCACGACTTGGGAATCCTTGCGCGTCCAGAAATCCACTGGTCGTCCTCCACTGCAGCTCGATGCGGCGTACCTTAGCGAGAGGTGCGAGGCCCGTCTAAACATGAGGCGACACGATGCGAGAGGAGACTTAGGTGAAAGCAATCACAGTAACCGACCAGTCCGCCGGAACCGCCGGCATGACGCTCTCCGACCGCCCCGACCCGCAGCCAGCGATCAACGATGTCCTCGTCCAGGTCCACGCCTCCGGCTTCGTCAACACCGAGCTGAGCTGGCCTTCGACCTGGGCCGACCGCCTCGCCCGCGACCGGACGCCGTAAAAAAGCCTGTCCTACAGCACCCCCTTTGTGGTGGATGCTGGCCGATGCGCCAGGCAGCCACATTCGTTTCCTTCCACGGACGGGCAGTGTCGCCATTCCCTCGCGCGCGTGCGCGTGGCACTGCCAACTTTGCCAACTTCCGGACGCCCCTACGTCCCCAACCGCACCAGCGCATGATCCAGCGCCTGCAGGAACGGCGACCGATCCGAAGTGGCGAAGGCCGCCCGAATGGTCGTCCCCACCCGCAATGCAGTAAGCCGAGCCGGTGCTGCATCGCACCGGGACGGGGGTCTCATGAAATCCAAGGTCGTTCTCGCGGCAGCCTGCGCGCTGCTTACCGCCACCGCCGCCCAAGCCGCAGCGCCCTTGGCCGAGCCGCCGCCGGCCACAACCGGCCCGGTCGACGGGCTCCTCTCCTCGCCGGGCAACTTCAAGCTGCTGCTGGAGAACGAGCATGTGCGGGTGCTTCAATACACCCTCCTCCCCGGCGCGCTCGATCACTGGCACACGCACCCGCCGCGCGTCGGCCATGTGCTTTCGGGCGCGAAGTAGCAGGCGATTACAATTTAGACCTGCCCGGCGTCGGCGCTCGCCTCGGATCCCGGCCGAGTGCGGCATCGAGGTCGTGGGGGTCAATCACCAGCATTCGCGTCGAGCCTGCGTCGCTCACGTAGAAATAGACTGCGGTGCGGCGGTAGGCCGTCCTGTCCGACGCGAGAATCTCTTCCTCGTCGGTGTCGATTTCGTACTTGCCCGCGGGCAGTTCTCCGGAATCCCTGTTCAGGACGAACGGATGGAGGAAGGTGACGGTGGATCGGGTCGTGCGCATGACCGTCGGCCTCAATTCGCTTTGGCTTTGATCGCCCGCTTTGACGCCGCGATCGCGTCCTTGAGGTTGCTGTAGCGATAGCCTGCACAATCGAAGACGGTCAGCCGGACGGGCGTGATTCCGAGCTTCTGGAGATCGGGTTGCGACGGATCGGCCGACGGCCCTTCGTCCGGCGCGGCGGTCCGCCTTCATTCTCCCAGCGGTCGGTGGAGCTCTTGTGCGGGTGCTTGGGGGTCCTGGCGGCCATGCTTCGTCTCCGGCTTGCAAGCGGGAGCGCATGTCTCTCAGTCGCGGGCGGCTCGTTGAAAGAATGCCCGTGATGGAACCCTTATAGCATGGTGCCTCGACCATGTCGTGCGGCCTGCCCGCAACGCCAGCGCTCAGCCGTCGCCCAGCCGCGGGTTCGATTTCGCCCGCCGCGCCATGCGCGCCTCGACGTTGACCGGCGTCGTCGCCTGCAACTCGCGCAGGTCTTTTTCGTCGATGTGCGTGACCGCGCCGGATTCGACCGCCGCGATCAGGCGCACCAGCCGGTCGCGCTGCTTGTGCCAGTTCTCTCCGCTCACGAAAGCTCCTGCGTCGCGGCGGCCGCTCAGTTCTTGAAATTCTCCAGGCCGCGAACCACGCCTTCCTTCTGCGACGGCTGCGAGGCGTTGGTCTTGGCCGCCTTGTTCTGCTTGGGTTTGCGAACTTCCTTGTTCGATCGTCTCTGGCCCTTGGCCATGATCATTTCCTTCGCGGGGCGGAGCGCCCGGGGCGAAGCCTACACCATCGCAGCGCCGAAAGCGCGCGCGATCGCTCCCGGCCCTATCATCGCGTCCTCGGCCATGCGTCTCTCGGTTTCGTGATGGCTCAGGCGCCGGCGCCGCTCTCCTCGAGCTGCGCAATCGCTCTGCGCAGCCCCTCCCGAACCTCGGCCGCCGCGGTCTTCAGCTCCGCATTGTCGATCGCCCGCATCGACTCCACGGGGTCGATCGCCGCGACCTCTGTGCACTCTGGCGTCTCGCCCTTGGCCTGGACGACGACATTGCAGGGCAGCATCGTCCCCACCTTGTCCTCCAGTTGCAGCGCCTCGTGCGCCAGTTTCGGGTTGCACGCGCCAAGGATCGTGTAGGGCCGGAAATCCACCCCGATCTTCTCCTTGAACGCGGCCTGCAGGTCGATCCGGCTGATGATCCCGAAGCCCTGTTCCTTCAGCGCCGCCTCGGTCCGCTCGATCGCCTTGTCGAACGGCAGGTTCAGCGCCGTCGCGATGTAATAGCTCATGGCCTGTCCTCCTCGCCTTCGTTGCGAATGGAACGCCGCGCCGCACCGGAATGTCCGTCAATCGACGGGCAAATGGTGCCGCATCAACCGATATTCGTGCCAGGTCAGTCCGACCACGGCCAGGTCGAGCACAGT